>NZ_JAPDHX010000009.1 GCF_025972045.1 Micropruina sonneratiae | reverse complement strand
GCAGCACCCGAGGCCACCTTCGCGGTGAACTGGTTCGCCGCAGTCGACCCGAAATCCAGACCGGAGAACTTCAACCAGTCACCATTGCCCAACCCAGTCACCGCGGACGACCCGATCGTCGCACCCTTCGACGCCGACGCAGCCTCGGCCTCGATCGTCCGGTACGCCGACCCCGACGGATCACCCGTCGCAGTGGACGTCGGCGTCGGAGTCGGAGTCGGCGTCGGGGTCGGCGTGGGGGTCGGCGTGGCCGTGGGGGTCGGGTCGGGGTCGCCGGGATCGGTGCCGCCACCGCCCTTGGACTGCACGGCCACGTAGTCGATCACCATGGGATGTCCGGGCTCGGTCGCCGCGGTGGGCGTCTGGCCGGCCAGCGCGTTCGGGAAGGCACCGCCCATGGCCACGTTGAGCAGCACGTAGTAGCCCTCGTGCTGGGTCATGCTGGTCCAGGTGTCGGCGGGCAGGTCGGCCTGGCTGACGCTGTGGAACTGCTGGCCGTCGACGTACCACCGCAGCTGGTTGGGCGTGGTCGACCGGTCCCACTCGAAGCGGTAGGTGTGGAAGGCCGACTGGCACGTCGAGCCGGGGCAGGGCCGGTTGGCCGCGATGCCGGTGGTCTCGTTGCAGGGGCCGCCGGGGTTGACCCCGCAGTGCAGGACGCCCCACACCCGGTCGAGCCCGTTGACGTTCTCCATGATGTCGAGCTCGCCGATGCCGGGCCAGTTCCACCAGTTGCCGCGGTACGGGCTGCCGAGCGCCCAGAACGCGGGCCAGTAGCCCAGCGCCTTGTCGCCGGTCACGTTGGGCATCTGGATGCGGGCCTCGATGGCCAGCACCGCACCGGCGGCCGGCTTGAAGTTCGACCGCTTGGTTTCGATCCGGGCCGACGTCCAGTTGCCGTCGGCGTCCCTGAGCGGCTTGATGTTCAGGTTGCCCTTGCCGTCGGTGTACAGATTGCGCGTCGAGTCGGTGTAGGTCTGGATCTCCCAGGTGCCCCACGCCGGCGGGCCGCCGGGGTAGGACGTGCCCACGTCGATCTGCCAGTCGGACCCGGGCAGGCTGCCCGCGGCACCGTTGAAGTCGTCGGCCCAGACCGTCGTCCAGCCGTCCTGCACGGGGGCCGCTTCAGCCGACGACAGTCCCGCCGAGCCGGCCGTGGCAGCGAGCACCAGGGCCGCACCGACGGCCGCTGCGCGCCGCTTCCAACCTGTGTGAGGGCGCGAACGATCACCTGCAGTGTTTCTCATTGTGTCTCCTTTGACACCGGGGGGTGGTCCCTTCATGAAAGCGCTCTCACATGGCCGCGTCAAGGGGTTTTCCACACAGGCGGGCAGATCGGCGGCACGTAGGGTGCGGTCATGGCGCCGGCCCGCAGCACCGTCGAGGCACTCACCGAGGCGACGATCGACGATCTCGCAGCCGGCTTCCACCTGCGCCCGGACGCCATCGCCGTGCGGACCCTGCTGCGCCCGGTCGCCGCGCGATTCGGCCACCGGATCGCCGCCTTCGACGACCGGGTGGCCCTCGCGGGCCTCGCCGCCGGCGCCCGATCGGAGTTGCCCGTGTTCGTCCGGTCGCTGACCATCCAGGGCCGCGAACTGGTGCCCGAGTCCGGGCCGCTGCTGGTCGCCGCGAACCATCCCGGGGTGGCGGACGCCCTGGCCCTGCAGCTCGTCCTCGAGGCCCGCCCCGAGGTGAAGGTGGTCGCCCTGGACCGGCCCTTCCTGCGGGCCCTGCCCGCGGTGGCGTCCCGGCTGATCTGGGTCGACCCCCAGCATCCGACGGCGACGCTGCGGCCGGCCCGCGACCACCTGCGTGACGGCGGGGCGCTGCTCAGCTTTCCGGCCGGCGGCATCGAGCCCGACCCGGTGGTCGCGCCCGGCGCGGTGGACTCGCTGCGGCGCTGGTCGCGGTCGGCCGACGTGCTGGCGCGGCAGGTGCCGGGTCTGCTGCTGCTGCCGGTCGCCGTCGGCGGGGTGCTCTCCGCCCGGGCACTGCGCACCTGGTTCGTCCGTCGCGCCCGTACCCGTGCCGATCGGGAGTGGACCGCCGCCACCCTGCAGGTGATGCTGCACCGCTACCACGACACCGACGTGCGAGTGCTGGTCGGTGAACCCTTCACGCCCGGTCCCCGACCGACCGCCGAACTCGTGGCCAGGGTCGCGCCGCTGCTGCGCAGTCTGACCCGTGGGACGCCCCGGTAACAATCGTGGGACTTGGCCGGGACCCCCTGACAGCGTCCCGCCGGTGGTCGAGACTGGGGTCATGTCGCCCGATATCACCGACGCCGCCGTCAACCTCCGCCTCGCCCTGGTCGGCATCTCCGTGCCGTCGCAGGCCGAGGACGCCGGGAGCGCGCAGCTGGTCGCGCCCATCCTGGCCCGCCAGCGGGAACTGAGCCGTCGGCTCTCCGACCGCTACAGCGCGGTCGACCAGCGCATCCAGTCCTTCCTCGACGACTATCTGGCGGACATCTTCCCGGCCGAGCAGGGCGCGGACGGCGATGCGCCGAAGCTGCCCCGGCGCACGCTGGTGCTGGACGAGCCCGGGCTGGCCCGGGCGCTGTCCCTGCCGGTCAACGGCGATTCTTTCAGCTCGCCACTGCTGTCGAGCTACCGGCTCGCCAACGGCGTCCTGCACAACCCGGCCAACGACCGCCGCACCACCGCCGGCGTCTTCCACATCGCCGAGGGCGGGCTGCCGATCAACGACGACAAGATCGCGGTACCGAAGGCCGTCTTCGCGCGACTGCTGACCGAGGCGTTCAAACCGCCGGAGGTCGACCTGGTGCTGCCCTACCTGTCCCGCACCGACCACCCGGCCGCCTGCTTCGTGTCGCTGCTGCTGCGTCCGCTGGTCTCACCGGGCGTCCCCGGCTACGCCACCGAGCGCCGGATGGAGACCCGGTTCATCGTGCCCGGCGGGCTGGTCGCCAATCTCGACTTCGTCGAGGGCATCTTCGGCAACGGCGGCGACCCGTACCTGCCCGAGAACGACGCCTCGCTCGACCCGGGCACCTGGACGGGAACCACCGGCTGCGTCATCCTCGCTCCGCACCTGACCAAGCTGACCAAGAAGGAACTCGGCCTGCCGCACGTCGACAACGCCACCGAGCGGCAGCGCCGCGACGGCATGTGCTGGTCGCGGCCGGATGAGCGGTACAACGGCGGCCAGGCGTTCAAGGTCTGTGCCCGGGACGCCCGCGGCGTGATGGTCACGGTGATCGCCGACAACTACTTCGGCTACTGCAAGAAGGAGGTGAAGACCCAGATCTCGTACTCGGCGAACCTGTTCGGCAACGTCGAGGAGGAGCACGCCGGCGGCGCCCTGGTCTTCCCCTCCTACAACATCGGTGGTGGCTACCTCGACGAGTCCGCCGGCGACGAGTACCGGCTCGAGGACGTGCTCGCCCGTGACCCCGAACGGTTCGTCCGGCAGCCGGAGGGGCACGCCGTCGACCGGGAGCATCCCGGCCATGTGCTGCTGCCGGCCCGGCCCACCTACTCGCTGCGCAGCATGACCGTGTCGTGGAGCACCCCCGCCGGCGAGCGTTCCATCCGGCTGCGTGCCGACAAGGTCTACTTCGGGCCCAACGGCTACCGGGTGCAGCTGGCCCAGTCGCCGTCCGACCCCAGGCACTGGGACCTCAAGGCGACCGTCGCCACGGTCACCTCGTGCCACAAGCCGTCCACGGTCTCCGGCGGCGGCAAGTCCGAGATCTCCAAGGCGATCACCGACGCGTTCATCTTCGGCAACGCCTACGTCGCCGACTACGACGCCGACATGGACGCCGTCGAGGCCATCCTGCAGCGCGACCACGCCGACCGCTTCGCCGACGAGTCGCTGCGCGGCTCCGACACCCGGCCGATCCTTTCCTCCAGCCGGTCGATGGGTAGCGTGATCAAGCTGCTCACTCCCTCCGACAGCGACTTCAGCCCCGCCTACAACGAGTGGCTGGAGAGCATTCCGCAGCACGTCAAGGAACTGGTCTTCGTGGTGAAGCGGTTCTACCGGCCCGAGTGGGGCACCGATTGGCGCAGCCACTTCACCGTCGGCATCATGAACGGCCGCAAGGGCAACGCCCTGCGGCTCGACGGTGAGCGGATCAACGTGAACATGCTGCGGGTGGGCTTCGACACCGACGGGTCGTGGCGGCTGTTCGGCCTGCGGCACGACTTCAACCCGGCGGTGAAGGTGCAGACCGAGGACGACATCACCGCCTCGATCGTCGGCCCGGCGCACCTGACCGCGGTGCCCGAGGGGCCGATCGGGCTGTCGCGCAAGTACGTGCAGAACTGCGAGGACCTGCTGTTCCAGCGTCCGGACGACGCGATCATCCGCGGCTACGACAAGCAGACCGAGCTGGACATGTCGGGGCCGGACAACTTCCTGTCGAACTTCGAGCCGCTGACCCGCTTCGACGCCCGCGAGCTGCGGGACGACGCGGTCGCGTTCAGCGCGTTCACCGCGCCGATGCGCAACCTGCTGGCCCGCTTCGCCGACGAACCCGACGAGGTCAGCCCCAGCTACGTGGTGTCGTCGGCGAACCCGAGGCTGGTCAACGGCAAGCCGTCGAAGAACCCGCGCTACCTGCAGCGGCGTCCCGACGTCGTCAACGCCGCGGCGACGGCGGCGGCCGACCTGGCCATGCACCTGGCGGCGAAGCTGCCGAGCCATGCGCCGCTGCCGGTGCCCGTCGACGTGGTGGCGGCCGGACGCCGCAACAACCCGCCGGACGGCCCGGTGCCGCCGCTGTGCTCGTTCAACCCGCTGCACTACCTGGAACTGCCCGAGCTGTTCATGGAGTTCATCTCGTCCATGACCGGCAAGTCGCCCTCGACCACCGGTGCCGGCTCGGAGGGTGCGCTGACCAAGGGCCCGTTCAACGCGATGCCGGCGATCGTCGACCTCAACGCCGCGCTGCTGTCCTACGTGCTGACCGGCTACGACGGCTGGGTGTCGTGCGCCGGCTACGTCGGGCCGAACGTCCGGGTCGATCACGACATCTCGATGCTGGTGCCCGAGGTGTTCTCGCGGATGACGCCGTCGGAGCGGTCGGCCGCCAACCTGATCGCCGAGGGCTGTCTCGAGCGCGTGGAGGACTTCGAGCACGACGGCCACCTGGTCCGGGCCAGCCGACTCGGCCACCGGATGACGCAGAAGTTCGCCCGCAAGTACTTCGGCCGGATCTTCCTGCACCCGCACGTGGTGTTCACCTCGGAGATGCTGCGGCCCGAGCTGCAGGATCTCGCCGTCTACGCCCAGAGCATGGACGTGATCGTCGAGACCCACCGCAGGGTGGCGCAGTCGTACTTCGACGACGGCACCATCGAGCTGGCCATCCCGCCGCTGAAGGCGCTGCTCGAGATCATGGCCACCGGCGTCACCGCCGAGGGCCACGATCTGGACGCCCCCGAGGTGCGCTGCCTGTTCGACCGGCAGACGGTGCTGGAGTCGCAGTGGTATGCGGAACGCCTGGACTCCAAGCAGGCGTTGGCCACCCGCCGGGCCCAGGCGGTCGTGGACCGCTTGGAGGGCTTCGCCGGGCACCCCGAGAACGCCGAGGCGGCCGACCGGCTGCACATCACCGGCCGGATCGCCGCCGCCCGGGCCGAGCTCGACCGGTTCTCCAGCGCCGACTACCGCGCCGCCCTCGTCGGCACCCTGGGCCGCCAGCCGCTGTAAGGGCGGGTCGGCACGACAGTGTGAGCCTCGACATTGAGTTCAATGTTCAGACTCACACTGTGTTCCGAACCCGATCCGAAAGATCGCCTGAGAGCGGCGCGTGGCGACGGTTGAAGCACTGGTCATGCCGCTAGCTTTCGCGCTGTGAGTTACCAACTGGCGTTCTGGGCCTACGCGGACGGCCGTCGGAGCAATCGTGTCGCCGATCGGCGCACCTACCTGAAGCTGATCAAGGGCCGACGGGTCAAGGACGTCGCGCCGATCGAGACCGACCGGGTGCTCGACGAACTGTCGATCATGTACGGCACCTGGCGGCGCACCGACACCTACCACTTCACCCATCCCACGCTCGGCTCCTTCGACGTGTGGATCGCCGGCGGCAGCTTCGTGGTGCTCACCTTCCACAACGTGAAGGACCTGACGGTGATGGACGCGGCCATCCAGTGCCTGGACGCCCTCGGCGTCCCGCTGTACGACCCGCAGGTCGACCGGCGCTTCCCCTGGGTCGCGCGCGCGAACTAGGGACGCGCCACCTAGGGCCGTTGCGGCAGCGCCGCCTCGGCCACCAGCTTCTCGGGGTGCTCGGCCCCGGCGATGATCGCCGTCACCGCCTTCAACAGCGGCAACTGCTCCAGCAGGCCCTCCTGCTGCTGCGCCAGCGTCATCGCCAGCCCGGCGGCCGGGACGCCCTCGACGGTCTGCTCGGCGGCCTCCATCGCGGCCAGCGCCTCGATCGCGTTCTCGCCGCGGCCGATCCGCACCCCGTACACCTTGTTGCGGCCGGACAGCCCGGTCACCTCGAGGTCGCCGACTCCGGCCAACCCGTAGGCCGTCTCCGGCCGCGCGCCCAGCGCCACCGAGGCGATCGACATCTCCTTGACCGACTGGGCGAAGATCGCCGACTTCAGGTTGTGGTGCGGAAAGCCGGTGCCCTCCTCGAGGCCGTCGGCGATGCCCAGCGCGATCGCGTAGACGTTCTTCATCGGGGCACAGACCTCGACGCCGGGCTCGTCGGTGGTCGGCTCGATGCAGTACGCGTCGGTCGAGATCTCCCGCGCCATCCGGATCGCGGTGCCCTCGTCCAGGGAGCCGTAGATGGTGGCGGTCGGCTTGCCGTCGGCCACCTCGTTCGCCTTGCACGGCCCGCCGACCCCGACGATCGGCGGCAGCAGCGCGCCGTTCTCTGCGGCGATGGTGCGGATGGCGTCCGGCAGCAGCTGGATGCGGCCGTTCGGGTCGGTCCAGAACCCCTTCGAGGTGCACAGCACCACCGACGCCTGCGAGATCGCCCCGAGCGCCATCTGGGTCACCTTCGGCACCCCGACCGACGCGACCGCGATGAACACCGCGTCGGCACCCTCGAGCGCCTCGTCGAGCTGGTCGGAGCGGTACAGCTTCGTGCCGGACGCCAGCGGCACGTTCGTGCGCGGGTGCGGCTTGCCGGCCTCGCAGGCGTCCAGCAGGTGGTCATCGAGCCAGGTGCCCCACAGACGGGTCTCCCAGCCGGCGTTCGTCAGCGGTGTGGCGAGCGCGGAGCCCATCGCTCCGGCTCCCAGGATCGTCATCACAGCCATCGGTGGAACCTTTCGTCGTGGATCAGTGGGTGGGTTGCTGGCCGTAGGTGGCCATGCCGGCCACGGCGACGTCCAGCAGGTCGGGCGGCACCAGCTTCACCGGCAGGTTCGTCGCCATCGCCCGCAGCTGGATCTCGCAGATGTACTCCAGGTACGGCAACAGCGACAACGCCTTGTCGAGGCTCGGGCCGATGGTGATCGCGCCGTGATTGCCCATCAACGCGCCGGTGCGGTCGGCGAGCGCGGCCGCCACGTTGCGCGCCAGCTCGTCGGTCCCGAACGGGGCGTACGGCGCCACCCGCACCACCCCGCCGAACATCGCCGAGTAGTAGTGCGAGGGCGGGATCTCGTCGACGACCAGCCCCAGCGCGGTGGACGCCGGGGCGTGATTGTGGGTGATCGCGGCCGCCGGGGTGGCGGCGTAGACGGCCAGGTGCAGCGGCAGTTCGCTCGAGGGCGTGAGGGAGCCGTCCACCGTCGCACCGGACAGGTCGGTGACCACCACGTCGGCGGCGCTCATCACCTCGTACGGCACGCCGCTGGGTGAGATCGCGACATGCTCGCCGACCCTCACCGACACGTTGCCGGCGGTGCCCACCACCAGGTTCTCGCGTTGCATGAACCGGCAGGCCTCGACGATCTGCTCACGTTCGTTCCCCAACAGCATCAGGTTCCTCCTCAGGGCCTCAGGATGTACTTGCTGCCGACCCCGCGGGACATGTCCTCCAGCGAATCGATCAGCGCCTCCAGGCCGCGCACCTCGCTGCACAGGGTCATGCCGTCGAACTGGCCGGTCGAGAGCAGCTTGACCGCGATCTGCACGTACCGGGGGGCGTGATGGTAGACGCCGACCAGCTTGTACTCCAGGTAGTGCATGGCGACGGCGTCCACGCTGAACGTCGAGCCCGCCTTGGGACCGCCGAAGAGCACCGCGGTGCCGCCCGGCCGCAGGCACTTGACGGTCTGCTCCCACACCTCGGGCAGGCCGACCGCCTCGACCGCGACGTCGGCGCCGCGTCCGTGCGGGGTCGCGGCGCGGATCGCGGACGCCTTGTCGGCCACCGTCTCCAGGCCGGCCAGGTCGACGGTGGCGACCGCGCCGGCCTCGGCGGCCTGGGCGAGGCGTCCGGGCGAGAAGTCGGCGGCGATCACCGACGCACCCCGCAACTGGGCCAGCCGGATGTACATCTGGCCGATCGGACCGGCGCCGTTGACCACCACGGTGTCACCGAGTGCGATGCCGCTCTCGGCCATGCCGTGCACCACCGTCGACAGCGGCTCCAGCGGGGCCGCCGCCTCGAAGGCCAGCGTGTCCGGGATGGTGTAGGTGTTGCGCTCGACGATCGCCTTCGGAATGACGATCTGCTCGGCGAAGGCGCCGTTGAGGTACTGCAGGTTCTCGCACAGCGACTCCCGGCCGATGGTGCAGGCCCAACACGAACCGCACGGGCAGGTGTTGGCCGCAACCACCCGCTCACCCGGCGCGAACTTCGTCACCCCCTCGCCCACCTCGGTGACCACCCCGGCGAACTCGTGGCCGAACCGGGCCGGCAGGCTCGGGAACAGCGTCGGGTGGCCGCGCCGGTAACTCTTCAGGTCGGTGCCGCAGGTGGCGGCGGCCTTGATCTCGACGGCCACCTCCCCCGGGCCGGGTCGCCCTGGTTCGACATCCTCCAGGCGCAGGTCGCCGGGGCCGTGGAACATCCACGCACGCATCTGCTGGTCTCTCCTATCAGCCGGGGTGGCGTTCCATGAACGCGTGGATCTCCTCGTTCACGTCACGCAGCGCCGGGTAGATCTTCTTCTGGATGTCGGCGACCTCTCCGTACAGCTCGTAGTTCGCCTGGTCAGGTTCGGTGGTGTCGCCGAACTGGGCCATCTTCTCGGCGTAGGCGGCGATGTCGGGCGCGCCGTGGACGCCGGTGATCGACATGGCGGCAACGGCCGCACCCATCGCGGAGATCTCGTCCTCCAGGCACGCGGTGATCGGGACGCCCATCGCGTCGGTCATGATCTGCCGCCACAACGGGCTGCGGGTGCCGCCGCCCATCGCACGGATCTGGGTGACCTTGGTGCCGGTGTCGGCCTCGAGTCCCTCCAGGCCGTTGCGCATCTCCAGGCCGATCGACTCAAGGATCGAGCGGTACATCGCAGCGCGGTTGTGAATGCCGCGCCAGCCGACGACCGCGCCGCGGGCCACCGGGTCCCAGTGCGGCGTCTGTACCGCGTTCCAGTACGGCATGGTGATCAGCCCGAGCGAGCCGACCGGCAACGCGGCCGCACCCGCCTCCAACTCGGGATCGGGCCGGGCGCCGAGCGCCGGGTTGCCGAGCGCCTCGCGGAACCAGGTCGACAGGAAGGCGCCCGAACTGAGCAGCAACTCGAAGTCGTACCAGTCCGGAATGCCGGCCGCGAGGGTGCGATACGCCTTGCCGTAGGCGTAATCGGGACCGTGGACGCCGGCGACCACGGCGGTGCCCAGGTTGAGGTACATGGTGTCGGCGGCCACCGCGGCGGCACCGATGCCCGCCGCCTGCCCGTCACCCATGCCGGCGACCAGCGGGATGGTGTGGTCGAGGCCCCAGGCCCGGGTGATCCTCGGATCGATCTCGGCGATGATCTCGCCGGGCTTCTTCAGGTCGCTCATCTGGTCGCGGCGGACGCCGGCTATCTCGAGTAGCCCGGGGTCGTAGTCCTGCTTGGCGATGTCGAACAGTCCCAGCGAGTCGGCACAGGCGACGGAGCTGACCCACTGTCCGGTCAGCTTAAAGACCAGGTAGCCGTGCACGTCGACGACCTTGTACGCCTCGGGCAGGACGTCCGGCTCGTTCTCCTTGACCCAGGCCAGCTTGTACAGCGCGGGGGTGATGTCGGCCGGCTTGCCGGACAGCGCATGGATCTCCGGGCTGCCGTAGCGCCGGATCTGGTCGGTGGCGCGGCCGTCCATCCAGATGATGCCGGCCCGCAGCGGGACGCCGTCGGAGTCGAAGGGGGCGAACGTCTCACGCTGGTGGGTCATCGCCATGGCTTCGATCCGGTGCCGCTCCTTCCGCTTCAGTCCGGAGATGGCCTTGGCGATGGTGCCGTTCGTGGTGTTCCACCAGTCCAGCGGGTCGTGTTCGTAGAAGCTGGTCCGCGGGTTGCTCAGCGGGAACTCCTGCTTCGCCTGCGACACCACGTTTCCGTTGGCGTCGACGATGATCGCCTTGGTCGAGGTGGTGGAGGTGTCGATCGCGATGACCAACGGATCGAAGGAACTGCTCATGGTTGACCCTTCCGGCTCGGCGTTGAGCCGACGATGTGTCGGACGCCGTCGAGCCTAGGACCTGAACGACGGGCCGGGCCGAGAAATCTCACTCAATGTGAGAACTTGTGGCTAAATTCACACATTCTGTGAGAGACCCGCCCAGCAGCCCCGGTCGAGACCGCGAAGGCCTACGGTTGCGCAATGCCTTCATCGACGTCCCGCCGAGGCCTGCGGTTCGGCTGGGTGCTGCTGATCGCCGTCGCCGCGGCGCTCGCCCTGTGGCTGTCGTGGGCGAGCCTGCAGCCGGTGGTCGGGCGGGGAAAGGCGCGTGACGAACTGGCCGCCGGGCTGGAGGCCGGCCAGGAGGGCTTCGCCGCGACGACCGCCGAGGACGCCGCGTTGCTGTCGTCGGTGCTGGGTGCGCCGGCCGGTTCACGCACCGGCTACTACTGCGCGATCGTCCACGACGACCAGGGCTGGATGGTCGCCCGGTGGCGGCAGGAGTGCCACCTACGCACCGTCACCGTCTACCCGACCACGGCGTCCATCGACGAGGTGGAGCAGTCCATCGCCGCGCTGCCGGACGCCGAACAGCGCTTCGGGCCGCGCTGGCAGCAGGTGGGCCTGCGTCCGTGCAGCGGGCTGTTCTCGTTCGCGCGCGACCAGGCCCACGTCAGCTACGTCGACGACAGTTGCGACCCGTACTCGACGGCCGACCCGAGCCGCACCCGCTCGGTCGATTTCACACCGCTGCCCGCCGGGGTGCCGGGCCCGCCGCCGTACGTGCTGGTCGAGCGCACCCAACGGATCTCGAACACCGATCTCGGCTGCGCGCCGTACCCGCTGTTCTGCCAGGCCCCGTTCGAGGAGCCCGCCGTCGGAGAGTGACGCTAGGCCGGGCTCAGGCGCAACAACTCGCCACCGGCACCGTCGATGAGTACCCAGATCGAGCCGTCGGGCGCCTGTTCGACCTCGCGGACGCGGCCGCCGAAGTCCCACTCGTCGCCCTTGGACGCCGTCGCGCCGGCCAGGTCGACCCGGATCAACGCCTCCCCCGACAGCGCGCCGATGAACGCGTCGCCCTGCCAGTCGGGGAACCTCGAGCCCGAGTAGATCATCAGCGACCCGGGCGAGACCGACGGGTTCCACCACACCTTCGGGGCGACGAAGCCGTCCCCCGCACGGTGATCGGGAATCTCACCCCCGCCGTAGTGCGAGCCGTTGGACGCCTCCGGCCAGCCGTAGTTGCCGCCCTGCTCGATCAGGTTGAGCTCGTCGCCGCCCTGGGGACCCATCTCGGAACTCCACAGCCGGCCGTCGGCGTCGAAGGCGATGCCGAGCGGATTGCGGTGTCCCAGGCTCCAGTGCTCGGCGTCGGAGCCGTCGGGATTCATCCGGACGATCTTGCCCAGGTCGCTGCCGGAATCCTGCGCAGGCTGCATCTTCTGCCGCTCGCCCGAGGTGACGAACAGCTTGTCCCCGTCGGGGCTGAACGCGAGCCGGTGCCCGAAGTGGCCGGTGCCGGAGGTCTTGGGCCGCTGCCGCCAGATGACGCCGAAGCCGTCGAGGCGAGCGCCGTCGCCATCGATCACCAGCGCGCCCCGGCCCACCTCGGCCCCCGCACCGCCGTCACCGGTGGCCGCCCAACTCAGGTAGACCAGCTTGTCGGAGGCGAAATCGGGGGACACGATCACGTCGCCCAGGCCGCCCTGACCGCCGTAGGCGACGTCGGGGACGCCGTCCACCTCGGTCGTTCGGCCGTCGGCGGTGCGCAGCAGCAGCGTCCCGCCCCGCTCGGTGATCAGGGCGTCGTGGGAGTCGGGCAGGAAGGTCATCGCCCACGGCTCGTCGAAGCTGCCCAGCTCGGCGGACCGGAACGGCGTGCCCGCCAGCCGCTCCCCCGCCGGGAAGCTCGTCGCGGACCCGCTGCCGGCCGGACTGGACGCTGCGGGCGAGGAGGGCTGGGTGGGTTCCGAGGAGGGCGTGGTGGGTTCGGCGCTGCAGGCGGTCAGCGCCAGCGCCGTCACCGCGCCGACGACAAGTTTCCGGGCTGCCATCCGTCGACGCTACCCGAGCGATGGCTGCGACGGCATGATGGGCAGTTGTACGCATTGCCGTTCCGCCGGCGGGACGGCACTCCCTACCCTGTGTCATCGGTCAGCGGTGACATCTCGGGGGAGTGGAAGCATGACCATCTTTCTTTCGCACGCCAGCGTGGACGGCGACGCCGTCCGTTCCCTGGTGCGGCATCTGGAATCGGCAGGCAGCACGGTGTGGCTCGACCAGGACCTAACCGGTGGCGAGGCCTGGTGGTCGGCGATCCTGCGGCAGATCCGCGAATGCGAGATCTTCGTGTTCGCGTTGTCCGAGAACGCCCTGCAGTCGGACGCCTGCCAGCTCGAGCTGACCTACGCCCGCGACCTGGGGCTGCCGATCCTGCCGGTGCAGATCGGCGACCTCCGCGGCCTGCGGGATCACGCGATCTTCGCCTACCAGGCGATCGATTTCCGCAGCCCGACAGCGTCGACGGGCATCGCACTGATCCGTGCCCTGCACGAACGACAAAACGACCGGCAACCACTGCCGAACCCGCTGCCCGCCCCGCCACCGCCTCCGTACGAGTACCTGATGCTGCTCGGCACCGCGATCAACGGACGGGCCCCGCTGTCGGCGCACGAGCAGGACTCGATCCTGCTGCAGTTGCGGCAGGCGTGGCGCGAGGAACGCAACGAGAACGTCCGGGCGAACGTCCGGACCCTGCTGGGCGCGCTGCGGGAACGTCCCGAGGTGACCTACCGCACCGTCACCGAGATCGACGCGCTGCTGCAGCCGGACGAGGTGGCGCAGCCCCAGCCACCACAACCACAACCTCAACCTCAGCCGCAGCCGCAGCCACAACCCCAACAGCAGACGCCTCCGGGCTGGTACCGCGACCCTGCCGGCCTGCCCGTGCTCCGCTACTGGGACGGTCGGCAGTGGACCAACCAGACCCGCACCGACAACCCCTGGTCCCCCGAGCCGCTGCCGAAGACGTCCAGGTTGATGTCCGTGGTCGCGTTCGTGCTGGCCGCGGCGGCGCTGCTCATCCCCTTCGTGGGCCTGGCCGGCATCGGCTTCGGGATCGCCGCGGCCGTCCGCAAGGAGAAGCTGGGCCAGGCCGCCTTGTGGGCCTCGGTGGCCGCCACGGTGCTCGGCTTCGTCGTGTGGGGGGCGATCAACTCCGGCTGAGCGCAGCTAGGCCGTCTCGAGCGCCGCGCTGCGGCCCGCGGTCCGGCCACTGAACAGGCAACCGCCCAGGAAGGTGCCTTCGAGGGCGTTGTAGCCGTGCATTCCGCCGCCCCCGAAACCGGACGCCTCCCCCGCCGCGAAGAGCCCCGCCAGCACCGCGCCATCGGCGCCCAGGCAGCGAGCGTTCAGGTCGGTCTCCAGGCCACCGAGGGTCTTGCGGGTCAGGATGTGCAGCTTCACCGCGATCAACGGTCCGTTGGCCGGATCGTCGAAGGCGTGTGGTTTCGCCACCCGGATCAGCTTGTCACCCAGGTACTGCCGGGCCTTGCGGATCGCCCGCTGTTGCGGGTCGGTGGGTCGCTCGACCAGCGCCTCGGCGTCGTGCTCGGCGAGCAGGGCCCGCAGGGCGTCCAGCCCGATCGGGTGTTCGGGCGCGAGCCGGTTCATTCCGGCCACCAGCTCGGCCGGGTCGGCGGCGACCACGAAGTCGGCGCCGAACCGCTTGAACGCCTCCACCGGGCCGGGCGCGCCGGGCAGCACCCGCTTCAGCAGCAGCGGGATCGATCGCCCCGTCAGGTCCGGGTTCTGCTCCGAACCGGACAGTGCGAACTCCTTCTCGATCACCTGCTGGGTGAGCACGAACCAGGAGTGGTCGGCACCGGTGCCGCGCAGGTGCCGCAACGTGCCGAGCGTGTCGAAACCGGGGTAGCAGGGCGCCGACAGCCGGTTGCCGTGGGCGTCCAGCCACAGCGACGAAGGCCCGGGCAGGATGCGGATGCCGTGTCCTGCCCACACCGGGTTCCAGTTGTGCAGTCCCTCGGTGTAGTGCCACATCCGGTCGCGGTTGATCACCCGCGCCCCGGACGCCTCGGCGATGCCGATCATCCGGCCGTCGACGTGGGCCGGGACACCCGCCACCATCGACGCCGGAGGCGTCCCCAACCGGTCGGGCCAGGCGGCCCAGACCAGGTCGAGGTTGCCGCCGATGCCGCCCGAGGCGACCACCACCGCCCCCGCGGACAGCTCGAACGCCTGCCGCACGACCCGGCTGGACGCCACCCCGCGCGGCACCTCGGTGGGCTCCAGCACCACGCCGCGGACGCCGCTCACCCGGCCGTCGGCCAGCACCAGCTCGTCGACCCGGTGCCGGAACCCGAACCGCAGCCGTCCGGCGTCCACCATTGCGGCGCAGCGGCGCAGGAACGGCTCCAGCACGCCGGGCCCGGTGCCCCAGACGATGTGGAACCGGGGCACCGAGTTGCCGTGGCCGTCCGGGGTCAGGTCGCCGCGTTCGGCCCAGCCGACGATCGGGAAGAGGCGCACCCCCAACTGCCGCAGCCAGGCGCGCTTCTCACCGGCGGCGAAGTCGAGGTAGGCCTCGGCCCAGCGGCGCGGCCAGTGGTCCTCGGGCCGGTCGAACCCGGCGCTGCCGAACCAGTCGTGCCGGGCCAGCTCGAGCGAGTCGCGCACGCCGAGCCGGCGCTGCTCACGCGAGTCGACCAGGAACAGCCCGCCGAACGACCAGTGCGCCTGGCCGCCCAGCGACTGCTCGCCCTCCTGGTCGAGCACCAGCACCGACCGCCCCGCTTCGGCCGCCTCGGCCGCCGCCGCCAGCCCGGCCAGTCCGGCCCCGATGACCCACCACATCCGCATCCATGCGGACAACTGTGCCGCCCCGCGGCGAATCGTGGTCGTAACGCTGCTCGTAACAATGGGCCGATAGCGTATGCCGCATGTCTGAAGCAGAATCGCCGCAGTCAGCTCCCACGCCTGCCTTCCCCGCCGACGAGACGCCCGCCGTCGGCATCTACCGCCGCGGGGTGGAGTTCCAGCAGACGCACCCCCTGGCCGTAGCGCCGGTCACCCCGCCGCCGCACACCGTCGACGGGTTCGTCAAGGAGTTCCTGCACGAACTGAACACCGACCAGGGCGTGGCCCTGTCCCGCTCGTCGATCAACGACCAGTACACGGCGCTGGCGCACACCGTGCGCAACTACCTGACCGCCCGCTGGCTCGAGACGGGCCGCAAGCAGCGGGAGGGTTACCCCAAGTCGGTGGCCTACCTGTCGGCGGAATACCTGCTGGGCCGGCAGCTGGGCAACAACCTGCTCGCCGCAGACCTCAACGACATCGCCGAGAAGGCCCTGCACTCGTGCGGCCTGAGCCTGACGACGCTGCGCGCCCAGGAGGTGGAGCCGGGGCTCGGCAACGGCGGCCTGGGCCGGCTGGCGGCCTGCTTCATCGACTCGCTGGCCACCATGAACGTGCCCTGCGTCGGCTACGGCATCCGCTACGAGTACGGCATCTTCCGGCAGACCTTCGTCGACGGCGAACAGGTCGAGCAGCCCGACTCGTGGCTGGCACTCGGCAACCCGTGGGAGATCGCCCACCCCGAGGCCGCGATACGCGTCCACTTCGGCGGCAGCACCGAGACCTGGACCGACGACGAGGGGGTCGAGCGCACCCGCTGGAACCCGGAGTGGAACGTGCTCGGCGTCCCCTACAACATCATGGTTCCCGGCTACCTCAACGGCCGGGTGAACACGCTGCGGCTGTGGAGCGCGCAGGCCACCCAGGCGTTCGACCTGAGCATCTTCAACGCCGGCGACTACGCCCAGGCGGTGCGTGCCCAGACCTTCGCCGAGAACATCTCCAAGGTGCTCTACCCGGAGGACTCCACCCCGCAGGGCAAGGAGCTGCGGCTGCAGCAGCAGTACTTCTTCGTGGCCTGCTCGCTGCGTGACTTCATCGACAACCAGGGCGAGGACTTCGACCTGCACAACCTCGACGAGCGGGTGATCTTCCAGCTCAACGACACCCACCCGGTGATCGCGGTGCCCGAACTGATGCGCATCCTGATCGACGAGCGCGGCTTCGACTGGGACGAGGCCTGGGCGGTCACCTCCAAGTGCTTCGCCTACACCTGTCACACCCTGCTGCCCGAGGCGCTCGAGGTGTGGTCGGTCGAGCTGCTCGGACGCCTGCTGCCGCGGCATCTCGAGATCATCTACCGGATCAACACCGAGTTCCTCGAGCTGGTCCGCGAGACCTGGCCGGACGACTACCTGCGGCTGGGCCGCATGTCGATCATCGCCGAGTACCCCGACCGTGGCGTTCGGATGGCCTACCTGGCCACCGTCGCCGGCATCAAGGTGAACGGCGTCGCCGCCCTGCACAGCCAGTTGCTGCGCGACAAGGTGCTCAACGACTTCGCCGAGCTGTGGCCGGACAAATTCACCAACGTCACCAACGGGGTGACGCCGCGACGGTTCATGAAGCTGGCGAACCCGCACCTCTCCGACCTGATCACCGACGCCATCGGGCCGGGCTGGGTGACAGATCTCGACCGGCTGCAGGAGCTCGCCCCGCTGGCCGAGGACGACGAGTTCCGCCGGCTGTTCGGCGAGGCGAAGCACGCCAACAAGATCCGGCTGCGGGACCGGCTGCGGGTGCGTGACGGCATCGAGCTGCCGACCGACCGGATGCTCGACGTGATGGTGAAGCGGCTGCACGAGTACAAGCGGCAGACGCTGAAACTGCTGCACATCGTGGCGCTGTACGAGCAGATCATCTCGGGCAAGGTGAAGGCGTCGGAGGTGACCCCGCGGGCGTTCGTTTTCGGCGCCAAGGCGGCCCCCGGCTACCGGATGGCCAAGCAGATCATCCACCTGATCAACGCCGTGGGCTCGGTGGTCAACAACGATCCGCTGGTCGAGGACCGGCTCAAGGTGTTCTTCCCGGCCAACTACAACGTCACCCTGGCCGAGCGGCTGATCCCGGCGGCCGACCTGTCCGAGCAGATCTCCCTGGCCGGCATGGAGGCGTCCGGCACCGGCAACATGAAGTTCGCCCTCAACGGTGCGCTCACCATCGGCACCGACGACGGCGCGAACGTCGAGATCCGCGAACTGGTCGGCGACGACAACTTCTTCCTGTTCGGCATGTCCGAACCGGAGGTCGCCGAACTGGGCGCCAAGGGCTACCACCCGGGCGAGTACTACGAGTCGGATCCGCTGCTCAAGGCCACCCTGGACCTGATCGCGTCGGGCCACTTCTCCGACGGCGACACCCGTACCTTCGAGCCGGTCGTGTCGAACCTGGTGCACAACGACCGGTTCATGGCGATGGCCGACTTCGGCTCGTACATCGAGGCGCAGAAGCGGGTGGACGCGTCCTACGCCGATCCGGACGCCTGGGCGAAGTCGGCGATCCTGAACATCGCCCGCTGCGGCTTCTTCTCCTCGGACCGCTCGATGAAGGACTACATCAAGAAGATCTGGCACGCCAACCCGGCGCTGTGAGGGCGGTCCGGCCGCGCAGGGCGGCCGGATCGTATCAACGGGAGAGCCGACGTACACCTGAGGGAATCCGAACGAGGAGCCCCCAATGGTGAACAAGGCGAAGCGATTCCGGAAGGTCATCAGGCAGATCGAGACCGTCGTCGGTCCCATCCGGCAGACCACCGAGACCGACGACGAGCAACCGGTCGAGGTGTTAGTCGCGGTGTACGGACGCCGCCGCCGTGACAGCTCCGTCAGCGTGCTCGGCGGCGCCGCCCTGGCCGGTGGTGTGGCGCCCAGCCCGCGCTTCGTGATCGCCGACCCTGACACTGCCACGGCGCTGCGGGCCGGGGCCGTCCCCGTCCAGGTCGGTTTCGCCTGGGTCACCGGTGCCGGTACGACCGGCACCGACGCCCGCGCCGTGGCCGGCTTCGGGCACCGGCCCGGTGACACCCCCGAGGACCTGGACGTGTGGGCGGTCGAGTTGAGCACGCCGACCACCGCCCCGCTGCCCCCCTCGACGCTGCCGCCGGGCGCCAGCCCCGCCAGCGGCTGGTGCGTGATCTTCCCGTTCCTGTCGATGTGCAAGACGCACTGATGCCGCCCGCGCTGCGCAACCTGTCGGTGGTCGGCGCCGCGATCGCCGTCGACCTGGTGTTCTGGGACGGCGAGCTGCGCACCGCCGACGGCGGTCAGCTGCCGTGGTGGCTGCCGATCGTGCTGACCGTCGTCGTGCACGTGTCGCTGTGGTGGCGGCGCACCCGGCCGCTGGGCGTGCTCGCCGTGCAGCTCGGGTTCGCGCTGGTCTGCCTCGGCGTGCCGCTGTGGCAGCCCGTCGCCGGCCTGTTGGTGGCGGTCTTCGCGGTGGCCGGCACCCTGCCGGCGGCCCGGGCCCGGCTGGGCTGGCTGGCGGCCGCACCGCTGCTGGCCCACACCCTGGCACTGTCCCGGATCGGCGACCTCGACGCCGCCGGCCTGGCGCAGGCCGGCGCGCTCAACCTCGCCGCCGGAGCCGCCGCCTGGCTCACCGGACGCCGGCTGTACCGGCGCGCCGCGCAGCTGCGGGCGTGGCAGGCCGACCAGGACCGGCTGCGTGCCGAGGAGGCGCACCGGCAGCGGGTCGAGCTGGCACGTGAGCTGCACGACGGGGTGGCGAACACGATCACCGCGGTGCTCGTCCAGGCCGCGGCGGCCCGGGCGTCCGCACCGTCGTCGCTGCAGGGCATCGAGGCCGGCGCGCGCCGGGCGATGGAGGAGATCCAGCAGCTGCTGCGGCTGATGCCGCGTGACCCGGACGCCGCGGACGGCCCCCAGTTGGCCGACCTGCCCGGCCTGCTGGCCCTGGCCGCCGAGGCCGGCCTGCAGGTGAGCTTCACCGAGACCGGGGTGCGGCACGAGCTGGCGCGAGCCGCCCAGACCGCCGTCTACCGGGCCGTGCAGGAGGGCATCACCAACACGCTCAAGTACGCCCCCGCGGGCACCCGCTGCTTCGTCACGCTGGACTGGAGGGCCGCCGAGCTGGCGGCGTCCGTGGTGGACGAGCCGCCGCGTCACACCGCCGCACGCCCCGCGTTGCCGGCGACCGGCGGCCGTGGCCTCGCCGGGCTGCAGGAGCGACTGCGCGGGCTGGGTGGTGCGCTCGAGTCGGGCGCCGTCCGCGATGGCTTCCGGCTGGCCGCCCGCGTCCCGGTCGGCGTCCGGTGACCAGGGTCGCCCTCGTCGAGGACGACCCGCTGATCCGCGCCGGTGTCGCGGCGGTGCTGTCGGCCGAACCCGACCTCGACGTCGTCGGCCTGGCCGCAGACGGTGACGAGGCGGTGGGCGTGGTGACCGCCGCCCGGCCCGACGTGCTGGTGATGGACCTGCGGATGCCGCGCCTCGATGGGGTGACGGCCACCCGTGCGGTGTGTGCGCTGCCGGACGCCCCGCCAGTGCTGGTGCTGACCACCTTCGAAGGCGACCCGGACGTGCTGCTGGCGCTGCGCGCCGGGGCGTCGGGCTACCTGCTGAAGCGCAACGTCGGCGATCTCGCCCGGGCGGTGCGGCAACTGGCGGCCGGCGAGACCTGGCTCGACCCGGCGGTGGCCGGGCAGGTGTTGGCGGCGCTGGCCGCCCTCCCCGTCCCCGGCAGTCCGGACGCCGTGGTGGCCCGGCTGACCGGCCGCGAGCGCGAGGTGCTGGCGTTGCTGGCGCAGGGGCTGAGCAACGCCGAGTTGGCGCAACGGCTGTACGTCGGGGTCGGCACGATCAAGACCCACGTGTCGCGGATCCTGTTCAAGACGGGGTGCCGCGACCGGGCCCAGGCCACCGCGCTGGCGTTCACCTCGGGACTGGTCGTGGTGCGCTGAGAGCGCGCCAGCGCGTCGGCCACCCCCGACGCCACCGCGTCGTCGGCCGATTATCTGATCAGCCGGGCATCGACCCGTCCCGGGTCACGTCCCGCGGTTACGGCGAGACGGTGCCGGCGGCGCCGAACACGTCGAAGGCTAACAAGGCCAAGAACCGGTGCGTGGTGATCGCGGTGAAGAAGTCCTGAGCGCCGTCGGTCGAGACGGCCGGTGCCCGGCGCGGGCCTGCGGCTAGCCTGTTCGGCACCCGGACGGCGTTGTCCCCGGCCGACGACCGCACCAGGAGGGCCCCGTGACCGATGCCGCCACCGCCCCCGGCTTCCTCGACGAACCGGACGATGCGCAGCTGCGCCGCGACATCCGCCGGCTCGGCGAGCTGCTGGGCGAAACCCTGGCCCGACAGGAGTCGCCCGAACTGGTCGAACAGATCGAGGAGATCCGGGCGCTGTCGCGCCAGGCGCTCGGCGGCGACCGACAGGCGCAGCAGACCCTCACCAAGCGGCTCAGCACCGCCGACCTGCCCACCGCGGTCAACCTGATCAGGGCGTTCCGAACCTACTTCCACCTGGCGAACATCGCCGAGCAGGTGGCCCGCATCCGGGGGTTCGGGGAGCGTCCCGAGAACACCGGCTGGCTGGCCCGGGCCGTCGCCAAGGTGGCCGAGGAGCTCGGTCCCCCGGCGCTGACCACCGCGCTGGCCAAGTTGCAGGTGCGGCCCGTGTTCACCGCGCACCCGACCGAGGCGAGCCGCCGGACGACGCTGATCCAGCTGCGGCGGGTCGGGGAGGCGCTGCTCGCCGCCCCGTCCGAACTGACCGAGCGGTCCGCCCGCGTCCGCGACCGCGAGTTGACCCGGGTGATCGAGACGCTGTGGCAGACCGACGAGCTGCGCGTCGACCAGCCGACGGTCGAGGACGAGGCCCGCAACGTGCTGTTCTACGCCGCGGCGCTGATGGCCGAGACCGTGCCCGAACTGCTCGACGACCTGGCCGACGAGGTCAGCGCGCAGGGCGGCTACCTGCCGATCACCGCCGCCCCGCTCGCGCTCGGCAACTGGATCGGCGGCGACCGCGACGGCAACCCCAACGTCACCGCCGACACCACCCTGCAGGTCCTGGAGCGCCAGCACCTGGTCGGCATCGGCGTCCTGCTGACCGAACTGGACGCCGTCATCGGCGAGGTGTCCACCTCCAGCAGGCTGCGCCGGGTCAGCCCCGAGTTGCAGGCCAGCCTCGAGACCGACCTGGCCGCGCTGCCCGAACTCGACGCGCACGTCCGCCGCATCCACGTCGAGGAGCCCTACCGGCTCAAGCTGCACTGCGTGCGGCAGAAGCTGGTCAACACCCGCCGCCGGCTGGTCGAGGAGCTGCCGCACCACCCCGGTCACGACTACCGGGGCCCCAGCCGCATCCTCGCCGACCTCGAACTGGTCCGCAGTTCGCTGATCGCCAACCAGGCCGAGCTGCTGGCCGGTGGCCTGCTGACCCGGCTGATCCGGACCGTGAGCGCCTTCGGTCTGGGCGTGGCCCGGATGGACGTCCGGGAGCACTCCGAGAAACACCACCACGCGCTGGGGCAGCTGTTCGACCGGCTCGGCGAACTCGGCGTCCCCTACGCCGACCTGGACGCCGACGAGCGGTTCGTGGTGCTCACCGCCGAACTGGCCCGCCGGCGTCCGCTGGCCCCGACACCGCCACCGCTGGACGCCGACGGGACCCGCACCTACGCCACCTTCGAGGCCATCGCGACCGCGCACGAGCGTTACGGACGGGCCTGCATCGAGAGCTACATCGTGTCGATGACCCGGGGCGCCGACGACCTCCTGGCGGCCGTGCTGCTGGCCCGGGAGGCACGCCTGGTCGACGTGCATGAGAACTTCGCCACCGTCGGCTTCGTGCCGCTGCTCGAGACCGTCGCCGAGCTGCGCACGGCCGGGGACATCCTCGGCAAGCTGCTGGCCGACCCGTCGTACCGAGCGCTGGTCAAGCTGCGCGGCGACGTCCAGGAGGTCATGCTCGGCTACTCCGACAGCAACAAGGACGCCGGCATCGCCACCAGCCAGTGGGAGATCCATCGGGCGCAGCGGGTGCTGCGCGACGTGGCGGCCACGCACGGCGTCCAGTTGCGGCTGTTCCACGGCCGCGGCGGCACCGTCGGACGCGGCGGCGGGCCGACCCACGAGGCGATCCTGGCCCAGCCGTACGGGTCGCTGCGCGGGCAGATCAAGGTCACCGAGCAGGGCGAGGTGATCAGCGACAAGTACACCCTGCCCGCGCTGGCGCGGGAGAACCTCGAATTGACGCTGGCGGCCGTGCTCGAGGCGAGCACCCTGCACCTCACCTCGCGCCAGAGCCCCGAGCAACTCGCCGAGTGGGACGACACCATGCAGTCCATCTCGGACGCCGCCTTCGTCGCCTACCGCGGGCTGGTCGACGACCCGGACCTGTCCGCCTACTTCTGGCAGTCCACCCCGGTCGACCAGCTCGGCGCGCTGAAGCTGGGGTCGCGGCCCTCGAAACGGCCCGACAGCGGCGCCGGCCTGGGTGGTCTGCGCGCCATCCCGTGGGTGTTCGGCTGGATGCAGTCGCGGCAGATCGTGCCGGGCTGGTTCGGCGTCGGCAGCGGCTTGGACGCCGCGGTGGCTGCCGGCCACGGCCCGCAACTGGCCGAGATG
This sequence comes from Micropruina sonneratiae, assembly GCF_025972045.1. Lineage (GTDB taxonomy): Bacteria > Actinomycetota > Actinomycetes > Propionibacteriales > Propionibacteriaceae > Micropruina > Micropruina sonneratiae. The sequence goes on along the minus strand of NZ_JAPDHX010000009.1, from coordinate 14,545 downwards.
TACGACCAGTGGCACTTCTTCCGCACCTTCGTGTCGAACGTCGAGATGATGCTCACCAAGACCCGGCTGGACGTCGCCCGGCACTACGTGAACTCTTTGGTCGACCCCTCCCTGCACCACGTCTTCGACACCATCCAGGCCGAGTACGACAAGACGGTGGCCGCGGTGCTGGCGATCACCGGCGAGGACGAGTTGCTGGACAGCCAGCCCATCCTGCGGCGCACGCTCAGCGTCCGGGACGCCTACCTCGACCCGGTCAGCTACCTGCAGGTGGCGATGCTGGCCCGGCTGCGCGCCGGTGACCGAGACCCGCAACTGGAGCGCGCTCTGCTGCTGGCCGTGAACGGTGTCGCCGCCGGCTTGCGCAACACCGGCTAGCCGGAAAGCTCGGGCCTCTGTCTGCAGGCATACATCCACAGTTCCATCCAGCGACAGACGCATCGCTCCTAGTCAGAGCGGCAATCTTGAGGTCACGGGGAAATGCCCCGGGGGGATCCAAGGCATTAGCCACTCTCGAAAGGAGTCCGTCATGACCCTCAAGACCAGCACCCGGCGCCTCATCGCCGGCGGACTGATCGCCGCAGCCCTGCCCATCGCAGCCGCGGCCAGCGCCCAGGCGCACACCACGTCCGGCTGCACCGTCGAGCCGCTCAAGCCGATCTACTCCTCGACCAACTCCAACGGGGTGAAGATCATCGACTACCGGATCAGCGTCAACTGCTCGGCCGGCCGGTACGCGCACATCACCCAGGAACGGTACGAGGAGGACGGCTTCCTCAACCCCGACGACCATCTGGGCACCACCACCTTCACCGCTCGCGGCGTGGTCACGCTGCACAACAAGCGCACCCTGGTCGACACCGAGTCGGGCCAGGAGGAGGTGTACCAGAAGATCCGCTTCCACGTGCACTCCGACAACGGGGTGGTCTCCGGGAACACCGGCTGGCACAAGTCCGCGGTGCTGTCGATCTACAACTGAGCGTCGCCGACCTCGACGTTGCCTGCGAGCCGCCCCGTCCGACCGGACGGGGCGGTTTCGCGTCACCGCTTGCGGCCGGTCCCCATCATGCCGCGGGCGATCTCGCCACCCACGGTGATCACCCGGTTCCAGAACGTGGGCGAGCTGAGCACCTTCTCGACACCGCTCTTGGCGGTGCTGCGACTGCGGCCCGCACCGCCCTGCTGGGAGCGGGCGGCGGCCGCGGCGTCCTTCTCGCGCTGCTTGGCCTCGGCGGCCGCGGCCTTCTGCTGTTCGGCGCGCTCGGCCTCGGCCCGCGCTGCCGCGGCGCCCTCTTCGAGCCGGCGGGTCAGCAGTTCGTAGGCCGACTCGCGGTCGATCTCGGCGCCGTACTTGCGCATCATGCCCGACTGGGCAACACCACCGGCCATCATCGACGCCTCCATCGGATCCATGGACGCCTCGGGTGCCCGCATCCGCGTCCAGGCCACCGGGGTGGGCGCGCCGCTGGGGTTCAGCACGGTCACGATCGCCTCGCCGATGCCGAGGGTCTGCAGCACCTCGGCCAGGTCGTAGCCGGAGGTGGGATAGGTGGCCACCGTCGACTTCAGCGCCTTGGCGTCGTTGGGGGTGTGCGCGCGCAACTGGTGCTGCACCCGCGAGCCGAGCTGCGCCAGCACCTCCTCGGGGACGTCCTTGGGCGTCTGAGTGACGAAGAACACCCCGACACCCTTGGAGCGGATCAGCCGCACCGTCTGGGCGATGGCCTGCAGGAACGCCTTGGACGCGTCGGCGAACAGCAGGTGCGCCTCGTCGAAGAAGAACACCAGCTTGGGCTTGTCGACGTCGCCCACCTCGGGCAGGTCGTGGAACAGGTCGGCCAGCAGCCACATCAGGAAGGTGGAGAAGATGGCCGGCCGGTCCTGCAGGTTGGGCAGTTCCAGCAGCGAGATGACGCCCTGGCCGTCGGCGACGGTGCGGACCAGGTCGCGGGTGTCGAACTCGGGCTCGCCGAAGAACTCCTCGCCGCCCTGGGTCTCCAGGGTGACCAGGGACCGCAGGATCACTCCGGCGGTGGCCGCCGACACCCCGCCGAGTTCCTTCAGGTCGGCCTTGCCCTCGGGCGAGGTGAGGTGGGTGAGCACCGTCCGCAGATCCTTCAGGTCGAGCAGCGGCAGGCCCTGGGTGTCGCAGTAGTGGAACACCAGCCCGAGCGTCGACTCTTGGGTCTCGTTCAGGCCCAGCACCTTGCTCAGCAGGATCGGCCCGAACGAACTGATGGTGGCCCGCAACGGCACGCCGGTGCCCTGGCCACCGAGGGTGTAGAACTCCACCGGACAGCCGTGCGGCTGCCAGTCCTGGCCGATCGCCTTCGTCCGGTCGAGCAGCTTCTGCGAGGACGCCCCGGGCAGCGCCAGCCCCGACAGGTCACCCTTGATGTCGGCGGCGAACACCGGGACGCCGGCGCGCGCGATCTGCTCCGTCATCAGCTGCAGGGTCTTGGTCTTGCCGGTGCCGGTCGCGCCGGCGACCAGGCCGTGCCGGTTCAGCATCGACAGCGAGATGCGGATCCGGGCCTCCGGGACGGGCGCCCCGTCGGCGACCAGGACGCCCAATTCGATCGATTCGGTGTCGAAGGTGTAGCCGGAGATGATGGCTGACACGTCGGGTGAGGTCGACATGGCCACACTGTAGGGCGAGACGGCTGCCGCCGGGGTCGTCGGCGCGGCCGATGTGGAGACCGATAGACTGGCGCGGTGATCTTCAAGCGAGTCGGCGAGGGGCGTCCCTATCCCGCGCACGGGTACGTGCAGCGGCAGTGGGCGGCGATCGCTCCGCAGCAGATCCGGCTCGACCAGCTGGTCACCACCAAGAGCACCCTCGACCTGGAGCAGCTGCTCGAGGAGGATTCGACCTTCTACGGCGACCTGTTCGCGCACGTCATCCACTGGAACGGCGACTACTACCTCGAGGACGGCCTGCACCGCGCCCTGCGGGCCGCGTTGCAGCAGCGTCAGACGATGCACGCGCGGGTGCTGGAACTGAAGTAGCCGACCCGATCAAGTAGGCTGTGCGGAGTTCCAGCCGAGGAGTTGAGGAAGCGTGCGGCAGTTCATCCGGGTCGTGAAGACCCCGCTGACCCTGCTGGCGTTGACCGCTCTGGTCGCCTTCGGTGGTTTCTGGGGGTACAAGAACGCGACCGCCGAGATCCCGCCCCGCCCGGCGGAGCCGTGCGTGATGACCGACGTCGGCGGCGTCCTCACCCCGAAGTACGTCACCGTTCGCACGCTCAACGCGGGACTCAACGGCGGCCTCGCCAAGCGGGCCAGCACCACCCTGCGCTCGCGAGGGTTCTTCATCCTCAAGGTCAACAACAGCGATCAGCGGATGGCCCAGACCGTCGTCGTCGGCAACTCCAAGGACGACCCCGAGGTCAAGCTGGTCGCCGGCTTCTTCAAGAACGCCAAGCGGGTCGGCGACGGCCGCGTCGACCACGTCGTCGACGTGCTGCTGGGTGACGATTTCGCGGGCTATCAGGAGAACCCGAAGACCAAGATCGCGGTGAAGGGCGACGTGTGTCTGCCCGCCCTGCCGTCGTCCCAGACCTCGGCGCCCGCGTCCCCGACGCCCTCGCCGACCAACTCCTGAACGCGGCCCGGAGCCTCAGCGGCGGTTGTCACGCCAGCGCGACAGGCGTCCGCCTCGGGATACCTGCTTGAACCGGGCCTCCACCCGGTCGCGGAACCTGGACGGCACCACCACCAGCAACTCGTCGCCCGAGCGGACCACGTCACGCGCCCCCGGCGCGAACGGCTTGCCGTCGCGGATGATCAGCGACACCACCGTGCTCGGCGGCAGCCGCAACTCGAAGATCGTCACCCCGTGCAGGTGCGAACCGCTCGGCACCTTGATCTGCATGAAGTCGGCCTGGATCTTGTCCAGCGGCGCCACCTCGACCTCGATGTCGACGGCGTCGTCGCCGGTGGTGACGCCCAGCTTGCGCGCGGCCCAGCCCAGCGTCGGCGCCTGCAGGGTGGTGTACACGACGACGAACACGAAGACCAGGTCGAAGATGTCCTTGGCCTGCGGCAACGGGGACGCCAACGGCACTGTCGCCATGATGATCGGCACGGCGCCGCGTAGGCCCGCCCAGGACAGGAAGGCCTGTTCGCGCCACGGCATCCGGAACCAGGTCGCGGTGGTCAGCACCGACAGCGGTCGCGCGATCAGGGTCAGGAACAGCCCGGCCAGCACGCCGGTGACCACAACCGTCGAGGAAAACCTCTCGGGGTGCGCGAGCAGCCCGAGCATCACGAACAGCCCGATCTGGGCGACCCAGCCGATGCCCTCGGCGAACGACTTCGTGGCGTTGCGGTGGGGCAGGTCGGAGTTGCCGAGCACCACCGCGCAGATGTAGACGGCGGCGAAGCCCGAGACGTGCAGCGAGGCGCCGGCGCCGTGGGCGAGCAGCGCCCAGCCCATCGCGCCCAACGGGTACAGGCCGGACGCCGGCAGCGCGATCTGCTTCAGCAGCTTCGCCCCCAGCCAGCCGATCGCCGCGCCCAGGATCACCCCGCCGACCAGTTCGACGCCGACCATCAGCAGGATCTCGCCCGGCCCCTCGTTGCTCTCCCCCAGCGCCCAGGCCGTGGCCGCGGTGACCAGCAGCACCACCGGGGCGTCGTTGAGCCCTGACTCGGCCTCGAGGACGGCCCGGATCCGGCCCGGGATCGGTACCCGGCGCAGCACCGAGAACACCGCGGCCGAGTCGGTCGGGGCGGTGATCGCACCGAGCAGCAGCGCGGTCGCCAGGTCGAGGCCCAGCACGAAGTGCCCGAACAGGGTCATCGCACCGATCGAGACGCAGATGCCCACGGTCGCCAGCAGCCCGGCCAGGCTGAGCACCGAGCGCATCTCGCGCCACTTGGTGGTGAAGCCACCCTCGGCCAGGATCAGCACAAGGGCGGCGAAGCCGAGGTCGTGGGCCAGCGAGGCGTTGTCGAACTCGACCCACAGGCCCACGCCGACGCCCAGGAAAAGGAACAGCAGCAGCGACGGCAACCCCAGGTAGCTGGACAACCGGGCAGCGCCGAGGGCGGCGAGCAGCACCGCAGCCCCGGCGAGCAGCACCATGTCGAGGCCCAAGAGTCACCCTTCCGTTCCTGGGGTCACTCTATTGAGTCCGTGTTACGACCGGACGCGGGCCGGCTCAGTCGGTGAACAGCTCCCGGGCCCGGGCCGCGGTCTCGACGGCGTCCAGGTCACCGCCGATCTGGGCGGTGACCCCGGCCGAGACCGCGCCCTCGACCAACGGGCCCGGGCAGAACCGGACCTGGTCGGGGTCGACCACCTCGAGCACCGCCTCGACCGTCATGTCGGCCGAGCCGAGGTCGGTCAGCAGGGCCACCTGGTGCCCGGCACCGGTCAACTCCTCGACGGCGGTCAGGATCAGGTCGAAGGAGGTGCCGATGCCGCCGGCGTCACTGCCGCCGGCGGCCCGGAACTCCACGTCCTGCGCCATCTGCTTGGCCAGTTCCACCACGCCCTCGGCCAGCTTGGCCGAGTGCGAGACGATCACGAACGCGATGCTCACGCGGCAGCCTCGGCGGCGTCCGCGGCCGTCGCCAGCAGATAGGACGTCGAGGTCGACCCGGGATCCTTGTGGCCGATCGAACGTTCGCCCAGGTAGGACGCCCGGCCCTTCGTCGCCTTCATCGGGACCGTCTTCTCCGCCCCGTCCGCGGCGGCGTCGGCCGCCGCCCGCAGCGTCTCGGCCGGCGACTTGCCGGCCTCGGCCGCGGCCCGGGCCGCCTCGATCGCCGGCGTCCAGGCGTCCACCATTGTCTTCTCACCGGTGGTCGCCTTACCGCGGGTGACGATGCCGTCGAGGGCCGCCTCGCACAACGTGACCACCCAGGCCGAGTCGAGTTCGCCCTCGGCCGACTTGGCGGCCCGCATGAAAGCGGTGCCGTACAGCGGTCCGGACGCCCCGCCGACCTTGGCCATCAGGGTCTGGGCCACCACCTTGAACACCCCGGCCACGTCCTCGGGCGGGGCCTCGTCGAGCCGTGTCACCACCACGGCGAAGCCGCGCGACATGTTCTCGCCGTGGTCACCGTCACCGATCGCCCGATCGAGGTCGATCAGTTCCATCCGGTGTTCGGTCAGGATGGCCGACGCGCGACGCATCCAGTCCTTGGCCCATTCCACGTCCAGATTGGTCATTCAGACACCCCTTCTGAGTGCGACGGTCTTGACCGGTGCGTCCCACAGAGCCGTGAGTTCGTCGTCGAGTTTCAGCACCGTGATGGAGCATCCTTGCATCTCCAGTGACGTGATGTAGTTGCCGACCAGCGACCTCGTCACCTCGAGCCCGGCGGCCTCCAGCCGCTCCCGGGCGTGGGCGTAGACGATGTACAGCTCGGACTCGGGCGTACCGCCCATGCCGTTCACGAACAGCAGCACCTGGCCGCCGTCGAGGTTCAGGTCGGCCAGGATCGGGTCGACGAGCTGGTCGGTGATCTCGTTGGCCGACGCCAGCGGGATGCGGTGCCTGCCCGGCTCGCCGTGGATGCCGATACCGATCTCGATCTCGTCCTCGCCCAGGTCGAACGACGGCTTGCCGGCATGCGGCACGGTGCAGGCGGTCAGCGCCACCCCCATCGAGCGCACCTGGCCGATCACCTTCTCGGCGACGGCGGTGACGGCGTCGAGGTCGTCGCCGCGTTCGGCGGCCGCGCCGGCGATCTTCTCCACCAGCACGGTGCCGGCCACGCCGCGGCGTCCGGCGGTCCAGGTCGAATCCTCGACCGCCACGTCGTCGTTGACCACCACGGCCTTCACCGTGATGTCCTCCAACTCGGCCAACTCGGCGGCGGTCTCGAAGTTGAGCACGTCACCGGTGTAGTTCTTCACGATGTGCAGGACGCCAGCGCCACCGTCGACCGCCTTGGTCGCCTCGAGGATCGGGTCGGGGGTGGGTGAGGTGAACACGGCCCCCGGCACCGCCGCGTCGAGCATGCCCTGCCCCACGAAGCCCGCGTGCAACGGCTCATGGCCCGAGCCGCCGCCAGAGACCAGTCCGACCTTGCCCTGGATCGGGGCGTCCGCCCGAACCACGTAGTCAGGATCGAAATGAACGGTCACCAGGTCGGCGTTGGCGGCCGCGAAACCCTTCAGGGTCTCCGGCACCACGTCGGCAGGATCGTTGATGAGCTTCTTCATTGAATCTCCCTATTGCTCGATGCGCCCCGCGCGCAGGCTCAACTCTGCCCAAAGATGCCCGCTTGCGAAAGGGAACCCGCCAACTTGTCTGCACATGTTCAACCCAGTTGGCGGGGACCGGCTCAGCTCAGTTGCGACTCGAGTTCTCGGCGCATCTGGTCACCGCCGCTGGCCTTCCACCGCGAGCGCAGGTCGGCGACGTCGGAGACCGGACGGCGCCCGGTCACGATCGCGCCCTCGTAGTCGAGGATCATCGCCGCGAGCGCGTCGCCCTTGGAGAACGAGGCCTCGGAGTCGAGCCCGTTGGCCGGGTTCGGGACGAACGCGGCGACCATCTGTTCGGCGTAGCGCTGGCAGGTGGCGGCGTCGTCGGCCGGGGCGCCGGGGAAGAAGAAGCCGTTGCTGAACGAACCCAGCATGGACAGGAACGACTCGGTCGCCAGGTCGGCGTCGGTGTTGGCCTTGGGCAGTCCGTTCTCCATCGTGTAGTTGTGCCCCTCGACCCCGTAGTGCACCAGCAGGTACTCCTGGCTGCCCATCGGCGCGGCCAGGTAGTTGATGATGCCGAGCAGTTCGTGGATGCGTTCCTCGTCGGTGACCGACGAGGGAATGGAGAGCATGCAGTAGTAGCCCAGGTCGGGCGGCACCATGCCGACGCCGCCGTCCGCGCCGGGCGGGACGAGCACGTCGGCGGTGGCGGCGGAATCGCGCTCCTTCAGCTTGGCGATCTGCCCCGTCAGCCCGTAGTAGCTGTCGATACTGCCGTTGGTGAAGCCGACCCGGCCGGCGTAGAACTGACCCTGGTACTCGGTCGGGTTCGGGGTCAGGGTCAGCATGTTGGGGTGCACCAGCCCGGCCTTCCAGATCTTGGCGGCGAAGGCCAGTGCCGCCTCGTACTCGTCGGTCTCATGGGCTGCGACCAGGCTGTTGCCGTCCCGCCGCCAGGTGTTGGGCACCTTGTACACCTGCTTGCCGCAGAAGCCGAGCGTCTGGTCGAGGGTGGCCAGCGGGTAGCTGCCCTTCCCACCGCCGGACTGCATCGCCTGCAGCCACCGGAACAGCTCGTCGGCGGTGGTCGGCTTACCGTCGAAGCCGCCCTTGGCGGCCCAGTCCGAGCGGTACAGGATGGTGCCGCCGATGGTCTGGTTCCGGTAGCACGGGACGCCGTAGACGGCCCCGTTGATCAGCGAGTTCTGCCAGGCGTAGGCGGGCACCAGCGCGAGGTTCGGGTAGGCGTCCACCTTGTCCCCGCCGAGGAACTTCCGCAGGTCGTGGAAGACGCCCTGCGGCAGGTACTTGCGCGCCCCGCGGCCGCGATAGCTGGGCTCGTTGGTGGTGATGTCGGGGATGTCGCCGCTGGCGATGGTGGTGACCAGCCGGTCGCCGAATGACTGGGCCGGCACCACGATCGGCTTCAGGGTGGCGCCGAGCGCTGCGTTGACGGCGGCGTACCACTGGTTGCTGCTGTCCAGTTTCGGCGCCGGACCCCAGGTGATGGTCAGGCTGGAGATGTCGCCGCCCTTGCCCGGCTTGTCGGTGACGGTCTGGACGCCGGGGCTGGGCAGCGTGGTGTAGGCGGGCGGGACACCCTCGACCTGGCTGAGGATCATGCCGTCCAGCTGCGGGTACGGCTTGCTGTTGGGCAGCGGCAGGTCGGCGCCGTCGGTGCTGACCGGGCCGCCGCGTCCCTCGTTGGAGCAGCCGGCCAGGGCGAACGCGCCGGCCCCGGCGAGGGCGCCCAGTTGCAGCGCGTTGCGCCTCGACAGCGTGGCGTTGAACAGTTCCTCGGACATCGGCCGCTCCTTTGCGTGGTGGGGGATGGGTGATCAGCCTTTGATCGCGCCGGTCAGGACGCCCTTGGTGAAGTAGCGCTGCAACAACGGGTAGACGATCAGGATCGGCACGGTGGCCAGCACCAGCACGGCCATCTGCACCGTGTGCGGGGTGATCTGCAGCTGGGTGTTCTCGATCACCGTGCCCGGGATGGGGTCGGCCTCCAGCACGTACTGCCGCAGCACCAGTTGCACCGGCCACATGCGGGGATCGTTGAGGTAGAGCATCGCGCCGAAGAAGGCGTTCCAATAGCCAACGCCGTAGAACAGCGCGATCACCGCCAGCACCGCCTTCGACAGCGGCAGCACCACCCGCCACAGGATGCCGATCTCGCTCGCCCCGTCGATGCGGGCGGCGTCCAACAGCTCCTCGGGGATGTTCATGAAGAAGTTGCGCACCACCAGCATGTTGAAGGCGCTGACCGCGCCGGGCAGCACCAGCGCCCAGTAACTGTCGATCAGCCCGAGCTGCCGCACCAGCAGGTAGTTGGGAATGATCCCGGCGCTGAACAGCATGCTGAACAGCACCACCAGCAGCACGAACCGGGAGCCCGGCACCCGCCTGGTCTGGGTCAGCGCGTAGGCCAGGGTGACGGTGAGCACCATGCTGAACAGGGTGCCGAGCAGCGTCACCCCGATCGACACCAGCAGCGCGCGCGGCACGACGTCGCCGCCGATCACCAGCTGGTAGGCCTTCGTGGTGAAGCCGACCGGCCACAGCAGCAGGTCGCCGGGGGTGTACTTCGAGGCGTCCGACAGGCTGACCATGATGATGTGGACGAAGGGGAACACCATCACGATCGCGGTGGCGGCCAACACCAGCACCTTGACCGCCTGGGTGATCGGGTGCGGCTTCTCCATCCACGGTGGCCGGGACGCCATCAGAAGATCCCCTCCCCGCCGAGCCGTTTGGCCAGCTGGTTGGAGCCGATGACGAGGGCGGACGCCACGAGGCCCTTCACCAGGCCGGCTGCGGTCGCCAGGCCCCAGTCGCCGCCGTTGATGCCGCGGAAGTAGACGAACGTGTCGAGGGTCTGGGCGGCGTCCGCACCGTAGATGGGTTGCTGCAGCAGGATCTGCTCGAAACCGACGCTGAGCACGCTGCCGAGCCGCAGGATGAGCAGCAGCACGATCACCGAGGCCAGCCCGGGCAGAGTGACGTGCCACAGCCGGCGCCAGGGCCCGGCCCGGTCGATGGCGGCCTGCTCGTAGAGCTCGGAGGGAATGTTCAGCAGCGCGGCCAGGAAGATGATGGTGCCCCAGCCCACCTCCTTCCAGACCACCTGTGCGGTGACCAGGCCGGGGAAGGCGGCGGGGTTGCCGATGATGTCGGCCGCGGGCAACCCCAGGCCGGTCAGGACGCCGTTCAGCACCCCCAGCGGGCCGAGGATCTCGTTCCAGATCGAGATCACGATCACCCAGCCGATGAAGTGCGGCAGGTACACGATCGCCTGGACGACACGGCGTACCCGGTCGGACAGGATGCTCTGCAGCATCAACGCCAGCAGCAATGGGGCCGGGAACGCGAAGACGATCTGCAGCGAACTGAGCAACAGGGTGTTCCAGAACGCGCGGATCAGCTCCGGGTCCTCGAAGATGCGGACGAAGTTGTCCCAGCCGACCCACAGGCTGCGGTCGAGCCCGAGGTAGGGCGAGTAGTCCTGCCAGGCCGCGATGTTGCCGCCCAGCGGCAGGTACTCGAAGACGACGAAGTAGGCGAACCCCGGCAGCATCAGCAGGTACATCCAGCGTTCGCGCCAGACCCTGCGCCACAGCGGCAGCTTGCGGGAGGCGGCGCGCACCGGCTGGCCGGCGAGGCTCGCCCCTACCTGCTGGACCGCCAAGGCGAACCTCCCTACCGACGCTGGTGGAGCTGCGCAGGACCATGAATTGCGCCCTGACTAGCGCAGACCCTGTGAGGGGAAGATAGGTCGGCGGTGTGGGGGTGTCAACGGAAGTCGCCCTTGAGGGTGAGGCGGCCGGCAGCGCCGGCGACCCTGGACGTCGGAGATCAGCCTGGGCAATGGCAACAGCTGCGTGGACGCCCTGCTCGCGGCGGCGTCCGGCCAACAGCCGAGGTTCGTGGTGAATCGCGACGTTTCACAACAATGCCATCAATGCCGCCGCTGCGCAGGCGGGTCACCCGACGGCCGCCAATGTCGGGTGGATCTGCTCGATGGCCAGCCGATCAGGTCAGCAGATGACGGTCGAGATGCCTGCCAGCAGCTCGCGTAACTTTGTATGATTATGTACCGATAACTCCTTGTCGCAGTCATTCTAATGCATTACTATATGTGCATGTCGACCCAGCTTCTCCGCATCGATCGCGCCGCTTCTGCGGTCGACCGGTTGCGGTCAGCGGGGCAGTTGCGCAGGCTCGCCGAAGCCGAGGAGTTGCGGGCCATCTCCGACCTGGCTCACGAGCACGACTGGACGACCACCGACGAGCTGGACGTGGTGGGCGAGCGGGCGGTCCGGGTCGGCTCCGACGGCACACCGCTGGTGGGCGAGTTCCTGCCGCTGGAGGTGGCGGCCGCGACCGGGGTGTCGGTCGAGGCCGCGACCTGGCTGATCCGCGACGTGCTCTACCTGCAGTGCCGGCTGCCCAAGCTCTGGAACAGAGTGCTGGCCGGCGCCGTCAGCAGGCATCACGCCTTCCGGCTGGTGCAGGTGACCGCCCGCTACGACCTGACCGTGGCGCAGGTCACGGCGATCGACGACAGGCTGGCGTCCCGCTACGGACGCGTCGGCTGGCCGAGGGTGATGCGGCACGCGCGCGGCCTGATCGCGCAACTGGCGACCGAGCAGGTCGAAGCGGCGGCGAAGCGGGCCCGCGAGGCACGCTTCGTGAAGACCGCGAGCACCGACGAGCCGCTGGTGACCGAGCTGTGGGCGCGCTCGACGACGCCGAGCTCGACGTGCGCCGGTCGCGGGCGCTCGGCGTCCTGGCCACCCCCGGCCGTGCGGCAGCGCTGCTCGAAGGACGCGACGACGAACGCTACGTGCCGCGCACCAAGGTGTACGTGCACCTGTCCGCAGACCTGCTCGACAGCGCCCGGTGCGTGGCGCGCTCGGAGACCCTCGGCCCGCTCACCCGCACTCAGCTGGCGGAGCTGTTCGGCACCACCCGGATCACGGTCACTCCCGTGCTGCACGCCGGCGACGACCCCGCGGTCGACAACTACGAGGTGCCCGCGCGGATGCGCGAACAGATCGTCCTGCGCGACGGCGTCGAACCGTTCCCCTACTCCAGCCGGTCGGCCCGCAACCTGGACGCCGAACACACCACGCCCTACCGGCCCGGCGTGAAGGGCCAGACCAGGGCGTCGAACCTGGCGCCACTGCGCCGCCGAATCCATCGAGCCAAGACCGCCGGGCGGTGGCGGCTTCGCCAACCCCGATCGGGCACGTTCTGGTGGCAGTCGCCCACCGGCAGCGAATACCGGGTGACGCCCGACGACACCACCGACCTGCACGACCACTCCGACCTCGAACGGGCCGCGCTGTGGTGGCTGGACACCCGAACGCCGCCCCACCCTTAGGTGGGACGGCGACACGGTCTGGCGGTGGCGGTGGGATTTGAACCCACGGTGGGCAGAACCCACACACGCTTTCGAGGCGTGCTCCTTAGGCCGCTCGGACACGCCACCGCCGGTGATTCTATCGGTTGGCCTCCACCCGCTGCCAAATCCGGTTGCCCGCCGGCCGGTAGCGCAGCGTTCGCAGCACGATCGAATAGGCGGCGGTGAGCACCTTCAGCACCGGATGCTCCCCGAACCGGTACAGCTTCGCCGACCGCAGCTCGCCGGCACGCTCGGGAAACTGCAGCCGCCAGTAGCGCTGGGCGCGGCGCACGTGCAACGGGTCGGAGATGATCAACACGCCGCCGCCGGGAGCGATCAACGCTGCCGAGTTGGCGATGTTCTCCCAGGTGGTGGTCGCCTCGTTCTCGCAGGTCACCCGCGCCGGGTCGATGCCGTGGCGTCCGATCAGGTCGGCGGCCATCACGCCGGCCTCGCCGGCGCCGGTGAAGAGGAACCGGTCCGCGGCACCGGCGCTGCGGGCTGCCAGATCGACCCGCCAACGCTGCAGCGCCGAGGGGCGTCCGTCCTTGTCGGCGGGGCAGCCGAGGACGAGCAGGGTGACGTTGGGAAGGGACGGGGTGCCGGCGTTCGCCGGGATGACGGTGGCGCTTGCGTGCGCGGCCTCGGCGGCGAGCCAGACCGCTACCGGCGCCCAGACGACGACTCGGCCGGCGAACCAGGTCAACGGTGCGCCTCGAAGAACTTCCGCAGCTGGGCGCCGCACTCGTCGGCGTCGATGCCGCCCACCACCTGGACGCGGTGGTTGAGCCGGGGGTCGCGGACGACGTCGAACAACGACGACACCGCCCCCGCCTTCGGGTCCCAGGCGCCGATCACGACCCGTTCGATGCGGGCCAGCACCAGCGCGCCGGCGCACATGGTGCACGGCTCCAGTGTCACCACCAGCGTGTGACCGTCCAACCGCGACGAGCCGGACGCCTCGGCGCCCCGTCGCAGCGCCAGCACCTCGGCGTGCGCGGTCGGGTCTCCGGTCAGTTCACGTTCGTTGTGCGCGACCGCCACCACCTCGCCGGACGCCGACAGCAGCACCGCGCCGATCGGCACGTCACCATGCTCAACGGCCAGCGCCGCCTCGGCCCGCGCTCGCGCCATCAACGGCGACCAGCGGGTCACTCAGAGCCCGAAGGACGTCTGCACCGTCTTGCGGTACTGCGGCCCGTAATTGAGCCGCTTCACGATCCGCTCGACCAACACGTCGGAATCGTCGTCGGAGTCGCACAGCGCCTCGAGTTCGAAGTCCTGCAGGCCGACGTCGCCGAAGATGTCCAAGTCGCCGATCGGGCCGGCGTCGTCCTCGTCCTCGGGAAGCTCCGAGCCCAGGAAGTCGGCCACGTCGCGGGCGATCGGCCAATCGGTCGCGGCCAGCTCGTCCGACAGCAGCACCTGCACCTTCTTGCCCCGGACCCGCACGATCACGAAGAACTCCGACGCGATGGACACCAGCCCGACCGCACCGGCGTCGCCGGGAATCCGGCGCAGCTGGTTGATCAGCTCGTCGAGGTCGTTGGCCAGCTCGAGCGCCAACGCGACGGCCACCGGCTGCCCGTCCTCGCGGTACAGCGCCACGACCAGGTCGATGTCGTCCTCGGTGGCGTCCTCGGGGTAGTCGTCCTCGTCGTCGTCGTCGGTCTCGTCGTCGTCGAGCACGTCACCGAGCAACTCCACCGCCGGCTCGAGTTCGTCGAGCCCCGGGCGGTCGTCGCCGCCGTCGGTGTCATCGGTGTACCTGCTCATGCCCCCATCGTTTCACGCCCACCAACCAGACGCACAACGCGCTGCGAAGGTTCGCGACCACTAAGGAACCGCTGATCAACGTGCCATTCGTGGCGTGAGTGACGGTGATCGTGCTCTTGGAGGGGTTGGGTGTGGGCGTTGTCGGCTGCTCGAGTCGCTGCGGGGGGCCTGTTGGGGCGGTTTCGGGCAGG
>NZ_JAPDHX010000008.1 GCF_025972045.1 Micropruina sonneratiae | reverse complement strand
GAGATCCCCGTCCCGCCCAGGGCGACGACCAGGTCGTCGACGTTACGGGTCGAGACCCCGTTCACCCACGCTTCCATGATCACCGCGTACAGGGCCTGGTCGATCCGACGGCGGGCCTCCAGCACCGAGGGGAAGAACGACCCGACGCGCAGTTTCGGGATCGCCAACTCCACCGTGCCGGCCTTCGTCATCAACTCCCTCGGCCGCGTGCCGTTGCGCTCGGTGACCCGCTCCGGGGTCCGTTCGTAGCGGTCGGCGCCGATCACTTGGGCGGCCTCAACCTCGATCAGTTCCTGGAGCACGAGCCGGACCGACTCGCGAACCAGATCAACGCCGTCACCGGCACGGAATGCGTCCAACAACTCCGACACGGCAGAATCAGACAGGGCCATCGGTGAGATCTCCTTCGATGCGTGCTTGGCCGTACACACCGAAGAATCACGCCGATGGCCCGCCTCACAGTCAAGCCACGCCGATCCCCCAAACCCCACCACTCGCCGGGACTCTCACTCTCGTCCAGTGTGGTCCTGCCCGATTTGTGAGCGGGGGACTCTTGCCCGCGAGCCTCCGGTGACTACCGCCAGGCCGGTGCTACTCCTGCGGGGTGAGCGAGTTGGTGCCATTGGTGCAGTGGCTGGGCATGGCCGTCACGATGCTGGGCCTCGTCATCGTCGCACCGTCAGACTTGGGCGCTTTGGTGGCTCAGATGGTCTCGGGCGGCGCTCGGGCAGCCCACAAAGCGCGGGGCTGGCTGGCCGAACGGCTGCCATTCCTGCGGGGACAGGTCAAGGTGCGCCATAGGATGCGTCTTTACGACCTCCGGCTAGAGGCCCACGGGGCGCAGGTGATTGCCCGAGTCCTTCCGAACGATGAGGGACGGGCGACTGCGCAGCTTGCCCAAGTCCGAGAGGCGATTGCCAGCATCTACGCTGAGCTTGACGGCCTACGGGAGGCGCACGAGACCGTGCGGGTGGCCCTGGTGGAACGGCTTCACGCCCTCACCGAGCGAGTGGAGGCGCTGGAGCAGCAGGTAAGGCAGGACACCCAGACCCGACGCAAGCTCAATGGCAAGGGCCTGCCGCTCGCGGCTGGCGGCGCTCTGGTGGGCGGCTGGCCGAGCGAGTGGCTAACCATTGGCGGCGACGGTGCGGCGCTCAACCTCGGTGGCTGGCTGCTGTTGGGAAGCGGGCTGGCACTGCTGGCCGTCGGCTTCGCATGGATGGTCCAGGCGCGCGGTGAGGTCGCGCAGGGCTGGCGGCATCCCTAGCCGTTGACCGCCCGCTGCCGGTAGGCGGGCGCTGCGCGGTTGGCGGTGGAGCGGGAGACCGGCCTGCCGGTGTGGTGCGCGAGCACCGCGGCTAGCAACAAGGTGGACACACACTCAATGCCGAGCAGCGCGCCCGGGGATATCCAGCCGGGCGCTTTGAGCGGTAGCGCGGTGGGACCGAGCTTGACCTAGCCGTCGAGCTTCACGACCTCATCGCAAGTGGCCGTGCCCGCGCGCTGCGCGAGGGCTCCGGCCTCACCATCCCGATGGCTGCCCGAGCGGTGCTGTTCGCAGTCGTCTGAGGCGATTTCCACCGAGTTGTGAGCGGATTTGTGAGCAGCAAAGGCCGGGTTCCGAAGTGGAGCCCGGCCTTTGCCCTTGTCACAGCTCCCCGGGTAGGAGTCGAACCTACTGCGCTAATCCTGATTCAAAGTCAGGCGGGCCCTGCCGGAAGACCAACCGGGGATCGGGCACAACTGTACGGCCCACTCCCGCTTGTCGCATCCCGGGACGATTGGCATGCCGCGCCCTCGACAGCCAGACTGGGCGGGTGACTTCCACCTCCGCCGCGGGCCGCGCGCGCCGCGTCCGGGTCCGGATGACGCGGGCCGAGCGCCGCGAGCAGCTGATCGAGGTGGCGCGGGGGCTGTTCGCCGAGCGGGGCCTGGAGGGCACGTCGGTGGAGGAGATCGCGGCCCACGCCGAGGTCAGCAAGCCGGTAGTGTACGAGCACTTCGGCGGGAAGGAGGGCCTCTACGCGGTCGTCGTCGACCGAGAGGTGCGGGCCCTGCACACCGCGATCCGCAGCGCGCTGACAACGCCCCACGCCGGCGCCCGGCGGCTGATCGAACTCGGCACCCTGGCCCTGCTCGACTACATCGACGCCTGCCCCGACGGCTTCCTGATCATCTCGCGGGGGTCGTCCGCGACGTCACCCGAGGGGTCGTTCGCGACGATCCTGTCCGACGTGGCCAGTCAGGCCGAGGATCTCCTGGCGGGCCAGTTCAGCAAGACGGCATTCGACCCGGCGCTCGCACCGATGTACGCGCAGATGCTGGTCGGCCTGGTGGCGCTCACCGGCCAGTGGTGGCTGGACAACCGCGACAGCGGACTGGCCAAGGACCTGGTGGCGGCCCACGTGGTGAACCTCGCCTGGAACGGCATGAGACACCTCGAGACGGCACCCAAGCTGCAGCGTCCCGCGCCGGACGCCGGGGTGGCCGAGCCGGACGGGGTCGGCTGAGCCGACCGCGATCGGCGCAGGGGACGCCGTCAGTCGCGTCCCAGTGCGGTGCACACGCAGACCTTGTTGCCGTCGGCGTCGGCGAGCACAGTGAACGCCGGCTCTTCGCCGCGGTCGACCACCGTGCCACCGGCCCTCACCCCGGCGTCCAGGGGTGTGTCGAGGCCCAGCTCGAGGGCCTGGATGTGGCCCGGTTCGGGCGTCAGCCCGTGCTCTGCCGCCAGCGCGCTGATGCGTTGCGCCAGCCGCACCTCGGCGTGGGTCACCACGGGCGGGTCGCCATGTCGCAACGTGACCAGCACCCGGCCACCGGCCACGGAGATCTCGGCGCTGGTCAGTTGCTCGTCCACCTCGGTGGTGACGGCGGCCACGAGGGCTCCGGCAGTCGCCAGCGACGGCGCCGCGAAGTCGGCGCGGAGCGCGCCGAGCAGCCAGCGCCAGTCGGCCAGGTCGACGTCGTGCACGCCCAGGGGATGGATGTCGGGCTCCATGGCGGCATGCTAGACGCGGCGACCGACACAAAGTCGTTCGGGCCGTCGCCGCCTCGATAGGGTCGCACCCATGCCCGCGCCTTCCCTGTCCGCCCGCACGTCCGCCTCGGCCGTGGTCAACCTGTTCGCCTACAACGGTCTGGTCATCGGCGTGTGGGCGGCGTCGCTGGCGGCGCTCAAGGACCGGCTCGGCCTCGACGCGGGGGGCGTCGCGATCCTGCTGGTGATCACCGGCGTGGCCGCCATCGCCGCCATGCAGGTGGGGGGCCGGCTGACCGACAGCATCGGCGCCCGCCGGGTCGCCATGGCCTGCGTCCCCCTGCTGATCGTCGGGCTGGTGCTCGCCGGTTTCGCCGTGGACTTTCCGATGCTGATCGCGGCGGGCGTCCTGCTGGGCCTGGGCAACGGCGGCATCGACGTGTCGATGAACGCGATCGGCGTGCAGGTCGAGGCCGGCCGGCCCAAGCCGATCATGAGCTTCTTCCACGGCATGTGGTCGGTGGGCAACTTCACCGGCGCCGCCCTGGTGCTGCTCGCGTCGCTGGCGTGGGCGTCCGCCCCCGTACAGGCCGCCGTCGTGCTGGCGACCGTGGTCGGGGTGGGCAGCCTGGTGATCGCCCTGCGGATCACCCCCGAGACCGCCGTGGTGAGCCATGCCGACGAGTCCGGGGCGAAGAGCCCGATTCCGCGCTGGGCCTACCTGCTCGGCCTGATGGCCATCGCGTTCGGCTTGGGCGAGGGCACCGCCATGGACTGGTCGGGTCTGCACACCGCCGAAGTGGCGAACATCCCGCCGGCTCAGGCGTCCGTGGCGGTGACGGTGGTCGCCGGTTTCATGGTCGCCATCCGGCTGCTCGGCGACGCGCTCGTCGCCCGTTTCGGACGCCGCGCCGTCGTCCGCTTCGGGGGCACCTGCGCGGCCATCGGCTACCTGATCACCGCGATCGCGACCCCGCTGCCGGTGCTGCTGATCGGCTGGGCGATGGTCGGCTTCGGGATCGGCATGATCGCCCCGCAGGTGTACGCGGTGGCCGGGCACGCCGCCGGCGGTCGCGGGCTGGCGGTGGTGGTCACCTTCGGCTACGCCACGTTCCTGTGCGGGCCGGCGCTGATCGGCTTCCTGGCCAGCCACCTCGGCCTGCAGCACACCATGTTCGTGCCGGCCGCCCTGCTGGCCGCACTGCCGTTCCTGGCGTCGGTGATGCCGGACGAGCGCGGGCCGGCCACGGCGTCCGGGTAACGGTGTGTCCGGGCGGTCCTCCGCTCAGGTGGTGATCAGCCGGGCCCCGGGCACGGGGCCGGTGACCCGGCGGATCGCCCGGCACAGTCCCTGGCTGGAGAGCTGCACCGACAGGTCGACGGCGGCGGCCTCGTTGGCGGCCAGGAAGGCGCAGGTCGGTCCGGCGCCGGAGACGATGGCCCCCAGGGCGCCGAGTTCGCGGCCCGCCGCCAGTACCTGCAGCAGCCCGGGCCGCATGGCCGCCGCGGCGGGCTCCAGATCGTTGGCGAGCACCCTGCCCAGGGCGGCGGCGTCTCCGCTGACCAGGGCGTTCATGACGTCGGTGGGCATCGGCAGGTCGACCGGGGCGTCCGGATTGAGCTCGTCGAAGCGCCGGAACACCGCCGGCGTGGAGAGTTCGTCCTCGCTCAGCGCCAGCACCCAGTGGTAGCTGCCCCGACTCAGCACGGGCACCAGCTCGTCGCCCCGTCCGGTACCCAGCGCCGTCCCGCCCATCAACTGGAAGGGGACGTCGGCGCCGAGCTGGGCGCCGTAGGCACGCAGTTCGTCGGGGGTGATGTCCAGATCCCACAGCACCGAACAGGCGAGCAGGGCGCCCGCGGCGTTCGCCGAGCCGCCCGCCATGCCGCCCGCCACCGGGATCGTCTTGCGAATCGACAGTTCCGCGCCCAGGCGCGACGGACCGTAGCTGCGGGCCAGCAGCCGGGCCGCCTTCACCGCCAGATTGCGGTCGTCGGCGGGCACCTGGTCGGCCTGGTCCCCCGTCACGGTGACGCTGAACCGGCCCGGCTCGTCCCAGCGGACGCCGACCTCGTCGAACAGCGACACCGACTGGAACACCGTGGACAGCGGGTGATACCCGTTGGGGCGCACCGCACCCACCCGGAGGGCCAGGTTGATCTTGCCGGAGACCCGGACCCGAACCCAGTCGGCCTCGGGGGCTAGGGGCGTCGCCACGTCCGCAAAGCTAGCCGATGCTCAGCCCGTTGGCACCAGCAGGGCCGGTCAGCGCAGCCAAACGGGCGAAGTCCTCGACCGCCAGCACCTCTCCCCTGGCCTGCGGATCGATTCCGGCCCGTTCCAGCGCCGCGGACGCCGCCGCCGACGACCCGAACCGTCCGGCCAGAGCCGACCGGAGCATCTTGCGCCGCTGCGCGAAGGCGGCGTCGACCAGGGCGAACACCTCGCCGCGGGTCGCCGAGGTCGCCGGCGGGTCCCGGCGCTCGAGCCGGACCAGCCCGGAGTCGACGTTGGGGACCGGCCAGAACACGGCCGGCGGCACCGACCCGACCCTGCGGGCCGAGCAGTCCCAGGCCAGCTTGACCGACGGGATGCCGTAGGTCTTCGAGCCGGGCGGCGCCACCAGCCGGTCGGCCACCTCGGCCTGCACCATCACCAGTCCGTGCCGGACCGTGTCGAATCTGGCCAGCACATGCAGCAGCACGGGGACGCTCACGTTGTAGGGCAGGTTGGCGACCACCGCGGTCGGTTGCGGGTCGGGCAGCTCGTCGACGGCGAGGGCGTCCGCCTCGATCACGGTGAGCCGGGACTCCCGGCCGGGCATCCGCTCGGCGACGGTGCGGGGCAGCAGCCCGGCCAGTCGGTCGTCGATCTCGATGGCGTGCACGTGTCGCACCACCTCGAGCAGGCCCAGGGTGAGCGAACCGAGCCCGGGCCCGATCTCGAGCACCACGTCGTCGGCGGTGAGCGCGGCGGCGACGACGATCCGGCGCACCGTGTTGGCGTCGTGGACGAAGTTCTGCCCCCGCTGCTTGGTGGGCCGCAGGTCGAGTTCGGCGGCGAGTTCACGGATCCGCCGCGGATCGAGCAGTCCCTCAGCCATCGCGCACCTCGTCCCGCCCGCCAGGCGTCTGCGGCCACTGGCCGAACAGCGCCGTGGCGTTGGCCGCCAGCAGCGCGCAGAACTCCGCCAGCTCGGCCCCCCGGCGCTGCGCCAGGAAGCGCACCGTGTGCGGCATCAGGTAGGACGCGTTCGGCTTGCCGCGCAGCGGCACCGGAGTCAGGTAGGGCGCGTCGGTCTCGACCAGCAGCCGGTCGTCGGGGGTCAGGTCGAAGGCCTCCCGCAGCGGCTCGTTCGGCTTGAACGTCGCCGTGCCCGGGAACGACAGCCAGGCTCCCCGGTCGAGGCACTGCCGGGCGAAGGCGGCATCGCCGGAGAAGCAGTGCATCATGAACCGCTCCGGCACGCCCTCGGCGTCCAGCACGTCGAGGACGTCGGCGTGCGCGTCGCGGTCGTGGATGACGATCGCCTTGTCGTGCTCGCGGGCCCAGGCCAGATGCGCCGCGAACGAGTCCTTCTGCCGGCGCCGGCCCTCGTCGTCCCGAGTGCGGTAGTAGTCGAGTCCGGTCTCCCCCACGCCCCGGACGACTGGGCCGGCCGCCACCAGCGGCTCGAGCTCGGCCAGCAGCGCGCCGAGCCGGTCACCGGCGCGGGCGGCGTCGTTGGGGTGCA
This sequence comes from Micropruina sonneratiae, assembly GCF_025972045.1. GTDB lineage: Bacteria > Actinomycetota > Actinomycetes > Propionibacteriales > Propionibacteriaceae > Micropruina > Micropruina sonneratiae. The sequence continues at coordinate 43,686 of NZ_JAPDHX010000008.1, read as the reverse complement.
GCGCGACGCAGGCGATCACCCCCGGGTGCAGTTCGGCCAGTTCGACGGCGCCTCGTGAACTGGGCACGTCGCAGCCGACCTCGACCAGTCGGGTGACCCCCACCGCGGCTGCGCGGGCGATGGCCTGTGCCGGCGGCAGCCCGGAGAACTCCGCGGTGCTGAGCAGGTGGGTGTGCGCGTCGGTGGTGGACGCCGGCAGCGGCTCGGGCGCCTCGGGCAACGGTGTGCTCATGATCCGGCGCCTTCCGGGGCGTCCGCCCGGTCCTTCAGCGCGGCGTCGTACAGCTCGCGGCGCGACACCCCGTGCGCGGCTGCCGCCTCGGCGACCGCCTCGGAACGCCGGACGCCGCCCGCGATCGCCGTGCGGACCGCGGCCAGGGCGTCGGCCAAGTTGCCGCCGGAGGTGGCCGCCCCCTCGACGACCACGGTGATCTCGCCGCGCACCTCGCCCTGCGCCCACTGCGCCAGTTCGGCCAGGGTGCCGCGCAGCACCTGTTCGTGGGTCTTGGTCAACTCCCGGCACACCACGGCCCGGCGCTCACCGCCGAAACCCGTCACCGCGTCGGCCAGGAAGGCCGGCAGCCGGTGCGGCGCCTCGAAGAACACCATCGTGCGCCGTTCGGCGGCCAAAGCGGCCAGCCGGGAGCGGCGCTCGCCGGTCTTGCGGGGCAGGAAGCCCTCGAAGCAGAACCGGTCGGTGGGCAGCCCCGACACCGCCAGCGCGGTGAGCACCGCCGACGGGCCGGGCACGGCAGTCACCCGCACCCCGGCGTCCGCCGCGGCGGCGACCAGCCGGTAGCCGGGGTCGGAGACGGCGGGCATGCCGGCGTCCGAGACCACCACGACCCGCGAACCGGCCAGCAGCCGCTCGACGAGACCGCCGACGCGGGCGCCCTCGTTGCCGTCGAAGAAGGACACCACCGTCGCCGCGGGAGTGATGCCGAGCCGGTGGCACAGGTCGCGGAACCGCCTGGTGTCCTCGGCGGCGACCACGTCGGCGCCCTCCAGGGCGCGCAGCAGGGCGGGTGCGGCGTCCGCGGTGTCGCCGATCGGCGTCCCGGCCAGCACCAGCAGCCCCCGCTCATCCATGGCTCTAACCCTGACACATTGCCGTTTAGGATGGCTCGGTGATCGAAGCCAACGGGGCGTCCACCGTCGCCGAGCCAGACGTCGGGGCGTCCACCTCTGGCGACCTCGCCCCGACCTGGACGCCGCCGCAGGCCCGCCGCAGCGGCCAGTGGCAGCCGCCGGTGGCGCGCGACGACCTGACCACCGTGCAGCGGTTGCGGGACGGCCGGCTGACCGACGTGGCGGCCGGCTGGTTCGTCACCCTCTCGATCACGCTGCTCGGGTTCCTGATCCGGCTGCAGAACCTCGCCTACCCGAACAAGCTGATCTTCGACGAGACCTACTACGCCAAGGACGCCTGGTCGCTGCTGCACTTCGGCTACGAACGCAACTGGCCCGACACCGCCAACGACCAGATCGTGGCCGGCAACACCAACGTGTGGCAGGACACCGCCGAGTTCGTCGTCCATCCGCCGCTGGGCAAGTGGCTCATCGCGCTGGGCGAATGGATGTTCGGGATGAACTCGTTCGGCTGGCGGTTCATGCCGTGCGTGTTCGGCGCCCTGCTGATCTTCGCCACCATCAGGCTGGCCCGGCGGCTGTCGCGCTCGACGCTGATCGGTGGCCTCGCCGGCCTGCTACTCACCCTCGACGGGTTGGCGTTCGTGATGAGCCGCACCGCCCTGCTCGACATCTTCCAGGCCGTCTTCCTGGTGGCCGCCGTCGCCTGCTGCGTCGCCGACCGGGACTGGTATCGGCACCGGCTGGCCGACGCGCTGGACCGGCTGGGCCGGCCCGATTTCGCCGGCGAGTTCGGACCGGTGATCTGGTGGCGTCCGTGGCGCTTCGCGGCCGGGGTGATGTTCGGCGCCGCGCTCGCCTGCAAGTGGAACTCGGTGTTCGTGCTGGCCGTGTTCGGCGTGGTCAGCGTGCTGTGGGACGTCGGGGCCCGACGGCTAGCCGGGGCCGACTGGCGCTCGTGGCTGGCCGTCCTGATCGACGGCATCCCCGCCTTCGTGCGCTTGGTCGTGGTGGGCGCCGCGGTGTACCTGGCGACGTGGATCCCGTGGTTGATGGGTACCGGCGGCTACGACCGTTCGTGGGGCGCCGACAACCCCGACCATCCATGGGTCGAGGCGTTCGGTGAGGGCTTCGCCTCGTTGCTGTGGTTCCACAAGGAGATCTACGAGTTCCACACCGGCGACTACATCAACAACGCCACCCACCCCTACGACGCGCATCCGGCCGGCTGGCTGCTGATGGTGCGGCCGACCGGGTTCGACGCGGTCAATGACATCGCGATCGGGACCGACGGATGCACCGGCACCGAGAAGTGCATCCGGGTCATCTCGGCGATGGGCACCCCGGTGCTGTGGTGGATGGCTGCGATCGCGCTGGTGGTCTGCCTGGTGTGGTGGATCGGTGGCCGCGACTGGCGCTTCGGCGTCCCGGTGCTGGCGACGCTGGCGACCTGGCTGCCCTGGTTCAACTACACCGACCGGCCGCAGTTCTTCTTCTACGCGATCACGATGGTGCCGTTCACCGTCATCGGCCTGGCGTTGGTGATGGGGCTGATCCTCGGCCCGGCGCACAGTCCCGGCCGCCGACGCGGCGCGATGATCGTCGGCGTCGCGGTGGCGCTGGTGGCACTCAACTTCGCCTGGATCTACCCGGTGCTGACCGACGAACTGCTGCCGTACTCGCAGTGGCTGTCGCGCATGTGGCTGCGGTCGTGGATCTAGCCCGCCGATGACCGCCCAGGCACCCAACTACGGCGCGTTCGACCGCGTCGACTGGCCGGTGCGGACGCCGCGGCTGACCCTGCGTCCGGCCACCGCGGCCGACGCCGAGACGGCCTGGGCGTGGCGCAGCCTGCCCGAGGTGACGCACTGGCTGACCGCCGCGTGGAGCCATGACGAGTTCGTGCGGCGCTGGGCCGAGCCGGATCGGCTCGCGGTCACCCTGCTGGTCGAGCACGAGGGGCGGGGCGTCGGCGACCTGATGATCCGGGTGACCGACGCCTGGGCGCAGGCCGAGGTGGCGGACGCCGCCCACGGCACCCAGGCCGAGCTGGGCTGGTCGCTGCTCCCCGTCGTCCAGGGCAGGGGGTTCGCCACCGAGGCGGTCGCCGCGGCGATCGAGTTGTGCGTGGGCCCGCTGGGCATCCGGCGGATCGAGGCCAACTGCTTCGCCGCCAACGAGCCGTCGTGGCGACTGATGGAGCGGCTGGGCATGCGCCGGGAGGGCCACTACGTGGCCGAGTCGCTGCACCGCAGCGGGCAGTGGCTGGACGGCCTGTCGTACGCGCTGCTGGCGTCCGAATGGCGGGGCGTGCCGCCGCGGGCCGACCGCAGCGAATAGTCCCCACCACTGTGGCCCAGCCGGGGCAGCGTGACGATCACGTCTCACCGGCCCCGGCGTCCGGAGCGCCGTCACAGGCTCGGCATAGGGTGCTGCCGACCCCTGCCGGAGAGGATCGCCATGGCCCTGTGGACGCTGCACGGAGACGGACAACTCAAGCCCGGAGAGGTGGTCGCCCCGGGCGAGCGGCTGTCCTGGGGCAAGACGGTCGGACTCGGCGCCCAGCACGTGGTGGCCATGTTCGGCGCCACCTTCGTCTTCCCGCTACTGATGGGGTTGAACCCGCAGCTCGCGGTGATGATGTCCGGCGTCGCGACGCTGATCTTTCTGCTGGTGGTGCAGGGCCGGGTGCCGAGCTACCTGGGCTCGTCGGCGTCCTTCGTGGGCGTCGCGACCGCAATCTACGGCGCCGGGGGAAACCCCGCCGACCTCACCGGCGCGATGCTGTGGGTCGGCGTGCTGCTGTTCATCGTCGGCGTCATCATCCACTTCGCCGGCTCACGGGTGATCCACAAGGCGCTTCCCCCGGTCGTCACCGGTGCCGTGGTCATGCTGATCGGGTTCAACCTCGCGCCCGTCGTGGCCGGCACGTACTGGCCGCAGGACCAGTGGGTCGCCCTGTTCGTGATGCTCGTCGTGGTGGTGCTCAGCGTCGGCGTGAAGGGCTTCCTGGGCCGCATCGCGATCTTCCTGTCACTGGTCATCGGCTACGTCGTCAGCTGGCTGGCCGACGTGCTCACCGGCCCGATCACGTCCTACAGCGCCGCCGCGGGCGAGGTCACCACCCACCTGCGGGTCGACTGGAGCGGTGTGGACGCCGCCGCCTGGGTCGGCTTCCCTCCGCTGACCGATCTCACCACCTGGCAGTTCCACGCCGCCACGAACGTGGTGGGCATCCACGCGCCGAGCTTCAACGTGGCGTTCGCCCTGATCGCGCTGCCGGTGGTGATCGCGCTGATCGCCGAGAACACCGGCCACGTCAAGGCGGTCGCCGAGATGACCGGTGAGAACCTCGACAGGGACATGGGGCGGGCCATCGCCGCCGACGGCATCGGCTCGGTCGTGGCCACGGCGGTCGGCGCCGGCCCCACCACCACCTACGCCGAGAACATCGGCGTGATGGCCGCCACCCGGGTCTACTCGACCGCCGCCTACGTGGTGGCCGCGCTGGTGGCGATCCTGTTCGGCTTCTCGCCCAAGTTCGGGGCCATCGTGTCGGCCACCCCCGGCGGCGTGCTGGGCGGCATCACCGTGGTGCTGTACGGCATGATCGGCCTGCTCGGCGCCAAGATCTGGAAGGAGAACGGGGTCGACTTCGGCAACCCGGTCAACCTCGTCCCGGTCTCGGCGGGCATCATCATCGGCATCGGCAACGTGTCGCTGCAGTTCAGCCCCGAGTTCGTGCTCGGCGGTATCGCGCTGGGCACCATCGTGACCGTTGCGGTCTACCACCTGGCCGCCACCCTGGCACCCAAGGAACTGCGCGACGCCGCCGGCGGCGCCGTCCTGATCGTCGACGAGCCGGGCATCTGGACCGACGACGACACTGACGAACCGGGCCGCTGAGCCCGCCGGTCGAGCCCGTCGGGGCTGCAGACCAGCCGTCCCAGCGCCGGCCACTCCACCGGTGTCCACGTGCACAATGCGATCGAACACCCGTGCCGGGGCGGGCTTAGGCTGCACGCGTGCCTCACCCCCGCCTGACCCCGGCAGTCCGATCCGGGGTGTCGATCGCGATCGCCGTCGGGCTGTACGGGGCCGCGTTCGGGGCGCTGGGTGTCGAGGCCGGGCTGACCGTGGCCCAGACCTGCGCTCTGAGCCTGCTGATGTTCACGGGCGGCTCGCAGTTCGCCTTCGTCGGCGTGATCGGGGGCGGCGGGACGGGGCTGAGCGCCTTCGCCGCGGCGACCCTGCTGGGCCTGCGCAACGGGGTCTACGCGATGCAGCTGGAGGCGATGCTGCGTCCCGCCGCCGGCCGCAAGGCGCTGCACGCCCAGTTCACCATCGACGAGTCGATGGCGAACGCGTCCGCCCAGACCGACCCCGATGAGCAGCGCCGCGGCTTCTGGACGGCGGGGCTCGGCATCTACCTGACCTGGAACCTGTTCACCCTGATCGGGGCGCTGGCGGGCAACGCGATGGGTGACCCGGCGCGGTGGGGCCTGGACGGCGCCGCGTGCGCCGCCTTCCTGGGTCTGCTGTGGCCACGACTCAAGGGTCGGGACCCGATCGCCATCGCCGTCGTCTGCGCAGTGGCGACGGTGCTGTTCATCCCCCTCGCACCTCCCGGGCTGCCGATCATCATCGCTGCCGTGGTGGCGGCGGGCGCGTGGGCCGTCCTGCAGCGACGGGGGGTGCCGACGTGACGATGTGGGGCTGGGTGCTGGCCTCGTGCCTGGCGGCGTACGCGTTGAAGGTGTCGGGCTACCTGTTGCCGAAGTCGGTACTGGATCGTCCGTTCGTGCCGTCGCTGGCGGCCGCGTTGACGGTGGGTCTGCTGTCGTCGCTGGTGGTGACCAATACGGTGGCCTCCGGCCAGGCGTTGGTGCTCGACTCGCGCCTGCTCGGCGTCGGCGCCGCCGCGGCGGCGCTGAAGTTCGAGCTGCCGTACATCGTGGTGGTGCTCGTCGGCGCACTGGCCACGGCCGCCGGACGCTGGGCCGGCCTGCCCTGACCGGCGCGGCTACTCCCCCGCCGCCAACCCGGCCCGGAAACCCGGGTCAGGCGCCGGGCCTCAGGCGTCCGCGGTCAGCATCGCGGCGCCCAGCCATTCGGCCGGGACGCCGAGGCCCTCGACCAGGGCGATCGCCCGGGGCCGCAGGTCGCGGCAGACCTGGTTGATCTGCTTGCGCAGGGCCTTGGCCCGGGCGTCCGACATGCGGTTGTGGGACAGGAACCAGCCGGCGTCCGCCTCGAGCGAGCTCAGCGCGAACAGGGTGCAGAGCTCCTCGAGGGTCTGCTTGGCCGCCCCCGAGGGGCAGGCGGCGATGCCGGCGATGAACGAGTCGAGCACGACCCGCTCCATGTGCGCCCGCGCCACGAACAGCACGTGGTCCTGCATGGCGTTGACCGCGTCGAAGGAATCGCGGTCGGCGGCACGCATCCGTCGAGCCAGCGAATCGATGCTGTGCCGCTCACGCTCCTCGAACATCCACGCGTGCCAGCCGCGATCGTAGAACGCGGCGGCGTCGCCCTTGCGGCGGGCGGCCGCGACCAGGCGCTCGGCGAGCAGCCCGGCGCCGGTGCGCTCGATCACCGAGCTGCCCACCATCCGGGCGGACGCCTGCACCAGCCCCAGCCTGTCCAGGCCGCCCCACACCTCGCGGTAGTTGGTCAGCACCCCCTTGGCGACGAGCTGCAGCAGCACGGTGTTGTCGCCCTCGAAGGTGGCGAACACGTCGACGTCGGAGCGCAACTGGGTGAGCTGGTTCTCACTCATGTAGCCGACGCCGCCGCACGCCTCACGGCAGGTCTGGATCGTGCCGTTGGCGAACTCGGTGTTCATCGCCTTCATCCCCGCCGCCATGGTCTCCAGCGCGCGCTGGTCGCGGGGATCGTGGTTGGGGTTGGAGCTGACCGTGCCGTAGGCGCTGATCAGGTCGTTCTGCGCGAAGCCGAGCGCATAGGCCCGGGCGATCGCCGGCAGCAGCTTGCGCTGGTGGGCGAGGTAATCCAGCAGCGGCGACTCGGGCTCGCCGGCGGCGTGCCGGAACTGCCTGCGGGAATCGGCGTACCGGGTCGCGATGGACAGCGCCCGCCGGGCGGCGATCGCCGCGCCGGCGCCGATGCAGATGCGGCCCCTCACCAGCGCGCCCAGCATGCTGAAGAAGCGCCGGTTCGGATTGTCGATCGCGGAGACGTAGTGGCCCTCGGCGTCCACCGAGCCGAACCGGTCCAGCAGCATGTCGCGCCCGACCCGCACGTGGTCGAAGCTCAGCGTCCCGTTGTCGACGCCCAGCAGGCCGCCCTTGTGGCCGTTGTCGCCGATCGTCACGCCGGCCGCCGGGGCCCCGTCGGCGTCACGGATCGGCACCAGGATGCAGTGCACGCCGTGGTTCTCGCCGGCGACCACCAGCTGGCCGAACACCGCGGCCATGTGGCCGTGGGCCGCGGCGTTGCCGATGTAGGTCTTGGTCGCGGACGCCCGGGGCGAGTCCACGACGAACTCCCCCGCCTCGGCGTCGTAGTTGATCGTCGTTTCCAGCGAGGCGACGTCACTGCCGTGGCCGCGCTCGGTCATCGCGAAGCAGCCGAGGATGCTGAGGTCGAGCGCCCCGGTCAGGAAGCGCTCGTGCTGGTCGGCGTTGCCCAGGCCGGCGATCGCTCCACCGAACAGGCCGTGCTGGACACCGGACTTGATCGCCACCGACAGGTCGCCGTAGGAAATCGTCTCGAAATCCACCAACGACTGGATCTGGGTGTCCTCGGTGGTCGCGTCGGGCGGCACGATCGAGTGCCCGAAGCCGGCGCCGCCGAGCTCTCGGAGCCGGTTCAGCGTCCATTCCCGGGCGTCGAGGTGACTCATCGCCGGGTCGCGCAGCGCACCCTGGGCGGGCCATAGGGCGCGGCCCGCGGCCCGGCGGTCGTGGTGCGAGCCTTCGAAAGCGGCGAGCAGCGCCGGCCCCAGGTCGGCGACGTCGGTCGCAACGGTCTCGTCGGCGGTGACGGACGGCTCGGTGATCGTGGTCATCGGTGTTCCTCGTAACTCGTGGTGGTGACTGGACGGTGGGCGTGGTAGGCGGGGCCGAGCAGGTCGGACAGGTCGTCGGCGACGTCTTCGGTGGGGCGGATCATCCCCGAACGGATCCACTGATCGGTGGCGGCCCGGACGCAGCCGACCAGCCCGTGCCCCCAGGTGTCGGCCCGGTCGGAGTCGAAGCCGTTGGCGCGAAGCAGTTCGGCGATGCGCTGCCCGATCCGCATGGTCAGGCCGGTGACCGGGTCGTCGCCCGGGTCGCCGTCGACCAGCGGCCGGGACATCACGAAGCGGTAGATCTCGGGGTCACGCTGCACCAGCCGCAGGTAGGCGAGGGCGAGGTCGCGGACCAGGGCGCTGAAGTCGTCGGCGGCGTCCCAGCTGACCGAGGCGTGCAGGTCGTCGAGGATGAACTGGGCGACCTTCTCGACCACGGCCCGGTAGAGGCCGGGGCGGTCGCCGAAATGCCGGTAGATGACCGGCTTGGAGGTGCCGGCCTCGGCGGCGATCTCGTCCATGCCGACGGTGGCACCGTGCCGGCGGATCGCGCGCAGCGTGGATTCGACGAGCTCCCGGCGGCGTTGCCGGCGGTGCTCGATCCAGCGGGCGTCACGCCCGTCCACGTGCGTCTTCACGAAACCGATAGTACCCGGTACTTTACGTACCTGCTACTGTGAGTGTCGTACATTATTGAGAAGGAGCTTCGATGGCAGACCTGCGCAACGCAGTCCTGGTGGGCAGCAACCGCGTGCCGTTCGGAAAGGTCGGCGGAGCCTACGCCGCGGCCACCAACCTCGATCTGCTGACTGCGGCCCTCGACGGCCTCGTGGCCCGGTTCGGCCTGGCCGGCGAACGCGTCGGCGAGGTCGCCGCGGGCGCCGTCCTCAAGCACAGCCGCGACTTCAACCTCACCCGCGAGGCGGTGCTCTCGTCGGCGTTGAGCGCCGCCACGCCCGCCTACGACGTCCAGCAGGCGTGCGCGACCAGCCTCACCGCCGCCGTCCAGCTCAGCAACCGCATCCGGGTCGGGCAACTCGACGTGGCCATCGCGGGCGGCGTCGACTCGGCGTCCGACTCGCCGATCGCGGTCAACGACGGGCTGCGCCGCAAGCTGCTGCGGTTGAACGCCGCCAAGACCCCGCTGGACAAGCTCAAGACGCTGGCCACGGTCCGGCCGGCCGACCTGGCCCCCGAGGTGCCGCGCGCCGCCGAGCCCCGCACCGGGCTGAACATGGGCCAGCACCAGGCGATCACCACCGCGCATTGGGGCATCACCCGGCAGGCGCAGGACGAGCTGGCCGCGGCCAGCCACCACAATCTCGCCAAGGCGTGGGACGCGGGCTTCTTCGACGACCTGGTCACTCCCTATCTCGGCCTGACCAGGGACCAGGCGCTGCGCGCCGACACCTCGGTCGAGAGGCTGGCGAAGCTGAGGCCGGTGTTCGGCGACGGACCCGACGCCACCATGACCGCCGGCAACTCCACCCCGCTGTCGGACGGCGCCGCCGCCGTGCTGCTCGCCGAGGAGGGCTGGGCGCGCGCCCGCAACCTGCCCGTGCTGGCCCGGATCGTCGACGCCGAGACCGCCGCGGTCGACTACCTGACCGGCACCGAGGGGCTGCTGATGGCCCCAGCGCACGCCACCGCCCGGCTGCTCGGCCGCACCGGCCTGAGCCTGCAGGACTTCGACTTCTACGAGATCCACGAGGCGTTCGCCTCGACGGTGCTGTGCACGCTCGCCGCGTGGGAATCCGACGAGTACTGCCGCGACACCCTCGGCCTGGACGGCGCGCTCGGCTCGATCGACCGGGCCAAGCTGAACGTCAACGGCTCCTCGCTGGCCGCCGGCCACCCGTTCGCGGCCACCGGGGCCCGGATCCTCGGTTCACTGGGCAAGATGCTGGCCGACAAGGGGCGCGGCAGCCGCGGCCTGATCTCGGTGTGCGCCGCGGGCGGACAGGGCGTCGTGGCGATCGTGGAGGCGATCTGATGAACCTCGACGGCATCATCTCCGGCGTGTTGAACTCGGGACCGGGCAAGGCGGTGGCCGCCGCACTGGGCTTCCCCGAGGCGACCCCGCTGCGGCGGGGCGAGGCGATGCCCGCCAACCCGCTCGTGGTCAGTGCGGTGGGCGGCGCGTCCACCCTGGTGGCGGACGCCCTGCGCACCCTCGACCTGGACGCCGAAGCGGCCGTGGTCGACGTCCCCGAAGCCCGCAGCACCGATGAGAACGGCCGCGAGCGGCCGCCCGCCTACCCGGGCCGGATCGGCGCCATCGTGGTGGATGCCACCGCGGCGGCCCGGGTGGACGACCTCGAGCAGGTGCGCGCGGTGCTCCGTCCCGCCGTGCGGGCCGTGGAGCCCTCCGGCCGGGTGATCATCGTGGCCGGCGACCCGGCGACGGCGTCCGACGTGGAGGGGGCGGCGGTCCGGCAGGCGCTGGACGGGATCATGCGCAGCGTCGGCAAGGAGCTGCGCGGCGGGGCCACCAGCAACCTGGTGCAGGTCGCCGACGGCAGCACCGCCGACGAACTGGCGCAGGTGCTGCGCTTCCTGCTGTCCGGCCGGTCGGCCTACGTCGACGGCCAGCCGCTGGTGCTCGCCGACGGGGCGACCGGGCCACGCCCGGAACCCCGCATCGTGGTGGTCACCGGTGCCGCCCGGGGTATCGGCGCGGCCATCGCGCGACGGTTCGCCGCCGACGGCGCGACGGTCGTGGCGCTCGACGTCCCGATCGCGGGCGAGGCCCTGGCCGGCGTCGCCAACGAGATCCGGGGCACCGCGCTGCAACTGGACATCACCGTGCCGGATGCCGGTGATCGCATCGCCCAGCACGTCGTCGAGCGTTACGGACCGGACGCCCGGATCGGCGCGATCGTGCACTGCGCGGGCATCCTGCGCGACAAGATGCTGGCCAACCTCGACGAAAAGCGCTGGGGTGCGGTGCTGCAGGTCAACCTGGCGGCCCAGTTGCGGATCAACGACGTGCTGCTGCGGCCCGGCCGGCCCGGCGGCCTGGCCGACGGGTCCCGCATCATCGGGGTCGCCTCGACCTCGGGCTGGGCCGGCAACAAGGGCCAGACCAACTACGCGGCGTCCAAGGCCGGCGTGATGGGCATGGTGCGCGCCCTGTCCGCGCAGCTGGCCGACCGCGGCATCGTGGTCAACGGTGTCGCGCCGGGCTTCATCGAGACTGACATGACGGCGTCCATCCCGGTGATCGACCGGGAGATCTTCCGCCGCTCCTCCAGCCTGCTGCAGGGCGGCCGGCCGGCGGACGTCGCCGAGACGATCGTCTTCCTGGCCGACCCGGGCACCCCGCTGAACGGCCAGGTGCTGCGGGTGTGCGGCCAGCTGATCGTGGGACGTTGATGGCCGACGTGGTGGTCTTCGACGCGATGCCGTCGTCGGCCGTGTTGTACGCCCGGGCGCTGGTGCCCCGTTCGCGTCCGGCGGTGGCGGCGGGCTTGCCCGAGCGCACCGTGACCCTGCTGCACTACCGCAGCACCGCGGCCGAACTCGCCCGCTACGACGCGGTGTGCGGGTTCGGGCTGACCGACGCGCTGCCGGCCAGCTGGCTGCACGTGCTGACGTTCCCGCTGCAGCTGACGCTGATGACAGCGCCGGACTTCCCGCTCGCACCGACCGGCATGGTGCACGTGAGCAACACGATGGTGCAGCACCGGCCGACCCTGATCACCGAGGCGCCCGAGCTGTCGGTGCGGGCCGAGCGGCTGCGGCCGCACCGTCGCGGCGTCCTGGTCGACCTGGTGGGCGAGGCCAGGTTGGGCGGCGAGCCGGTCTGGGAGGGTCGTTCGACGTACCTGAGCCGGGCCGCCACGCTGCCCGGCGAAGCGGAGGCCGAGGCGTCCGAACCGGACGCGGACGCCGAGCTGAGGACCGCCGGACTGTGGCGGCTTCCGGCCGACCTGGGCCGGCGTTACGCGGCCGTCTCGGGCGACGTGAACCCGATCCACCTGAACCCGCTGGCGGCGAAGGCTTTCGGCTTCCCGCGCACCATCGTGCACGGCATGTGGAGTCACGCGCGGGTGCTGGCGGCGCTGCAGCCGCGGCTTCCGGAGGCCTACGAGGTGGCGGCGCAGTTCACCAAGCCGGTGCTGCTGCCCTCGACCCTGCGGTACGCGGTCGCAGCGACCGGCTCGGGGTTCGCCGCCCGGCTGACCGACCGATCGGGCGAGAAGGTCCACCTGCGACTGGGGCTCACCGTGCGCTGACCGCCGCGGTATTTCAGCGCTGCTTGATATACCGATTTTCGACGTCGATCGCGGATTCGTGGCGTTGATTCGATTCATTCGTGATCGAGGTCGAAAATCGGTATATCGGCGTCGGGTGAAATCTCTGGGCAGGTCGGGGGCGGGTTCTACAGTGCGGGCATGAGCGACCTGATCATCGGCCCGGACGGCCTGGCCCGGCCCGCCTGGGCGGCGTCGGATGCGCTGCTGCGCGACTACTACGACACCGAGTGGGGCATGCCGGTGACCGACGAGCGCGGGGTGTTCGAACGGCTCAGCCTCGAGGCGTTCCAGTCCGGGCTGTCCTGGGCGACGATCCTGCGCAAGCGGCCCGCCTTCCGCACCGCCTTCGCCGCCTTCGACCCGGACGCCGTGGCCGCCTTCGACGAGGCCGACCTGCAGCGGTTGCTGGGCGACGCCGGCATCGTCCGCAACCGGGCCAAGATCGACGCCACGATCGCCAACGCGCGGGCCACGGTCGCGCTGCGGCCCGACGGCGGCCTGGCCGACTTCGTCTGGGGTTTCCGGCCGCACGCCACCCCGACCCCGACAAGCTACGCCGACCTGGTCAGCACGACGCCCGAGTCGGCGGCGCTCAGCAGGGCGCTGAAGAAACGTGGCTTCCGCTTCGTCGGCCCGACCACGATGCACGCCCTGATGGAGGCGATCGGCATCATCGACACCCATCTGGTCGGCTCGCACCGGCGCGGCAGCTCGGGGGTGTGGGGCGATTAGCGACACCAGATCCCGGGGCAAGCCCGGGATGACGGAACCACCAGCCCCGTCATCCCACCAGCCCGGTCTTCACTGGGTCAGCCGCGTTGCAGCCGGCGCAGCGCCACCTCGGCCAGCAGTGCCGCGTTGTCGGCAAGCACCTCGTCGTCGAACAGCGCGTGCGCGGAGTGGTTGGCCGGAGCAGTAGCCGGATCGTCACCGGGGTAGGCCGACACGAAGATGTAGGCCGTCGGCACCTGCTCGGCGACCAGGCTGAAGTCCTCGGCCCCGGCGAGCGGGAACGGCTGCTCCACGTAGCGATCAGCCCCGAAGAGGTCGATCACGGTGTCCACCAGGTGCGCATACTCGCCGGTGTCGTTGACGGTGACCGGGTAGCCGCGCACGTAGTCGACGTCGGCGCTCATCCCGTGGGCCTCGGCGATGCCGTGGGCGAGCCGGGTCATCCGCTGCGGCATCGCTTCGCGATTGGCCGGCGAGAACGTGCGCACGGTGGCGTCCAGCCGAGCGTCGTCGGGGATGATGTTGTCCTTGGTGCCCGCCTGGATGCGGCCGATCGTCACCACCACCGGGTCGAAGACGTCGACCTGCCTGGTCACCATCGCGTGCAGCGCCAGCCCGATCTCGCAGGCGACCGGCACCGGGTCGGCGGCCAGGTGCGGCTGCGAGCCGTGCCCGCCGCGTCCGTGCACCGTGATGTAGCACTGGTCCGCGGCCGCCATCAGCGGCCCGGGGCGTCCCGACCACACGCCGAGCGCATGCTCGTGCGACGACACGTGCAGGCCGTAGGCGGCGTCCACGCGGCGGCCCGCGGCCTCGAGCACCCCGTCGTCGATCATCGGCCCGGCACCACCCGGTCCCTCTTCGCCGGGCTGGAACATGAACACCACGTCCCCGGGCAACTGGTCGCGGAGTTCGTGCAGGATCTTCGCCGCCCCGACCAGCCCGGCGACGTGCAGGTCGTGACCGCAGGCGTGCATGGTGCCGGTCGTCGATGCGAACTCCTGGCCGGTCGCCTCGACCACGGGCAGCCCGTCCATGTCGCCACGCAGCAGCACCGCCGGACGCGGCCCCTCCGAGGGCGCGGTGCCGCGCAGCACCGCGACGACGCTGGTCACCGCCCGGCCGGTGGTGATCTCGAGATCCAGCCCGGCCAGTGCACCCAGGATGCGGCCCTGGGTACGGGGGTTGTCGTTGCCGAGTTCGGGATCGGCGTGGATCGCGCGGCGCAGCGCGCGCAGTTCGGGGTACAGCCGGGCGGCGAGGTCGGTGGTGGAGGTCATCCTCGAAGCTTGCCAGAGGACGCCGCCGGCGGTTCGCGATCGGCGGCCCTCGGCCTCATCCGGCCTGGGCCGGCTCGGCGGGGCTGAGGATCGACGCCACCCACACCGTCGCCGCGACCACGACAGCTCCGGCCAGGGTGATCAGGATGCGTTGCAGATCGCCGGCCAGCGCGTCCTGCCGCTCGAAGGTGAGCAGGATGACCGACACGGTGACCGCGACCGAGAACTTCCAATAGTCGGCGCCGCTCAGCTGCAGCGCCACCGAGGCCAGCGCCGCCGCCGCCCCGAGCAGCGCGGGCAGGAGGTCTCCGGGCAGCACCATCACCAGCACCCAGCCGCCGCCGAGCACGAGTCCGACCAGTCCCCGACCCGGGGCGCCTCAGTCGCGCAGGGCACGACCCAAGGCGTCCAGCTTCGCTTCGACCGCGGCCAGTCGCTGCTCGGCCTCCCCGCCCAGCCCTGGGCCTGGGGCACCGCCCGCCCCGCCGACGGGGACCTGCGCCGCACTGCGACCGCGGGAGAACTTCCACCAGCCGACCCCAACGGTGACCACCAGGGCGACGGTCAGCACCAGGAACCGGGCGAGTTGCTCACCCGACGACAGTGAGGTGCCCACCGCGTAGATCATCGTGAACAGGCCGCCCAGCAGGGCGCCGTTGGCCAGTACCGTTCCGACAGAGTCCGCGATGACGAGGGACAGCAGCATCACCAGGGTCGCGCAGACCAGCAGGATGATCGACAGGGTGAGCCGGTACGCCGCCCAGGGACTCTCGCCGCCCGTCGAGTACTCGGGTTCGGGATAGAAGGTGTCGACTCCGATGCCGATGAAGGCCACCACCACCAGTCCGAGGAAGATGCTGAAGATCACCTGCAGCATCGACTGGCCGAGATCACGTTGCGCACTCATGGCGCCAAGCGTGCCAGCACCCGGGCCGCGTACAGCTCAACCGCACCCGGTGAGGCAGCGAGCGACAGCAGCGGCTCGAACAGTTCCAGCTCCAGGATCACCGGTGCGCCGCTGTCGTCGCGGGCGATGTCGACCCTGGCGTGCAGCAGGGGTTGGGTCACGCCGCGCCCGGCCAGCACCTCGGCGGCTGTGCTCAACGCCGAGGACGCGAGCTCGCGTTCGTCCTGCGCCGGCACGACCGGGCTGAGCGTCTCCTGGTACTCACCGCCCAGCAGTCCGCCGCCCAGCGCCAGCAGCGGACCCTTGGTGACGGCATGCACGAAGGAACCGTCGAGGTGGATGAGCGCGTTCTCGCCGACCGCCGAGACCGAGGCCAGCGCCGGCTGCACCATCACCGTCTTGCCCAGTCCCAGGATCCGCCGGCCCAGCGCCTCCGCGCCGGGGTCGTCGGCCTCGAACAGCCCGGTGTTCGCCGACGCCGCAGAGACGGTGGGCTTGATCACCACCCGTCCGGACGCCGCCGCGAGGGCGGCTCTCACCTGCTCGAACTCGGAGCAGAAGGTGGTCGGGCAGACCGCGACGCCGCGGTCGGCGAGGTCGGCCAGGTAGGTCTTGTCCAGGCTCCACCGGATCACCCCGGGGTCGTTCAGCACCCGCACCCCGGACGCCACGGCGTCCAGCCAGCCGAGGAACTCGTCCACGTCGTCGGAGTAGTCCCACGGCGACTTGATCACCACCAGGTCGAACCGGCCCAGATCACTGCCCGAACGTCGCCAGTCGATGAGTTCGCAGGCCACGCCGGCGGCGGCGAAGGCGTCCCGTAGCGGCCACAGGTCGACATCGGCGTCGATGGTGCTGGTCAGCGCCCAGTGCGAGGTGACGAGAGCAACGGCGGCCATGCCCCCATCCAACCCGACCGCACCTGCTCGCGCGACTCGTCCACGGCGAGGACAATGACCTGATGGATCAGTCCCCGCCCAGCGCCGACCTGCTCGCCGTGCTGCGGTGGCAGGCCTCCGGTGGCGAGGTCGAGGTGGTCGACGCCGGCCGGCCGCTGGTGGTCGCCCTCTGCACCTGCGACGGCGGTCAGGAGATGCAGCGGATCACCTCGACCGCCGCCGACCTGCGCGCGCATCTCGTCGGGTAGCGCTCCTCACCCCTTCGGGCGGAGCCCGGGCGGCTCGACGGCATTCGTCACAAGTCGATTGCGAAACGGTGACGATCGACCCCCGCAGCACCGTAATTGCTTGTTGGCCCCAGACTCCTACGCTACGGTCACGGCCATGTCAGAGCCGCTGGTCGTGATCGAGGGCGTCAACAAGCACTTCGGTGACTTGCACGTGCTGAAGGACATCAACCTCTCCATCGACAAGGGCGAGGTCGTCATCCTGATCGGCCCGTCGGGCTCGGGGAAGTCGACTCTGTGCCGCACGATCAACCGTCTGGAGACCTTCGAATCGGGATCGATCACGATCGACGGCAAGACGCTGCCCGACGAGGGCAAGGAGCTCGCCAACCTCCGCGCCGACGTCGGCATGGTGTTCCAGTCGTTCAACCTGTTCGCCCACAAGACCATTCTCGAGAACGTCACGCTGGGCCCGATCAAGGTGCGCAAGACGCCCAAGGCCGAGGCCGAGAAGAAGGCGATGGAATTGCTCGGCCGGGTTGGCGTCGCGCACCAGGCCGAGAAGTACCCCGCCCAACTCTCCGGCGGCCAGCAGCAGCGCGTCGCGATCGCCCGCTCGCTTGCGATGAACCCGAAAGTGATGCTGTTCGACGAGCCGACGTCCGCCCTCGACCCCGAGATGGTGCAGGAGGTGCTGGACGTCATGGTCGGGCTGGCCAAGGACGGTATGACGATGATCGTCGTCACCCACGAGATGGGGTTCGCCCGCAAGGCCGCGGACAACGTCGTCTTCCTGGCCGACGGCGAGATCGTCGAGACCAACACCCCCAGCGAGTTCTTCTCCAACCCCACCTCCGCGCGTGCCAAGGACTTCCTGTCCAAGATCCTGACCCACTGACCGAGATAAGAAACCACCACACAAGGAGTTCCATGTCCTGGAAGAAGATCGGCGCCATCGTCGCCGCCGGAGCACTCGCGTTGTCACTGTCCGCCTGTGGCGGCGGCGCCGGCTCCACCGACCTGGCCAACCTCAAGATCGGCATCAAGTTCGACCAGCCCGGCCTTGGGCTGAAGACCGGTGACACCTACTCGGGTCTTGACGTGGACGTCGCCACCTACATCGCCGGCAAGCTGGGCACCACCGCCGACAAGATCCAGTGGATCCAGGCGCCGTCGGCCCAGCGCGAGACGCTGATCGAGACCGGTCAGGTCGACCTGGTGGTCGCCACCTATTCAATCAATGACGAGCGCAAGAAGAAGGTGGACTTTGCGGGACCGTACTTCATCGCCGGCCAGGACCTGCTCGTCCGTTCCGACGACACCTCGATCACCGGCCCGGAGTCGCTGGACGGCAAGAAGCTGTGCTCGGTCACCGGCTCCACCTCGGCACAGAACGTGCAGAAGAAGGTGCCCGGCGTGAACCTGCAGGAGTTCGGCACCTACTCCGAGTGCGTCACCGCGCTGGTCGCCGGCACCATCGACGCGCTGACCACCGACGACACGATCCTTGCCGGCTACGCCGCGCAAGCCCAGTACGCCGGCAAACTCAAGGTCGTCGGGGCCCCGTTCAGCACCGAGAACTACGGTGTCGGGCTGAAGAAGGGCAACACCGACCTGTGCAACAAGGTCACCGACGCGATCAAGTCGATGATCTCGGACGGCTCGTGGCAGAAGGCGGTGGACGCCAACCTCGGCGCTGCCAACTACAAGGCGCCGGCCGGCAACCCGCCCACCCCGGCCGCCTGCTCCTGATCCACCCGACGGAGGGTGCCGTCCACACCGGGCGGCACCCTCCGCTCGTCCGGAGACATTCGACCCATACGAAAGAGGTGAGCGATGGCTGACATCCTGGCCCGCTACGACTTCCTCGGCGCCTTCTGGCTGACCATCCAGTTGTCGTTCTGGTCCGCGCTGGGCGCGCTGGTGATCGGCACCGTGGTCGCGATCCTCCGCGTCTCACCGGTGCCGGTACTGCGGCTGCTCGGCACCGCGTACGTGAACACCTTCCGGAACACGCCGCTGACGCTGCTGATGGTGTTCAGCATCCTGGGTGCGAGCTATGTGCTCGGCCTGGAGATCTCGGACAACGTCACGACCAACATCTTCTACTGGGCGATCATCGTGCTCAGCGTCTACCACGCGGCCTTCGTCTGCGAGGCGCTGCGCAGCGGCGTCAATACCATTCCGGCCGGACAGGCCGAAGCGGCCCGCTCGATCGGGCTCACGTTCAGCCAGTCGCTGACCGAGGTGCTGCTGCCGCAGGCCTTCCGCGGAGCGATCGCACCGCTCGGCTCGACGCTGATCGCGCTGATCAAGAACTCCACGGTGGCCGCCGTCATCGGCGCCGCCGAGGCGGCCGGCCTGATGGCGGTCATCATCGAGAACGAGACCGGCAGCGTGCTGGTGTTCTTCCTGTTCGCCGTCGGCTTCGTCATCCTCACCCTGCCGGTCGGCATCCTGTTCACCAGCCTGTCGCGCAGGCTGGCGGTGAAGCGATGAGCGCCCAGAACGTCCTGTTCGACGCCCCCGGGCCCAAGGCCCGGCTGCGGCACAACATCCTGACCGTGGTGGGCGCCCTGCTGCTGGTCGGCATCCTGTGGATGGTGATCGCCAAGCTGGGTCAGGCGGGCCAGTTGGAGCCGGCCAAATGGTCGGTGTTCCTGACCGCGTCCCCCTGGCTCTACTACATCATTCCCGGGTTGATCGGCACCCTGACGGCCGCCCTGATCTCGGTGGTGCTGGCCGGCATCTTCGGGCTCGTCTTCGGTCTCGGACGCCTCGCGCAGGCGCGCTGGATCCGTATCGTCTGCGGCATCGTGGTGGAGTTCTTCCGGGCCGTGCCGGTGTTGCTGATGATGTACTTCGTCTTCAACATCTACAGCCGCAACGGTGTCTTCCTGGCCAGCATCAACCCGCTGATGGCGGTGGTGACGGCACTGACGCTGTACAACGGCTCGGTGATCGCCGAACTGGTGCGCTCCGGCGTCCACGCGCTGCCGAAGGGGCAGTCCGAGGCCGGGTTGTCGATCGGCCTGACCCCGCAGCAGACGCTCATCTCGATCCAGTTGCCGCAGGCCCTGGTGGCGATGCTGCCGGCGCTGATGGGGCAGCTGGTCGTGGTGATCAAGGACACCGCGCTGGGCTACGGCATCACCTACATGGAGTTGCTGAACCAGTCCAAGACGCTCGGCTCGGCATTCGCGAACACGGTGCCCGCCTACATCGTCGCCGCCGTGCTGTTCATCGTGCTGAACTACGCCATGACGAAGCTGGCCAGCATTGTCGAGGCACGGCTGCGCAAGCGTCCGATCACCGCCGGTCCGCTCACCAACACGATGCCGAACATCGTGCAGGGGGACGCCGAGCCCGGCGGCCCGATCGACAACCTGATCGAGCCGCACAAGTCGCCGGCCCCGAAGGACTGACACCGGCCGCTGGCCGCGACGACTCGAGCCGGACGGGCCGCCGATCACATGCTGGTCGGCGGCCCGTCCGTTTTGACTTCACCTACGGACGCGATGAGAATGATTGTCATGAAGATTTGGAGATCCCTGCTGGCCGCGACGGCGTCACTCGGGCTGGTGCTCGTCGCGGGCTGCTCGGCCAGCACGACGACCTCGGCGCCGGCGACCGGGCAGCTGACCGTCACCGCGTCGTTCTACCCGTTCGAGTTCATCGCCGAGCGCGTCGGCGGCGACCAGGTCAGCGTCACCAACCTGACGCAGCCGGGCGCGGAACCGCACGACCTCGAGCTCACCCCCAAGCAGGTCGCCTCGCTCGGCGCATCCGACCTGCTGATCTACCAGAAGGGGTTCCAGCCGGCCGTCGATTCCGCCGTCGAGACCGTTTCGCCGAAGCGGGCCGTCGACACCGCGTCCTTCCTCACCCTGGAGACGAGCGAGGAGGAGCACGCCGACGAGGACGGCGACGACCACGACCACGGCGCACTCGACCCGCACACCTGGCTCGACCCGACCAACATGGTGACGATCACCGAGCACGTCCGGGACGCCCTCATCGAGGTACGGTCCGCGGCCAGCGCCACCTTCACCGCCAACGCCGCGACCCTGATCGATGATCTGAAGGCGCTGGACGGCGAGTACAGCAGCGGCCTGAAGTCGTGTGAGCGCACGGTGTTCATCACCTCGCACGAGGCGTTCGGCTACCTGGCCCAGCGCTACGGACTCGAGCAGGTCGGCATCCGGGGCATCGAACCCGACACCGAGCCCACCGGCGCCCGGATCGCCGAGGTCCAGCAGCTGGCCAAGGCGGAGGGGGTCACCACCATCTTCTTCGAGACCCTGGTCTCCCCCGCGGTCTCGGAGTCGATCGCGGGCGACCTGGGCCTGAAGACCGACGTGCTCGATCCGCTGGAGGGTTTGACCGACTCCTCCAAGGGGAGCGACTACCTTGAGGTCATGCGTTCCAACCTGACCGCGCTGAAGACGGCCAACGGCTGCGCATGACCGACTCCACCGCCGCCATCACCGCCGAGAACGTCGACGTGGTGCTGTCCGGCGTGCCCATCGTGCGTCGTGCGACCTTCGAGGTGGACGCCGGGCAGGCGGTGGCGGTGACCGGGAACAACGGCTCGGGCAAGACGACGCTGATGCGCGCCCTGCTCGGGCTGGTCCCGCACCGGGGCACGATCAGGCTGTTCGGCACCGACGTCGAGCGGTTCCACGACTGGCGGCGGATCGGCTACGTGCCGCAGCGCAGTTCGATCCTGGTGCAGCAGGCCACCGCTCGCGAGGTGGTGGCGTCCGGACGACTCGGGCTGCGGCGTCCGTTCTGGCCGGCGAGCACGGCCGACCGCCGGGCCGTGGGCGACGCGCTGGCCGAGGTCGGCCTGGCCCACCGGGCGGGCTCGCCGTTCGTGCGACTCTCCGGGGGCCAGCAGCAACGGGTGCTGATCGCTCGGGCGCTGGCCGGGGCGGCCGACCTGATGGTGTGGGACGAGCCTCTGGCCGGCGTCGACCAGGCCACCCAGGGCGTCCTGGCCGGAGTGCTGTCGCGGCTGCGCGACGCCGGCCGCACCGTGGTGATGGTGCTGCACGAGCCCGGTCCGTTCGAACCGTTGATCGATCGGGCGATCACGCTGGCCGACGGCCGGGTGGTCGCGGACGGGCCGTTCGTGGCGTCCGCCGGAGGGCACGAGGTGCACGAGTGGCCGCACGCCCGCGCGCACGGGACCGGGCTGGAGGTGGTCTGAATGGAGTGGCTCGGGCTGGAGTTCATGCAGCGGGCGCTGCTCGCGGCGCTGATCACCGGGCTGACCGCACCCGCGATCGGCACCTACCTCGTGCAGCGTCGGCTCAGCCTGCTCGGTGACGGGCTCGGCCACCTGGCCGTCGCCGGGGTCGGGCTCGCCTTCCTGACCGGGACGGCACCGCTGCCGCTGGCGGTGCTGGTCTGCGTGCTCGGCGCGGTGGGCATCGAGCTGCTCCGCGAGGTGGGCCGGACCAGCGGCGACGTGGGCCTGGCGATCCTGTTCTACGGCGGCCTGTCGGGCGGCCTGCTGCTGGCCAGCCTCGCGGGCCAGGGCACCGGTACGCTGTCGGCGTACCTGTTCGGTTCGCTGCTCACCATCAACGCCACCGAGCTGTGGATCATCGCCGGCCTGGCAGCGGTGGTGCTGCTGGTGTGCCTTGGCCTGCTGCCGCAACTGTTCGCGGTCAGCGCCGACGAGCCGTTCGCCCGCACCATCGGCCTGCCGGTGCGGGTCTACAACGTCCTGGTGGTGGCCCTGGCGGCCGTCACGGTGACGGTGTCGATGCGCACGGTGGGATTGCTGCTGGTCAGCGCCCTGATGGTGGTGCCGGTGGCGACCGCGAACCACCTCGTCATCGGCTTCCGGCGCTCGATGCTGACCGCGATGGCGCTGGGCGTGGTGGCCGCAGTCAGCGGGACGATCGGCTCCTACGAGTTCGACACAGCGCCCGGCGCGCTGATCGTGGTGATCGCCATCGGGCTGTTCGCGCTGAGCTGGCCTGTCTCGCTGCTGCTGGCCCGTCGGGCGGCGCCCGCGATCGAGCTGGTCGACGACCAGCCACCGCTGCAGCACGAGGTCACCGAGGACCATCCGCACGTCCATGCCGAGGGGTGCGGACACCTGGCCGTCACCCACGGTGGTCACGTCGACTACATTCACGACGGCCACCGGCACGCCGTTCACGGAGGACACTATGACGAGCACTGAACCCGTCCAGCGCCGCACCAGGCAGCGCGCCGAGATCAGGGACGCGGTCGAAGCCAGCCAGGCGTTCGCCACCAGCCAGGAGATCCACGACAGGCTGCGGCACTCGGGCTCGACGGTCGGCCTGGCGACCGTGTACCGGGCTCTGCAGGCGATGGCCGCCGGCGGCGAGGTGGACACCATCCGGACCCCGGACGGTCAGGTCGCCTACCGCACCTGCACGCCGGGGCATCACCACCACCTGGTCTGCCGCGGGTGCGGCAAGACCGTCGAGATCGACCTGCCCGGCCTGGAGAGCCAGACCAGGGCGATCGCCCGTGAGTACGGCTTCGCCGAGATCGACCACGAGGTCGAGTTCTTCGGCACCTGCGCCGACTGCACCGCGGGCTGATCCGGCACCGCCGCCAGGTCGTCCTCCCCCAGCCCCCGACGACGGGGTCAGCCGATCGCCTGCGCCTTCCACCAGCCGAGCTGCTGCTCCTGCAGCGACCGGTACGCCTGGTAGCGCTCCTCCTGCTTGGCGACACCGTCGGCCTGCGGGGCCACCGTGCGGGTCGCACTGCCCATCGCCTCGGCCGCCGCGGCCAGGTCGGGGTAGGCACCGGCACCCACGGCCGCGACCATCGCGGTGCCCAGCGCCCCGCCCTCGCTGACGTCGGCGATGGTGATCTCGCGGTTGATCGTGTCCGCGAACAGTTGCGGCCAGATCGACGAGCGCGTCACCCCGCCCACCACCAGCACCTGGTCAACGTCGAACCCGGCCAGCAGCCCGTCGACGTGCTGGCGGTGGTTGAAGGCGATGCCGTCGTAGATGCCGCGCAGCAGGTCGCCGCGCTCGTGCCAGGCCCGGATGCCGGCGAAGCCGGCCGAGGCGTCCTGACCGAGCGGATTGCCGTACAGGTAGGGGAAGAACGTCACCGCTCCCCCGTCGTCCTTCACCTGCCCGACCTCGCGGTCGATGAACGCATAGGGGTCGTCGCCGGCTCGGCGGGCGGCGTCCACCTCGGCCCGGCACAGCGTGTTGACGAACCATTCCAGGTTGGACGAGCTGGCCGGCGACACCGACATGTTCAACCACCGGCCCCGTGAGACGAACGAGCGGGCCAGCCACTCGGTGCTCACGTTGACGATGTCGCTGATCACCTCGTTGATGCTCCATGTGCCGGCCAGCACCACCAGCTGCCCGGGCCGGACGCCGCCCGAACCGATCGCCCCGGCGTCCACGTCGTGCATGCCGACAACGAACGGGACGCCCTCGGGGAAGCCGCTGTGCTGGTGGGCCAGGTAGGTGATCGGCCCGGCCACGTCGGCGGGTTCCTGGATCTCGGGCAGCAGGTGCGCGTACCCGCCCAGCCCGTACAGCTCCAGCGCCTCGGGGTCGTAGGCCTGGGTGTGCACATTGGTGAACGCGGTGCTGGCCTCGGTGAGGTCGGTGCCGATGGTGTCGGTGAACCGGGCCCGCAGGAAGTCCTTGGCGAAGCAGAACCACCGCGCCCGGGCGACCGTCTCGGGCTCGTGGTCGACCAGCCAGCGCAGCACCGCGCCCGACGACGCCGGGAACACGCCCTGGCCGGTGACCCGCAGCAGGTCGTCGCCGACCTCGCGGTTGAGCTGCTCGGAGGTGCCGATCGCCCGCGAGTCCAGGGACAGGATGCCGGGCCGGACCGGGTCGAGGTCCTCGTCCAGCAGCCAGCCGCCGTCACCGTGCGCGCTGGCACCGACCGCGATCACCGTGTGGCCGGACTCGGCCAGCTTGGTGGTGAGTTCGCGGCACATGCTGCCGATCGCGTCCCAGAACTGGTGGCCGTCGCGCTCGACCCAACGGGGTTTGGGCAGCTGCTGCGGGGTGGGGGCGGTGGCGATCGCCACCTGATCGCCGGACAGGTCGAAGGCGACCGCCTTCAGGCCGGTGAGTCCGACATCGATGCCGACGACGACGTCGTTGTCGCTCATGGGATCAGTTCCTTCCGGGGGGCTGGAAACGGGTGATGTAGGAATGGTGCCGTTCGATCTCGGACGCCGTGCGCGCCTCGTCCCAGCCGAGCAGCTCGGCGCACACCGCGGCGACGGCGTCCAGGCTGCCCAGGCCGAGGTCGTCCTCGACGCCGGTCATCACGCGCCGGGCGACCACGTCGGAGAGCCGGTGCGCGTTCTCGTTGGTGACCGCCCAGACCACCTCGCCGCGGGTCAGCCCGAACGCCTCGTCGAGCACCTGCGAGTTGGCCTGCGAGGAGGTGATCAGTGCGGCCAGGGGCACCGCGCGGGTGCCGTACTGGTCGACGAGCCGCCGGGCCAGCCGTTCGTCGATGCCGACGTGCACCACCTCGGCGCGCAGAGCGGCCAGGTCGGGCTGGCCGCCACCGGGCAGCGGCAGCTTGCGGGTCACCGACTTGCGGCGGCGTCCGAACCGCTTGCTGAGCAGGTCGCCGACCTCTTCGCCGACCTGCCGGAAGGTGGTGAGCTTGCCGCCGATCAGGGTGAACAGTCCGTCGCGGCCCTCGGCGGCGTGGCTGCGGAGCTCGTGCCGCCGGGTGATGTCGCCGGTCGCGCCATCGGCCTTGTAGGGCAGCGGACGGACGCCGGTGTAGGCGTACTTGACGTCGGCCATGGTGAGGCCGGCGCCCGGCAACACCTTGTTGGTCTCGTCGATGATGTAGTCGTACTCGTCCTGGCCGGCGCTGACGGTGTCGAGGTCGCCCTCGAAACGGATGTCGGTGCTGCCTAGCAGGTAGCGGCCCTTCCACGGGATCACCAGCAGCGGGCGGCTGTCGGTGACCGCCTCGTAGTAGAACGCCTCCGCGGGCGCGCCGGGGAACGGGTCGACGACCAGGTGCGTGCCCTTCGTGCCGCCGTTCATCCGCGGCAGGTCGACGTTGTCGAACACCTGGTCGATCCAGGGGCCGGCGGCGTTGATCACCACCGACGTCGGCACCGTGTGGTCGCCGCCGTCGAGCTCGTCGTGGATCGTGATCGAAGTGACCCGGTCACCGGTCATGCCCAGCTCGGTCGCGCGCGCGTGGGTGAGGATGACGGCGCCGGCGGCCTCGGCGGCCAGCGCGATCTCGACCGAGATGCGTTCGGGGTACACAGCCTGGCCGTCGGAGAACACCGCGGCGCCCTCGAGGCCCGCCGGGTCGAGCCCGGGCGCCCGGCGCAGTGCGGCGTCCCGGCCGTGCAGCTGGAAGTGCTGCAGCGACTTGTCGAAGCTGAGCACGTCGTAGGCGAGCATGCCGACCCGCAGCATATTCTTCGAGTGCGTGTTGCGGCCGTAGAACGGAATGATGAACCGCAGTTCGCGCACCAGATGCGGCGCGGCGCGCAGCAGCCATTCGCGCTCGTGCAGCGACTCGCGGACCAACGGCACGTCGTACTGTTCGAGGTACTTCAGGCCGCCGTGGATCATCTTCGACGACCACGACGACGTACCCGACCCGATGTCGCCCTTCTCGACGACCAGCACCCGCAGTCCGCGCAGGGCGGCGTCCCAGGCCATGCCGAGTCCGTTGACGCCGGCGCCCACGATCACGGCGTCGAAGCCGGCCCTGGTGGCCTCGAGGGCGCGGCGGCGTCCGTCGGACAGACTGGTCGAGGATCGCTGGGTCATCGGAAGGCTCCACTCATCGTTGAATCGCAGGCCCCAGCCAGGGGCAACTTCTCTATACAGAGCCTAACAAGTAGAGACGAGTCGGCGCAGCCCCTCGTTCAGCTCGCGCGACGCCCCGGCACCAAACCCTGGCGCTCGCCTGACCAGGTGCCGCTCGCCCAGCTGAGCGAGCGGCACACGGTCAGCCGAGCGGAAAGGGGTCAGACCACCTGGTAGAGGCAGCGGACCAGGGCGTCCACATCGCCCGCGGGTTGACCCAGGCGATGGGTGGACGGGTGTTCGCCGAACCCACCCCTGGCGGCGGCCTGACCGTGGTGATCGCCCTGCCGACCGCAGCCGGCCAGGAGGTCACCGCCGAGGGCGAGGAGTTCGCGCGATGAGCCGCATCCTGGTCGTGGACGACGACGCCGTGCTGCTGCGCACGCTGCGGATCAACCTGCGGGCCCGTGGCCACGAGGTGCTGCTGGCCGAGTCCGGACCCCAGGCGTTGGCCGCGTTCCTGGCCGACGACCCGGAACTGGTCGTCCCCGACCTCGGCCTGCCCGATCTGGACGGGGTCGAGGTGCTGCGCCGGCTCAGGCAACGATCCACCGTGCCGGTGATCGTGCTGTCGGCCCGGCAGCAGGCCGACGACAAGGTGGAGGCCTTGGACGAGGGGGCCGACGACTACGTCAGCAAGCCGTTCAACGTGGACGAGCTGATGGCCCGGGTGCGGGCGGCGTTGCGCCGGGCGAGCACCGAGGCCGAGGCGCCGGCGACCCTGCGCAGCGGCGGCCTGGTGCTCGACTTCGCCGCGCACCGTGCCGAACGCGACGGCGTCGGCGTCCACCTGACCCCCACCGAGTGGCGGCTGCTGGCCGAGCTGGCCGCGCACGAGGGCCGGGTGGTGTCGCACGAGGACCTGCTCCGGGCCGTGTGGGGGCCCGGCTACAGCCGCGAGCACCACTACCTGCGGGTGTTCGCCAACCAGATCCGGCGCACGATCGAACCCGACCCGGCGGCTCCCCGGCACCTGATCAACGAACCCGGCCTCGGCTACCGGCTGCAGCCCTGACGGTTACCGGTGGACGGACAGCCCCGCGCCGACAGGGGGTCAGCGGCCGAGCAGGCGGCCCAGCAGCGACCCGCGCGAGGCCTCGTGCCCGCACCACTGCGCGGCCGGGACGCTGCGCTTGACGCTGTCGACGTGCTGGCCGCAGCCGGCCCAGGTGGTCTTGCCGCACTGTTTGCAGGTGACCGCGTAACACATGATGAAGCTCCTTGTCGTTGGTGGTTCCGGTGGTCAGGCGAGGGTGAGGAAGAGCTTCTCCAGCTCTTCGGTGGTGATGTCGTCGGTGCGTTCGGCGGCGTCCGGGTCGGCGATGCAGTCCTTCATCGCCGTGGCGATGATGGTGAAGCCGGCCCGGTCCAGGGCGCTGGACACGGCGGCCAGTTGGGTGACGACGTCACGGCACCGACCACCGCCCTCGACGGCGGCGATCACCGCGTCGAGCTGGCCGCGGGCTCGACGCAACCGGTTCAGGATGCGCCGCTGGGCATCGACCTTGTGCTCGGGCATGGTTCCTCCTTCAGTGGGTGCCGGCCGGCGAATCCGAGCCGGTGCGAGCGTGATCACGCATGGACGAACTCCCCGGTGCGGACGAGCAGGTCGTCGCACCGATCGCCGAGGACGGCGCGCAGGGTCAGCATGCCGCCCGACAGCGAGGCCGAGTCGAAGCCGGACTGGGCCAGCACCCGGTGGGCGATCGCCGAGCGGACCCCGGAGGCGCACAGCACCCGGACGGGCCGGCCGGCCGCGGCATCGCGAACCTCGGCGAGCCGCTGCCGCAGTTCGGTGTGCGGCACGTTCAAGGAGTCGGGCAGGTGCCCCGAGTCGTACTCTGCGACGCTGCGGACGTCCAGCACCAGCGCGTCGGCGCGCACGGCGTCCAGTTGCTCGCCGTACCAGAGCCGCAGCGTGCCATTGAGCACGTTCTCACCCACCATGCCGGCCAGGTTGACCGCATCCTTGGCCTGTCCGTACGGCGGCGCGTAGGCGAGGTCGAGGTCGATCAGGTCGGCCACCGACAGGCCGGCCCTGATCGCGGTGGCGAGCACATCGATCCGCTTGTCGACGCCGTCGGTGCCGACCGCCTGGGCGCCGAGCAGGCGTCCGTCGTCACCGACGTGCACGACCAGGTGCACCTGGGTCGCCCCGGGGAAGTAGCCGGCGTGCTGGTTGGGGTGCAGGTGCAGGGTGTGGTGCGTGATCGCGGCCGCCTCCAGCCCGGCACGGTTGGCCCCGGTGAGGGCCGCGGTCAGCCCTCCGGCCCGGACGATGGCGGTGCCGACCGGCGCCGGGATCGACCTGGCCGAGCCCGGTCGCACGATGTCGTCCGCGACCTGCCGGCCGGCCCGGTTCGCCGGTCCGGCCAGGGCGACCGGACGCACCGCGCCGGTCACGGCATCGCCGGTGGCGACCGCGTCGCCGACCGCCCACACCGCCGGCAGCGACGTCCGGCCGTGCGGATCGACCAGGATGGCGCCGTCGCGGCAGGCGACGCCGGCGGCCTCGAAGACCTCGGTGTCCGGCCGGACGCCGGCCGACAGCACGACCAGGTCCGCCTCGACCGCGCCGCCGTCGGCCAGCCGGACCAGGTCTGAATCCTCGCCGTGCACGACCTGACTGGCCGCGACCCCGGTGCGCACGACGATGCCGAGCCTGGTCAGCTCCGCACTCACCAGTCGGGCGAGCTCCGGCTCCAACGGCGGCAGCACGTGCGGGGCGAGTTCGATCAGCGTGACCTGCAGCCCGCGCATCGCCAGCGCCTCGGCGGCCTCGAGCCCGATGAAGCCCGCCCCCAGGACGACCGCCCGCGTGGCGCCGGCGTCCACCCGGGCGCGCAGGCTGACGGCGTCGCCAACGGTGCGCAGGGTGCGCACCCGCGGTGAATCCAGGCCGGCGATCGGCGGCCGGACGGCACGTGCCCCAGGGGAGAGGACCAGCGCGTCGTAGCCGATCACCTCGGTGTCCCCACCGCGGACGGCGACCGTGACGGTGCGCGCGGCGGCGTCCAGGCCGACCACCTCGTGCCCGGGCCGGACGTCGAGGTCGAGGGCGGCGCGCAGCGACTCGGGGGTCTGCACCAGCAGTCGCCCGGCGTCGGCGATCTCACCACCGACGTGATAGGGCAGGCCGCAGTTCGCGAACGACACGTGCTCGCCCCGCTCGAGCACGACGATGTCGGCGGTCTCGTCGAGCCGGCGGGCCCGGGCGGCGCAGCTCATGCCACCCGCCACCCCTCCGACGATGACGATCCTGCGTGAGCCCTGCCGTGAAGAAGTCATGACTGCACTATACCCCCGGGGGTATCTGACGGCAACTCGTTTGCTCCGTCCCGAACGGTGCGGCAGGCTCGCAACCGACGGATGGAGAACAATGAGCGACAACCGCAGCACGGGCGTCCACTGGCGGCTGGTGGGGCTGTTCTACGCGATCGCCTTCGGGGGTGCCGTTGTGGTCGCCGCCCTGATCTGGGCCCTCGGCCGGGTGGCGGGCGACGCCTCCCCCGCCCTCACCGCGGCCCTGACCGCGCTGGCCTACATGCCGCTGCCGCTGGTGGCGGGCCTGATCACCGAGCGGGTCGCGGGCCGGCGGTACCTGATCGGCGTCGAATGGCGTGCGTTGAAGGGACGGTTCTGGCGGGCCTACCTGCGAAGTGCCGCGGTGACCACGCTGCTCACCCTGGCGGTGCTGCTGGTGGGATTGATCGTCGGCTGGCTGGCAGGCCTGGTGGCACTGCCGGGGGCCGGCCGGCTGGTGCGCGAGGACGCCGAACTGCACGCCCGGATGATCGAACTGGCACCGGCCCTGGCCGGCACCCCACTGCCGTCGATCGCCGTCCTGGCAGGCGCCGGGGTCGTGCAGGGCATCCTCGCCGGCGTGACCATCAACGGGCTGTTCGCCTTCGGCGAGGAGTACGGCTGGCGAGGGGTGCTCACCGACCTGCTCGCCCCGCTCGGGCGGGTGCGGGCGACCCTGCTGATCGGTGTGCTGTGGGGCTTGTGGCACGCGCCGATCATCATGCTGGGGCACAACTACGGCACCGCCTGGGCCGGGGGCATCCTCGTCATGGTGCTGTGGACGACGCCGCTGGCGTTCCTGCTCGACTGGAGCCGGCGTCGGGCCGGGACGGTGCTCGCGCCGGCCATGGCGCACGGCGCCTACAACGGCGCGATCGGCCTGTTCAGCTACCTGATCATCGGCGCGAACGTGCTGGTCGGGCTGCCGGTCGGAGTGCTGGCCGGGGTGGCCCTGGCCGTGCTGGCGGCGGTGGTGTGGTCGGTGTGGCCGCGGCCGGCGTCCGGGGGTGTACTGCCGGTGTCACCGGCCGCGGGCGACGACGAACCCGCCTACGCGGAGGTCTAGGGTGCGGGCGCAGCGTTACGAGGCGGTCGGCGCCCCGGTCCGACTGGTGGAGGTGGCGGCGCCGGCCTGTCCCGACGACGGCGTGGTGATCGCGGTCCGGGCCACCGGCGTGTGCCGGTCGGACTGGCACGCGTGGCGCGGTCACGACCCGGTGCCGCTGCCGCAGATTCCCGGGCACGAGTTCGCCGGGGTGATCGCCGCGGTGGGTCCGCGGGTGCGCGGGTTCGCGGTCGGCGATCGGGTGACGGTGCCGTTCGTGCTGGGCTGCGGAGCCTGCGACTGGTGCACCTCCGGCCGGGCGCAGGTGTGCCCCGACCAGCGGCAGCCCGGCTTCACCGACCCCGGCTCGTTCGCCGAGCAGGTGGCCGTCCCGCGCGCCGACTTCAACCTGGTGCGGCTGCCGGACGCCGTCGACTTCGTCACCGCCGCCTCGCTCGGCTGCCGCTACGCCACCGCCTTCCACGCGCTGACCGCCCAGGCCGCGCTGCGGGCCGGTGAATGGGTGGCGGTCTTCGGCTGCGGCGGCCTTGGGCTCTCGACCGTGCAGATCGCGGTGGCGCTGGGCGCACGGGTGCTGGCCGTCGACACCGCCCCGGCGGCGCTGTCGCGGGCCGCGTCCCTGGGTGCCGAGGTGACGCTGGCGACGTCCGATCCGACGGCGGTCGTCGAGGCGACCGGGGGCGGCGCCCACGTCGGGGTCGACGCGCTCGGCTCGGCCGCCACGGCGTCCGCCTCGGTGCGTAGCCTGCGGCGACGGGGCCGGCACCTGCAGGTCGGGCTGATGGTCGGCGCGGCGGCCGACGCGGCCCTGCCCTGGGGGCTGGTGGTCGGCCCCTAGCTGCGGGTGATCGGGTCGCACGGCATGCCCGCCCGTGAGTACCCGGCGATGGTGCGGCTGATCGCCGAGGGACGCCTGGCACCACAGCAGCTCGTCGGTGAGGTGATCGACCTCGCCGACGCCGGCGCCGCCCTGATGGCGATGGACGGGCCACCCGCCCACCCGGGCCTCACGGTGGCCACGGTCGCCGGTTGAGTGCCGAAACCGTCGCTCCCGGGCCCTAGCGTGGGCCCATGGCGACGCGGACGCGGGTGAAGCGGCTGCTATCGGTGCTCGCCGTCGCCCTCGCCCTGGTCGTCGCGCTGACGGTGTGGCCGCGGGTGGCCACCCCGCCGGCCGAGGTGATCGTGGTCGACACCGAACCGGCGTTCGTGCCCGGCTACGAGCGCGGCTGCAGCCCCGGCCAGGGGTGCGTGTTCGGCCCGGCATGGAGCGACGACGTCACCGTGCGGCTCGGCCACAACGGCTGCGACACCCGTAACGACCTGCTCAACGAGACCCTCACCAACCGCACCCACCGGGCGAACACCCGGGGCTGCGTGGTGTTGTCGGGCGACTTCCTCGACCCCTACACCGGGCAACGCATCCACTTCGAGAAGTCGCAGGCCCGCCTGGTGCAGATCGACCACGTGTTCCCGCTCGCGGTCGCCTGGCAGCGCGGCGCGTCGACCTGGACCCTCGACGAGCGGCGCGACTTCGCCAACGACCCGGACAACCTGGTCGTCACCACAGCGCCGGCCAACCAGTCCAAGGGTGGCCGGACCCCGGCGTCCTGGCTGCCCGAGGCCGAGGCGGGCCGCTGCCTGCTGACCACTCGGTTCCTGGACGTCGCCCGCAGCTACCGGCTCACGATCACCCGCGCCGAGTGGGCGGTCGTCGACGCAGTCCAGGCCGGGTGCCCGGGCTGAACCGGCCGAGCATCCAAAGACGGTGCGAGTCTGGACATGGAGTTCAATGCTCAGACTCACACCGTCTTCGACGGGCCCCGGCCGATCAGATGGTGCGGGGCGCCTTCGCCAGGTTCTCGCGCAGTTCCTGGGCGTTCTGCCGCACCACATAGGCGGGACGGTCGCGTTCGACCCGCCACGACTCGCTGAGCGGACCGATGTCGACGGTGTCGAAGCCGAGCTGGTCGTACAGCCGGGCCACGAACTCGGTCGCCTCCGGGTGGTCGCTGGCGGTGGCCAGCGCCCGCCGTTGCGGATCACCGGCCGGGAACCCGTCGGTGGTGATGTCCTTGGCCATGATGTGGTTGAACGCCTTCACCACCTTCGAGGTCGGCAGGTGCTCCTGCAGCAATTCGCTGGTGGTGGTCTCGCCGTTGTCGAGGGCCTCGATGTGGCCGTCGCGCTCCCAGTAGTAGTTGTTGGTGTCGAGCACGATCTTGCCCGCCAGCGGCTCGACCGGAATCTCCCGGTACGCCTTCAGCGGCACCGTGACCACCGCGATGTCGGCCGCCTGGCCAGCCTCGGACGCCGTGGCGGCCCGCGCGTTCGGGCCCAGCTCCGCGATCAGCTCGGCCAGGGTCTCCGGAGTTCGCGAGTTCGCGATGACGACGTCGTAGCCGAGGCCCGCCGCGGCCCGGGCGACCTGCGAGCCGATGTTGCCCGCACCGATGATGCCAATTGTTGTCATGCCGTCACCAACAGCGCAGCCGCCCCGCTATTCCCCTCCCCGGCGATCGGCGCCCACCCCGCACTTGTGCATATACCCCCCAGGGGTATAGTCGGAGGGGTGCAGAACCTAAAACCCGGCACGAATCGCCCCCAGTCCCACCATGGCGGCCACGAGAGCGCCGAGGCCCACGAGCACGGTGCCATGAGTCAGCTGGACCACGGCGGCAACATGGACCACAGCGCCATTGGCCACTTGGATCACGGTGACGCGGGGCACATGGGCCACGGCGACATGGGCGCCACGGACCACGGCCACATGGGCCACGGCGGTCACGGCGACCACGTCACCCAGTTCCGCCGGTTGTTCTGGATCATGCTGGCGCTCGCCGTCCCGGTGGTGATCTTCGACGCCATGTTCGCCCACCTGTTGGGTTACCACCTGCCCGGGGCCGGGTGGGTGCGCTGGGTCTCCCCCGTGCTGGGCACGATCGTCTACTTCTGGGGAGGCCGGCCGTTCCTGACCGGCGCGCGCGACGAGGTGGCGTCCCGCAAGCCCGGCATGATGCTGCTGATCGCGCTGGCGATCACCGTCGCGTTCCTCGCCTCGTGGGGTTCCACGCTCGGGCTGCTGGATCAACAGCTCAGTTTCTGGTGGGAGCTGGCGCTGCTGGTGGTCATCATGCTGCTGGGTCACTGGATCGAGATGCGCTCGCTGGCCCGGACCACCTCGGCGCTCGATTCGCTGGCGGCCCTGCTGCCCGACGAGGCCGAGAAGGTGCAGGGCGATGAGGTGGTGACCGTCTCGCCCACCGACCTGGCCGTGGGCGACGTCGTGGTGGTGCGCCCCGGGTCGTCGGTGCCCGCCGACGGCAGGATCGTCGACGGTGGCGCGGCGATGGACGAGTCGATGGTCACCGGCGAATCCCGCACCGTGCGCCGCGAGAAGGGCGAGGAGGTGGTGGCCGGGACCATCGCCACCGATTCGGGGTTGCGGGTCGAGGTGACCGCCATCGGTGACGACACCACCCTGGCCGGCATCCGCAAGCTGGTCGCCGACGCGCAGAACTCGACGTCACGGGCCCAGCGGCTGGCCGACACTGCGGCCGGCTGGCTGTTCTGGTTCG
The DNA here is from genome assembly GCF_025972045.1 of Micropruina sonneratiae. Taxonomy (GTDB): domain Bacteria; phylum Actinomycetota; class Actinomycetes; order Propionibacteriales; family Propionibacteriaceae; genus Micropruina; species Micropruina sonneratiae. The sequence goes on along the minus strand of NZ_JAPDHX010000008.1, from coordinate 9,474 downwards.
CGCTCGGGTCCGCCGTGATCACCGCGGTGGTGTGGACCCTGCTGGGCTCGCCGGACAACGCCGTGGTGCGGGCCATCACCGTGCTCGTCATCGCCTGCCCGCACGCCCTGGGGCTGGCGATCCCGCTGGTGGTGGCCATCGCCGGCGAACGCGCGGCCCGCGCCGGCGTCCTGATCAAGGACCGGTTGGCGCTGGAGTCGATGCGCACCGTCGACGCGGTGCTGTTCGACAAGACCGGCACGCTGACCCGGGGTGAGCCCACCGTGACGGCCGTCGAACCCGCCCAGGGCGCCGACGCCGAGCGGCTGCTGGCGCTGGCGGCGGCCGCCGAATCGGACAGCGAGCACCCGCTGGCAAGGGCGATCGTCGCGGCTGCCACCGGGCGGAAGCTCGACGTGCCGGCGGCGTCCGACTTCTCGTCGTCGCCGGCGGTCGGGGTGCGCGCCCGGGTCGGGGACGCCACCGTCGAGGTCGGCGGGCCCAACCTGCTCGAGCAGTACGACCTGGCCGAGTTGCCGGTCGCACAGCAGTGGCGCGACGAGGGCGCGATCATCCTGCACGTGGTGGCCGACGGCGCCGTGATCGGGGCGCTGCGGCTCACCGACGACGTCCGACCCGAGTCGAAGGCGACGGTCGAGGCGCTGCATCGCGCCGGCGTCGCCGTCGTGATGATCACCGGCGACGCCCGGGCGGTCGCCGACACGGTCGCCGGCGAGCTCGGCATCGACCGGGTGTTCGCAGGCGTGAGGCCCCAGGACAAGGCGGCGAAGGTCGCCGAGTTGCAGCACGAGGGGCGCCGGGTCGCCATGGTCGGTGACGGCGTCAACGACGCCCCGGCGTTGGCGCAGGCCGATGTCGGCATCGCGATCGGTGCGGGCACCGACGTGGCGATCGGGTCTGCCGGGGTGATCCTTGCCTCCGACGATCCCCGCTCGGTGCTGTCGGTGATCGAGCTCTCGAAGGCGACCTACCGGAAGATGACCCAGAACCTGTGGTGGGCGGCGGGCTACAACCTGCTGTCGGTGCCCCTGGCCGCCGGCGTGCTGGCGCCGATCGGGTTCGTCCTGCCGATGAGCGTGGGCGCGCTGCTGATGTCCGCCTCGACCGTGGTGGTGGCCCTGAATGCGCAGCTGCTTCGCCGGCTCGACCTGAACCCGGACCGTCTGGTTTGACCGCCCGAGGGTTGATCCACATCGGGCACCGAAGTCGGTGCCCGATGTGGATCAACCTCCACCGGCCGTCTCGGGCTAGGGTCGGAACCAACCGACAGGAGAGGTACCCATGGCACGCGTTGTGATCATCGGGGGCCACGGCAAGGTCGCGCTGCGGCTCGCCCCGCTACTCGCCGGGCGCGGTGACGAAGTCACCAGCGTCATCCGCAACCCCGCGCACATCGACGAGGTGCGGGCCGCCGGGGCCCAGCCGGTGGTCGCCGACGTCGAGCACCTCGACCTCGCGGCGCTCACCGAGGTGCTGCGCGGCCAGGACGCCGTGGTGTGGTCGGCGGGTGCCGGCGGCGGCAACCCGGCGCGCACCTTCGCCGTCGACCGCGACGCCGCCATCCGTTCGATGCTGGCGGCCGAGGAGGCCGGTGTCCCCCGCTACGTGATGGTGTCATATCTGGGCGCCGGTCCCGGCCACGGCGTCCCGCCGGACAACTCGTTCTTCGCCTACGCCGAGGCAAAAGCCGAGGCCGACCAGGAGTTGCGGGGCCGCGCCCTGGAATGGACGATCCTGGGGCCTGGTCCGCTCACCCTGGACGAGCCGACCGGCCTGATCGAGGTCGCCGACCCCGGCGAGGGGCGGGTGTCCCGCGGTGACGTGGCGGCCGTCATCGCGGCCGTCCTGGCCGACGACTCGACCATCGCCCGCACCATCAGGTTCGGCAACGGCCAGGTGCCGATCGCCGAGGCCATCCACCACTGAACCCACTGAACCCACTGAGCCGGCGCCGGGGGGCGATCAGAGGTTGCTAGGGTGTGCGGTGATGGCCGCCCCCTTCGTTCCGGACGGGTTCGAGCCACCCACGGCGCTGGTCACCACTGACTTCCGGCTGGAGCCGCTCGGACCGCACCACAACGACGCAGACCTGGCTGCGTGGTCGTCCAGCATCGACCACATCCGCGCCACCAAGGGCTACCCGGACGGTAGCTGGCCGCCCCCCGAGGGCATGACACCCGAGCGGAACCTGGCCGACCTGATCCGGCACGCCGCCGACTTCACCGCCCGGCGGGGCTTCACGTTCACCGTGCTCGACCCCTCCGACGGCGACGTGATCGGCTGCGTGTACATCTACCCGACCAGGCAGCCCGACCACGACGTCGAGGTGCAGTCGTGGGTTCGGGCCAGCCACGCCGGCCTCGACACCCCCCTTGCGGACGCCGTCGCCGCCTGGCTGCGTGCCGACTGGCCCTGGCACAGCCCCTACCGCTACGGCCGTTGAACCACCGGCAGGATGTGGACCGGACACGGCCCCCACACTCCTCCGACGTCGACCACAGCCCTGCGGGTCAGCCCTTCACGAACGCCAGCAGTGCCTCGTTGACCTCGTCGGCGTGGGTCCACAGCAGGCCGTGCGGGGCGCCGTCGACCTCCACGTACGTCGCTTCGGGCAGGGCCTCGTGGAACGGACGCCCCGTCGAATCGATCGGCAGGATGTTGTCGGCCGTGCCGTGCAGGATCAGCGCCGGCTTGCCGGACGCGCGAACCGCGGCGACGTCGTCACGGAAGTCCTCGATCCAGGTCGGGACGACCGCGTAGGCCGCGACCGGCGCCGAGGTCACCGCGGTGTTCCAGTTGGCGGTCACCACCTCCTGGCTGATCCGGCTGCCGAGGTTCTCGTCGAGGTTGTAGAAGTTCGTGTAGAACTGCGTGAACCAGGCGAACCGGTCCTGCCTGGCCGTGGCGGCGATGTCGTCGAACACCTGCTGCGGCACTCCGGTCGGGTTGTCGTCGGCCTGCACCAGGTAGGGCTCGAGCGAGGCCAGGAAGGCCAGCTTGGCGACCCGGTCGTGGCCGTGCCGGCTGACGTAGCGGGCCAGCTCACCGGTTCCCATCGAGAAGCCGACCAGGATCACGTCGGACAGGTCGAGGGCGGTCAGCACGGCGTCCAGGTCGTCGGCGAACGTGTCGTAGTCGTAGCCGCTGTGCACCTTGGTCGAGTCGCCGAAGCCGCGGCGGTCGTAGGTGATGACCCGGTACCCGGCCTCGATCAGGACGCGCTCCTGCCGCTCCCAACTGGCACCGTTGAGCGGGTAGCCGTGGATCAGCACGACCGGCTGGCCGGCGCCGTGGTCGGTGTAGGCGAGTTCCACCGAGACGCTGTTCTCGGTGCCGACGGTGATGGTGCTCATCGTGTGCGTACTCCTTCGCCGAGAACCCTCGTTCTCGCTCCCTCCGACTCTAGGCATCGACGCGCGTCGTCGCTGCCGTCGTGGGGGTGGTTTAGCCTGCTGGGCATGGCTCGGACGGCTCGGCCAGTGGTCGGTCTCGACATCGACGGCGTGTGCCGCCCGGCGGTGCCGCGCTGGCTGGTCGGCGATCCGCCGCTGCACGAGGCGCCGCCGATGCCCGCCCACATCGGCCCGGGTTCGCGGGTTGCCCGCTGGTTCGACCGGGACGGGTGGCGTGCCGATTTCACCCGGCTGCACGGCGCCGACGCCCTCGCCGAGCTGGACGCCGCGACCTCGGTGACGCTGACGGTGAACCGGGCCCAGTGGCCGGCGAACCCGTTCCACGCGTCCTGGCCGATGGTGTTCGGCGGGCCCGACGGCGTCCCCGACACGGCGGACTTCGAGGTGTTGCTGCTGCCGTGGATCGGCGACTGGGTGAACGGGCTGCTGGCCCGCGGCGTCCAGGTGGTGTGGTCCACCACGTGGGCCGAGGCCGCCAACACCTGGCTCTCACCGGCGCTCGGCATCCCGCGGTTGGAGTGGGGCCAGGAGGGCACCGACGACCGGGCGTCCGACCAGACGATCGAGTGGAAGGTCCGAGGGTTGAAGGAGCACTACCGGCGGCGTCCGATCGCGGTCATCGACGACCAGCCGTGGCACCTCACGGGTGCGGACGCCCTCGACCTGCGATTCGCGGGGCGGAAGATCCCGTCCCTGACCGTCCGGGTGGACGAGTTGCGCGGGCTGACCCACGCCCAGGCGTCCGAGGTCGACGACTGGCTGGCCGGCCTGGGGTGGTGACGTCGCGGCGGCGCACCCTGCCTTCGTTAGTCTCGCCCCCATGTCGACCCTCGATCAGGGCCCCCAGCATCCCTATGTCGCCCAGTTCGCCCGGGACGGACGCCCCGAGCTGACGTTCTCCACGTGAGGTCCGTGGCCGTCGCCGTCTTCGGAGCGGTGCTGGGCGGCGTCATCCTGTGGGCGAACGCCGGCCGGTTCGCCGACGCGCTGGACGGTCGGCCGTCCGGCTCGGTGTTCGCGCTGCTCTTCGCCGCCGCCCTCGTGCTGTTCCTGTTGCTGGCCGCCTGCCAGAAGATCGCGCTGACGATGTGACCGATCCTGACGTCGCTCAGGCGCCCCGCTGGTGATCGCGGCGCGCGTCTGTGTCGAAGATGCCGAGCAGTTCGGCCGGACCCTCCTCGGCGCCGACCGCGTGCGGCAGCATGGTCGGAAACTCAGCGGCCTGGTTGGGTTCGAGTCGGTAGCGCCGCTGCCCGAGCAGCAGGGTGACGGTACCGGACAGCACCACCAACCATTCACGTCCCGGGTGGGCGTGCATCCGGTCGGGGTTGGCCGGCGGCGGCGCGGTGAGTCGCTGCCGCACCACGAACAGGTTGGGCTGCGAGCGCAGCGTCCACCGCAGCAGGCCGTGTGCGCTGTCGATGGTCGGCATGTTGACCACGTCGTCGACATGGCTTTCGACCAGCTGGTCGACGGTGGTGTCCAGGGCGCGGGCGAGCGCCACCAGCTGGTCGAGGGCGAGCCGGCGTCCGCCGTTCTCGATCCGCGACAGCGTCGACTGGCTCAGCTTCGCCCGGTCGGCGAGTTGGTCCAGCGATAGCCCTCGGGACAGCCGCAGCCCACGCAGGCGCTTGCGCACCAGGCTTTCCAGATCGCCCTCGTCTTGCTTCATACGCAAGAGGGTATGCGCTCTAGGCAACCATCGCCTAGCGTCGGCGCGGAAGGGAGCACCGATGAACAACGACGAACAGGCGTCTGCCGACACCACCGACGTCCTGCCCGAAACCGCCGACGTGGTGGTGATCGGAGGGGGCGCCGCCGGCCTGAACGGGGCGCTGATGCTGGCCCGGTCGCGCCGCCGCGTGGTCGTGATCGACAGCGGGACGCCGCGCAACGCCCCCGCCGCCGGCGTGCACGGGCTGCTGGCACTGGACGGCACCGCCCCGGCAGCGCTGTATCGAACGGGCCGCGCCGAGGTGCGCAGCTACGGCGGTGGCCTGGTGGACGGCGTGGTGCGGTCGGCGCAGGCGGTCGAGCCGGGCGATGGTGGCGACCCGCGCTTCGCGGTCGAGCTGGAGGACGGCCGGAGCGTCGTCGCCCGGCGGCTGCTGATCGCCACCGGCGTCACCGACCTGCTGCCGGACGTCCCCGGGCTGGCCCGGCATTGGGGCGGTGCTGTGGTGCACTGTCCGTACTGCCACGGCTGGGAGGTGCGCGACCAGCCGATCGGCGTCCTGGCGACGAGTCCGATGGCGGTGCACCAGGCGTTGCTGTTCCGGCAGCTGACCGATGACCTGGTCTTCTTCGCCGGCGGCCTCGAGCTGGACGAGGCCACCCGCAAGCGCTTCGCTGCGCTGGCCATCGAGGTGGTCGACACCCCGGTGGCCGAAGTCGTGACCGGCGCCGGTGGTGGCCTCGCCGGCGTCCGGCTGGTCGACGGCAGCCACGTGGCGCGCACGGCGCTGGCGGTGGCCAGCAGGCTCGAGCCGCGGCTGGAAGGGCTGGCCGCGCTGGGCCTGCCGGTGGCCGACCTTCCGGCCGGAATGGGCCGGCACGTGCCGTCGCAACTGGCGGGCACCACCACGGTTCCCGGCGTCCGGGTGGCCGGGAATGTCACCGATCCGACGGCGCAGGTGGGGGCGTCCGCCGCCACCGGGGCACTGGCCGGCGCCCACCTGAACGCCGAACTGGTGATGGCGGACGCCGACGCGGCGGTGGCGGCATCGTCTCCCCTGCCGTCCGGGTGACGCCGGTAGCATCAGGGGATGCGGATCGTCGCCGCCGAGGACAGCTACCTGATTCGTGAGGGGCTGCGCTCGCTGATCGCCACGCAACCGGATCTGGAAGTGGTGGGCACCGCACTGGCCCGCACCGTCCCCTTCACTCGATGAGGCTTCTCCGGGTGGTTGGAGGCCCATGAACGGCTGGCTACGCTGACGTGGTGGAATCCTCATCAGGGCACAGTCCGCGGCTCACCCTGCGGCGGACGCCGGCTCGTGACGGCGTGCAGGGTGAGCGATGAGCTCGGAAGTGTGGGGCATCCTGGCCGGCATCGTGCTGACCATCGGCACGGGCCTGTTCGTGGCCTCCGAGTTCGCCCTGGTCAATCTCGACCGGGCCGATCTGGAGCAGCGCCGGGCGCGCGGTGAGAAGCGCCTGACCACCACCATCAACGCCCTCAATATCACGTCGACGCATCTCTCCAGCGCCCAGTTGGGCATCACCCTCACCACGCTGCTGGCCGGGTACACCTTCGAACCCGCGATCAGTTCGCTGCTGCGCGGCCCGCTGCTCGGCATGGGCCTGCCCGAGACGTTGGTTCCCACGGTGGGCGCCGTCACCGCCATCGCGCTGGCCACCCTGTTCTCGATGATCCTGGGCGAGCTGGTGCCGAAGAACTTCGCGCTGGCCGTACCGCTGGCCACCGCGAAGCTGGTGGTGCCGTTCCAGGCGGCCTTCACGTTCGTCTTCAAGCCTGCGGTGGCGCTGCTCAACGGCACCGCCAACCGGCTGATCCGGGCGATGGGCATCGAGCCGAAGGAGGAACTGTACGGCGCCCGCAGCGCCGAGGAGCTGAGCTTCCTGGTCCGGCGCTCGGCGACCGAGGGCTCGCTGGACAGTGACGACGCCGCCATGCTGCACCGCACCCTGTTGTTCGCCGGCCACAGCGCCGACGAGGTGATGACGCCGCGCGTGCGGGCGGTCACGTTGCCGTCGACGGCGTCCGCTGACGACGTGGTCGCCACCGCGGCGGCCACCGGCCATTCGCGCTTCCCGATTCTCGGCGACGACATCGACCACATCGCCGGCGTGGTGCACGTGAAGGCGGCCTATGGCGTCCCGGTCGGACGCCGCGGCGACGTCGCGGTGACCGAGTTGATGGTGCCTCCGGTGCTGGTGCCCGAGAGCGCCGGGGTCGATTCGCTGCTCGGCACCCTGCGCGGCCGCGGGTACCAGATCGCGATCGTGGTCGACGAGCACGGCGGCACCGCCGGGGTGGTCACGCTGGAGGATCTGGTCGAGGAGCTGCTCGGCGAGGTGCACGACGAGCACGACCTGCGCCGGCACGAGATCGTCAGGCACGCTGACTCGATCCTGATCAGTGGCGGCATCCGTCCCGACGAGCTCTGGGAACGGTCGGGCGTCCGGGTCCCCGAGGGGGAGCACTACGACACGGCGGCGGGCTTCGTCCTCGACGAGTTGGAGCACATCCCCACGGCCGGCGAGGAGGTCCGGCTGGAGCGCGGCACGCTGCGCGTCGAGCGGCTGGCCGGGCCGCGGATCACCCGGTTGCGCTACCTGCCCGACGATCCCGAGACCGACCCGGCCTTCGGGGCGCCAGGGAGCGGATCATGGACGAGTTCGAGCGGGAGGCGGACGCATGAACGAGTACCTGCCTGGCCTGATCTGGCTGGTCGTCCTGCTGGGTGTCAACGCGTTCTTCGTCGGGGCCGAGTTCGCCGTCATCTCGGCGCGCCGCTCACAGATCGAGCCCAAGGCGGCGGCCGGTAGCGGGGCCGCGAAGACGACGCTGTGGGCGATGGAACACGCCACGTTGATGCTCGCCACCAGCCAGCTGGGCATCACCGTGTGTTCCCTGGTCATCCTCAACGTGTCCGAGCCGGCCATCCATCACCTGCTGGAGCACCCGTTGGCGTTGACCGGGCTCACTCCCGAGCTGGTCGCGGGGACGGCGTTCGTGGTCGCGCTGGTCCTGGTGACTTTCCTGCACGTCGTGTTCGGCGAGATGGTGCCGAAGAACATCGCCTTCTCCATCCCCGACCGGGCCGCACTCGTGTTGGTGCCTCCGCTGGTGTTCGTGGCCAGGGTGGTGGGCCGGTGATCCGGACGCTGAACTGGATCTCCAACAGCGTCCTGCACCTGTTCCGGGTCGAGCCCAAGGACGAGGCGGCCAGCGCCTACACCATCGATCAGGTGGCCACGATCGTCGAGCAGTCCGAACGTGAGGGCACCCTCGTCGACGCCAGCGGCACGCTGTCGGCGGTGTTCGAGTTCACCGAGAAGTCCGTGTCCGACGTGGAGGTGCCGCTGGACGCCCTGATCACGGTGTCCGCCGATGTCACCCCGCGGCAGCTGCAGGAGTCGGTGGCCGTGCACGGCTTCTCCCGCTACCCGATGCGGGCCGCGGACGGCGCGCTCACCGGCTACCTGCACCTGAAGGACGTGCTCGACCTCACCGAGCCCGCAGAGCTCGACCAGCCGGTGCCCGACAACCGCATCCGCGCGTTGCCCGCTGTCGCCCGGACCGCCGAGCTCGAGGACGCCCTGCCCGAGGTCAGGACCGGCGGTGCGCACATCGCGCGGGTGACCGGCCCGGACGGCGCCACCACCGGCGTGCTGTTCCTCGAGGACGTCGTGGAGGAGTTGATCGGCGAGGTGCACGACGCCACCGCCGGCTGAGACGCCTGCAGGCGGACGCCGGAGTCGGCGCCGATGTGAAGACTCCGCGCGGTTTTGCTACAGTCGACTCTGCTCACAGAGCACCTGGGGCTATGGCGCAGTTGGTAGCGCGTCTCGTTCGCAATGAGAAGGTCAGGGGTTCGAATCCCCTTAGCTCCACCCACACGGCTAGCTCTCTGACAAGAGACTTGTGGCCGATTCTCGCTCTTCCCCTTGTTCGAAGCGTGAGAGTCCCGGGGAGTGGTGGAGTTTCGGGGATCGGCGTGGCCTGAGCTGAGAGGCGGGCCATCGGCGTGATTCTTCGGTGTGTACGGCCAAGCACGCATCGAAGGAGATCTCACCGATGGCCCTGTCTGATTCTGCCGTGTCCGAGTTGTTGGACGCATTCCGTGCCGGTGACGGCGTTGACCTAGTGCGCGAGTCGGTCCGGCTCGTGCTCCAAGAGCTGATCGAGGCCGAAGCCACGGCCGTGATCGGCGCCGCCCGCTACGAACGCACGCCGGACCGGGTGACCGAACGAAACGGTGTCCGACCGCGGGAGCTGATGACCAAGGCAGGCACCGTCGAGCTGGCGGTCCCCAAGCTCCGCCAGGGCTCGTTCTTCCCGTCGGTGCTTGAGCCGCGGAGGCGGATCGACCAA
>NZ_JAPDHX010000007.1 GCF_025972045.1 Micropruina sonneratiae | reverse complement strand
CAACCGGGCACTACCGTGGGACACGAGAACCTCCGGTGTTGATGTGACCTTCGACAAGCCACATCCCATCCGGGGGTTCTCGCTCAATCAAACCGGCACGCTGGTACCAACCTCATGGCCGGGTACACCTAGGCCCCGCTCGCTTCTCGATCGGGACACCTTCAGTCGACGTCTTGCATACGTCAATGATTGGCACCCGCTTAGTAGCAGGCCCCCCGGTCTTCTGGACCGTTCATATATGGCCATGGCTAGGCGATTCACCGAAATGCCGCACACCAGCGATCAAAGCTGAACGCACACGAATGAGACCAAACTTCCAACCTGGCTTCCCACCTGGCCGTTCGATTGGTGAACTGTCGCGCATATCCTCGACACGGTGCCTCGCCACCAATCCGCCTCTGTCCCGCACGGTCAGCGCGCAGCGTGGCTATCCCGAGAGGCTGCATCAGACTCGTGGAAGTTGTTTCTAGAGGTGCGGTTCTTGTGACCGCACCCCTCGCAAGTCCACGTGTACTTACTGTCATCGAACCCTGACGGCCCGTTCAGTAAGCGTTGCAGCGATCGCAGTACCACTCGACGTACGGGAATCGTCCGCTCAAAGTGCATCCTTCTTCACGACCGTGTGGCAGTTGGAGCATTTCAATTGGTTCGTCGTGTACGGCTGCAGTTTGTACTCGCCGCACACGGGGCACCGATGACCCTTTGGCACGCTTCTCTCGCTTCCCCCGATGCGACCCCTCAGTGCGTCGCCACAGCCATGACAATACCCCAAACAATGATTGATCGCGGAAGCAGGTCTTGGCTAGGTGTTTTGATGTCAATGCCGACGCGAGGGCCCTCAAGACTGGTCGACACGGGGTTTCTGTAGGTGACCCAGGCCACTACGGCGCTGCCTGAGCCGGCCCCTGGCCTGGCCACGTCCCTCAACGCGCAGCACTTTGAGAGACAGATTCCGCAACGAGGTCCCAGAGCTCATCGCCTGTGGACTGACCGCAACTGAGGCATGGCGAGACATCGACTTCCGCACCGATAACTGGTCAGTCGAACCGGAGCCAGGTCGTTTGACCTTCATGGTGAGAACTGGCGCGTCCATGATTGGGAAGTGCCCCCAATCGCCATCCGGCCGACCGACCTCGCTGTCCAAACCGCCGTCAGCCGCGCACTTGATACGCTCATTTGCAGCGGGGTGCCGAGTTGCATGGATTAGCGCCGGGGGTTCCGTCCTGCGACCTAACCCTCCCGCGCTCTTGATATGCATGCATATCCGGCGGAGTGCTCGCCCGTGATGACGGCGTCGCCAGAAGCGACCTGGCAGCGCTTTCGCTACATCACCTACACGGGGCTTGACACGCTCCGAAAGCCGTGTAAGGTTTCTCGACTTTGCGCCGGACGAACATCACGCGGGAGGAGGCGATCATGGGCAAGGGATACGCGAGCGGAGGCCCTTCCGAGGCGGTTCATCCGCGGGCGGTTCCGGCGGCGGATCGTACTCCTCGGGCGGGTCGTCAAAGGGTAGAGGCGGGCCGACGTCAGCCCGCTCATACGGTGCTAGGCCGCAGGGCGAGTCGCCGGCGCTCAGTGGTTCGGGCAAGGCTGGATCCTCCTCCGGTGGGTCATCGAGGGGTAACGCGTCCTTCACGCCGGGTGCAGCGAACACACGCATGTGGTCGCAGCCTGCGACTCCGAAGCAGATCGCGGCGCTGAAAGCGCACGGCAATCACGACGGCAAGTACTACAGCAAGGGCCGCGCCGGCCAAACGATCGGCGAATCGGTCCGCAGCAACCGCACCACCACGGGCTCGCTCATTCGAGTCATGGGCGGCCAGCAGCCACCTCTGACGCGGGGCGACTTCGTCGACCAAGACGTCATCGAACACGCCCGCTGGGCGCTGGAACGAGTCTCGTACCCCGAGGCCACCATCACCGCCGCGGCCGCCGAACACGACTTTGCCGCAAACAAGAAGGGTCTCCCCATGAACCAGCTCGCCCGTGTCAGCACCAGCAGCGTCGCCTCCTTCGTCGCCATGTCGACGAAGGTCGCCACAGGTGTAGTGCCGTTTGACTACATCCAGGAGTTGGAGACGATGCACATGACTGCCGTCTTCGACCAGGTTGGCGGTGATCCGCGCCAACTCCACAACCTGGAACGGGCCTGGGCGATCGCCAAGATCTACCTGTCGAAGGAGTTCGCCCAAGCGGAGAACGAGCTGATCGCGATTCTGCGTGAGGCGCCGTCGGGAACCTTCGCATGCCCTGAGACGATCGCCCAGGAGGTGCTCCGGTCGGCCTGTTCCGCCGATCTGGAGAAGGCCCTCCTCTACAAGGCTCACCAGGACCAAGGAGCGAGCAGGTCCAATCAAGTGTTCGATCTGCTCAGAGGATCGAGCAGGTCCTCCCAAGTCATCGATGTGTTGTACACCGAGGTGCGGCACCGAGTCGAAATGGCCAAGATCATCGCCCACGGCATGGTCGACGTCGCCAAAATCAAGGCCGCCGTTCCGCCTGCCAAGTCCACCGGCTACCGGCCATGCTGGGGCGAGGTCACCCGCGTCAAGCCGTCACTCGGCGCGTTCATCACCCTGCCGTCCGGCGAAACCGGCCTGCTCCACGTGAAGGAGATGGCACCGCTCAACGGAGGCCAACGGGTCGAGGACGCGACCGTCCTGTTCAACGTCGGCCAGACGATCTACGTCCAGGTCACCGGGAAGCGGCCCGACGGCAAGCTCGACTTCGCCTGGCGGCCGCGGCCTGACAGCCGCCAAGTTCGTCAATACCATCAGGAGCCAAGGAGCAACCATGCCAAACTCGACAGACCGATCTGGTGAGAGTCCGAAGGCACTCGCCGGTCTCAGTTATGGCCCCGACTGGATCGGCCTGGACCGGAGGGAGATGGCTGCTCGTAGAAAGGTCCAGATCCAGCGCGAGGATGCGGCCCGGCAGCGTGAGGCTGAGCGGATCGAAGACGAAGTCCAACAGTTAACGGACTTCAACGAGCGCCTGCTCGCAGATCCTGCCGAGGACCTCAGAACTCCGCGGACGCCCTCTCGCATCGAGGATGCCGGTGCGACGCCCATCTCCAAGCCCCTTGAGATGAGTCGACCGACTGCACTCCTCGACCGGATCTACATCGAGAACCTCAAAGCGCTAGCGGGTGAGCACCGAGTGCAGCTGGCGCCGCTGACCCTGATCTATGGGCCGAATTCCGCAGGCAAGTCGACCATTCTCCGCGGACTGAAGCTCTTCATGAACGCAGTCAATGTAGGTCGCCGCGACGCGCTTCAGGTCTGGAGGAAGGCGTTTGAGAACTCGGTGGCGCTTCGGAACCTGCTCACCTGGGAGACTCCCGACCCGGACGATCCCGAGCGTGTCCACTGGCGACGTCAACTCAGGCTGGGGGTTGACTTCAGGACCGGAGACGGCGAGGTGGCACGAGCAGAACTTGAGTTCGCGCCCAATCCGATCGGCCCTGTCGACTACCTGACCTCCGGTCTGGGCATGCTCGGTGAGGCCGATCTGTCTCGCAAGATCATCGGCCTCGAGGACCCTGACCCATTCGACCCGGAATTCGATCCCGCGAGGGCCTTCGGCACGGAGTCGTTGGTGCCGTACGAGGTGCGAGAGAAGCGGCCCGGCGGGGACTGGACGAGCGAGATCAAGGTTGCCGACGCCGAGTTGTTCGCTCACCCCAGCACAGCGCTCAAGTCGGACCTCTTCGCAATGGCGTATTTGCTCAGGTACCTGGGTCCGCAGCGTGGGCAGCCAGGCGCCGCCTACGTTCCCCTGGAAGGCCCCTTCAACCGGAAGTTCCCACCGTTCGAGCTGGTGAACTACGGCCAATGGGGCATCGCTGACTTCAGAGGGTACGAAGTCTTGAACCAGATGATGAGCCAGCTAGAGGTTCCTTATGAGTTTGAGCCACGTCTCACCGCCGAAGGACTGCGGCTCGGCGAGGTTGCTGGTGACAGCGCCGCAATAGAGTTGGCGCGGGAATGGGATCTGAAGGACCTGCGTTCAGGCGCACTGGTCAGCCTTGACGAGGTCGGCTACGGAGTGGGGCAGCTATTGCCGGTAATCGACGCGTGCGTACACTCCCGGCACCAGCTCATCTGTGTCGAGGAACCAGAACTTCACCTGCATCCACGGTTGCAGTCGAGGCTGGGGAACCTGTTCGCAACCTCCATCACCGCATTCCGCAACCAGGTCATCCTCGAGACACATTCCGAGAGCATCCTGCTGCGTGTCCGACGACTCATTCGTCGAGGGAAGCTGCTCCCAGACGAGGTTGCGGTGCTCTACGTCGACAACAACACCGAAAATGGTGCCTCGGTTCGGCGAATACGGCTGGGCGCGCAAGGCGAACTCCTCGACCCATGGCCCACCGGTTTCTACGACGACCGCCTGGAAGACGTGCTCGGAGGCTGGGAGTGATCGGCCGATTCGCGCTCGACCCCCGCGCCTTAGCCGTCCCGAACGGGGGCGGGGCCGCGTTCCTGACGCAGAACCGGCGACTGGCCCGAGTCATTGAGGCCTTTGGTGTTCTGAGCTTGATGGGCGAGAAGGATCAACGAGAGTTGACTCAGGCAATCCTCGATCAAGCAAACACATTGGGTTACGACTTGTGGAGCACGGTCCTCAGTTCGCTCAACGATCGCGCGCACGGCGTCGTACGGATCAAGCCCTCACGAGATCTATCCACTCAGGACTACTGCGCGTTGGGTGACCTCGAAGGTTTCAGCGGCTGCGCTGATCTTGTCGTCGTCGACGGTGCATCTCGAATCCCCGGCCTCGGAACCCTCCTTGAGCAAGTTCTCTATAACGAGGACGAGTTCGTTCAGATCAACGATAACCTCGAACTCACCCTACCAAGCGCCATCGACGAATGCGAAACGATCACTTCGCTGCGAACGCTTCGGGAAGCCACCGTTATTCAAGCGGGCACTAATCGTACCGAGATATGGGCTCGCTACTTCTCACCTCTGGCCCGCCTATCAACAGAGGTGAGCATTTCCGATCGATACCTTTTCTCCGGCCTCCTCGTCCGTCGGCAGTTGCCAGAAAGTGCCGAATACCTAATCTGGCTACTTGACTCACTGGATCGAGACCTCCCCCCCAGTGCCAAGGTCAGTATCTACGCTTACAACGGTGCAAAGCTGGCCAAAGACAGCACCAAGAAGGAGGCTGAGCCGTTCGGGATCGAGGAAGTTGCGAAAGTGCTTCGAAGGCTCAACCACTGGAACCGCCCGGGGCAACTTCATGTGTTTCTTACAGATACCCTTTCGCACCCCCGTACGATCAACTTCAACTGTGGCCATGCGCTCCGCGCAGATGCCGGGTTCGATCACTTCAAGTTCAAGGACGATGGCCTGATCTCAGACCTCGAGTACAACTACGTTGGCCCAGGCCCGGGTATGAGGAGGATCGAGAGTAGTCTAAGTTCCGCTGAGAGCAAGGCGCGGCAATGGGTGCTCAAATCGAAGAAGGCTGGCTTCGAGGAGATTCCTCGGTAGACCGAGATCGGTGACGATCGGACCGGTTGACGACGGTGTCGAACGCCCGATCATTGATCGGCAGTAGACCGGTCATCGAGCTTTTGGGGGCAGAGACCGTTGGATACGCCATCGAGGCGATACCCTCGGCCAGCACGCACGGCCCAATTGGCGGTGGCCCCCCGGGTGTGGACGACGCTCGAAGACTGGTCGGTTTCCACGGCTGGAGTGAAGATTGTCAGTGACCCGCGTCACACTTTGGGGTATGGGTCTGTCGGAGACCCACAGATCTCCTGGATGAAAGAAGAAGCAAGAGTGGAGCCCGCCAACCTGCTGGACGTTCTGTCGCAACTCCAGTCGCACTTGGATGTTCACTTCCGCGATCTCCACCTGCGGCGAGCATCACTCGGCGGCAATTCACCGGTGTTCGCCCTTGAACACGGACTCTCTGACAGCGACCTAGAGTCGCTGAAGGCTTGTGTCCGAGACGCTGTGTCACGTGGTTTCCGCCGCCATTACTGGAGCCGTACATGGCTGCCTTTCATCGTCTACGCAGCCGAGGTTGGATACGAGTATGTGGGCAACGACTATTGGCCACGGTTCGAGGAGGTGACCCCAAGGTGGGAGGCCCACGGCGACCGGAACTGCATTCGTGAATTGTTCCGCAGGTTTGCAACAGAGTACGGCGGGGCAGTGCCTCAGGGTGCGTTCGCCGAGAACTTCACGATCATCGCTTGGCCGATTACACATGCCGTTCTGCCAGTGTACTTGCAGCGATACCTCGCGCAGTTGCTGTACGAGTTCCGAATGGGCCTCACCACTCGCCTCTTGCAACACCCTGAGGAGCTCGGCAAGCAGTTGGCCGCCCGCGCCTGGAACTACACCGAGCGTTTTCGAATCTTCTGCACGAATATATCGCTGCTAGGTCACGTGGCGGCCGCTCTGCTCTCTGGGGAAGGAGAGGAGTCCCCCTACCTACTGCACTCAACGCTGATGCGCTTGGTGGATGGCCTTGAGCAAGAACGTGAGGCGAAGTTGTGGCTGCAAGGAGCTCGCGCTGCCGCAACTTTGGTGCGAGCCCGTGGATTCCAGCCGGGTCGACCCTGCAGCGGAGGAGTCTGCGAGCCGCAGGACAGGCTGCCGATCCCAACCGATCCGCACCTGATCTTGCGCAACACCGGGCAGGGCTGGCATGCCTACGCACAGCTGCCCGACCTCAGCAATCTGAACCGTCGCCTTCCGCACGTGTACGAAGAACTGGCCCGTCGACAAGCCAGACTCGAAGGTGCCGACGACACCATCTTGGCGAGAGGTCGACTCGCCACTCAAAGCCCGCCAGTGCGACTCACCCGGTGGCCGAACCCCGATCGACCGTTCGTTCAGTTGCAGGACGGGAAGCAGGACGTGAACAACCTCCTACGCGACCAGGTCGAGATCACACGTGGCCCAATCTGGTTGTTCAAGCAGCGCTCTCCAGGTCTGGCCACCGAGGTGAAGGGTCGACTTGTTCACCCCGGCGACACCTACTACCTAGTGCATGACAGAACGTGGCACCCGACCACCGTTCCCGGTGTGAGGTCAGTACGGTTCGACATTGCTGACGCGACGGTGGTGCGGCTGACCGTGCCGGAGCGCCTAACGGATGAGGACTCCGCTGCACTCGTGGCCGCCGGGCTGAGCGTTCGGGCCGACATCGCCATTCGCCCGGTCGGTATCGCCGCGAGTTCGTGGGACGGTGAGGGCTCGGTCGAGTGGTTGGCAGGCGAGCCTGGGTTGATCGGCATTCGAGCCGAACAGATTCCTACCGGTGGCACCCTCACCCTCGCCGGCGAGAGGTACAACCTAGACTGGCCGGAGGGTGACCGAGAGCTCTTTCTGAGTCTGGACGATCTGCCGCTCGGGGAACACGAACTGCGGGTCTCGCTCACGGGTGGGCAGCACCAGACGCTTGCCGAGGGCTCACTCATGATCGCGATTCGCGACCCTGAGACGGATAGCTACGCGAGTGGAGTTGGCGAAGGCATCCGCCTCTTGACCTCGCCGGCACGCCCGACCATGAGTGAGCTCTGGGAGCCGGCGGCCGTCACAATCGTGGGCCCGGAGGGAATGAAAGTCGATCTGGTGGTCTCACTCCACTCCGAGACTGGGGCGCGACTCGGAAGAGTATCGCGCACCGTGGCGCTGCCCGTGAACGAGTCGAACTGGACTCGAATCGCCGACGATCTTCGGGGTGACAGGACCTTCAAGGCCCATTTCGATCTAGCCGAATCTCTGGAAGTGTCCGTGTCGCGAGCGGGCGTAGGTTTCGCCTCACTCAGAGCCGATCGAGGATTCCAGCCGCTGCGATGGCAAATCCTCCGCGGGCGCAACCACAGTCGGGCGCACCTGATCGACCGAACCGACGTCGACGGCACCCGGGTGCAGTTGTTCCGTGTTGAGAAGCCGATGAAGCCTGAAGATCTCGATCCGAGTATCGATCCTCTCGTTCCTGATACGGGGGGGCTCCTCCTTGCACGCTGTGGTGCCGGACTCGACGTCGCGACAACGGCACTTCTTCCGGCTCAGCCCAGCAGCGTGCTCGCGGCGAGAAGAGCCCCCGAGGTACAGTCCACTGCCCGGACTGTTGCAGGGCTCTTACAGTTGATCGACGGGCACCAGATGTGGGCCGACGCCGACCTACCTGGCGACGTTTTTGCCCAGCACCAGAGGAACCGTGTGCTTGAGGCAGTCACGCTTGCGCTCGTCTCTATCGTCGGCGGTGGACGGTGGGCCGCGGCTGAGCGCAGTCTTGCTGGCGCACACGATCGACTCAGGCACCTCAGGGATGCCGTGAGCGACAACATGGACCAGTGGCGTGTGGCCGACGCGATCTGCAAGCAACTGTGGGAGTGGAAGTCCCCCGTCGCCATGATCACCGGATTCACGAACGTCGTGGGGCCGACGCTCCGGCGTCGCGGACTTGGGGAACATCAATCTGCGCCTCGATTCCTCCTGACCTTGGCGGATCGGCCCGGCGAAGTTAAGCATTGGCCGGCCAGCGAGAGAGACCTCCTTATTCAGAAGGCACTGAACGCGCCGGTGTTGCTCCGACTGGCTCGATTGGCGGTGCTCGGTGTTCGGATCCTCGATGACGCCGACGACGAGGGAGGCTGGTCCTGATGGACATCGCGACTCGGAGAGCCGACGAGGTAGTCGCGCTTGCAGTGGCGACACTCGGCCTTGATCCGGAGATCCTCGTCCTAGAGCATCCCGAAACGATCTGCGCGTCCTTGCGTCGAGCAGCGTCATTCCTCTGCCCGACAACGCCGCGTGTATTGGTCGACACAACTTTAGAGGTCCTGAATCCCCTGCTCGACGAACCACTCGAGCGGGACGAAGTCGCGACTCTCCTCGAGCAGTTGATCTCAACCGGTGACCTACTGGAACTCGCCGAGGCAACACCCGAACGATCGACGCGCCTGCTCTATCTCGGTCCGCCCAGCTATGTTGAGAAGGTGCCGGGCCAATATCTGCTCACTGGCATCCGCTCCTCAGGTAAGGCGCTAGTGCCGGACGAGACTTCTGTTGAGTACGTGGGCCACAAAAGGGCCGTCGTGCTTGATAGCAGCGAGGCAGACAGCCAACTGAAGGCGCTTGGACTGCACCGAATCGGGACGAAACAGTGGATCGGCCAACCGAGTACCTCCCCTGCAAGCGCGTACCTTGAGCAGTTCCGACATCGCTTGGCCGTCGGACGCGCTGCAGGACACATCGACGGGCTCACGATTATCGATCCAGCGGCTAAACCAACGTACTACCACGGCCGATGGCGCCCGCCCAGCACCGGTGACAGTGGAGACTTCGTTGGTCGACGCCCACAGGCGTATGGATCCGACCTCTGGTGCCTTGTTCGTCTGGTGGACGGCAACGCGGAACGGCTCATCGACTTGCCCTTCGGTGGTTCGACATCGCCAGCCCGCGATCAAGCCTGGCGCCTACAAGCGGCGATCGATGCGGAGCGCGGGGCGCCGCAGTCCTTCCGAACACTCGCGATCCCAGGGGCAACGCCGACGGCGGAGTACATCGTCGACCTGTTCGCCCCGCTGCCCAGTTGGGCGGAGCGGTACCTGGAACTGGCAGGGAACCCAGTGGATAGGTCACGCGGCGCCCTATTCTCATATCGCATTCCCGCCGGCGCACTCGAGGAACTTCAATCGGTGCTGACCAGCACCTTGTGGATGAGCATGAATGAGGGAGAGGGCCAGTGACGGCAGAAGCACCCACGATCGCCGAAACGATTGACAAGATCCAGTCAGCACTGCGCGAGTACATCGAGGCGACATACCACATCGGCCACCCCATGTTGGTCGAACAGCGGCGAGCGCTTCTGGAACAAGAGGGCGTCATCTCCCAGTCACCTTTCATTGAGAGCACCCCGCGATACCAGACCAACCGCCGGTTCTCGGACCTTGAACTGGACGACGCAGTGCTGGAGTTGTTTGCGTCGCTCACGAGCAGCGTGGGGGGCGCCCCCCTGCTGTACGACCCCCCGTACACGCACCAAGCCGAGGCGCTTGAACTCACCATGCGAGACGCGTTGAGTCTCGCAGTCACGACGGGCACCGGCTCCGGCAAAACCGAATCCTTCCTGCTTCCGATGCTGGCGAAGCTCGCCCGAGAAGCCAAGCACAAACCCCAATCCTTCGCTCGTCCTGCGGTGCGAGCGCTGATCCTGTACCCAATGAACGCCCTGGTCAACGACCAGCTTGGACGCCTGCGACTGCTTCTAGGCGACAACCGTGTGTCCAGCCAGTTCCAAGGGTGGGCAGGACGCCCCGCCCGCTTTGCCCGCTATACGAGCCGGACCCTTTATCCAGGTGTGCGCAAAGTGGATCGGGATCAGACGAGACTCAGGTCCATCGAGGACTTCTACCTCGACCTCCTCGACCGTCAAGCCAACCCCGCTGCGCGCAACCACGCAGCCGCGGTCGACCTCGTCGGGAAGCTGAAGGAGCGAGGCAAGTGGCCGGCAAAGCCGGATCTCCGTGCCTGGTACGGCGACAAGGGCGCCCACTGGAAGCGCGCCGGCGAGTTCGTCCGCGCAGTCATGCAGCCCGAGGACTCCGAGCTACTCACCCGCCATGAGGTGCTCGCGGCCCCGCCCGACGTGCTGATCACCAACTACTCGATGCTCGAGTACATGATGATGCGCCCACTTGAGCGTCCTGTTTTCGACGCCACACGCGATTGGCTTTCGAGTAACCCACACGAGAAGTTCCTCTTGGTAGTCGACGAGGCGCACCTGTATCGGGGCGCAGCTGGCGCCGAGGTGGCCTTGCTGCTCCGCCGGCTGCGCACGCGGCTAGGTATCCCAGCAGATCGTTTACAAGTGATCGCCACTAGCGCCAGCTTCAGCGACCCTGAGTACGCCCGACAATTCGCCGCCCAACTGAGCGGCAAGGATGTGGAGGACTTTCGGACGATCCAGGGCAAGTTGGCGCTCCGAACGCGTTCTGGGGCTGGGTCCGCCGAAGATGCGGCACTTCTGGCCGGGTTACCTCTTGACGAGTTCTACGACGCCAACACGGAAGCCCAACGGATTTCGGCGGTCGCACAGTTGTTGGACGCGAGGGGAGTCTCGTCCTCATTAAGCACAAGCGTTGGTGGCCTTCTTCTAGATGCGCTCTCAACCTTCGAGCCGCTGGGCCTGCTCGTCAACGAAACGATGCAGGAGGCACAGCCCGTCAGCGAGTTGGGCACGAAGATCTTCCCCAATGCCGTCAGCGAGACGGCAGACCGGGCGGTCACCGCACTCGTGGCCTTGGGCAGCTCAGCTCGCCTCGACCCTGGGGACGCGGGTCTTCTGCCCTGCCGGGTTCACGCCTTCTACCGGGGTCTCCCGGGCCTGTGGGCGTGTGCCGACCCTGACTGTGGGGCGGTGGATGTCTCGCTGAATTCGACAGATGCTCCCGTGGGCAAGCTCTATGGGCAACCGCGCGAGTCCTGCGAATGTGGCGCCCGAGTGTTTGAGCTGTTCACTTGTCGGCACTGCGGATCTGCCTACCTACGCGCATACACAGATGACGTCGTGAACCCGAGCTCCCTCTGGCAAGAACCCGGCAGCAGCTTCCAGACCACGACTGGGGCAGTTCAAGAGTTGCAGCCGATTGATCTCTTGGTTGAGCAGCCGGACCCTCGCCAGGCCGCCGAAATCGCTGACCTTGACCTGATTACGGGACGGCTCAATCCGAACAGACTCGGCGCCCGCACAAGGAGTGTCTATCTTCCCGGCAGGCGTGACGGCGAAGTAGTCGACGCCGATGACGGCGGCGAGGACGACGACGGGGACAGCAAGATCAAGACGAGCGGCGAGTTCAAGCCATGCGGCGTGTGTGGACGCACTGCGGGATACGGTCGGTCGTCCGTCCAGGACCACCAGACGAAGGGCGACCAACCATTCCAGGCACTGGTTGCACGCCAGATCGAAGTCCAGCCACCATCTCAGCCTTACCGTGACTTTGCGCCACTTCGGGGTCGCAAAGTTCTCGCCTTCTCTGACTCTCGCCAGGTCGCCGCTCGCCTCGCGCCGAACCTTCAGAGCTACGCCATGCGCGACGTCATTCGACCAGTGATCATTCGCGGGTGGAGCGAACTCGGGCAGTTGCCCGGCCTCAGGAAGCAGCTCGGGCTCCATCATCTGGTTCTCGCGGCCCTAGTCGGGTCGAAGGTGTTGTCGGTGCGCCTTCGCCCCGAACTCCGGCAGAGCGAGTCGATGGGCATTTTGAAGGACGTTGGCCGCCTAATTGACGAGGGCGCCCTGGCCGGGGATGAAGACGCGCGCATGGAGCTAGTTACGCTGCCGATGCAGCCACCAGAGTCCTTGATGCGCGCCATCTACACAACTCTGACCGACCGCTACTACGGCTTGGCGGCACTCGGGCTGGCTTCACTGCGTGAGAGGGAGGCAGACCTACCAGCGCTACTCGCCGACCTTACCGATCTGCCGGGCATCGGAGACACGGAGAGTTCCAAGACCGCACTAGTTCGCCTCTGGCTGGCGCAGTGGGCGACACCGAGTCAGGGCATCTGGTTTCCGAGCATGACCGGCGTCTGGCGAGGGGTAAAGGGCGGGGTACGGCCACACGCCGGTAAGTTCCGCCCCTTCGAACGATGGATTGGTGACGCTCCTCTGACGAGGAAGTTCAATAAGGAGTGGCTTCCTGTTCTGCACCAGCGGTTCTGTGAGTCAGCCGGAGGAAACAAGTTCTATCTGCTGGCCAACAAAATCGCACTTGAAACCGCAGGAACCTGGGGGTACTGCGAGCGATGCCGGTTCACGCAGCGCCCCTTCCCTGGACTGACCCGATGCGTCAATTGCGGTTCTGACAGCGTGCGAACTCTTAACCCCGACACCGATCCGGTGTTTCAGGCGCGAAAGGGGTACTACCGCGCCAGCACCGTCCGAGCACTGGCAAATCCTCCCGAGCCACCAATGAGCATCATCGCCGCGGAGCACACCGCTCAGTTGAACGCGGCCCAAGCGGAGGCTGTCTTCTCCAAGGCCGAAGAACACGAACTCCTCTTCCAGGACGTAGACATCGAACTGCCGACTGGCGGTTCAGAGGAGCGGGTCGCTATCGACGTACTGTCCTGCACCACGACGATGGAGGTTGGCATTGACATCGGCGCGCTGTCCGGAGTTGCGCTGCGCAACATGCCACCATCTCGAGCCAACTACCAGCAGCGCGCCGGCCGGGCCGGGCGTCGCGGCAACGCCGTTGCGACAGTAGTGGCGTTCGGCAGTTCGGATACACATGACGACCACTACTTCCGAACGCCAGCAGAGATGATCCGCGGCGAGGTTGTCGATCCCATACTCACGATGGACAACGACGAGATCGCCATGAGGCACGTCATCGCCTACCTGCTCCAGCGCTACCACCAGGATCGGCTGCCTGTCTTTGATCCCCATACCCAGTCGTCTCAGCTGTTCGAGGTACTGGGGACGGTTCCGGACTTCATCGGTAACAGCTCGCCGCTCAACCGAACCGATTTCGCCGCTTGGCTCTCAGTTCATGAGCCGGCGCTCCGCGCTGACATCGACGACTGGCTCCCGTCCGAGCTGACCCCGACGGGGCGGGCATCAGTACTCGAAGATTTCATCTCGAGGACGCTTTCCAGCATCGACGAAGCACTCGACCTCACGGCTAACGCGACGGCGCCCAAACCAGCGGAAGGTGACCTGACGCCGGAACCCGAGGAGGTCGAGGCCGAAGGTCCCGCCGAGGATGGGGCGGAGGTCCCAAGACCGGAGCGAAGCCAGACCAATCTGCTCGACCGCCTGCTCTACAAGGGCGTCCTGCCGCGCTACGCATTCCCGACCGATGTCGCGAGCTTCCATGTCTTCGATGTTGACCAGTCGGCACCATACCGGGCCGCGTTCCGCTACGCGCCGAGCCAGGGCCTTCCCATCGCTCTCAGCCAGTACGCGCCTGGGAAGATCGTTTGGATCGACAACAAGGAGTGGCACTCTGGCGCGATCTACTCGCCAATCCAGTCTGAGCGCTTCAACGCGTGGAAGGCACACAAGCTTTATTTCGAGTGCAGGATCTGCCACTACGCGAAGTACTACGAACAGGACGAGGCACAGCCAGGCAACGAGCGGGATTGCCCCGCATGCGGTGGCGAGTTGACCTTTGGCAAGGCGATGGCATGGCTGCGTCCTCCGGGCTTTGCGCACCCCGCTTACGAGTCCGAAGGCACTAGTCCGGACGACTCCCCCGCGTCAAGCTATGCGACCCGGGCGAAGTTGGTTGCACCAGGTCCTGACGATGCTTCGGCATGGTCATATGTGACCGATCACGTCCAGCAGACCTACCACCGCGAGACGCTGATCGTGACCAACACAGGCCCGCGAAACGAGGGATACACGTACTGCTTCAAGTGCGGGCGGATCGAACCGACGGCTAGTCCCACGGGGACCGTCGTCGGGCAGCACAAGAAGTCCTACCCGGATGAACAGGAACCCACTTGTAGCGGGTCGTCTGCATGGAACGGCTTGGTCTTGGGCACCGACTTCATCACCGACGTGCTGCTCGTGCGTTTCTCAGTGGACTCGCCAGTCCGCCTGGCTCCACACCTACTAGCCACGCAGGTCGCGCTGCGCACGATCGCCGAGGCTATGACGATTGCTGCAACTGACCTCTTGGAGATCGACGCAACTGAGTTGCAGGCAGAGTTCCGACCAGCACTGACGCCCAGTGGCGCCGAGGGCCTGGAGGCCGAGATCTACCTGTACGACACCCTAGCCGGCGGCGCTGGCTTCACGCACAGGGTCCACGACCTCGGCGACAAGGTCCTCAGGGCAACGCTCGATCGCCTCGAACACTGCCCGGCTGGTTGTGACCAATCCTGTTACCGCTGCCTCCGCAGCTTCCGCAATCGGTTCGAACACGGCCTGCTCGATCGCAGGGTTGGAGCGAGTCTCCTTCGCTACCTGCGAGACGGTACCATCCCGACGCTTGATCCTGATCGACTCGAACTCTCGACAAGTCGGCTCTACAACGACTTGGTGGGACGAGGCATCCCCGGTGTCAGCTTCGAGCGCAACGCCACCGTCACTTTCGCGGGAATCGCGCCGGTGACAGCGCCGATCCTGGCAACTAAGAGCGACCGCCGGTTCATCTTCGGCGTACACAGCCCACTTGCACCACAACTCGCTCCCGACAAGTTCCTCAACGACGCGATGGAGTACCAAGTCGCAGTTCCGGTGCATCTAGTTGATGACATCGAGATTTCCCGCAGCTTGCCTAATGCGAGCCTGAGCGTCGAGAAGATCCTGCTGTGACAGCAACGGCCCGGACATTTGAGACTGGAGTGGCCCGGGGCCGTGCCGTGCTGGCAGATCCGCCGGAACACTGGAGCTACTCAACACTGAAGGACATCGCTGTCTGCCCGCTCCGCTACTGCTTGGAACATGCGAACTACCCGGACCTGTGGTCAGGCTACGGGTACCCGTCGCTGCCGTCCCTCGCCTCGCTGTTCGGGAACGTGGTCCATGGCGCACTTGAGGCGATCCTCAAGGCGCTCGCCAACGCGGGGGTTGCTTCGCCGAGGACCGCGGAAGCATCGGAAGTTCTCGTGACGCTTGGTGGGCTCCGTGCGGTCGTCGAGGATGAGACGGCGCGCCAGTTGGTACCACTTGAGACGAACCCTCGCCTGAGTGCTGACCGGAAGCGGCGACTCCAGCGGCAGTTGCGGGAACGGACGCACGATGCACGGGCCCAGGTTCAGACCTATCTGAGCCGAACACGGTTTGTACGCGGGG
Source organism: Micropruina sonneratiae (assembly GCF_025972045.1). GTDB lineage: Bacteria > Actinomycetota > Actinomycetes > Propionibacteriales > Propionibacteriaceae > Micropruina > Micropruina sonneratiae. The sequence continues at coordinate 109,883 of NZ_JAPDHX010000007.1, read as the reverse complement.
CCCCAAGAGCGGCCGTCGCTCCAACCGGCCAGCGCCACACATCCAAGGGAGATCGTCGGGCGCTCGCAGCCGGCTCGCACGCCGAGGTGAGGCTCGTAGCCGACAGCTTGCGGCTACATGGCCGCGTTGATCTCCTCACGATCGAGGATGCTCGGGTCGAGATAGTCGACTTCAAGACTGGTGCCGAGTCTCCGAGCCACGCGGATCAACTCCATCTGTATGCCCTGCTCTGGAACGCCGACGACAAGTCCAACCCAGGGCATCTGCGGGCAACCACCCTCACCGCGGCATATCGAGATCATGAGGTGAGCGTCGATGTTCCGGGCAGGTCCGAGTTCGCGGGGTTAGCCGCCAAGCTCAAGGCCGAAATTAATCACGCATCACAGGAGGCCGGATCTGACTCGCCGAGTGCGAACCCCAGTGCGGATACGTGCAATGGCTGCTCCGTGCGCCATCTCTGCCCTGCCTATTGGGAATCCGTCGCGCCAGCGAAGAGTTCTTCCCCAGACGACGACTGGTTCGACCTCGAAGCCGTCATCGGAGAAAAGAACGGACAGCGGAGCTGGTGGCTGCTCGACGGTGATGGGCGACAGCAGATGCTGCTCCGCGCCGCGACGATGGAACCGGGCTTCAAAGTCGGGGACCGGGTGCGGCTGCTCGGACTTCGCCCCGAGTCCGATCCCGAAGTTCCGTCCCCTATCGGCTCAATGGTCGTGACTACCGAAGTGTTCGTGCTTGAGTCCAGCACCTAGGAGGGCTGCGCCATCAGCGGAAGCTGATCAACTGCGCCATCACTCTCGGGGAGCCGCACTCGAGCGCCATGGGTGATCGGGCGAGTGAGGCGATGAGCCTGCATGGCGTCGCGTACCGGTTCCTGAGCCGCGCGCCTCGCTGCCCATCGGACCAGCCACCAGTCGGCAATCCGCTGGTCGCCATCCTCAACCTCTGTGTCCAATAGGTAGTCCGGCGTCGAATCGACGCCGATCGAGTAGTCCGTCAAGTTGCTCACGAGAGGGACGCCATAGACGATGCGTTCTCTGCCGTGCTTGAGAAGGTCGTCTGTCGGCCAGCCGAGCGCGGACAAGCCGAGACGCACCTTGCGAAGTCGCGGACTTACTCCTTCCCCGAAGAGGCTGTTCACACGCACTGATGAGTCCTTCAGCACCGAGAATCGGAGGAGGGCCTTTACCGACTCATCGGTCAGGTGCGATGTCCCATACGATCTAGATCGACCTAGCTCGTGGAAGCCCATGCGCTGACCTGCTGGCCCGCCCAGGACGTCCGCTGGCCAGTAGAGGCGGTTGTATTGGCTGGAACCAGTTCCATACAGGGACGTCGTGGCAATCAGCGAGAGCCGGGACTCGCGCACAACTGGACGCCCAGCCATCGACGAGGCGATCTCACTGGGTCGGTTGTACTTCCGCTGGTACGCCTCCAGGACTGTCGGGGACACAGCAAGAGCGCCGACGAGCTTGCCCGCAGCGAGCGCGTTGTACGGTGCGATCGCCCCACAGACGGTGAGGTCAGCGATCACCGTCCCAACCCTCTCGCCCCGCGCCCTTCGAACTAGGCGCCGCAGTTGAGTTCGGGCACGCGCGTCCTGAAGCGCATGACGCAGTCCTTCGACCGACGACTCAGGGAGAAGGTGTGAGCCTAAGACCATCCGAATATCGAGAGCTTCCGCCAGTGCAGCGGCACGCTTGCTTCGGAAGAGGTCCGTCTGCGCTCGCGCAACCCAATCCCCCCTGTCGATGCTGCGGACCTGACGGATCGACGCCGAGCGATGGTGTCGCTGTCGATGTCGCTCCGCGTCCGCGTTGAGCCGTGCGATAGCGTCGTCAGTGGGCGCGGTGAGATCTGACGGCTGCAGGACTCCGTCACGGAGCAGGTCGTAGACATAGATCTCGTCCTGCTGGGCCTGAATGCGCGAAGCCACCCAGCGAGCAGCCTTCTCGGTCGGTTCTTCGGAGAGACCGCGAACGAAGGTGTCGGTCTCCCAACCCATCCAGGTGTCACGCTCAGCGATCTGAACGATCGGACTCGACACAGCTGCCAGGCCGATCACCGCGTGGTAGGGGGTGACGGCATCCCGGATCAGAATCGACATCGAGCGGCCCGGCACCGAGGCATATGCGTTCGACCATGTGTGCCGGAAGTACCGCCAGATGTCCTGAAGTCTGAATCCCGTCAACGTGCACGTCGAGTCATCGACCACCTGCACATACGGCCTGATGGCGGTGCTGCCGATCGGATCCTCATCGAGTGCAGCCGACAGTTCCCGTCCGTCCCTCATCAAGTCGAAGATCGACACCAACCGATCGCCGTGGACATGCGGCTGCTCCATCCCCAGGACGAACCGACGAACGCTTGGCTTTCGAAGCTGCTCATCCCTTCGCAGGTGCTCCTGGCTCCTGATCCGAGCCTTCTCTGCAGCCCTGTCGCTACGAGGCGCGGGCGGGGAGAACAGAGGGCCGAGTCGGTCGACCTGGACGGTCCATCCCTGTGCGACAAGATCGATGACTGTGTGAGCAGCCGCCGCCAGGGTCGGCTGCACGTACAGGTCGCCCAGTTTGGCCAGAGCCATCCAGTCGTCGTGGGTTCTACTCGGTGATTCACTGAGCGTCTGGGCAGAGAGGAGTCGGCAGAGCCGAAGGTAGCCCTGCCTCTCGCGCCTAGGCGTGCCGCTGGGAAGATTTAGCGGAATGTACTTGGTTGTGGTCATGCCTTCTGCAGCATCCGTCCGTAGGTTTCGCCTAGTTGGTGAATCAAGTGATCAGCGTGATCGGGCGCTGAAAGCACGCTTCGCCCTAAGGCTAGAAGCAGTAGCTCGATCGCGGTGCGCAGCCCCGAACCTGTGTCCTCGGGGAGTGCTTGGAGGGGCTGGTAGATCGCCTTGAACGCAGGGTGATCCACGTTCAGTTGCACCTCCAGGACGCCGTCGTGGAGGTTCGTCGCGAGCATCGACTCTGCCGGCAACTGCGCCGTACCGATGCGGTAGCGGAGCGAGTGACCCGCTCCGCCGGCGCCGGAGAGCACCGGCAAGTCGGGGTCTGCTGCTTCCGCAACCCGGCAGGAAGCCTCGGCTGCGGTCTGAAACTTCACGTCCTCAAAGGCCTGTCGAACTCGTGCGTTCAGGATTCGCGCGATGGACTCCAATTCCGGCGCGATCGAGTCCCGCAACTCTGGCGATGGCCGGATGCCCTGCTTGTTGATAGTGATACCGAAGTGCTCGTCGAGAATTGGCTCGAACTCGATCTCGCAGCGCCACCAGTCGTCGTAGTTCTCTTTCCGCTTGCTACCCATCAAGTACCAGCCGTGGGCAATCTCGCGACCAGCCCGCAGCACTGACACGCCGCCTCCTCCCACGATGCCGAGGTGGCGTTTAGAGACGCTGTCCAGGTGGTGCCACCGCTGCACTGGAAGCAGCGCGAACCGGACTTTCACCTGCGCGGTGCCGCCACCTGGCACAGACACCTCGTAGACCTGCTGATCGAACACGACGCTTGCCGCTGCACCCTCAATCCTCTTGTCGAGCATGAGGGGATCGTCGGGTGCCAGTGCCCTACCGTTCAGAGTGAGTGACCATCCGGACCTTAGGTACCGCCGGTACATCCGGCCTAGGTCGCGCCGCAGCGCTCGCTCGAGCCAACCCAGTCGGCGATAGTCGATCCGATCACACGAGCGCCAGGCAACCCGGCACCCAGACGCCGTCGAAGACTGCCCAACGGGTCGCGCCTCTAGAGTCGCCGGAATGCCGGCTGCGATGGCGTCTACATCGAGCGCCACCTGAAGGACAGGCCCATAATCCTGCCAGGCCGCGACCTCGACTCTACGGGCTTGGCTTAGCGAAGCCGCCGGAAGCCCCATCCCAAACCGACCGAAAGACGACCGCCCATTGAAACGAGCAGAACCTCCGAACCGGAGGCAATCCTCGAGTTCTTCCCGGGACATTCCGGCCCCGTTGTCCTCGACCAGCACCTGCGGCAGCCCAGTCCCGAGGTCTTTAGAGACACTAATGGCAACCTGAGTGGCGCCTGCCTGCAGCGAGTTGTCTAGCAGTTCCGCCAGCGCAGTCGACATGCTGAGGTAGCCAGACTCGCGCACCGCCTGAATGAAGTTCGCAGGGACCACGAGACTTCTGGCTGCGTTCGGTTGTTTACTCATCATCAGCCCCCATCTAGCGGAAATGACACTGGATCAGAGTAGCTGCTCGAGGACGGCTCTCGACCCCAGCCTCGCGAAGTTGTGGACAACGGTGGAGCAGCGCCAGGTTGTGCATAACCTGGGCCTGAGCCGGGAGCCATACGCTATCGCCCGACATCGAAGAGAGGGCTCTGAGGCGCGTGGGGTCGGGCTGGTCCATGCCGACTGAGGACGGGGTCCACGCGTTGCTCGCGCGGCCAGCCTTCGGGCAAGTGAGCGCCTGCCCGCGTCGCCTGGATCAGTTGAGTGACTGCGCGCTCAAGGACGTTGTGAGCGTCCCGGGCTGCGTGGACGAGTCGCCAGCTGTCGGTGGTTCCGGGCGGCTGTCGAGTCCAGGCCTCGATCTCGTCGCCGCGGTAGTTGGTTCGGCTGGTGTGCATCCACAGTTCATTGTTGGCGGCGAGCCGGTCCATTGTTGACGCGTGGAGTAGGGAGAGCCTGGTCGCGGCCGTCATTGGTGCTCCTAGCTCATCCACCCCCGACACGGTGCTGGTGCACGCCTGTCGCACGTCCTGGCCGAGATGTCGAAGGATGGGCGTTTGACCGCCAAGCCGTATGTGCGGGGGCCAGGCGGCAGCGGTGCGCCAGAGCCGCGCAGCTTCGGCGAACCAACCGGCCAAATCCCCCGCTTGCGAGGTTGTGATTTCGCCTTCAACTACGGCGCGGTTCACACTCTGTCCGGCGGTGTGGCTGAGGAGCGCGAGGTTGCCGGCGATGGCTTGCATGGCCCAGCCGCTGACGCGGTAGCGCTCCTGCAGGATCAGGGTTGCCTCGGCGGCCCACGGTGTGACTGCGCCTTCGAGCCCCGGCGCTGTCGCGTTTGGGAGCCGAAGGCCTTCCAGCACGCTGGCGCGCCGCTCGCGCGGGACCAGTGCGAAGGGCTCGGTGACAACGATCAGGTCATCAAGTTGCGCTGGGAATTGGCCTGTCGTGCCTGGGAACCGTTGCGACGCAGTGACCGCGCGCGACCAGCGCGCGATCACGTGGACATCCGACAAGACGCTGGCTTCGAGTTTGATCGCTTCGGTTCCAATCTGTTCGCGCCGGCCACCACCTTGGAGGTGTTCGGCGAGTACGTCCGCGATCGCCCCTATCGTTCGCGACGTGCGGACCAGGCTGGGTGCCGGTATCGGGTTGACCAGCGGGTCACGGGGACCGTGGACGAGTGGGTCCAGAACTGTCCGCAACCCGGCCATCACCTGGGCGGAGCGTCCACCCAGAGGCAGCAGGCTCATCGTACGCCGGGTGGCTGCGGCGAGCTTCATCCATCCGGCGACGTGGGCGTTGGCAGTGTCGCGCTCGCTCGGGGTGCCGAGGTCGTGGACCTGTCGGTCGAAGAGGCGGATCAGGTCCGCGATGGTGGCGGTCATCGCGGACCGATCTGGACCGTGAGAGCGAGCAGTGCCGCCCAGGCGGCCGGCACCACCTGGTCAGGGATCTGGTCAAGCAGTGCTCGGGCGGCCGCCAGGGACCGTGCCGCGTCAGGTTCGAGCGGTGCGACGGCCGGGTCGAGGTCGTCGGGGTTGAGCAGACTCTCGATGTCCAGGCAGTCCAGGCCGAGGAGCAGGTCTCTGCTCTGGCCATTGAGCAGTTGCCAGGTGGCGTTGCGGACGTGTCCGATGGCCAGGGACAGCGCGTCAGAAGAAGTCATCTCTGAATCACCGTCTGCCGGCTGCGGTCGCTCCCCCAGGTTTGTGCTGCGCGTTCGTGCTGGACGCCGGAGGGATAGGCCGACGTTGTCGGTGTCCATCGTGGAGCGTCGAGGGTCCGGTTGATTTCGTGCTCGTAGGCGTCAAGCGCGTCTTCGGCCGGTGAGGGCTTGGGTTGGGTGTGGGCGAGGATCTTGTCGACGGTTTCGATGACTCGTTGTCCGGTGGCTCGGACGACCTGCTCGGGTGTGAGGTTCCCTTCGCTTTGGTGTGCCCAGCCGGTGACATATCGGAAGCTGTACTGGGAGGCGTCCAAGCCGTGGGCGCCGACGACCATGAACGAGACAGACTCGGCCTCGACCTCGCGGACTCCGCGGCAGTCCACGATGCCTTCCACCGTGGTTGGGTCGGCCAGCAAGACATGCCCGAGCTCGTGAGCAAGTACCCGGACGGCCATCGCCTCGTCGACGTCGTCGCGAACGCGGACGGTCCGTTCGGCGAAGCTGGTGAATCCGTTGGCCGCACCGCAGTCCCCGCGTTCGAGCATGAAGCCCTGCCGGGCCACGACCTCTGCCAGCGAGTCCCACAGACCGGGTGGTGCCTGGCCGGTCAGCAGCACCGGTGTCGGCACTCGGGGAGCGGGTGGGCCGTCGGTTTGGCTGATGTCGAACACCGGGACGGGTTTGACGCCGATGATCTTCCGGGTCTCCCGTGGCCGTCCATCGGCGTCGAGCACCGGATTGCCTGAGTGGTCCAGCAGTTGGGCTCGGCACATGACGGGTCCCAGGACGCGGATGGCAGTTTCGCCCTTGCGGACCTGGTAGCCCTTCGCTTGCCAGGCTCGGTAGCCGGCGACCGCGGTCGCGTCCGGTCGTTGCGCCATGATGGCGAGCCGATTGAGGAACGAGTAGTCCGTGAAACCGCGAGCGAAGGGCAAGAACGCCTCCCACTCAACCCGGTTGTCGAGCGAGCCAACCTGCTCGGCGAGGAGTTCGTGGAGTTGTTCGACTTGTTCGCGTCGCGCCTGGTCGGCTGCCTCCCGCTGCTCGGCGGTGTAGCTACGTGCGGGCATCGTCGTGCCGAATGACCTGCTGGTAGTGCCAGCGCATGTCGGCCAGTTCAAATGCAGGGACCACGTCGCGGTGCCGTTGTTCGATCTCGGTGAGCAGTTCCTCGCGGATCAGAGGCAGGTCGGATAGCCGGCCCTGAGTGGGTTCGGGTTGCTGGTCGTGGCTCATCGGAGTCTCCTTGTTGGTCAGCGGGCCAGGGATACGGCGGGGCGAGTCGTCCTCGGTGTACGGCGACGCCTCGGTCGTGGTCGATGCGGATGTCAGGGCGATCGTGGCTGCCGTTGGCGTGCGCCATGGCGGCCAGTACGAGGCTCATCAGGTTCCGGTCGAGGCCGGGCAGGTCGGCGTACAGGTTGACCGGACGCCCGCCGGCCAGCGACGCGACGATGCGCAGGATGCGTTGCTCACCGCCGGACAGTACGCAGATGGTGTCGTCGTTGATCGCCTCATGGTCGAGCCACCACCAACCGGGACGGTCGCATGGCTGGATCCATGGATAGCCCGGGTTCGCGAAGCGCCCATCGGCGGTGCGGACCAGCAGCTCCACAGCGGCCTCCAACGGGTAGAGGCCCTTAGCCCAGACACGAACACCCGCATGCGTGACAGTCACTGCGCACCCCCCGAACCAGCGACCGGCCGAGCCGGTCGACCACCGGCCCGCGGTAGGCAACCTGCAGACCCCGCCGAGTCCATGCGCCTGGCGAGGCGCTGCTCGGCAGCCTCGCTCATCGCTTCCTGGCGCCGACTCCAGGCCAGGTTCCAGCGGGGAGTGGTGATTGTGGCTGTGGCGACGAGGATCAGCATCACTAGGCCTGGCCAGTGCCCACGTTGGTACAGATCGACGACCGCGAGTGCGACGAAGAGCCACCGCACCCGCCAGGCGAAGCCGGCCAGTCGTATCGAGCGGACCGGACGGCATACGGTCCGGGCTGCGATCGCCATCAGCGACCACGGAAGGCAGAAGAGGTTCACCGACGCCGCCAGCCTCGAACGGTTCACCTCAGTCAGGGCCATGGCGCGCACCACGAGCCGGCACAGGTCCGCATCATCGAGTTGTCCCTCGCTGACCCGACGCGCCAGCCGCTCGTGAACCACGAGTTCGCGGGGGCCGCCAGCAACCACGTCCTGGGCCAAGCGAGTGCTGGTGAACAGAAGCGGCTGATTTCGTCCACGCAGCCACTCGACCGGGATGAGCGCCCGCCACACCAGTTCGGCCGCGTCCGACCTGGCCTGCCGGGCACCCAACCGCACCCGCAGCCCAAGGCGCGAGCGCCAACCGGCCACCAAGACCACACTGACGACGACCACAACACCGACCAACGCCGGCGACAGCACAAGGGCCACCAGCCACACCAATGCTGATGCGACGATCGCCGTCAGCTGGGCTCGGAGCCACGTCCACCGCCAGTTCATGCCCGACTCCCCTGCTCACAGTGCTCACTCGTGAACGACTGGGCGTCACTGCTCACGGTCGCGCCCTGAGCTTCTTGAGCCGGACGACTTCCTTCAAGGGCAGTGCGCACCGCTCGCCGATCTCGGTCAGGCTGACTCGCTCGTCGGCCATCGCGAGGATCGCCTGGGCTGCGGCCAGCTCGGCGCGGTCCCTGGCGACGATCGCGGCCACAATCTCGACCGCGGCATCCACAAGCCGTGCTTCACGCTCGGCCCAGACGCGCTTGCGGGTCGCGGTCGCCTCGTTCACCTGCCGACGCGCCTGCTGCCGCAACGTCTGGGACACCACACCACCTCCGGATCTTGGGACTTTCACTTCCCTAGGCCCAGAAGCCCGGCGATCGGGACACCCGCGGAGAACGTCGCCGCAGTTCCCGCACCCAACCCACACCCCATCAGACCGACCGAAGACAGCCACCCACTACCCCGACGTGTCCTCGGACTCCCTACCCGCCACTGAGCACGACCTCCCTCCATCAGGCGCGATCAGCGATCCAGGACCTTCACCAAGACGCATACACCCTCGGCATTGCGCTTCCCACCGAGGCGTTCCCGCGCCTGACCCCGTCCCGATCGGCGTCCGTTCGGGCCTAGGGAGGTGTGACGATGTCGCTGCACCGGATCACTGCCGGGTCGGGTTATGACTACCTGACCAGGCAGGTCGCAGCCATGGACTCCACCGAGCGTGGCCACACCGGTCTCGCCTCGTATTACGGCGAGAAGGGGGAGGTGCCGGGCCGTTGGGTCGGTTCGGGGCTGGCCGGCGTCGAAGGGCTGGATCCGGGCGATCTGGTGACCGCCGAACAGATGCTGGCCTTGTTCGGCTCCGGCCGTCACCCGCTCGCGGCCCAACGAGCAACGGAATTGGCAGCCGATCCGAACGCGACCGAACAGGACGTGCTGGACGCTATCCGGCTCGGGCAGCCGTTCAAGGTGTACGCGCACGACATCAGCCCGTTCCGGGTGGAGGTTGCCCGGCGCCTGGAGGCAGACAACGTGTCTGCGGGACGTCCGCGCAAGGCATCGGCCGCCATCGAGGAGCGCGCTCGGGTCCGGAGTGAAGTTGCGGCGGAGTGGTTCCGGCGTGACTTCGGCCGGGCACCGCTCAACCAGCGCGAGTTGGCCGGTCACCTCGCTCGGTTGTCCCGCCAGCAGACCACCGCCGTGGCCGGCTTCGACCTCACCTTCTCACCGGTGAAGTCGGTGTCGGCCCTGTGGGCGTTGGCCGACAAGCCGGTCGCCGCAGCGATCGAACGCGCCCACCAGGCGGCCGTCGCGGACGCGCTGCGGTTCATAGAGGCTCACGCACTGTTTACCCGTACCGGCGCCAACGGGGTCCGCCAGGTCGATGTCCGGGGCCTGATCGGCGCGGCTTTCACCCATCGTGACAGTCGCGCCGGGGACCCGGACCTGCATACCCATGTCGCGGTGGCGAACAAGGTCCAGGCTCTCGACGGCAAGTGGCTTTCGATCGACAGCCGGGTTTTGCACAAGGCGATCACCGCGGCCTCCGAGACGTACAACACCCGACTCGAAGCCCACCTGACGGCCTCCCTTGGGGTCAGGTTTGAGGCTCGGCACTCCGATGACCTGCGCAAACGTCCGGTGCGGGAGATCGTCGGCATGGATCCAGCGCTGGTGAAGCGCTGGTCGGCCAGACGGCAAAGGATCGTGACCCGCCAGGGTGAACTCTCGGCTCAGTTCCAAGCCCGTCACGGGCGCCCACCCACCCCGGTGGAAGCGATTGCGCTCGCACAGCAGGCCACGTTGGAGACCCGCGAAGCCAAACACGAACCGCGCACTCTCGACGAGCAACGTGCCACCTGGCGAGATCAAGCCGAGGTGGTTCTCGGCTCACCCCAGGCCGTGCAGTCGATGTCGCACATCGCACTCCACCCGGCAGCGATCGATCGCCCAGTCGTCGACCGGCAATGGTGGGAGAACGCGGCGCAACGGATCCTCGCCCGGGTCGAGCAGGACCGCTCGGCGTGGCAGATCTGGCACGTCCGAGCCGAAGCGTTGCGCTACACCCGCGGCCAGAACGTGCCCGCCGACAGCACCGATGTGGTGGTCGACTGGCTCACCGGCCACGTCCTGGGCCACTACTCGATTCCGCTCACTCCTGACACCGAGACGGTCACCGAACCGGAACCGCTGCGTCGTGCCGACGGAGCCAGCGTCTACACGATCGCCGGCAACCGGCTCTACACCTCGACGCGCATCCTGCACGCCGAGCAGCGCCTGGTCACCCACGCCGGTCACACCGATGGACGCACCGTGACCGACGCCGTCGTCGACCTCGCGCTGTTGGACACCGCCGCCACCGGGGTCGAGTTGAACGCCGGCCAGGCCGCGTTGGTGCGGGCCATGGCAACCTCCGGTAGCCGGCTTCAGTTGGCGATCGCCCCAGCCGGATCAGGTAAGACCACCGCCATGCAAGCCCTCGCCAGGGCCTGGACCGACAGTGGTGGCGACGTGATCGGCCTCGCCACCTCTGCAGTCGCCGCCGCCGGTCTCGGGAAGCAGATCGACGCGCACGCCGACACGATCGCCAAACTCGCCTGGCACCTCAGCAACGGTGGCGCACCCGACTGGATGCGCAGCATCGGACCGGACACCCTGGTGATCATCGACGAGGCCGGCATGGCCGACACGCTCAGCTTTGACGCCGTCGTCACCCATGTCATCGAAGCCGGCGGTAGCGTCCGGCTGATCGGCGACGACCAGCAACTCGCCGCCATCGGAGCCGGCGGCGTGTTACGTGACATCCAAGCCAGTCACGGCGCCCTGCAACTCAGCGAACTGGTCCGGTTTAGCGACCCCTCCGAAGGCTCAGCCTCCCTCGCGCTGCGGGAGGGCGAACCAGAGGCGCTCGGCTTCTACCTCGACCGCGACCGCATCCACATCGGCAGCGTCAACAGCATGCTCGACCAACTGTTCGACAACTGGGCCAACGATCGTGAAGCCGGCCGCGACAGTGTGATGCTCGCCCCCACCCGCGAACTCGTCGCACAACTCAACGAGCGCGCCCGCAGCCACCGCCTCGCCGAGGATGCGCCCGATGTCGAGGTCGAACTTGCCGACGGGAACTTGGCCAGCATCGGTGACGTGATCATCACCCGCCGCAACGACCGCAGCCTGCGACTCAACGCCACCGACTGGGTCAAGAACGGCGACCGCTGGACCATCCAAACCATCACAAGGAACGCCATCCGGGTCTGCCACACCCAGACCGGACGGCACATCAGCCTGCCCATCGGCTACGTCACCGAGTGGGTCGAACTCGGCTATGCCACCACCACCCACTCGGCCCAGGGCGTCACCGCCGACACCTGCCACGGCATGCTGACCGGCGACGAAAACCGGCAGCAGGCCTACACGATGCTCACCCGCGGACGACACACCAACACCTGCTACCTCAACGTCGTCGGCGACGGCGATCCGCACAGCCTGATCCGCCCCGAAGTCATCCATCCGGCCACTGCGGTCGATCAACTCGAACGCATCCTGGTCCGCGACGAATCACCGCTGTCAGCCACCACGACGCTGCGACAAGCAGCCGACCCACGGGTGCAACTCGGCGACGCAACCGGCCGCTACCGCGACGCGATCGCCTTCGCCGCCGACCATAACACCAGCGCCGCCGACCGGCACACCATCGAAGTCGCCGCCGAACACCTGCTGCCAGGCATCAGCAAAGCCGACGCCTGGCCCGCCCTGTTCGCCCAACTACTCACCATCAACGCCGACAACCGCGACCCCATCGATGCCCTCACCCGCGCCGCCAGTGAACCTGTCGTCGCCGGACGCGACCCGGCCGCCATCCTCGCCTACCGTCTCGACGACGACAGCCGACCCGGACGCAGAGGACCACTGCCCTGGCTGCGACCCATCCCCGCCAGCCTCACCCGCAGCCCCACCTGGGGCCGATACCTGGCCGCCCGAGCCACCCTCGTGACTGATCTCGCTGGCCGCGTCCGCGAGCTGGCAGAGCAGAAGCAGAGCCGGCCGGCATGGATCCGGGACGGCCTGCAGCCGTCTACCCACTTGGCCGCCGATGTCGAGGTGTGGCGGGCCGCGAACCAAGTACCCGACACCGACCATCGACCCACCGGCGAACCCTCCACATCAGCCAGTGCGCGGCGCTGGCAACACCAACTCGACGGACGCCTGACGAGTCTGCGAAGTCCTGCGCTCGACGAATGGGGCCAGCTGCTCCAGCAACTCGACCCCAGCCTCGTCCACGACCCCTACCTGGCCACCCTCGCCAACCGGATCGCTCACGTCTCCAGCGCCGGCCTCGACGCCGCGCACCTGCTCCGCCACGCCATCGGCGAAGGACCCCTGCCGGATGAGCACGCCGCGGCGGCTCTGTGGTGGCGAATCAGCGCCCACCTCACACCGGCGGTCACCCAATACCTCGACAGCGACCAACATATGGCCGCCCAATGGCTACCCCGGTTCCGAGAGGCGGTCGGCCAGGCCCAAGCAGACTCGCTCCAACACAGCAACTGGTGGCCGGCGCTGGTCACCACCATCGAACACGCCCTCCAGCGCGGCTGGACCCTCGACGCCCTCATCAACCACGCACGCGGCGCAGGGAACAAAACCACCGACGACTGCCAAGCCTGGGTGTGGCGACTCTCCCTGGCCACCCAACCCATCCCAGACGACAACCCAGAGCCGGACGAATACACACCCCCCGACGATCTGAACGACGGCTGGACACCACCCGACCAGCCCGTCGACATGGTCCAGGACCATCCCGGAACCGACGACTCGGCCCCAACCGATCAGGTCATCGATGACTCGGAGGACGAGGATCCCGATGCAGAAGCGGAACGCATCCTCACCATCGAAGCCATGGTTCGGACCAGCATGCGCCCGCCCGGACCGTCCGACGCCGAGATTGGCCGGCAGCAGGACTGCGCCAACGCCTGGCACGAATGCCCGCACACCTTCGAACGGCTCGCCCACATCAACGAACTCACCACCCAGTTCTACGAGACACGATTCCCAGACAGCTGGGCGCAGCCCTACCTGAACGGACGGCTCCGCCACGACCTCACCGGCGACCCCGACGTCAGGCCCGGCTACGCCTCCGACGCCTGGACTCGACTCGTCGAACACCTACGCCGCCTCGGCGTCACCGACGAAGAGATGCTCGCCGCCGGCGTCGCCAGCACCGCATCCACCGGACGGCTCATCGACCGGTTCCGCGACCGACTCGTCTTCCCTATCAACCACGACGGTCACATTCTCGGCTTCGTCGCCCGCCGCAACCCCACCCACGACGACGACCGCCACGGGCCGAAGTACCTCAACACTGCCGACACCGTCCTCTTCCACAAAGGAGACCAGCTGTACATCCCGATGGCTCACCGGGATGCGATCCCTGTACTGGTCGAGGGCCCGCTGGACGCCATCGCCGTCACCCTCGCCACGGATAGGAAGTACGTGGGAGCAGCGGCGCTGGGCACCAGCCTCACCGAGGCCCAGGCAACCCAACTGCTGGCGATGAGCCCGGCCCCCATCCTTGCCACCGACAGCGACACCGCTGGCAAGGCGGCAGCGATCCGCGACTACTGGATGCTCGCTGCGGGAGCCGGACAGCCACGGATCGTTGACCTTCCCGAATCGACCGACCCCGCAGCCCTCCTAGCCAGAGATCAGGCCGAAACACTGAGAAGTTTGATCGACCAAGCGACTCCACTCGCCCGCGAGCTGCTTGTCAACTACCTCGAGGACGCCCCAGACCAACTGCTCAACGCCATCCGAATCCTGGCATCAGCGCCGCCCGCACTATGGCACGAAGGCATCCAGCAGGTTGCCGAGACCGGTTCCATCCCCGAAGCGCTCGTAAGAACCACTCTCGCACCGCTCGTTCGAACCTGGAACCAAGACCCTCTCCGTGCCGCCCGCGGCTCCTCAGCCACCACTCGAGTCCCAGAACACTCTCGGGAACCAATGTCACGCGGGGAGGCCCGGAACCTGCACAGAACGTCAACCGAAGTGACTCGGCGCGCACCCTCTCAAACATTCTGACGAAACCCACCCGGACAATGACCCACCCTCGACGGCATGACCGAGCGGGTCGGGCGTGGGTGACTCGCGCTGAACCGGTTGACGCCATCGTGTGAGATCAGTCCTCGTTGGGTTTGCGGGTGGCGCAGGCGAGTGCCACACCCAGGCCCTGCACGGGGGATCCGGGCTGCGACCATGGGCCGAAAGGAAGCTGGCATTTGTGAGGGCAACGGGCGGGTTGCGCGCTTGGACGAGGGGCCGCGGGCAAGGTGCCGACCAGAACAGCCGCCGTGGCCCATCGCGTGAGCAGCCGCAGGGCAGGAGGCATCTGACCATCCGATGCTGGCCAACCCCTGCCCTGAGGTCCGCGTGCCACTGGTCCTTGTTTCGCGCGAACGGCTCGGGCACCAGTACGGCGAAAAAGTCGCGATTGGTACCTGAATCACATTGGCTGACACGAAGCGCACACCGAGCGCTTAGGCAGGTGGTTGTGGACGACTGACATGAGGAACTTCTCGTAACATTGCCAGGGGCCGTTGATCGGTGGACTCCTGGTGGGTGGGACAACCTCGTCTGTCCACGGGGTGGGTCAGCCGCCGGTGCGCGAACGAAGCGCTCCACGTGCGTTCGCGGGTCCAATCGTGCGGGTCCGGGCCGTGGGTGACGACGAGGACGGCGCCGGATCCGGCGTTGTCGGGACACGACGGTTTCAATGCTTGAGTGCTCCTCGCTGTCGTCTTCTGCGACTCCTGGCCTCAGGCGCCGACCACTGAAATGGCTGCACCCGCGCGGCCCATGTCGATCCGCCCAAGTTGCAGTGCGCGCTTGGTGTCCAGACGGCGTCGGTCGACCTCATCGAGAACGGCGGCAACTCCGGCGCCTGTCGCCGGCCCGCAACCGTACGCACACCGCCGCTAGAACCGGAAACCGGAACCCCGAAGCAGGCGGTGCAGATAAGCTCTACACGTCTCTGCCAAGTGGATGAGATCGGCAAGGTCTACCAGCAAGACATCGAGTACGGTCACGTAGCCAGTCCTATGAAAGATTGAAGGGATCGCAATCATGCTAGGCACAATCGCAAACATCGCCACAGTAGCTTCCCTGTTTATCTCCCTCGTGACGCTTGTCTTGGTAGTACAGATGTCCAGTTCGGTCAAGGGCGACTCTTCAAAGGCCTCAAATCAGTCTATCCGGGCAAAGGATGTGAGCAATTCGGACATGAGGCAAGTGGCGAACGACAAGCATGACCAAAAGAACTGAACGACAAGCGGTTCGGGCGAACAATATTGAACGCTCGTTCATTGAGCAAATCATTGGGGACAAAATTGTTGTCGCTCTTGACGGTATCAGCAGTCCGATTTACCTGACCTACGGCGATTCAGACATACAGGCCTTGTATCTCGCGAGCGAGCCCCGCGCCGCGACGTCTTACGCCAAAGCATTAGATGAAGCCGTCCGACTTCTGGTCTGTTTCAAGGCACCGCAAGCGCAAATCATTCTTAGTCCCTCATCCTTGATCCAGTCACGGCTTACTCGTGAAGTCATGACACCCTTCCTCCGAGTAGATAGCCCTGATGAAAACGCCAACTTTCTTATTCTTAGGAGGGAGCCCACATGGCGGGAGTACTTCGAGAAGCGGCAAGGCAACACAAGTTCCCTAAGGTCCATCGACTCCTTCTCCGACTACTTCAATGAGAGCGTCATTGCCGAAATATCGTCATTGTCCTCAAGTAGGAAGAAGTTCTTTAGCGGCAGCCAGACCATATACAAGTGGGCTGATTTGATGGGTCAAGTCTCACGGATCCGTGGACTTTCGCATCCCCAAATACTGGAGGCCGCATTTTCATCTCTGCAGTCAGATGCCTTCGTCTTTGAAACAAGCATGGATGTCCTGAAGGGCTTGGGGGTGGAGATCGGACCTAACGACGCCCGCGGCGTCCTCGTCGATGCGTATCTTGCCACTGTCGCCACAGGGTGCGCAGTCCCGACAGCCATTCGCCTTCGATGGGACCCGTGCCCAGCTACTGCCACGCAGCGCGCCATATCGATAGGCCAGCTCTATAGCGAGGCGAAGACATCGGGAATTCAAACCAAGGTGTTTCGTACCACGATTCCGCAACTTCTGACATTCGCCGCATCCCCCGAGATGTGGTCCATACGCAACCGTGTCGCGCTTTCAATGGGAAGTTAGGCGGAGTTTTGGCTAGCGAATACGATCGGCTTGCCGAAATGGTGTCGACTACGCCATTTGATGTCCGCGCTTTCGCGACTGCATGCACCACTCGATTAGTGCTTGACTTGGGCTGTGGATATGGCAGGATCCTTGACCAACTTGTTTCGCGCGGCATGCGGGCAGTGGGCCTGGATCTCTCTATGACCCAACTCGAGCGATGTCGGGGCGTCCATGCGGGTTCGCTCGTCAATGCCAGTGCCACAGCACTTCCCTTTGCCGATGAGGTGTTTGGCGGCGTACTGGCACTTGGCTCGATTGACTCGCTCACGAGGCTGAGCGAACTGTCATCTGCAGTCACTGAAGTTGCCAGGGTTCTTGAACCCAACGCGCCATTTTGGTTGAACTTCTTCACCGTCAACTCTGATACCGACTTCCAGGAACGCTACGGCCTGGTCGATCCCTCCAGCCCACATGTTGTGCGCACGCGCAGCGGGCTGACAGTTCGCCACTGGCAGGTAGAGGAAGTGGAGCGCCAGCTTGTCGTCAGTGGTTTCGAAGTGTTAGCGTCAGATATCCGTCGGTTTCTAACTATGCATCACGGACGAGACGTTGCTGGCGTTCAGATCAAAGCACGGAAGGCGCAATCTTCTCCGTGAGTTTTGAAATACCCATCCCATGGTCATTTAATGCCGAGGTAGCTCATCATTTCGCTCAACACGTTAGGCAGTCGATACCCGGTTACGATGAAATCTACCGTCTGCTCCGTGAGGTCGTACGGACTTGGCGCTCGGGTCCGATTTGTCTGCTGGATGTCGGGACGGGCACCGGTGAGGCACTCAAAGCTCTTGCCGGGCAACTCATTTCTGGTGACTCCATTGTTGGCATTGACTCGTCACCGGACATGATCAGGAGGGCAAGCGAGGGCGAATACGGTCTAGCTACATCTCGCTTCGAGGTCCGGAATATCCTCAACCATCGACCCGATCCCTTCAATGTCGCGATCTTGACATTTACACTTTCATTCGTGCCTGCGGAGCGACGATCTGGTCTCCTTGCATCTCTTCGCCGCGGAGCCGATGGTCCCGCGATGCTCTTCTTCGCCGACAAGCTGCAATATAGCGCCGATCCAGTCAGATCAGTGATTGCTCGCGACCACAGTAAGTTCAAGCAAGCGGCGGGCATCTCTCCTTCCGCGATCCAGGCCAAGACAGACAGTTTGGTTGGCGTCCAACATCCATGGGTGCTCGACGGCTACCTTACGGCTATTCGCGAGGCTGGTTGGACCGACCCGGAAGTCATACACGTGGCTTCTGGGTTCTTCGCTTGTGTTGCACTAAGTGATGGCCCGGTCACTCAATCGAGTTTCGCGTCCGGCGAGGAGAAGCGCAACTAGCTCATCCAGTTGACGGTGAAGGTTAGCGAGGGATCTGGGCGATCGGTTGTCCAACTCATGAGGCTCTTCGGATCTGCGGTGGGGGTGAGCGGGACACGCCGGTGGGGGTGCGGTCGGTGAGGTAGGGGGTCGAGGCCCTCAGGATCAGGAGTTACCACACTCTTTGACCAAGGACCTCGACCTGTGTCTGAGCCTACGGGCTGCGCCGTGCGCTGCCGCTATGACGACTGCTACTGCGAGCGCTGTGACCTGCTGGTCGGGCTCGACGGGCTGCACGTGATCGGGGTCGAGCGGGACGGCGGTGGCGGGCTGAGGGTTACGGTCGAGTCGGCCCTGGCGGTGATGGGCTGCCCGGCCTGCGGGGTCGTCGCCTCGAGTCATGGCCGGCGCACGGTGCGGCTGGTGGATGCTCCGTCGTTCGGCCGGCCGGTCGAGCTGCGGTGGCGGAAACGGACCTGGGAATGTCCGGAGCCGTCGTGTCCGGTCGGGGTGTTCACCGAGCAGGACGAGCAGGTCGCCAAGCCGCGGGCCATGCTCACCACACGGGCCTGTCGGTGGGCGGTGCATCAGATCCGTCGCGAGCACGGCTCGGTGTCCGGGGTGGCCCGTCAGCTCGGCACGGCGTGGAAGACGGTGTGGTCCTCGATCCGGCCGATCCTGGCCGCCGCGGCGAAGGATGAGTCCCGGTTCGCCGGCGTCACCACCCTCGGGGTCGACGAGCACATCTGGCACCACGTCAGCCCGGTCAAGCGTGGCCCGAAAGAGCTGACCGGCATGGTCGACCTGACGCGTGACAAGGACGGACGCACCCGGGCCCGGCTGCTCGATCTGGTCCCGGACCGATCCGGCACGGTGTACAAGGACTGGCTGAAGGCCCGCGGCAACACGTTCCGGTCCCACGTCCAGGTCGCCACCCTCGATCCGTTCCGTGGCTACAAGAACGCGATCGACGACCAGCTCGCCGACGCGACCGCCGTGCTCGACGCGTTCCATGTCGTGAAGCTCGCCACCCAGGCCGTGGACGAGGTCCGTCGCCGTGTCCAGCAAGACACCCTCGGCCACCGCGGCATGAAGGATGATCCGCTGTACAAGATCCGGACCATCCTGCGCTCCGGTTCCGAGAACCTGACCCTGCGCCAACAACACCGCCTCGCCGAAGCCATCGCCGCCGACCAACGCCACGAAGAGGTCCATGTCGCCTGGCAGTGCGCCCAACGCGTCCGAGACGTGTATCACGCCGCCGACCCGGCCACCGGCCGGGCGCTGGCCGAGAAGATCCTCGCCAGCTTCCCCAGTTGCCCGATCCCCGAGATCGCCCGGCTCGGCCGCACCCTGAAGCAATGGGCCGACGCGTTCCTGGGCTACTTCCGCACCGGCGGCGCCAACAACGGCGGCACCGAAGCGGTGAATGGCTTGATCGAGTTGCACCGCCGGATCGCCCGCGGCTTCAGAAACAGGGAGAACTACCGGCTACGCATGCTCCTGGTCGCCGGCGGACTCGACCAGCCCCCACCCCAAGTGTGAAGAGCCGGTTGATTGCCGCACGATACTTATCAACCGCGGCGACGGCTGCCGCCTGGTCCGAACTCAAGCTCGACGTAACGGAGATCGAGGGCGAAGGGGACGCAATGGTAGTGGCCGGCGAGGTGGGAGAGGGGGACGTAGCTGGCGTGCTGGCAGTGGACGACGTGCAGCCAGCAAACAGCAGGCAGGTGATGCAAGCAGCGATGAGCGCTGGGGTTGGCGCCATAGCTTCAGCTCCCTTCCTTCTCCCTCCCTAGGCCCAAGAAATCAACGATCGGGACACGCGACCGTCGACAATATTTCGACACATCGAGTTCACAGGGTAAGTCGACCCCGCGCGACTGGCTAGACCCCTTGTGGACAACTTCCAGCCACACGCCCATGAGTGTTGCCTCGGGGACAGTCTCTGTCCCGATCACGTTCGACGTGGGCCTAGGGAGAGCATCAGCCCCCTCGAATGTGACCGCCGACGAAGGAGACGCGATGAGCACTCAGAGCAAATGGAGATTCATCGCTATCCACCCGAGTGAGGGCTGAAGCATGTCTCCAGCCAGGCTGAGCATCGCGGAAGCCGCTCGTCGCATCGGCGTCAGCGACGACACCATCCGACGTCGTATCGCCAACGGGCAACTGAAGGCCGTGCGGTCCGGCCGCATTATCCGTATCTCTGAGGACGCATTGGAACAGATGTTCCACCCCATCCGTTCATCCGTGCGTGGACGCCGTGTGTCCCCGTAGGCGCGTGCGGTCACCGGTCGTTAAGCGCTCCCCGTCTTCGACTTCGTAGGCGAGGCTGTGCTCGCGCATCAAAGCCAACTTCTGTCCCCGCACACCCGGTAATTTCATCCGGTTGCCGTCTCGGTCCCCGCGGGCTTGGTCCGGGAACTCGTCTCGCGCTCTAGCGATGAGAAGTCGCGCCTCCCATCAGCCGAACTCCAGCAGTCGGGCAAAGTCTTGTCAGTACCGGTACTTCACGTATTCGGGGAGCTGCCAGGCCGGTTCGACAATCACAGTGCCGTCGGCCATCGTGAACTCGATGCTGTTGTTGGTGGGTTGGTACACGGCTTTCGGGATGCCCTGCACGTCGTCGAACACGCCTTTAGAGTTCACCCACTTGATGAACTGATACAGGTCCCAAACGCTGCCAACGACGCCCACGGGCCCAAGCACCTTGTCGTCGATCCTCTTGAGGATCGCCTTCTTGTTCTCCCAGACAATCTTCGCGCCCCGTCTGAGGGCGCCGACAACCCGGGTTGCCCTCATCGGGAGCGTACGCTGCAAGGGCTGAACCGCGAAGGCCGCGGTCAGCGTCGCGATCGCCGCGTCAGTCTGATGGCGTTCGTAGTCCGAGAGAGCCGCACCAATCGGTGACTGAGCCGGAGGCTGCCACGGATCTATTTGAACGACTGACGGGGGCGGCTTCAGGTCGAATAGGGGTGCCCTGCCGGGCGGAACCGGCTTGAGCCACGGCAAGGCGGCTTCAGCAGCCGGTGTAATCAAGCTGCCGCGGGCAGGACGAGTCACCGCGACGGTCTCCGTCGTTAAGGGGGGTGGCTTCAACCCCGCCTCCCACGGGCGGGGCGGACGGAAAGGTGTTGCAGATGGAAAGGGAAGTACACGGGCGAAATCGCGCCCGAAGTCAGGAACAACGAGCCCACCCGCAGTTCCCGTGACCAATGCTGGTCCGGCGACCTGGTCGTACCAGTATGAACGGGCATAGGCAATCCACTGCGTCTGCAGGTCTGCGGGGTCATCGTTCGGGCCGAATATCGGCACTAGTTTCATGCGCAGAGAGTAGCCTGCGCCAAAGCATGGCCCGCCTTACCAGGACCTTGGCGAGGGCCGGACGCGCTCCCGGTTCCGGCAGTACACACTTGAGGGCTCGTCACGAAGGCCGAGGGGTTCGGCCAATCCCCCGTGCCACGCGCTTAAGGTCGCGATAAGGTCGCAGATCCGAGGACGCACGCCGATCTTCTCGTATAAGGCCTAGTCAGATCAGATTTCGCGTGGTGGGCCTAACTGGACTTGAACCAGTGACCTCCGCCTTATCAGGGCGGCGCTCTAACCGTCTGAGCTATAGGCCCGCGTGTGGCGGGAACACCGAGAGCTAACCTTACCGACTCTCACCGCGCCCGCTCAAATCGTCCCCGAACATGTCCCGGGCCGCCTGGAGGCAGGCGGCCCGGGTCACGTCGATCATCGTCCGCTCAGGGACGTTCGGCGCTCACCTTCCAGCTGCTGCCGTCCTCGGGAACCGTGGCGTAGACGGCGTAGATCCCGGTGTAACCGCGGTAGCTGTTGCCCTTCTTGGACTTCATGGTGCACGTCAGGCTGACGCTGAGCGACCCGCGCACGGACATGTCGTCGGTGCTGAGCGTCGGCTTCATCCGGTCGATGGAGTTGGTCCCGGACGGCTTGCAGGCGATCGAGCTCGGCACGATGGTCTGACCGGACGGCTGACGGAAGTTGACCCCGCAGTCGGCGTTCTTCAGGGCCCCGGGCTTCTTGCACGAGCTGACCAGCTTGGTGGTCGCCGCCTTGAAGTCCTTCAGTGCGGCGTCCGACAGCTCGACCTTGATGTGGTAGACGTCGGTCGACGAGGTGAGGCCCTCGACCACGATGGTGTCCTCGCTGTACGAGAACGTGCTGCTGTCGGTGCTGAGGGTGTACCCGCCAGGGAACACGTCGATCGAGTCCACGTCGCCCACCTCGATCCCGTTCACCTTCAGGCCCGTGTCGGCCGGTGCCAGGCCCTTCACGTACAACCGCCCGGTGATCGTGGACAGGTACCAGGCACCGTCCCGGTTCGAGACGTAGAACTTCTCGGTCTGGCTGCGGTCGTTGATCGTGTACGTGGCCTGCACCTGGGCGCTGTACTGGCTCGACTCGCTCTCGGTCAGCTGCAGGTTGCTGATCGGGTTCGCCTGGGTCGCCGCGGTCATCACCTCCTTGGTCAGGAAGGTGCGGTCGGGCAGGTCACCCCGGACCAGGTTGAAGATCGCGTCGGGGTCGGCGGCGGCTAGGCCGTCGAAGTACTTCTGCACCGTCTCGGTCGCCGAAGCAGCACCGGTGCCGGTGCCCTGGGACGCCGTCGCCGACGGATCAGTCGGACTCCCACCCGTCGACGGCGTTCCGCCCCGGCCGAGCTGCATGAGGCCGAAGATCAGGGCGACGATGACCACCACCGCACCACCGATGATCAGCGGCATCTTGTTGCCGGATTTCTGTTGTCCACCGCCGGGCGGCGGGGCCGGCGTCCAGGCTCCGGGACCGCCGGGCTGGCCCGGCTGGCCGCCTCCGAACTGGGCGGACGTCGTCGCACCCGCACCGGCGGCGGGGAAGCCGCCCTGATCGCCGGCAGCTCCGTAGCCGCCCGGTGCGCCCTGCTGGGGATAGCCACCCTGACCGGCGGCGGCACCGTAGCCACCCGCCGGTTGCTGGCCGAAGCCGTCCTGACCCGAGCCGTAGCCGCCCTGCGGCTGCTGGCCGAAGCCGGGCTGGCCCGGAGCGTTGTAGCCGCCGGGGGGCGGGCCGTAGGGGCTGCCCGCCGAGGGCACCTGCGGATTGTTCGGCTGGTTCGGATCCTGCGGGCGGTTCTGGTCGGTCATGCCAAAGCCTTTGTTCACGGGTTCAGGGCTTCGGACATTCTATGGGCGCGCAGGTCACCCACCGACCCAACGGGTAGTCCTCCCCACCCGGATGGGCGGCGAGCGGTGCGCTCAGTCCTCGGCCAGCGTCAGTTCCAGGCCGCCCAGAATGTTGGCCGACAGGTTGTACAGGAAGGCCGTCAGCGTGCCGATCGCGGTGAGCAGCACCACGTTGATGACGGCGATCAGCGCCGCGACCCCCAGCACCTTGTTCGTGTTGACGAAGTCCTCGATCCGGATCTGCGTCTGGTCGTTGGGGTTGGAGAGCAGGCTCTGCAGGATGCTGTTGACCGCGTCGAACAGGCCGGACGCCCCGATCACCGACCACACCACGTAGGTGGCGAACCAGAACATGATCCCGAACGCGATGGAGAACAGGAACGACGTCTTCATCACCGACCACGGGTCGATGCGCGACAGCCGCAGCCGGGCCTTGCGGGTGCGCCGGGAGACGGAGCGCGGACCGGCGCTGACCACGGCCGGGCGGGCCGGTTGGGCCGGCTTGGCCGGGGCCTCGGACGCCGCGGGCTGCACCCGGGTGCTCTCCGCCTCGGGCGGGTCGGGCAGCCGTGCGGCGCCGGAATCCGACCGGTAGAGCTCGGGCTCGCCGTCGCCGGTGGAGCCGGTGCTCCACGCATTCCCGGCCACCGACGTCCGGGCTTTGCCCTGTTGGTCGCTCATAGTCCTCCTCGACCGCCCTCGTCAGTCAGCGGGTGCTGCGGGATCGGCCTCGTTCGGGGCAACGCTATCCGAGGTTTGCACCTGGGTCGATTCTTCCCCATCCTCGACGGTTTCCGGGTAGAGAGCGATGACCGACACGGAGTCATCACCGTTCACCGACACGAACTTGACCCCCATCGTGTCGCGTCCCTTGGTCGGCACCTCGCTCACCGACGACCTGATGATCTGACCGGAGGTCTTGATCGCCATGATCTCGTCGTTCTCCTGCACGACAAGGCCACCGACCAGCGAACCGCGGTCCTCGTTGAGCTTCATCGCCTTGATGCCGAGGCCGCCGCGGCCCTGCTGCCGGTACTCCGACACGGCTGTGCGCTTGGCGAAGCCCCCGTCGGTGACGGTGAACACGAACCGGTCGTCCTCGGGCATGTCGGCGTCGATGATGGACAGGCTGAGCAGCGAATCCTCACCGCGGAACTTCATCCCGCTCACCCCCGAGGTGACCCGACCCATCGGACGCAGTTGCTCGTCGTCCGCGGCGAACCGGATGGCCTGGCCCTTGCGGGAGATCAGCAGCACGTCGTCCACCCACGAGCACAGCTCGGCGCCGATCAGCTCGTCGTCGGGGTCGCGGAAGCTGATCGCCAGGACGCCGGCCTGGCGCGGCGAGTCGTAGGCGGTCAGCGATGTCTTCTTCACCAGCCCGCGCTTGGTGGCCAGCAGCAGGTACGGCGCGTCGGCGTAGGTGCGCAGAGTCAGCACCTGGGCGATGTGCTCGTCCGGCAGGAACGACAACAGCCCGGCGACGTGCCCGCCGCGGGCGTCGCGGCCACCCTCGGGCAGCTGCCACACCTTCGCCCGGTACACCCGGCCAAGGTTGGTGAAGAACAGGATCCAGTGGTGGTTGGTGGTGGCGAACAGGTGCTCGACCTCGTCGTCTGCGCGCAGGCTCGCTCCGCGAACCCCCTTCCCGCCGCGCTTCTGGGCGCGGTAGGAGTCGGTGCGGGTGCGCTTGGCGTAGCCGCCGTGGGTGATCGTGACGACCACGTCGTGGTCGGGGATCAGGTCCTCGTCGGACAGGTCGCCGTCGGCGGAGATGATTCGGGTGCGCCGGTCGGTGCCGAACTTCTCGACGATCTCGCCCAGCTCCTCGCCGATGATCCGGCGCTGCCGCTCCGGCTTGTCCAGGATGTCCTGCAGGTCGGCGATGGTGCGCTCGAGCTCGAGCAGCCGGTCGATGATCTTCTGCCGCTCGAGCGCCGCCAGCCGGCGCAGCTGCATCTCCAGGATGGCGTTGGCCTGCTGCTCGTCGATCTCCAGCAGCCCCATCAGCCCCGTCCGCGCCACCTCGGCGTCACTGGACGCCCGGATCAGCGCGATCACCTCGTCGAGGGCGTCCAGCGCCTTCACCAGACCGCGGTAGATGTGCGCCATCTTCTCGGCCTCGGCCAACCTGAAGGCGGTCCGGCGGCGGATCACGCTCAACTGGTGCTTGATCCAGTGGGAGATGAACTGGTCCAGCCGCAGCGTGCGCGGCACGTCGTCGACCAGCGCCAGCATGTTGCAACCGAAGGTGTCCTGAAGCTGGGTGTGCTTGTACAGGTTGTTCATCACCACCCGTGGCTGCGCGTCGCGCTTGAGCACGATGACCAGTCGCTGCCCGGTGCGTGCCGAGGAGTCGTCGCGGATGTCGGCGATGCCGGACAGCCGCCCGGCGTTGACCAACTCGGCGATCTTGGTGGCCAGGTTGTCCGGGTTGCACATGTAGGGCAGTTCGGTGACCACCAGCAGGGTGCGTCCCGCCTTGTCCTCCTCGATGTCGATGACCGCCCGCATGATCACCGAGCCACGGCCGGTGCGGTAGGCGTCCTCGATGCCCTTGCGGCCGACGATCAGCGCGCCGAGCGGGAAGTCGGGGCCCTTGATCCGCTCGATGGCGGCCTCGAGCAGCTCCTCCTTGGTGGCGTCGGGATGATCCAGCGACCACTGGACGGCCTCGGCCACCTCGCGCAGGTTGTGGGTCGGGATGTTGGTGGCCATGCCCACCGCGATGCCGGTGGACCCGTTCACCAGCAGGTTCGGGAACCGAGCCGGCAGCACCACGGGCTCGCTGTCGCGGTTGTCGTAGTTCGGCTTGAAGTCGACGGTGTCCTCGTTGATGTCGCGGACCATCTCCATCGCCAGCGGCGCCATCCGGCACTCGGTGTACCGCATGGCGGCGGCCGGGTCGTTGCCGGGCGAGCCGAAGTTGCCCTGGCCGGCCACCAGCGGGCCGCGCATCACCCACGGCTGCGCCAGCCGCACCAGGGTGTCGTAGATCGCCGAGTCGCCGTGCGGGTGGTACAGGCCCATCACCTCGCCGACGACACGCGAGCACTTGTTCCAGCCGCGGTCGGGCCGGTATCCGCCGTCGTACATGGCGTAGATCACCCGGCGGTGCACCGGCTTGAGCCCGTCGCGGACGTCGGGCAGCGCCCGGCCCACGATCACGCTCATCGCGTAGTCGAGATAGGAGCGCTGGATCTCGACGTTCAGGTCGATCTCGTCGGTGCGGGCCGTGGTCGGCTCCGGTGAGGTGTCGTCGCCCGGGGTGGACGCGTCGGGAACCTCTCCCGCGCCGGGCACGTCGGTGGGGTCGCCGTCGATCGGACCGTCAGTCATCGGTCAGTCTCCAATCATTGGATGGACGGGGTACGGGGTCCCCGGCGTTCGCCGGGATGACGAGGGACGCATCAGATGTCGAGGAAGCGGACGTCCTTGGCGTTGCGCTGGATGAAGTGCCGCCGGGGCTCCACCTCCTCACCCATCAGGATCGAGAACATGTTGTCGGCGGCGGCGGCGTCCTCGAGGGTGACCTGCAGCAGCGACCGCTTGTCCGGGTCCATGGTGGTGTCCCACAGGTCGTCGGCGTTCATCTCGCCCAGGCCCTTGTAGCGCTGGATCGGGTTGTTGTTCGGCGCCGGCAGCTTCTTCCCGGCCTCGAACCCGGCGTCGCGCAGGGCGTCGCGCTCGGCGTCCGAATAGGCGAGCTCGTGCGGGGCGTTGGTCCAGCGCAGCCGGTAGAGCGGCGGCTGCGCCAGGTACACGTGGCCGTGGTCGATCAGCGGCTTCATGAATCGGAACAGCAGGGTCAGCAGCAGGGTGCGGATGTGCGCCCCGTCGACGTCGGCGTCCGCCATCAGCACGATCTTGTGGTACCGCAGCTTGTTGACGTCGAAGTCGTCCTGGACGCCGGTGCCGAGCACGTTGAAGATCGCCTCGACCTCTTTGTTCTGCAGGATCTTGTCGAGCCGTGCCTTCTCGACGTTCAGGATCTTGCCGCGGATCGGTAGGATCGCCTGAATGCGCGGGTCGCGGCCACCCTTGGCCGAACCGCCGGCGGAGTCGCCCTCGACGATGAACACCTCGCACTCGGCCGGTTCGGTCGACTGGCAGTCGGACAGCTTGCCGTACTGACCGGTCTTCAGCAGACCCTTACGACTACGGGCGATGTCGCGCGCCTTGCGTGCCGCCAGCCGGGCGGACGCCGCGGCCTGCGCCTTGCGGACGATGTCGCGGCCCTCGGCGGGGTTCTTCTCGAACCAGTCGCCGAGCAGGTCGTTGACCACCCGCTGGACGAACGAGCGGGCCTCGGTGTTGCCCAGTTTGGTCTTGGTCTGGCCCTCGAACTGCGGCTCGGCCAGCTTCACGCTGATGATCGCCGTCAGCCCCTCGCGGATGTCGTCGCCGGAGACCCGGTCGTCGCGCTTCTTGATCAGCCCCCACTGCTCGCCCCACTTGTTGACCGTGTTGGTCAGCGCGGCGCGGAAGCCCTCTTCGTGCGTACCGCCCTCGTGGGTGTTGATGGTGTTGGCGAAGGTGTGCACGCTCTCGTTGAACGACGCGTTCCACTGCATCGCCACCTCGAGGCTGAGCCGCTGCTCATCACTGGCCGCATCGATCGCGATCACCGAGGGGTGGATGGTCTCCTTGGTGCCGGTGAGGAACTTCACGAAGTCGATCAGGCCGTCGTGGAACACGAAGGTGTCGCTGTGCGGCTCCTCGTCCTCGTCGGCGCGCCGGTCTGAACGCTCATCGATCAGCTGGATGGTCAGCCCCTTGTTCAGGAACGCCATCTCGCGGAACCGGGTCGCCAGGGTCTCGTAGCTGTAGGTGGTCGTCTCGAAGATGTCCGGGCTGGCGTAGAAGGTGACGGTCGTCCCGGTCTCGTCGGTCGGCTCGAGCCGCTGCAGCGGGCCGTCGGGGTCGCCGAGCGAGAACGACTGCTGCCAGTGGTACTCGTCGCGCCTGACGTCGACGGTCAGATGGCTGGACAGCGCGTTCACCACCGAGACGCCGACGCCGTGCAGGCCGCCGGACACCTTGTAGCCGCCGTCGCCGAACTTGCCGCCGGCATGCAGCACGGTCAGCGCCACGGTGACCGCCGGGATCTTCTCCTTGGGGTGCTCGGCCACCGGGATGCCGCGGCCGTTGTCGATCACCTGGACGCCGCCCTCGTCGAGCAGCCGGACGATGATCAGGTCGCAGTAGCCGGCCAGCGCCTCGTCGACGGAGTTGTCCACCACCTCGTAGACCAGGTGGTGCAGGCCGCGCTCGCCGGTCGAGCCGATGTACATGCCTGGCCGCTTGCGGACGGCCTCGAGCCCCTCCAGCACGGTGATCGCGCTGGCGTCGTAGTTGCCGGCCGCGACCGCGGAGGTCTGTCGGCCGGCCACGGGCACACCGGTCGTCGCTTCGCTCACTCGGATCCCTCTTCTCGGGTTTGCACTCACGCGAACCCGCCCGGACGTCCGGTCGTCGGACGCGAGGAAGCGGGCGGGTTCGGAACCTTCCCAAGTCTACCGGCTGCATGCCCAGGACCCCAATCCGCAGCCCCCATTTCGGACGCCTTTCTGGCCAGGAGGGCCAGAAACGGCCATCTGAGCCGATCTCCCCCCGTGGACGTGGTCCCATACTCGTCCAGGCTGCACCGCCTTCACAGTCGTGACGGACCCGACCGGCCTAGACTGCTGGCCGTGGCGGCGAACGATGGGGACGAACCCGGGGACGGCGGGCGGCCCGGGCGGTCGGTTCCGGCTTTGCTGATCGTGCTGGCCTGCGTGCTCGCCCTGACCGCGGGAGTCTGGTTGGCCGGCGGCTTCAACCGGGCCACCGACCGGTTGTTCCGGCTGCCGGTGGGCACCGAGGTCGACATGGGCCCGCTGTCCATCTCGGTGCAGCGGGCGCTGGCCCGCGAAGGCTACGGCGAGTGGAACGTGTACGTGTTCGGCATGTGCCGCAACAACACCGACGAACCCCTGGTGTCGTCGGCGGACCGGCTGGTCAGCAACGGCTTCTCGATGCAGCACCCGACCAGCCGTGAGGTCGTCGGCGACGCCTCGCTGTTCTTCGGCCCCGGTGAGACCCTGGGCGGCTCGAACTCGCTGAATCCGGGCACCCCGCCGGTGCCGTGCCAGCTGGTCTTCGACTACGACACCTTCCCCGACACCGACTTGGTGACGGTGGGCATCTCCGAGCTCGAATGGATCGACCGCAGCCCCACCGGCGAGGGCGACATGGTGTGGTCGGCGGCCCGGATCGCCTACCGCTTCGAAGTGCCGGTGGTGACCGAACCCGAGACCGAACCCTGAGTCAGGGTCGCCGTCACGCCGGCGCCGGGAAGCATCAGCCCGGTGGCGTGAGGACCCAGTAGGGGTTCAGGCCGCGGTACCCGGTCGAACTGCTGGCCAGCCCGGCCAGTTCGTCCACGACGTCCTCGGGCACCTGGTACAGCAGTTCGGCCACCGGTTCCCGCTCGCCCGGCTTGGCCAGGCAGTCCGCCTCGTGCCCACGCTCGCCGGTGTACTCCAGCACGCTGACCGTCGACCAGCGGCGTCCGTCGACCGCAACGAGGTCGACCATGCAGAAGCTGCCGTCGGGGGGCGGCTGGTACTCCAGCAGGGCAACCACCCACACCGTGCCGGCCGCGGACGGCACCTGGTCCCGGTCGGTGAGCAGCACCGGGGTGGCGGTCAACGACGCCAGCCGGATCGGCATGCTGCCCTCGGGCACCGGATCGGCGAACGCTCCCGGGCCGGCCTGCTGGTAGTGCGGGCTCGACCGGGCGTTCAGCCAGCCCGCCCACGCGGTGGTCAGGGCCAGCACCATCGCCACGATGGCGGCCGTGCCCAGCCACTGCCGGCCGCGGGCACTCATCGGATCACCTCGGGCGTGGCCTTGACGGTGGTGACGGTGGCGTACCGGTCGGCGGCGAGCAGCTCGTCGGCCCGTTCGGCCGTGATGCCCAGGTCGACGACGATCTTGGGGTCATAGGCGTAGATGGTGGCCCGGTGCAGGAAGCTGACGGTGAAGCCGGCCAGGTCGGCGGGGTCGAGCTCGAACACCACATCCTGGGTGATCCGGAAGCCGGGCTGGGGCATGTCGAGCAGGTCGTTGGCAGCGAATGTGCGGCCGTTGGCCTCGCCCCCGACCTGCCAGTTCACGCTGCGTTCCCCACGCGGATTGGCGATGGTGATGTTGACCGCCAGGTAGATCACCCCTGAGCGGCCCTGGAACAAGGTGTCGTTGTACAGCACCTGCCCGATCGCGTACGAGTTGACCGTGACCGTTGCGTCGTACAACGCCGCCGGCGTACCCACCGAGGCCCTGCTGACGTGCTCGTTGGGGAACTCCCCCGAGTAGGCGTGCAGGCCGACCATCGCCGCGCAGGCGACGATCGCCACCAGCCACCGCCGCAGTCGCGCCGTCATCGCTCCGTCACCTCGGACGCCGGCGCCGCCCCGGCCGCCGCGGCCACGGCGTCCGGTTCGTCGGGGACCGGCTGCCCGCCGCGGGAGGCGAACAGGGCCAGGCAGGTGTGGAAGGCCGTCGCCAGCAACGCCCAGCGCAGGGGTTCCCCGACGGCCGTGGAGATCAGGTCGATGAACGGTCCGGCCATCGACCAGAACGCCGCCGGATGACCACCGAGCACCCAGTACATCCCCCGGGTCAGCCAGTCCTCACCGGTCACCAGCACGCCGTAACAGATGACGAAGGCGGCGAAGAAGGACGCCCCCACGCCCAGCACCAGGCGCAACGACTGCCACGTCGGCAGGTACTTGTCGTTCAGGTCGCCGAAGAACGCCTCCTGCACCTCCAGCGCCAACCGGCGCTGGCGCTCGCCGACGTTCACCTCGGCCCGGCGGGACTTGAGGGTGACGGGCCTGCCCTGCCGCCACAGGTCCGCGGCCGAGATCACCCGGTTGCCGAACACCAGCGCCGCCAGCGCCAGCCACAGCATCGGCTCCACCACCATCGCACTGATACCGGGCCAGACGCTGTCCCACCACAGCGCCCCGACCTGGTCGAGCCAGGCACCGACGTCGACGCCGATCAGGCCGAACACGTGCTGCAACCCCCAGCCGGGATAGTCGAGCCACACCCGGAAGGCGCGATCGTCGACCCACTTGCCGATGCTGACCACGAGCTGTCGGCCGCTCATCACCACGATCAGCATGAAACAGCCCTCGACCAGCGCCGACAGCAGGCCGAGCGGTCGCAGGCCGGTGCGTTCGAACCACAGTTCGATGAGCCGGCGGGCGACGTACAGGCCGATGATCAGCCCGACGATCGCCCACAGGCTGTTGCCCTCGGCCTGCGGGTTGAGCTGGCTGAGCACCTGCCGTTCGAAGGTGAGACCGTTCAGCACCCAGTAGTTGACCTGGATCTGGTTGGCCGCGTCGGTGACCACGTCGAACACCGCGTAGATGCCCAGGAACGGCAACAGGGTGATCGACAACAGGTGCGAGATCGAGTTGTCCCGCGGGTCGTCCTCGGCCAGCGGCACGGTCTGCCGGATCTGCAACTCCTCGCCGGCGGTCCGCAGGCCGATGATGATCGCGGACAGGTTGACCACGAAACCCAGGGCCAGCACGAACAGCGAGAGCCAGGCACTGACGTCGACGGCCATCGCCGCCAGGTAGGTGAAGACGCGGTAGCCGGCCCAGCCCAGCACCGCGATGGCCAGCAGCCGGGGCAGGCAGCGCCACCAGACGCCGACCGTCGTGGTGGCCAGTTGGTTCAGCGAACCTGACAGGGTGCGAAGGGCTGGCATGGTGATCGTGATCCTAAACCGACGGCAGTCCGCACCGGCTCAGCCGTAGGTGTCCCGCGGGCCACGGCCGTCGCGGACGCTGCGCAGCCCGTGCTTCCAGCTCGGGGCGTCCGGGCCCTTGACGTTGATCCGGGTGACCGTGCCGTCGCCGAGCTGGTCGTTGAGCCGCGCGACGATGGCCGGCGCCAGCATGCGCAGGTTGGTCGCCCAGGCGGTCGAGTCGGTGCGCACCTGCAGCACGGCGTTCTCGAACCCCTCCGGCCGGGAATGCTCGGCGTTCACCGGGCCGACCAGGTCTGCCCAGCGTCCGAGCAGATGGTGCAGGCTCACCTCGGTGTCCCAGCCGCGGCTGGTGATCAGCTCGTCGATCGCCTCGCCCAGCGGTTGCGGATCCGACCCCGACCGCTGCTGCTTGGCCGGACGCCGTGGCTCGCGGCGCTGCTTCGGCGCCGGCTGGGTCGCCGGCAGACCCTGGGCGTTGCGCGCGATCAACCGGGCCAGCTCGAGTCCGGTCGGATCGTGCTCGCCGGCGTCAGGTTCCGGCATGCTCCACCTCGCTCACCTCACCGCCACCGACCCGGAACCGGCGGCCGCCCAGCTCGGCGGGAACGTCGGCCGGCACCGCGGCGGTGATCAGCACCTGTTCGGCTTCGGCAATCATGCCCGCCAGCCGCTGCCGCCGCATCTGGTCGAGCTCGGCGAAGACGTCGTCCAGGATCAGCACCGGTTGCACACCGTCGGCCCGCAGCAGGTCGAACGAGGCCAGCTTCAGCGACAGGGCCAACGACCACGATTCGCCGTGCGAGGCGTAGCCCTTGGCGGGCAGCTCGCCCAGCTCGAGGGTGAGGTCGTCGCGGTGCGGGCCGACCAGGCACAACCCCCGGGCGATCTCCTCGGCCCGGCGTTCGCCCATCGCCAGCACCAGCCGTGCCTGCAGCTCGTCGACCGTGGTGGCCGGCTCGGGGGCGATCGGGCTGCGGTAGCCCACCTTTGCGTCGTTGTTGGTAGGCGCGATCGCGGCGTAGGCGCCGGCCACGTGCGGGGCGAGGTCGGTCAAGGTCCTGACCCGGGCGTGCACCAGCTCGGCGCCGAAGCCGGCCAGCGACTCGTCCCACACCTCCAACGTCGCAGCCGCACCGTCGCCGATCGACCGGCCCCGGCCCGACAGCGACTTCAGCAACGTCGCGCGCTGCTTCAGCACCCGGTCGTAGTCGGCCCGGACGCCGGCCAGCCGCGGCCACCGGGTGGTGATCAGCTCGTCGATGAAGCGCCGACGCTCACTGGGGTCGCCCTTGACCAGGCTCAGGTCCTCGGGCGAGAACACCACCGTGCGCAGCGCCCCCAGCAGCTCTCGCGGCCGCCGCAGCGGTGCCCGGTTCAAACTCGCCCGGTTCTGCCGGCCGGGGATCAGCTCCACCTCGAGCAGCAACTGGCGGGAGTCGCCCAGGCCCGCCTGCACCCGCGCCCGGACGATCGCGCGCTCGGCACCGTGCCGCACCAGCGGCACCTCGCCGGCCACCCGGTGCGAGCCCAGCGTGGCCAGGTAGTCGACCGCCTCGACCAGGTTCGTCTTGCCCTGGCCGTTGGCGCCGGTGAACGTCGTCACTCCCGGGTCGAGAGCCAGCTCGACGCCCGGGTAGGAGCGGAAATCCGCGAGCGAGAGGTGGGTGACGAACACGCCGTCACCTTACGGCAGCAGCTACTGGCCCTCGGTCCTGACCGGATGGCCGCCGAACTGGTTGCGCATCGCGGCGACCATCTTCATCGACGGCGAATCCTCCTGCTGGGAGGTGAAGCGAGCGAACAGCGCAGCAGCCATGGTGGGCACCGGGACGCCCAGGTCGACCGCCGCGTTCACCGTCCAGCGACCCTCACCGGAATCGGCCGCATAGCCCTCGATCCGGTCCAGGTGCTCATCGTCGTCGAGCGCCCGGACCAGCAGGTCGAGCAGCCACGAGCGGATGACGGTGCCCTCACGCCACGAGTTGAAGATCTGCGGGACGTTGCTCACCTCGCCGGCCTTCTCGAGCAACTCCCAGCCCTCGGCGTAGGCCTGCATGAGCCCGTACTCGATGCCGTTGTGCACCATCTTGGCGAAGTGCCCGGCGCCGACGTCGCCGGCGTGCACGAAACCGAACTCGCCCTCGGGCTTGAGCGCGTCGAAGATCGGCTGGGCGAGTGCGACGTCGGCGGCATCGCCACCCGCCATCAGCGCGTAGCCGTTCTCCAACCCCCACACGCCGCCCGACACGCCGCAGTCGACGAAGTGAATTCCCTTGTCGGCGAGCTGCGCCTCGTGCTTGTGGTCTTCGACCCACTGGGTGTTCCCGCCGTCGATGACCAGGTCACCCGGGCTGAGCAGTCCGGCCAGCTCGGTAACGGTGTCGTCGACGAACTGGATCGGCAGCATGACCCAGACCACCCGCGGCCCACTGAGCCGGCCGACCATGTCGGCCAGGGACGAAGCATCGGTGACGTCGGGGTTGTGGTCGTAACCGACGACGGTGTGGCCGGCGCGACGCAGGCGTTCGCGCATGTTGCCGCCCATCCGGCCCAGGCCGACGAGTCCGAGTTCCATGGGGGATCCTTCCGTGCGTGGTCAGGCCGGCAGCCGCATCAGCATGATCACGTGGCGGTAGTCGGTCTGCGGGTCGCCGTCGAGTTCGGTCAGCGCCGTGATCAGGCAGGGCTTGCCCGGGGCGGTGAACGCGAAGTGGACGTAGGGGGCGTCGAGCGCGGCGAGGGCGTCCGACAGGTAGTGCGGGTTGAAGCCGGCGGCCGTCATCACCAGGCCGCCGCCGGTCTCGTCGGTGACCACCGCCTCGAGGGCCTCGACGGCCTGTGCCTGGTCGCCGGTGGCGGCCTCGAGGGTGATCGCCTGGTCACCGATCAGCATCCGCAGTGACGTGTTGCGCTCGGCCACCAGCCCGACCCGCTTCACCGCGGAGATCACCTCGGCGGTGTTGGCCCGCACCGTGACCGCGGCCTGCACGCTCATCAGGTGGCGCACCTTGGGGAACTCGCCGTCGAGCAGCCGGGTGGTGATCTCACGGACGCCGGCCGGCCCGTCGCCCTCGAAGCCGATCAGCCCGTCGCCGGAACTGCTGCCGGCCAGGCTCAGCGTCACCACCTCGCCCGATGTCATCGACTTGGCCGTCTCGCCCAGCACCCGGGCCGGCACCAGCGCCGCACCGTCGGTGCGCCCGCTGCTGGGGCTCCAGGGCAGCTCCTTGAGCGCCATCCGGTACCGGTCGGTGGCCAGCAGCGACAGGGTGTCGCCCTCGATCTCCATCCGGACGCCGGTGAACACCGGCAGCAGCTCGTCGCGGCCGGCGGCCACCACGACCTGCGCGACGGCACGGGAGAAGTCCTCGCTGGCCACGGTGCCGGTCGCCTCGGGCATCGTCGGCAGGGCCGGGTAGTCGTCCACCGGCAGGGTCTGCAGGGTGAACCGGGCGCTGCCGCAGACCAGTTCCATCCGGCTGCTGTCGGCGGTGATGTCGACCGGCTTGCCCGGCAGGGAACGCGCGATGTCGGCCAGCAGGCGTCCCGACACGAGGGCGACGCCGTCGTCGGTCACCTCGGCCTTCACGCTGATCTGGGCCGACGTCTCGTAGTCGAAGCTCGACATCACGACCTGGCCGTCGGCCGCCTTGACCAGCAGGCCGGCGAGGATCGGAACGCTGGGCCTGGTCGGGAGGCTACGGGCCGTCCACGCGACCGCTTCGGCGAGAACATCACGATCGAGACGGATTTTCACTCAGGCTCCCTTGCTCGTACTCCGGACGACGATCATATCCGCAGCGACTGGGCACCGAGCCCCGTCCACACCATGGGGAGCGCGCTGCTTTTAGTGACTCTTTGCGTAATTCGTTTCCTCGTAGTCATCACTGCTGGGGATACTGTGGAAAACCACCAAAACCCGTTGTCGGACCGCAGATGCGGCTGGTCGTACGGTTGTGGAGAAGTCGAAATCACACGGGTGGAAGATGCGGACGACGGCGCGGCGTCCGTCGTTGTCCACAGGTCGTGGGCCGTACCCACAGCGGTTTTCCACGACGAACGACAGGAAAGTTGTGAGCACCGCGAGGCCGCGGGAAGGAAGCAGGACGCACCGTGACCGGTGCGGAGTCGGCGCGGAGCCGGGCTCAACGCCGCGCGGCGCGCTGCTTGATCCGGTTGGTGAGCTCGGCGACCTGATTGAAGATCTTCCGGTCCTCACCGAGCAGGCCGCGGATCTTCTTGTCCGCGTGCATCACGGTGGTGTGGTCGCGGCCGCCGAACGACTGGCCCAGCTTGGGCAGCGACAGGTCGGTGAGCTCGCGACACAGGTACATCGCGATCTGCCGGGCGATCACCACGCTCTGGACGCGGCTGGTGCCGCACAGGTCGTCGGTGGTGATCGAGAAGTAGGCGGCGGTCTCGGCCTGGATGAGGGCCGCGGTGATCGGAATGTCGTCGCTGTGCGGAATGAGGTCGCGCAACACGACCTCGGCAAGCGGCAGGTCGACCTCCTGCCGGTTGAGGCTCGCGAAGGCGGTCACCCGGATCAGCGCGCCCTCGAGTTCGCGGATGTTGGTGGGGATCTTGCTGGCGATGAACTCCAGCACGTCGGGGCCCGCGGTGAGCCGCTCGGCGGCCGCCTTCTTGCGCAGGATGGCGATCCGCGTCTCCAGGTCGGGCGGCTGGATGTCGGTCATCAGTCCCCACTCGAAACGGCTGCGCAGCCGTGGCTCCAGCGCCTCCAGCGACTTGGGCGGCCGGTCGGAGGTGATCACGATCTGCTTCTGCGCGGTGTGCAGCGTGTTGAACGTGTGGAAGAACTCCTCCTGCGTCTGGATCTTCGACTCCAGGAACTGGATGTCGTCGATCAGCAGCACGTCCACGTCGCGATAGGTGCGCCGGAAGTCGGCCGTCCGGTTGTCGGTGATCGCGTTGATGAAGTCGTTGGTGAGCTCTTCGGTCGAGACGTACTTGACCCGCCGGTTGGTGTGGTAACTGCGGACGTAGTGGCCGAGCGCGTGCAGCAGGTGCGTCTTGCCGAGCCCGGACTCGCCGTAGATCATCAGCGGGTTGTACGCCTTGCCGGGAGCCTCGGCCACCGCGACGGCCGCGGCGTGGGCGAACCGGTTCGAGCTGCCGATGACGAACGATTCGAAGGTGTACTTCGGATTGAGCCGGCCGGTGAGCCGATCGTCCTGCGCCGGTTCCTGCACCTGCACGGCGCTGGAGGGCAGCGGGCTGTCGTCGAGCAGGGGCTCGTCGTCGGCTGCCGCCTCGGTACCGGGCAGGATGACGGTCGCGATGCCGATCGGGCGACCGAAATAGGTGCTCAGCTGCGCCTCGACCCACGTGCGCAGCCTGGTCTCGACCCGGCTGCGGGTGAAGTCGTTGGGCACGCTGACGATGAAAGTGCTGTCGTGCATGGTCGCCGCACGCGTGCTGCCCAACCAGGCTCGGGAGGGAGTGTCGGCAGCGGACCGCACGAACCGCCAGGCGTCCTCCAGGTCGGGCGCGTCCCCGCTGGTGGTCATCTGGTGATCCGGCACGGGCGCTTCCTCCACTGTCGTGCGGCTGGGGTCGATCTCGCCGTCCACACGAGTTTTCCACAGGGTGTGAACAAGCGGACGGTCCGGAGGAACGACGAGCGAAGGGCCAACGGACCGAAACGCTAGCCCTCCCCGGGGCCATCTGCAAACCCGTTTTCAGGATTTTCCCGTCCCCTCGGCGTGTCGCCTCGACGGCGTCCGACGGCCCCGGTTTGCCCCCGCTTGCCACCCCCGCGTAACCTTGGCAGGTCGCCGCCAGCGACTCTTCGCGTGCGCCCGGAGTGGGCGCATCGGTTCGAGCAAGACATTGAAACGGGGAGCACTACCGTGAGCAAGCGCACCTTCCAGCCGAGCAACCGGCGCCGCAGCCGTACCCATGGCTTCCGCCTGCGGATGCGCACCCGCGCCGGCCGCGCCATCATCTCGGCCCGCCGTAGCCGCGGCCGCGCCCGTCTCGCCGGCTGATCAAGCCCCGTCGAGCCGTCAGGTGCTGGCCAAGTCGGCACGGCTACGGACCGCCGAGGAGTTCCGTGCCACCACGCGCCGGGGCATCCGTTGTGGACGCCCCTCGCTGGTGCTGCACATGCTGCGCACCGATACTCCGCCGTCGCGGGCGGGCTTCGTCGTCTCGAAGGCGGTCGGCAACGCCGTCACCCGCAACCGGGTGAAGCGGCAGCTGCGTCACCTGGTGGCCGGCCGGCTGGCCGGCACGCCGTTCACCGTGGACGTCGTGGTGCGTGCCCTGCCCCACCACGGGCCGGTGGCCGGCGATCTCGACTCCGCCTGGACCAGCGCCACCGAACGGCTGGCAAGCCGATGAGGGTCGTGCTGATCGCGCTGTTGAGGGCGTACCGCTTCCTGATAAGTCCGCTGTACGGGCAGGTGTGCAAGTTCTATCCCTCCTGTTCGGCGTACGCGCTCGAAGCGGTCACGGTGCACGGCGCCTGGCGCGGCACCGGGCTCGCGGCGCGCAGGCTGGGCCGTTGCCACCCCTGGTCGCTCGGCGGCTACGACCCCGTTCCCGGCACAGACGCCGCGCGGGCCTGGGCGGCCGAACAGCAACACACACATCCGCAACCACGAGGAGCATCGTGATCCCACCGATTCCGCAGATCGTCCCGCTGGACCTGTGGGGTGACATCCTCGGCGGCCTCAACACGATGATGCAGCCGCTGTACCTGGCGGTGTCGTGGATCATGTCCAGCTTCCACTCGCTGTACGCGTCCTTCCTCGGCGAAGACAGCGGTTGGGCCTGGGCACTGGCGATCATCTCGCTGACCGTGGTGATCAGGACCCTGCTGATCCCCCTGTTCGTGCGGCAGATCCGCTCGTCGCGCAACATGCAGATGCTCGGCCCGCAGCAGAAGGCGTTGCAGGAGAAGTGGGGTCACGACCGCGAGCGTCTCGGCCAGGAGACGATGAAGCTGTACAAGGAAGAGGGCGTCAACCCCATGGCGTCCTGTCTGCCGCTGCTGCTGCAGATGCCGATCTTCATCTCCCTGTACCAGGTGCTGTGGCAGGCCTCCCAGGGTCACGCGATCGGCGTGTTCAGCGTCGAACAGTCCGAACTGCTGCGGAACGCCACCATCTTCGGCGCGAAGCTCTCCGGGGTGTTCTGGCCGCTGACCAACGGGTTCGGCCCCACCCAGTGGCTGTGCGCGGTGCTGGTCATCGGGATGACCGTGGTGTTGTTCATCACCCAGCTGCAGCTGATGCGCAAGAACATGCCGCCGGAAGCGCTGACCGGGCAGTTCGCCCAGCAGCAGAAGATCATGCTCTACGTCTTCCCGTTCATGTACCTGTTCATGGGCGTGAACATTCCCGTCGGCGTGCTGCTGTACTGGCTGGTGTCGAACACCTGGACGATGGCGCAGCAGTACATCCTGATCCACAACAACCCGGCCCCGAACACTCCCGCCTACATCGACTGGGAGGAGCGGATGCGCGCCAAGGGCAAGGATCCCGACGAGATCGCCCGGAAGCGTTCCGGCAAGGGGCGCAAGACGGCCCCGGCGAGCACGACGACGACCGACACCACCAAGGTGGCCCGGCAGAGCCGCACCGGTACCGCGGTGGCGAAGGAGACCGACGAGCCGGCGTCCGCCCAATCACAGGTGCAGCGCCAACAGGTGCGCCGGCAGCAGCCGTCGCGTGCGAGCCGCGCCGCCCGCAAGCAGGGGCAACCCAAGCCCAAGACCAATCCCGGCCAGGCCTGAGCCGGACAGGAGTGACTGATGAGTGACGTGGAGATCGAGACCGTGACCGTGACCGAGCCGGAGATGACCGACCCCGACGCGGTGGCCGACGACGACGCCGAGACCGAGCACGGCCAGGGTGAGACGGGCCGTTCCAAGCGCGAACAGGCGCTGGTGAACGAGGGTGAGATCGCGGCCGACTACCTGGAGGAACTGCTTGACATCGCCGACCTGGACGGCGACATCGACACCTTCAACGAGGGCGGTCGTGCGCACGTGTCGATCGTCACCGACGCCGACGTGCTCGTGGGCCGCAACGGCGAGGTGCTGGAGGCGCTGCAGGAGCTTACCCGGCTGGCCGTGATGACCGAGACCGGGCATCGCTCGCGCCTGATGCTCGACGTCGCCGGGCACCGGGACAAGCGGCGCAAGGAGCTCGAGGTGCTCGCCAAGGACGCGATCGCCGAGGTGGTCGACACCGGTGAGCCCGTCCGGCTGGCGCCGATGAACCCGTTCGAGCGCAAGATCGTGCACGACGTGGTCGCCGATGCCGGCCTGGTCAGCGAGTCCGAGGGCGAAGAGCCCCGCCGCCGCGTCGTGGTGCTGCCCAAGGCCTGAGGCAACGTCGTTCCGGACGCC
Organism: Micropruina sonneratiae; assembly: GCF_025972045.1. Taxonomy (GTDB): domain Bacteria; phylum Actinomycetota; class Actinomycetes; order Propionibacteriales; family Propionibacteriaceae; genus Micropruina; species Micropruina sonneratiae. Next base: position 69,595 of record NZ_JAPDHX010000007.1, on the reverse strand, counting down.
GGGCGCCTCGAGCGCGCCCGGCGTCCGGCTATTTGCAGCCCACTCCCCGCCGCCGGTGGAGTTGGCCGCGGCGTGGCCGTGCAGTAGACAGGGACCGTGGACGTCGCACGCACAGTGTTCGGTGACCGGTATGAACTCGCCAGTCAATATGTCGATATATTGGCAAGTAGAGGAGTCGACTGGGGTCTGATCGGTCCCCGCGAGGTCGACCGGCTCTGGACCCGCCATGTGCTGAACTCCGTCGCGCTGGCCGGACTGGTCGACGACGGCTCGTCGGTGCTCGACGTCGGATCGGGGGCGGGCCTGCCCGGAATTCCGCTGGCCATCCTCCGCCCGGACCTCCGGATCACGTTGCTGGAGCCACTGCTGCGGCGCTACAACTTCCTCGCCGAGGTGGTCGCCGAGCTGGGTCTCACGGACGCCGTCACGGTGCTTCGCGGACGGGCCGAGGATCAGCACGATCAATGGCAGGTGGTCACCGCTCGAGCCGTCGCGGCGCTGCCCAAGCTGCTCGGCTGGTGCCTGCCGCTCGTGGCGACCGGCGGAGAACTGTTGGCCCTCAAGGGTGAATCGGCCGAGCAGGAGCTCGTGGAGGGCCAGGGACTGCTGCGCTCCCGTGGCTTGGTGGGCGAGGTGGTCACGGCGTCCGTCGACCCCGAGGTGGCGCCGACCTGGGTCGTCCGCATTCGCTGATTGCGGCCGGAACCGGCCACTGCCCCCAACTGCGGACTCCCCTCCGGGGCGCGCCCGACGATGAACCGAGCCACGCGAGCTCCCGCCGCTAGGCTCAGAAGCTGCATCCAGAACGTCGGAAGGCTAGCAGTGACCGCCGCTGTTTCACGTGAAACGCATCGCGCCGAGAGCACTCGGGGACCCTTCGCCGCTGGTGGGAGTGAGGTGCGGGCATGACGCAGTCAGTCGCTCCGCGACGCGTCCTCTACGACGACAACGAGTTCACTCCCCCGCCGGTCGAGTTGCCGGAGGCCGGTGTTCCACGTGAAACCGGCGGCCCGCTACCAGCACCGGATCAGCCCCGCACGTTCGTGATCGCCAACCAGAAGGGCGGCGTCGGCAAGACGACCACGGCGGTCAACCTCGCCGCGGGGTTGGCGTCGGGCGGGCTCAGCGTGCTGGTCATCGACCTCGACCCCCAGGGAAACGCGTCCACCGCGCTGGGCGTCGATCACGAGAGCGGCGTCCCGGGCACCTACGAGGTGCTGCTCGACGGTGACACCATCGAGCAGCACGTCCAGGCCTCGCCCGAGGCGGACGGGCTGTGGGTGCTGCCGGCGACCATCGACCTGGCGGGTGCCGAGATCGGGCTGGTGGATGTCGCCGGCCGTGAGAGCCGGTTGAAGCGGGCGCTAACCAGGCTCAAGGAACGGCACAGCGTCGACTACGTGTTCATCGACTGTCCCCCGTCACTCGGCCTGCTGACCCTGAACGCCCTTGTCGCGGCCGAGGAACTGCTGGTGCCCATCCAGTGTGAGTACTACGCGTTGGAGGGCGTGTCGCAACTGCTGCGCACGATCGACCTGGTCACGGGGTCGATGAACGACCGGCTGCGGCTGAGCACAATCCTGCTCACCATGTACGACGCGCGCACGCGGTTGTCGGCCCAGGTGGCCGGCGAGGTGCGCACCCACTTCCCCACCGAGACGCTGCGCACCGCCATCCCGCGCTCGGTGCGAGTCTCCGAGGCGCCCAGCTACGGCCAGACTGTGATCGGCTATCACCGCGCGTCGGCCGGATCACAGGCCTACCTTGCCGCCGCCGCGGAGATCGCTCGGCGCGGCACCGCCACGAAAGGATGACGATGACCGTCACGAAACCACGCTCCGGCCTCGGCCGCGGCCTCGGGGACCTGATCCACCGCACCGACCCGGACCTGGAGCCGGTCCGGGCAGAACCGTTGGCGGTGGAACCGCCACAGGGGTCGTACTACGCGGAACTACCGGTGGACGCCATCACACCGAACCCGAAGCAGCCGCGCCAGGTGTTCGACGAGGACGCGCTGGCCGAGCTCGTCGGATCCATCCGCGAGGTCGGTCTGTTGCAGCCCATCGTCGCGCGTCCCCTGGCGGAGGGTCGCTACGAACTGGTGATGGGGGAGCGGCGCCTGCGTGCCAGCCAGGAGGCGGGCTTGGCCACCATCCCGGCCATCGTCCGCCCCACGGCCGAACACGACCTGCTGCGGGACGCCCTGCTCGAGAACCTGCATCGCGCCCAGTTGAACCCTCTGGAGGAGGCGGCCGCGTACCAGCAGCTGCTCACCGATTTCGACTGCACCCAGGAGGAGCTCTCCAGCCGGATCAAGCGCAGCAGGCCGCACATCAGCAACACGATCCGGCTGCTGCAGCTTCCGGGCCCGGTGCAACGGCGGGTGGCCGCCGGTGTGCTGAGCGCCGGCCATGCCCGGGCCATCCTCGGTCTGGGTGATCCGTTGGCCATGGAGCGGCTGGCCCAGCGGGTGGTCGCCGAGAACCTGTCGGTTCGCGCTGTGGAGGAGATCGTCGCGCTGGGCCAGGGCGGGGAACCCCGCGTGCCCAGGCAGCGCGTGGTGCGCGAACCCAGCGCGCGGGCGTCCGCACTGGCCGAACGGCTGGTCGAGCGGCTCGACACCCGGGTCAACGTGCAGGTGGGGGCCCGGGGCAAGGGACGCATCGTCATCGACTTCGCCAACGAGGACGACCTGGGCCGATTGGTCGATCTATTGAGTTGACGCTTTGTCTCTGAGTCGAGTCGGAGACATATGCATTTATCGACATTTCGAGGATCGGTGTCCGACCGTAGGTCGTGGCCCGACCAACTAGGCTCGTTGCGTGATGACCGCCGAAGACGTTCCCGCCGTCCGCTCCGCACTGCTGCGCTACCAGGTCATGGCCTGGGTGGTCGGCGTGTTGCTGGTCGTGCTGGTGTGCGTCGGCGTCCCGCTGAAGTACTTCGCCGACAACGACACCGTGGTGACCTGGACGGGCGTGCCGCACGGCTGGCTGTACATGATCCTGCTGATCACCGCCTACGACCTCGGACGCCGGGTGAACTGGCCCTGGCTACGGCTGATCCTGATCGCCCTGGCCGGAACCGTGCCGTTTCTGTCCTTCGTGGCCGAACGCTACGCGACCCGTGACGTGCACGCGCGGCTGGACGCCGTTGAGGCGGCGGGCGACCCGATCACCGACGCCGATTCGAGCGCCACGACCGGCGGCTGACAGCCCGCGCACGGTCGCTCAGCGAAGCTCTGGAGAGGACAGCGTGGGGTCGCGCCGACTCATGTTCTGCGCGATCTTCAGCGTCATGCCCAACCCGAACAGGGCGAAGACCCACCACTGCAGCGCGTAGCCGCTGTTGCGCCACGAACCCTCCTGCTCGGGCAGCGTGACGGTGGCCGCAGGCAGCCCCTGAGCGCTGGCCTCGGCGGCGTCCAGGGTGACGAAGCCGGGCATTAGTGGCTGGGGCCACAGCTGGGCGAGCTGCGCCAGGCGTACCGACCCCAGGGTGTAACCCGTAGTCAGAGGGTGATCGGCAGCCGGCTCAGAGGGCAGGAAGATGCCCACCTGTTGCAGATCGCCGGTCGGCGCCTGCGGTGCCTCGGCGCCGGCCTCGAGGGTGCCGCGGACCACCGGCAGGACGCGGCCGTCGGCGAGCTCGAGGGCCGACAGCAGGCGCACGACGCCGTCCGAACCCAGGACCCGCTCCTGCTGCCCGGGCAGGTAGTGGCCGGTCACGGTGACGGGCTTGCCGTAGATGTCGCCGACCGTGCCGTCGGCGGAGACGTGGTCGAGCAGCGGCACCGCCGCCTGCTGGGCGCGCGCCTGCGCCGAGGCGTTGCCCTGATCGGTGAACACCTGCAACTGCCACAAGCCGAGGCCCACCATGACCGCAGCCAGCACAACCCCGATCGTCACCACCAGGGCCTGCCGGACGCGCAACGGCATCGTCATTCCTTCAGGTCGGACGGTCCCCGCCGGTAGGCCTGCCGGACCAGCGCCACGCACAGCTCACCGAAGTCCTCGCCCTCGGCCTCGGCGCCCAAGGGCAGCAGGGACGTCTCGGTCATGCCGGGGGAGACGTTGGTCTCGATGAACACCGGCCCGTCGGCGCCGACGACGATGTCGGTCCGGGAGAGATCCCGCAGGCCGAGCTGCTCGTGTACGCGCAGCGCGATCTCGGCGCAGCCGGCCGCGACCTCGTCGCTGAGCTCGGCCGGGCAGATGAAGCGGGTCTCGCCGGCGGTGTACCGGGCCGTGTAGTCGTACACGCCGGAACGGGGCCGGATCTCGACGGCGGGCAGGGCCCGCGGACCGTCGCCGACGTCGACCACCGACACGGCGACCTCGGTGCCCTCGATGAATCTTTCCAACACGGCCATCTCGCCGTAGGCGTAGGCGGCCACCATGGCCCCCGGCAGCCCCGCGGTCGAGGTGACCTTGGTGCAGCCCAGCGCGGACCCGCTGCGGCTCGGCTTCACCATCAACGGCAGTCCCAGCCGCTCGGTCACGGCCTCCACAAGGGCTTTCGCGCCGAGCTCGCGGAACACCGAGTTGGGCAATGCCACCTGCTCCGGGGTGGGCACGTCGAGCAGCGCGGTGGCGATCGACTTGTCGAAGGCTCGCCGCGAGGCCGGCCCGGTCGACCCCACGTAGGGGACGCCGAACAGGTCGAGCACCTGCCGCAGCGAGCCGTCCTCGCCGTCCCCACCGTGCAGCACCGGGAAGACCACCGGGTCGTCGGTGCTGGTCAGCAGATCGGCCAGGCTCGCGTTCACGTCGGATTCCACGACGTGGTGGCCCCGGTCCCGAAGGGCCTGGGCCACCCGGCGTCCGGAGCGCAGCGACACGTCCCGTTCGTGCGAAAGTCCGCCGGCCAGGACGACGATGGTGCCGAGATCGCTGCTCATGGGTCTCTTCCTAGGTGATGTCGGGTGCGGGGCCGGAGGTGATGTCGCGGTACAGGTGCTCGCCGGTGCCGATGCCGAAGGTGTGCAGGGTGTCCAACTCGTCGCGCAGCACCTCGCCCAGCCGCCGGGTGCCCTCGATGATCCGCTCGGGCGTCGGGAAGCAGAACGACAGGCGCATGTTGCGGCTGCCCATGCCGTCGGCGTAGAAAGCCGTGCCGGGCACGTAGGCGACGCGCGCCGACACCGCCCGCGGCAGCATCGACTGCGAATCCAGGCCCTCGGGCAGCGTCAACCAGACGAAGAACCCGCCGGTGGGGTGTGTCCAGGTGCTGCCCTGGGGCATGTTCTCGGTCAGCCCGCGCAACATCGCGTCCCGTCGGTCCCGGTACATGTCGCGGTAGACCTGGATCTGGCCGCGCCAGTCGAACGTGTCGAGATAGGTCGAGATGGCGAACTGGCTGAACACCGGAGGGGCAAGCGTCGCCGACTCCTGGGCCAGCGTCAGCTTCTCCCGGACGCCGTGCGGCGCCAGCGCCCAGCCGACCCGGAACCCGGGTGCGAACGTCTTCGAGAACGAGCCCAGGTAGATCACCCGTTCGTCCTCCATGGAGCGCAGCGCCGGCGTCGGCTCGCCCTCGATGGTGAGCAGCCCGTAGGGGTTGTCCTCGACGATCAGCAGATCCGTCTCGTGGGCGATCTCGATGAGTTCGCGGCGCCGCTGCAGGGTCTGGGTCACCCCGGTCGGGTTCTGGAAGTTGGGAATGGTGTAGAGGAACTTCACCCGGCGGCCGGCCGCCTTGCACGCCGCCATCGCCTCGCGCAGCGCTTCGGGGATGATGCCGAACTCGTCCATCGCGACGTGCACGATCTGGACCTGGTAGGCGCGGAAGGTGCCGATCGCGCCCACGTAGGACGGCGCCTCGGCCAGGATCACGTCACCGGGGTCGCAGAACACCCGGGTGACCAGGTCGAGCGCCTGCTGCGAGCCGCAACTCACCACGATGTCGTCGGGGTGGGCGCTGATCGCCTCTTCGGCCATCACCTCGGTGATCCGCTCGCGCATGAACGGCTCGCCCTGACCCGAGCCGTACTGCATGGCCTGGGTGCCACGCTCGCGAATGAGGCTCGCCATGGCTTCGCCGATCGCCTCGCGGGGAAGGTCGGCGATGTTCGGCATGCCGCCCGCCAGCGACACGACTTCGGGGCGGTTGGCCACCGAGAACAGGGCCCGGACGGCGGACACGGTGAGCCCGTGGGTGCGTTCGGCGTAGGTGTCGATCCACGGATCGAGCACCGTGTCACGACGTTGAACGGGTTCCGGCAGGCTCACCGGTCCAGCTTAGCCAGGTGCCTAAGATGAAACTGCCCGCGGCACGGCGGGCCGCAGGGCAGGAGGAACGGTGGACGGCGTCGAACTGGTCTCGCCTGGCATGGTCCGTGACCTGGCCTGTCCGTGGTGCGGGCGGGCGATGCCGATCGACGAGGCGGGCATGGTGGCCGCGCAGGCGGCCTGGGGGCTGTGCGGCGCGGCGGCTCGTGACGCCGCGGGGGTATCCGGGCTGCTGCTGCTGTCGGCCGCGGCGTCGGGGGATCCGCAGGGCACGGTGGCGCTGGTCGGGGCCGGCTGGGTGAGACCCGACCGGACCGGCAGGGGAGTGGGCCGTGAACTGGTGCGGGCCGTCGCCGCGGCACTGCTGCGACCCAGGGTGGCCGCGGTGCTGGCGGGTTCGGACGCCGGAGGTGGCTGCGCGTCACTGCCGCCCGGCTTTCTCGACGCCACCGGGTTCACCCCGATGCGCGCGCCGGGGCTGTGGCGACTCGACCTGGTGACCACCGTGAAGGTGCCCAAACCGTCGGTGCTGGACCGGCTGGGCGCGTTGGTGCAGACGATCAGGCCGGTCGGACCACCCGAGCCGGCCCGGCGTCAGTCGATCAGATGAACTCTTCGATCGCCCTGATCAGCGCCGCCTTGGTCTTGCCGCCGGTGAACGACTTGACCACCTGACCGGCGCTGAAGATCTGAATGGTCGGCAACCCCAGCACACCCTGCTCGGTCGGCACCCGAGGGTTGGTGTTGGTGTCGAGCTTGTAGAAGTCGAGCTTGTCGCCGAACTCGCCGGCCAACTCGTCGATGATGGGCGAGATCTGGCGGCACGGTGCGCACCAGTCGGCCCAGTAGTCGACCAGGACCGGCTTGTCGGCCCTGAGGACCAGCGAGTTGAAGGTGTCGTCGGTGACGGCGGTGACTTCGGCCACGGGGGCTGCCTCCTTGAGGTGTCGGGGGATGTTCGGCTCAGACGATGGCTTCGAGCTCCGACAGCTCGGTCAGGTCGGAGATGTCGGCGAGGTAGCGTTCGGCGTCCAGAGCCGCCGAGCAGCCGGTTCCGGCGGCGGTGATCGCCTGCCGGTAGGTGTGGTCGACGAGGTCGCCGGCGGCGAAGACGCCGGTCAGGTTGGTCGCGGTCGACCCCGGCTGTACGAGCACGTAGCCCGCGGCGTCCAGCTCCACCTGTCCGGCCACCAGTTGCGAGCGCGGGTCATGCCCGATCGCGATGAAGCAGCCCTGAACCGCCAGCTCGCGCTGTTCGCCGGTAACGGTGTCGGCCAGGGTCAGCGACGACAGCGACTGGTCGCCGTTCATCGACACAACGGTCGAGTTCCAGGCGAAGGAGATCTTCGGGTCGGCCTCGGCCCGGGCGATCATGATCTTGGACGCCCGCAACTCTTCGCGGCGGTGCACCACGGTCACCGACGAAGCGAACCGGGACAGGAAGGTAGCCTCCTCGAGCGCGGAGTCGCCGCCGCCGATCACGGCGATGTCCTTGTCGCGGAAGAAGAAGCCGTCGCAGGTGGCGCACCAGCTCACCCCGCGTCCGGAGAAGACGTCCTCACCGGCCAGCCCGAGCCGGCGGTAGCCCGACCCCATCGCCAGGATGACCGACTTCGCCCGGTGCACCGTGCCCTCGGAGTCGGTGACGGACTTCACCACCCCGGTCAGGTCCGCCTCGACGATGTCGTCGGTGATGATCTCGGCGCCGAAGCGTTCGGCCTGCGTCCGCAGGTTCTGCATCAGGTCCGGCCCCATGATGCCCTCGGGGAAACCGGGGAAGTTCTCCACCTCGGTGGTGTTCATCAGCGCCCCGCCGGCCTCCAGGGCACCTTCGAACACGAGCGGCTTGAGATCGGCCCGCGCGGCGTAGATGGCAGCGGTGTAGCCGGAGGGACCCGACCCGATGATGATGACTTCGCGAACTTCGGACATGCACTACCTCGTGTGAGAACGGACGCCGACAGCCTACCGGTCGGCTCCTGTGTCGGTCAGAACCAGCAGGCCGCGGTGACTATTCCCGGCTGCTCAGAAGGGTCCGGTGGTGAGCACCGTCTCGTCTGCGAGCCGCTGCACCTCGCGGATGCCGTCCGGGCCGATGACGGCGCGGGAACCCTCGGGCAGGGCCAGCGCGCGAGCGGCGTGCACGTGGCCGCGCAGCAGCTGCCAGGTCTGCAACCGGACGAGTTGCGTCGGCAGGTATCCCCGATCGGCCGGCAGCGGGTCGGCCTCGAGCAGCCAGCCCGAGTCGCCCTCGTCGCCGGCCGTGCCGCGGGTCATCGTGACCCGGCCCGCCTGCAGTACCCCCGGCACGGCGATGACGGCGTCGCTGTCGCGCACCTGCTGCGGTTGCAGGCCGGCGCGTTCGGGCACGGCGATCAGGGCCTGGGCCAGCCACAGCACCAGCGACAGGTCGTCGGTGTCGGTGTTGGGGTCGGCGGCGTAGTCGCGGGCCACCAGCGCATAGCCGTCCGGCCGGGCGCGCAGGATCACCGGCGACCAGCCGAACTGGACGACGAAACCGTCGCGGGGCTCGACCGCCAGGCGGGCGATCTCGTCCAGCAGCGACTGCAGCTGCTCACGCAGCGACGACCGGGCAGTCCCGGTGAGGATCGCGTCGGCGAGGGGGACGCTGAGCGTGCGTAGGGCGGAACTCACCCGTCCACGGTAGTGGGGACCGGGCGGGTCAGCCGACCCAGTTGTCCTCGGTCCAGCCCAGTTCGTCCCAGACGGCCGGCGGGATCAGCCGGTCGACGCGGTCCATCACGTAGCTGGGCCGGTGCTCCGGGGTCAGCGCACGGACGTCGTCGGCCGTCGCCTCTCCGGTCAGCACCAGGCCCGACACCATGCCGGTGTCGAGCGCCATCTGGATGTCGGTCTGCAGCCGGTCGCCGACCATCACGGAGTGCTCGACGCGCGCGTCCAGGCCCTCCATCGTGACCTGCAGCATGATCGGGTCGGGCTTGCCCAGCGACTGCACGCACTTGGTGCGGGTGCAGGCCTCGATCGCCGCGGTGATCGAGGCGCAGTCGGGCTCGCCGCGCCCGCCCGGGAAGGGGCAGAACCGGTCGGGGTTGGTCTCGATCAGGAAGGCGCGCTTGTAGAACCAGATGGCGTCGAAGGCGATCTGCAGCTTGCGGTACTCGAAGGTGCGGTCGTAGCTGGCGATCACGATGTCGATCTCTTCGGGATCGTCGCTGAGGGTGAAGCCGGCCTTGGTCAGCGCCCGCTTCAGCGGTTCCTCGCTGATCGGGAACAACACGGCGTCGGGATGGTGCGTCTTCAGCCACTTGGTGGTGGTGACGATGGTGTTGGAGATGTCCTCGACCGGGGTGGGCAGGCCCAGTTTGGCCAGCTTCCGGGCGTACATCTCCGGGTCCTTGGTGGGGTTGTTGGAGAGGTAGCGGATGGGCAGCTCCCGCCGGCGCAGCTCGTTGATCATCCGAGCTGCGCCGGGCAGGAGGTGGTCGCCCAGGTAGATGGTGCCGTCCATGTCGAAGACGTAGGCGTCGTAGAACTCGTTGGGTCCACGCAGCACGTCGGCGGTCATGGGGCACCGTCCTTTCGGGGTTGTCGTCAGTTACCGGACAGGGTCAGCACCAACAGCGTCGACAGCCAGATGGCGGCGGCCGGCGGGTCGATGTGGGTGTTGCCGCGCTGATGGAACAACTGCGACTGGAACTCGGCGAGGAAGGCGGAGATGGCACCGAACACACACCCGATCAGGATGGCGCCGATGGCGATCATCCAGGTGCCGGAGGCCCAGTCGGCGTTCCAGTCGAAGCCGGCACCGGCCAGCACCGGCATGAACTTCACCGCGGCCAGCGCGCCGATGATCGTGATGTGGTGCTGCACCGGCATCTCGGCGCCGAGGATCAGGAACAGGATGATGATGGCCGAGATGGCGAACGGCAGGGTGTGGGCCCACGCCGAACCGCCGGGAACGAAGTGCGCCAGCATGATGCCGGCACCGGCGGCCAGGCCACCGGCGAAGATGCCGAGCGGAATGTACTGGCTCGGCTTCTCCTGGTAGCGCAGCCAGAAGTCGGTGTCGTTGGGGGCGATCTTCTTGAGGAAGGAGGTCGCTCCCTGGTTGTACTTCTCCGACCCCATCACGCTGTTGCCCCAGATCACCCGGGCCAGCACGTTGCTGGTGAACACGGTCAGCGCGACACTGTCGATGTGTCCGCCGAGCCACGGCACGAAGCTCAGGCCGATGTTGAACAGGTAACCGAAGGCACCGAAGGCGGCACCGACGAGAAGCACGTCCACGCGTCCGAGGCGGGCGAGCGGCGACGTGGCGTCGCGTCCTGATTCGATCAACCCCTTCTTCATCGCGTAGGCGGCGCCGGCACAGCCGGCCGCGAACGTGATGTGCGGGCCCATCACCGGGCCGAAGGCCAGGTAGTTGAAGCCGATGTCGCTCCCGGAGCCCACGAAGATGCCCCACGAGACCAGGATCATGAAGCCGGTCAAGGCGAACGCGAAGTTACCGCCGATGGCGGCACCGAAGTACCCACCGAACAACGCCGCGATCAGACCGAGCAAGAAAATTGCAATGTCACTGGTGAACATTTGCCGTCCTTGTCAGGTTGTGTGAAGGTTTTCCGGCTGCTCAGTCGCAGCTGGTTTGCACGGCTTCCGCGCTGTTGTCGCCGGTCTCGTACGACTCGATGGCGGCCACCTTGGGTGCAGAGGATGAGGACGGGTCGAAGGTGTAGCCGAGCCACTCCTTCGCGAGCTTGCGGGCCAACTCGAGCCCGATCACCCGCTGCCCGAAGGTGAGGACCTGGGCGTTGTTGGACAGGATCAGGCGCTCGACCGAGAAGCTGTCGTGCGCCGTGCTTGCCCGGATGCCCGGAACCTTGTTGGCAGCGATAGCCACTCCCATTCCGGTTCCGCAGACGAAAAGGCCACGGTCGGCCTTGCCGTCCTTGATCAGTCGAGCACCCTCCACGGCCACATGGGGGTAGTCGACGTCCTCACCGGACCCGACGCCAACGTCGATGACTTCATCGACACGGTCGTCGGCCTCGAGATCCTTCTTCAGTTGCTCCTTGTAGTCGTATCCGGCGATGTCAGCCGCGACCACGATGCGCAGACCCATCCGTACTCCTTTGCACGAGGTTGGCGGGTCCGCCGACTGGACCCGCTTAGAGCCGAACCTACCAGTGGGCAAGGGGTTTGTAACAGCATTTGTGAGGGAAGCCGGGCACTGTCCGACGGTTGTCCCGGGGCGTCCGATGGCTTGTGGCAGCGCACCGGAGCGCCCTCAGGGGTCGCGGGGAGCCGGCGCCTCAGGGGCGCAGGGGGCGGGTGCCGTCAGCCGGACGCCTTGACGATCTGCACGCCCCGCTCGCGATAGTCCGCCACCGCCGTGTCGGGGGTGGCGGCGTCCACCACCACCCGGCTGAAGTCGGTGAGGGACGCGAAGGTGTGCAGCGCGCGCCGGTCGAGCTTGGTGTGGTCGAGCAGCAGGATGGACTGTGCGGCGGAGCGCATCATCGCCCGCTTGACCTGGACGCAGTCCTCGTAGGGGTGGAAGCACTGCAGGTCGCTGATCCCGGACGCCGACATCAGGCAGTAGTCGGCCCTGATGCCTGCGATCACGTCGGTGGTCGTCTGCCCGAGCATCGACTCGGCCCAGGCCTGGTACTCGCCGCCGGTCACGAACAACCGCACGCCGGAGCGGCGCTCGAGTTCGCGGGCCACCAGCATCGAGTTGGTGACCACGGTGATCGGCAGCACCTCGAGCAGCCGCAGCACCCACAATGCTGTGGTGGAGTCGTCCACCAGGATCGAACTGCCCGGACGGATCCAGTCGGCCACCACGCGGGCGACCTGCTGCTTGGACTCGGCGTTCTGGTTGACCCGGATGCTGGCGGCGATCTCGTTCAACCCGGTGGCGACGGCCGTGACCTGGCCGCGGTGGCGCAGCAGCACCCCGGCCTCCTCGAGTGCTTCGATGTCGCGGTAGACGGTCATCGCCGAGACGCCGGTCAGCTCGACCAGCTCGTCGACCGAGGCCGAACCGTTCTTCACCACGCGCTCGGCGATCGTCATCCGGCGCTCACGCAACGCACCCGCCGATCCGCGGCCGCGGACCTTGGGCGCCGGTGCCGTCGTCGGCTCCGGGGGAAGGGCTTTGTTTTCCCGGTTCACATTCACCGCGTTTCGATTGTTTGCTCAATTGCCGATTCTGTCACACCCCGATTGCCGAATGCGGTGACTTGGCGCGATTGGTCGTCACCCGGCGGCAAGGCCCTGTCGTGCTCACACAAACCGGGACAGGGGCGGGTGTTCAGGCTAGGTTGGGAGACTCAGGTCCGGCAGCGTTGCTCGTGAACACGTGCCGAGCCAACCCCCCGTCGGCCGCCGAGTCGACGCAACCCGGCGTCCTGTCGCCGGAAAGGAGAACGCCCATGGCAACCCTGGTGGTGCTTGGAACGGGAATCATGGCGACCGCGCTGGCTACGCCCTTCACCGACAACGGCAACGAGGTGCGACTGGTCGGCACCCATCTCGATCGCGAGATCATCGACTCGATCAAGGCGTCCGGCATTCATCCCAACCTGAAGCTCAAGGTGCCGGACAACGTCACCGCCTACCAGTTGGAGGAGGCGGCGGAGGCCTTCGACGGCGTCGAGCTGGTGATGAGCGGCGTGAACAGCTTCGGCGTCGACTGGGCCGGCGAGCAGCTCGCCGGGCTGCTGCGGCCGGGCATGCACGTGCTGGCGCTGGCCAAGGGCATGCAGGCCGACGACGACGGCAACCTGACCATCCTGCCCCGGGCGCTGATGGCGCACGTGCCCGAGGACGTCCGCTCGCAGGTGTCGATCTCGGCCATCGCGGGACCGTCGATCGCCGGTGAGGTGGCGATCAGGCGGCACACCAGCGTGGTGTTCACCGGCGAGGACGCCGGCGTCCTGCAGATGTGGAAGGGGCTGTACGAGACCGACTTCTACCACGTCTGGACGAGCACCGACTTCGTCGGCGTCGAGGTCTGCGCCGCCACCAAGAACTGCTACGCGTTCGGCGCCGGTTTCATGCACGGCCAGCTCAACGCGTTGAAGGAGGTCGACCCGCTGTACGTGAACTTCAACTACGGCGCGGCGCTGTTCGGCCAGGCCTCGGTCGAGATGACCCAGTTCATGGATCTGCTCGGCGGCGAGCGGACGACGGTGCTGGGCCTGCCCGGCATCGGCGACTGCTTCGTGACCTCGATGGGCGGCCGCAACGTGAAGGTCGGCACGCTGGTCGGGGAGGGGCTGACCTTCACAGAGGCGCGCGACCGGATGCCTGGGGTCACCCTCGAGGGAGCGGCCGCGATCAAGGTGATCGGGGACGCCTTCGAGCGGCTCACCGAGCGTGGCGTGCTGCAGCCCGAACAGTTCCCGCTGCTGCGACACCTGCACCAGGTCGTCGCCAAGGACGCCGCGGTCGACGTGCCGTGGAAGACCTTCTTCGGCGCCAACGGCTCCGGCCAGGGCTGAGGCCGCGACGAGCGGGATCCCGGGTCGACGCCGGGATCCCGGCCCGGCCGGCGCCGATCAGCTCAGGCCGTACGCCTGATGCACCACGAAGATCGGATGCTCGACCGTGGCGCCGGTGCCCTTGCGCATCTGCCACCGGCAGGTCTCGGTGTCGCACAACGCGAACTCGGGGTTCACGTCGCGCACCTTGTCGAACAGGGGCTTTCCGACCGCCTGGGCGACGTCGTACTTCTCGGCCTTGAGCCCGTAGGTGCCGGCGATCCCGCAGCAGGTGGCGCCGCTCTCGACCGCCTCGACGCCCGGGATCAGCTTGAGGATCTCCAGCGCGGGCTGTCCCATGCCCTGGCTCTTGAGCTGGCAGGGCGCGTGATAGACCGTCGTCAGCGGCACCTCGGCGAAATCGGTGGGCAGGTCGCCCTCCTCGTACAGCTCCAGCAGGAACTCCATGATGTCGCGGATGCGGGTGCCGACGTCCTTGAGACGGTCGTCGTCGACGCCCATGATCTCGTGCGCCTCGTGCTTGAGCATGCCGGTGCACGACCCGGACGCCGACACGATGGTCAGGTCCTTGCCGGCGGCTCGCAGCTCGTCGCACAGCTTGAGCACCTTGTCGCTGGCCTGGTCGAACAGGCCGTTGGACTGCTGGGCGAGCCCGCAGCAGCCCTGCCGTGGCACCAGCACCTCGTAGCCGAGGTGCTCCAGAACCTCGATCGACTTCTTCGACGTCTCGACCTCGAAGTAGCCGCCGGCGCAGCCGTGGAAGAAGACCACCGTGCCGCGGGACGCCGGGGTGGCCGGCTTCTTCCGCTTCTTCAGCCAGCCGGTGATGGTCTGGGTGTTCGCCTTCGGCATCGGGGCGTCGCGATGGATGCCGATCACCTTCTCGACCACGGTGCGCAGCGGCTTGATCGACAAGGCGGCGTTGGCGAGCGGCGCGACCGGTGTCATCAGCGTGCCCATCAGGGTGGTGCTCGAGACCAGCCGGTCACGCAGCGGCATGTGGTCGGCCTTCATCACCGCGCGGGCCTGGCTGTTCAACTCGGCGATCTGGACACCCTGCGGGCAGTTCAGCGTGCACGCGCCGCACGACGAGCAGTAGTCGAGCGAATGGTCGACCGACTCGCCGTGCCGGAACCGTTCGGCCTGCGGCCCGACGAACTTCGGCCCGGTGAACTTGGGGGTGACCGCCGAGACCGGGCAGTGCGTCTCGCAGATGGTGCATTTGACGCAGTGGTCCAGCGACGCCCGGGCGACCTGCGTCTGGGCGAACTCCAAGCCGTGGGAGGCGTCGTTCATGAGGCAACTCCTTGCGAGGTGGTGGATTCTGCGGCGGCCAGGATGGCGTCCGCGGCCTTGACGGCACTGGCCAGGGCGATGCCCTCGCCCGATTTCTCCTGCCAGCGGGTGGCGCCGGCCAGGATGCCGCCGGCGGCGTAGACGTTGTCGTAGACGACGTCGCCACGCGGCGTCCGGACCCGCATCCGCTCGTCGGTCTCGACGCCGACGGTGAACAGCGGCTGCGCCTCGCCCCAGTAGTCACCGTGCACCAGGGCGCCCTCGGGAACCCGCAGGGGCAGGTCGAAGACGATCTCGTGCACCTGGTGGTAGGAGTCGGCGTGCAGCGAACCCGACTCGAAGCCGCCGGTGGCCAGCAGGAAGGCGTCGGCGCGGAAGTCGCGGGGGCCGCCGGCCACGCCCAACTGGACGCTGTCGACCCGGCCGCCGGACGCCGAGAAGCCGCCCACCCGGCTGCCGGGCACGTACCGGACGCCGGCGTCCTTCGCCAGCTGGGTGAGGGTGCGGTTGAGCCGCATGCCGGGCACCGACGGCGGGGGCAGCGGGATCTCGAACACCTCGGCCCCGATCAGTTCGGCGAGCTCGGCCCAGGCGCCGTGGTCGTCCAGGCCGAGGACCGCGGGCAGCCCCACCGTCTCGCCGGGCTCGACGACGGCCTTGACGGCCTGGGCGAACCGTCGCCGGTAGCCGGAGTCGTCCAGCGCCCGGGCAAAGGTGAGCCCCGAGGAGTCGACCTCGCCCTCGCGGGCCACCACGTCGATGGTCACCCCGCGGGCGCTCAGGCGTCCGCCCCCGGGCAGCTCGGTGCGATTCAGGTTCTGCGCCACCAGCTCGGGATAGAAGTCCTTCAGCCGGCTCAGCCCGACGATGACGAACTTCGCACCGTCGACGCAGGCGCCGGCGGTCATGCTCGGCGAGGCCAGCGCGGTGGGCCGGACGGCGCCCACGGCGGTCGGCAACTGCAGGTTGACCGCGGGATCGCCGACCAGCAGGCCGGGGCCGACCAACTCCTTGAGGTAGTCGGCCGCCGCGCCGACCTCGGCGGCGTCCAGTTGGGCGTAGGGATGGCCGGGATGTGAGCCGGCGAAACCGGCCAGCGCGTCCAGCGGACGCTCGACCCGGTCGGGGGAGTAGCCGAGAATGTCCACGGTGCCCTGGGACAGTTGCAGGCCCCCCGTCCCCTTGGTCAGCAGCGCCACCCGGGCGCCACCGCGGGCCAGCCGGATGGCTGCCACCAGGCCGGCGACACCGGCCCCGATCACCACGACACGCTGCATCACACAACCTCCTCGTGCGTCGGCCCGGGCAGGTGCTCGACGTCCAACGTGCCCTGGAAGATCCAGTTGTCCAGGGCGGTCTGGCGAACCTGGTCGCCGTACAGGATCGGCCAGATGCCGATCCACCGATTCTTCAGGAACAGCCGCATCAGCCCGGTCGCGCGTTCGATGTCGATGTGCTCGCTCTGGTGCGCGACACCGGTCGCCCGCATCGAGCAGAAGCCGCCCTGGCAGGGGCCCATGCCGAGCCGCAGTTGGCGCCGCAGGTCGTCGAAGTTGCCCTTGGGCTGGTCGGCCAGCGCCCTGGTGAACATGCCCTTGCTCATCAGTTCGCACTCGCACAGGATCTGGTCCTCCGTGCGGTCGTGCTCACGCTCCTCGAGCCGGTGGGTGATCACGTAGTTCTTGCGATCCTCCGAGCCGGGCACCTGCTCGTCGGCGGTGGTGCAGGGCCGTGGGTCGTCCAGCTGTGCGCACATGGCGTCCACCACGTTCTTGGCCATCAGCCGGTAGGTGGTCAGCTTGCCGCCGGCGATGGTCAGCAGGCCCTTCAGCCCGTCGCGCTCGGAGTGGTCGATGATCGACATGCCGCGGCTCATGTGCCGGGTGTCGCCTGAGCCGACCCGGGAGTCCTTGACCAGCGGACGCGCCCCGGCCCAGGCGTGGATCGCCCGGGCCTCGCGGAAGCCGGGCACCAGCAGTTCGCCGCAGTCCAGCATCTGCTGGACCTCGTCCCAGGCGATCACCAGCTTGTCCGGGTCGTCGGCCTTCTGGTCGGTGGTGCCGATGATGCAGACGGTGTGCACCGGCACCAGGATGTCGCCGTCGGCGGGGTAGGTGAGCCGGTTGACCACCGAGTTGGTGAGCCGGTGGTTCATCGCGATCATGATGCCCGCGCCGGGCACCACCTGGACGTCGGGACAGCCCGCCATGTGGGCGATCTGCCCGCCCCAGGCGGCGGCGCAGTTGAGCACGAAGTTGGTGTTGATCCGAACCTCTTCGCCGGTCTTCTCATCGGTGCAGACCACCTGCGAGACCCGGTCGCCGTCGCGCTCGATCTTGGTCACCCGGTGGTAGGTGAGGATCTGGGCGCCGTACTGCTTGGCCGAGTTGGCCGCGCTCCAGACCAGCTGCCACCCGTCGACCGAGCCGTCCAGCACCTTGAACGCCCTGGAGATCTTCGGGTTCACCCGGGGCTCGGCCTTGAGCACCTCGGCGACGGAGACCTCCTCGAACGGCACCTTGGTGTCGGTCGCGCCCTTGGCCCATTCGTCGCCCCAGGCGGGGTCGTCGACGTGGGTGGCGACGAAGTAGCCCCCCGTCTTCTCCACCGCGTGCGACTGGATGCGGGTGATGATCTCGTTCTCCTCGGCGCATTCGGTGGCCGAATGAGGGTCGCTGACCACGTACCGGCCGCCGGAATGCAGCAGGCCGTGGTAGCGCCCGGTGGTGCCCTGACCGAGATCGGCCCGGTCGACCAGGATGGCCGAGTAGCCGCGCATCGCGACGTCGCGCACCACGCCGGCGCCGGTGGAACCGCCGCCCACCACGACCACGTCTGCGGAAAGAGTCTTCACGTGCCTACCTCCGTTCTGCGGCTGGCCGCCGTCGCTGGCGGCCGGCCACGTTCGCACCAGGCTATGGAGCCCCAGCCCGGATGTCCGGTGCCACATCCCAACGGAGCGGATGTGCAGGCCGCAGGTCGGGACCGATCCCTTCGTGCAACGGTGCAGGGCGTTTTCACATTGGATGTGAGGCTACAACCAGATCTGTTGTCGTGAGGCGATGTTGCATCAATACCACCTGATAGGGGTTCCAGGTCGACAGCGTGTACCGCAACCGCCACCCGTCGCCGTCAGGCCGCAGGTCGAAGAAGTACGGCGCGTAGGCAGCGCCCGTCGCGTTGGCCTGCCCCCGGAAGACGGCGTCCCCGACCGGGTCGGATCCGTCGCCGAGGGCGCGGATGAAGCGTTGTGAGGGGTCGCCGAAGCTCATCCCGGCGGCGATCCAGTCGAACAGCCGCAGCCGCGGTGACCATGGTCCCCACGGGGTGGGCGAGGTGCGCAGCACGACCGCGGCGCCGATCGGGTCGCCGGGGCCCGACATGGTGAGCATCAGGTACCGGCCGAGTTCCGGCACCCAGCGCACCGAAAGCTCGCCCAGGGCGCCCGGCGTGAACAGCGGCCGGGCGTCGGCCTCGGCGGGCGACCACGTGGTGCCGCCCGTCCAGTAGCGCAGGGCGGCCAGGAAGGGTTCGGCCTGCCCGGCCCGCAGGCCGTCGCGCACCCCCGGTGCGGCCAGGTCGACCCGGGCCAGCCGGACGTCGTCGGCGCGGTAGGCGCCGGTGCCCCACAGCCACAGCACGTCGCCGTCGCGGTGCACCGACACGTTGACGAACCGGTGGTCGGACAGGGTGGCCAGCTGACTGAACCGCACCGGACGCAACCGCCGCCGCGGATCGATCACGGGGGCCGTGCCCAGTGCCCGGGCGAGCACGCTGCGGCCCATCACCTGGGCGTCGCGGAAGTGGTCCGAGGTGAAGAAGGCGTACAGCTGGTCGCCGAGGCCGAAGGCGTCCAGCGGTACGTCGTACTCGCGCATGGTCGTGCGGTCGCCGCGCACCGACAGCGGCGCCCCGTGGAAGGTGACGGTGGGGCGCTCGGCGTCCGGGTCCGTGATCTCGGCGATCGAGTCCCTGGTGCCCAGCCACGGGCGGCGGGACCAGTGCGTGTCGCCGCAGAGCAGGAAGGTGCGTCCGGCGTGGTCGATGCGGACCCCCAGGTCCGTTCCGCGCACCCCCGAGCGGGACTCCGACCCCGACAGTGTGCCGAGCGGACGTCCCGGCTGGGTGTCGCGCTCGCCGCTCACCTGGGCGAGCTTGACCGATGCCTGTTCGGCGGTGCCGAACGGCGAGTCGTCCGCCAGCGACAGGCAGGCGTTGCGCAGCCAGCGGATGCCGTCGCGGCGCTCCTGCCGGTGCAGGTGGTAGACCGAGGCGTCGACCTGCACCAGCGCCTGCACCCAACCCGAGCGCAACCGGGTGGCGGCCGTCGCCACCGCGATCACGGTCCCGTCACCCCACTCGGCGGCGCTCGCCGGACCGTCCCAGGCCGGCCGGTCGGGGGGCCCGGGTGGTGCGGCCGGGCCGATCCGCCGCCACCGGCCGGGACCGGCGACGTTGACCGCCCAGGCGTACTCGACGCTGCCCTGGGCCTCCGGCACGGTGGCCACCAGTTCGTGGCCGGACGTGCCGGAACGTCCGCGCTGGGCCAGCGCGGCCGGGCCGGTGGCGGCCATACTGACAACGTCGCCGGCCAACCACGGGTTGTCCGGACGCGACTGGCCGCGGAACCAGTGCCGCACGGTCAGGGTGCCGTCGCCGTTCTCGCGCCCGACCAGCGCCTCGAGCCGCCGCGGCGCCCACGGCGGGGTCCACCAGGCTGGACGGTCGTCGGACTCCAGCAGCGAGGCCGGCCCGATCAGCGGCCTCACAGCCGCTCCAGCACCGCACGGCCGGTGCTCTCGTCGATCACCAGGTCGGTGGTGGTGCCGGCCCGCAGGGCGCCGACGACTGCGGCCGCCCGGGACGGGTCGGCGACCACGCAGAACCGTCGCGGCACGTTCGCGAGCTCGGCCGGGCTGAGCCCGGAGGCACGGGAGTTGAGGTCGATGTCGGTCCAGGACCCGTCCTCGCGCAGCAGCACCGTGGCCACGTCGCCGACCACACCGTCGGCCGCCAGTCGCTGCTTCTCGGCGTCGTCCATGTACCCCGCGGTGTAGACGTGCGAGGGCACCTGGGCGTTGAGACAGCCGACCCCGAAGACCGCGACGTCCATCCGCTGCTGCAGCTGCACCACGTTCTGCACCGACCGTTCCCGCCACATCGCCCGTTTGGTCTCGGGATAGTCGAAGAAGGCCGGCACCGGGAAGTAGACGACCCGGGCGCTGAACGCGTCCCCGACCGACTGCAGGATCTCGCCCACGTAGGGGATGCCCGACGACCACGGGTTGCTGCCGCCGTTCATCTGCACGACCGTGGCGCCGACCAGCGGGCGAGGTTGCAGGTAGCGCACCACGTGCGAGGCGGTGACTCCCCAGGCGACGCCGATCACCTGCCGGTCGCCGACGGCCTCGCTGAGCAGCCGCCCGGCGAGCCGGGCGACCTGGTCGAAGCGCCGGTTCTCCGACGCGCTCTCGCGTACCGCCACCAGGTGCACGCGGACGCCGAACGCCCGGTCGAGTGCGGCCGCCAGCGGGGCGGGCGATCCCTGCTGGTCGGCCAGGCTGATCCGCACCAGGCCGGAGGTGCGCGCCTGCTTCAGCAGACGGCTGACGCTCGAGCGGGACAGGCCGAGCTGTCGCGCGATCGACTCCATCGTCTCGCCCTGGACGTAGTAGCGGGACGCGGCCTGGTACATCTGGTCGTACCGCTCGTTCATGGAACCCCCGTCGCCCTGCACGTTCGTGCATAGACCTAGCGCACCCGTTCATGCAATCGCAAGACGCTCCATGATGTTGCCGATAGCCGGAAGCGGACGGCGATCACCGAGAGTCGGCGTGGATTCTTCCCGCCGCATCTCCCGGACACCCCCGAATCCCGGTCGTACCGCCAGGTGCGGCGTAGATTCTGTGTCGGCGTTCGGGACGTCCGAACGTTGCATAAGTGGCACCGGTCGGTGCCTGAAGGGAGTATCACAGTGACTCTCGCAACCATCTTCCTCTCCGAAGTCGTCGGTACAGCGATGCTGCTGCTGCTCGGCGCCGGCGTGGTTGCCAACAACATCCTGCCCAAGAACAAGGGCAACGGAACTGGGTTCCTGATGGTCAACTTCGGCTGGGGTCTCGCGGTTTTCGCGGGCGTCCTGGTCTCGTACAAGTCGGGCGGGCACCTGAACCCGGCCGTCACCCTGGGCATCGTGGCGTCGGGAGCGACCGAGTTCGTGCCCGGTATCCCGGTCGACTTCGCCTCGATCGCGACCTACATCAGTGCCCAGTTGGTCGGTGCCTTCATCGGTGCCGTGCTGGCCTGGCTGGCCTACAAGACGCAGTTCGATCAGGACGCCCCCGACGGCTTCAAGCTGGGCGTCTTCTCGACCGGGCCGGAGATCCGCAACCCGTTGTGGAACACCGTCACCGAGGTTATCGGCACCTTCGTGCTGGTCTTCGTGGTGCTCGCCGCGGGCCACTGGGGCGATTCGGCCACCAAGACCCCGGCCGGCCTCGGCTGGCTCGGAGCCCTGGGTGTCGCCCTGCTGATCGTCGGCATCGGCGCCTCGCTCGGTGGCCCCACCGGTTACGCCATCAACCCTGCGCGTGACCTTGGCCCCCGCATCGCCCACGCGGTGCTGCCGATCCCGAACAAGGGGTCGTCGGACTGGGGCTACTCCTGGGTGCCGATCGTCGGCCCGATCATCGGCGGCGTCCTGGCCGGTCTGGCCTCCAAGGTGCTGCTGCTGTCCTGACACAGCGGCTCCGTAGGACGCTCACAGTGCCGGGCGGTAGCTTCTGGTGCAGCCGCCCGGCACAGGGCACCATGTAAACAACCTCTACAAGGATGTGGAAAGGAACGTAATGGCTGAGAAGTACGTCCTCGCGATCGATCAAGGAACCACGAGTTCCCGCGCGATCGTGTTCAATCACGAGGGCCGGATCGTTGGTACCGGTCAGAAGGAACACGAGCAGATCTTCCCGAAGGCCGGTTGGGTCGAACACGACGCCAAGGAGATCTGGGACAACATTCGCGAGGTCGTCGGTATCGCCCTCGCCAACGCCCAGGTGAACAAGGAGAGCCTCGTGGCGGTCGGCGTCACCAACCAGCGCGAGACCACGCTGGTCTGGGACAAGAACACCGGCGAGCCGGTGTACAACGCCATCGTCTGGCAGGACACCCGGACCGCGAAGATCGTCGACGAACTCGGCGGCGGCGACCAGGACAAGTACAAGGCGAAGGTGGGCCTGCCGCTGGCGACCTACTTCTCCGGCCCCAAGGTGAAGTGGATCCTCGACAACGTCGAGGGCGCCCGCGAGAAGGCTGAGTCCGGCGACCTGGTGATGGGCAACATGGACACCTGGGTGATCTGGAACCTCACCGGTGGCACCGACGGCGGCGTCCACGTCACCGACCCGACCAACGCCTCGCGCACCATGCTGATGGACCTGAAGACCCTGACCTGGGACGAGGGCATCGCGGCCGACATGGGCATCCCGATGTCCATGCTGCCCGAGATCAAGTCCTCCTCCGAGGTGTACGGTCACGGCCGCGAGGCCGGCCTGCTCGGCGGCGTCCCGATCGCCGGTGACCTGGGCGACCAGCAGGCGGCAACCTTCGGCCAGGCCGCGTTCGAGGTGGGCATGGCCAAGAACACCTACGGCACCGGCAACTTCATGCTGATGAACACCGGCGAGGAGCTCGTCCCCAGCAAGAACGGTCTGCTCACCACCGTGTGCTACAAGATCGGCGACAACAAGCCCATCTACGCGCTGGAGGGCTCGATCGCCGTCACCGGTTCGCTGGTGCAGTGGCTGCGCGACAACCTCAAGATGTTCGACAGCGCCCCCGAAGTGGAGGAGCTGGCCAGCAAGGTCGAGGACAACGGCGGCTGCTACGTCGTCCCGGCGTTCTCGGGCCTGTTCGCCCCGTACTGGAAGTCGGACGCCCGCGGTGCGATCGTCGGCCTGACCCGCTACGTCAACCGCAACCACATCGCCCGTGCGGTGCTGGAGGCAACCGCGTTCCAGACCCGTGAGGTGCTGGACGCCATGGAGGCCGACTCGGGTGTGACCCTGGCCGAGCTGAAGGTCGACGGCGGCATGACCGCCAACGACACCCTGATGCAGTTCCAGGCCGACCAGCTCGGCGTCGACGTCGTCCGTCCGGTGGTCGCCGAGACCACCGCGCTCGGTGCCGCCTACGCGGCCGGTATCGCGGTCGGCTACTGGAACGGCGAGCAGGACGTCATCGACAACTGGGCCGAGGACAAGCGCTGGACCCCCAACATGGACCAGGACGAGCGCGAGCGCCTCTACCGGCAGTGGAAGAAGGCCGTCACCCGGACCTTCGACTGGGTGGACGACGACGTCAAGGAGTGAGCCGAGCTCACTCGCAGGGCTGACGCCTGACCCCAGCGTGGCCCGTCACCGGACTGTTCCGGTGGCGGGCCACGCGCCTACCTCGACCACAGGAGGAACATGAGCGGCTCATTGGCCGACGTGGAGTTCGCGCTCCGCAGCGTGACACGCACCGTGCTCGACAACGAGAAGTACTTCGGGGACCTTGACGCCGTGGTGGGCGACGGCGACTTCGGCTACTCGCTGGCTCGCGGCTTCGAGATCGTCGACGCCCAGTTCGATGACTTCGACCGCACCGATCCGGGGGTCTTCCTCACCAAGGTGGCGATGACGATCTCGGGTCGCATCGGCGGCACCTCCGGGCCGATCTGGGGTACAGCGATGCTGCGGCTGGGCAGCGCACTGAAGGGTTCCGACACCTTCGACGCCGCCGACGTGGTCGCCGGCCTGCGCAAGGCGGTCGAGGGCATCCAGGCTCGCGGCAAGGCCGAACTGGGCGACAAGACCCTGCTGGATTCGCTCGTGCCGGCGATCGACACCCTCGAGCAGCAGATCGAGGCGGGCGCGTCCCCGACCAACGCGGTGGCGGCGATGGCCGCGACCGCCAGGCAGGCCGCCGACGACACCGCGAAGCTGCAGGCCCGGCGTGGCCGGGCGAGCTACACCGGCGAGCGCAGCATCGGCTCGGTGGACGCCGGTGCCACCGCGATCGCCGTGATCCTGGAGAAGCTGGCGCAGGACTACCAGGCACGCTGACCCGGCCCGGCGGGGCCGGGTCCCCCCGAACCCGGGCGCGACACCGACGTCGCACCCGCACACCCCCAACCACCACTCACCCAACGAAGGGCGGAGCACATGAAGAAGTTCGTCAACGATCCCAAGCAGTTCGTGCCCGAAATGCTCAAGGGCATCGCGCTGGCCAACCCGGACACGATCACCTACGTGCCCGAGTACAACCTGATCATGCGCTCGGACGCGCCGAACAACGACAAGGTGTCGATCGTGCAGGGATCGGGCTCCGGGCATGAGCCGGCCCACGTGATGGCGGTCGGCCCGGGCATGCTCGACGCCGCCTGCCCCGGCGACGTGTTCGCCGCCCCGCCGGCCGACTACGTCTTCGAGACCGCCAAGCGGGTGGCGTCCGACAAGGGCGTGCTGCTGCTGGTGAACAACTACACCGGTGACCGGATGGCGTTCGAGATGGCCCAGGAGCTGGCCGAGGCCGAGGACATCAAGGTGGCCACGCTGTTCATCGACGACGACGTCGCCGTGCAGGACTCGACGTGGACGGTCGGCCGCCGCGGGGTGGCCGGCAACTTCTTCGTGATCAAGGCCGTCGGTGCGAAGGCCGAGCAGGGCGCCGAACTCGACGAGGTGATCGCGGTCGGCGAGAAGGTGAACAGCGTGACCCGCACGATGGGCATCGCGCTGACCGCCTGCACCCCGCCCGCCAAGGGCGCGCCGCTGTTCGAGCTGGCCGACGACGAGATGGAGGTCGGGGTCGGCATCCACGGCGAGCCGGGACGGCGCCGGGCGAAGCTGGTCAGTGCCGACGAGATCGTCGACGAGCTGCTCGGCGCGGTCGTGCCGGACCTGCCGTACGCGTCCGGTGACCGGGTGGCGCTGATGATCAACGGCCTGGGCGGCACCCCGATCAGCGAGCTGTACCTGCTGTTCGGCATCGCCGCGCAGAAACTGGCCGACCAGGGCATCACGGTGGCGAAGAGCTACGTGGGCGAGTACTGCACCAGTCTCGAGATGGCCGGCGCCTCGCTGACCCTGGTGAGGCTGGACGACGAGATCGAGGCCCTGCTGGACGCCCCGGCGTCCATCGTGAACAGGATCTTCTGAGCGTCGAGGGTGAGAGTGGCCTGAAATGGGGACGGTTCCATTTCAGGCCGGGTCAGCGCGGGGGTGTGGCGGCCAGGTCGTGCACCCTGATGCAGGCGGCGGTGTGGTCCTCGCCGAGCACCTCCATGGGCGGGATCGCCTCGGCGCAGGCGTCGATCGCGTCGGGGCAGCGGGTGCGGAAGACGCAGCCCGAGGGCGGGTTGAGCGGCGACGGCACGTCGCCGGTCAGCACGATCCGCCTGCGGGTGCGTTCGGCGATCGGATCCTCCGCGGGGATCGCCGACATCAACGCCCGGGTGTAGGGGTGCGCCGGGTGCGCGTACAGCTCGCTGCGGCCCGCCACCTCCATCGCCCTGCCCAGGTAGAGCACCATCACCCGGTCGCTCATGTACTCCACCACCGCCAGGTCGTGGGCGATGAAGATGAACGACAGCCCGAGCTCGCGCTGCAGGCGCTTGAGCAGGTTCATCACCTGCGCCTGCACCGACACGTCGAGCGAGGCGGTCGCCTCGTCGAGGATGATCAGGTCGGGTTCGCAGGCCAGCGCCCGGGCGATGCACACCCGCTGCCGCTGCCCGCCCGACAGTTCGTGCGGGTAGCGGCCCATGAACCGCTTGGGCAGGCCCACCATGGTGAGCAGCTCGGCCACCCGCTGGCTGCGTCGCCCCTTGTGCAGGCCGTGAATCTGCAGCGGGTCGGCGATCGACTCATCGATCGGACGGCGCGGGTCGAGCGAGGCCAGCGGGTCTTGAAACACCATCGCCACCCGGCGGCGCAACTTGCGAAGCTGCTCACCCTTGGCGTCGAGCAGGTTCTCGCCGTCGAGGATGACGCTGCCGGCACTGGCCGGCACCAGCCGCATGATCGCGTTGCCGACGGTCGACTTGCCCGAGCCCGACTCGCCCACCAGGCCCAGCGTCTCGCCGCGCCCGACGGTGAACGTGACGTCCTCGACAGCATGCACCCACTGGGTGAGCGCCGGGCCCTTGCGCTGGATCAGGTCGCGCACCGACGCGTTCGCGTTGCGCACCGGAAAGCGCACCTGCAGGCCTTCGACGCGCAGCAACTCCTCGCTCATGCGGTGGCCTCCTGCCGCTCGGGGGTGGCGCAGAACGAACGCACCCAGTGCTCGGGCCCGAGTTCGACCAGCGGCGGCCGCTCGGTGCGGCAGCGGTCGTCGAGCCGCAGCTCGCACCGGTCGTAGAAGACGCAGCCGGGCGGCAACTCGCGCGGGTCGGGTGGCGAGCCGGAAATGGTGACCAGTTCGTTGCCGGTGCGCCCCAATGTCGGACGAGCGGCGAACAACCCCTGCGTGTAGGGGTGCGAGCGCTGCTCGAACAGCGTCTCGACATCGGCCTGCTCGACCACCTGGCCGCCGTACAGCACCACGATGCGGTCGGCCAGCCCGCCGACCACACCGAGGTCGTGGCTGATCCAGATCACCGCGGTGCCCAGCCGCTGCTGCAGCGACCGGACGATGTCGACGATCTGCGCCTGAATGGTCACGTCCAGAGCGGTGGTGGGTTCGTCGGCGATCAGCACCTCGGGGTCGCACGACAGCGCGATGGCGATCATCACCCGTTGCCGCATACCGCCCGACAGCTCGTGCGGGTAGTTCTTCACCCGCCGGGCCGGGTCGGGAATGCCCACCATCTCGAGCAACTCGACGGCCCGCTTCGAAGCCTCCGCAGGACGCATCTTCAGGTGGTACTCCAGGCCCTCGGTGAGCTGCCGCTCGACGGTGAGCAGTGGGTTCAGCGAGGTGGACGGGTCTTGAAACACGTAGCCCAGCCGCCGCCCGCGAACCGCCCGCAGTTGTGCGGCCGTCATGGTGAGCAGGTCGGATTGGCTGCCGTCGGGTTGGCCGAGCAGGGCGCGTCCGGTCACCACCGCGGGCGGACGGGGCACCAGGCCGGTGGCCGACAGCACGGTCATCGACTTGCCCGAACCCGACTCGCCGACGATGCCGAGGGTCTCGCCGCGTTCGACAGACCAGGTGACGCCGTTCAGGATCTGCGCCGAGCCGATGCGCACCGACAGGTCGTCCACCCCGAAGGCGGCGGTGGTCGAGACGTTCGTGGTCGTCATGCCCGCTCCTTCGTCATGGTCTTGGGGTCGAGCACATCGCGCAGCGCGTCACCGATCAGGTTGAAGGCCAGCACGGTGATGAAGATCGCGGCGCCGGGGAACACCGACAGCCACCAGCCCTGGTTGAGGAAGCTCTTGGCGTCGAACAGCATCCGGCCCCACGACGGGTCGGGTGGCTGGACGCCGAGGCCCAGGAACGACAGCGCCGCCTCGGACAGGATCGCGAACGCGAACGACAGCGACGTCTGCACGATGATCGGCGCGCTCACGTTGGGCAGCACGTGGGTGAAGATGATCCGCGAGTCGCGCGCCCCCAGCGACTTGGCCGCCTTGATGAACGGCTCCTCGCGCACGCTCAGCACGCTGGCCCGCGTGACCCGGGCGAAGATCGGGGTGTAGACGACGCCGATGGCGATGATCGCCGTGGTCAGGCCCGCGCCCAGCACCGCGACGATCGCGATCGCCAGCAGCATCACCGGGAAGGCGAACATCACGTCGACGACGCGCATCACCACGACGTCCACCCAGCCCCGGTAGTAGCCGGCCAGCAGGCCCAGGGTGACGCCGACGACCAGGGCGATGCCGACGGAGGTGACGCTGACCTGCAGCGTGGGGGCGGCCGACAGCACGACGCGAGAGAAGACGTCCCGGCCGAGGTCGTCGGTGCCCATCCAGGCGTCCGGGCCGGGCGGTGTGAACGCCCGGGAGACGTCGGTCTCGTTGGCGCTTTGCGGCGCGATCTGCTCGCCGAACACGGCGCAGAGCAGCACCGTGCCGAGCACCACGAGGCAGAACCAGACGACCGGCGAGGCCAGCAGCGCCTTGAGCGAACGGCGCCACAACGGGGCGGAGCCGGTGACCGCAGCGGTGTCGGCGGTGACCTGGGCGGCGCTCATGACAGTGCCCTCCTCATGACAGTGCGATCCGCGGGTCGACCTTGGCGTAGACGATGTCCACGATCAGGTTGATGAACAGGAACAGCACCGCGATGAGCAGCACCGCGCCCTGAATCACGGGGTAGTCGCGGGCGGCGACCGAGTCGTAGACGAGGCGTCCCAGCCCGGGCCAGGCGAACACCACCTCGACCACCACGACGCCGCCCAGCAGTCCGGCCAGCTGGACGCCACCGACGGTGATCACCGGCACCAGGGCGTTGCGCAGAATGTGCCGGCTCATCACGATGCGTTCGGGAAGGCCCTTCGAGCGGGCGGTGCGGGCGTGGTCGGAGCCGAGCGATTCGAGCACCGAGCTGCGGATGTAGCGGGTCATGATCGCCCCGGACGCCGTGCCCACCGTGATGGCCGGCAGCAGCACCCGGCGGAACCACTCCCACGGGTTCTCGGTGATCGCCACGTAGCCCGACGGCGGCAGCCAGCCCAGGGTGGTGGAGAACACCAGGATCAGGATGATGCCCATCCAGAAGTCGGGCACCGAGACGCCGAACTGGCTGATCACCCGCACCACCACGTCGGAGAACTTGCCACGGTTGAGTGCGCTGTGAATGCCCAGCGGGAACGAGATGAGCCCCGCGACCACCAGCGAGGCGATAGCCAGCGACAACGTGGCGGGCAGCCTCGCCAGCAGCAGCAGGGTGACCGGGTCACCCGAACGGAAGCTGACCCCCAGGTTGCCGGTCAGCGCGTTGCCGAGGTAGCTGAAGTACTGCTCGACCAGGGGCCGGTCCAACCCGGACGCCGCCCGCAGTGCCGCGTAGACGTCCGGGTCGAACCGGGTTCCCATCGCCAGCCTGACCGGGTCGCCCGGCACCAGCTGAATGAGCGCGAAGACCACCAGCGTGACGCCGATCAGCACGATCGCCATGTGGCCCAGGCGTTTCAGCAGGAACAGCGTCATGATCCTCCGATCGTGTCGGTAATGGTGGCCTCAAATGGAACCGTCCCCATTTCAGGCCGGCCTGAAATCGGGAAGGTTCCATTACGGGCCGGACCGGCCTCAGCCGGCCAGGGACGCCGTGCGGAACCGGATCGCCCGGTCGCCGCGGACCTCGTAGCCGGTCAGCTTGGTCGACCACACCTGCAGCACGTCGGGGTTGTACAGATAGATGTAGCTGCACTCGTCGGCGATGATCTTCGCCGCCTGCGCGTACAGATCCTTGCGGGCGGCCTGGTCGGTCTCGGTGCGGCCGGCGTCCAGCAGCCTGTCGACCTCGGCGTTGCTGTAGTGCTGGTAGTTGTTCGAGCCGTCGGTGTGATGCTGGCCGTAGTAGAAGTCGTCGGGGTCGATGTTGCCCAGCCAACCCATCATCAGCAGGTCGAAGTTGCCCTTGCCCTGCTCGTCGAGCCAGGTGGCGAAGTCGACGGTCTTGATCTTCACCGTGATGCCGATCTTGCCCAGCGCGTCGGCCAGCAGCTGCCCGACGGTGACGGTCTCGGGGTAGTCGGAGGTTGCCAGGAAGGTCATGTTCGCGCTGGTCACCCCGGCCTCGGCCATCAGCGACTTGGCCTTGGCCTCGTCGAAGGTGAACGGGGCGTACTCGGTGTACCACTGCGACGTCTTGGGAATGGCGAGCTGATTGACGGTGGCGTTGCCGTACTTGGTGGCCTGGGTGATCGCGTCCCGGTCGATCGCGTAGGCGACCGCCTGCCGCACCCGGACGTCCTTCCACGGCGACTTGGCCTGGTTGAGGGCCAGGTACCAGTAGTCGTTGGAGCCGACCTGGCCCAGGGTGATCGTGTTGTCGTTCTTGAGGGTCGCGACCTCCTGGGCGGGCACGGAGTCGGTCCACTGCACCTCACCGGACTGCAGCGCCGCCATCGCCGTGCTCGGCTCGGGGATGAAGGTGAACTTCACGCCGTCGAGCTTCGGCGCACCGCCCCAGTAGTCGGGGTTGGCCTCCAGCTCGATGCTGTCGCCGGCGGTGAACTTCTCCACCGAGAACGGGCCGGTGCCGATCGGCTTGGTCTTGATGTCGCCGGAGGTGACGTTGGACTTCTTCACGATGCCGAGGCCCTTGAACCCGCCCAGGTTGGCGAGCAGGTTCGGCGAGGGCGACTTGACGGTGATCACCACGGTCGAGTCGTCGGGCGCCTTGATGCTCTTCACCGCCGAGAACCGCCACGACGGGGACAGCTTCTCGTCGATGATCCGGTCGTAGGAGTAGACCACGTCGGCCGAGGTGAAGTCGCTGCCGTCGTGGAACTTGACACCCTGGCGCAGCTTGAACGTCCAGGTGAGCTGGTCGTCGCTGGTCGTCCAGCTCTCGGCCAGCGCCGGCTGCATGGCCAGGTTCTGGTCGGGTTCGACGAGGGTGTCGTAGACGTTCTCCAGCACCTGGAAGGAGTTGTAGGAGGTGGTCACCGCCGGATCGAGCTGATCGGGCTGGCCGCCGATGGCGGCGACCAGGGTGCCGCCCCCCGTGCCACCGCTGGTGACGGTGCTGGGGTTCACGTTCACCCCGGAGCCTGCCGAGCAGGCGGTGAGTGCGAGCATCAGCGCGCCCGCCGCGGCCGCCAGGGCCGTCCATTTTCCGCGTCGTGCCACGTCGGATCCTCTCCCTCGACAGCCCCTCGGGGCCCTTCTAGACTCCGGTTCAAAATATTGAAGGTTGGCACATTCTGTTACGGGGCTGGTACGGCCGCAAGAGTTCGTGCGGCAGCGTTACCCAGTCGCAACGAGGAGGTGGTGATGACGTTCACCGTGGTCGCGCTCAGCGAGGACGGCATGAACCTGGGCGTGGCGACAGCCACCTGCACGCTTGCGGTCGGATCCGCGGTGCTGGCCGCGGCGCCGGGGGTGGGCGCCATCGCGACCCAGGCCTACACCAACCGCCGCTTCCGTTCGCACACCCTGGAACTGCTGCGCCGCGAGGCCGATCCCACGTTAGTGATCCAGGCGCTCGCCGAGAGCGACCCGGGGTTCGCGATGCGCCAGGTCGCCGTGCTCGACATCAACGGCCGCAGCGCCATGCACACCGGCGACGACTGCACGCCGTGGGCGGGGGGATTGTGCCGGCCCGGGTCGGTGCTGCTCGGCAACCTGCTCACCGGCCCCGAGGTGGTGGACGCCATGGCCGAGCGCTACGACAGCAGCGCAGAGGTGCCGTTCGCGCAGCGGCTGGTCGAGGTGCTGGCCGCCGGTCAGGCTGCCGGGGGCGACCGCCGCGGCCGGCAGAGCGCCGCGGTGTACGTGGTGTCGAACGCCGAGCTGGACGCCTGGCCGCCCGAGACCGTGTGCGACCTGCGGGTCGACGACCACCCCGACCCGGTCACCGAACTGCGCCGGCTGATCGACCTGTACCACCGCGACCTGCTCGGCGTACCCCAGGCGGCTACGCCAACCTGGGACGGGGCAGGGGGAGCGGACCCAACGGGATGACCGACCCCAGCACGACCGCCTCGACCTCGCCGGGGTTCTCCCACCAGTGCGGGGTCGAGCAGTCGTAGGTGATCGTGTCGCCGGCCTCCAGCAGATGCTCGCCGACATCGGTGACCACCCGCAGCCGTCCCGCCAGCACGTGCACCGACTCCACGCCGAGGTGGCGGAACGGACGGCTGCGGTTGCTGTACCCGGCCGGCATCACCGTGCGGATCACCTGCAGGGTGGCGTTGCGCGGCGGGGTGAGCAACTCCCGGCTCAGCCCGGGCGCGGGCTCGTCGGGCGACAGCGGCGGAAGCAGCAGCCGGTCGGGCTCGCGGACGACCACGGCGTTCCGGCTGAGAGCGGCGCCGAACAGGTCACCGAGCTCGAAGCCGAGACCCTCGGCCAGGCTGCGCATGGTGGTCAGCGACGGGTTGCCGCGGCCGCGTTCGATCTGGGAGACGATGCCTACGCTGAGCCCGGACTCGCGGGCCAACTGCTCCACCGACCAGCCACGATCGGCCCGTGCCGTGCGGACCGCCTCACCGAGGGCGGCGATCTCCTTCGAACTGGTCCGTGGCGACATCGTGGTCAGCGTAACGGACGCCGGGGCGGGGCCTCGGTGTCACAGGTCGTCGACGGTTTCGTCGCTCCACAGGTCGGAGGCCGGCTTGATGCCGGTCAGGTCGATGTCGGGTTCCACCCGGCTGGCGCGCCGCAGTTCGACCTCGCCGGCGATGGTGGCCCGCAACCGCGTCAGGACGTCGTCAGGGCAGGCCGGAATCGGGGCGGCCCGGAGAAATCGGGTGACCGCCTCGTCGGAGACCATGGGAACTCCTTCTGCCGGTGACCCTGGGTTTGACGCGGCGGACCCGGGTTCGGTTCCCATTCAGTCCACCTCCCTGAGGTGTTGCAGCAGCACTGCGAGTTTGGCCCGGCCTCGTGAGCATCGACTCTTTACGGTACCCGGCGCGCAGCCCAGGATGCGTGCCGCCTGCTCCATCGAGTAGCCCTCGAGGTCGACCAGCACCAGCGCGGCCCGCTGGTCGGCACCGATCCGGCGCAACGCGGCGGTCACCTCGTCGGCGATGCCGGCCCGGACGGCGTCACGTTCCGGGTCGTCCGGCGCGATCAGTTCGGGGGCGCGGTCGGCGTCCTCGGGCAGCGGCTCGGCCCGCCGGACGGCCATCCGGCGCAGCCGGTCGAAGCACGCGTTGAGCACGATCCGGTGCAGCCAGGTGGTGACCGCCGCGTCGCCGCTGAAGTCGCCCGCGCGACGGAAGGCCGAGATCAGTGCGTCCTGCAGGGCGTCGGCGGCGTCCTCGGGCCTGCCCATCACCCGTAGGGCGAGGCTCCACAGCCGGTCGGAGTGCCGCTCGATCAGCACCGTGAACGCTCGGTCGTCACCGGCGACGTGGGTGCTGAGCAGTTCGGCGTCGGTGGCGTCCTCAAGCGGCCGGCCCGGGGCGGGACGGTGGGTGGGGACGATCACAGCGGCAGGTTATCGGCTACATCCCTGGGCGGGGTATTCGGCCGGAGCCCGGGACCGGGGCCGGTGTCGGCCGGACGGCAGCCGACTCAGCTGGCGCTCACCCGCGGACCTCGATGTTGCTGATCCCGCCCTGGTAGTAGCTGCCGGATTCGGGCGGCAGCGAGGTCAGGTAGACCAGCAGGAAACGGGTGGTGGCCGGTTCGTCCAGCTTCATGACCGCCGTACCGGTCGCCTGCTCGACGGAGGCCGCGACCGTCCAGTCGGCCTGTGAGCGCATCGGGGCGCGGGTCACGTCCGGGTCGGCCGGCAGCCGCAACTCGATGTCGGTGCCGTTGCCGAGCAGGGTGACGTTCACCTGACTGACCCGCTTCACGGCGCCCAGGTCGAGCACCAACCCGATGCCCGGCTTGAGGCCACCCTGCTCGGGCTTCCCGCGGTACCGCTCGGTCAGCCAGGCCGAATCGGGGTCGTTGTCGATGGCGCGGGGGGTGAGCCGCGGGTTCTCGGCGTTGCTGCCCCCGTCGGCGGACGGGTCGAAGTCGGTCGCCGACACCACGGCGATCACCTGCGCGGCCGTCTGGTCCGCAGACGGCACCGGATCGGCCCGCCGGGCATTGAGTTGACTGACCGCCACCCACACCAGGCCGAGGGCGAGCAGCAGCCCGAACACGCCGATCACCACCGCCATGAACCGCCGGGGCGGACGCCCCATGCCGCCCCGCCGCGCGCCCGGAACCATCAGTTGTGCCTGGCCGGCGGACGTGGCCGGCGGCGGGATGGGGGTGAACGGCTCGGTGGTCGGATCGTCCGCCTTCAGCCCGGGGAGCTGCCACGGCTGGGTCGACTCGCCGGTGGCGTCCCAGTCGTCGTCCCCGTCGGCCGAGGGGTCGTCGTCGGGGCCCAGCGGCCTGGGCAGGGGTGGCGGCACCGGCGAGCTGAACCGCGGCCCTCCGCCGGCTGCGGGGGTCTGCGGCTTCGCGGTGCGGAACTGCTCCACCGGCATGCGCAGCCGGCGCTCCAGGTCGGGGGCGGCGCTGGCCTGGCCGAGCACCGCCGACAGCTGCTGGGCGACCGCCCGGGCGGTGGTGATCGGCGTCTGCCGGTTGCGCGGGGTCGGGTTCAGGATGCGGTCGCACAGCGTGTCGAGCATTCGGGGCACTCCGGCCTTCACCTGCGCCGGGGTGAGCGTCCGGGCGCCGTCGGTGGGTGCCGCGGTCAGGCCGTACGCGTCGCCGCCCGGCCAGCGGGTGACCAGGCAGGCGTACAGCAGAGCGCCGAGCGCGCGGACGTCCGCGGCCTCGTCCGCCAACGGTTGCGGCGTCGGGTCGAGGGCCGCCTCGACCAGCAGCCCGACGATCCGGACGTTGCCGGCCGCCGTGATCACCACCGTGTCGGGGTTGACCCGCTCGTGGTACAGCCCGCGGCTGTGCAGCGCCGACAACGCCTGCGCCAGCTCCTTGACCACCCAGGCCGACTCGACCGGCGACAGCGGCCCGGCGGCGAGCACTCGCTGGATCGAGGTGCCGGGCGCGTACTCGTAGACGATGTAGTGCTCGCCCTCGTCGAACGAGCCGGCGTCCAGCACCCGCAGGAAGGCGGAGTCGGGGGCGCCGGAGGCGCGCTTGGCCACCCCGATCAGCTCCGGGCCGCGCGCATCGTCCGGCGGCAGCAGGTGCATCAGCACCGGACGCGACAGCCGCTGGTCGAACGCCCGCCAGGTCAGCGCGCTGCCGCGCCGGGCCAGCACCTCGTCCAGCCGGTAGCGCTCGCCCAGCACCTGACCCACCACCACCGCGGGCACCTCGGCGTCGGTCGGCACCTCCATCGCCGGCAGGTGACCGTCCTCGGGGTCGGGGTAGTGCAGCAGCGGCGCGTCCACGGGCCTGGCGGCGGCGATGGGGACGAAACGGCCGGCCCCGTCCGGATCGTCGTTGACCTCCTCGGCGTGCTCCGCCGGGGTCCTCGGGGACGCCGGGGAGCGGTCGGAGTCGTCGGCTGGGCCGACGATGGGTCCGTTGCCGATCTCCTCGGCCAACTCGTCCGCCTGCTGGGAGACCACCGACTCCTCGCGGCGGCGGCGCAGGGCCTGCAGCACCTGGGTCGATTCGGCGATGCCGAGCCGTTTCGCGGCGAAGAAGAAGGTGAGCAGGGCCACCACGCCCGCCAGTCCCAGTCCGATGAGGATCAGCAGCGTCGAGGTGAACCGGGAGAACCACCAGGTGATCGCCCAGGCCAGCGCGGCGCCGGGCACGGTGGCCGCCGTCAGCTTCGCGAGATGCAGGATCAACCCCGACCCGTCCAGGCCGTCCAGCCGCTTGCGCAGCGACCGGTGCGACAACCAGACCCCGACCAGGTAGGAGATGCTGTACGAGAGGGCCAGCCGGGGGGCGACGGTGTTGACGTCGTCCCAGGCCAGCACCAGCGCCACCGCGAGCACCGTGTTCAGACCCGAGATCACCACCTGCAGCAGGAACGGCGTCCGGGTGTCCTCGAGCGCGTAGAAGCCGCGCAGGTAGAGGTACTGGATCGTGTAGGGGACCAGGCCGATCGCGAACGCCATCAGCGTCCAGGCGACGAAGTGGTAGCCGCTGGCGCCCTGGCCGTGGCTGAACGCGACCTCCGCGATGGGGTCGGCCAACACGATCAGGCCGATGGCGGCGGGCACCAGGAAGGTGACCGCCAAGCGGATCGCCCGGGCGACCTCGTCGGCGACGCCCACCAGGTCCTTCACCGCCGCCAGCCGGGACGCCTGGGGCAGCATCGCCGTGGCGAGCGAGACCGTCAGCAGCGAATGCGGCAGCACCCAGATCAGGTAGGCCTGGTTGTAGGCGGTGCTGCCCGCGCCCGACCCGCCGACCACGGCCGAGGTGGCCAGCCTGGTCACCACCGCCTGCGCGACCAGGGTCAGGGCGACATAGCCCATCATCCACTTGGCGAGGTGGAACGTGTGCCCGAGCCCGGTGCCCTTGAGATCCCAGCGCGGCCGGTACTGGAAGCCGGTGCGGCGGTAGTAGGGAATCAGGATCAATGTCTGGACGACGATGCCGAGCGTCGAGCCGCCGCCCAGCAGCAGCGCCTGCTCGTTGGTGAACGGCGCCGAGGTGTCCAGTCCCTGACCCCAGATCACCGCGTACAGCACCAGTATGGCGATCTGGACGATGTTGTTGGCGATCGGGGCCCACATCATGGGGCCGAACGAGTCCTTGGCGTTGAGCACCTGGCCGATCAGGAAGAAGGCGCCGTAGAAGAAGAGCTGCGGCATCGTCAGGTAGGTGATGTACAGCAGCGACTGCCAGTGCGGCAGCGACTGCCACTGCGGGTCGGTCCACAACGTCAGCAGCCAGGGCACCGCGGCCACCATCACCACCGTGACCGCGGCCAGCGCGGCCAGGAACGCGGTCATGATCCGGTTGACGTAGATCTGGCCGCCGTCGGAGTCGTTCTTGATCGCCCGGACGATCTGCGGCACCAGGACGGTGTTCAGGGCGCCGCCGGCGAACAGCATGTAGAGCGTGTTCGGGATCAGCGTGGCCAGGCCGAACATCTCGGCCTGACGGGTGCTGTTGCCCAGGGCGAACGCGAGCAGGATGGCCCGGCCGAAGCCGAGGATGCGCGACACCATGGTGCCGGAGGCCATCACTGCGGTGGCGTTGAGCAACCGGCGTCCACCGGTCGCGGGGGCTTCGCGGCCCTCGTCGCTCACTGCTCCTCCTCGCGTTGCTTGCGCCGCACCTGACGGATGCGGAGCGCGGTCGTCGCCACCAGCACCACACCCGAGACGACGACAATGATCCACCCGATGACGCCCAGGTCGGTGACCTCTACCGCGATCCGGGTGGTTCGACCGACGGGTTCGCCGGAGGCGGTGCGGAGTCCCGCGGTGATGTTCACCAAGCCGTTCGAGCTCGCCTCGGGGCGCACATTGACGGTCTGGCTCTGGCCGGCGCCGACCGTGATCAGTTCCGAGTCGGCGATGCTGATCCGTTGGGGGTTGTCCGAGGCGAAGGTGATCCGCACGACGATTGGCTCCGCCAGCCGGTTGGTCACCGTCATCGGGAACTCGTTGGTGCGCGACGACATCAGCACCCGAGGACTCGCCGAGAGGCTGACCTGGCCCTGGATGGCCGAGGCGCTGAAGGTGTCGTTGACCGCGCGCAGCCACGACCCTTCGCCGGTGGAGTCGATCCAGGCGTCCGACACCAGGCGGCTCAGCGTTGCTGATTCGTCCTCGGCCAGGACCGAATCGGGCACCAGCGAGCGGTAGCGGGCGAAGTCGTCCTCGAGCATGCCGTACTGCACGAACCTGGATTCCGGCAGCGTGGCCGCGTCGGCGGGCAGCGTCAGGGTGGCCGCGGGCCGTGCCGGGGTGCCGTTCAGCACGCGGTCGAGAGTGGTCCGGGCCAGCCACTTCGGATTGGCGGCCGCGTCGGCGTCGGCGTCACCGGTCGAGGTGATCAACCGCACCTGTCCGCCGCCCAGCACCGCCTCGGCCAGCAGTCGCTGGGTCCGCTGGACGGGCCCGTCGTCGGTCCCCGGGCCGCCGGCCGCGTCCAGAGCCGGGGCGAGCCGCAGCAGGGTCGACGAGGCCCGGCCCCGCACCAGCACCTGGCCGATGCCGGCGGTGCGGACGGCGATGGCGTCGGCATCGGCGTCGGCCAGCCAGGCCGGCAGGGTGGCGTCGGCGAGTCCGTCGTGGGGCAGCACGATCAACGGCAGGGTGTCCAGCCCGGCGACGTCTGAGCCGGCCTCGAGAGCGTGGGTGAGCACCTGGGGACTGTCGTTGTGCTCGGCGCCGAGGATGTCGGGGCTGGCGAACAGGGTGCGGGCACCGTAGCGGCTGGACAACGCCCGGAACCGGGCCAGCCAGGCCTGCGCCGCGGCCTGTCCGGTGCCCGGGCGGGTGTCGTCCCCGTCGACGACGGTGTAGCCGTCGGCCAGGTCGGTCACCTCGTCGATCAGGGCGGGGTCGACCAGCCAGGACATCCCGGGCCGGCCGGCCAGGGTGAGCAGACTGTCGAGGCGTCCGGTCAGTTCGCCGACCAGGCGTTCGTTGGCGAACACGTCCTGCCGGATCTTCGTCGGGGTGGCCTGCAGCAGCACCACCGACGCCAGCGGCAGCGGCGAGCCGGGGTCGGTGGCGTAGAAGGTTCTGCTCTGCGCGAGCACCTGGTAGTTGCTGGACGCGTCGGCCGTGCCCAGCACCTGGGCGCCGGTCAGGTAGACGGCACCGTCGGCGGTGAAGCCCAGGTCGGTGAGGGTGCCACGCACCGTGAACTCGGCGGTCGCACCCGGGTCGAACGACTCGTCGGATTCCTTGATCCGGAAGTAGTGGTCCTCCGACCAGGGCATTCGCTCGCCCCACGGCTGGCTCTGCCCGGCCACCACGGTGTCGAAGTCGGTGGTTTCCCGGATCGGGTCACGGGTGCGCCACAGTGCCACCCGAACACCGAACGCCGGCTGTGCCCCGGTGTTGGTGACGGTGCCCTGCAGCTCGATGCTGGTCTTCTTGCCACTGCCGACGGTGCGCAGACTGGTCAGGGCGATGCTGAGTTCCGGTGCGGCGGCAGCCCCGGCCGGAGCGCTGGGCCCGATCAGCACCGCAGCCGTACCGACCAACCAGGCCACCACGAGGGCGAGCCAGGCCGGACGGGTGCGGATCACTCGCCCATCGTAGGGTGCGGGGCTGGTGGCGTCGGTGAGGAGGCTGGCCGGGTGCGGAGGTTGGTCCACATCGGGCACCGACATCGGTGCCCGATGTGGATCAACCCCTCGGGCGGTGCCGCGGGGCCGGGGGCGTCGGCCGGTAAAGTGTCGCGACGTGCCCGATCTGACCAGCGCCCAGCGTGCCGCCCTCGAGTGGCTGCGCACGAGCTCGGCCACGGTCACGGCGATGGCGGAGTCGTTCTCCGCCGCCGGCCACGAGCTTTACCTGGTCGGCGGCCCGGTGCGGGACGCACTGCTGGGCCGGGCCGGGCACGACCTGGACTTCACCACCTCGGCCCGCCCGGACGAGATCGAACGCCTGCTGCGACGGCTCACCGACGCGGTGTGGGACATGGGCCGCGACTTCGGCACCATAGGCTGCGCCGTTGTCGACGACCGGACGCCGACGGCCGACTTCGCACCCGAGGGCCGCCTGGTGATCGAGGTGACCACGTTCCGCTCCGACGCCTACAGCGCCGACTCGCGCAAGCCGTCGGTGGTCTTCGGCGATCATCTGGGCGGTGACCTGGTGCGCCGTGACTTCACCGTCAACGCGATGGCGCTCGACATGGCCTCGGGCGAGCTGCTCGACGCGTTCGGCGGGCGTGACGACCTGGAGCACCGGGTGCTGATGACGCCGTCCACGCCCGAGTTGTCGTTCAGCGACGACCCGCTGCGCATGCTGCGGGCGGCCCGGTTCACTGCGCAACTCGGCTTCCGTCCGGCGCCGGACGTGGTGGCCGCGATGACGGACATGGCCGAGCGCATCTCGATCGTGTCGGCCGAGCGGGTCCGCGAGGAACTCGTCAAGACGATCATGGCGCCCGACCCGCGGGCCGGGCTGAACCTGCTGGTGTCGACCGGCCTGGCCGAGCGCGTGCTGCCGGAGTTGCCGGCGCTGCGGATGGAGCGCGACGAGCACAACCGGCACAAGGACGTCTACGAACACACCCTGACCGTGCTCGACCAGACCATCGACTTGGAGTACAGGCTGGGTGGCCCGGATCTGATCGCCCGGCTGGCGGCGCTGCTGCACGACATCGGCAAGCCCCGGACGCGGCGCTTCGAGCCGGGCGGCAAGGTGTCCTTCCACCACCACGACGTGGTGGGGGCGAAGATGGCGACGAAGCGGATGCAGGCGCTGCGCTTCCCCAACGACCAGATCAAGGCGGTGGCGAAGCTGGTCGAGCTGCACCTGCGCTTCCACGGCTACGCCGACGCCGACTGGTCCGATGCGGCGGTGCGCCGCTACGTCCGCGACGCCGGCGACCAGTTGGAGCGGCTGCACGTGCTGACCCGCT
The DNA here is from genome assembly GCF_025972045.1 of Micropruina sonneratiae. Lineage (GTDB taxonomy): Bacteria > Actinomycetota > Actinomycetes > Propionibacteriales > Propionibacteriaceae > Micropruina > Micropruina sonneratiae. Next base: position 29,482 of record NZ_JAPDHX010000007.1, on the reverse strand, counting down.
CGGACTGCACCACCCGCAACGCGCGCAAGGCGGCCCGGCTGCGCACCGCCTATGAGCAGCTGGAGTGGCGCATCGACGAGCTCGCCAAGCAGGAGGAGCTGGATTCGCTACGGCCCGACCTGGACGGCACCCAGATCATGGCGATCCTGGGCATCCCGCCCGGTCGGGACGTGGGTCGCGCGTACAAGTTCCTGCTCGACAAGCGCATCGAGGACGGCCCGCTCGGTGAGGAACGCGCCACCGAGGCGCTCAGGGCCTGGTGGGCCGAGCAGGGCTGAGCCACGGACGCCGCCGCGGGGCGCGGCTGGCCGGTGGTGAGTCGGCGACCACCAGCTGCAGGCGCCGGGGCGAGGTGGCGAGCAGGACCGTCTGGCCCCAGGTGGCGGTGAGCCGATCGGCTTCCAGGCCGTCGCCGAAGGCGACCAGGGCGTCCGACTGCACGATCACCTCGAGGCCGGCGTCGGCGTCCAGCAGCCCGGCCGTGAAGGACGTGCCGGTGAATGGCGACGGCCAGGCCTCACGCACGAACCACGCCAGTTCGGACGCCGCCGCGGCCGGCAGCGTCGAGCCGCCGCGTTCGTGGGCGATGGAGGCCGCCCAGCCCGTCGCCCCGGTGCCGGTCGCAACGACCAGCCCGGACGACGACTGCGCCTCGCCCCGGCCATCGGGCAGTCGGAGCCGGTAGCGCGCCGACTGGTGCGAGGCATGACCGAGGTAGACGTCGTTCAGGGCGTCCAGGATGCTGCCGTCATCGAGTTGGGCGCGCACCATCGCGCGGGCCTGCAGGTGCGCCCGGCCGGCGGCGACGGCTCGCAGCAGGGCGGCGGTGGCGTCCGCGCGGTGCTGCACCAGCACGCCCGGGTTGCGGCCCGGCTCGGGGTCGACACCGATCACCGGTTGGCCGTCGAGGTACTTGGCGGTGTTGGCGACCAGGCCGTCCGGGCCGACCACGATCACCACGTCGCCGGGCTCGAAGTCGAACCGGTGCAGGTCGGCGCGTTCCACCGAGCCCCGCCGCCAATCCGCGGGGACGGCCGCCCGGGCGGTGGCCAGGGCGGCGTCCAGCGCGTCGGAGCGGTCCTGCAGGTCGGCCAGGCTGCGGCCCCGGGTGCGCAGGAAGAACTCCACCTGGCCCCGGGTACCGTGCCGGTCGATCAGCCCGTCGAGTTCGGCGGCGCGGTGCACCACGATCGCGCGCGGCTGCAGGCTCACCTCACGCCTCCTTGCGGACGCCGAGCGCGGCCAGCGCGCCGGTGAGGACGTCGGGGGTGAGGGTCAGCGAGCCGATGGCGGGCAGGTGCGCCGCCAGTTCGCGCAGCGCCAGCACCTGCAGCACCTCGGTCGACACCGTGGCGGCGGCGGCCAGCCGGGCGGTCTCGGCGTCGGCCTCCGCCTGCCCGACGGCGCGGGTCGCCTCGACCGAGGCGTCGGTCACCAACCGCCGTCGCTCGGCCTTGGACCGCTCGTCGATCAGCGCGGCCGCGGCCGCCTCCTCGGCCCGCGCACGGGCGTTGGCGCCCTCCTGGGTGACCAGTTGCTTCTCCCGGGTGGCGAGTTCGATCCGGTTCGCGAGTTCGTTCTCGGCGATGGCCCGCTCGCGCTCGACCGCCTTGGCGCGGCGTTCGTAGGTGGAGCGATCCGCCTCGGTCTGGGCGGCCTCGCGGGCCGGGGTCTGCAGTGCCTTCTCGAGGTCCGCGTCGGCGCGCACCGACCTGATCCGGACGCCGAGGACGGCCAGGCCGGCGGTGAGCCGAGCGTCTGCGCCGAGGGCGGCGCCGACCCGTTCACCGAGCGGTCCGGTGGCGACCGAGACCGCCTCGCGCAGGGTGAGGCCGGCGACGGCGTCCATCACGTGGCCGGTGGCGAGTTCGCCGAGCAGTTGGCCGACCTGCTCGAGTGGGGAGGCCGTCCACTGACCGGTGCGCGGGTCGATGCCGAAGTCGAGGCGCTCGGCGGCCAGTTCGGGTTGGGTGAAGCGGTAGCTGACCGTCACCTGCGCGGTGACCTGCTGCAGGTCGGCGGTGCGGGCGTGGGCCACGACCGGCAGTTCGCGATCGTCGACCGGCACCTCGGACAGCACCGCGGTGAGCGGCCGGAACCAGAACGCCAGGCCGGTTCCCGAGCGCACCACGCGGCCGTCGCGAAGTTGCAGCACGTGCCCCGTGGTGCCGGCGCGCAGGTGGCGCAGGAACGGGTAGGCGGTGATCGTGGCCATGGGGTCCTCCTTTGTTCTCGTCATTATGACGATAACCCGTTCCGTATTAATCGTCAATCTGACGCGATAGGGTGCGGGGATGGGTGAATGGCAGCAGGATCCAGCGACCTTTCCGCAGGCGGTGGCGGTCGACCTGGTGGTCTTCACGCTGCGCGAGGACGGTTTGCGGGTGCTGCTGGTGACCCGGGGGGTCGACCCGTTCCTGTGGCGCCGGGCGTTACCGGGCGGCTTCGTCGGGCCCGACGAGACCCTGGACGCCGCCGCGGAGCGCGAACTACGCGAAGAGACCGGTCTGCGGCAGGTGGAGGCGCACCTGGAGCAGTTGCGCAGCTACGGCGACCCGGGGCGCGACCCCCGCACCCGGGTGATCTCGGTCGCCTACCTGGCGCTGGCGCCCGACCTGCCCGACGTCACCCCCGGCTCGGACGCCGCCTCGGCGGCCTGGGTGCCGATCGACCAGGCGTTGGCCGGCGGGCTCGCCTTCGACCACGACCGGGTGCTCGCCGACGGCCTGGAACGGGCCCGCGCCAAGCTCGAATACTCCACTCTGGCTACGGCTTTCTGTCCCGAGGAGTTCACCGTCGCCGACCTGCGCGGGGTGTACGAGGCGGTCTGGGGAACCGGGCTCGACCCGCGCAATTTCCACCGCAAGGTGACCGGAACGCCCGGCCTGCTGATCGACACCGGCCGCACCCGCAGCGAGGGTCCCGGACGCCCCGCCGCGCTGTACCGGGCGGGTGACGCGGTGGGTCTCAACCCACCGCTGATCAGGGACTGACGCCAGGGTTATCCACAGGCTGCATGGCTCCCGTGAGGCGCTATCGGGCCTGCGTCGAACCACAGACCGTGCCACACGGCGTCCAGGGCCGGGGTTGTCCACAGATTTCATGAGACTTCCCGGAACCGTCTGTGTGCGCACTTACTCTCAACGCACCCTGTCGCCCACCCGAGGTGCAACGTCGATGACCGACAAGAACGAGCCGCCGGCTGCCGCCGCTGTCCGCCCCCGCAGAAACCTGCGCTGGGTGCTGATCGGGGTACTCGCGATCTGCCTCGGCGGGCTCGGATCGGCGGTGCTGTACTCGTCGGTGTCCGACGCCACTGCCGTGCTGAAGGTGAACCGCACCATCTACCGCGGCGAGGTGATCGGTGCAGCCGATCTCGGCCCGGTGAACGTCGGCACCCACCTGGGCGTGGTCACCGTGCCGGCCGAGGCGGCCGCCGAGCTGATCGGCAAGACGGCGCTGACCGACCTGGCCGAGGGCTCGCTGCTCACCCCCACCTCGATCGGCGAGCCCCAGCTCGCGGCGGGTGAGTCCAGGCTCGGCCTGAAGCTCAACCCCGGCCAGGTGCCGGTGTCGCCGCTGCCGGCCGGGACACCGGTGGTGCTGGTGCCGATCACCGCCGCGAACGACGGCGAGGCGTCCGGAGCCTCGTACCGGGCGACTGTTGCGGTCGCCCCGAGCATGCTGGCCGACGGCAGCACGTCGATCGAGGTGACGGTCGGCAACGCGGACAGCGACGAGGTGGCCCGGCTCGCCGCGGCCGGCCGGCTCGTCGTGGTGAAGCGGGCGGCCTGATGGCCATCATCGTGCTCGCCAGCGCCGGGCACGCTCCCGGCGTCACCACGACCGCCCTCGGCCTGGCCCTGACCTGGCCCCGCGAGGTGTTGCTCGTCGATGCCGACCGGACTCCGACGCAGGCCGTACTGGCCGGCTACCTGCGGGGTGAACGGCCCGGTCAGCACGGTCTCGGCCGGCTGCTGCAGGCCGTCCGCGAGCGACGTGGCGTCGACGAGGTGATCGACGGCGAGACCCTCGAGTTGCCACCGTTGCTGGCCGGCGCCCGGCCGGCCAGGTTCCTGCCCGGCTTCCCGCACCCCGGCATCGTGGGGCTGTTCGGCGCGGCCTGGGCCGACCTGGCCGGTGCGCTGAGCGCGACCGAGGGCGACGTGCTGGTCGACGCCGGCCGCGTCGGGGCCGACGGCCTGCCGGATGCTCTGGTGACCGCCGCCGATCTGGTGCTGGTCGTCACCGGATCGTCGTTGGTGTCCTTGGCTGGGCTGCGGCTGTACCTGCCGGCCCTGGCCGAACAGGCGTCCGAGACCGCGCTGCTGCTGGTCGGCAGCGGCCGCCCCTACAGCCGCGCCGAGGTGCAGCAGCAATTCGCCACCACGATCGCCGCCGAGGTCGAGCACCACCCGGGCCATGCCGCCGTGCTCAGCGACGGGGCCCCGGTGCCGCGGCGGTTCGCCGAGTCGTCCTACGTCCGCAGCCTGCGGGTCGCCGCGGCCTCGATCAGCGGCCGCCTCGAGGCGGCCCGGGAACTGATCGGGGCACGCCGATGACCTCCACCAGGCTGACCACGGTGCCGCTGTTGCAGGACCTGCCGTTCGAGACGACGGTGAGCGCCGACCGGCTGCCGCCACGGCGTCCGAAGAGCACGGGAGGCAAGGGGCCCGACTGGCAGGAGTCCCGCCCGGGCGTCCGGGCGGGCGAACCGGCATCGATCGACTGGGCGCTGGTGGTCGTGCTGAGGCGCAAGGCGTCCGAACTGATCGCCCGGGCGCTGGCCGAGCACCAGGACAAGCACGGCCTCGCGATGCCCGACGTCGACCGGCGGCTACTCGGTCGCTCACTGGTGCGGCAGGTGGTCCGCGACCACGCCGAGGATCTCTCCAGCAACGGCCGGGCGTTGTGGTCGATCGCCGTCGAGCACGCCTACGCCGAGGGGGTCGAGAACGCCATCTTCGGCTACGGGCGGTTGCAGCCGCTGTTCGAGATCCCGGGCGCCGAGAACATCGAGATCCATGGCCATGACTCGGTGATGGTGCAGTTCGGTGACGGACGCCGCGAGGCGCGGCCACCGGTCGCCGACTCCGACCAGGAACTCGTCGAGGCGATCCGCTTCCTCGGCGAGTCGGTGTCGCCGGCCCGGCCCTTCGACGACGCGCACCCGACGATGACACTGGCCCTGGGCGACCGGTTCCGGCTGCACGCGATCGGCTTCGGGCTGTCGTACAGACCGAGCATCACGATCAGGCAGCACACCCTCACCGAGGTGTCGCTGAAGGACATCGTCGGCGCCGGGATGATGCCCGAGCAGGTCGGACGGTTCCTGCACGCGGCGGTGATGGCCCGCAAGTCCATGGTGATCGCCGGCGACCAACGGGCCGACCGCAAACCACTACTGTACGGAATGCCCTGCCGACTGTGGACCCTGAAGTTGCTAAACGCAACTTGACAAGGCAAAACACTGCCTGCGGCGCTTGGGTTTGCTGGGCACCTGAGCTATTGTGAATGTCGAGCCACCGAGCCGAGCAGTTGGACGGGGCGGCCCGCGAGGCTCTTGCCGCTGGCGGCTCGCTCGCGGCGTATGTCGAGGTCCCACCCTCGCAGGTCGGCCGCGATCTGTAGGTCCCGCGCCTGCGCCTCGGGGCCGTTCTCTTGCTTGTTGGTGCTGACGCGGATGTAGCCGATTACTCGGGGCCTGCTGGGAGTCGAACGCATGTCCTAATAATACCAACCACCGATGGCGCTATAAAGGTAGTACGAATGGGCGGAAGGGATAGTTAGCCTTGAGCTAATCACCGAGTCGCTGCCGGAACCTGGCGGCCCTCTCCACCTCAGGGGTACTGGGGGTACTGCCAGTACCCCAGGGGGTGTGTGTCGACCACCACCAACCCCCAAAACGGCCCAAATATAGAGCTACAAGGTGAAATAGAGAGATCGATCCACTCGCGTATTAGGCCCAGCGCCGCCCAACACACACCCCCGGGGTACTGCCAGTACCCCAGTACCCCACCGGCCACCCAGCCAGTACCCCAAACACCTACATCGAACCGTGCTCTTGTACGTTCGTCCAACCGGCATCCACGATTGAGCCGCCGCCCGGTTCCGCGTCGCCGGGGGACATGCCCCACTCGAACGACAACCGCGCCAGCCGTCCGGCGTCGGTGCGGTCGCCCCACTTGCCCCGCCGAACCATCACGCGGTCGAGCGCGTGTCCCAACACCTGCCGCCGCTGCTCGTCGCCCTCCGCGGCCTCCCAGTCCTCGGCGAACGTACGCACTTCGCCCAGCGGCACGAGCCGCGTCTGGGCGGGCTGGTGGCGGGCCTCTTCCTGGACCTCCTTCAGCCGGCCGATCTCGGCGACGATGGTGGCCGCCCGCTCGGGCGTCGCATTCACGACCTCGCGGCCAAGCTCGGCCAGCCGCACCGACGCCTCCTGCAACTGCACCGAGCCACCCTCCACAACCTCCACCACGACGGTGAAGTGCGGTACGTCGCCGAGTTCGGCCAAGAACTGCGCCACCACCAAGTCGTCGGGGCTCGTGATCGTCTGGCCGCACTCGCGGCAGTGGTACGCGGCGCGCGGCCGGTCCTTGGTGCCGATCACCTTGCGCCACATACGCACGGGCTCGTCGTGCTCGGCGCACCACAGCAACCCCGACAACAGGCCCGAGTGCTTCCGGCGCATCGCCCGGGGGGCCTTCTGTGGTTTGTCCTGCTCCTGCAGCCGGGCCAGCATCGCCCGCCACTGTCCCACCGGCATCACCGCGAGCGAGTCGTCTACGACGGGCAGGCCGTCGGCGTCGCGCACGACTTCGGCCCCTCGGGCGTGGCTCGTGGTGTTGCCGGGGTTGTGCGGCAGCATGCCCGCCAACAGCGGATGCCGCACCAAACGATCCACGGTCGAGTACCGCCAGCGGTCGGCCTGTCGCGGCGTCGGCGCACCCGACTCCTGGAGCCACTGCATCGTCGAGTAGATCGAGAAGCCTGCCTCGGTGCGGCGCACAATCTCGCGGAGGGTGTCGATGCGGTCGGCGTCGTGCGTGATGACGTACCCGGCCCCGTTGGGGTTGGGGGCCTTGCGGTAGCCGTACGGCAGCACCCCGCCCGCGTAGCGGCCCGAGCGGAGCAGGTAGTCCCTGGCGGCCGTTTGCCGGTCGCGCATGGCAGCGGCTTCCATCTGGCCGAACACAGCCAGCATGATCGCGAACGCTTCGCCCTGCGCGGTGGTCATGTCGATGGGGTCTTCCACGGCGACGATGCCGCCACCCTTTGCCTTGACGGCCTCGTTCGCGTTGAGGAAGTCGATCACTCGGCGGGCCAGCCGGTCGACCTTCCAGATGACTACAGCGTCGTAGCTCGTCGGGCTCGCCAGCATCGCCCGCCAACCCTCGCGGTCCTCGGGCCGGTTGTGCGTCGCGCTGACGCCCTCGTCGGTGAAGGTGCCCACGACCTTCCAGCCGCGAGCTTGGGCGTACGCCTGCCCGGCTTCTAGCTGGCGGGCGATGGACACCGACTCGTCGGTGCGCAACGAGATGCGGGCGTACAGCACGCAACGGCGGACCTTGGTGGGTGACATGGTGGGCTCCTTGGCGGCTCGGGTGTTCCTGCCCCTTCAACAGTAGTGGTTTGCTAGCAGCAGGGCAGGGCGCCGGCAAGACGACCCTGCTGCGGGCGCTGATCGATGCGATCCCCGACAACGAACGGTTCGGCACCCTCGAGACCGACTACGAACTGCTCACCCACCTGCGTCCGAACCGCCGCAACATGCTGGCCCTGCAGGCCAAGGTCGGCCTGGGCGAGCAGTCCGAGGGCCGCCGGCTCGGTGAATACACCGTCGCCGACCTCATTCCCGAGGCGCTCCGGCAGAATCTGTCTCGGCTGGTCGTCGGCGAGGTTCGCGGCACCGAGGCGGGCGCGATGTTCGAGGCGATGCAGTCCGGGGCAGGCACGCTGTCCACCACGCACTCGCATTCTGCTGCGTCCACGATGGACCGACTCGCCTCCCGGGTGGCTCAGGGCGGCGTGCTCAGCGTCGATGAGGCGTACCGCCAGATCGCCCACCACATCCACCTGCTGATCTACGTGAAGCTGGTCGACGACACCTGGCGCGGAGGACGCCGCACCCGGCTGGTCGCCGAGATTCGGCAGCTGACCGGTGCGGTCGAGTCGGGCCGCCCGGTCACCCATCTGGTCTACCGGGCGCCGACCTCGTCCGCCGAGGGCGTCTTCCATCCAGAGCCGGCCTTCGCCGACGAACTCGCCGAGTTCACCGACGCCTGGGACCGGTCGTGACGCCGGTCGTGGCCTGCCTGTTGGGCGCCCTGCTGGCCGGCGGGGTGGTGCTGGTGGTGGCGGGGCTGCGGCCGCGGACGCCGGCACCCGAACGGGTGCCGATGCGGCGTCCCGACTGGCTTCCGCGGCTGACGGCCCTGGCCCGCAGGCACGGGCTGGCGCTCGGTCTCGGCGTGGCGGGTGGCATCGTCTTCGCCGCGATCGCCGGACTGCCGGTGATGCTGGTCGCCGTGCCGGTGGCGGCGGTCGGCCTGCCGATGCTGCTCAGTACCCCGGCCAATCGCGACATCGAGCTGCTGCAGGCGCTGGACAAGTGGGTGCGCGGCCTGGCCGCCATGTTGCCGACAGGGCGGTCGATCACCGACGCGATCAGGGCCTCGGTCCGCAACGCCCCCGAACCGCTCGCCGCCCCGCTGGCTCTGCTGGTCGCCCGGCTCGACGACCGTTGGAGCGCGTCGGAGGCGCTGCGGGCGATGGCCGACGAACTCGACTCGACCGATGCGGACGCGGTGCTGGCCGCCCTGTCGCTGGCCGCCGCCCGTGGTGGCACCGGCGCCACCGCCACGCTGCACGGACTGGCCGACTCGATCCAGGAGCGGCTCAGGGCCCAACGTGAGATCGAGACCGAACGGGCCAAGCCGCGGATCGTGGTGCGGCAGGTCACGATCGTCACGGTGTCCGTGCTCGCCTGCGCGCTGCTGTTCGGACGCGGGTTCTTCGAACCGTACGGAACCGCGATCGGTCAGTTGATCCTGTCGGTGCTGCTCGCGGCCTATGTGGGCTCGCTGGTGGTGCTCCGGCGAATGACCACGCCGCGCAGGCGCGATCGCATCCTGCGAGGGGTGCGATGACCGGGTTGTGGGTGGCGATCGCCTCCGGCGTCCTGGTCGCCGGCGGGCTGTGGGCGTTGGCCGGGGTGTTCGTTCCGGCGCATCCGCGCTTGTCGGACGCCCTCCGCTCGCTGGACGGGCAGCTCGAGCCGGTCGCCGCCGTGACGTCGGCCGGCCCGGACCGGGTGGGCGCCTGGGTGCGGGTCCGCACCCGTGGCACCGTCGACGAGCGGATCGCGCGTGAGCTGCAGCTGCGCAGCATCGGTCTGGACAGGTTCTACACGTGGAAGGTGGCGGGCGCACTGGTCGGCCTGGCCCTGCCGAGCCTGCTGGGGCTGGTGCTGCTGGTCACGACGGGGGCGTCGCTGCTGCTGCCGTTGCTGTTGTCGGTGGTGCTCGGCCTGATCGGATTCTTCGCACCCGACATCGCCATCGGGCGAGGTGCGAAGACCACAACGTCCGACGCCGTCGAGGCCCTGCTGACCTTCATGGACCTGGTCACCCTCGAGCGGCTCGCCAACTCCAGCGCCACCCAGTCGCTGCACGCGGCCGCGGCCGTCTCGGACCAGGCGGTCTTCGTCGCGATCCGGGACAGCCTGCAGCGCTCCAGGCTCGAGCAACGTGCCCCGTTCGCCGACCTGAAGAAGCTCGGTGAGCAGTTGGAGCTGCCGGCGCTGTGCGACATCGCCGATGTGATGAAGCTCGACGACTCCGGGGCTTCGCTGTCGGGTGCGCTGCGGGCGCGGGTCAAGGAGTTGCGCGACGCGCACCTGACCGCCGCCAAGATCGAGGCGTCCGCGGTGTCGGAGCGGATGACGTTCCTGATGGTCGTTCCCAGCCTCGTCTTCGCCCTGTTGTTCCTCATCCCACCGTTGCTGCGCATCCTGGGCAGCTGACCAACCCCGAAGGAGACCCATGTCCGCATTCCTGAACCTCGTCGTCGGCTTCCTGCTGAGCCCGCCGAAGCGGGACGAACGGGGCCTGTCCCAGTCGACCGAGAACGCCCTGCTGCTGGCCGGGGCGGTCGCGGTCGCCGGCATCGTGGTCTTCGCCGTGACCACCTTCGTGACCAGCCAAATGGGCAAGCTCAAATGAATGAGCGCGGGGTCGCCGAGTCCACCCAGTGGGCTCTGCTGATCCCTGCGCTGATGCTCGTCGTGCTCGGCACGATTCAGGCCGGGGTCTGGTTGCACGGGCGCACCGTGGCGTCCAACGCTGCCTCGGCCGTCGCCGAACAGGTCGCCTGGGGTCGCGCGTCCGACGGCGAAGCGGCCGCGATGGGACGCCGGATCGCCACCGGCGGCGGGCTGCAGGGCCCTGAGGTCCACATCGTTCGGCAGTCCGGCCTGGTCAGGGTCCAGGTGACCGGTCGGGCACCCCTCATCTTCGACCTCGGCCTGGGCGCCGTCACCGAGCATTCGGTGATGGTCACCGAGGAGCGGCCATGACCGGGCCGTGCCGTGTCACGCGGTCCGAGCGGGGGGCGGCCGCGCTCGAGTTCGCGCTGATCGTGCCGGCGCTCGGCCTGCTGATCACGACGATGATCGGCGCCGGACGGGTGTGGTTCGCCCACACCCAGGTGGAACAGGTCGCCGGCACCGCGGCACGCGCCGCCTCGGCCGCCCGGACGCCCGGCGAGGCGCGCGTGGCGGCGGAACGGGTCGCGCGCACCCAGTTCGAGACGGCCGGCCTGTCCTGCGCCGCCGTGCACGTCGACCTCGACGTGACCGGCTTCGCAACACCCGTCGGCGAACCTGCCCGGGTGTCGGCCCGGGTGAGCTGTTCGGTGCCGTTGTCCGACCTCATCGTTCCCGGCTGGCCGGGCCGTTGGGAACTGTCGGCCGAGTCGACCTCGGCCCTCGACCGCTATCGAAGGAGAAGCTGAGATGGCTCGCCTGCGCGCCGCCGGAGCGGCCCTGCTGCTGCTCGCCGGGGTCGTCGGGGTACCCCTGGCCCTGGCGGCGTGGGGGACGTCGCCGACCACCCTGGCCAATCTGCTGCGACCCGACGACGGGTCGGGAGTCCTGGCGTTGCTCACCGTGCTGGGCTGGCTGGCCTGGGCCGGCTTCACCGCGTCGGTGGCGGCCGAAGCGGTGAATCTGCTGGGCCGGCGCGCGGTGCCGCTGCGGCTGCCGCTGGTGAACGGTCTGCAGGCGCTGGCCGGGGTGCTGGTGTTCACCGCCCTGTCCTGGTCGGCGTTGCCCGCGGACGCCGTCGCCCGGGTGGACGGCCCCGAGCGGCCGTCGGCGGCGCCCGGAGGCGGTGCCGACGACTCCGGTGTCGTGGGCGACCCTGCCGGCGCCGCCGAGGCGTCCGGCTATCTGGTGCGGCCGGGCGACGACCTGTGGAGCATCGCCGAGCAGGAACTGGGCGATGGTGCGCAGTGGCGGCGCATCGTCGAGGTGAACGCCGACCTGCAGGAGAACCCGACCATCGATCTCGAAGCGGGGACCCGGCTGGCGATGCCGGTCGCGCCGATCGGGGCCGGCCAGCCGGCCGGGCTGAGCGACGACGCCGAGAATGCGGCGCACCAGCGTGCCGGCGGCGGCGCGCCCCGACCTGCCGAACGCAGGGTGACGCGGCAGCGCACGGTGGTGGTGGAGCGCGGCGACACGCTCAGCGGCCTCGCCGAGGAACACCTCGGCGATGCGGCGAAGTGGCCGCGAATCTTCAGGGCCAACCCGCAACGGATCGCCGATCCCGACCTGATCGACGTGGGCTGGAAGCTGGTCCTTCCGGCCGGCAAGGGGCGGCAACCCAAACCCGCCGAGGCGCGACCGGCGCGCAAGCAGGTCGACCGGTCGCAGATCGAGGCGCCCCGAGCCGACCTCCCACGGGCCCAACAGGACGCCGACCAGCCGGCTCCCGCCCCGCCCGGACCCGACGACCGGGCACCCAGTTCGGCCGCAACGCCGGCCAGCACGGCGTCCGGTGCCCCGAGCACCGACGCGCAGCAGTCCGCGGCGACGAGGACGGCGGACGTGACCTGGCCGCTGATCGGGGGACTGTCGGGCAGTGCGGCGGCGATGATCCTCGCCGGGTTGGGGGTGAGCCGGCTCGCCCAGTTGCGGACGCGTCCGCTGGGCCGGCGGATCGGCCACCCGCCGGTCGACGTCCGCCGGTACGAGACGGCGCTAGGGCATCGCGAGCGGCCCGAAGCGACTGAACTGCTCGAGAAGGCGCTGCGTGCGCTCGGCGACCACGCCCGCCGCACCGGACGCCCACTGCCGCGGCTGCAGCAGGCACGCCTCAGCGGCGACGCCGTCCGGTTCGTGTGGGACGAACGCCACGATCACCCTCTGCCCGACGGATTCACCGGCGACCAGGACGGCTGGAGCCTCAGCATCGACGCTGCCGCGGCCCTGCCCGCCACCAGCCACCCGGTGCCGTTCCCGGCGCTGGTGACCGTGGGCCGCGCCGGTGAGGGTGACTGGGTGATGATCGACCTGGAAACCCGCTCGCCGCTGTCCCTGACCGGGTCGCGGGCCCTGCGGCACGCGGTGGCGGCGGCCATCGCCGTCGAGCTGTCCTGCTCGCCGTGGGCGTCGGAGGTGTCGCTGACGGTGGTCGGCGGCGACGAGATGTTCGTCCGGGCGGCCTGCCCCGAGCTCGTCCGCTTCCACGCCCACCCCGCGCCGGCCGTCGAAGCCCTGGCAGCGTTGGCCGCCGAACGCGGCGCCGACGTCTCACCCACCGTGCTGCTGAGGGTCGACCCCGACCGCTCGGAGGCGGGGGCCGCGCACGTGACGCTGTTCGCCGACGAGCCGGACGAGGAGTCCCGGTCGCGGATCGGGCGGGTGCTGTCCGAGCGCGACCTCGGGGTGGCGGGCATCGTTGCGGGTGACTCGACGTCCTCGGCCCTCGTTCTCACCGGTGATGAGGACGATCCCGCCCTCACCCTGCTGCCCGAGCGGCTGACGCTGCGCCCGCAACTGATCGCCGCCCACACGCGGGCCGCCATCGGCACCATCTTCGCCGCCACGGACCAGGCCAACCACGACCGGGCGCCGTGGTGGTCGCGGGCCGACAACGTGCGGGCGTTGCCGCACCGTGCGGCGCTGCGGATCGACGAAGCCGAGCCCGACGAGCCCGACCACCCCTACCTTCGGCTGCTGGGCCCGATCGACCTGCTGGGGGCCGCCGGTCCGGCGCCGAGCCGGGCGCGGCGGCAGTGCGAGGAGTACTGCGGGTGGCTGCTCGAGCACCCCCGCAGCACCGCCACCCGGATGGCCAACGAGCTGGTGGTGGCCGAAACCACCCGGCGCTCGAACATGTCCCGGTTGCGGTCGTGGATGGGTGCCGATCCCGACGGCGGGGCCTACCTGCCCGAGGCGTACTCGGGCCGGATCGAACTGCACCCGGCGGTCGAGTCGGACTGGCAGCGCCTGCAGGTGCTGGCCGCACCCGGGGTCAACCGGTTGGCGCCCGAAACGCTGGTCGACATGCTCGAACTCGTCCGGGGGGCGCCGCTCGCCGACGCGGCACCCGGGCAGTGGCGCTGGGCCGAGGAGCTGCGTGCCGACATGTCCTCGTTGATCCGCGACGCCGGAGTGGTGCTGGCGCGCTGGGCCGTGGAGCACCAGGAGGTGGAGGTGGCGCGCTGGGCCGCGGCCCGGGCGCTGCTGGCCGCACCCGAGGACGAACTGCTGCTGGTCGAGCGGATCAACACCGAGCTGATGGCCGGCAACACCGCCGAGGTCCAGCGGCTGGTCCGTTGGCTGACCGGGCAGGCCCGGGCGCTCGGCGTCGACCTGGCGCCCGAGACGGTGGACGCCTGTCAGCGTGCGCTCGAGGGCCGGACGCGGCCGCGCGCGGCCCGCTGACGAGCGCTGGACGGAGCCCAGCCGAACCGTCGTGGGCGGGCCTAGGCTGCCGTCATGGACCCCGCCGACATGCGACTGAACTACGACCGCGACACCCTCGACGAGCAGGCGGCGTCGGCCACCGATCCGGTGCGGCAGTTCGAGGCGTGGTTCGCCGAGGCGGCGGCGCTCGGTCGAGGCGAGGCCAACGCGATGACGCTGGCCACCGTGGGCGACGACGGACGCCCCTCGGCCCGGATCGTGCTGATGAAGGGTTTCGACGCCGAGGGCATCGTGTTCTTCACCAACTACCTCTCGCGCAAGGGCCGGGAGCTGCTCGGACATCCGCAGGCGGCCCTGTTGTTCTACTGGGGTGAACTGCAGCGCCAGGTGCGCGTCGAGGGCGACGTGACGAAGGTCTCCGACGCCGAATCCGACGAATACTTCGCCAGCCGCCCGCTCGGCTCGCGGATCGGTGCGTGGGCGTCCCCGCAGAGCGCGGTGATCGCCTCGCGTGCGGAGCTGGAGGCCAACGAGCGGGCGGCGTCCGAACGATTCGGCGACGACCCGCCCCGGCCACCGGAATGGGGTGGTTTCCGGCTGGTGCCGCGCACCTGGGAGTTCTGGCAGGGCCGGCCCTCCCGGCTGCACGACCGGCTGCGCTATCGGCGCGACGGCGCGGGCTGGGTGCGCGACCGGCTGGCGCCCTGAGCCTTCCCGCCCGGGTCGGACGCCGGAGCGCCGGTTTACGCTTGCCCGGTGAGTGAGCAGCGCCGCCGACCCACGATCTACGACGTGGCGCAGGCGGCCGGCGTGGCCGCCTCGACGGTGAGCCGCGCGCTGGCCAGGCCGGGCCGGGTCAGCGCCGAGACCGCTCGGGTGCGCAGGGTGGCCGACGAACTGGCTACCGCGCAGAGCCGATCGCCGCGCCCGGCCACACCAACACCCGGCTGATCGGGCTGACCGTCTCGGACGTCGCCAACCCCTTCTACGCGCAGTTGATCCGCGGCGCCCAGGTCGCCGCCACCGCGGCGGGCTACGAACTGGTGCTGGGGCATCGCAGCCTGACCTACGCGGCCGGCCCGGAGGCGTCGTGGACCGACGGGCTACGCTTCCGGTCGCTGCGGGAACACGGCCAGGCCGCCGGGGTCCTGGTGCGCCGGATCGGGCCCTTCCAGCCCACCTTCCACGGGGGACTGGCCGCCGCCCAGGTGCTGCTGCCGAACCCGCCGACGGCCGTGGTCGGCTACAACGACCTGATCGCCGTCGGCGTCCTGCACGGCCTGCTCACCGCAGGGGTCACGATCCCGCAGCACACGCGCCGCCGCGATCACGGCGATGTGGCCAAACATGACGTGGGCGCCGAACATTCCCTCGTCGCCGACCAGGGCTCCGAGGCCTGGCTGGCGATGATGCCGCACTTCCACAGCAGGTGCGAGAAGGACAGCTTGCCGCCGCGCCCGGAGGCGTCCGCCGACGATCGCACCGAGCGCTGTTCCGGGCTCGCCCCGCGTCGATTGAGACGTTTCAAAATCCGCGGAGCATTCAAAGCGACGGCAGGAGCCCGGCAACCGTGTTGCCGGATGTTGCCGGGAGATCACGGCACGACGACCACGGGAACCGGAGAGTTTCGGACGATCTTGGCGGCACTCGAGCCGAGGAACACGTTCGCCAGTTGGTGGGTGCGCGACGAGCCGACCACCAGCACGTCGCCGCCGAACCATTCAAGGCCGTCCAGTGCGTCCGGCCAGGAGGTCCCCCGGGCGACGACGGCGTCCGGGTGCAGGCCCTTGCCGGCCAGGTGCTCGACGGCTTCGGCCTGCGCGTCGTGGACCTGCTCGAGCAGCCGCTGGTACACGAGCTCCTCGTTGCGCCGCACCGGAGAGGTGACCATGGTCTTCTGTCGCAGCGCGACCGTCAGCAGACGCAGTTCGGCCCCCACCCGGGTGCAGATCTCCGCCACCTTGTCCAGCAGCGCCCAGGTGGCGTCGTCGTCGCGGAAGGCCAGCGTCACCCGGGTGATCCTGTCCCCGGCGGCGGTGGTGTAGCCGCGCGGCGCGATCACCACCGGCACGTGCGACGAATGGAGCAGCCGGTCCGTCTTCGACGTCATCGCCACACGACCGTGCGGCCCGTCGGCGCCCGAGCCGACCACGATCAGCGACGCCCCGAGTGCCTCGGCCTGCTCGAGCATCGCCGCCGGCACCGAACGGCCGGTCACCCAGGTCGCGGTGGAGGTGATGTCGGAGTGCTCGGCCAGCAGCGCCGCGGCCTCGGCCGCCGACGCCTCGCCCTCGGCCGCCGCCCAGGCCTCGAACTCGCCGTCGGTTGCGCTGCCCGCCGCCGTCTCCCACCCGCGCGGCACCACCGTCAACGCGTGCACGTCGTCCGACTCGGACCGGGCGAACTGGCAGGCCAGCGCCAAGGCGCCGCGGTCGTCCTTGTGCGGGCTGTAGCCGACCAGGTACGTCATTCCTCGTCGTCCCGTCGCTTGCGGCCGCCGGGTTCGGCGATCTCCTCGTCGGTCGTGTAGTGGTTCAGCGTCGCGTGGCTGCGGCCGTAGGCGAAGTAGTAGAGCAACACCACCGCGATCCAGGTCAAGAAGATCGCCCAGGTGATGGCCGACAAGCCCCACATGATGTACACGCACACCAGCACGGTCAGAATCGGCACCACCGGGTAGCCGGGCACCTTGAACGGACGCTCCAGATCGGGGTGGGTTCTTCGCAGCACGATGATGCCGATGGCGACCACCGAGAACGCCATCAGGGTGCCGATCGACACCGTGTCCCACAGGTAGTCGGCGGGCACGAAGCCGCCGATCAGTGCCACCGCGATCGAGACCACGATGGTGTTGTAGGTGGGGGTCATGGTCTTGGGGTTGACCTCGAGGAACTTCTTCGGAATCATCCCGTCGCGGCCCACGGCGAACAGAATGCGGGTCTGGCCGTACAGGGTGACCAGGGTGACCGAGAAGATCGAGATCACGGCCCCGGCGGCGAGCACGGTGCT
This sequence comes from Micropruina sonneratiae, assembly GCF_025972045.1. GTDB lineage: Bacteria > Actinomycetota > Actinomycetes > Propionibacteriales > Propionibacteriaceae > Micropruina > Micropruina sonneratiae. Next base: position 12,537 of record NZ_JAPDHX010000007.1, on the reverse strand, counting down.
CCAGATCTGGTTGCCGGTGACCTCTTTGAGAATGAGCGCCAGGCCCGCCTCGCCCTGGGTCTGCTCGAAGAACTCGACCGGCTTGGCGGCCAGTCCCGCGGCGGCGACGGCGATGTAGATGCCCGACACGATGGCCAGGGCGCCGATGATGGCGCGCGGCAGCGCCTTCTGCGGGTTCTTCACCTCTTCACCGGCTGTCGCGACGGCGTCCAAGCCTATGAACGAGAAGAAGATCGTGCCCGCGGCGGCGCTGATGCCGCCCACCCCGTAGGCGAAGAAGTTGGCGAAGTGGTCGGCGTTGAACGCGCTGAAACCGATCACGGTGAACAGCACCAGCACACCGAGTTTGATCAGCACCATGATCGCGTTGACCGTTGCCGACTCGGACGCTCCGCGAATCAGCAGCAGCATGCACAGCATGACGAGCACGACCGCGGGCAGGTTGATCAGGCCGCCGGTGGCGGGGTAGGTGATCAGGCCGTCCGCCCCTTCGACGGGCACCGGAATCGGCGACACCGACAGCGCTTCGGGCAATTGCCAGCCGATGGTTTCGTGCAGCAGCTCGTTGAAGTAACTGCTCCAACCCACTGCGACCGCGCCCGTCGACACCCCGTATTCGAGCACTACACAGCCGGCGATGATCACCGCCACGAACTCACCCAGCGCGTGGTAGGCGTAGCTGTAGGTCGATCCGCTGACCGGGATCGCCGACGCCAATTCGGCGTAGCACAGGGCGGACAGGCCGGCCGCGATGCCGGCGATCAGGAACGAGATCAGCACCGCCGGACCGGCCTTCGGCACCGCCTCACCGAGCACGAAGAAGATGCCCGTTCCCACCGTGGCGCCGACGCCGAACATCATCAGTTGGAAGGTCGACAGGTTGCGGGCCAGTTCCTCGCCCTGATGGTGCTTGTTCTGGAAGACGATCGGCTTGCGGCGCCACAGTTGCTGACTCAACGGCAGACTCATCTGCGCTCCCGGGGGTCGGTGGGAAGGTGCGCACAAGCTAGCGCCTATGCCCGCCGGCTGGGAAGGGCTCCGGTTCAGTCCTGGCTGTACACCAGCAGGCTGTACGGCGCGATGTCGATGTCGGCGTGCGCGGGCATGCCGTCGTAGTCCTCGTGGTAGGCGGTCACGTCGAAGGAGTCGAAGTCGCCGAAGTCGTCGGAGTAGATCGTCGAGTCGCTGTTGAACCGCAGCTTCCACAATCCCTCGGCCGGCATCCCGATCGTGTACTTGTTGCGCGCCTGGGCGTCCAGGTTGGCGATCACCACCGTGTCGTCGCGGACGCCGTGGTCCCACCAGCGCTGGAACGCGATCAGGTTGTTGTCGTCGTTGGCGTGGATGATCCGCAGCCCGGACCCCATCAGGCCCTTGGTGCGACCGGCGAAGTTGCGCCGCAGTGCCACCAGGTCGCGGTACAGCCGCACGATGCCGTGGTATTCGGAGTCGAGTTCCCAGTCGAGCGGGACGTCGTCGCGGAACCAGCCGCCCTGCAGGAACTCCTGGCCCTGGAACAGCATCGGGATGCCGGGCGCGGTCAGCACCAGCCCGGCCCCCAGGGTGGAGCGCTTCTGCGCCCAGTAGCCCTGGGGATCGGACGGGTCCACCTCCTGCGGCACCCGGGCCTTGCCGTTGGCCACCTCGTCGTGCGACTCGGTGTAGATCACCCGCGCGTAGGTGTCGCCGTAGCTGTGCGCGATCGCCTCGGCAACCGCCGGCACCGACCGGTACGCGTCGCTGGCGACGATGATCGCCTCCCGGACCGGGTGGACGAACTTGGCCTCCCACTGCGCGTGATAGGCGGCACCGTCGTCGGCGGTGCTGGTCACCGCCGGGTTGCCGTGCAGGTCCTCGGCGATGGTGATGGCGTCGGGGAACTCCCGGCGGATGCTGCGGTTCAGCCAGCTCTGCAGGCTCCAGCCCTCGGGCAGGTCGAGGTCGGCGTCGGCGTCCACCGAACGCATGTAGGGGGTCATGTCGAAGCGCAGCCCGTCGACGTGGTAGTCGCGCAACCACAGGTAGGCGTTGTCGCGCAGGTACTGCCGCACCTCACCGCGTCCGTAGTCGGGACGCGTGTCGCCCCACGGCGTGGTCGAGCGCCAGTCGTTGTAGAAGTAGATGCCGCCCTTGCCGTTCTCCGACCAGCCGTCGAACTGCCACAGGTCGAGGTCGGAGGGGCCGAAGTGGTTGTAGACGACGTCCATGATCACCGCCAGGCCGTTGCGGTGCGCCTCGCGGACCAGGGTCTTCAGGGCGTCCGGCCCGCCGTAGCTGCTCTCGACGGCGAAGATGTGCGCCGGGTTGTAGCCCCACGACCAGTCGCCGGCGAACTCGGCGGTCGGCATCAGCTGGATGGCGCTCACGCCCAGGCTGCGGAAGTGCGCCAGGTTGGCCTGCACCTGGTCGAAGGTGCCGACCTGGCCCTCTTTGTCGGGTGCGAACGAGCCGACGTGCAACTCGTAGATGACCAGGTCGTTGTGCGGCGGGCAGACGAACGCGTCACCCTTCCAGTCGAAGGCCGCGTGGTCGTAGACGACGCCGTTGCCGACCGAGTTCGTCACCTGGTGGGCGTACGGGTCGATCCGGTGCAGCACCTGGTCGCCGTTGACGATCCGGAACTTGTACTCATCACCGGGCTTCGCCGTGCCGACGAAGCCGTACCAGTAGCCGTTGCCCTCACCGGTCAGGGCGTCCGCGTCGTCGCTCCAGTCGTTGAAGCTGCCGGTGACGTTGACCGTGTCGGCGTGCGGCGCCCACACCCGGAAACCGACGCCGCCTCCGCCAACGATCGCCCCCATGCCGTCCAGCGGCTTGGCCGGGGTGGACCGCTTCCGCTTGGTGCCCTTGCGCCCCGACGACTTCTTTGCCTTCGGCGCGGCGGACTTCGCCTTCGACTGCTCTGCGGAGTCATTCGTCGTGGGCTTCGACCCGGGCCCGCCACCGCCCTTCTTCGACGACGAGGACGACGTGGCTGAGGAGCGGCTGCCGGAGGCCGGGGCGTTCATGGCGCCAACCTACCCCGGCAGCAGCACCGCCAATCGCGGCGCTCCGCCTATCGTGGTTACATGGCTGCTACGTTGCGCGCGCTCAGCGCTGCCGGTGTGTTGCTGGTGCTGTCCGCCTGTGCCACCGCCCCGCCGCCGGCGGTGAGCGTGGTCCCGACGGCCGCGACGCCCGCGACCACGGCGTCCGCCTCGGCCGAGTCGACGAGCACCGCCAGCGGCACCGGGAGTGCCGCGCCCGCCACCAGCGCCACCGCGTCGGCGAGCGCCACGTCGTCCGCTCCGAGCCCGACCGCCAGCGCCACCGGCCTGGTGCTGCACCCCAAGGGGCTCAGCGGCATGGATTTCGGCCGCAGCGAGGACGCCGTGTCGGCGCTGCTCACCGCGCAGCTCGGCAAGCCCGACGACTCCTACACCGGGCCGGTCTGCGAAGTGGACAGCGACACCGCCTACGGCCGGCAGCTCGCCTACGGCGCAGCCGCGCTGCTCTTCCAGAGCAAGGCCGGCGGGAACGCCGACTCGAAGCGGACGTTCACCAGCTGGGTGATCAACCTGGGCCAGCCGCTGCCCTCCGCGCTGCGGGTCGCCGACGGCTTCCCGGTCGACACCAGCTTCAGCGCACTGAAGTCCAGCTTCCCGAAGGGGAAGTTGAGCAGGGTCACGCTCGGCGAGGCGGCCGTCTACGTGTTCCGGACGCCCGCCGGCATCTGGTACCGGGGCGACGACAAGAAGACCCCCACCGACATGGGGTCGGGACCGATGGGCACCTGCGAGTAGATGGCGGAGCACCTGCTGGCGGGTCGGTACCGCCTGGAGCACGAGATCGGGGCCGGCGGCATGGGCCGGGTCTGGCGTGCGCGCGACGTCCGCCTCGATCGAGAGGTCGCGGTCAAGACCGTCGACCTCTCGGGGGTCTCCGACCCCACCCTGGCCGATCGGTTCCAGCGCGAGATCGTGCTGACCGCCCGGCTGACCAGTCCGCACACGGTGACCGTCTTCGACGGCGGTGTGGACGGCCGCACCGCCTACCTGGTGATGGAGTTGCTGCGCGGCGAGTCGCTCGCCGACGCCATCGCCCGCCGCGGGCCGCTCGGCCTCACCCAGACCCTCGACGTCGCGCGCCAGGTTACCCGGGGGTTGGCCGCCGCGCACGCGGTCGGCCTGGTGCACCGCGACATCAAACCCGCCAACGTGATGCTCGGCGACGGCCGGGTCAAGCTGCTCGACTTCGGCATCGCCCAGCTCACCGGCCAGGTCGACCCGCACCTCACCGCGCCGCAGATGACGATCGGCACCGCCGCCTACATGTCACCCGAGCAGGCCGCGGGGCAACGGGTGGATGCCGCCACCGACCTGTACGCGCTCGGCTGCCTGATCATGACCATGCTGACCGGCCGCCCGCCTTTCCCCGGCGACCAGCCGGTGCTGGTGGCGTCGGCGCAGATCAACGCCGAACCGCCGCGGCTGGCGTCCCGGCGATCGGACGTGCCGCCCGGCCTGGACGCCCTGGTCGCGGCACTGCTCGCCAAGAACCCGCTGCTCCGGCCGAACACCGCCGCCACGCTGCGCGCCCTGGAGGCGCTGCAGGCGAATCAGTCCGGGCCGGCCGTCCAGCTGCCGCCCCCGGCGAGCGGGCCGGTGACCGCGCCCGGGCGGCCCGCCCCGGTGCCGCAGACCCGTCCCTACACCCAGCCGGCGCCGGCCGCCGGCCGGCCCGCCCCGGCCCTCGCGGCTCCCCGATCGCTGGAACACCTGCAACCCTCGGGAGCGTGGTGGCTGGCCGGTGTCCTGGTCAGCCTCATACTGGCGCTGCTGGTGGCCGGGCTGACAGCGAACCTGACCGGCGCCGCGGTCGCGCAACTGGCCGGCGCCCTGTCGTCGGGTTCGCCCGAGGCCAAGCCGTCGACGACGAAACCGACCCCCTCCGCCTCGGCCGACAGCAGCCCGGACCCGGGGCAGTCGGTGGCGCTGGGGGCGGCGCTGCAGGGCGTCCGGCTCGCTTTGTCGTCGCTGCCCGACAGTGAGGCGAAGACCCGCCTGCTGGAGGCCTGGGAGGCCGCCAGTGCCCGGATCGCCGCCGGGCGCACGCCGAAGGCCACCCTGACCGCCTTCGAGAAGGCCGTGAAGGCGTCCGGACTGGCGGGCTGGGAGCAGCAGGCCGTGCTGGCAGCCACCGGCATCGTGCGTTCGCTGCTGTAGCGGGTCGGTGTCGCCGGCCCCGGGACGCCGCGCCGCTCAGCCGGCCAGCTTCGCCAGCAGCACCGCCTCGGCCCGACAGGCCTTGGCGAAGTCGTCCACGTGCAGCGACTCGTCGATGCCGTGCATCCGCGAATCGGGATCGCACACCGCCGTGACCAGCACCGTGGCGTCCGGGAACGCCTGCTGGAACTCCGCGATCATCGGGATCGAGCCGCCCTGCCCCATGAACACCGGCTGCACGCCCCAGGTCTCGGTGAACGCGTCCCGGGCGGCCTCGGCCACGGCTCCGTCGAAGCCGACGACCGTGCCCGAACCCTTGGACCCGTCGGTCACCGTCACCCTCGCCCCCCACGGGGCGTGGCTGCGCAGGTGCTCCGCCAGCGCCGCCATCGCGGCGGTGGGGTCGGTGTCGGGCGGAAGCCGGACGCTGATCTTGGCCCGCGCGCTGGGCGCCAGAGTGTTCGACGAGTGCTCGACCGAGGTGGCGTCGATGCCGATCACCGTCGCGGTGGGCTTGCACCACAGCCGTCCGGCGATCGGGCCCTCACCCAGCAGCCGGACCCCCTCCAGCACGCCGGTCTCGGCCCGCACGCGCTGTTCGGAGTAGTCCAGATCCGGGTCGGGCATGGCGCCGAGGCCCTCGATCGCCACGTTGCCGTCGTCGTCGTGCAGGGTGGCGAGCAGCCGGCACAGAGCGGTCAGCGCGTCGGGCACCACGCCGCCGAACTGGCCCGAGTGCAGGGCGTGGTCGAGGGTCGTGACCTCGACCACGCAGTCCACCAGTCCGCGCAGGGTCGAGGTGAAGGCGGGCACGCCCACCTCCCAGTTGCCCGAGTCGGCGATCACGTAGGCGTCCGCGGCGAGCAGGTCGCGATGCACCTTCAGGGTCGACGACAGGGTGGGCGACCCGATCTCCTCCTCGCCCTCGACGAACAGGGTGACGCCGACCGGCGGTCTGCCCTGGAAGGCGCGCAGTGCGGCCAAGTGCACCATCACGCCCGCCTTGTCGTCGGCGACGCCGCGGGCGAACAGCCGCCCGGCTGCCTCCCGGACGGCGAACGGGTCGCCGGTCCACAACGACACCTCGCCGGTCGGTTGGACGTCGTGGTGCGCGTACAGGCACACCGTCGGCGCGCCCTGGGGTGCCGGGAACCGCGCGATCACGGCGGGCTGGCCGCCCGGCTCGGTGACCACCCGGACGTCGTCGCAGCCCAGCGCCCGGACCTGCTCGACCACCCAGTCGGCGCTGGCCCGGACGTCCGCGGCGTGCGCGGGCAGGGCACTGACCGAGGGGATGGCGACGAAGCTCGCCAGATCGGCGAGAACTCCCGGCAGGACGGCGTCGACGGCGGCGGTGACATTCATCCCGGCAGCCTATCGACGCCCCTGAGCCCACCCCAAGCGCACCCGGAGGCACCCTGGGGGATGTTGAACGGGTGCGCCGCGCGAGGAAGGCTGGTTATTCGGACGCGGGCAGGTCGCGTCCCCACCGATCAGGAGCACCAACGTGTCCAGCAACACCCGCATCACCCCCGAGAAGATCGGCCGGATCGCCGCCAAGGTCGCCACCGAGGCCGCGTACGTGGTCACCGGACTGGCCGATGTCGTGGCCGGCACCGTGCAGGACGTCGTCAAGCAGGGCCGGCACACCTACACCGAACGCAAGGCCTCCGGCGCGAGCCCGCTCAGCGACTACGCCAAGCAGGTGCCGAGCCAGTTGAAGGGTCTGGTCGGCGAGCTCAAGGAGGCCTACGAAGGGCTGTCCGCCCGGGGCCGCACGGTGTTCTCCGACGGTTTCAGCAAGAGCGCGCACCGCGAGTCGCCGAACCTGGACGCCGACGTCCCCACCGACTACGAGCAGCCGCCGGCCAACTGACGCCCCGCCCGCTCACAGCGCCCCACTGACGTCATCCCGGCCCGCACGGGTGCCGCGAAGCGATGCTGGCAGGATGGACCCGTGAGCATTCCCGCCATCTCCGTCGGCGACCTGGCCGACGACGCCGTGGTCCTCGACGTCCGTGAACCGGGCGAGTGGGCCGCTGGACGCGTCCCCAACGCCGTGCACGTCCCGCTGGGTGAGTTGCCGGCGCGGCTGGCCGACCTGCCCCGCTCCGAGGGGCCGTTGCCGGTCATCTGCCGCTCCGGCGGCCGGTCGGCCCAGGCCGTGGCGTTCCTCCTCGCCCGCGGGGTGGACGCCGTCAACGTCGAGGGCGGCACGCAGGCCTGGGCACAGGCCGGTAAGCCGCTGGATTCCGACGGGCCCGAGCCCTACGTCGTCTGACCGGTCCGCCCGGTCGCCCTGCGGCATCCACACGATCCTTGGCTGTATCGATACAGAGACCATGACGGTTTGGATTCTTTAACGTTATAGTCCATGCTTGATGGCGGAGGTTGTGAACAATGCCACGGGTCACCATGAAGGACGTCGCGCAAGCGGTCGGCGTCTCGGTGATGACCGTCTCCAACGCGTTCAACCGGCCCGATCAACTGTCCACCCCGCTGCGTGAACGCATTCTGCAACGCGCCTCGGCCATGGGCTACGGCGGTCCCAACGCGGCCGCCCGGCATCTGCGTGCCGGCCGCACCCACTGCTACGGGGTGGTGCTGTCGGAGAGCCTCGGTTACGCCTTCAACGATCCGTACTCGGTGCTGTGGCTGGCCGGTTTCAGCGAGCCCCTGCAGGCCGCCGGGGCCACGATGACGCTGCTGCCGGTGCCCAGGGCGCCGGGCAGCGACCGCGACGTCATCCGACGAGCCAGCGTGGACGGCCTCGCCGGGTTCTGTGCCACCCACGCCGCACTCGAGGCCGCCCGCAGCTGCGGGATCCCGATGGTGCTGGCACACACCGAGGACGCCGACAGCGACTGGGTCGCCATCGACGACTTCGCCGCCGGCACCCAGCTCGGTGCGCATCTGCGACGCCTCGGCCACCGCGACGTCGTTCTACTCGCCGACCGCGCCTTCACCGCGCCGCCCGGCCCATTGGACGTCGACGGCGAGCCGTTCCGGCTGGCGCTCCACGCCCTGGCGCGAGCCGGTCTGTTCGACATCGCCATCCGGATTCGCGGCCTGCTGCACGGGCTCGGCCCCGACTGCCGGGTCCGGTTCGTCGGCGCCGGCGCCAACAGCCGCGACGCCGGCCGGCTGGCTTCCGGCCACGCGCTCGAGGCGGCCGAACGGCCGACGGCGATCTGCTGCATCAGCGACGTGCTCGCGCTCGGCGTCCTCGACGCCCTCGCCGACGACGGCCTGGTGCCGGGACGCGACGTCACCGTGACCGGTTTCGACGACCTTCCCGAGGCGGGTCGCAGCGGCCTCACGACCATCCGGCAACCCATCCGGGACAAGGGCCGGCTGGCCGGTGAGCTGCTGCTCGACCCGGAACGCACCCCGCGACAGCTGACCCTGCCGCACCAACTCGTGGTCCGGACCAGTTCCGGGCCCAACCTGACCTGACAAGCACCGGCGCGGGTGACCGCGCCACGGGAGGAACCATCATGTACGCACCCATCGCCGCCGTCGAAGCCGCCCTTCGGCAGAACTCGCTGCGGGGACGCCGCGACTACAGCACCCCGGTCGTCGACCGGTGGGGCAACGACGTCCGCGTGCTGCACGCCGAGCGCTACGCCCGCTGACTCGCACGCGCTCCGGACGCAACCTGCTGGTTTCGCCGTCCGACCCCTGCTGGGTAAGGATGGCGACATGCGTCTTGACCCCAGCAACCCGTTCGCCGCACCCTCGGCACTGCCGTACCAGCTGACTCCGTGGGCCGACGTGCGGCCGGAGCACTACCTTCCCGCGGCGGACGCCGGCATCGACGAGTTGCTCAGCAGCCTGCAACGGCTCGCCGACGACCCCGAGCCGCCGACGATCGGCAACGTGATCGAGGCGTGGGAGTCGTCGTCACAGCTGCTGGGCCGCGTGCTGGGGGCCTTCTACACCGTCCAGCCGGCGGACACCACCGACGAGCTGGACGCCGTCGAGACCGAGCTGTCGCCCAAGCTGGCCCGGTTGAGCGACGCCATGTACCAGAACCGGGCCCTGTTCGAACGGGTCGGGGCACTGGACGCCCGGGTCGCCGCCGGTGAGCTGGACGCCACCGACGCCGACCGCTACTGGATCGAAACCCACCTGCGCGACTTCGTCCGGGCCGGGGTGTCGCTGCCCGAGGCCGACCAGGCTCGGCTGCGCGAGCTCAACGCCCGGCTCGCCGAACTCACCTCGGCCTTCGGCCGCACCGCCCTCGCCGGCTCGAACGCCGCCGCGGTCCTGGTCACCGACGAAGCCGAACTGGCCGGGGCGTCCGAATCGACGCTGGCCGGAGCCCGGGCCGCCGCTGAGGGCCGCGGCCTCGACGGCTGGCTGCTCGAGCTCGACTCGTGCACCCCGCAGGACGTGCTGACCGAACTGGACGACCCCGCGCTGCGCGAGCGGGTCCACCTGGCCTCGGTGTCACGCGGCTGGCAGGGCGAGCACGACACCCGTGAGTTGCTGGTCGAGATCGCCCGGCTGCGCGCCGAACGCGCCAGTCTGCTCGGCTACCGGCATCACGCCGAGTACGTTGCGGCCGACGCCTGCGCCAAGACGTCCGAGGCGGTGCGGGAGATGCTGCACCGGCTGGTGAGCCCGGCGGTCCGCAACGCGCGGGCCGAGGCGTCCGACCTGCAGCAGTTGCAGTCCGAACAGTTGCGTCCGGCCGACTGGGAATACCGTGCCGAGCAGCTGAAGGCCCAGCGCTACAGCTTCGACACGGCGCTGCTGCGGCCCTACCTGGAACTCGAACGGGTGCTGCACGAGGGCGTGTTCGCGGCGGCCACCGGCCTGTTCGGCATCACCTTCGCCGAGCGCGGCGATCTGGCCGGCTACAACGACGAGGTGCGCGTCTTCGAGGTGTTCGACGCCGACGGCACCGGGCTGGGGCTGTTCCTGGCCGACTACTACACCCGGGCCGGCAAGCAGGGCGGCGCCTGGATGAACAACATCGTCGACCAGAACCACCTGCTCGGCCAGCAGCCGGTCGTGGTGAACAACCTCAACATCGTCAAGCCACCCGCCGGCCGGCCCACGCTGCTCAGCTGGGGCGAGGTGAACACCATGTTCCACGAGTTCGGGCATGCGCTGCACGGGCTGCTCTCCGACACCCGCTACCCCTCCCAGTCCGGTGCGAACACCCCGCGCGACTTCGTCGAGTTCCCCTCGCAGGTGAACGAGTTGTGGTCGTTCGATCCGGGGCTGCTGCGTCGCTACGCCGTCCACCACGCCACCGGCGAGCCGCTGCCCGCCGCCTGGATCGAGAACCTCAGGGCCGCCGAGGTGTTCAACCAGGGCTGGGCGACCACCGAGATCCTGGCGGCCTCGCTGCTCGACCAGGCGTGGCACTCGACGCCGCTGGCCGACCTGCCCGAGTCCGCCGACGAGGTGGAGCGGTTCGAGGCCCAGGCACTGGCCGCCGCCGGCGTCGACTTTCCGCTCGCGCCGACCCGCTACCGCTCGACCTACTTCAAGCACATCTTCGAGGGCGGCTACGCGGCCGCCTACTACAGCTACCTGTGGTCGGAGGTGCTGGACGCCGACACGTCCGCCTGGTTCCTCGCCAACGGCGGGCTGACCAGGGCCAACGGTGAACGCTACCGCCGGCTGCTGCTGGCCAGGGGCGGCTCGATCGAGGCGATGGACACCTTCCGCGACTTCCGCGGCGCCGATCCCGACATCAGCCACCTGCTGCTGCGGCGCGGGCTGGCCGCCTGAGCCGGTTCGCCGTTCAGCCGAGCCGGTCGGCGATGATCGCCTTCAACACCCCGGCGTCCGCGGGAATGTCGAGGACGTGCCGGGGCAGGTCCTCGATGCCCGCGAAGGCGTCCGGGCGCTCGGGCTCGCGGCCCAGCGCCTCGACGATGGTGGCCGAGAACTTCACCGGCAGTGCGGTCTCGGTGACCACGATCGGCCCGGCCAGCTCGGCGCGCAGGTCGCGGGCGACCTTGACGGCGTCCGCGGTGTGCGGGTCGATCACCACGCCGTCGGACGTCTCGAGCGCGGCGATCGTGGCCAGCCGGTCGGCGTGGGTCGAGGTGCCCGACACGAAGCCGTACCGGTCGCGGACAGCGGCGAACTCGGGCGTGCCGGACAGGTCGAACAAGCCGCGCTCGAGCAGCGTCGGACCGAACAGCTCGGCGGTCCGGACGCCGTCGCGGCCGAGCAGGTCGAACACGAACCGCTCGAAGTTGCTCGCCTTGGAGATGTCCATCGACGGGCTGGAGGTCTCCGCGGCGCCCGAGCGGACGCGATAGACGCCGGTGCGGAAGAACTCGTCGAGAACGTTGTTCTCGTTCGTGGCCAGGATCAGCGCATCGACCGGCAGGCCCATCATCCGGGCCACGTGGGCGGCGCAGATGTTGCCGAAGTTGCCGGTCGGCACCGCGAACGACACCCGTTCGGCGCCGGTCGCGGCGTGCACCCGCAGGTAGCCGACCACGTAGTAGACCACCTGGGCGACGACCCGGCCCCAGTTGATCGAGTTGACCGCGCCGATGCTGTGGGTGGCCTTGAAGGCGGCGTCGCTCATCACCGCCTTGACCAGATCCTGGCAGTCGTCGAAGACGCCCTCGACGGCCAGGTTGATGATGTGCGGGTCGTCCAGGCTGAACATCTGCGCCTGCTGGAAGGGGCTCATCCGGCCCTGTGGCGAGAGCATGAAGACCGTGATCCGGTCGAGTCCCCGCATCGCGTACTCGGCGGCCGAGCCGGTGTCACCCGACGTGGCGCCGAGAATGGTCAGGGTGCGCCCGCGACGCTCGAGCTCGTACTCGAAGAGCTGCCCGAGCAGCTGCATCGCCATGTCCTTGAAGGCGGCTGTGGGCCCCTCGGACAGTTTGAGCAGCCACAGGTCCCCGGTCACCGGCGCCACCGGGACGACGGGGTCGCCGAACGTCCCCACGGCGTAGGCGCGCTCGCAGATCGCCCGGAGGTCGGCGTCCGGAATGTCGTCGACGAACAGCCGCAGCACCTCGAACGCGACGGCCGCGTAGCCATCGCTCTCGAGCAGCTCGCCCCACCCGGTCAGGGTCTCGGCGCTCAGCTGCGGATAGGACTGGGGCAGGTACAGGCCGCCGTCGGGGGCCAGCCCGTCGAGCAGGATGTCGCAGAACGGCAAACCCGGCCCGGGCTCCGCGCTGCGGGTCGACACGTAACGCACCCGCCGAGCCTAGCTGTACCCGGCCATGAGGTTGGTACCAGCGTGCCGGTTTGATTGAGCGAGAACCCCCGGATGGGATGTGGCTTGTCGAAGGTCACATCAACACCGGAGGTTCTCGTGTCCCACGGTAGTGCCCGGTTG
>NZ_JAPDHX010000006.1 GCF_025972045.1 Micropruina sonneratiae | reverse complement strand
CGCCGATTGCCGTACTCGACATCGGCGAAAGAAGGCTGCTCGCTGTCCATACCCCAACAATTTCGCGTCCCAACAGCCGAAGCCAGCCACCGAACCGCACACCACAAAGATCAGCGCATCCCTAAGGTTCGTAACGTGGAACTGCGCGCGCTCGACCATCCGCTGGTGTCGCACAAGGTCACGCTGCTGCGCGACGTCAACACCGGGTCACCGGTGTTCCGGCAGCTGGTCGAAGAACTCGTCACCCTGCTCGCCTACGAGGCCACCCGCGAGGTGCGGGTCGAGCCCTGCGAGGTCACCACCCCGGTGACCAGCACGATCGGCGTCACGCTGTCCCAGCCGCGTCCGCTGGTGGTTCCGATCCTGCGCGCCGGGCTCGGCATGCTCGAAGGGATGATGCGGCTGATGCCCACCGCCGAGGTCGGCTTCGTCGGCATGGTCCGTGACGAGACCACCCTGGAACCGTTCACCTACGCCGAACGACTGCCCCAGGACCTGTCCGGACGCCAGTGCTACGTGCTCGACCCGATGCTCGCCACCGGCGGCTCGCTCGGCGGCACGGTGAAGTTCCTGGTCGACCGCGGTGCCGACCACATCACCTGCATCTGCCTGCTGGCCGCCCCCGAAGGGATCGAGCGGATGCGTCGCCTGGTCGACCCGGTCGGTGTCCCCACCACCCTCGTGGTCGCCGCCGTCGACGAACGGCTCAACGAGCACGGCTACATCGTGCCCGGGCTCGGAGATGCCGGTGATCGGCTCTACGGGCTCGCCCAATAAACCAGGGATCGTCCCCGTAGGATGAGGACATGCCCGGCTCCTGGCTCGTCCTGGTCGCCAACTCAGGCGACGGCACCATCAGCTCGTTCAGGCTGCTCGACGGGCAACTGCACCGGTTGGGGGTCAACGGGGGCGTCCCGGGCTGTTCGACCTTCGTGGTGGACGCCGGGCGCGACCTGATCTACGCCTCGGTGAAGGGCGACGACCCGGGCATCACCACCCTCGCCCTGGACCGCGCCTCCGGACGGATGCACCCGCAGTCGCACCTGTCGTTGCCCGACGGTGCGATGAACTACCTGTCCCTGACCCGGGGCGCGACCGCACTGCTCGGCGCCTCCTACGGCGGCGGCTACGGCATCATCGCCCCCGTCGACAGCGACGGTGTCGTCGGCGAGGCCACCGGCCGGGTCGACTACCCCAACCTGCACTCGGTGCGGGCCAGCGGCGACGGGCGCTTCGCCTACTTCGTCTCGCTGGGCGCCGATCTGATCGCCCAGTGCGCCATCGGCGACGACCTCACCCTGCAGCCGCTCGGGCCGGCCACGGTCGCCGCACCCGAGGGCTCCGGGCCGCGGCACCTGGTGCTCAATGCCCCCGAGGACCACCTGTACGTGCTGACCGAGTTCTCCGGCGAGGTGCTGCGGTACCGCCGCGACCGCTACTACGGCACGCTCACCCCGGCCGGCTCGACCACGGCGTACGACCTCGAGAAGGGGCTCGGCCACAGCAGGTTCGGCGCCGACCCGCTGGAACACCACTACATCTGGGGCGCCGACCTGCACTTCAGCGGACCGGGCCAGCTGTGGTGTTCGGAGCGCACCGAGAGCACCCTCGGCGCCGTCCGCGTCGCACCGGACGGTTCCGTCCAGCCCCCGGAGAGCTTCGTCGTCACCGAGACCCAGCCGCGCGGCTTCGCCGTCTCGCCGGACGGCCGCTACTTGATCTGTGCCGGAGAGCGGTCGACCTCGGTGTCGCTGTACGCGATCCAGGGCGACCAGTTGCAGCTGCTGAGCCGGGCCGAGACCGGCAGCAAGGCCAATTGGGTGTGGTTCGTCCGCCGCTGAGCGGCGAGGGTCACACGAACCGGTACGGGTTCGTCTTGAGCAGGGCCATCAGGTACCACGACGTCGCGCCGACGTGCAGGTTGGGGAAGTAGCCGAAGCCGAACCCGGTGTCCAGCGGTGAGGACGCGGCCACCAGCCCTCCCGGATTCTCGGTGCCGCCGAACTTCTGGCCCCGCCCCAGGTTGTCCTGGGCTGCGGCGAGGCTCGCCAGCAGACTGGCGCTCCGGTCGGCGTCCCCGGCGGCGTTCCGCACCGACAGGGCCAGCGCCAGCTGGGCCGTCCCTTCGAGCCAGACGGCTGCGACGTCCGGCTTGGGGTTCCACTCCTGGCCGCCGATGTTGGTGGTGGGGTCGGCGAGCAGCGAGCCGCTGGCGAACACCACCCCGGACTGGCTGTAGTTGCCGGTCAGGGCCGAGTTGGCTCGCAACGGGGTGTCGGTGCTGGCCAGGTTGGTGCGTGCCCAGTCGAGAGCCCGGGCGTAGCGGGACTTGCGGGCCGCCAGCCACGACCAGGTCTGCACGTCGAGCGGCAGTTGCGCGGCAGCCTTGTTGATCGTCGAGCCGTCGTCCGAGCCGGTCCAGAAGAAGCCGTCGTCGGCGTTCCACACCCTCTCGACGAACGCCCAGGCGTGCGCCGCCCGGTTCTGCCAGGCCGCCTCGCGGGTGAGCCGGTAGAGCAGGGTGAAGAAGGCGTACACGTCGATGTTGTGCTCGCTGGACTTGTGGTCCTCCAAGCCGGCGGTCTCGCCGAAGGTGTAGCCCTTCAAGCCGGACGTCGAGCGTGCGTTGCGCTGGATCCACCTGCCGATCCGCAGCGCGCCCTCGCCGTAGCGTGCGTTGCCGGTGACGTTGGTGAGCTGGGCCAGGGCGATGCCCGCCCAGGACATGTCACCGACCGCCGTGCCGGTCAGCCCGAACTCCCAGCCGAAGTGGGCGGTGCCGTCGGGGTTGGTGAACGTGTTGGCGTGATACGCCTGCCGCAGCCGGAAGTCGGTGAAGGTCTCGTCGTTGCCCATCGCATAGAGCAGCCCGTCCCCGAGTTCTCGGGCGCGACGCCGGTCACCGGCGGCCAGCAACGCGATGATGGCGAGCGCGTTGTCGTAGACGAAGGCGATGTCGGTCAGGCCCGAATCGTCCTGGTAGCTCTGCACCAGGCGAGGGCCGGAACTGCGGTAGGCGTCCACGGCCCGCTGCAGGAAGCCGAGTGCGGCGGACGTCTGGCCGCGGCGCGACTGCGGTTGCGCGGCCTGGGCTGGCGCAGTTGCGGCGAGCTGCACGGGAATGGTCAGGCCTAGGGCAGCGACACCCCCGAGGGCGCTGCGACGGGTGAGCGGAAGCGACACGATTTCCTCCTTGAAAGCGCTTTCACAACAACGCCCAGTCTGCCTGTCAAGGCCTCACAAGGGCAAGGTTCTGTACTAGCGTGGGCAACAAGACACGGGGTGCCGGCAACCGGCCGGCTGAGATCACACCCGCAGAACCTGCTCTCGTTAGCACGAGCGAAGGGATGGTCCACGATGGCTTCCACCACGTCCGGCGCGCTCACTTCGGGCGCGGTGGCCGAGTCCAGCGCCGCATTGCTGACCCAACTGCGGCAAGCCAGTCCGCTGGTGCAGTGCCTGACCAACCACGTCGCGAGCGGTTTCACCGCCAACGTGCTGCTGGCGCTCGGCGCCGCCCCGGCCATGGTCGACGTTCCCGGCGAGGCCGGAGGGTTCGCGACCGTGGCGTCCGGGGTGCTGGTCAACCTGGGCACGCTCAGCGGTGAGCAGCCGACGGCGATGCGCGAGGCGGTCAGCGCCGCCGCCACGGCCAGGACGCCCTGGGTCCTCGACCCCGTCGCGGTCGGGTCGCTGCCGGTCCGGACCGCACTGGCGGCCGAGCTGGTCGCGCAGCGGCCCGCCGTCGTCCGCGGCAACGCCTCCGAGATCGTCGCCGTGGCGGGGTCGGGCGGCGGCGGACGTGGGGTCGATGCCGCCATCGGCGTGGACGCCGCCGCCCCGGCCGCGCAGGCGCTGGCCGGGATCACCGGGGGCGTGGTCGCGGTCAGCGGACCGGTCGACCTGATCACCGACGGGCGCCGCGTCGTCCGGGTCGGCAACGGCCACGAGCTGCTCACCCGGGTCACCGGCGCGGGCTGCGCGCTCGGTGCGGCGATGGCGGCCTTCGCCGGGCTCGGGCAGCATCCGCTGCTGGCCGCCACCGCGGCGTCCGTCGCGTACGGCGTCGCCGCCGAGGCCGCGGCGGCTCGCGGCACCGGTCCCGGATCGTTCGCCGTCGCGCTGCTGGACGCTCTCGACGCGCTGGACGGCGACGCCATCCGGGCCGGTGCCCGTATCGACGTGACCAACGGCGAGGTGACCCGATGAGGTTCGACCCGAGGTTGCTGGCCGTCTACCTGGTCACCGACCACGCCCAGTGCGCGGCGGCGGGACGCAGCGTCGCGGCCACGGTCGCGGCCGCGGTCGGTGCCGGGGTCCGGGCCGTGCAGGTGCGGGCCAAGGATTCGAGGGGCGCCGGTTTCCTCGACGAAGTCCTGGCCGTGGCGGACGCCGTGGCCGGCGTCCCCGGAGGGGAACAGGTCGCCCTGTTCGTCAACGACCGCGTCGACGTGGCGTTGGCGGCGCACGCCGCCGGCGTCCGTCTGGCCGGCGTGCACGTCGGGCAGGACGACCTGCCCGCGGCCGTGGTGCGCGGCCTGCTGTGGCCCGGGGCCCTGCTCGGGGTGAGCGTCTCCACCGCCGAGCAGACCCGCGCCGCCGAACCGCACGCCGACTACATCGGCATCGGACCGTTCCGTGACACCGCCACCAAGCCGGACGCCGCTGCGGCCCTGGCTGCTGGCGGAGTCGCCGCCCTCACCGTCGCCACGACGGTTCCGGCGGTCACCATCGGCGGCGTCGCGGTCGCCGACCTGCCCCTACTGCGCACCCTCGGCCTCGTCGGCGTGGCGGTGGTGTCCGGCATCTGCGCGGCGCCCGACGCGGCTGCCGCAGCGCGCGCGTACGTGTCCGGCTGGACGAGTGGAAGCGAGGCCGCCTGATGCGCGCCGTCCCGAACGTGCTGCCCATCGCCGGCACCGACCCGACCGGCGGTGCCGGGGTACAGGCCGACCTCAAAGCGATCAGCGCGACCGGCGGCTACGGCATGTCGGCGATCACTGCCCTGGTCGCCCAGAACACCCGCGGCGTGCGCTCGGTGCACTACCCGCCGGCCGCCTTCCTGCGCGCCCAACTGGACGCCGTCGCCGACGACGTCGCCATCGACGCGGTCAAGATCGGCATGCTCGGCACCGTCGAGATCATCCACGCCGTCGCCGACTGGCTCGCCGAGGTCCGGCCCCCGGTGGTGGTGCTCGACCCGGTGATGGTGGCCACCAGCGGCGACCGGCTGCTGGACGCGGACGCCGAAGCTGCGTTGGCCGAACTGGCGTCACGCGCCGACGTGCTCACCCCCAACGTGCCGGAACTGGCGGTGCTGGCCGGTGCCGCCCCGGCGTCCGACTTCGACGGGGTGCTGGAGCAGGCACGGCGGGTGGCGGCCCGGACGGGCGCCCTGATCGCCGCGAAGGGCGGTCATCTCCACGACGACGAGGTCCGCGACGCGCTGGTGGGCGCAGCTGGCGTGCTGACCCAGGTCACCCACCCGCGAGTAGCCACCACCAGCACCCACGGCACCGGCTGCTCGCTGTCCTCCGCCCTGGCCACCCGCTATGCGGTCGGCGGGGATTGGCCGCGGGCCCTGGCCGAGGCCACCGACTGGCTGGCCGCCGCCATCGGCGCCGCCCACGAGCTACAGGTGGGCGGCGGGCACGGGCCCGTACATCACTTCGGTCCGCTGTGGCGGCGGGCCGGCGGCGCACTCCCCGCTCGTCTGGTTGACGACTGGTGGCAGCGGGCAGCCGCTGTGCGACGAGCCACCCTCGCCGATCCGTTCGTCCGCGGCCTCGGGGACGGCAGCGTGCCGCTCGCCGCGTTCCGCTGGTACATCGCCCAGGATTCGCTCTACCTGGACACCTACGCCGAACTGCTGGACGCCGCGGCGCGACTCGCCACCGATCCGGTCGAGCGGGAGTTCTGGCGAAACTGCTCAACCTCGGCGATCGAAACCGAACGGGCGTTGCACGGACAGTGGCTGCCCGCCGGTGGGGACGCCGCCCAACCGGGACCAGCCACCACCGGGTACCTTGACCACCTGCGGGCCGCCGAAGCAACCGGCGACTACGCCGTGCTGAGCGCCGCCCTGCTGCCGTGCTTCTGGGTGTACGCGGAGGTGGGCGACCACCTGGCCGCGCTGAACCGGGCCGGGCACCCGTACGGG
Organism: Micropruina sonneratiae; assembly: GCF_025972045.1. GTDB lineage: Bacteria > Actinomycetota > Actinomycetes > Propionibacteriales > Propionibacteriaceae > Micropruina > Micropruina sonneratiae. The sequence goes on along the minus strand of NZ_JAPDHX010000006.1, from coordinate 144,750 downwards.
GAGTGGCTGGGCACCTACGGCGACGAGGCGTTCGCCGCGACCACCCGGCAGGCCGTGGCGATCACCGAGCGGGCCGCGCAGGCGTCCGGTCCGGTGGGTCGGGACGCCGCCGAGACGGCCTTCCTGCGTTCGTGCATCGACGAACTGGACTTCTTCGCCGCGCCACTGCGCTGAGCGGCGGGCGCCGGCGGCGTCAGCCCTGCTCGTCCGCCCAAGCCCTGGTGAGGCCACGGAAGTGGCCCAGGAAGTTGTCGTGCTCGTGCGGCGGGTAGGTGGCCCGGACCGTGTCGACCAGCAACCGGTCGAACTCGGCCGACCGCACCCACTCGAGCACCATGGCGTCCAGGTGGCCGAGGTGGTCGCGGCAGAACGTCCAGTACTTGTCGGTCTCGAAGTACTGGTCGGCGAGCTCCAGGTACTCCTCGATCTTCGCCTCGTAGCTGAGCGAGGGGTCGTCGGCGATCGCGAAGAACCGTTCGGTGTGCAGGTCGACGGTTCCCTTGCGACCGGTGACCAGGCAATACACGCTCCAGCGCACCAGCGCCTTGATCGCCCACGGGAAGTAGTAGTGCAGCGAGGTGAGCGCCACGTCGGGGCAGGCGTTGGCGTAGTCGATCGGGTACACCTCGTTGCCGGTGACCAGCATCTCGGCCGAGTTGAACTCCCAGGCGAAGAAGGCGTTGACGATCCGGCTGATCGCGGCGGTCTCGAAACCCGCCTGGGCGGACAGGAAGCCGTGGGACACGTGGTAGCGGTTGTGCATCGGCTGGTCGGGCCGGAAATCCATCACCATCGTCTCGGGACCGATAGACAGCGCCCGGGCGAACACCTCGTAGTCGACCGTGGCCTGCAGGTGCATCAGCATCTCACCGGACGCGTCGTAGGCCCGGCGCAGGTCGTCGGGGTTGTTGATCCGCGACACCCCTCGCCAGCCGCCACCGTCGAACGGCTTCATGTAGAGCGGGTAGCCGAGGTCGGCGGCGATCGCGTCGAGGTCGAAGGGCTGGTTGTAGGTGGCCGAGGTGTAGGCCCAGCGAACGTTGTCGACCGGGTTCTTGTACGGCACCAGCACGGTCCTGGGCACCTTGAGCCCGAGCCGCAGCATCGCGCAGTAGGCGCTGTGCTTCTCCATCGACTGGAAGGTGAAGGGGCTGTTCAGCAGGTAGGTGCCGTTGACCATCGCGGCCTTCTTCAGCCACTCCCGCGGGTGGTAGTACCAGTGTGCGAGTCGGTCGATCACCAGCGGCGTGTGCACCGGATCGGTCAGGTCGAAGGGTTCGATGGTCAGCCGTTCGGCACCGACGGTGTGGGTGACGCCGTCGACGGTGATGGGGCCGACCATGGCGAGAATCGTCTCGAACGCCCTCGGCCAGTCCTCCTCGGCGCCGAGCAGCAGGCCGATCTGATGGTGCTGGGTCGTCATGCGGACACGCTAGCGATTTCAGCAGAACCGCGGCAGATGGTGCGCGATCTGCTTGCGCCACCAGTCCCAGTCGTGCGACACGTCGTAGCCCCACAGGTCGAGCTCGTGCGGAATGCCCTTGCTGCCCAGCAGGTGCGCCATCCGCCGGGTGGACGGCAGGGCGCCGGTCGGGTGCGTCTCCCACGCCCCCTGCCCCGCGACCAGGACGGCGAACACCCTCGACCGCAGCCAGTCGAGGTGGCTGCCGTGCAGGTTCGGCACGTAGTCGGTGGGGTTGCTGAAGTAGGTGGCCTCGCCGCGTTCGCCCCACGCCCGCCAGGTCGAGGGGTCATAGTTGCCGGACAGGCAGATCGCCACCGGGAACAGGTCGGCCCGGGTGAGCGCGAACTGCAACGCGTGGTAGGCCCCGAGCGAGCAACCGGTCACGACGGCGTCCGTGGCGCCGGGGCTGTCGGTGCCGATGAAGCCGGCGACCTGGTTGGTGATCCAACTGCTGTAGGCCCCGTGCCTGCGGGCCCGGTCCTCGAGCGACAGCCAGCCGTCGGACCAGGTGTTGGCGTCGAACGAGTCGACGCAGTACAGCTTGATCCGACCCGCGTCGATGAGGGGGGCGACGGCGTCCACCATGCCGTTGTTCTCGTAGTCCCAGGCGCGGCCAGCCTCCGACGGGAACACCACCACCGGACGCCCCCAGTGTCCGTACCGGATCACGGTGCCCTGGCGGTCGAAGCCGGGAGCGTCGAGGTCGACGTGGTAGCGGTCCATCAGGTCCAGGCCTCCAGCAGTAGACGGGTGAGGTAAGGATCGAGCAGGTCGCGCCACGTCGTCCAGGTGTGACCGTCGGGAACCTCGCCCCAGCCCACCTCGCCGACCGACGCCGACAGGTGCGAGGCCAGCGCCCGGTTGTTGGCCAGGTTCTCCTCTTCGGAGCCGCACACGACCATCGTCGGCAGCGTCTCCGGCGCCGCGGCCGTGTACAGGGTGGAGGTGAAACCGGTCACCTGCGCCCAGTGCGAGTAACCGCGCTCCTGCGGATCGAAGGCGGGGGTGAAGAACGATCCCGACTGCAGGAACAACCCGGCGAAGGTCCCCGGGTGACGGCGCGCGGCGTGCAGGGCGGCGACGGCGCCGAGACTCTGCCCCATCACCACCGGCTTTCCGGCGGTGGGGTGCCGGGCCGTGACGGCGGGCAGGATCTCGGTGACCAGGGCGGTGCTGTAGCGGGCGTTCGCGGCGTACCGGTCGTCGCGATGGGGCCCCGGGTCGAGCAGCAGCAGCCGCATCGGCGGCAGCGCCCCGGTGGCGATCGAGGCTGCCACGAAGTCGGCCAGGCCGCCGTAGCGAGCCATCTGCGAGCCGTCGTGACAGACCAGCAACGGAAGCCGGGTCAGATCGGGCACCGTAGTCGGTGCCCGATCTGGCTCGACCTCGGCGGGCTGCCAGACGGCGCCGGAGACAAGGCCGTCGGCGGTGGCGAACTCGCACGGGGTGAGGGTCGCCGGCACCCGCGGGGCGTCCAGCCAGGCCGGCGGGGTGTAGCCGGGCAGCGGCAGCCACGAGTGCGCGCCGAACACGCCGTCGACCTGCAGCGGGTTGGTCGGGTCGACGACCATCGCCGTCTCGGCGGCGTCGCCGCTGCCGCGGGTGATCGTGAACAGATACTCGACCCGGTGTGCGCCGGGGTGCGGCACCTCCAATGACCAGCCGACGTCGGTGCGGCTGAACTCGCTGCCCTCGACCGGCACCTCGGACCACAACTGCACGCGGGTGACCGCGGGGCCGGGGTCGGGCAGCCGGAAGACGATCCGGTCCGCCTCGACAGTGGTCACGTCGCTGGTCACGAGCATTGCCCGAGGCTAGCGGGGTTCACTGCTCCTGCCGCACTCCGCGACGGTTCACGGACGCCGGCCGGTCGCCACGAATGGACGCCACCATGTCGACCACCCGCCTGGTGGCCCGGACGTCGTGGGCGCGGAAGCACACCGTCCCCAGCCAGGTGGCCACCGCGGTCGCGGCCAGGGTGCCCTCCAGCCTGTCCTCGACGGCGAGGTCGAGCGTCTCGCCGATGAAATCCTTGCGGGACAGTGCCTGCAGCACGGGAAAGCCCAGACCGGCGACCCGGTCGGTGGCGCGCAGCACCCGCAGCGAATGCCGCGTGGTCTTGCCGAAGTCGAGGGTGGGATCGACCAGGATCGACCCCGCCGGGATGCCGGCCGCCAGCGCCCGCTCGGCGCCGGCGCTGAGCGTGGCCAGCACGTCGCCGACCACGTCGTCCGGTTCGTCGCGGGGGGTGCCGTCCGGACCCGGCGGGCCGAAGCGGACGCCGTCGGGGTCGGTGCGCGGCGCCGCTCCCCCGGTGTGGCTCACCACGTAGCCGGCGCCGATACCGGCCGCGACGCCGAGCAGGTCGGGGTCGGCGCCCTGCCAGGTGTCGTTGACCAGGTCGAGGCGGGCCTCGGCACACGCCTCGGCGACCTCGGCGCGCCAGGTGTCGAGGCTCAGCAGCAGGTCGGGGTGCCGGTCACGGATCGCCAGCAGCAGCGGGCGCACCCGGTCGATCTCGGCCCCGGCGTCCACCCACTCGCCCTGCTGGCCCGCCCGGACGCCACCCACATCGACCAGATCGGCGCCGTCGGCGACCATCCGGTCCACGGCGTCCAGGGCCGCGGACACGGTGGCGTAGCGGGCACCGGAGTAGAACGAGTCGGGGGTGGCGTTGACGATCCCCATCACCGCCGGATCGGCGGCGGTGAAGGTGCGCCCGCGCAGCGTCAGCGCGGTCGGCTCGATCAGCAAGCTACGCCGAGGGGTGCGTCATGTCGGCCGGAACCACCCAGGCGTCGAACTCCTGGGCGGTCAGGTCACCGGAGGCCAGCGCGGCCTCACGCAGGGTGATGCCCTGCTTGTGCGCCTTCTTCGCCATCGCCGCGGCCTTGTCGTAGCCGATGTGCCGGTTCAGGGCCGTGACCACCATCAGGTTCGAGCTCAGGTTGGCATCGATCCTGGCCCGGTTGGGCTCGATGCCGACCGCGCAGTGCTCGCGGAAGGAGCGGCAACCGTCGGCCAGCAGCCGGATCGACTCCAGCACGGCGTGGGCCATCACCGGCTTGTACACGTTCAACTGGAAGTTGCCCTGGCTACCGGCGAAACCAACCGTGACGTCGTTGCCGAAGACCCTCGTGGCGACCATCGTCAGGGCCTCGCACTGGGTCGGGTTGACCTTGCCCGGCATGATCGACGAGCCTGGCTCGTTCTCGGGGATCAGCAGCTCGCCGATGCCGTTACGCGGCCCGGAGGCGTACCAGCGCACGTCGTTGGCGATCTTCATCAGGGCCCCGGCGAGCACCCGCAGCGACCCGCTCACCTCGACCAAGGAGTCGTGCGCCGACAGGGCCGCGAACAGGTTGTCTGCCTGCTTGAAGTCGAGACCGGTCTCGGTGCTGATCTTCTCCGCCGCGAGCGCGCCGAACCTGGGGTGCGCGTTGAGCCCCGTACCGACCGCGGTGCCGCCGATCGCCAGTCCGCGGGCCCGCGCGTCCGCCGCCTTGACGCCGTCCAGGGCGAAGTCGATCTGGGCGACCCAGCTGCCGATCACCTGGCCGAGCCGGATCGGGGTGGCGTCCTGCAGGTGGGTGCGGCCCACCATGATCACGTCGTCGTACTCGGATGCCTTCGCGGCGAGCACGTCGCGCAACTCGACCACCGGGGCGTACAGCCGCTCGTTCAGCTCGCACACCACCGCGATGTGCATGGCGGTGGGGAAGGTGTCGTTGGACGACTGGCCGCGGTTCACGTGGTCGTTGGGATGCACCGGCTTCTTCGAGCCCAGCTCGCCGCCGGCCAACTCGATCGCCCGGTTGCTGATCACCTCGTTGGAGTTCATGTTCGACTGGGTGCCGGAGCCCGTCTGGAACACGACCAGCGGAAAGTGGTCGTCGAGCGTGCCCGCGATCACCTCGTCGGCGGCGCGCACGATCAGGTCGGCGACGTCGGCCGGCAACTGGTCGAGTTCGGCGTTGGCCTGCGCCGCCGCCTTCTTCAGCACGCCCAGCGCCCGGATCATCGGACGCCCCCACACGAAGGTGTCGCGGCCGATGTCGAAGTTGCCCAGGCTGCGCTGCGTCTGGGCCCCCCAGTAGCGATCGGACTGCACCTCGATGGTGCCCATGCTGTCGGATTCGTTGCGCGTGCTCATGCCGCCGAGAATATGGCTCCCGCCGCCGCGCCGCAGCGGGTTGCGCACGCATCTCGCCAGAGGACCTGGCAGCGGCCACAGTGCGGACGCCGCGGCCACCCGCCAGCGGCTACTTGACCGGCAGCGTCCGGGCGAAGCGGACGCCGTGGGCCACGATCGGCGCCAGCGCCTCATCGGTGGCGACGTCGGGCGCCGCAACCTCCAGCCAGCCCTTCAGGGTGCGGCCCTGCATCACCATCGGCTCGGCGGCGGCCAGGTACGGCGCATCGGCGTCGGCGGGGTCGGTGCGCACCATCAGCGCTCCCCTGCTGGCCGCACAGACCGCCATGTTGCCGGCCACCAGGAAGGCGAGCCCGCCGAACATGCGCCGCTCGCTGATACCGGGTTCGTCGACCAGCAGGGCGCGGATGCGGCCGGCCAGGATCTCGTCGTACGCCATGGGCCCGAGTATGTCGTCAGCGGAAAGGGGCAGCGAAGACGGTCGGGCCGATCAAGGCCCAACCGTCTTCGCAAGCCAACCCGTTAACTGCGCCACCCCCCGATGCGCTTCACAACCCCCCTCGGGTCAGCACGAAGCATAGTGGCTCCTTGCGACGGGCCAGCCTGCGCACAATTGCGTAGGACGACACCAGAACGTCCTCGGGTGACGCTCGGCTCGGAACATCACCTGCAGCGACGTGTCCCGAGCGGCCCCGGGGCGGCAGGATGGCCCCCATGGCCGATTCGAAAGCGGGCACCGCCCCCCACGCCGGTGGGGACAGCATGCTCACCGTGCTGATCGCGTTCGGGGCGAACCTCTTGATCGCGGTGGCGAAGAGCATCGCCGCGTTCGTCACCGGCTCGGCGTCGATGGTGGCCGAGGCCGCCCACTCATGGGCCGACACGGGCAACGAGGTCTTCCTGCTGATCGCCGAGCGGCGCTCGGCCAGGCCCCGGGACGCCCAGCATCCGTTCGGGTACGGCCGAGAGGCCTACGTGTGGTCGATGTTCGCAGCCTTCGGACTGTTCACCGTCGGCGCCGTTGTGTCGATCGCGCACGGCGTCCAGCAGTTGACCGCCACCGAAAGCGACCACGAGAGCTACCTGATCGGCTACCTCGTGCTGGCGCTGGCCTTCGTGCTCGAGGGGGTGTCGTTCCTGCAGGCGTTGCGCCAGACCCGCGGCGAGGCCCGCCGCTTCGGCCTGCGCCCCTTGCGCTACATCGAACGCACCTCGAACCCGACCCTGCGCGCGGTGTTCGTCGAAGACGCCGCGGCGCTGATCGGACTCGCCATCGCGGCAGTCGGCATGGGCCTGCACCAGGCGACCGGCGACCCCATCTACGACGCGGTCGGGTCGATCCTGGTCGGCGTCCTGCTGGGTGTCATCGCGCTGTTCCTGATCCGCCGCAACCGGGAGTTCCTGATCGGCCAGGTGGTCCGCCCCGAGGTGCGCGACACCGTGCTGGCCACGCTGCTCACCTTCGACGAGATCGACGCTGTGACCTTCCTGCACATGGAGTTCGTCGGCTCGGACCGGGTGTTCCTGGTCGCCTCCGTCGACCTCAGCGGCGACCCCGCCGAGCACGACCTCGCCACCCGGCACCAGGCGATCGAGGATCGGCTCGAGCAGCACCCGATGGTCGAACGGGCGCTGCTCACCCTGCCGACGCCGGGCGCGAAACCACTCGTCCCGGCGACTACGGTGCGAGACCCGCGATGGCCGGCCTGAACCCGAGCCGCTTGTTGGCGCAGCAGCCGGGGCGGCACACGTCGAACCAGGGACCGATCGACGAGACCGCGGCCCGCTGAGCCGCCGGCCGTCCCTCGATCCGCTCGGCGACCAGGTCGGCCAGGGCATCCACGAAGGCGGGATGGACGCCGGGGGTCGGCGTCCGGCGCACCCACAGGCCGGCGTCGGTGGCGGTCTCGACCGCCTCGGTGTCGAGATCCCACATCACTTCCATGTGGTCGCTGACGAAGCCCACCGGCACCAGGATCACTCCGCGCCGGCCCGTCAGCGCAGCGATGGCGTCGTTGACGTCGGGCTCCAGCCACGGCTGGTGCGGCGGGCCCGAACGGGACTGGTACACCAACTGCCAGGCCACCTCGGGGGCGGCCGTGGCCATCACGTACTCGGCGACCGCCTCGTGCTGGCGTGGGTACATGCCGCCGCCGCCCGAGGTGGCGGCGTCCCCGGTGGGGATCGAATGGGTGCAGAACAGCACCTCGAGCTCGTCGGCCCCGATCCCGTCGGCAGCGGCGGCCGCGACGGCGTCCGTCACGCCCTCGATGAACGGCTGGACGAAGCCCGGATGGTTGAAGAACGGCCGGACCTTGTCGATCAGCACCCGGTCGGCCAGACCGGTGTCGGCCAGCGCGTCGGCCCAGTCCTCGCGGTACTGCCGGCACGACGAGTACGACGAGTAGGCGCTGGTCGGAATCGCGATCAGCGTGGTCAGCCCGCGCTGGAAGGCGTCGGCGACGGCGTCGTTGAGGTACGGCTTCCAGTTCCGGTTGCCCCACAGCACCGGCAGCGGCAGACCACGCTCGGCGAGCCTGTGCTCCAGGGCGGACCGCAGCTCTCGGTTGTGCCCGTTGATCGGCGAGACGCCGTCGAAGTGCCGGTAGTGGTGGGCCACCTCCTCGAGCCGCTCGTCGGGGATGCCGCGGCCGCGGGTCACGTTGCGCAGGAACGGAATCACGTCGTCCTGGCCCTCGGGGCCGCCGAAACCCGACAGCAGCACAGCGTCGTAGCGGGTCGGCACCTCGACATGCTCGGGGCCGGACGCCGCTCCCGGCGTCGCGCTCGGCACGGCCGCGCCGGGCGACAGGTGGACGCCTTCGGCCGGCGCCGGCTTGCTGCCCAGCGGGCTCATGACAGCACCTCCGCCACCTGGTCGGCCTCGATCCGGCGCCCGGTGAAGAACGGGACCTCCTCGCGCACGTGCAGCCGGGCCCTGGTGGCACGCAGCTCGCGCATCATGTCCACCAGGTCGGTGAGCTCGTCGGACTCCATCGGCAGCAACCACTCGTAGTCGTTGAGCGCGAACGCCGAGACCGTGTTGGCGATCACGCTGCGGAAGGCGGCACCCTTGCGGCCGTGCTCGGCGAGCATCGCCCGGCGCTCGTCGTCGGGCAGCACGTACCAGTCGTAGGAGCGGACGAACGGGTAGACGCACAGCCACTGGCGGGCCCGCTCGCCACGCAGGAAGCCCGGCACGTGCGCCTTGTTGAACTCGGCCGAGCGGTGCACGCCCATCGCCGACCAGGTCAACGCCAGCGGCGCCAACTCGGTTGAGCGCCGCAGCCGCCGCACCGCCGACTGCAGGCCCTCGGCGGTGTCCCCGTGCAGCCACAGCATCAGGTCGGCGTCGGCCCGCATCGCACTGACGTCGTACAGGCCGCGCACCGTCACGCCCTCGGCCTCGACGGCGGCGACGGCCTCGGCCAGCGACTCCGACGCCGCTCCCACGCCCTGCGCGGTCAGCGGATCCCGCCGCAGCACCGACCACACCGCGAACCCGGACGGGCCCTCTTCACTCATACCGAACTCCCTTGTCGTTGCGTGTTTCCACGTAGCCGTGCGATCTCCTCGCGGGCCTGGGAGACCACGGCCGCCAGGCCAACCCCGGCGATGCCGGCGCCGGCCAGCCCCAGCCCATCGGTGCGTTGCCCAGTCAACCATTGCCGCCCCGCCGCGAGCCCCGGGGTCCCAGGAGGCAGGATGTGCCAGGCGACGCGCTGCACCGCGGCCGGCTCGGGCAGGTCGCGGCCCAGCAGCACCGAGGCGTCCGACCTGACCAGCGCGGCCAGGTCGTCGGGCGCAAGTCCCGCGGTCGCGGGGGTCTGTCCCCGGCGTCCGTACGAGAGCCGGAGCACGTCGCGGCCCTGCGCCGCGGCACGCAGCCACGGCCACTTCGCACTCGAGTGGGTGAGCGCCTTGGCGCGCACCCCGGCGACCCCAGCGCCGACCAGGACGCCGGTGCCACGCGGCGCCTCGCCGGCCAGTCCGGGGGCGTCCAGCACCAGGGTGATCACCTCGATCCGGGACGCGGTGAGCCGGGTGGCCGGCGGCCCGCCGAGCAACGAAAGGGCGCGGTCGAGCGGCACGGCGAGCACGACCAGGTCGGCCGCCAGCGTCCGCTTCGTGGTAGTGACCCGCCACCCGCCCGGACGCCGCTCGAGCCCCGTCGCGGGCTCGCCGACGGCCACCTCGAGCGTCCCGGACGCCCGGGCCGAGTCGATCAGCAGGTCGGCGAGCCGGTGCATGCCGCCGGTGATGCCGTGCACGGCGCCGCCCTTGGGCGCCTGCGCCGCGGCCTCGGCGACCGCGTCGCGCAGCGGCGTCCCGGCGTCGATCCGGGCGGCCAGCGCCGGGGCCAGTTCGGCCAGCGTCACGTCGTCGGGCCAGGTGGAGTACACCCCGCCGACCAGCGGGCAGACCAGGTCGTCGAGCACCCGCTGCCCGTAGCCGGCCCGGACGACGTCGGCGAACGACGTCGCTGCGGACAGCGGACCGCGAGAGCCGTCCCCACTGTCCGGCTCACCCACCACCGCGCGGACGTCGGCGGCGCCGGGGTCGGCGGGCAGGCCGAACACCAGCCGTTTCGGGATCGGACGCGGACCGCCGGCGGTCTGCAGCCAGGCGCCGCCCGGGTCGGGGGTGGCGATCAGGTCGTCGGCACCGAGATCGGTGAGCAGGCGTTCCACCGTGCCGCCGCGCACCGAATAGCCCTCCGCGCCGACATCCACCGTCAACCCGTCGACCTGCGCCCGCCCGAGCAGCCCGCCGGGCCACTTCCAGGCGTCCAGCAGGGTCACGTCGCAGCCGGTCCGGACCAGTTCCCAGGCCGCCACCAGGCCGCCGGGGCCCGCGCCGACCACCACCGCGGTGCTCATCGCACCCTTCCTTTCACCGACTGTGCACGTGATCCACGATCCGGGTCAGCACCTCCGGATCGGTGTCCGGCGGGACGCCGTGACCAAGGTTGAAGACATGTCCGGGCGCCACCCCGCCGCGCAGCAGCACGTCGTCGACGGCGTCGCGCAGCACCGGCCACGGCGCACCCAGCAGCGCCGGGTCGAGGTTGCCCTGGACGGCGCGATCGTGGCCGATCCGCCGCTGCGCCTGGTCGAGCGGCGTGCGCCAGTCGACGCCGACGCAGTCGATGTCGAGGTCGAGCAGCGGGTACAACTCACCGGCGCCGACCGCGAAGTGCACCAGTGGCACGCGGCGGCCCTGCTCGTCGTGCAGGTCACGGACGCGGTCGAAGACGGCCCGCGAGGCCGGCGCGACGTGCGCGGCGTAGTCGGCCGGCGGCAACGATCCCGCCCATGAGTCGAACAGCTGCACGGCGGAGGCACCGGCCAGCACCTGGGCCCGCAGGAACTCCCCGGACAACTCGGCGCACCAGCCCAGCAACCGCCGCCACGCGTCGGGGTGCCGGTGCATCATCGCCCGCGCCGCCAGATGGTCCTTGCTGGGGCGGCCGGCCACCAGGTAGGCGGCCATGGTGAACGGTGCCCCGGCGAAACCGATCAGCGGATCCCGGCCGTGATGCAGCAGCCGCAGGGCTGCCACCGTCCGGCGTACGGCGTCCCTGATCGGCTCCAGCGCCTCGACCATCGCCTCGGCGGGATGCTCGCCGACCAGGGCGGTCACCGCCTCGGGGGTGTCGACCGCGGCCGGGAACACCGGACCCACGCCCGGTTCTATCTCGACCTGGACGCCCGCCAACTTCAGCGGAACCACGATGTCGGAGAACAGGATGGCGGCGTCGACCCCGTGGCGGCGGACCGGCTGCAGGGTGATCTCGGCGGCCAGTTCGGCGTCCAGGCACGCCTCGAGCATGCGCGTGCCGACCCTCAGTTCGCGGTATTCGGGCAGTGACCTCCCGGCCTGCCGCATGAACCACACCGGCGTCACCGGGGGACGCTCGCCGCGGTACGCGGCGACCAGCCACGACTCGGCGGTGGTGCCGTTGAGCGGGTGCGTCGCCGGCAGCGCGGAGGGGGTCACAGCTTCACCCTATGCGCACAGGCCCACCCGGCGCCGCCGGTTGCGACAACGCCGGATGGTCTGCGAAGCCGTTGATCGCGGTCTATGCTGGCGCGGTGCTGTTGTGCCTGACGGCGAGCCATCGCAGCCACGATTTCACCCTCCTGGAGAGCCTGAGCGGAGGCGCGGGAGCGGTGCTCGCCGAGTCCCTGCTGGCCGGCGACGATGTCGCCGGAGGCATCGTGCTGGGCACCTGCAACCGCTTCGAGGTCTACCTGGACGCCGCGCCCGAGGCCGTCGGCGCGCTGGCCTCCCAGGCGGCTCCGCTGTCGCTGCTCACCGGTGAGGACGCCGCCCGCCACCTGTTCGCGGTCGCCGCCGGACTCGAATCGGTGGTGGTGGGCGAACCCGAGATCGCCGGCCAGGTGCGACGCGCCCTCAACACCGCCGAGGCGTCCGCCACGGCCACCCCCTTGCTGTCGAGGGTGTTCTCCGACGCGCTTGCCACCCGCCGCAACGTCCGCGAACGCACCGGGCTGGGTTCGGCGCGGCCGTCATTGATCCGGCTCGCCCTCGACCTCGCCTCGCACCGGGTCACCGACTGGCCCGCGATGAAGGTGCTGCTGGTCGGCACGGGCCGGTACGCCTCGTCGTGCATCGAGGCGCTCCGCGATCGCGGTGTGTCGGCGATCACCGTGTGGTCCCCGTCCGGACGCGGCCACGACTTCGGTGCCCGCCGCGGCCTGGACCAGGTCAGCGGGCACGCCGTCGCCGCCGCGGCGAGCCGCGCCGACGTGATCGTGTGCTGCACCACGAGTTCCGAGTTGGTGATCGGTCCGGAACTGCTCGAGGGTGCCTGCCCGGTCACCGCGCACGCCGCCGCCCAGTGCCCGGTCGGGCACCCCGAGGTCGGTGAGCGGCATCGGGTGGTGATCGACCTGGGCCTGCCCCGCAACGTCGACCCGGCCGTCGCAGACCTGCCCGGTGTCGAACTGCTCGACCTCGAGGCGATCAAGCTGCATGCCCCGCTGCAACACCTGGCGGTGGCCGACGACGCCGAGGCGATGGTCCGGCAGGCGGCGGCCGCGCACGCCGACGACGCCCAGCAGATCGGACCGGCGGTCGCCGCCCTGCGCTCGCACGTCACCGACACCCTGGAAGCCGAGATCGGCCGCATCCGGCACCGCTACGACGAGGCCACCGCCGACGCCGCCGAGGCCGCGTTGCGGCACTTCGCCGGCGTCCTGCTGCACAAGCCGTCGGTTCGGGCCCGCGAACTCGCCCGGTCGGGACGCCGCGACGAGTTCGTCGACGGCCTGCACGCCGTCTTCGGAATCGACCGGCCGGCCTGAGCCGGCACCGGTCCGGCGCGGCGGCGTCCGGCTCAGTCGGCGCGGGGCAGCATGAACTCGAGGATGACCACCTGCGGCTTGCCCTGATAGATCGACCAGCCCCCGCCGTGGGTGTCGGTGTAGCCGAGCCCTCGGTACAGCTCGATAGCGACCGGTTGCATGGGGCCCGTCTCGAGCACGAGCCGGGCGATGCCGGCGGCGAAGGCGTCCGTTTCGAGGGCGCGCATCATCAGCACCGACAGCCCACGGCCGCGGTGCCCGGCGGCCACGAACACCCGTTTGATCTCGCCCGTGGGCGCCTCGGACGCCGCCACCTCGGGGGTCAGCCGGCGCCACGCCGCCGACGCCACTGCTTGGCCGTCGACGTAGCCGACCAGGAACGAGCCCGCGGGCGGCTCGAAATCGGCCACCCGCATCGGCGAGGTGTCGCCGCTGCCGCCGTAGAGCACCTCGTACTCGGCCTGCACGGCGGCGCAGAGCGCCACGGCGTCCGGATGGTCGAGGCTGCGGCGAACGATGTGCACCGCGCCACGATAGAGCCCGCCGCGGACATGCCGGGACCCACGGCCGCCCGGGGGGCGGGGCGGGCCGTGGGTCCGGCGGGAGTCCGCAGGCTCAGTCGTGCTGCGGGAGCTTCTTGGTCCAGCCCTTGGTGAGTTCGCGCGCGGCGACCCAGCCGGCGTACAGGCCGTCGGCCTCGTCGGTGCTGATCTGCGGCTCGAACACCCGCTCGACGCTCCACATGTTCGACAGGTCGTCGAGCGAGCCGTAGATGCCGGTCGACAATCCGGCCAGCAGCATGGCGCCGAAGATCGTCGCCTCGTGGTTCTTCGGCCGGATCACCGGGATGCCGAGAATGTCGGCCTGCATCTGGCAGAGCAGGTTGTTCTTGACCGCACCGCCGTCGATGCGCAGCTCGGGGATCGTGACCGAACCGTCCGCGGTGGCCGCTTCGACCATGTCACGGGTCTGGTACACCATCGACTCCACCGCGGCCCGGATGATGTGCAGCCGGGTGGTGGCGTTGCTGATGCCGATGATCGCCGCGCGGGCGTACGGGTCCCAGGTGGGCGCCGAGAGGCCGGTGAAGGCCGGCACCAGGTAGACGCCGTCGGTGCTCTTGACCTGCCCGGCGTACCACTCCGAGTCGGGCGCGGCGTGGATCAGCTGCAGGTCGTCGCGCAGCCACTGCATCGTCTTGCCCTGGGCGAACAGCACGCCCTCGATCTCGTAGGCGGTCTTGCCCTGCACCGTCCAGCCAACGCTCGGGGTGAGGCCGGTGATCCGCTGCGGGGACTGCCCGCAGTTGATGTTCAGCACGCCTGCGGTGCCGTAGGTCATCTTGCACTGGCCCTGCTCGAAGGCGGCCTGGCCGAACAGGCCGGCCTGCTGGTCGCCGAGATCCGAGCCGATCGTGATGGACGCCCCGAAGGTCGGCTCCAGGTCGCCGAAGTTGGCGTCGCTGGGCACGATCTTGGCCAGCATGTGCCGCGGAATGCCGTAGTGGCCGAGCAGTTCGTCGTCCCAGTCGAGGGTCTGCAGGTTCATCATCATGGTGCGCGAACCGTTGGACACGTCGGTCACGAAGGACTGGCCGTCGGTCATGTTCCAGATCAGCCAGGTGTCGATGGTGCCCGCGAGCAGCTCACCCCTCTCGGCCCGCTCCTGGGCGCCGTTGACCCGATCGAGGATCCAGCGGATCTTGGACGCCGAGTAGTAGGCGTCCGGGATGAGTCCGGTGCGCTCCTGGATCAGGTCGCCGAGGCCCTGCTCGACCCACTTCTCGACCACCGGCACGGTCTGACGCGACGACCAGACGACGGCGTTGTAGATGGGCTCGCCGGTGGACTTCTCCCACACCACCGCGGTCTCGCGCTGGTTGGTGATGCCGGCGGCGGAGATGTCGGAGGGCTGTACCCCCGCGTCGCGCAGCGCGGCGCGCATCACCTCGAGCTGGGTGCCCAGGATCTGCTTGGGATCGTGCTCGATCCATCCCGGCCGCGGATAGTGCTGGGTGATCTCCTGCTGGCCGAAACCGATCACCGCGGCGCTCTCGTCGATCACGAACGAGCGGACGCTCGTCGTCCCCGAATCGATCCCGAGAATGTATTTCGTCATGGCTGCCCTTCACGTCTGTGTGGTTGGGTTGACTGGGTCCCTGGAGTCGTGCCGTTGCGGCTCCGGCCTCACCCTAAGGAGGGTGTGCTGCACAGGTCAAGGCTTGAACGGACTTGTCTATACGTGTAGCGTCGCAACCCCCCGGAAGGAGCCGCATGCTCGACCGACTCGACCTGTCCGCGGTGCGCGCCGTTGCGCTCGATGTGGACGGGACCCTGGCCGGCGCCGACTCGAAGGTCAGCCCCCGCACCGTCGCGGCGATGAAGCAGGTGCAGGACCTCGACATCCCCGTGATCCTGTTGACCGGACGGACCCGGCGCAACACGATGGCGATCGCAGCCGAGGCGTCCCTGCGCAGCGTCGCGGTCGCCTGCAACGGGGCGTTGATCATCGACCCGGTCACCGACCGCAACGTGGCCGTGAACCCGATGTCGGCGTCCGACAAGGCGACGTTTCGCGCGCTGGCCGACGACCTGGGGCTCGACCTGACCTGGTGGACCGAGGATCACATGTATGTGACGCACAAGGGGGACATGTACGAGCTGATCCTGGAGCTCAACCACGAGGAGGCGCTGATCGGCGACCCGGCCGACATCGCAGACGCCGTGGTGATGAAGATGATGGCGATGGCCAGCCCGGAACGGATGGACGAGGTGCACGACGAGATCCTGCGCCGGATGCCGTCGGCGATGCGCTCGCTGGACAACCTGGTCGAGGTCGTCGACCCCGATTCGACCAAGTGGCACGGCCTGGAATGGGCGCTGGACCAGTACGGCATCGATCCGGCCAACGTGCTGGGCGCGGGCGACGGCGGCAACGACGTGGGCTGGCTGAGCCGGATCGGCTTCCCCGTGGCGATGGGCAACGCCCGCGACGAGGTGCGTGAGGTCACCGTCGCCGAGGGGCTGACCAATGCGGACGAGGGCGCCGCCGACCTGCTCGAGCGGGTGGCCGCGGCGCACGGGGCGACGGCATGACCGCACAGGCGATACTGGCCGAGCTGGCACGCGAGGGCGACTACCTCCTGGCCAGCTACGCGCTGGACCTGCCCGTCGACGTCGACCCGTGGGCGCGGGTGTCGCGGTTCGCGGTCGGCCAGACGACGGGCACCTGGGTCGAGGTGCCCGGACTGACCCCGGCACTGAAGGACGCCCACGAGGGCCGCGTGGTGCAGGTGCTGCCGGTGCCCACCGCCGACACGAGCAACGGCGTGGTCGGCGACGTGGTCCACTACCTGGCCACGATCGCCTTCCCGACCATCAACTTCGGGGCGTCCCTGCCGCAGCTGCTGAACACCCTGATCGGCAACGACGCGTCGACCTCGATGGAGGCGAAGCTGGTCGACCTGCAGTTCCCCGGCTCGTTGGAGAGCGCGTTCGGCGGGCCGCGGTTCGGCGTCGCCGGCCTGCGCGAACTGACCGGGGTGAGCGAGCGTCCGCTGCTGCTGAACATGCTCAAGCCGTGCACCGGACTGGCCCCCGAGACGGCCTCGGAGATCTTCGAGGCGACGGCCCGCGGCGGCATCGACCTGATCAAGGACGACGAGCTGATGGGCAACACCGACTACTCGACGGTGCTGCGCCGGGTGGAGCTGTTCACCGCTGCGGCCGAGCGGGCGGCGTCCGAGACGGGCGTGCGAACCATCTATCTGCCCAACATCTCCGACCGGCCGGACCGGATGCTGGCCACCGCGAAACGGGCCGTCGAGGCCGGCGCGCGGGCGCTGATGGTGGCCTACACCACGGTCGGCCTGGGCGCGGTGGAGATGCTGGCCGACGAGGTCGGCGTGCCGATCCTGGGGCACTTCGCCGGCGCGGCTCCGCTGTACGAAGGGCCGAGCACGGGCATGAGCGCACCGATCGCCACCGGGCTGTTGCCCCGGGTCGCCGGCGCCGACCTGAGCCTGGTGGTCTCGCCCTACGGCGGCTACCCGATCTCGCGGCTGCAGTACCTGCGCACCGCACAGCAGCTGGCGCTCCCCCGGCCGCACCTCAAGCCCGCGTTCCCGGTGATCGGCGGCGGCGTCCATCCCGGCACGGTCGCGCGCTACCTGGGTGAGCTGGGCAGCGACATCGTGCTGGGCGTCGGCGGCGCCATCCAGGGCCATCCCGACGGCGCCGCGGCCGGCGTCCGCGCGATGCGGCAGGCGGTGGACGCCGCCCTGGCCGGCGTCGACGCCGCCGATGCGGCGTCCGAGCACACGGAGCTGGCTACGGCGCTGAAGCTCTGGGGCAGCCTGTAGGTCGGCCGGGGGCTCAGCGGGGGACCATGGGTCCCGTCGAGTCCCGCAACAGGAGCGTTGTGGCGAGTCGTTGACGATGCGGGCGCGTCGACTCGGCACCCGGCCACCGTCATCCCGGCGAACGCCGGGATCTCACGACCGCCCAGCTGAGATCTTGGGGCAAGCCCGGGATGACGGAGCAGCCCCCGGGACGAGCTCACTGCCTCAGCCGGGCGGCCTGGCGGGTGAGGTGGTCGCGTTCGGCCAGGTTGGACGCCCGGGCGGCGGCTTCGGCGTAAAGCCGGGCCGCGGCGTCCGGATCGCCGCCCTTCTCGTGCAGGTACGCGGCGACCGCGGCGTGCCGGGGGATGGACGGCTCGACCTCGGCGAGCGCGGCCAGGCCCGCCCGGGCACCGTCCGCCTCACCGACGGCGACCGCCCGGTTGAGCCTGACCACGGGTGAGTCGGTGAGCCGCAGCAGTTCGTCGTACCACTCCACGATCTGCACCCAGTCGGTCTCGTCGGCCGACGGCGCGTCGGCGTGCAGGGCTGCGATCGCCGCCTGCGCCTGGTACGGGCCGAGCCGGTCCTCGGCCAGGGCGTCCTGCAGCAGGTCGATGCCCTCGGCGATCAGGTCGGTGCGCCACCTGGAGCGGTCCTGGGCGGCGAGCGGCACCAGGCGTCCGGCCTCGTCGGTGCGGGCGTCGCGGCGGGCGTGGTGGAGCAGCATCAGCGCCAGCAGCCCGGCGACCTCGGGCTCGTGGCTGATCGACGCGAGTTGCCGGGTCAGCCGGATCGCCTCCGCGGCCAGGTCTAGGTCGCCCGAGTAGCCCTCGTTGAACACCAGGTAGAGGGTGGTCAGGACCGTGCTCAACTCACCCGGTAGGTCGAACCGGACGGCGCTGACAGTCCGCTTGGCCCGGCTGATCCGCTGCGCCATGGTCGCCTCGGGCACCAAGTAGGCCTCGGCGATCTGCCGGGTGGTGAGCCCGCCGAGCGCCCGCAGGGTGAGCGCCACCGCCGAGGCCTGGCTCAGCGAGGGGTGCGCGCAGCGCAGGTACAGCTCGAGGGTGTCGTCGGCGTTCTCCGCCGGCCCGGGAGCGGGCTCCGCGAAGGCGCGCTCCTCGCGGGCCCTCCGGGCGGTGTCCGCCCTGGTCAGGTCGATGAACTTGCGCCACGCGACGGTGACCAGCCAGCCCTTGGCGTCGCGCGGCGGTTCGTCCGGCCAGGCCTGGACGGCGGCCAGCAGCGCCTCCTGCACGGCGTCCTCGGCGGTCGCGAAGTCGGCTCCGCGCCGCACGAGGACGCCCAGCACCTCGCCGGCCAGCTCCCTCATTCGGTGACGGTCTCTGGGTGACCCAGGAAGGGCCGCACCTCCAGCCACTCGTAGATCGGCTCGCCGCCCTTGCCGGGGGCGGCGGACAGCTCGCCGGCCAGTTCGACGGCCCGGTCGTAGGAGTCGACGTCGATGACCATCCACCCGGCGATCAGGTCCTTGGTCTCGGCGAACGGCCCGTCGGTGACCGGCGACAGCCCCGGGCCGCCGTAGCGCACGAAGGTGCCCTCGGGCGCCAGCGCCTGGCCGTCGACGAACTCGCCCGAGGTCTCCAGCTTCGCGGCGAAGTCGTTCATGTAGGTGATGTGGGCGTCGATCTCGTCCGGCGTCCACTGGTCCATGGGGACGTCGACGAGGTTCTCGGGTCCGGCGTTGCGGCGGTAGTGCTTGAGCAGCAGGTACTTGGCCATGACGGTTCTCCTTCTGACGTGCGGCCCATTGTGGCCGCCTCATCCCTGGGACGGAGCCGTCCGGCGATTCTCGACATCGGGTCGCGCAATCCGGAGAAGTATCCCTCGGTCGCTGTTGTTGCGGTCCGCGCCCAGTTCCACACCGGCGCGATGCGGAGGGGCGGCTGCTGGCGACGCCTGCCCGCCCGGGATGACGGCGACGGGATGGCGGTGGCGTTCCCTGTCAGCTGACCGCGCGCACCTCGTCCACCGTGGCCAGGAAGTTCTCCGGCGCCAACCCGCCGCGGCCCAGGAAGATGCCGTCCGGACGCTGGGCGGCGTCGTCGCACGCCTCGACGATGGCCGTGTAGGTGCCGACCACGGCACTGCCGCCGTAGACGATGCGGGCGGCGTGGCCGCGTCCGCGGCGGTGCAGCAACTCACGGATCGAGCCGGTCGTGGCGGCGATGTGCGAGCCCGGCGCGGGCTCGGGTTGCCCGATCGCCCAGGACGGCTCGTAGGCGACGATGACCGGGAAGTCGGTCGGGACGTCGGCCAGCACGGTGTCGAGCTGGGGTGCGATGACCGCTTCGGGGTCGGCTCCACGGGTCGGCTCGCCGGCGATCAGGATCGGCACGATGCCGTTGCGGGCGGCGGCGAGCGCCTTGCCGCGGCACTCGTCGAGGGTCTCGTGCTGGTCGCGGGCACGCTCCGGGTGCCCGATCATCACCAGCCGGCACCCCAGCTCGGCGAGCACCTCGGCGGTGGTTTCACCGGTGTGGGCGCCGGGGCCGAAGCGCGAGACATCCTGGACGCCGACGAGCAGCCCGGCGTCCGTCAACGGGGGGCCGACCAGCGGCAGCAGCGGCGCCGGCACGCACAGGTAGGGCGTGCCTGGACCGTGGGGACGGTTTCCGCGGTCCAGCTCACCGAGGCCGGCGGAGACCACCTCGGCCCAACGGGCGAGTTCGGCCAGCCCCAGGTACGCCTTGGTGGACGCGCCGATCAGCACCGGCGGCAGCACCGCAACCGTCGGGAAACCTGCGCTCACCGGTGCTCGCCGACGATGCGCTCCAGCGACGCGACGGTGATCAGCCCTTCGGCGTCGCGGACATCGTCGCCCGCGATCAGCGCGGCCGGGGCGCCGGGTTCGCCCAGGTCCGAGACCACGATCCGGGCGTCGGGGAACGGGTCGTCGGCGGTGAAGTGCGAAACGGTGACGATGTGGGCGATGCCGGCCGCTGCGGCCGCCTTCGCCCCCGACTCGGAATCCTCCACGACGACGGCGTCGCCGGGCTGCAGGCCCAACTGCTCCAGGGCGTACAGGTAGATGTCGGGCGCGGGCTTCTTGGCCGGAACGATGTCGCCGCCGTAGATGCCGAACAGCCGGTTCCGGGTCGCCTGACCGAGCACCGCGATCGCCACCGCCTCGACGCTCGGGATCGCCGAGGTGGACGCCACCGCGACCCGCCACCCCGCGTCCAGTGCCGCTTCGACCAGTCGCTTGATGCCGGGGCGGCCGGGGATCCGTCCGCTGTTCACGATCTCCTGGTAGCACGCACTCTTGCGCTTGTGCACCTGCGCGAGCAGGGCGTCCAGGTCGTCGCGGCCGGGAATGTCGAGCTCGGGGTGCTGGCTCAGGTAGGCCTTCATCCGCTCCTTGCCGCCGCCCACCTTGAGCAGTACCGCGTACTCGTCCTCCGACCACCGGAACGGGTAGCCCTCCTCTTCGAACACCTGGTTGAAGGCGACGAGATGGCCGTCCTTCTCGGTGTCGGCCAGGACGCCGTCGCAGTCCAGGATCAGCGCGTGCCCGCTCACTGGGCACCGCCCTTGGCAGCCCCGTCCTTGCCGGTCGAGTGGAAGATGCCCGCGAACGTCACCAGCAGGTCCTTGGACGCCGCGATCATCGGCTCGAACAGCTTGGTCGGCTCCCACGTGTTGGTCTGCTCGCACTGCTTGAGGTACTCCAGCGCCGAGGTCATGTAGGCCCGCTTGAGCGCGGTGGAGATGTTGATCTTGGTCACCCCGGCGTCGATGAACTCGTCGAACTCGGCGTTGCTCAGTCCGGTGCCGCCGTGCAGCACGACCGCGATGTCGCACGCGGAGGTGATCTCCCGGGCGCGCTGCGGCAGCAGCACCGGCTGTGCGGAGTACATGCCGTGCGCCGTGCCCAGCTGCGGCGCCATCAGGTCGGTGCCGGTCTCCAGGGCCACCTCGATCAACTGATCGACGGTGTAGGAGTGTTTGGCCTTGTCGGAGCCGACGCCGTCTTCGACGCCGATGATGTTCTCGATCTCGCTCTCGACACTGGCGCCCAGTGCGTGCGCCTCTTCGCATACCTCGGCGGTCTCTTTGCGAGCCTGGTCGAGATCACGATCCGAGGCGTCGAACAGCACCGAACTCCAGCCGTGCTTGAGCGCCAGCGTGATCACCTCTCGATCGGGGCAGTGGTCGAGGTGCAGCGAGACCCCGACGGACGCCGCCTCGGCGGCGTCCTTCGCGGCGTAGTGCAGGATGCCCGCCCCCGCCGACTTCACGGTCTTCACCGAGGTCTGCAGAATGACCGGCGAGCCCACCGAGTCGGCGGCCTCCACGATCGCCTTGATGGTCAGTGGGTCGACGATGTTGATCGCCGGAACCGCGTAGCCCCTGCCTTTGGCCGCATTGACCAGATCAAGGGTGTTGACGTATGGCATGGGGCTCCTCCACATGACTCGACGCTGGGTCTGCTGGGTAACGACGGACAAACTCGTATGTACAACTATAGACAACTTGGGAGAACCTTGGCTAGCGCTACGCTCCCCCGACCTCGAAGACCACTTTGCGACCCTGGGCAACGAGGTCGAGGCCATCCTCCCAGCGTTCCAGCGGCAGCACGTCGGAGATGAACGATTCGGCGTCGATGCGCTTGTCAGCCATCAATCTCAGCGCCGTGCGGTAGCTCTGCGCGTTCTTGCCGCGCGAGCCGACGATCTCGTGTTCGCGGTTGACCAGCAGGTCGAAGTCGACCGGAACCTCGCCGTGGTACAGCGCGACGAGCACCACCCGGCCGCCCCGGCGCACCATCGGCTGCAGGGCCCGTGGCCAGTGGTTGGCGCCCGAGCATTCGAAGCCGGTGTGCGCACCGTAGCCGTCGGTGAGGGACTTCACGTACGCCTCGACGTCGACGGCATCGCCGTCGAGCGCGTGGTCGGCGATGCCTCGGGCGACGGCGTCGGCAAGCCGGTCGGCGTGCCGGGTACGTCCGACCAGCACGGTCGTGGCGCCCACCTGGCCGGCGACGGCGCTGGTCAGCGCGCCGATGGCACCGGGACCGGTGACGATCACCACCTCGCCGGCCAGCGATGGGCTGCGCTCGATGACCGCGTGCACGCAGATCGCCAACGGCTCGGTGAGTGCCGCCGCCAGCAGCGACACCCCATCGGGCAACCTGTGGACGGCCAGTTCGGGCATCACCAGTGCGTCCGCAAGCGCACCGTTGGCGGTGGTGCCGATGCCCTTGCGGTGGGGGCAGCGTTGGTACTGCTCGGCCCGGCAGTACAGGCAGGTGCCGCACAGGTAGGCGTCCGTCTCGAAGGTGACCCGGTCGCCGACCGACCAGTCGCCCACGACACCGGGCCCGATCGCCGAGATCACCCCGGACGCCTCGTGCCCCAGCGTGCGCGGGATCAGCCCGGTGAAGTGACCGTCGAGCGCGCTGCGGTCGGTTCCGCACACGCCGGCGTAGGCCACGTCGACAAGCAATTGCCCCGCGCCCGGCGAGGGACGCTCGACTGAGCGGAGCTCGACGTGGCCGGGACCCGGGGCGTACTTCACCAGGGCGCGCATGCCGATTTTCGTAGCATGCGACACCACGTCTGTCCACCACTAGACATGTCTATACAAGATTGTTTAGCATCCTTGCCACCCGTGAACGCGCAGCGGAGCGCGTCCCCGTCCGGAAAGGGTGCTCAATGCCCCAGTACCTGCTCGGCATCGATGCCGGCACCAGTGTGATCAAGGCAGCCATCTTCGACGAACACGGCAACGAATTGAGCCGCGGCGCGCACAACGTCCCGATCGTGAACCCGACCACCTACATGGCCGAGGAGGACATGGAGACGGTCTGGGTGGCCGCCACCCTGGCCATCCGGGACGCCATCGAGGGCTCGTCGGTGAGGGCCGCCGACATCGTCGCGGTATCGGCCACCGGCCAGGGCGACGGCACGTGGCTGGTCGACTCCGAGGGCGAGCCGGCCGGGCCGGCGTACCTGTGGACCGACGGCCGCGCCGCCGACATCATCGACACCTGGTACGCCGACGGCACCATCAGCAAGCAATTCCAGATCTCCGGCCTCGGCCCCTACGCCGGTACCGCGTCGGCGTTGCTGCGCTGGCGGGTCGAGAACGAACCCGAGATCCTCGAGGGTGCCACCAACCTGTGGTGCAAGGACTGGGTGGAGTACAAGCTCACCGGTGACCTCTCCACCGATCCGTCGGACGCCTCGCTGGCCGGCATCGACGTCCGCACCCGCGACTGGTCCGACGAGGTACTGGCCGCGTTCGGCCTGACCGACGCCAAGTCGGTGCTGCCCGAGCCGAAGTCGCCGATCACCAACATCGGCGGCATCACCGCCGAGGCCGCCGGCGTCACCGGTCTGGTCGAGGGCACCCCGGTCTTCAAGGGCCAGATGGACATCACCGCGTCGTCGCTCGGCGTGGGAGTGGCGCGGCCCGGAGACTGCATGGCGGTGATCGGCACCGCCGGCATCGTCACGGTGGCCACCGATGACCTGGGCGACACGATCGAGCCGGACGACGTCGGCTGGGTCATTCCGCACAGCCCGACCACCTGGATCCGGGCCCTCGGGATGAACTCCTGCACCCCCAACGTGGACTGGTACCTGCGCGAGTTCGGCGGCAGCTTCCGCCGTGAGGCCGAGGCCCGCGGCCCGCAGTTCACCTTCTTCGAGTACCTCGACGAGGTCGTCAGTTCGGTTCCGGTCGGCTCCCGAGGCGTGATGTTCCACGGCTACACCGCCCCAGGTGGCGAGCGGGCCCCGTTCGTGAAGCCGAGCGCCCGGGCGTCCTTCATCGGCATCACCGGCGCACACACCCGCAACGACCTGCTGCGCGCGGTGTACGAGGGCGTCGCCTACGGCATCCGTGACTGCCTGGACGCCATCCCGACCGAGGTGAAGGTCGTCAGGATGGCCGGCGGCGGCGCGAACTCGCCGGTGTGGGCGCAGATCTTCGCCGACGTGCTGGGCCGCCAGGTGGTCGTGCCCGCCGGCACCGAGTTCGGCGCCAAGGGCGCCGCGATCGTCGCCGGCGTCGGGGTGGGCATGTTCGAGAGCTACGAGCAGGGCGCCGACTCGACCGTCAACATCCTGCGCACGTACAAGCCCAAGAAGAAGAGGACTGCGCTCTACGACGAGTACTTCGAGATCTACAAGGAGTACCGCCAGGCGATGCCCTCCATCTGGGACAAGCTGCAGGCCATCACCCGGCGCGGATGACCGGCTACGAGTCATTCGCCCGCGAAGTCTCCCAGGGGGCTCTCGGCCTCCTGGCGACCGGTCCGGCGGCACTGGGCGAACTGCCCGCCCTGTGCCGTCGGCTGGCCGGCGACGGCGAGCGCGTCATCCTCACCGATGACGTGGCGAAACTCGCCGACGGACGCGACCTGCTGGCGTGGGTGGCCGACCTGGTGGGCGCCGCCCGCCGGGTGACGGTCCGGGCCACCCACGCTCAGGTAGCGCTCGACGAGGCCACCGTCGAGGACGCCGTGGCCGAGGTCGGACGCCCGTCGCTGCTGGTCAGCGTCGGTTCCGGCACCATCACCGATCTCGGCAAGGTGGTGTCCGCGCGCTCTGGTGCGCCCCTGGTGGCGATCCAGACCGCGGCCTCGGTCAACGGCTTCTCCGATCCGCTCAGCGTCCTGGTGATCGGCGGTGCCAAGCGCACCAGGCCCTCGGTGTGGCCGACGGGGCTGATCATCGACGACCGGGTCATCGACGCGGCACCCGCCCGGCTGAACCGTTCGGGCGTCGGGGACGCGATCGCGATCTGGTCGGCCCCGGCGGACTGGTACCTGGCCTGTTCGCTGGGCCTGGACGGCCCGTTCACCGACGAGGCGGTCCGGCCCGTGCTGGACGCCGTGGAGGGGCTCACCGACCCGGACCCGGGCCGAGCACGCAAGGCCCTGGTCGATTCGTTGACCGTCGGCGGGCTTGTGATCGGCGTCGCCGATTCGACGGCGCCGCTGTCGGGTTCGGAGCACCTGACCAGCCACATCCTCGACATGGCCGCGATGGCCCGAGGCGTCGAGCACGACCTGCACGGCGCCCAGGTGGGCGTGGCGACGGTGGTCTGTACCGCGTTGTGGGCCGAGGTGCGCGAGACGTCCGCGCTGTTCGAACGGCCCTGGGCAGACCTGACCTATCCGGCCGACCTGGAGCAGCGGGTGCGCGACACCTGGGCTTCCATCGACCCTTCCGGCTCGCTGGGGCAGGAGTGCTGGACGGCGGTGGCGCGGAAGGTCGCTGCCTGGAACGCCGCTGACAAGGCTGTTTGCGACCGTGACCGGGCCGCACTGCTCGAGACGCTGTTCGGCTACCTGGGCACCCCCCAGCGGTCGGCGACCACGCTGCGGCATTGGGGTGCGGCGGCCCGGTTCAGCGAGCTCACTCCCCCGGTCTCGGCCGATCAGGTGGCCTGGACCCTGCTGGCGCTGCCGTACATGCGCGACCGGCTCACCCTGCCCGACCTGCTGGTGATGACCGGCGAGTGGACGGCGGAGTTGATCGATCGAGTACTGGCGCGGGCCGCGACGGCGGGCGGCGGCGTATAGGAGCAGTGAAGTGGATCACCGGCATCGACGACATCACCGGCACCCTGGAGCGCCGGCGCCGCGGGCTCGACCCGCAACCCGTGGAACTCCCCTCCCCGCTGCCGCACACCGTCGTCGCCACAAGCGCGGCGACGGGGTCTGAAAGACAGTGTGAGTCCGAGCATTGAACTCGATGTTCGGACTCACACTGTTTCTGCTCGGCCGGCGCGCGAACGTCAGCGTCAGCTGAAGGCCAACTGGCGCTTCTTCGTCGTGCCCAGCGCGCTCAGGTCGTAGTCGAACTCCAGCCGCACCCGGTCACCGCGGAACTTGATCCGCGTGTACTCGAACAGGCGGTGCGAGGCGTCCTTGATCCGCTGTTCGAGCAGCAGCAGCGGCGTCCCGCGGCGCACGCGCAGGGCGGTCAGCTCCGAGGGGGTCGGCGTGAGCGACTCCAGCGACTCGTGCACGTAGACCATGTCGAGGCCGTAGTCGCCGGCCAGTACCTGGCACAGCTGCTGCTGGGTCAGGTCGTGGTCGAGCAGGGCCGGGGCCAGCCGCACCGGCACGTACGACTTGTGCAGGCTGATCGGGGTGTCCTCGGCGTACCGCAGCCGCTCGACCATGTGCAGCGGGGTGCCGACCTGCACATCGAGCTGGCGGGCCAGCCGGGCGTCGGCCTCGACGGTGCCCGAGTTGATCAGTTCGGTACGGGTCGAGTAGCCCTGCTGCTCCAACTGTTCGCGGACGCCGTGGTACGAGGGCGAACGGGTCGCGATCTTGGGCTGCGCGACGAACGTTCCCTTGCCGTGAACCCGGAAGACCAAACCCTCGTCGACGAGCTTGCCGAGCACCTGCCGAATGGTCATCCGGCTGATCGAGTAGATCTGGTTCAGTTCGTTCTCTGACGGAATCCGTTGCTCAGGCTGCCATTCACCGCTGAGAATCTTGGTGCGCAGTTCATCGGCGAGCTGCAGGTACAGCGGGACCGCGGAGTCCCGATTGAGGGTGGTGGTCACGGTGTCCCTCCTTCGCCGCATCTCGGAACGAGCCCGCAACTTGGCTGTACATGTACGGTCATGTCTTGTAGTTTGTAGCCCGAGCTTACCCCAACCCGCATCTCCCGCAGCGATGGGGCACGCGTCAACGAGGAGGCACCGTAGCCATGCCGATCACCGAGCCTTTGCAGCCGTCGGCCACCTGGAATCAGTTCACGGCGACCGAGGCGGACTGGGATGCCGCCGACGCCGCACTGCTCGAGTCGATGACGGTGCAGATGCACCTCATCCGCGCCTTTGAGGAGCAGGTTCTCGACCTGGCCGGACAGAAGCTGATCAACGGCCCGGCGCACTCCTCGATCGGCCAGGAGGCGGGAGCCGTCGGCTCCGCCGTTCCGCTCACCGTCCAGGACCAGATCAACGGTTCGCACCGCGGCCACCACCAGTTCCTGGCCAAGGCGCTCAACGCCGTCCAGCCCGACGGCTTCAGCATCGGCGCCGACTGGACCGAAGACGTGGTCTCGGTTCTGTACCGAACCCTCGCCGAGATCGCCGGCCTCACCGACGGCTACTGCCACGGCCGCGGCGGTTCGATGCACCTGCAGTGGAAGGAAGTCGGCGCGATGGGCACCAATGCCATCGTCGGCGGCGCCGTCCCGTTCGCCACCGGCTTCGCGATGTCGCACAAGCTGGCCGGCACCGATGCCGTCTCGGTCACCTACTTCGGCGACGGGGCGTCCAACATCGGCTCGACGCTCGAGGCGCTGAACATCGCCGCCGCCTGGAAGCTGCCGACGATCTTCTTCATCGAGAACAACCAGTACGCGGTCTCCACCACGGTCAACGAGTCGACCGCCGACCCGCGGCTGAGCGTGCGCGGCCTGGGCTTCGGCATCCCGAGTTGGCGCGTCGACGGTCAGGACGCCCTGAGCGTCAAACTGCTGATGGACAAGGTGCTCGAGCACGTCCGGGGCGGCGGCGGGCCGGCCGTGGTCGAGGCCGACACCTACCGCTACTTCCACCAGAACGGCCCGTTCCCGGGCAGCGCGTTCGGCTACCGCTCCAAGGAGGAGGAGGCCGGCTGGCGCGACCGCGACCCGCTGAACCTGGCCGAGAAGCACCTCGAGCGTCTCGGCATCGCCACCCGCGAGCAGCTGGACGCCCTGCGCAAGTCGTGCAAGGCGATCATGGCCGAGCTCTCCGGCCGGATCACCGAGGCCGACCCGAACGGGCGCCCCGGGCAGCTGCGCATCCGTCCCGAGCTGTGGCCGTCGGCGTCCTTCATCGACGTCGGCATCCGCGGCGACTGGCCGGACGGCGGCGACCGCGTCCGCACCGACGACAGCTTCGGCGCCGACGAACTGGTCAAGCAGCGCTTCGTCGACACCATCGCCGCGGTGATGCACCGCCGGATGGAGACCGACGACTCGATCGTGGTGCTCGGCGAGGACGTGCACAAGCTCAACGGCGGCTCGCGCGGCGCGACGAAGGGCCTGCCCGTCGACTTCCCGGGGCGGGTTCTCGGCACCCCGATCGCCGAGGCCGGGTTCACCGGCCTGGGCGGCGGCATGGCGCTCGACGGCCGCTACTACCCGGTCGTCGAGCTGATGTACGCCGACTTCATCTGGGTGGCGGCCGACCAGATCTTCAACCAGATCGGCCGGGCCCGGCACATGTTCGGCGGCGACCACGACATGGCGATGCTGATGCGGCTCAAGATCGGTACGACAACGGGTTACGGCTCGCAGCACTCGATGGACCCGGCAGGCATCCTGTCCACCTCGGTGGGCTGGCGGATCATCGCCCCCTCCACCGCCCTGGACTACGTGGGACTGCTCAACGCGGCGATGCTGACCCGCGACCCGGTCGCGGTGCTCGAGCACGACGCCGACCTGTACAAGCTGGAGGGCCTGGCGCCCAAGGATCTCGACTACGTGCTGCCGTTCGGCAAGGCGGCCGTCCGACGCGAGGGTTCGGCCGTCACGCTGATCAGCTACCTGTCGATGGTGCAGCGCTGCCTGGACGCCGTCGAAGAGTCGGGCGTCGACGGCGAGGTGATCGACCTGCGCTGGCTCGACCGGGCGTCCCTCGACTGGGAGACCATCGAGGCGTCGGTCAAGAAGACCAACAACGTGGTGATCGTCGAGCAGGGCGCCCAGGGCACCTCCTACGGCGGCTGGCTGGCCGGTGAGATCGGACGCCGGCTGTTCGACTGGCTGGACGCGCCGGTGATCCGGGTCCAGGGCGGCGAGGCCGCTCCGAGCATCTCCAAGGCGCTCGAAACGGCCGCCAACGCCAACACCGACGACATCGTCGCCGCCCTGAACGAACTGAAGGGATAGTCATGGCCTCGCTGCTTCGCATGCCGGGCGTCTCCGCCGACGCCGACACCGCCCTGCTGGAGAGCTGGACCGTAGCCGCCGGCGAGACGGTCAGCCGCGGCGCCGTGCTGGCCACGGTCGAGACCGACAAGGCCATGGTCGAGATCGAGGCCGAGTCCGACGCCGTGGTGCACACCCTGCTCGTCGACGGCGGCACCAACGTGGCGGTCGGCGACCCGATCGCGGTGCTCGCCGAGCCCGGTGAGGACCCGTCGATCGCGGCCAACCTGGCCGCCAGCGTGACCGGCGCGCAGCCCTCAGCCGTCGAGGCCGCCGAACAGGCCGCCGACGACGAGGTGACGGTCGCCACGATCGCCGTCGCCGAGGACATGCAGGCCCCGGACGCCGAACCCGCGCCCCCCAAGCCGGCACCGCCCGCGCCGCCGACGCCTTCCGCCCCCGCGGCCCGCCCGGCGCGGCGTCCGGGAGAGCGGATCTTCTCCAGCCCGCTGGCCCGCCGGCTGGCCGCCGAGTACGGCCTCGAACTGGCCGACATTCCCGGCACCGGGCCGAACAACCGGATCACCAAGAAGGACGTCGAGGCCGCCTACGCCGACGCCGCCCACCACGCCGCCCCGCCGATCACTCCCTCGGCGCCCAAGCCCGCGGCCGCCGGCGCGGCCCCGGTGCCGGCCGTCGAGCCCGGTGAGGTGAAGCGCATTCCGCACACCCGGCTGCGGCGGGCGATCGCCAGCCGGCTGCAGGCGTCCAAGCAGACCGCGCCGCACTTCTACCTGACCCGGGAACTCGATCTCGGGCCGCTGCTCGAGCTGCGCGCCCAGATCAACGCCGACGCCGAGGTGCGGGTGTCGGTCAACGACCTGCTGGTCAAGGCGGCCGGACTGGCGCTGGCGAAGGTGCCCGAGGCGAACGTCAGCTGGACCGAGGAGGAGTTGCTCGCCTTCGGCAGCAGCGACGTCGCGGTCGCGGTGGCGTCCGAACGCGGCCTGGTCACCCCGGTGATCAGGGGCGTCGAACAACTCGGCATCACGCAGTTGTCGGCCGCCATCAAGGACGCCGCCGGCCGGGCCGGCGAGGGCCGGCTGCAGCAGCGGGAACTCGAGGGCGGCTCGCTGACGGTGAGCAACCTCGGCATGTTCGACGTCGACGAGTTCGCCGCCATCCTCAACCCGCCGCAGAGCACGATCCTGGCGATCGGCTCCGGCAAGCCACGTCCCTGGGTCGGCCCCGACGGCCAGCTCACGGTCGCCACCACCTGCCGGATCACGGCGTCCTTCGACCATCGCGCCATCGACGGCGCGCTGGGGGCGCAGTACCTGCAGGCCTTCTCCGCCCTGATCGCCCGCCCCATTCAACTCCTGCTCTGACCCGACGGCAGCGACGGTGCTGCCCCTAGCTCTGAGGAGAGCCATGAAGAAGATCATCAACGATCCGGCCACCGTGCTGGACGAGATGAACCGCGGCTTCGCCACGGCGTACGCCGACATCGTCGAACTGCACGACGATCCGCTGTACGTGTGCCGCGCCGGTGGCGCGGTACAGGGCAAGGTCGGCGTCATCTCGGGCGGCGGCTCCGGCCACGAACCGCTCGGCGGCGGCTACGTCGGTGAGGGCATGCTCAGCGCCGCGGCGCCGGGAGCGTTCTTCTCCTCGCCCACCCCGGACCAGATCCTGGCCGCCACCCAGGCCGCCGACGGCGGCGCCGGCGTCCTGCACCTGATCCTCAACTACACCGGCGACATCCTGAACTTCGAAACCGGCGCCGAATTGGCCGAGCTCGAGGAGATCGACGTCAAGACCGTCGTCATCGACGACGATGTCGCGGTCGAGAACTCCACCTACACGGCCGGACGCCGCGGCGTCGCCGGCGCGATCGTCGCGTTCAAGCTGGCCGGCGCGGCCGCCGACCGGGGCGACGACCTCGAGAACGTCACCCGCATCGCCGCCAAGGCCAACGACAACATGGCCACCATGGGCCTTGCGATGACCGCCTGCACGGTGCCGACCGTCGGCAAGCCGTCGTTCGAGCTCGGCGAGGACGAGATGGAGCTCGGCATCGGCGTGCACGGCGAGCCCGGCGTCAAGCGGGTGCCGATGATGAAGGCCGACGACATCGTCGACGTGCTGCTGGAGAAGGTGCTCGCCGACCTGAAGCTCGAATCGGGCGAGAACGTGCTGCTGTACATCAACGGTCTGGGCGCCACCCCGCTGAGCGAGCAGTACATCATGTACAACCACGCCCACGACGTGCTCACCGAGAAGGGCATCAACGTCACCCGCAGCCAGATCGGCAACTTCTTCACCTCGCTGGAGATGTCGGGCGCCTCGCTGACCGTGATGCGGCTGGACGACGAACTGACCGAGTTGTACGACGCCCCGGTGCGGACGGCGGGCTGGCGCGCCGGTATGTGACCAGGGACGGCGGTCCCGACGACGGGATGGCCCGGGACACGGAATTCGTGCCCCCGGGCCTCCCTTCCTGGCGCGCGTGCGGGCCTAGACTCCTCGCGTGAGCGCACCCGGCACCCCCTCGAGTCCCGCCGTACCGGTGGTTGCGGCAGAGGGCATCCGCATCCTCTACGCGGGTGCCGCGCTCGTCGCCTGCCTGGTCGGCATCTACTTCATCAGGGACGTGGTCGCCCCGGTCTTCCTGGCCATCACCCTGGTCCTGACCGTCCGCCCGCTGGTGCTGTGGCTCAACGACCACAAGATCCCCAAGCTGGTCAGCGCACTGACCGGCATGCTGGTGGTGTTCCTGGTCCTGCTCACGATCCTGTTCGCCGTCACGGTGGCGATGATCCAGTTCGTCCAGGCGATGCCCGCCTACGCCGACCGGTTCACCGAGCTGTACAACGCCGCGTCCCAACAGTTGCTGGCCTGGGGCGTCAGCCAGGAGACGATCACCGAGTGGCTGCGGACCTTCGACTACACCCGGCTGCTCGGCTACGTCACCGGGGTGATGAGCTCGGTTCAGTTCTGGGCGACCTTCCTCGGCTCGCTCTTCCTGTTCGTCGCCTTCGTCGCGGTCGACCTGACCGACACCACCGAGCAGCGGTCCAAGCTGGCCCAGCTGCGGCCCAACCTGGCCGCCGCGCTGCTCGACTTCTCCTGGCGGGTGCGCAAGTACTGGATCGTCAACACGATCTTCGGCGTGGCCGTGGCACTGATCAACATGGGGATCCTGACCTGGTTGCAGATCCCGCTGGTGCTCACCTGGGGCATCCTCGCCTTCGTCACCGCCTACATCCCCAACGTCGGCTTCATCATCGGCATGGTGCCCCCGGCGCTGATGGCGCTGCTCGCTCGGGACTGGCAGACCATGGTGATCATGGTCGCCGCCTACGTGGTGATCAATTTCATCGCCTCGATGGTGATCCAGCCGAAGGTGACTGGCGACGCGGTCGGGCTGAACATCACCACCACGTTCATCTCCCTGGTGTTCTGGGCGATCATCATCGGCCCGCTGGGCCCGATCCTGGCCGTGCCGCTGACCCTGTTCTGCAAGTCGGTGCTGTTCGACGCCGACCCCCGGACGCGTTGGCTGTCGGTGTTCATGGGCGGCAGCCTCGACAACCTGGTCACCGGCGAGGAGGTGCCGCCGGTGCAGGCGCCGGCCGTGGTCGAGGACGACGAGATCCAGCCCGATCCCGATCCGACCGGTCGGGTGGACGGCCAGCCGGAGGCCCCGGGGGGCGTCGTGGAGACCGAAGACGAGGCTGAGGTGGCCGAGGACGACGGCCGGTCATGACGATCGAGGTGTTCGTCGGCGGCTGGGAACACGAATGCTGCGGACCTCAGTACGTCGTGGACCAGGTGGTCACCTGGGACCTCCGCGCAAACGGCGACGGCCACCTCTGGGAGACACACCACCTACCCGAGAACGTCGTCCGCACCGTGACCGGTCGGGTCATGGCCATCCGTGAGATCGACGGCGACGGTGACCCGGAAGAGGCAGGCATGGTGATCGCACGCGATGGCGAACACACCTACCTGGTGACGCTCAGCACCTGACAGCGGTATCAACCGCGCCCGCCGGGGCACTCAATGCACAACACCGTGCATTCGAGACAGGAGCCGCCGTGAGCGACCCGACCGCCGCCGCCGCCGCCGCGAAGCGATTCGCCTTCCTCGTTCATCCGCGCGCCGACGTCGCCTCAGACATGGCGCGGGTGTGGCGTCCGCTGGGTCGCATGCCGGCCGCAGCCTGGGACTGGGGGCTGAAGACCCTGCCCGTGCCGCCCGTGCCGCTGGCGACCGTGCACCGCCGCGACGTTGCCGACGGGCGGCCCGCCGGCTGGGTGATCGTCGTCCCGGTCGGCGCCAGCCAACTGCTCACCGAGGACCGCCGCTGGGTCATAAGCAAGGTCGAACAAGCCGTCGACAAGGCCGAACGTCTCGGCGCCGAGGTGGTCGGGCTGGGCGCCCTCACCGCGCCGGTGACCGGTGGCGGCCGGCTGCTGCGGCCGCGCCCGGGGCTCACGATGACCACCGGCAACGCGTTCACGGCCCACCTGACCGTCGAGGGTCTGCGCCGGCTGCTGCCGGCGGCACCGGGCGGGCACGTCGCGATCGTCGGCGCCACCGGCAGTGTCGGCTCGTGCGTGGTGCGGCTGCTCGCCGACGAACCGCTCGGCACGCGGCTCACCCTGATCGCCCGCGGCGAGCGCCGGCTGCAGAACCTGGCGATGGACGTCGCCGCCCGCGGTACCGGGGTCGAGGTGCACACCTCGACCTCGCTGGACGCTGTGCGCGAGGCCGACCTGGTGCTGGTCCTCACCTCGGCCGCCGACGCCCTGCTCGGTTCGGCCCAGTTCAAGCGCGGCGCGGTCGTCCTGGACGACACCCAGCCCCGCAACACCGACGCGGCCCTGCTCGTGCAGCGTCCCGACGTGACCGTGATCGACGGCGGGGTGGCCGCCGTTCCCGGCATCGACCTCCGCGGCGACATCGGCCTGCCCCGTGGGCTGGCCTACGCGTGCCTGTGCGAGACCATGTTGATGGCGTTCGACGGGCACGACGCGCACGCCCTCGGCGAGGCCGACGTCGAACATGCCCTCCGGATGCGGGACGCCGCCCGGCGGTTCGCGTCCCTGGGCTTCACGCTGGCCGACCCGCTGTCGTTCGGCCGGGCGACCAGCTGGCCCGAACCGGCCCCGCTCACCCTGGCCGCCTGAGATGACCGAGATCGTCGTCCTGGGCGGGGGCTACACCGGGGTGTGGGCGGCCCGGACCGTCTCCCGGGCGATCCGGGCCGGGCTGCTCGAGGGCGTCCGGGTCACCCTGGTGTCGGCGACGCCGGAGCACTCCTTCCACGGCTGGACGGCCGAGGTGATCACCGGACACGTCCGCCCCGAACACGCCCGGGTGCCGCTGACGCAGCTGCTGCCCGGCGTCCGGCTGGTGCACGGCCGGGTGAGTGCCGTCGACGTCGGTGCCCGGACGGTGAGCGTCGCGACGGCGTCCGGCACAACCCAGGTGGGCTACGACCAGCTGGTGGTCGGGGTGGGCAGCTTCGACGCCACCGAGCGGGTGCCGGGCCTGGCCGAGCACGGCTGGTCGCTGAAGGATCCCGACGGACTGGCCGCCCTGCGGACGCACCTGGGCACCCTGGCCGCCGGCGAGACGGTGCTGGTGGCCGGCGCCGGCTTCACCGGGCTCGAGGCCGCGACGGCGATCGCGCAGCGGCACCCGCGGCTGCGGGTGAAGCTGGCGCACCCGGGCACGCGTCCGCTGCCGATGCTGCGGCCCCGCTTCGACCGGGTGGCCGACTACGCCGTCGCGCAGGCGAGGAGCGCCGGGGTCGAGTTCCTGCCGGACAGCCGGCTCGCCGAGGTCAGCCCCGACGGTGGCTGGCTCGACCCGCACGGGCCGATCGCCACTCGGACGGTGATCAGCACCATCGGCCAGACCCCGGTCGCCCTGCCCGGGCTGGTCGATCAGGGCCTCGACGGGGGCGGACGGCTGATCACCGACCTCTTCCTGCGTGTCGCACCCCGGATCTGGGCCGGTGGCGACGTGGCGGCCGTGCCGCAGCCCGGCGGTGAGGGCGCCTGCCCGGCCAACGCGTTGTGGGCAATCCACCACGGCACCCACATCGGCGCCAACCTCGTGCGGCACCTGCTCGGCTGGCGCCTGCGGCCGTTCCGGTTCCCCGGCCTCGGCCACGGCGCGGGCTTCGGTGTCGGACGCGGCGCCGCCGAGCTCTACGGCGTCCAGTTGACGGGGTGGGCCGCCTGGCTGGCTCGCTGGCTCTTCTTCCACTGGTACATGCCGTCGCGCCGGATCGGCGTCCGGACAGCGGCGGAGTGGCTGCTCGGGCCGGTCTCCGATGGCAGGGTGGCGGCATGGCAACCATCGCGATCACTGCAGGTCATGTCGTCGGAGTAACCGGCGAGCCGTTCGACGGCACCGTCGTCATCACCGACGGCCGGATCGCCGCGCTCGGCCCGAAGGCGAAGGTGCCGCGCGGCGCCGAGGTGATCGACGCGTCCGGCCAGTGGGTGCTGCCCGGCTTCCTGGACGCCCACACCCACCTCGGCGTCGACGAGGCGGCCGAGGGCTGGGCCGGGCAGGACACCAACGAGAAGACCGATCCGGTGACCGCGCAGGTCCGGGCGCTGGACGCCATCAACCCCGCCGACTTGGGCTTCGCCGACGCCCTCGCCGGCGGGGTCACCACCGTCGGTGTCAACCCGGGATCGGCCAACGTGGTCGGCGGGTTGTGCGTCGCCGTGCACACCCACGGCCGCACCGTCGACGAGATGGTGCTGCGCTCGCCGGCCGGGGTGAAGTCGGCCCTCGGCGAGAACCCCAAGCGGGTTTACGGCGAGCAGAAGACGATGCCCTCGACCCGGCTGGGCACCGCCGCAGTGCTGCGCAAGGCGTTCGTGGACGCCGAGAACTACCGCCGCAAGCGGGCCGCGGGCGGCGCCGACTTCGACGGCCGCGACCTGAAACTCGAGTCCCTGGCGGCGGTGCTCGAGGGCGAACTGCCGTGGCGGCAGCACTGTCACCGCGCCGACGACATCGCCACGGCACTACGGGTGGCGGACGAGTTCGGCTACCGGCTGGTCATCGACCACGGCACCGAGGCCCACCTGATCGCGGACCTGATCGCGGCGCGGGGCATCCCGGTGCTCATCGGTCCGTTGTTCACGTCGCGCTCGAAGGTGGAGCTGCGCAACAGGTCACTGGCCAACCCGGGCCGGCTGGCAGCGGCCGGGGTGGAGATCTCGATCATCACCGACCACCCGGTGGTGCCGATCAACTTCCTGGTGCACCAGGCAACCCTGGCGGTCAAGGAGGGCCTCGACCGCGAGGTGGCGCTGCGGGCGCTGACGATCAACCCGGCCACGGTGCTCGGCGTGCACGACCAGGTCGGCTCGCTGGAACCCGGCAAGCTCGGCGACGTCGTGCTGTGGTCGGGCGACCCGCTGGACGTGATGCAGCGGGCCCTGCGGGTCTTCATCGCCGGTGACCAGGTGTACCGCTACAGCCCTGAGTGAGCCGGCGTCGGGCCGCCTGTCGCTAGTCCCACCAGAAGTTCCAGATCGCCTTGCCGGCCACCTCGGCGCCGTACTGGGCGAGGTCGTCGATGCCCTGGTCGATGTTGTCGGGACAGAACGCGTAGTGCTCGGCGACCAGCCGGTCGAGCTGCTCGCCCGAGGACGGCACCGCCTCGCTGAGCGTCGCCAGGGTGTCGAAGCCGACCACCACCGGCACCGTGCCGAACCGGTCCTCCCATGACCGCAGCACCACCGTCAGGTCGCCGGACTGGTGCACGTTGGTGGCGCCCAGCCAGCCCAGCCGGGACAGGACGTCGGCCGGGCGCGTCGTCGGCACCAGCAGGATCGACCCCGAAGGCAGGCCTACGCGCGGCAGGGTCACGGTGTCGGCGTCCGCCCGCAGCCGCTCGGCCAGGCCGGGGAAGCCCTGCGGGTAGCGCCACGAACCGTCGAGGTCGACCTCCTCGTGGCCGGCGAGGGTGGCGGCGAAGAACTCCTCGGCGCTGCGGCCCGGCTCGGTCGGGTCGGAGAGTTCACCGTCGCTCCAGGGCCGTTGACGCGTGTGCGGGTCGTCGAGGCTGTGGGCCACCAGCGGCCACAGCCCGGACTCGGGGAACTGCCGCGCCAGCTGCCACCACAGGTCGGTGGGACCGTCGAGCTCACCGGCGCTCATCCAGGCCCGCTGGGTGGCGTGCGCCGGCTCGGTGGAGAACTCCGGGTCGGCGTTGACGATGACGCCCAGGGGCAACTGGATGCTCTGCAGCGTCGTGGGCGCGGCCGGCGGGAGGCGTCCGGGGGCGTCGGCTCGGATCGACAGGGTCTCGGTGTCGGCCATGTGAACTACCGTAGGCGCACAGGCACGAGGAGGTGCGCATGTCCCCCAGTCAGAGCGGGCCGACCGAACGTGAGGCCCGGAAAGTCGCCGAGGCCGCGCGAGAGGCGGAGTGGACCAAACCGAGCTTCGGCAAGGAGTTGTTCCTGGGCCGGCTGCGGCTCGATCTGGTCGATCCGTGGCCGGCCAACGACGCCGAGCAGGTGGCCAGGGGCGAGGCGTACCTGGAGCGGCTGCGGCCCTTCGTCGAGTCCATCGACGGCGCGCAGATCGAACGCGACGCCTCGATCCCCGACGACGTGTTCGCCGGGTTGGCCGAGCTCGGGGCGTTCGGCATGAAGCTGCCCACCAGCTACGGCGGGGTCGGGCTGTCCCATCTCTACTACTGCAAGGCGCTCACCCTCGCCGGTTCGGCGCACGCCTCGATCGGCACCCTGCTGAGCGCGCACCAATCGATCGGCGTCCCGCAACCGGTGAAGATGTTCGGCACCGACGAGCAGAAGCGGCAGTACCTGCCCCGTGTGGCCGGCGGCGAGGTGTCCGCCTTCCTGCTGACCGAACCCGATGTGGGCTCCGACCCGGCCCGGCTCGCCTGCGAAGCCCGACCCGTCGAGGGCGGCTACCTGCTCAACGGCGTGAAGCTGTGGGCCACCAACGGCCCCATCGCCACCCTGCTGGTGGTGATGGCCCGGGTGCCGAAGTCGGCGGACCGCCGCGGCGGCGTCACCGCCTTCGTGGTCGAGGCCGACTCGCCCGGCATCACCGTCGAAAGCCGCAACGCCTTCATGGGGCTGCGCGGCATCGAGAACTCGGTCACCCGCTTCGACGACGTGTTCGTCCCCGAGGCCAACGTGCTCGGCGGTGAGGGCCGCGGACTGAAGATCGCCCTGACCACCCTCAACACCGGACGCCTCTCGCTGCCGGCGATGTGCGTCACCTCGGCCAAGTGGTGCCTCAACGTGGCCCGCGGCTGGTCCGCGCAACGGGTGCAGTGGGGGCGACCGGTGGGCCGGCACGAAGCCCTGTCGACCAAGATCAGCTACATTGCAGCCACCACCTACGCGATGGAGGCGATGCTCGACCTGTGCTGCCTGCTCGCCGACGACGAATCGAACGACATCAGGATCGAGGCGGCGCTGCTGAAGCTGTGGGCGTCCGAGAAGGCGTGGACGATAGCCGACGAACTGGTCCAGATCAGGGGCGGTCGGGGCTTCGAGACCGCCGACTCGCAACGCGCGCGGGGCGAGCGCGGCATCGAGGCCGAACAGGTGCTGCGCGACCTGCGGATCATGCGCATCTTCGAAGGCTCGACCGAGATCATGCACCTGCTGATCGCCCGCGAGGCGGTGGACGCCCACCTGGCCGTGGCCGGTGACATCATCGACCCCGAGGCGTCCCGCGAGGACAAGATCCGAGCGGTGGCGAAGGCCGGCGCCTTCTACGCCGCCTGGCTGCCCACCCTCGTGGCCGGCAAGGGCATGGTGCCGAACTCGTTCGGCGAGTACGGCCCGCTGGCGGCGCAACTGCGCTGGGTGGAGCGCACCACCCGCAAGCTGGCCCGCTCCATCTTCTACGGAATGGGTCGTTGGCAAGGTGCGATGGAGCGCAAGCAGGCCTTCCTGGGCAGGGTGGTCGACATCGGCGCCGACCTGTTCGCGATGACCGCAGCCTGCCTTCGGGCGCAGACCGAGCGGGCCGGGCACCCCGAGGGCGTCGAACTGGCGCAGGTGTTCTGCGAGCAGGCCCGGGTACGGGTGGGCGCGCTGTTCACCGCGCTGTGGGACAACACCGACGACAGCGACGACGCCACTGCCGCGCAGGTGCTCGAGGGCCGGTACTCGTTCCTCGAGGGCGGCATCAGGTTGCCCTCGACCGACGGTCCGTGGGTCAGCCCGGTTGAGCCAGGAGCGTCGGTCAAGCCCGACGTGCGGCGACGCCTGCCGCACCAGGGCGGCTGACGCTCGCCGCTACCCTGGGGGCATGCCTCCGCTGCGTCTTGCCGCCCTCGGGTTGGTGCTGGTCCTGGTCGAGATCCGCCTCGGGTCGCTGACCCTGTCGCTCGACCTGGTCGGCTGGGTGCTGGCCGCGATGGGGATGAATCAGCTGATCGACTCCGGAAAGTGGTTCCTGTGGGCGCGCAACCTGGCGATCACCGCGCTGGTGCTCGAATTGGTGCTGTTGATCTCGCCGCTGGCCGCGATCAACGTGCTCGCCGACCTGCTGCTGCGACTGACCGTGCTCGCCTTCGTGTTCGCGTTGTGCACGGCGCTGCTGGCTCGGCTCGGCAAGCGGGATCGCGGGTACTCCACGACGTTGCAGATCCTGCGGGTGCTGATCCCGGTGGTCACCCTGCTCGGCGCGGTGTTCGCGGTGCTGGGCGCCCCCGCCGGCCTCCCGGTCGGCTGGCTGTACCCGATCCAGCTCGCGGCAACGGTGGTGCTGGCCGTGCTGATGTGGATGCTCGGCTCCCGGTACAGCTACAGCCGCTGACTCTTCAGCCTTGCCGGCGCCGCCGTCCAGCGTGAGCCGGCGGGCCGGATCGAGGCTGTAGTCGGCCATGAAGTCGAAGACGCCGCGCAGCAGCTTCCGTTCGGGATCGCGATAGTACGGCCGCTGGATCGCGGCGAGGTCGGCCCAGCTGCCGACGAAGTCGAACGCCCAGGTGAATAGATCCTTGGGTTCGTCGGCAACGGCGAACAGGCAGCGGAAGCCGTGCCGCTCCCGGACGGCGACGTTGCGGCGCCAGATCGCCAGGAACCGCCGCCAG
The DNA here is from genome assembly GCF_025972045.1 of Micropruina sonneratiae. Classification (GTDB taxonomy): domain Bacteria; phylum Actinomycetota; class Actinomycetes; order Propionibacteriales; family Propionibacteriaceae; genus Micropruina; species Micropruina sonneratiae. The sequence goes on along the minus strand of NZ_JAPDHX010000006.1, from coordinate 104,479 downwards.
TCACCGACGATCGAGTAGCGGCGCAGGCACACGGTCCGGCCGGGCTCGTCGGGCGGGTCGCGCAGCAGTTCCAGCGTCACCGGGCGAATCACCAGGTTGCCGAACACGTGCGGGGCGAGCCGTTCGCGCAGCGCGGCGGTGTCGGGGTCGCGGCCAGGGCGGCTGCGCCGGCGTCCGGCTCGGGGTGGGAGTACAGCCAAGTCAGCGTAGGCCGCGGCACCCGGCACCGATTCCTGTCGGTGCCGCGTGGCATTGTTGTGCGCGACATGACCGATGACGTGCTCGAACGCTTCTCCCCGGCAACCAGGGCGTGGTTCCGGGGCAGCTTCTCCGCGCCGACGGCCGCCCAGGCGGGGGCCTGGCAGGCCATCAGTTCGGGCCGGCACACGCTGGTGGTCGCACCCACCGGTTCGGGCAAGACACTGTCGGCGTTCCTGTGGGCGCTCGATCGGCTCGCCACCGAACCGCCGCCCAAGAAGCTGAAGCGCTGCCGCGTCCTGTACGTGTCACCGCTGAAGGCGCTGGCCGTCGACGTCGAACGCAACCTGCGCTCACCGCTCGTCGGCATCGGCCACGAGGCCGCCCGGCTGGGGCTCGAACCGCCCGGCATCACCGTCGCCGTCCGCTCCGGCGACACCCCGGCCGACCAGCGGCGCAGCTTCGCCCGCGAGCCGTCGGACATTCTGATCACCACCCCCGAGTCGCTGTTCCTGCTGCTCACCTCGGCCGCGCGCGAAACCCTGGCGGGCATCGAGACCGTCATCGTCGACGAGATCCACGCCCTGGCCGGCGGCAAGCGCGGCGCCCACCTGGCGCTGTCGCTCGAGCGGCTCGACGCCCTGCTGCCACGGCCCGCGCAACGCATCGGGCTGTCCGCCACGGTGCGGCCCATCGAAGAGGTGGGCCGGTTCCTGGCGGGCGGGCGTCCGGTCGAGATAGTGAACCCGCCCAGCGAGAAACGCTGGGACCTGTCGGTCGTCGTCCCGGTGCCCGACCTGGGCGCACTCGGCGAGACGACCGACGACCTGTCCGGCCCGGCCGCCAGCGACCCGCGGCGCACCTCGATCTGGCCGCACGTCGAAGAGCGCATCGTCGACCTCGTCGCCGCGCACCGCTCCACCCTGGTGTTCGCCAACTCGCGCCGGCTGGCCGAGCGGCTCACCGCCCGGCTGAACGAGATCTGGGCCGAGCGGCAGGATTCGGCGGCCGAACCGGCGTCCGCCCAGCAGTCCACCCCCGCCCAGGTGATGGCCCAGTCGGGGCAGTCCGCCGGCGCGCCGGCGCTGATCGCCCGCGCCCACCACGGCTCGGTCAGCAAAGAACAGCGCGCCGCCACCGAAGAGGACCTGAAGGCCGGCCGGCTGCCGGCCGTGGTCGCCACCTCGTCGCTCGAACTCGGCATCGACATGGGTGCGGTCGACCTGGTCGTCCAGGTCGAGGCACCGCCGTCGGTGGCGTCCGGGCTGCAACGGGTGGGGCGCGCCGGGCACCAGGTCGGCGCAACCTCGCGCGGGGTGCTGTTCCCCAAGTTCCGCGGCGACCTGGTGCAGACGGCGGTGATCACCGAGCGGATGCGCGCCGGCGCCATCGAGTCGCTACGGGTGCCGAGCAACCCGCTCGACGTGCTCGCCCAGCAGATCGTCGCCATCTGCGCCCTGGACGACATCACGGTGGGCGACCTCGAGCAGTTGGTTCGCCGGGCCGCGCCGTTCACCGGCCTGACCCGCGGCGTCCTGGAATCGGTGCTCGACATGCTGGCCGGGCGGTACCCCTCCGACGCGTTCGCCGAATTGCGGCCCCGGCTGGTGTGGGACCGCACCACCGATCTGCTCACCGGACGCCGCGGCGCCCAGCGGCTCGCGGTCACCTCGGGCGGCACCATTCCCGATCGCGGCATGTTCGGCGTGTTCATCACCGGCGACGGCGCCGGCCGGCGGGTCGGCGAACTCGATGAAGAGATGGTCTACGAGTCCCGGGTCGGCGACGTGATCACCCTCGGCACCTCCACCTGGCGGATCGAGGACATCACCCACGACCAGGTTCAGGTCAGCCCCGCCCCCGGCCAGCCGGGCCGGCTGCCGTTCTGGAAGGGCGACACGCTGGGCCGCCCGGCAGAACTGGGCCGGGCGCTCGGGGCGTTCGTCCGCGAGCTCGGCGCGCTCAGCCCGGACGCCGCCCGCGACCGGGCCCGACGCGCCGGCCTGGACGACTGGGCCGCCGACAACCTCGTCGACTACCTGACCGAGCAGCGCGAGGCGATCCCGCAGCTGCCCAGCGACACCACGATCGTCGTCGAACGGTTCCGCGACGAGTTGGGCGACTGGCGGGTCGTCGTCCATTCGCCCTTCGGGGCGCCGGTGCACGCGCCGTGGGCGCTGGCCATCGCCGCCCGGCTGCGCGAGAGCCACGGCGTCGACGTGCAGGCGATGCACGGCGACGACGGCATCGTGCTGCGGCTGCCCGAGGTCGGTTGGGCCGACGACGCCGAGCACCAGCCCCTGCCCGACCTGCTCGAGGCGATCGTCATCGACCCCGACGAGGTGGCCGGGCTGGTCACCGACCAGATCGGCGGCTCGGCGCTGTTCGCCAGCCGGTTCCGCGAGTGCGCGGGCCGCGCCCTGCTGCTGCCCAAACGGCGGCCCGACCGGCGGCAGGCCCTGTGGCAGCAGCGGCAGCGGGCGTCCCAGCTGCTGCAGGTGGCCTCGGAGTACCCGAGCTTCCCGATCGTGCTCGAGGCCGTCCGCGAATGCGTGCAGGACGTGTTCGACGTGCCGGCCCTGGTCGACCTGATGCGCGCCGTGGCCTCCCGCCAGGTGCGCACCGTCGAGGTGACCACGTCGCGGCCGTCGCCGTTCGCCGGCTCGCTGCTGTTCGGCTATGTCGCGCAGTTCCTCTACGAGGGCGACTCGCCGCTGGCCGAGAAGCGCGCCGCAGCGCTCACCCTCGACCCGACACTGCTGTCCGAACTTCTGGGCAGCTCCGAGGGCCTGGCGCTGGCCGACCTGCTCGACCCCGAATCCCTGACCCGCACCGAGAACGAGCTGCAGCATCTCGCCGACGGACGGCGGGCGCGCGACGCCGAAGACCTCGCCGACATCATCCGGGTGCTGGGTCCGCTCGACCTGCCCGCCCTGCAGGCCCGCAGCGACGACGCCCAGGCCACCGCGCGGTGGCTGGTCGAGCTCACCGAACAGCGCCGGGTGATCGAGGTGCGCATCGGCGGCGGCACCCGCTGGGCGGCGGTCGAGGACGCCGGCCGGCTGATCGACGCCCTCGGCGTCACGGTCCCGGTCGGGGTCCCCGAGGTGCACCGCGCCCCGGTGCCCGACCCGCTCGGCGACCTGGTGCTGCGCTACGCCCGCCACCACGCCCCGTTCCTGGCCGGCGAACTGGCGGCCTGGCTCGGGCTCGGCCACGCGGTCGTGCACGGCGTGCTGCGTCGGCTGGTCGGCGAGGGGCGGCTGGTCGAGGGCGATCTCAGACCCAACGGCGGCGGTGCCATCGCCTATTGCGACCCCGGCGTGCTGCGGGTGTTGCGGCGCCGTTCGCTTGCCGCCCTCCGCGATGCCGTCGAACCCGTTCCGGCCAGGCAGTTCGCCCGCTTCCTGCAGCACTGGCAAGGGCTGCCGGCGCCGCTGCCGGGCACCGCCGGGTTGCTGTCGGCGGTTCAGCAACTGGCCGGGTACGCCGTTCCGGCCAGCTCGCTGGAGTCGTTGGTGCTGCCCGTGAGGGTGGCCGGCTACGCCCCCGCCATGCTCGACGAACTGCTCGCCACCGGCGAGGTGGTCTGGCAGGGCGCCGGGGCGCTGGCGGGCACCGACGGCTGGGTCACCCTGCACCCGGCCGAGTTGGCCCCGCTCACCCTGCAACGGCCCGGCGAGGTGCCCGGCGAACTCGGCCAACGCGTCCTGGAGGCCCTCGACGGCGGCGGCAGCTACCTGTTCCGGGCGCTGGCCAGCCGGCTCGGGGTCGGTGACGGCGAACTGTCCGAGACGCTGTGGTCGCTGGTGTGGGCCGGCCACGTCACCAACGACACCCTGGCCCCGCTGCGCGCGCTGCTCGGTGGCGGCCGGGCCAGCCTGAAGGCCCGGCCCGCCCCCGCCCGGGGGCGCTTCGGGCGTCGTCCGATGCCCCGCGGGCCGCTGCCCCGCCCCGCCGGACCGCCCGAGACGGCCGGACGCTGGTCGCTGCTGCCGATCGTCGAGGCCGACCCGACGGTGCTTGCCGCCGCCCGCGCCGAGGTGCTGCTCGACCGGTACGGCATCGTCACCCGCGGCAGCGTCGCCGCCGAAGAGGTGGCCGGCGGGTTCGCCTCGGCGTACCGGGTGTTCAGCGCCTTCGAGGACGCCGGGCAGGTGCGCCGCGGCTACTTCGTCGAGGGGCTGGGCGCCTCCCAGTTCGGCGACCGGCACGCCGTCGACCTGGTCCGCGAGGCGAAACCGATCGCGGACGCCGTGGTGCTGGCGGCGTCCGACCCGGCGAACCCGTACGGCGCCGCCCTGCCCTGGCCCGCCCGCGACCAGCCCGGCCGGCATCAGCCCGGCCGCAAGGCGGGGGCGCTGGTGGTGCTGTCCGACGGCGCCCTCACCCTCTACGTCGAACGTGGCGGCCGCACCGTGCTCTCCTACAGCGCCGAGCCCGAGGTGCTCGCCGCGGCCGCGGCGGCGCTGGCCAGGGCCGTCCACGCCGGGGTGCTGGGCCGGTTGACGGTGGCGAAGATCGACGGCGAAAGTGCTCTCGGCTCCGACAACGCGCTGGCCGAGGCCCTGGCGGGGGCAGGGTTCCGGCTCACCCCGCAGGGCCTGCGGCTGCGCAGGTGAGATCCCGCCATGCCCGAGGGTGACACCGTCTGGCGCACCGCTCAGCGCCTCGACCAGGTCTTCGCCGGCCAAGAACTGACCCGCACCGACCTGCGCTGGCCCGACCTGGCGACCATCGACTTCACCGGCGCGACGACCATCGAGGTGGTCGCGCGGGGCAAGCACCTGCTGCACCGCCTCGACTCAGGTTGGACGATCCACTCCCACCTGCGGATGGAGGGCCAGTGGCGGGTCGAGGATGCCGCCGCCGCGCGTCCCAACAGCCAGACCCGGGCCGTGCTCAGCACCCGGCAGTGGACGGCGCTGGGCCAGCGGCTGGGCATGCTCGACGTGGTGACGACGCCCCTGGAGGACACCCTGGTCGGGCACCTGGGGCCCGACCTGCTCGGCCCCGACTGGGACGCCGACCTCGCCAGCGCCAACCTGGCCGCCGCGGGCACGACGATCGGCGCCGCGCTGCTCGACCAGCGCAACCTCGCCGGGCTGGGCACCCTGTACGCCTCGGAGGCGCTGTTCCTGCAGCACCTCAACCCGTGGACGCCGGTCGCCGAACTGACCGGTGGCCAGCTCGCCACCCTCGTCGAACGAGCCGGCCGGCTGCTGCGGGCGGGCCGGCGCTCCGTCGTCCAGTCCACCACCGGCAGCACCCGGCGTGGCGAGACGCACTGGGTGCACGCCCGCTCGGGGCTGCCGTGCCGACGCTGTGGCGAGGGTGTCCGGGTCGCGCTGATCGGGCCGCCCACCAGGGAACGGACGATGTTCTACTGCCCCACCTGTCAGGGGGGTCTCGCCCCCACCGACGACGGACGCCCGCAGCGTCCGCTCGGCTCGGGGCGGCGCTACTGAGCGCCGGGCACGCTCAGAGCTTGTCGCCGAACTGGTAGGTCTGCCGCGGCGTCGCCATCAGGTCGGCGACGGTCTGGCGCCAGGTCAGATAGTGCTCGGTCGTCTTGTGCGCCTCGGTGGCGGCCACGTCCACGTACTCCTCGTAGAGGATGAACCGGGTCGGGTCGTCCACCTGTTGCAGCAGATCGAAGCGGGTGATGCCGGGTTCCTGCCGGCTCGCCTCGGCGTTGGCCAGCGAGGCGGCCTTGAACGCCTCGATGCCGTCGTCGGTGACGTGCACGTTGCAGACGGTGGTGATCACGATGTTCCCCTCTCAGGCCTCGGCGGCCGTCACGAAACGCTTCAGCAGATGGGGCCATTCGGTGAACTTACCCCGCGCGTCGGCGTTCAGTTCGTTCCAGCCGTCGTGCTCGAAGGTCACCTGGGTGCCCGCGTCGGAGGGCACGAACGTGACCCTGACCACCGACGGCACGGTCCGGTCCTGGGCGAGGGTGAAGCTGAATGCGACCTTGGCCGGCGGATCCCAGGCGATCACCTCGCCCCAGTCGTGCTCGGCGCCGTCGGAGTGCCGTTCGGTGATCTGGCCACGCATCCGCGGATCGATGGTGACCGTGGTGAAGGTGTCGGCGTTGCCGGTGTAGGCGGGATCCCACCACTCGCCGATCCCGGAGGTGAAGACCTCGAAGGCGTGTTCGGGGGTGCAGCGCACGCTGAGCTCGTGCACGATCGGGCTGGTGTCCATGCCCCGATCCTTCCACGATCTTGCGTTCCGCGGCACTGCCCGGACGCGCCAGAATGCAGACCATGTCGGCCGACTCGTCTGCTGCCTGGGTGCGTACCGCGTCCGGTTCGATGCTGCGGTTCGACCGGCACACCGTGACCAAGCGGCACCATCCGCGCACCGATCGTGAGGCCCTGACCCGGCGCCTCGCGTTGGCCGCCGACTGCGCCGCGTTCGTGCCGCCAGTGGACGCCGTGCCCGGCAGCGCACCCGACGGACGGCTCATGTCGCGCTGGCCGCGGGTGCCGGTACTGAGTTCCGACCGGCTCGACCCGCCCTGGTCGGACGCCGGGGCGTTGCTCGCCGCCCTGCACGTCACCCCACCGCCCGAGGGCCTTCCCCGGCACGGCTGGGCGTCCCGGCTGACCCGCGCCGCCGAGCGGGCTCCGGCTGAGCTCCGCGACCTGGGCGCCGCCCTGGCCGCCGAGGCGTCCGCACGCGTCGAGCCGGCCCTGCTGGTGCACGGCGACTGGCACTTGGGTCAGCTCGGTCATTGGACCGATGGCTGGCGACTGCTCGACGTCGACGACGCCGGTCTCGGCGACCCTGCCTGGGACCTGGCCCGACCGGCCGGCTTCTGGGCGGCGGGACTGCTCCCCGATGACGACTGGGCAGCCTTCCTGGACGGCTATCGCGAAGCCGGCGGTCCGGCCGTGCCGCCGGCGACAGACCCGTGGCCGGCCCTCGACCTGCCGGCGCGGGCGGCCGTCTTCGTCGCCGCAGTCCGAACCGTCAGCCAGACCGGCCACGATCACAGCCGATCCACGGCCGATCCACTCCTCGCGGCTTGTCGTCGGATGGCACCCTGAAACCATGTCCACCAAAGACCCGCTGCCCCGCTACGAGCCCTACGCCCCCACCGGCGCCTCCCCCGCCGGCTACACCTGTCCCAAGTGCGGCGGCGGCATGCGCACCGTCGACCGCAACAGCGTGCACATCGAACAGTGCCTGAACTGTCGAGGCGTGTTCCTCGATTTCGGCGAGCTGGAGAACATCACCCAGCTCGAGAGCCGCTTCGTCGCCGCCCCGCAGCCGGGCCCCGGCTACGGCTACGGACCCGAGTGGGGTCATCGCGGCAACAAGCACTACCGTCGCGGCGGTCTGGGCTCGCTGTTCTTCTCCAGCTGACGCGGCGCGGCACGTCCACGAGGCGTATCAGCGGGACCGCGGCGATGCACCTGTGCGTTGACCCGAATGCTCAGGAGGCCCGCATGTCCCGCACCCGCCGTCTGCTCACCACCCTCGTCGCCCTGGGCCTGACCGGTTCGGGCCTTGCACTGTCCGGGCCGGCGGCCACGGCCGCGGCGTCCTGCGACCCCGGCAACGGCGTGGCCGGCGACCTGAACTCCGACGGAAAGGCGGACGTCGTGGTCGGCGTCCCCGGCTACGACGACGAACGCGGGGCGATCGACATCCTGTTCAGTGACGGCGAGCGGCGCTTCGTCCCGGCCAGCCAGATCGTCTCCACGTCGATGCCGGGCGATCGGTTCGGCGCCTCTGTGGCGCTGGGCGACCTGGACGGCAACGGCTGCGCCGAACTCGCGGTCGGGGCGCCCGGCCGCGCCGGCAGCCGCGGCGCGGCCTACCTGCTGCGCAGCGGCACCGGCAACGAGGTCACCCTGGTCAACATCTTCAACGGCACCGCCGCCCACGGCAGCTTCGGCGCCCAGGTGGTGCTGCTCACCCCGGACGCCGCGACGCCGGCCCCCCAACTGGTCGTCTCGGCGCCCACCGCCGACGACGGAACCAAGTGGGAGGCCGGGCAGGTCGCGGTGATCCCGCTCACGGCGTCCGGCACCCAGGCAGCCCCGCGCACTGTGCTCACCCAGAACTCGCCCGGCGTGCCCAACACCTCCGAGAACGGTGACCGGTTCGGCACGGCGCTGGCCGGCCAGGACCGGACGATCGTGATCGGCACCCCGGACGAGACGGTCGGCAGCCGCCGGCAGGCCGGGATGGTGACGTTGCTGTCCGCCACCGCGGCCGCCCCGACCGGCTACCGCGGCGTGGCCGTCACACAGAACTCCGCCGGCGTCCCCGGCACCGCCGAGTCCGGTGACGGTTTCGGTTCGGCGGTCGCCTACCGCGACCACTACGTGCTGATCGGCGCCCCCAACGAGACCATCGGCTCGGCGCGCTGGACCGGTCAGGTGCACATCCTTAACTTCGACCCGTCCAAGCGGACCTTCCGCTCGCTGCGGGCGGTACACCAGGACACCGCGGGCATTCCCAGCAGCAACGAGACCGGGGACGCCTTCGGCTCGGCGGTCGCCCTGGGCATCAACACCGTCGACCAGTTGACCGCGATCGTGGGCGCACCGGGCGAGGCGGTCGGTTCGGTGCTGGGCGCCGGCACGGTCACCCTGTTCCGCGCCAACCGCAGCGGCGGCGCCGCCCGCCTGCTCCGCCAGGGCGCCGGCGGCGTCGGCGGGGTGGTCGAGGCGGCCGACCATTTCGGCTCGTCGGTCGCGGTGCTGTCGGGCGACCTGAACGACGGTGAGGCGATGCGTGACGGGCTGGTTGTCGGCGTCCCGGGCGAGGATGTCGGCAGCGTCCCGGACGCCGGGGTCGTGGTCTACAGCCGGACGCCGTCCACGGCCCCCACCCTCGTGCTGGAGGACACCGGCTCGGCCACCGTGCCCCCCTACGCCGGCTTCGGGGAGTCGTTGGGCCAGCCTGCGGTCTGAGATCGGTCACCGCCCCGTGTTACCGTCTGGCGCATGACGAGGCGGATGGAGCGGCTGGCTGCGGGCCTGGCGCTTCCCTGCCTCCTGCTGGCCGGTTGCACGGGATCGGCGGCCGGCCCGCCGACCCCGAGCCCGACGCCCACGAAGGCCTCGCCAACCAAGCCGCCGACGGTGCAGGGCACGGTGCGCACCAACAAGTCGACGCCGCTGTCGCTGCGCAAGCAGCCCACCATCGAGAGCGACCGGCTGGCCCGCATTCCGCACAAGACGAAGATCACCCTGCAGTGCCGCACGATCGGCACCACGGTGAGCAACGGCACCCGCGCGTCGAACGTGTGGAACAAGGTGACCTTCAAGAAGAAGACCGGCTACGTGGCATCGGTCTACGTCGCCGGCGGAGACTCCACCACCTTGTCGGTGTGCCAGACGGCGACGGTGAAACCGTCGGCCACGCCGAGCCGTCCGCCCAACGTCGAGCCAGCCATCATCAAGGCGGCCCGCAGCCAGAAGGGCGTCACCGAGAAGAAGGGCAAGAAGAAGAACTGCACGCCTTACGGCGGCTGCATGCCGTGGTCGTCGCTGTTCGCGACCTGGGCGTGGAACAAGGCGGGCAACACCGTGCCCAGGTTCTCGTTCTCGGGCGACCTGTACAACTGGGGCGCGATGCACGACCGGGCGCACGACGGCGTCGAGGGGGTCGGCCCGGGCGACCTGGTGCTGTACGGGAAGAGCCCGCAGAACTCCACCACCTCGACCCACGTCGACATCGTCATCGAGGTGTTGCCCGACGACAGGCTGCGGGTGATCGGCGGTGACGTGAAGAACAAGGTGACCGAACGGATCGTCTCGACCAAGAAGGTGTACGGGTGGGTCGACGCCTGAGCACGGCGCCCCACTAGACTGCGGCCGTGCGGTTCGACTTCGTGCCGGGCGGAAAATCCACTATCGGCGTGGAGTGGGAACTCGCGCTCGTGGACGCCACCACGCTCAGCCTGGCGCCTCGCGCCCAACAGGTCCTCGACGCCGTCGACGACCCGAAGTCAGGCGCGATCCGGCGCGAATACCTGACAGACATGATCGAGCTGGTCACCGGCGTCCATCACCGTGTCGATGCCGCGATGGACGACCTGCGCGGCAGCCTGCACCGGGTGCGGGAGATCCTCGGCGACGACACCAGGCTGCTGGGAGCGGGCTCCCACCCCATCGACCGCGCCGCCGACTCCCAGCCGTTCGACTTCTGGCGCTACAACGTGGTGAAGGAACGCAACGCCTACTGGGGGCGGCAGATGGCCGTCTTCGGTACCCACATCCACGTCGGGGTCGACCACCGCGACAAGGCACTGCCGATCACCTACGGGCTGGCCCGCTTCACCCCCTACTTCATCGCGCTGTCGGGCTCGTCGCCGTACTGGGAGGGCGAGGACACCGGGTACGCCTCGCAACGCACGCTGATCTTCCAGCAGCTGCCCACCAACGGGCTGCCGTACCCGATGGAGACCTGGGACGAGTTCGAGCACTACGCCTCCGAGCTGGAAGAGGCGCGGATGATCTCCGCCCCCAACGAGATCCGCTGGGACGTGCGGCCCTCCACCTTCGGCACCGTCGAGAACCGGGTGCTCGATTCCGTGCCCACCTTCGCCGAGCTGGCCGCGCTGACCGCGCTCACCCAGTGCCTCGCCGAGTACATGTCGCGCGAGCTGGACGACGGGCGCGCGATCGCCAAGCTGCCGGTGTGGTTCATGAAGGAGAACCGCTGGCGCGCGGCCCGCTACGGCCTGGACACCGACGTGATCACCCCGCGGGTCGGCCAGAAGGTCCGGCCGATGCGCGAGGGCATCGAGGACTGGCTGAACCGGCTGGAGCCGATCGCGGCCGAACTGGGCTGCGGCACCGAGCTGGCGTTCATCGACCAATTGCTGCGGCACGGCCCCAGCTACGTGCGGCAGCGGGCGGCCGGCGGCCCGGCCCAGGCGCTGCGGCAGCTGGTGGACTCGACCGGGGCCGATCGCCCCGACGGGCTACCCTTGCGGCCGTGAAACCGTTCGTCCTGCTGGCCACCCGCGATCATGACAAGGCGGCCAGGGACGAATACGAGTCGGTCCGGCAGCACGCCGGGCTGGCGCCCGACGAACTGGTCCACATCCGGGTCGAGTCCGGCCCGCTGACCGGGCTGCGGCTCGACGACTACTCCGGGGTGCTGCTGGGCGGCAGCCCGTTCAACATCTCCGACGCGGTCAAGTCCGACCTGCAGCTGCGGGTCGAATCCGACATCCGCGCCGTCGTCGACGAGATCGTCGACGCCGACTTCCCGTTCCTGGGCATGTGCTACGGCATCGGCACCGTCACCGTGCACCTGGGCGGCACCGTCGACCGGACCTACGGCGAGGGGCTGGGCGCCATCGAGGTGACGCTGACCGAGGCGGCGGCGTCCGACCCGGTGCTGCAGGGCCTGCCCGAGAAGTTCCAGGCGTTCGTCGGGCACAAGGAGGCCTGCAACAGCGCCCCGCCCGGGGTGACCCTGCTGGGCACCGGCGAGGCCTGCCCGGTGCAGATGTACCGGCACGGCGACAACGTCTACGTGACCCAGTTCCACCCCGAGCTCGACGTCGACGCGCTGGAGCAGCGCATGTCGATCTACCGCAACGCCGGCTACTTCCACCCCGACGACTTCGACATCCTGATCGGGATGGCCCGGGCCTCCGGCGTCGAGCATCCGTACCGCCTGCTGCGCAACTTCGTCACCACCTACGCCCGCGACTGACGGCACGCGCACGACCGCCGGGTATTCCTTGGGGGGGAGACAACCCCGTCCGATTGGGGTTGAGTGGGCGACATGATCCGTTTCGACGACGTGAGCAAGTCCTACCCGGACGGCACAGAAGCCGTCCGGTCGTTCACGTTGGAGGCGCCCACCGGCCAGACGACCGTCCTGGTCGGCAGCTCGGGCTGCGGCAAGACCACCCTGCTGCGGATGGTGAACAGGATGGTCGACCCGACCAGTGGCCGGGTCTGGATCGACGACGAAAACGTGGCCGACGTGCCGCCGGTGCCATTGCGCCGCCGGATCGGCTACGTGATGCAGAACGCGGGCCTGCTGCCGCACCGCAAGGTGATCGACAACATCGCCACCGTGCCGCTGCTGACCGGGACGCCGAAGGCGCAGGCGCACGCCCGCGCCCACGAGCTGATGGAGCTGGTCGGCCTGGAGAGCTCGATGGCAAACCGGTACCCCGATCAGCTCTCCGGCGGCCAGCAGCAGCGGGTCGGGGTGGCGCGCGGGCTGGCCGCCGACCCGAACATCCTGCTGATGGACGAGCCGTTCGGCGCGGTCGACCCGCTGGTGCGGGCCGACCTGCAGGCCGAGTTGCTGCGCATCCAGCGCGAACTGCACAAGACCATCGTGTTTGTCACCCACGACATCGCCGAGGCGTTGGCGCTCGGCGACCAGATCGTCATCCTGGCCAAGGGTGCCCGGATCGCGCAGGCCGGGACGCCGCAGCAGGTGGTGTCCGAACCCGCCGACTCGTTCGTCGCCGACTTCCTGGGACTGGGCCGCGGCGCCCTCGACCTGCACCTGCGCGAGACCGCCGGCGGCACCCTGGTGGTGGACGCCCTGGGCAGACCCGCCGGGCGGCTCGCCGACGGCCCCGGCCCGGAGGCGTGAGATGGGCTGGGTGCTGGCGAACCTGGAGTTGATCGGCTCCCGGACCGTGTCCCACCTGCTGCTGGCGCTGCCGGCGATCGCGCTGTCGTTCGTGCTGGCACTTCCGCTGGGCTGGTTCGCCGCCACCCGACGCTGGTCCCGGGCCACGCTGCTCACCGCCGCGGGCCTGCTGTACGCAATCCCGTCGCTACCGCTGTTCGTGGTGCTGCCGACCATCTTCGGATTCGGCGTCCGCGACGCGCTGAACGTGATCGTCGCGCTCACCCTGTACGGCCTGGCGCTGATGGTGCGCTCCGCCGCGGACGCGCTGGACTCGGTCGGACGTCCCGTGCGGCTGTCCTCGACCGCTCTGGGCTACTCGACCTTCAGCCGGTTCTGGCAGGTGGAGCTGCCGCTCGCCGGGCCGGTGTTGCTGGCCGGGCTGCGGGTGGTGGCGGTCAGCACGATCAGCCTGGTGACGGTGTCGTCGCTGCTCGGCGTCGACAACCTCGGGTTGCTGTTCGTGGACGGCTTCCAGCGCGGCATCCTCGCCGAGGTGCTGACCGGCATCATCGCCACCGTGCTGCTGGCGGTCGCGGTCGACGGCCTGCTGGTGCTGCTCGGCCGGCTGCTGATGCCGTGGGCGAAGGCGGCGGGCCGATGAACTACTTCAGCGAGGCCATCGCCTGGATCCTCGACCCGGCCAACGCGTCCGGGCCCTCGGGGGTGTGGGCGCGCTGCTGGGAACACCTGTGGTACACCCTGCTCGCCGTCGTGCTGGCCTGCGTGATCGCCATCCCCCTGGGCTACCTGGTCGGCCACACCCGCCGCGGCCGGGGGCTGGTGGTCGTCTCGTCGGGCGCGGCCCGCGCCCTGCCGACCCTCGGTGTGGTCACCCTGGTCGGCCTGGTTCTCGGTATCGGCCTGGTCGCGCCGATGGTGGCCCTGGTGCTGCTGGCCGTGCCGTCGGTGCTGGCCGGCGCCTACGCCGGCATCGAAGCCATCGATCGCCGCACCGTGGACGCCGCCCGCGCGATGGGCATGTCCGAGTGGGAGGTGCTGACCAGGGTGGAGATCCCGCTGGGGCTGCCGCTGCTGCTCGGCGGCGTCCGGTCGGCGACGCTGCAGGTGATCGCCACCGCCACCCTGGCCGCCTACGTCGGCGCCGGTGGGCTGGGCCGCTTCCTGTTCCTTGGACTGAAGACGCAGGATTATCCTCAGATGCTCGCCTCCGCCCTGCTGGTGGTGGCGATCGCGCTGCTCATGGAAGGAGTGTTCGAGATCTCCGAACGCGCGGCCGCCCGGCGGCTGCACACCGCCTGACCCATCCGAATACGAGAAGGAAACCCATGAAGATCCGCATCGCCGCCGCCCTCGCGGCGGGAGTGCTGGCGCTCAGCGCCTGCTCGTCGTCCAACCCGCTGGGGTCGGCCTCCGCCCAGCCGTCCGGTTCGACCTCGGCCGCCGGCGGCGGGACGCTGGTCGTCGGCTCGCAGCAGTACTACTCCAACGAGATCATCGCCGAGTTGTACGCGCAGGCGCTCGAGGCCAAGGGCTTCACCATCGACCGGCAGTACCAGATCGGCCAGCGTGAGGTGTACCTGCCCGAGCTGCAGGCCGGCACGATCGACGTCTTCCCCGAGTACGCGGGCAACCTGCTGCAGTACCTGGACAAGGACTCCACGGCCAAGACCGGCGAGGAGGTGATCGCCGCGCTGCCCGCCGCGCTCGGTGACACGCTGCGTCCGCTGACCGCGGCGGCGGCCACCGACCAGGACTCCTACAACGTCACCAACGAGTTCGCCACCACCAACGGCCTGACCAGCATCGCCGACCTGGCGAAGCTGAACCGCACGGTCAAGGTGTGCGCCAACTCGGAACTGGAGAAGCGGCCCTACGGACCGCCCGGGTTGAAGTCGACCTACGGGCTGGACGTCGAGGTGATCCCGGTGGAAGATTCGGGCGGCCCGCTGACGGTCAAGGCCCTCAAGGACGGCAAGTGCGACACCGCCGACATCTACTCGGCCGACCCGTCGATCGTCGCCAACGACCTGACCACGCTCACCGACCCGCAGAGCCTGATCCTGCCGCAGAACGTGGTGCCGATCGTCTCGACCAAGGTGGACGACGCGGCCGCGGCCGTGATCGACAAGGTGAGCGCCGCGCTCAGCACCGAGGAGCTGGTGGCGCTGAACGCGCTCAGCGTCGACAAGCAGCAGTCGTCGGCGCAGATCGCCAAGGACTGGCTGACGGCCAAGGGGCTGCTGAGCTAGAGGCCCACCAGTTCGCAGAACGACTCGTAGTGGTCGGCGGTGTAGTACCAGACCTCGGGCTCGGCGCCCAGCCTGGACTGCCCGCCGGTGATGAGGCGCCGGGGGCCGGGGAACCGCTCCCCCGGCGCCTCGACCGTGTATTCGCGGTAGTACCCGCTGCGCCGCTGCGGCAGCAGCCGTTCCCGGTTGCCGAAGACGCCGCCGTCGTCGCGGGGGCGCAGGTAGGGGCCGTTGGCACGAACGGCCGCCACGGCGTCGGCCACCTCGGGTGGGCTGCCGGTGCACGACGGCAGCCCCGACGTGGTGGTGGTCGAGGCGCTCGCTGTCGTCGTCATCCGAGCGGATGCGGTGGCGGACGCGGTCGCCTGTGGCCGGACGGTGGTGTCGGCCTGCCTGTTCTGCAGCAGCTGGGTGAGCGCGAACAGCAGCACCAGCACCGCACCGACCGTGACCAGGGTGCGGCCCCGCGGCGTCAGCCCCTTCACGCGTCCAGCCCGTCGGTCAGCAGCAGCGTCTCGAACAGCCGGTCGGCGGGGTCGGCGCCGCCGCGCCACAACCGTTCGGACGCCTCGACGAGCACGTCGGTGAGCCGGAACCACCCCGGCGTGTCGGCCTCGATGATCTGTTCGGGATGGCACCACACCAACGCCAGCCGGGGCGAGTCCGGCCAGTACCGCGCCAGGTCGTGCAGGCTGTCGGCCAGGGCGTCCAGGTTGCGCCCGGCAGTCTCGGGCAGCCGCAGGCCTACCGCTATCCGGCGCTGCGCCTCGCGGAAGTCGAGCACCCCGGTGGTGTCGACCGCCACCACCGTGTAGCCGGCATCCCGGCACCGGTCGATCAGCGCCTCGCCCCGGGCCGCGTCGGCGAAGACGAGCCGGTCGCCCTCGACGTCCAGCACATCGGCCAGCGACATCCGGTGCGCCGGTTCAGGGGCCGCGGGAGTCACTGGTCGAGGAAGCGATCCAGCTTCAGCCGCCGGTCGGGGGACATCTCGTTGATCCCGCGACGCACGACCAGCACGTCGCAGGCGGCGTGCTCGACCACCTGGTTCGACACCGACCCCATCAGCAGCCCCTTGAAACCACCGGCGCCGCGGGTGCCGACCACCAGCACCCTCGCCTGTTCGGCGGCCTTCAACAGTTCCCGGCCGGCCGGACCGTGCGGGGTCTCCAGCGTCACGCTGACGTCGGAGTAGTCGGCGAGGGTCGCCGCCACGTCACGCTGCAGCCGTTCGCGCACCGCGACCTCGAAGTCGTCGGCCGGCGGAACGTAGCCGGGAGACCAGGTCGAGGGCCGGGGCGCCGTGCTGATCGACCAGGCCCTGATCACCCGCACCTCGGTCTTGAGCTGCCGACCGAGCCACAGCGCCCGGTCCAGCGCGAGCAGCGCGAAGTCCGATCCGTCGTTGCCGACGACGATGGGCAGTTCGACGTCCATGTCGGCAGCGTAGCCGCATCGGGGCACCGGGCGGGGGCGGCGGATGTGGTTCAGTGGGGCCATGGACGCGCAACCCATCCCCGCCATCGAGGTCCGCGGCTTCCGGATGGCGTTCGGCGACCAGGTGGTGATCGACGACCTGAGCTTCGCCGTCCGGCCCGGCGAAACCTTCGGCCTGCTCGGCTCGAACGGCTCTGGCAAGACCACCACGATCCGCGCGCTGCTCGGCATCTACACCCCGACCGCCGGACAGCTGCTGGTCGAGGGACGCCGCTTCGACCCGGCCCAGGGCTCCCGGCTCGGCTACCTGCCCGAGGAGCGCGGCCTGTACCGCAAGGAGTCCGTGCTCGACGTGATGACGTACTTCGGCCGGCTCAAGGGGCTCAGCCGCGAGCAGGCCGACGGCTGGTCGCGTGCCTACCTGGAGCGGGTCGGGCTGGCCGGGCACGCCCGGACCAGGCTGGACAAGCTGTCCGGAGGCCAGCAGCAGAAGGTTCAGCTCGGCGTGACGATCATGAACAGCCCCGACATCCTCATCCTCGACGAGCCGACCAAGGGCTTCGACCCGGTCAACCGCCGGCTGCTGATGGACCTCGTCGACGAACAGCGCTCGCAGGGCGCGACGGTGGTGATGGTCACCCACCAGATGGACGAGGTCGAGAGGTTGTGCGACCGGATCCTGTTGCTGAAGGACGGCCGCGCCGAGGCCTACGGCACCGTCGCGGAGGTGCAGGACGCCTTCGGCGGACGCCGGATGCGGGTCACCTTCTCGGGCGTCCTGCCCGCGTCGGCGAACTTCCGGGTGGCCGTCGGCGAACGCAACTACGCCGAACTCGAGCTGCCCGACGGGGTGGAGCCGAACCTGGTGGTGCGCGAACTGCTGGACGCCGGCGTCCGGCTGCGCGGGTTCAGCACGGCACGGATGTCGCTCGACGAGATCTTCCTCAAGGTGTACGGCGAACAGGAGGCCGCGGCATGAACCGGCACAATCTCGGCACCGTCATCGGCTTCGAGTTCCGCCGCACCGTGTTCAAGCCGCGGTTCTGGCTGATCTCGCTGTCGGTGCCGGTGCTGATCGCGGTCGTCGTCGGGCTGATCGCGCTGAGCGGGCAGACCACCGCCGAGCGGGCGGAGAATCAGGGTTCCGAGCCGGTGACGTTCACCTACACCGACGCGTCCGGCCTGGTCGACCCGGCGATCGCGAAGGCCGCCGGCGGCACCGAGGTGACCGACGCCGCGGCCGCCCGCCAGGCCGTCGTCGACGGCACCTCGCAGTGCCACATCGACTTCCCCAAGGACCCGCTCAGCCAGAGCGTCGAGGTGCGCGGAACGGATCTCGGCCTGTTCGACTCCGGCCGCTACAGCGCGGTCGCGCAGGCGGTGCTGAGCGCCTCGGTCGAGAAACGGATCGGCGACCCGGTGGTGGCCAAGCTGGCCGTCAACGGGGCCGACATCAGCCTGGTCACCTACGCCGACGGACGCCCCACGCCCGGCCTGGCCGGGGTGATCGCGCCGGGGCTGTTCCTGGTGCTGTTCTACCTGGCCGTGCTGATGCTGGGCAACCAGATGCTGAACGTCACCCTGGAAGAGAAGGAGAACCGGGTCACCGAGATGATCCTCACCACCATGAACCCGACCACGCTGATCGTCGGCAAGGTCATCGCCTTGGCGCTGATCGGCATCGTCCAGGGAGTGGCGGTGGGGCTGCCGGCCGGCATCGTGTTCGGGCTGTTCAGCGGGTCGCTCGGGCTGCCGTCGGCATCCGACGAGGCGGGGGCGGCCGCGGTGCTGGGACTGATCCCGATCGATCCGGCGACCATGCTCGTCGGCTTCGCGCTGTTCCTGCTCAGCTTCCTCATGTTCACCGGGTTGCTGGTGGCGATCGGGGCGGTGATGCCGTCGGCGAAGGAGGCTGGCAACGCCTTCGGCGTGGTGGTGATGTCGATGTTCGTGCCGCTGTACGCGGCGTCCCTGCTGGTGTCGGACCCGCACGGCGTGGTGTCGCAGGTGTTCACCTTCTTCCCGCTCACCGCCCCGGTCTCGGCGCTGCTGCGCAACGCCACCGGCGGGTTGTCGTGGTGGGAGGCGGGCATCGCGCTGGTGGTGCTGGGGGCGTTCGGCTGGGCGTTCCTGGTGCTCGGCGTCCGGCTGTTCAGGACGGGGTCCATAAGCTACGGCAGCCGGGTACGGATCGGCCGAGCCCTGGGGATCGGACGCCGTTAGGGGCTTCGCCACGGCGTCCTGGTACGATTCTGGCTTTCTTGCGTCGAACCAGTCCAGTTCCGCAAGAACTCGCGCTGTCGCGGTGATTGAGCGGAGGTTTTCCATGGTGGATCGCAGGGTGACCAGCCCAGCGCAGCAGTGCGCGATCGAGCAGGCCGAGACGTGGGGGGCGCACAACTACCAGCCGCTGCCGGTCGTCATCGCCGGCGGCGAGGGGGCGTGGCTGACCGACCTGGACGGCAACCGCTACCTCGACCTCCTGTCGGCATATTCCGCAGTCAACTTCGGCCACTGCCATCCGGCCCTGACCAGGGCCGCCGTCGAGCAGTTGCATCGGGTGACGATCACGTCGCGCGCGGTGTACTCGGCCGGCTACGGGCCCTTCGTGCAGGCACTGGCCGAGCTGTGCGGCAAGGAGATGGCCCTGCCGATGAACACCGGGGTGGAGGCCGTCGAGACCGCCATCAAACTGTCCCGCAAGTGGGGCTACGAGACCAAGGGCGTCGCCGAGGACCGGGCGAACATCGTCGTGATGGACGGCAACTTCCACGGCCGCACCACCACGGTGATTTCGTTCAGCAACGACGAGACCGCGCGGCGCGGCTACGGGCCGTTCACCCCCGGCTTCCGCAGCGTGCCGTTCGGTGACCTGGCCGCCGTGGCCGAGGCGATCGACCCTGACACCGTGGCGGTGCTGGTCGAACCGATTCAGGGCGAGGCTGGTGTTGTGGTGCCGCCGGCGGAGTTTCTGCCGGGGGTGCGTGAACTGTGCAGTGAGCATGGCGTGCTGCTCATCGCCGACGAGATCCAGTCGGGACTGGGCCGCACCGGCACCACCTTCGCCTGCGAACACAGCGGGGTGGTCCCCGACCTGTACCTGTTGGGCAAGGCGCTCGGCGGCGGCATCCTGCCGGTGTCGGCGGTGGTCGGCGACCGGGCGGTGCTTGGGCTGCTGCAGCCCGGCCAGCACGGGTCGACGTTCGGCGCCAACCCGCTCGCCTGCGCGGTGGGGCTGGCGGCCGTCGAACTGCTGCGCACCGGCGAGCTGCAGCGCCGCTCCGCCGAACTGGGTGCCGTGCTGCACGAGCGGTTGACGGGCCTGGTCGGCAACGGCGTCACCGCCGTGCGGGGCAAGGGGCTCTGGGCGGGGGTCGACATCGACCCCGCGCTCGCGACCGCCCGGACGATCTGCTACCGGCTGCTCGACCGCCGGGTCATCGCCAAGGACACCCACGAACGGACGATCCGGCTCGCCCCGCCGCTGGTGATCACCCGCGAAGAGCTCGAGGGGGCGCTGGACGCGCTGGAGGCGTCCCTGGCCTGAGGCCTGTGGACGGCCGAGCCTCCCAGGCCCGACGTTGCGCGCGGTCGGGCACATTGCGCGCGTTGCAGCAGCGGCAACGTGTCCGGCGGCGCGCAACATCGAAACCGCTTCGTTGTAGGTCCTGTGGATAACGTCCACCGACCCGGCGGCTGTGCTGAAGTCTCCGCCATGCCGCTGATGCGAACCTCAGACCTACGAGCCCGCGGCGTCGGGTCGAGCCAGGTGCGCCGCATGGTCAGGGACGCCGAACTGTTCCGTCTCAGACGGGGTGCCTTCGACACCGACGCCGTGGAGGGCTTTACCCGGCATCGCACCCTGATCCGCGCCACCGTGCCGGTACTGGGCGAGGGCGCCGTGTTCAGCCACGTCTCCGCCGCCGTGCTGCACGGCCTGCCGGTCGAACGCCGCTTGCTGGACCGCGTCACCTACACCTCCCCGGGACGAGGCGGAGGCCGGGTGGGGGCGCAGATCCACCAGTACCGGACGCCCCTGCCGGAAGGCGATGTCGAACTGGTCGACGAGCTGCACCGGACGACCATGCCGCGCACCGTCGTCGACCTGGCCCGCAGCTGCGACGCGCGCCTCGCCCTGGCGGCGGCGGACGTCGCCCTGCGCCGCGGCGTCCCCCCGTGCGAGTTGTCGGCACAACTCGAGGCGGCGCACCGCCGGCGCGGTGTCGCGCAGGCCCGAATGATCGTCGGCTTCGCGGACGCCCGCAGTGAATCGCCCGGTGAATCGGTGAGCCGGCTGACCCTGTGGCAACTCGGCCTGCCGGTGCCGGTGTTGCAGTACGACCTGGAGATCGGAGGCGCTCGCTACCGGGCCGACTTCGCCTGGCCCCGCTGGAAGCTGCTCGGCGAGTTCGACGGCAAGGTGAAATACGGGGAACTGCTGGCCGACGGCGAGACGGCGGCCGACGTGGTGATGCGTGAGAAGCGCCGCGAGGTCGATCTTCGCAGTCACGGCTGGGCGATCGTCCGCTGGTCCTGGGCCGAGGCGATGCACCCGGACAAGCTCGATCTCCTCGTGCGCTCGATGCTGCAGCAGCAGGGCTGGCGTCCAGGTGCGTGACGTTGCGCGGGGTCGGTCAGGTTGCGCGCGTTCTAACGGCGGCAACGTGTCCGGACGCGCGCAACGTCAGCGGCGGCGCATCCAGACCACCACCGCGACCAGCGCCAGGACGCCGGTACCGGCCAGCCAGGCCGTCGGCGTCCCCCACCAAGGCGTCACGTCGGCGGGCGTCGGCACCGCCGTCACCGCTGGGCTCGGCGTCAGCGGGGCCGGCGTCCGGCCCGTGCCCAGCTTCGCGCGGTCCATAGGATTCGGCGCCGAGCACAGGGTCGTGGTCAGGGCGTCGTACGAACCACGCGCGAACACCAGCACCTCGCCACTGAGCCGGACGCCGCAACTGGCCTCGCTCGCCGCGGACGTCACCAGCACCCGGGCGGGCACCGACCCCTTGTAGACCCGCGCACGGCGATCGGATCCCCCGAACCGGATGCCGTGGCCGGGGTGACGACGCCGCCCGCCAGGGTGAGCAACACGACGGCCAGCAGCCGCAGCAGGACGACCATGGGGCTCATGTTCGCACGCCGAGCGGCGCCGAGGGAGTGTTCAGCCCGGGCGGAAGCCCAGGCGTCCGGTCCGAACGCACGAAAGCCCGGCCGAAGCCGGGCTCGTGCCCCCCGTTCGGGAAGCCTGTGTGAGGTCAGGCCTGCTTGATGGCGGACACCTCGAACTCGAGGGTGATCTTCTCGCTGACCAGGACGCCGCCGGCCTCGAGGGCCGCGTTCCAGTTCAGGTCCCAGTCCTTGCGGTTCACCACGACGGAGCCCTCGAAGCCGATGCGCTCGTTGCCGAACGGGTCGGTGGCCGCGCCCTGGTACTCGAAGGGGATGGTGACCGGGTGGGTCTTGTCCTTGATGGTCAGGTCGCCGGTCACCTCGACGGTGTCGCCGTCGATGTCGAAGCCGGTGCCCTTGAAGGTGATCTCGGGGTAGGTCTCGGCATCGAAGAAGTCGGCCGACTTCAGGTGCGCGTCGCGACCCTCGCTGCGGGTGTCGACCGAGGCGGTTTTGATGGTGACCTCGAGGGTGGAGGCCGACGGGTTCGCGCCGTCGATGGTGGCGGAGCCCTCGACATCGTTGAACGAGCCGCGGACCTTGGTCACCATGGCGTGCCGGGCGATGAAGCCCAGCTGGCTGTGGCTGGCGTCGAGTACGTAGGTGCCCTGCAGATCGGTCAGGGCGGGAACGGCGGTGGTCATGGGGTGTGCCTCCTCAGGCTGTGGTGGTCGAGGTGCCGGGGCCGGAACCCCGGAAGTTGTTCTCGAGACTGTTTTTGAAATCTCAACTACCTTCAGCATAGCCGCTGTTGTTGACTTGTCAACCATCGTTCTCACGGGAGCCCTGGAAGCCCGCGCTAGGGTGGGTCCGCAGGCGACGGAGCCTCCCTCACCGGTCGCCGAAAGGAGACACGCGTGAGCAATGCGCAGTTCGTCCATGGCGACCAGACCTGCGAGCTTCCGCAGGTCCGGGCCAGTGTGGGAAGTGACGGCTACGACATCTCCACGCTACTCGCCGACACCGGCGACGTGACGCTGGACGTCGGATTCGGCAACACCGCCGCGTGCCAGTCGGCGATCACCTACATCGACGGCGACGCCGGCATCCTGCGCTACCGCGGCTATCCGATCGAGCAACTGGCCGAGCGCTCCACGTTCCTCGAGACGTCCTACTTGGTGCTGTACGGCGAACTGCCGACCGCCGAGCAGTTGGCCGAGTTCACCGGGCAGATCAGCGAGCACTACCTGCTCGACGAGCGGCTCAAGGAGATGTTCAAGCTGTTCCCGAGGCGCTCGCACCCGATGCCGGTCCTCGCCGCGGGCATCAACGCGCTGTCCACGTTCGCGATGCCGCCGGTGGCGCTGACCGAGCGCACCGTCGAAGAGCACGCGTACCGGCTGATGGCCAAGGTGCCGACGCTGGCCGCGTACGGCTACAAGAACTCTCTCGGCCTGCCGACCCTGTACCCGGACGAGTCGCTGGGCTACATCGAGAACTTCCTGCGGATGAGCTTCGGCGTCCCCACCCGGCCGTTCGAGATCGACGAGACCATCGTGCGCGCCCTCGACGTGCTGCTCATCCTGCACGCCGACCACGAGCAGAACTGCTCCACCTCGACGGTGCGCATGGTGGGCTCGTCGGGGGCCAACCTGTACCTCTCGGTCGCGGCCGGGGTGAGCGCACTGTCCGGGCAGCTGCACGGCGGCGCCAACCAGGCCGTGATCGAGATGCTGCAACAGCTGCGCGAGTCCGGGCAGAGCGTCGCCGACTTCGTGGCCCGGGTGAAGGACAAGAAGTCCAACGTCAAGCTGATGGGTTTCGGGCACCGGATCTACAAGAACTTCGACCCCCGCGCGCAGATCGTCAAACAGCACGCGGACGCCATCCTGCGCGACCGGCCCGGTCACGACGAGCTGCTCGACCTTGCCCTCGCGCTCGAGGAGGCGGCCCTCAACGACGACTACTTCGCCGAACGCAAGCTGTATCCGAACGTCGACTTCTACACCGGGCTGATCTACCAGGCGATGGGCTTCCCGGTGAACATGTTCACCGTGCTGTTCACGATCGGACGCCTGCCCGGCTGGATCGCGCACTGGCGTGAGCAGCACCTCGACCCGGTGAAGCGGATCGGACGCCCCCGGCAGGTGTACACCGGCGAGGTCGAGCGCGACTACCTGCCGCTCGACCAGCGCTGAGCGACGGCGCGGGAAACCGGGCCGTGGCCTGGCAACAGCCCCGGCACTCCTCGGGTTGGGGCGCCACCGTGCGCCGTTGGGTCCCCGCCCTGGGCCGGGTGGCGCCCGCCGCGATCGGGCTGCTGGTGCCGCACCCGGTGGTGCTCGGCGTCGCCGGCACCGCGGTGGTGGGCGGCGTCCTCGGGGTGGCAGGCACGCTGCGGCTGGACCCGTGGCCGAGCTTCGTCGCCGAGACCGGCGAACACTACGCCGGACGCCGACGAGTTGCCGGTGCCGGGCCTGCTGGAGTCGCTGGGACTGGACGGGCTGCGGGTCGAGGGAGTGCTGGGGGGCGGCGAGCCGGGCGAGGAATGGCTCGCCTTCCAGACCGTCGATCGGCTGGGCGGGCGCACCAGCCGGATCGCGGCCCGGCTGCCGGGACGGGTGACGGCGCCGGTGACGATGGTGGTCTCGGTGACGTCGGCGAAACCAGCCCTGGTCAGCCAGGTCGTCAGTTCGCCGGGGGTACCGAAGCGGTACTCCAGTGCGGTGTGGTCGGCCCCGCCGGCGGCCGCGGCGGCCTGCCAGAAGTCGCTCAACAGACCCATGCCCTGTTCGGCGTCCCAGACGCAGGCGGCCACCACATCTCCGGGGCGGTTGACCCTGGCGAGTTCTGCAGCCGCGGCGTCGGGATCGGTGACGAAGTGCAGCACCAGTTGGCTGAGGGTGGCGTCGATGCGGGCGTCCTCGAAGGGCAGCAGTTCGGCGGAGCCGATCCGGACGAGTACCCCTGGGTGCCGGCGAACTGCGCGAACGGCGCAGCCAACCGGCGCGACCAGCGGCCCATGAACCGGTCGTAGGCGTCGCCCGAGCCCGCGAAGGCGCCCGCGGTCACGTCACCAGCCGCCGCCACCGCCACCGCCGAAGCCGCCACCGCCGCTGAAGCCGGAGCCGCCGCTGGACGCCGCCGTGGCCGACTGCATCGAGGACGACATGGTCGAGGCGAGCTGGTCCATCGACGAGGTGAGGGTGCCGAAACCGAGGCCGTAACCGTAGCCGTAGCCCACGTACCAGGAGGTGTCGGCGACGTAGCGGCCCTCGGCGGCGAGCTGCTCGAAGACCTTCGCCCAGCGGTCGGCGACGCCGAAGACGATGGCGTAGGGCAGGTAGCGGGAGAACACGTCGATGCCCTCCTCGAACTTGATCTGGTCGGCCTCGGCCGTGGTCAGGTACAGCTCGAAGCCCTTCGCCTGGGCGAGCACGGCCGAGCCTTCGGCCGTCCGGGCACCGAACCGGTTGCTGAGGGCCAGCATGGCGATCCCGCAGATGACCCCCGCCAGGCCGACCAGCCCCCACCCGACGAAGCCGAGGGCGAGCCCCAGCGCACCGCCGGCCAGGGTCAGCCCGATGCCGCCGACGATCGCCACCCCGCGGACATGGCTCGGGTTCTTGGTGAACCAGTGCAGCTCGTCGGTGACCCGCTTGTAGAGCCTCTCCCGGGTCTTGTCGAGCAGGCCGGCGTAGTCGCTGTCCTTCAGGTCGTCGGTGGTGACCACGGAGCCCTTGGAGAACAGCTTGTCGACCAGTTTCGCTTCGTAACGCGTCAACCGTTCGGGGTTGTTCAGCCGGGTGAACGTCCAGTCCTTCTTGTCCTGCTGCTCGATGGTCAGGTGCTTGCGGACGGCCAGATCGATGATGGTGGCCGTGATGTCGACGTTGTCGGCGGTCGAGTCGGTCAGGACGCCGATCTCACCCGGCCGGGCGTCGCGGGGCGGCGTGAACTGGACCGCGACCGGGGCGTTCGAGGTGCCGTGGCCGATGGCGACCTGCTGGTCCTTGGCCGGCGTGACGCCGGGCGTCAGGCCCAGGTACACCTGGTCGCGGGAGCCGCGCCGGGTGCGCCGCAGCAGGGCACCCAGGCCGAGTGCGGTGAGTACCGCGGTGACGCCACCGGTCGCAGCGGTGACGGGGAACATGTTGCCGATCCAGAACCGCTTCTCGAGCCTGGCCTCGGCGCCGACGAAGGTGCCGGCCGGGAAGCCCGCGACGATCTGCAGGTAGGTGTGGTCGGAGAGCCGCGACTGGGTGAAGGTGACCGTGTCGCCTCGCTGATCGGCCTGGCAGGGGTTGGAGGTGTCGCCGTCGATGAAGCAGGCGGACTGCGTGACGTCGACCGGTCCGGTGACGGTCGCGGTGATGTTGCTGATCGGGATCTCCCAGCCGTTGCCGATGACGTTCCAGTTGAACTCGTCGAGACCCGAGGTGGTCTGGTTGGGGGCGATCAGGCCGCGGATCGTGTACGTCACCACATAGGACTGGGTGCCGGTGAAGTACGTGTTCTCGTTGCCGATCCGGACCAGCAGGTTGCCGTCCTGGGTCTCGGTACTCACCTCGGTGTTCGCGCCGGACGGGCTGGTCACGTCACCGAGG
The DNA here is from genome assembly GCF_025972045.1 of Micropruina sonneratiae. Taxonomy (GTDB): domain Bacteria; phylum Actinomycetota; class Actinomycetes; order Propionibacteriales; family Propionibacteriaceae; genus Micropruina; species Micropruina sonneratiae. The sequence continues at coordinate 78,276 of NZ_JAPDHX010000006.1, read as the reverse complement.
CTCATGTCGAGCATCCGCCAATGGTCGGGATCGTTGGCGATCTCCTGCCGCAGCGGGAAGGTCAGGTACGGACCCCGGCCCTCGTCGGAGCCGAAATCGAAGTCGAACGCGAGCTTTACCGAGGTGGTGCCGTCCTTGGCGACGTCGGCGGTCACTGTGTACGTGGTGATGCTGTCGTCGTCGGAGTCTGCACGTGCCGTGGTGGCCGGCAGCATGCCGAGGACGAAGATGCCGAGGCCGATGAGCAACAGGGAGAGGCGGCGCATGGCTCAACGGTAACAACCCACAGGTATCGGCAAGGATGGCCCCTGCCCAGGCTGACCCGACCATGCCGGCCTCACGGAGGAGACCGTGCTCTACTACCTGGCCATCGGATCGCTGGACGGCTATCTGGCCGACCCGACGGGAACTTCGATTTCGCCTTCCCCGACGAGCAGGTGCATCGGTTCGTCAACGACCTGAGCCGCGTGGGGTCGGATCGCTGAGGTGGAAGGTGGAACCGTCAGAGGCTCCGGGTAGCGTGCGAGTCAGGTCGAGCCGGGTCCGGCTCGACCGCGACGTCACCGGCCGAACAAGTGTGCGTCGGAGCCTTGTAATCGTACGTATGTTTGATTATACTCTCCATATGAAACCCTCTCCCAACCTTGACCCCGCGGCCGTTGCCGCGATGGTCACCGAGCTGGGCAGGAGTGAGGTCGAACACTCGCCGACGGAGCTGGTCGAGTTGATCGGACAGCTCGAACTGCTGAAGAACTCCGCCGCCGCGCTGCAGGCCAGGGCGAGCGTCGCGCTCCGTTGGCACCGCGAGGCCGAAGCCGAGGTTCATGGGCACAACGCGCGGAGGGTGCCGGCCTCGGTCGCCGGCGAGGTGGCGCTCGCACGTCGTGAGTCCCCGCACCACGCGACCCGGCTGGTGGGCCTGGCGATGATGCTGGCGCGCGAGCTGCCGCACACCATGCGCCTGTTCCGCGCCGGGCTGGTGAGCGAGTGGCGCGCCGGGCTGGTCGCCTGTGAGACCGCCTGCCTGAGCCGTGAGCACCGGGCAATGGTCGACGAGCAGCTGGCCGGCCGGCTGGCGGAACTGTCCGACCGGCAGGTGGCGTCCGAGGCGCGGCGGGTCGGCTGCCGACTCGACCCCCACAGCATCGTGGAGCGCATCGGGCAGGCCGAGGCCGACCGCCGGGTCAGCCTGCGACCCGCGCCCGACTGCATGGCGCGACTCAGCGGACTGCTGCCGGTCGCCCAGGGCGTGGCCGTGCTGGCGGCCCTGGGGGTCGAGGCCGACACCGCCCGCGCCGCCGGTGACGCCCGGTCGCGGGGGCAGGTGATGGCCGACACCCTGGTCGCCCGGGCCACCGGACTCACCGCCGCCGACGAGGTCGGGGTCGAGGTGCAGCTGGTGATGACCGATTCCGCCCTGCTGGGCGGGTCGCACGAGCCCGCCCGGCTGGCCGGGTACGGTCCCCTCCCGGCCGGGGTCGCCCGGCGGATCGCCGCCGCGGCGTCCGGTCGGGGCAGGGCGTGGCTGCGCCGGCTCTACAACCGTCCCGGCACGGGCGAACTGGTCGCGATGGAGTCGCGGCGCAGGATCTTCCCCGCCGGCCTGAAGGCGTTCATCGCGACGCGCGACGAGGTTTGCCGGACGCCGTGGTGCGGCGCCCCGATCCGGCACACCGACCACGTGGTGCCGGCGCACGCCGGCGGGACGACCACCGCCCACAACGGCCAAGGGCTGTGCGAGCAGTGCAACCAGCTCAAGGAGCACCCGGGCTGGCGGGCCAGACCGGGGCCGGGCGGCAGCGTCGCGCTGCGCAGCCCGAGCGGCCACGAGTACGCGAGCATGCCGCCGCCCCTGCCGCACGAACCGATCGACCGACCCTACGCGCTGCCGTTTCCCGTCGAGATCATGATCGCGGCGTGACCCAACAGCGTTCCGCTGCGGCCGACAACGAGAGAAGGTGTCCCTCATGACAGTCGTCGCCACCATGTCGATCACCCTGGACGGGGTCGGGTCCGCCCCTGACCAGACCGAGCAGCGCCCGTTCGGCGACGTTCCCGAGGGGGTTCTGCACAACTGGATGCAGGACGGCGGCCCCGAGAGTGCCCGCGGCGATGGAGGCCATCCTCGGTGCGGGCGCCTACATATGGGCCGCAACATGTTCGGCCCCGTCCGGGGCGACTGGCGGCGCTGGTGGGGTCCCAATCGCCCTACCCGCTAATCACACTGCTGTAGTTCTCCACAGGTGTGGATGCCGATGTGGACGAACCGAGCGGCTAGCCTCGCGGCATGGAGTGGCTGAGCGGGCGCGAACTGTACCGCGCGGTCATCACCGAGGGTGTGCTGCGGGCGCAGAAGTCCATCTGGATCGCCACCGCCAACCTCAAGGACCTCTACGTCCCCGGGGCCGGACGCCGCTACCGCCCCATCCTCGATGAGTTCAGCCGGCTGGCCCGCGACGGCGTCCAGATCAGGGTCATCCACGCCGAACTGCCCTCGCGCAGCTTCCGCGAGACGTTCGACACCCTGCCGGCACTGGTCGACGGCGGCCTGGAGTTGCAGATCTGCCCGCGCAGCCACTGGAAGATCGTCATCGTCGACGGCGAACTGGGCTACACCGGCTCGGCGAACTTCACCGGCGCGGGCCTGGGCGCCAAGAGTGAGGCCAACCGCAACCTCGAGCTGGGCGCCGTCGGCCGCGAACCCGACTTCGTCGCCATGCTCGAACAACGCTTCGACGCGTTCTGGATGGGCGAGCACTGCGAGGGCTGCGGACGCCGCGAACTGTGCCCCGACCCGATCCGCTAGCAGCCGGCGAGCCGGCCGCCCACACGGCTAGCCTCGATCGTCGGGCTTGGCCTTCGGCATCCTGATCGTCACCGAACCCGATTCGAGATCGTGCGGCTTGGGACCCCAGGCGCCCTTCTCGTAGTCGGCGACCAGGATCTTCTCGAGATCCTTCTGGGCCCGGGCGTGCGCAGCCCCGGGATTGAAGACCTCGAAGAAGTTCGTCATTGGCTCAGTCTAGGCGCCGGCTGTGGAATCGGTGCATCGCCGGCATGGCCGCCCCACCTCACGGGTCCCGCAGCCGCGCCAGCTCGTCCAACCCGACACCGACCAGCACCTCGTCGACCACCACCGTGTCCAGGCCGTGCACCTGCCGGTACTCGGCGATCACCTCACCGGTCGACGGGTCCAGCAACCGCAGCTCCCGCGACGCCAGCAGCAGGCTGTCCTGCCACGCCCAGACCCCACCGGTCGAGCCGGGCTTCTCCCTCGTCCATTCCACCTCGTTGCGGCGTCCGCTTACCGCGAAGATGTTGTCCCGGTCCGAGATCAGGGTGAGCCCGTCCACGAAGTCCGCCGTCGGCCACACGGTCAGGCCCCACACCGAGCTGATCCGGGTCTCGGCCACGGTGCCGACCGTCCTGCCGGTTTCCGGATCCACCTGCACGGCCCGGCCCTCGGCGTCGAGGAAGACCGGCGTGGTGACGTCGCCGCCGCGCGGGTCGCGGCCCGGAAAGGCCAATCGCACGTTGAGGTCGGTCTCGTACAGGGCCTTCAGCCCGTAGCTGTAGGCGACCGCCCGGGCGCCCGCGTTGCACCACAGCCGCCGCCCGTCGTCTACCAGCCGCGAGCAGCGCGGCAGAGCGACCAGGGTGCCCGCGTGCAGGTCGACGAACGCCGTGGATTGGCCCGCCCACAACGCGACCAGCCGCTTGGCGACGGTCCGCATTCGCGGCCGGTCCAGGGCCGGCCCTTCGGGGATGGGCAGTTTGCGGTTGTAGATGCGGTTGTTGCTGAACAGCCCGTCCTGCTGCTCCTGGTCCCGCAGGTCGATCCGTCCCACCTGATCCAACCCGGCATTCAGCACGGTGAGGACGGCGTGAGGTGCCGGTTGGCGTTGCTCGACCAGCAGCACCCGGCTGCCGCTCACGTACACCATGGTCAGCCAGCCGTCGAAGTCGACCCCACCGGTCTCCCGGCCGCTGCTCGGGTCGAGCAGCGAGATGCGCCACGCCACCCCCAGGCCGGTGGCCGGATCCGTCCGGGTGGACGCCGCACACAGCAGCTGGTCCCCCAGCAGCTGGGCGCCGCACAGCCCGTCGGCCAGGTCGTGGCGCCACACCTGATCACCGGTCCGCGACCGGATGCCGTGCGCCGCGATCGACCGGTCCTCCTCGTCGCCGCTCAGCACCACCCAGGTTGCCCCGGCGTCGATCAGGTGGTTCGAATCGAAGCTGCCGTCCACCGCCGACTGGAGTTCGGGTGCCTCGAGGTCATCGCGCAACTCATCGGCCGCCAGCGTCCACACCGCCGGCAGTTCGTCGGCGGGCGGCGAACTGGTCCGGGTGGGACGTGGCTCGTCGCTCCGGCCCCCACCGCCGACGAGGGCACGCAGGCCCGCAAGGACGAGCACCATGACCAGCACCCCCAGTCCGAGGGCACGCAGCACCCCCAGAAGCCGGCCCAGCGCTGTTGACGCCCCACCGCCGGTCGCGCCGTACCGCGTCCGCCGCTTGCGTCGCGACCGGGCCCGGCGCTGAGCCAGCTCGGCCAGCGACAGGGACGCCTCCGGCGACGGCACGTCCGGCCTCGAGGAGGCTGGGGACGAGTTCAGGCTGCTGTGCTGGGCGCTGGCCGGCGGGGACGCCGCAGGCTCGGCGGGCCCCGGCTGCGCCGGCGCTGCCGGCCACTGGAAGTCCGGCCCGGCCGCCCGCCGGCCCAGCCCCTGGTGCCGGGGCCCGCGACGGAACCAACGCCGCCGGCCGGTGGGGGTCTCGGCTTGGGGGACGTCGCCCGCGCCGGCGGTCTCGGCTCCGGCCCCGGCGTCGTCGAGTTCCTGCCACCCTTCAGGCCGGTGGAAGGAGTCGGGCCCGCTCACGCTCCCCCGCTCCGCCGGCGTCGGGCGTGGGCGGTGTCCAGCACCGCGCCGATCAGGCCGAGAGCCGCGATCAGCACACCGAGGGCGGTGAGTTGGAAGCCCCCCTGCAGCACGGCGAGCACACCGCCGGCCACCAACAGGGCCGCTGCCGGCCAGGTCGTCCACGGTCGCGGGTGCGCGGCGGCGGCAACGCACGCCACGGTCCCCAGCAGCAGCGGCCACACGGCCCGCACGATCTCGACGGCCAACGGGCGCGGCTGCGGGCTGGGTGCCGACCAGCCCGAGGCCAGTGCGGTCAGTCCGGCCAGGAACGCGGCCGCGATGCCCAGTGCGATCGCCGCGACGATGAAGAAGTCCCGCCCGCGCATGCCGGGCAGGCTACCCAACCTCCGGCGCACACCTTCGGGTCAGTGGCCGGCCGGGCGGTTACGCCTGTGGAGCGCGGGCGTAGGCTGCTCCCTATGCCTGCACTGCGCTCACGCACCACCACCCATGGCCGCAACATGGCCGGCGCCCGGGCACTGTGGCGTGCCACCGGCATGGGAGAGTCCGACTTCGGCAAGCCGATCATCGCGATCGCCAACAGCTTCACCCAGTTCGTGCCTGGTCACGTGCACCTGCGCGACATGGGCAAACTCGTCGCCGAGGCGATCGCCGAGGCGGGCGGGGTCGGTCGCGAGTTCAACACGATCGCCGTCGACGACGGCATCGCAATGGGCCACGAGGGCATGCTCTACTCGCTGCCCAGCCGCGAGATCATCGCCGACTCGGTGGAGTACATGGTCAACGCGCACTGCGCCGACGCCCTGGTCTGCATCTCCAACTGCGACAAGATCACCCCCGGCATGCTGCTGGCGGCACTGCGCCTGAACATCCCCACCGTGTTCGTCTCCGGCGGGCCGATGGAGGCCGGCCGGGTGCTCGGCACGCGAGTGATCAGCGGCGCTCCCGACGAGGGCGGAACCCGGCTCGACCTGATCGACGCCATGTACAAGGCGGTGGACGCCACCGTCACCGACGAGCAGCTGCTGTCCATCGAGCAGAACGCCTGCCCCACCTGCGGCTCCTGCTCGGGCATGTTCACCGCCAACTCGATGAACTGCCTGACCGAGGCGCTCGGACTGTCGCTGCCGGGCAACGGCTCGACCCTGGCCACCTCCTACGCCCGCCGCGACCTGTTCGTCCGGGCCGGCAAGCTGGTGGTCGACCTGGCCCGGCGCTGGTACGACGAGGACGACGCCTCGGTGCTGCCGCTGTCCATCACCACCAAGGAGGCGTTCAGCAACGCGATGCGGCTCGACATCGCCATGGGCGGGTCGACGAACACCGTGCTGCACCTGCTGGCCGCCGCGCAGGAGGCCCGCGTCGACTTCGATCAGCACGACATCGACGCCCTGTCGCGGATCACCCCGTGCGTGTGCAAGGTCGCGCCGAACTCCACGAAGTTCTACATGGAGGACGTGCATCGCGCCGGCGGCGTCCCCGCCATCCTCGGCGAACTCGACCGCGGCGGCTTGCTCGACCGCAACGTGCACGCCGTCCACTCCCCCGACCTGGACACCTGGCTGGGTGACTGGGACATCCGCAGCGGGCGGGTGAAGCCCGAGAACGCCGAACTGTTCTACGCAGCCCCGGGGGGCGTCCGGACCACCGAGGCGTTCTCGTCGACCAACCGTTGGGCCGAACTCGACACCGACCCCGACCACGGTTGCATCCACTCGGTCGCGAACCCCTACACCACCGACGGCGGGCTGGCTGTGCTGTACGGCAACCTCGCCGAGGACGGCTGCATCGTGAAGACCGCCGGCGTGCCGCAGGAGCAGTGGGAGTTCACCGGCACCGCCAAGGTCGCCGAGTCGCAGGAGGAGGCGGTCGAGAAGATCCTCGGCGGCGAGATCGCTCCCGGCGACGTCGTCGTCGTCCGCTACGAGGGCCCCAAGGGCGGCCCGGGCATGCAGGAGATGCTGTACCCGACGTCCTACCTCAAGGGCGTCGGGCTCGGCCCCAAGTGCGCACTGATCACCGATGGCCGGTTCTCCGGCGGCTCGTCGGGGCTGTCGGTCGGCCACGTGTCGCCCGAGGCCGCCGCGGGCGGCACCATCGGCCTGGTCGAGGACGGCGACATCATCACCTTCTCGATCCCCGAGCGCCGGGTCACCCTCGAGGTGGACGACGCGGTGCTGGCCCAGCGCCGCCGGGACGCCGAGGCTCGCGGCTGGCAGCCGCGCACCAGGCAGCGGATCGTGTCGCCGGCACTGAAGATCTTCGCGCTGCTCGCCCAGTCGGCCGACAAGGGCGCATCGCGGCTCGACCCCGACCGGCTCAACGTGCAGCCCGGCATCAAGGACGCCGAGCCGACGCCCCCGGCTGTGCCCGACACCGCCGCCGGGGTGACGGCCGCGGATCCTCTGGTGGAGAGCACGGCCGGCTGAGCCTGCCCACTCGTGCATCGGGAGGGCCGACGATCACCGTCGGCCCTCCTGCCACGAAGGGTTCCCTCGTGCGTTCCCACCCGCACAGGGGCGGCATACTGACCGAATGAGTGTGGCGACCCAGTCGAAGCTGTGGCAGTGGGGTGCCGTGGTGTACGTCGTCGCGGCCTCGGTGTTCTTCGCGTTCATGCCGCTGGTGGCGGTCCCGAACGGCACCGACGTCACCTGGGTGGCACCGTTCCGGCTGCTCGGCTGGCAGGTCTTCCCGCCGCTGTTGCTCCCGCTGGCGCTGACAGTGATCCCGCTCGTGGTGCGCAAGCACCGCGTCCGGGTGGGCTGGAGCTGTACCGGTGTGCTCACCGCCATCTGCCTCGTGCTGGTGCTCTCCTCGGGGCTGCTGTTCCTGCCCGCGCCGGTGCTGTCGGCGTTGAGCACCTACCTGGCCTCGCGGGCGCCGGTCGAGGACGAGGAACTGCCCGACGAGGCGTGGCAGGTGCCGGACGCCTGAGCCGCTCAGAGCCGCGCCAGCAGTTCCGCCTCCTCGGCGGCGCTCAGCCCGGAGCGTCGGGGGCGGTCCAGCCCGAGCCGGCGCTCGTAGCCCAGCACCCGCGCCACGACGTCGGCCAGCGGGCGGTTGACCCCGCCGGTGGCGCGGAACCGTTCGATCGACAACTGCCTCATCGCGGACGCCTCCGGCGTCAGCCACAGTGGCAGCGAGCGCGGCCCCATCCAGTAGCCCACGCCCTGATCGACCAGCCAGGACGCCGGCGCCTCGACCAGTTCGCCATCGAAACCGGTCACCTCGGCGATGATCGCCAGTGCCCGGTCGAACCCGACGCTCTCACCGGTGGCCTGCACCACCCCCGTCACCCCGGCCGCCGCGGCCACGGTCAGGTAGTCGGCGAGGTCGGCCACATCGATCACCTGGACGTCGGCGTCGGTCAGCGGCGGGGTCAGCACCCTGCCGCCCCGGGCGAGCCGGGCCGGCCAGTAGCCGAACCGGTCGCTGGGGTCGCCCGGGCCGGTGATCAGCCCCGGCCGGACGACCAGCAGCCGCTCGCCCAGCGCCGCCGCCGACGCCTGCTCGGCGGCTACCTTCGCGCCCCCGTAGTCCTCCGGATCGTCGCTGGCCTCGACCAGCGGCGCAGTCTCGTCCGCACCGGGACCGGCCTCGCCGGCGTACACCGAGATCGTCGAGACCAGCGTCCAGTGCGCCGCCCGGGCCGCAAGTGCGTCCAGCGCCGAGCGCACCGCGACCGGGTGATAGGCCAGCTCGACCACCTCGTCGAACTCGCCGGCCAGATCGTCGAAGGCGCCCGGTTCGGTCCGGTCGGCCGCGACGAAACGGACGCCGTCGACGGCCTGCCCCGAACGGCCGCGAGCCAGGCAGGTCACCTCGTCGCCCCGGGCCAGCGCCCGCGACGTCACTTCGCGCCCGAGCCACGCCGTCCCACCCAGCACAAGAACTCGTCGCATGCGTCGAGTCAACACCGAGGATCGGGTTTCGGCCAGACTGGGGCCCATGGCCGCCTTCACCCTGACCGCCGACCTCACCGCACCTCAGAACCACTGGGCCGAACTCGTGGCCCACCCCGAACTGCTGTTCGGTCACAACGCCCCCGACCTGGTCGCCGGCACCGACTACCTGGCCCGCAGCCCGTTCGGCAGCGGCGGCAGCGGGCGGATCGAGGCCGTTCAGCACGGCCGGGTTGAGTTCACCTGGGGTGGTGCGGACTGGCCGCAACCCGGGCGGTTCGTGGTGTACGCCGCCGACGACCTGATCGTCGACGCCCGCGCCGTCCCCGACTTCGAGGTGGAACCGACCCGCGCCCACTGGGAGCGGATGCTGCACATCGCCGCAGACTTCCTCAACACCCCGGACCGCGCCGTCGACTCCCCGGTCGAGGCGGTGCTGTTCGACGCCGACGGCGTGCTGCAGTGGCCCCGTCCGGGCTGGCTGGAGGAGATGACCACCCTGGGCGGGCCCACCTTCGTGCTGGACGCCTTCGCCGCCGAACGCGACTGCCTGGCCGGCGGCGCCGAACTGGCGCCGCTGCTGACCGGGCTGCTCACCGCCTCGGGCACCGGCGCCACCGTCGAGCAGGTGTTGCAGGTGTGGCACGACATCGTCGTCGACCCCGACGCCCTGGCGCTGGTCGACCGGCTGCGCGACAGCGGGCTGATCGTCTGCCTGGCCACCAACCAGCAGAGCCTTCGTGGCGCCCACATGCGTGACTCGCTCGCCCTGGACGCCCACTTCGACCGGGCCTTCTACTCCTTCGAGGTCGGGCACGCGAAACCCTCCCAGGAGTACTTCAGGCACATCGTCGACGTCCTCGGCCTGCCGGCCGAGCGGGTGGTGTTCGTCGACGACGCGCCCGCCAACGTGCTGGCCGCGCGCCTGGTGGGCCTGCGCGGCGTGCTGCACCGGGTCTCGGACGGGGCCGCTGGGTTGGCCGCCGACCTGGCCGGGGTCGGCGTCCGCGACCCCGCTCTGGGCAGCGCGGACGCTTCCGACTAGGCTCCTTGCCGCTGAGAGGAGCTGCGATGACGCAACACACCAGCCACACCGTCCTGGCCAGTACCGACAGCAGCGCGTTCGCGTCGGTGCGTGAGACCGGGACGACCCGCGAGGAGCGCTACGCGCTCGGGCGGTCGCTGCGCGAGAAGGTGCCGATCTCGGCGCTGGGGGTGTGGAACGCGACCCAGGCCCGGCCGGACCCGATCGAACTGATCAACGAGTCGCACCAGGGCCGGGTGGACGAACTGGTGCCGATCCGGGTCGGCCGGATGATTTCCTCGCCCTACGGTTTCTACCGGGGCACCGCCGTGGTGATGGCCGCCGACGTGGCGATGCTGCCGATCACCGGGATCATGCCGGTGATCTGCGGCGACTCCCACCTGGGCAACTTCGGCTTCTACCGCTCGCCCGAGGGCGAACAGGTGATCGACCTGAACGACTTCGACGAGGCGCATCCCGGCGCCTGGGAGTGGGACCTGCGCCGGCTGGCCGCCGCGGTCTGGGTGGCCGGACGCGAGAACGGCTACGGCGAGGACGACATCGCCGAGGCGGTGCACGCCTGCGTGATCGCCTACCGCGACGAGGTCGACCTGCTGGCCTCGATGCCACTGCTCGCCCGCTCCTACAACCGGCTCGACATCGAGCGGCTGCACGAAACCGCCACCGAGAAGGAGTTGCGGGACGAGATCAAGCGGGCCGGCAAGACCGCCCGCAAGCGCACCTCCGACCGTGCCCTGCCCAAGTTCACCGACTCCACCGACGAGGGCGAGCGAAGGATCGTCGAGGACCCGCCGCTGATCCGGTCGGTGACCGGCGAGGAGTACGAGCTGCTGGCCGAGGGCCTCGACGCCTACCTGGACACCCTCGCCCCGCACTGGCGCCGCGTGGTGGCCGGCTACCACCTGGTCGACATCGCCCACAAGGTCGTCGGGGTCGGTTCGGTGGGGCTCCGCGCGTACGTGGCACTGCTCGAGGGCAGCTCGCCCGACGACGTCCTGTTCCTGCAGTTGAAGCAGGCCCGGCGCTCGGTGCTGGCCCGTTACGTGCACGGCGACAGCGCCTGGCACGCCCACCAGGGCCAGCGGGTCGTCGAGTACCAGCAGGCGCTGCAGACGGTCTCCGATCCGCTGCTGGGCTGGACGGAGGTCGACGGCCGGCAGTACTACGTCCGGCAGTTCCGCAACATGAAGGGGACCGTGCCGCTGGACGGCCTGACCGCCACCGCCCTCACCGACTACGCCGGCATCGTCGGACACCTGCTGGCCAAGGGTCACGCCCGCACCTCCGGGGCGTCGATGATCGCGGGCTACCTGGGCAAGGGCGAGAAGGCGGCCAGGGCGTTCTCGCGTTTCGCCAGGCTGTACGCCGACCAGACCGAGGCCGACCACGCGGCGCTGGTGAAGGCCGCGCAGACCGGACGGGTGCCGGTCGCCGACGGTGCGCTGGCGTCCATGGGCTCGGCCTTCCGGCCGGGGGGCTAGTCACAGCATCCCGGTGTGGCGGCGCGGTCCACCGCACCCACCGCCGGGGTCCACGGGCCGATCGACCCAGACCGTGGTAGTGCCATCGCTACCCCAGGTGTGGCCCGTGGACGATTCGAACGCCCGCGCCCTTTCCCTATGTTTGAGCTGTGACCGAAACAATCCCCGTGGCAACCCCCACCGATGTCATCGCCCGCGCGGTGGCGCTGACCAAGACCTACGGCACCGGCGACGCCGAGGTGCACGCCCTGGCGGGCGTCGACCTCGACCTGCGGACCGGTAGCTTCACCGCGATCATGGGCCCCTCGGGCTCGGGCAAGTCGACGCTGATGCACTGCCTCGCCGGCCTCGACTCCCCCACCTCGGGGCAGGTCTGGCTGGGCGGGGTCGAACTGACCGGCCTCAACGACCGGAAGCTGACCGCTGTGCGTCGCGATCAGGTCGGCTTCGTGTTCCAGGCCTTCAACTTGCTGCCGACCCTGACGGCCAAGGAGAACATCCTGCTGCCGCTCGACCTGGCCGGCCGCAAGGTGGACGCCGCGCAGTTCGACTCCATCGTCACCTCGCTGCGACTGACCGAGCGGCTCAGGCACCTGCCGTCGCAGTTGTCCGGCGGCCAGCAGCAGCGCGTGGCGATCGCCCGCGCGCTGATCACCAGGCCGGCGGTGCTGTTCGCCGACGAGCCGACCGGCGCCCTCGACTCCAAGGCCGGCACCGAACTATTGACCCACCTGCAGGGCGCCAGCCGCGAGCTCGGCCAGACCATCGTGATGGTCACCCACGACCCGAACGCGGCCGCCTACGCCGACCGGGCGCTGATCCTGTCCGACGGACGGATCGTCGATGACCTGGCCACGCCCAACGCCGACAGCGTGCTCGACGCGATGCGGAAGCTCGGCGCCTGATGCTTCGCCAGGTCCTCAGGGAGTTGCGGTTCCACCCGTCCCGTTTCGTCGCCACGATGATCGCGATCGCGATCTCGGTGGCCTTCATGGCCGGGTCGTCGATCCTGGTCGCCACCGAGAACAACGGCGTCCAACGCGAGCAGTCTGCCCGCTACGGCGCCGCCGACGTGCTCGTCAGCATCGACGGCGGCTCCACCGCCGACCTGCAGGACGCCGGACGCCTGATCGCCTCGAGTCCGGGGGTCGCGGTCAGCGAGCCCGCCCTGACCAGCACGCTGGCCCTCAAGCACGGCCAGGCCTCGCTCTACGCCGACGCCATCGCGCTGCCCGTCAGCGACTCGCTGCGCGACGTTCGGGTGGCCGAGGGCAGGCCGCCGGTCGCCGCGGGCGAGTTGCTGCTCGGCCGCGACGCGGCCCGCACCCTCGGCGTCGGGCTGGGCGAGACCCTCACCTCCGCTTTCGACGAGGCGACCTACACCGTGGTCGGCCTCACCGACCAGCCCGGCTCGCTGTTCCTGCAGAGCGTGTACGTGGCCGCCGCGGACTTCGCCCGCAGCGGGGTCGACCCGGCCGTCGGCACCGGCGCCTGGTTGGTGAAGGCCGCCGACGGCGTCGGTGCCACGACGCTGGCCCGCGACCTGACCGACACCCTCGGCCAGATCGAGGGCGCGAAGGTGCAGACCGCCGATCAGGCCCGCGCCGACGCGATGGGCGACTTCACCGGCAGTTTCGACGCCTTCCGCAACCTGCTGTGGACCTTCGCGGCCATCGCCGCGGTCGTCGGCATGATCACCATCGCCAACACGTTCAGCATCCTTCTCGCGCAGCGCCGGCGGCAGATCGGCCTGCTGCGGGCGGTCGGAGCCGCTGGTGCGCAGGTCCGCCGCCGCTTCGGCCTCGAGGCCGTCGCCCTGGGCGTCCTGGGCTCCGCACTGGGCCTGCTGCTCGGCGTGGGCCTGGCACTGATCGGCGCCTCACTCACCGGCTCGCTGTACTGGGGGTTGAGCCTGCCCGCCGGCGAACTGGCACTGGCCTTCGCGGTCGGGGTGCTGATCACCGTGCTCGCCGCCTGGCTGCCGGTGCTGCGCGGCACCCGGGTGCGCCCGCTGGAGGCCCTGCAGACCGAGCCGCCTGCTCAGGCCAAGCGGCGGGCCGGCCTCGTGCGCGGGATCGTCTGCGGCGTGCTGATCGTGTTCGGGCTCTGGCTGTCGGTCAGCAGGCTCGGGACCGACGAGGCCCTGCCGCGCGCGATCGCCGGCAGTGCCCTGGTCGCCCTCGGCGTCCTTTTCGCCGCGCCGCTGTTCGTGCCGGCGCTGCTGCGCCTCGTAGGCGGCCTCGTCGGGCGATTCGGGCCCACCGCCCGACTCGCTGCCGACAACTCGGTGCGCAATCCGCGCCGGGCGGCCACCACCGCCACCGCACTGATGCTGGCGGTCGGGCTGATCGTCACCCTGCAGGTCGCCACGGCGTCCATCCGGGGCAACGTGCTCGACCAGATCGACCAGCACCGCCCGGTCGACATCGCGGTCAGCAGCAGCGGCGACGTCCGCTCGGTGCCGGCCGACCTCACCGACCAGTTGGGTCGAATCCACGGCGTCCAGGCCTCGGTCGTGATGCCGATGACCGCCGCCGAAGTGACCGTGAACGACGACGACTACGGCCGGCTGAGGGTGATCGGCTACGACCCGGCCGCCGCCACGGTGGCCGCCGGGGCCCCCGCCACCATCGCCGACGACGAGGTCTACGTGCCGCAGTTCGCACAGGTGCGCGCGGGGCAGAACGCGACCGTGAAGACCGACTCGGCCACCCTGACCATGCGCGTGGTGCCCTCGCCGCTGATCGACTCCGACCAGGTGCTGGTGTCGCAGGCCACCCTGCAGCGGCTCGGCGGGACGGTTCCCTCGGCGATCGTCTGGCTGTCGGTGCCGGACCGCGCCGACGCGGTCTCCGTGGCCGCCGCGGTCACCGAACTCGTCGGCAACCAGGAGTACGCGATGTCCGGCGGGGTCATCGAGGCGGCCTCGATGGAGTCGGTGCTGAACCTGTTGCTCGGCATCACCACCGCCCTGCTGGGGGTGGCCGTCCTGATCGCCCTGATCGGGGTCAGCAACACCCTGGGGCTGTCGGTGCTGGAGCGCACCCGCGAGTCGGCGTTGATGCGTGCGCTCGGCTTGCAGGCGCGCTCACTACGCCTGATGCTGCTCGTCGAGGCGCTGCTGCTGGCTCTGGTCGGGGTGGCAGTCGGAATCGCGGCAGGCATCTGGTTCGGTTGGCTCGGCGCCGAGGCGGTGGCCTCCGCGCTCGGCTCGAACGCCGGCCTCGTGGTGAACCTGCCGCAGACCCTCGGCATGGTCCTCATCGCGGTGGTGGCCGCGGCGCTGGCGTCCGTGCTGCCCGGGCGCCGGGCCGCCAAGGCGTCCCCGACCGAGGCCCTGGCCGAGATCTGAGCCCGGCCACGGACCCTCTGCGGACTCGGTCCGGACGATATTCAACCGAATGGTTGACAATGAGCCGGGGGTCGTTCTAGGGTTTATTCAACCGACCGGTTTAGGAGGACCATGACGGACCCGCTCGACGCGTCCTTCGCGGCACTGTCCGACCCCACCCGGCGCGACCTTGTCGCCCGGCTGGCACTCGGCGACGCGACGGTCTCAGAGCTGGCCGCCCCCTACGACATGACCATCCAGGCGGTGTCCAAGCACCTGAACGTGCTGGCGGCCGCAGGGCTGGTCACCAAGTCGGCGCAGGCGCAGCGCCGACTGATCCACCTGGAGGCCGACGCCCTGCGCCGGCTGACCGACTGGGTGCAGCACTACGCCCAGCTGGCCGACCAGCGCTACCGGCGCCTCGACGAGGTGCTGGTGCAGCTGGCAGACACCGAGGAGTCACCATGACCGAACACCTGACCACCGCCTCGATCGAGGCCGACCCGACCGTGCCGATCATCCATGTCACCCGCGACTTCAGGGCCACCCCGGCGCTGGTCGTGCGCGCCCACCTCGACCCTGAACTGTTCGTGCGGTGGATCGGCCCCGACAGCCGAACCGCCGAGATCGACTACTGGGACGCCCGCGACGGCGGCAGCTGGCGCTACTTCGACCGGGGCCCCGACGACGTCCAGACCTTCCGGGGCTGCTTCCACCAGCTCACCGACGACCGCATCGTGCAGACCTTCACCTGGGAGGGGATGCCCGACGGCGTGGCGCTGGAGACCCTGACCGTCACCGACCTGGGCGACGGCTGGACCCGGCTGCACGCCCAGTCGCTGACCGACAGCTTCGAGGGCCGAGACGCCTGGCTGAACTCCGGCATGGAGAGCGGCGTCAACAGCGGCTACGCCAAGCTCGACGCCCTGCTGGCCGATGTCGGCTGAGTTCGCGCGGCACCACCGCGAGCGGGCCGCCACCTTCAGCCGGGTCGTCGAGCAGGTCACCGACTGGGACGCCCCCACCCCGGTCGCGGAATGGAAGGCCCGCGACGTCGTGGGTCACCTGACCACCTGGTTCCCTGCGTTCCTGGCCGCCGGCGGGGTCGCCGTCCCGTCCGGGGACCCCGGCGATCCGGCCGGCTCGTGGGTCGCCCAGAGCGCGGCGGTGCAGGCGCTGCTCGACGATCCCGACCGCGCTGCGGCACCCTTCACCCACCCCCAGGTGGGCACCCATCGGCTGGGCGGCGCCATCGACACCTTCTACACCCCCGACGTGTTCATGCACACCTGGGATCTGGCCCGCTCGGCCGGTCTCGAGGTACGCCTCGACGAGGCGACCTGCGCCGGCCTGCTGGCTGGGATGGAGGCGATGGGACCGATGCTGCGGGAGTCCGGCCAGTTCGGCGTCCAGCGACCCGTCGCGGCGGACGCCCTCGCGCAGGACCGGCTGGTCGCCTTCATCGGCCGCGATCCCCACTGGCGCCCCTGACGGCCGGGACCGGCGCCGGACTCAGGACCGGGTGACCAGCCGGCCGACCGCCGCGCGCACGATCCGCTCGGCCGACCCGGCCGGCACCCGGCCGAGCAGGACGTGCAGCGTCAGCCCGTCGATCAGGGCCTGCAGCTCGCGCGCCGCGGCCGACACCCCGCCGTCGACGGCGTGCCCCGAGGCGGCCAGCTGTTCGAGCAGTCCGACCAGCACCGCGTGCAGGTCGCGGTAGACGATTCCCCGGATGTCGTCGAGGCCCTCGTCCCCCGCGGCCGGGCCGACGAACGCCAGCCAGACCTGGGAGGCGCGGCTGCGCCGCGGCCAGCTTCCCCTGCTGTCTCGGGCGATGGAGACGATCCCCCTGGGTACCGCCTACGCGGTCTGGAACGGCATCGGTGCGGTCGGCACCGTCCTGGTCGGGGCGTTCGCCTTCGGCGAGAAGCTGCGGCCGGCCATGCTGGCCCTGCTCGGTCTCGTCGTGGCCATGATCGTGGGCCTGAAGGTGATCGCATGACCGCGCACACGGCACAGGCCCGCCCGGCGGGGCACCGTGCCTGGTGGTGGCTGCTGCTGGCCGGCGGGTTCGAGATCGGGATGACCACGACACTGAAGCTCGAACAGGCCGACGGGCGCTACCTGTGGCTGTTCCTGGCCTGTGCGGTGCTCGGCTACCAGTGCCTTTCCCGCGCCATCGCGTCCATCCCGCTCGGACTCGCCTACGCACTGTGGACGGGTATCGGCGCCGTCGGCACCGTGCTCGTCGGCGCGATCGCCTTCGACGACCCACTGGGTCCCGTCCGCGTGCTGCTGCTCTCGGGCCTGGTCGCAGCGATGGTGGGGCTCAAGCTGGTGGGTGGCGCTAAGCGGGCAGCGTGAGCACCTCGCTGCGCCGGCCGCTTGCCCCGTTGAGGTGGATCAGCAGCGCCCGAACCGTCGCCGCCGCGTCGTCGGGGGTGCCATCGGCATCGGCGCCGCCGGCACCCTGCGGCGCGGCCACCGTGTAGTCGATCTCGACCCCGGGCAGATCGGCGTACAGCGCGTAGTCCGTCACGACGGTCGGGTTCACCACGTCGTAGTCGACCCAGTCGGTGGAGTCGAAGGCTCCCCCGTCGAGGTCGGCCTCGCTGAAGGTGTAGACGCGGTAGCTGATCGGGAAGCTGGTCGCGTTCGACTGGACGCCGAGGTCGCCGGCGTAGACCGGCAGCAGGAACGAGTCGCTGTCGTAGGCGTTGGTGTCGGTCGAGCCGTCCAGGAAGTTGATCGGGTAGGCGCTGATCGCATTGCCTGCGGCGTCCACCAACAGCGCGAACGGCTGGTCACTGTCCGCGGGGGTGAAGGCGGCCACGATGTAGTCGGTCTCCTGGTCCCCGTCGACGTCGATCGCCACGTCGGTCTCCCGGCCGCCGCCCAGGATCGGCGAGTTGCCCCACATGGTGACCCCGAACCACAGCACGCCGTCGTCGGGGGTGGCACCCTCCTGCACGTAGCCGGCACCGGTGTAGCGCAGGTCGGAGGATCGCCCGGTGGAGTTCAGGGCGCACCCGCCGAGCTGGCCGAGCACGCACGAGGGCAGCTTGCGGCTCGTCGCCCCCAGGGTGAGCAGGGACGCCTTGGAGAGGTACCCCTCCGAGCCCGACCCCTGAGCGACACCGGTGCCGCGCAGGGTGACCCGCGTCGCGCCCACCGACGCCGCCGTCACGGAGACCGGCTTGGCGGCGCCGTACACCGGCACCCGCAGCGCGGTCTTGCCCGACGGTTTGACCAGCAGGTTGCCGGACGCGTCGGCGACGAACTGCCGGCTGCCCGGGCCCGTCCACGAGCTGTTGGTGATGTCCGACATGGTGGGGTCGAGCGTGCGGCGCAGCTTGCTCGGCTTGATCGTCATCGTGACGGTGACGGTGCGGGTGCTCTTGCCCTTGATGGTCACCGCGCTCGGCGAGACCGAGTAGCCGACGCCCGGCTGGCTGACCGTGCCCGCATAGCTCAGCGAGACCTTCTGGGTCGAGCTGCCCAGGTTGCGCACCGTGACCTGAGCCGTCCGGGTCACCGTGCTGGAGGTGATCGGCGCCTCGACCACCCCGAAGCCGACGCTGACCAGGCCGGAATCGGTGGTGTTATAGGCGACCAGCTGGGTGGTGGTGGCGTAGTTGGCGTCCACCCGCCCGGCCCCCACCCGGTTCGGGCCGTACCTGCGGCCGGTCTCGTCGGGCTCGGTGTACAGGTCGTGGACGGCGGTGTTCATGATGGCGGCCTTCACCCTGGTGACCGACCAGGTCGGGTTCTTGCCCCGCACCAGCGCGGCGATGCCGGCCACGTCGGGGCTGGCCATCGACGTGCCGCTCATGCTCCGGGCGCCGGCCCCGCTCGCCACACCGGCCGACACGATGGTCGAGCCGGGTGCGGTCACGTCCGGTTTCAGCGTTCCCGGCCCGCCGTGGGTGCCGCGTGAGCTGAACCCGCTGAGCAGGTCGGTCGCCGAATCGGCGTAGTCCTTCACCGAGGCGAGCAGGCTGTCGGTGAACGTGACCCGCAGGGTGCCGGCGGACGCCGCGGAACGCAGCTCCCGGGTCGCGTTCAGGCTCAACTGGAAGACCGGGATCGTGTCGTCGCCGGTGATCCCGCCGGCGAAGTCCGGCGCATCGGTGGTGAACAGCGCGCCGATCGCACCGGCGGCCTTCACGTTGGCGGCGCGATCGGCCGACCCGCACCGCCGGGTGGCATCGTCCTCGGTCCATTCCAGCCAGGCGATCCGGCCGGCCAGCTTGGCGGCGTCCGACTGGCTGATGGTGCCGCACCCGTCGGAGTTGCTCGACGACAGCGGCAGCGCCACCGTGCCGGAGACCTCCGGCGCGGTCTGCCAGGGGTAGGCGACCGACACCTGGCCGCCGACGTCGCCGACGTCGCCGGCGACAGCGGTGGGAGCGTCGACGACCAGGCCGTCCTGCAGGCTGTATGCGTCGACACTGCTGGCCACGGTCAGGGCGCGTCCCGCCGCCGAGCCGGCGTCGGTGTAGTCGCCGGCGTTGCCAGCCGAGTTGACCGTCAGCACTCCGTGGCCGGCGAGTTCGTCGATCAGGGTGTTGGCGGGATCGTCGGGCGCGTCGTAGTCGGAGCCCAGCGACATGTTGAGAACGTCGAGGTGGTCGGAGAAGTCACCGTCGCCGTCGGGGTCCAGCGCCCAGTCCAGCGCGGGCATCACCAGGTCGGTCGACCCCTCGCAGCCGAACACCCGCAACGCGTACAGCGTCGCCCGCGGCGCGGTTCCGGGCCCGATCCGCATCGACTTGAGCAGCGTCCCGGACAGCTTGCTGTAGGCACCGGTGAAGCTCGACCCGTCCCCGTTGACCCCGTAGCCCGCGGCGATGCCCGCGACGTGCGTGCCGTGACCGGCGTCGGCGCAGTCGAGCGGGTTCGGGTCGGGGGCGATCACCGGGTCGTCGTCGTCGGCGTTGTAGTCGTTGCCGGCGAAGTCCCAGCCGCCGGCGACCTTCCTGGTCTCCCAGCCCGGCTCGGTGTCGGCGGCGGCGGCCGCCGCATAGGCCGCTTCGGTCCCGGCGCCGCCGAAGTCCGCGTGGGTGTAGTCGATACCGGTGTCCAGCACCCCGACCTTCACGCCGCTGCCGGCCAGCTTGCTCTTCTGCCAGGTCAGCAGTGCACGGGTGAGGACGTCGGCGCTGGCCGTCTCGACCCGGTAGCGGGCGAGCGGGGTGACGCTCAGCACATCGCTGCGCCGGGCGATCGCCTTGATCCCGGCCAGGTCGGTGCGCAGCGCCACGCCGGGCAGCCCGTTGCTGATCGAGAACAGCTGCCGGGCACGGCCGTCCGACTTGCGAGCGAGTTCGGTGACCGAATCGGAGACCCGCTGCACCTCGGCCCGCCGGACACGGGCCGCCCGGGCCGAGGTCGACTTTCCGGCCCCGTCGGCGCGGGCCTCACTGTTGACGTCGACCGCGCTACGCCCGCTGAACCGCACGAAGACCGACTGCCTGGCGGTGTCGTCGGCGAGCAGCCGGACGCTCACCTTGGCCTCGGTGGAAGCCGTGCCCTCGGCGTCCGCCACGGTCTTGCGCAGTTTCAGCGGCTCGGTGGGAATGTCGATGCCCGGCGGATCGGGCTCGGCCAGGGCGGGGGTCGGCGGCGTCGCGATCAGCACCAGGGCGGCGAGCAGCACGCCGGCGGTGGTCAGGGGACGGTGGACAGCGATCTTCACGGGGACCGGCCTCTCTGGTGGCTCCGCCGGGGCACCGCGCCTCGATGGGGCCGCCTCGACCCAAGCATGTCCCAGGCCCGGGCACAAGGGGTGCGGGTCAGGCGGCTGCGGGCACCTTCAACTCCGCGAGCAACGCCACCACCCGGTCCCGGATCGCGTCTCGGGTCGGCCGGACCTGCGCGAGCCGGCTGTCGGCTGAACTCGGGAAGTCCCAGTCGGCGAAGTGCGAGCCGGAAACCAGCCCCCGCAGGTCGGCACCGAGGGTGATCACCAAATCGGCGGCGGCGATGGCTTCGAGGCTGACCGCGGCCGGTTCGGCCTCCCGCAGGTCGACTCCCTGCTCGAGCATCGCCGCGATCACCACCGGGTAGAGGGCGTCGGCCGGTTCGGTGCCCGCCGAGGTAGCCACGATCTCACCGCCGCCCAACTGGTTGAGGAACCCGGCGGCCATCTGTGAGCGGCCGGCGTTCTGGGTGCAGACGAAGAGCACCGTGCGTACGGTCATCCGAACCTCCTTCGGCAGGATCTGCCCGGAGCATCGCAGCCAACGGTTACGACCACATGAACGCAGGCCGTCGACCGGCTGTCACTTTTCGCTCGAGTAGCTGTCCATCGTGCCGTTGACCAGCGCCTGCGAGAGCCGGTTCATGCCCGCCTCGTCGACCCGGACGAAGCTCGCGCCCGCCGACGACGTCCCGAAGCCGGCGACCGGCACCTGCAACTGGACGACGTCCGGCCGGTTGGTGAGGTTCAACTCCCCGACCATGCCGACGATGTGCTGGGTGGTGGCGGTGTCGTCGACCACGACATTTGCCGACAGCCGGTTGATGACCGAGAGCAGCTTAACCGGGTTGGCCAGGGTCTCGGGGCTGCTCAGCTTGTCGATGATCGCCTTCATCACCAGCCGCTGGCGTTCGGCGCGGTCGAAGTCTCCGCGGGGCAGGTCGTAGCGCTCGCGCACGTAGACCAAGGCCGCTGCGCCGTCCAGGGTCAGTTCTCCCTTGGGGAAGGTGTAGCCGCGGCTGGCCGAGGCGAGCTCGTTGGTGACGGTCACCCCGCCCAGGTCGTCGATGATGGAGAAGAAGCCGTCGAAATCGGTGACGGCGACGTTCTCGATCCGCACCCCCAGAAGATCCTCCACCGTCTCGACGGCCAAGGACGCGCCGCCGAAGGCGTAGGCGGCGTTGATCTTGTTCGTGCCGTGCCCGGGAATGTCGACCCACAGGTCACGCGGCATCGAGATCAGGTACAGCTTCTGCCGGGACGGATCGGAGTGCACCAGCATCATCACGTCGGAGCGGCCGCGATCCTCGCCGCGCGAGTCCGAGCCGAGCAGCAGGAAGTTGATCGGCTTGGCGTTGAGGTCGCTGGGCGCGAGCGTGGCGTGACCGGACGGCAGCATGCTCGGCTCGCGCTTGACCGAGTTGAGCACGTTCACCGCGGACACGGCGAGCCCCCCGGCTCCCACGAACAGCGCCAGCACGAGGCTGGCCAGCACGACCAGCCAGCGGCGCAGGACACGCCGGGACCTCGGCTTGCGTTGCGGTTCTGCGCTCATCAGCTCGTCGAGCGCGACAGGTTCGCTTGCTGCGGACGCGCCAGTCCGCACGGCATCGTCAGCCGACATGTGTATTACCCCCCTGGTACCACGTCCGACCCCCCGGCGGACTCTGGTCCACGGACCATGATATCCTTCGCGGCCGTTTGGCGAACCCTCCGGGTGCCCCCCACGCGGGTGACACGACCGGGCCGCGCGCGCCGGCTCAGCCGATCACCAGCAGCAGGTCGCCCCCCTCGACAGCCTGGGCGTGGCCGATCGCCAGGCGCTCGACGGTGCCGGCCACGGGCGCGGTGATCGCGGCCTCCATCTTCATCGCCTCGATGGTCGCGACCGGCGCCCCGGCGGCGACCTCGTCGCCCACCTCGACGGTCAGCGTCACCACCCCGGCGAACGGAGCCGGGACCTGACCCGGCCGGCCGAGGTCGGCCCGCTCGCGCGTCGCGACGTGCGACTCGACCGAATGGTCGCGCACCGACACCACCCGCAGCTGTCCGTTGATGGTGCACACCACCTGCCGGTAGCCGCGGGCGTCCGGCTCGCCGATCGCCTCGAGCCCGAGCAGCAGTTTCTTGCCGCGTTCGATCTCGACCTCGTGCTCGGAATGCACGCCCAAACCGTGCAGGAACTCGCGGGTGGCCAGCACCGACAGCTCGGAGAACTCCTCGACGGCATCCTCGTAGTCCCTGGTCGGGCCGGGGAACAGCAGCCGGTTGAGGGTGCGCCGGGGCTGCTCGGCGAGCGCGTGCTCGTCGTCGGCCGAAAGCTCGGTCTCGACCGGCCGGACTGTCCGTCCGGCCAGGGCACGGGTCCGGAACGGCTCCGGCCAGCCGCCTGGCGGGTCACCGAGCTCGCCGCCGAGAAAGCCGATCACCGAGTCGGGGATGTCGTAGCGGCCCGGGTTCGCCTCGAAGTCGGCGGGGTCGGCGTTGGCGCCGACCAGTGCCAACGCCAGGTCGCCGACCACCTTGGACGACGGGGTCACCTTGACGATGTTGCCGAGGATGCGGTTGGCCGCGGCGTACATGTTCTCGACGTCCTCGAAGCGGTGGCCCAGACCCAGTGCGATCGCCTGTTGCCGCAGGTTGGAGAGCTGCCCGCCCGGGATCTCGTGGGTGTAGACCCGGCCGGTCGGCCCGGGCAGCCCCGACTCGAACGGCGCGTACAGCAGCCGCACCGCCTCGAAGTACGGTTCCAGGTCGGTGGCGGACTGCAGCGACAGCCCGGTCGCCCGCTCGGTATCGTCGGTGGCCGCGATCAGTGCCGACATCGACACCTGGGACGTCGTACCGGCCCAGGCAGCCGAGGCGACGTCGACGGCGTCCACCCCGGCCCCGATCGCCGCCAGCAACGTGCCCAGCTGGCCGCCGGCGGTGTCGTGGGTGTGCAGGTGCACCGGCAGGTCGAAGCGCTCGCGCAGCGCAGTGACCAGCTTCGCCGCCGCCGGCGCCCGCAGCAGTCCGGCCATGTCCTTGATCGCCAGGATGTGCGCTCCGGCCTCGACCAGTTGCTCGGCGAGGCGCAGGTAGTAGTCGAGGGTGTAGAGGGCCTCGGCCGGACTGGTCAGGTTGCCGGTGTAGCACAGGGCTGCCTCGGCCACCCCGTGGTCGGTCTCACGAACCGCCTCGATCGCCGGGCGGATCTGGTCGACGTTGTTCAGCGCGTCGAAGATCCGGAAGATGTCGCAACCGGTGCGCGCCGCCTCGTGCACGAAGGCTCGGGTGACCTTGAGCGGGTAGGGGGTGTAGCCGACGGTGTTGCGGCCGCGCAGCAGCATCTGCTGTGGAATGTTCGGCATGGCTTGGGCGAACTTCGCCAGCCGGTCCCAGGGATCCTCCTTGAGGAAGCGCAGCGTGACGTCGTAGGTGGCTCCGCCCCACGACTCCATCGAGAACAGGCCCGGCAGCATCCGCGCGATGTGCGGTGCCACGTGCAGCAGGTCGCGGGTGCGCACCCGTGTGGCCAGCAGCGACTGGTGGGCGTCGCGGAAGGTGGTGTCGGTGACCGCCACGGCGGTCTGGTTGCGCAGCGCCTGGGCGAACCGTTCCGGGCCCAGCTCGAGCAGCAGCTGCTTCGAGCCGGGCGGCGGCGGCGCGGCCAGCACGTCCCGGCTGAGGGCCGGCAGCTTCGTGCGGGCCACCAGCGTGGTCCGCGGCTCGCCGTGCGGCTTGTTGACCGCGATCCCGGCCAGGTACTTGAGCAGCTTGGTGCCGCGGTCGGCGGGCAGGTGGTGGTTGAGCAGGTGCGGGCGCTCGTCGATGAAGGACGTCGTGGCGCGCCCGGCCAGGAAGTCCGGGTCGGTGATCACCGCCTCCAGGAACGGGATGTTGGTGGAGACGCCCCGGATGCGGAACTCGGTAAGCGCCCGGTAGGCGCGCCGGGCGGCGGACTGCAGGTCGCGTCCCCGGCAGGTCAGCTTGACCAGCATCGAGTCGAAGTGGGCGCTGACCTCGGCGCCTGCGAACACCACGCCGCCGTCCAGCCGGACGCCGGCGCCGCCGGGCGTCCGGTAGACCGACAGCCGGCCGGTGTCCGGGCGGAAACCGTTGCTCGGGTCCTCGGTCGTGACCCGGCACTGCAGGGCCTGGCCGCGCACCTCGATCGATTGCTGGCTGAGGCCCAGGTCGGCCAGCGACTCGCCGGCAGCGATGCGCAGCTGGGAGGAGACCAGATCGACGTCGGTGACCTCCTCGGTCACCGTGTGCTCGACCTGGATGCGCGGGTTCATCTCGATGAACACGTAGCGGCCGTCGGAGCCGAGCAGGAACTCCACGGTGCCCGCGTTGACGTAGCCGATGTGCCGGGCGAACCGCACCGCGTCGGCGCAGATGGCGTCCCGCAGCGCCGGGTCGAGGTTCGGCGCCGGAGCCAACTCGATCACCTTCTGGTGCCGGCGCTGCACCGAGCAGTCCCGCTCGTACAGGTGGATCACGTCGCCGTGGCTGTCGGCCAGGATCTGCACCTCGATGTGCCGGGGGCCCAGCACCGCCTGCTCGAGGTACATCCGGGCGTCCCCGAAGGCCGCCGTCGCCTCGCGCATCGCCTCGGCGAGCGCCGCGGGCAGTGCCTCGGCGGTCTCGACCCGGCGCATGCCGCGTCCACCGCCGCCCGAGACCGCTTTGACGAACACCGGGAAACCGACCTGCTGGGCAGCGGCGATCAGCACCGCAGGGTCGTCGGAGGGGTCGCTGCCGCCCAGCGTCGGCAGGCCCGCCGCGCGGGCCGCTGCGATGGCGGCGGCCTTGTCACCGGTCAGTTCGAGGATGCTGTGGTCGGGTCCGACGAAGGTGATGCCGTTGTCCTCGCAGGCCTGGGCCAGGTCGGGGTTCTCGGACAGGAACCCGTAGCCCGGGTAGATCGCGTCCACGCCTGCCTCGAGGGCGGCGGCGATGATGCCCTCGACGTCGAGATAGGCCCGGACCGGGTGTCCCACCTCGCCGATCTGGTAGCTCTCGTCCGCCTTCAACCGGTACTCCGCGAACCGGTCCTCGTGGGGGAAGACCGCGACCGTTGCGACCCCCAGTTCGGTGGCTGCGCGGAACGCCCGGACAGCGATCTCACCCCGGTTGGCGACCAGGATCTTGCGGAACATCGGACTCCTCCCCGGTCCCGACGCAGCACCGTCGTCGCGACCACACCGTCAGCGACAGCCTGACACACTGCCGCCGCCCGCGGTACTGATCGGGGCACCCGGAACACCTGACACACTTGGCCAATGCACCCCCAGCAGCCCGAGCCGCCCCAGCCTCCGCAGCCCCTGCGGCCCTCAGAGTCCGAGCGGACGATCGGTTCGCGCGACCTCACCGATTGGCGCAGCACCGCCGGCCGCTGGCTGCGCGACAGCTTCGGCGCGCTGGTCGACCGGGTCCGCAACACCGAGGTCGCCGTGCTGCTGCTGCTCGGGTTGTCGGTGGCGCTGGCGGTCGGCGGCACCGTGCTGGCCGGCGAAATCTACGAGGCCGTCTCCACCGGGCACGGCATCGCCCGCGTCGATGAGCCGCTACTGGCCTGGATCCTCACCGTCCGGACGCCCGAACTCACCGCGGCGATCGCGGCGTTCAGCAACTCCGGCGGTCAGCTCTACATGACGATCATCACCGCCGTCGCGGTGACGGCGCTGTGCCTGCTGTGGAGGCGCTGGACGCCGCTGGTGCTGATGCTGATCGCCGTCGGCGGCTCGCTGGCGATGACCGTGGCCGGCAAGCGGATGACCGAGCGGGCCCGCCCTGCGTTGGCCGACGCCGTGCCGCCCTACGAGACGTCGGCGTCCTTCCCGTCGGGGCACTCGCTCAACTCGATCGTGATCGCCGGCATGTTCTGCTACCTGCTGGTGTCGCACCTGACCAGCACGGCCGCCCGGGCCGTGACCGTCACCCTCACCGTGCTGTACGTACTGGCGATGGGACTGTCGCGGGTGTACCTGGGGCACCACTGGCTCACCGACGTGCTGGCCGCCTGGTCCCTGGGGGTGGCGTGGCTGACGGTGGTGATCACCAGCCACCGATTGTGGCTCACCCAGCATCAGGACCACCGCCTGGGGGGACACCGCCAGGTCGAGGGCGGGGGCGGCGACAACCGCTAGTCGAGTGCCGGGCAGGGCGGCCGCGGTAACCTCGTCGACCACGATCGCGGCGAGTTCCGCGGCCCGGTCGGTGCTCAACCGATTTGACGGCATCGTCACCGACACGGCCGCGACGACGACCCCCATCACGGCCAGGGGGACGCCGACGCACGAGACGCCGCGCTCGTTCTCGTCGGTCTCGATGGCGTAGCCCGCGTCGCGGACCCGGGCGAGTTCACGTCCGACCCGGTCGCGAAGTCCCGGATCAGCCCCGGGTGCGGCGCTCAGCCACTCCGGCAGCGCGGCCGCGTCGACGCCGCGGGCGCCCATGATGGCGCGACCCAGCGCGGTGGTCACGGCGGGACTGGTGAAGCCGATCTCGGACCACACCCGCACCGGCCGCTCGGGCTCGACCTTGTCGAGATAGACGATGGACCGCTCGGTGAGCCGGCCCAGGTTGGTCAGCTGGTGGGCCCGTGCGGTGATGCCGCTCAGCACCGGGTGCAGTTGCCCCACAATGCGGTTCGCGTCGAGCCACCACCGCGACAGCAGCCCGGTGGCCGGGCCTTCCGATGTAGGCCTGGATGCCGCCGTCGCCGGCCGCTCGATCTCGAGTCATCGGCGTCCGCTTGATCTTGCCGGCGTTGTTGACCAGCACGTCGACACCGCCCACCTCGTCGGCGATCCTGGCCACCGCGGCGGTGACCTGGGCCTCGTCGGTGACGTCGAAGGCGTAGCCGTGCACGGCGCTGGTGACCAACGCCACGCGGCCGGTCAGGTCGAAGATCCCGAGAGCTGCTGTCATGTCGTCCTCTTTCTGGTTTTCTGGGGGTTCGTCGGGGTTTGGTTCAGGCGGCCGGGTCCACCTTGATCAGCACCTTCATCGCCTCGCCCCGGCTGAGTTCGGCGAAGGCGGCGCCGACCTGACCGAGGTCGGTGACCTTCGAGATCAGCCTGGCGACCGGGACGCGGCCCTGGCCGACCAGTTCGGCGGCCGTGCGCATGTCCTCGAGGTGGTACAGCCGCGCGCCGTACATCTCCAGCTCGCGCCAGAACACCCGGTGCAGGTTGATCGGCCGCGGGGCGGCGTGGATGGCGACGTCGACCAGCCGGCCGCGTTTCATCTTTGCAAACGGGCATTTGTTTGAAGCAAACCGGGGCAGGGTCCGGTATGACCCCGGCAGCGGGACCGGTTGCGCCGACCGGGGCGCCGCGGGTGCAGCTCAGGCCCAGGACAGGGCAGCGAGCTCGTCGCGGGCCTGCCCGCCCTGCCGCCGGCCCTGTTCGCGGGCGGCGTCCAGCCGGGCGGCCGACAGCACGTCGAGCGCCGGCCGCTCGTTCTGCACCAGCACCACCGACGCCCCGTGCGCACGCAGCCGCGCCGCCTGGTGGGCGGGACGCCGCAACTCACGCAGTGAGCGGGACTGCGGCGCCAGGATCAGCACCGGGTCGCACTCGCTGGCCAGGTCGGCGTTGGCGGGCGATCGCAGCCCGCCGTCGAGATAGGCGCGACCCTCGAGGTGCACCGCCGGGAACACCCCGGGCATGGCGCAACTGGCCGCGATCGCCGTGGTCAGCTCGACGCCCGAGCGGGTGGTGAAGTAGGCGGGCCGGCCGCTGACCGCGTCCACCGCCACCACGATCAGGGATGCCGGCCAGTGCGTATCGCCGATGGCGCGGCCGATCAGGTCGACGAACGCCTCCTCGCTGAGCCGGCCGCGGCGTCCGGCCCGGTGGGCGTCGCGGGCCGCGCGGCGTCCGAGCCACTGCAACGCATGCCGGCGGCTGGGCCAGACTTGGGCGGCCAGCAGTGCCGCGGCAGCCGCCACCCCCACCCGGACGCCGGCCAGTTCGGCCAGCAGCGGCGCCGGGTCGTCGGCGTCCGCCCCGGTCAGCATCAGGGTCGCGGCGAGGGCGCCGGCCGACGTCCCGACCACCCGGTCGGCGGTGCCGGCCACGTCGGGCAGCTCGGCCAGCACGCCCTGCAGCCAGGCCAGCCCGGTCAGACCGCCGCCGCCCAGCACCACCGCCCGCGGCGCGGCGTCCGGCCCGGACGGACGCTCAGGCGACCCGCTGCCAGACAACCGGATCCTTGGTGTCGACCACCGACAGCGCGTAGCGGACCTTGACCGAGTTGGTCTGGTCGACGGCGTACGTCTCGCCGCCCTCGGAGAGCGTGCAGCGGAAGCGCAGCTTGAGCGTGGTCGCGCCACGGGCCTGCGTCGGGTCGGCGGCGTCCAGGGTGTAGGTGGCGCCCTTCCACGGGTCGCCGACCAGGTTCCAGCGAATCGACTTGGTGGCGATCTTCTGGTTCTTGTCGACCGCGACGCTGTTGGGACAACCCTCGGGGCTGGGGTTCTTCTTCGCCAGGCACTTCTTCAACGCAGCGGCCGCGATCTTGCCGGCCGCCTTCTCACCGCGCGCGGTCAGCACCGCGTGCAGGCCGGCCGGAATGTCCTCGCCGACCGCGCTCACCGTCACGCGGTTGCCCTCCAGCTCGAGCTGGGGCAGTTCCTGGTCGAAGACGTACACGCCAGGAAACACCTCGACGTGCGTCGAATCGGCGAGCCGCACGCCGTTCAGGCTGGCCTTCAGCGAGGACGGCAGCGCCCCCGGATCGATCGTCGAGGTGACCTGGCCGAGCCGCCAGCCCACCTCGGTCTCGTTGACCGTGAACGAGATGGTGGCCGGCTCGCCGTCGAGGGTCACCTCGGCCGGTACCGTCACCATCGTGCCGCCCTCGACCTCGGGCACGTTCACGACCGCCAGCTTGGCCTCCTTCTGGGACCGCTTGAGCACGTCGGCGGTGAGCAGGCTGGTGTCGGTGGGACGGTTCAGTGCGTACTCCAGGGCCCGGTCGGCGTCGGCCGCGACCAGGGCGTCCAGATAGCCGGCCACGGCCTCCTGCGGGGTCGCCGACGGCACGCCGGACGCCGGCGGCTGGGGCCGCAGCAGCCAGGCGATGCCGGCGACCAGCACAGCGACCACCACGAAGGCGACGGCGGCGATCCACCGGCTGCGCGAGCGGGGCGGCGTGACGGCGGCGTCGGGTTCGGCGTCCGGGCGGCTGTCGGTGACGGGTTCCACGTCGGGCGCCGGCTCGTTGCCCTGGTGGTCAGGGTGCTCGTCGGGTACCTGAGAAGTCACCGGTACAGGCTAGCGGGGTGCCTCGCCGGGCGTTTCAGTGAGGTTTCGGTCCGGCCCCGCGGGTGACCCGGCACCGCAGCGGCCACTAGATTCGCGAGGGTGACGATCCGGGTAGCTCTCGAACACCGCACCACGTACACCTTCGCCGAACCGGTGCAGGTGTACCCGCACACGGTGCGGCTGCGGCCCGCACCGCATTCCAGGACGCCGATCGCCGCCTACTCGCTCACCGTCGAGCCGCGCAACCACTTCATCAACTGGCAGCAGGATCCGTTCGGGAACTACCTGGCGAGACTGGTCTTCCCGGAACCGGTGAAGGAACTCGACATCACCGTCGACGTGGTGGCCGACATGACCGTGATCAACCCGTTCGACTTCTTCCTCGAGGAGTACGCCGAACGGTTCGGTTTCGAGTACCCGGCCGCGCTGCGGGCGGACCTCGAACCGTACCTGCGCCCGGTCGACGAGTCCGGCGACGGGCCCGGCCCGCTGCTGAGGCAGTGGGTGCAGCAGCACATCACCGACCGCTACGCCGGGCTCACCGGCGACGAGCGTCCCCGGATGGTCGACTTCCTGGTCGCGGTGAACACCGCGCTGCAGCACGACATCGCCTACACGGTGCGGATGGAGCACGGCGTCCAGACCCCCGACACGACCTTGGCCAACGCGCTCGGCTCGTGCCGCGACTCGGCCTGGGTGCTGGTGTCGGTGCTGCGCGAGGCCGGGCTGGCCGCGCGTTTCGTCTCCGGCTACCTCGTCCAGCTCACCTCCGACGTCGAGGCGCTGGACGGCCCGTCGGGTCCCAAGGAGGACTTCACCGACCTGCACGCCTGGGCCGAGGTGTACGTGCCCGGGGCCGGCTGGATCGGCCTCGACCCCACCTCGGGCCTGTTCGCCGGCGAGGGGCACATTCCGCTGTCGGCCACCCCGCACCCGGCGTCCGCCGCGCCGATCTCGGGTGCCACGGCGCCGGTCGCGGTGACCATGGCGTTCGCGAACACCGTCCGTCGGGTGCACGAGGACCCGCGGGTGACCAAGCCCTACACCGACCAGCAGTGGGACGCCGTGGACGCCCTCGGCGGCACCGTCGACGAACTGCTGGCGGCGGGCGACGTCCGGCTGACGATGGGCGGTGAACCCACCTTCGTCTCCGCCGACGACACCGCCACCCCGCAATGGGAGGGCGCCGCCGACGGTCCCGAGAAGCGGGCGCTGGCCCGGCAGCTCGCGGCCCGGCTCGAACAGCGCTGGGCGCCCGGCGGCGTCGTCCACCACGGCCAGGGCAAGTGGTACCCGGGCGAGGACCTGCCGCGCTGGAACATCGCGATCACCTGGCGGTCCGACGGGGTGCCGATCTGGGAGGACCGCTCGCTGCTGGCCAACCCGTGGGACGAGCCGAGCGTCGAACCCGGCTCGGCCGAGGCGCAGACCGCGGTGCGCGACCTGGCCGCCTACATCGCCGGGGGACTCGGCGTCCCCGGCAGCCACGTCGTGCCGGCCTTCGAGGATCCGTTGCTGGCGCTGATGAACGAGGCGCTGAAGCCGGCCGGGGCCCGACCCGATGACCCCGAGCCGGGCGCGGCCGACGACGAGGCGTCGGCCGACGACGAACTGGCCGCGATCGACGCCGGCCGCGGTGCCCCACGCGGGTGGGTGGTGCCGGTGTTCCGGCTCGCCGACGAGGGCGTCTGGGGCACGACGCAGTGGCGGCCCCGGCGCCGGCACCTGATGCTGACCGGTGGCACCTCGCCGATGGGGTTCCGGCTGCCGTTGAACGCGATCGCCTGGTCGCCGGTGCCCGAGGAGATCGAACGCTCGCCGTTCGAGATGACCGGGCTGCTGCCCCTCATCGTCGAGGGCGAGGCGCCGGCGGCGAAGGTGCTCGACATCGAGGAGGCGCCGCGCACCGCGCTGTGCGTCGAAGAGCGCGACGGCCGGCTGTACGTCTTCCTGCCGCCGCTGGCCAGGCTCGAGGACGCCCTCGAACTGCTCAGCGTCGTCGAGACGGCGGCGTCCGCGGTCGAGTTGCCGGTGGTGCTCGAGGGCTACCCGCTGCCGTTCGACCTGCGCACCAAGACCCTCTCGGTGACCCCCGACCCGGGCGTGATCGAGGTCAACACCCAGCCCACCTCCGGCTGGGCCGAGCAGCGCGACCTGACCCTGTCCCTCTACGACGACGCTCGCCGCACCCGGTTGGCGACCGAGAAGTTCGACCTCGACGGCACCCACACCGGCACCGGCGGCGGCAACCACTTCACCCTGGGCGGCGCCACCCCGACCGACTCCCCGCTGCTGCGGCGACCCGACCTGCTGCGCTCGCTGCTCACCTACTGGCAGCACCATCCGTCCTTGTCGTACGTGTTCTCCGGGCGGTTCATCGGCCCCACCTCGCAGGCCCCCCGGTTCGACGAGGGCCGGCCCGAGACCCTGTACGAGATGGAGATCGCCTTCGCCGAGCTCGACCGGGTCACTGCGGACGCCGCCGCGTTCGCCCCCGACGACGACCTGCCGTCGCTGCCCTGGAACACCGACCGGCTGCTGCGGCACCTGCTCACCGACCTGACGGGCAACACCCACCGCTCGGAGTTCTGCATCGACAAGCTGTACTCCCCCGATTCGCAGCGCGGACGCCTCGGCCTGCTCGAGCTGCGCGGCTTCGAGATGCCGCCGCACGCGCGGATGGCGCTGGTCCAGGCCCTGCTGGTGCGCTGCCTGGTAGCGATGTTCTGGTCGCAGCCCTACCGCAGCCGGCTGATCCGCTGGGGCACCCGGCTGCATGACCGCTTCCTGCTGCCCGCCTTCGCCGCCGCCGACCTGCGCGAGGTGGTCGCCGACGTGAACGCCTGGCTGGCACAGGCGTCCCCCGGCGCGCACTTCGACCCGGCCTGGCTGGACCCGTTCCTGGAGTTCCGGTTCCCACGGCTGGGCGAGACCCGCATCTCGGGGGTGCACCTCGAGCTGCGTCAGGCGATCGAGCCGTGGCACGTGCTGGGTGAGGAGGCGACGGCGTCCGGCACCTCGCGCTACGTCGACTCCTCCGTCGAGCGGGTGCAGTTGGCGGTGTCCGACCTCGTCGAAGGGCGGCACGTGGTGACCTGCAACGGCGTCCCGGTACCGATGGTGCCGGTCGAGAACGGTGGCTGGGGCACGGCGCTGGGCTCCGACGACGCACCGGCGACCACCGGCATGTTCGTGGGCGGTGTGCGCTACCGCGCCTGGGCGCCCTGGTCGGCGCTGCATCCGACGATGGGCATCCACTCGCCGCTGGTGTTCGACCTAGTCGACACCTGGAACGACCGGTCGCTGGGCGGGTTCACCTACCACGTCGTTCACCCGGGCGGGCGCAGCTACGACAACTACCCGGTCAACGCCGTCGAGGCGGAGTCGCGGCGGGCGTCCAGGTTCAGCGAACTCGGCCACACCCCCGGCCCGGTCGACACCTCGGGCTGGCCGTCGGCCGAGGCCGTTTTCGGGCCGATGGGCACCGAGTACCCGTGCACCGTCGACCTGCGCCGCTACTCGCCCGGCCACGTGGGCTGAGTGAGGAAGCGGTGTCCGCACCCGCTAGGTTGGCCAGCATGTCCGCAGCCGTCCCGCTCGAATCGGGCGTCCTCGACGAGTACCGGGCACGCCTGCGCCCGGACGCCGTCGACGAGTTGGTGACCGTCGACGGGCTGCGCACCGATCAGGCCGCGCTGGGCGCCGCCCTGGACGCGATGGGGATGGCCGGCTTGCAGGAGGCGCGCGAGGAGGCCGGTTCGCTGGCGTCCGACGAGGGCGTGACCTACGGCACCGGCCAGGCCGGCGCCCGCAACTGGGCGATCGACCCGATCCCGGTGCTGATCGGCGGCAGCGAATGGACCGCGCTGACCGACGGGCTGCGGCAGCGCGCGGTGCTGCTCGACCTGGTGCTCTCGGACCTCTACGGCGACCGGACGCTGCTGCGCCGCCGGGTGATCCCGCCCGAGGCGGTGCTGGCCCACGACGGCTACATCCGGCAAACCGTCGGAGTCGACGCGCCGGGCCACCGGCAACTGGTGGTGGCCGCGACCGACCTGTCCCGCAACGCCGACGGAGCGTGGACGGTGATCTCCGACCGCACTCAGGCACCGTCCGGACCGGGCTACGCGATGGCCACCCGGCGGATCATCTCCAGGGTGATGGCGGGGCTGCACCGCGCCACCCCGCTGGCCCGGCTACGCGGCTTCTTCCAGACCTTCACCGCGGCGCTGCAGGACGCCTCGCCGTCGGCGACCGAGCCACCCCGGGTGGTGCTGCTCACCCCCGGGCCGGGCAGCGAGACGGCCTTCGAGCAGGCCTACCTGGCCACCCTGCTGGGCTTTCCGCTGGTCGAGGCGGACGACCTGGTGATGGAGCAGGGCAAGGTGTGGTTGCGGGCGGGCGACCGGCTCGAGCAGGTCGACGTCATCCTGCGCCGGGTGGACGCCGCCTACGCCGATCCCCTCGAACTGCGCGGCGACTCCCAGCTCGGCGTCCCGGGCCTGATCGAGGCGGCCCGGAACCGCACCGTCGCCGTGGTCAACCCGGTCGGTGCCGGCGTCCTGGAGAACCCCGCCCTGCTGGCGCATCTCGGCAGTGCCGCCCGGGCGCTGATCGGGGAGGATCTTCGGCTGCCCAGCCCGACGACCTGGTGGTGCGGCCGCCCGAACGAGCTCTCGCATGTTCTGGCCAACCTGGATTCGTTGGTGATCAAGCCGATCTCGCGGGCGATGGGCCCGGTGCGCTACGGCTGGCAGCTGAACGGAGCCGAACGGGGCGAACTGGCCGACCGGCTGAGGGCCGAGCCGTGGGTGTGGTGCGGCCAGGAGCCGATGCAGCTGTCCACCGCGCCGGTGGTGACCCGGGCCGGGCTGGAGCCCCGCCGGTTCGTGCTGCGCACCTTCGGCGTCGCCCACGACGACGACTACCACTTCCTGCCCGGCGGTCTGGGCCGGGTCGCGGCCCGGGTCGGCGAGTACACCGTCTCGAACTACACCGGCGCGCTGGCCAAGGACGTCTGGGTGCTGTCCTCGGACGCCGAGCAGCCGGCGCTGAGCGTCCGCGACCGCCGGCTCGGCCCGCCGCTGGTGGTCCGGGCCACCGGCCTGTCGCCGCGCGTGGCCGACAACCTGTACTGGATGGGCCGCTACGCCGAACGCGCCGAGGGCACCGCCCGGTTGCTGAAGGTCGTCGACGACTTCGCCGAGGACAACGTCAGCCGCACCGGAACGCCGGGAGCCGTGGCCACCGACGTCCTGCTGCAGGCGGTGGCCTGGGTCACCGTGACCGGCTCGATCGGTGCGGGCGAGTCTTCTGTGTCGTACCTGCGCCGCGCCGTGCTGGACGCCGGCCGCTCCGGCACCGTGCGGCACTGCGCCAGCCAGGTGATCAACGCCGCCCAGCACGTGCGCGACCTGCTCAGCGTGGACACCTGGGCGGTGTTGGGCCGGCTCAACCAGACCCTGGAGGAGATCCCCGACGACGACGACCAGCTGCAGACCCTGCTCGACGACGTGCTGGAGTCGCTGCTGGCCCTGGCCGGGATCATGGCGCAGAGCATGGTGCGCGACGAATCGTGGGCGTTCCTCGACGCCGGCTGCCGGATGGAACGGGCACAGATGACGCTGGCGCTGCTCGGCAGCGCCCTGACCCAGCAACGTCCCCGACCGGTCGAGGACCTGGTCGTCGAGGCGGTGCTGCGGGCCGGCGAGTCGATCATCACCCACCGGCGTCGCGCCGCCGCCGGAACCGGCCCGACGGTCGCCCTCGAGTCCGCCATCGACCTGCTGCTGCTCGACCGGCTGAACCCGCGCTCGGTGATCTACCAGGCGGAGTCGATGGCCTCCGACCTGACCCTGCTGGGCGACGAGGCGTCGGCGTCCCGGGCGTTGGCGCTGGCGCAGGCACTGGAGGCGACCGACCCCGAGCAGTTGCTCGACGTTCCGGTGCTGGCGGTGCAGCTGGCCGCCATCGACCAGGAGTTCCGCAGGCTGTCCGATGCGTTGGCGCCGCGGCACTTCCTGCGCCAGGCGCCGCGTCGTCCGCAATCCGCCGGCTGGGCCAGCCCGTGGCAGGTGGCCGATGACTGAGCTCGCCCAGGCCGCGATCAGCCGGCCCGACCACTACACGCCGCGCCGCTACCGCGTCCGGCACTCGACGATCTACAGCTACGAGTCCGAGGTCGAGGCGTGTTACGAGCGCGGCTTCCTGCGCCCGCTGGAGACCTGGTCACAGCAGGTGGTCTCGAACGAGGTGCTGGTCAGCCCCGAGCCCGACGTCATCACCCAGCACGTCGACCACTTCGGCAACCACAGCTTCTACGTCGAGGTGCGCACCCCGCACACCGAACTCGTGGTCGGCAAGGTGGCCTACGTCGATGTGGCGTGGCCGCGGCCCAACCTGGAGTCGCTGAACTCGTTCACGGTCGCCGAGGCGGCGGCCCGGGTCGAGCAGGAGGCGGACGCCCTGGAGCGTGCCGAGTTCCTGCTGCCCTCGGCGCTGGTCGACCTGGCCCCCGAGGTGACGCAGTACGCCGAGGGCATCCTGTGGTCCGACCGCCCGCTGGGCGACGCCCTGGTGGGGCTGTACTCGACGATCTACCGCGACTTCAAGTACGAACTGGGCGCCACCTCGGTGCGTACCCGGCTGCCGGAGCTACTCAAGCTGCGCAAGGGCGTCTGCCAGGATTTTGCGCACCTATCGGTCGGCTGCCTGCGCTCGGTGGGGTTGCCGGCCCGGTACGTGTCGGGCTATGTGGAGACATCGCCCCCACCCGGCCAGCCGAAACTGGAGGGCTCCGACGCGTCGCACGCCTGGACGTCGGTGCTGGTCCCCGGCGGGGAGTGGATCGACATCGACCCCACCAACGACCACTTCGCCGATTCACGCTACATCGTCACCGCCTGGGGACGGGATTTTCGCGACGTGTCTCCGCTGAAGGGGGTCATCTACACCGAGGCGAAGAAGTCCGAGCTGACGGTGAAGGTCGACGTGTTCCGCGTCAACCCCGACGGCACGCTGAGCTGACGCCCTGACCCTCGCTCCCCCATCGGGTGAATTCACCTGCCGCCGATATACCGATTTTCGACGTCGATGCTGATCGAAACGTTTACATCGCCCGAATCCGGCATCGAGGTCGAAAATCGGTATATCACCACTGGCTGAAATCCCAGTCGGGCATCGGGGTCACGGCGGCGCGGATCTCCTCCACCACCCCGTCAGGGTCTTCGCTCAGCCGCCGCCACGTGTATCGCAGCACCCGGTAGCCGGCCAGCACCAGCCGGTTCTGCCGGATCCGGTCCGCCTCGAACGCCTGCCTGGAGCTGTGTACCTCGAAGCCGTCGAACTCGACCACCAACCGTCTGGCCTCGAACAGCAGATCGGGATGGCAGACGAATCCGCCCAGCTTCAGCCGGGGATTGGCCACCCAGCCCTCGAGGCCAGCATCCCGCAGCAAGGCCTGCAACGTCCGCTCACCACCGGACCACGGGTTGTCGGAGCAGCTCACCACCACCCGCCGGCGTTCCGCCAGGCCACGCTGCCCGCTGAACTCCGCCAGGGCGTCGACCAGTTCGTCGGGTCGCACCAGTCCTTCGCGCAGGAACAGTTCCGCCACCCGGCCCTCATCGCCACAGGCCAGGTCGACCGCGACGATGGCGGGCGACGGGCAGCGCAGGCCGTGCGCCTCACGGATCAGGGCCGGGCTGACCCGCCGCCGCACCATGGTCAGTCCCGCCCCGGCGCCGCCGCCCGGCTGAGCCAGCAGCACCCGCTCCTGTTGCTCGAACGGACGCGACTCCGCCCGGATGGCCTCCACCGCCGACCGCCCCCACAACACCGACGCCGGGCGCGCCACGAGTGCTGCAGCGAAGCGGGTGTGCCGGTCCCAGAGTCGGTCGGCCGCCACGAAAACGCCCGGATGCACCGTGACGATCGCCTGACGCGCGAGCAGAGCGTTGATCGCACTCCTGGAATGCTCACTCCTGGTCAGGACGCCGTTGTGAGCCGCCAGTAACAGGTCGCCCGCGGGAGAACGCTCCATCGCGCTATCCAGCCACAGGAATCGTCCCGATCGACCGAGTGATCCTCCAGGCTGTGGATAACTCCGGCGTGCACTACCGTCGGGCCATGGCGAGTCCTGCGGTCGAGATCGAGGTGGGTGACCGGGTCGTCCGACTCACCAACCCCGACCGGGTCTACTTCCCCGAGACGGGCTGGACGAAGCGTGACCTGGTCGACTACTACCTCGCGGTGGGCGACGGGGTGGTCCGGGCGCTGCGCGAGCGGCCGTGCATGCTGCACCGCTTCCCCGACGGTCTGGCGGGGCCGAAGGTGCACCAGAAGCGGCTGCCGGCCGGAGCGCCCGACTGGGTGCAGACCGTCGAGTTGTACTTCCCGCGCTACGGCCGCACCGCCGACGAGCTGTGCGTCACCGAACTGGCCCAGGTGATCTGGGCGGTGCAGATGTCGACGGTCGAGTTCCACCCCTGGAACAGCCGGCGCGGCCACGTCGAGCAGCCCGACGAGTGGCGCATCGATCTCGACCCGATGCCCGAGGCCGACTTCGCCGCGGTGGCCCGGGTGGCGTCCGTCGCCCGCGAGGTGCTGGCCGAGCTCGACATCACCGGCTACCCGAAGACCTCCGGTGGCAACGGCTTTCACATCTACGTCCGGATCGAGCCGGCCTGGGGCTTCGCCGAGGTGCGCCGCGCCGCGTTGGCCTTCGCCCGCAAGGTCGAGCGGCGGTGTCCCGACGCGACCACGGTGTGGTGGCGCAAGGACCGCGACCCCACCAAGGTGTTCGTCGACTTCAACCAGAACGCCCGCGATCACACCATCGCCTGCGCCTACTCGGTGCGCGGGACGCCGACCGGCACCGTCTCGACCCCGGTCGAGTGGGAGGAGCTGGCCGACCTCGATCCGCGGGACTTCACGCTGGCGTCGGTGCCGGCCCGGTTCGCCGAGCTGGGCGACCTGCACGAGCGCATCGACGATGTCGCCCATCGGCTGGACACGCTGCTCGAGTGGGCCGACCGCGACGGCCTGCCCGGGTAGCCGCTACGGGCCGGCCGGACGCCCGCGCAGGTCGTAGGCCTTGAACAGCATCGCGTGGTCGGCACCGAGCGCCTTGCCGCCGCCCGACAGCATCTCCGGGATGAAGTCGGCCGGCTTCGGGTGGCCCGGGATCGCCGCCAGATACTCCTCGTGCATCTCCAGCGACCGCACCGCCCGCTGGACCGAGGCGTCCGAGACCACCACGCCGTGGGTGGGTTGCTGGTGGCCGGCGACAAGCAGCCAGCGGACGCCCCACTTGGGCAGGTTCTCGTCCTTGGCGAGTTCGGGGTGTACCCAGGTGTTGTCGGCGTCGCGGATGGCGTCGATCACCGTCAGTCCCGCCACCCGGTGGTCGGCCATGTTCAGCCCCCATGGCGCCTCGATGTCCCAGGTCATGCCGACCACGGCGTCCGGCTTGAACTCGCGGATCACCCGGGCGACGTCGCGACGCAGGTCGAGGCTGTAGACCAGCATGCCGTCGGGGTGGGTAAGCATGGCGAGTTCGCTGACCCCGACCTGCTCGCAGGCCCGCTCCTGCTCGCCGCGGCGGATGCGGGCGCACTCCTCGGGCGGGATCTGCATACCGGCCTCGCCTCGGGTCAGCAGCAGGTAGGCCACCTCGACGCCGCGGTCGGTCCATTCGGCCACCGCCGCCGAGGTTCCGTACTCCAGGTCGTCGGGGTGCGCCACCACGCACAGCACGCGGGTGAACTCGTCGTCGGGAAGCCGCTCGATGCTCGGGCTCTCAGTCATGCCGCCAACCTACGGCCAACCGCCAACGCCGTCGAGACAACGGTGGCTACAACGCTCCCAGCGCCCGCGCCACGCTCACCCCGGATGCCGCCGCCCACGCCTGCGGGCGGCAGGACGCCGGGTACGGCACCGGCGGGAACACCTCGTCGGCGCCCTGCCCGCCGAACAGTTCTGGCAGCCGGTACTCGAACCCCTCCGCGGCCCGCAGCAGCCCTTGCGCCAATCGCGCGGCCGGGCCGTCGAAGCCTGAACGCAGCATGCCGTCGAGGATCATCGCGGTGTCGTGGGTCCACACCGAACCGACGTGGTAGCGCGTCGGCCAATACGCCGCGTTGCTCGTCGAAACAGTGCGAATGCCGTAGCCGGAGAACAGTTCCGGGGACATCAGCCGGTCCACCACGATCGCCTCCTCGGCGGCGTCCAGCAGCCCGGTGCCGAGCAGGTGCCCCATATTCGAGGCGGGGGTGTCGACCGGCGCCTTGTCGGCGTCCAGGGCCAGCGCCGGGTAGCGGCCGTGCTCGTCGGTCACCCAGAACGATGCCCGGAATCGGTCGGCGAGGCGCCCCGCCCACTCGCGCCACCAGGCCGCCTGCGCCGCATCTCCGGTGTGCCGCTCGAGCAGGCCGGCACCGGCCAATGCCGCGGCGTGGCAGTAGCCCTGCACCTCGGCGAGCGCGATCGGGCCCTGCGCGATCCGGCCGTCGCTGAACCGGATCGAGTCGCCGGAGTCCTTCCAGCCCTGATTGGCCAGCCCGTGACCGGACGCGTCGAAGTACTCCGCGAAACCGTCGCCGTCGGCGTCGGAGAAGTCGCGCAACCAGCCCAGTGCCGCCTGCAGCGCTCCGATCAGGTCACCGACGTCGTGCCCGGCCGCGTCGACCTCGGCGAGCAGCAGGATCCACAGCGGCGTCGCGTCGATCGTGCCGTAGTACTCCGGCGGCAGCACGATGCCCCCTCGCTGCAGGTCGATGGTGTCGGCGCGCACCTCGTGCAGGATCTTGCCCGGCTGCTCGGCCCGGTCGACATCGACGACCCGGCCCTGCCGCGCCGCCAGGGTGTGAAGCGTGCCCAGTGCCATCGAGGCGTCCAGCGGCAGAGCCAGCCGGGCGGCGATCAGCGAGTCGCGCCCGAACAGCGTGAAGAACCAGGGCGCCCCGGCCGCGTAGAAGCGGCGATCGGCGTCGCCCGGCTCCTGCATCCGCAGCGCGTTCAGGTCGGCCACCGAACGCCGCACCAGCCGTTCCAGGGACGCCGACGCCCCCCGCAACGCCGGCGCCGCGACCGGCTCGGCGGTGCAGCCCTCGAACGGCGACCCGGCATCGGCGGCCAGCAGTTCCCACCCGCACGACACCGAGCCGTAGCGCGGCAGGGTGAGCCGCCAGCGCAGCTCGATCAGCGCGCCCTCGCCGGCCTGCGTGGTGCGCACCTGCGCGCCGGGCGCGTCGATGCGGACGCGGGAGCACTCGTC
Source organism: Micropruina sonneratiae (assembly GCF_025972045.1). Classification (GTDB taxonomy): domain Bacteria; phylum Actinomycetota; class Actinomycetes; order Propionibacteriales; family Propionibacteriaceae; genus Micropruina; species Micropruina sonneratiae. Next base: position 37,386 of record NZ_JAPDHX010000006.1, on the reverse strand, counting down.
CCAGCCCCAGCCGTCCGGCCCGGCTTCGACCCGCCCGGTCGTGTCCACGCCGGCCCTGATCAGGTTCAACGGCGCCACATCGGGCGTCACCTCGACCACGAGTTCGACCTCGATCGCCTCCGGCAGTGAACCCGCGACCGTGATCGTTTCGCGCACCCCGCCGGTGTGGGGCGCCCGTCGCCGGGTCACAGAGCCGCACGGATCGACTCCCTCGCCCAGCCGGGCGATGGCGTGGAAGGTGACCGCGCCGTCCAGCCCGGACGACGACGAGCCGGCCACCAGGTCGACCGGACCGTCCGGTCCGTCCAGGCGCAGCGACACGCCCTGCAGCACCCGGTGATCGCCGTAGTAGAAGCCCTGGACGCCGCTGCCGTCGACGTCGCCGCCGGCGGCTGACCAGACCTGGACGGGAGCGGCCAGCGCGACCGTGAGGTCGTGCAGGAAGGGTTGATGGAGGGCCATCGGAGCTCCGTTCTGGACGTTCACCGGCATTGTCGAGCGCCAACACCCTACGGGTGCGCCGGACGCCTCCGCGACGTGGCCGCCGACCCCACGCGGCGAAGGTCACGAAAAGATCTCGTTTGCTGAAACCCTTGACGCTTGAAAGCGCTTTCATGCAGCATTTGACTCAGGATGAGAGCGCTTTCATCCACGGGAGGAATCTCCCGCCTCGCGGCGCCGGCCCTGGCCCGCTGAAGCGACGAAGGAGTCACATGCGCACCACGTTCATTCGCACAGCGGTCCTACCAGCCGCTCTGCTCGCCCTGCTCGCCACCGGCTGCTCGCAGCCTGCGGCAGCCCCCTCCAGCCCGGCGGCGTCCGAGTCCGCCGCCTCGACCGAGCCCGTCACCCTCACCGTGGCGACGTTCAACGAGTTCGGCTACGAGGACCTGTTCAAGGAGTACACCAAGCTCCATCCGAACGTCACCATCACACCGAAGAAGGCCGCCACCTCCAACGAGGCGCGCGAGAACTACTTCAACAAGCTGGCCGCCGGCTCGGGCTTGTCCGACATCGAGGCCATCGAGGTCGACTGGCTGCCCGACGTGATGCAGACCGCCGACAAGCTCACCGACCTGTCCGGCGACGACGTCGCCAACCGCTGGCTCGACTGGAAGGCCGCCGCCGCCACCACCCCCGACGGCAAGCTGGTCGGCTTCGGCACCGACATCGGCCCCGAGGCGGTGTGCTACCGCTCCGACCTGTTCAAGAAGGCCGGCCTGCCCACCGACCGCGACGAGGTCGCCGCCCTGCTGCAGGGTGACTGGAACAAGTACTTCGAGGTCGGCAAGCAGTTCGTCGCCAAGTCCAACGGCGTGGCCTGGTTCGACTCGGCCGACGCGATCATGCAGGGCCAGATCAACCAGTTGCCGAACGCCTTCTCCTCCACCGAGCCCGAGGAGACGCTGATCCCGCTCGACCAGAACCAGCCGGTCAAGGACATGTACACCTCGATCCTGAACGTCTCCACCAACGACAAGCTGTCCGCCGGTCTTTCGCAGTGGAGCACCGACTGGGTCAACGCCTTCCAGAAGAGCAAGTTCGCCACGATGCTGTGCCCGGGCTGGATGCTCGGCATCATCGAGGGCAACGCCAAGGGCATCGAGGGCTGGGACATCGCCAACGTCTTCCCCGGCGGCGGCGGCAACTGGGGCGGTTCGTACCTGACCGTGCCCGCCCAGGGCAAGAACACCGCGGCGGCCCGTGAACTGGCAGCCTGGCTGACCGCTCCCGAGCAGCAGATCAAGGCGTTCAAGGCCAAGGGCACCTTCCCGAGCCAGAAGGAAGCGCTGACCAGCCAGGACCTGCTGAGCGTCACGAACAAGTTCTTCAACGACGCGCCGACCGGTCAGATCCTCGCCGACCGCGCCAACGCCGTCACCGTGAACCCGTTCAAGGGCCCGAACTACTTCGCCGTCCGGCAGGTCATCTCCGACGCCATCAACCGGGTGGACGTGACCAAGAAGCAGTCGGCCGACGAGTCCTGGACGCAGGCGGTCAAGGAGTTCGAGGCTCTGGGCTGAGGTCCCGACACCCGACTCTGGTACCACCGTCAGCGGTGGTGACCCGAACCCCGTGGGCGGGGTGGCACCGACCACCCCGCCCACGCGTCCGACCGCATCCCGAACCGAACGGAGGCCCATGACCTGGCGGCAGCGGCTCAGCCGATGGGACGTGCGAAGCGCCCCCTACCTCTACATCTCGCCCTTCTTCCTGCTGTTCGCGCTGGTGGGGCTGTTCCCGTTGCTCTACACGGGCTGGGTGGCCCTGCACAAGTGGAGCCTGATCGTCGGCAACCAGGGCTTCATCGGCTTCGGCAACTTCGCCTACGTGCTCGACCAGCCCCGGTTCTGGGACGGCGTGGTCAACACGTTCAGCATCTTCCTGCTCTCCTCGGTGCCGCAGGTCATCGCCGCCATCGCGATCGCCGCGGTGCTGGACGCCAACCTGCGCGCCAAGACCTTTTGGCGGATGGGCGTCCTGGTGCCCTACGTGGTCGCCCCCGTGGCGGTCTCGCTGGTCTTCGGCCAACTGTTCGCCGACCAGTCCGGCGTGATCAACTCGCTGCTGGGCACGAGCGGCGTCGACCCGATCGGGTGGCACGCCGACCGCTTCGCCTCGCACGTGGCGATCGCCACCATGGTCAACTTCCGCTGGACCGGCTACAACGCGCTGATCTTCCTGGCAGCCATGCAGGCCATCCCGCGCGACATCATCGAGGCGGCGGTGGTCGACGGCGCGAACCGCTGGCGCACCTTCATCGGCGTCACCGTTCCGCTGCTGCGCCCCACGATCATCTTCGTGGTGATCACCTCCACCATCGGTGGCCTGCAGATCTTCGACGAGCCCCGGATGTTCGACACCTTCGGGCTGGGCGGGCCCGACCGGGAGTGGATGACCGTCACCATGTACCTCTACGAGCTCGGCTGGGCGGGCCAGCGGAACCTCGGCCGTTCGGCCGCGGTGGCCTGGCTGTTGTTCCTGATCATCGTCATCTTCGCCCTGCTCAACTTCTGGATCACCCGGCGGATCGCCAGCACCGACACCCGCAGCAAGCGAAAGAGGGTCGCCCGATGAGTTCCGTCGCGATGGCCGGCCAGCTGGCCGGCAAGGGGGCCGCCGACGCCGCCAGGCGCCGCCGCGTCCGGATGGAGGGCGGCGTGCGCCGCCCCGGCTGGGTCACCTACCTGCTGCTCGGCGCCTTCGTCCTGATCTCGGCGCTGCCGCTGTACTACGCCTTCCTGCTGTCGACCTCCACCGCCGCCGACATCGCCCAGCAGCCGATCCCGTCACCGATCCCGCAGGGCCACTTCCTCGAGAACGTGCAGCGGGTGCTGGACGCCGGCATCGGCTTCTGGCAGGCGTTGCTGAACAGCGTCATCGTCGCGGTCATCACCTCGGTGTCGGTGATCTTCTTCTCCACCCTGGCCGGCTACGCGTTCGCGAAACTGCGCTTCCGGGGACGTTCCGGACTGCTCGCCTTCGTGATCGGAACGATGGCGGTGCCCACCCAGCTCGGCGTGATCCCGCTGTTCATCGTGATGTCGAACCTGGGCTGGGCCGGCAAGCTGCAGGCCGTCGTCGTGCCCGGCCTGGTCACCGCCTTCGGGGTGTTCTGGATGACCCAGTACCTGTCCGAGGCCCTGCCCTATGAACTCATCGAGGCCGCCCGGGTCGACGGCTGCTCGATGATCCGGACCTTCTGGCACGTGGCGCTGCCGGCCGCCCGGCCCGCCGCAGCGATGCTCGGCCTGTTCACCTTCGTCGGTTCCTGGACCAACTTCTTCTGGCCGTTCATCGTGCTTGGTTCGACCAACCCGACCCTGCCGGTCGCGCTGCAGTTGCTGCAGGCGTCCTACTTCAAGGACCTGGCACTGATCATGGCCGGTGTCGTGCTGGCCACCGTGCCCCTGCTGGTCCTGTTCATCTTCGCCGGCCGGCAGCTGGTCTCCGGCATCATGCAAGGAGCAGTCAAGGGATGACCACTCTCCAGTTCCCGGCGGACTTCCACTGGGGTGCCGCGACGTCGTCGTTCCAGATCGAGGGGGCGGCCGAGTTGCGCGGCGACTCGATCTGGGACGTGTTCTGCCGCCAGCCGGGGGCGATCGCCGACGGCTCCGACGGCACGGTGGCCGTGGACCACTTCCACCGCTTCCGCGACGACGTCGCCCTGCTGGCCGGGCTCGGCCTCGACACCTACCGCTTCTCGGTCTCCTGGCCCCGGGTGATGAACCCCGACGGTTCGGTCAACGAGGCGGGTCTCGACTTCTACGACGAACTGGTGGACGCCCTGTGCGAGGCCGGCATCCGGCCGTGGCTGACGCTGTACCACTGGGATCTGCCCGCCTGGCTGGCGGGGGGCTGGACGAACCGAGCCACCGCCGAGGCCTTCGTCGACTATGCGCTGGTGGTCCACGCCCGGCTGTCCGACCGGGTGCGCATCTGGACGACGCTGAACGAGCCCTGGTGCGCGTCCTTCCTGTCCTACGCGGGCGGCCAGCACGCCCCGGGTCACCGGGTCGCGGCCGAGGCGTACGCAGCCGGTCACCACCTGCTGCTCGCGCACGGTTGGGTCACCTGGGCCCTACGCGCCGCCGATCCGGACGCCACGCTCGGGCTCAGCCTGAACTTCACGCCCGGCTACCCGGCCGACCCGGACAACCCGGCCGACGTCGACGTCGTGCGGCGCACCGACGGCACCCAGCACAGGTTCTTCACCGAACCGGTCTTCCACGGCGAGTATCCGGCCGACCTGATCGCGGACGCCGGAGCCGACTGGCCCGGCGGACTGGTCCGCGACGGCGACCTGGCGGCCATCGCGACGCCGATCGACGTGCTCGGCGTCAACTACTACACTTCGCAGCTGATCCGGGCCGGCGCCGCGGCCCCCGGCGTCGGCGTGCACACCACCGCACCGGACGCCGTCGTGGTCGACCGCCCGGACCTCGCCCGCACCGACATGGGCTGGGAGATCACCCCCGACGCCTTCCGCGACCTGCTGGTGCGGCTGCACCACGAGTACACCGGGCCGGCCGGCATCTCCATGGCGATCACCGAGAACGGCTGCGCGGTCGATGACCCCGACCCGGCCGCCGGTCCGATCGACGACGTGGAGCGGATCGCCTACCTGGCCGGCCACCTCCGGGCGGTGCACGAGGCGATCGAGGCCGGCGCCGCCATCGACACCTACCTGGTCTGGTCGATCATCGACAACTTCGAATGGGCTTTCGGCTACACCAAACGCTTCGGCCTGGTGGCCGTCGACAGTGAGCTGAACCGGTTGCCGAAGGCGAGTGCAGGCTGGTACTCCGACCTCAGCCGGCTCGGTACTCTGTGCCTGCCCGAGCAGGCTTGAACCGCAGCCCGCACGACAGGAGGTGACCCGCATGAGCGAGCGCAGTGCGCCCACCCTGGACGACGTGGCCCGTGCCGCCGGCGTGTCCCGTGCGACGGCGTCCCGGGTGATCAACGGCGTCGTACCGGTCTCCAAGCCGGCCTCCGAGGCGGTCCGCCGGGCGGTCGCCATGCTCGGCTACCGGCCCAATGTCGCTGCCCGGGCCCTCGTCACCCGGCGGGTCGGTGCCGTGGTCGTGCTGGTGCCCGAGACCGAGGAGCGGGTGTTCTCCGACCCCTTCTTCCCCAGCGCCTACCACGGTGCACTGGAGGCGTTCCGGCACAGCGGCATCCACGTGCTGCTGTCGATGGCCCACCCGCACGACGGCGTCGATCCGATGCTGCAGTTCTTCCAGTCCGACCATTCCGACGGCGCCATCGTCATCTCCCACCACGGGCAGGACTTCGCCCGGGCGGTGGCGGCGTCCTCGCGTCCCGTGGTGTTCGTCGGCAATCCCGGCGTGCCGGGGCTGGCCTACGTCGACGTGGACCATGTCAAGGCGGCCGCGACCGCGACCAGGCACCTGCTCGACCGGGGCGCCCGCACCATCGGGACGATCACCGGCCCGATGGACATGTCGGCCGGTGTCGAGCGGCTGCGCGGTTTCCAGCAGGCACTCGCAGCGGCAGGTCGCAGCGGTCACCTGATCGCCGAGGGCGACTTCACGTTCGCGGGTGGTGACGAGGCCGCCTACGGCCTGCTCAGCCATCACTCCGACATCGACGCCCTGTTCGTCGCCTCCGACCTGATGGCCTCGGGAGCCATCCGGGCGGCCGAACGGCTCGGACGCCGGGTGCCGGACGACCTGCTGGTGGTCGGCTTCGACGACTCGGTGATCGCCCGGCAGAGTATTCCGACACTGACCACGATGGAGAACCGGCCGGACGTGCTGGCCCGCACCGCGGGTCAGATGCTGCTGGCGAAGCTGGGCGGCCACGAACCGGAGTCGCCGGTGATCCTGGACAGCCGGCTGGTACGCCGCGAGTCCGCCTGAGCCTGCGCAGATCGAGCCGCGGGCTTGCGCCCGCGGTGGCGCCCCCGCCTCGGGGACGGGGTTTCAATCCTCGAACGGGTTGCGGGCCTCGAACGAGGTGTCGGCCGGCGGCCACTGGTCGACCTCGTCCTCGTCCGCCCACACGGTCAGCCTGCGCAGCCAGGGCGAACCCCAGGTCGTGACCATCGCCAGGTCGGTCGCGTCGCGGCCGCGGCCGATCGGCACGTGCCCCTTGCGCCGCGCATTGTGCCGCGGATCGAAGGTCCACCACCGGTCACCGAGGTACACCTCGACCCACGCGTGGAAGTCCATCGGGGTGGGCAGCACCGGCACGTCCATGTCGGGCAGGTAGCCGCTGCAGTAGCGCGCCGGCACGTTCATCGCCCGGCACAGCGTCACCATCAGGTGCGCGAAGTCGCGGCACACCCCGTACCCGGACTCGAAGGAATCCTTCGCCGTCCAGAACGATCCCGTGCTGCCGGTGCGGTACTCGAGGTGGTTCCACACCCAGTCCTGGATGGCTGCCACCATCGTGTAGTTGCGGTCGTGGTCACCGAACAGGTTCCAGGCCGAGCCGCTGAGCATGTCCGACTGGCAGTAGCGGCTGGGCAGGGTGAACACCAACGTGTCGTCGGGCAGGTCCTCGGGGCTGTTGACCGGCGCCGAGGCGTCGGCGGCGTCGAGTTCGTCGGGGACCTCGACCACCGCGTAGTACGACACCAGGGACTGCCCGGGCGGAAGCATCACCCGGCGGATCTCGTTGCCGTACAGATCGGTGTAGCGGGCCGTTTCGATGACCGGGTCGGTCGTCCAGAGCTCGCGCAGCACCGCGGTGTCGACGGCCGGCCTGACGAGGAAGCTGGCGGGAACGGCGGACTGCGCGACGTGGTTGAACTCGCATCCGATCCGCAACGTGCGGAGCGGCGCCTGAGCCTGTGACACGGGTCCCCCCTTCGTGGTGTGGGCGTCAAATTACCCCACCCGTGCGCCGCGGCTCCGCGCCGTTCGAGTAGCCCCACCCCTTGGGAGGTATGCGTCCGTATCGCGATCTCTACCACGATCAGTAGACGGAGCAATCGAGGCACAGAGCCTGACCCGGCGCCGCGGGTCATGCCACCTCGACCAGGCTGCGAGCGTGCGGCGCCAGCCGGCGGATCGACCGTGCGTTGCGCCAGCGGACCAGGTCGGCGCTGATTCGCAGGTGGTGGGCGGCCTCGTGGCTGCGCAGGCCCAGCCCGTAGACGGCGAACAGGCAGGCTCCGGCCTCGCGGTCGAGCAGGCCCAGCCGGGTGGCGGCCCGCAGCAGCCCGGCCACCCCCGGGCCGGAAGGCTCGCCGTGGCTCTCCAGCCGAGCCGGATCGACCGGTGGTGGTGCTGCAACGTCGGACCACACCGCTCGCCGGGTGTCGAGCACCAGGTTGGCGGCGATGCGTCGCGGACGCCGGCGCAACGGATAGCTCGCCAGCCGCAGCCAGCATTCCGCCAGGTAGTCCCCCAGCGAATGCACCGGGTCGCGCGCGGCCAGCAGCACCAGCTTGCCGAGCAGGGCCTGCAGCACCACCCGCCCGGCGAGTCGGTCACCGGCGGCGTTGCGGAGAAGGAGTCCGCCCAGCACGGCGTCCGGATCGTCGGCGATGCCGGCCAGCACCTCGCCCAGGCTGCGCGGGTGTTGCGGCCAATCGGCCGGGACGGCCCGGTGCTGCATCTGCGCCCATTCGGCGTTCAGCGCCCGGGCGCTGGCGTCGCTGCTCGCGGTCATGCCCAGAGGCTGCCGGGCAGGTGTTGTCACGAGTGTTGTCGGCGTCGCCCCCGGTGTTGGCGGTCGAATGGCCACAATCCGATAACCATTGCGCCGGGCAACCGGCGAGGCGGCCCCACGAGCAACTGCCCGGCCTTACAGTTGACACGTCACCATCGGGGTTTTGGTTGCCGGACATCAGCCATCACGTTCGCCCAGGGGGTTGCTTGGACGCTCCAGCAGCCCCCTGGAGCCTTGTCTGGCCCGGCTCAGCGGTCGTAGTCGTCCAGGGCGCGGGCCAGGAAGTCCTTCAGGTCACCGGTCTCGCCGTCGCGCCCACCCCGTCCGATCACCAGCGGCGGCTGGCTGGGCGACAGCTTGACTCCGGTGAAGCGGCTCAGTCGGCCGCCGGTGGTCAACAGTTGGACGAACCGGCCCTCGGGGGTGATCGCCATCGTCCGCGCCTTGTTGAGATACCAGCCCACCTGGTCGCTCTTGACCCGGCTGCCGTCCATCAGCACCGCTTTGAGGGGTTCGGGCTGTAGTCCCCGCTCGGCGGTGGCCGCAATGAACTCGTTGATCAGGGTCTGCGCGGCAGCGGCCTCGCTGCGCTGGGCCGCCTCGGCCAATTCCTGGCGGCGGCGGGCGTCCTCACCTCGGGTGCTGCGGGCCATGTCGCCACCCTATGCGACTGCACCGTCTGGGCTGCCGGTGGTGGCCCCGGGATGACGTAGACTGCGCGACCATGCGCCGAATCCACGCCCTCGCCCTGATTCCGTTCTTTGCCCTGGCGGCCTGCTCGACCGCCACGACGACCACCCCCACGACGGAGGCGCCCGCCACCGCAAGCGCTCCCGCGACGTCGGCGTCGGCCAGCCCCACGACCGCCCAGAGCACCGGCGAGACGCTGAGCGGCAGCGGCTACACCCTCACCCTGCCGAAGGGCTGGGAGGACGCCACGGAGGCGTTCCAGAAGCTGCAACCCCAGGTGGACAGCGGCGCCAAGCAGACCAAGGACACCTCCGACGGCTTCAACGACAACGTCAACGTGATCACCCAGGCCTCGGCCGAGGTGCCCTTCGACCAGTTGCAGAGCGCCATCAAGAGCCAGCTCGAGGGCGCCGGCTCGACCGACATCGAGTTCAAGGAGAACGCCCAACTCGACGGCAAGGAGGCGCTGCAGGTGTGGTCGCACACCAAGGGTGCCGAGAAGGCGCACACCATTCAGTTCATGGCCTTCAACAACGGCAACATGTTCGTGGTGACCGTGTCGACGAACCTTGCCGACGAGAAGGCCGCCGCGCTGGCGCAGCAGATCCTGGGCGGCTGGAAGTGGGCCTCCGCCTGAGGCTCGGCCCATCGACGTCCGACGGGGCGGTCCGCAGCGTGCGGCCGCCCCGTCGCCGTCGCCGGCCTTCCCAGCGACCCCCTGATCGGCGAGGGTTGGCCCATGAGTGAACCGATCAGTCTCAGCTTCCTCGGCGGCGCGGGTACGGTCACCGGCTCCAAGCATCTGCTCACCGTCGGCAACCGCCGGGTGCTGGTCGACGCCGGGATGTTCCAGGGCGAGAAGCGCTGGCGCGAGCTCAACTGGGCCGAGTTCCCCGTGCCACCGTCGTCCATCGAACAGATCGTGCTCACCCACGCCCACCTCGACCATTGCGGCTACCTGCCCGCGCTCGTCGCGCGAGGCTTCGACGGCCCGATCTGGTGCACCGCCGAGACGCTGAAGCTGACCGAGATCGTGCTGATGGACGCCGGACACCTGCAGGAGCGGGAGGCGCGCTACGCGGCCGAGGGCGGCTACTCCAAGCACGACGACCCGTTGCCGCTGTACACCGTCGCCGACGTCGAGCGCACCGTCCCGCTGCTGCGCTCCGTGCCGTACGACACCGACCTCGACCTCGGCGACGGGCTGCTGCTGAGGCTCACCAGGGCCGGACACATCCTGGGCTCGGCCAGCGTGACCCTGCGTCGCGGCGACACCTCGGTGCTGGTCTCGGGGGACCTGGGCCGGCACGACCACCCACTGCTGGAGTCGCGGGATGTTCCGCCGGGCGCCGGCTACGTGCTGGTCGAGTCCACCTACGGCGACCGCGAGCACCCCGACCCCGCCGGGCGTCCGCACGAAGCGATGGCCGATGCGATCCGCCGTGCCATCGGCCGCGGCGGCAGCGTGCTTATCCCCGCCTTCGCAGTCGACCGGACGCCGGTGGTGCTGAAGGCGCTGGCCGGGCTGCGTCGCGAAGGCCGCATTCCCGACGTCCCGATCTTCGTCAACTCACCGATGGCGGTGGCGGCGCTGGCCGTCTACCGCGAGGCCGGCCGTAAGGGGCAGTTGCGGCCCGACCTCGACCTGACGGACTTCACCGGGCTGCCCAACCTGCGCGAGGTGACCGACCCCGAGGAGTCCAAGCGGCTGAACCGGCCCGAGCAGCCCTGCATCATCGTGTCGTCGTCGGGCATGGCCACCGGCGGCCGGGTGCTGCACCACCTGGAACACCTGCTGCCCCACGAGCGCAACGCGGTGATCTTCACCGGCTACCAGGGCGTAGGGACGCGGGGCCGCAGCCTGCTCGAAGGCGCCACCGAGCTGAAGTTCCGCGGCCGGTTCATTCCGGTGCGGGCCGAGATCGTGCAGGACTCGGAGTTCTCGGTGCATGCCGACGGCTCCGACCTGATCGACTGGCTGGCCGCCCTGGTCCCGCCGCCGAGGACGGTGTTCTGCGTGCACGGCGACCCGGACGCCGCGGCCGCGCTCGCCGACCGCATCCACCGCGAACTCGGCCTGGTCGCGGTGGTGCCCCGCTACCGCGAGGTCGTCTCACTCGATCCTGTCGACGGGCTCGCCCCGGCCGTCCCCGTCTCGCCGCCCGCCGTGGCCGTGCGGCTCTCCCCGCCGAAGCCGTCACCGCAGCCGGGACCGTCCCCGGTACCGCCCAGCCCGCCACCGCCCAGCCCGGGGCCCGGCGACCGGCTGCCTTCGTCGTCGACGCGCGACGACGACGGCGACCAGGCCCGGGCGATCCTGGCCACCGCGCTCGGGCAGGTGCCGTTCCTGCCGGCCGAGCAGCGACCGGCGGTCACGGTGGCCCTGCAGCGGGCCATTGCCCTGGCCGGCGGCGCACCCGGCCCGTTGCTGGAGGCGACCAACCAGGCGCTCTACGCCGCGGCGGAAGCGGTCGAAACACCCGGCGGGCAATCGATCGTGGCGTTGCTGGCGCACGTGCCGAAGGTGCTCGGCCGGGTCGGCTGAGCAGCGGCGGCCGACCCGGCCGGACTCAGCGCGGGACGCCGTTGGCCTCGGTCGCCTCGGGCCGGTCGGTCTGGTCGAGCCATTCGGCGAAGAAGGTGGTCAGGTCGTCGGGGGTGGCATCGTCCGCGACCCGGCGGAAGTCCTCGAGGCTGTGCGGGCCCTGTTGCTGCGCCCACGTCCGGAACAGGTCGAAGAACGTGTCGTCGCCCAACCGCGTCCGCAGTGCGTGCACCACCAGCGGCCCACGGTCATAGACCCTGACGAACAGCCCCGCGAATCCCGGGTCGGACAGCGCCGGGGCCCAGAACGCGGCCCGGTCGGCCTGGCCGTGGTAGATCCGGTCGAACTTGGCCCCGGCGTCCCCGGAGCCGGTGGTGAGCCACTCGGCGTAGGTGGTCAGGCTCTCGTTGTTGAAGATGTCGTTCCACTCGTAGAGGGTCACCGTGTCGCCGAACCACATGTGCGCCAGCTCGTGGTTGAGCAGGGCCTCGTCGCCGATCATCCCTGGGTGGTAGACCGGGTTCATCACCGTCTCCAGGCCGCCCCACTCCACCTGCACCGAGGGCACGAAGCCACCGATCCCGCTGAACGGGTAGGGGCCGAGGTACTTCTCGAGCTTCTTCACCGCCTTCGGGGTGCGGTCCAGCCAGCGCAGCGCGGCCGCTCGGTCGGCGACGTCCAGCCGTCGGCTCACCGAGTAGGTGTAGGGCCGGCCCCCGGCGGTGCCCTGCTCGACGTCGAACTGGCCGACCCCCAGGAACGTGGCGTAGGTGACGGTCGGAGCGTCGACCTGCCAGACCCAGCGGTCGGCGTCGGCGTTCTCGGGCGAATCGCCGTGCTCGAGCAGGCGTCCGGCACAGATCGCCTCGACACCGTCGGGCACGGTCACGGTGAACCGCATGGTGGCCGGGTCACGGGGATGGTCGTTGACGGGGTACCACAGCGATGCGGCGGCCGGTTCCCCGGCGATGACGAACTCGTCTCCGTTGGCGTAGTAGGCGCGGAAGCCGGGGGTCCGGACGTCGTGCGGCGAACCGGCGTAGTCGACGGTGACGGTGAAGGTGGCGCCGGCGGCGATCGCGGGCCGGTCCCGGTCGGGGCGGACGGCGGTCACCGCGAGGTTGTCGGCGTGCTGGCCGAAGGTGGCCGGGGTCCCGTCGACGGTGACCGCCGTGGCCACCGGGAACAGGTCGAGGTGGAAGGAGTCCAGGTCCTGCCGGGCGGTGGCGGTGATCGTGGTGCGGCCATTCAACGGGTCACCCGCCCCGGTCGCGCTCACCACGACGTCGTAGTTCTGGACGTCGTACCCGGAGCCGCCCGCCTCGGGCAGGTAGGGGTCCCCCAGCCCGGCCGCCCCGGCAGTGGCCGCGGACGGGCCGGCGGTGGTGCCGGCCGGGGACGGCAGCGGGCCGGGCGCACCGCTGAAGACGCGGTCGCCGAGCGCCGCGAGGATTGCCACGGTGGCCACCACCAGCGCGGTCAACACCAGCCAGAACCGTTGATGCAGCGACACGCAGCAACCATCCCAGACCGGTCAAGTCGGCGGCTCGCGGCCGACCGGGCACGGACCCGGCGTCAGCCCTTCAGCAGGTCGGCGAAGTCTATGCCCGCACCGAACTCGTCGGACGCCTCGGTGCCGGGCCGCTGCACCACCAGTTCGGCGAACGCCCGGGCGGCGGCATCGATCCGGGCACCGAGGTGACCGGACGGGTCGCCCCAGTCACCGGTGGCGCCGAACACACCCAGCGGGGCGATCGTGGCCTTCAGGTAGTGGAACAGCGGCAGCATGGCGGTGTCGATCACCAGCGAATGCCTGGCGGTGCCGCCGGTCGCGGCCAGCAGCACCGGCCGGGCGGCCATCGTGCCCTCCTCGAGTAGGTCGAAGAACAGCTTGAACAGGCCCGAGTACGACGCGTTGAACACCGGCGTCACCACGATCACCCCGACCGCCGAGCCGACCGCCGCGTAGGCGTCCGCCAGCGCCTGCGACGGCACGTGGCTGACCAGCTGGTGCGCCAGGTCGGAGGCCAGCGTGCGCAGCTCGATGTGCCGGACCTCGACGGGGCTGCCGGCGGTGGCCAGCACGCGCTGGCCGGCCCGCGCGAGCCGTTCGCCCAGCAGTTGGCTGGACGACGGCGTCGCCACGCCGGCGCTGATCACCACCACGGTGGGGGCGGTCATCGAACCTCGCTCTCGACGGTCTCGTAGGGGCTGCGGCCGGTGACGTCGTCGACGGCCACGGCCGGCTCGGTGCCGACCCTACGCTCGGCGTCGGCGGCGGCCACCAGCGACTCGTGGGTCGGGGCGTCCGGCACGCCGGCGGGGCGGCCGGCCTCGAAGCCGGCGCGCAGCTCGGGCAGGATCTCGCCGAGCAGGTCGAGTTGCTCCAGCACGGTCTTCAGCGGCAGACCGGCGTGGTCGAGCAGGAACAGCTGCCGCTGGTAGTCGCCGACCACCTCGCGGAACGACAGCGTGCGCTCGATCACCTGCTGCGGCGAGCCCACCGTCAGCGGGGTCTGGGCGGTGAACTCCTCCAGGCTGGGCCCGTGCCCGTAGACCGGCGCCTCGTCGAAGTAGGGACGGAACTCGCGCACCGCGTCCTGGCTGTTGCGGCGCATGAAGAACTGCCCGCCCAGCCCGACGATCGCGGTGTCGGCGGGGCCGTGGCCGTAGTGCTCCCAGCGCCGGCGGTACAGGTTCACCATCTGCCGGGTGTGGGTCTGCGGCCAGAAGATGTTGTTGTGGAAGAACCCGTCGCCGTAGAAGGCGGCCTGTTCGGCGATCTCGGGGCTGCGGATCGAGCCGTGCCAGACGAACGGCGGCACGCCGTCCAGCGGCTGCGGCGCGAGCGTGAAGCCCTGCAGCGGGGTGCGGAACTTGCCCTCCCAGTCGACGACCGGTTCACGCCAGAGCCGGCGCAGCAGGGCGTAGTTCTCGATCGCCAGGCTGATGCCGTCGCGGATGTCGCGGCCGAACCACGGGTACACCGGACCGGTGTTGCCGCGGCCGAGCATCAGGTCGACGCGGCCGTCGGCCAGGTGCTGCAGCACCGAGTAGTCCTCGGCGATCTTCACCGGGTCGTTGGTGGTGATCAGCGTGGTCGCCGTCGACAGCATGATCCGGTCGGTCTGCGCGGCGATGTAGCCCAGCAGCGTGGTGGGGCTGGACGGGTGGAACGGCGGGTTGTGGTGCTCGCCGGTGGCGAACACGTCCAGGCCGATCTCCTCGGCCTTCTTCGCCAGGGTGACGGCAGCCTTGATCCGGTCGTGCTCGGACGGGGTGATGCCGGTGGTCGGGTCGACGGTGATGTCGCCGACGCTGAAGATGCCGAACTGCAATGCTGCTCCCAAGTAGTTGTAGTTTCAACTATACATCCAAACGTCTCCCCCCGCAGCACTATTCCCCGGACTGTTCCAACGGCGACCCGCCTTGCCACACTGGGGGCATGGACCACCTCACCGAGTCCCGGGGCCTGTTGCGCCGCGCCGAACGGGTGGCCGTCCTCACTGGGGCCGGCATCTCCACGGCGTCCGGGATCGGGGACTTCCGCGGGCCACAGGGCCGTTGGACCCTCGACCCGGACGCCGAGAAGGTCTCCACGCTCTCGTGGTACCTCAACGATCCCGCAGTGCGCGCCAAGGCCTGGCGGTTCCGCGCCGAGTCGCCGGTCTACGACGCGCGTCCGAACCCCGCGCACGTCGCCCTGGTCGGACTGGAACGCGGCGCCCGGCTGACCGGCCTGGTCACCCAGAACACCGACGGCCTGCACCAGCTGGCCGGCTCGAACCCCGAACTGGTGATCGAGCTGCACGGCAACAGCCGCACCTGGCGCTGCGAATCCTGCCGCGCCACCGGGCCGATGATCGAGATGGTCAACCGGGTGCGGGGCGGGGATCCCGACCCGCGGTGCCCCTTCGACGGCGGCATCGTGCGGGCCACCACCGTCCTGTTCGAGGAGGGGCTCGACCCGACCACCATCGACGCCGCGGTGGCCAGCGTCGACGACGCCGAGGTGCTGCTGGTGATCGGCACCTCGCTCACCGTGCATCCCGCCGCGGGGCTCGTGCCCTACGCGTACCGCCGGGGCGCCGCGGTCATCATCGTGAACGGCGAACCGACCGACTACGACCGGTTGGCCCGCTGCGTGCACAGGCAGCCGATCGTGGACGTCGTCCCGGCGCTGCTCGCCTGAGCCCTTTGTACCCCTGCGATGTTACGAAGAGGCGTCGGCGACGCCCGGTGAGAAGGACCCCGGATTGCTGGCGCCGGACACGTCGAAACGCTTAGATGCAGCCAACACGACCGGGGGTTCGGACAGCCAACATTGCAGCATGGTCACAATCGATCAACGATCGCCCTGCACGCTTCTGTTGGCCGCACACGCCCGCAATAGTGTCCGCATCATCGCGACGGCGGGTCGCGAGTGACAAGGAGGAATTGTGCGTAACAAGAAGCTGCTCGGGGGCGCGGTAGCCCTGCTGAGCGCGTCGCTGCTGTTCGCCGGCTGTGGCAGTCGCGCGGAGTCCAGCGCCAGCGCCACGGGAGGAACCGCGACGAAGACCGCCAAGATCGGCGTCATCGCTCCGCTCACCGGTGACCTGGCCGTGATGGGTCTCGGCATCAAGAACTCGGTCGACCTGGCCATCAAGCAGGCCAACGAATCCGGCGCCATCCCCGGCTGGACTCTGGAACTGGCAGCCGAGGACGACCAGGCCACCCCGGACGTCGGCGCGAACGCCGCCACCAAGCTGGCCGCCGACGACGATGTCGTCGCCGTGGTCGGGACGCTGAACTCGGGTGTCGCCCAGCCGGTTCAGCCGATCCTCAACAGCGCGACCATCGCGATGGTCTCCCCGGCCAACACCAGCCCGAATCTGACCCAGGGCGCGGACCTGTCCAACCCGACCCGGACCTACCCCAACTACTTCCGGACCTGCACCACCGACGCCATCCAGGGCCCGTTCGCGGCGCAGTACCTGTTCGAGTCGGGCATCAAGAAGCTGGCCGTCGTCAACGACAAGAAGCCGTACGGCCAGGGCCTGGCCGAGGCGGTCGCGGCCAAGTTCAAGGAGTTGGGCGGCGAGGTGGTCGCCGACGAGACCGTGAACAAGGACGACAAGGACTTCTCCTCGGTCATCGACATCATCAAGAGCAAGAGCCCGGAGGCCGTCTACTTCGGCACCGAGTTCCAGCTGGCCGGCCCGATGAGCAAGCAGATGGGCGACAAGGGCCTCAACGTTCCGCTGATGGGCGGCGACGGCATCTACGACGCCAAGTTCATCGAACTGGGCGGCCGTGAGAAGGACCTGGCCACCTCGGTCGGCGCTCCCATCGAGACCCTCGAGTCGGGCAAGTCGTTCGTCGAGTCCTACAAGGCCGCCGGCTTCTCCGACGGCTACTCCGCCTACGGCGCCTACGCCTACGACGCCGCCAACGCGATCATCGCGTCGCTGAAGCAGTCCCTGGCCAGCGCCTCGGACGCCAAGTCGGCCCGGCAGGCCACCATCGACGGGCTGTCCTCGGTCAGCTTCGACGGCGCCACCGGCAAGGTCGCCTTCGACGAGTTCGGCGATGCGGTCACCAAGACGCTCACCGTCTACGAGGTCACCGACGGCGCCTGGGTCGCCAAGCAGACCGGCGAACTGAAGTAGTCCGTCGTTTCGAACCTCTGTGGGGAGTCGCTTCCGGCGGCTCCCCACAGAACCGAAGGGAGCACCTGCGTGACGTACTACCTCGACCAGTTGCTGAACGGCCTGTCACTGGGCTCCCTCTACGCGTTGATCGCGGTCGGGTACACAGTGGTGTACGGCATCGTCCAGCTGATCAACTTCGCCCACGGTGAGATCTTCATGATCGGCGCCTTCGGGGCACTGTCGACCTGGATCGTCCTGAGCTGGGTGACCGGCGGTTCCACCGCCTGGTGGAACCTGCCGCTGATGCTGGTGGGCGGCATGATCGTCGCGGTGCTGACCGCGGTACTGATGGAGAGATTCGCCTACCGTCCACTGCGCAACGCGCCACGACTGGCGCCACTCATCACCGCGATCGGCATCTCGATCTTCCTGCAGGAGTTCGTCCGCCTCTTCTACGGCCAGATCCCTGGCTTCCCGGACGCCAAGGCGGCCATCCCCTTCCCGCAGCTGGAGTTCTTCACCGGACCCGCGATCGATGTCGGCGGCCTGCAGGTGCACCGCGGCAACTTCTTCGTGATGGCCGCGCTGCTGATCTGCTGGATCTTCCTGTGGTGGTTCGTCAACCGCACCGCGACCGGACGCGCCATGCAGGCCGTCTCGCAGGACCCCGACACCTCACGGCTGATGGGCATCGACGTCGACCGGATCATCGTCGTCGCCTTCGCCGTGGGTGCCTCGCTGGCCGCCGTCGCCGGCCTGGCCAGCGGCCTGCGGTACGGCAACATCGACTTCAAGATGGGCTTCCTCGCCGGCCTGAAGGCGTTCACCGCCGCAGTGCTCGGCGGCATCGGCAACATCAACGGCGCGGTGGTGGGCGGCCTCACCCTCGGCGTGGTCGAGGCGATGGCCACCACGCTGATCCCCGGTCAGTTCGGCGGCCCGGCCTGGAAGGACGTCTGGGCGTTCGTGCTGCTCATCCTGATCCTGGTCTTCAGGCCACAGGGCCTGCTCGGAGCGAAGGTGGTGGACCGGGCATGAACGTTCCGACGATCGTCACCCCCGAGCTGCAGAAGCGGTTCCACGTGCCGGGCCGGATCGCGGCCCTGGCCGGCGGGCTGCTGCTCGCGGCGTCCGCCTACCTGCCGTGGGCCTACGACGGGGACGCCCTGGACAACATGGCCTTCCTGGGCGGTCCCTCCACCCTGCAGTTCCTCGGCGCACTGCTCGGCCTGTTGCTGGCCGTCTCGGCCGGGATGGCCTGGGTCGAGCCGTGGGCCGACCGCAAGGGCATCCTTCCGCGGCTGCTGATGGTGAGCCGCCGGGCCGGCTGGACCCGCGGCACCAAGGCGCTGGGGGTGGGCCTGCTCGGTTTCATCGCGGTGGTGCTGATCGCCATCGCTCTCGAACTGGGCGGCCTGGTCACCATCGAGTACGGCGGCTGGGTGGCGCTGGCCGGTGCCCTGCTGGGCTTCGTCGGCAGCCGGCTGCTGACCCCCGGCCGCGCCCCGAGCCTGGAGAAGGTGAAGACCCCGGCCTGGCTCGAGATCGTCTCGATCGCGGTGCTGCTGCTGGTCGCCCTGCTGCTGGCCGCCTACGCGCTGAACCAGAACGACGGCGGCACCTTCCTTTCCATCCTGGCCTTCATCGGTGCGCTGGTGGCGTTCATCCTGCGGGTGGGCGCCGGGGGCTGGCTGTCGGCGGCCGGGCAACGGCACCGCAACGTCTTGGTCTTCTCGTCGTTCGCGGTCGCGTTCCTGTTCCCGTTCACCCAGAACGGCTCGGACGCCAACATGTCCATCGCGACGCAGGTGCTGATCTTCGCCGCCACCGCGGTCGGGCTCAACATCGTGGTCGGCCTGGCCGGCCTGCTCGATCTGGGCTACATCGCCTTCCTCGGCGCCGGCGCGTTCACCGCAGCGACGATGAGCCAGTCGGCCTTCGCCACCATCGGCTGGAAGCCGCCGTTCATCGTGGTCATGCTGATCGCCGGCCTGGTCTCGGCCACCCTCGGCCTGATCATCGGCTCGCCCACCCTGCGGGTCTCCGGCGACTACCTGGCGATCGTCACGCTCGCCTTCGGTGAGATCTTCCGGATCTCGATGAGCAACCTGGACGGCTCGGACGGCCCCGACCTGGTGCACGGCTCGTCCGGCATCCCGGCGATCCCGAACCTGAACCTGTTCGGCTTCGACTTCGGCAAGGTGCACACCGTGCTCGGCATTCCTCTGGGCCGGTTCAGCAACTACTTCTTCCTGATGCTGCTGATCATGGCGTTGATCGTGCTGGTGTTCACCCGGCTCAACCACTCCCGGATCGGACGCGGCTGGGTCGCCATCCGCGAGGACGAGAAGGCCGCCGAGGCCATGGGCGTCAACGTCTTCGGCCTCAAGCTGCTGGCCTTCGCCGGCGGCGCGTTCCTGGCCGGCCTGGCCGGGGCGGTGAAGGCGCACGTCGACCAGTCGGTCACCCCCGACCAGTACATCTTCCTCGAGTCGGCCTTCCTGCTGGCCGCGGTGGTGCTGGGCGGCATGGGCACCGTGATGGGCGTCCTGCTGGGCGCCGCGCTGCTCAAGCTCGTGCCCGAGAAGCTGCGCTTCGTCAACGAGTACCGGATGCTGATCTTCGGCCTGCTGATGGTGCTGATGATGCGGTTCCGTCCCGAGGGCATGATCCCGAATCAGCGCCGCGTCCTGGAGTTCCACTCCGACGACGAGGAGTTGGTCGAGGAGATCGAGGAAGACCTGCCCTACGAGTTCGCGGAGGAGCACTGATGAGCAGCCAGACCCCGACGGTGGCGAGCACCGAGTCCCGTCACGTCGGCAAGGAGGAGATCCTCGCCGCCCGCTCGGTGACCATGCGGTTCGGCGGCCTGGTGGCGGTCGACAATGTCGACTTCACCGTCCATTCCGGCGAGATCGTCGGGCTGATCGGTCCCAACGGCGCCGGCAAGACCACCTTCTTCAACTGCCTGACAGGGCTGTACAAACCGACCTCGGGCGAGGTGCGGTTCTCCGGCCAGGTGCTGCCGCCGAAACCACGCAGCGTCGTGGTGGCCGGCATGGCGCGGACGTTCCAGAACATCCGGCTGTTCCCGAACATGACCGCCCTCGAGAACGTGATGGTCGGACGCTACTGCCGCACCTCGGCGATGGCGCTCACCTCGATCCTGCGCGGGCCCAAGTACCGCCGCGAGGAGGAGGCGACCCGCGCCAGGGCGGTGGAGTTGCTGGACTACGTGGGCATGAAGGGCCAGGGCGGCCACCTGGCCCGCAACCTGCCCTACGGCGACCAGCGGCGGCTCGAGATCGCCCGGGCGCTGGCCACCGACCCGAAGCTGCTGCTGCTGGACGAGCCGACCGCCGGCATGAACCCGCAGGAGACCCGGCAGGCCGAGGAGCTGATCTTCAAGATCCGTGACTCGGGGCTGGCGATCGTCGTGATCGAGCACGACATGCGCTTCATCTTCAACCTGTGCGACCGGGTGCTGTGCCTGGTCCGCGGCAAGACCCTGATCGAGGGAACGGCCGCTGAGGTGCAGTCCGACCCGCGGGTGATCGAGGCCTACATCGGGTCTCCGGACAGTGACGACGAGGCGTCCGGCTCGGACGTGGCAACCGAAGGTGAGGCCGGCAATGCTTGAGGTCAAGGACCTGGTGGTCGCCTACGGCAAGGTGAAGGCGGTCAAGGGCATCAGCTTCAGCGTCGAGCAGGGCCAGGTGGTGTCGCTGCTCGGCACCAACGGCGCCGGCAAGACCACGACGCTGAGGACGATCTCGGGCCTGCTGCGCTCCGAGTCTGGCGAGATCTGGTTCGAGGGTGAGCGGATCGACCGGACGCCCGCCCACAAGGTGGTCATGAAGGGTCTGGCGCACTCCCCCGAGGGCCGCAAGATCTTTCCCCGGCTCACCGTCGAGGACAACCTGCGGCTCGGCGCCTTCGCCCGCAAGGACACCGACGGCATCGCCAGGGACCTCAAGCGGGTGTACGACCTGTTCGAGATCCTCTACGAGCGGCGCGCCCAGCCGGCCGGCACGTTCTCCGGTGGCGAGCAGCAGATGCTCGCCATCGGCCGGGCGATGATGAGCCGCCCGCGGCTGCTGATGCTCGACGAGCCGTCGATGGGGCTCTCGCCGATCATGATGCAGCGGATCATGTCGACGATCAGGGCGCTGCAGTCCGAGGGCGTGACGATCCTGCTGGTCGAACAGAACGCCGCCGCGGCCCTGAAGCTGTCCGACCGCGCCTACGTGCTCGAGGTCGGTCAGATCACCCTGGACGGCACCGGCGAGCAGCTGCTCGGCGACGACCGGGTGAAGCGCGCCTACCTCGGCGAGGACTGACCGGCCTGAAATGGGGACGGTTCCTTTTCAGGCCAAGAGTTGGCCGAACAAGGAACGTCCCCGTTTCAGGCCAATCTCAGGCGTAGTTGGCTGTTGGTCGCCCGGCCCGCGACAATGACCGGGTGGTGCCCTACGCGATCGAATGGAGCTGGCCGGAGACACCGCTGGCCATCGCGATCACGATCGCGGTCGCCGTCGTGGCCCGTTGGTTGCTGCTGCGGGGCATCCGACGCGCCTCCCGACTCGCGGTCGAGCGGGCCAACGCCAGGCGTCAGCAGCAGGGCAGCGATTCCGAGGCCCTGCTCGCCGCCCGGCACGCCGCCCGGGCCGCCACGATGGGTTCGCTGCTGCGCAGCGTCGTGAACGCGACCATCGCCGTGCTGGCGGTGCTGACCGTGCTGGCCATCCTGAACATTCCGCTCACCCCGCTGCTGGCCTCGGCCGGCGTCGGTGGCGTCGCTCTGGGCTTCGGTGCGCAGAGCCTGGTGAAGGACTACCTGTCCGGCATCTTCATGATCGTCGAGGACCAGTACGGCGTCGGTGACCTGGTCGACCTCGGCGACGTCACCGGCACCGTCGAGGACGTCGGTCTGCGGGTCACCCGGGTGCGGGACGGCAGCGGTCAGGTCTGGTACGTCCGCAACGGTGAGATCGTCCGGGTGGGCAACCAGTCGCAGGGCTGGTCGACGGCCGTCGTCGACATCCCGGTCGACACCACCGAGAACTCGACCAGGGTGATCGAGGTGCTGGACGCCGTGGTCGACGCCGTGCACGCAGACCCCGATTGGTCGTCGGTGCTGCTCGAGACGCCGAAGGTGGTCGGCGTCCAATCGGTCGAGGCGGGCCGGATGACGATCCGGGTCATCGCCAAGACCCAGCCCAACCAGGCCGCGGGCGTCCAGCGGGTGATCCTCGACCGGGGCCTGCAGGCACTCAAGGACGCCGGGGTGAAGGGTCCCCGGGTGCTGCCCACGCCACCGACGCTGTGAGCCGCCGGCCGTTCAGGCCAACGAGAAGCCGCCGTCGCTGGTCAGCACCTGACCGACCACCCAGCCGCCGCCGGTGGCCAGCCAGGCAATGAGGGCGGCCGGGTCCTCCGGTCTGCCCACCCGGCCGAACGGCGTGCCGGCGAGATGGTCCTGGAGTTCCCCCAGCGGCCGGTCGGTGGTTTCGGGGTCGAGGTAGCCGGTGTTCACCGGTCCGGGATTGATGGTGTTGAGCACGATGCCCAGCTCGAGCAGTTCAGCGGCCACCGTCGCCGTCACCCCGGCCAGGGCGGCCTTGCTGGTGGCGTAGGCGACCTCGCCGCGCATCGGTCCCAGTTGCTGACCGGAGGTCATCCAGAACACCCGGGCCGTCGGTTCCGGGTAGGGGCCGCGACCGCCGAGACGCTCCCCCGGACGCCGGGGTGCGGCGTCCGGGTCACCGCCGACCGTGCGGGCGAACGCGGCGGTGAGCAGCAGGGTCGAGCGGGTGTTGACCTGCCAGAAGGCGTCCAGCCGCTCGGGCGTCATGTCGAGGATGCTGCCGTCGTCACCGCTCTTCGCGTGGTTGCAGACCAGCAGTTCGAGCCGCCCGCCGAGCCCGCGAGCGGCCTCGATCAGCATCGGCACGGACGCCGGGTCGGCCAGGTCCGCCGCCACGTCGGTGAAGTCCGCACCCGGCGCAAGCACCGCCCGGAGCTCGGCACAGACGGCGTCCAGGTCGTCGCCGCCCCAGGGCTGGTCCACGTCGTGCGGCCGGTGGTGCTGGATGCACAGCCCGGCTCCCAGTTCCGCGAGTCGGCGGGCCACCGCGAAACCGATTCCACGGCGGCGTGACACCCCCGTCACCAGGGCGGTGCGACCGGCCAGGGGCAACTGTTCGAGCGGCATGGGCCACCCTCCTCCTCGAGCGTGTTGTCAGGGTCTCGGGATCGTCGGCGCTTGTCGAGACCACCGGACGGGGTTCAGTCGCGCAGTTCGGGATCTTCGCGGCTGCGCGACCGGGTGGCGCCGACGCTGGCGAAGATGACGCACGCCATCGCGGCACATTCGATCACGGTCAGTCCCTCACCCAGCACCAACAGCGCGAACAGCGCCGCCGCGGCCGGCTCCAGACTCATCAGGATGCCGAACAGACCCGGCTTCAGCCGCCGCAGCGCCACCATTTCGAGCCCGTAGGGAATGACGGAGGAGAGCAAACCGACCGCGAGCGCCACCAGCAGCACGTGGGTGTTGAACACCGGGGTGCCGAGCGCGAAGGCGAACGGCGCGAGCAGCACCGCACCGACCACGCTGGCCAGGGTGACCCCGGAGACGCCCTCGAAGTGGCGCCCGGTCGGCCCGGCGAGAAGGATGTAGCCCGCCCACAGGGCGCCGGCCAGCACGGCCAGGCCGAGCCCGATCCAGTCCGGGTCGACGGGTTGAAGGCCGAGCAGCGCCACCCCCAACGCCGCGAGGGCCACCCACAGCAGGTCGCGGAGGCGGCGCGAGGTCGCCACCGCGACGCCGAGCGGGCCGAGGAACTCGATCGTCACCGCCACCCCGATCGGAATCCTGGCGAAGCTGGCGTAGATCGCCCAGTTCATTCCCGCCAGGGCCAGCCCGTAGCCCAGCGCGATCAACCACTCGCGGGCGCTGCGGCCACGCAGCCGGGGTCTGGCGAAGGTGAGGAAGATCAGGCTGGCGAAGCACAGCCGCAGCCAGGCGGTCGCCGTCGGTGTGGTGGTCGCGAACAGGTCCTTGGCGAAGGCGGCGCCCAGTTGCACCGAGGCGATCGCGATCAGCACCAGCCAGACGGGATCGATCCGGGTCAGGGCGGTACGCACCCCGGGACTATGCCATACGCGTTCGGCACCGACTGCGCGATTTCCCCGCGCAGATCCCACCCGCGGCTTATAGTCAGGTAGACTAATGAAGTCAGTCGCCCGATCCGGAAAGCGCCCCATGTCCAACGTCGCATCCCTGGTTTCGGTGGACGTCATCACGCTGCGCTACAACCCGAACCGGCGCCGCGTGGAGGTCGCCACCAAGCCGCGCACGACCGAACCGTACCTCGACCGCCCCGCCCTACCCGGCGTCCTGCTGCGCGAGGGGGAACGACTCGCCGCCGCCGCCCACCGGGCGGTCACCAGCAAGGTCGGCTTCGATGTGGACGCCCTCGGTCAGCTGACCGTGTTCGACCAGCCCAACCGGGACCCCCGCGGGTACTCGCTGTCGGTCGCCATGTGGGCGGTCGGTGACGGCGACGCCGACTGGTACGGCTACGACGAGGTGCCGAAACTCGCCTTCGACCACAACGTGATGCTGTTCGAGTGCCGCGCGTTGCTGGTCGACATGCTGTGGCGCGACCTGGAGTTCACCCGCGCCCTCACCGGGCCGGTCTTCCCGGTTTCGGCCGCCGTCGGCATCACCCAGACGCTCAGCGGCGTGGCCCCCGACCGCGGCAACCTAAACCGCCGGCTCGCCTCGCTGCGCGGCCTCACGGTCAGCAGCAAGCGCGTCGTGCTCGGCCGCGGCCGGCCCGGCACCGTGTGGGAATGGGACGC
Source organism: Micropruina sonneratiae (assembly GCF_025972045.1). Classification (GTDB taxonomy): domain Bacteria; phylum Actinomycetota; class Actinomycetes; order Propionibacteriales; family Propionibacteriaceae; genus Micropruina; species Micropruina sonneratiae. The sequence continues at coordinate 12,501 of NZ_JAPDHX010000006.1, read as the reverse complement.
CAGCGCCGCCTGAGCGGCGCGAACCGCGAGCGGCGCGGTCAGTTCTCCCCGTCGGGCTCGATCCGCGGCGCCCGGCGCAGCGGTAGGCGTCCGGTGTGGTGCTCCGCCTCGATCTCGGACAGGCTCAGTCGCACCGTGTGCGGAATGTCGTGCCAGGTCGAGTCGCGGTAGAACAGCGCCACCAGCATCAGCACCCACCAGATGCCCAGATGCAGCGGGAACAGCAGCAGCGTCTTCCAGCGGCCCGGCCAGCGGGCATCCTCGAGCACCACGGTAATCCAGCCGAAGATGCCGGTGAACACGTACGCGAACAGGCCGAACGCCGCCGACACCAGCACCAGCGTCCCCCAGGCGCCGGTGCGGAAGGCGGTCAACAGGCTGAACGCCATGCCGGACCAACCGGCGATCGCCGACACCAGCAGCCCGACGCTGTAGACCAGCCCGTCGATGGCCCGCCGGTCGCCCGACCGGACCCGCCGCCACAGCCTGGGCGTGCAGATCGGCACGATCTGGACGCCGCCCAGGGCCCAGCGGTACCGCTGCTTGATCGAGGTCCACAGCCCCTGGGGCTGCTCGTCGAAGAACACCGCCCGGGGTTCCAGGACGGCCCGGTGACCCTCGGCGATGGCGTTCAGGGTGAACTCGATGTCCTCGCACTGGGTGTGGGTGTCCCAGCCCTTGCCGTCCAGGACCGACAGCAGGAAGCCGAAACCGGTGCCGCTGACCGAGAACAACGACCACCCGAACCGGTTGCGCGGAAGGTGGAAGAAGCGGGTCTGCAGCAGCCAGTAGAGGGTGCTGCAGCCGGCGACCCACGACGAGGACGGGTTCTTGCCGGTGCGGTAGCCGACCACGATGGTCTCGCCGTCGTTGAACCGGGTGTTCAGCGCCTCCAGGAAGCCGACCTCGACCACGTTGTCGGCGTCGAACACCACGCAGGCGTCGTAGCGTCCGGCGTGGTCGACTGCGAAGCGCTCGAAGAACCACTTCATCGCGAAGCCCTTGCCCTTGCGCTTGGTGTCGGTGCGCTCGTACACGTACGCGCCGGCCCGGCGGCAGATCTCGGCGGTGTCGTCGGTGCAGTTGTCGGCGACCACGAACACGTCGTAGCACTCGCGGGGGTAGTCCAGTTGCGCCACGGTGATCAACAGCTGGTCGATCACCGTCGACTCGTTCTTGGCACACACCAGGATGGCGAACCTGTGGTGCTTCTCCCCCGGCTTCGGTTCGGGGAGCTTCAGTTCGCCGAAGGCGTTCAGCCCGACCACCACGTGATAGAGCCCGTAGACGGCACCGATCACCATGATCGTCTGGAGGATCCAGCCGATCACATCGAGCACAGGCACCGGGTTGGCTCCTTGTCCTGGGGGCACCGGTTGGCCCCGGCATTGGCTCCACAGTCTAGGGGGACGCCATGCCGACGTGCTGGGACGCCCCGCGCACGCGCCGCCCGACGGTGCAGCCGGCAGCCACGGCGTCCGAACCGCCGTCCAGCCTCCGCGCCGTTGTCACCCGCAGTGCCAGGATTGGCCTTGCCGGGCGGCGGGCGACGCCGACCAGCCAGCTCCCAGAGGAGTTACCTGATGAACGAACTGATGAAGCGCTCGTCGACCTATCTGATCGTTTCCGGCGCACTGGCCGTCCTGTTCGGGATCGTCGCGGCCTTCTTCCCCATCGCGACCGCGCTGACCCTGGTCATCGTCTGGGGCGTCTACGCCCTGATCGACGGGGTGGCCGCCGCCGCGATGGCCTTCCGGCCCGGCCCCGGCCAGTCCCGTGGCTTGCTGATCTTCACCGCCGTTGTCGGCATCGCCGCGGGCCTGATGGCGGTCTCGTCTCCGGTCACCGCCGGTGGCGCGCTGGTGTGGGTGCTGGGCGTGTGGCTGATGGTTCGCGGTGTGCTCGAGATCATCGCCGCGTTCACCCAGCGCGGTGCCGGCGACCGCTGGCTGCTGGTGCTCGGCGGCGTCTTCTGGCTGCTCGCCGGCTGGCTGATCATGGCGAACCCTGGCGTCGCGGCGCTCACGGTCGCGCTGTGGCTGGGCGTGCTGGCCATGATCTGGGGCATCGTCCTGCTGATCGTCGGGTTCCACGTCCGCGGGATCGCGAACGAGGGCGAGCCGATCAAGGGCGAGGCCTCGGACGCCTCGCCCTCGGTTCCGCCGCCGTCGGTCCCGCCGGCCGGCCCGACCGCCTGAGGCCAGCGTGATCCGGTTCGGCCTGATCGGCACCAACTTCATCAGCGAATGGTTCACCGCGGCCTGCGGCGCCACCGGCGGGCGGGCCTCGGCGGCCGCGGTGTACTCCAGGGAGTTGACCCGCGGCCGGGCGTTCGCCGACGCACACGGCATCACGGACGCCTTCGACGACCCGGCGGCGATGATCGAGGCGGTCGACGCCGTCTACGTGGCCAGCCCGAACAAGCTGCACGCCCACCAGGCCCTGCAGGCGATCGCCGCCGGCAGGCATGTGCTGGTCGAGAAGACGATCGGCACCACGACGGCCGAGGTGGAACGCATCTTCGAGGCGGCCGAGGCCCGTGGCGTGATCGCGATGGAGGCGATGCGCAACGTGCACACCCAGGCGCACCGGCTGCTGCGTGAGACCCTGCCCCGCCTGGGCACCCTGCGGTACGCGCGGATCGAGAAGTTGCAGTACTCCTCCCGCTACGACAAGGTGCGCGCCGGCGAGTACGCCAACGCCTTCGACCCGGCACTGGGCAACTCCTCGCTGGCCGACATCGGCGTCTACTGCCTGCAGCCGGCCCTCGACCTGTTCGGCGTCCCGGCCACCACGTCCGGTGCCGGGGTGCGCCTCGACAACGGGTTCGAGGGCGCCGGCACGCTGCAACTGCATTACGGATCGCTGGTCGTCGACGTGGTCTACGGCAAGGTGGTCGCCGGGCTCGGCCCGAGCGTCATCCACGGCGAGGACGCCGCCCTGGAGTTCAACGACCCCGGCGAGCTGTCGAAGATCGTGCTGCACGAGCGGGACGGTGCACCCTCGGTGCTGCTGGCCGACCCGCCGGTGCAGCCCGTCGACACCATGCACCATGAGCTCAACGACTTCGTCGACCAGGTGGACGCCGGAACGCTCGACCCGCGCTGGCGCGACCTGAGCCTGGCGACCCGGCGGATCATGGACGAGCAATTGGCCCGCCTCGGCGACTGAGCGGGCTTCGCGCGCCGTTACGTCGCAGGGCGAGTGTCCATGCCGTCATCGACGCGCGACAGGTAGTCCGCCGGCACGTGATCGACGAGCCACACTCCGTTCGCCGAGCGAGCGAACCGGTAGCCGGCCCGATGCAGGTCGCCCGCGGCCACGGCCAGCACGACGTGACGCCCGCGGGCGTAGACGTCGTTCGCGATGATCCGCGTCCGGACGAACGTCGACCCCGGACCCTTCTGCACGTAGGCCCGCTGCCACCCCGTCCGCACCTCGTCGCGCAGGCGCCGGTTGCTCAACTCGATCAGGCGGTTCGTCACAGCATTGCTCAACTCATCGAGCGTGGCCTGCCGCTGGTCCTCATTGGGCTCGCCATTCGACTACCGCTCCGCATCGGGGTTGTAGTGGAGTCCGAGCAGTCCACGCCACTTCGAATGGAATGTCTTCGCTGCCTCCATCACTGCCACCGACAGGTTCATCCTGTTGAACACGGGACGGCTCTCGCCCGTCCCGACGGCAGTCTCTGGGTGTGCGAGCAGGTCCAGCAGAGCATCGAGTTGCTGAATGGCACGTCGGCCGGAGTTCTTCTTAGCGTTGAGAGGCTCGTGGATGCCACCCACGAAGAAGCGCGCCACGGCGATGCGGCGCTGGGGCACACGTTCAGCCGCCGGCCCCAGCTCGTCGTCAATCGCCTTCAGATGTATTGTGCGGTGCGACCGACCGTAGGACCGGCCGAACGAGGCGGGCGATGACGAGGAACAACGCGTAGAGGGCTGCTCGCGTCGCCCAGGACGACAAGGTGGTGCCGACCTCGCCGGTAACCGCGAGGACGCAGATCGCGCTGGTCGAGGCGTCGGCCACCCATTCGGCGAGGCCGGCGAACAATATGACTGCTTCGAAGAAGCCGGCCAGTGCGTAGAGGGCGAACATGGGCGCTACGACGACCAGGACGGCGACGAGTGGCAGGGTGATCCAGAAGCCGACCTGCCGGGCCGCAAAGAGACGGGTCGGGCGGCGAGGACGACACGGTAGGTGGCGAGGGCGCCGCCGAGCCCGAGGATCAACAGGACCTCGCGCGGGCTTAGGTCTCCTTCATGGATCCCGACAGTCAGGCCTACTCCTACAGCCAGTAGTACCAGCGGGAATACCCGGACGGCGGTCGCCAGGGCGGCGGAGCGGCCGGGCTCAGTGCCCGCCGGCAGGGGATCTGGCCGGTTCATCGCGCCGTCCCAGTGGCAGCCGACCGTTCGCTTCGCTGCCGCACCGGGTAGGTCCGCCCGTTGAGCCAGCGGCCGATCCGGGTGCTCCTGACGAGGACCTGGTAGGTCAGGAGGGTGGCGGCGAGGGATCCGCCAAGGATCACCAAGAACTTCAGCGGCCACGGCCAGGCGAGGTCCGCCATGACCAGTTGGAGGGTGCAGACCCAGCCGAGATGGGTGAGGTATACCCAGTACGACGCGTCGGCGAGGTAACGGAGGACGGGACTCTCGCGGTGTAGGTAGGTGACCGCGACGCCCACCAGCCCGTAGACCCACAGCCAGGCCGCGACGGGGTAGGCCACCAGCGTCGCCATCAGCATGGCTGGCGAGGCGCCCCACGACGAAGCGCTGGGGGCGCCCACGACCAAACAGCCGATGGTCAGCACGGCCGCCACGGCGAGACGGGCGAGCCAGTGCCGGCGGATCCGGTTCAGTGCGTCCGCGGCACCACCCCAGCACCAGCCGACCCAGAATGCTCCGCCGAAAGCGATGCTGGCGGGCAGTTCGGGCCGCAGCGTGGCCGGTCCGACGATGCCCGTCGGTTGCAGCCAGAGCGCCACCGCGAACGGGACGGCCGCCCACAGCGGCGCGAGCGGGCCTGTGAACGCTCGCCCTAGACCAGCCGAGCAGCGCTCGCGGACGGCGAGCGGGACGATCCGCGGAATCAACCACTGGACGGCCAGCAGCACCAGGTAGAACTGAGTCAGCGACCACAGGAACCACAGGTGGCCGGGCGTAGCGATGGCCAGCGGGTCGTCACTCGCCGGTGCCGCAGGCAACTGGGGATGGGTGAGCGCGAAAGCGATCGCGACCACGATCACCGGCAGGACCGCCACCGGCCAGAACACAACCAGGGGCAAAAGGATTCGCTTCCCTCGGTCGGCGGCGAAGCCGCGCGGTCCTTTGCGAGCCAGCGCCGAGCGCGCGAAGTAGCCGGCCAGGGCGAAGAACAGCGGCACCCGGAACATGTGGATCCACCCGACGATCGCGTCGGCCGCCGGCGTGCGCGAGACGTCGGTCACCACCCACGGAATGGTGCCCAGGCTCATCAGCGAATGAAGCACGACGCCCAACAGCAGCGCCAAACCGCGCAGGGCGTCCATGCTGAACAGCCGCTGGACCAGCGGGTCGGCAACGGTGGGAGCGGAGATCGCAGGCATGAGTTCCTTCGTTGTCAGGGTTGAGGGTTGGGTGGGAGTACCGCTCAGCGAGTCGGGACGCCGGCCAGAAAGGCGTCCAGGGCGGGGACCGGGTCGAGCCCGGTGCCGATGTTCGCCGCGACGACGACGCCGATGGACGCAACCGCGAGGCCGAGCACGACGCACTCGATCGTTCGGTGGCACAGCCACGCACGCACCGCCAAGCCGGCCACCGCCAACGCAGCGAGCATGCCGATCACGGCCAGCGCCAGGTGGTACCGGGCGAAGTCGGTCACGATGGCCTCGGACGCCGGGACGGGCGTGCCGGCAAGGGCGCCGCGGATGGCGACGGCGCCCGTGGACGCCGACGGACCGGCGTCGGGCAGGAAACCCAGAACCGACGTCAACGGGGCGATGACGCCCTGCAGGTTGGCGACGGTGAGCAGCAGGGCGACTCCAGCGCAGGCGAGTGCGGCCAGGCTGCCGACCCAGCGCGCGAGCCGTCCCGCTGCAGACCCGCTGGCTGCGGACAGCGTCCACGAACGCATGAGGGCCCGGATGCCGGCCGCCAGTAGGCCGATGGACAGCAGGGCCTTCACAAGGTGGAAGACCTGCCAGAACCGGGTCGGCCCGTCGAGAGCGGAACCGGCGCCGCCCGGCACGACGCCGGAGCGCCAGTCCAGCGCCAGCGCGTCTGCGACAGCGTGGGCAAGCGAACCTGGGCCGGGCCAGTCGGCCTTTGCCAGCCACGAGGCGAGCGGCCACGGAACGACCACGATCGCCGCCAGCAGCGACGCAATGACCACTACCTGAGCCAAGCCCCGGTCGACGCCGATAAGGCGGCCGGTCACGATGCCTGCCGTGCGTCGCCCGGACGGCCGGACACCGCCGAGAGGGGGGCCGGCACGACGATGGCGACGAGGGCCGCGCGCGCGACTGAACCGTTCGCGAGCCTCATCGGACGGCCTCCGAAACGCCGGCCCGCGGTTCGACCCCACGCCCACCGGCTCGGCACCAGGCCGACCAGCCGATACCGATCAGGGCGACCCCGGCCGGAACGGCGAACAGCCGATCGAAGGAAGCCGGCAGAACCGCCAACGCCACCGTGCTGGTCGTGGCCACGGCCAGCAGCGCGCTCGCCCAACGGGCCACCACCCTGGCGCGGAACAGCGCTATGCCGAACAGTAGGCCGCCGGCCAGGTAGCCGGCCCCCGACAGGCTGAGCAGCACCTGTACGCCGCCGATGTCGGACGCCGGCCGGACACCGAGGGCAGCCACGAGGACGTCCCGGACGTAGTCGGGCGAGGTCGTGACGATGGCAGGCAACACGAAGGCCGCGATCGCCTGCACGACGAGCATCACCAGGTAGCCGACGGCGAAGACGGCGGCACCCACCACACCCACCGCACCGATGAGGCGACCGTGCCACATCGTCAGGGTGACCACGCCGACACCACCCAAGCCGGCCATCAGCATCTTGGCGCTTTCGCGCAGCAGGAACTCGCGCGACCCGACGAACTCGAGGGTGAGCTCCGGGTGATTGATCTGGACGGCGAGGAAGAGGGCGCCGGCACCGGCGAGGGCGCTGCCGGCGATCCGTCCAAGGCGCTTCGTTGTGGGTTGCACGGGCAAGGACTCCTAGTCAGTCAGAGGCCCGGGGCGGCTTCCCGGGGCACGCTGACGACGCTAGGCCGGTGGGTGCCACGCCCGAATCACACGATGATGTGACCGCCGGGATGATCCGAGCGCTCTCGCAGCAAGCCGCGCTCGCGGGCCCGACTCACCGCGGCCCGGCGCGTGCGCACGTCCAGCTTCGAGAAGATGTGCTTCGTGTGCGTACGCAAGGTGTTGATCGACACGAACAGCCGGGCGGCGATCTCTGGTCCGCTCAGATCGGTGGCCAGCAGCCGAAGCACTTCGGCCTCTCGTTCGCTGAGCGTGCCGCCCTTCTCCAGCGGTAACGCCAGCCCCGCGGCGCGAGGCTCGGCGTGCAGCAGGCGCCGGGCAGCGTCGGCGGCCGGGCCGCCCGAGGCGGCCAGGCGTGCCAGCAGTTCGAGCAGCGGGGCTCCCTCATCGAGGAACAGGCGGGCGTAGCCGGCCGCGACGCCCGCGGTCACCGCCGCCGCAAGGGGTTCGACGGCCGGGGCACCGGCCGCCGCCAACACCAGCGAGCGCACCGTCAGACCTTCGATCCAACTGCCCGCCCGGTCGGCCCGCTCGGCCGCCGAGACGATTTGCTCGGTCAGGGTCAGGACACGCTCGACCTCGGGGCCGCTCGAGCGTCCGGCCCGGCGCTCGGCGGCGACCAACCGCGCATAGGTGAGGACTTCGTCCTCGCGCGCGAAGTCGGCCGGGTCGGCGCCGGCCACGGCATGCTCACCGACCCACGCCCTGGCCTCTGACAGTCGTCCGGACCTGATCAGCACCCGCGCTCGTGCCGCGTGCAACGGACGAGTGTCGGGCAGGAAACCAGGGCGGTGGCGCTGCTCGGATTCGGCGATGTCGGCCAGTGCCGCGTCGAACTGTCCGACGGCGACCTGTAAGCCGGCACGCACCGCGAACCATCGGAACCTGTTCTCGGGCAGGCTCGCGCTCTCACCGAGCACGGCCGCCTGGTTCAACTGCTCCGCGGCTTCCTCCAGGCGATCGCCCTCGCGGAGCACGTCCGCAAGCCCCACGTGCAGATCGCCGAGCACCGCCTCCCCGCCCGACGCTCCACCGGCGGCCCGCGCCAACGCGACCCGGTACAGCCGCTCGGCGGCTGCCGGCTTCCCGTTTGCGAGCGTCATCTCACCGATGACGACGCTCGCCCCGCTGGCGTCGGTGTGGTTGCCGGCAGCCGCCAGGTGGTCCACCACCCCGCCGAACGTTTCGATGCCGGGCCCCAACTCCCCCCTGGCCCAATGGGCCAGGCCCACGAAGCCGGCCGCCGCTCCGCGGACGAAATGGTCGGCCGGCCCGGCCACCCCCAACGCCGCTTCCGCGTGGCGCACAGTGGCCGCGACGTCGCCGGATGCCTGAGCGAGGGACGCGCGGAACAGCTCGATGTTGGCCGGTACGGTCCGCTGGGCATCATTCCTGGCCGCCAGGACGGTGACGGGCAGGTCCGCGACGTCAGGAGCACTGTCGATGCCGCCCCACGCCGCCTCGGCAGCGTCCAGCCACTGCGCCGCCGCGGCCAGGTGTCCCTGGGATATGCCGGCCGCCGCCCGGGTGGTGGCGAGCAGCGGGCGCTGTCGCACCATGACGTCCGGCAGTCCATCGAGCCATTCGATCAGCAGGCGATCGCGGCGCTCCTGGCGAAAGACCGGGGCGGCGCACTCCAGAAGATCGGCGAACCAGCCCGGGTCGTCCGCTTGGGCCGCATGCCGCAACGCGTCCTCCAGCATCCCCTGCATTGCGTACCAACCGCTCGCGCGCCGATGCAGGCTCGCGACGGCGTCGGGCCGCACCACCGCCAGCCGGCCCCGCACCGCCTCGGCGAATAACGCGTGGTAGCGGTACCAGCCGCCGTCGTCGAGGGCGGTCAGAAAGACATTGGAACGCTCCAACCGGTCGAGTTGCCGGCGCCCGTCCGACCCTCCGGTGAGGGCATCGCACAGCGACCCCGACAGCCGGTCGAGCACCGACGTGCTCAAAAGGAAGGCGCGGGTCTCGACGGGCTGTGCGTCGAGCACCTCCTCCACGAGGTAGTCGAACACGAATCGGTGCGTGCCGCTGAACGCCCGGATGAAAGCATCAATGGCGCCCGGCCCTTCAGCGACGTGGGCACGGGCCGACATCGCGGCGAGTTGGAGCCCAGCTGCCCACCCCTCGGTTCTCGACGCCAGCGCCTGGATCTGGTCGGGCTGGAGATCCAGCCCGAGTGCCTCGCGCAAGAACGCGGCTGCCTCGCCGTCGTTGAATCGGAGGTCGGCATCGCGGACTTCGACCAGTTCACCGCGCGCCCGGAGGCGGGCTAGCGGCAGCGCGGGATCGGTGCGGCTGGTGGCCGCGACCACCACACGAGGCGGCAGGTTGTCCACCAGAAACGCGACCGCGCCCGCCGCAGCCGGTCCGGAGGCCATCAGGTGTAAGTCGTCCAGCGCGATGACCGTCCGACCAGGCGCATTGTCCAAATCCTCGACGAGGCCCACCAGGACGTCCTCGGTTTGCGCCCGGCCATCGGCCAGCATTGCCAGGGAGCGCGCCGCCAAGTCTCCGTCGACCGCCCCGAGGGCCGCGACCAGGTCGCACAAAAACTGCCCTGAGTCGGCATCCGATTCATTGAGGCTGACCCAGGCCACCCGGGCGCCCGGACATCCGGCCCGTCCCGCGCCGCCGAGCACCTGGCCCAGCCACTGCTGCAGCAGCGTGGTCTTGCCTGATCCGGCGGCGGCGGAAAGCAGCACCAGCCGCGGGAACGGTTCGGCGACGAGGGGATTGGCCAGGCGCGGCCGCTCAAGCAGGCTTCGGCGCGCGACCGGCACCCGCAACCTGGCGCTGACCGTCATGGGCACCACCGTAGTGGCGCGTGCCGCGCGGTTCGGCGAGCCCTCCCGGTCACTGCGGTTGCCTGACTGCCGGCAGGGGTATATCAAGGCGACCTCGACTTGCCGCTCGCACTAGGTTCTGGCCGAGCTCCTCGCTTGGTGGGGAGTGCCACCCAAAGTGGGCCGGTGAATGTGCCCCGAGCGGAGTGCGGCAATGCGAGACCAGCACCTTGTCTAAACGGTTATCCGAGGTACTCGCGCCATCCAGTGCACCTGCGGAACATGACGTTGGTCGTGAGGCGACGCAGGGAGACAGCGACCCCCGTCCTAGCGCCTGACGTGACCAAGCGCACCAGGTGACCACTTGGACGAGCGCCCAGTCAGCTTGCGGACTCCGCAAACCCCTCTCCGCGTCCTTCGCTGCTCACGGGCACTCAACAATGGACACGAAGGCCCCGGTCCCCGACTGCGGCTTGGATCCTTAAGGTCGCAATAGGGTCGCAAATCTCGAAGCGACTTCTTGAAATCTGGTGAAACACCTAGTCAACAGGGTTTCGCGTGGTGGGCCTAACTGGACTTGAAGGAGCTACAAGCGCTTCGCGCCATACAGCGATTCGGTCCTAGCGGGAGCCATTTTGTGGCCTCCCACTAGGGCACTATGTCCCAGGGCGCCTCGCAGCTTCTATGTGCGTTGATCCGCAGCTTTCCGCAGCTTAAGGTCGCAATAAGGTCGCAGATCCTGAGCCGCTGCCGGCTCCGCCACTCACCTGGATTCACCGAGTCTCGAAGCAAGCACTGCTGCGATCTTGTCCGCCGGGAGGAGTGGAATGAGCTCGCCGAGCTCCTCGCTCGTCATGTGCGCCAGCGCAGCTGCCAGCGCTCCCGGATCCAATGTGGCCAGTAGCTTGGCCATGACGGTGGGTGGCGCAGTCGTGGAGGACGACACGGCGAGAGTTGGGCGCTGCCAGCCGGCCAGTTCCGAGACGCGGATAGCGTATGGAACGGCCTTGGTGGTGTCCGGGTGAGTGTAGAGACCGGTCATGCCTCGCTGGACGTGGCCCATGATGGCCCGCCGAAGCCCCTCAGGGGTGCCGGCCTCGTCCCACACCGTGCTGGCCCAGTGGCGGAGCCAGTGCAGATGAAGGGTGGGCATGCCGATCACCTGACGCGCGTGATACCAGCCGTAGCCCTTCTTTCTGACCGTGCCGTCTTCGCGGTAGACCGCGGAATGGCCGTTGATTTGCTGCGTGGTGCGGAACTGCATCGCTGGGTTTGTCGAGGGGAACAGGAGGCCCTGCCGCCCAGGGGCCGCCCAGGTCTCCAAGTGGTGGATGAGGTCAGCGACGATGTGCGGCGGGATGGGCACGAGACGCTCACCGAGTTCGCCCGTCTTGGTGTCGCCCTCATGGCGCTGGCCGTCGTAACTGCTCACCCCACGCTCTACGGTCAGCCATCCGAAGGGAATGCCGTCCTGCCCGATACCGAGTTCAAGGTCCGCACGACGCAGGGCACAAGCCTCACCTGACCGTATGCAGCAGTAGGCGAGTAGCAGAATGAAGGCCTTGTCCCTGGGCTGGACGAGATCGACAAGCTCACGGATCGTGTCGTGCGTGACGGATCTCACAACGCGGTCAGGCTTGCTTTGCTGCTTGGGCCGACGGCCGGCGTTGTCGATGCGGCACGGGTTCCGTTCGATCAACTCGTCGACTTAAACTGCAGTCCGGAACACAGACTTCATGAAGCTGTACGCCTTATGCCGCAGCGAAGGCGTGTTCGAGCGGCTCGCATGCCAGAGGGCAATGGCGCTGGCAGAGATCGCGTTGAGCAGCTCGCTCGCGAGCGGCTCCAGGACCGAGTCAAGATACGAGATGTACTCCCGCCGCGTGCGCGGATGGAGGGGTGCGCCCTTCGTGGTAATTCGGGTCTCAATCCAGGCGCGCGCGTAGGTGTCCAACGTCGGGACCGCTGCTGGCTGCAGGTCGACCTCGCTGCCTACGTCGGCCTCCCCGGCTGCTCGTGCAGCAGGGTCGGTCCACTCGTTCCATTCGATCAGTCGGCGTTCGTCCCGAAAGCCAGCCTTCGGCATCAGCCTTGGCGTCATAGTTCTCGGCTGAGTAGTAGCGGACTCGGTCGGGACCGACGTAGCTCGCCTGGTAGCGGCCGCTCCGCTGGCGTCGGATCGACCCAAAGGACCGCCGCCGCTTCCGCTCGAAGCCCCCGCGCGAACTCTGTCCGGTCGATCCCGTATTGCGCGCCACACTCCCCTAGGTGTATCCGGCCATCACGTTGGTGGCAGGCGGCTGATCGGGGGGTGTCCTCCGAGTGCGCTGTGGCGTCGTAGTGTTGTAGTGCTCGATCCAGGGCGCAAGGGCCGCTTGCCGTTCGGTGTTACTGGTGAAGGCTCGTCGGTAGGCCCACTCGGTGGCCAGGGTGCGGTTGAGTCGTTCGACCTTGCCGTTCTGCCAG
>NZ_JAPDHX010000005.1 GCF_025972045.1 Micropruina sonneratiae | reverse complement strand
CTGGCAGAACGGCAAGGTCGAACGACTCAACCGCACCCTGGCCACCGAGTGGGCCTACCGACGAGCCTTCACCAGTAACACCGAACGGCAAGCGGCCCTTGCGCCCTGGATCGAGCACTACAACACTGAACGACGCCACAGCGCACTCGGAGGACACCCCCCGATCAGCCGCCTGCCACCAACGTGATGGCCGGATACACCTAGCGGCGCTACCGCCGCACCAGGCCGGTCTCGTAGGCGAACAGCACCAGTCCGACCCGGTCGCGGCACTGCAGCTTGGCGAGCAGCCGGCCGATGTGGGTCTTGACGGTGCCCTCGGCCATGTAGAGCTTGCCGGCGATCTCGGAGTTGGTGGCGCCGGCGGCGATCTCGACCAGCACCTCGCGTTCGCGGTCGGTGAGCACGTCGAGCCGATGGTCCGAGCCGGGCGAGGCGGGCAGGGTGGGCACCACGTGGTCGAGCAGCCGGCGGGTCGCCGACGGCGCCATCACCGCCTCGCCGGCGGCCACGTCGCGGATCGCAGCGGTCAGGTCGGCCGGCCGGGCGTCCTTGAGCAGGAAGCCGGACGCCCCGGCCTTCAGCGCCGCGAACACGTATTCGTCGAGGTCGAACGTGGTCAGCACCAACACCTTCGTGCCGAGGCCGGACTGCACGATCCGGCGGGTCGCCTCGACGCCGTCCATCACCGGCATCCGGATGTCCATCAGCACCACGTCGACGGGCTGTGCGGCCAAGGCGCGCAGCGCCGCGGCGCCGTCGGCCGCCTCCCCGACGACCACGAGGTCGTCCTCGGCTTCGATCATCATCCGGAAACCGCTGCGGACCAGCGCCTGGTCGTCGGCCAGGAACACCCGGATCGGGCTCATCGATTCGCTCCTTGTCGGTTCTGAACGGGCAGGACGGCGCGGACGACGAAGCCGCCCAGCGCCAGCGGATGGGCCTCCAACCGGCCATCCATCGACGTGACCCGCTCGGCCATGCCGCGCAGGCCGTGCCCGGGGGTGGTGGTCACCGTTTCTGGGCCGGGGCCGTTGTCCACGATCTCGACCATGATCTCCGCCGCCGAGTAGGCCAGGGTGACCACCGCGGTCGCCGTTGGCCCGGCGTGCTTGAGGAAGTTGGTCAACGCCTCCTGCACCACCCGGTAGATGGTCAACTCCAGGGCGGGTGAGACCCGCGGGGGGTCGCCGTGCACCACCAGCGTCGCCCGGTCGGACGCCCGGTGCACCAGGTCGGGAATGTCGGCCAGCGACGGGGCAGGCTCCCAATCGGCCCCGCGTCGCTCGGGTTCGCTGCGCAGCACCCCGACGATGCGGCGCATCTCGCTGAGGGCCTCGCGTCCGGTGTCGGCGATGGTGTCCAGCGCTGTCAGCGCCGCCTCGGGGCGTTTGGCCGCCAGTGCCCGGCCGCCCTCGGCCTGCACGATGATCACCGACAGCGAATGGGCGACGATGTCGTGCAGTTCGCGGGCGATCGTGGCCCGTGCCCGGGATTCGGCCAGCCTGGCCTGCTGTTCCCGCTCGGCGAGCAGCAACTGGTAGCGCTCGTCGGCGGCAGCGACCCGGTCGGCATGGGCGGCGGACGATTCGCGCACCCGGCGCCCGATCGCGTAGGGGGTGATGATCAGGCCAAGGCAGACGAAGGCGGCCAGCACGAACAGCACGATGCCTCGGGCGCTGATGGCGAACCCCTGGGCGGCAGTCGACCAGCGCAGCGGCCCGATCACCGCACCGAACGCACCGATCACGACCACCGAACGCGCCAGCGGGCCGGGCACCCAGCGAGCCACCGAATAGGCGACGATCGGCAGCACCACCAGCGTGGTGGTGAAGGTGTTCACCACGATCACCTGGGCGATCCCCGCCAGGGTGCAGCCGGCCAGCATCAGCAGCGGCGAGTGCCGGCGCAGCACCAGCGGCAGCACCATCATCGACAGCACCAGCAGCAGCAGCATCCGGGGCACCGTGTTCCAGGCCGAGAACGTGGCGTAGGGCAGCACCGTGACGAGCAGCATGCCGCCCGCCAGCATGCCGTCGAGCACCCAGTCGTGCCTGGTGGCACCGGGCGGGAACAGCAGGTCGCGGGCGTTCATCGCCCCCAGCGTAGGCGGCGGCACCCCTCGGTTGCCTCGGGAATCTAGCCTTGGTGCCATGCGTACCCGGAGCGATCAGCTGGTGGCGGTCGCCACCCTGGGCGCGTTGGTCGTCGTGGCCGGGGTGCTCGGGCTGGTCTCGCTGTACCTGGGCGCAGTCACCCAGGCGATGTCGGGGGTGCAGCGGGGCGCGGCGCTGCCCGACTACCCGGGCCGTCCCGAGGCGTCCGCAGCCGACGGTGTGGCGCAGCCGGTGCGCTACCTGGTGCTGGTCACCGACGATTCCGGCACGCTGGCCAGCGCCTACCTGACCCAGCTGTCCGGCGCCCGCGACGGACTGCACCTGATCGGCCTGCCCGCCGACCTGCTGGTCGACGACGCGAACGGCCACGAGACGAGCCTGGCACACGTGGTCGGCAGCGACGGAGCCGGCGCCGTGCGCGCGATCGAGACGCTGCTGCAGCTGCGGATCGACCACCTGGTGGTGATCGACCTGGACGGCTTCACCCGCATCGTCGACGTCATCGGCGGCGTGACGGTGCGCAACGACGCCGAGATGTCGGCTGACGGCTGGCATTTCGCGGCCGGCGAGGTGCGGCTGACCGGCCCGCAGGCGCTGGTCTACCTCAGTGCGAACAAGCATCCGATGGTGCGGCTCGAACGAAGCGAGGCGGTGTTCGTCGAAGTGTTGCGCGGCATCGTCAGCGGGGACGCCCTGACCAACCCGGCGAAGGTCGAGACCATCGGTGACGTGCTGCACCACTGCGTCACGGTGGACGCCGATCTCACCCCCTCGGAGATCCGCCGGATGGCGCTGGACGTGCATGTGGTCTCCGAGTCGATCGGTGCCGCGCCGCTGCCCCTGGCCGGCGCGAGCGAACTCGACGGCACGGCGGTCACCGTGCCGGACGCCGACCGGCTCGCCGAACTTGCCCGCGCCCTGGCCGCCGACCGGGCGTCGGCCTGGACGGCCCGGCAGAGCGACCCCTGGGCACCGCTGGCGCAACTGCCGCCCCGCTGAGCGGTGTGCCCGCTGGCGCCCGGTTGGGCCGGTGTCCGGCCCGCGTTGCGGCGTCTGGCTCGCTGACGGTCAAGCTGAGCGCGGTGTCGAGCCGCCACCGCCCCGCTGAGCGGCGCCTGGCCGCGTCCGGCCCGCGCCCGGGGGGGTGCCGTTCTCATCAACGCGCACTGTTTTCGGAAACCGTGTCTACTTTCATGTCACAACACGAAAGTAGGCACGCTTGTGGTCAGTAGTCGGCGTTGATGAGAACGCATCCCCCTGGATAAGCGGCCCCTGTGGAGAAGTGGGCCCCCGTGGAGAAGCCCCGTGCGGACGGCAGAATCTGCCCGTCCGCGTTCCGTAGACTGCCGGGGGTGAAGCTTGTGCTGGGAATCGGGGTGCTCATCACAGTCGCGGTCGCCGCGCTGCAGCCGCGACGCCGGCGGCGGGCCCGGGTGGCCGCCACCTGGGCGGCCGAGACGGACCGGCCGTGATCGCCGTGCGGACGCCGCTCGTCACCCCGCTCGCGAACGCTCACCGGCCATGACCGCACCCGAGGGGCCGGATTTCGACGTGCTGGTGGCCGGCATGGTGTTCGCCGACGTGGTGTTCACCGACCTGCCCACGCCACCGCGTCCGGGAACCGAGGTGTGGGCCGGAGGCATGGGTTCATCGCCGGGCGGCATCGCCAACCTGGCCGTGGCGTTGTCCCGACTCGGCCTGCGCACCGGCCTGATCGCCGGCTTCGGCGACGACGGCTACGGGCAGTGGTGCCGGCAGGTGCTGACCGAGCAGGAGGGGGTCGACACCTCGATGTCGCCCGACTTCCCCGGTTGGCACACACCGGTGACGGTGTCCATGGCCTACGACGGCGACCGCGCGATGGTGACCCATGGCCACGAGGCGCCGGTGCCCGCCTCGGGGCTGCTGGCCGCCGGCGCACACGCCAGGGCGGTGATCGCCGAACTGGACGGCGACCCGTGGTGGCAGCCACTGCGCGCGTCGGGGGCTCTGGTCTTCGCCGATGTGGGCTGGGACGGAACCGGCGCCTGGGACCGATGCATCCTCGACCGGCTGGCGGGTTGTCACTGCTTCATGCCCAACCACCGCGAGGCCATGGCCTACACCCGCACCGGCACCCCCGAGGAGGCGCTGGAGCTGCTCGCCGAACTGGTCCCGCTGGCGGTGGTGACTCTCGGTTCACAAGGGGCGATAGCGACCGATGCGCTGTCCGGCGAGTGGTGCCGGGTGCCCGCGGTCGGGGTGGCCGCGATCGATCCGACGGGGGCCGGCGACTGCTTCGGGGCGGCGCTGGTGGCCGGCACCCTGGCCGGCTGGCCGCTGCCGGTGCGGCTAAGGTTCGCCGCGCTCACGGCGGGGCTGGCGGTGCAACAGTTCGGTGGTGCGCTGGCCGCTCCCGGCTGGGGAGACGTCAGCGACTGGTGGAATGCGGTGCGCCGGTCGGCGTCCACCGGTGAGCCGGAGGCCCTGCGGTTGCGCGAGGACTACGGGTTCCTGTCCGAGGTGATCCCGGCCGGTGAGTTGTCGGCGGTGCGCCGCGCCGAGGCGACGATCGCCACCTTCGCCCACCTGCCCGAGCCGCGCTGAGGTTCACAACCCGTCGACGTAGTCCTTGGCCTCCTTCAGCCCCCAGCCGGTGACGGCTCGCACCTGCCTGATCGCCTCGATCGGCCGTCCGGACGCCTTCAGCGCGCGGGCCTCGGCGTCCCAGCCTGGGGAGCCGGGCTGCGAGGTCCATCCTGGCTGGCCCGGCGCCTGCTGCTGGGGGACCGGCGGGTGGCCGGCCGGCGCGGCATCCGCACCCGGCCCGGCCGGGCCGACCTGCAGGGCCTCGATCGCCCGCCACAGGTCGGAGACCTGCTGTTCGAGGTTGCGCACCCGGGCGTCCAGTCCGGGATCGGGGGTGTCGTTGCCGCTGAACCATGCCATCCGGTCACCCTAGGTCGGCGGGGATTCACCACAGTGTGAGTCTGGACATTGAACTCAATGCCCGGACTCACAGTCTGGTCGTGGCGTCGGCGAGGCTGGTGGAGACGAAGGGACTCGAACCCTCAACCTCGACCTTGCAAAGGTCTTGCGCTGCCAGTTGCGCCACGTCCCCGGTCGGCGTCCGCGGGCGGGACGCCGCCGCACGGAACGTCGCCGATCTTAGCCGTCGCGGCCTGCGGACGCCCAGTCGCGCCGGCGTCCGGGCGTCCGGGCGTCCCGCGGAGGATCGACCGTCGGGCGCCGTCCAACTACCCTGGGAGCCATGTGGTCCAAGCGCGAGGTGATCGACTACGCCTTGCAGCGCCGCAATACCCTGCAGGCGCTGCGGCGTTCCCCGCGCACGCTTTCCCGCTCGGACGCCTGCGACGCCGACCCGATGCTGATCCGCTCGGCCCTGCACCACGGCGAGGACGCCGCCGACCGCTGCCCGATCTGTGAGGCCCGGATGGTGCACCTGCACTACGTGTTCGGCGAGCAGCTCGGCCAGTACTCGGGCAGGATCAAGTCCACCGCCGAGCTCGACGAGATGCAGAGCGAGTTCGGCGAGTTCAAGGTGTGCGTGGTCGAGGTGTGCACCGACTGCGGCTGGAACCACATGATCACCTCCTACCTGCTGGGCGACGGCGTGAAGCGCCGGCCGCCGCGCCGCCAACGCACCGTCGAGGACATCTATGGCTGAGGCCGCACAACCCGATTCCGGGCCGACCGACACCACGAAGACCGCCAAGGGTTCCCGCAAGCGCAGCAGCGGCTGGCGCCGATTCTTCACCTGGTTCGGCATCACCGTGCTGGCGCTGATGGTCGCCGGCGGCACAGTGCTCGGGGTCGCCTACGCGACGGTGCAGCTGCCCGACCCCAACGCCGACTTCCAGACCAACACCTCCTTCGTCTACTACAACGACGGCAAGGAGACGATCGGCAGCTACCAGATCCAGAACCGGCAGAGCCTGGCCTACGACGAGATCCCGCAGAACGTGAAGGACGCTATCGTCGCCGGCGAGAACCGCACCTTCTGGACCGATCCGGGCGTCTCTATCCCAGGCATGGTCCGCGCCGTCATCTCGGTGATGCGTGGCGAGGACGTGGTGGGTGGCTCGACCATCACCCAGCAGTACATCAAGGTGCTCTACCTGACCCAGGACAAGAGCTTCAGCCGCAAGTTCACCGAGATCCTGCTGGCGGCCAAGATGGGCAACGAGCTGTCCAAGGAGCAGATCCTCGAGGGCTACCTGAACACGGTGTACTTCGGTCGCGGCGCCTACGGCATCGAGGCTGCGTCCCAGGCGTTCTTCGGCAAGCCCGCGGCGAAGCTGACCGATCCCGAGGCCATCGTGCTCACCTCGATCGTCAACAACCCCGGCAACCTCGACCCGGCCAAGGGCAAGAAGCAGGCGGCCGACCTGCTCGAGCGTTACCAGTACACGATCAACGGGCTGGTCGAGATGGGCAAGATGACCGAGGTCCAGAAGGCCGAGATCTACGACGAGCTGCCGGAGTTCCCCGAGGTCGAGCGCGACTCGCAGTTCGGTGGCCCGAAGGGGTTCCTGCTGAACATGGTGCAGGACGAACTGCGCGACAAGGGCTTCACCGACCAGCAGATCGCCGGTGGCGGGCTGCACATCACCACCACGTTCGACGCCAAGGCGCAGGAGGCCGCGGTCAAGGCGGCGCAGAAGGTCACCGCCGACAGCGTCGCGGTCACCGGCAAGAAGGCCAAGAACCTGCACGCCGGTCTGGCGTCGGTCGACGTCGAGACCGGTGCCGTGATCGCGCTGTACGGCGGTCCCGACTTCGTCAAGGACAGCCGCAACTGGGCCACCACGGCACGACCCACGGGCTCGACGTTCAAGCCCTACGCGCTGGGCACGGCACTCGGCCAGGGCTTCACGCTCAGTGACACGCTGAACGGCTCGGAGTTCACCCCGCCCGGCGAGAGCACCCCGGTGCGCAACGCGGGCAACTCCAACTACGGCACGGTCACCCTGCTGCAGGCGACCACCCATTCGATCAACACCGCCTTCGTCGACCTCGAGGGCAGGATGAAGGACGGGCCGGAAGAGACGCTGAAGTTCGCCCAGCAGGCCGGCCTGCCGAAAGCCGCCGGCTGGGAGCCGGTCAGCCGCATTCCGCTCGGCATCCCCGAGGTCAGCCCGCTCAGCCAGGCCAGCGGTTACGCCACCTTCGCCGCCGACGGCAAGCACGCCGAGGCTCATGTGGTCGACGAGGTGAAGGACGCCTCGGGCGCGGTGATCTACCGGTCGAGTGTCAAGCCCGAACAGGCCATCGACGCCGACGTCGCCAACGACGTCGCCTACGCCCTGACCAACGTGGTTCAGGACGGTACCGCCTCGCGCGCCGGCAGCATGGGCTTCCCGATCGCCGGCAAGACCGGCACCTACTACATCCGGGACGCCGCCGGCGGCTCGAAGACCACCGCCTGCTGGTTCGTGGGCATGACCAAGCAGATCGCCACCGCCGTGATGTATGTGGCGGGCGACGAGGGCACCGGTGACCTCAACGACTACTACCCGGGCTTCTTCGGCTCGGGCCCGCCGCTGAGCACCTGGATGGCCTACATGCAGGTCGCCCAGCGGGGCCTGGACGACGTCCCCTTCGACGGCCCGACGCACCGGGTGTCGACCCAGAGCCCGAGCGTCCCCCCGGCCACCCGGACCGCGACGGCCACGCCGACCAGGTCGGAGACCGCCGAGCCGACCGAGACGGCGACCACCGAGCCCACCGACGAGCCCAGCACCGAACCCACCGACGAACCGACCGACGAACCCAGCACCGAGCCGACCGGCGGGGCGACGGACGAGCCCACGTCGCGGCCGACCCGCACGACTCGATGACCGATCAGCGCGTGCTCGGTGGCCGGATGGGTCAACGGGCCGAGGCGGCGGGGCTGTGGTTCAACCCGCAGCCGTGGGTGTTCCTGGCCGGCACCGTGTCGTATCTGGTGCTGATGCTGCGCCAGCTGCCCTGCCAGCTCGGCGCGTCGGTCTACAAGGCGATGTGCTACAGCGACATCGGCCCGCTGTTCTACGCGCGCGGCATCGCCGACGGGAAGATCCCGTTCATCTCCGCCGACGTCGAGTATCCGGTGCTGACCGGGGCGCTGATGGATCTGGCCCGCCGGATCACGGTGCTGCTCGGCGGTCAGGTCGGCCCCGACGTCCCCGATTCGGCCGTCCAGCATGCGGCGGCACTGTTCGTCGGCGTGAACGCGGTGCTGCTGTTCGGCTTCTTCCTGGTCGTGCTCTGGGCGCACCTGCGGCTGTCGCGGCCGTGGGACGCGATGATGATCGCGGCGGCGCCCGCGGTGATCACCACCGGACTGATCAACTGGGACTTCATGGTGCTGGCGTTCACCGCGCTCGGCGTCCTGGCCTGGTCGCGCCGGCGCCCGGGCTGGGCCGGGGTGTGGTGGGGCCTGGGCGTGGCCGCCAAGCTCTACCCGCTGCTGGTGTTCGTCCCGCTCGCGGTGCTGTGCTTCCGCAGCGGGCGGTTGCGGGCGTTCTGGACGTCGCTGGGCGCGGCGGCGGCCGCCTGGCTCGCGGTCAACCTGCCCGTGTACCTGATGACTCCGTCCGGCTGGCTGTACTTCTGGACCTTCAACGTCGACCGTGGTGCCGACCTGGGTTCGTTGTGGTACGCGCTCAGCCTGGCCGGTCACCCGGTCGACGACGCGTCCTCGGCGCAGACCCTCTGGATGGTGGTCGGGACGGCTGCGATCTGTGCGTTGCTGCTGCTCGCGCCGCGGCGTCCGCGCCTGTCGCAAGGCTTCCTGCTGCTGATGGTGTTGTTCCTGGTGGTGAACAAGGTCTACTCGCCGCAGTACGTGCTGTGGCTGCTGCCGTTCGTGGTGATGGCCCGGCCGCGGTGGCGCGACTGGGTGATCTTCGGGGTCGCCGAAGGGCTGTACTTCATGGCGATCTGGGCGCACCTGGACGGCACGCTGTCGTCGGGCTCGGGCGGCGACGGGCTATACATCGCCTCGATCATGGTGCGCATCGGCGTCCAGCTGTGGATCGCCGGGCTGGTGGTCCGCGACATCGTGCAACCCGAGTTCGACCCGGTCCGTAACCCGCAGTGGAACAGCAGGCACGCGGCGGCGCCGAAGCGTCTCGACGATCCCGACGGAGGCGTCCTCGACGAGGCTCCCGACGCGCCGTGGATGCGGCGCTACGTGCCCTGGCTGCGGTGAGCCGATGGCGACGCTGACGACCTGGCCGACCGGCGCCCCGGCGCCCGTCGCGGTGGCCCGCGACGGTGGCCGGCTGGTCGTCCAGACCTGGCTGTTCAGCCGGCTGCTGTTGGTCGGGGTCGCGCTGTGGGTGAGCGTCACCACCGGCCGCTCGGCCTCGGACATGCTGGCCAACTGGGACGTCCAGCACTACTTCGCGATCGCCCAGCACGGCTACACCGGCGGCAACGACATCGCCTTCTTCCCCGGCTGGCCGCTGGTGCTGCGGGCCTTCGCCACGCTGGGGCTGCCCATGTTGTGGGCCGGCGTCGGGCTCGCGCTGGTCTGCTCGGCATTCGCCGCGTCGGCGTTGCACCGGCTCGGCGGCCCGATCGCGGCCGTGGTCTGGTTGTTGGCCCCGACAACGGTGTTCACCCTGGTGCCCTACACCGAGGCGCCGTTCTGCGCGGCCGCCTTCTGGGCCTGGGAGCGGGCCAGGCGGGGACGCTGGGGTGCCGCCGCTTCACTGGCGGCGATCGCCTGCAGCCTTCGGGTGTCGGGGCTGTTCCTGCTCGGGGCGCTGGCAATCCTGGCGCTGACCTCACGCGGGGCCCGGGGGTCAGCGCCAGGCGTCCGGCCGGCGGCCGGCGCGCTGGCGGCGCCCGGTCAGCGCTGGACGTGGCCGTACCGCGACGACTGGCCGCAGCAGGCCGGCGGTCGCGGGGCGGACCTGAGGCAGTGGCTGGCGCTGCGCTGGGCGTCGCTGCGCGGGTCGGCGCAAGGCCCGGTGTGGCCGGGCCGGACGCAATCCGGCGAGGCGGGCGCGCATCGTCGCCGGTGGAGCCCGCCGCCCGGCAGCGGACGGGCGTTGGCCTGGCTGGCCCTGCCGGCCGCGGTGCTGGCCGGCTACGCCGGCTACCTGTTCTGGCTGACCGGGGACTGGTTCGCCTGGTACCACGCCCAGTCGGCCGGCTGGCCGCGCGGGTTCACCTGGCCATGGGTGGCGTTGCAGCACACCATCGAGGCGGCCACCTCGACCGCCTACCCGGCCTTCCCGGAATGGTCGTGGGTGTTCCGCGCTGAGATCGTCTCGATGGCGATCGGTCTCCTGGTCACCGTCGTGTGCCTGCTGAAGCGGCGCTGGGCCGAGGCGTCGTGGGTGGGGGTGCAGGTGCTGGCGTTCTCGTGCTCGTACTGGTTCCTCAGCGTGAACCGGGCGCTGCTGCTGTGGTTCCCCCTGTACATCCTGATCGGTGAGGCCATGTCGGGGGGCTGGAACGTGTCGCCCGGACGCCGCCGGTTGCGCGTGCTGCTGACCGTGCTTGGGTTCGTGGTGGCAGGCGCGGCGCTGTGCTTCTGGGCCTGGCTGTTCTTCACCGGACGCTGGGCGAGCTGAGAGCTCTCGCGAGATTACGTCACAGTCCGGGAGTGCTGAGGCGCGCACGGCGTCCGGCCGCCCAACGGTGACGTCATCTCGCGACCTTCTCGGCAGTCTGGGCCGATGAGGGGCTGTGGATAACTCCCCAAGGCCGTGGCCGACGTGCTGCGATGGCCCGGTGGACCGTACCGACGACCTCATCACCCTGACGACCGTGATGGAACGCAACAACGGCGTCCTGCGCCAGCGTGATCACGGGGCGTCCCGGGCCGCCTTCGACCGCCTGGTCCGGTCGGGCGCGATCGTGCGCGTTCTGCCGGGCACGTTCGTGGACGCGACGCTGCTGACCAACCGGCAGACCCGCTGCGCGGCGGCCCTGGCCACCTACCCGGCGTCCGTGCTGTGGGGTGCGGACGCCGTGGCGGCGCTGGCGGGCACGCTCACCGGCGTGCCGTTCGGGCCCCGCGATCGCGTCCTGCTCGCGCATGCGCAGTCGCGGTACGCGGCGTCGTCGGTGTCGTGGGTGCGCCGTCGCATCCCCGCCACGCACCGCGTGCGGGTCAGCGGGCTGCGGTGCCCGTCCGCCGCCTATCTGGCGGTCGAGGCGGCGGCGCGTGACTCCGGCGACCTCATCGAGCGATTCCTGCGCGAGGGACGCGTCACGCCGGACGAACTGCCGGCGATCCTGTCGCTGCTCGCAGGCACCCCGGGGCAGGAAGTTCGGCGCCGGATCGTGCGAACCAGCCTCGACAACCCATGGTCGGGTGGCGAGCGACTGCTGCAGGCCACGCTCCGCCGGAGCAGGATCACCGGTTGGGTGGCCAATGCCGCGTTGGACGGCGTGACGCTCCACCCGGACGTGTACGTCGAACAGGCGAGACTGGTGCTGGAGTTCGACGGGTACGGCGTCCACTCCAAGGCCGAGGTGTTCGAGGCAGATCGCCGGCGGCAGAACGCATTGGTGCTGGGCGGGTACCGCGTCCTGCGTTACACCTGGAAGCAGTTGACTGAGCACCCGGAGACCCTGATCGATCAGGTGCGGGCAATGCTGGCTCGCGAGATTACGTCCGATTCGCCGGCCCCGGCAGGCGGGTGAGGCGGGTCTGCTGCTCAGTGTGACGCAATCTCACGAGCCCGGACGCCGCTCCAGCCACTTCAGCGCCTCCCGGCGCGACAGCGGCGACAGCCGGGCGGTGTTGGCCGCCACGTAGTCGCGGACCCAGTCGGCGTCCGTCTTCGAGTAGTCGCGCAGCGCCCAGCCGATCGCCTTGCGGGCGAAGAAGTCGTTGTCGTCGAGGCTGCCCGCGATGGCATGGGTGAGCAGGTCGGTGTCGGTGGCCTCCCGGTGCCCGAGTTGGGCGATGATCGACACCCGACGCAGCCACAGGTTCTCCTCGCGCGACCAGCCCCGCAGCACCCGGGTCATCGTCGTCCGGTCGGCCCGCAGCAGGTCGCCGGCGACGTGCGACGCGTCGTCCACGACGTCCCACCAGGCGCCGCTGACGACCAGGTGGCGCAGCAGTCCGAGCAACGGCTCGTCGGCGACCGACGCCCAGGCCCGGAAGCGCCGGTGCCGCAGGACGCCGAGCGCGGCGTACCACTGCTCACGGTGGGTGGCGCCGTCCCACAGGTCGCGGATCACGCCCAGCCAAGCCGCCCGGTCGGCCGGCGGGTGGGACGCCACGGCGGCCGCGACCACGAGGCGCACCTGCGGCACGGTCAGCCCGTGGAACGGCATGCTCGAGCGCATGTAGCGCTGCTGGCCGGCGGCGCGTCCGGGATCGGCGCCGGCGGCCAGGCCGGCAGCGATGGCGGTGATCAGGTCGTGGGTCGACACGGCACTCAGCCGGTCTGGGCGCGACGTTCGGCCGCGACCCGGCGCCGGTACAGCCGGCGCTGCTCGGGCAACGACAGGTCGAACACGACGGCGAGGACGCGGATCACCGCGGTGACGACGACGCACACCACACCCGCCCACAGCACCGGCGCACCAAGGGCCTGCGCGACCGCGAGGACGGTGCAGCCTGCCCCGGCGGCGACGGCGTAGAGCGAGCCGACGTGCATCACCGCGACCGGCAGGCCCATCAGCACGTCGCGCAGCATGCCGCCCCCGACCGCGGCGCTCACCCCGACGAAGATGGAGGGGATGAGCGGCATGCCGACCCCCAGTGCCTTGGTCGCGCCCAGCGCGCCGAACATGCCGATCGAGACGGCGTCCAGCACGACGATGGCCCGGTTGAGCCGCTGGAACACGCCGGCGAGCAGCATGCCGATCAGGGACGCCGACGTGGCGGTGACCAGATACCAGTTGCTCAGCATGGTGGCCGGGGTGACGTTGACCAGCAGGTCGCGGATGATGCCGCCACCCATGCCCATCACCACGCCGATGATGGTGACGCCGAGCAGATCCACCCGCCGCTTGCCCTGGAAACCGGACGCGAACAGGGCCCCCTGGATGCCGCCCACCGCCACCGCGGTCAGGTCCGCCCAGAGCGGGATCACGAAGTAGGTGTCGTCCACCGGGTCATTGTTGGGCCGGCCGGGCGGGCTTGTCGAAACCGCCGCCGTGTCGACGCCGCGCTGGTGGCGGGGTGGGACGGCGAGCGGCGCGGCTCAGTCGTGGATCAGCCCGTCGAGCAGGGCGACGAGCTGGGCGGTGAGGCCGGTCGGGGCGTCCTCGCCGTTGAGCAGGCTCATGCTCACGGTGTTCTCGTACATCGCCCCGAGCAGTTCGATCACCTGCGGCATGGGCATGCCGATGCGGCCGCCCACCCGGTCGAGGGCCATCTGCAGCTGGCCGGCGATCGAGGCGCACAGGTTGGCGTGCACCGCCAGCCAGCCCTCCCGCAGCTCCGGCGTCCGCAGCGCGTGCAGCCGCAGCTCCATCATGGCGATCAGCTCGGTGCGCTCCTTCGGCTGCGCCTGCAGGAACAGCCCCACCGCGTCGCGGATGACCTGGGCGCGGCTCAGGCCCGACCCGGCGCCCGGCATCGATTCGACCACCTGCTGCAACGCGACCAGATGCTGTTCGCCCTTGCGGCGCAGCACGTCGAGGCAGAGCTCGTCCTTGGAGTCGAAGTTGGAGTAGAACGCGCCCCGGGTGAAGCCGGCCCGCTCGCAGATCTCCTCGACCGACGCCGCCAGCACCCCGCGCTCGGCGAACAACTCGACCGCGGCGTCCATCAGCCGTTCCCGGGTCGCCTGGCGGCGCGCGCTGAACTCACCGCCCGGCCCCTGCCGGCGGGCTCCGCGCTGAGCCTCTCGGATGCTGGTCATCGTCGAGATCCTAACAGTTTGCATACACGCTTGTACTGAATACACTACTGCATCGGATACGCGACTGTATCGAAGACGGAGAGGACGGCCCATGTCGTCATTGCTGTACCGCATCGGCCGCGCGTGCTACCGCCACGGCGTCCGGGTGCTGCTGGTGTGGCTGGCCGTACTCGCCGCCCTCGGCGGCACCGTGGGCCTGATGGGCGGGGCGAAGTTCAACGACAACTTCACCATTCCCGGTGCCTCCTCGCAGGTCGCCCTCGACCAGTTGAAGATGACCTTCCCGTCGGCCGCGGCGGCCACCGCCCAGGTGGTGGTACTGCTGCCCGAGGGTGAATCGCTGCACGACAAGGGGCTCAAGTCCAAGGTCGTCGACGCGCTGGACACCTTCAAGGAACTGCCGATCGTCGACGACGTCACCACGCCCTACAGCACGCACGTCGACGGGCTCATCTCCGACAACGGACGCGCCGGCCTGGCCAGCGTGCAGCTCAACGTCTCGATGACCTCCATCACCGACGCCCAGCGCGACAGCCTGACCGAACAGGCCGCCACCGTGGCCGAGCTGCTGCCCGGCTCGGAGGTGCATCTGGGCGGTGAGGTGTTCTCCACCCACATTCCACACATCAGCGTCGTCGAGGCGCTCGGCGTGGTGGTGGCGATCGTCGTGCTGCTGGTGGTGCTCGGCTCGGTGGTGGCCGCCGCCATGCCGGTGGGCACCGCCCTGCTCGGCGTCGGAATCGCGGTCGCCATCACGATGATCGCCTCACGGGTGATCGAGGTGAACTCGACCAGCCTGATGCTCGCGGTGATGATCTCGCTCGCGGTCGGCATCGACTACGCGTTGTTCATCGTCTCCCGGCACCGCGACCAGTTGCGCGACGGGTTGGACGCCGAGGAGTCCACCGCGCGCGCCGTCGCGACCGCCGGCTCGGCGGTGGTGTTCGCCGGTCTGACGGTGATCATCGCCCTGGTCGGGCTGTCCATCTCGGGCGTGCCGTTCCTGGGCGTGATGGGCGTGTTCTCCGCGGTCGGCGTGCTGGTCGAGGTGCTGCTGGCCCTCACCCTGCTGCCCGCCCTCCTGGGCTTCGCCGGCGCCCGGTTGCGGCCCGGGGTGCGGCGCGCCGCGCGGGCCGCGAAGGCGTCCGCCGACGACGGCGACGCGGCACCCGTGGCGCCGCGCAAGCGGTTCGACCTGCGGGCGGTGTGGGTGCGGCTCGTGACGGCCGTGCCGCTGCTCACCATCGCCCTGGTGATCGCCGGGTTGGGGGCGCTGGCCTACCCGGCCAAGGACCTGTCCCTGGCGCTGCCCAACTCGGGCCGCAACCCGGTCAGCTACGCCGACCGGGTCACCTTCGACGTGATCAGCCGCGAGTTCGGCATCGGCTACAACGGTCCGCTGGTCGTCACCGGCACGATCGTCGAATCCGACGACCCGCTCGACATCGTCGACGGACTGAAGGCCGACATCGAGGCCATGCCCGGCGTCCAACTGGTCGCCCTGGCCACCCCCAACGAGAACGCCGACACCGCACTGGTGCAGATCATCCCGACCACGGGCCCCGACGACCCGGCCACCGCTGAACTCGTGCACGCCCTGCGCGACAAGCACGACGAGTGGCTGCAGCGCTACGACATCGACACCTCGGTGACCGGCGCCACCGCCGTCCAGATCGACGTGTCACAACGGCTGGCCGACGCCCTGCTGCCGTTCGGCATCTTCGTCGTCGGACTCTCGCTGGTGCTGCTGACCCTGGTGTTCCGCTCGCTATGGGTGCCGCTCAAGGCGGCGCTCGGCTTCCTGCTCAGCGTGGGAGCCGCCTTCGGAGCCACCACGCTGGTGTTCAACAAGGGCTGGTTCGCCCAAGTCGTCAACGTGGGCGAACCCGCCCCGGTGATCAGCTTCCTGCCGATCATCCTGATGGGCGTGCTGTTCGGCCTGGCGATGGACTACGAGGTCTTCCTCGTCTCCCGGATGCGTGAGGAGTTCGTGCACGGCAACCGCGACCGGTTCGTCGAGGACGGCTTCATCCACTCCTCGCGGGTGGTCGTCGCGGCGGCGCTGATCATGTTCGCCGTGTTC
Organism: Micropruina sonneratiae; assembly: GCF_025972045.1. Classification (GTDB taxonomy): domain Bacteria; phylum Actinomycetota; class Actinomycetes; order Propionibacteriales; family Propionibacteriaceae; genus Micropruina; species Micropruina sonneratiae. The sequence continues at coordinate 349,248 of NZ_JAPDHX010000005.1, read as the reverse complement.
GCCTTCTTCGTGCCCTCGGGTGAGGGTGCGATCAAGCCGATCGCGTTCGCGCTGGCCATCGGGGTTGCGATCGACGCGTTCGTCGTTCGGATGACGCTGGTGCCGGCGGTGATGAAGCTGTTCGGCAGCCGAGCCTGGTGGCTGCCTCGCTGGCTGGCCAAGCGGCTGCCCATGGTCGACATCGAGGGCGAAACGTTGGCGCACCAGTTGAGGCTGCAGTCCTGGCCCGAGGCCGGCGGGCACGTCGTCTACGGCCGCGGACTGGCCTGCGGCGACGCGTTCGGCGGTGTGGACGTCGCGGTCAAGCCCGGCGAGGTGCTGGTCGTCGAGGGTGAGGTGACCGCCCGGCGCAGCCTGCTGCTGGCGCTGTCAGGACGCCTCACACTCACCGCCGGCGACCTGCTGGTGGCTGGTCGGGTGCTGCCCGAGCAGGCCTCCGAGGTGCGCCGCATCGCCGCGGTCGCCACGCCGTCCCACCCGTCCCCGATCGCCGACTTCGACGGCCCGCTGCTGCTGGTCGAAGAGGCCGACCTGTTCACCGGTACGCAGCGTGCCCGGCTGGCCGAACGGCTCCGCGCCCTGACGCAGGGCGGCGGCTGCGCCGTCCTGGCCCACAGCCCGGGGTCGGATCTCACCGACCTGCTGCCCGGCGCGTACCGCACCCTGAACCTCCAAGGAGAACTCAGCCATGCCTGACACCAACCGTTTCTCGATCAAGACCCTGCTGGCCCTGGTGCTGGTGCCGGTGCTGGTCGCCGGCGGGTTCCTGTGGGGCACCTGGAACTCCGGTGACCGGCTGCACCAGGTCGAGGCCGCCGTGGTGAACCTCGACGAGGGCGTCACCCTCAACGACCAGTTCGTGCCGCTGGGCCGGCAGCTGTCGGCCGATCTGGTCGACTCGAACAAGGAGCAGAACTTCGGCTGGGTGCTGGCCGACGAGGCACACGCCTGGCCGGGGCTCGCGTCCGGCCGGTACGCGGCGGTGGTGGTGATCCCGAAGAACTTCTCCAAGGCGGCCACCTCGTACGCCAACGACGACCCGACGACCGCCGAGCAGGCCACCATCGAGGTGCACACCTCCCCGGTGGCCGGAGTGGCGGACGCCTGGCTGGGCAACGTGCTCGCCAACGCCGCCTCGCAGTCGCTGAACCGGACCCTGACCGAGGCCTACCTCGACCAGATCTACATCGGCTTCAACGACACCGGCAAGCAGTTCCAGACTGTCGCTGACGCGGCCGACAAGCTGGCCGACGGCACCGAACAACTGAGCGACGGCGTGACGTCGGCCGCGGACGGTGCGGGTGAGCTGAGCACCGGCATGAACAAGCTGTCCACCAGCGGCGCCCAGCTGGTCAACGGCGTCCAGCAGGTCGAGACCGGCGCGGGCTCGCTGGCCAAGGGGCTGCAGACCATGAAGTCGCAGACCAAGGACCTGCCGACGCAGGGCAAGCAGCTGGCGTCCGGGGTGAAGCAGTACGTGGCCGGCGCGAACAAGTTGGCCGACCAGCTCAGCGCGGCGGCGTCCGGCTCCGCAGAGCTGGCCGGCGGTGTGACGCAGCTCGCAAACGGGCTCGATGCATACCACCAGGCGATGACGGCGGCGTCCGAGGACCCGGACACGCTCGGAGTCGAGTGCCCCTATGAGCAGGTGCCCGAGCTCGGCGAGCAGCTGTGCGACGCCTACAACAACGGGATCCGCACCGGCACCGGGGCGGCCGCAAAGGGCGTCAGCCAACTCGCCACCGGACTGGGGCAGCTCTCAGACGAACTGAACGACAGCCTGCCATCGGCGGCCGAGCAGCAGGCGGCGGCCAAGCAGCTCGCCGCCTTCAAGGCCGGCGGCAAGGAACTCGTCACCGGATCGGCGCAACTCGGCACCGGACTGGGCCAGCTCAGCACCGGCATCGGCCAGGCCGCCGACGGCGCCACCAAGCTGGCCGACGGCCTGCCGCAGCTGACCTCGGGGGTGAAGGAGTACACCGGCGGGGTGACCTCGGCGGCGAAGGGCACCAGGGAACTGGCGTCCGGCCTGGATTCCGCGGCCGACGGCGGCGAGCAACTGGCCAACGGGTCGCGCACGCTGGCCGACGGGCTGGCCAAGGGCGCCAGCAGGATCCCCAGCTACAGCAAGGCCGACCGCGAGAACCTGTCGACCGTGGTGGCCGCGCCGGTGAGCAGCAGCGGCATCGACGGCGTGGTCGCCCCGACCGTGGCCTGGGCCAGCCTGCTGATCGCGCTGGCCCTGTGGCTGGGCGCGTTGGCGAGCTACGCGGTGGTGAAGCCGCTGGATTCGCGGCTGGCGCTGTCCACGGCGTCCAGCGCAACCCTGATCTGGCGGGCGCTGCTGCCGGGGGTGATCGTGGCCGTGGCCCAGGCGATCGTGCTGACCGCGATCGGGGCCGGGGTGCTGAGCCTGGCGCTGCCCAAGGCTGCTGCTCTGGCCGGCTTCCTGGTGCTGGCCGGGGTGTCGTTCGTGCTGGTCAACCACGCCCTGGCGGCCTGGTTGGGCAACGCCGGACGCCTGATCGCGGTCGCCATGGCCGTGCTCACCACGGTGAGCGCTGTGACCAGTGCGGCGCCGGCCTTCTTCGACTCGGCGCGTTCGGTCTCACCCGTCTCGCCGATGCTGGACGGCCTGCGCGCCCTGCTCACCGACTCCACCGGCGCCCCGGCGGCGGTGTTCACCCTGCTCGGCTGGGCACTCCTCGCGCTCGGGGCCAGCGCGGCGGCGGTGCTGCGCCGCCGGTCGCTGCGGCTGAACGAGGTGCCCGCCCTGGCGTAGGGGGCGAGTGGCCTGAAATGGGGACGGTTCCATTTCAGGCCATGCGTGGCCCGCGTATCCCGCCTTGTGAACGCCGATATGCCGGCGTGGAGGGCTGGCCTGAAAAGGAACCGTCCCCATTTCAGGCCACGCCGTCCACCCACGTGCCGTGGTGCAGGACGCGGGTGACACGCAGGTCGTCGTCGAGTACCACCAGGTTGGCCGGGCCGCCGACGGCGATGCCCTCGACGTCGAGCCCCATCGCTCGGGCCGGGTTGAGGCAGGCCTGCTGGACGGCCACCTGCAGCGCCTCCTCGCGGGGGGCCGAACTCCACAGCACGGCGTTGCGGAAGACCTGGTCCATGGTGGCGGTGCTGCCGGCTATCGTGTCGGTGCCGGCCACCCGGGCCACGCCGCCGGCGACGTCCACGTCGAGCGCACCGAGGGTGTAGGCGCCGTCGGCCATCCCGGCCGCGGCCATCGCGTCGGTGATCAGGGTCACCCGTTCGGGGCCGGCCCAGCTCGTCACGTCGCGGTACAGGGCCGGGTGCAGGTGCACCCCGTCGCAGATCAACTCGACCGTGACGCGGGGATCCTCGAGCAGGGCGGCGATCGGACCGGGTTCGCGGTGATGCAGCGGTCGCATCGCGTTGAACAGGTGGGTGGCCACGGTCGCACCTGCCTCGATGCCCGCCTTCGCCTCCTCGTAGGACGCGTTGGTGTGGCCGATCGCGGCGACCGCCCCGGCGTCCACCATGGCGCGGATCGCGGGCACGGCCCCGTGCAGTTCGGGGGCGATGGTGACCATCCTGATCGTGCCCCGGCCGGCCGCGAACACACCCTCGACCTCGGCGAGGTCGGGGTCGCGTAGCGAGGTCGGCTCGTGCGCGCCACAGCGGTGCGGCGACAACCACGGCCCCTCCAGGTGGACGCCGTCGAGCAGGCCGTCCTGCACCTGCTCGGCCAGCATCGACACCTGCCGCAGCAGTTCGGCCGGGTGGGCCGACACCAGAGAGGCGATCATCGAGGTGGTGCCGTGCCGGCGGTGCAGGTCACGCGCCGCCACCGACTCGGCGCCGGTGGCCACCGGGAAGGCCCCGGACCCTCCGCCGTGGGTGTGCATGTCGACGAAACCGGGCACCACGGTGACCGCGCCCAGCGCGTGGTCGGCCGTGGCGTCCGGGACGCCCGCGCCGAGTGCGGTGACCACGCCGCCGGAGACCTCCAGCCAGCCGGTGTCGAGCACCTCGGCCCCGGTGACGATCCGTTCTGCGGTGATCAGCATGCTGACCCGCCCTCCCTGTTGCCCGGCGCCGATCAGAGACCCTGCCAATCCGGCTTGCTGGCGTAGGTCTCGCGGTAGTAGCCGGTCAGCTGCAGCCGGGACGCCGCCGCCTCGTCGAGCAGGACGGTGACGTGCGGGTGGTGCTGCAGGACGGTGCCCGGCCACATGGCGCTGACCGCACCCTCGGCCAGCTGGTGCACGGCCTCCGCCTTGTTGGTGCCGCTGGCGACCAGCACGATATGCCGGGCGGCCATGATGGTTCCCAGCCCCTGGGTGATGCAGTGCGTGGGCACCTTACTGACGTCGTTGTCGAAGAAGCGGGCGTTGTCGACCCGGGTCTGCTTGGTGAGGGTCTTGATCCGCGTCCGGGACGCCAGCGACGAGCCGGGCTCGTTGAACCCGATGTGCCCCACCGTGCCGATGCCCAGGATCTGCAGGTCGACCCCACCGGCCTCGGCGATCGCGGCCTCGTAGGAGGCGCAGAACGCGGGGATGTCCGCGGCCAAGCCGTCGGGGCCGCGCACGGCGCTGTCGTCGAAGTCGACGCGGTGCACGAAATCCTTGCGGATGACGTTGTGGTAGGTCTCCGGGTGGTCGGCGGGCAGGCCGACGTACTCGTCGAGCGAGAAGCCCTTCGCCTGCGCGAACGACACCTCGCCGGCCTCGTAGCGTGCGGCCAGCTCGTCGTAGATGTGCAGCGGGGACGACCCGGTCGCCAGGCCGAGCACGGCGTCCGGCTTGCGCTTGAGCAGCGCGACGATGGCGGCGGCGCCCAGCTTGCCGGCTTCGACGGCGTCGGGACAGATGACGATTTCCATGACTGGTTCTCCTTGTGAGCGTGAGGTGACAGGGGTGGTGGGGCCGGCGGGGGTGGGCCCGGCCGGCCCGGAGGTGGTCGGTCAGCGGGCGGTGAAGACCGACTGCAGGGCGGCGACCTCGTCGCCGATCACCGAGTCGGTGAAGCTGATCGAGTCCGACTTGGAATCCATCACGACGACCGGGACGATCGGGTTGCGGCCGGTGGCCTCGACGGCCGGCACGTCGTAGGTGATGACCGCCTGGCCGACCTCGACCCGGTCGCCCTCGGCGACCAGCGCGGTGAAGCCCTGGCCGTCGAGCTGGACGGTGTCGATGCCGAGGTGCACCAGGACGCCGGTGCCCTCGTCGGTGACGATCACGTAGGCGTGCGGCCACAGCTTCAGGATGGAGCCGGCGACCGGGGCGACGGCGTCAACGACCTCGCGGGGCGGGTCGATGGCCAGCCCGTAGCCGACGATGCCCTGGGCGAAGGTGGCGTCCGGGACGTCGCGCAGGGCGACCGGACGGCCGGGGATCGGCGCGACGATGGTCAGGGCCGCGGACGTCGCGGGCACGGCCGGCACGCTGGCCGGGACGGATCCGTCGGTGGTCACCTCGGGGGCCTCGACGGCCGGGCCGGCCGGGTTGGCCGCCAACGCCTCGTTGATGTCGTTCTTCAACGCGTCGGCCTGGGTGCCGAAGATGGCCTGAACGTTGTTGCCCACCTCGATCACACCTGCGGCGCCGAGGGCCTTCAGCCGCGCCTGGTCGACCTTGCCCTTGTCGCCGACCTCCATCCGCAGCCGGGTGATGCAGGCGTCCACGGTGATCAGGTTCTCCCGGCCACCGAAGGCGGCGATCAGCTGTTCCGCCTTGGCGGTGCCGGCGGAGACGCGTCCGGTGCCCGCGCCGGCGTCCTCGTCGGTCAGGTTCGCGGCCTGCTCGGCGTCGAATTCGGCGTCGGGCTCACGGCCCGGGGTGCGCATGTTCCACTTCACGATGGCGAACCGGAACATGAAGTAGTACAGGGCGAAGAAGGCCACGCCCATGATCAGCAGCAGCGGGATGTTCTGCGCGGCGGGGGCGGTGCCGTACAGCACCAGGTCGATCAAGCCGGCCGAGAACGAGAACCCGAGATGGATGTCGAGCAGGTAGGCGATGGCCAGCGAGAGGCCGGTCAGCAGGGCGTGGATGACGTACAGCGGGAAGGCGACGAACATGAACGCGAACTCGAGCGGCTCGGTGACGCCGGTCAGGAAGGCGGTCAGGCCGGCGGCGGCCAGGATGCCGATGGCGAGCTTCTTCTGCTTCGGCTTGGCGACGTGGATCATCGCCAGGGCGGCGGCCGGCAGGCCGAACATGAGCACCGGGTAGAAGCCCGAGGTCAGCAGCCCGGCGGACATGTCGCCCTGCGCGAAGCGGGTCAGTTCACCGGTGACGACGTCGCCGCCGGGGGTGGTGTACGAGCCGTAGATGAACCAGATGTAGGTGTTGAGAATGTGGTGCAGGCCGATCGGGATGAGCATCCGGTTGGCGAACCCGTACAGGAAGGCGCCGAACGCACCCGAGCCGGCGATGAACGTGGCGACGCCGGTGAGCCCGCTTTCGAAGATGGGGTAGAAGTAGCTGAGCCCGAAGCCGATGATGAGGCTGGCCAGCGACACGACGATCGGCACGAAGCGGCGGCCGCCGAAGAAGCCCAGGTACGAGGGCAGTTGGATGTTGTGGTACCGGTCGAACAGCCAGGCTGTGACCAGGCCGACGATGATGCCGGCGAAGACCGAGTAGTTGATCATCGCCTGGTCGCCCGCGGCGTCGGTGACGCCATCGAGCACCACCGGCGACATGTTGGTGAACACGGCGTCGATCACGAGGTAGCCGGCGACCGCCGACAGGGCGGTGGAGCCGTCCGCCTTCTTCGCGAAGCCGATGGCGACACCGACGGCGAACAGCAGCGGCAGGTTGGCGAAGATGGCGCCGCCGGCGGCGCTCATCGCCTCGAAGAAGGGGCCGATCACCGGGGTCTTGATCTGACCCAACAGGTCGGGCTGGCCCAGCCGCAGCAGGATGCCGGCGGCGGGCAGCAGGGCGATGGGCAGCATCAGGCTCTTGCCGAGCCGTTGCAACTGGGCGAAACCGGGGATGCGGAACCCGGACTTCTTCTTGGTTACGGTTCCCTCGGCGGCGGTGCTCATTGGACTCCTCTATAGAATGACGGCTGGCCCGATTGGTGTAGACCATTGACTACAGATTGGCATAGACCAATAACTTCGTCAACACCTGGCGGGGATTTGGTCCAGACCAATAGGATCGGGGGCGTTGCTGGCAGTCTGCTCCGAAGCGAGGAAGCTGTGAAGGTCCCGAAGTACTACCAGGTCAAGAGCGAGCTCCTGGCGATGATCGCCGATCTCGCGCCGGGCTCGGCGGTGCCGACCGAGCGTGAGCTGGCGTCGCGCTTCGGGACGTCACGCACCACCGTGCGGCAGGCGATCGCCGAGTTGGTGATCGAGGGCCGGCTGGTGCGCACCCAGGGCAGTGGCACGTTCGTGGCCCAGCCGAAGCTGATGCGGGTGCGCCCGCTCACCTCGTTCTCGCAGGATCTGACTTCCGAGGGTTGGCGGCCCGGCAGCGTGCTGCTCGGCATCGCCGAGGTACCAGCTGAAGGAGAGGCCTGCGAGCACCTGCGGGTGGCTCCGGGTGCGGCGATCCACCGGGTCGAGCGGCTTCGGACCGCCTTCGACGAGCCGATCGCCCACGAGGTGGCGCTGCTGCCCCGGGTGCTGCCGGGACTTCAGCGGCGGCTGGCCGAGCACGGCTCGCTGTATCGGACGCTGCACGAGGACTACGGCCAGCAGGTGGTGACGGCCGAGGACACCGTGGAGACCGCGATGGCCGACCCGGTCACCGCCGACCTGCTCGGAGTCGAGACCGGCCTGCCGTTGCTGCTGGTGCATCGCACCGGCTGGGACGCCGAGGGCGAGCCGGTGGAGTGGACGACGTCGAAGTTCCGCGGCGACCGGTTCCGGTTCGTGTCCAGGCAGCGGCTCGACTGGTCCGCCCCCGATGCCGGGGGCGGCTTCCACCTGGACGCCGTCGGCCCGGAAGATGCGGCCGGCCCGGTCCGCTAGCCGTCGACGGGCGGTTCGGCGTCCCTGGACGCCTCGGCGTCGGCGGCCTGGGCCTGCTCCGTCGCCGCCTTGCGCAGCGCGACCGCGCGGTGGAAGTCGGCCTGCGTGGGCATGCCGTAGGCGCGGGCCGTCGAATCGTGCAGTTCGACCACGTAGCGGTAGATCCGTTCGGCGAACTGGTGGGCGATCTCGCCCGGCGCCGCCTTCAACGCCCGGCCGAACACCACGTGCACGTGCGGACGCCCCTGCGGCGGACGGGTGGTGCCGTACGGCATCGCGGCGAAGGCGCCGACCAGGGCGATCGGCAGCACCGGCACGTTGCGGCTGATCGACAGCGCCGCGTGCCCGGGGGTGAACCCCTTCATGGCGCCGGTCCGCGAGCGGGTGCCCTCGGGGAACAGCAACAGTGGCACGCCCTCACTGAGCAGGACGCCGGCCATCCCGCGCCGATTGCGCAGGCCCTTGCGGTCGACCGGGAAGGCGTTGAAGAACAACCGGGTGGCCGCCGTGGTGTACCACGTGGTGAAGAAGTAGTCGGCGGCGGCCCCCGCCGCCAGGTTGCGGCTCAGCCGGCGGGGGAGCGCCCCCATGATCAGCGGCGCGTCCAGGTGGCTGGAGTGGTTGGCGACGGCGATGAACGGTGCCTTCAGGCTGTCGAGGTTGCGCCGTCCGTGTTCGTGGACGTGCAGGGCCGACCAGATGTACGGCTTCATGATCAGCTGCTGGGCAGCGAACCGTGCGGCCACTCCCTGGGGGGAGGTGTACTTCCTGGATTCGTCGTCAGCCACCACGTCCCTTCCCGCCGCATCGAAAGTTCACCGAATCGTCGCGCAGCACACCCTAGGCGAGGGCCGTCACTCCCGGCTTCTGCTCAACATACGGGAGGCCAACCGGACGGCGGAACGCGGCGCGTGCCTGGCTAGGAGTTTCTGTAGTTTCCAGCGTTTGGTGGGCACCGAAATGGCCCGCCCTTTGTCGGCATCGGCCAAAGTCTCGCGGGCAACTCTGTCGGGTTCCACCCAGACGAAATCGGGAATGGATGACGTCGTGATGCCGGCCCGGTCGTGGAACTCGGTTCGCACCCAGCCCGGGTTGACGGCGGTCACGGTCACGCCGCTGCCGTGCAACTCGTTGGCCAGGCCCTCCGAGTAGGCCAGCACCCAGGCCTTGATCGGCGAATAGGCGCCCTGGCTGATGTAGGCGGCCAGCGAGGCGACGTTGATGATCGTGCCGTGCCCGCGCTCGCGCATGGCCCGTCCGGCCGCCCCACCCAGGGCGAGCACGGCCAGGCACATCACGTCGATCGCCCGCTCGTGGGCGGGCAGATCGTCGTCGAGCAGTTTCACGTGCAACCCGTAGCCGGCGTTGTTGACCAGGACGTCGACCGGACGTTCGGCGTCGGCAAGCCGGGCAGCGACCACCAGCACGTCGTCGCGCACGGCCAGGTCGGCCGGGAGCGTCTCGACGCCGACCCCGTACCGATCGCCCAGCTCAGCGGCCACGGACGCGAGCCGGTCGGCGTCCCGGGCGACGAGCACCAGGTCGTGGCCGCGCTCGGCCAGTGCCCGGGCGAAGGCGGCGCCGATGCCCGAGGTGCCACCGGTGACGAGTGCGGTTGTCATCGGTCCACGCTAGCGGCAGCGCGGCGACCGACCTACTCTCAGGCATGGACAATGCCGACCTGATGCTGGCCACCGCCGAGGCGTTCGTGGCCGTGGTGAGCGAGATCCCGCACGACGCCTGGGAGCGTCCCGGGTTGGGGGTCTGGGACGTCCGTGCCCTGGTCGGCCACACCGGGCGGGCCATCAGCACGGTGACCACCTACCTGGACCGGCCGGCGTCGGTGGTCCGGTGCGAAACCGCCGCGGCCTACCTCTCGGGTCTCCACACGATGGACGCCGCGGCCAACGAGGAGGTGGCCGGACGCGGCGTGCAGGCGGGGCACGAACTGGGCGACGAGCCGGCCGAGGTGCTGGAGAACCTGGTCGAGGGGCTGCGGCGACGCCTGGCGGCGATCGACACCGACCCCGTGATCGACACGGCGTTCGGCGGCATGCGGCTCAGCGACTACCTGGAGACCCGGCTGGTCGAGTTGGTGGTGCACTGCGGGGACATCGCCGCCGCCACCGGTCTCGAGGACGGCCTGCCGCCGCAGGCCGTGCAGCGGACCCTGACGATCGTTGGTGAGGCGGCGGTGCTGAACGGCCGCGGCCTGGCCGCGATCCGCCGGCTCACCGGTCGCGACGGATCGGACTTCCAACTCTGACGGTCTCACTCGAAGCGGACGCGCCGCCGCCGCCGGCCCGGTAGGGCACGCTTGGCCCGTGACGCCCCTCTCGACGCGAGCCGCGGGGTCGTCGGCCGCGTCCGCCCGCCGGGTGCGGCCGATCCGTGGACAGGCGTGGTTGGTCACGCCGGGTCTGCTGGCGGCGCTGCCCGCAACGGCCGCGACCTATCTGCGGGTGGTCCCGCCGACCACCGAGCTCGGGGCGAAGATGGCCGCCTTCATCCCCTACGGGTTGGTGTTCTGGCTTCCGGCGTGCGTTCTGCTGGGGATCGCGACGATCCGGGCCTGCCGGCACGCGAGCCGCGGGCGCGGCGTCCTCGCCGCGCTGAGCGCGCTGGTGGTCGCCGGCCTGGCCGCGACCGTGGTGTGGGAGGGGCCGGCCTTCGTCGCCGACGGGCCACCGGCCCGCACCGCGCCGCTGCGGATCCTGAGCATCAACGTCGCCTCGCGGGCGGACACCGACGCGGTGGCCCAGGTCGCCGAGCGCGCCGACGTGGTGGTCTTCGTCGAGGCCGGCAGCGAGTGGGCGGGGACGCTGATCGACGGCTTCCACAAGCGGTTTCCGCACCAGGTGCCGCGGCCGGGCGAGCCGGGCTTGGGCGGATCGATGATCTTCTCCCGCTATCCGATCGAGTCCGCGCAGCCGCTTCCGGCGAGCTCGTTCCAGCAATGGTCCGCCGTAATCGACACCCCGCAACTCGGGCGGCTTCGGGTGGTGGGGGTGCACCCGTGCAACCCGTTCTGCGGGGTGGACCTCTGGCGGCAGGAGGCCGAGCAGCTGCGCGGGTGGCTGGACGGCCGCGATCGCAGCATCCCCACCGTGGTGGCCGGAGACTTCAACGCCGTCGACGATCACCTGCCGATGCGTGAGCTGTACGAGGACGGCTTCCGCAGCGCCGCCGACCTGGCCGGCGCCGGCTTCGTCCGCACCTGGCCGGCCGGCCGCCGGGTGCCGCCGCTGATCGGCATCGATCACATCCTGCTCGACGACACCCTCACCGCGACCGCGTTCACCACGACGGCGGTGCCCGGCACCGACCACCTCGGGGTGCTGGGCACCATCGCCGGGGTCGGCTGAGGAGCGCCGTTAGCCCTGGTGCGAGCCGGCCGTGGCGGCGTCCGCCATCGGTCCCGGGCTCGCCACCACGACCAGTTCGGCGCCGACCTTGCTTGCGATCCGGTCGAGGGCCCGGACGCCAATGTGGGTCACGTAGCCGGTGCGCCGCGTGGGTACCGGCGTTCCGGCGTCCGGTCGCCCGGTGAGCCGGCGGGCACCGGACGTCGGGGTCGCGGAGTTCACGCCCTCACCCTAGCCAGGTCAACCGGCGGGCCCGCCTCAGGCGCCGATCGCCTCCTTGGTCTCGCGCGCCATCGCCAGCTCCTCGTTGGTGGGCACCACCAGCAGGGTGATCGCCGAATCCGGACCCGAGATGACCCGGGGCTCCTTCGATCGGGTGTCGTTGGCGGCGGCGTCCAGGGTGACGCCCAGGAAGGCGAGTCGGTCGGCGATGGCCGCCCGCAGGCCCGGGTTGTTCTCTCCGACCCCCGCGGTGAAGGTGATCGCCTTCACGCCGCCGAGGACGGCGATGTACGAGCCGATGTAGCTCAGCAGCCGGTGGGTGTAGACGTCCAGGGCGAGCCTGGCGTCGGCATCCCCCTCGGCGATCAGCTCGTTGATGTCGCGGAAGTCGGTCACGCCGGACAGGCCGAGCATGCCCGACTTCTTGTTCAGCAGGGTGTCGATGTCGTCGATGCTCATGCCGAGCCGCCGGGCCAGGAAGGCGTGCAGCCCGGGGTCGACGTCACCGGAGCGGGTGCCCATCACGAGCCCGGCCAGCGGGGTGAGGCCCATGGACGCCTCGACGGCTTCGCCGCCGCGCACCGCCGAGATCGAGGCGCCGTTGCCGAGATGGCAGACGATCTGGTCGAACGACTCGTACGGTTCACCGAGCACCTCGGCGACCTTTCGGCTGACGTAGCTGTGCGAGGTGCCGTGGAAGCCGTACTTGCGGATGCCGTGCTCGGCGGCCAACTCGCGCGGGATGGCGTAGGTGTAGGCCTCGGCGGGCAGGGTGGAGAAGAAGGCGGTGTCGAAGATCGCCACGTGCGGCACGTCCGGCAGGCTGCGCATCGCGGCCTCGACACCGGCCAGCCCCGGCGGGTTGTGCAACGGTGCCAGCGGGGACACCTCGCGCAGGCGGTCGAGCACCTCGTCGGTGAGCACCGTGGTCGAGTTGAAGAAGGATCCGCCGTGCACGATGCGGTGCCCGACCGCGCGCACCGAGGTCAGGGCCGGGCCGTGCTCGTCGAACATCTTCACCAGCACGGTCAGCGCTCGGCCGTGGTTGGGGAAGCCGCGGGTCTCGTGGAAGGTCTGGCCGTCGACGGTGTGGTCGATGGTTCCGGACTCGTCGCCGATGCGCTGGATGATGCCGGACGCCAGGACGTCCTCGTCGTCGGCGTCGATGACCTGGTACTTGATCGAGGACGATCCCGCGTTGAGCAGCAGGATGGGGGTTGTCACGGGTGCTCCTAGGGTCGGGTCAGTGGGTCTCGGTCTGGGCCTGGATGGCGGTGATCACGACGGTGTTGACGATGTCGTCGACCAGCGCGCCGCGGGACAGGTCGTTGACGGCCTTCTTCAGGCCCTGCAGGATCGGGCCGATCGCCACCGCACCCGAGGACCGCTGGACGGCCTTGTAGGTGTTGTTGCCGGTGTTCAGGTCGGGGAAGATGAACACCGTCGCCCGGCCGGCCACCGCGGAATCCGGCAGCTTGGTGCGCGCCACCGCCGGGTCGACGGCGGCGTCGAACTGGATCGGGCCCTCCAGCGCCAGGTCGGGACGCCGCTCGCGGACCAACTCGGTGGCCTGCCGGACCTTGTCGACGTCGGCTCCCGAACCCGAGGTTCCGGTGGAGTAGGAGAGCATCGCGACCCGCGGCTCGATGCCGAAGGCGACAGCGGTCTCGGCCGAGCTGATCGCGATGTCGGCCAGCTGTTCGGCCGTGGGGTCGGGGTTGACGGCGCAGTCGGCGTACACGTGCACCCGGTCGGGCATGCACATCAGGAACGAACCCGACACCACCTTGACGCCCGGCTTGGTCTTGATGAACTCCAGCGACGGCCTGATGGTGTTGGCGGTGGTGTTGATCGCCCCCGAGACCATGCCGTCGGCCATTCCCAGGTGCACCATCATGGTGCCGAAATAGGACAGGTCCTTCATCTTCTCCCGGGCCTGCTCGACGGTGACGCCCTTGTGGGCGCGCAGTTTCGCGTACTCCTCGGAGAACCGCTCGACCAGCTCGGGGTTGGTCGGGTTGACCATCTCGGCGCCGTCCAGCACCCAGCCCATCGCCGAGGCGCGGGTCTTGATCTCGACCGGGTCGCCGAGCAGGGTCAGGTCGGCGACGCCGCGCTGCAGCAGGATGGACGCCGACTCGAGAATGCGGTCGTCGGACGACTCGGGCATCACGATCCGGCGCCGGTCACGGCGGGCCAGCTCGTTGAGCTGGTAGCCGAACATCAGCGGGGTGACCGCCTTGGACGGCTCGACCTCGATCGCCTTGATCAGGGCCTCGGCATCGACGTGTTCGGCGAAGATCCGCCGTGAAATCTCCACCTTGCGCGGCGAGGAGGTGAACAGGCCGTGGGTGTTGAAGACGGCCTTCGCCGTGGTGTAGGTGCCCTGGTCGGTCATCCCGATCGGCAGGTCGAGATGCATGCCGTCGAACAGCTTGCGCACGTTGTCGGGGATCGGATATCCGCCCGTGAGGATCACCCCGGTGAGTTGCGGGAACGAGCCGGAATGGTGGGCTAGGATGAGGCCGGGCAGCAGGTCCGAGCGGTCGCTCGGCATCAGCACGGTCGCCTCGGTGACCAGCCGGGACAGGATGTTCGGCAGGGTCATGGCGGCCACCACCACGTCCTGCGACTCGCGGTCGAGCAGATCGGGGTTGCCCAGCACCTGGCGGGCGCCGACCGCCTCGAACTGGTCGCGCAGCGTCGGCGCGATCAGCACCGGGTCGGACGGCAGCGCCGCCACCACCAGGTGGGTGAGGTCGCGCAGGGCCCGGGCCGTCCCCTCCAGGATCTCGGGGTTCACCCGGTTGGCGAACACGCCGATCGTCTGCACGTGGTGCGCGGTGAACTCGTTCAGTGCCGACTCTGCGGCGCTGCGGATGTCGTCCACGTCGCGATCGTGGCCACTGACGACCAGCAGCAGCGACGAGCCCAGGTTCGCGGCGACGTCGGCGTTGAACGACAGCTCGGTGGGGCTGGTCACGTCGGCGTAGTCGGAGCCGAGCACGACGATGGCGTCGAAGCGGGGGCTGATCCGGCCGAACTTGTCGACGATGGTCTGCAGGGCGCGCTCAGGGTCGCTGCGCATCTCGTCGTAGGTGATCCCGACGGCGTCGTCGTAGTCGAGCGTCACCCCGGGTTGGCCGAGCATCATCTCGAGGATGTCGTCCGGACCGCCGGAGCGGACCAGAGGACGGAACACGCCCACCGACTCCACCTCGCGCAGCAGGGTGTCGAGCAGGCCGAGCGCGACCACGGACTTGCCGGTCTGACCTTCGGGGGCGGCGACATAAATGCTTCGAGTCACGCCTGACAGGCTATTGGGTCGGCCGCACGATGTCTGCCGAGGGTCCAAGGTCGCGCGTTCCCGTGGTTGGACGAGCACGCGGGTGCGTCATCCCGGGGCTTGCCCCGGGATCTCGGTTGTCGAGCCAGTCGGGCGGAGCGTCTTGTCCGATTTATCAAGGGCTCTAAGGTGATCTGTGGATAACTAATACCGGTTTCTGATGCTTGTGGATTACTTGTTGGGTGTTCGAAACGCGTCAGGGGCGGTGTGTAGCGTGTGAGGTATGGAGAACTCGTTCGGGCATCACAGCGATCACGATCTGGTCGCGGTGCTCGATGGCGTTCTGGACGCCCTGACCGATGACCGGCTACGGCTGGAGTCTCCGCAGCAGCGGTTGGGGTTGGCGGTGGCGGCGGTGCGGGTCGCCTCCCGAGTAAGCGTCTGGGTGCAGGGACTGATGGCCGGTGTTGAGGCCGACGAGGTGGCGGTTCGGGTGTATGGCACGTCGACCACGACCTGGTTGGCCGACGCGGCCCGGCTCACCCCGCGCGAGTCGCGCCGGCTGATCCGTGCCGGTGAAGGTCTGGCAAAGTTCGGGTTGGTGGGTGAGGCTGCCCGCACCGGGGAGGTGTCGGCAGTCCAGGCCGAAGCGATCACGAGTGTGCTGGCCGAACTGCCCGACGACTTCGACACCGACCAGATCATCGAGGGTGAATCCACCATGATCGGGTTCGCCCAGACCCATAACAGTGCCGAGCTGCGCCGATTGACTCATCATCTGGTCGAGGTGCTGTCGCCCGAGACGGTCGAGGCGCGTGAGGCCGGGCGGCTCGAAAGGGAAGCAAGGCTGGCCCACGCCCGCCGGTTCCTCACCCTCACCGATGACGGGCACGGGTCGGTGCTGGTCCGGGGCAGTCTGCCCGTGGTCGATGCCGAACCGTTTAGGAAACTCATCGACAGCTACGCCGCGCAGCTCACACGCGGCCTCGAGGCAGCCGACCCGCTGCAGCCCACGGTGACTGCGGCGCAGCGCCGCGCCGATGCGCTGTGCCGGCTCGTGGAGCGGCACCAGCACCAAGCACTCGCACCCTGCCTGGGCGGGGACCGGCCCCGGCTGGTGGTCACCCTGTCCTACGACACCCTGCTGCGCAGGCCCACGACATCGGCACGACCGGCACGACCGGCACGACCGGCACGGGGCAGGGCATCGCGCCCAGCGTGCTACGGCGGCTGCTGTGCGACGCCGACATCCTGCCCATCGTGCTCGGCGGTCCCTCCGAGGTCCTCGACGTCCGCCGACAACAACGCCTCGTCACCGCGCCGATCCGGGCAGCCCTCAATCACCGAGACAAGGGCTGTGTGTTCCCCGGCTGCGACAACCCACCCGAAACCTGCCACGCCCACCACATCGAGCCCTGGTGGAACGGCGGCACCACCGCCCTAGCCAACCTGGCACTGCTCTGCCCCCACCACCACGCCCTCATCGAACCCAGCCACAACCCCACCACCCACCGATGGACCCTAACCCTGCGCCCCGACGGCACCAGCGAGATCCGGCCACCCCGCAGAGTCGACCCCCACCAGAAACCCCGCATCCACGCCCGCTTCCTCACCCGCAGACGCAACTGACAAACACCCCGCTTGAACGAGATCCCGGGGCAAGCCCGGGATGACGAGGACCGCCGACGCAACCGACAGGCGCCCGGGGAGACCCCGGAGCGACCAGGGCCGCTGGTGCGCTAGAACCGCTCGGCCAGCCAGGTCAGGTCGCGGACGTGCTCGGCGACGCCGCCGGGGGTCTCGATCACGACGGGAGCGTCGGCGCTGCGCAGCACGTCGGCGACCCCGTCGGGGTCGCAGTGGCCGGTGCCCCAGTTGGCGTGCCGGTCGGCACCGGAGTCGAAGGCGTCCCGGGAGTCGTTGGCGTGAATCAGGTCGACCCGGCCGGTGATGGCACGGACGCGGTCGACCAGGCCGAGCAGCTCGTTGCCGCCGGCATGCGCGTGGCAGGTGTCGAGGCAGAAGCCGACCATGTCGGCGTTCTTCGACTCCGAGACCGCCGCCCACAGCCGCTCGATGCTGGCCAGAGTGCGAGCCATCGCGTTGGTCCCGCCGGCGGTGTTCTCGATCAGCAACGGAACGGCGATGTCGAGGCCCTCGACCGCCTTGAACCAGTTGGTGTAGCCGATCTCGGGCGCCTCCTTGGCGCCCAAGTGGCCGCCGTGCACGATGACGCCCGCCGCCCCGATCTCTGCGGCGGCGGTGAGCTGCTTCTGCAGGTGCTGCCGCGACGGGATGCGGATGCGGTTGTTGGTGCTGGCCACGTTGAGCACGTAGGGGGCGTGCACGTAGAGCGCGACACCGGCGGCCTCGGCGTCCGCCCTGAGCGCCGCGGCACCCCCGGCATAGGCGACCTGCGGACCCTTCCAGCCCTGCGGGTCGCCGAGGAAGAACTGGCTCACCCGTGCGCCGCGGGCGTTCGCCTCGGCGATCGGGTCGGCCTGGTCGACGTGTGCTCCCATGGCGATCATGCCCGCGAGCCTAGCCGTGGCTACTCGATGGTCACCGGCCGGGACGTCGCCGACGTCGGCGCGTAGCGGGTGCTGGCGGCCGTCACCACGACCGTCAGTGCCGCCGAGCGCTGGCCGTCGGTCGGGGTGTAGGTCTGGGCTGTGGCGCCGTCGATCGGGGTGCCGTCGGCGTACCACTGGTAGCCGAAGGCCGGCGTCACCTTCACGTCGGGGTCGTCCGCCGACGACCAGGTGCCCTCGGAGGCGGTCACGGTGCCGCCCACGACGGCGTCCCCGCTCACCGAGACGCCGCTCGTCGACAGGGATCCGGCCGCCACCTTGGAGGTCTCGGCGGACAGCCGGTTCACCGCCGGGTAGCCCTCCTTGGTGCCGATCACCCGCACCCGCAGCCGCTTGCCGTAGTCGGCTGCGGTCACGGTGTAGCGGCGTGCGGTCGCCCCGTCGATCACCTCGCCGTCGCGGTACCACTTGTAGCGGTAGGAGACGGGATCGGGCTGCCAGACTCCGCGTTTGAGGCCGATGTTCTGCCCCACCCGCGGGGTGTTGTCCTCGATGGTCACGGGGTAGCTCGTGATACCCGAACCCACCGTTGCGGTCGCCTTGGAGTACGTGGCCACCGAGGTGTAGCCCTTGCGACTGGCGCTGACCCGCACCTTGATCGTGCTGCCCTTGTCGGCCGCGGTGAGGGTGTAGGTCTTCGAGGTCGCGCCGGAGATCTGCTTGCCGTCGCGGTACCAGCGGTAGCTGAACGTCGCCGGCGGCGTCCAGCTGCCGGTGTTCGCGGTCAGCTCGCCCCCCACCCGGACGATGCCGTCGATGACCGGCGTCGCGGTCGCCAGGAACGTCTTGGGCTGCACCGTGGCGTTGACCGTGTAGGTGTAGTCGGTGATCCAGCCCCGCAACTTGGCCCGCACCCGCAGCCTGAGGCCGCGGCCGATGTCCGCCTCCCGCACCTGGTAGGTCGACGACGAGGCGCTGGAGATGTCCTTGCCGTCGCGTTGCCACTGGTAGGCGAACGACGTCCCGGCCGGAAAGCCGGCCCCGGGCGTGCCCTTGAGGATCGACCCGTAGACGTAGGTGCCGCTCACACTCGGGCGGGGCGTCGGGAAGACGCCCTTCACGGTGTCGGTGGTCTCGTCGGAGGTCTTCACGACGCTGGACGCGCCCAGGGTGGCACGCACCCGGACCGTGATGGCGTGACCCACGTCGTCGGCGGTCAGGGTGTAGGTCTCGCCGGTCGCACCGGGGATCGATCTGCCGTCGCGCTGCCAGCGCTGGTTGAACGTGGCGCCGGCGGGTGGCCAGGTGCCTCGGACCAGCCGCAACGTCAGCCCGACCCGTGCGCTGCCGGCGATCGCCGGGACGTTGGACGGGTACGGGGTGAAGGGGCCGACGCTCACCCGCGTCCAGCTGGTCGACGACGAGCGTCCGATCACCGGCAGGCAGGCCGCGTAGGACCTGGTTCCGCACGGTCCCAGCTGCGGAACCGTCAGGACCTTGCCCGTCCACCACGAGGTCTGCGCCATCGCCCCGTCCCAGGACAGCGAGATGTGCACGTGGTCCTTGTGGTTGGCCGTCCACGAACCCCGGTCGGCCATCGTGCGCCAGCCCAGCTCCTGGTAGTAGATCGACCAGATCCGCTGGTTCCAGATGATGTACATGATGCCGAGCCGGTAGGCGACCTCACCGTTGTTCGCCGTCACCCACGTGATCATCTCGTTGACCTTCGCCCGATCGGACGCCTTGCGCGAGTCCATGTGCCAGTCGAGGGCCCGCCCCTCCTTGTGCTCGGAGACACCGCCGCTGCTGCAGAACCGGGAGATGCCCCAGTTGGCACCGCCCCACTTGGCGATCAGCGCCTTCATCAGCCGGGAGGTGCCCGGCTTGGCCTCGGGACTGCAGGTGCTCTGCGCCTTGTACCCCAGGTGGGCGTCGATGCCCGGCGTCTGCAGGGTCTTCGGCGGCGGCGGATTGCTCGCAGCGGTGGCCTGGCTGATCGGCGCCACCAGGACGAGAAGGGCGGATGCGGCGGCTAGCAGTGCTCGTGGGCGCATGAGGTCTCACAACGTCGGCGGGGGCTTTGGTGCAGGCTAAGCCGATTCGCCGCCGAGTGACACTAGGTCTCAAGGAAGCCTCGACACCTGTGCGTCCGCCCTGCAACCGCTGTGCGAAACACCGGTGCTCGTCACCGTCCCGGCTCGGGCGGACGCACGCTCAGGTTCCAGTCGACGCTCAGGTCCCCGCGGCGGAACCGTTCGTAGGCGTCCACGTCGCGATCGCGGAACTCGTTCCGCGAGCGGACCCGGTAGCGCACCACCTGCGCGGTGCCGATCACCCACGGCACGAACTGGAACGACATCGCCCAGCCGAATGCCTCGGCCGTGTGCGGCTGTCCTGCCGGCGTCAGGGCGTCCAGGATCAGCCCGACGGTCAACACGCTGACGATGGTGGCGATGAAGCCGCCCTGGTTGATCACGCCGGTCGCGCTGCCCTGCTGGTCGGCCGGGTTGGACGTCCGGGCGTAGTCGAAGCCGATCATCGACACCGGGGCACAGGTCCCCATCGCGGCCGCCAGCACGCCCAGCAGCCACAGCGGGGCGGTCCCTGGCCAGAGCAGCACCGCCGCCCAGGCGGTCATCTGGAAGCCGAGCGTGGCCAGCACCAACGTCGAACGGTGGAACGGCCGATGGGCGACGAACTGCCCGACCAACGGCGCGACCAGCACCGCCACCAGCGTGATGCAGGTCAGCATCAGCCCCGCGTTGATCGGGTCGACGTGCTGGGCCTCGACCAGGTACGGGTAGCCCCAGAGCAGGACGAAGAAGTTGCCGCTGAACGTGCAGGAGAAGTGCACCCAGAAGCCGAGCCTGGTGCCGGTGCGGCCCCAGACCTCGCGCAGGGTGCCGGTGATGTGCCGGCGCGAGATGGGGGTGCCGGATCGGTTGCGGTGTTCGGGGGTGTCGCGCACGAACGCCGCCAGCAGCCCGACGAAGACCAGGCCGAGGAAGGCCGGGGCCAGGAAGGTCGTCGTCCAGCCCGCGCTGCGCAGCAGCAGCGTCACCGGGACGGTGGCGGACATGGCGCCGAGCTGGCCGAGGAAGCCGGTGATCTGGGTGAACAACGGCACCCGCATGGTGGGGAACCACGAGTTGACCAGGCGTAACACGCTCATGAAGATGACGGCGTCGCCGGCCCCGGTGAACACCCGGGCGAGCAGGGCGGCGGGGTAGGTGGACGCCAGCGCGAAACCGACCTGGGCCAGCGCCAGCACGGTGATGCCGCCGATCAGCAGCCGGCGCGGGCCGAACCGGTCGACGGCCAACCCGGCCGGCACCTGGAGTGCGGTGTAGACGAGCAGCTGCAGCATGGTGAATGTCGCGAGCTGGGAGGCGTTGATGCCGAAGCGGTCCTGGGCGAGCAGGCCGGCCACCGACAGCGAGCTGCGCAGGAACACGGTGAGCATGTACGAGCCGACGCCGACACCCCACACCAGCATGGCGGTACGGGTGATTTTCGTCGGGGGGACCACTGGTCAGGTCTATCAGCGGGCCGGCCGGGTGCGGCTCTCGTGGTCGCGCCTCGGACGGCGTGGGCGTCCGACCGTGTCACGATGGGCGGGGCCCCCGGCGGGCGGGGCCGGCGGACGAAGGGGGTGGCGGTGACGGTGGCACGAAGGCGGCTGGCCGCGACCGTCGCGGCGCTGCTGGCGGCCACGGTCGGCGTCCAGCTCAGCGGGTGCACGGCCGGGGCCGGGACGGGCGCCACCGGCCCTGCGTCGGCTGCGTCGGATCCGACCAGCGATGCGTCGGAGGGTGTGCCCAGCCCGGGCGGCGCGCCGGGCACCTCGACGACCAGCCCGGCGGGCCCGAGCGCGACCGCGTCCGACACGCCGGCGCTGCGGCCCGCGTCCACGCCCGTCGACGACCGCTCGGGCAAGGCGCGCAACACACCGCTCACCGTCAACGGCATCGTGGTGGTCTCGGCCGAGCACCCGGTGGGCTCGCGCTACACGCCCGAGTTGGCGTCCGGCCAGCCGCTGGCGAAGCCCGCTGCGAGGGCCTTCACGAAGCTGCAGCGGGCGGTGCGCATGGCCGGACTGCGACTGGACGTGGTCTCCGGCTACCGCTCCTACGGTGCCCAGTCGGCGCTGTACAACAGCCGGCTGGCCAGCATGGGACGCGCCTGGACGGCCAAGTACGTCGCCAAGCCGGGCACCAGCGAGCACCAGACCGGGCTGGCCGTCGACCTGCGCAGCCCGTCCGGCCGCGGCACCAGCTTCGACGACACCAGGGAGTGGCGCTGGCTGCGCCGCCACGCCCAGGACTACGGCTTCGTGCTGCGCTACCCGCAGGGGACGACGAAGATCACCGGGATCGGCTTCGAGCCCTGGCACTGGCGCTACGTGGGCGTTGCGCAGGCCACGGCCATCCGGGCACTGGGTGCGGACGTCACGATCGAGGAGTACCTGCGCCTGACCTGAAAATGGGGACTGTCCCCATTTCAGGCCACCCGATTGGCGGCGGCGGGGTACGGACGGCTAATGTTGACCGTTGGTGCCTCCTGGCACCAACTGCATCACGCCCTCCTGCCATGGGAAATGCTCATGGCCGCTCGAGACCAGAGGAGGTGGAGTTCGCGTATGCGTCAGTACGAAGTCATGGTGATCATCGATCCCGACGTGGACGACCGTCAGGTGAACGGCGTCCTGGAAAAGCCGCTGGCGGCTTTCACGAAGTCCGGTGGAACCGTCGACAACCTGGACATCTGGGGACGTCGCCGGCTCGCCTACGACATCCGGAAGAAGTCCGAAGGCATCTACGCCGTCATCAACCTGACCGCTGAGCCCGCTGTCGTGAAGGAGCTGGACCGCCAGTTCACCCTGAACGAGCAGATCATGCGGACCAAGGTCATCCGGCCCGACACCCGCTAGGCGTTTCTGTCGGCCCCGGCCGGCAGGCTCTGATCGACACACTCACCCGATCGAAAGAACACACTCATGGCAGGCGAAACCCAAATCACCGTCGTCGGCAACCTGACGGCTGATCCCGAGCTGCGCTTCACCCCGTCCGGGGCGGCCGTGGCCAATTTCACCGTCGCCTCCACCCCGCGGACGTTCGACCGTCAGACGCAGGAGTGGAAGGACGGGGACGCCATGTTCCTCAACTGTTCGGTGTGGCGGCAGGCGGCCGAGAACGTCGCCGAGTCGCTGACCAAGGGCATGCGGGTCGTCGTCCAGGGCCGGCTGAAGTCGCGCACCTACGAGACCCGTGAGGGCGAGCGTCGCACCGTGTTCGAGATCGACGTCGACGAGGTCGGCCCCTCGCTGCGGTACGCCTCGGCCAAGGTCTCCCGAAACTCCGGCGGAGGTGGCGGCAACTACTCCGGTGGCGGCGGCAACTCCGGCGGTTCGGACGCCTGGTCGTCGGGCGGCGGCAACGCCGGGGGCGGCAACAGCAACCGGTCGGCCGGCAACGACCCCTGGGCGCAGGCCCAGAGCGAGGAGCCTCCGTTCTGATCGGCCGCGGCTGATCGTCGGTTCCGGCGACTCACCCACTCACTCACCCATGTCATTCCGGCTCCGGCCGGGCTCACTCAGAAGGAGAGCACCACAATGGCCTCATCGCAGCGCAAGCCTGTGAACAAGAAGAAGATCGCGCCGGCCAAGTCCGTGCGGATCGGCCACATCGACTACAAGGACACCGCGACCCTGCGGAAGTTCATCTCCGAGCGCGGCAAGATCCGTGCCCGCCGGGTGACCGGCCTGTCCGTCCAGGAGCAGCGCAAGGTCGCCATCGCCGTCAAGAACGCGCGCGAGCTGGCCCTGCTGCCGTACGCGTCCACCGCCCGCTGAGAAGGAAGGACCCACGCATGAAGCTCATCCTGACTGCACCGGTCGACCACCTCGGCATCCCCGGCGAGATCGTCGAGGTCAAGGACGGTTACGGCCGCAATTACCTGCTGCCCCGCGGTTTCGCGATCAAGTGGACCAAGGGTGCCGAGAAGCAGATCGACGGCATCAAGCGGGCGCGCGACGCCCGTGAGATCCGCAACGTCGAGCATGCCAAGGAGATCCGCACCCAGCTCGAGGCGCTGGCCGTCTCGCTGCCGGCCAACGCGGGCGACAGCGGCAGGCTCTTCGGCGCCGTCACCCCGGCCGACATCGTGCTGGCCGTGAAGAAGGCAGGCGGCCCGGCCGTCGACAAGCGCGCCGTCGAGATCGCCAAGCCGATCAAGACCGTCGGTACGCACACCGTCGGCCTCAAGCTGACAAGCGGCGTGACCGCCCACATCAACGTGAGCGTCGTCGCCGCCTGATCCAGGCACCACCACGGCGAGGCGGGGAATTCCCCGCCTCGCCGTCGTTTGTGCGGACCCGCCCCAACCGCCGGGGCCGCATCGAGTAACCCCAGCAGGAGAACGACATGGCGCAGCATCTGCCCTACCGGGCGCTGTTGCGCACCCAGGGCACGTCGTTCGTCGTGCTGGGCTTCCTGGGCCGGCTGCCGACCGGCGTGCTGCCGTTGTCGCTGCTGCTGTACGCACACCACCAGCTCGGCTCCTTCGCACTGGCCGGCCTGGTGGCCGCTGCGCTCAGCCTGGGCGGCGCCTTCGGCGCGGTGCTCGTCGGTCACCTGTCCGACCGGTTCGGGCACCGGCTGGTCGGTGTGGCGGCCACCGTCGTCCAGACCTGCGCACTGATCGGATTCATGCTGACCTGCCGGCCCGGCGCCGCCCTGGCCGTCCCGTTGGCCTGCGCCGCGCTGACCGGCTTCGCGAACCCGCAGCTGGGTGCGATGGCCCGGGCCCGCTGGTCGCAGGCCGCGGCGACGCGTCCGGACCGGACGACGTTCACCGCCTCCGCGATGGCGTGGGAGGGGGCCGTCGACGAGGTGTCGTTCGTGCTCGGGCCGGTGCTGGCCACCGTGCTCGCAGCGGTCTCGCCCCAGGCTCCGCTGCTGGCCACGCTGGTGCTGGCCTGGGTCGGTCAAGTCGGCTTCGCGCGGCACCGCACTGCGCTGCCGCCGGCCGGCCACGGCAGGCAGCGGCACGCCGAGGCCCCCGACCGGGTCGACCTGGCGGCGCTGGCCTGGCTGGCGCTGGCCGCCGGCGGCGTCGGGCTGATCTTCGGCGGTTCGCAGACCAGCGTCGCGGCGTTCTTCACCCTGCAGGATCAGGAGGCCGTCGCGGGCGCGGTGTACGGCGCGATGGCGCTGGGCAGCGCCGGCATGGGCCTGCTCAGCAACCGACTGCCGCGGCGGCTCGGGGCCGGGGCGCGGATCGCCTGGTTCGGCCTGGCGTGTGTGCTCGTGGCGCCGCTGCTGACGCTGGCCTGGGACGCCCCGAGCATGGCGGCGGCGTGCCTGCTGGTCGGCGTGATGGTGGGCCCGATGCTGGTGTCGTCGTTCGCCGCGGCCGAACGCATCACGCCACCGGAGCGGACGGGCACCGTGATGACCGTGCTGTCCACCGCCCTGGTGGTCGGGGTCGCGGCCGGTGCGGCGGTCGCCGGGCAGCTCATCGAGGCGTTCGACCCGCACGTCGCGGCCTGGATCGCCACGACTGGGGCCACGGTCTCAGCGGTCGCCGGGCTGGTGCTGCTGCGCACCGAGCGGGCCGGCACACCGCCTCAGCGCAGATCCTGATCGCGATCCGGCCGGCAGCGGGTCGTAACCCGGGGCGTCCGGCCCGCTCGCCTAGGGTGAACCGGTGGATCGACGCGAGACCAGACAGCCGAACTGGGGGCGGATCGGACTGATCGCGGCGTGCGTCGCCGCCCTGATCGGGCTGGTGGTCGGCGTGCGCGCGCTGTCCGCGCCCGTTGAGCGGGCCGGTGAGCCGACGATCGCCGTCCCCGCCCCGACCGGCACCCGGTTCACTGCGTCCGCGACCCCCACTACGACTGCGACGCAGACCGGGACGCCGTCCGGCACCGCGACCGCGACCGGCACCGCCACCGAACAGCCGACCACGACACCGACCAGCACGATGAAGTCCTCGGGCAGATACACCTGGTCGACCTCCACGGCGGACGCCGCCGGTTCGGAAGGCACCCTGTACCGCTACGCGATCGCGGTCGAAACCACCGCCAAGGTCAAGCCCGACACCGCCGCCGGCGCCGTCGCCGAGGTACTCAACGACCCGCGCAGCTGGACCGGCGACGGCGACGTGCGCTTCGCCCTGGTGCCGAAGTCCAAGGCCGACATCACGCTGTACCTGGCCAGCACCGGCACCGCCGCACAGCTGTGCGGGTCGGACGCCGACGCGGCCTACAGCTGCGCCACCCAGGACGCCGTCGTCCTCAACGCCGAGCGCTGGAAGGCCGGGGCGTCCACCTACGCGAGCCTGGCCGACTACCGCACCTACCTGGTGAACCACGCCGTGGGGCAACTGTTGGGCGAGAAGCAGCGGGACTGCGGCGGCGCGGGCAAGAAGGCGCCGGTGATGATGCAGCAGAGTGTCGATCTGGACGGCTGCACCGCCAACCCCTGGCCCTGAGCGTCAGTGACTCAGTAGCCCACGGTGAACCGCTCGCGTTGGTGCACGGGCCGCTCGAGCTCGTCCAGCACGGCGACGGCCAGGTCGGCGCCCGAGATGAACGAGTTGCCGTCGGCGTCGCTGACCAGCACGTCGCCGCCGACGCGGTAGTGGCCCGTCCGCTCGCCGGGAACCCAGGCGCCGAAGCCGGCGGCCGGATGGACGTAGAACCAGTCCCGACCGGTGGTGTCGGCCTGCAGGTCCTCCAGCACACCGATGGCCTCCTCGGCCTCGGCCCGGGCCTGTTCCGGGAAGTCGCCGTCGATCAGCCGCGGGCCGCCCGGCGCCACCAGGCTGCCGCCCGCACCGCCGATCACACCGAGCCGGACGCCGGGGTCCAGCGCCGCGAGCAACTCGCTCACCGCGGGCCGCACCTTGCCGCTCATCTCGCCCCGGCCGGGCACCGAGAACACGACGGCATCACTTCCCCGCACCGCCTCGGCCACCGCCGTGGTGTCCAGCACCGACGCCCGAACCTGCCGTAGGCCCTCGATGGGTTCGGCGGGTGCCGAGCGGGCCACCGAGGTGACCTCGTGGCCGCGGGCCAGGGCCTCGTTGACGATGTGGGCGCCGGCGTAGCCGGTGCCGCCGATGACTGCAATGCGCATCTGGAGCTCCTTCGGGAACGGTGCTGGTGGCCGTCGACGGACACCCACCCCGGATAAGGACACCGGGCCCCGATTCATTCCGGTATCTGCCGGACGCCCCCACCCCGCTTGTGGCGGATCGGAAGGCACCGCCATGACAGCCTCGCAGCACCCACCAGCCGTCGCACGCCGGCTGATCGCCTCGCACGCCCTCGCGGGTGGGCCCTGGGTCTGTCCGACGCCGCCCTGGTTGGCGCGGCGATGCTGGGCGCGCTGGCCGCCTCAGTCCTCGGCGGGGTCGGTCTCGGCGTCGTGCTGGGTCGGATGCACCGTGCCCGGCTCGTGGTCGGCGGGCCCGTACAGCGCGTACACCTTCATCGGCTCGTCGCCGATGTTGGTGATGTTGTGCCAGGTGCCGGCGGGCACCAGGACGGCCCAGTCGTCCTCGACCTCTTCACGGAAGCTCAGGTCTGACTTCTTGGGGCCCATCTCGACCAGCCCCTTGCCCTGCTCCAGGCGCAGGAACTGGTCGTTCTCGGGATGCACCTCGAGCCCGATGTCGCCGCCCACCGGAATCGTCATCAGGGTGAGCTGCAGGTGTGCGCCCGTCCACACCGTGGTGCGGAAGTTCTCGTTGGCGAGCGTCCGCTTCTCGATGTCGACGACGTACGGCTCCTTGCCGTAGTCCTTGTTCTTCCTCACGGTCATGCTGGTTTCTCCCTTCGGCGTCCCTGCCATCCTTGCCGATCGGCCCGACGGTTTCGAGCGAATCGGCGGAGACGTCCGGCCGGCTACAGGCCGATCCGGTCGAACTCTGCGGCGGCCAGCGTGCGGCCGAGGTCGATGAGTTCGGCGCAGCGCTGGAAGTCGAGCACCGAACACGTGTCGACGGGTACGCCGATCAGCACGTCCGGGGGCTCCAGCACCGTGCGGGCCACCTCGATCCTCGCCTGCATCACGTCGAGGGTGCGGCCCAGCAGGTCCATGATGTTCACATCCGACGGCAGGTCCTCGTACGGCTTGTCCGGCTCGGGCGGGCTGAGCAGTTCGTGGATGCGTCGGCCGGCCCAGCTGTCGCTGAGCGTCTCGCCGATCCGGGCGCCCCACGACGGCTGCTTCGCGTCGGTGGCGATGTCGCCGTTGTCGGCGCTGGCGGCGTCGGAGGACTCGTGGCTGGGGCTGCCCCCGTTGTGCAGCCCCGGCGGCCGGGCGAACAGCGACACCGCCACGCTCACCGAGCCGGGCATCTCCATGGCGGCGGCCATCGGCAGCGGGTTGAGCAGGCCGCCGTCCACCAGCAGCCGCTCATCGATCCGTACCGGAGTGAACACCGCGGGTATCGCGATGGACGCCCTGATGGCGGCGATCAACGGGCCACTGCGGAACCACACTTCGCGAACCTGATCGATGTCGGTCGCGACGGCCGTGTAGGGGATGGGCAGGTCCTCGATCCGGACGTCGCCGACGAACCGGTGCAGCTCCTTGATCACCCGTTGCAGCCGGACCAGTCCCGGAGCGCCCAGGGTGAGGTCGGTGAGGCGCATGTAGTCGGCCCTGGTGAGGGTGCGCACGTACGCGCTGAACTCGTCGATCGTGCCGGCCGCCAGGACGCCGGCCACCAGGGCGCCCATCGAGGTGCCGGCGACGCCGACGACCTCGTGGCCGCGTTCCCGCAGCTCTTCGATCACGCCCAGGTGCGCGAATCCCCGCGCGCCGCCGGAGCCCAGTATCAGGTTCACCTGCACGCCCCGAGTCAATCACGTCCGGACCGAAGGCCGATCCTGGTCGCTACGATCCGAGGAGGACCAACGGAGGTGTCGATGAACCACACAGACGTCCGAACGGCAGTGGTGGTCGGGGCGGGGGCAATGGGGTCGGGCATCGCCGCCCACCTCGCCAATGCGGGCGTGGCTGTCACGCTGCTGGACGTCGTGCCCGACGACGCCGGCGACGACCGTTCCCGACTGGCGCGCGAAGCCATCGCGCGGCAGGTCAAGGCCGGAGGCTTCATGCTGCCGGTGTTCGCCGAGCGGGTGAGGCCCGGCAACGTCGTCGACGACGTGGACGCCTACCGCGGCGCCGACTGGGTGATCGAGGCGGTCTTCGAGGATCTCGGGGTGAAGCGCGCCCTGTACGCCACCATCGAGGCGCAGCGCGGGCCGGACACGATCGTCAGCTCGAACACGTCCACGATCCCGCTGGCGCAGCTCGTCGAGGGCCGCGACGAGGGCTTCGTGCGGCACTTCGCAATCACCCACTTCTTCAACCCGCCGCGGCAGTTGCCGCTGCTCGAACTCGTGGCCGGGGCGGCGAGCGAGCCATCCGTGGCTGAGCGGCTGCAGCGGGCGGGGGACCACCAACTGGGCAAGACGGTGCTGCGCTGCCGGGACACCCCCGGCTTCCTGGCCAACCGGATCGGCAACTTCTGGATGGCCGCGGCGGCCGCCGAAGCGCTTCGCGGCGAGGTCGACATCGAGACCGCCGATGCGGTGATGGCCCGGGCCTTCGGCACGCCCCGCACCGGCGTCTTCGGCCTGTTCGACCTGGTCGGGATCAACCTGGTGCCGCTGATCTGGACCAGTTTCCTGAAGCTGCTCCCGGCCGGCGACGGCTACCACCGCTACGACATCACCGCCGATCCCACGTTCACCGGGCTGCTCGACCGCGGGCTGCTCGGGCGCCGTGGTCCGGGCGGATTCACCCGCCGGCAGAAGACCGCCGACGGGCCCGTCGACGAGGTCATCGACACCGCCACCTTCGAATACCGGCCGCGGCGCACCCCGGCCGACCCGGTACTGGCCGCGCGGGGGTTGAGGGCTGCCTGCGAGACCGACTCGGCCGGTGGCCGCTACACGTGGGCGGTGCTGCGCGAACTGGTCGACTACTGCTGCCTGACCGCACCCGCCATCGCCGACCACATCGGACTGATCGACGACGCGATGAAGCTCGGGTACGCCTGGCAGGCCGGACCGTTCGAGCTGGCCGACCAGGTGGGCGCCGGCTGGCTGGTCGAGCGCTTCGAGGCCGACGCACGCCCCGTGCCCACCCTGCTGCGGCAGGCCGCCGACGCCGGTGGGTTCCGGCCGCAGCCCGGCAAGCTGCTGGCCGGCGACGGCACCGTCGTCGACGAGCCCGCGGTGCCGCTGCGGGTGGCGGACGCGGTCGGCGTGCTGGCCGAGAACGAGTCCGCCGCCCTGGTGGACCTGGGCGATCAGGTGGCGTGCCTGACCCTCAGGACGAAGATGAACGTGTGCGAGCCGGGCCTGTTCGACCTCGTCGACCAGGCCCTGGAGCTGGGCGCGGCGGGACGGTTCGCCGCGCTGGTGATCGGCACCGACCATCCGCGGGCGTTCTCGGCCGGCGCCAACCTGAACGTGTTCGCCGGCCTGGTCGAACGCAACGACGCCGACGAACTGCGCAGGTTCACCGAACGCGGCCAGCAAGCCTTCGCCAGGCTGCGGGCCGCGTCGTTCCCGGTCGTGGCCGCAGCGCACGGGCTCGCCTTGGGCGGCGGCTGCGAACTGATGCTGGCCGGGCAGCACATCGTCGCCGCTGCCGAACTGTACGCGGGCTTCCCCGAACGCAAGGTCGGCCTGATCCCGGCCTGGGGCGGGGTCACCCGGTCGGTGGTGCGGGCCACCCTGCGCGGGCACCCCGACCCGGCCGCGCGGGCGTTCGCGCTGGCCTCGACCAGCGCGGTCAGCACCTCGGCCTTCGGCGCCCGAGCCGAGGGGTTGCTGGTGCCGTCCGACGAGATCGTGATGAACGCGTCCCGGGTGCTCGAGCGGGCGAAGGCGGTCGCGCTCGAGCTCGTCGGCGCCGAGCGGCGCGCCGAGCCGGCGTCCTACCCCCTGCACGACCCTCGGCTCGAAGCGCTGGACGCCGGCTGGGCGGACGCCTCGGCGACCGACCGGCGCATCGTCGGGGCGTTGGCCGGCATGCTGACCGGCGACGAGTCCGTCACCGAGCAGGAACTGCTGCGCCGTGAGATAGCGGTCGCGCTGGAACTGGTCGTGCTGCCCGCCAACCAGGACCGGATGCGGCACATGCTCACCACCAACCGCCCATTGGAGAACTAGCCGAGGCCTACCGCGCGGCTGGACATCGTGGGTCCCAACCCGGCGGGTTGCGGAAAAACCGTTCCCGTCCCCGCGCCCGACTGATTGACTGGTCCCATGGCGACGCGTGGACGGGTACCGGCGGCACTCGGCCTGGCTGTCGGCCTGGCCGTGACCATGGCGGGCTGTGGCTCGCCGCCCTGGGAGGAGGGCGCCTCAACCAGCGCGACACCCACGCCGTCGGCCTCGCCCTCGACCGCCGAGCCGGTGGTCAACGACCTCGCCGAAGGGTCGTTGAAGCGGAACCTCAAGGCGGGCGCGGCGTCGCTCGAGGTGCACTACTGGTCGACCCTCGACCTCGGGCAGTGGACTCCCGAGGTGTCCAAGCCCTTGACGGTGGCCGTGGTGGGCACCCTGCAGGGGGGCGCCAAGGGCCAGCAGATCTTCCTGACCTCGGTGCGTGCCGCGGGCACCGCGACCGGCGCCGACGGCACCGCCCACGAGCTGGACGCCGTGGAGGACAACGCGACCGTCAGCCCCGGCTACCTGATCAGGAAGCCGAACTCGTACCAGCAGGTGCTGACCCTGCCGGGGGCACCCGCCGGAAGCACGGCCATGCGGATCACGCTGACCTACCAGCTGCTCATCCAGTCGGAACCGAAGGCCGACACCTACCTGCGACAGGCCGTGAGCGACACCGTGCAGGTGCCGCTGGTGACCGTTGCGGCCACCTCGGCGACACCCTGACCAGCCGGTTCGCACCGGGTTGATCCAAACCTCAAGAACCTCAAGAACAGGCCGGTGTGAGTCTTGATCATCTCTTGATCGCAGGCTCACCGTTGCCTGGGGCCAGCTAATGGTTGAAGGTGCAATCTTTCCTCACAAGCCTTCCAGAAGTGAGAAACCATGAGCATCACCCACCTCGACGCAGCCCCTCAGGACGCTTCCGCCCTGATCGAGGACGCCGCCCCCGCCGCCCCGGCCCACCCGCACGGCGACCTGTCCCGCTACGTGCGTCAGCATATGGCCGACATCGAGTCGCTGCCGACCTACCGGCCGGTGATCGGCTGCATCATCCCGGCCTACAACGAGGCCGAGACCATCGAGGCGGTGCTGCGGTCGCTGCTCAAGCAGACCCGGCTGCCCGATCAGATCCACGTGATCGTCAACAACACCACCGACGACACCTTCGAGCTCGCGGCCAAGTTCGCCGGCCCCCGCACCGCCAAGAAGCGCAACAAGGGTGAGAAGCAGCGGCAGACCACCGAGGTCTTCGTGCACGACATCGGCGAGAACCCCGACAAGAAGGTCGGTGCCCTCAACTACGGCTTCTCCCTCGTCCCGGACGCCGACTACCTGCTGGGCGTGGACGGCGACACCACGCTGGCGAAGGACTGCGTCGAGCGCCTCGAGGAGGAGATCGTCTCCGATTCGCGGATCGGCGGCATCTCGGCCATCTACACCATCGACGACGGCGGGTTCAAGGGCTTGGTGGCCCCGCTGCTGATCGCCGGCCAGCGCGCCCAGTTCGCTGCCTTCAACATGCAGAACATGCTGCGGGGCCGCAACATGGCGGTGCTCGGTGGCCAGTGCTCGATCTTCTCGATGAAGGCGCTGCGCGAGGTCATGGTGGCCAACCACCAGAGCACCCCCTGGGTCAACGACTCCGAGGTCGAGGACAGCCTGCTCAGCCTGCAGATCAAGTCGGCCGGCCACCTGACCAAGATCTCCGCCCGGGCCCGCGCCTCGGTCGGCGGCATGACCACCCTGCGCGCCCTCGACGGGCAGCAGGTCAAGTGGAACTACGGCGCCATCGACCTGATGTGGCCCGGCCAGCGCGGCGACACCAAGGGCCAGCCGTTCCACCCGAACCTGCGGCTGCGCTGGGCCGAGAACTTCGGCATGGCGACCAACATCTTCACCCGCGTGCTGTTCATGCTGCTGCTCGCCGCGGCCCTATCGATCAACGCGTTCGTGTTCTCGCCCTGGTGGCTGATCCCGCCGGTCGTGGCGATCATGCTCAACGTCCGGATTGCGATGAGCATGAAGGAGCGCAACTGGAAGGACGTGCTGTTCGCCGCCAGCGGCATCGGCGCCGAGCTCTACATGTGGCTGCGGGCCGGCCACTTCGTCCGGGCCTGGGCGAAGTTTCTCTCCAAGGTGCAGACCGACAACTGGGCCGAGCAGGCCAAGGCCGAGCGCGGCTCGGGCAACAGCCACCTGGTTCCGCTGATCGTGCTGGGCGTGACCTTCGTGGTCCTCGGCTGGACCTGGTTCCAGCTGCCGGTGATGATCCAGAGCTCGATCCTGTGGCTCGGCTGGCCGCTGCTCTACGTGGTCACCATCGCCCAGACCATCGTGATGTTCGCCAAGCTGATCCGCCGCCAGCACGGCTACCGGGTCTGACAGACCTCGACGCAGCAGCCCCCCGTCCGCACGCGGACGGGGGGCTGCTGCAGTATCGGCGAGGGTGCCGGTGTCACCCGACCCACCGGGTTGTCCACAGGGTCATCCACAGCGGGGGATAACTACAACCGTGTAAGTCGGTGCCACTACTTCGCCGCGATCGCGAACCTGGCGCCGGTGCTGCCGTACATCACGCCGGGGCCGGTCCAGCTGTAGGACTTGGACGCCGAACCCTTCTTCAGCCGGTAGCTGAGGGTGCCCTTCATGCCGTGCCCGGCGGGCAGCTTGTCCATCGCCGCCAGCAACTGGTCGAAGCTGCCGGCCGACGACATTGCATCCTCCCAGTCGGAGCACAGGATCACGCCCTGGCTGGTGATGACGCAGCTGTCCTCGTCGGAGTCGGCGGAGGTCACCGACGCCTTGAAGGTGCCTGTCGTCCTGGCGCTGGACGGCAGGCTGACGGTGAACGGCGTCCCCGTCAGGGTGCCGGTCGGACGGTCGTTGCGGTAGCGGGTGTACACGGCCCGCAACTGGTACGAGCTGCCGGCCTTGAGCTTCTGCCCCGACAGTGCCGCCCAGCTCGAGCCGCCCTTCTTCTGCACCCGGTCCAGCGTGTAGTCGATCGAGTCGGACGAGGTCAGCTTCAGGGTCACCTCGACCCCGGTCAGCGTGATGTCCTCGAAGCTCTGGTCGTACAGCGACCACACGTCATCGGCCGGCGGAGTGCCTGCCTCGTCGGGGAAGAAGTACCGGTCGGCGACGTAGCTGGCGTTGCTGAGCGATCCCAGGGAGCCGTTGGCGCGGCGGAACCCGATGGTCCAGTTGACCTTGCCGGTGCCGGCCGCGTACTGGTCGAGTTGTTCGTAGGCCGCCTGGCCGACCAGGTACGCCGTCGCCGTGGCCGCCACCTCCTGGTCGGAGACCTCCGCGGAGTACCCGGCGACCCGGTCTCCGGAGGCATTCACCACGGTGACCGACAGCGGCATCGACGTGACCGCACCCATGCTGCCCTTGATGCCGGTGTTGCGGTCCTCGGTGATCATGCCGATCGGTTTGCCGATCGAGGTGACCTGCTTGTACGAGCCGACCACGCCGGTGGCGTCCGGCACGATCATCGCCGCGGACGCGTTGGCGAGCAGCAGCGACGTCCGGCCGGTGAACGCCATCGGGTGCCCGAAGGCCCAGACCGTGGTGCCGCAGACCGCGGTGACGGTGCCGATGCCGCCCAGCTGCAGGTCGCCGCTGGAGTACAGGGCGGCGACGTTGCCGCCAGCCACCAGCGGGACGTCGAGGTCGTCGTCGACCGCGTTCGGCGCCGGCAGGAAGTTTCCCGCGCGCAGGAAATCGGCGGACGCCGCGGCGCGGGGCGTGCGGGCCAGGGTCCGGTTGGTGAAGGCGTTGCTCTTGGCGCCGGCCCCGCCGGCCACGTTGACGGTGGCCATCTGGTGCAGCGAACTGCCGTTCAGCGACCTGCCGGCCACCTTGTCGCCGGCCCGGCTGGTGCGCAGGTTGGAGGTGTTCACCGTCACCCGTTCGGCCTGATTCAGGCCGGTGCTGCCGATCGACTTCATGTACTCGGCCGGGGTGACTCCGGCGATCGGCAGGTTGTCGTTGTTCAGGCTGTAGGCGACGGCGCCGATCAGCCGGCCGTCGGCGTCGTAGACGGGGGAACCCGACATGCCGGCCCAGATGCCGGCCGGCTTGAGCCCGTTGGTGCCGTCGATCACCGGGCTGCTCATCCGGAACAGCAGCATGTCCCTGCCCTTGCCGAGGGCGTCTTTGATGTGGCCGATGTACTCCCCGGTGAACTGCTCGGGGGTGACGCCGCTGGTCACGCTCAGGCCCGTGACGGCCGTGCCGGCCGGCATGGTTTCGGCGTCACTGACCGGCAGGTAGGGCTGGGTGCCGTCGGCGCAGAAGAAGACGTCTGCGGCCTGTGCGGCCGGCGCTGCGCCGACCGCTCCGGCCAGCAGCACGGCTGCGGCCAGCGTCGCCGTCACCGGCCGCAGCCGGCGCCCGACCCTCCCGTCCGCACTTGGTGGAATCCCGGCTTCGCTTCGTGCGCGCATGGGACGTGTCCTGTCCGTCGGGGGGAGGGGTGAGCCTACCGCCGGCACTATCGACCGCGGCGGTTGGGCGCCCCCGGATCCCCCGAACGATCCCCCCGCAGGCGCAGCCGCAGGCTAGCAGTCGAAGCGAGGGCACAACAGGCGCACAGGCGGCCCTGTGGATAATCAATTCGTGAGTGTCCTTAAGGTTCCAAAAAGCCTTGTCAGAGAGCTGATCGCGGCTTCGGAGCGGGTCTTTCAGCAGGCGAACACCCCGGTCGGATCGAACGTCGCACGCACCTGCGCCAGCCTCGCCACGGCGTCCGGCTCGAACAGTGCGGCGGCGTCGGCCGGCGCCTCGCTGAAGTTGCGTCGCCCGGCAGCTGTTCCTCTCCGCCTACACGGTTCAGGATCACCTGAAGTCGGTCTTCGAGAAGGCCGGTGTCCGCAGCCGCCGGGAACTGATCGCCCGGGTCTACTTCGACCAGTACGTGCCCCGGATGTCCACGCCACTCGGCCCGGACGGCTTCTTCCGGAACCGGCCGCCCGTCGCGGCCGTGGTCGGCGGTCAGGCCGGGGTGTCGGCCAGGTAGAACCAGCGCCCCCCGCCGCGCTTGACGAAGGCGGACCGTTCGCTGACGGTGCCGCGTCGCGCGTCGTCGCGCCAGCCCGCGACGAAACCGACGATTCCCATCAGGTCGTCGGCCGAGCCGTCCACCGTCTCGACGATCTCGAGCCCTGTCCACTCCCGGTCGTCCAGTTCGAGCGCATCGGGCCGGGTGCGCGGGTGCCAGGTGCGCAGCAGGTACTCCGGGTCACCCAGCGCGAACGCGGTGTAGCGCGACCGCATCAGGGCCTGGGCGGTCGGCGGCCAACTCTCCCGGCGCAGGTACGGCGCGCAGCAGTCGGCGTAGCGGCCGCCGCCGCACGGGCAGTCGGCGGTGCCGGCGAGGGTGCGGGTCATCCGCGGCCGCCTTCGAGCAGGGCGAGTTCCTCGTCCACGTACGGATCCTCCCGCCCGGCGGCGGCCAGATCGGCCTTCAACCGCCGCTGCTGGGCCAGTGCCTCGTCGGTGCGGCCCAGGTTCCGCAGCGTCCAGGCCACCATCCACCGCGCCGCATCGGTCGCTTCGACGTCGTCGCCGCTTCGTCGCTCGGCCAGGGCCTCGTCGAAGGCGGCCAGGGCAAGCTCCCAATGCCCCAGATCGCTGTAGGCCATGCCCAGATTGTTCAGGATGGACGCCGACCAGGCCCGGGCGGCGGGATCGGTCGAGCGCCGGGCCCGCCGCAGCAACTGATTGGTGTACTCGACCTGTTCCTCGCCGCTCAGGGTCAGCGCGACCATGTGCCCGGCGTCGATGGCCAGCACCTCGAGTACGGCGGCGTCCGCGGCCGTGAGGGCCGCCCGGAACATCGGCGCGCTGCCCTGCACGTCACCGCTGGACCGGTACACCCGGCCACGTTCCAGCAACACCCGCACGTGGACCTCGACCTGCGTCGACTCGATCGCGTCCAGCACCACCAGCGCCTCGGCGAAGCGACCCTGCAACCCCAGTGCCCGGGCCACCTCGGTGCGCAGCACCGCTGCCTGCAATTCCGACGCCCCCACCAACGCCAGCCGCAGCCGCTGCTCCGACCCGGCGGGGTCGTTGAAGTCCCACAGTCGCCGCACGTCGTCCACCATGCGACAAGTGTGCTCTTGGACTGCAGGCTCGAGGGTCCCGGTGCGGCGGCGCGGGGACCGGAGATAGTCAGCCGCCGGCCGGCGCGGGTGCATCGTCGGGTTGGCCGTACCGCTCGGTCAGCCGGCGGTACGACCGGGTGGTGAACGCGAACAGGGTGATCGCCAGCCCGGCGATGGCCGACAGCAGGAAGACCAGCGCGATGCCGCGCGCCTCGCCCTCGCCCAGCAGCCAGCTGAGCTGAGAGCGCCCGGCCTCTGAGTTGGTGTACGGGATCAGCCAGAACTCCGCGATCGGACCGATCGCGAAGGCGCTGAGGGGTGCCGCGGCGACCTCGACAGTCTGCGCCAACCCGAAGACCCGGCCCTGCTTGGCGAACGGCACCACCTTCTGCAACACGGTCTGCTCGGCGGCCTCGACGACCGGGATGAGCGCCATGTACAGCAGCACGCCGACCGCCATCAGCACGATGCTCTCGCGGATCGTGAACAGCCCGCCGATCACCCACATGACCAGGTTGGCCAGCAGCAGAGCGCGCAACGGTGCGGGACCGAGCCCCCGCTTCGTCACCCAGCCCGCGCCGATGATGAAGCCGAGGCTGAGCACGCCCCACAGCACACCCCACACCTCGACGGACACCAGCGAGAGCCCGTAGGGATCCATCAGGGCGATGAACACGCCGCCGAGCAGGTTGTTGAAGCAGGCGAACAGCACCAGGCCGGTCAGCCCGGGCACCTCACGCACGGCGCGGAAGGCGCCGGCGAAGTCGACCGGCGCAGCGGCTTCGGCGTTGTGCACCACCTCGGCCTCGGGCACGGCGACGGTGAGCAGGTGCACCAACGACACCATGGTCAGCGCACACGAGATGACGATGGCCCAGAGCATGCCCAGCTGGCCGACCACCAGGCCGGAGAACACCGAGGTGACCGCGAAGCCGAAACCGCCGACCATGCCGACCAGGCCGTTGGCCTTGTCGCGCTCGGACGCCGGGATCAGCAGCGTCACACAGGTGGCCAGGGCGATGCTGCGGGCGCTCTCGACGACGGCACCGAGCAGGACGAGCCCGACGAAGGCCGCGAACTGCCAGCTGCCGAACCGGAGCAGCTCGGCGGTCGGGGTGGCCAGGAACACGCCCAGCGCGAGCAGGAAGCAGCAACCGGTGATGATCGTCGAGACCACCATCACCTGTTTCTTGCGGGTGCGGTCGACCCAGCTGCCGAACGGGATGCCCATCACCGAGACGAACGCCATGAAGGACCCGCCGATGATCGCCGTCAGGAACACCGACTGGGTCTCGAGGTACACCCAGAAGGTGAGCGAGAACCACAGGAAGCTGGTGGTGACGTTGGCGATGAGGGTGTTCGCCAACAGCTGGTGGAACAGGCCGCGGCCGACCGCCGCGTCGACCGGTCGATCGGTCGCGGGTCGGTCGTTCACCGGTCCGTCGGTCACTGGGCCTCCAAGCGCTGGGCCCATCGTGCCAGCGACGACTGACACAAAACGCACAACCGGCCCCTGGGGGCGGCCAGCACCGCCCGGGTTAGGATTCGGGCATGGCCGAGACCCGCAAGTACCGCCCCGCCACCAGTGCCGTCGGCGATGCCATCCGTGCCGCGCTGGGCGAGTCCGTGCGGCCGGTGGCCCCCGGCAGCCGTCCCGAGCCCGAGCCCACCCCGCAGCAACCGGCCGCTCCGGTCACCCTGCGCACCTTCACCTTCGGAGGATCCCGCACGCCACAGGAGGATGAGTGAGATGACCGCCGAGCGACCTTCGCGACCCTTCGGCCGCTGGCTGCACCGCAACCACGGATTCGCCGACCGCCTGCACGCGGTCGGCTGGGACTACGTCTCGACCAACTGCGAGGTGCGACGCTGGTCGCACAACGCCACCAAGCTGCCCAAGGTTCCCTGAGGCCGGCCCAGCTCGGACGCCCCCGGCGTCCGCCGGAATGAGGGACCCCTGTTCCTCAGCCGTGGATGCGGGGTAGCAGGGCGGTGGACTCCTCGTCGGGGGCGTCCTCGGGGGCGGTGCTGCTGCCCGGCAGCCGCACGATGAACTCGGCGCCGCCCTCGGCGGAGCGTCCGGCCTTCACCCACCCGCCGTGCGCCTTGATCGTCTGCGCCACGATCGAGAGCCCGAGCCCCGAACCGGGGGTGTTGCGGGCCGAGGGGGAGCGCCAGAACCGGTCGAAGACGTGTGGCAGCTCGTCATCGGGGATGCCGGGGCCCTGGTCGGAGATCCGCAGCCGGTCGCCCTCGAGCAGCACGTGCACCGTGCCGGAGGGCGGGGAGAACTTCACCGCGTTGTCCAGCAGGTTGGTGATCGCCCGTTCGAGCAGGTCCGGTTCGCCGACCAGGTAGAACGGGTGCAGTTCCACGTCGAAGGTGAGGGAGGGTCCGCGTCGCTTGGCACGGGCCACGGCACTGTTCACCACGTCGCGCAGATCGACCGGCTCGGGATGCGGCTGCATCGAATCCTCGCGGCTGAGCAGCACCAGGTCGCCGACCAGGGTGGTGAACTCGCCGAGCTGGCCGGCGACGTCGCGCAGAATGTCGGCCCGGGCACCCTCGGGCAGCATCCGGCTGCGTTCGTCGGCCACCAGCAGCTCGACGTTCGTGCGCAGTGAGGTGAGCGGGGTGCGCAACTCGTGCCCGGCGTCCGCGATCAGCCGGCGCTGCCGTTCGCGCGACAACTGCAGCGACCGCAGCATGGTGTTGAACGAGCGGCTCAGATCCTCCAGTTCGCCGGAGCCGTCCACCTCGATCGGATTCAGTTCGTTGGTGTCGGTGACCCGGGCGACGGCCTCGCTCAGTCGTTCGACGGGTCGGATCGCCGAGCGGGCGATGACGAAGCCGATCGCGCTGGAGACCCCGACCCCGAGCACGCCGAAGAAGGTGAGCGACCAGGCCAGCGTGGCCATGATGTTGTTGGTCGGCTCCAACGGCCGGCCCAGCACCAGGGCGTAGCTCTCGTCGCTCGAGGTGAGTGGCACCGCCACGATGCGGTACGGCTGCCCGTTGGACGCCTCACCGGTGCGCGCGGACCAGCCCTGCTGGCGGCGGGCCACCGACAACTCCTGGACGCCGGGCACCAGCGTGACCGACGCGCCCGGCAGGGTGCTGATCCGGTTGTCGGAGCGCACCAGCATGACCGTCACGTTGGCCGCCTTGAGCGCGTTGGTGTCCAGCCCGCCCATGCCCTCGATGTCGACCGCCACCCAGTTCGCGGTGACCGCGGCGATGTCGACCAGTTCGTTGTCGAGCTGGTTGTAGACGGTGATCCGGGTGATCAGCCAGGCGGCGACGCCGGTGAGCGCCACCGCGGATGCCACCGCGGCGGCGGTCAGGGCCGCCAGCCGGGCCCGCAGCGGCCGCTCGCGAACCGCGAGCAGCTGGGTCAACCAGGCCCTCACGGGGGTGTCTCGCGCAGCACGTACCCGATCCCGCGGACGGTGTGGATCAGCCGGCTCTCACCCTCCCCTTCGGTCTTGCGCCGCAGGTAGCCGATGTACACCTCGAGCGAGTTGGCGGTGGTGGGGAAGTCGAAGCCCCACACCTCGTTCAGCAGCCAACCGCGTTCGAGCACCTTGCGCGGGTTCTCCAGGAAGGTCTGCAGCAGGGCGAACTCGGTGCGGGTCAGGCTGATCCGGCGTCCGCCGCGCTGCACCTCGCGGGTCTGCGGGTCGAGCGACAGGTCCCCGAAGGTGAGCACCTCGCTCCCGGTCTGCTCCTCGGTGGCGGGCTTCGAACGCCGGGTCAGTGCCCGCAGCCGGGCCAGCAACTCGTCCAGTGCGAACGGCTTCGCCATGTAGTCGTCGGCGCCGGCGTCCAGCCCGTCGACGCGGTCGTTGACGGCGTCGCGCGCGGTGAGCACCAGGATCGGCACATCGTTTCCCGTGGAACGCAGCATCCGGGTGGTCTCCAGCCCGTCGAGCCGCGGCATCATCACGTCCATGATCACCGCGTCGGGCCGCAGCGCCGACAGCCGGGCCAGGGCCTCGAGACCGTCCGAGGCCGCGGTGACCTCGTAGCCGGAGTACTGCAGGGAACGGGCCAGGGAGTCGCGAACCGCCTGGTCGTCGTCGACAACGAGGATGTGCATGCCCTCAGCCTGCCATGACGGCGAAGGCGCGGGTGCCCTGACCGGCGGTCCGACCCTCAACCCTGCAGTTCGCGGACCCGCCGAAGCACCCCCGGCATGGCCGCCTCGATCGCCGTCAGGGTGCCGTTGAAGCCGTCGGCCGAGCCGTACCAGGGATCGGGGACGCCCGAGCCGGGTTCGGCGTCCGGGTCGAAGTCGGTGAGCAGGGCGAGGTTGTCGGCGTCCGGCACCAGCCGGCGCATCCGCGACAGGTGCAGCGGTTCGGCGGCGATCACCAGGTCGGCGTCACGGATCTCCTGCGCGGTGATCTGGTGCGCCGAGTGGCCGCCGGTGCGGTAGCCGTTACGGGCCAGGACGCGCTGGGCGCGCGGGTCGATCGGCTCGCCCCGCTCTTCGCTGGAGACCCCGGCCGAGCTGAACGTGACGCCGGTGACACCCTCGGCGGCGGCGCGCCCTTCGGCGACCCGTTCGGCCATCGGCGAGCGGCAGATGTTGCCCCAGCAGACGAAGACGACCTCGGTCACGTCAGCGGTTC
Source organism: Micropruina sonneratiae (assembly GCF_025972045.1). Lineage (GTDB taxonomy): Bacteria > Actinomycetota > Actinomycetes > Propionibacteriales > Propionibacteriaceae > Micropruina > Micropruina sonneratiae. Next base: position 307,921 of record NZ_JAPDHX010000005.1, on the reverse strand, counting down.
ACCTCGCTGCGCGAGGTGAACGATGAGTTGAGGATGAACGACACGATCGACACGATCAGCGCGCCCCAGAACGCCGACCAGAAGCCGTCCACCTGCCAGCCCAGGTGCAACTGCTCGGCCACCCACGCCGTCAGCCACAGCATCAGCGCGTTGATGACCAGCAGGAACAGTCCCAGGGTGATCAGCAGCAAGGGTGCCGAGGCGAAGGCGAACAGCGGTTTCACCAGTGCGTTCACGATGCCGAAGATGGCCGCGACGGCCAGGATCGCGAGGAATTGGTTCTGCGGTTCGGACGCGGTGACCTTGATGCCCGGTACCACCCAGGTGGCGAACGCGAGCGCGGCCGCGCTGAACAGGAAACGCAGGAACATGACTGAATTCTGTCATGGCATTGTTCTCCTATCGAATTGACCGACAGATGGGCCCACCGTGAACCTGCGCCACCGTCACTTCCTCAAGGAGCTCGACTACGCCCCGGCCGAGTGGCGACGACTGCTCGACCTGGCCGCCGAGCTGAAGAAGGCGCGCGCCGACCGGGCCGAGGCGAAGCGGCTGGAGGGGCTGACCATCGCGTTGATCTTCGAGAAGCCCTCCACCCGCACCCGCTCGTCGTTCGAGGTGGCCGCCTACCAGCAGGGCGCCAATGTCAGCTACTTCGACGAGACCGGCGCACACATGGGTCACAAGGAGTCGATCGCCGACACCGCCCGGGTGCTGTCCCGGTTCTACGACGGCATCCAGTACCGCGGTTCGCGACAGGACATCGTCGAGACGCTGGCTGCGCACAGCAGCGTGCCGGTGTGGAACGGCCTGACCGACGAGTGGCATCCCACCCAGAGCCTGTGCGACATGTTCACCATGCGTGAGTCGTCCGGCCTGGAGGACCGCGACATCAGCTTCGCCTACGTCGGCGACGCCCGGTTCAACCAGGGCCGGTCGCTGCTGATCGCCGGCGCGATGATGGGCATGGACATCCGCATCGTGGCTCCCGAGCCGCTGCAGCCCGACGGCAAGCTGGTCGCCACCGCGCGCCGGATCGGCGCCGGCACCGGGGCCCGGGTGACGGTCACCGACGAGGTGGACGCCGTGCGCGGCGTCGACTTCGTGCACACCGACATCTGGGTGTCGATGGGCGAGCCGAAGGAGGTCTGGGCGGAGCGGATCGAGCTGCTCACCCCGTACCGGATCACCACCGAACTGCTGGAGCGCACCGAGAACCCCGACGTGAAGTTCATGCACTGCCTGCCCAGCTACCACGACCTCGGCACCACGGTGGCGCAGCAGATCCTCGCCGAGACCGGCCGGGAGGTGTTCGAGGTGACCGAGGAGGTGTTCGAGTCGCCCGCCTCGGTGGTCTTCGATCAGGCCGAGAACCGGCTGCACACGATCAAGGCGGTGCTGGTGGCCACCCTGGCCTGACAAACTCCGCCGCGAACTGCAACGCGGCGCCCGGCGTCGGCGTGTGCAGGGTATGACGCTCACCCGGGAGGCGCCTGTGACGGCCGGCTTCGACGAGTACGTGGCCGAACGTTCGGTCGCGCTGCAACGGTTCGCCTACCTGGTCACCCGCAACGCCGACGACGCCCGCGACCTGGTCCAGGACGCACTGCTCGGCCTGTTCCCGCGCTGGCGGCGGGTCAGCGCCGGCGGCAACGTGGACGCCTACGTGAAGCGCAGCATCGTCAACGCGTCGATCAGCCGGTGGCGGCGCAGCGGGCGCGAGCAGCCCGCGGAACTGCCGGAGGCGTCGCTCGCCACCCCCGACCATGCGCCCGGCGTGACCGACGCCGAGCTCGCCTGGCAGCTGTGCGAGACGCTGCCACCGCTGCAGCGGGCGGCGGTGGTGCTGCGGTTCTACGACGACCTGGGCTACGACGAGATCGCCGGCATCCTCGGCTGCCCGCCGGCCACCGCCCGTTCCCACGTGCACCGGGCGCTGACCCGGCTGCGGACCCGACTGATCGAGGACGACTCCGATGACTGAACACGACGATGACGCCACGACCGAGGCCGACGACCGCGCCGCGCGGGCCTTCCGCGAGACGTTCTCGAAGCACGCCGACGACGGCGGCTTTCAGCCGCTGACGGTGGCGGGGGCGACGGCGTCCGGACGCCGCGGGCTGCCGCGCTGGCTACCGGTCGCGGCCGCGGCGGTGGTGGTCGCGGCGATCGCGATCCCGGTGGTGCTGAACCTGCGCGGCGCGGCTCCGGCCTCCGCGCCCGGCGACCACGCCCCGGCGCCCGAACGGGCTACCGGCGCAGCCAGCACCGCCGATGACGCCCGGCCCGGGTGGCGGTGGGAGTCGCGGCGCACGCTCAGCTACCAGGTGCCCGCTTCGTGGGGGTACGGCTGGTCGCCGGCGAGCGACTGGTGCGCGTCGGGCGGCCAGCAGGCCACCGGGCCCATCGTCGACATCGCCCCGGACAACAGGGCCGTCCGGGCGATCGCCTGCCCGCGGGCGATCCCGGCCGGGCAACTGCCGACGTTCGTGTCGGTGGTCGCCACCGACGGCACCGCCGACCGGGGTTGGGACCTGCCCGCGGGGTGGTCGGTGACCCGCGGCGCCGACATCGAGGGCTACCGGGTCGAGGTCGTGCACTCCGCGGGCCAGGCGAGCGTCGCGGAGCAGATCGTCGAGTCGGCCCGGCCGATCGGCCGGCAGGAGCCCAACGGGTGCCTGGCCACGGCGGACGTCACGGACACCGGCTCGGACCCGGTCGTGCGGCCGTCGGGGGTCGCGCCCGCCTCGGCCTCGCTGTGCCAGTACGAGGTGGCCAGCGGGCAACTGCTGGCGGCCACGCGGCTGCCGGTCATCCAGGCCGGCCGGCTGGCGCGGGTCCTGGACGCGGCGCCCGCCGGCACAGGCCCGGACGACCCCTCGTGCGAATCGTCCGGCGACACTGCCGCGATCGTCCGGCTCTGGTACGGCGGACTCGCCCAGGACGTCGTGGTCCGCTACGCCGGCTGCACCGGCAACGGCGTCTTCACCGGCACGACGACCCGTGTGCTGACCGGTGAGGTGTGCACCACGGTGCTGCAGCCGCCGCTGACCTTCAGCACCGGTCATGGTGCGGCCGGACGCCTGTGCGCCCCGGTCGCGACACCGTCGGCGTCCCCGACGCCCAGCCGCACCCGGTGAGCCGCCGACCAACGCGCCCCTACCTGGTGACCTTCACCGCGAGCGTGATCATGGTGCGCGAGTCGTAGGCCTTCAGCACCAGCCGCTGGGTGCCGAGCGCCGCCTTCTTCGGCACCGTGAACTGCACCGTCGCCTTGCCGTCGACGACGTCGCCGAAGCCGACCGCCTTGCGCTTGTCGCCCACCTTCAGGAAGGCCAGCACGGTGTCGTTGGTGATCGCGTTCGACTTGAAGTCGAGGGTGTCGAGGGCGACGGAGTCCTGCGGGACGCCGACGGTGAACGAGACCTTCTTGTTCCGCTTGAGCGTGGCGGGCAGCGTGTGCACCGACACCGCCTGCTTGCCGAACGACGGCTTCACCGTGCCCTTGTCCTTGATCCACTGCACCCACGCCTCGAGGTCGGCGCGGCCGGTATCGGCGGTGTTGACGCCCTTGGCGATCTCGCGGAAGTTGTCGCCGCCGGCGATCAGGAACGAACCCGAGCCGATCGTGTACAGCTTCTTGGCCTTGATCGGCGATCCGTTGACCCTGATCGAGGTGATCCGGCTGCCCTCGGGCAGCGAGGCGTCGTAGGTGTAGGTGACGTTGCTGCTCAGCCCCAGCTGCAGGTAGGGACGGGTGGGCACGTTGCCGTTGCTGTCGCGCTGCCACTGCTGCTCGAGCACCGTCTTCACCTGGGCGCCGGTCAACTGCGTGGTCATCAGCGAGTTGGCGAACGGCAGAATGCCGGCGGCCTCGGCGTAGGTGATGGCGCCCTTGTCGAAGTCGGCGCGGGTGCCGCCCGGGTTCTGCATGCCGATGAACGTGTCGTCGCCGTCGCTGAGCACGTCATGGAACATCTGTGCGACCAGGTTCGACAGCGTCGACTCGCGTGCCCTGTCGTCACCGATCTTGCCGTCGGCGCCGACGGTCAGCGCCCGGGTGATGGGCTTGGACGCCTTGCCGATCACCTGCTGGCCGATCTCGTTCGCCTTGGTGATCGCGTCGTCGACGATGGCCTTCGCCTCCGCGACCCGTGGGTAGGTGCTGAGCAGGTCGGCGACCGGGGTCGAGGTGACCGGCAGGATCGTGGTCGCGTACGAGCAGGTCGCGCCGGTGGTGGCGTCCAGGGCGAGCTTGACCCGGCCGACGTTGGAGGCGTAGCTGCCGGCCTGGAACAGCGGCCTGGTGCCGCCCTGACCGGGGGCGTCGTAGGCGTAGACCTGGTGGGTGTGGGCGTTGACCACGACCTGGGCCCGGGGATCCAGGTCGTTGACGATGCTCGCGAAGGCGGGCGAGGCGGCCACGTTCTGAGCCATGGTCTGGGTGCCGTTCGCTGCCCCCTCGTGGATCACCGCGATCACCACATCGGCCTCGCCGTTGCCGGGATCGCCGTCCTTGAGGTCGTCGATCACGCCGTTCATCGCGGTCACCGGATCGGTGATGGTCAGCCCGGTCAGTCCGGCCGGCGACACCAGGCTGGGCAGGTCGCCGGTGACCGCGCCGACGAAGCCGATCGACAGCCCGCCCCTGTCGACGACGGTGTAGCCGGGCAGCACCGACTTGCCGGTGGCGTCGTCGATCACGTTGGCGCCAAGGTAGGGGAAGTTGACGCCGGGTGCGATCCGGTCGCGTAGGTCGGACCAGCCCTGATCGAACTCGTGGTTGCCCACGGCCGAGGCGTCCAGGTCGAGGGTGTTGAGCAGGTCGATGGTCGGCTCGTCGTTCTGCGCCGCCGAGTTGAACAGGCTGGCGCCGACGCTGTCGCCGGCCGAGATGACCAGCGTGTTGTCCTCGCCGGCCAGTGCCCGCTGCTCTTCGAGCGTGCCGACCCAGGCGACCGTGTCGGGGCTGCTGGCCGCGATCCGGCCGTGGAAGTCGTTGAAGGTGAGCAGGGTGAGCGGGGTGGTGTCGTCGCAGACGGCCAGCGGCAACGCCGCCCGCGCGTACCCCGAGGGGATCGCCGTCAGGACCAGAGCCGTTGCGATGCCGATGCCGAGCCGAAGCTTCATTGGGGTCCTCTCCCGGGGTTGGACCTCAGCATTCTTTGCTGTCGCAAGGCCGCCGCGCAAGGACTTCCTGAGTGATTGCTGAGTAACGATTCGGCCACGAACGGGGGGCGGCGCCGGAGGCCCTGCGTGGCCCGGCAACGCAGCCGAGTGTCGGGGGCAACTGTCATGATGACCCGATGGACACCTGGATGGGCGGTACGGCCGAGCGGCCGGCGCGGTTCTTCGCGGGTCCGTCCGCCTTCGACGCCTGGCTAGCCGTGCACCACGACGTCGAGACCGAACTGTGGATGGGCCTGTTCAAGAAGCATGCGGCCGACCGGGGGCTGACCTGGCCCGACGCCGTCCCGGTCGCCCTGTGCTGGGGCTGGATCGACTCCTCGATGCACCGCCTCGACGACGACACCGTCCGGCAGCGCTGGACGCCGCGGCGTCCGGCCAGCAACTGGAGCGCGGTCAACATCAGGCTCGTCGAGGAACTGACCCTCGCGGGGCGGATGCGGCCGCCCGGGCTGGCGGCGTTCGAACGTCGCCGTCGCGAACCCGCCGGCTACAGCTACGAGGCGGGCGATTCCGAGCCCGCGCCCGCGCTGCCGGCCGAGTACGAGCGGCGGTTGCGGGCCGACCCGGCCGCGGCGTCCTTCTTCTACGAGCGGGCCACCACGTCGTACCGGCGCACCTGCGTCGCGTGGGTGCTTCAGGCGAAGACCGAAGCCACCCGCGACAAACGCATGACCGCCCTGATCGCCGACTGCGCCGCCGGCCGGCTGATCGCTCCCCAGCGCTACGGCACGCCGCCGAAGTGGGCGCAGCCGTGACCGGCCGGACGCCGCGGGTCGCGATCGTCGGCGGCGGGCACAACGCGCTCACCGCGGCCGCCTACCTCGCCCGGGCCGGGGCAGAGGTGACCCTGCTCGAACGGCTCGACGTGCTCGGCGGCGCGGCGATCTCGGCGCAGGCCTTCCCCGGGGTCGAGGCCCGGCTGTCGCGCTACGCCTACCTGGTCAGCCTGCTGCCCCGATCGGTCGCCGCCGACCTCGGTCTGGGGGTCGAACTGGTCCGGCGGCGGTACTCCTCGTACACGCCGGTGCCGGGCAGCGACCGTGGACTGCTGATCGACAACGGCGACCGGGCGGCCACCGAGGCCTCGTTCGCGTCGATCGGCGCCGCCGCCGACGCCGAGCGCTTCGCCGCCTTCTATCGCCGGGTGGCGGCGTTCGCCGGGCCGCTGTTCGACACCATGACCGGCCCGCTGCCCACGGCGTCCGCAGCTCGCGAGGTGATCGGCGCCGACTGGGCGGGGTTCGTCGAGCGGCCGATCGGCGAGTTGATCGAGGCGTCCGTGGCCGACGACCTGGTGCGCGGGGTGATCGCCACCGACGCGCTGATCGGCACGTTCAGTGACCTGTCCGGCGACACCGAGGGCAACATCTGCCTGCTGTACCACGTCATCGGCGGCGGCACCGGCGACTGGGACGTGCCGGTCGGCGGCATGGGGGTGGTCTCCGGCGGCATCGAGCGCGCGGCACGGGTGGCCGGGGCGCAGATCCTGACCCTCGCCGAGGTGACCGCGATCGATCCCGATGGTCAGGTGACCTACTGCCGGGGCGGCGACGAGCACCGGTTGGCCGCCGACCTCGTGCTGTGCGGGGCGGCCCCCGGCGTGCTGGCCGGACTGCTGGGTGAACCCGTCGCGGCGTCCGGTGCCCAGGTGGGTGAGGGTCGTGCTCGAGCGGCGGAGGGCGCGCAGGTGAAGGTCAACCTGCTGCTGCGGCGGTTGCCGGCGCTGCGGCAACCGGGGGTGCCGGCCGAGGCGGCGTTCGGGGGCACGTTCCACATTCAGGAGGGATTCGGCCAGCTGCGGGCCGCCCATGCCGCGGCGCTGGCGGGCCGGCTGCCCGACCCGCTGCCCGCCGAGATCTACTGCCATTCGCTGTCCGATCCGTCGATCCTCGGCCCCGAGCTGCGTGAGCGCGGCTACCAGACGCTGACCCTGTTCGGGCTGCACGTGCCCGACCGGCTGCTCGGACGGTTCGGCAACGACGAACTGCGTGACGAGCTGCGCCGGGCGGCGCTGGCCAGCCTCGATTCGGTGCTGGCCGAGCCGATCGAGCCGCTGCTGGCCACCGACGCCGAGGGCCTGCCATGCATCGAGGTGAAGACCACCGCCGACCTCGAAAAGGCGCTGTCGATGCCGGGCGGGAACATCTTCCACGGCCCGCTCGCCTGGCCGTGGGCGGGTCCCGACGAGGCACTGGACACCCCCGCCCGGCGCTGGGGTGTGGCCACCGGACACGACCGCGTCCTGCTGTGCGGGGCGGGGGCGCGGCGGGGTGGTGGCGTGTCGGGCATCGCCGGGCAGAACGCGGCGATGGCGGCGATCGAGATGCTGGGGCTGTAGGGCCACCACCGTGACGACGGCAGACCGAATCCGAGGAGGCATCATGAGCGACGACAACGATCCCAAGGCAGTCCTGCTGCATTATCTGGACGTCGACCGCGACGCCGTGCTGTGGAAGCTCGAGGGGTTGAGCGACTACGACGTCCGGCGTCCGCTGACGCCCACCGGCACCAACCTGCTCGGCCTGGTGAAACACCTTGCCATGGTCGAGTTGGGCTACTTCGGTGAGGTGTTCGACCGGGTGCCCGAGGTGAGTGTGGGCTGGTGGGCGAGCGAGAACGCCCGGTTCGAAGAGATCAACATCGATATGTACGCCACGGCCGAGCAGACCCGCGACGAGGTCGTCCGGCTGCTGGTGGACGCCGCACGCAACACCACGGCGACCTTCGCCGCCCTCGAACTCGACGCCCCCGGGTTCGTGCCGTGGTGGGGGCCGGAGCGGGGCCGGGTGACGCTGCACCGCGTCGGAGTGCACCTGCTGACCGACCTGTGCCGGCACGCCGGGCACGCCGACATCCTGCGCGAACAGATCGACGGCTCGGCCGGGCTGGGGCGCCGGGTGGACAACCTGCCCGGCCTGGACGCCGACGGCTGGGCCGCGTACCGGGCCGAGTTGCAGACGATCGCCGAGCAGTTCCGCTGAGCGGGAGGAGCGTCAGTCCTCGTGGTCGGGTTTGGTCTGGGCCGGCGGGGTCGGGGCCGACGTCTTTCGGCGCAGGTGTCGCAGCACCGGCCAGGCGATCAGGCCCAGCACCAGAGCGAACGGCAGCAGGCCGCCGACCAGGGTGAGCAGCAGGGTGATCGACTGCTGCAACGCCTGCCAGGCCCGCTGCAGGCCGACCAGCAGCGGATTGTCGGGATCGGTGCCCTGCCCGGGCCGCACCAGGGTGACGGTGACCGGCGCCCGGTCGACGGCGTCCGCGAGGGCCTTCTGCCTGGCCAGCAGCGCTTCGAGCTCGGACTGCCGCTCGGTGAGCTCGGACTCGACCCGGGCGATGTCGGCGATCGAGCCGGCCCGCTCCATCAGCGTGCGGATCCGTTCGATCGACTCCCGCAGGGTGCGGATCCTGGCCTCGACATCGACCACCGCGTCGGTCACGTCGGTGGCGGTGACCGTGCGGGTGACCAGCTCGGCGTAGGTGGCGGCCTCGGTCATGAAGGCGTCCATCGACTCGGCGGGCACGCTGAACTCGATGCGGGCCGAGGCGCTTCGGGTGTCGTCACCGCTGCGGATCTGTTCGGACGCCACGAAGCCGCCCAGCCGCTCGGCCAGCTGCCGCAGCCTCTCGGCCAGGCCGGTCAGGTCGTCGCCGCGCAGGCTGAGTGCGCCGGTGCGGACGATGCTGCGGCCGGCCTCGGTGGGACCCAACTCGGTGGGGGCGGAGGTCGCCTGCGGGGCGGCGCCGTCACCGGCGCGCCCCACCTCGGGCGACTCGCCCGACGAGGTGGCGCCGAGCTGGGTGCAACCGATCAGGCCGGCCAGGGCCAGCAGCACCAGGGTGGTCAGGGCGAGGCGGAAACGTGACGTCTGCATGTCGTACTCCACGTACGGCGGTGCCGCCGCGTTGCACGTGTGAACACAGTGTGAGTCCCAGCATTGAACACGATGTCGAGACTCACACTGTCTCTCCGCCGACAGGTCAGCCGTCGGGACCGCCGCGCAGCTCCAGCCCGATCTGCGCCGCATCCACCACCGCAAGGGCGTGCGACAGCACGTCGGCGTTGAAGACACCGTCGTCGCGCGCGTCCAGCAGGGCCGCCCGCTGCGCGGCCAGCACGTCGAGCCGCAACTGCTTCATCGGCCTGCCCTGCTCGGCGGTGCGCTCGCGTTCGGAGACCTGGTGCAGCAGGTCGATCACCCGGGCGCGCTCATCGGCCTCGGCGGTGGCGTCCTCGGGGCTGTCCGGACGGCGCAGCCAACCCACTACCAGGGGCAGGCTGGCGCCCTGGATCAGCAGCGACCCGCCGGCCAGGAAGTAGGCGACCAGTACCAGTGCCGCCCGGCTTGGAGTGTCCGAGGGCAGCGTCTGCGCGGCGGCCAGCGACACCGCGCCGCGCATGCCGGCCCACACCAGCAGCCCGCCCTCGCGCGGACCCAACGGCTGGTTGAGCAGATAGTCCAGATCGGCACGCTGGCGCCGCAGCCGGGTCTGGAACATCTCCAGCCGGTCCGCACTCCAGGCGCGCAGCGTGCGTCGCCGATCCTGCCGCTGCTGCGCCCGCCGCGCCGCCCAGGGCCGCAGCGGCCCGCGCGGCCCGCGACCGCCCGGCCGGTGGTCGTCCACCTGTGGTGGGTCCAGCTCGAGGTGCGGGTCGGCGATCCGCTGCTCGATGTAGTCCTGGATCGCGGCCCGGCGCTCCTCCATGCCGAGGAAGCGCTTGGTGCGCCGACGCTGCCCGATGATCAAGGTGGTGACGTAGCCGGCCCGGATCAGCAGGGTGAACAGCAGGCCGACCCCCGCGACCCAGCTGACCAGGACGAGCGTCCCGTCTCCGTGCGTCGAGTGGGTGAGCAGGCCGTGCAGCTGCAGACCCATCAGCAGGAAGATGCCGCTCTCGAGCACCAGCTCGACGGTCTTCCAGTTCTGCGTATCGGACAGCCTGGCCCGGGGCGACAGCAGCCGTGGCGCCCCGTAGCCGGTCACCATGCCGGCCACCACCGCCGCCACCAGACCGGACGCCTCCAGCTGTTCGGCGGGCACGGCGGCGAGGAACGGCGCGGCGTAGGAGAGCACCGTCGACACCGTCGGATCGGCCACTCGGGAGCGGGCCAGCAGCAGCAGCCAACCGACCGCGAAGCCGATCACCACCGCCAGCCCGAGCGCCCACAGGAACGACAGGGCCACCCCGCCCAACGCGATGGAGCCGGCGCCGGCGGCGACCGCCGACCGCAGCAGCACCAGCGCGGTGGCGTCGTTGAGCAGGCTCTCGCCCTCGAGCATGGTGAGCACCCGCCCCGGCACCCCGACCCGGCGGGCGATGGCGGTCGCCACGGCGTCGGTCGGCGACACGATGGCGCCCAGCGCCACCCCCCACGCGAACGAGACGTCGAGCACGGCGGAGAAGAACCAACCCAGGGCAAGGGCGCTGACCAGCACCAGCACCACCGACAGGCCGGTGATCGAACGCAGCTCGCGGCGGAAGCTCATCGTCGGCATGGACACCGCGGAGGCGTACAGCAGTGGCGGCAGGATGCCGATCAGCACCCACTCGGGTTCGATCTCGAGCAGCGGCACGCCGGGCAGGAAGCTGACGACACTGCCCACCACCACCAGCAGTAGGGGAGCGGCGAGCCGCACCGCTCCGCTCAGCAGGGACGCGCCGACGATGCAGAGCAGTCCGACCGTCAAAAGGACGACGACGACCTCGGGTTCCATGGCCGTCGACTACGCAGCCTCGGCGCGGGCCCGCAGGAAGCGCCCGAAGTGTGGAACGGTGAAGGCGATCCGGCCCCGTTCGCTGGCGTAGATCAGGCCCTTCTTGATCAGCGCGTCCCGGGCGGGTGACAGCGACTGCGGCTTGCGGCCCAGGATCTCGGCCACCAGCGCCGACGGCACCGCGCCGGCATCGTCGGGGTCGGCGTCCGCCATCGCCCGCAGGTACTCGCGCTCGGCGCTGGTGGCACGCTCCAACCGGGACCCGAAGAAGCCGACGGCGAGTTCGTGCTCTGCCTGCGGGGCGGCGACCGCGACGTCCTCGACGGTGATCGGGGAAGCCGTGGCGACATCCCAGGCGACCTTGCCGTAGGCCTGGACGAAGTAGGGATAGCCGCCGGTCACGGCGTACATGGCCGCCAGCGCGTCGGCGGTGAAGGACGCCCCCTCGTCCTCGGCGGGGGCGACCAGCGCGAGATCGGCCGAGCCGCGGTCGAGCCGGTCGATCCGGCTGTAGGCGAACAGCCGCTCGGAGTACGATTTGGCCGCGCTCAGCACCGCGGGCAGGTGCGGCAGCCCCGCGCCGACCACGATCAACGGCAGCCGTTGCTGGCCCAGCTCGTGGCAGGCGGCGCACAGGGCCGAGACGTCGTCGGCGCCGAGATCCTGCAACTCGTCGATGAACACCGCCACACCCCTGCCCTGATCGGCGGCCAGCCCGGCCACGTCGGTGAGCAGTTCGACCAGGTCGATCTCGATGTCGCCGGAGTCGGCCCGCCCGGTGATGCTGGGTGCGCTGATGCCGGAGTTCCACCGGTCGAAGGCCTTCGCGGTGGGCGGCGCCGCCTTCTCGACGAACGCCTTGAGGGTCGAGAGCACGCCCAGGGCGTCCGGGTGACCCAGCTCGCGGATCGCCATGTGCAGGGCCGCGCCGAGCGGTCGCCGGATGCCCAACTCGGGTCGCGCCTCGAGCTTGCCGGTGCCCCAGCCGGCGCGGACGGCCTGGCTGCGCATCGCGTTCAGCAGCACCGTCTTGCCCACGCCGCGCAGCCCGACCAGCACGATGGACCGCTCGGGGCGTCCCTTCGCGACGCGTTCGATGACGAACCTGAATGCCTCGAGTTGGGTGTCCCTGCCGGCGAGTTCGGGCGGCCGCTGCCCGGCGCCGGGCGCGTAGGGGTTCCTGATCGGGTCCATGATCGGACTGTATTGCGATGTCTAGGGGGAACCCGAGAGCGAGCCAGAGTGTCGCAGAGGAACCGTCAGCCGAGGTCGGCGAGGGCCTCGATCGGCGCGGCCTGCGCCGCTTTGTGCGCCGGCAGCACCGACGCCACGGTCGCGGCGACCAGCACGAGTACACAGGTGCCCAGGGTCAGTGCCCAGTCGACCTGCACCGCCACCCGGGGCAGGCCGAGCTGGGTCTCCAGCGCGGACGCCCCGGCCCAGCCGAACCCGATGCCGAGGGCCAGCGACAATGCCACCGCGACGATGCCCAGCAGCAGCGCCTCGATCAGCAGCATCCGGCGCAGCCCGGCACGTTGCAGGCCGAGCGCGCGCAGCAGGGCCGACTCGCGGGTGCGTTCGAGCACGGACAGGCCCAGCGTGTTGGCCACCCCGACCACCGCCACCAGCACGGCGACGAACAGCAGTCCGTTCAGGATCAGGCTGACGGCGTCCAGCAACACCAGCAGGTTCGCCTTGCGGGTGGCGCCGCCGCCGACCACCAGCCCCGGATTGTCGGGCAGCAACTCGGTGGTGAGCCGCTGCAACTGCGTGGTGGCGGCAGCCGGGTCGGCGACCGAGGCGAGGATCAGGCCGGGGCGGTCGGTCACCCCGAAGGCCGCCAGCGTCTCTGGGGTGACCACGGCGACGTCGGTGCCGAGATTGACCTCGACGGGGCGCAACCGCTGCAGCGTGCCCAGCAGCGGCGTCACCTGCACCTGAGAGTCGGGGCCGAGCTTCAGCAGCACCATCACGTCGTGCGGCAGGCCGATCTCGCCGTTGGCGACGGCCACGGGACGGCCGACGATCGCCTCCGCCTCGGGGGGCACCGTGGTCACCGGCAACGGCTGGAACAACCCCGCACCGGCGATCACGTTCATCGGTTCGGTGACCTGCAGCATGGCCGCGCCGGTGACGCCGGGGACGGCCCGAACGGCATCCGACGCGCCGGGGGAGAAGCCTGCCAACTGGTTGTCGACGCGGTTGCCGCTCGGCCCCCCGCCGTTGGGGTCGGACAGGTCGGCCTCGAGCACTGCCGACTGCAGGGTGACGTCCACCGGGTACCGCTCGTCGACCTGAGAGAAGGCGCTGGCCCTGCCGGTGGCCGCGCCGACCTGGATGGTGATCACCAGCCCGACCGCGATCAGCAGGGCCCCGACGGTCGCACCGACCCGTCCCGGGTTGCGGCCGGCGTTGCCCAGTGCCAGCCGCAGTTCGGGGCGCAGCCGCGCCGGCGTCCGGCCCCACCGGCGCAACAGTGCCGACAGCAGGCCGGACGCCGCCAATAGCACCGCCACCCCCACCGCCGCCGCGCCCGATGCGGTCAGCGCCACCCCGGCCACCGCCGTGGGAGTGAGCCCGAGCGCCATCACGGCCGCCCCGGCCACCGCCAGGCAGGCACTCACCGCCAGCCTGGCGCGTTGATGCTGCAGGGCGGCCGCGGGAGGCTCGACCGGTCGCAGAGCCTCCAGCGGCGCCACCCGGGTGGCCTGCAGCAGGGGCACCAGTGCCGCCCCGACGGTGACCACCACCCCCAGGACGCCGATCAGCGCCACCCGGTCGACCGGCACCACCAGCCCGAACTGGAGCGACCTGGTCACGAGTCCGGCGATCAGTGCCGAGGCGCCGATGCCGAGCCGAATGCCGGCTGCGGTGCCGGCCAGCCCGAGCAGCAGGGCCTCGGCGAGAGTGCCGCCCAGTACCTGACCGCGGGTGGCCCCAACCAGCCGCAGCAGCGCGAGATGCCGGCGACGCTGGGTCATCAGCACCGCGAAGGTGTTGGTGATGATCAACCCGCCCACGACCAGTGCGATCAGGCCCGCCCCGCCGAGCACGGCGGAGATCCAGTCCGAGCCGGAGGCCACCTCGCGGATCGCGTCCTCGCGCACCTGCGCGGCGGTGTGGGACTGCACCAGGTACTTCATGAAGCCCCAGTCGGTGAGCTGCTGCTGCACCGCCGCCGCCACGGCGTCGGCCTGGTCGGGGTCCTCCAGCTTCACCAGCAGCCAGATTCCGACGCCGTCGCCGGACGAGCCGGGGGTGGTGCCGGCGAACTTCTTGGGGTTGACCAGGATGCGCAGGTCGGGCGGCGGGAAGGCGGCGTCCAACTGATCGATCAGGGCGAAGGTGATGTATCCGGGCGGGTCGGCGAAGCCGCGCTGGTCGGTGAGCCCGACCACGGTCAAGGTGTGGGGCGGCTTGCCGTCGAGGGTGACGGTGTCGCCCAGGCCGAGCCCGAGCTGGCCGGCGGTTTCGTCGGTGAGCACGATCTCGGACGCCGTGGTGGGCAGCCGGCCCGCGGTGACGTCGTACCAGCGCAGGGCGGGGTCGGCCGGCGACGACGTCAGCATTACCCCGGCGGTGGCCCGGCCGTTGCTGATCCGGCCGTACACCTGGCTGAACCGTTCGACCTGCTGCACCCCCGGCTGCTCGCCGAGCAGGTGTTCGGCCACCGAGAGCGCGCCGTCGCGCTGCTCGCGCGCGTTGTACGCGTGCCACAGGTGCGTCTCGACCACGACGTCCGCCTTCGACACGAACAGCGAGTCACGCTTGGCCAGCGTCTGCGACTCGGTGACCGCCGAGGTCTGGGTGGCGACCAGGAAGCCGATGGCCAGCACGATCGCCGCCAGCGTGGAGGCGTAGCGAGCGGGCCGCATCCGGATCTCGCGCCAGGCATCGCTCACACTTCGCACCGCCCCAGTCTTACCCCACAGGGGCCAGCCGCTGCGTCAACGCACGACGGACAGCTCGGCCCCCTCGGGTGCTGGGCGGGCGGCGCCGGCTGTGGCGGCGCCGGCCTTGGCCAGCAACCCGCCCACCACCAGCTGCACGGCGGGGGTGTTCTCGACGGCGCGCCGGACCATCACGTGGATGCTGCGCAGGGGTGTCGGGTTGACCACGTCGAGTGCGTGCACGCCACCCGGGAGCTGAAGGCTGCACAGCCGGGGCATCACCGCGATGCCGATGCCCGCTTCGACGAAGGCGATGGCCGTGGTGTGGTCGTCGGTGCGCACCGCGTACGAGGGGGTGAAACCCGCCGAGACCGCCGCGTTGTCCAGGTTGATCACGCACCAGGACGCCTGGGGGGCGTGGGCGATCCAGCGGTCGCCGGCCAGTTCGGCCAGGTCGACGGTGTGGGAGCCGGCCAGCCGGTGCCCGGACGGCACGACCGCCACGTAGGGCTCGTCCAGCAGGTGGTGGGCGACGAAGCCGGGCGGGCAATGGAAGTCGGGGCGCTCCACCATCACCTCGACGTCGGTGCGCTCGTCCTCACCGCTGGGCAGGTCGCGCACTCTCAGGTCGAGCCGCAGCCGGGGGTGTTCGGCGAGCACCCGGGCCACGATGTCGGGGATCCACGCCATCGCCGCCGAGGTGAAGTAGGCCATGCTGAGTGAGCCGGCGCGCCCCTCGCGCAGGTCGGACACCTTCTCCTCGACGTCGGCGAGTTCGCCGAACAGGCTCTCGGCCGCGGCCGCCAGCTCGAGCCCGGCGTCGGTGGGCTCGACGCCGCGCCCGGCCCTGCTGAGCAGCACCAGGCCGGTCTCCCGGGCCAGCGCCGACACCTGCTGGCTGACCGCCGAGGGTGTGTAGCCGAGGTTGGCCGCGGCGGCCTGGATGGATCCGGCGGCCACGACCGCGCGGTAAATCCTGAGGCGCTGTACGTCGACCATGGCGGTCATGCTAGTCCGACGCTGATGAATGAAGGTCGAATCGTCAGTTCTGCTTCACCGAGGTGAGTTGGGCCAGTTCGCGCAGCTCGGCCAATTCGCGGCGGTAGCTGGCCGTCGCCTCGGAGTCGGCATCCATGCCGAACGGGATCCGCGGCAGGTTGCTGGTGCGGCGGTGCGTGCGTTCCAGCAGGCCCAGCAGCCCGATCAACAGGGCCGCGGCGACGAGGTACTCGATAGCGCGGGGGCGGGGCCGGACAGGTGCGCGGCGCGGGGTCTCGACCACCGGCGTCCGTCGGGTGAAAGATGGGGACGCGGGCGAGGACGCTCGCGGAAGGGAGTCCGGTCCTGCTCCAGGTGCCCGGTCGAGCTGGCAGCCGAACCGGCCGGGATACTTTGACCTACGGTTACGTAACCGATAAGTTAGCCGAGCGTTAGGAGACGGCCCCCTGCGTCGGGGCCCGAAAGGAAGCGACGTGTCCGAGCCCGCTGTAGACGATTTCGTGCAACTCCTCACCCCCGACGGGGAGCGCGTCCAGCACCCGGAGTTCGACTTCGCCGGCAGTGACGACGAGATCGCCGGCTACCTGCGGGAAATGGTCCTGGCCAGGCGTTTCGACTCCGAGGCGACGGCCCTGCAGCGCAAGGGGGAACTGGGCCTGTGGCCACCCGCGCTCGGCCAGGAGGCGGCCCAGGTGGGGTCGGTGAACGCCACCCGATTGCCCGACCACGTCTTCCCGTCGTATCGCGAGCACGCCGTCGCCCTGCACCTGGGCGTCGACCCGGTCGAGATGCTCGGCACCTTCCGCGGCACCGCGATGGTGCCCTGGGACACCGCCGCGATGGGGCTGCACCTGTACAGCTTCGTCATCGGCACCCAGACCCTGCACGCCACCGGCTACGCGATGGGGCTGCAACGCGACGGCCTGGTCGGCAACCCCGAACCCGCCGACAACGGCGCGGTGATCGTCTACTTCGGCGACGGCGCCACCAGCCAGGGCGACGTCAACGAGGCGTTCATCTTCGCCGCGTCGTACACCGCGCCGGTGGTGTTCTTCTGCCAGAACAACCAGTACGCGATCTCCGAGCCGATCGCGCTGCAGTCGAAGATCCCGCTGTACCGCAGGGCGTCCGGCTTCGGCTTCCCCGGCGTCCGGGTCGACGGCAACGATGTGCTCGCCGTCCAGGCCGTCACCGCCTCGGCCATGCAGCGCGCCCGCCGCGGCGAGGGACCCACCCTGGTCGAGGCCTACACCTACCGGATGGGCGCCCACACCACCTCTGACGATCCGACCAAGTACCGCTCCCGCGACGAGACGGACGCCTGGCGCGCCCGTGACCCGATCAGTCGCGTGCAGACCTACCTGCTCAGCGCCGGCGCCATCGACCAGGCCTGGCTGGACGCCCTGGACGCCGAGAGCGAAGAGCTCGCGGTCCGCGTCCGGGAGGGTTGCCTGGCGCTGCGGGAGCCGAAGCTCGAGGAGTTCTTCGAGCACACCGTGATCGACCCGGGCGAGGTGCTCCTCGAGCAGCGCGACGAGTACCTCGAATACGAGGCGGGCTTCGCCGACGAGGGCGAGCCGGTACCGAGCGAAACCCACGAGCGGGTCCAGGAGGCTCTCTGATGCCGACGATGACTCTGGCCAAGGCGCTGAACGCCGGCCTGCGCCGGGCCCTGGAGGCCGACCCCAAGGTGCTGCTGGCCGGCGAGGACATCGGCAAGCTCGGTGGCGTGTTCCGGATCACCGAGCACCTGCAGCGCGACTTCGGCCCCGACCGGGTGATCGACTCGCCGCTGGCCGAGTCGGGCATTCTCGGCACCGCGATCGGGCTGGCGCTGCGCGGATACCGGCCGGTCGTCGAGATCCAGTTCGACGGCTTCGTCTACCCCGCCTACGACCAGATCGTGTCGCAGCTCTCCCGCTTCTACTTCCGCTCGCACGGCCGGCTCAAGATGCCGGTCGTGGTGCGCATCCCCTACGGCGGCGGCATCGGCGCCATCGAGCACCACTCCGAATCTCCCGAGGCGTACTTCGCGCACACCCCCGGGCTGAAGGTGGTGACCTGCTCGAACCCGGTCGACGGCTACTGGATGATGCAGCAGGCGATCGCCTCGAACAATCCGATCATCTTCTTCGAGCCCAAGCGGCGCTACCACGAGAAGGGCGAGGTCGACACCGAGGCCGAGCCGATGCCGCTGTTCCAGGCCCGGGTGGTGAAGCCCGGCGACGACCTGACGCTGATCACCTACGGCCCGATGGTGCGCACCTGCGTCGAGGCCGCCATCGCCGCCGGCGAGGAGGGCCACGACATCGAGGTGGTCGACCTGCGCTCGCTGTCCCCGCTCGACATGGCCACGGTGACCGAGTCGGTGACCAAGACGGGGCGGGCGATCGTGGTGCACGAGGCGGCGATGACGCTGGGCATGGGTGCCGAGATCGCGGCCCGGCTGCAGCAGGACTGCTTCTATTCGCTGCAGGCACCGGTGCTCCGCGTCACCGGCTACGACATTCCGTACCCGCCCAGCCGGGTGGAGAGCTCGTTCCTACCCGACCTCGACCGGGTGCTCGACGCGGTCGACCGATCCATGGCGTTCTGAGGAGGACCAGATGCAGGAGTTCCGGCTACCCGACCCCGGCGAGGGACTGGTCGAGGCCGACATCGTCCGCTGGGTCGTCTCCGAGGGCGACGAGGTGAAGGTCAACGACGTCCTGGTCGAGATCGAGACGTCGAAGTCGATCGTCGAACTGCCGTCGCCGTGGGCCGGCCGGATCGCCCGGCTGATGGTCGACGAGGGCACCACCGTCGAGGTGGGGACGCCGATCGTGCTGATCGACGACGGGGTGGGTGCCGGCGACGAACCTGCGCCGGCGGCCGACTCGTCCGCCGGCGTCCAGCCCACCGTCGAGCCGATCTTCGACGAGGCGTCCGGCCAGGTCAGCGTGGACGCCGGCGGCGGCTCGACCGCCACCACCGACCCGTCGGCGGAACCGGCCGGCGATCCTGAGTCGCAGTCGTTCCTGGTCGGTTACGGCGTGAAGTCGTCGTCGCTGGCCCGGCGTCCGCGCAAGTCGGCCGGCGGCATCGGCAAGCCGATCGGACCCGTCTCCGAGCAGGTGCAGGACGCCTACCAGACCGACCAGCCGGTGTCCCGGCCGATCGACCAGGCCACCACCACCGGACCGCTCACCGCCGAGCCGACCGGCGAGCCGCTGCCGCGTCCAGGCCGGACGCCCCGGCCGGCCTCGGCGTCCAGGCGGGCGCTGGCCAAGCCGCCGGTGCGCCGGCTGGCCCGTGACCTGGGCCTCGACCTGGACGAGGTGGACGGCACCGGACCCGACGGCACCATCACCGCCGACGACGTGCTCGCCGCGGCCGTCGTCCAGCGGGGTGCGCCCGCGCCTTCCGGGGTCACCTCGCGGGTGCCGCTGAAGGGCGTCCGGCGCGAGATGGCCCGAACCATGGCCGAGTCGTTCAAGGTGCCGACCGCGACGGTGATCATGCAGGCCGACGTCACGGCGTCGATGGAGCTGGTCGAGCGGCTCAAGGCCCGGCGCGAGTTCGCCGGCCTGCGGGTCTCGCCGCTGCTGATCTTCGCCAAGGCCGCCTGCCTGGCGATCGCGCGCAACCCCGACCTGAACTCGACGCTCGACATGGCCGCCAGCGAGATCGTCCGCAACGAGGACGTGAACCTGGGCATCGCCGCGGCGACACCGCGCGGGCTGCTGGTGCCGAACATCAAGCGCGCCAACCGGATGAACCTGCTCGAGCTGGCCGAGGCGCTGCACAACATGGTGCAGACGGCGAAGTCGGGACGGGTGCCCCCCGAGGACATGACGAAGGGCACGTTCACGATCACCAACGTGGGCGTGTTCGGGGTGGACGGCGGGACGCCGATCCTCAACCTGGGCGAGTCGGCGATCATGTGCTTGGGCACGATCGCCCGCCGGCCCTGGGTGGTGGGCAAGGGCGCCGAGGAGCAGATCGTGATCCGCTCGGTGTGCACTCTGTCGCTGACCTTCGACCACCGGCTGGTGGACGGCGAACTGGCCTCGAAGTTCCTCTCCGATGTGGCGGCGATCCTCGCCGACCCCGGTTTGGCGATGATGTTCTGAGCTGCCCCGCGCCGCGTCGTTGGCCTCGTGAGAGGCTGGGCGCATGGCGCGTGACGAGGTGCTGATCAGCGTCGAGGCCCTGGCCGGGCTCGACTCGGTCGACCTGCTGGACGTCCGCTGGCGGCTGGGTGAGCCGGCCGCGGCGGGCCGGCAGAGGTATCTGGAGGGGCACCTGCCCGGGGCCCGCTTCCTCGACCTGGAGACGGTGCTGACCCGGCACGGCGACCCGACCGAGGGACGCCACCCGCTGCCCGATCCCGACACCCTCGCCGAGGGCCTGGGCGCCCTCGGCGTGACCGGCGAGGTGCCGATCGTCATCTACGACGAGGCGGGCTCGTTCGCCGCGTCCCGGGCCTGGTGGGTGCTGCGCTGGGCCGGGCTCGACGTGCGCGTGCTGGACGGCGGCCTCGCCGCCTGGACGGCGCAGAACCGGCCGCTGGCCAGCGGGGACGCAGCGGTCGAGCCAGTCGCACTCGAGCTCACCGTCGGCCACCTGCCGACCATCGACGCCGACGAGGCAGGCGACTTCCCCGGCACCCTGCTGGACGCCCGCGCCCCCGAGCGCTACCGCGGCGAGACCGAGCCGATTGATCCGGTCGCCGGACACATCCCGGGGGCCGTCAACCAGCCGGTCAGCCGGTTCTTCACCGCCGACGGCCGCCTGCCCGACGATGACGCGCTGGCCGCGATGCTCGACCACCCGGGTCCGCTGGGCGCCTACTGCGGGTCGGGGGTGAGCGCCGCGCAGCTGGTGCTGGCCGGTGCCGCGCTCGGGTGTCCGATCGCTCTCTATCCGGGGTCGTGGTCGGCGTGGAGCAACCAGGGCCGCCCGGTCGCGGTCGGGGACCCGCGGCCATGACCTACCCGACGACCGCCACCACGCTGCTGGACGCCGTCGAGGCCAACCTGCGCGGCGTTCGGGCCCGGGTCGGTGACCGGCTGGTGCTGGCCGCGGTGAAGGCCGACGCCTACGGCCACGGCGCGGTCGCGGTGGCGTCCATGATCGAGCGCACCGGGGCGGCGGACTGGCTGGGGGTGGCCACCGTCGGCGAAGGGCTCGAGCTGCGCGGCGCCGGCGTCCGGTTGCCGATCCTCAAGCTGTCGCCGGTTCGCGAGGACGACGACGTCGAGGCCGCCCTGGCCGCTGACCTCACCCTGTCGGTGGTGGACGACGCGTCGGCCGACCAGGTCGCCGCCGCGATGCGCAGGCTGGGGCTGAGCGACGTGGCCGTGCACCTCAAGGTCGACACCGGCATGCGCAGGGTGGGGGTCGAACCCGAGGACGCCCCGGCGCTCGCCGGCCGGATCGCGGCGTCCGGGCTGCGGCTGCAGGGCTTGTTCAGTCACCTGCCGATCTCGGACAACCCGGCCGGAGCCGCGTTCACCCGC
This sequence comes from Micropruina sonneratiae, assembly GCF_025972045.1. GTDB lineage: Bacteria > Actinomycetota > Actinomycetes > Propionibacteriales > Propionibacteriaceae > Micropruina > Micropruina sonneratiae. The sequence continues at coordinate 286,626 of NZ_JAPDHX010000005.1, read as the reverse complement.
GAGCAGATCGAGCGCTTCGCCGGCACCGCCGCCGCCGTCGAGGACGCCGTCGGCCCGGTCGAGCTGAAGCACCTGGCCAACTCGGGCGCCGTGCTCGGCCACCCGGCGGCCTGGTTCGACCTGGTCCGGCCGGGGATCATGATCTACGGCAGCCTGCCCGACCCGGAGGCCGAACCTACGGTGCCGCTGAGGCCCGCGCTGCAGTGGCGCACCGCGGTCACCTTCGTGAAGCGGGTGGAGGCGGGCGAGACGGTCAGCTACGGACGCACCTGGACGGCGCCACGTGACACCTGGATCGCTACCATTCCGGTCGGCTACGGCGACGGCTACTCGCGCCTGCTGTCCAACCGCGGCCGGGTGCTGATCGGCGGCCGGTCGCACCCGATCGCCGGCCGGGTCTGCATGGACCAGACGATGGTCGATCTCGGCCCGGAGACATCGGTGCGGGTGGGTGACGAGGTGGTGCTGGTCGGCCGCAGCGGCGAGGAGGAGATCACGGCGACCGAGCTCGCCGACCTGATGGGCACCATCCCGTACGAGGTGACCTGCCTGATCACCCCCCGGGTGACCCGCGACTACCTCCCCGCGCTCGCCTAACTACCGAGCCGTGCAGCCGGAGAGCGGCTCAGTCGGGCGGTATCGGACCGCCTGGCCGTTCGCGCTGCACCAGGTCGAGCAGTTCGTGCCAGGCCTCGATCTTCATCCGCTCGCGCTCGTAGCCGGCACCGCGGTTCGCCTCGGCCGCCTCGATCCGGCGCCAGTCGTCGAAGGTGGACGGCGCGAAGCCCCTGGCCGCGAGGGCTTCCAGCAGGTCGATCCGGCCGGGCAGCGGTCCGAGCTCGGCCAGATCGGCCAGCACCTGCTCCACGGTCTCCTTGGCGTCGGACTTGTTGGTGCCGATCACCCCGACCGGTCCGCGCTTGATCCAGCCCACCACGTACTCGCGGGGGGCGACGGCGCCGTCGTCGGCCAGCACCCGCCCGTGCACCGACGGGATCACCCCGAGCTCCTCGTCGAACGGCACGTCGGGCAGCCGCACGGCGCGGTAGCCGATCGCCCGCAGCACCAGCTGGGTGCTGAGCTGCTCGGTCTCGCCGGTGCCCACCACCCGCCCGTCGGCGTCCATCCGGGTGCGTTCGAGCACCAGCCCGGTGACAGGGTCGCCCTGCACCTCGACCGGACGCCGCCAGAACAGGAAGTGCAGCCGCACCCGGGGGTGCCCGGCAGGCTCCGCCCTGGTGCGGTCGACCGCCTCGCGCAGCACCGTCAGGTTGGCACGGCTGCGCCGGTCGAGCAGGTCGTCCTCCACCCATTCGAACGACTCGGGTTCCACGCTCACCTGCACGCCGGGCGTGCGGCAGAGCTCCCGCAGTTCGGGGGTGGTGAAGCTGGCGTGCTGCGGTCCCCGGCGTCCGATCACCCACACGTCGGTCAACCGGGCCCGCCGCAGCTCGGCCAGCACGTCCTCGGGCATGTCGGTCTCGTCGAGCGCCGCCGGGTCCTTGGCGAGGATGCGGGCCACGTCGACGGCCACGTTGCCGACCCCCACCGCCACCGCCTGCCGGACGCCGAACAGCGACTGCGCGGCAGCGTCCGGATGCCCGGAGTACCACGCGACGAACTCGCGCGCCGAGCGGCTGCCGGCGGCGTCCTCACCCGGGACGCCCATCCGCAGGTCCTCGCTGGCTCCGACGGCATAGATCACCGCGTCGTAGCCGGCCAGCAACTCCTCGCGGGACACGTCGCGGCCGAAGTCGACCAGCCCCAGGAACCGCACCGCCGGGGCGTCGAACACCCGGGCCAGGGCGTTCGCGACCGACTTGATGGACGTGTGATCGGGCGCCACCCCGTAGCGCAGCAGCCCGTACGGGGTGGGCAGCCGGTCGAAGATGTCGACCGCGACGTCGTCGCGGGCAGTCAGCTGCTGCGCGGCGAAGAGGCCGGACGGCCCGGCCCCGACGATCGCGACGCGAAAGCGGGGCCCTGGCATGGCAGGCACCCTACGCGCAGAACGCCGGTCACCGTCGGACGCCGGCCTGGGCGCACACCGACAGGACCGGCACGAAACCGGCGTCGTTGCCGCCGACCTGCACGGTCACGTAGTCGGTGGACGCCGTCACCTGCGCCAACTGGCTGGACGCCACGTCGGCCAGCTCGGCTCCGCTACAGGCGGCCTGGGTCAGTTTCCAGCCGGTCGCCCTGGCGATCAGCCGGGGGCAGACCCCGATCACGGCCATCTCAGAAGTGTTCCTTCAGCACCGGACGCCACTTGTTCGACGGCAGGTGCGGATGCATCGCCCCCAGTGCCGTCGCGTACTTGGAGATCCGGTCCGGCCGATGCCCGAGCGACCACAGCAGCCGGTCCATCCCCGCCGGCCGGCCGGTCGACTTGGTCTCGATGATCGCCAGTTCCGGGCGGGCGAGCCAGCCCCCGGTACGGACGTCCCACCAGGCCAGGCCGGAGTCGACGGTCACCCGGGTGCGGCTCGGTTCGTGGAACAGGGTGATCCGCCGGTAGTCGACCCGCAGTGCCGCGGTGAGCGACGCCACGTCGACCCCGCTCACGCCGGCGTCGGCCAGGGTGTCGGCGACGAAGGCGGCCCCTTCGGCGGTGAGGCGTCCGTCGTGCAGGTGCTGCCCGGGCAGCCGGGTCTTCACGGTGTGCTCACGAAACCGGGTCTTCACCTCCAGGAAGCAGGCCCCGTTGGATTCGTAGCGCCGGGTGCGGACCTTGTAGCGGCGGCGCCGGTCGCGGGCCGCCCGCAGAAAGCTGTCGAGTCCCGGGGTGTCCAGATAGGTCGAGGTGTAGCCCAGGTCGGTTCGTCCGCCGATCTCCAGCACCCGGGTGGTGGCCCCGTCGACCAGATCGAGGGCCATCGCGGCGTCGCCGGCGGCCAGGGCGTACTTGCGGTCGACCCGGGTGAGCAGGCTGCCCCGGGCGATCAGCTCGTCGAGGTCGATGGTGGGCAGGGCCAGGGTCGTGGCGGTCATGACACTCCTTACCGGTGGCTTTCCGTTCACCGGAAGTTCACCAAGCGCGCCTGTGCCACGGCTGTGACCGCTCGGGCAGGCGGCAGTGAAGGGCAGGTGCGGGTCAGCCCGCGAATCTGTCGGGACCGCCCTGCGCCATCACCTCGACCGACCCGTCGGGACGTTCGATCAGGCTGAACGCCCGCCCGCCGGCCAGGAAGAACCACTCGATCAGGTCGAGCCCCGGCTCATGCACCGGGCGGCCGGCGGTCACCCCTTCGAACTCCAGGTGGTGCTCGGCGGCGTAGTGCCGGGCCGCCTTCACATACGACGGCTCGGCCGCCCGGGCGGCAGCACGCCGATGCTCGAGATCGGGAATCGCCGCCTGGCGCGCCGCCACGTAGCCGGGCAGGTCGTCGTCGTCGAGGACGACCAGCTCGTCGCGGCTGAGCAGCAGCCTGCCGTTCGCCACCGACAACTCGTCGCTGATCGCGAAGAAGCGGTCGTCCAGTGGCGCGAGTTGGGGCAGTGGGTGGAAGCCGTCGGCGTCCAGGTAGCCGCCGTCGAGGAAGGTCAGCAACTGCTCCTGCGGGACGGCGCCGAGCGTGTCGAGGAAGTCGGCCCACACGTCCGTGGCGTCGGCGCGGCCGAGTTCGTCCAGGGCCGCGCCGATGTGGGCGAACAACTCGCGCTGGCCCGGTCCGGCGGTGTTGGCCAGGAACTGGGAGTGCCCGCCGTTGGAGACCTGGGCGAAGTAGTAGTCGAGCAGGTAGTGGCGAACTGCTGCCGGGCTGACCTCCTCGGGCATGAGGAGCGCCTCGTACAGGTCGTTCAGCACATCGATCAGCGAGTACAGGGCCTCCTCGGGGTCGCCGGTGTCGGCGGCCGACCGCAGGATCACGACAGCGCGCTCATCAAGGCCGTCTGCGGGTTTGGGCATGCGGTCAGCCTGTCACTACGAGGCCGCGCCCGCGGAGGATTCGACCGAACCGTCCTCCGGAGACGGCTCAGCCTGCGGCCGCGGCCAGCGCACCGGCCAGCAGGGCCGGCTGGGTCACCTGCGGCCAATGACCAGAATCCAGGTCGACCAGGTGCAGCCGGGTCACCTTCGCCAGTTCTGGAAGCTCACCCGACGCGAGCCACTCCCGTGCGTCGGAGGGGGTGAACTCGGGGCAGATCAGCGTCACGTCCACGTCGTAGCGGGCCTCGTCGGCGAGCCGGACGACGCCGCGCGCCACCTGCTCGGGCACCGGAACCATCCGGTCGACCAGGGCCCGGCGGGTGTCGGGATCGAGGTCGGCGGCATCCGGGCCCTCGAACTGTTCCCAGCCCGGGAACGGCATCTCGCCGTCAGCGATCGGCAGGAAGTCCGCGTACGCCTCGCCGTCAGCGACGGGGAAGCCGCCGATCAGGGCGACGCCGGCCACCGGCCGGGCGTCCGCAGCCAGCCAGGCCAGGCTCGCCGCCGCCGAGTGGCCGACCACCAGGGGCGGGGCGTCGCAGTCGTCGACCGCGGCCAGCACCGCCGCCACCTGGTCGTCGAGGGTGACGTCGGTGGCGCCGTCGCCCTGCCCGGGCAGCAGCACCGGCAGTGCTCGGTGGCCGAGCCGGTCGAGTTCGGCGACAACGGCGTCCCATTCCTGAGGCCGCAGCCACAGCCCGCCGATCAGCACGATGTCGGTCACGGTGTCTCTCCTTCGTCAAGGGTCACCGGCGACGCTAGTCGGCAATGCGGACGGCCTGCGTCCGGAATAGTGAACCGGCTCAGCCGCGACGGCGGACGAACTCACGTCGCGCGTACTGGCCCAGGGCGTAGGTGAAATAGCCGTCCGCCGCCGCGCCGACACCGCCGCCCACCAGCGGAATGCGCTTGGCCACCTGCACCACGGCGTGCTTGCCGGCCATCTTGGTGCCCAGGTCGGCGAAGACGCGTTCGCTGATGGTGCGGTCCAGCGCCGGATCGAACACCGGGGCGGTCGCCACCACCATCGGGGCGGCGGGGAGCCTGCCCGAGCCGACCTGCTTGCGGACCTCGTCCTCGCCCAGCATCGCCAGGGTGAGCGCCACCCGGACCCGGCGGTCGTTCACGTCGTAGCCGCGCAGGTGTGCCACCGAGGCGATCATCCGCATCTGCACCACGGCCAGGCCGGCCAGGTTGGCCGGCAAGGCCACCGGCAGGGTGAGCAGGCCGCCGAGGTTGGTCAGGAAACCCTGCGCACCGGCCAGGCCGACGTGCTGCATGATCAGCCAGTCGACGGCGGCCTCGTGCTCGCCGCGGGACTGCAGCGACCGGGCCGCCGCGGCCCGAGCCCCGGGGATCCGGCCGTTGCCGTCGATCGCGAACTCGAGGATCTGCCGCAGCACGCCGCCCGCAACCTCCGGGGCGCGCTGGACGAGCGTCTTGCTGGGATCAGGGGTGGACATCGCGGCGACTCCTCGCGTGGCTGACTGCGGCGTCCAATCTACCCACCGGCGATCGACCGGCCATGGGGGAGTCCCCGGCGGCTCCCCTGATCGCGCCGCGGCGGGTGGCACAATGCAGAAATGAGTCGCCCCGGCATCTTCGGACCGCCGCGGGACTGGCCGGCGCAGGACCTGATCGGGCTCTCCGACGAACTCGACCCCGACCTGGTCGTGCTGGCCTACCGCTGCGGCGTGTTCCCGATGCCGCTGCACAACGCCTGGTTCCCGGCCCGCATGGGCTGGTGGTCGCCGATGCGCCGCGGCGTCCTGCTGCCCGACGGGTTGCGGGTCACCCGGTCCCTGCGCAAGTCGGCGAAACACTATGTGACGACGGTGGACGCCGCCTTCGACGAGGTGATCGCGCGGTGTGCGGACCCGCGGCGCCCGCACGGCTGGATCGACCACGACATCGTCGACGCGTTCACCGCGCTGCACCACCGCGGGGTGGTGCACAGCGTGGAGGCCTGGACGCCCGAGGGCAACCTGGCCGGCGGGCTGTACGGAATCTCGGTCGGCGGGCTTTTCGCCGGCGAGTCGATGTTCCACGACCCCGACATCGGGCGGGACGCCTCCAAGGTGGCCCTGCTGCGGTTGGTGTCCGCCATGCAGCGCGACGGGCAGGCCGATCGGATCATCGACGTCCAATGGCGCACCGACCACCTCGCATCGTTGGGGGTGATCGAGATCGACCGCGACGAGTACCTCGGCGTCCTCGACGAGACGCTGGCGTTGTCCGCACCTGACTGGGCCGCCGAACGTGGCCGGACGGATCGTGGAGGGGAGGAGACCGGTGCCTGAACTGCCCGAGGTCGAGGCGCTGCGGTCGTTCCTGACCGAGCACCTGGTGGGCCAGACGATCGCGCGGACCGAACTGCTGGCGTTCAGTTCGCTGAAGACGTTCCAGCTGCCCCTGTCGGCGTTGCACGGCGCCGAGGTCGACCAGGTAAGGCGCTACGGCAAGTTCCTCGCCGTCGACGCCGGCGGCACCTGGCTGGTGTTCCACCTGGCCAGGGCCGGCTGGCTGACCTGGAAGGACGCCATGCCGGCCAAGCCGGCCAGGCCGGGACGCGGCCCGCTGAGCCTGCGGGTGGTGCTGGCCGACGACTCGGGCTTCGACCTGACCGAGATGGGCACCCAGCGCAAGCTGGCCGTGTACGTGGTGGACGACCCCGGACAGGTCCCGGGGATCGGCAGTCTCGGGCCCGATCCGCTCGCCGACGAGTTCGACTCCACGGCGCTGGCCGGCATCCTCACCACCGCGGGCCGCTCGCAGCTCAAGGGGGTGCTGCGCGACCAGCGGGTGATCGCCGGGATCGGCAACGCCTACAGCGACGAGATCCTGCACGCCGCGAAGCTCAGCCCGTTCAAGCCCGCCAACGCCCTGTCGGCCGACGAGCACGAGCGGCTGTTCCGGGCGATCAAGGACGAACTGGGCGAGGCGATCGCCCGCTCGGTGGGCCGGGCCGCCAAGGAACTGAAGGGCGAGAAGAAGATCGGCCTGCGCGTCCACGGCCGCACCGGCGAGCCCTGCGACGTGTGCGGGACGCCGATCGCCGAAGTCTCCTTCGCAGACTCGTCGCTGCAGTACTGCCCGACCTGCCAGACCGGCGGCAAGCCGCTGGCCGACCGGCGGCTGTCGAAACTGTTGAAGTAGCGGCAGCCGTCGTCCCCGGCTCGAGCCGGGATCTCCCACCGCCCGCCCGTACCCCGATAACAAAGCAGTTGCGAGTCCGGCCGCCCACTACGGGCGGGACACTCTCGCCGCTAGTCTCGCCCATGCCCGTTCCTTGCCCCCGGAGGAGTTCCGCAGATGTCGAGCGCCCTGATCGATCGCGCTCGCGCCGTGCTGGCCCAGCCGTGGACGAGCAACGCCACCCTCGGCCTGCGGCTGATCGTCGGCGCGACGGCGGTGACCATCGTGGTGGCGTTCATGGGCCCCTCGGCCGTGGCGCTGCGGCTCGGCCCGCGCAGCAGCCTGATGCCGCCCTGGTACCTGCCCGCCGGGCTGGTCTCGCTCAACGAATGGGTCGCGGTGATCGCGCTGTGGCTGGCCCTGGCCGCCGGGTCCATCGGGTTGTGGGTCTGCTACCGGGCGGTGGACGCCGGCTGGCGTCCGAACGTGCGCCGGCTGTTCGTGCTGGGCGCGCTGCTCTCGACGGTGACCGCGCTGGTGCCGCCGCTCACCTCGGCCGACGTGCTGATGTATGCCGCGTACGGACGCCTGATGGTGCTCGGCTGGAACCCCTACGACATCGTGCCGGGCAGCATCATCCGGCAGGAGTACGACCCGGTGATGCGCTGGGTGGAGGCGCCCTGGCAGGACACCCCCTCGGTGTACGGACCGATCGCCTCGTTCAGCCAATGGCTGGCCGCCACCCTGGGCGGCGAGAGCATGCACCAGGTGGTGTTCTGGCTGCAGATCTTCGCCCTCGTCCCGTTCCTGGTCGTGGGGGCGATCGCGGTGAAGCTGGCGCACGACGACCCGGCCTTCCAGACCCGTGCGGTGCTGTTCACCGTGCTCAACCCGATCATGATCTGGTCGATCTGCGCGCAGGCGCACAACGAGCCGCTGACCCTGGTGTTCGCCGTCGCCGGGCTCTGGTTCATCCGCCGCAACGCCTGGCTGGCCGGGGTGGGCATCGGGCTGGCCGGCTGCGTCAAAGTGTCGCTGGTGTACTACGGCCTCGCCATGGTGTGGGGGTACCGGCACCAGCCCCGCAAGGTCCTCCAGCTCTGTCTCGCCGCGGCCGTCACCATCGGGCTCGGTTACGGCCTGTTCGCGCCCGAGGCGCTGTTCGCCGCCGCCCGCAACACCTCCTACGTCTCCGCCGGCTCGTGGGTCGAGTGGTTGCACGCGCTCGGCACGCTCACCATCGGTGACGCCGCCTCCCGCCGGGTGATGAGCGCGCTCGGCTTCATCGGGCTGCTGGTGATCGGCTGGATGCTGTCGCGCGTGCTGCCCTGGGTGACCGCGCCCGGTGCACCCGCCGGGACCGATCCGCGACGTGACCCGCTCACCATCACCGTGCGGACGGCGGCGCTGCTGACCGCGGCCTGGCTGATCACCTCGCCGTACACCCTCAGCTGGTACGACCTGATCACCTGGGTGCCGCTGGCGCTGATGGCGCCGAACCGGCTCGACGTGATCACCATGTGGCGCGGCACCTGGCTGTCGCTGGCCTACGTGACCGGACGGGTGATCGAGTTCGGTCCCGGGGTGTTCGTGGCGGGCTTCATCATGCGCGACGTGCTGTGCACCGCGGCGCAGATCGCCGCCATCGTGTGGGTGGTGTGGTGGTGGCGCCGCGAGGGCGCCGAGATGCCGAGGCTGCGGCTGCTGCGCGACAGCTGGCGGCGTTTCCGCGGGCGCTCGGCCCAGACCTAGCCGGGTCGCGGCCTGCACTCCGCTGCCGCGGCTGCTGCTGCCCCGTGCCTCGTTACACTCACCCGGGTGAGCACCGACCCCCGCCGACAGGGACTGGCCGGCGCCGGTCGCTGGCTCGTCGCGGCCGGTGCCGGCGTCCTCGTGGCGGTCGTCCTGCTGGGCGTCATCGGCGCGGTTGCCGGGCCGGTGTTGCCCGCGCCCACCGTTGCGGCGCCGACGCCCGGTCCGGCGTCCATGGTGCCGTCGAGGCCGGCGGAACGGGTGCTGGTCGACCCGCTGACCCACCGGCTCGAGGTCGAGCCGTACCTGGTCGGTGACCTGCCGGGCAAGCCGTTCGTGTTCGAATCGCCGACCTGGATGAAGGGCATCTTCGCCGAGGCGACGATCGGCGGGGTGACCGGCGACAAGGACTGGCAGGACACCCAGACCCTGCCTGCGGCGATCATCGTCGCCGACGTCGAGCCCAAGGCGGTCGTGGTCGGCGACCTGGCCGTGACCGGGCGCGGCATGGTCTTCGAACTCGGCACCCGGTTGTACAAGGCACTGGGCGACCTGAAGGTTAGCGAGCTGGCCTCCGACCCGGCCACCACCGTGGGCGACCTGCCGGCCCAGTGGGCGCACGGCGTGGTCAGCGGCACCCGCGCCGACGGCACCACCGAACGGGCCGAGCTGCGGCTGCTGCTGGTCGCGCTGCCGAACGAGCGGCACTTCGCCTACGTCGAGGTGCGGCCGGCGCTGCCCGCCGCGCAGCAGTACTTCGCCGCCATGGACGCCGCGGCGGCGTCCCTGCGCCGCGCGTCCTGACCCTCGTGGGGGAACCGCGGGCAGTTCTCCCTACACTGTCCCGGTGACCCAGACCCCCGCAGCCACGGACGCCGCGCGCACCGACGCCGGACCGACCCGGCTGGTGGTGGTGGGGGCCGCGGCCGGCATGGGTCGCTGGCTGTCCGACCATCTCTTCGCCGACCTGCCCTGGCAGCAGGTGGTGCTGGTCGACACCGCCGCCGCTCTGGCGCAGCTCGCCGGCGCCGCCGAGGCCTACCGCGGCGTCGACGTGACCACCGGCACGCTGGCCGAGGTGGCCGGCGAGCTCGACCGGCCGGGCTTCATCATCTGCCTCGCCGTGCCCGACCGGGCCGAGCGCGAGGTGCTCGCCGAACTGGACGCCGCGGTGCCCGGCGACGCGCCGATCATCGTGGTCGGCGCCAGCTTCGCCTGGACGATGGACGTGCTGGCCGCGGTTCCGGGCCGCACCGCCGTCGCGCTGCACCCGCTGATGGACACCGCGACCCGGTCGCTGGACGGCCAGACCGTCTGCGCGAGCGAGGTGCGGGGTGTCGCCACCGGCTGGCTGGCCGAGGCGATCACCAGCCGTGGCGGCCTGTACACCGTGCTGTCACCCGAACGCCACGACCGGATCATGACCTACGTGCTGACGATGACGCAGGCGTCCCTGCTGGGCTTCGTCACCGCCGTGGCCGACAGTGGGCTCGATCTCACCGACGAGCTGTGGGCGACCCGGACGCCGCTGTTCGAGGCGCTGCTGGGGCTCGGGGTGAGCGTGCTCGAGGAGAATCAGGAGCTCACCCTGGCGCACACCCACGCCACCCTCGACGGCGCCCGCGCCGGCGACGAGCTGGACGCCGCGGCCCGCGCGGTCGCGGCGGCGGCGGCGTCCGACACGTTGCCGGCCAGGATCGCCGCGACCCGCGACGCGTTCAGCGGGGCGCTGTTCGACACCGTCCGCAACACCGCGCAGGCGACGCTGGGCGCCGGGCAGTCGAAGCGGGCAGCGTTGGCCCGGGTGCGCAGGCTCGGCGGGCTGGTCGGGCTGCACCCCACCGGACGCCCCGACAAGCTGCGCGTCGGCCGGCTGGTCGAGCTGACCCCGGTCGAGCTGGTGCTGGAGGAACTGCTGATCGGCCCGCGCGGCGAGGCTGCGCTGCTGGCCGGCCCCGGCGTCCGCAACGCCGCCAAGCTCGGACGCCGCCGCAAGGTCGTCCGCACCCGGTTCGGGATCGGCCACGTCGAGGTGCTCGCCGAGGCGGAACTCGAGGTCGCCCTGGACGCCTGGCTGGCGCACCTGCGCCGCGACATCCGCTTCCTGGTGCCCGAATCGGTGGCCGGCGAGGGGGTGGCGTCGGTGATCCGCGAGCAGCGCGGGGTCGGCCAGGCCCGGCTGGTCTCCGAAGCGGTGCGCACCGGCCAGCGGGCCGTCGTGATCCGCACCGGCATCCGCGCCGACCTCGACGTCGACGAGACCATCGAACGCCTGCGCCGCGCCGTCGAGGTGGCCTACGCCTGGCCGCACGGCGTGGCCCGACCGGTGCACGCCCGTGGCCTGACACTGCGCTACCTGGGACCGCCCGGGTCGTTCTCCGACAGCGCGGCCCGGCAGTTCGCGGTCGGCCTGACCGGCTCGGGCGCCCACGACGTCGCGCTGGAGGCGGCCGGCTCGTTCGATGAGGTGCTGGCCGTCACCGCGGCGGGCGGGCTGGGCGTGCTGCCGATCACCAGTTCGGCATCGGGGCTGGTCAGCCGTGCCACCCGTGCCCTGCTGGCCAGCGACGCCCAACTCATCGCCGGCGGCGTGGTCGACGTCGCCGTCCGGTTCGACGCCTACGCCGCCGAGCCGCTGGTGCTCGCCGAGCTGAAGGGCGCGCCGGTGTTCAGCCACCCGCAGGCGCTGGCCCAGTGCGCCGGCTTCATCACCAGGTGGGGGCTGGAGCCGCAGCCGACGGCGTCCACCACCGACGCGCTGCTGCGGCTGGCCGAGGCCGGCCGCCCGGCGATCGCGATCGCGTCGTCGGGCGCCGAGGCCGACCATCCGTCGGTGCACGTGGTCGAACGTGAGATCGACGACCTGTCCGGGTCGATCACCCGCTTCCTGATCGTCGGACGCCCCGGCGTGTTCGACACCCACCGCGACGGGTCCGACCCCACGCTGCGCAGCATCGTGCTGGCACCCTCGGTGGCCTCCATCGCGCATCTGATCGGGCGCGGTGTCGGCTTCGACGAGTTGCTCACCGACCCCGACGGGCAGTGCCTGTGGGTGTCGAGCCACCCGGCGTCCGACCTGCCGGCCGGGGTGCGCGGCCTCGGCGAGGTGCCCTGGTCGCCGCGGACGCCGGTGGTGCGGCCCGCGCCCGGCTGAGCAGGCCCGCTCAGCGCTTCTCGGGCACCATCACGTTCAGGGTCTTCGGCACGATCCGGGCGTGCAGCTTGCGGCACTCGCCGGCGGCGTCCCCGTCGAGCTGGTACTCGACCGGCTCGGAGGTCTCGATCAGCACCTCGGAGCCCTGGCCGCGGTCGATCTCGGACGCCTCCTTACCCGGCAGCAGGACGCTGGTGGTGATCCGCAGCCAGTCGGCGACGCTGGCCGGCGACGCCACGAACAGGTCGAGCTTCCCGTCGTCGAAGCGGGCGTCCGGCAGCAGTTGCAGGTTGCCCTGCAGCGAGCCGACGTTGCCGACCATCACCAGCCCGGCATGCCGTTCCATCGGCTCGGCGCCGTCCAGGCTCACCGTCACGTCGAACGAGGGCAGGTTCGCGGCGTCCCCGGCGGCCACCACGTAGGCGGCCGGGCCGATGATCTTCTTCAGGCCGTCGTCGGTGCCGCTCATGATCCGGGCGTCCAGGCCCATGCCCGCCATGACCGCGATGTGCTCGGGGTGGTCGGCGTCGTCGATGGTGAGCTCGACCAGGTCGATGCTGTCCACCCGGCCGTGCAGCACGACGTCCAGCGCCTCGGACTCGTCCAGCGGCACGCCCAGGTTGCGGGCCAGCAGGTTGCCGGTGCCCGAGGGCAGCAGCCCCACCGGGACGCCCGTGCCGGACAGCTCCGAGCACACCACCCGCACGGTGCCGTCGCCGCCGGCCACCATCACCAGATCGACGCCGGCCTCGACCGCGGAGCGCGTCATGCTGCGGCCGGGGTCGTCGACGCTGGTCTCCAGGAACATGGGCGTCCAGCCGCTCTCCGAACAGGCGAACTCGACGTGCCGGCGGAACGCCGCCCAGTCGGGGATCTTGGTCGGATTGACCACGATCGCGCACCGTTTGGGCTTGTCGGACGCCGCTGCCGCGGCTTTGGTGGGCCGCGCGGGCTGCATGTGGACGCGGGTGATGGTGAGCGCCAGGCTGGCGGTGAAGCCGCCCAGCATGAAGCCGCCGACGATGTCGCTGAGGAAGTGTGCGTGCAGCAGCCAGCGGTCGAGCGCCACCAGCAGCACCAGGGCGACCCCCAGGTAGCGCAGGAACTCGATGACGCCACGCGGCTGCCGGGTCGTGGTGGTGACCGACACGACCACCAGGGCGGCGGTGATCGTCGCCACCATGTGTCCCGACGGGTACGACCAGCCGCTGCTGGTGATCAGGTCGCTGAGCGTGTCAGTGGGCCGCGGCCGCTGCACCAGGAACTTGACCAGTTCGTAGCCGCCCCAGCCCAGGCCGACGGCCAGCACGACGCCGACGGTGAGGTTGCGCAGCCGGCGCCGGTAGGCCCAGACCGCCACCCCGAGCAGGCCGGCGTACAGCACGAACGGGTGGAACACGATGGCCAGCGCGGCGGCGACCTGGACGACCGGGTTCTGCCAGTGCGGCAGCGGCGCCACGACGGCGTCCAGGCCGGTCAGCGCGCCGCCGTACAGCAGCGCCGTCCACACCCCGAAACCCACGCCGAAAGTGACCGTGGCAAGGGGTCCGACTCCGAGCCGCCTACTCCGCATGCGTCATTGTGGCACCCAGGACGAGGGCGTTTCGTCAGGGCAGCGTCGGATCGTCCAGGAAAATCAACCGAAGGGGTGGAGAGCAGCGACCCCGTGACGGTGGTGCAGAAGTCGAGGATCTGTGGATGGGCTCGCACCGACGCCAACCCCGGTCAGGACGGGGCAGCCGGGGCCGATAGGCTGAACCGGTGATCGACCTGAAGTTGCTGCGTACCGAAGCCGACCGTCTCCGTGCCGCGCAGGAGGCGCGCGGCGAGTCCGCCGAGCTGGTGGATCGGCTGGTCGAGGCGGACGAGGCGCGCCGCTCGTCCATCGCCGCGTTCGAGGGGCTGCGGGCCGAGCAGAAGACGCTCGGCAAGGAGGTGGCGAAGGCGAAGGGCGACGACAAGGCCGCCCTGATCACCCGCACCCGCGAGCTGGCCGGCCAGGTGAAGGCGGCAGAGGCGGCGGCGGCCGAGGCCGGCCAGGCCTTCGACGAACTGATGCTGGCGCTGCCCAACCCGGTCTTCGACGACGTCCCGCGCGGCGGCGAGGACGACTTCACGATCGTCTCCAGCCACGGCACCCCGCGCGACTTCGCCGCCGAGGGCTTCGAACCGCGCGACCACCTCGAGCTCGGTGAGCTGCTGGGTGCGATCGACATGCCGCGCGGCGCGAAGGTGTCGGGCGCCCGGTTCTACTTCCTCACCGGCCAGGGCGCGCTGTTGGAGCTGGCGCTGGTCAACCTGGCCATGGCGAAGGCCACCGAGTGGGGGTTCACGCCGATCCTGCCGCCGGCGCTGGTCAAGCCGTCGGCGATGGAGGGCACCGGTTTCCTCGGCCAGGCTGCCCAGGACGTCTACCACCTGCCGGCCGACGACCTGTACCTGGTCGGCACCTCCGAGGTGGCGCTCGCGGCCTACCACAGCGACGAGATCCTGGACGCCGCGACCCTGCCCCGGCTCTACGCCGGCTATTCACCCTGCTACCGGCGCGAGGCGGGCAGCTACGGCAAGGACACCCGCGGCATCTTCCGGGTGCACTGGTTCGACAAGGTCGAGATGTTCGTCTACTGCCGTCCGGACGAGGCGGACGAGTTGCACCGCAAGCTGCTGGGCTTCGAGAAGGAGTTCATCAGCGCGCTGGAGATCCCGTTCCAGGTGCTCGAGGTGGCCTCCGGCGACCTGGGGCTCAGCGCGGCGCGCAAGTACGACTGCTACGGCTGGATCCCCACCCAGGGCCGGTACCGCGAGATCACCTCGACCTCGAACTGCACCACCTTCCAGGCCCGCCGGCTGAACGTCCGGATGCGTACCGACGCCGGCACCGAGCCGGTCGCAACCCTCAACGGCACGCTGTGCGCGATGACCCGGACGATCATCACCATTCTGGAGAACCATCAGCAGCCGGACGGGTCGGTGCGCATCCCCGAGGCGCTGCGGCCCTACCTGGGCGGTCGCGAGTTCCTGACTCCGGTCGGCTGATCCAGCGGCGCGGTGAACCGCGCCTGCAGCCGGCACAACTAGCACGCGGCCACGTGCGCCCACAGGTAGCTGAGCCGTTGATGCCAGCCCTCCCAGCAGACGAACACCAGCCCGGCGGCGGTCAGCAGCAGCATGAAGGGGACTTTTCGTGGCGTCGTTGCCGCCCTCCAGCATGCTTCGCCGCCCGGCCCCACTTCAACGCCGAAGGCGGACGGGGGCGACGGTGTGGACGCCAGGTTTGCCGTCGGCGGCGTCGGCTGAAAGCCTGAACGGGCAATGGTGTACACGAACTCCGGATGGCGGCCCCGGCTGGTCGCCCTCGACATCGACGGCACCCTGATGGGCGGTGACGGCACGGTGCCGGACGCCGTCCGGGCCGCCGTGGCCGGCGTGGTGGCCGCCGGCGTCCCGGTGGTGCTGAGCACCGGACGGGGCTGGACCGGCACCAAGCCGCTGGCCGACCTGCTCGACCTGCCGCCCGGCCAGCACGTCTCGTCCAACGGGGCGGTGCGAGTCAGCTACCCGCCGCTGGAACTGCTCGAGCGGGTCACCTTCGATCCCGCCGACGTGGTCGACCGGGTGCTGGCCGAGCATCCCGAGGCGATGGTGGCGATCGAGGTGATCGGTGAGGGGTTCAAGGTCAACCGGCCGTTCCCCGAGGGCGAGCTGACCGGTGAGCTGGTCCAGGTCGAGTTGGGCGAACTGGTCGCCGAACCGGTGACCCGCGTCGTCGTGCGCGACCCAAACGCCTCCGAGGACGACTTCCTGCGGCTGGCGCACCGGCTCGGGCTGCAGGGGGTCAGTTACTTCATCGGGTACACGGCCTGGCTGGACATCGCCCCCGAGGGGGTCGACAAGTCCTACGGCCTGGCCGGAGTGTGCAGGGACCTCGGGGTGGACCCCGCCGACGTGCTCGCCCTGGGCGATGGCCGCAACGACATCGAGATGCTGCGCTGGGCGGGACGTGGAGTGGCGCTGGGCGAGGCCCCGGAGGTGGTGAGGGCCGCGGCCGACCACGTCACCGGGCCGTTTCTCGACGGGGGAACGGCCGAGGAACTGCGCCGCTGGTTCTGACGGCTATAACAGCTTGGGAACACTTCATCGACATCCAGTCGCGCTTACGTGATCGACCGCTAGCCCCGGGAACAGGCGGCAACCCGCTGCCCTCAGGGATGGGAATCACAACGTGACAAAGCTGAACACCCTACGCCGCGGCGTGGCTGTTGCGGCGGCGGTCACCCTGCTCGCCGGGTTCGGCGGCTGTGTGCAGAGCCAGCGGAACAGTAGCCCCGGCGCCTCCGGTGAGGCCGGCGGCGACACCAAGGACACGTTCGTCTTCGCGGCCTCCTCCGATCCGGTCATGCTCGACCCGGCGATGGCCAGCGACGGCGAGACCTTCCGGGTCGCTCGGCAGCAGTTCGAGGGCCTGCTCGCCGCATCCTGTTGATGGTGCCGGTGCTGTTCGGACTCAGCGTGCTGCTCTTCCTGTGGCTGCGCGCCTTGCCGGGGGACCCGGCCCGGGCGCTGCTGGGCGAGAAGGCGACACCCGACGCGATCGCCAGGATCAACGAGCAGTACGGCTTCGACAAGCCGCTGCTGCAGCAGTACCTCACCTACATCGGCGCCGATCTGTTCGGCCCAGTGGCACGACACCCGGTGACCCGGCCGAGTCGCTGGTGGTCGAGGCGGCGGTCCCCGAGTAGCCGCACGCAACTGGTGCGCCCCCGAGGGGGCGCACCAGTGGGGTGTCTCAGGCGACCCGGCGCTCGCGCGTCCGGGTGCGGCCCAACAGGGCCGCGAAGGCGTCCAGCACCCGCTGCATGCTGGGTCGCACGACCGCCAGCTTGTTCTCGGCCGGTGCGTTGCGGGCGCGCCGCATGTGCCGCTTCACGGTGGACAGCGAGCACCCCAGGCGCATCGCGAGCACCTCGAGGCTTTCGTGCGGGTTCGCCTGGCGCAGCCGGACGACCTCTTCGTGGTTGAGCTGGTGCGACCCGCGTACGACGCCGGCGAGGCTGTCCAGATCCTCGGGCTCGACGCGGACGCCGAGAGTGGCGCGGAGCTGCCCGCGCTGGGTTTCGGTGGTGCCCGCCACGAAACCGGCGACGTCGTGCTTGACCACGGCGTCGTAGAGGCAGGACTCGAACAACGGGCACTGGGCGCACGCGTTCGCGGCCCTGGCCTGCAGCAGTGCGGCCTGACGCTGGCGCGCGGCGTCCCCGCGGGCCCTGGCCGGCTCCTCCAGCAGTTCGTGCTGGAACAGCGCCGGATCCTCGATGCAGGCGGCGCGCTGGGCGCTGGTGCTATGCAGCATGTCGTACTCACTTCCGTGACTGGTCCTCATCGGGGTTGGACGCGGACAATCACGATTCGGTTGCAACTCCCCCGGAAAACCCGCCGAACCGTCCCTGGTGAGAACCTGTCGAGGGGAATCCGCTGCCGGCCTGCCCATTTGCGCGAGTCAGTCCCTGGCCGAACTAGCAGCGACGATAACCTGACCCTCACTACATGATCCAGGGGAGCACTACCCATGCAGGCGTTCCACCGGAAGCCGGAGTGGTTGTCCGTGATGGTGGACGGCACCGTCAAGCAACTCAACCCGTTCTCCGGCACCGAGGTCTGGACGGTCGCCGGACGCGGCAACAGGCCGCTGGGCGGTTCGCTGCCCGAGCCGTTGCCACTCGACCCGGAGGCGCACGGCCGCCACTGCCCGTTCTGCGAACAGCGCTACCTCGAGACGCCACCCGAGAAGGCCCGGGTGTGGCGGCGTCCGGACGGGGGGTGGCAGACGCAGTACGGCACCACCGCCGAGCAGTTGTTCAAGACCACCGCCGAGTTCCGGCGGGTGCCGAACCTGTTCGAGATCCTCAGCTACGACTACTGGCACGCCAACTACGGCTACACGCTGCCTCCGCGGGTGGCGGCCCGGAAGGCCGCCTACCTGGCCTCACCGGCGGGCCGGGCGCATGTGTTGGGGGTGGCCCGCACGAAACTGCTGGCGGGCGGCCGTACACCCGATCAGGTGGACGCCATGACCGAGGCCGAGCAGGTGGCCTTCGCGTCCGGCTTCTTCGGCGGCGGGCATGACGTCATCATCAGCCGCCGACACTTCGTAGACGGTGCGGTGGACAACACCCAACTGGCGGGCGCCGGAACGATGTCGGTCGACGAGCACGCCGCGCTGGTCGTCTTCACCGTCGAGTCGATCCAGGCGCTGCTCAACCTGAACCGCTACGCCCGCTATGTGGTGGTGTTCCAGAACTGGCTGCGGCCGGCCGGGGCGTCGTTCGACCACCTGCACAAACAGCTGGTGGCGATCGACGAACGCGGCGTCCAGGCCGAGCGGGCGGTGGCGATGCTGCGGGCGAACCCGAACGTGTTCAACGAGGACGCCGTCAACTACGCCGGCTACCGCAACCTGGTGCTGGCCGAGAACGACCACGCGATCGCCTTCGCCGGCTTCGGGCACCGGTTCCCGTCGCTGGAGATCTACTCCAAGAGCGCCGAATGCGACCCGTGGGAGCAGTCGCCCGAGGAGGTGCAGGGCATGTCCGACCTGCTGCACGCCATGCACGCCGCCACCGGGGTGGAGGTGCCGTGCAACGAGGAGTGGCACTACCGGCCGCTCGACGTCGACGTGGCCATGCCGTGGCGGGTGGTGCTGAAGTGGCGGATCTCGACCCTGGCCGGCTTCGAGGGAGCCACCAAGATCTACCTCAACACCCTCGACCCGTGGGCGATCCGTGACCGGATGCTGCCCCGGCTCGAGGCGCTGCGCGACGACGGGCGGATCGCCGCCGGCCTGCGGATCGGCGACGAGGCCGAAGTCCGGCCCAACTCCCTGCGCTACCACCGTGCCGGCGGCTGAGCCGGGCAGACGACGACTGCGCCGGCCTCGGGCAGAATGGTGACCGACGCCCCAGGAAGGAAGTGCATGTCAGAGCAGCAGTGGCAGAACCTGCCGATGCCGCCCGAGCGTGGCGGTCAGGGCTGGGACGGCTTCTCCGCCGACCCGCGCAAGACCAAGTTCCAGAGCCTGCGGGCCTCGGACGCCGACCGCGGCAACGCCGCGACGATGCTGTCCGCGGCACTGGCCGAGGGTCGGCTGGATTCCTACGAGTACGACCAGCGGCTCGGCCAGGTGATGAAGTCCAAGACGCTGGGCGAGCTGCTACCCATCCTCGGCGACGTGACTCCCGACCCGAAGGCGCAGGCCGCGGCGGCGTCCGTGGCGCGGCAGCAGAAGGCCGGAGAAGTCATCTGGGGGATGTTCCCGCGCTGGTGGCTGGGCCTGGCGTTGATGCTCAACGCGATCTGGCTGATGACCTGCCTGACCTCGGGACGGCTCATCTACTACTGGCCGATGTGGCCGATGCTGGGCACCGCGATCCCGATGATCATGGGCCTGATGGCGAACGGGGGACCCAAGCGCGCCGAGCGTACGGCGATCGAGTCGAGGCAGCAGCCGCCGGAGAACGACCTGCGCTGAGCCTGGACGCGCGCACGGGCCCGCCTGCTGGGACGGCGATTCCGGCGACCGGTATTCGGCGGCTGCCGGTCGAGGACGGGGGCGGCGAAGCCGATCCGTCCCCGGTGCAGTCTGCGACCCCGGTCATCGTCGGGGAGCCGGTCGTTGGTGGCTCCCTCGCCGTCGAGCCGGGAGCGTGGGAGGAGGGCGCCGCGTTCGGCTACCAGTGGCTGGCCGATGGTGTCGAACCTGGAAGCGGCGACCGGGCCGGAGCTGGCCGTGACCGCGGCCGAGCACGGCAAGCGGATAAGCGTCCGAGTCACCGGCGCCAAGGATGAGCCGGCGGACGTCACCGAGGAGTCGGCGCCGACCCTGCGGGTGGCGCACCTCGAGCGTCCGGGTATGGCCGGCGTCCCGGCTGTCCTCGAAACACGTGGGCACACGGGGTCATGGACCGATGAGCCCGCGGTTTTTTCCTGTCGGTGGCGGTTGCTAGGTTCGACGCCGTGCCTGTGATCGAAGCCCGCGGATTGGTCAAGTCCTACGGCGACCTGAACGCCGTCGACGGCATCGACTTCGAGGTCGCCGGGGGCGAGTCGTTCGGCTTGCTCGGCCCCAACGGGGCCGGCAAGTCGACCACGATGAGAATGATCGGGGGCACGTCGCTGCGCAGCGCCGGCACACTCACCGTGCTCGGCCTCGATCCCGAGACCCACGGCCCCGAGGTGCGGGCCAACCTGGGCGTCATCCCGCAGCAGGACAACCTCGACTCCGAACTGCGCTGCCGCGACAACCTGATCACCTACGGTCGCTACTTCGGGCTGCCGCGCAGCCATCTTGAGCAGCGAGCGGACGCCCTGCTCGAGTTCGCCCAGCTCACCGAAAAGGCCAACGACAAGGTCGACAACCTGTCCGGCGGCATGAAGCGGCGGCTCACCATCGCTCGCGGGCTGATCAACGAGCCGCGCATCCTGCTGCTCGACGAGCCCACCACCGGCCTCGACCCGCAGGCCAGGCACATCCTGTGGGATCGGCTGTTCCGGCTGAAGGAAGAGGGGGTGACCCTGGTCGTCACCACCCATTTCATGGACGAGGCCGAGCAGCTGTGCGACCGGCTCGTCGTGATGGATCACGGTCGGATCGTCGCCGAGGGATCACCGGCGCAGCTGATCCGGCAGTACTCGACGCGGGAGGTGCTCGAGGTACGGTTCGGCTCCGAGCGCAACGCGGCGGTCGTCGAGCAGCTCGACGGCATCGCCGAGCGGCTCGAGGTGCTGCCCGACCGCATTCTGCTCTACGCCGCCGACGGCGAGGCCACGCTCGACCGGGTCACCTCGCTCGGGCTGCAGCCGCTCACCTCGCTCGTGCGGCGGTCCTCGCTCGAGGACGTGTTCCTGCGATTGACGGGCAGGTCCCTCATTGACTGAAGACACCCGTCCGGCCCTCGCCGTCGCGGACTCCAACCGCCTCGCCTACTCGGGCGGAGGCGTGCCCGCCTCCGCACAGGCCCGGCGCGCCCGGCGCTGGGGGTGGTGGCTGTACGCCGAGTACCGGTTGGCGTCGATGCGCGCCTACCTGCAGACGATCGCGCTGCGGGCGATCGGGCTGCCCCTGCTCTATCTATCGTCGATGGGGCTGGGGCTGGGCGCCCTCGTCGACTCGGGCGCCGGCGGAGTCGACGGGGTGAGCTACCTGGTCTTCGTCGGGCCGGGGCTGCTGGTCTCGTGCATCGTGATGGAGGCCAGCGGCGAGTTCACCTTCCCGGTGATGAGCGGCTTCAAGTGGCAGAAGCACTACTTCGCGGCGTCCGCCAGCCCGCTCTCGCCCAGCCAGGTGGCACTCGGTGAGGTCGTCGCCGTAGGGCTGCGCTTCGTCGTCGAGTCCGCGGTGTTCTGGGGCTTCCTGTTGCTGTACGGGGCCATCACCGCGCCGTCCTCGTGGCTGATGATCGTGATCGCGCCGCTGGCGGCGCTGGCCTTCGGCGCCCCGCTGCTGGCGTTCGCCGCCACCCAGAACGACGAGGGCTTCCAGTTCTCATTCATCCAGCGGTTCGTGGTCATGCCGATGTTCCTGTTCGCAGGCACCTTCTTCCCGCTGGCCGCGATGCCGCCCTACCTGCAGTGGATCGGCTGGGTCTCGCCGATGTGGCACGGCACCCAGCTCGCCCGGGTCGTCGGCTACGGCATGCCCAACCCGCCCTGGCTGACGGCCCTGCACGTGCTGGTCCTGCTCGTGCTGCTGGTCGGCGGCACCTGGCTTGCCACCCGTGTCTTCACCCGCAGGCTGACCCGATGAGCGCCATGGCGGGCCTGTACGCGGGCAACGTTCGGGCCGTCCTCGAGCGTGGGTTCAAGGTGATCGGCAACCAGAACTGGGTGATCCTGGTTTCGGGCTTCTTCGAGCCGGTCTTCTACCTACTGGCAATGGGATTCGGGCTGGGCGGTCTGGTCGGTGAGGTGACCGGACCGGACGGGCGTCCAATGAGTTACCTGTCGTTCATCGCGCCGGCGCTGCTCGCCACCTCGGCGATGAACGGCGCCATCTACGACTCGACGTGGAACGTGTTCTTCAAGATGAAGTTCGCCCGCATCTACGAGGCGATGCTGTCGACCTCGCTGGGCCCGCTCGACGTGGCGGCCGGCGAGATCGCGATGGCGCTGTTCCGGGGGTTCCTGTACGCCTGCGGGTTCCTCGGCGTGATGACCGCGCTGGGCGTGGTCACGTCGTGGTGGGCGTTGGCGATGGTGCCGGTGGCCCTACTGATCGCGCTCGGGTTCGCGGCGGTCGGCATGGCTGTGACGAGTTGGTTCTCGACCTTCCAGCAGATGGAGCTGATCAACATAGTGCTGCTGCCGATGTTCATGTTCAGCGCCACCCTGTTCCCGATCGACATCTACCCGCAAGCCGTGCAGTGGTTCATCCAGGCGATGCCGCTGTGGCACGGCGTGGAGTTGATGCGGCAGCTGTCGATCGGGGCGTTCGGCGCGATGACGGCCGTGCACCTGGGGTACTTCCTGGTGATGTCGGTGGCGGGGGTCGCGTTCTGCACGATCCGGCTGCGCGCGCTGTTCCTGCGCTGAGGGTGGTCAGGCCGACTGGCCGACCTCCTTGGTGCCGACGCGGACGCGGTTGCCGTCGGGGTCGGTGACCTCGAAATCGCGGGCCCACGGGTGCTGCTCGATCTCGACCCCGAACTCGGCCGCCACGGCGTCCACGTCGGGAACCCAGACGAAGACCAGGGCGGGGCCGTCGGCGTCCGCGACGTTCTCGCTGAGGAAGATGTCGGCACCGTCGCGGCGAATGCCCATGAAGCGGTGCGTGGTGCCGCCGCCGTACCGGTGGGTGAAGTCGTGGCGGAAGCCGACACGCTGCCACCAGGCCAGGGACGCGTCGACGTCGCTCACTCGAAGGATCGGAACCACCTGGGTCATCGCGGGCCTCTTCCTCGTTGCCTTCGTCCATGATGCCGTGCGGGGTCGGCGACAGCGCTGCGGACCCGCCGGGTCGTCCGCACAGCGAATCGACAGACTCGCCGGTTCGGCGTAACGTTGCCCGGCTATGCACGATTTCCCCCCGCGGATCGACGCCTACACGCGCGCCGAAACCGCTCGACCTGACACGCGCAGCCCGGCACGTTTTCTGCTGTGGACGCTGCGGGTGCAGTTCGACGTGCTCGCGTTGCTGGCCCTGTCCAGCGTGGCGTGGTTCCTACCCGGGGCGCTCAGCCCGTTCCTGCTGGGACGGGCCATCGACTCCGGCATTCTGCTCGGCGACTGGGGGGCCACCCTGACCTGGGCGGGACTGCTGTTCGCGGTCATCGTGGTGGGTGCGGCCAGCGGCATCCTGCAGCACACGCTCGCCGTCCGCGGCTGGCTGATCTCCCTGTACGGCACCCAGAAGCTCGCCGCGCGCAAGTCGGCGCAGCTCGGCCACGTGCTGAACCGCAGACTGCCGACCGGCGAGGTGCTCAGCATCTCCTCCTCGGACAGCGACATCTTCGGTTCCACCTTCGAGGTGGTGGCCCGAGGACTCGGTGCCTTCGGGGCGTTCCTGCTGGTCAGCGGCCTGATGATAGGCACCTCGCCGATGCTCGGCCTGGTCGTGCTGGTCGCTGCGCCGCTGCTGGTGGGGGCGTCCGCACCGGTGCTGCGTCCGTTGAACACCGCGCAGACCGCCGAACGGGCGCAGAACGGCGAACTCACCTCGATGGCGGCCGACATCGTGGCCGGGCTGCGCATTCTGCGTGGCATCGGCGGCGAGAAGACGTTCGGCGACAACTACGCCGGCCAGTCGCAGCGGGTCCGGCGGCTCGGGGTGATCACCGGCACCTGGCGCGCCGTGGTCGAGACCCTGTCGGTGCTGCTGTCCGGCCTGCTGCTGGTGATCCTGGTCTGGCTCGGTTCACACGAGATGATGGCGGGCCGGCTCAGCCTGGGCCAGCTGATCAGCTTCGTCGGCTACGCGATCTTCATGGTGTGGCCGCTGCAGACGTTGTTCGAGGTGGCCCAGAAGTGGGTGCAGGGCCTGGTCTCGGCGCGGCGCACGATCGCCCTGCTCGGCGCCGAACTGCCGTGGCGCGACGGGTCGCTGGAACTGTCGCAGCGGCCGACCCTGCACGACCTCGCCTCGGACGTGACGATCCGGCCAGGCGAGTTCGTGGTGGTGGTGGGCGCCGACCCGGACGAGTCCGCAGCGTTGGCCGACCGGCTGGGCCGCTACCTGCCGACGGTGACGCACCCCGACTCGTCCGACGACGAGGAGGCGCGCGGCCGGGCGGCCCGGCGAGCGCGCGCCGAGGTGGAGCGGCGGCGTTCGGAGCGGGCCGCCGAGGACGCCGAGGTGGCCACCCGGCCGTGGGGCGTCACCGCAGACGGCCTGGACTACCAGCACTACCGGCTCGCCTCGCTGCGGGAACGGGTGCTGGTCTGCGACGCCGGCAGCCAGCTGTTCGCCGGCACCTTCCAGCAGGCGGTCGACCCGCTCGGCAGCCACAGTCGCGAGCAGGCCGAGGACGCGCTGCGCACCGCCGCCGCCGAGGACGTGTTCGCCGGCCTGCCGCACGGGTGGGCGTCCCGGATCGACGAGAAGGGACGCGGGCTGTCGGGCGGTCAGCGGCAGCGGGTGGTGCTGGCCAGGGCGCTGCTGGCCGACCCGCAGGTGCTGATCCTGGTCGAGCCGACCTCGGCCGTGGACGCCCACACCGAAGAGGCGATCGCCGGAAGGCTGGTCGAGCACCGGCGGGGCCGCACCACGGTGGTGATGACTGCCTCCCCGCTGCTGGTGCATCGGGCCGACAGGGTCGTCTTCCTGGCCGACGGACGCCAGGTCGCCACCGGCGCCCACAACGAACTGATCGCTGAGCGGCCCCAGTACCGGGCCGTGGTCAACCGAGGAATGGAGGAGAGCGATGTCCACTGACGTGTTGTCGGCGTCGGCCTCCACCTGGTCGGACGAGCCCAACGCGTTCCGGTTGCCGCCCGAGCTGGCCACCCCGTCCCGGCGCGGTCCGATCGCGATGCTCGCCGACCCGGTCGGGCAGCTGCGCGGACTGGCCACCCGCTTCCGCATCCGGCAGCGCCGCGCCCAGGAGTTCTTCGCGGCCTCGCGCAATCCCGAGCGCGGGCTGCCGGTGGCCCACAACAGCCGGGCGCTGGAGTTCGTGCGTGGCCTGCTGGCCACCCGCAAGGGCCTGCTGGCCGCCGTGATCGGGTTCAACGTGCTGGCCGCCACGGCCGGACTGGTGGTGCCGCGGATGCTGGGCGACCTGGTCGATGACGTGGCGGCCGGGACCACTCCGCTGGCCGCCGTCGACGCGATCATCATGGGCGTCGCCGGGGTGGTGGTGCTGCAGTCGGTGCTGACCTTCGCCGCCCGCCGGGTCTCGGCCGTGTTCGGCTACGACATGCTGGCCGCCGCCCGCGAGGAGATCGTGCGGACGGTGCTGCGCCTGCCGCTGGGCCGGGTCGAGTCGGCCAGTTCGGGTGACCTGCTCACCCGGATCACCTCCGACGTGTCGAAGATGAGCGAGTCGGTGCGCTGGGCCTTCCCGCAACTGGTGATGTCGCTGGTGGTCACGGTGCTGACCGTGGTGGCGATGGTGCTCAACTCGTGGTTCCTGGCGCTGCCGCTGGCGGCGTCCATGCTGGTGCTGGTGCTGGTCACCCGGTCGTACCTGCGTCGCGCCATGCCCGGCTACATCACCGAGTCGGGCAGCTATTCGCAGATCAACTCGACGATGACCGAGACCGTCGAGGGGGCCCGGACGGTGGAGGCGCTGGGCCTGGCAGAGCGTCGGGTCCGGATCGGGGACGACGACATCGAGGTGTCGAACAACGCCGAGCGGTACACGATGGCGCTGCGGAACCTGATGTTCATCTTCCTCGACATCGCCTACCAGACGCCGCTGGTGGCGGTCGTGCTGCTGGGCACCTGGGGCTACGCCAACGGCTGGGTGACGATCGGTGCGATCACCGCGGCCGCGATCTACGTGCAGTTGCTGGTGGAGCCGCTCGACAGGCTGATCCAGGTCGCCGACCGGTTGCAGATCGGGCTGGCCGCGACCACCCGCCTGCTCGGCATCGCCGAGGTGCCGCAGGACCGGACGCCTGGCGATCGGCGTCCGGTCGACAACCATCTGGTCGGCCGTGACCTGCGCTTCGCCTACCGCGAGGGCGTCGACGTGCTGCACGGAGTCGACCTGGACCTGCGGATCGGCGAGCGGCTGGCGATCGTCGGGCCGTCCGGCTCGGGCAAGTCGACGCTGGGCCGGCTGCTGGCCGGCATCAACGGCCCCCGCACCGGCTCGGTGCGGGTCGGCGGGGTCGAGTTGATGCAGTTGCCGCTGCAGTCGCTGCGCACCGAGGTGGCACTGGTCACCCAGGAGCACCACGTGTTCGTCGGCACGGTGCGCGACAACATCGTGCTGGCCCGCGACGAGCAGCTGTCGCCCGAGCAGGGGGACGCCGCGGTGCTGGCGGCGTTGAGCGCGGTGGACGCGCTGGATTGGGTGGAGCGGCTGCCCCGCGGGTTGGACACCATGCTGGGTCACGGACGCACCGAGCTGACCCCGGCGCAGGCGCAGCAGGTGGCGCTGGCCCGACTGGTGGTCGCGGACCCGCACACCCTGGTGCTCGACGAGGCCACCTCGCTGATCGACCCGCGCACCGCGCGGCACCTGGAGGGGTCGATGGCGGCCCTGCTGTCCGGACGGACCGTGGTCGCCATCGCGCACCGGCTGCACACCGCCCACGACGCCGACCGGATCGCCGTGGTGATCGACGGCCGGATCGCCGAACTGGGCTCGCACGACGAACTGATCGAGACCGGAGGCGAGTACGCCCGGCTGTGGCACACCTGGCGCAGCTGACCGGGAGCGGCGCGAGGCGCTTCCCCTCACCCGGTGGGGATGGGCCTCACCAGGTGAGGATCAGCTTGCCGAAGGCGTCGCCCGAGGCCAGGTGCCGGTGCGCGGCGGCCACGTCGGCGATCGCGAACCGGGTCTCGGCGGCCGGCCTGATCCGGCCGTCGGTGTACAGCGGCCACACCGAGCGGGCCACCTCGGCGCAGATCGCCGCTTTCTGCTCGACCGGACGCCCACGCAGGCTGGTGGCGATCACCAGGGCACGCTTGGCCAGCAGCGTGCCGAGATCCAGGGTGCCCTTGCGGCCGCCCTGCATGCCGATCACCACCAGCCGGCCGTCGTCGGCGAGGGCCTCGACGTTGCTGGGTAGATACTTGGCGCCGATCACGTCGAGGATCACGTCGGCGCCGTGTCCCGCACTCGCCCCCCGGACGGCGGCCAGCCAGTCGTCGTGGTAGTCGAAGGACGCCTCGGCGCCGAGGTCGCGGCACAGGTCGAGCTTCTCGGTGTTGCCGGCGGTGGCGAACACCCGGCAGCCGAGTGCACGGGCGTACTGGATGGCGAACGTGCCGATGCCGCCGGTGCCGCCGTGCACCAGCAGGATCTCGCCGGGACGCAATGCGACCCTGGTCAGGTTCGAGGTGACGGTGGCTGCGACCTCGATCAGCCCGGCTGAGGTGACCAGGTCGATGCCCTCGGGCGGCCGGACCACCTGCCCGGCCGGCACCGCCACGTACTCCGCGTAGCCGCCACCGGCCAGTAGCGCCACGCATTCGTCACCGGGGCTCCAGCCGGTGACCTCCGTGCCGACAGCGCTGATCACGCCGGACACCTCTAGCCCGATGATGTCGGTGATGCCGGGTGGCGGGGGGTAGTGCCCCTGTCGTTGCAGCAGGTCCGCCCGGTTCACCCCCGAGGCCATGACCCGGATGAGCACCTCTCCGGGTTCGGGCACGGGGTCGGGCACCTCGGACAGCCGCAGGACGTCTGGATCGCCGAAGGAATCGGTCACGACAGCACGCATGGCACCCAGCCTTGCACCATCTCGGCGGCGTCGGGCGTGGATCCAGTCGCACCGGACCCCGCCCGGACCAGTAGAGTGGTGCGTCGGGCGAGGTCGCATAGTGGACTAGTGCAGCCGCCTTGAAAGCGGCCGAGTGGAAACGCTCCGTGGGTTCGAATCCCACCCTCGCCGCGTGTCGTCCCGCATTCACGTGCTCACCCCACCCCTGCCGCTGCGCGCCTTCGCCGTTGCCGCCGGGCTCGCCCTTATCGGCGCTGTGCTGGTCGTCGCGACGTCTGCGGCGGGCCTACCGGCTGCGCTCGGGATCGTCGGGTGGGCGCTGCTCGCCGGGGCGGTGGCGTTGTTGGTGGCGTCCGCGGTGAGCTGGCGGCGGATGCGCGTGCGGGTGGAGCTGACCGACGACGGCTACATCATCACCGGCCCGGACAGGCAGCAAAGCGGCCGCTGGAGCGAGGTGACGAAGGTCACCCAGTCACCGACCAGCCTCACCCTGCACCACGGCCCGGACCAGCGCGTCCTCCTGGTCAGCCATCGCGGCGTGACCGCGGAACTGATCCACCTCAGTGGCGACCTGGCCCGCCGGCTGGACGCCAGTCGTGGCTACACCAGCCGGCTGTAGCCGCTACTTCTGCGGGTTGTAGGCGCACGAGTCGCTGAGGTTCTCCGACTTGCCGGTCGCCGACTTGGTGGGCGTGCGGGTGCTGGACTTCGTCGCCGTGGCGGTGGCGGTGGCCGACGCTGACGGGCTGGACGTCTTGGCCGCCTCTGCCTTGTCGGCCTCCTTCAGCGCCTGCTGCACCCGGCGCTGCACAGCCGGCCAGGGCGGGTTGGCGCTCACCCAGCCGGCCACCCCGGGCTGGAACACCACGCTGTGCAGGTTGGTGTTCTTCACCTTCAGGGCCAGGTCGATCATCTGCGGCAACACCCGCCGGGGAATGTCGGTCTCGATGGTCTTGGCCCCTGCGGAGGCGATCTTCTCGAAGTTGGCCAGCACGACCTCGGGTTTCGCCTGCTGCACCACGGCGTTGATCACGCAGCGCTGGCGCTCCATCCGGCTGTAGTCGGAGCCCTCGACGTGGTACCGGCCGCGGGCGTACCACAGTGCCAGCCGGCCGTTGAGGTGCTGGTCGGGACCCGGCTCGATCCAGCCCGACGGCGGGGTGCCCTCGGTCGTCTGGCCTCCGATCGGGATGCGGTAATTCACGTTCAGGGTGATGCCGCCGAGGGCGTTGATGAACTCCTTGAAGCCGTCCATGTTGATGATTACGTAGTAGTCGAGCGTGCCCAGCCCGAGCGCCTCGCCGACGCCGACCTTCATCACCTGAGCGCCCAGGTTCTTCACGTCGCCGAGCAGATCCTTCGGGATGCGTTCGGGAATGTTGTTGTACATGGCGTTGAGGAAGTATTCGGGGTTGGCGCCGTTCACCCCGTCGTAGAAGCCGTTGGGGTAGTACTGGTGCAGCGGCGAGTCCACCGGGAACGGGATCCGGGCCGTCTGCCGGGGCAGCGAGAACAGCGTGGTCACCCCGGTGTGCACGTCGATCGAGGCGACCATCACGGCGTCCGCACGCAGCCCGAGGCTGACGTCGCGATTGCCGCCGTTGTCGCCGCCGATGACGAGCACGTTGATCCGGTCCGTGTCGCCCCACGGGTCGGCCTCGGTCGTCGACCCGGGGCTGGCTGAGCCGGTGGCCTGGGGTTCCTCGTCGGAGAAGACGGTGCCGAGGAACTGGGCCGTCGACCAGGAATACTCGGCGCCGACCGCGAGCGGGGTGGCGACCGCCAGGGACAGTGCGCCCACCAGGACGCCGCCGGTGATGCGCTGGGCGGTGGTCGGGTTGGGTGGGCGCAGAGCCAGGTGGCTGGTCGCGATCACCGTCACCCAGGCGACGGCCAGCACCAGGAACCCGATGGCCAGGCCGGCGAGCACGTCGGTGTTGGTGGCCAGGGTGGTGATTCGGTTGCGGCCGCCGGTGCCCAGATAGACCAGGGTCAACAGCAGGGCCGCGAACAGGCCCATCGCGATGGCGCCCGACACCCGGCGCCCGGCCCGCCACAGGCCGAGGCCCGGAACGACGGTGCCCAGAACCGTCCACAGCATGGAGGTGCGGAAGCGGCCCGTGCCTGGTCCGGCGGCGCGACGCGGCTGCTCGGACGCGTCGGCGTCCGTCTCGGCGGTTTCGGCCGCGCTGCCGGCGTCGCCATCGCCCGCTTCCTCGGGCAAGGCGCGCTTGGGTTCGGTCATGCAGGTTCCTCTGTCCGGGTTCGGGACACGCCGATTCTAGATGTTGACTTGGCCGTAAACCATTGACCCGCATCCCGCCGTTGAGGGTTGCGGCTGGCCCGGGGTGCCCGGGTAGCGCTTTGGCGAGCGACGAGCGGGTGCAGTACGATCGGACTTCGGCTGAGGAGGTGTCGCCTAGTCAGGTCTATGGCGCCCGCCTGCTAAGCGGGTTTGGGGGTCAACCCCATCGTGGGTTCAAATCCCACCACCTCCGCTCTGAGAGCGAAGCGCCCCTCCCGAGGGTTACTCGGGAGGGGCGCTTCCTGTTCGGTGGGGCCGTCCAGTGGCTGCCCACGGTGCTCGGGGGTTAGCCGAGGTCCCTTCCTGCGGAGGAGATCACCGTGGTGAGCCAGCGGTAGGGTTCCGGTAACCGTCACGGTCGCCGGCGGCCCAGGCGTCGGCGTCCAGCACCGCGGTGTAACGCAGCAGCGCGGAGCGCCGGCGTCGTGGCGTGTCCACCTGGGTCTGCTTGGTGGCCTGCCGCTCGCGTCCCACATCAAAATGCTGTGACGCCGGGCCTTTGGCGGCGAATAGAGTGTCGTGAGTTACAGTGCCGTTAAGCGTGGAATGGTGCTTGTGGGTCGCAACTTAGCCATCTAAAATATCGGCTATGAAGAAGGCACGAGTGTCCCGATTGCGCAGCGCCACCGTTGGCTCTGGCGCTCTCACTAGGCCGTACGCTGGTGGTGCGGCCCGAATGTGTTGTCGTTGACCCTCGCTTGGCGCCGCCCTCGAGGCTTGGCACCTTCTTTCAAATCTGCGCCCACAACTGTTGCAGTTCGTGGGTTATACCGTGCAACTGGTTCCTGATATTCATTCATCCGCCAAAAACCGACGGCAGCATTGCCGCTACCGATCGGACGCCCCCAGCGAAGGCAGACATCATGACCGACATCGCCAACGATCCACCCCGCCGGTTACTACTGGTCGGCCACGGACTCATCCCGGGCATCAGCGCCACTGGCCTGTACGCCGGCCGCGTTCCGGGCCTGCCGGCCGACCTGGACCTGTACCAGTTGCCCGTGCCCGCCTTCGAGCTGAGACCTCAGGGTGACGCGTCGTCGACCCCCCACGTCGCTGAACGTCTCGCCGAGTTGGACGAGCTCGAGCAGGTGTTCGAAGAGCTCGCCGCGTTCGGTGAGCAGGGGCATCGGGTGCTCGGGCTCGCCGTCGCAGGGCGCGTGGTCAACTCGCGTTCCGGCCGAGCATGGCTCGAGCGGGTCCGTGCGATCGCACAGGGCATTGCCGGCCTGTCACTGGAGGTGTGGACGGTGACCGCGGGCCAGGCGTCCCTGTACGACGCGACCGCACAGCCGATCCGCACGGCGTCCTAGCCGCAACTGGCCGCGACGTACTGGCCCCGGCCGCGGCAGTGCGCCAGAGTGGGCGGATGCGCGCCGACAGCCATGACCTGATCCGCGTCCGGGGTGCCCGGGAGAACAACCTGGTCGATGTCGATGTCGACCTGCCGAAGCGGCGGTTGACGGTGTTCACCGGGGTGTCGGGTTCGGGCAAGAGCTCGCTGGTGTTCGGCACCATCGCGGCCGAGAGCCAGCGGCTGATCAACGAGACGTACTCGGCGTTCGTGCAGGGGTTCATGCCGACGCTGGCACGTCCGGAGGTGGACCTGCTCGACGGGCTGACCACCGCGATCATCGTCGACCAGGAACGGATCGGCGCCAACCCGCGCTCGACGGTCGGCACGGTCACCGACGCCAACGCGCTGCTGCGGATCCTGTTCAGCCGCCTGGGCGAGCCGCACATCGGGCCGCCGAACGCGTTCTCGTTCAACGTGCCCTCGGCGTCCGGCAGCGGCGCGATCACTGTGCAGCGGGGCGACAGGACGCTCGCCGAGAAGGCGTCGTTCAGCGTGCTCGGCGGCATGTGCCCGCGCTGCGAGGGACGTGGCAGCGTCACCGACTTCGACCGCACCGCGCTCTACGACGAGGCCAGATCGCTCAACGAGGGGGCCCTGCTGGTGCCCGGCTACTCGATGGAGGGCTGGTACGGCCGGATCTACCGCGCGTCCGGCTTCTTCGATCCGGACAAGCCGATCAGGAGCTTCACGAAACGGCAACTGCACGACCTGCTCTACAAGGAGCCCACCAGGATCAAGGTGGAGGGCATCAACGTCACCTTCGAGGGGCTGATCCCGAGGATCCAGAAATCCATGCTGGCCAAGGACGTCGAGGCGATGCAGCCGCACATCCGTGCCTTCGTCGAGCGTGCCGTCACCTTCGCCGACTGCCCCGAGTGCGGCGGCACCAGGCTGGCGCCCGAAGCTCGCTCGTCGAGGATCGCCGGGATCAACATCGCCGACGCCTGCGCGATGCAGATCACCGACCTCGCCGAGTGGGTGCGCGGCCTGGACGAGCCGAGCGTGGGCCCGCTGCTCGGTTCGCTGCGTGACAGCCTGGACGCCTTCGTCGACATCGGGCTCGGCTACCTGTCGTTGAGCAGGCCGTCCGGGACGCTGTCCGGCGGCGAGGCGCAACGGACCAAGATGATCAGGCACCTCGGCTCGTCGCTGACCGACGTCACGTACGTGTTCGACGAGCCCACCGCGGGGCTGCACCCGCACGACGTGCAACGGATGAACGACCTGCTGCTGCAGCTGCGGGACAAGGGCAACACCGTGCTGGTGGTCGAGCACGAACCGGAGACCATCGCGATCGCCGATCACGTGGTCGACCTGGGGCCGGGCGCCGGCTCGGCCGGGGGGCGGATCTGCTATCAGGGCAGCGTCGAGGGGCTGCAGGGCAGTGACACGGTGACCGGCAGGCATCTCGCCGACCGGGTCGCTGTCAAACAGTCGGTGCGGACGCCGTCCGGCGCCCTCGCCATTCGGGGCGCCGGCGCGAACAACCTGCGGAACGTGGACGTCGACGTCCCACTGGGCGTCCTGGTGGTGGTCACCGGGGTGGCCGGCTCCGGCAAGAGCTCACTGCTGCACGGGTCGATCCCGCCCGGCGAAGGCGTGGTGTCGATCGATCAGAGCCCGATCCGGGGGTCGCGGCGCAGCAACCCGGCCACCTACACCGGCCTGCTGGAACCGATCCGCAAGGCGTTCGCCAAGGCGAACGGGGTCAAGCCGGCGCTGTTCAGCGCCAACTCCGAAGGCGCCTGCCCGGCCTGCAACGGTGCCGGGGTGATCTACACCGACCTGTCCGTGATGGCCACCGTCGCCACCGTGTGCGAGGCGTGCGAGGGCCGCCGGTTCCAGCCCGCGGTGCTGGAGTACACCCTCGGCGGGCGCAGCATCGCCGACGTTCTGGCGATGCCGGTCGACGAGGCGTCCGACTTCTTCGCGGCGGGCGATTCGCGGGTGCCGGCCGCGCACGCGGTCCTGGCCAGGCTCGCCGATGTCGGGCTCGGCTACCTGAGCCTCGGCCAGCCGCTGACGACGCTGTCCGGCGGTGAGCGTCAGCGCCTCAAGCTCGCCGGTCGGATGGGCGATCCGGGCGGGATCTACGTGCTGGACGAGCCCACCACCGGCCTGCACCTGGCCGACGTGGCCAACCTGCTGGGGCTGCTGGACCGCCTCGTCGAGGCCGGTACCTCGGTGATCGTGATCGAACACAACCTGGCGGTGATGGCGCACGCCGACTGGATCATCGACCTGGGTCCCGGTGCCGGCCACGACGGCGGACGGGTGGTGTTCGAGGGGACGCCGGGCGAGTTGGCAGCGGCGGCGTCCACTCTGACCGGGCAGCACCTGGCGGCCTATCTCGCCTGAGCCGTCTCGCCTGTGAGTCGCGACGGTTGAGTCGCATCAGTCGTTGTCGCGGACCAGCTGGAACGTACCCTTGCCCACCGTGAGGGTGAGGTCGGCTCCGGAGCAGGTCGCCGAACCCTTGCCGTGCAGTCCGAGAACGTCGGCGACCTGACTCATCTTCAGCGTCCGGGACGTGCCGTCATGCGTGAGGCGCGCGGTTCCGTTGGAGCTGCCGAGGGTGAACCTGAGCGACGATCCGGAGCCGGAGTAGGTGCCCTTGATCTCGCCGTCGAGCACCAGCTTGCCGGTGTCGCCGGCAAGGGTGAGGCTGATCGGGGTGTCGTCGTCGAAGTCGATCTCGTAGCGGCCGTTGTCGAAATCGACCGACACGTCGCCGCCCGTGCCCTTGCCCAGCGAGCCGTCGACGCCGGTCACGTCGAACGACTGCAGGGTGTACTCACCGGCCGGGCAGTCGGCGGTGGTGCTTGCCGAAGACGTGGCCGATCCGGTCGTGGGCGCAGGCGAGGCGTTGACCGGGGTGGCGCTCGAGGTGACCGCGGGGGCTGGGGCCGAACTGGGCGCGGCCGGCTGGCCGCTGCAGCCGACGAGCAGCGCGACGAGAGCGGTCGGCACGATCAGGCGTCCTCGAGTGCTGGGCATGCCAGCGAGAGTACTCGGCGCGCCCGGCCCGGACGTGACCGCCCGCCTCGAGGCCGCCGGCCAAGCCGCAGTGCGCCGCTCGCGCCTAGGACGCGGCGATGCGATCGCGCAGGGCCTGCAGTTCCTCCCTCAGCTGGGCGGGCAGATGCTCGCCGAACCTGGCGAAGTACTCCTCGGTGAGGTCGGTCTCCCGACCCCACGAGTCGGGGTCGAGGGCGAACAGCTGGTCGAGCTGATCGGCGGTGATGGTGAGCCCCTCCACGTTGAGATCGTCGCGCCGGGGCTGGCGTCCGTTCAACGCGTCGACCGCATCCACCTCGCCGTTGACGCGGCGCAGCGCCCACTCGATGGC
This sequence comes from Micropruina sonneratiae, assembly GCF_025972045.1. Classification (GTDB taxonomy): domain Bacteria; phylum Actinomycetota; class Actinomycetes; order Propionibacteriales; family Propionibacteriaceae; genus Micropruina; species Micropruina sonneratiae. The sequence continues at coordinate 251,755 of NZ_JAPDHX010000005.1, read as the reverse complement.
GCGGGCGTTGTCACCGAAGCCGGGCCACAGGAAGCGACCGTCGGCGTCCTTGCGGAACCAGTTGACCTGGAAGACGCGGGGCGCGTGTTCGCCGAGCTGCTCGCCGAGCCTCAGCCAGTGGCCCCAGTAGTCAGCCATGTTGTAGCCGCAGAACGGCAGCATCGCAAACGGGTCGCGGCGCAGTTCGCCGACCGTACCCTCGGCGGCGGCCGTCTGTTCGGAGCTGACTGTCGCACCGACGAACACACCGTGCTGCCAGTCGAACGTCTCGGTGATCAGGGGCACGTTGCGGGCTCGGCGTCCCCCGAACAGGATCAGGTCGATCGGGACGCCTGCCGGGTCGTCCCACTCGTCCGCGATCGACGGGATCTGCGAGGCGTGCACCGTGAAACGGCTGTTCGGGTGGGCTGCCGGAGTTGGGGACTCAGGGGTCCAGTCGTTGCCCTGCCAGTCGATCAGATGGGCCGGCGGTTCGTCGGTCATCCCCTCCCACCACACGTCGCCGTCGTCGGTCAGGGCGACGTTGGTGAAGATGGTGTCATGCGACAGGGACGCCAGAGCGGTGGGGTTGGTCTTCTCCGACGTGCCCGGCGCGACGCCGAAGATGCCGGCCTCGGGGTTGATCGCGTACAGCCGGCCGTCCGGACCGGGACGCATCCAGGCGATGTCGTCGCCGATCGTCTCGACCTTCCAGCCCGGGATCGTGGGTCGCAGCATCGCCAGATTGGTCTTGCCGCAGGCCGATGGGAAGGCTGCGGTCAGGTGGTAGGTGCGGCCGTCGGGACCGGTGATCTTGAGGATCAGCATGTGTTCGGCCAGCCAGCCCTCGTCGCGGGCCAGCACCGAGGCGATCCGCAGCGCGTAGCACTTCTTGCCGAGCAGCGCGTTGCCGCCGTAGCCGGAGCCGAACGACCAGATTTCGCGGGTCTCGGGGAAGTGGGTGATGTACTTCTCGTCGTTGCACGGCCACGGGATGTCGGGCCGTTCCACGCCGTCGGCGGTGATCAGCGGGTAGCCGACCGAGTGCACCGACGGCACCCAGTACTCGCCGGCGCCGATCCTGGCCAGCGGCTCGGCGCCCATCCGGGTCATGATCCGCATGCTGACCACGACGTAGGGGGAGTCGGTGATCTCGATGCCGAGCTTGGAGATGTCGCCGCCGAGCGGACCCATCGAGAACGGCACCACATACATGGTGCGGCCGCGCATGCAGCCGTCGAACAGACCGGCCAGGGTCTGCTTCATCGCGGCCGGGTCGGCCCAGTTGTTGGTGGGGCCGGCGTCCGCCTCGTTCTCGGAGCAGATGAAGGTGCGTGCCTCGACGCGTGCGACGTCGGAGGCCGATGACCGGGCCAGGTAGCTGTTGGGACGCTTGTCCGGGTTGAGCTTGACGAAGGTGCCGGCCTCGACCATCTCGGCGTAGAGCCGGTCCCGCTCATCTTCGGATCCGTCGCACCAGTACACGGCGTCCGGCTGGGTCAGCTCGGCCACCCCTGTCACCCACTTCACCAGCGCCTCTGGTGCATCGGTCGGCGCGTTGAGGGCTACATCTGGGGTGAAGATCGACATGGAGTACTCCTTCTGCCTGCGACGTTGCAGACGGTTGCTCCTCACCAGTCTGCCGCACCAAAAAGGGTGGCCGTGGTCGGTTGGACTCACTGCGCCGTGATCGCGTAAACTGATCCATCGTGGTCGGCATCGTCCGGCCCACCCGAGCGCTCGTAGCTTAACGGATAGAGCAGCTGACTACGGATCAGCAGGTTGGGGGTTCGAATCCCTCCGAGCGCGCCACAGGCGCCGGTGTTTCGGCCGCGCTTCCTGCTCTCGACAAGCTGTTTCACGCTCACTAGGGTCGGTGGGCATGGCGGTGCCCGCGAGCGTTCCCGAGTGGCTGAGACCAGTCGGCCTGCCTGTTCATCGGATGCCGTCGGCGCAGGCGCTGCAGCGACTCAAGGCCGGCAACGAACGCTATTGCAAGCAGCGCGCGGGCGAGGGCGCACCCCCCGGTGACGCTGCGCCTGCGCAGTTTCCGTTCGCGCTGGTCGTCGGATGCCTGGAGCCAGGGGCCGCTGCCGAGGAGTTCTTCGCCGAGCGACCGGGGGCGATCCTGTGCCTGCGCACGGCCGGGCCCAGTCTCGGCGCGGACGCAGTGGCGGGCATCGAGTACGCCGTGCTGGTCCAGAACGTGGCCGTGGTCCTGGTGCTGGCACACCGGGGGTGCGCGGCCGTGGAGACGGCGCGGGTGGCGCGACAGGCGGGCGTCGCACTGCCGGGCTCCCTGGACGGTTGGGTGCGTTCCGCCGCCGCGGGGACGCCGCCGCCCACCTCCGCCGACCCCGGGCGAGGCGGACTCGTGCCGCGACCCGTTGCGGCGCTGGTACCGGTCGCGGCAGCGGGGGGCCAGGCTGCACCGCCTACTGCCGGCGAGCCCGTTGAGGCTCACGTTCGAGCGTTGCGGGCCGATCTGCGCCGCGCCGACTCGTTGCTGACGTTGACCCGCTCCGGGAAGGTGAAGATCGCCGGCGGAGTGCTCGACCGCGACAGCGGTGCGATCGACTTCCTGCCCGACGAGCCGGACCCGTTCGATCTGGCGGACGAACCTGCCGCGGTGGTGCGGCCGGACCCCACCCGCTACGGCAGCTGAGCCGTACACCGCGGACCTCACGCGACCCGCCACGAGAGGTCGAGGGGGAACGGCAGCCGACGCAGCACTGTGTCGAGGCGGCTGTCGTTGGCGTCATGGTCATTGTCTGGTGACGGGGTGGACTCGTCGGCGGCGTTTTCGTGGGGCAGCGGTGGAGGCATGCTGGCGTAGTAGTGCCCGCTCGGGGTGCGGATCGTGACGCTCCCACCGGCAGCGGCACCGGCACCGGCACCGGCACCGGCATCGGCACCGCCGCTTTCGCCGAACTCGCCGGGCCGCGCGTGCCAGCCGGGGGACTCCTTGACTTGATTGCACCGTTCGCAAAGCCCTTGGCCGTTGTGGATCGAGGTCACGCCTCCCGCGTGGACCGGCAGCACGTGGTCGGCGTGCCGGATGGGTGCCCCGCACCACGGCGTCCGGCACACGACGTCGCGGAGTGCCAGGAACCGCCGCATCCCCTTCGAGAAGCGACGTGCCTTCGTCTCCATCGCGACGAGCCGCCCGGTGCCCGGCGCGGCGTACAACCGCCGCAGCCAGCCCTGGTCGCACGCCGCCGCGGCGCCGGCCAGGCGGCGCCCCATCGCTGCCGGGATCGGACCGTAACCGGACACGCGTGCCGGGACGTCACTGGTGCCGAGTAGGGCCCCGTCGGTGATGACCAGCTGCACCTCGATCGGTACGTGCGAGGCCTGGGAGTGGCCGATCACCCGCTCGACGAGGGTGTCGGCCATCAGCTGCCCCTTGCCGCGGTCATCGCCCGCCGCACGTGCCCGGGCGGCTTCGCGGGACAACGCAGCGAACACGCCCACACCCTGGGTCACCGGCAGCAGCGCCGACAGCAGAGCCATGCCTTCGGGTGCCGGCCGGAGCGAGACCCGGCGATCGGCCTCGGCTCTGGCGTTGCGCTCGACCACGCTCTGCGGATCGAGCTCGTAGCCGAGACGACGAGCCTGCGCCACCACCTGCCCATTGGCCAACCCTGCGAGCCGCCCCGAGAGGGCGGCGTCGACCAGGGCTCGATCACCTCGCGATAGGCACGCGGTCTCTCGCGCCACCAGGCTCGCCCGGTATTCAGAGATCTCGCCCGCCGCGAACAGCTTCATCGTGGCGGGCAACTCCGCCTCGAGCGCCCATGCCAGGCTGAGCAACCGGGCGCCACGGGAGGGGGACTCGCGACGCGCCAGGGCGACCTCCGCCGCCACCGACCGGGCAACTCCCTTCACGGGGCGATGCTGTGCGGCAGCCTCGGCCTTGCGCACGCTCAACAGCTCCAGGGCCAGCCGCGCCTGCTCGGCGGCTGCAGCATTCTTCGCCCGCTCCAGCTCGCCGATCCGCTCGACCAGGGCGGCCGCACCGGCGATGCCGCCTGGGTCGCGAAGAGTGTCGAGCGCATCCATGAACCGAGTATAATAGATCACCTGTACTATTACGAGGTCTGTGGATAGTGAGTCTTGGTCACTTTGCCAGGCTGCGCACCGTCTCGATGGTGTCCGCCTCGGCCGCGGTCTTGTCGTCGCGGTAACGCAGCACCCGGGCGAAGCGTAGGGCGAGCCCGCCGGGGTAGCGGCTGGAGCGTTGCAACCCGTCGAAGCCGATCTCGACCACCTGCTCGGGGCGCAGGTACACCGTCCCCTCGTCGCGGCGCTCCTCCAGGGCGAGGAAGCGCTCGGTCTGCCATGCCAGCATGGCGTCCGTCATTCCCTTGAATGTCTTGCCGAGCATGACGAAGCCGCCGGACGCGGGGTCGCGGGCGCCCAGGTGAATGTTGGACAGGGTGCCGCGACGGCGTCCGGACCCCCATTCGACCGCAAGGACCACCAGGTCGAGGGTCAGAACCGGCTTCACCTTCACCCACGACGAGCCGCGGCGCCCGGCCTCGTAGGGTGCATCGAGGCGCTTGAGGACCACGCCCTCATGCCCCGACGCCAGCACCCGGGTCGCGAAGTCGTCGGCGGCCTGCGCATCGTCGGTGACGAGGCTCGCCACCCGCAACGACGCCGGCACGAGCTCGGCGAGCAGCGCGACACGCTCGCGGAAGGGTAGATCGAGCAGGTCGTCGTCACCGGCGGCGAGCACGTCGAAGAAGAACGAGGACATCGGCGCCGCCGCCCGCACCGTGGTGGCGTCCGACGTCATCGACCGGGCAGCCGTCTCTTGGAACGGCCGGGGCCTGCCGTCGGGGCTGAGCGAGAGCGCCTCGCCGTCGAGGACCAGCCGTTGGGAATCGAGCCGGGCCACCGCCTCCACGACGTCGGGCAGTCGGTCGGTGACGTCGTCGAGACTGCGACTGAAGACCCGGATGTCGTCACCGTCGCGATGCACCTGGATGCGGATTCCGTCGAGCTTGGCCTCGACGGCCGCCTCTCCGCCCAACTGGGCCACCGCCTCGGCAACGGACTTGGCGCTGGCGGCCAGCATGGGCTTGATCGGACGCCCCACCTGCAGCCCGATCGCGCGCACGGCATCGGCCCCCTCGATCAGCGCGGCGCGGGCCACCGCCGGTGTGGAGCCGGACAGCATCACTGCCCGGCGGACGGTCGCCGCGGGCAGGCCGGACGCCCTGATCAGTGCATCCACCAGTACGCCCTCGAGGGCGCCCTGCCTCGTCTCGCCGGTGATCAAGCCGGCCAGCCAGCGTTGCTCGTCGTCGGTGGCTCGGGACATCAGCTCGTCGAGCCGGCTCTTCCGCGCCAGTTGGGAGCCGGGGCCGGACAGCCTCGACAGTTCGTCGAACCTGGCGTCGGTCTCGACGACGGTGAGGGACGGTTCGGCGGCGGGTGGCACCCCGGCCCTGGCCGACCGCCAACCCACGCCCGTGCGACGCTGCCGCAGCGACCCTGAGAGGTAGGAGGCGACGATCTCGACCTCGTCGGCGCCGGCCCGGGCGAGAGTGTCGGCCAGGGCAGCCACCTTGGCCAAGCGGGACCGGGTGGCGGACACCAGGGCCGAGGTGGTGACGAGCTCTGCCAGCAGCATGGGCTCATTCTGCAGGCCGGGTCCGACAGAACCTGGCTCAAACGGCTCTTCTGTGGACAGGTGAGGGCCACCAAAACTCTGCCTGTGGATAACTCCGAGACGTCGCGGAAAGCGGCTGATCGCATGTCAGACTTGCCGCCAACCCCCGGGAGGAGAGAAATGAGGCGAGTTGAACTGGGTGCCGTCGCGGCGCTGGCCGCCGCCCTGCTGGCGGGGTGTGTGCAGCCGGCGGAGCCGACGCCCAGTGCCAGCCCGACGCCCACGTATCTGTGCACTCCCGAGGCCGGTGGTGATGAGGCGCCCTGCTCCGAGGCGGACTACCAGAAGATGAAGGAGAAGGACGCCCTGTACGCCGAGGCCGAGCAGGTGTACCGGAAGTACTTGGCGGCGTATCACGCGGTCGCGGAGAAGGGGGGTGCAGACAAGCTGCCGAGTTCCATCAGCACACTGATTGGCGACAAACAATTGGCGTCGAATATTGAGCAGGATCTACTGGATTTGAAGAACTCTGGATTGCACGTCAGGGGCCCCGGCATCACCGTTAAATCTGTGGAACGCCTCCCGGGGAAGGCAATGTCAGGCTCAGACGTCACGCTTCGTTTCTGCTCCGATGCCAGTGCGAACGCGGTCCTCAAAGGAAGCAAGAAGGTAAATATGGGCGCAATCTCTGTCGATACTGTCTATCTTCGTAGCTTCGATGCTTCTGTGAAGATTGTGGCAATTCAGTATAAGGCGGGAAAATGTGGCGGCTAGTGACGGCACTCCTACTCATCGTGACCTCGTCTGTGTGGGCGGCGGCGGACGTTTCGGCTGCCACGTGTCCAAAGGGCTCGGTATGGGTGAAGACGACCAAGTATGTGAAGAACGCGTCCAGTGGCAAGCATGCAACGATCTTCTATCAGAGCAAGGATGACGAAAGGGCTCAGACTCAAGGGGGGTACTGCAAGAAGCTTGGTGGCGGCGCCGGTGCGGCTGCAGATGGCGGGGAGCAAGTCGATACCGTTAATGGCACCACCTACTGCCGGGTCGATTCAATCATCCAGGGCATCAGCAACGAAGAAATGAACGACGGCTATCTGACCATCGAAGGAAACCGCTGGGTACGCTGCCCGCCTGGAATCAACATCGAGGATGCCGTCTCCGCAACTCTCGACCTCGACGCCATAGCGCGCTCGCTCGCCGTCCAGCTGCACCTGCCCGATGCGACTCCGATCTTTTCACCAGATCCGAAGAACAACGAGTGGAAGATGCTCACCGTCGGATTCCCGGTCTGGTTGCGCACCGACGGTCCCGACAGCAAGTCGACCACCGCGTCCGCCCAGGGCCTCACCTTCCGGCTTAGTGCGACCCGCACCTCGACGAACTTCACCATGGGCGACGGAAAGACCCTCACCTGCACCGCCATGGCGCGCTACTCGGAGACCGTGAAGGCCGGCTCGCCGTCGCCGAATTGCGGGCACACCTATCAACAGCCCTCCGGCAAGGGGCGGTACACGGTGACCGGCACGCACCACTGGACGATCGCCTGGAGTGTCGACGGGTTCTCCGGGTCCTTCCCGATGACCTACTCCGACTCGGCCACGATCCGCATCGGGGAACTGAGCTCCCTGAACCGCTGACCGGCGCACCGCCCGCCACCCTCGCGCGTCCAGGTCTGTGGGTGCGGTACGGCACTATGGCGGCATGACGGCATCGGTCACGGTGGGGCAACCACTCACCCGCGCCTGGCGTCCGCTGTGGCCGTGCCCGGTCCGCCAAGTGTGGCGTCACTGGCAGCGCGGCGCCGGAGACCCCACCTACCGCATCGAGAACGGACGCCACTGGCGCGGCCTCCGCACCCCGCTCGGGCCCGCTACGCTGTGCGTCGAACCCCTCGACGCCACCGGAACGATCAAGGCCGAGGCGTGGGGTACGGGAGCCGACTGGGCGCTCAGCAACCTGCCCTCGATGTTGGGCGCCGACGACGACCCCACCGGTTTCGCCCCCCGTCACGCCAACCTCGCGCAGGCGCTGAAGGAGAATCCGCACTGGCGACTCGGCCGAGGCGGCATCGTGTGGCAGGCGCTGCTGCCGGCCATCATCGAGCAGAAGGTCACCGGTCAGGAGGCGTTCGGCGGCTTCCGACGACTGGTCCACTTCCACGGCGAGCGCGCTCCGGGCCCGGGCGCGACCCTGCACCTGTGGATTCCTCCCGGCCCCGACACGGTGCGGCTCATTCCCTCGTGGGAGTGGCTGAAACTGCACATCGACCCGGCCCGCTCGCGACCGATCGTGCGCTGTGCGCAGGTCGCCGACGCCCTCGAACGCACCCTGAACGTCCCGCTCGAACTGGCCGACACCCGGTTGCGTTCGATCGCGGGCGTGGGTGTGTGGACGTCGGCCGAAGTCCGCTTCCGGGCCCACGGGGACGCCGACGCGGTCAGCTTCGGCGACTACCACATCCCCAACGAGATCGGGCACGCCCTGGTCGGCCACGACCTCGACGATGACGCCTTGGCCGAACTGCTCGAGCCGTATCGACCGCACCGGCACCGGGTACAGGCGCTGCTCGGCATGCGCAGATGGCGTGAAAGGCACGGCCCGCGGCTGGCGCCGCGCACGCACCTTCCCGCTCAGTGAACCGGCCCCTCACCCGCTGGCCGGTACCCGGCGGTCGACCAGGGTGGACAGCACGATCGCGGTCTCGGTGTGGTCGATGCTGGCCGCGGACCTGATCCGCTCCAGCACCTCTTCCAGATGCCGCACGTCGGTGGCCAGCACCCGGATCAACGCATCCGGCTGCCCGGTGATCGTCCACGCGTTGGTGACCTCAGCGATGCCCTCCCAGGCGTGGCGGAGTGCCTCGGGACTGATCGCCCCCGAACAGTAGACCTCCACGAATGCCTCCGTGCGCCAGCCGCCGGCCGCCGGGTCGACCACCGCGGTGAAGCCGCGGACCACCCCTTCGTCCAACAGCCTGTCGACCCGACGCTTCACCGCGGGCGCCGACAGATTCACCTCGGCGCCGAGCTCGGCGTAGGTGGCCCTCCCGTCCCGGATCAGCAGCGCCACGATCCGTCGGTCCAGATCGTCCATCTCAACCCCCGACCAGTTGCGCAATGAATCACCGAAATTGGTGTTGAGGCGCAACATATCAGGGGTGAAGACGCAAGGGCCGTACGACGTAGAGCCTCACCGCCCTACCTACTCTGTAGCCATGACTCTCGCCGCGCCCGTCGTCGCCAGCCGGATCGACCGCTTCCGTCCGCGTCGCTACGCCATGACGCGGCCTGACCATTTCGCTGTCGAATACGCAATCAACCCCTGGATGGACACCTCGGTGCCGGTCTCGGCCGAGCGCGCCGTCGCTCAGTGGCAGGCGCTGGCCGACCTCTACCGCTCCCTCGGCCACACCGTCGACGAGGTGCCGTCGGTGGCCGGGCTGCCCGACATGGTGTTCGCCGCCAACGGCGCCACCGTTGTCGGCGGCATCGCCTACGCCGCGCGCTTCCGCTACCCGCAACGGGCCGCCGAGGCCACCGCCTACACGACCTGGCTCGAGTCCGCCGGGCTCGGCCCCGTCCACCCGGCGAGCGCGGTCAACGAGGGCGAGGGCGACTTCCTGGTCTGCGGTGACCGGATCCTCGCCGGTTACGGCTTCCGCACCGAACTGGCGGCCCACGCCGAACTGGCCGCGATCACCGGCCGCGCCGTGGCCAGCCTCGAACTGGTCAACCCCTGCTACTACCACCTCGACACCGCCGTGGCCGTGCTCGACGACGACCTGATCGCCTACTACCCGGCCGCGTTCAGCGCGGATTCGCAGCGCCTGCTCGCCGAGCTGTACCCGGACGCCATCATCGCCACCGACTCCGACGCCGAGGTGCTCGGACTGAACGCGGTCTGTGACGGCTACCACGTCGTGCTGTCGGCGCTGGCCACCGGGCTGATGGCGCAGCTGCGCGAACGCGGCTTCGAACCCATCGCTGTCGACCTCTCCGAACTGTTCAAGGGCGGCGGCTCGGTGAAGTGCTGCACGATGGAGATCCGGGCGGCGCAGTAGGCCCTCGATCGGGTGAAACAGGACCGGAAGAACCGTCCCCTCGGTCCAGCTACCGCGCGCGGAACACCAGGGTGAAGCCACCCGGTTCGATCAGCACCCGGCGCCCACCGATCAACCCCCCGAACGTCCGCGCACCGTTGCGGTCGTAGCTGCTCACCTGCACCCGGCCACCGGACGACGCCAGCACCCGCACCTCGCGGCGATCACTCTTCGAAGTGAGCAGCTCCACCGCACCGGTCGTGCCGGACGCCGTGAGCCGGGCCACCTCGGGCATCAGCAGCAGCGCGTCCAGTACGGCCGTGCCGCCGGAGACCTCGGCCGTCACCCGCTCGGCTCCGGCCAGCGCCGGACGCGCGAGGGCGACCGGGGTGAGCCGCACCGGGGAGGCCGCGTCACCCTGCTCGCCGACCGCCCCGACCCGCACGCTGCCCAGGGGTCGTGAGCCGGCCGCGAACCGCACCACCGCGTCCGAACCGTGCTCGAGGGCCAGCACCGGCTGCACCAGCACCGGCTCGTCGGACGCCGGCAACGCCCACTGCGCCCGCGCGCCGTCGCCGGCCACCACCTGCCGACCGCTCCACAACGACTCTCCGGTCCAGGCCGCGGCAGGGTCCTGGGTCACCGCGTCGCCGCTCCAGGTGCCGGCCTCCGCCTCGACCACCGTCAGCCCGTCGCGGACACCGATCGTCGCCGACGCCTTGGCGAGCGTGGCCAGCTCGCGATCGGCGTCCAGCACCTGCATGGTGAGCAGCCCGTGGATCGTCGACTCCGCACCCGAGTTGCGGTTCAGCCGCCCGTCGGCCTCGACGCCGTCGAAGGTGACGCCGGTCGCCGGGTCGTAGGTCGGCCGGCCCGAACGGTTCGCTCCGAAGAACCAGCCGGCGCTCACCCCGGCCAGCCGGCGGATGCCTTCGCGGCCCGCCACCCGGCCCACCTCGTAGCAGGCCCGCACCCGGGCGTCCGCCCCGTAGGCGATCTGGACCTTCTCCAAAGGCACCGGCAGCCAGCCGTTGTCGGGGCCGGTGGCGGTGAGCAGCTGGGCGGTGAAGCCGGCCGTGTCGCCGATCGCGGGGCTCAGCAGGCTGCGGTCGCCGAGGGCGCTGGACGCGGCGGCCAGTCCCTGCGCCATCTCGGCACCCCAGGCGTGCCAGTCGTCGAGTGATTCCGCCCACGGCAGCAGCGCCCGGAACGGCCACTGCGCGGTGCTGCCCGCGTGGAACTCGGCGATCCCGCGGGCCAGCCGGCGGGTGGCGCGAATGGCGGCCCGCGAACCCGTCGCCCTGGCATACGGCGCCAGCCCGAGCAGCGCCTCGGAACTGGCGTCCGCGCCCTGCGTGATCAGCCACGCCGGCACCCGCACGCCGTGCAGGTCGTGGTACTGCCCGTAGCGGACCAGCGTGTCCCGCTCGAGGGCGGCGATCGCCAGCTCCATCCGCTCGCGCAGGAAGGCGGCGAAGGCCCGGTCGCGCCTGGCGAACGCCACGTAGCCCTCGCCGAAGGCCCACAACGCCCGGGCCGTCCAGTACGACTCGCCTGCGTCGGCGGGGTTGGGGTTGTCCGGCGGGGTCGGGGTCGGGTTGAGCGTGCCGTCGGGCTGCATCCAGAGCAGGAACTCGCCCGCGTGGTCGCCGGTCAGGGTCTGGAAGTAGGCCAGGCCGCGCAACTGCTGGTAGGCCTGCCGGCGGGCGTGCGCCGATCCGGTTGCCCGCCACTCACGCAGGTACACCACCGCGGCCCGGGCGATGTCGTCGGAATCGTAGGCGCCCTGACCCCACGTGTCGGACTCCGCGTCGTAGCTGCCGCCGCCGACCGGGGTGTAACCGCCGTCGTCGTTCACGTTGGCGTACACCCACAGCAGCCCCACCTCGGGCTCACGCCCGAGCCGGTAGGTGGTGTGGGCGGCCGTCGCCGACAACCGCACCGTGGTGGTGAGGTCGTCCAGGTGGGCCAGGTTGGTGAGCCGGTCGGCCGCCCCGGCCGGGGTCGCCGCGGTGACGGCGCCGACCCCGGTCAGGACGCCTGCGGCGCCGGCCGCGCCGATCAGGGTGCGCCGGCGGAGGGTGGGTTGCTGGGTCATCGTCGACCTCCAAGGTTGGGGTGGTTCAGTCGGTGGCGTTCACCGTTGGTCTCGTTCGATGCGGGCCACACCGATCGCCTCGTCGGCCATGCCGTAGAAGGTGAACAGGGTGCCCTCGACCTCGGCGATGGCGGTGGGGAAGACCACGTTGGCGACGATGCCGACCCGTTCGTCGGCGGTTTCCGCGCTGAGCAGCGGCAACGGCGTCCGGGCCAGCACCAGCGACGGATCGTCGGCGTCCAGGATGAGGCCGCCGGCGGCGTAGTGCACGTCCTTCTGGGGGGTGAACGGGTCGTCGGAGATGCTGCCGGATACGCCGTGGTACAGCAGCAGCCAACCTTCGGGGACCCGAACCGGCGGCGGCCCGCCACCGATCTTGAGGTGCTCCCAGGCGGCCTCTGAGCGGGCGATCTCGCGGTGCCCGAACGGCCGCAGCAGCGCTTCGGGGTCGGCCACGGCGTCCGCGAGCCGCACGTACGAAAGCCAGATCGCCGCCCGCGGGTCGTCGATGCCGGTCGGCAACTGCGTCCGCTGGCCCGGCAACTCGAACATCGGCCGGTGCAGGAACGCCAGGCACGGCGTCCCGTCCGGGCCGGTCACCGGCTCGGGGAAGAAGGCCAGATCCTTGTTGGGGAACAGGTTCAGGTCAGTGTCGAGGGCGTCCTCGTAGCGGAACTGGAACGGTCCCAACCGGGTGAACTCCGCCAGGTCGGTCGAGACCGCCAGGGCGGCCCGCGGGCCCAGCGGTCCGTAGGCGACGTACGGCATCAGGTAGAGCCCCAGCTCCGGCACCCAGGTCAGCCGGGGGTCCTCCACGCCGCCGTGGTCGGAGCCGCGCTCCCAGGAGCGCTCCGGCGCCAGGGCGATCCCGCGTCGCTGCACGCCGATCGGCGTCCCATCGCCGATCACCACGTCGGCGACCGCGATCCGGGAGAAGTTGCCGTGCGCCACCACCCGGGGGAACAGCAGCAGCCGGCCGTCCGGCGTCCGGGCCGCTGCCGGATTGAGCACCCCCTCAGCCTCGCGCGGGTCGTGCGGATCGGGTCGCATCACCACCCCGGCCCGGACGAGCCGGTACGGGAAGTCCCTCGATGCAGTAGTCACGGTCACACCTCAGCCCTTCACCGCGCCGCCGACGACGCTGGCCACGAGATAGCGCTGCAGGAACAGGTAGACCAGCAGCAGCGGGGCGGCGACGATCATGGTGGCCGCCGACAGCAGCGTCCACTCGCTGGTGTAGGTGCCCTTGAAGTTGAACAGCCCCAGCGTCACCGGCCAGTGCTCCTGGCTGGTGAACAGGATGGTCGCCAGGATGATGTCGTTCCACACCCCGATCGCCTGCAGGATGAATGCCGTCGACAGCACCGGCATCATCAGCCGGGGCAGGAACGTGAACATGTAGCGCAGGTAGCCGGCGCCGTCCATCGCGGCGGCCTCGTCGATCTCGCGCGGGATCGAGTTCAGGTACCCGGTGACCAGCAGGGGTCCCACCCCGACCCCGGAGGCCATGATCAGGATGTAGCCCAACGGGGTGTCGTACAGGTTCAGCCGCAGCGCCAGCTGGAACACCGTCACCAACGTGTTGGGCAAGAACAGCATCGCCGCGAACAGCCCCTGCCACACCTTCGGGTGTTTGACGTAGCCGCGCGCCACCGGAAAGCCGATCATCAGCGACATCACGGTGCCCACCGTGGCGGCGACCAGCGTGTAGACGACCGAGTTCAGCACGTAGGCGGCGAAGTTGCCCTGCTGCCAGGCCTGGACGAAGTTGCCGAACTGCGGGTCCTTGACCAGGCCGGTCGGATCGACCAGGAACTCCGCGTTGCTCTTCAGGGCCGTGTTGACGAGGAACAGCAGCGGGTAGAGGTAGATGACGACGACCAGCCCCATCAGCGCATACGACACCCACGCCCAGGCCCGGTGCGGACGCCCACCGATGCCCTCGGACGCCGGGGTCTGCAGTCCGCTGCTGCCGGTGGGGACGGCGGCGACCGGCAGCGTGCTCATAGCGCTGTCTCTCGCCGGCGCAGGTAGGCCAGGCTGGCCAGCGAGATGATCGCGACGATGACGAACTGCACCATCGAGATGGCGGCCGCGTACCCCTGCGACAGGACGGTACCGCCCTGTGCGCCGCCGAAGCCCTGGGTGAAGATCGCCAGGCTGAGCACCTGGGTCGCCGGGTTGATCGGACCGGTCAGCACGTAGATCAGCTGGTAGCTCTGCAGTGAGCCGATGATGCACAGCAGCGTGTTCGCGGTGACCGCCGGAGCGAGCAGTGGAATCGTCACGTTGCGCAGCTTCTGGCCCGACGTGGCACCGTCGATGTCGGCCACCTCGTACAGTTCCTGCGGGATGGCCTGCAGGCCGGCCAGGTAGATCACCACCGCGACCCCGATGCCGCTCCACACCTGGACGAAGATGACCAGCGCCATCGCCAGGTTGGGGTCGCCGAAGAACGCCGACGACGACCCGAAGGCCGCCCAGAGCTGCTGAGCCGGGCCGGCGGCCGGGTTGAAGATCAGGGTGAAGATCAACCCGATCACCGTGACCCCCAGAATGGTCGGCAGGAACACCACGGCCCGGGCGAAGTTGCGGCCCTTGAGCCGCTGGTTGAGCAGCACCGCGATCAGCAGCGCCAGGCTGTTCTGGAACAGCGTGACGGCGAACGCGAACACGAACGTGTTGGTCAGTGCCACCGTGTTGTAACCCAGCTGGGCGGCGCTGAAGAACGTGCGGTAGTTCTCCAGCCCCACCCAGTGCACCGGCAGGAACGGCAACGAGCGGATGTCGGTGAACGAGATCACCAGGATCCCGACCGCCGGGATCAGCGAGAACACCACCACCAGCGCCATGCCGAGGGCGAAGGTCAGCTGCGCGGTGCTGCGCCGGCCGAAGACGATGTAGTTCCTCACCGTCGGCTACTTCGCGGCGTCCCAGTCCTTCTGCGCGGCGCCGGCCGCGCCCTGGGCGTCCATCGACCCCATCGGTTTCACCGCGTTCCAGTTGAACGGCAGGGCCGCAGCTTGACCGGCGGAGGTGTTGGCGATCCAGATGGTGTCCCAGGCCGGCTCGAAGTTCTTCGTGTACGGCGCGATCTCGGTGTAGAACGGGTCGCCCTCGACACCCTCCTGCGACGGTGCGAAGCCGGCCTTGTCGTTGAACAGCTTGTAGTTGTCGGCGAAGAACGACAGCCACGCCAGCGCGGCGGTCGGGTTCTTCGCATTGGTCGGCACCGCCAGGCTCAGCTCGACCTTGCCGCCCAGGTAGGCGTTGTCGGCGGCGTTGTTGCTCGCCGGCAGCGGGAAGTAGCCGAAGTCGACCTTGTCGGCCTCGTTCAGCGAGCCGACGTTCCAGGTGCCGTCGGAGATCATCGCGGCCTTGCCGGTGAGGAACTCGCTGGTCATCTGGTTGTAGTTCGAACCGGCGAAGTTCGCCTGGCCGTAGCCGTACAGCTGCTGCACCTTGGTCAGCACCTCGAGCTGGGTGCCCTCGTTGAGCGCAACGGTGTGCTCGTAGAGTCCCTTGGCGAGATCCTGCTTCGCCTGGGCGGTGGGGTACAGGCTCTGCACGACGCTCAGCATGACGATGCCGGCGGTGTCCTTGCCGCCGATCGAGATCGGGGTGATTCCCTTCGCCTTCAGGGTGTCGCACACCTTGATGAACTCGTCCCAGGTGGTCGGGACGGTGATGTTGTTGTCGGCGAAGATCTTCTTGTTGTAGGTCAGGCCGGTGTAGTAGGACAGTCCGGTGGGCACCGTGTAGTTGCGGCCGTTGTAGGTGATCTTCTCGAGCACCGAGGGCTGGAACTTCTTCATGAACGGCTGATCGGTGAGGTCCATGAACCCCCCGGCGTCCGCCAGCCTGGCGTCGTCGCCCTTGTTGCTCTCGGGCACGTAGTCGGGCAGCTGCTTCGGGTTGGCCAGACCGACGTCGATGGTGCCGGCGCTGAGCCGGGACGCGCGGGCCTGGTTGTAGTTCTCGTTCGGCACCGCGGTGAAGTTGAGCTTCACCTCCGGGTACTGCTTGGCGAAGGCGTCGTTGACGGCCTTGAAGCCCGCGTCCGAACCGGACGCGCTGGAGACCAGGATGTTCAACTCACCGGTGACCTGGGAGGCCTCGGTCGGCACGCTGGCCGAACTGGCCGGCGCTCCGCCGGAACAGCCGGCCAGGGTGAGTGCCCCGACCGTTGCGAGCGTGATCAGGCCGGTGGCCAGGGGAGCGCGGCGACCGCGCAACATCGTTGTTGCCATGAGTCCCTCCGGGTATCCGAAACGTTTCGGTAACTGACCGTAACACCGGGACGCCCCCGAGGGCGAGACCTGCGCGCCCACTTCCCTGCCCTCGGGAGTTTCCTCTCGGGGAGCCCAGCCCTGGAGGCGGGTCAGCGTCGGGGTCGGGCGGTCGAGGCCCGCACCAGCAACTCGGCCGCGGGGATCTCGGTGTGTTCGGGCTCGCCGCCGGCGATCAGCCGCAGCAGCAGCCGGGCCGCCTCGGCCCCCAGGTCGTGCGGCGCGGTCTGCACCGTGGTGAGCGGCGGCGCAGTGAAGCCGGACAGCTGGATACCGTCGAAGCCGGTCACCGAGACGTCGCCCGGCACCGTGAAACCCATCGCGTTCGCGCGGGAGATGAACCCGATCGCGGTCAGGTCGTTCGCACACAGCACCGCCGTCGGTGGGTCGGCCGACCCGAGCAGCTCGTCGGCGGCCCGGGCGCCGCCCTCGGAGGTGAAGTCGCCGCCCACCAGCGGCCCCGCCACCACCCCGGCGTCCGCCAACTCGGTCCGCCAGGCGTCCTCTCGCTCGCCGGAATGGACGAAGCCGGGGGACCCCGAGACGTGAGCGATCCGGGTGTGGCCAAGGTCGAGCAGATGCCGGAGCAGGGCCCGCAGCCCGGGCAGGTGCTGCTGGTGCACGGTGGAGACGAAGGGCCGCTTGTCGCCGGAGTTGATGGCGACGGCGGGCAGCCCCAGGCGTCCGACCACCTCGAAGCGGGGATCGTCGGCCTGCACATCGGTCAGGAAGATGCCGTCGACGGTCTCGCTGCGCGCCCACAGCGGAAGCCGCTGGAGCACCCGCTCACGGCTGCCGGCCAGCTGCAGCAGCAGCGCGTAGTGGGCCTCGTCCAGCACCGTCTCGACACCACCGATGAAGCCGGCGAAGAACGGGTCCGCCTCGAGAACGGACGCCGGCCGCTGCACCAGCAGCCCCACCGCCCACGCCTGCCGGGCGACCAGGCTGCGGCCGCGGATCGACGGTACCCAGCCGAGCCGTTCGGCGATCCCGGTGATCCGGACCCGGGTGGCCTCCGACACTCCCGCGCGTCCGTTCAGCGCGGCGGACACGGTGCTGATCGCCACCCCCGCCTCACGGGCGACGTCGGTGATGCTGACCCGCACGCCGGCGTCGGGGCGGGGGCGACGAGCCTGGCCGCGGGGCCCCGTCATCCGGGTTGGCATGCGCCGATCCTGCCACCGTCGCAGGGGTGCGCCCAAGCTCGGTAGGGTTGCGGCTCATGGCCCTGACTCCACTGGAACTGCCCGCCGACGACTGGATCGGGTGGCTCGACGAGCGTGGCCCCGGCCAGCTCGACGTGGCCCGGGCGGCCATCGCAGAGTTGAAGCGGTCCGACCCGGAGCGCGTGCTCGCGCTGTGGAACGATGCCGCGATCGCCCGACGCAACGCCGGGGCGGTGGCCGGCTTGCTGTCGTCGGTGCATCCGGAGGCCGCCGTCATCGAGGCGGCCGAGGCGCTGGAGGTCGAGGCCGACCGGTACTCCACCGACCTCTACCTCGACACCGACGTGTATGCGGCGCTCAACCGGGTCGATCGCGACAGCCTGGACGCCGGGGCGGGCCGGGTGCTGGACAAGGCGCTGCAGTCGTTCCGGCGCTCCGGCGTCGACCGCGACGAGGAGGTCCGCAACCGCGTGCGGGAGCTGGAGGAGCGGCTCACCGAGCTCGTTCAGGCGTTCTCGCGGAACATTCGCGACGGCCGGCGCGAGACCCGGGTACCGGCGTCCGCCCTGGCCGGCCTGCCCACTGACTACGTCGAGTCCCATCCCGCCGACGCCGACGGACTGGTGGCGGTGTCCACCGACTATCCCGACGTGCTGCCGTTCCTCACCTTCTCGACCGACCCCGACGCGCGCCGGGCGGTGGCGACCACGTTCTTCAACCTCGCCTGGCCGGTCAATGACGAGGTGCTGGCGGCGATGCTCGCGGCCCGCCACGAGCTGGCCACCCTGCTCGGCTATCCGGGCTGGCCCGACTACGACGCCGAGGTGAAGATGATCGGTTCGGGGGCGGCCATCGCCGACTTCATCGACACGATCAGCGCCGCGGCCGAGGCGTCCGCCCGGCGCGACCTGGCGGTGCTCGCCGAGCGGGCCGCCGCCGACGGCGAGACCGTCATCGACCTGTCGAACTGGCGGCACTACTACGAACTGATCAAGCGCGAACGGTTCGGGGTGGACGCCCACGAGGTGCGCCGTTACTTCGACTTCGGCAAGGTGCACGACGGGCTGCTCACCATCACCGGCCGGCTGTTCGGGTTGAGGTTCACCCCCGTGGAACAGGGGGTGGCCCGCACCTGGCATCCGGACGTGACCACCTTCGACGTCAGCTACGCCGCCGACGGTGCGCCGGTGGGGCGGATCCACCTCGACCTGCACCCGCGGGAGCGCAAGTACAACCACGCGGCCCAGTTCGAACTGGTGGCCGGCATCGTCGAGCGGCAGCTGCCCGAGGGCGTGCTGGTGTGCAACTTTCCTCGCGGGCTGATGGAGCACCGCGACGTCGTCACGCTGTTCCACGAGTTCGGCCACCTCATCCACCACCTGCTCGGCGGCGGCCAGCGCTGGCTGCGGTTCTCGGGCGTCGCCACCGAGTGGGACTTCGTCGAGGCTCCCAGCCAGCTGCTCGAGGAGTGGGCCTGGGACGCCGAGGTGCTGCGGCTGTTCGCCACGGACGCCGAGGGCGCCCCGATTCCCGAGGCGTTGGTGCAGCGGATGCGGGCAGCCGACGAGTTCGGCAAGGGGCTGCTGGCCCGCACCCAGATGTTCTACGCCACCCTCGCCCACCGGTTCCACGCCGAGCGGCCGGCCGACCCGACCGCGGCGATGCTCGACCTGTACGAGACGTACAGCATGGTGAAACCCCTGGCCGGGACGCACTTCTACGCCGGCTTCGGGCACCTGGCCGGGTACACGTCGGCCTACTACACCTACATGTGGAGTCTGGTCATCGCCAAGGACCTGTTCAGCGCCTTCGACCCCGACAACCTGCTCGACCCCACGATGGCCGGCCGCTACCGCGACGCGGTGCTGGTGCCCGGGGGGAGTGCGGACGCCGCCGACCTGGTCGAGGACTTCCTCGGCCGGCCCTACCGTACGGAGGCGTTCGAGCGCTGGCTCAACAGCTGACGGCGTCCCGGCGTCAGTCGGCGAGCACGGCGTCCCGGAGCACGCTCAGCGGCAGCGAGCCCAGGTTGAGCGCGCGGCTGTGGAAGTCCCGCAGCGAGAACGAAGCGCCCGCCTTGGCCTCGGCCTCGGCGCGCAGCTCCTGCCAGAGCCGCTGCCCGATCTTGTACGAGGGCGCCTGCCCGGGCCAGCCCA
This sequence comes from Micropruina sonneratiae, assembly GCF_025972045.1. GTDB lineage: Bacteria > Actinomycetota > Actinomycetes > Propionibacteriales > Propionibacteriaceae > Micropruina > Micropruina sonneratiae. Next base: position 232,405 of record NZ_JAPDHX010000005.1, on the reverse strand, counting down.
GGTAGCGGTTCAGTTCGAAGCGCAGGAACTTCTCGTCCATGTTCACGTTCGCGCGCAGCAGCTCCCAGGCCTTCTCGGCGTCCCAGGTGCCGCCGCCCCAACGCTGCGGGGCCGGCTTGCCGAGATGGACGCCGATGTCGAGCACCACCCGGGTGGCGCGCATCCGCTGCCCGTCGAGCAGGCCGAGCAGATCGCCCGGGTCGTCCATGTAGCCGAACTCCTGCATCAGCCGCTCGGCGTACAGCGCCCAGCCCTCACCGTGCCCCGACACCCAGCAGACCAGCCGCCGCCACAGGTTCAACTGGTCGCGGTTGTGCACCGCCTGGCCGATCTGCAGGTGATGGCCCGGCACGCCCTCGTGGTAGACGGTGGTCTTCTCCCGCCAGGTGTTGAACTCCGTCACGCCCGGCGGCACCGACCACCACATCCGCCCCGGGCGGGTGAAGTCGTCCGACGGCCCGGTGTAGTAGATGCCGCCGTTCTGGGTGGGGGCGATCATGCACTCGATGGTCCGCACCGGCTCGGGGATGTCGAAGTGCACGCCGTTCAGCTCGGCGACGGCCTCGTCTGCGGTCGACTGCATCCATTCCCGCAGCGCGTCGGTGCCGCGCAGCTTGCGCGCCTCGTCGGCGTCCAGCACCGCGACGGCGTCGGCGACGGTGGCGCCCGTCCCGGCGATCGTCTCGACCACGGCGTCCTGCTCGGCGGTCACCCGGGCCAACTCGTCCAGGCCCCACTCGTAGGTCTCGTCCAGGTCGACCTCGGCGCCCAGGAACAGCCGCGACCAGAGCCGGTACCGGTCGCGTCCCGACGCGTCGGCGGCCGGCGCCTGCGGCTCCAGGTCGCGCAGGAACGCGGCCAGGGTGCCGTACGCCTGCGCGGCGGCCACCCCGGCGCGGTCCAGTTCGAGCGCCAGCGCACCGCCGTGCTCGGCCGTGCGGTGGAAGGTGGTGAAGAACGAGTTCTCGGGATCGGCCAGCTGATCGGCCTGGACGATGCCCTCCCGCACCTGCAGCGCGGGCGGCACGTAACCGCGTCGGACGCCCTCGCGCAGGCAGGCGAGGTAGCCGTCGACGGCCTGCGGGACGCCGGCCAGCCGGGAGGCGATGTTGGACCAGTGCTCCTCGGTCCGATTGGGCATCACGTCGAACACGTCGCGGAAACCCTGCAGCGGCGAGGCGATGTTGTTCAGCGCCCGGAACTGCTCCCCGGCCTCGTGCAGCTCGTGCAGCAGGCCCAACCGCTCGCGCATGGCCGCCACGGTGACCCGGTCTGTCTCGTCGCGGGGGGTGACCGCGTCCAGCTTGGCGAGGGTGTCGCGCGCCAGGGCATCGTCGGCGTCGTGGAAGTCCGGGTCGGCCGCACTCATCAGGTGGTCGTAGCCGGACAGTCCGATCGCGGTGCCGAACAGGGGATCGAGCTCGGCGCGGGCCAGGGTGTAGGCGTCGGCGAGGGCATCGACCTCGCTCGGTTCACGGGTGGTCACCCGCCCGACCCTACCGCCGCCCGCGACCGACCGGACGCCCGGCCAGGGGGTCGGCGAAGGCTGCCGCCGGGCAGCGCCCGGCTAGACTGTGGCCCCTCATGACGAAGACCGCGCCGAGCGGGCGGGTGCGTCAGGACATTCAGGGGCTGCGTTTCGTCGCCGTCCTGCTGGTGGTCGTGTACCACGTCTGGCTCGACCGGGTCTCCGGCGGCGTCGACATCTTCCTGGCCCTGTCCGCCTACCTGCTCACCCTCGCCTTCGCCCGCCGGCTCGACGACGGGCGGGCGTTGGCCCTGCCCCGGTACTGGACGCGGACCTTCGCCCGGATCGTGCCGCTGGCGGTGCTGACCATCCTCGCCGTGGTACTGCTCGCTCCGGCGGTGCTGCCGGTGACATCGTGGTCGCAGACCCAGCAACAGGCTGTGGCCAGCGCGCTGTACTGGCAGAACTGGTGGCTGGCGGCCCACGACGTCTCCTACTACGGCACCGGTGTCCCGCTGCCGCTGCAGCACTTCTGGTCGCTGTCCATCCAGGGCACCGTGTTCGTCGTCTGGCCGCTCATCTTCGCCGTGGCCGGGCTGGTGGGGCGGCGCTGGCCGCAGGTGCGGCCGCGACGCCTGCTCGTCGCCGCGTTCGGCCTGATCTTCGTCGGCTCGCTGGCCTGGTCGGTCTGGATCACCGCCACCGACCAGGCCTTCGCCTACTTCGACACCCGCGGCCGGCTGTGGGAGTTCGCCTTCGGCTCCCTGCTCGCGCTGCTCGGGGTCCGGCTCTCGGCCGCCGTCCCCGCCCGCGTGGGCAGGGCGCTCGGCTGGGCCGGGCTCGCCGGCGTCCTGCTCGTCGGCATCGTGGTCAACGTCAGGGACGCCTTCCCGGGCTGGGTGGCGCTGGTGCCGCTGGCCGCCGCCGGGTCGGTCCTGCTGGCCGACCCCGACGACCGGCACGGGGTCGGACGCCTGCTCGGCCGGCCCTGGCTGGCCGGGCTCGGCAACGCGTCCTACGCGCTGTACCTGGTGCACTGGCCGATCCTGGTCGGCTATGTGGTGCTGATCGACCGCGACGAGCCCAGCGTGCTGGAGGGGGCGGGCATCATCGCCGCGTCGCTGCTGCTGGCCATCGGGTTGCACCGATTCGTCGAGGGACCGCTGCGGTCGCTGACCTCGCGCTGGGGGCCGTGCCGCAACCTTCTGCTGGTCGTGGTGGGTATCGGCCTGGTGCTGGCCTGCGTGACCGGCTGGCGACAGGTGGTGCGCAGCGCGCCCACCCCGGCCCCGAGCGTCGCGGTCGAGCAGCATCCCGGCGCCCGGGTGCTCGCCCCCGAATGGAAGGCGCACGGCGTGCCCACCGAACCCTCGGTGCCGACGCTGGCCGAACTGCCGCACCAGTGGGCCTTGGAAGGCCCCTCCTGCCCCACCGACTGGGAGCTGCCCGGCCGGGCGCAGCAGCAGTGCATGGTGCTCACCGATCCGACGATGGCCAGCGCCGAGGACGCCGACGACGCGGCGTCCACCCTGCCGCTGGTGGCCGGTCCGGACACCGAACGGGTCCTGCTGATCGGCAACTCGCACGTGCAGCAGTGGTCCACCGCGATCCGCGAGATCGGTCGCGAACGCGGCTGGCAGGTCCTGCTGATCTACGAGCAGAGCTGCTACCTGGCGCCGGCCGGCGACCCGATCAACGACGGCGAGAAGAAGTGCGTCGACTTCTGGCCGGACGTGCTGGACGCCATCGAACCGTTGGACCCCGACCTGGTGCTCACCGTCGGGACCCGGTCCGAGGTCGACGGCGAGACCGTGCTCGAGGCGGGGATCGCGGCACTGGCCGAGCATGCCCGCGAAGGCCGGACGATCATCGCCATGCGCGACACGCCACGTTTCGCCGAGGGCCTGGTGCAGTGTCAGGCCGCCCGGTCCGACGGCGACCCACCATGCACGGCCGACCACCCGATGCTGCGGGCGGCGAACCCGCTGACGCCGCTGGTGGGGCCGATCACCGGGATGACCACCTTCGACCCGAACCCGATCGTGTGTCCCGACAAGGTCTGCGTACCCGAGATCGGCAATGTGAAAGTGTGGATGGACAACCACCACCTCACCCGTGACTACGTTGAGACCACGACGGAGCTGGTGCTGGCTTGGGTGAGGCAGGCGATCGAAAGGGCGTGAGCATGGAGATCTGGGCACACCGCGGTGCAAGCGCGCGGCAGCCGGAGAACACCATCGCCGCGTTCGTCGCCGCCATGGAGGCGGGCGCGGACGGGGTCGAACTCGACGTACAGCTCAGCGCGGACGGCGTCCCGGTGGTCATCCACGACGAGAAGGTGGAGCGCACCCACGCCGGCACCGGCTGGGTCGCGTCCCACACCGTCGAGCAGTTGCAGGCCCTGCCGTCGGTGCTGAAGCCGAAGGCGGACCCGCTGACCACCCGGATACCGACGCTCGCCGAAGTGCTCGACCTGCTCGCCGCCGGCAACCAGCGGATCAACATCGAACTGAAGAACAGCGTCAAGCCCTACAAGGGACTCGAGGCGAAGGTGCTGGCCATGATCGCCGAGCGCAAGCTGGGCAAGCGGGCGGTGCTGTCGTCGTTCAACCACTACTCCCTGCAGCGGCTGCGCGAGCGCGGCTGGACCGGCGAACTGGCCGCCATCCACGACGGCATGCTGCGCGAGGCCTGGCGCTACTTCCGCGAACTGGACGTGCAGGCGGTGCATCCGTCGCGGCACGTGCTGATGGTGCCCGGCTACGTGACCCGGGCGCATCGGGCCGGCTTCCGCATCCGGGTCTGGACGGTGAACAAGGCCGCGCAGCGGCAACGCTGCGTGCGGCTGGGTGTCGACGGCATCTTCACCGACGTGATGAAGCCCAGCCCCAGCTGGTAGGACGTCGACTCGACGCGCTCGCCGAGGGGCGCTGCCGCTAGGTTGGACGCCATGAGCAGCCCCTGGCGTCCGGACCTGTGGGACGAGGTCCCCGGCTTCGCGTTCACCGACATCACCTACCACCGGGCCAAGGACGTGCCGGCGGTGCGGATCGCCTTCGACCGGCCCGAGGTGCGCAACGCGTTCCGGCCGCACACCGTCGACGAGTTGTACACGGCGCTCGACCACGCCCGCCGCTCGCCCGACGTGGGGTGCGTGCTGCTGACCGGCAACGGACCGTCGGCCAAGGACGGCGGCTGGGCGTTCTGCTCGGGCGGCGACCAGCGGATCAGGGGCCGCTCGGGCTACCAGTACGCCGAGGGTGAGACCGCCGAGACCGTCGATCCGCTGCGCGCCCAGGCCGAGGGCGGCCGGCTGCACATCCTCGAGGTGCAGCGGCTGATCCGGTTCATGCCCAAGGTGGTGATCGCCCTGGTGGGTGGCTGGGCGGCCGGCGGCGGACACTCCCTGCACGTAGTGTGCGACCTGACCCTGGCCTCGGCCGAGCATGCCCGGTTCAAGCAGACCGACGCCGACGTCGGGTCGTTCGACGCCGGCCTCGGCTCGGCCTACCTGGCCCGACAGGTCGGCCAGAAGGTGGCGCGGGAGATCTTCTTCCTCGGTCAGACCTACGACGCGCAGCGGGCCTACGAGATGGGTACGGTCAACAAGGTGGTACCGCACGAGCAGCTCGAGGACGTCGGCCTGGAGTGGGCGGCGCTGGTCTGCGGTAAGTCGCCGACCGCCCAGCGGATGCTGAAGTTCGCCTTCAACGCCGTCGACGACGGGCTGATCGGTCAGCAGGTGTTCGCCGGCGAGACCACCCGGCTCGCCTACATGACCGACGAGGCGGTCGAGGGCCGCGACGCGTTCCTGCAGAAGCGGACGCCGGACTGGTCGGATTTTCCCTACTACTTCTAGTTTCGGGGCTCAACAACGCGTCGAGGTGTAACGAGGCTGTCACGGCTGTTGTGGGGCCAGGGGGTTACCCGTGCGCTGGCCGTGGCCCTAGGGTGACGGCAACCCTCGCCGAAAGGTCACCATCATGGCGGACACAATCGTTGGCTGGTTGAACGACAATCTCACCTGGGTGCTCATCTTCGCCCTGCTCGCAGCCGGGCTGTATTTCACCATTCTCACCAAGGGCGTGCAGTTCCGGTTGTTCGGGGCCATGTGGAAGGTGATCTTCAAGTCCCGCGGCAACGCCGAGGGCGGCATCTCGTCCTTCCAGGCCTTCTGCATCTCGCTGGCCTCCCGGGTCGGCACCGGCAACATCGTCGGGGTGGCGATCGCGCTGACCCTCGGCGGGCCGGGCGCCATCTTCTGGATGTGGCTGATGGCCCTGCTCGGCATGGCCACCGCGTTCACCGAAGCCACGCTCGCGCAGCTGTACAAGATTCCGCACCCCGAGGACAAGACGTTCATCGGTGGCCCGGCCTACTACATCCAACGCGGCCTCAAATCGCGCCCCGTCGGCATCGTGTTCGCCGCCTGCCTGATCTTCACCTTCGGTTTCGCCTTCCAGATGGTGCAGTCCAACACCATCTCGGGCGTGGTCGAGGGCACCTGGGGCATCGACCCGCTGTGGACGGCGCTCGGCGTCGCGGCACTGACCGCGGCGGTCATCTTCGGCGGCATCAAGTCGGTCGCCAGGGTCACCGAGATCATGGCGCCCGGCATGGCGCTGGTCTACGTGCTGCTCGCGCTGGCCGTGCTGGTCCTCCGTGCGCCCGAGGTGCCCGGCGCGATCGGTGAGATCTTCGCCGGGGCGTTCGGTCTCAACGAGGCATTGGCCGGCACCGCAGGCGGCGTCATCGCCGCCATGCTGAACGGCGTCAAGCGGGGCATGTTCTCCAACGAGGCAGGCATGGGCTCGGCGCCCAACGCGGCCGCAACCGCCACCACCAGGCATCCGGTGAACCAGGGGCTGATCCAGTCCGCCGGCGTCTTCGTCGACACCATCCTGGTCTGCACGGCGACCGCGGTGATGATCATCCTGGCGGCCCCCGAGATCTACACCCCCGGCGTCACCGAGAGTTCCGTCGCGGCCACCCTCACCCAGAGCGCGCTCGCCAGCGAACTCGGTGCCTGGGTGACGCCGGTCATGGCGCTGCTCATCTTCGTGTTCGCCTACTCGTCGGTGCTGGGCAACTACACCTACGCCGAGGTCAACCAGGACTTCATCGGCGGTGGTCGCGTCGGCAACATCCTGCTGCGCTGCCTGATCGTCGTCGCGGTGTTCTGGGGCGGCATCCAGGAACTGGCGTTCGTGTGGTCGGTGGCCGACGTGGCGATGTCGGTGATGGCGGTGATCAACCTCGGCGCGTTGTTCCTGCTCGGCAAGCGTGCGGCCGGTGCCCTGAGGGACTTCGAATCGCAGAAGGGCGTCGCCTTGGAGGACCGCTCGTTCGACCTGGCCGGCAACCCGTACCTGCCCGACGACATTCCCGGCGAGGTGTGGCACAGCGAGCACTCCGGGACTGCGAAGGCGGAGGTCTGACCGTCAGCCGTTGGGGGCGGCTTCGGCCAGGCCGAGGAAGCGGCGCAGCGGCTCCGCGCCCTGCACGCTGAGGGCCGGGGGCCGGACCAGGGCGTCCGGGGTGAGCAGGTAGTCGTTGTTGGTCGCCCAGCCCTCACCACGCGCCGAACGGTGCGTGCCGTTGGGCCGGTAGCCGACCGCCAGGCTTACCCGGTTGGAGGCGACGTTGTCGGCGAAGGCCGACGACGTGACCTGCTCGAAGCCCAATTCGTCGAACAGGAAGGCGCACAGCGTTCGGCGCATCAAGGTGCCGATGCCGCGTCCCTGGTGGCGCAGGCCCAGCCACGAGCCCGTCTCACCCGCCCGGGTCCGGCGGAAGTCGTTGGTGACCACCCCCTGGGTGCCGACCAGTTCGCCGTCGTGGCGCACGGCCAGGTCGAGGCTCCAGGCGTCCGGGGCGAACCGGGCGCGCAGCCCCCAGTGGTACCGCAGAAACTCGACGTGGAACCGGTCGGGTGTCGTCAGCGTCCACGGGTGCAGGAACGGCATCCGATCCGGCGGATGAACCCCGTCGGCGGCCAGGTTGGCCAGCTCGATCGCCGTGTCGTCGTCGATGCCGCCCAGTTCGACGGGGCCTGCGCTGATCCGCAGCCCGATCGGCGGGTAGGCGTCAACGAGGGTCCGGTGGTCGGCGGTCATGCGCCGACCCTACGGGTACCCGGCAGGATGGACGCCATGACCGACACCCTCTTCGGAACCCTGGACGCCGTGCCGGCCGCGCAGCGCCCCGACCTGCTGGCGCCGCCGGTGGCGGCGGCGATCGGGCTCATCCCCGAGGCGCTGGTGGCCGAGATCGACCCGGCCCACGCCGACACCGAGCAGCTGTGTGCCCACTACGGCGTGCCGATGGACGCCTCGGCGAACGCGGTGATCGTGCGCGGCACCCGGGCCGGCGTCGAGCGGCACGCGTGCTGCATGACGCTGGCCCACCGCCGGCTCGACGTCAACGGCGTCATCCGCCGCCGCCTCGACGCCCGCAAGGCGTCCTTCGCGCCGATGGACTATGCGGTCGAGGCGACCGGCATGGAGTACGGCGGCATCAACCCCGTCGGGCTGCCCGAGGGCTGGCCGGTCTGGGTCGACGGCGCCGTCGCCGACCGCGACTGGGTCTGCATCGGCTCGGGCGTGCGGCACTCCAAGCTGTTCATCCCGGTCAGCGGATTGTTGTCGCTGCCCGGCGCCGAGCGGGTCGACGACCTGGCCCGCGACGTCGGCTGAGTGTCGGTCCACATCGGGCACCGAGTTCGGTGCCCGATGTGGATCAACCCTGCACGGCCCGTGCGCAGGCCTGCCGGATCAGAGCGGCGAAGGCGTCCACGTCGGCCTCGGTGGTGTCGAAGGAGCACATCCAGCGCACCTCGCGGGCCGCGGCGTCCCAGTCGTAGAAGAAGAACCGCTGCCGCACCACGTCGGCGACCCCGGCCGGCAGCCGGGCGAAGACGCCGTTGGCCTGGGTCGGGTAGGCGAACTCAACGCCGTCGACATTCTCGACCGCCGCCCGCAGTCGGGCCGCCATGGCGTTCGCGTGGCTGGCGCTGCGTAGCCACAGGTCACCCTCGTACAGCGCGACCAGCTGGGCCGACACGAAGCGCATCTTGCTGGCCAGTTGCATGTGCGTCTTGCGTAGGAACGTCAGGCCGTGGCAGCGCTCGGGGTCGAGCACCACGATTGCCTCGGCGCCCATCGCGCCGTTCTTGGTGCCGCCGAGGGTGACCAAGTCGACGCCGGCGTCGGTGGTGAAGGCGGCGAAGCCGACGCCCAGCGCGGCGGCCGCGTTGGAGAGCCGGGCGCCGTCCACGTGCACCGCCAGGCCGAGGGCGTGCGCGTGTTCGGTGAGCGCGGCGATTTCGTCGGGGGTGTAGAGGGTACCGAGCTCGGTGGACTGGGTGATGGACACGGCCAGAGGCTGCGCCCGGTGCTCGTCGCCGAACCCCCACGCCTGTTCGTCCAGCAGCTCCGGCGTCAGCTTTCCGTCGGGGGTGTCCACCGGGTACAGCTTGAGGCCGGCTACCTTCTCGGGCGCGCCACCCTCGTCGACATTGATGTGGGCACTCTTCGCGCACACCACCCCGCCCCAGCGCGGCAGCACCGACAGCAGGCCGGTGACGTTGGCGCCGGTGCCGTTGAACACCGGGAAGGTCTCCGCCTGCTCACCGAAGTGTCCTCGGACCACCTCGGCCAGCCGGGCGGTGTACGCGTCGTTGCCGTACGAGGATTGGTGTCCGCCGTTGGCGTCGGCGAGGGCGTCCAGCACCTCGGGGTGGACGCCGGAGTAGTTGTCGCTGGCGAAACCGCGCCTGGCCGGATCATGGAGTTGCACCCGGCCATCCTGCCACCGCCTGCGCCACCGCTGGAAACGGGGCCTGGCTAGGGGTGTGGCGATCCGGGGGCGCACCCGGATCCCCACGCCGACGCCGACACCGAGGGGGTTGGCCTCCGTGCCGGTCTGCGGCAGTTGGCCATCGCCGGGCGGCGGGGTCGGGGAGCTCGTCGTCGGCGAGGTGGCCGGCGTGCTGCCGGTCACGCTCGGAGTCGGGCTCGGGGTCTGGGAGGTGCTCTCAGACAGGGTGGGCGTCGGGGTCGCGGCCTGTGTCGAGCCGTCCCCGCTCACGCCACCGTCGTAGACCGTCGCCGAAGCGTGCACCGGGCGGGTCTTACCGGCCTGGCTCAGGGTGCCGGCTCGGAGTACGAGCTGCGCTGCTCGGTGACCAGGGCCGCACCGAGCAGCCGGTAGTACTGGCCGGCCGCGGTGCTGGTGAACACCTCGGTGCCGACGTGGTACTGCAGGTCGTAGGACTGCCCGGGGGTGACCGTGACGCGCACGGACGCGAACAGGAACCCCGAGTAGGTGATGTCGGTGTGGGTCTCGACGTAGTCGTTGAAGGTGACTATTTTAGGAAAACTAAATCCAAGCCCGGGCATCTGCACCAGCGCTGCGTCACCCACCGGGTGACACCTTTGACACGGTGGTTTGCACCAGGGGAGAACTCTTCGCCGGCTCAGTCGAACAGCGCCGCGAGGCGGCCGCCGAGCTCGTCGACATGGGTGTGACGCGAAAAATCCCGGTCGGGGTAGGCGGCCGCATCGGCGTCGGAATACAGCGCCACCACCCGCTCGACGTGCACCGTGGCGGGGGTGTCGCGCAGCGCGTGCCCGACCGCCAGCAGCCAGGTCTCGGCGGCCGCCTTGGCGGCCAGGTAGTTGGCGTTGCCCGCGGTCGGCCGGGCCACCCCGGCCTGCGAGACGATCGCGAACCGGCCGGCAGGCGCGGCGCCGACGGCGTCCACGAAGGCGCGGGTCGTGTTGCGCAGGGTGCCGACCAGCATGGTCTGCAGCCAGTCCCAGTCCTCGTCTGTCTGGCCGGCCAGGCCACCGCCGCCGCGCCAGCCGCCGACCAGGTGGACCACGCCGTCCACGGCGCCCAGTTCGGCGGCCAGTTCCTGCACCGCCGCGAAGTCGCGCAGATCGCACTGCTCGGGCCCGACCTCGATCGCCTCGTGGCCCGCCGCCCGGAGAGCGGCGGCGGTGGCGTCCCCCAGCGCGCTGCCCGCGCCGGCGATCACCACCCGCATCAGGCGTCCACGCCGGTGATGCCCGAGGTGGAGGCGATGACGTCGCGCATCTTCTTCTCGAACGCCTCGTAGAACATGCTTAGCGGGAACTCGTCGTCGAGCACCTTGTCGGTGAGCTCGCGGGGCAGCCCGGTCAGCGGTAGGTCACCGGCCTTCCAGGCGGACGCCGGGTGCGGCTCGAGCGTGCCGGCGACGAGTTCGTAGGCGGCCAGCCAGTGGGCGATCTTGGGCCGGTCGATCGAGCGCCAGTAGAGCTGCTCGATCTCGGCGCCCAGGGCGTTCACGCAGTCCGGCACCTGCTCCCAGTCGAAGGCGAGCCGGGTGTCGGTCCAGTGCAGCACGTGATGCTGGTGCAGCCAGGCGAACAGCAACTGTCCGCCCAGGCCGTCGTAGTTGCGCACTCGGCTGCCGGTGATCGCGAAACGGAAGATCCGGTCGAAGATCACGCAGTACTGCACCAGCCGGGCGTGGTGGGCCAGCGCCACGTCATCGGCGGAGGGCTCGCTCAGCGCAGCGACCCGGCGGTCGATCGCGGACGCCTCGCGGAACGCGGTCAGGTCGCAGCGCAACTCCTCCAGCGAATAGAGAAAGAAGGGCATCCGCTGCTTGATCATGAACGGGTCGAACGGCAGGTCGCCACGCATGTGGGTGCGGTCGTGGATGAGATCCCACATCACAAAGGTCTCTTCGGTGAGCGACTGGTCGTCGAGCAACTCGGCCGCCTCGGCGGGCAGGTCCAACTTGGTCACCTCGACCGCGGCGCGCACCACCCGGCGGAACCGCGCCGCCTCGCGGTCGGCGAAGATCGCACCCCAGGTGAACGTCGGCAGCTGCCGCATCGCCACGGTCTCGGGGAACAGCACCGCCGAGTTGGTGTCGTAGCCGGCGGTGAAGTCGAGGAAGCGGATCGGCACGAACAGCTTGTTGCTGAACTCGGACGCCTCGAGGTCGGCCACGAAGTCGGGCCAGATCACCTGCACCAGCACGGCCTCGACCAACCGGCTGCGCGAGCCGTTCTGGGTGTACATCGGGAAGACGATCAGGTGGGTCAGCCCGTCGACCCGGTCGAGCTGCGGCTGGAACGCGACTAGTGAGTCGTGGAAGTCGGGTTCGCCGAAGCCGTCGGTGGCCCAGCGGTCGAAGTCGACGCGGACGGCGTCCAGGTAGCCGGCGTCGTGGGGGAACAGCGGGGCCAGTTCGGCGATGCCGGCGGTCAGGTCGCCGACCAGGGCGGCGGCCCGATCGTGCGAGGCCGCATCGTCCACGGCGCCGGTGGCCGATTGCAGGGTCTGGAGTGCGGTGGCGGCGTCCTTGATCCGGAGCCAGGCGGGGTGCTGGGTGAGCTCCGACACGACGGGTTCGACGACGGTTGTCATGGCTGATTCTCACATGATGCTCGCTGGAAACGGAAGTATCGACGTCCGTTTCGCCAAGATGACGCTTGGTTGTTCGTTACAACCATGTTTGACGACAAATATTACGGTCTCGTTTTGACCTCGGAACGTCTGCGTTCCGTTCAGGTAACGGTTGAGGGTTGGCACTCGAGGGGGCTTGTGTGCTAGCCAGCCCGTGATTCACCATGACGGAACCGGTGGTTGGGTGGAGGAGGCGAGCGACGTGAACGAGCCAGAGGATCTCCCTGTCGAGGTGTCCCCCTTCCAGGCCCAGGGCAGGCTGGGCGGGTTCCTGGTCTCCGGCCGTTGGCCCGCCAACACCGTCGAATGGGCACGGTTCCTGCTGCTCGCGGTGCGGATGGCGACCGTGCCAGGGATGCTGCCCACCAGCACCGTGTTCCGGGTGCGTGAGGAGCTGCCCGACGAACCGGTGCCCGGGGCGGTCGGGCTGGTTCTGGCCGAGGGGCCGGTACTGGGCGAGAACGCGGTGTCCCCGGGCCAGTTCGCCCGTCACCAGCCGCCGGGCCTGATCGTGCTGCACCCGCCGAACGAGATCCGGCCGTCGCTGCCCGACTCCGACGACGTGGCCGCCGGTTGTGTGCTGTTGCCCGGCATTCCGCACCTGGGCCTGGAGCACCGGGCGGCCTGGGTCGAGGCCGACCGCCGCGGCAACATCACCCGCATGGTCAGCCGGGCCGGCATCGACCCCTACGAGGACGCCGACACCGCCGTGCTGGCCCTCTTCGTCGCGGCCTGACGGGAGCCGTCAGCCGGCCGGGGTGAGCAGAATTGTCGGCCACTCGGGGTTGTGGCCGTGCAGCAGCACCAGGAAGACCACCACGTCGAACAGCAGGTGCACGGTGATGACGTAGGCGAGGTTCTTGGTGAGCTGGAAGATCGCGCCCTGCACCAGCGCGAACGGGATGGTCAGCAGCGGCCCCCAGGACTGGTAGCCGAGTTCCCACAGGAACGACACGAAGATCATGGCCTGCAGCAGGTTGGCCTGCCACAGCTTGAAATGCCGCCGGTAGAGGGCGAACACAGTGCAGATGAAGAACAGCTCGTCCCAGATGCCGACCGCGTTCACCCCGATGAACAGCCGGGCCACCTCGTCGGTGGTGTGGATCGCGGGCCAGTTCTGGTAGACCCCGGTGCTCAGGAAATACCACGGCAGGATGAGGTAGCCGGCCACCACCACTACCCCCAGGTAGGTCCATTGGGCACGGTTCCACCGCCATCCGCCCCACGGGAACACGATCGGGTCACGACGGAACACCCAGCGCACCAGCACGTAGGGCACGATCAGCGCCGCTGAGAGCACCACGGTGAACCGGACCATGCCCGCGTCGGACAGGTCGGCGGCCAGGTCGGACAGGCTGAGCACGATGATCCCGGACGCCACCGCGGTCAGGTCGGGCAGCAGGCCGTCGGAGAGGGTGGTGAAGTCGCACAACCAGGCGCCGAAGACACCCGAGGCCAGCATGAACGTACCGGCCAACGGTTCGCGGAAGACCAGGAAGAACATCGCCGACAGCCCCAGGAGCACGGCGGGCAGGGTCGCCCAGGTGGAGTCCTTGACGTAACGGTCGTCGCTGCGCCGGTCCATGGAGCGAGTCTGTCACGGGTGATCCGAGGCGGTGACTGCCACACTGGCGGACATGAGCCCGTCCGAGCAGCACCTCGAGATCGAAGGTCGCAGGGTCAAGGTGACCAACCTCGACAAGGTGCTCTACCCGGCCACGGGCACCACCAAGGGCGACGTGATCGCCTACTACCAGGCGATCGCGCCGGTGTTCCTGCCGCACGCCCGGGGGCGTCCGGCGACCCGGAAACGGTGGCCCAACGGCGTCGGCACCCGCGAGCACCCGCAGACGCCCTTCTTCCACAAGAACCTCGACCCGAAGTCGACGCCGGGCTGGGTGCGCACGTTCACCATCGAGCACAGCGAGGGCGACAACACCTATCCGCTGATCGACGACGCCGCGACCCTGGTCTGGCTAGCCCAACTGGCCGCGCTCGAGTTGCACGTGCCGCAGTGGACGGTGCTCGACGGCGAGGTGCAGCCGCCGAACAGGCTGGTGATCGACCTCGACCCGGGCACGGGCGCCGGCATCGAGCAGTGCGTCGAGGTGGCGCAGCTGCTGCGCGAGGTGCTGGACGCCGTCGGCTTCGCGTCCGTCCCGGTGACCAGCGGCAGCAAGGGCATCCACCTGTACGCCGCCCTGGAGGCGGCGATGACCTCCGACGAGGTGTCGGCGTGGGCGCACGAGCTGGCCCGGTCGATGGAGGCGATGCACCCCGCACTGGTCGTCAGCGACATGAAGAAGACGCTGCGCGAGGGCAAGGTGCTGCTCGACTGGAGCCAGAACAACGCCGCCAAGACCACCATCGCGCCCTATTCGCTGCGCGGCCGCGAGCACCCGACGGTGGCCGCACCCCGCGCCTGGGACGAGCTGGATTCCGGGCTGCGCCAGTTGGAGTTCGACGAGGTGCTCGAACGGGTCGCCTCGCTCGGCGACCCGATGGCGGCGTTGGAGGGGACGTCCGACGGTGCGGCCGATAATGGGGACAGTCTCCATTTCAGGCCGGAGTCGTCGGCAGCCGGGTCAGACCGCCTCGCCACCTACCGCTCGATGCGGGACGCCGGCCGGACCCCCGAGCCCGTCCCGCAACAGCCGCCGCAACCGCGTCCGGACGGCAACTCGTTCGTCATCCAGGAGCACCACGCCCGCCGGCTGCACTACGACTTCCGGCTCGAGCACGACGGGGTGCTGGTGTCGTGGGCGATCCCCAAGGGGCCGCCGACCGACCCCGACGTCAACCACCTCGCGGTGCAGACCGAGGACCATCCGCTCGAGTACGGCAGCTTCGAGGGTGACATCCCCAAAGGCGAGTACGGCGGCGGGCACGTCGACATCTGGGACGCCGGAACCTATCAGCTGGAGAAGTGGCGCGACGGCAGGGAGGTGATCGCCACCCTGACCGGACGCCCCGGCGGCGGTCTGGGCGGGGTCCCGCGCCGGTTCGCGCTGCTGCACACTCGGATGGGCGGCGAGGAGAAGAACTGGCTGATCCACCTGATGAAGCCGGCAGAGCCGGACGACACCGAGGTGGGGTCGGGGGAGTCGGGGGACGCGTCGGGTGCGGCGCAGGTCACCGACGCTGAGCCCGACACCTCCGTCGCGCCGATGCTCGCCACGGCCGGCACCGCCGCCGACGTGCAGGGCGAGGGCTGGGTGTTCGAAGTGAAGTGGGACGGCTACCGCGCCATCGCGACGGTCGCCGGCGGCGAGGTCAGGTTGACCAGCCGGCGGGGTCTCGACCTGACCCGCGACTTTCCCGAACTGGCCGAACTCGGCGCCCTCATCGAGGGACACGACGCCATTCTCGACGGCGAGGTGGTCCTGCTCGATGAGCAGGGACGCCCCAGCTTCGAGAAGCTGCAGAACCGCAGCCAGTACCCGGGCGAGGCGCACTACATGGCCTTCGACCTGCTGCGGCTGGACGCCCGCTCGCTACTTCGTGAGCCGTATACGACCCGGCGGGAGAGGCTGGCCGCCCTGATCGGTGACGGCACCCGTCGCGTCCACCTCGGCGAGCAACTGGGCACCGACGCCGACGAGGCGCTGGCCATCAGCCGCGAACTGGGCCTGGAGGGTGTGGTCGCCAAGCGCGCCGACAGCGTCTACCAGCCCGGCCGCCGGGGCCACACCTGGATCAAGATCAAGCATGTCCTCACCCAGGAGGTGGTGATCGTCGGCTGGGCGCCCGGCGAGAGCGCCCGGGCACGCACCATCGGCGCGTTGCTGATGGCGGTGCCGGACGCCACCGGCGCGCTCAGCTACGTGGGCCGGGTCGGTACCGGCTTCACCGAGAAGGACCTGGCCGACACCAGGCTCGTACTGTCCGAGATCGAGGTGCCGGGCACCGCCGTGCCCGACATCCCCCGGCAGGACGCCAAGGGCGCCCACTGGGTCGAACCGATCCTGGTCGGCGAGGTCAGCTACGGGGTGTGGACCAACGCCGGCCGGCTGCGGATGCCGGTGTGGCGGGGCTGGCGTCCGGACAAGACCGTCGAGGACATCAGCCTTCCTGACTGAGCGCCTGCCAATCGACCGGCTCGATGCCGTCGGCCAGGTCGTTGAGCTCGTAGGCCTGCTTGCCGTCGATCGCCTCGCGGATGATGTCGGCATGGCCCGCGTGCCGGGCGATCTCGGTGCACAGGTGCACCAGCACCCAGCGCACCTCCCAGTGGGTCAGGTCGGCCGGGAACCACGGCGCCGCCGGCACCGGCACCTTGCCGTCGAGCGGGATCTCTCCGGCGACGATCCGGTCGAGCTGGGCGGAGACGCCGGCGACCCGCTCGTCGAAGGCGGCCAGCAACTGCTCGCCGGTCAGGCCGTCGATGGGGTCGGGCTCGCCCTCGGTGATACCGCGGCTGTACTCGGCCGAACCGCCGACGGTGGCCTCGATGCCGACGCCGTACTGCTGGGCCACCAGGCCGACGTGGTCGATCAGGTCGGCCAGGGTGAACGCGCTGACCGTCGAGCGCCGGTGCCAGTCGGCGTCGCTCAGGCCGTGGGTCGTGGAGCGGACCTGGGCCAACTGGTTGCGCAGGAAGCTCGCCAGCACCGGGGCCTCGCCGGTCGCGTTCGGAGTGAGGAAAGCCATGGTCGGTGTCCTTTCGTCGTCGCCCGCCTGACTGATAATCCAAGTCTGTCCCTCAAATAGGACAGGAACAGTCCTTTGGTTCATGGGATCGTGGAGCCATGTCCACCGACACCACCGAGCGGGCGCTGCGGGTGCTGGGGCTGCTGCAGTCCCGGCCGGGATGGACGGCGTCCGAGCTGGCCGGCGACCTCGGCGTGACCACCCGCACCGTGCGCAGGGACATCGAGCGGCTCCGGCAACTCGGCTACGCGGTCGAGGGCGAACGCGGTGTGGCCGGCGGCTACCGGCTGTCCCGCGGCAGAGCCGTCCCGCCGCTGCTGTTCACCGAGGACGAGGCGGTGGCGATCGGGCTGGGCCTGCAGCGCACCGCTGCGCTCGGTGAGGGCGCCGAGGCCGAGGACGCCGTCAGCGCGCTCGCCAAACTGGACGCCGCCCTGCCGGCCCCGCTGCGGGAACGGCTGCGCGACCTGCGTGACACGGTGCGACACACCGGCCTGCCGACGCGCCGATCTGCTCCCGAGTCGCTCACCCGGCTCGCCGCCGCCATCCGCAACCGGTCGCGGATCGGCTTCGGCTACCCGCCGACCCGCTCCGGCCGGGGTGACCTGGCCAGGCGCTGGGTCGAGCCCTACCAGCTCGTCGCCAGCGACAACGGCTGGTACCTGTCCGGCTTCGACCTCGACCGGGACGACTGGCGGCTGTTCCGGCTCGACCGGCTGACCGACCTGGCGGTGTCCACCTTCGGCTACCGCCCCCGCTCCGATGCCCCGGACGCCGTCCAGCGGCTGGGGCGCATCCCGGCCGAGTCGTACCGGCACACCGCCGTGGTGGTGATCGAGGCGCCGATCGGCCCGTTGAGCGACTGGTTCGGCCACTACAGCAACCGGCTGCGCGCCCTCGACGAGCGGCGCACCGAACTGCGCGCCGGCACCGACCACCCCGAACACGTGCCGTCGTGGCTGACCGGACTCGAGGCGCCGTACACCGTGCTCGGCGATGTCGCCGTCCGGGACGCCTTCGCCGCCGCCGGGCGGCGGTTGCTGGCGGCCGCGGCGTCCGGGATCGAGCCGGGGGAGTCGTAACAGCCGCGCAACGCCGGCCCTGGCCCGCCCTGGCATGCTGGCAGGCATGCCCAAGGTCACCCTGTTGTGCGGTCCCGCCGGTTCCGGCAAGACCACCCATGCGCTGAAGCTCGAACGGCGTGGCGCCGTCCGGCTGTCGATGGACGAGGCGGTGTGGGACGACGGCTGGCAGCAGGACGAACCGCCGCAACACCGTCTCGACGAGCTCTACGCCGGGCTGAAGCGGGACTTCGACGAGGCGCTGGCGCACGGCAAGGACGTCGTGGTCGACCTGTCACTCGCCGACCGGGCGGTGCGGGACGAGTGGCGGCGGCTGTGCGGGGCGGCCGGCGTCGGCTACGAACTGCTGGTGTTCACCGCGCCCTTCGACGTGCTGTGGCAGCGGGTCAAGCAGCGCAACGACCGGCACGAGGCGAACGCCCTGCGGCTCACCGAGTCGAGGCTGCGGCTCTACGTCGACGGCTTCGACTGGCCGGGCGACGACGAGGACGCCGAGGTGGTCAGCACCGGCTGACAGTGCCGGGGCTCAGCCGCCCGCCACCTCAACGGTCGCGGCCCAACCCTGCGGCGCGGCCACGTTGAACATCCACTCAATGCCGTACTTGTCCTTGACCAGGCCGTACACGTCGCCCCAGACCTGCATCTCCAGCGGCTGGCCGATGCTGCCGTCGGCGGCCAGGGCCTCGAACCAGCGGGTCTGGGTCTGAAGGTCGTCGCCGAAGAACGAGCAGTAGACCCGGGTGCCGCCCCAGGTCTGTTCGGCGCCGGGCATCGCGTCGGAGGCCATGATCGTGAAGCCGTCCCCGGTCAGCTGGCCGTGCATCAGCCCCTCCTCGGGGGCGTCCGGGACGCCGAACTCACGGAAGCCGAACAGCTGCAGGTCGCCGCCGAGGATGCCGTGATAGTAGGTCATCGCTTCCCGGCCGTTGCCGGGGAAGTTGAGGTAGGGGGTCAGTTGGATGGTCATCGGTTCTCCTCTCGTCGGGTCGGGGCGGTCACAGGACGATGTACTGGCGGCCGTCGATCAACTCGCGGGCGGCGTCCAGCTGGCCCGCGTGCACGGCGGTCTCGACCAGCACGTGGACGAGCACGCTGCGCAGGTCGGGGAAGGACAGGCCGGCCGATTCCCACCAGTACTCCGGGTGCCGCGGCGGGGCGTCCAGCTCGGTGGCCTCGATGAGAGCGTCGGACGCCGCGGCCGCGCCCCGGTAGGCGGCGAGCACGGCCTCGGCCGGCTCGTCGGGCCCGACCAGCCAGTCGGCGTTGTCGCCCTCGGGCCAGTAGTCGAGGTCGCCGCCCGCCATCACGGTCTCGAACCAGTAGCGCTCGTCCGAGAAGGTCAGGTGCCGGACCAGGCCCAACGGCGTCCAGCCCGACGGCAGCACGGGGCTGCGCAGCTGCTCCTCGGAGAGCCCCTCGAGTTGGGCCAGCACGTGCCTGCGTTCGCCCCGAAGCCTCCCCAACAGCAGGTTTCGCTCGTCCGGCATGCACCGCTCCTCTAATGTTGACGCTGTGAACATCGCGTGCCGGCCACAGTAGGTGCTGCCCGATGCCCGAGGCAAGAGCGCACCCCTACCACCACGGCGACCTGCGCGCGGCGCTGGTCCGGGCCGGCTACGGGCTCGCCCTGGACGAGGGGCCGCAGGCCGTCACCCTGCGGGCGGTGACCCGTCGGGCCGGGGTCAGCCCCACCGCCGCCTACCGGCACTTCGCCAACGTCGACCAGTTGCGGGCCGCGGTCGGGATGCGGGCGTTGGGGGCCCTGGCCGGGGTGATCGAGGCCCATCAGGCGGCGTTGCCGGCGGCGCACCGGGCCCGGCCACGGGACCTGCTGACGGCGGTCGGCGACGGTTACATCGCCTACGCGCTGGACAATCCCAACGGCTTCCGGACAGGCCTGTTCGGGCTGCTCGACATGGGGCACGCCGAACTGCCCGAGGGGGCCGGTGACGGTGGACGCACACCCTTCCAACTGCTGACCGACGCGTTGGCGGCGGCGGCCGCACAGGGGTCGCTGCCGCCCGACTCGGTTTCGTCGGCCGCGGTGCACTGCTGGTCGAGCGTGCACGGGTTCGCCTCGCTGGCACTGCTCGGACCGTTGCGGGGCCAGGCCCGTCACGAACTGGACGCCCTGGGTCGCCGACTGGTCCGCGACGTGGTGGCCGGCGTCCTCGGCCCCGCGTCGTAGGGCGCCCGGTGACCGGTCGGCCCGCGGATGGCACACTGCCCGGGTGGTGGAGTTCGACTTCGACGGCACGGTGATCGAATGGCGGGGACCGGCGCCGTACCACTTCATGCGGCTGCCCGGCTGGGTGGCGGACGAGGTCCGCGAGCTGGCCAGGGCGGTGACGTACGGCTGGGGCGTCATCCCGGTCGAGGCGGTCACCGGTGCGACCACCTGGACGACCTCGCTGTTCCCCCGCGACGGCGGTTATCTGCTCCCGGTCAAGGACGCCGTGCGTGCCGCGGAGTCGATCGGGCTGGGGGATTCGATCGGGGTGACGCTGCGCATCCGCGGATTGTGAGCCTGCGCATCCGCGGATTGTGAGCCTGCTCCGGGTACGGAATGCCATGTCGCATTCCTGCTAGGAAGTGTCTCTGGAGGCGGCCATGATGGAGCCATGATCCCGAACCGTGAGGTGTGCCTGCGGGCAGTCGCGAGCCGCGACGCCCGCTTCGACGGCGAGTTCTTCACCGCCGTGCGCACCACCCGGATCTACTGCCGGCCCAGCTGCCCGGCGCTCACCCCGCGACCCGAGAACACCTCTTTCTACGCCAGTGCCGCCGCGGCGCAGGATGCCGGCTACCGCGCCTGCCGTCGTTGCCGGCCCGACACCGTGCCCGGCTCGGCCGCCTGGGACGTTCGCGCCGACACCGTCGCCCGGGCGATGCGGCTGATCGGCGACGGGCTGGTCGACCGCGAGGGCGTGCCGGGGGTGGCCGGACGCCTCGGCTACTCGGTGCGCCAACTGCAGCGGGTGCTGGCCGGTGAGCTCGGCGCCTCGCCGCTGGCGCTGGCCCGAGCCCAGCGTGCCCACACCGCCCGGGTGCTGCTCGAGACCACCGACCTGAAGCTGGGCGAAGTGGCCTTCGCCGCCGGGTTCGGCTCGGTGCGCTCGTTCAACGACGCGATCCGGGCCGCGTTCGCGCTCACCCCCGGCGAGTTGCGGGCCCGGTTGCGCCGCGACCGGCGTCCGCGGCGGCTGGGTGCGGTCGAGTTGCGGCTGCCGGTGCGGCGTCCGTTCGAGGCGTCGAACCTGTTCGGACACCTGGCCGCCACCGCCGTACCCGGGGTGGAGGAGTGGCGCGACGGCGCCTACCGGCGCACCCTGACCCTGCCGCACGGGCCGGGCATCGCGGCGTTGGCGCCGCGCGCCGACCACGTCACCGCGACCCTGTGGCTGGCCGATCCGCGCGACCTGACCCCGGCGATCGGCCGCTGCCGGCGGCTGCTCGACCTCGACGCCGACCCGGTCGCCGTCGACGAGGTGCTCGCCGCCGACCCGGCGTTGGCGCCCCTGGTCGCCGCCGCGCCCGGACGCCGGGTGCCGCGCGGCGTCGACGGCGCCGAGACCGCCCTGCGGATGGTGCTCGGCCAGCAGGTGTCGACGGCGGCGGCCCGCACCCAGACGGCCCGCGTGGTGCGCCGGCTGGGCACGCCCGTCGACGACCCGGGCGGCGGCCTCACCCACCTCTTTCCCGGCCCGGACGCCGTGGCGACGCTCGCCCCCGCCGACCTGGCCGGCCCCCGACGACGCGCCGAGACGCTGATCGGGCTGGCCAGCGCACTGGCCGGGGGCAGTATCGACCTGTCCGCGGGCGCCGACCGCAGCGAGGCGCGGCGCGCATTGGCCGCCCTGCCCGGCATCGGGCCGTGGACCGTCGAGAACGTCGCCATGCGGGCGCTCGGCGACCCGGACGCCTTCCCCGCCACCGACCTGGGGGTCGTGCGCGCCGCGCAGCGGCTGGGCATCGGCGGGCTCGCGACGGCGTCCGAACGATGGCGCCCGTGGCGCAGCTACGCCACCCAGTACCTGTGGTCGGTGCTCGACCACCCGATCAACCGAGTTCCGGAGGCATCATGAACATCTCCACGCTGGCCAGCCCGGTCGGCCCCATCTGGGTCGCCACGGACGCCGACGGCAACCTCACCGCCGTCCGGTTCGGCGAGCCGCCGGTGCCCGTCCCGGCTTCGGTGGCGTCCGACACCGCGGCGCGGCAGTTGCGCGAATACTTCGCCGGCAAGCGCACCGACTTCGACCTGCCGCTGGCGCAGACCGCGGGGACGCCGTTCCAGCGGATGGTGTGGGCCGCGCTGACCGGGATCGGGTTCGGCGAGACCTGGAGCTACGGACGCCTCGCCGCGCACATCGGCCAGCCGACCGCGTCCCGCGCGGTGGGGCTGGCCAACAGCCGCAACCCGATCGCGATCGTGGTGCCGTGCCATCGGGTTATCGGCGCCTCGGGGGCGCTGACCGGCTACGCGGGCGGGATGGAGCGCAAACGCTGGCTGCTCGACCACGAACGAACCGAGCAGCCGGCGCTGGCCTGATCGGGGCCGGCAGGGCACAGTGAGGTCATGGCGGACAGTGTCGAGCAGTACCTCGCCGACGTGCCTGAGGCCGGACGCCCCTGGCTGCAGGAGTTCTGGGCGTTCGTCGAACGGCGGGTGCCGCAACTGTCGTTGACGATGTTCCGCGGGGTGCCGATGTTCAAGTTCGCCGACAGCTACCTCAAGGGCTACGTGATGTTCACCGCGACCAAGACGCACTTCGTCGCGCACGCCATCGACTTCGACCTGGTCGCCGAGACCCGCGAGGCGATCAGGGGGGCCGCCGGGGGCAAGGGCTCTGTCAGCGTGACGTATGCCAACACCGACGCCAAGCCCCGCCTGCAGCAGTTCGTCACCGACGTGCTGCGCCGGCACGGCTACCTGGAGGACTGACCCGGGTCGCGCTCAGCCGCCCTGGTTGCCGGACCGCTTGGTCACCGCCGCGGCGAGCCGCTTATTCTCCTCGCGGTTGCCCGTCGCTGAACAGCGTGGCGATCCACAGGGCCAACAGGGTGGAGACGATGCCGGTGCCGCCGAGCACGGCACCGTCACCGACGCGATGAGCAGGTTCGGGACGGGAGCGTGTGCCGGGGCGATCAGGCGTCGTCGAACTGGAGCTCGCCCAGTTCGTTCCAGCCGTCCTGATCGATCTCGTAGGAGATGATCCTGGGCCGGGCGGTAACGTACTCGCCCAGGCTCGCCATCGCCTTGGCGAAGTGGTCGGAGTTGACGTGCCGGCCACCAGCGTCGCCGTCGGCGAACGCCTCGATGAGCACGAACTCGTTGGGGTCGTCCACGCTGCGGGACCAGTCGAACCACAGGCAACCGGGCTCGGCTCGGGTCGCCTCGGTGAACTCCTTGGAGATCTCGATCCACTCCCCGGCGTACTCGGGTTTGACGGGCCACTTCACAGTGATGGTGATCATGGCGCCAGTCTGCCCATGCCGCGCCCCTCCCCGCCACCCCGCCCCCGTCTGGCCGGCTGCGGCCGGCCGCGAGACGGTTCTTCACCGACGCGGTCGTCGCCATCGCGATGACGCTGCTGATTCTGCCGCTGATGGTTGCCGATCCCGACAGCCCTGGTCGGCGGTCTCGACCTGGTCAATGAACACACCGGCGCCTACGACGTGCTGCTCGTCACGCTGTATGCCGGCACGATGGCTTTGAGCTCGCTGTTGCTGTTCCTGCTGTTCACCCTCGCCGCGCTGCTGGCCGCCCTGCTGCCCGCGGTCAACCTGCTCAGCATGTGGCTGCTGGTACTGGCCGGGCCGTTGCACACGGTGTTGCTGCGACGCCTCAAGCCGCTTCAGCAGCAGCCCTGACCGGTGCGGCGCTCGTCGGCGTCCGAACGCTGCCGCCACCAGGTGCGCTCGTCCAGCGGCGGATGGTCGGGGTGCTGCAGCCGGTGCCGGGCCACGTAGCGGGCATAGGCCGAATCGCCCATCAGGTCCGCCACGAAGCCCCGCATCGACCGCCAGCCGTTGCCGATCAGCTCGGTCATGACGAGCTGGTCCCGTCGTCGCCGAAGTGCGTGTCCGCGGCGTCGGCGCCGTGTCCCGCCCTGACCGCACGCGTGCTGTGCCCGGCCAGCAGCGCCGGGTCGCCGACGACCGCGTACTCGGCCTCGACCTTGCGTTCCAGCGGCGTCGCGATCAGGTGGGTGGGGGCGAAGTAGTTCGACTCGACCCTGCGGTCTTCCGACGAGGTGAAGTCGCCCGAAGTGATCGTGCGCCGGATGCGCAGCGCGGCCATCACGAGCACGACGGCCACGGCGCCGACGAACAGCACCGACAGCGTGCCCTGGATGAACGTGTTGCGGGCCACCGCCTGCTGGATCGCCAGGTTGCCGGCGTCCAGGCTGCCGGAGGCGATCTTCGCCTGGGCGTCGGCGTACTGCTTCCAGTAGCCGAGCGCCGGGTCGGAGGAGAAGATCTTCTGCCAGGACGCCGTGAACGTCGTGGCCACGTCGATGGCCAGTGGCACCAGCGGGATCCACACCCACTTCAGGTAGCCCTTTCGGACGACCATCACCGTCACCACCGTCAACGCGACGGCGGCGATCAACTGGTTGGCGATGCCGAACAGCGGGTACAGGGTCTGGATGCCGCCGCGCGGGTCGGTGACGCCCATCAGCAGCAGCGAACCCCAGGCCGCCACCACGACGGCGGTGCTGATCCATGAACCGATCCGCCACGACGGGTTGGCGAACTTCGGCACCCAGTTGCCGATGGCGTCCGAGAGCTGGAAACGCGCCACCCTGGTCACGGCGTCCACCGCGGACAGGATGAACAGGGCTTCGAACATGATCGCGAAGTGGTACCAGAAGCCCATCATGCCGGTGCCGCCGATGATCGGGACGCGGTGCAGGATCTCGGCCATGCCGACCGCCAGGGTGGGGGCGCCGCCGGTGCGTGACACCACGGACGCCTCACCGACGTCGGCGGCGACCTCCTCGAGAGCGTCGGCGCCGGTCACCACCCGCTCCTGGCCGTTGGGCTCGGTCACCCGCCACTCGACGGTCACCGGGGTGCCGTCGGGGTTGACCGCCAGCTTCTCCACGGCGGCGGTTGCCGCCTCGGCCTTCTCGGCGCCGGTGGAGGTGGCGCTGATCGAGGTGCCGGCGGCGGCGTTGATCGACGCGGTCGACATGTTCATCGCGAAGTAGACGCCCTGGTTGAGGCTGACCGCCGCGCACAGGGCGGCGACGGCCACGAACGACTCCATCAGCATGCCGCCGTAGCCGATGAAGCGGGACTGGGATTCCTTCTGGATCATCTTCGGCGTGGTGCCTGACGACACCATCGCGTGCATGCCCGACAGTGCACCGCAGGCGATCGTGATGAACAGGAAGGGGAACAGCGCGCCGGCGAAGACCGGTCCGGCGGTGTTGAAGGCGAAGTTGGTGAAGGCCGGCATCTGGGCGATCGGCCGCACCAGCAGGATGCCCAACGCCAGCACCACGATGGTGCCGACCTTCATGAACGTGGACAGGTAGTCGCGCGGGGTCAGCAGCAGCCAGACCGGCAGCACCGCGGCGAAGAAGCCGTAGATGACCATCGCCCACACCAGCGCGGTGGGAGACAGGTGCAGGTACTCGCCCAGCGGGCTCTCAGCCACCCAGCGGCCGCCCACGATGGCGCCGATCAGCAGCACGAAACCGACGACCGAGACCTGGGTGATCTTGCCGGGCTGGACGAACCGCAGCCACACCCCCATGACGAGCGCGATCGGGATCGTGCAACCGACGGCGAAGACACCCCACGGGCTCTCGGCCAGGGCGTTGACGCAGACCATCGCCAGCACCGCCAGCACGATCATCAACATCGCGAAGACCACGACCAGAGCGATGGTGCCGCCGACCGGGCCGATCTCGTCGCGGGCCATCTGGCCGAGCGAGCGGCCGCCGCGCCGCATCGAGTAGAACAGCACCAGCATGTCCTGGACGCCGCCGGCGATGATCACGCCGAAGATGATCCACATAGTGCCGGGCAGGTAACCCATCTGTGCGGCCAGCACGGGCCCGACCAGTGGTCCGGCGCCGGCGATCGCGGCGAAGTGGTGGCCGTACAGCACCACGCGGTGGGTCGGGTCGAAATCGGTGCCGTTGTTGATCCGTTCGGACGGGGTGGCGTTGGTGTCGTCCGGACGCATCACCGTGCGCTGCACGAACAGCGCGTAGAAGCGGTAGCCGATCATGTAGGTGCAGACGGCGGCGATGACGAACCAGATCGTGTTCACCTGCTCGCCGCGGACGATGGCCAGCATGGTCCAGGCCGTGGCGCCGAGCAGCGAGACGACCACCCAGATGGCGATCTTCACCGGCGTCCACCTGCCGTGGGGGCGCAGGGAGACCGGGGTGCCGTGCTGGTTACGGACGATCAGTGCTTCTTCGTCGTCGGTGTAGGTGGGGAGGGCGGGGCGGGTATCGACGCTCATTGTCGAAGAACCTTCCGGGGGGAGGAACTGGTGATGTCATCCTCCACCCGATCTGCGTTCCTGTGACGTGTTCATGCGGAAACTGTGTCCGGTCCGTGGGTGCCTGGCTGTCGTCGGGCGCGACTAGCCTGTCCGCATGCTCAGTGCCTTGCACGCCATGATCTACTCCGACGATCCGCCCGCGACCCGGCGTTTCCTCGCCGAGGTGCTGCGCTGGCCCTTCGTCTCCGAGGGCGAGCGGGGCGATGCCGGCACCGGCGTCGGCACCGGCGGCACCGACCCGGCGGAGTGGCTGATCTTCCGCTCCGGTCCGAGCGAGTTGGGTGTCCATCCGACCCGCGAGGGCGAGTGGAGTGCGCCTCGACATCATGAACTGACCCTCATGTGCGACGACCTCGACGCCACCATGGCCGAACTCGCGGGCCTTGGTGCGACGTTCAGCACCGAGCCCCGCGACCAGGGCTTCGGCAGGACGGTGCTGCTGCAGGTGCCCGGGGCGGACGACATCATGCTGTACCAGCCGGCGCACGCGACCGCCCACGACCTGCCCGAACACCCGCCGCTGCCGGCCCGGCGGCCATGACCCGTCGCGCCGTCCGCGCCGGCGAACCGGACGTCCCACCCGTCGAACGGACGGGGCACGTCTGGCGGGTTCGGTCTGCGTCCGCGGCCCGGCAGGTGCTGCGGGAGCGGCGCGCGACGACCCAGGCCGGGTTCACCGCCGAATGGATCCCGAAGGGGTTCCTGAAGCACCACCCGATCCTGATCTCCGACGGCCCGCTGCACGACGAGCAGCGCTCCGCCGTGGGACGGTTCTTCGCCCCGAAGGTCGTCGCCGAACGCTACCTGGCGCTGATGGAGCAATGCGCCGACCGGCTGCTCGCGGCGTCCGGCAGTGAGGTGGTGCTGGACGAACTGGCGCTGCTGTACACCGTCGAGGTGACCGCGCAGGCGGTGGGCCTCACCGAGTCGAGCGTGCCGGCGATGGCGCGCCGGCTGGAGTCGTTCTTCAACCAGCCACCCTTCGACATCACCCGCGCCGATCTGGGCCGGACGCCGCGGCAGTGGGCGCTGGCGGCCTGGCGCGGGTTGCTCCCCGTGCTGCGGCTGTATCTGGCCGACGTCCGTCCGGCGATCCGGGTGCGGCGCAGAACCCCCGGCCAGGACGTGATCAGCCACCTCATCGGGCAGGGCTACACCGACGCCGACATTCTCGTGGAGTGCGTCACCTACGGCACCGCCGGCATGGTCACCACTCGCGAGTTCATCGCGATGGCGGCCTGGCACCTGGTCGGCGACGAGGCTCTCCGGGCCCGGTACCTGGTGGCCGGGCAGCCGGAACGGCACGCCATCCTCAACGAGATCATCCGGCTCGAACCGGTGGTCGGGCACCTGTACCGGCGGGTTCGACAGCCGTTCACGTTCACCGAGAGCTCGACAGGATCGACCGAGCGCACCACGCATACCCCCGCACCGGGCGACCTGATCGACCTGTGCATCCTGCCCGCCAACGCCGATCCCGCCACCGTCGGCGACCACCCGCTGGAGGTGTGCCCGGGGCGTCCCCTGCCGGCGGGCGTGAACGACGCGGTGCTCAGTTTCGGCGACGGCGCCCACCGCTGCCCCGGCCAGCCGCTGGCGATCCTCGAGGCGGACGTGCTGCTGCGCAGGCTGCTGGCCCACGGCGTCCGGGTCGTCAGCGAGCCGACGATCGGCTGGGACGAGCTGATCGCCGGCTACACCCTCCGCGGTTTCCGGCTGCAGGTCGGTACCGCCACCTGATCGTCTCCTGAGCGTCACCCGAGAGTCGCCGTGGCGTTGCTGGGTGCTGTTGGACTCCGGCTGTCCGACAACCCAGGAAGGATCCCCATGAGGAACCCATCGAAGCGCGTCGTGCGGGCCGGTGTGGCCGCTCTGGCGCTCACCGCGGCCACCGGCACCATCGCGTCCGTCGCCGCCACCGCACCCGACCTCACCGTGCTGCATGGCGCCAACCGCAACGACGGCGACAAGACCAAGGAGGTTCGGCAGTCGGTGATCGGCGGCAAGGCCCGCAACGTGATCCTGCTGGTCGGCGACGGCATGGGTGACTCCGAGATCACGATCGCCCGCAACTACTACAAGGGTGCCGCCGGACGGTTCGCCGGCATCGACGCGCTGCCGCTGACCGGGCAGTACACCACCTACTCGCTGAACAAGACCACCAAGAAGCCCGACTACGACCCAGACTCGGCCGCCACCGGCACGGCCTGGGCGACCGGCTTCAAGTCCTACGACGGTGCCATCTCGGTCGACGTCAACGGCAGGTCGCGGGCCTCACTGCTCGAACTGGCGAAGCAGAAGGGCCTTCGCACCGGCAACGTCACCACCGCCGAGATCCAGGACGCCACCCCCGCCGTTCAGGCCGCGCACGTGACCGCACGCTCCTGCTACGGGCCCGCCGTCACGTTGACCACCTGCCCGACCAACGCCATCGAGAACGGTGGCGCGGGTTCGATCACCGAGCAGATCATCGCCACCCGCGCCGACGTCACCCTGGGCGGCGGTGCCAAGACCTTCAACGAGGTCGCCACCGCCGGTGAGTACGCCGGCAAGACCCTCACGCAGCAGGCCTACGAGCGCGGCTACCAGATCGTCAGCGACGCTGCCGGACTGGCCAAGGTGAAGAAGGCCAACCAGAACAAGCCTCTGCTGGGCCTCTTCGCCTCCGGCAACCTGCCGGTGCGCTGGGTGGGTCCCGAGGCGACGTCCGACGGCGGCAAGAAGGATCCGGTGCGCTGCACCGCCAACCCCGACCGGGCCGCCGACCAGCCGACGCTGGCCGACCTGACCAGCAAGGCGATCAGCCTGTTGAACACCAAACGCAACGGGCCGGGCTTCTTCCTGCAGGTCGAGGGGGCCAGCATCGACAAGCAGGACCACGCCGCCAACGCCTGCGGGCAGATCGGTGAGACCGTCGACCTGGACGAGGCGGTGAAGGTGGCTCTCGACTTCGCAGCCAAGGACGGCAACACCTCGGTGTTCGTCACCGCCGACCACGCCCACACCAGCCAGATCGTCGAGGCCGGTTCGGTCACACCCGGCTATACGGTGAACCTGCTGACCGCCGACGATGCTCCTATGACGATCAACTACGCCACCTCGGAGAAGGGTTCGTCGATGCAGCACACCGGCACCCAACTGCGGATCGCGGGCTACGGTCCGGGGGCCGCCAACATCACCGGGCTCACCGACCAGACCGACCTGAACACCACGATCCGGCGGATTCTGGGGCTGGGCCAGAAGAAGTCGTAGCCGCTGGCCGAGCCGTCCAGGCCGTCCCCACCTTCCCGTTCGTCGTGAAAGTGGGGACGGTCCCTGCGTTCACACCCGTTGCACGGACCGGCCCGGACCGGTCACGCCGTGACCTGGTCAACGCGGGGCCGGATCTCAGAACTCAGCGACCACGCCTGCGGTTCTTCGTTGCGATCGCGGCGCTGAGCACGGTGGCGAACGTGCACCAGGCGGTGTAGGCACCCAGGGCGATCGCCTTGCCGGCGCCCTGCCGTGCCGCCCGCCGGGTCAGGTCGGCGCTGCTTGCGGCCAGCGCCGCCGCCGTCACCGTAGCGGCGACGGGGGAGTGCGCCCGGAAGAAGACCCCGCTCCAGGAGGCGTTCAGCGCCAGGTTGAGCGCCAGGGCGCGCTCGAACGCCTCGGCCTCCGCCTCGTCGCCGCGCTCGCGGGCGTCGGCGACGGTGGCGGTGCCGGCCACGGCGATCAGCCCGTACAGGGTCGTCCAGACCGGTGCGAACACCGCGGCGGGCGGCTGGATCGGCGGCTTGCGCAGCCGCCGGTACCAGTGGCTGGTCGGGTCGGTGAGCAGGCCGCCGGCCACGGCGGTGCCGGCCACGCCGGCCCCGACCGCGGCGAGCGTGCGCCCCCACAGCGTCGGGTCCACGTCGTCCAGCGCCGCGGTGATCGCATCGTCGAAGCCCGTCGCGCCGCCGTCGGGTTCGCCCAGCAGTTCCTCGGCGTCGAACTCGCGCCGCACCGCGTCGTGCATCAGCGAACCCACCAGCGGCCGGGCGATGCCCGACGGGATCGGGGTGACCAGCCCCACCCAGTGGCTGGCCAGCTTCGGGGTCAGCACCGGCACGGTCAGGATCGCGCGCGGGAACAGGCCGGCGAGCTCGGCGTAGCGCTTCATCATTTGCCGGTAGGTGAGCACGTCGGGCCCGCCCAGGTCGAAGCTGCGGTTCACCTCGGCCGGCAGGGTGGCGGCGGCGAGCAGGAAGTGCAGTACGTCGGTGATCGCGATCGGCTGGATCGAGTTGTCCAACCACTTCGGCGCCACCATCGCCGGCAACCGCTCGGTCAGGTGCCGCAGCATGTCGAATGATGCCGAACCCGCGCCCAGCACCACCCCGGCCTGCAGCACGGCCGTCGGCACCCCCGAGCCGAGCAGGATCTCGCCCACCTCGACCCGCGAGGCCAGGTGCTCCGACAGCTCGCCGTCGGGGTGCAGCCCGGACAGGTACACCAGCCGGCCCACGCCCGCGTTCCGTGCGGCCCGGGCGAAGCCCGTCGCCAGTTCCCGGTCCCGGGCGACGAAGTCTCCGTGCCCGTCCATCGAGTGCAGCAGATAGTAGGCGACCTCGACCCCCGCCAGCGCCTCGGCCAGGTCGGACGCCGACGCGGCGTCCCCGCGGCGCACCTCGACCCGGTCGCGCCAGGCGTCGGGCAACCGGTCGGGATTGCGCGACAGCACGGCCACCTCGTGGCCGGCCTCGAGCAGCCGCGGCACCAGGTGCGAGCCGATGTAGCCGGAGGCGCCGGTAACCAGAACCTTCATGTCATCTCCAAACGTCCAGGGCCCACGGCAGCGCGAGGAGCATGCCGAGCGACCAGGTGAGGTGGGTCACGATCGGGCCCAGGACGCCGCCGGTGACCCGCCGCTGCAGCCCGGTCAGCAGCCCCAGCGCCACCGCGGCGAGCACCAGCAGCGCGACGCCGGACAGCACCGTGGCCAGGGCGTAGGCGGCGGTGCTGAGCCAGACCCGCCAGCGGTGCGGTGCGGCGGCGAAGACCGCGCCGCGGAAGAACAACTCCTCGGCGACGCCGTTGACCGCGGTGATCGCCGCCACGATCGGCAGCGAACCGAACCGGGCGTGCGCCAGCAGCGAGTCGACCGGCGCCCGCAGCGGGTCCACCCGGCCGACCAGCACCGCACCGGCCAGGAACAGCGCCAGCAGCAGGGCGCCGAGGATGAGGCCCTGCAGTAGCGAGCGGCTGGAACCTCCGTCGCGGGTCCGGGCCGTGCCCAGGTGCAGCGGGCCGGACGCGAAGGCCCCCACCACCCAGATCGCCGCCACCCCCACGGTGGCCGGGTAGAACAGCGGGTCGCCGGGACTGATCGACAGCGACCAGCCGAGCATCAGGGCCCCGGCCAGCAGGGTGGCCGCGGTGACCACCCTTCGCCGCCGGATCGGGCCCGGCTCCTCGCCCTGGTCGGAGCGCACCGGATCGACGAGGCTGGCGCGGAAGAAGGCGCGCAGTTCGGCGAAGACCGGCACCGGTCAAGTCTAGGCAGTGTCCGTGCGCGACAACCCACCCGGTCGGGGGGCCTGCGCCCGCAGGCCGGCGAGCCGGCCGAGCAGCGCCGCCATCGCCGGGATGTCGGGCACGGTCAGGCTGGCGTGGGTGTCCCGGTCGCCGACGAGCACCCCCAGATCGCCTTCGCCCAGGCTGGCTAGGGCGTCCTCGTCGGTGGTGTCGTCGCCGGCGAACAGCACCGCCGTCGCGCCGGTGAGCTCGCGCAGCACCCGCACGGCGGTGTCCTTGCCCTCGTCGCGGAAGGCGTACTCGACGATGTTGTGGCCCAGCCGGCGGCGCCACCGGGGCGCCTCGGTGCGGACCAGTTCGTCCATCGCCTCGGTCGCCGTGGCCGAGGTGACCTCGTCGGCCAGCCGGGTGTGGACGGCGAAGCCGAACGTCTTGGGCTCGACCCAGACCCCCTCCCACGGCTCGACCAGGCCTTCGGCCTTCCCGCGCAGCTCGTCGCGCAGCGCCATCGCCTCGGCGTCGTCGTCGGTGGCCTCGGCCTGGCCGCCGGTCCAGAACTCGGCGCCGTGCGATCCGGCCAGCAGCAACGCGGAGTCGTCGTCGTGCTCGGCGATGATCCGCAGGTCGGGCAGTGCCCGGCCGGACACCAGCGCGACGGTGGTGTCGGGCAGGGCGGCCAGCGCGGTGACCGCCTCGCGGGCCTCGGGCAGCATCCGGGCCGCCATCGGCTCGTCGGTCAGCGGCGCGAGGGTGCCGTCGAAGTCGAGCGCGACCAGCAGCCGTTCGGTGCGGGCCAGCGTCTCCACGGTGGCGCTCATTCGGTCACGTCCTTGCCGCGCACCTTCGACAGGGCGTCCAGGAAGTCCTTCGACCACGCCTCCACGTCGTGTTCGATGACCCGCTTGCGCAGCGACCGCATCCGTCTGCGCTGTTCGGCCGGCGGCATCTCGACCGCCTGCATGACGGCGTCCTTCAGGCCCTCGATGTCGTGCGGGTTGACGTGCACGGCGGCGCGCAGCTCATCGTGGGCGCCGGCGAACTCGCTCAGCACCAGCACGCCGCGGTTGTCGGTGCGGGCCGCGACGTACTCCTTGGCCACCAGGTTCATCCCGTCGCGCAGGGCCGTCACCAGCATCACGTCGGCCGCCAGGTACAGCGCCACCATCTCCTCCTTGGGGAACGACTGGTGCAGGTAGCGGATGGCGGTGTGGCCGACGGTGTCGAAGTCGCCGTTGATCCGGCCGACGGTCAGCTCGATGTCGTCGCGCAACTGGGCGTAGGTCTCGACCCGTTCGCGGCTGGGGCTGGCCACCTGCACCAGGGTGGCGTCGGCGTTGGCCAGCCGGTCCTCCTGCAACAGTTCGCCGAAGGCCTTCAGCCGATGCTGGATGCCCTTGGTGTAGTCCAGCCGGTCCACCCCCAGCAGCACCGTGGCCGGGTTGCCCAACCCTTCGCGGATCTCCCGGGCCCGGGCCTTGATGTCGTCGCGCTGCGCCAGTTCGATGTAGGACTCGGCGTCGATCGAGATCG
Source organism: Micropruina sonneratiae (assembly GCF_025972045.1). Taxonomy (GTDB): domain Bacteria; phylum Actinomycetota; class Actinomycetes; order Propionibacteriales; family Propionibacteriaceae; genus Micropruina; species Micropruina sonneratiae. The sequence continues at coordinate 199,182 of NZ_JAPDHX010000005.1, read as the reverse complement.
GGAACGCCTTGGCCAGTGCCTTGCGGCTGCCCCCGTCGGGCAGCGGCACTGTGATGCCGGACGCCTTGGTGTCGTACTTGAACAACCGCCGCACGGCGCGGGCGAAGTTGCCGGCGTCCGCGACCCGCTGGAAGCCGATCACGTCCGCGCCCAGCAGCCCCTCGAGCACCTGCCGGCGCCACGGCAGCTGTGAGTACAGCCCGTAGGCGGGGAACGGGATGTGGTGGAAGTAGCCGATGGTCAGGTCGGGCCGCGCCTCGCGCAGCATGGCCGGGACCAGCTGCAGCTGATAGTCCTGCACCCACACGGTGCCGTCGGTTGCGGCCGCCTCGGCGGCGGCGTCCGCGAACCGCTGGTTGACCCGCACATAGGCCTCCCACCAGGGGCGACGGTAGCGCGGAGCGGCGATCACGTCGTGGTACAGCGGCCAGATGGTGTCGTTGGAGAAGCCTTCGTAGTACAGCTCGACGTCTTCGGCGCTGAGCGTCACCGGGATGAGGTCGGTGCCCTCGAACTCGAACGGTTCCAGCTCGAGGTCGGGTTTGCCCGGCCAGCCGACCCAGGCGCCCTCGGCCTTGCGCATCACCGGCTCGAGGGCCGTGACCAGGCCGCCCGGCGACCGCTTCCAGCCGCCCTCGCCGTCGGAATCGACGGAGAGCCGGTTGGCGACGACGACGAAGTCGGCTTTGTTCACGATGAAGCTCCTCGGTGAGTCGGCTGAACCTCCACGCTATCGCGCTGCCAGGGACGCGGCCGGTTCGGCGTCCGGTCGGCCCGGGTCGGCAGCCGACCACCCGGGTAGGTTGCAGGCATGCGTTACCAATCGGTGGGAGACAGCGGCCTGCGGGTCTCGGTGGTGGGCGTGGGCTGTAACGCCTTCGGCGCCCGGATCGACTACAACCAGACCAAAGCGGTGGTGGACGCCGCGATCGAGCACGGCATCACCCTGTTCGACACCGCGGACTCCTACGCCGACGGCACCAGCGAGGAGTACCTGGGCCGGGCGCTGGGGTCGCGCCGCGAGGACGTGATCGTCGCCACCAAGTTCGGCATGGGTGATCACGACGCCGAGCACTTCGGCACGCACGGCTCGCGCCGCTACGTGCGCCGGGCGGTGGAGGCCAGCCTCCACCGGCTCGGCACCGACTACATCGACCTGTACCAGCTGCACCGGCCCGATCCGATCACCCCGATCGAGGAGACCCTCGAAGCGATGAGCGAACTGGTCGCCGAAGGCAAGGTGCTCTACCTCGGATCGTCGAACCTCACCGCCTGGCAGGTGACGGACGCCGACTGGACGGCGCGCAACTCGGGCCTGCAGCGGTTCGTCTCGGCGCAGAACGAGTACTCGCTGTACAACCGGGCCGCCGAGGACGAACTCGTTCCGGCCTGCGAGCACGCGGGCATCGGCGTGCTGCCGTACTTCCCGCTCGCCTACGGGCTGCTGACCGGCAAGTACAGCCGGGGCGAGGCAGCCCCCGAGGGCAGCCGGCTGGCCAGCCAGACCGCCCGGCTGGAAGGTGCCGACTGGGACCGGATCGAGGCGCTGCAGGGCTACGCCGACGCCCGCGGCCTGTCGTTGCTCACCGTCGCGATCGGCGGCCTCGCCGCCCAGCCGGCCGTGCCGAGCGTGATCAGCGGCGCGACCCGTCCCGAACAGATCGCCGCCAACGTCGAGGCGGCGCAGTGGCAGCCCACGGCGTCCGACCTGGCCGAGCTGGACGAGTTGCGGCACAACCCGGCCTTCTCGTACACCACCTTCGCCTGACGCCGATGGTGGCGCGCTCGGCCCCCGACCTGCTGGCGCTGCACGGCGTCCGGGTGCTGGGCGGGCCGAGCACCGAGGCGGTGGCCCGGCGGTTCGGGCTGTCGTCGGACGATGTGCGCGAGCATCTGCTCGACTTCCAGGCCTACGGCTGGGTGAGCCGGCACGACGTCTACGGCGAGTCCTGGTCGCTCACCGAGCGGGGCCGGGCCGAGAACGAACGCACGCTCGCGGCCGAACTGGACGCCGTGGCGGGCCGGGCCCTGGTGGCCCAGGTGCACCAACGGTTCCGGCCGCTGAACCGGCGGCACGGAGTGGCCTGCACCAACTGGCAACTGCGGCCGACCCGGTGGGACCGGTTCGCGGCCAATGATCACGACGATCCGGTCTGGGACGCCCGGGTGCTGGTCGAACTCGAAGCGGTGGACGCCGCGCTCGCCGACCTCAACGCGGTGCTCAGCGGAGTGCTGCACCGCTTCGACGGGTATGCGCACCGGCACCACCAGGCGCTGTCGAAGGTGCGGCACGGTCGCCACGAATGGCTGGACGCGCCCGACCGGGCATCGGTGCAGCTGGTCTGGATCCAGTTCCACGAGGATCTGCTGGCGACCCTGGGCATCCCCCGCGGCTCCGACGACTGAGCGTCAGCTGCGCTCGGCGTGCCGGCGCACCGCCCCTACCCGGACGAGAGCCGGCGACCGGGCGTCGAAGGCGCGCAGCCCCAACAGCCGCAACCCGTACCAGACGAGGTTGAAGCCGGTGATCGCCCACGGGATCGTGGTGGCGATGATCGAGCCCGCGTCCGCGATCAGGAACGCGAAGGCCAGCCACAGGCACTGGTTGACGAACGCACCGATCGTGAACACCGCCGAGACGCCCTTGACGTGCTCGGCCCGGACGAGCTCGACGCTCTGGCCGCCGGTGGCGGCGATGGCAGGAGGGATCGCGGCCAGCCCGTAGATCGCCGATCCGAACAGCACGTCGATGCCGATGATCACCGCCGCCGAGGCCAGGGCCGGCCACAGCGTCCGGACGAGCGGGACCCGGCGCGCGCGGGTCAGCAGCACGACCAGTGGCAGGGTGGTGCTCAGCGCGAAGACGTTGGTCAGCCACTGCGGCGGCTGCTCGATGCGCAGGCCGTGCACCAGCCAGATGACGTTGACCACCAAGGTGGCCTGCCAGGCGAACAGCGACAACCCCTCGACGTTGCGGGTGCGCAGCAGCTTGAGCAACTGGGGCAGGCCCAGCGACATCCCGACGGCGGTGGCGAGCCAGCCGACCACCTGCACGACGGTCACCGGGCCGCCACGTCGTGCCAGAAGCAGCGGGTCAGCCCACGCCGGACAGGGTCGTAGCCGGTCCACTTGGCGGCCGGCACGTCGTCGCGGCCGACCTCGGTGAAGCCGCGGCCGAGGAAGAACTCCGCCGCGTTGTCCGAGACGGTGACGGCGAAGACGGCCCGTAGCCCCAGCTCGGCGGCCTGCGCCAGCAGGCCCTGCACCAGCAGCCCGCCGGCGCCCGCACCGGAGAACTCGCTGACCGTGATCAGCCCGGACACCTCGGCCACGTCGAGGCCGGCGTAGCGATCGGTCTCCAGGCCCACCACGCCGGCCAGGTGGCCGGTACGGATGACCCGCGCACCGAGCCCGCCGGCGGCGATCCGGGCGATCTCGCTGCGGCTGCGCGGCTTCAGGACGCCGTCGCGCACCCCTTGCGCCACCAGCGCCTCGACGGCGGGTAGGTCGTCGACCCGCAGCGCTGCCAGCGCCAGGTAGCCGCCGAGGGTCATCAGGGTGCCGGCGCCGTCGAAGGTGAACAGCTCGGCCTCGAGATCCTCGGCCCGGCACAGGTTCACGCTGTAGGCGCCGCCGCGCAGGGCGCGTTCGGCGGCGGGCAGCAGGTGGCCGATGCCGCGGCGGTCCAGTTCCCGCTGCAGCGGCCGCCGGTACAGCTGCAGGTCGGCGAAGCTGCGCGGCGGATCGCCCCAGCCGCCGTCGGGGTCGGTGAGCACCACTTTCGTGGCCCGCAGTCCCGCCGCCAGGGTGCCGGCGACCTCGAAGACCCGGCCGGGCGCGGCGACGAGTGCCACGTGCTCGTCGGTGACGGTCAGCCACAATCGGGCCAGTCCGGCCCGGTCGTCGGGTTCGGGGGCGCCCACCACCGCCGAGCGGCCGGTCAGCGCCGCCTGCATCCGCCGGGCGTCGGCATCGCCGTCGAGCACCAGCACGAACCGGGTGTCGCCCGGCTCGAAGCCGGCCACGGTGCGCGCAACGGCGTCCACGCCCCCCTCGGTGAGCGCCGGCAGCGCCACCAGGATCGTGATGCCGCGGAACTCCTCGACGAAGAAGGCGCGCTCGGCGCCCGGGATGTCGCCGGGAAGACCGGGGTGTGGCACCGGGGGCCGCCGCCTGATCGGGCGGGGCCTGCTGGGCGGGACGGCGTTCATCACCGCCAAGTGTGGCCCGCCCGGCAGTCGCTCGCTGACGCTTTCGCGCGCCGGACAGCGCCGCTGGTCCGCCCCGGGCACACGACCACTAGGCTGAGCGCTGGAGTGCCGGGAAGTCTGGTCGGCCGTCCCGGCGTCCCGGGGCGTCGCCGCCACTGCAGAGAGGCCACCCGATGACCGTGACAGCCACCCCCACCCGCTTCGCCCGGCTCGCCCGGTGGCTGGCCGACGAGGTGCACGGCGGCGTCCTGCTGCTTGTCGCCGCGGTGCTCGCGGTGGTCTGGTCCAACTCTCCCTGGGCACAGGGATACGAGGACCTTTCGCACTGGGTGCTGGGCTGGGAGCCGCTGCACCTGGACCTGTCGCTGGCGCACTGGGCGTCGGACGGGCTGCTGGCGATCTTCTTCTTCGTGGTCGGGGTCGAACTCAAGCACGAGGTGGTTGCGGGCAGCCTGCGGCACCCGAAGGAGGCGGCCGTGCCGGTGCTCGCCGCGGTCGGCGGCATGGTGCTGCCGGCGCTGCTGTTCCTGGCCATCGTGCTCGGCACCGGCAGCCACGACGCGGTCGAGGGGTGGGCCATCCCGACCGCCACCGACATCGCGTTCGCGCTGGCCGTCCTCGCCGTCTTCGGACGCGGCCTGCCGCGGGCGCTGCGGGTGTTCCTGCTGACCCTGGCGGTGGTGGACGACCTGCTGGCCATTATCGTGATCGCCGTCGTCTACACCGACCACATCGATCTGGTGACACTGGGCTGCGCGCTGGCCGCCATCGTGGTGTACGGGGTGCTGGTCCGGCTGCGCCGCACCGGTTGGTGGGTACTGGTGCCGGTGGGGGTTGTCGCCTGGGGCTTCATGCACGCCTCGGGGGTGCACGCCACGGTGGCTGCGGTGCTGTGCGGCTTCTGCGTCCCGGCGCTGGTCGTGCACGGCGAGGACGAGCCGCGCACCCATCGCTACGACGAGGCCGTCCGGCCGCTGTCGACCGGCGTCGCGCTGCCGGTGTTCGCCTTCTTCGCCGCCGGCGTCTCGCTGTCCGGGTCGGCCGGCGGCAGCGTGTTCTGGGCGGTGCTGGTCGGGCTGGTGGCCGGCAAGGTGCTCGGCGTGCTCGGGGTCACCGCGCTGGTCACCACACTGACCCCGCTGCGCCTGCCGGATGCCATCGGCCTGCGTGACCTGCTGCCGGTCGGTTTCCTGACCGGAATCGGGTTCACCGTCTCGCTGTTGATCACCGAACTGTCGTTCGAGGGCGGCGAGCACCTGGGGGCGGCGAAGGTGGGCATCCTGGCCGGGTCGCTGCTGGCCGGTGTGCTGGGCGCGGTGCTGCTGCGATGGGACGCCCACCGGGCCCGTGATGCCGACATGAACGTCGACGGCGTCCCCGACGTGGACACCGGCGTCATCGACTGACGGCCACCAGCCCCCGGTCGACGAGGCGGCCCGCGAAGGCGCCCAGCACCGCCAGGCCCGCGGCGACCGCGACGCTGCCGACGAACAGCCCGATCACCTCGGGGACCATCAGCACTTGGGGCCGACCAGGGGCAGCATCAGCGCCAGGCTGGTGACGGTGGCGGCGCCCAGCGCCGCTCGCAGCGGCAGCAGCGTCTCGCGCAGGCCGGCCGAGTCGAGGGTGCCCAGCCCCCAGGGTGGTCAGTGGCGCAAGCAGCAGCAGGGTGGCGATCATGGCGAGCACCAGGGTCTACATCCACCAGGTGGTGCAGTGGCCGGGCAGCACGCCGCCGGTCACCGGAGCCGAGGCCAGCGCGGGTTCGCCGGCGTCCGGCAGGGTGACCGGCTCGTCGGTGGTGTTGGTGACGCAGCGGAAGGCGTCCACGGCGGCGGGCCGCTCGAAGGCGAGGACGCCGGGTGGGGCGTCCAGCCAGCGCAGCGGCCGGCCGGCCAGCCCCCGGCGCAGCCGCAACGCGCGGCGGACGGCGTGCAGCATCGAGCCCGGGTCGGCGAGGCCGGCCTCGACGGTGTGCGCGGTGAACCAGTCCGGTTGCGGCAGCCAGGTGCCGGCTGTGCCGGAGAAGCCGAACGGGGGCCGATCGCCCGACCACGGGATCGGTACCCGGCAGCCGTCGCGGCCGAGCCGGCGCCCGCCGGTGTTGCGGAACAGCGGGTCGCGGCGCGCCTCGGGAGGCAGGTCGAGCACCTCGGGCAGGCCGAGTTCGTCGCCCTGGTACAGGTAGGCGGCGCCCGGCAGTGCCAGCTGCAGCAGGGTGGCGGCGAGCGCCCGGCCCGGCATCCGGGTGGCGAGCCTGGTCATGTCGTGGTTGCCGAGCACCCACGTCACCGGGGCGCCGGTGGTCGCGGCCAGATCGAGACCACGCTCGATCACCGCCCTCAGCGCCGCGGCGTCCCACGGGGTGACCATGAAGTCGAAGAAGAACGCCTGGTGCAGCTGATCGGGGCCCACGTAGTCGGGCAGGGCGAGTTGACCGAGCCCGGTCACCTCACCGATCAGCGGCCGCTGGACGCCGTCGCCGCGTTCGCGCTCGTCCACGATGGTGCGCCAGTGCCGGTAGACGGTGTGCACCTCGGGCCGGTTCCAGGCGTGCGGGTTGAGCGCGTCGCCGTTGCGCTCGTCGATCTCGGGGTCGTCGGCGTCGGGCAGGTCTGGGTGCTTGAACAGGCCCTGGGCGGCGTCCAGCCGGAAGCCGTCGACGCCGCGGTCGAGCCAGACCCGCAGCACGTCGTCGAAGAACGCGACCGTGCCGGGGTGGCGCCAGTTCAGGTCGGGCTGCTGCGGGGTGAACAGGTGCAGGTACCACTGCCCGTCGGCGACCCGCGTCCAGGCCGGGCCGCCGAACATGGCCCGCCAGTTGTTGGGCGGCCGCTCACCGGCGGGGCCGCGTCCGTCGGCGAAGTGGAACCGGGCCCGTGCGGGTGAGCCGGCGGGGGCGTCCAGCGCGGCGCGGAACAGCGGGTGCTCGCTCGAGCAGTGGTTGGCGACGATGTCGATGATCACCCGCAGGCCCAGCTCGTGGGCGTCGGCGAGGAACGCGTCGAAGTCGGCCAGGGTGCCGTAGTCGGGCTCGATGCCGGTGTAGTCGGCGACGTCGTAGCCCTGGTCGGCCTGCGGCGAGGGATAGAACGGGTTGAGCCACACCGCGTCGACGCCCAGGTCGCGCAGGTACGGCAGCCGGCCCCGGATGCCGGTGAAGTCGCCGATGCCGTCGGCGTCGGAGTCGGCGAACGAGCGCGGGTACACCTGGTAGACGACGCCGTCGCCCCACCAGGTCGGCTGGGTGGTCGTGGGCATGGTGCAGAGTCTGCCGTCCCGTCTGGCAGGATGGACGACTCCACCCCGTTGCGAGAGGATCCCGATGCGAATCCCCAAGGTGCTGGCGCTGGTGCTGGCCGGAGGCAAGGGGTCCCGGCTGGGGGCGCTCACGCAGCGCCGGGTGAAACCGGCGCTGCCCGTGGCCGGCACCTACCGGCTGATTGACATCTCGCTGTCGAACCTGGTGCACTCGCACATCTCCGACGTGTGGCTGGTGCAGCAGTACCTGCCGCATTCGCTCAACCAGCACCTGGCCAACGGCCGCCCCTGGGACCTGGACCGCTCGCACGGCGGGCTACAGGTGCTGCCGCCGTTCGAGGGTGCCGAGGGCGAGGGGTTCGCGCAGGGCAACACAGACTCGATCTACCGGCAGGCCGGTCAGATCCGTGACTTCGATCCCGACCTGGTGTTGGTGCTGAGCGCCGACCACCTGTACACGGTCAACTTCCTCGACGTGATCGACACGCACCTGGCGAAGGAGGCCGGGCTGACGATGGTCGTCACCGAGGTGTCGGAGGACCCGTCGCGCTACGGCGTGGTGCAGGTCGACGACGACGGGCTGGTGACCGGCTTCGACTACAAGCCCGAGGAGCCGCACGGCACCCTGGTGACCGGTGAGATGTTCCTGTTCGACACAGGTTTGCTGTTGGAGGCGCTGGACGAGCTGGCGACGCGGGGTGAGCTGGAGGACTACGGCCACGACCTGGTGCCGTACTTCCTGGCCCACCACCGGGTGGCGGCGCACCGGCTCGACCGGTACTGGATGGACCTGGGCACGCTGCGCTCGTACTGGACGGCGCACATGCAGCTGATCGACGGCGAGGGCGCGGTGCTGGACGACCCGGCGTGGCCCATTCTTTCGGCTCAGCCCCAGTTGCTGCCGGCCCGGGTGCACCGATCGGCTCGGGTGATCGACTCGCTGGTCTCGGCCGGCGCGGAGATCCACGGCACCTTGGAGCACTCCGTGGTGGGGCCGAACGTCGTGGTCGAGGCGGGCGCGGTGGTGCGTGACTCGGTGCTGCTCGACGGGGTGGTGGTGGCCTCCGGCGCCGACCTGGAGCGGGTGATCGTCGACATCGGCGCCACCGTGCCCGGACGCGCGATCGGCGGCCCGGACCGGGTCACCCTGATCGGGGCGGACGGCACCGTCGACAGTCGCGAACCCCTCGACTGAGTCGAGCGGTCCGGCGTCAGGCGGACGCCGTGCGCGCGATCGCGTCCCGCATCACGGCCGCCCGCGAACCCGTCGTGGCGTGCACCCGGCGTTGTCGGTCGGCACCGGTGCCGGTGCGCAGCAGCCGGTCCAAGCCGTCGGCGACCAGGTCGCGCTCCCCGATGGCGTCCAGGGCGTCACCGACGGCGTCGACCAGGGTCGAGACCGCGTCGGCGGCCGGCACCAGGTCACGGCTGACCGGGTCGACCAGGCTGCCGGTCAGCCCGTACCGGGCGGCCCGCCAGGTCGCGGCCCGCTGCCACTGCGGCGGGCTCGGCTCCACCGCGTCGCCGGCCGCCCAGGCCCGGGACGTCGTGGTGACCAGGGCGCGCACCAGTACCGCGATCAGCACCGCGTCGTCCACGTCGGTGCACACGTCGGCGACGCGCACCTCCACCGTCGGGTACTTCGCCGACAGCCGGGCGTCGAAGTAGACCATGCCCTCGTCGAGCGCCGACCCGGTGGCGACCAGTTGCGCGACGGCGGCGTCGTAGCCGGCCGCGTCGCCGAACGGCCCCGACGGCCCGGCCGTCGGCCACAGCCCCCAGATCGCCGACCGGAACGACGCGTAGCCGGAATCCTCGCCCTGCCACCACGGCGAGTTCGCCGACAGTGCCAGCAGCACGGGCAGGAACGGCGGCAGCCGGTCGATCACGCCGGCGCCCTCGTCACGCGAGCCGACCTCGACGTGCACGTGTTGGCCGCAGGTCAGCGACTGCCGGGCCAACAGGCCGAACTCGGCGGTCATCCGCTCGTAGCGCTCATCGGCGGTGGCGGTCGGCCGGACCCGAAACGGACTGGTGCCGATCGCCGCGACCGCAGCCCCCGACGCCGCAGCCCCGGCCGCCATGGCCGAGCGCAGCTCGACCAGTTGCGCGCGCAGCTCGGTGGCGGTGGTGCACGGCAGCGAGCCGAGCTCGGCCTGCTCACGCTTGAACTCGTGCTCGACGGCGTCGTCGCCGAAGTCGCCGTCGTCGGGCAGTTGCTCGTTGGCCCGGTCGACGACCTCGTCGCCGGCCGGCAGGGGACGCCCCCGCCCGGCCTCGACGACCAGGAACTCCTCCTCGACGCCGAACGTGGCGGGCCCGGTCTGGTTCACCCGCGAAGCCTAGCTGCGGCGCCGGCGGCGTCCGAGCGCCGGGACGATCGTCAGGCCAGCGCGAAGCTCGTTCCGGCCACCGTGGGCCCCAGCACCATGCCCGTGCCGGGGGTGTCGTACCAAGCAGCTGCCTCGTCGTCCCACAGGCGCTGTTGATCGACCATGCCGCCATCCTGCACGACCGCGCGCTCCGAGGAGGTCGCCAAGGATGAGACGCCCCGGCCCACGGTCGCGAGATTTAGGTTAGGTTGGCCTTGCCTATTGCCGGAGAAGACCACTCAAGGGGGTCCGGTGGAACCCGTTCACTCCGCACTCATCGTGCAGGACGCCGCGCTGGCTGCGCGCTCACTGTCGCTGGCGCACCGGCTGCTGGCCGGCTCGGGTCGCACGGCGATGCTCGCCTACGACCTGTCGCCGATGGCCGAGACCTCCGCCATGTGTCACGCCCTCAGCGAGCTCGGCGAGTTGTTGGTGGCCTGTGTGGCCGACCCCGAGGTTCCGGTCACCACCTGGGGCCAGGTGCCGTTGCGCGTCCGGCTCGAGATCGTCAAGGAAGCCCCGGAATGGTCGGTGCGGATCGCGTCCAGCGCGGTGCACCTGCTCGGCACCCTGGAGTGGCTATCCGACGACGAGCAGGCCGAGCGGCTGGCCGATCCGGACCTCGACCCGCGGGTGGCGCATCTGGCCGGACTGCCGGGCGGACGCCTCGGCGTCGTGGCCACCGACCGGGTGCTGCTGCACGACAGCGCCGGGGTGACCCCCCTCGCGTACGAGGAGATCGTCGAGACCCACCTGAGCCGTCCCGCCTACCCGGGACCGGCCGACGAGTGGGAGGCGCGCGAACTGATCGGCGCCGTCTCGCCGATCGACGCGCTCGACCTGTTCGCGGCCGCGGACGCCGGCTGGGACGCCGCGATCGAACTGTCCGGACGACAGCAGGACACCTGCCCGCACATGCACGGTCAGCTCTACTGCGTCGACATCGACCAAGTGGGGCTCACCCTGATGAGCGTGTCCGACAGCTACTCACGGGTGGTGCTGTTCGCCTTTTCGCGGCCGGCCCGAAACGCAGCGGAGCTGGCCGAACTCGTCGGCCAGCTCCTGGGAACTGCGGCAGGTGTCGCCTGCGGGACTCAGCGCGCTTCGTAGCTGAGGCAGTCGGCGGTGTCGCCGACGGTGATGGCGCCGGCGGTGCACAGCAGGTCGCTGTTGTGCACGCACTCGAGACGCTTGCACGAGCCCACCTGACCGTTCGGCGACGAGAGGGCGGCGCGGGCGTCCAGCTCGACGAACGTGACGCAGGACGCCTTCTCGGCTCCGCCGACGGTGATGGCCAGGGCGGTGCAGCCGCCGTTGTTGAACGCGCACGCGGTGGTGCTGCAGGTCTGGACGAGGGTGCTCATCATGGTCTCCTTGGATCGCTCTCGACGTTCGGTATGACCTCAAAATAGTCGCGGCAATTGGCCGTGCCAAGCACTGTTAGCCTTACCTAAGTGCCATTCAAAGAGACGAAATCGATTTTTCGTAAATCTGGTTCAGGATGGACTAACAGGCTGTTGACAAGGTGTGAAACCGGCATGAGGGATATGCGTCGTTTGACGCAAACCACCTGACAAATGTGTGAGAGTTGTTTTGCGTAAATCGTCAGCAATGCTATTCAGTCGTGGATGCGCGAGGAGCTCAGCCGCAACGTCATGTCCGGGTCGCGGTGATCGAAGAACTGGCTGGCGCCCAGATCCAGGGCCGCGACGGTGGCCAGTTCGTCCTCGGTGAGGGTGACCGATTCCATGGCGCTCTCCTGTCGTCGGGCTCGTGCGAGGGGCGGCACGACGACAGTAGTGTGCGCCCACGAGCAACGGTCGCGCGAGGCTGTTCCGACCGGAGCCGACGGAAGGAGGACCACCTCGAGGCCACCTGACAACCGTTTCCGGACGGGTGGATCAGGTTGAGCCCGTACCGTCGTCAGCAGCGAAGGAGGCATCCGATGAAGGTCGTGCTCGCACCGGATTCGTTCAAGGAGTCGATGTCGGCCGCCGAGGCGGCCGCGGCGATGGCGCGCGGCGTCCGGGCGGTGTACGCCGATGCCGAGTGCGTCGAGGTGCCGATGGCCGACGGCGGTGAGGGCACCGCCGAGGCGCTGGTGGACGCCCTGGGCGGACAGTGGCGCGAGGTCGCCACAGTCGACGCGCTGGGTCGTCCGATCACCGCCCGCTATGGGCTCACGCCCGACGGCCTGGCCGTCATCGAGGTGGCCGCCGCTGTCGGCATCGGCCTGATCCCGCCCGCCGAGCGGGAGGTGATGGCCTCCTCGTCGGCCGGGGTGGCCGACCTGGTCCGCGACGCCCTGGACGCGGGCGCCACGCACGTCATCGTCGGACTGGGCGGGTCAGCCACCACCGACGGCGGCGCCGGCCTGCTGGCGGGGCTGGGTGCGGTCTGGCTGGACGCCGACGGCGTCGCGCTGGCGGCCCACCCCGAGGCGCTGACCCGGCTCGACCGGGTCGACCTGACCGGTCTCGACCCGCGACTGGAGCGGGTGGAGATCGAACTCGCCTGCGACGTGACCAACCCGCTGCTGGGGCCGTCGGGCTCCGCCGCCGTGTTCGGACCGCAGAAGGGGGCGAGCCCCGAGCAGGTGCCGGTGCTGGACGGCGTCCTGACCAGGATCGCCGACGCCCTGGTCGCGGCCGGACGTGCCGACGTACGTGAGGTGCCCGGTGCCGGCGCGGCCGGCGGGCTCGGGGCGGCGTTCCTGTCGCTGGGCGGACGCCGCCGCAGGGGCGTCGAGGTGGTCGCCGAGGCCGCGGGCCTGGCCCGGCACGTCGCCGGCGTCGACCTGGTGCTCACCGGCGAGGGTTCGATCGACTCGCAGACGCTGGCGGGCAAGACCCCGGCGGGCGTGGCCGAGGTGGCCGCGGCGTCCGGGGCGCCGGTGATCGCCTTCGCCGGACGGCTCGGCGAGGGTGCCGAGGAACTGGTGGGCAACGGCTTCGCCGCCGTGGTGTCGATCACCACCGGTCCGTGCGATCTGGCCACGGCGCTGGCCGACGGCCCGGCGAACCTCGAGCGTGCGGTCGCCACCGCACTGCGGCTGTACCGGCTGGGCGCGACCCGGTGACCGGCCGACTAACCGACGATGCTGCCGCCCCAGTGGACGAAACCTGTCGTGCTGGGTCACAGGCTGCTCCACGAATCGAGCCTGGTTGAACGTGCCTGCACGACACCGCAGTCATCGCTGTCCGGACGGTCGAATCCGCAGGTCGACACCAACAGCGCACTGGTGCGGGCGCTGTCGCTGCGGACGCCGATCGAGCTGCCGAACCTGGCATGTGCCTTCGGGCTGCCGGGAACGCCCGGCGAGCTCTGCGTGATCAGCCGGTAACCGCCCTTGTCGAAGCTGGTCACCGTCAGTGAGCCGGCGTACTTCACCTTCCCCACCTGGTCGTACAGCGCCGCCACGACCACGTCGTAGGAGGCGCTGCGGGTCAGGCCGCGGGCGAACGCCACACTCGACCCGAAGGCGTCTTCGTACCGGGCGATGCCCGGGGACCACGTACAGCCGGCCCTCCGTACCGAAGGACGCTTCACCGGTTGGCCGGAGCTGACCCCCGGACACCGCATCGGCGCAGCCGTCGCCCTCGAGCTCGCCCAGCGCCGCCGCGGAGAGGCTGACCGACCTTTCGACGTTCGGGTCGAGATCCCTCGCACCGATCAGTACCTCGACGACGACGGTCACTGCTGCATGTCGACGAAGCGGCTGTAGTGGCCCTGGAACACGGTCTGAATGGTCGCGGTCGGCCCGTTGCGGTGCTTGGCGACGATGAAGTCGGCCTCGCCGACCCGGTCGGAGTCGCGGTCGTAGGCGTCCGCGCGGTGCAGCAGGATCACCATGTCGGCGTCCTGCTCGAGCGAGCCGGATTCGCGCAGGTCGGACAGCATCGGCTTCTTGTCGGTGCGCTGCTCGGGGCCACGGTTGAGCTGTGACAGTGCGACCACCGGCACCTCGAGCTCCTTGGCGAGCAGCTTCATCTGCCGGCTGAACTCCGACACCTCGAGCTGTCGGGATTCGACCTTCTTGCCCGAGGTCATCAGCTGCATGTAGTCGACGATCACCAGCTTGAGATCGTTGCGCTGCTTGAGCCGCCTCGCCTTGGCCCGGATCTCCATCATCGTCAGGTTCGGGCTGTCGTCGATGAACAGCGGCGCGCTCGACACCTCGCCGGTCTTGCGCGCGATCCGCTGCCAGTCGTCGTCGGAGAGCTGCCCCTTGCGGATGTGGTTCAGCGCCACCCCCGCCTCGGCCGAGATCAGTCGCTGCACGATCTCGGACTTGCCCATCTCGAGTGAGAAGAAGCAGCTGGTCAGCTTGTTCTTGATGGATGCCGCACGGGCGAAATCGAGCCCCAGCGTCGACTTACCCATGCCGGGGCGGGCGGCGACGATGATCATCTGCCCGGCGTGCAGGCCGTTGGTCAGCTCGTCGAGGTCGGCGAACCCCGTCGGCACCCCCGACATCACGCCGTGCTGGCTCAGCGATTCGATCTCGTCGAGGGTGCGCTCCATCAGCGCGCTCAGCGGCTCGTAGTCGTCGGACGTCTTGCCGTCGGCCACCTCGAAGATCGCCTGCTGCGCCCGGTCGACGATGTCGGACACCTCGCCACCGCCGGTGTAGCCCATCTGGCTGATCTTGATCGACGCCTCGACCAGCCGGCGCAGCACCGCCTTCTCCTTGACGATGTCGGCGTAGAACGACGCGTTCGAGGCGATCGACACGCTCTGCAGCAGGTCGTGGAGGTAGATGTGACCGCCGACCTTGCCGATCTCACCGCGCTTGGTCAGCTCATCGGCGACCAGGATCGTGTCGGCCGGTTCGCCGCGTCCGTACAGGTCGATGATCGCGTCGAAGATCTGCTCGTGCTTGGGCAGGTAGAAATCGCGACCGCGGACGATCTCGGCGACGTCGCCGATGGCGTCCTTGCTCAGCAGCATCGCCCCGAGCACCGACTGCTCGGCCTGGACGTCCTGCGGCGGCGTCCGGTCGACCTGACTGAACTCGCGCGGATCGTCCTCGTACGGGGGGAGCGACGCGACTGACATTTCCCTCCCTGGAGCGCGAACCATCCCTACAGCGGGCACGTTAGCCGTGCACGCTGACAGAACCGGTTGAGTACCGGCGACAGCTCTGCGTTTGGTCGTACAAAAGTTCGATAGTGGTACTGCTCATGACCGCCACCCAGTCCGATCTGCGCGGCGGTAGAAGCCGACGATAGACCCGCCCTCGGGCCAGCGTCCAACGGGGGTTATCCACAGGAACGACTTTTCGTTGTGGATTCTGTGGAGGCACGCCGTGCAGCCTGTGTACGACGCGCCGAAGCTGCGGTGGATGAAAACTCGATGGTCCCCAGAACAAGCCATTGACTAGGGTATTTAACATGTCATTCATGTGAGTTTCACCTTAATGGACGCTGAGTAGGAGTCTGTCGGGTCCACTTGACAACGAACCCGGTGAGGGGTGTGGCGCCGGCTGCACCCAGGTTGTCCACACTGTGTCGCAGCCGCCGCATACCCGTAGGGGGTATAGTGACAAGGGTCGATGAGAAGCGCCTTTCACCACGGGAGATCAAATGTCACAGACGTCCCACGACGCCCTCTCCCCCAGTGGCAATGCTGACGTCTCAGCAGAAGTCTCGCACGGCTATCTGAGCAGCAAGGACGATTACCTGAAGCGGCTGCGGCGGATCGAGGGCCAGGTCGGCGGACTGTCGCGCATGGTGGCCGACGAGCGCTACTGCATCGACATCCTCACCCAGGTCTCGGCCACCACCAGGGCGCTGGAATCGCTCGCCCTGGAACTTCTCGACGACCACCTGCGGCACTGCGTCGTCCGGGCCGCGAAGGCCGGCGGCGAAGAGGCAGAGACCAAACTCACCGAAGCACGGGCGGCCATCGCCCGGCTCGTCCGTTCCTGAACCGAAGGAGAAATCGTGCAGAACACCTACACCGTCGAGGGCATGACCTGCGGCCACTGCGTCGCCGCCGTGACCGAGGAGGTCAAGGCCATCCCCGGCGTCACCGACGTCGACGTCGTCCTCGAGGGCGGACGCCTCACCGTCACCTCGGACGCCCCGGTCGACTTCGACAGGATCGTCGAGGCCGTCGCCGAAGCCGGCGACTACACCGTCGCCTGACCCCGCACGGGCCGATCCCGGCGCGAGCGGTCGGGCGGCGCCGCCCCAGACCACCACGTCGAAGAACGAAGCCATGACCATCAGCGACACCACAAGCACCGGCCACACCACGATCGAGCTCGACATCGACGGGATGACCTGCGCCTCGTGCGCGGCCCGGATCGAGAAGAAGCTCAACAAGGTGGACGGCGTGACCGCCTCGGTCAACTACGCCACCGAGAAGGCGAAGGTGCTCGCCGAGGCACCGATCCCGGTCGGCGACCTGATCGCCGTGGTCGAGAACGCCGGCTACCACGCGGCCCTGCCCGATCCGGCCAGGCCCGAGGTCGATCACGCCGCCGAACTGCGCTCTCGGGTGATCGTGAGCGCCGTCCTGGCCGTGCCGGTGATCGCCCTGGCCATGGTGCCGGCCTGGCAGTTCCCGGGCTGGCAGTGGTTGTCGCTGCTGCTGACCGTGCCGGTCTACGGCTGGGCGGCGCTGCCGTTCCACCGCTCGGCACTGGTCAACGCCAGGCACGGTGCCACCACGATGGACACCCTGATCAGCCTCGGCACCACCGCCGCCTTCGGCTGGTCGCTCTACGCGCTGCTGTTCACCCACGCCGGCATGATCGGCTTCACCCACGGCTTCGAGTTCGTCCTCGACCGTGGCTCGGGCGGCGACAGCATCTACTTCGAGGCCGTCGTGGCCATCGTCACCTTCCTGCTGCTCGGACGCTGGTTCGAGGCCCGCTCGAAGCAGCGAGCCGGCGAGGCCGTCCGGGCGCTGCTGACGCTCGGCGCCACCGAGGCCACGCTGCTCCGCGGCGGCGTCGAAACCCGGGTGCCGGTGGACTTCCTCAAGCCGGGTGACGTGTTCGTCGTCCGGCCCGGCGAGAAGATCGCGACCGACGGCGAGGTCGTCGAGGGCTCCTCGGCCGTGGACGCCTCGATGGTGACCGGCGAATCGGTTCCGGTCGACGTCACCGTCGGGGACGCGGTGACCGGCGCCACCGTGAACGCCAACGGACGCCTGCTGGTGAAGGCCACCCGGGTCGGCGCCGACACCCAGCTGGCCCACATCGCCCGGCTGGTCGAACTCGCCCAGACCGGCAAGGCCAACGTGCAACGCCTGGCCGACCGGATCAGCGCGGTGTTCGTGCCGGTCGTCATCGGCCTGTCCGGGCTGACCCTGCTGGGCTGGCTGCTGGCCGGGGCCGGCTTCGGCTTCGCGGCCTCGGCCGCGGTCGCGGTGCTGATCATCGCCTGCCCGTGCGCGTTGGGCCTGGCCACCCCGACCGCGCTGCTGGTCGGCACCGGCCGCGGCGCCCAGCTCGGCATCGTGATCAAGGGTCCCGAGATCCTGGAACGCACCCGCGATGTCGACACCGTCGTGCTGGACAAGACCGGCACCGTCACCACCGGCACCATGACCGTCGTCGACACCGTCGGGCGAGCGGAACCGGGGGAGGGTCAGGAGTGGCTGCGGCTGGCCGGGGCGGCCGAGTCGGCGTCCGAGCACCCGATCGCCCGGGCGATCGCCGCCCACGTCGGCTCGGACGCGGCGGTCACCGACTTCGAGAACCTGCCCGGACGCGGCGTCCGCGCCACGGTGGAGGGCCACGAGGTGCTCGTCGGCACCCCCGCCCTGGTCGGGCTGGACGTCGACGCCCCGGGCCCCGCACAGGCTGCGCTCGACGCCTTCGTCGGCGCGCAGGCGCAGGGCCGAACCGCCGTCCTGGTGGCGATCGACGGCGAGGTGCGCGGCCTGGTCGCCGTCGCGGACGCCGTCAAGGACACCTCGGCGGACGCCGTGGCCGGGCTGAAGCAGCTCGGGCTCACTCCGGTGCTGCTCACCGGCGACGCCCGCCGGGTCGCGGACGCCGTGGCCGCCGAGGTCGGCATCGAGCGGGTCATCGCCGAGGTGCTGCCCGCGGACAAGCTGGCCGAGATCCGCCGGCTGCAGTCGCAGGGCCACCGGGTGGCGATGGTGGGCGACGGGGTCAACGATTCGGCCGCGCTCGCCCAGGCCGACCTGGGCATCGCCATGGGCACCGGCACCGACGCCGCCATCGCGGCGTCCGACCTGACGGTGATGCAGGGCGACCTGCGGCTGGCCGGCACCGCGATCCGCCTCTCCCGGGCCACCCTGGCCACCATCAAGGGCAACCTGTTCTGGGCGTTCGCCTACAACGTGGCCGCGATCCCATTGGCCGCCCTGGGCTTCCTCAACCCGATGATCGCCGGCGCGGCGATGGCGCTGTCGTCGGTGTTCGTGGTGCTGAACAGCCTGCGCCTGCGCCGGTTCGCGCGGCGGGGCTGAGGTCCCCATCGGTCAACTCCGGACGCCGAGGGTGGGCCTCGACAGGCCCGACCTGCGTGGGCTAGTGCAGCCGCCCGCCGAGCCGTGGCCGGCCCAGGTCGGGCTTCAGGTGGGCGCTGACCGCGACCGGGCGTCCGGCCATCAGGTCGGTGTAGATGCCCAGCATCTCCGACGCCTGCCGCTCGATCGTCCAGCGGCCCGCCAGCTCACGGCTGCGGTCGGCTGCGCGGGTGGCGAAGGCCGGATCCTTCAACTGCCGCAGCATCGACATGATCGCCTGGCTCAACGACACCATGTTCTGCCGGGCCACCAGCGCGTTCACGCCCGGGTCGACGACCAGGTTCAGCTCCGGGTCGACCACCACCAGCGGCAGTCCGCACAGCGCCGCCTCGTGCAGCACCAGCGCCTGGGTGTCGGTCAGCGACGGGAAGACGAACACGTCCGAGCCGGCGTAGTAGGCGGCCAGCTCCTCGTGCGGCACCCGGCCCACCAGCCGCACCCCGCCACCGCGGGACGCCCGCAGCATCCGACGCCGCAACGACTGGGTGGTCTCGTGGAAGTCACCGACGATCATCAGTTCCGCGTTCGGTTCGAAGTCGCGGACCAGCTCGAAGGCGTCCAGCAGCAGCTCCAGCCCCTTCTCGGGCGACACCCGGCCCACGTACAGCAGCCGTGGCCCCCGTCCCGGCGGCAACGGTGCGCGCGCCGGCAGCGGGTCGGCGCCGTTGGGCACCACCCTCACCTTGGCGCCCGGCGACAACTCGAGCACCCGTTTGCCGGTCTTGTCCGACGGCGTGGTCACCAGGTCGGCGGTCGCCAGCATGTCGGACGCCGCCTGCAGCAGCTCCAACTGCGCGCCGCCGCGCCGCGGGCGCTTCAGCCGCAGCTTGCGCAGCTTCTCCCACGGCTTGGATTCGGCCCGGGCGGCGAACAGGCGGTAGGCGGCGTTCAGGAACGGTCCGAGGTGCCAGTAGTGCTCGGCGTAGGCCTCCAGGTCGGTGTGCCAGGTGACCACCAGCGGCCGGTTGGCGCGCTGCGCTACCCACATGCCCAGCAAACCCACCCCGCCCAGGCCGTGCACATGCACGATGTCGGGCGGATCGGCCACCAGCTGCGCCAGCCGGAACTCCAGGTCCTTGCCCAGCGACAGCCGGATGCCGGCCCCCGGGATCGGCACCGACGGCATCCGGATCTCCCGGCGGTGCGGGTTGCCGGCCAGCGGGTTGGGACCCTTCGCCTCGGGGGCCACCAGCAGCACCCGGTGCCCGGCGGCCAGCACCTGCGACTCCAGGAACTGCACCGCGTACAGCAGCCCCGAGTGCGCCGGGCCGTAGTTGTCGGTGAACTGCGCGACCGTCAGCGGACGCCCGGCGGCTGTGGGTGCGTTGGTGCCGGCGTCGACGGTGACCCGGGGGAATTCGAAGGTCATCGGGTTGTCGGCGTCCGGCTGGGCGGGCTGATCGTCGGCCATGCCCGACAGGTTATCGCCGTCGCCCGGCGGGCCCGGCCGCTACCGGTGCAGCGAGCCGTAGGTGCGCCGGGCGTTCTCGAGCGCCGCGACGTAGCCGGCCCGGGCCTGCGACGTGCCGTCGGCGTCCGTCGGCACCGCCAGCAGGCCGCGGAAGTCGTCCAGGGAGTGGAAGCCGCGCCGCGACATCCACTCCGCCAACCCCTCCAGCAGCACCGCGGCGTAGCCGGCGCCGTGCCGCACCAGGGCCGAGGTGGACATCACCACATCGGCACCGACCAGCAGGTACCGGACCAGGTCGGATGCCTCCTCGACCCCCGAACTGGCGGCCAGTGACGCGTCGGTGTGCCGCGACAACGCCGCTATCCAGGTGCGCGGCAGCCGTCCCTCGAACCGCGACGACAACGCCACCGACGGACGCACCGCCATCACCTCGACGTCGACCTCGGGTTGCAGGAAGCGGTTGAACAGCACCAGCCCGGACGCCCCGGCCTCGACCAGCCGCAACGCCAGGTTGCCCGGCGAGGAGAAGTACGGGCTCAGCTTCACCGCCACCGGCAGCCGCACCGACTCGCACACCGCGGACACGATGTCGACGTGCCGCTGCTCCACGGCTTCGCCCGACATGGTCAGGTCGCCGGGCACGAAGTAGATGTTCAGCTCGAGCGCGGCGGCGCCGGCGTCCGCCAGCTGCCGGGCGATGGCGGTCCAGCCGCCCATGCTGGCGCCGTTCAGGCTGGCGATCACCGGCACGTCCACCGCCGAGGCGGACGCCTCCAGATGCCGCAGGTAGGCGTCGGCCACACCGCGCTCGGTGTCGTCCACCCCCGGGAAGTAGCTCAACGCCTCGGCGAACGACTCGTCGTGCTGCTCTTCGAGGGCGGCGTCGCGGGCCTGTTCGGCCCGCACCTGCTCCTCGAACAGCGAGTACAGCACGACCGCCCCCACCCCGGCTCCGGCCAGCTCCCGGACGCCGTCGACACCGGTCGACAGCGGCCCGGCCGAGGCGACCAGCGGGCTGCGCAAAGCCAGCCCCAGATAGTCCGTGTGCAGGTCCATGACGCCCCTTCCCGCCGGCCTCAGCGTGCGTCGGCGGCGAACATCGCCGCCGGCCTCGAGGCCAGCTCCTCGTATTCCGCCCAGCGCCGGTTCACCTGGTCCTGGCCGAACGCCAGCATCCGCTCCGCCTCTTGCGGGTGGCTGTTGGTGAGCATCCGGAACCGCAGCTCGCGGTCGTGGTAGTCGCGCAACGCGATCCTCGGCCGCGGAGAGTCGAGCAGGAACGGGTTCCGGTTCGCCTCGCGCAGCACCGGGTTGAACCGCATCAGCGGCCAGTGCCCGGAGTTGACCGCGCGGTACTGCTGGTCGAGGCCCTGCCGCATGTCGATGCCGTGGGCGATGCAGTGGCTGTAGGCCAGGATCAGCGACGGCCCGCGATACATCTCGGCCTCGCGGAACGCCTTCAGCGTCTGCTGCGGGTCGGCCCCCATCGCCACCCGGGCCACGTACACGTTGCCGTAGGCGATGGCCTGCATCGCCAGGTCCTTCTTGTAGGTGGTCTTGCCGGCGGCGGCGAACTTCGCCACCGCCCCCACCGGGGTCGACTTCGACGACTGCCCGCCGGTGTTGGAGTACACCTCGGTGTCGAGCACCAGCACGTTCACGTCGCGGCCCGACGCGAGCACGTGGTCGAGCCCGCCCGAGCCGATGTCGTAGGCCCAGCCGTCACCGCCGACGATCCACACCGACCGGCGCAGCAGATGGTCGGCGACGCTGCGCAGGTCCTCGACCAGCCGCAGCCGCTCCGGCTGCAGCGCGGTCGCGGGCGGCACCTCGGTGCTGGTCTCCGCCTCGGGGGCGACCGGCTGGCCGCGGCGTCCGGTCAGTTCGACGTCGGTGCCGGGGTCGGTCATCACCAGCGGGAAGGTCACCGTCACGTGCTGCGGCGACAGCCCGGTGGTCAGCATCTCGTCGAGCAGGACCTTCAGCGCCTCGACCCGGGCGCGCTGGTGGGACAGCTCCGACTCGTACTGCTGCGGCGCGCCCAGCACCAGCTCGACCAGGTCGTCGCCCAGCTCGGGACGCAGCGCGTCCAGGCGCTGCCGGGCCAGGTCGGTCTGCAGGTCGGCGGCGAGCCGCAGCCCCAGGCCGAACTCGGCGTTGTCCTCGAACAGCGAGTTCGACCAGGCCGGCCCCCGGCCGTACTTGTCGCTCGACCACGGGGTGGTGGGCAGGTTGCCGCCGTAGATCGACGAGCAGCCGGTGGCGTTGGCGACGCTGCTGCGGCCGCCGAAGAGCTGGGTGAGCAGCTTCAGGTACGGCGTCTCGCCGCAGCCGCTGCAGGCGCCGGAGAACTCGAACAGCGGCTGCAGGAACTGGGTGCCGCGCACGGTCGCGAAGTCGACCCGGGACCGCTTGTTCACCGGCAGGGTCTCGAAGAAGGCGACGTTCTCGCGCTCCTGGGTGCGATCCAGCACGGGGGCCAGGTTGATCGCCCGCCGCTCGGGTGCCTTGATGGGCGTGACCGGGCAGGCCTCGACGCACAGGCCGCAGCCGGTGCAATCCTCGGCGTACACCTGCAGGGTGTAGCGCGAGCCGGGGAAACCCGCGGCGTTCAACGGGGCCGACTGGAAGTGCTCCGGGGCGCCCTCCAGCTCATCGGCCTTGTAGTACTTGGCGCGCAGCACGGCGTGCGGGCAGACGAAGGCGCAGTTGCCGCACTGGATGCACGCCTCGGCGTCCCATTCGGCGATGACGTCGGAGATGTTGCGCTTCTCGTACTTCGTGGTGCCCGAGGGGTAGCTGCCGTCCACCGGCAGCGCCGAGACCGGCAGCGCGTCGCCGAGGCCGGACAGCATCGCGCCGGTCACGGTGCGGACGAAGTCGGGGGCGTCCGCCGGCACCGGCGGCAGCCGTTCGGCGTCGCCGACCGGCTCGGCGGGCACCTCGACGCGGTGCAGCGCCGCCAGGGCGGAGTCGACGGCGGCCTCGTTGCGCGCCACCACGTCGGCACCCTTGCGCGCGTAGGTCTTGCGGATCGCCGCTTTCACCTTCTCGATCGCCAGCTCGGGTTCGAGCACCCTGCTGATCGCGAAGAAGCACGTCTGCAGCACCGTGTTGGTGCGGTTGCCCATGCCGGCGGCCCGGGACACCGCACCGGCGTCGATGCTCCACAGCTCGATCCCGAGCTCGATGATCCGCTGCTGCATCGACCGCGGCAACGCCCCGAACACCCGCTCGGTGGGGTAGGGCGAGTTCACCAGCAGCACCGTGCCGGGCCGGGCGAACTCGAGCACGTCGACCCGCTCCAGGATCGAGAAGTGGTGACAGCCGATGAACCCGGCCGCGTTCACCAGGTACGGCGCCTCGATCGGACGCGGCCCGAACCGCAGGTGCGACACGGTGCGCGAGCCGGACTTCTTCGAGTCGTAGACGAAGTAGCCCTGCGCGAACACGCCGGGCTCGGAGCCGAGGATCTTGATCGTATTCTTGTTGGCCCCGACCGTGCCGTCGGAGCCCAGCCCGTAGAACACCGCCCGGTGGGTGTCGGCGTGCTCCAGGTCGAGATCGGCCGCGTACGGCAACGACAGCCGGGTGACGTCGTCGTTGATCCCGATCGTGAACCGCGGACGCGGCACGTCGCCGGCCAGCTCGTCGTAGATCGCCACCACCATCGGCGGCGTGAACTCCTTGGACGACAACCCGTAGCGGCCGCCGATCACCAGCGGCATGGCGGCCCCATCGCGGGAATGCGCCTCGCCCAGCGCCGACAGCACGTCCAGAAACAGCGGCTCACCGCCCGAACCGGGCTCCTTGGTGCGGTCGAGCACCGCGATCCGGCGTACGGACGCCGGCAGCGCCGCCAGCACCTGCTCGGTCGGGAACGGCCGGTACAGCCGCAGCTGCAGGCAGCCGACCCGGCGGCCCTGCGCGGTCAGCGCGTCGACGGTGTGCCGCACCGTCTGGGCGCCCGAGCCCATCACCACGATCACCTGGTCGGCCTCGGGGTGGCCGTGGTAGTCGACCAGGCCGTAACGGCGTCCGGTCACCGCGGCGAACTCGTCGAGGCATTCGGCGACGATGCCGGGCACCGCCGCGTAGAACGGGTTCACCGTCTCGCGGGACTGGAAGTAGGTGTCCGGGTTCTGCGCGGTGCCCCGGATGATCGGGTGCTCCGGCGACAGCGCCCGGCGGCGGTGCTCGCGCACCAACTCCTCGGGCACCAGGGCCCGCAGGTCGTCGTCCGACAGCATCTCGAGCGTGTTCAGCTCGTGGCTGGTGCGGAAGCCGTCGAAGAAGTGCAGGAACGGGATCCGGGAGCGCAGCGTGGCGGCCTGAGCCACGGCGGCCAGGTCGTGCGCCTCCTGCACCGAGGCCGAGGAGAGCAGCGCGAAACCGGTCTGCCGCACCGCCATCACGTCCTGGTGGTCGCCGAAGATGCTCAGCCCCTGCGCGGCCAGCGAACGGGCCGCGACGTGGAACACCGTCGAGGTGAGCTCGCCGGCGATCTTGTACATGTTCGGGATCATCAGCAGCAGCCCCTGCGAGGCGGTGAAGGTGGTGCTCAGCGCCCCACCCTGCAACGCGCCGTGCAGGGTGCCGGCCGCGCCGCCCTCGGACTGCATCTCGATCACCGTCGGCACCGTGCCGAAGATGTTGCGCCGGCCCTGCGCGGACCATTCGTCGGCCAGTTCGGCCATCGTCGAGCTGGGCGTGATCGGGTAGATGCTGCACAGCTCGTTGAGCCGGAAGGCGACGGATGCGGCGGCCTCGTTGCCGTCGATGATGGCTTTCATTTCGGCTCCGGGATCATCTCGATGGCGTGCACCGGGCACTGCTCGAAGCAGGTGGCGCAGCCGGTGCATTTGGCGTAGTCGAAGCGGTAGCGGTGGCCCTTGCCGAGCTTGACGATGGCGTCCTCGGGGCACGACCCGAGGCAGCCGTCGCACTCGAAGCAGTTGCCGCAGGACAGGCAGCGGGCCGCCTCGACGTGGGCCTGCTCGACACCGAGCCCGCCGTGGATCTCGTCGAAGTCGGTGACCCGGTTGGCCGGGTCGAGCTCGGGCTGGGTGCTGCGCCGGTTGTCGCCGAAGTACCACAGGTTGAGCGTCTCGAACGCGGCCAGCGGATGCTTGTCGGCGTCGTCCAGCACCCGGCTGGCCAGCCAGGCGTCGATGGTCCGCGCGGCGCGCTTGCCGTGCCCGACGCCGACCGTCACGGTGCGTTCCGAGGGCACCGCGTCACCGCCGGCGAAGATGCCCGGCACGTCGGTCATCAGGGTGCGTGGATCGACCTGCACGACGTCGCGGTCGAAGCGGATGCCGGGGATGGCTTTCAGGAAGCCCGAGTCGGCCTCCTGGCCGAGGGCGAGGATCACCGTGTCGGCCTGCAGCGTCTCGAACCGGCCGGTGCCGACCGCGCGCCCGTCGTCGTCGAGTTCCATGATCTCGACGGTCATCGCGTCGCCCTCGTCGACCGACGAGATGGTGCGCAGCCAGTTCATCGTGACGCCCTCGGCCTGGGCCTCCTCGCGTTCGGAGACGTGGGCCGGCATCTGCTCGGCGGTGCGCCGGTACACCACGATCGACTCCTCGGCACCCAGCCGGCGGGCCACCCGGGCGGCGTCCATGGCCGTGTTGCCGCCGCCGTAGACGGCGACCCGGCGGCCGATCACCGGACGCCCGCCACTGGCCACGTCGCGCAGGAAGCTGACCGCGTCGACGATCCGCGAGGCGTCCCGGGTGGGAATGTCGACCCGCTTCGACAGGTGCGCGCCGATCGCCACGAAGACCGCGTCGAAGCCGCCCTGCGCCTGCTCGGCGAGCAGGTCGGTGACCCGGTGGTCGGTGACTATCCGGACGCCGAGGTCGACCAGCCGGGCGACCTCGGCGTCCAGTACGGCCCGCGGCAGCCGGTACTCCGGGATGCCGTAGCGCATCATCCCCCCGGGCGCGGCCGAGGCGTCCCGGATCTCCACCGCGTGGCCGAGCATTGCGAGCTGGTAGGCCGCCGACAGCCCCGACGGCCCGGCGCCCACCACCAGCACCCGGCGTGAGGTCGGTGGGCGGTGGGCGCTGAACCGCCAGCCGCGCTCGATCGCCAGGTCGCCCAGATAGCGCTCCACCGAATGGATCGACACCGCCCCGTCGAGCTCGATGCGGTTGCAGGCCGACTCGCACGGGTGGTAGCACACCCGGCCGTGGATCGCCGGGAAGGGGTTGTTGCGGGTCAGCTCCCGCCAGGCCGCCTCGTCGTCACCGGCCTTGACGAGCCGCAGCCACTCCTGGATGTTCTCACCGGCAGGGCAGGCGTTGTTGCACGGTGGCAGCAGGTCGACGTAGACCGGCATCCGGGTGCGGATGGGGCCGACCCGGCCGACCGACTCGGCCAGGTCGGGCAGGTGGGTCATGTCGAGGCGCAGGGGCTCGCTCATGGCGTCCTCTCAACGGTGAGTTACGCCCTTCACGCTACGCCCGCAACACCCGCCGCACAGGCGGTTCGGCAGGCTGCTACCGGACTCTGTCGGCCGGCACCGACCAGGTGTTGCAGGCGCCCAGTTCGGACGCCGCCAGGCCCTGCGCTCCCCAGTACTTCTGCGCCTTCACCGAACCGTGCCCGACCGGATCGTCGGTGCTGCCCCACACTTCGCGGAAGTAGCTGTGGTCGTCGACCGTCAGCGCGAAGCTGGGGACCGACACGAACAGGTAGTACGTCATGCAGAACACCTGCAGCTCGATGCGCCGGGTGATCACCGCGTCTCTCTCGCTCAGGCCGCGGGAGGCGTCCAGGATGCCCACCATGCCCTGGACGTGGTGGGAGTACTCGTGGATCACCACGTCGGCCACCACGAGTCGCCCGTAGATCCGGTCGCGGTACACCTGGTCGGAGAGGTAGATGGTCTGATCGCCCTCGCAGTAGAAGGCGTAGGCGTCGGTCTGGGTGCCGCAGCTGGAGTCGACGTGCTCGTCGTAGAAGACGTGCTCGACCTCGGTGAACTCGCCGCCGGCGCTCTCGACCAGCGGCCGGTAGATGACGGCCAGGCAGGTCAGCAGGTCGGCCACCTGCTCGGTGTATTCCGGCCTGGTCTTCGGCTCCTCCACGCTGGGGCAGCGGCCGGTCGGCGACAGGTCGTACAGCGGGTTGTCGGTCAGCGGATCGCCGGTCGTCGACGTGCCGGAGGGTTGCGGGCCGGCGGTGGGCCGGCCCCTCCCGGTGCCGGACGCCGTCGGCTCGGCGGCGGACAGCGGGAACCACTGCTGTAGGCCCGCCAGCGTGACGGTCAACGCCAGTGCGAGCACCAACAGGAAGCCGCCCAGCCCGGGCGCGCGCCGCCGGCGCGCCGCCGGCAGCGGCTGGAAGTGCGAGGACCCGACCGGAACACCCGCCCTGGTCGCCGGGCCGGAACCGAAGCTGGCCGGAAGGCGGTGGGCGGCGTCCCAGCCGTCGCCTCGGTGCAGCGGGTCGGTCACGGCTCAACGATAGGTGACCGCGCCCACCCCCAATTCCAGTTGCCGGTCACAGCGGGCGATGACGTCCGGGTCGTGGGTGATCACCAGCAGCGGCAGCCGTCCCATCGAGCTGAACACGTCGTCGAGCAGCGCCTCGGCGGTGACCGCGTCCAGGTGCTCCGAGGGCTCGTCGAGGACGATCGCCTGGAAGTCGCCGGCGAACAACCGCGACAGTGCCAGCCTTCGGGCCTCGCCGCCGGACAGGGTGGCGCCCTGCTCGCCGACCACACGGGCGGGGTCCAGGCCGAGCCCGGCGGCGGCGAGGGCCTCGGCGATGGCGGCATCGTCGGCGTCGCGGTTGCCGATCCGGACGTTCTCGGCGATCGAGGTGGCGAAGATGTGCGCGTCCTGGGCGAGGTAGCCGACCCGTCCGGTCACCCGGACGCCGCCCGCCTTCGGCGGGATGAGGCCCAACACGGTGGCGGCCAGGGTGGTCTTGCCGGTACCCGAGGGGCCGACGACCGCCACGCTCTCGCCCGGCTCGACGACCAGGTCGATCCCGTCGTGCAGGACCGGACCGCCCGGCCAGCCGATCGCCAGGCCGTCGAGCACGATCGGGCCCGGCACGAGGGCGCCCGTGGGCAGTTCGCGATCGCCGGCGCCGACCGGTTCGGCGTCCAGCACCTCGCGGACGCGGCGCAACGCCGCCAGCGCCCGGGTCGCACTTTGGCCCGCCTGGGTGAGGGTGGCCAGCACCTCGTGCAACGCCAGCGGGGTGAGCACCAGCACCGCCAGCATCACCGGCTGCAGGGTGCCTGCCGCCACCTGTGGGCCGCCGATCAGCAGCGCGGCGATGACCGCCACCGCGGCGGCGAGCACCTGGCAGCCCGACGCCACCCCGCGCACCCAGGCGCCGCGTTCGTCCAGCCGGCGCAGCCGGTCGTCCACCGCCAGCACCCGCTCCAGCTGGGTGTCGGCGGCGCCGTAGGCGACCAGGTCCGGGGCGGTGCGGGCCAGCTCGTGGACGCCGGCCGCCAGTTCGCCGCGGGTGGGGGCCGTGGCGGCGTCCCAACGCCGCGACACGCGCTGCGCCAGGGCGGGCACCAGCGCCCCGCCGACCAGCGCCGACCCCACCAGCACCACCGCGGTGGCCGGCGAGAGCACCGCGAATGCGGCGGAGGTGGCCACGATCACCAGCGACGCCGACACCCCCGGCACCAGGAAGCGGACCACCAGGTCCTGTACGGCCTCGACGTCGCTGATCACCCGGGCCAGCAGGTCGCCGCGCCTGGTGCCGAGCAGGGTGGTGCGGGCGAGGTGGGTGTAGGTGTCGAGCCGCAGGGCGCTCTGCAGCCGCAGTGCGACGTCGTGACCGACCAGCCGCTCCAGATAGCGGAACAGGCCGCGGCTGATGCCGAAGACCCGCACGCCGATCGCCGCAACCTGCAGGTACAGCACCGGCGGGTGTTCGGCCGCCCGCGAGAGCAACCAGGCCGAGACCGCCATAAGGGCCACCGAGGAGGCGCCGGCGCCGAACGCCAGCAGGGTGGCCAGCGCGGTGCGGCCGACCGCGCCCGGCACCGGGGCGAACAGCCACCGCCAGCCCGGGCCGCCGCTCGCCGCCCGCGCCACCGTCATGGCAGCAGGATAGGCGAGCGGCCAGGGTCGTGCTGCGGCTGCACGTTGCGCAGTACCCTTGCCGGCAACCGGCGCGAGGGGAGCTCCGGGAGAGGACAGCGATGACTCAGCCGCCCAATCCGCCCAGCGGAGGCTCGCCGCAGCAGCCCGGCGGGTGGACGCCGCAGGGCGATGACGCCGCCAGACCCGGTTGGCAGACCGACCCCACCCAGCAGTTGCCGGCGGGCCAGCAGTACCCGCCCACCCGGCCGATGCCGGCGCAGGGGCAGAACCCCGACGGCTGGGGACAGACCCCGCAGGCCGGCGGCCAAACCGGCTACGGCGCGGGCGGCCAGTACGGCACTGCCGGCCAGTACGGCCCGCCCGGCCAGTACGGCCCGCCCGACCAGTACGGCCCGCCCGGCCAGTACGGCCCGCCGGGTGCCGGTGGTTTCGGCGCCCCGCCCACACCGCCGCCCGCCCCGCCCGGGGCCGGTGGCGGGGGCCGTAATCCGCTGCCCGTGATCATCGGCATCGTCGCCGGTGTGATGGTCCTCGGCCTGGTGGCCTGGTGGATGTTCCTGCGTCCGGCCGGCACCGCCACCCCGACCCCCAGCGTGGCGACGACACCGGCCGGCACGGCTTCGCCCAGTGTCGCACCGCCGTCGGTGCTGATCACCCCCACCTCCTCGCCCACGGCGTCCGGCCTGCCGAGCGCGTCGACCGGCAGCCGCAGCCCCAGCGCCGGGCCCTCGGGCAGTGCGGCGTCCGAATGCAGCGACGAGCTGACCACGGTGCAGTGCCAGTGGGCGGAGTACCTGGCCAAGTTCCTGGTGATCGACAGCTGCCGGCCGGACAGCAGCGACACCGCCCGCAGCGCCTTCAGCTGCAGGGCGAACCCGCGCGGCACCCTGGACGGCACCGCGACGGTCACCATGCGTTGGGCGAGCAGCAACAAGGACCTGACCGCGCTGATGACCGACTTCTTCTCCCGGGCCGGGGTCGCCAAGAGCAGGATCGGCAGCAACTGGAAGAACCCGCCGGCCCACACCAACTGGTGGTACAACGATTCGCCGAAGACGATCCGGGGCAAGCTCGGTTCCGCGGACGCCAAGGACGGCACCGGCCGGATCGCCTGGACGTTCAGCAAGCAGCTGTTCTACATCGAGGCCGTCTCCGAGGGTGACGACGCCGAGAAGCTGCTCGACTGGTGGTCCGCGGACTGATCCTCAGCCGGCCGGGCTGAGCGGGATCAGCCGGTCGGCCCGGGCGATCACGGCCGGCCGGTGCGACACCGCCAGCACCGTCGCGCCGAGCCCGCTCAACGCGTCCAGGACGGACGCCTCGGTGGCGCCGTCCAGCCCGGCGGTGGGCTCGTCCAGAACCAGCAGGTCGGCGCGTCCGCTGCGCACCCGCAGTGCCGCCCGGGCGACGGCGACCCGGCGCCGTTCGCCCGCTGACAGGCCCTCGCCGTCGTCGCCCACCTCGCGCCGGGGGTCGAGGCTGCTGCCGCCGGCCAGGTCGAGGCAGTGCCGCACCTCGTCGTCCGGCGCTGCGGCGTCCCCGAGCCGGACGTTGTCGGCGATCGTGCCGTTGACCATGCCCGGGTTCTGGCCCACCCAGGCGATCCGTCCGCGCCGCTGGCCGGCGTTCGCCTCGCGGCCCTCGAGCAGGAACCGTCCGGCGCCGGCCGGGACGAACCCCATCAGCGCATGCAGCAGGGTGGTCTTGCCCACCCCGGAGGTTCCGGTCAACACGGCCAACTCGCCGCGCCGCACCTGCACGGACACGTCGTCGAGCACCGGTGCGGCACTGCCGGGGTAGGCCACGGTGAGGCCGTCGATGCGCAGCAGGTCCGGCTGTCCAGGTCGGACGCCGGCGGCGGGTGGCTCGACGGGCACGACGGGCTCCCGCCCAGCCGGCGCAGCCCCCTCGATGATCGCGAAGGCCGACTCGGCGGCCGCCATGCCGTCGGCGGCGTCGTGGTAGTGGACGCCGACCTGACGCACCGGCAGGTACACCTCCGGCGCCAGGATCAGCACGAAGAAGGCGGTGGTCAGGTCGAGCTCGTGGAAGACCACCCGGAAGCCGATCGCGACCGCGACGATCGCCACCGACAGGCTGGCCAGCAACTCGAGGATCAGCGCCGACAGGAACGAGACCCGCAGCGTGCCCATCGTCTCGCGGCGGTGCGCCGCCTCGGAGCGTTGCAGGCCCTGGGCCTGCGCCCGGGCCCGGCCGAACACCTGCAGTGTGGGCAGGCCGGTGATCAGGTCGGCGAAATGGCCCGCCAGCCGAGTCTGCACCCGCCAGCGCTTGCGGGTGCGGGCCTCGGTCGTCCAGCCGACCAGGGCCATGAACACCGGGATCAGCGGCACCGTGCACGCGACGATCAGCGCCGAGGTGAAGTCGGCGGTGAGGATCGCCACCCCGATGATCAGTGGCACGGTGAAGGCCAGCACCAGTTGCGGCAGGTACTTGGAGTAGTACCCGTCCAGGGCGTCCAGGCCCTGGGTCAGCAGCGTCACCACCGACGCGGTCGACGGCTCCGCGGCGACCGGGTCGGCGAGCCGGGCTGCCAGCACGTCACGACGCAGCCGGGATTTGACCGCCGCCGCCGCGCGGTGGGCCAGCCACTGGTTCAGCCAGGCCAGCACCGCCTTGCCGGTGAACACCGCGACGAGGGTCGGGACGGCCCAGCCCAGCACGCCGAGGGTGTGGGTCTCGAAGATGGTGCCGAGCGCCGAGGCCAGCGCCCAGGCCTGGACGATGGTCAGCACCGCCGTCAGCGATCCGACCGCCACCCCGGCGACCAGGTAGGCCAGCGTCGCCCGGCCGCGCCGCAGCAGGCGCGGATCGAGCGGACCCCGGCGTGCCCCCTCGGCGGCAAGGGTCACGGGATGGGTTCGCGCTGCGGGCTGTCGTCGGGAATGTTCGCGGTGCTCAGCCGGCGCCGGAACACCCAGTACGACCAGGCCTGGTAGCCGAGCACGATCGGCACGAAGACCACGGCCGCCCAGGTCATGATGGTCAGCGTCAGCGGGCTGGCGGACGCCGTGACGATGTTCAGCGGGGCGTCCATCGTCGAGGAGTTGTCGAAGCCCAGGTCGGGGTACATCCGCAGGAAGATGCCGATGGCGATCACCGCCGTCGAGACCGCGGTGCCGATGAACGCCCAGCCGTCGCGGTCGGCGCGCACCATGTACCAGGCCATCACCAGCCCGCCGGCGGCGACCACCAGCAGGATCCAGCCCGGCACTCCGGTTCCGTAGGCCAGGTTCGACCACAGCAGCCAGGCGCCGCCGGCGCCGATCACGCCCAGGCCGATCTTCTCGGCGAACGCCTTGGCTCGCTGGTGGATCTCCCCGCGGGTCTTCAGCGCGATGAAGATCGCGCCGTGGAACAGGAACAGCGCCACCAGTACCACACCGCCGAGCAGCGCGAACGGGCTGAACAACGACCAGAAGCCGCCGGTGAAGACGTGCACGCCCTGGCGTCCGTCGGCCACCTGCACCGGCAGGCCGATGACGAAGTTCGAGAAGCCGACGCCGAACACCAGCGACACCACGAACGACCCGATCGAGGCGCCCCGGTCCCAGCCGTACTTCCACGACTGCTCGGGCCGCTTCGCCCGGTACTCGAAGGCGAGGCCGCGCACGATCAGGGCGATCAGGATCAGGAACAACGGCAGGTAGAGGGCCGAGAACAAGGTGGCGTACCAGCCGGGGAACGCCGCGAACGTCGCGCCGCCGGCGGTCAGCAGCCACACCTCGTTACCGTCCCAGACCGGGCCGATGGTGTTGACCAGGACGCGACGCTCCTTGTCGTTGCGGCCCAGGTAGGGGATCAGCATGCCGACCCCGTAGTCGAAACCCTCGAGCACGAGGTAGCCGATCCACAGCACGGCGATCAGCCCGAACCAGACCAGCTGCAGGGTGGTGGGTTCAACAGTCATCGAAGCTCACCCTCTCTCAGTACGCGAAGGACAGCACGTCGTCGTCATCGGTGACCTGCTCGACGGGCTCGACGTCGGGCAGGCCCAGCCGGATGTACTTCAGCAACAGCCGCACCTCGATCACGGCCAGCGCGCCGTAGACCAGGGTGTAGCCGATCAGGCTGATCAGGACTTCCGCGGCACTCACCCCCGGCGACACCGCCGCCGAGACCGGCAGGGTGCCGGAGACGATCCAGGGCTGCCGGCCCATCTCGGTGAAGATCCAGCCGAACGAGTTCGCGAACAGCGGACCCAGTGGGGTGAGCACCATCAGCCACGTCCACCACCGCCGGTTCGGCGGCAAACCGTCCTTGCGCAGGAACCACAGCGCCAGCAGGGCCACGGCGATCGAGGCCATCCCCAGGCCGATCATCAACCGGAAACTCCAGTAGGTGACCGGGATGATCGGAGTGTGGGTATCGACGCCCCAGGCGCGCATGTGCTCGGCGTAGGCCTGCTGTAGCTTGTTGTCGGGGTCGACCAGCTGGCCGTCGGCGTAGGCGGCCTTGAGTTCGTTGATGCCCTGCACCTTGCCGTCCCAGGTGCCGGTGGCCAGGAACGACAGCAGGTGGGGAACCTCGATCACGAAGATCGGCCGCGATCCGTCGAGGGTGCCGATGGTGAGGATCGAGAACGGTGCGCCGGAGCCGTCCCCGCCCGCGGTCTCGTACAGCGCCTCCGCGGCAGCCATCTTCATCGGCTGCACCTGCGTCATGATCTTGCCCGACTCGTCGCCGGTGAGCACGAGGCCGACGCCGGAGACCATCATGGCCACCGCGGCGAAGACGGCTGCGAAGCGGTGCGCGGCCAGGGTGTTGTCGGGCTTGGCCGGGGCGGGGTCGCTTGTCGTCGCGTCGGTGGCCGCCGCGTCCTCGGCGGTGGACTCCGCCACGGCGTCCGCGGCCCGGTCGGCCCGGTTCAGCTTGGCCAGGTGCCAGCCGGAGACGGCCAGCACCAGGGCGGACGCCGTCAGCCACGAGGCCATCAGCGTGTGCGGCAGGGCCCACAGCAGCACCGGGTTGGTGAGCACCGCGCCGAAGTCGGCCATCTCGGCCCGGTCGGTGACCGCGTTGTAGACCGCACCCTGCGGGTTCTGCATGAACGAGTTGGCCGCCAGGATGAAGATCGCGCTGATGTTGCTGCCGATCGCGGCGAGCCAGATGGCGAGCAGGTGGATCTTCTTGGGCAATCGGTCCCAGCCGAAGATCCACAGGCCGAGGAAGGTCGACTCGAGGAAGAAGGCCAGCAGTGCCTCGAAGGCCAGCGGGGCCCCGAACACGTCACCGACGAAGCGGGAGTATTCGCTCCAGTTCATCCCGAACTGGAACTCCTGCACGATCCCGGTCACCACACCCATGGCGAAGTTGATCAGGAAGAGCTTTCCGTAGAACTTGGTCAGCCGCAGGTACTTGTCGTCACCGGAGCGGAACCAGAGCGTTTGGAAGATCGCCACGATGATCGACAGGGCCAGGGTGACCGGCACGAAGAACCAGTGGTAGACCGTCGTGATGCCGAACTGCCACCGGGCGAGGGAGACCGGATCCATGCGGGCAATGTACTACTGGGTGTCGTAGAGGGGCAATCAAGGCTTAGGATCGGTCCGTGCCCGTGTTCGGCGAACTGGAACAGGCCGTGATGGACGTGCTGTGGTCGAGTCCCGCGGCTCTGTCCGTGCGCGAAGTGCAGGGTGCCCTGGCCCGCGACCGCGAGTTCGCCTACACCACCGTGATGACCGTGATGGACCGGCTCGCCAAGAAGGGCCAGCTGCGGCGCGACCTGGACGGCCGGGCCTGGCGCTACCAGCCGAGCCAGTCCTGGGCCGAGCTCGCCGCCGACGAGATCATGACGCTGCTGCAGTCCGGTCCCGCCGACCAGCGCCGCCAGGTGCTGGACGCCGTCCGCGACCGGGTCGGCTGAGTCTCGGGGGTGCGCCGGCCCCCCGTCAGCGGGCTCGATAGCTCTCGACCGCGTTGCGGTAGGCCAGGTCGGCGGCCACCTCGAGCGCCTCGTCGAGGTCGAGCCGGTGCTCGGCGACCAACCGGGCCAGATAGCCGGCGTCGATCCGCCGGGCCAGGTCGTGCCGGGCCGGGATCGAGCAGAACGCCCGGGTGTCGTCGACGAAGCCGGACATGTTGGAGAAGCCGGCCGTCTCGGTGACGTCCTCGCGGAACCGGCGCATCGCCTCGGGCGAATCCAGGAACCACCACGGTGCCCCCAGCTTCATCGCCGGGTACACGCCGGCCATCGGGGCGAGCTCGCGGGAGTAGACGTCCTCGTCGATGGTGAAGGCGACGAACCGGAAGCCCGGGTGGTGGCCGAAAGCGTCCAGCATCGGCCGCAGGGCTCGGGTGTACTCGACCGCGACCGGGATGTCGTAGCCCTTGTCGGGGCCGAACAACGCCGTCATCCGGGTGGCGTGACCGCGTGCGACGCCGGGGTGCAGCTGCATCACGAGGTGGTCCTCGGCCGCCATCGCCGCGGTCTGGAACAGCATGTGCGCGGTGAACGCCGCCGCCTCGGCGGGGGTGACCGGGTCGTCGGCGTCGGCCCGCAGGGCCTTGGCGAACAGGCGGGCCGCGTCGGCGTCCGGCAGCGGGGTGGTGTCGGGCAGGTACGGGCCGTGGTCGGTGGCGGTGCCGCCGGCGGCGGCGAAGCGCTGCCGCTGGGTGCGCAGGGCGTCGAGGTAGCCGGCGTAGCCGGTCGCCTCCACGCCGGCCGCCTCGGCGGTGCGCCGGACGTCGGCGGCGAAGGTGGGCGAGTCCAGGGTGTAGACCGGGTCGGGCCGGAAGGTAGGCAGGATGCGACCGGCGAAGCCTTCTCGGGCCAGCAGTTCGTGGTACTCCAGCGACGCCCAGGCGGGGTCGGTGGTGGCGATCACCTCGATGCCGAAGCGGTCCAGCAGGGCACGCGGCCGGAACGCGGGATCGTCGATGGCGCTCTGCACCTGGTCGTAGATGGCGTCGGCGGTGTCAGGGCCGGGACGCTGCGTGACCCCGAAGATCTCCACCAGCACGGTCTCCATCCAGAACCGGGTCGGGGTGCCGCGGAAGTGCTTCCAGCCGGCGCAGAACCGGCGCCAGATCGCCCGTGGGTCGGCCTCGGCCGGCAGCGAGCCCTCCAGCGATCCCACGCCGAGCTCGGGCAGCGATACGCCCTGGCTGACCAGCATCCGCAGCAGGTAGTGGTCGGGCACCACCAGCAGCTGGGCGGGGTCACCGAAGTGGGTGTCCTGCGCGAACCACTCGACCGGAACGTGGCCGTGCATCGAGACGATCGGCAGGTCGCGGGTGGTGGCGTACAGTTCGCGCGCGATTTCGCGGATGACCGGATCGGCGGGCAGTGCCCGGTCGGGGTTCAGCGTCCACGGCTCGGTGGTGGGGCTGGCAGTCATGGCGACGGTCTCCTCGAGGTCAGACATCGGTGGACTTGATGGTGGGGACGGCCTTGTCGATCAGGTCTGGCCAGACGTGATCGTAGGAGTGACCGGTCAGTTTCTCGACGACCTCGCGGGTCTCGGGGGTGACGTCGGCCTTGGCGCCGCCGGCGGTCAACCGGTCGAGTTCGCTGCGCAGCACCTCGTGGGTGCGGGCGTTGAGGTGGAAGAAGCGCGAGGTGATCAGGGCGATCAGGATCAGCGCCATCGGCAGGAACACCACGACGTTGGTGATGGTGTGCTGGGCCAGTTCGGTCTGCACCAGCGGGCAGTCGGCGGTGCAGGAGGGGTTGATCGGGACGCCGCCGGCGGTGCCCGGTTTGATGAAGCCGCCCAGGTCGAGCAGCCACGACACGATCAGCGTCGCGACCGCGCCGGTGGACTTGCGGGTGAAGGTCTGGTAGGCGGTGCCGACGATGATCAGCAGCACGACCGTCGAGGCCGGCTTGAACAGGTAGATGGCGCCCAGCGACAGCAGGCTGGCGATGATGATCGTGAAGGACAGCCCCCACAGGAACTTCGGACCCTTGCGGACCATCATGAAGCCGGCGGCGATGGTGACCGGCAGGCCGACGATGGACAGCGCCTGCAGCGTCAGGCCGAACGACTCGCTGCCCTGCAGGGAATACACCACGAAGAAGGTCAGCGCGGTGGCGAAGATGTCCTTGCCGGTGAACGAGCACAGGTAGATGGTGAGCAGTTTGACGAAGCTGTTGTTGGTGAAGGTGGAGCCGAAGTCTTTGAGGTTCTGCTTGATCAGTTCACCCAGCGGCAGCTTGGGCCGCGACTCGAGTTCGGCGACGAACTCGGGAGTGAGCGTGCGCTCCCAGGTGGTGAAGTACGTGGTCGCGACGGCCGCGGCGAACAGCACCGAGAAGATCAGGCCCGTGTACAGGTAGGCATTGGGGTCGTTCGTCGCCTTGATCTGGGCCGGAATGAAGAACACCAGGAAGGTGCCGGTCGCGGACAGGAACATCCGCGCCGAACTGAGCTTGGTGCGCGAGGTGTAGTTGTCGGTCATCTCGGTGGGCAGCGTCTCCCACGGGATCAGGATCACCGCCATGATGATCTCGATGGCGAGGTAGACCAGCAGGTAGTACCAGAAGCCCTGGTGCGACACCCACAGCAGCGGGAAGACCAGCAGCAGCGCGGGTGCGCCGATCAGCAGGAAGAAGTGCCGGCGTCCGTACTTCTGGCCCAGCTTGTTGCGGTAGAAGTTGTCGGTCAGCGGGCCGATCAGCAGGCTGATCACCGCGTCCACGATGCGTGCGACGAACAGGATGGTGCCCGCCTCGACGGCGCTGACGTTGCCGTAGGTGGTGAAGAAGTACAGCATCAGGCCGCTGATGATGGTGTTCCAGCCGCCGCCCATCAGGTCGAGGACGCCGAAGCCGATACTGCGGGCCAGGGTGATCGGTTTGGGGGTGTAGACCCGCCGGTCGGAGTAGTCGGTCGGTGTGCTCACGTCGTTGTGCCTTTCCTGCTGCGGACCCGGCGCGGTGGCGGGACGCCTCGGCGGGGATGCGGTCGCATCAACCGCTGATGCGAACGTTTACATTTGGGAGCATACGCTTGTTCTCATCGTTGTCCAGTCGCTGCCTGCACCTGCTGGTCGACGAGGGGTTGACACGATAGGTAACGTTTACATCAATCGTTCCAGGGAGGAGAACCGTGGTCACCATCCGTGAGGTCGCCGCCGCCGCCGGCGTCTCGATCGCCACGGTGTCGCGCGCCCTGGCCGACCCGGACAAGGTCGCTGCCGGCACCCGCGACCGCGTCCTGAGCGCCATCGACACGCTGGGGTACACCCCCAACCGGGCCGCCAGCGGCCTGCGGGCGGGCCGGACCAACACCATCGGACTGCTGGTGCCCGACCTCACCAACCCGTACTTCTCGGGAGTGGCCCGAGGGGTGACGGCCCAGGCCACCGATGAGGGCGTCTCGGTGTTCGTCACCGAATCGCGCGAGGATCCCGCCGCCGAGGTCGAGATCCTGCGCGGGCTCGTCCGGCAGACCGACGGAGTCGTGCTGTGCTCGCCGCGGGCGGTGCACGACGACCGGGGCGTGATCGGTCCGCGTCCGCTGGTGCTGATCAACAACGAACTGCCCGGCGCGCAGTCCATCTCCGTCGACGATCGGCACGGCATCCGTGAAGCGCTGCGCCACCTGTACGCGCTGGGCCACCGTCGCATCGGTTACGTGGGCGGGCCGTCGGGCTCGTGGTCCGACCGTCGGCGCCGGGCGGCGCTGGCCGCGCACGCGCCCGAACTGGCCGGTGTGCAGATCGTCGACCTCGGCGAGCACGAGGCGACCGTGCAGGGCGGCGACTCCGCCGCCGGCGAGGTGATCGCCGCCGAGGTCACCGCGGTGATCGCCTTCAACGACATCGTGGCGGTGGGCCTGATCCGCCGGCTGCATCGGATGGGTGTGAGGGTGCCGCACGAACTGTCGGTGGTCGGGTTCGACAACACCTTCCTCGCCGACCTGGTCACCCCCGCGCTGACCACCGTCCACGGCGA
The DNA here is from genome assembly GCF_025972045.1 of Micropruina sonneratiae. GTDB lineage: Bacteria > Actinomycetota > Actinomycetes > Propionibacteriales > Propionibacteriaceae > Micropruina > Micropruina sonneratiae. The sequence goes on along the minus strand of NZ_JAPDHX010000005.1, from coordinate 160,408 downwards.
CCTGGAAACCCTCGGCCGGCGCGCCACCGACCTGCTGCTCGGCGTCCTGCCGGGGCGTCCGGTGCGGGCCGCCGTGCCCCACCTGCTGCCCGCCCGGCTCGTGGTGCGCGATTCGACCGCGCCGCTGAGGGCGCGGCTTCCCGCCGGCTACGGCTCGGGGTCCTGACCCCCGCAACCCCAACGAAGGAGTGCACGCAATGAAGATCGGCTTCCGCTGGTACGGCGAAGGCAACGACACCGTCTCGCTCGACGACATCCGGCAGATTCCGGGGGTCGAGACGGTGGTGTGGAGCCTGCACCACAAGCAGGCCGGCGAGGTCTGGGAGGTCGACGAGCTCGAGGCCGAAGTGGCCCGGATCGCCGGCATCTCCGACGAGGCGGCCGCACGCGGCGTGACCAAGCGGCTGGACGCCGAGGTGGTCGAGTCGGTGAACGTGCACGAGTCGATCAAGCTCGGCCGCACGGTGCTGGGGGTGAGCCGCGACGAGGCGATCGCCAACTACATCACCACCATCGAACGGCTCGGCCGGGTCGGGGTGAAGGTGATCTGCTACAACTTCATGCCGGTCTTCGACTGGCTGCGCACCGACCTGTGGCACCCGCAGCCGGACGGCTCGACAGCGCTCTACTTCGAGAAGGCGGTGGTCGACCAGCTGACCCCCGAGAAGCTGATCGCCGACATGGAGGCCAACTCGGGCGGGCTGACCCTGCCCGGCTGGGAGCCGGAGCGGCTGGCCAGCTTCAGCGAACTCAACGCCGCCTACGAGGGCGTCACCCACGCCGACATGTACCGCACCTACAAGTACTTCCTGGACGCCGTCATCCCCACCTGCGAGGAGTACGACGTGAAGCTGGGCGTGCACCCCGACGACCCGCCGTTCGACCTGTTCGGCTGGCCGCGGGTGGTCTCCACCATGGAGGATCTCGGCACCGTGCTGTCGCTCAACGACAGCCCCTACAACGGGCTCACCCTGTGCCTGGGGTCGTTCTCAGCCAACGCCACGCAGGCGCCCCGCGCCGTCGAGGCGGTGCGGACCTACCTGGACCGCATCCACTTCAGCCACGTCCGCAACGTCAAGCACTTCCCCAACGGCGACTTCACCGAGGTCGGTCACCGCGCGTGCGAGGGCGACGTCGACACCGTGGGCGTGATGAAGGCCTACGCCGAGGCCGGCTACGCCGGCTACATCCGGCCCGACCACGGCCGGCACCTGTGGAACGAGAACACCACCAACAAGCCGCGCCCGGGCTACGGCCTCTACGACCGGGCGCTGGGCATCCAGTACCTGCTCGGCGTCTGGGACACCGTCACCTACCAGGGCTGAGCGGCCGCGCCGGGCAGCGGTGACGCGGCGGGTCAGCGGCCGGCCGGGCGAAGCACGATCTGCTGGCCGGGCCGGGCCTGCGCCAGGGCGTCGCTGGCGGCCTCGGTCAGCACCCCGACCACTGGGTAGCCGCCAGTCACCGGATGGTCGGCCCCGAAGATCACCGGACGCCCGTCCGGCGGCACCTGGATCGAGCCGCGGACCATCGGTTCCGAGGGCAGTTCGCGCTCGGCGACGTCGGCGTGCCGGGCCAGCGGGTCGCCCTCGAGCCGGACGCCGACCCGGTCGCTCTGCGCCGCCACCTTCCAGGTGGTGCGGGTCAGCGCGTCGGGGTCGGCGAGCCAGCCGGTGCGCGGGCCGGGCAGCACGTCGAGGGTGAGGACGGCGCCGGCGAGCGGGCCGGCCGGGACGAGGTCGACGTCGGCGAACCGCGGCGCCCGCGGGCTGTGCAGGCCGATCCGGTCGCCGGGGCGGAGCTTCGCCGGACCCAGCCCGGAGAGGGTGTCGGTGGACGCCGAGCCCAGGGTGGCGCCGACGTCCAGCCCGCCCGCGACGGCCACGTAGCTGCGCAGCCCAGCGGCGGGGGTCGACAGGGTGAGCTCCTGGCCCTCGCGCAGGTACACCGGCCCGTTGTGGGTGGCGGGACGCCCGTCGATCAGCGGGGCGCAGTCGGCACCGGTGACGGCGACGAGGCAGGTGCTGTCCGCACGGACGCCCAACCCGCCGAAGACGACCTCGAGGGCGGGGGTGCCGGCGGGATTGCCGACCAGCCGGTTCGCCAGTGCGTAGGCGCCCCGGTCGGCGGCCCCCGACCGGCTCACTCCCGTGGACGCCAGGCCCGGGCGTCCGGCGTCCACGACGATCACCAGCGGCCCGGTCGCGGTGACGGTGAGGGCTTCCCGGCCTGAAATGGGGACGGTTCCTTTTTGGGCCACGGCGGTTGTGGGGGTCTGGCCTGTGATGGAACCGTCCCCCTTACAGGCCACGCCTTCCGCCACCCCGGCGTCGACCGCCCGGAACCGCACCCGGCGTCCGGGCCGCAGCAGGGCCGGCGGATCACGGTCGACGTCGAACAGGACCGCGTCGGTGCGCCCGATCAACTGCCAGCCGCCGGGGGACGAGCGCGGGTAGATGCCGCTGAAGCTGCCCGCGAGGCCGACCGAGCCGGCCGGGACGCTGGTGCGCGGCTCCGCACGGCGGGGCACCTCGAGCCGAGGGTCGCCGCCGACGAGATAGCTGAAGCCGGGTGCGAAGCCGCCGAAGGCGACCGTCCAATCGGAGCCGGTGTGCGCCTCGATCACCTCGCGGGCCGAGAGCCCGGTCAGCCGGGCCACCTCGTCGAGGTCCTCGCCGTCGTAGACGACGTCGATCTCGACCAGCTCGCCACCGGTCTCGCCGACGAGTGCGACGTCGAGCCGGGTCAGCAGCTGCGTCAACCGCTCACGCAGAGCCGTCAGCGCCGCCGGGTCGTCGACGCCGACCAGCACCGTCGTCGCCGCCGGCACGACGTCGATCACGGCCGACCACCCCGGCTCGTCGGACGCCTCGGCGAGCGCCGACTGCAGCGTGAGCACGGCGTCCAGGGAGTCGAGCTCGACCAGCACCGCGGCCTCGCCGCAGGGCAGCAGCCTGCCCTCCATCAGCTGAACGCCCGCAGCTCGACGCCGGCGCCGAGCAACACCTCGCGCACCCGGGCCGCCATCGCCACCGCACCCGGCGAATCGCCGTGGGTGCACAGCGACTCGGCCCGCATCGGCACCTCACTACCGTCGATGGCGGTGACCACGCCGTCGGTCACCATCCGCAGCACCCGGGTAGCGGCCACCTCGGCGTCGTGGATCAGGTCGCCCGGCGTCCCGCGCTTCACCAGCGTGCCCTGCGGGGTGTAGCCGCGGTCGACGAACGCCTCGGTGACCGTGCGCAGCCCCGCCTCGGCGGCCACCCCGAGCACCACGGCGCCGGGCAGTCCGAGGATCGGCAGGCCCGGGTCGAAGTCGGTGACCGCGGCCACGACCGCCCGAGCGTGCTGCTCGTGGTGCACCACCGTGTTGTACAGGGCGCCGTGCGGCTTGACGTAGGCCACCGACGTCCCGGCCGCCAGGCACATCGCCTGCAGCGCCCCGATCTGGTAGAGAACGTCGGCGCGCAACTCGTCGACGGAGCAGTCGAGGAAGCGGCGTCCGAATCCGGCCAGGTCGCGGTAGGACACCTGCGCCCCGACCCGGACGCCGCGGGCTGCGGCGAGCGCGCAGGTGCGCTGCAGGGTGAGCGGGTCGCCGGCGTGGAAGCCGCAGGCCACGTTGGCGCTGGTGACGAGCTCGAGCATGGCCTCGTCGTCGCCCAGCCGCCAGGAGCCGAAGGACTCGCCCAGGTCGGCGTTGAGGTCGATGGACGGCATGGCCCAACCCTAGGGATTGCCCGCCCCGCGGTCACGGGCCTTCGGCAGGTGATCGACGACCGTAACGGGAAGTCGGTGAGCGCGCTCCAGGTCGAGCGGTGGTGCGCAGGTCATTGGGGGGAATGGCAGCCGTCCCGTGGCGGTTGAGCAAGGACGTGACCGACGAACGTGACGTGCCGCTGTCCATCCTCGACCTGGCCCAGGTGCTGCCCGGTGAATCCGTCGCGGACGGGCTGGCGGCGACCGTGTCGCTGGCGCAGCGCGCGGAAGGCTGGGGATACCGCCGGATCTGGTACGCCGAGCACCACAACATGCCGAGCATCGCGTCGTCGGCGACGGCGGTGCTGATCGGGCACGTGGCGTCGCACACCTCGACGATCCGGCTCGGCGCCGGCGGGGTGATGCTGCCCAACCACGCGCCGCTGGTGATCGCCGAGCAGTTCGGGACGCTGGCCGAGCTGCACCCGGGCCGGATCGACCTCGGCCTGGGCCGCGCACCCGGCACCGATCAGGTGACGGTGCGGGCGCTGCGTCGCGACCCGAACGCCGCCGACACCTTCCCCGCCGACGTCCAGGAACTGCAGGGCTTCCTCACCGAATCGGTGATCCCCGGGGTGTCGGCGACCCCCGGCAAGGGCACCAACGTGCCGCTGTACATTCTCGGCTCGTCGCTGTTCGGCGCCCAGTTGGCCGCGGCACTGGGCCTGCCGTACGCGTTCGCCTCGCACTTCGCCCCGGACGCCCTCGAGGCGGCCGTCGCCACCTACCGGCGCGACTTCCGGCCCTCGGCGCAGCTCGCCGAGCCGTACGTTATCGCCGGTGCCGGGGTGATCGCGGCCGACGACGAGCCGGAGGCGCAGCAGTTGTTCCAGGCGACCCGGCGGGAACGCGTCCGACGTTTCCTGGCCCGCGGCCGGGAACTGTCCGACGACGACGTCGAGCTGCTGCTCGAAGGGCCGGGCGGCGCCCAGGTCGACCACATGCTGCGCTACACCGGCGTCGGCACCGGCGAACAGGTACATGGGTGGCTGCGCCGGTTCGCCGCCCACGCCGACGCCGACGAACTCATCCTGGTCAGTTCGGCGTCCGAACGGCGGGCGTCGGTGCGCAGTCTGGAACTGGTGGCCCCGACCGCCTGAGGGGCCGCTCCTTCTTACCCCAGATCCGGGTCGCGCCTCGGAATGACGGTCGACGGTCAGCCCCGGATGACAGTCGGCGGGTCAACACCGGAATGACAGGTGTTTCGTCATCCCGGCGGACGCCGGGATCTGGTCCCGGACACGGCGCGCCGGATGCCCTCGCGGCGGGCCAGGAAACCGGCCAGCCGGCGTTCGGTGGCCTCCGGTTCACCGCTGGCGGCCAGGTTGGTCATGCCCTCGTCGCCGCGCCGAACCGCCTCGCGGATGCCGTCGATCGCCAGCTGCACCCGCGGCTGGACGGCGTCCAGCACGGTCAGCGGGTCGGTGCCGTAACCGCCGGCGAACAGCGCCAACCGGGCAGCGGCCTCAGCGTCCGGGATGGGGCGGAACAGCGGGATCGCGGTCCACGCGGTGTGGGCCAGATCCCACACCGGCCCCGACGGCCCGGCCAGGTCCCAATCGAAGACGCCCGCCACCGCGTCGCCGTCGAAGGCCACGTTGTACGGCGCGACGTCGTTGTGGGTGATCAGGGTGGGTGCCTCGACGCCGAAGAACCGCCACGGCCCCGGGTGCTTGAAGTCGGCCATGGCCTCGTGCAACGACCGTAGCCAGTGGCCCAGGTTGGCCAGCCGGGCCGCGCTGAGCTGCTCGGAGTCCACGTCGATCACCTCACCGGGCAGGTGGTCGAGGATCTCGCGCCCGCGGGCGTCGAGGCCGTGCACCCGCGGCACCGCGGCCAGCCCGCGATCGGCCAGGTGCCGCAGCACCGCGTGCACCGCCGGCGTCCACGGCCCGACCGGGCGCCGCACCGTCGTCCCGATCCGCACCGCACCGCCGACGTTGCCGCCCGGCAGCCGTTCGCCCTCCAGCAGCCGGCGGCCCAGGGAGTCCAGGAACGGCCGGTCGGGTTCGAGCCAGTCGACGTCGGCCAGTTCCTCGGGGCCGAGCCAGCGCAGGGCGTCGTGCTCGCTGCCGACCGGTTCACCCTCGACGAGCCGGCACAGCGCGACCCGCAACTCCAGCTCGCGGCCCCGATCGACGCCCAGGCCCAGCTCGGGCAGCCACTCGACCACCTCGATCCGGCAGGAGAGTTCCTCGGCGATCTCCCTGGCCAACGCCCGATCGGCGGTCTCGCCGGGGTCGACCTTGCCGCCCGGAAACTCCCACCGGCCCGCCTCGGCCGCAGGGCGGCCGCGGCGGGCCGCCAACACCCGGCCGTGCCGGACGATGGCGGCGCCGACGACCTCGATCACCCTGGAACGGTACCGGTCAGGCGGCCTCGTCGTCGGCGTCCAGGCCGCCCGCGAACTGCGACCGGTACAGCCGCTGGTAGGCGCCGCCGTGCTCGATGAGCTGGTCGTGCGAACCCTGCTCGACGATCGCGCCGTCCTCCATCACCAGAATGGTGTCGGCGTCGCGGATGGTCGACAGCCGGTGGGCGATGACGAACGAGGTCCGCCCCCCACGCAGCGCGTTCATCGCGTTCTGCACCAACAGTTCGGTGCGGGTATCCACCGATGAGGTCGCCTCGTCCAGCACCAGGATCGCGGGGTCGGACAGGAACGCCCGGGCGATGGTGATCAGCTGCTTCTCACCGGCCGACACGTTGTTGCCCTCGTCGTCGATCACCGTGTCGTAGCCGTCGGGCAGTGAATGCACGAATCGGTCCACGAAGGTCGCCTCGGCGGCGGCGCGGATCTCGGTGTCGGAGGCGTCCGGCCGGCCGTAGGCGATGTTGTCGCGGATCGTGCCGCCGAACAGCCAGGCGTCCTGCAGCACCATGCCGATCTCGGAGCGCAGCTCGCGCCGCGGCACCGACGCGATGTCGACACCGTCGATGGTGATCCGGCCGGCGTCCACGTCGTAGAACCGCATCAGCAGGTTGACCAGGGTCGTCTTGCCCGCCCCGGTGGGTCCGACAATGGCCACCGTGGCGCCCGGTTCGGCGACCAGCGACAGGTCGGTGATCAGCGGCTTGTCCGGGTCGTAGCTGAACGACACGTGCTCGAACGCGACCCGTCCCTGCACCGGCCTGGGCAGGTGCTGTCCGGAATCGGCGCTCTGGTCGTCGGCGTCCAGCACCTCGAAGACCCGCTCGGCCGAGGCGACACCGGACTGCAGCAGGTTCGTCATCGAGGCCAGCTGGGTGATCGGCTGGGTGAACATCCGGGCGTACTGGATGAACGCCTGCACCGCGCCCAGGGTCATCGACCCGGCCGCGACCCAGATGCCGCCAAGCACCGCGATGGCCACGTAGCTGAGGTTCCCGATGAAGAACACCGAGGGCATGATGATGCCGCTGATGAACTGCGCCTTGAACGACGACTCGTACATCTCGCCGTTGCGGGCCGCGAACACCGCCGCGACCTCGCGCTGGCGACCGAACACCTTCACCAGCGAATGCCCGGTGAACGCCTCCTCGACGTGGGCGTTGAGCTCGCCGGTGGACCGCCACATGTCGGCGAACCGGCGCTGCGACCGTTTCATCACCTGCGCCGTGACCAGCGCGGTCAGCGGCACCGACAGCAGCACCACCAGGGCCAGCGGCGGCGACAGCCAGAACATCAGTGCCAGCACGCCGATGACGGTGAAGATGTTGTTCAGCATCTGCGCCAGGGTCTGCTGCAACGACTGGGCGATGTTGTCGATGTCGTTGGTCACCCGGCTCAGCAGTTCACCGCGGGGTTGGCCGTCGAAGTAGGTGATCGGCAGTCGATGCAGCTTGCCTGCGACCAGTTCGCGCATCCGGTAGACGGTGCGCTGCACGATGTCGTTGATCAGGAAACTCGCGAACCACAACACCACGCCGGACACCACGTAGACCGCCAGCGCCTCCAGGATGACCGACGCCAGGGCGCCGAAGTCGATCCCGCCATCACCGGTGGCGCCGTCGAAGATCAGGTCGGTGCCGCGGGCCAGGATGACCGGGCCGATCGCGTTGCCCAGGGTGGCGAGCGCGGAGATCACCACCACGAACACGATCAGGTTGCGCTCGGGGCGCATCATCCGCAGCAGCCGCTTGGCCGACGGACCGAAGCTGACCGCCTTCTCGGTGCTGCCCATGCCCTGCATCGGCCCGTGGCCCATGCCGCGCTGCTGGTGCTTCGCGTCGGGGGAGCGCGGGTTCGCCTTCGTCGCGGCGGCAGCGGCGTTCTGCTGGTTGTCACTCATGCTGCGGCCTCCTCGGCCTTGAACTGGGACGCCACGATCTCGGCGTAGGTGGGGCAGGTGGCCAGCAGGTCCTCATGGGTGCCGACCCCCTCGACGCGGCCGTCGTCCAGGACGACGATCGTCTCGGCGTCCCTGATGGTCGAGACGCGCTGCGCCACGATCAGGACGCCGGCCTGCGACGTCTCGCGGTCGAGCGCGGCCCGCAGCCGGGCGTCGGTCACGACGTCGAGAGCCGAGAACGAGTCGTCGAAGACGTAGATGTCGGGCTTCTTGACCAGGGCACGGGCGATCGAGAGCCGCTGCCGCTGGCCGCCGGACACGTTGGTGCCGCCCTGGCTGATCGGGGCGTCCAACTGTCCCGGCATGGCCCGGACGAAGTCGGCGGCCTGGGCGGTGGTCAACGCCGCCCACAGTTCGTCGTCGGTGGCGTCCGGCTTGCCGTAGCGCAGGTTGGACGCCACCGTGCCGGTGAACAGGTACGGCCGCTGGGGCACAAGCCCGATCCGCGACCAGAGCACGTCCGGTTCGAGGTCGCGGACGTCGACGCCGTCCACCAGGACCTGACCGCCGGTGGCGTCGAACAGCCGTGGGATCAGGTTGACCAGGGTGCTCTTGCCCGCGCCGGTCGAGCCGATGATGGCGGTGGTTTCGCCGGGGCGCACGGTCAGGTCGATGTGGTGCAGCACCGGGTGGGCCGCGCCCGGGTAGCGGAACTCGACGTCGCGCAGCTCGACCAGGCCACGCGCGGCGACCTCGGTGACCGGCTGGGCCGGCGGCACGACCGACGAGCGGGTGTCGAGCACTTCGGCGATCCGGCCGGCGCTGACCGCGGCCCGCGGGGCGATCATCAGCATCATCGTCGCCATCATCACGCTCATCAGGATGGTGGTGAGGTACTGGATGAAGGCCAACAGCTGGCCGGTCTGCATGGCGCCCTCGGCGACCCGGAAGGCGCCGAACCAGGTGACGCCGATGGTGGACACGTTCATCACGAAGAACACGGTCGGGAACAGGGTCATCATCCGGCGGCCGACCCTGGTGGCGGTGTCGGTGAGTTCGGCGTTCGCGACCGCGAAGCGCTCGGTCTCGCGCGGTTCGGCGGTGAAGGCCCGGATCACCCGCAGGCCGGTGATCTGTTCGCGCAGCACCCGGTTGATGGTGTCGATGCGCGTCTGCTGGGTGGCGAACAACGGCATCATCTGGCTGACGATCCAGCCGATGACCGCGGCCAGGATGGCCACGGCAACGGCGATCGTCCAGGTCAGGCCCGGGTCCTCACGGAAGGCCATGATCACCCCGCCGACCATCATGATCGGGGCGGCGACGATCATGAACGCGGTCATCATCACCAGCTGCTGGATCTGCTGGACGTCGTTGGTGGTGCGGGTGATCAGGCTGGGGGCGCCGAAGTGGGCGACCTCGCGGGCGGAGAAGCTCAGGGTCTGGTCGAAGATGGCGGCGCGCAGGTCGCGACCGAACGCCATGGCCGAGCGGGCGCCGAACCAGACGGCGCTGAACTGGGCGGCCATCTGGACGACGGTGACGCCCAGCATGATGGCGCCGAGGCTGAGGATCAGTCCGGTGTTGCCGGTGGCGATGCCCTCGTCGACGATGCGGGCGTTCAGCGTGGGCAGGTAGAGGGCGGCGCCGTTGGCGACCAGTTGGAGCAGCACGACCAGGGCGAGCTGGCCGTAGTACGGGCGCAGGTACTCGCGCAGGATGCGGATCAGCATGTGGCGTCCTCGGTGGTGGGGGAGGGGGCGGCGATGCCGCCCAGGATGAGTCGGGCGATCTGCCGCGGCTCGGCGGCATCGGGGTGGCCGGCCATTGGCATGACGGCGGCGAACGCCATCGCCGAGATCGCCCAGCAGGCGGTCGGGGTGCCGACGGTGAGCTGGTCGTCGTAACGGGTGAGCACCCGGGTCATGGCGGCGTCGACGGCGAGATGGAAGTCGCGGTGGGGCTTGGGCGGCGGGCCGCCGTGCGGGCGTTCTCCTGCGATGGCGCTCATCAGCGCCCGGACCTGCTGGATGCGGGCCTGCAGGACCTGGATCATCCAGGTCACGGCGTCCTCGAGCGACAGCTCGGCGGGGACCGAGTCGATGGCCTCGATGACGGGACCCGGTGCCAGGCAGTCGTCGACGACAGCCTCGATCAGGGACTGTTTGGTGCCGAAGGCGCGAAAGATGGTGCCCTCGGCGACGTCGGCGCACTCGGCGATCTGCCGGGTGGTGATGCTCAGGCCGTGCTCGAGCAGCAGCGGCCGGGTCGCCTCGATCAGTGCCCGCCGACGCTCGTCGGGACTCATAGGATGTGCTCTGCCCACGTCGAGCGAGTATATGAGTGAGTACTCACTCATTCAAGTGCGGTCGACTCTCGCGGGGCGCGCGGTCTGAAATGGGACGGTTCCATACGACGGCTACGCCGTGTTGGTCGATCCCGGTGGGCTGGAGTTCTGCGTCGTCGCGGTGCAGAGCGACCCGGCTACTTCGCCGCGCACGCGCACACCTGGGATTGACCGGCCGGCCGTGATCGGCCTGAAAAGGAACCGTCCCCATTTCAGGCCATTTGACTGTGGGCGCCAGGCTCACGCAAGCTGGGGGCATGTGGAACTGACCTCTCGCCCTGCCCAACGCCAGCGATCGAGGTCCTTCATGTCCGCAACCCTGTTCGTTTCCGGCGTCGCCGCGTCCTTCGGCGCACGCTCCCTGTTCTCCGGTCTGGACGCCACCGTCGCGCCCGGTGACGTGACCGCCCTGGTCGGCGCCAACGGCGCCGGCAAGACCACGCTGCTGCGCATCGTCGCGGGCGAATGGACGCCGGACGCCGGCGTCGTCCGTCTCGCCCCACCCGGGGCGAGTGTCGGCTACCTGCCGCAGTCCCTGCCCGACCGGACAGAGTCGATCCTCGGCTATGTCGGCCGCCGTACAGGAGTGTCCCGTGCGCAGGCCGCCTTCGAGGACGCCGCGGGCCGGCTGGCCGACGACCCGCACGCGGCCGAAACCTATGACCACGCCCTCGCCACCTGGCTGGCGTTGGGCGGTGCCGACCTGGAGGCGCGGCTGGCCGGGGTGCTGGCCGATCTCGACCTGGACGCCGACCTCGACCGTCCGCTCGGCAGCCTGTCCGGCGGTCAGGCGGCGCGGGCCGCGCTGGCGTCCATCCTGGTCAGCCGCTACGACGTTCTGCTGCTCGACGAACCGACCAACAACCTCGACGCCGACGGGCTGACGGCGCTGACCGGGTTCGTGCAGGGGTTGGGTTCGCCGGTGCTGGTCGCCTCCCACGACCGCGCCTTCCTGGACGCCGTCGCGACGTCGGTGATCGAACTCGACGAGGCGCAGCAGCAGGTGAACCACTACGCCGGCGGCTGGTCGGACTACCGCGCGGCGAAACAGGTGGCCCGCGAGCAGGCCCACGCGGCCTATGCCACCTACGCCGACACCCGCGACTCCCTCATCGAACAGGCCCGCCGCAAGGACGAATGGGCTCGTCAGGGACGCGCCAAGGCCGCCCGCCTGGGTGCGGGCATGAAGCTGGAGAAGAAGTTCCGCGAGGACCGCGCCCGGCGGATGGACCAGCGGGCGGCCCGCGTCCGCGACGCCGTGGAGCGGCTCGAGGAGGTCGAGCAGCCCCGCAAGGAGTGGGAGTTGCGGTTCACCATCGCCGAGGCGCCTCCCTCGGCCGAAGTGGTGCTGACCCTGGATCGCCTGGTGGCGCACAACGGCGACTTCATGGTCGGCCCCCTGTCGGCGCAGGTCGTCCGGGGCGAGCGGGTTGCCTTGGTCGGGCCCAACGGGTCGGGCAAGACCACCATGTTGCAGGCGGTCCTCGGCGAGCGGCCCGCGGCGCACGGCCGGATCTCATGGGGCACCCGGGTGCGGCTCGGCGTCCTCGACCAGGCCAGGGACGTCATCAGCGGCGAACGGACGCTGCTGGACGTGGTCGCCGACCGGTTGGGTCGGACCGACCTGGCGGCGGTGCGTACCTTGCTGGCCAAGTTCGGTCTGGGCGCCGAGCAGGTCGGACGCCCCTGCGACTCGCTGTCGCTGGGAGAGCGGACCCGAGCGGCGCTGGCCCTGCTGCAGGGCCGCGAGGTCAACGTGCTGGCGCTCGACGAGCCGACCAACCACCTGGACGCCGCCGCCATCGACCAGCTGCAGGACGCCCTGGTCGCCTTCGACGGCACGCTGCTGATCGTCACCCACGACCGGGCACTGCTGGACGCGCTGGCGCCGGTCGCTGTCTGGGAGTTCCCCATCCGGGGGTCCGAGGAGCCCAGCTACGCCCTGGGCGCGGGCCGCTGAGGACTCGTGGCCTGAAATGGGGACGGTTTCATTTCAAGCCACCCTCAGTACCGCACCGCTCCTGTGGACGCCTGCAGCCGACGGACAGCGGAGCGGCTCAGCCCGGTGACGGCTGCGATCACGTCACTGTCATCATCCCGGGCCGCCCGCGCCCCACGTACGCGGCGAGACCCTCCGCGGGCCGCCGATACAATCGCCCGGTGACCACGCCCTCCACCGACTCCGACCTGCCCGAACAGCTCCGCCTGCGCCGCGACAAGCGCGCTCGGCTGCTCGAGGCGGGCACCGACCCGTACCCGATCAGCGTCGGCCGCACGCACTCTGCCGCCCAGGTGCACGCCGGGTGGGGACACCTGAGCGCCGGCGAGGAAACCACCGACGTGGTCGGCGTCGGCGGTCGCGTGGTGTTCATCCGCAACACCGGAAAGCTGTGCTTCGCCACCATCCAGGACGGGTTCACCGAGCACGACTCGGGCACCAGGTTGCAGGTGATGCTGTCCCTGGCCGAGGTCGGCGAGCAGCGGCTGGCGGACTGGAAGGCCGACGTCGACCTGGGCGACTTCGTCTTCGTCAAGGGCCGGGTGATCTCCTCCAAGCGCGGCGAGTTGTCGGTGCTGGCCAGCGAGTGGCGGTTGGCGTCCAAGGCGCTGCGGCCGCTGCCCACCCTGCACAAGGAGCTCGGTGAGGAGACCCGGGTGAGGCAGCGCTACGCCGACCTGGTCGCGCGTCAGGAGGCCCGCGACATGGTGCGCACCCGGGCCACCATCGTGCGCTCCATCCGGGAGACCCTGCACGACCAGGGCTACCTGGAGGTCGAGACGCCGATCCTGCAGTTGGTGCACGGCGGGGCGGCGGCGCGTCCGTTCAACACCCACCTCAACGCCTTCGACATTCCGATGACGCTGCGGATCGCGATCGAGCTGTACCTGAAGCGGGCGATGGTGGGCGGGGCCGACCGGGTCTACGAGATGGGCCGGATCTTCCGCAATGAGGGCATCGACTCCTCGCACTCGGCCGAGTTCACCATGCTCGAGGCCTACCAGGCGTGGGGCGACCAGTTCACGATCGCCGCGATGACCCGCGACCTGATCGTCAACGCCGCCGACGCCCTCGGCATCGAGTCGGTGCAGACCCCGGCCGGCGAGGTGTACCTGACCGGAGAATGGACGTGGCTGAGCGTCTATCCCGCCTTGTCGGACGCCGTGGGCGAGCAGATCACCCCCGACACCCCACTGGAGCGGCTGCGCGCCCTCGCGGACGCCCGGAGCATCGAGTACGACCCGGCCTGGAGCGACCAGAAGCTGGTGATGGAGCTGTTCGGCGAGATCGTCGAGCCCACCCTGGTGCAGCCCACCTTCGTCAACGGCTACCCGGCGATCGCGCAGCCGCTGGCCCGCAACAACCCCGACGACCCGCGACTGGTCGAGGCCTGGGACCTGATCATCGGCGGTGTCGAGCGCGGCACCGGGTTCTCCGAACTCATCGACCCGGTGATCCAGCGCGACGTGCTCGTCGCCCAGTCGCTCAAGGCCGCGGCCGGCGACCCCGAGGCGATGCAGCTCGACGAGGACTTCCTGCGCGCACTCGAGTTCGGCGCCCCGCCGATGGGTGGCATGGGATTGGGCATCGACCGGACGATCATGCTGTTCACCGGCGCCGGCATCCGCGAGACGATCCTGTTCCCGCTGCTCAAGCCGCACGGCTGAGCCGGGCGTTCGGCCGGTGGAGAGATCCCGGCGTCCGCCGGGATGACGAGGCGGCGATGACGCCCCGGGGTGACGGGACCGCGATACGAGGGCTGCGATGACCGGTGCCGGACCGCTCAGGGCAGCGGCTCTGGCTGCTTCCGGGTGATCAGCGGCGGCAGCGGGGGCAGGTACGGCCTCAACACCCGCACGCCGGCCGCGGCCGCGACCACCAGGCCGGCCAGCACCGGCAGCGCCGCGACCACCAGCCGGCCGTCGAGCCGATAGGACGCCGCGGCCCCCAGCAGCGCCACGACGGCCACCGCGGCCAGCGCGATCAGCAGGTTGCGCAGCGATGTCCGGACCCAGGGCAGTTGCAGCGCCAGCCAGCCCAGGGCGACCACCGCGAGCGGGGCAAGAGCCAGCAGCCACGAACCGCCGAGTCGCCACCACTGCAGCAGGCTGATCGCCAGCACCACGACGGTGGCGCCGACCAACCACAGCGCCGCCGACCTGACCGAGCCGGACGCCGCCGCGCGCTGCGCCACCAGGTCGTCGGCGGGCGTCGCCCAGGCGTCCACCCCTCGCCACCAGCCGCCGGCGGCGGCGAGCCGGCTCCGGCCGTCGCGACCGGCCAGCCGCGCCACCAGCGTCCAGCCGACGTCGACGCCCACCACGAGCAGGGGCGCGATCACCATCGCCGGCGAGGCGTTGGCCAGCCAGGCGTAGTAGCCGACCGCGCAGGCCAGCGCGGCGAGCATCGGGCCGAGCAGCCGGTCGACGAGTCCCGCCGGCGGCGTCCAGACCAGCAACGGCAGCAACGCCGCGACCAGCACCAGCAGCAGGGTCTGCAGACCCGGGTTCGGTAGGCCGGACGCGATCAGCAGCAGGTACAGCGAGCCCAGCACGCCCAGCACGATCGGCGTCCGGTGCGCCCCGGAGCGCTGCGCGGCGCCGACGGCGAACACGACGATGTTGAACCCCAGGACGCCGACCACGGTGGCCATCACCGCCCCGGACGCGAACAGGTCGCCCCGGCGCCACTCGAACACCATCGTCGCGAAGATCACCACGCCCTGCACCAGCAGCCGCCAGACCCAGTGCACGCCGCGCACCGACAGCGCGGCCTCGGCCAGGGCCAGCAGGGTCGCCGGCAGCATCACGATCAGCACCAGGCTGGTGGCTGCGCCGAAGCCCCACAGGGTGGTCACGCCGACTCCCGCACCCAGCAGCAGGGCCAGCCCCGAGACGGCCAGCGGCCGGGAACTCCGCTGCCGGGAGGCCCACAGCAGCAAGCCCGCCGAGACCCCGAGCGCCAGCAGGCAGGCGATGACGACAGCCACGGTGCTCACCTCAACTCACCTTGACCCCGAAGATTTTCTGGTCGTAGCTGGCGACCACGATCATGTTGTCGAAGGCCGCCACCGACGCCTCGACGTTGGCCCCCAGCGAGATCGACGTGTAGTCGCGACCGGTGGTGGGGTCGAACAGGTGCAGCAGCCCGGCCGAGTCGCCGAAGACGCCGTACTCGTGCCCGTCCGCGCCGTGGATCAGCACCGGCGAACTCCACGAGTAGTGCTCCAGGTTGCGTTGCCACACCACCTGGCCCGTCTGCCGGTCCAGGGCGACCATGGTGCCCTCCGAGGGTGCGGTGGTCTTGCCGACGTTGAAGATCACCAGATCGGACGCCTCACCCTGGCCGAGCAGCGGGGTGGACAGTAGCCCACCCTTGACGTGAAAGTCGAAGTAGGCGGGGACGTCGTACTCCCACATCACCTCCCCGGTCAGCCCGTCGACCTTGCGCAGGTTCGTCACCTGGTTGCGCCGGTCGTCGCCACGCCAGCCCACCGTGTTGCCGGTGTACAGGTACGGACGCCCGGTCGAGTCGTCCAGCACCGGGGTTGAGTCGGTGTTGTCGACCAGGGCGTGCGCCCACACCACCTCGAGCGTCCGGGCGTCCCAGCAGATCAGGTTGCCGTCGTTGTCGGTGGCCCACATCAGGTTCTTCCAGGCCACCGCGGACGATTCGATGCCGTACTGCCGGCTCACCGGCGTCCGGTAGGTCATCTTGGTCAGTTTCGGGTCGACCGAGACGGTGCCCTTGTCGGGGTCGTATTCGGCGTTCAGCTTGGCCTTGTAGATGATGCCGTTCTCGCCCGGCTCGATCAGGGTGTCGGAGTGGCGGTCGACCAGCGCGGAGGAGTCGAACGCCCCCCACCCCTCGGGATCCTTGCGGTGCGACACCTCGTCGGTGCCGCTGATCGAGGCGACCTGCGTGTTCTTGATCAGGTCGAAGATCCGGTACTCCCAGGGGCCGTCGGTCTCGGTGCCGTTCTCGTTCAGCCCCTGCCCGGCGTACAGCAACGGGTAGCCGCGCGGGTCGACCGAGCCGGTGCCCTTGAAGCCCCAGCCGGCGTCGATCGGATCCTTCGTGGTGCTGCCGTCGGCGAGGCTGAGCCGGTACACGTGGCCGTCGAAGACCGGGTAGATGACCTCGACGAAGTTCTGGTCGGCGATCTGTGCCGCGCTCAGGCCCATCGCCTTCTTGGTCTGTTCGGGCCACTTCACCAGCAGCGGCTGGCCGGTCCAGCCGGCACCCGGGAACGAGTAGCCGTCGGCGGTGACGACGCCCACGTCGTGGGTCCAGGCGATCTCGAGCTTCTTGTCGGTGATCTGGGCCGTGCCGTACGAGGGTGCCGAGCGCGCGTTGTTGCCGCGCCAGGCCAACACCCCGGGAATCTCGGTGTACTCGCTGCCCGAACCCCAGGCCACCTCACGTTTGGGGTCGTAGCCGTCGATCACGGTGCTGTCCTGGTCGTACACCCGCCAGGTGATGTCGCCGCTCGCCCCGATCATCGGACGCCAGAAGCCGCCGTCACCGAGGGCGGCCGGCGCCTGGTAGCCGGGCAGGCTGGTCAGCGGGACGCTGGACCGCTGGGTGACAACCGTGCCCGGGGGATGCCCGGCGTTGGGACGATCACCGACGCTGATCGGGTCACTGCCCGAGCAGGCGACCAGCGTCACCGACAAACCCAGGGCCACCGCCACCAGGGCGGGGGTGCGTCGCCCACGCCGCCGGGCGGTCGGACTCTTTCCGGGGTTTGCGGAGCTCACCATGACACCGTACGGGCGCGGCCGGGCGGCAGCCCGTGAGCGCGCCGGGGGACGGCTACTTCCAGAGGGTCGCGATGCCGAAGGCGGCCGCCATGCACCCCATGCCGACCAGCACGTTCCAGCCGCCCAGGTCACTCATGAACGGAATGCGGTGACCGGCGATGTAGTAGACGACCAGCCACAGCACGCCGAGCAGGCCGACGGTGATGAACGTGGGCGGAACCCAGCGACGGCTGCCCGGTGCGGCCACCCTGCGCTGGCGCTCCTTGCGCGCCTCGGCCGCCGTTTCGGCACTCGTCTGCTTTTTTTTCTCCGCGGCCTTCTTGCGGATGCTGGACTCCGGCATGGCGGACAGCTTACCGGGCGCCGTCGGGTGTGGCCCAACCGGCAGCGGGACGCCTCCTAGACTCACCTGCATGAAGCGACGGCTGGCACGGGCCCGGCACCGGCTGCGCCGCGCGTCCGGCCGGTCCCGCGAGGTGCGGATCGGACGCCGCGCGGTCAGCGTCGGCGTGTGCGTGCTGGCCGGCTTCATGATCGCCACCAGCGCCATCAACGCCGGCGGCGGTGATCTGCGCCCCGACCGGAACACCGACCTGGCCGGGCTGATCCGCTCCGAGACCGAACGCAACGCCGAGTTGGCGCAACGGGTCGCGCAGCTGCGCGGCGAGGTGGACGCCCTGGCCAGGACGGACGACGCCGGTGTCGACCAGGCCGCCCTGGGGGCCGCCGCCGAGGTGGCCGGGCAGACATCCGTGAAGGGGCCGGCGGTGGTGGTGACGCTGGACGACGCGCCCAGCGGCGTCCAGCCCCCGGGGGTCGACGCCGAGCTGCTGGTGGTGCACCAGCAGGACATCCAGTCGGTCGTGAACGCGCTGTGGAGCGGCGGCGCCGAGGCGATGACCATTCAGGGCCAGCGGGTCACGTCGCGCACCGGGGTGAAGTGCGTCGGCAACTCGGTGGTGCTGCACGGCGTCCCCTACGCCCCGCCGTACGAGATCGCCGCGATCGGCGACCAGGACAGGCTCGAGCAGGCGCTGGCCGACTCGCGTGCGGTGCAGGTCTACCGGCAGTACGTGACCGCCTACGGCCTGGGCTACGACCAGCGCCGGGAGGTGTCGGTGACCATGCCCGCCTACCTCGGCAGCCTCGACATCGAGGCGAAACGGATCGGCTGAGACCGGCCGTCGTCGATGGGGGAGAATGTGCGGCATGGCCCGCATCCTGGTGATCGACAACTACGACTCGTTCGTCTACAACCTGGTCCAGTACCTGGCTCAGTTGGGCGCCGAGGTCGAGGTGTGGCGCAACGACGACCCGCGGTTCGCCGACGAGCGCTGGGCCGACGGCTATGACGGGGTGCTGATCTCGCCCGGGCCCGGGACGCCCGAGTCTGCCGGGGTGTGCATCGACGTGGTGCGCAGCCACGGCGGCAGGGTGCCCATCTTCGGGGTGTGCCTCGGCTTGCAGTCCATCTCGGTCGCCTACGGCGGCGTGGTGAACCGTGCGCCCGAGTTGCTGCACGGCAAGACCTCGGAGGTGTTCCACTCCGGGCAGGGCGTGTTCGCCGGCCTGCCCAGCCCGATCACCACCACCCGGTATCACTCGCTCGCCCTCGACCCCGACACCGTGCCCGACGAGCTCGAGGTGACGGCGACCACCGCGTCCGGGGTGATCATGGCGGTGCGGCACCGCACCCTGAAGGTCGAGTCGGTGCAGTTCCACCCCGAGTCGGTACTGACCGAGGGCGGCTACCAGATGCTCGCCAACTGGCTCGCCACCTGCGGGGACGCCGGCGCCCCCGAGCGGGCGAAGGGGCTCACGCCCCTGATGGCGCTGCGCTGAGGTCGCCTGCCGGTGGTGTCGCCGACGCCGTCCGCACACCAGTGGGGCCTGTAGGGTTCGAACGATTTGTGGCGCCCGGGATGTCGAGATCGGTGCCGGCCGATGGGTCGGCTGTTGGCTTTCGGGTTGTAACCCTGCATGGGGGAGGGTTTCCCTTCATCGGACGCCGTTGTCGAGACCGGTACGCCGCCCGGGGCGGGACACGGGCGCTGTAACCCTGCATGGGGGAGGGTTTCCCTTCATCGGACGCCGTTGTCGAGACCGGTACGCCGCCCGGGCCGGGACTCGGCGCCGAATCCGCTCAGGCGGCCGATGCCCCTCGTCGCACCGCGCGATTCAGGGCGGCTGTCACCCGTGCATGCAGCACCTTGAGCGTGCCGAGCAACTCGTCGGTGACCCGAACCACCTCCCAGCCGAGATTGCGCAGGTCGTCCTCCCTGACCTTCTCGTTGATCAGTGCCCCGTCCTCGTCGTATTTCGCGCGGCCGTCGGTCTCGATGAGCACGCTGGTGCCCTCGATCAGGCCGTCGGCGCGGTAGCGGGTTCCGGGCACGGTGAACTGTGGGATGAGATGCCAGCCCCACCGGTCGAAGGTGAGCGCGGTGCGCGATTCCAGCGGTGACTCGCGCCGGCCATCCCCGAGTCGTCGCACCTGCTCGGCCCGGCCGTATCCGGGCCACGTCCGCAAGGCGTGCAGCGCCTGTTCCAGGTCATCGGGAACCAGCAGCCCGCGGCGCAGTGCGGCGTCGTAGGCCATCAACCCGGACTCCGCCGAGAGCAGGGCCGTCTGCGCGATCGCCAGCGCGGGATCGAGGCTGGTGTAGTCACCCACCTTCTTGTGGAGTGACAACCCGGCCCGGTGCTGCCCAGGCCCGGGCGTCGTCCGCATCAGGTGGACGACGCCCCAGTGCACCCGGTGCACCGGAAGCTGCAGGTGCACCGCTGCGGAGTAGTGGCTCGGCACGACGCCCGTCCGTTCCCGGAGTTCCACCTGCACCATGAGCCGGTGACGGTCCTCGGGCCAGTTGATCGGCTGGGCCGTGTACCAGCCCCGTTTCAGCCGGCGGATCGCCTGGCCCTTGAGCGCGACCCGCAGGTCGGCGTCCGAGACCCCCACCCGGTGCGCCTCGACGGTGGTGAACAGCGGAAGGGTGAGCAGTTCCTGCGGCAACATCGCCACATCATGCGGCGTGGATCGTCAGTGGGCCAGGCACAGTCGTCCGCCTGTGGATAACCTTCGGTCGGCTGTGATGACGGTTGTTGTCGTGAACCCCACAGGTGGTGTCAGTGGTGGTGTCGGACGCGGCCGTCGACGCGAACCGATGTCGAGATCGCCGCCAAGTGGACGGTTGGGTGTCGGATTTCGTGCTGTGACTCCGCATCGGTAGCGGTTTGTCCCCAACGGACGCCGATGTCGAGATCGGCCGCCCCCCGGAAACCACCGAGGCCGGCCAAGACCAGCAGACCGGACGCCGATGTCGAGATCGGCCGCCCCCCGGAAACCACCGAGGCCGGACAAGACCAGCAGACCGGACGCCTTCCCCACCAGGTACACCCCGGAACGCGCTGCCGGCCGGCACGAATCAGCCTGAGGGTCAGCCTGTCGGTTCGGGCTCGGGCGACTCGGAGGTCTCGGTCGGCGTCGGTGTGGGCGTCGGGTCGGGCTCGGGGGCCTTGGCCAGCACCAGCTTGATCGTGGCGCTGAACTTGGCGGTCTCCCCCGAGGCCGGCGACTGCTTGAACACCTGACCGGCCGGTAGTTCGGTGGTCTCCTCCTCGGAGAACGTCACCTCGGTGAAGCCGGCCCGCTCGGCCTGCGCCTGGGCGGCCGCCTTCGTCTGGCCGTAGAAGTTGGGGACGGTTCCGGTGCCCGGGGCGTAGAAGATCGTGATCTGGGTGTCCAGCGGCACCGTGACCCCGCCGGTCGGGTTGACGCTGGTCACCGAGTTCGCCTTGGCCGAGGTGGCCCGTGGGTCCTCCTCGCGGTCGATGTTGGTGAACCCGAGGTCCGTCAGGGCGGTCTCGGCGGCCTTGGCGGTCTTGCCGACCAGATCGGTGGGAATCGTCGCCTTCTTGGGGCCGACGTTGACCTGGATGCTGACCGTGGAGCCCTTCTCGACGTTCACCCCGGCGATCGGGTCCTGACCGATCACCTTGCCGACGGTGGCGTCGTCGGGGCCGGCGACCTCTTCGACATCGACCAGCAGGCCGGCCTCGGTGAGCATCGACTCGGCCAGGTCGCGGCTGCGGTCGGTCACGTTCGGGACGGCAACCGTCTCGACCCGGGTGCCGGGGTTCATCACCAGGTAGGTGCCCACCCCCAGCGCGACCACGACCAGGAAGGCGACCAGTCCCCACACCCAGCCCCGGCGTTTCGCAGAGGAGGGATCCTCCACCGCCCGCTGCGGCGTCGTCGACCCGGTCTCCTCGAGGGTCCCGGTCGCGGCAGTGGCAGGCTGGACGGGTGCGCTGGGCAGCACCCGGGTGGCGGCCGCGGCGGACGCGGGCACGGTCGCGGCCGTCGGAGTGACGGCGTGCACGGCCTGCCCGTTCAGCAGCCGGTTGATGTCGTCGCGCATCTCGGACGCCGACTGGTACCGGTCAGCGGGGTCCTTGGCCAGCGCCTTCAGCACGATGGCGTCCATGTCGTCGGACACCATCGGGTCGAGTTGGCCAGGCGGCACCGGATTCTCCCGGACGTGCTGGTAGGCCACCGAGACCGGCGAATCGCCGCGGAACGGCGGATGCCCGACCAGCAGTTCGTACAGCAGGCAGCCGGCCGAGTAGATGTCCGAGCGGGCATCGACCGTCTCGCCGCGGGCCTGCTCGGGGGAGAGGTACTGCGCGGTGCCGATCACCGCGGCGGTCTGCGTCATGGTGGCGGAGGTGTCGGCCACCGCGCGGGCGATGCCGAAGTCCATCACCTTGACCCGGCCGCTGTTGGTCAGCATCACGTTGGCCGGCTTGATGTCGCGGTGCACGATGCCGGCCCGGTGCGAGTAGGCCAGGGCGTCCAGCACCCCGGCGGTGAACTCCAGGGCGCGGTCGGGCAGGATCTTGCGCCCGTCGCGCAGCAGCTCGCGCAGCGTGTGCCCCTCGACGAGCTCCATCACGATGTACGGCACCGAGACCCCGGTCTCGGAGTCGGTCTCCTCGCCGGTGTCGTAGACGGCGACGATGTTGGGGTGGTTGAGCCCGGCCGAGGCCTGCGCCTCGCGCCGGAACCGGGCCTGGAAGGTGGGGTCGCCGGCCAGGTCGGTGCGCAGCAGCTTCACCGCCACCTGCCGGCCCAGCCTGGTGTCGCGGGCGCGGCGCACCTGCGCCATGCCCCCTCGGCCCAGCGGACTACCCAATTCGTAGCGGCCCCCGAGCACCCTGGGTTCGTCACCCATGCGGTCGTCCCTTCCTCGAAGCGTCCATTGTGGCCGATGGCGTCCGGTCGGTCATCGCAGTGCCTCGATCACGGCCTTGGCGATGGGGGCCGCGACCCGGCCACCGGCCACGTCGGTGTTGGGCATCTCCGCATCCTGGACGAACACGGCCACGGCGACGCTCGGGTCCTCGGCCCAGGCGATGAACCAGGCGTACGGCGTCCGCACGTTGTCGGAGTTGGCGGTGCCGGTCTTGCCGCCGACCGTCACCCCGGAGATCTGCGCCCGCCAGCCGGTGCCGTTCTGCACGACGCCGATCATCATCTGCTTCAGCTTGGCGGCGTCGGCCGAGCTGGTCGCCACCCGGAGCTGGGACGGGCGGGTCTGGCTGAGCACCTGCAGGTCGGCCGAACGCACCGACTCGACCAGATAGGGCTGCATCACCACGCCGTCGTTGGCGACCGCCGCGGCCACCATCGCCATCTGCAGCGGGGTGGCCGCCACGTCGTAGCCGCCGATCGCGGCCAGGCCGGTCTGGGGGGTGTCGATCTCGTCCGGGAACCGGCTGGCCACCGAGCCGATGTCGGACAGCGGCTTGGTGCCGAAGCCGAACTTCTCCGCCTGGTCGCGCAGGGCGTCCGCACCGAGCTTGACGCCCAGCCGGGCGAAGGCGGAGTTGCAGGACAGCTCGAGCGCGCGCTTCAGGGTCTGGCTGTCGCCGCAGGTGGTCGAGATCGTGGTGTTGGTGCCGGGCAGCTTGTACGACGAGGTGTCCAGCTGGCTGTCCGGCTCGTAACCGGCGTCGAGCGCGGCCGCCGACACGATCACCTTGAACGTGGAGCCGGGCGGGAAGATCTCCCGGGTGGCCCGGTTCGACAGCGGCTTGTCGTCGTCGGCGTTGAGCTTCTTCCACGCCTTCTGCGAGTCGGACAGGTCGTGCGTGGCCAGGTCGCTGGGATCGAAGGACGGCGAGGAGACCATCGCCTTGATCGCGCCGGTGCTGGGGTCGAGCGCGACGACGGCGCCCTTGAGGTCGCCGAGGGCCTGGGCGGCGGCCCGCTGCGCCTTGGCGTTGAGGGTGGTCTGCACGCTCGCACCCTTGGGCTTGGCGCCGGTGGCCAGCGCGATCAGCCGGTTCACGAACTGGGAGTCGTCGTTGCCGGACAGCTGCGCGCCGTAGGTCTGCTCGAGTTCGGACGAACCGAACAGGTAGCTGAAGTAGCCGGTGACGGGCGCGTACAGCTCGCCGCCGGGATAGGTGCGCTGGAACTTGAACTGGTCCTTGCTCTGGACGGTTTCGGCGACCGCGGTGTTGCCGACCATGATCGCGCCGCGGTCCTGGGCGAAGGCGGCGTCGGTGACCCTGCGGTTCTGCGCGTTCGCGTTCAGCGAGTCCTGGCGGACGAGGTAGCTGACACACACGTTGACCAGCAACGCCAGGGTCATCAGCATGGCGACGAAGGCGACGCGTCGGATCGGGCGGTTCACGGCTGCCTCCACAGGGGCCGGTCGTCGCCGGGTGCCGACCGGGTCGGCAGGGCGGTGGTCGGCTCGTTCGGGTCGGCTCCGGTCGGCAGGGCCGTAGTCGGTTCGTCCGCACCCGCACCCGCACCCGCCCCGGTTCCGGTCGGTAGGGCGGTGGTCGGCTCGTCGGCGCCGCCGGGTGCCGGGATCGCGGCGGTGGGTTCGGCGTCCTGCTGGTCGGGCAGCGGGTCGTCGGCGCTCAGCGGGGTGTCGCCGAACGTCGGTTCGGGACGCGGCTGGGCCGCCCGGCTGGGCACCGCGATCACCTGGGTGGTGTCGTGGGCCAGCGACTGCTGCGGCTCCTCAGCCGCCGTCCGTGGACGCCGCACCCGGTGGGTGACGACCAGCAGCAGCGCGATCATTGCGTAGTTGGCGACCAGCGACGAGCCGCCCTGGGAGACGAACGGGGTGGTCAGGCCGGTCAGCGGCAACAGCCTGGTGACGCCGCCGATGATGGCGAACACCTGCAGTGCGAACACGAACGACAAACCGGCGGCGAGCAGCTTGCTGAAGGGTTCCCGAGCGGTGAGTGCCGTGCGCAGGCCGCGCATCACGATCACCCCGTAGATCACGATGATCGCCATCAGCCCGGCCACGCCGAGTTCCTCACCCAGCGCCGCGGCGATGAAGTCGTTCTTGGCCAACGGGGTCAGGTTGGGGCGTCCCAGCCCCCAGCCGGTGCCGAACAGACCGCCCCAGGCCATCCCGAACTGGCCCTGGATGATCTGGTAGTTCTGGTCCCAGTTGGCGAACGGGTTCAACCAGGCCGACACCCGGGTCTGGACGTGGCCGTAGGTCAGCCAGCCGACGAAGGCGCCACCCAGGAACAGCAGGGTGCCCAGGATCGGCCAGCTCGGCCGTTCGGTGGCGACGTAGAGCATCATCACGAACAGGCCGAAGAACAGCAGCGAGGTGCCCAGGTCCTTCTGGAAGATCAGCACGGCCAGGCTGGACAGCCACATGACGATGATCGGCCCGAGGTCGCGCGGTCGGGGCAGGTCGATGCCGAGGAAGCGTGCGCCGGCCAGGGCCAGCACGTCCTTCTTCTCCACCAGGTAGGACGCGAACGCGACGGTCAGCACGATCTTGGCCAGCTCGGCGGGCTGGAAGCTGTAGGGGCCGAGCTTGATCCAGATCCGGGCGCCGTGGTTCTCGAACCCGATCACGGGCAGCAGCGGCATCATCAGGATTGCCATGCCGGCCAGGAACATGAGGTACGGGAAGCGCTGCAGCTTGCGATGGTCCTTCAGCAGGAACAGCACGGCGATGAACACCGCCACCGAGATGGCCGTCCAGGTCAGCTGCAGTTCGGCCGAGTGCATCCGCTTCGAGCCGCCCAGGTCGAGCCGGTAGATCATCGCCAGCCCGAAGCCGTTGAGCGTGTACACCAGCGGGAACAGCAACGGGTCGGCGTAGGGCGCCCGCAGCCGGATCACCACATGCGCGGCCAGCCCGATCGCCACGTAGAGCCCGACGCCCCAGTAGAAGTCGCCGGGGAGTTCGCCGTCGACGTTCAGGCTCACCAGCGCGTAGCCCGCGACGGCGAGGCCCATCCCCATGATGAGCATCACCAGTTCGACCCCGCGCCGCTTACGGAAGACGACCACTTCGCCCATCGTCAACAGTCCTCGGGCGCCTTGGGCGTGGTGTCGGCGGTCGGTGTCGGGGTTCCGCTGGGGCTGCCGGTGGGCGAGGTCGTGATCGTGCCCGACGCGGTCGGGGTGCCGGACGCCGTGCTGCCGGACCTGCTGGCGCTCGGGGTCGGTGAGGGTGTGGTGCTCGCGTTGGCGCGCTCCTCGCGCTGTTGGATACAGCGCACCGCGAGGTCGTGCAGGTGCTCGGTCGTACTGGCCGCCGCCTCGAGGTCGGGCACCACGATCGCGTTGCGGACCTGGTCCTGGTAGTAGAGCGGCAGGTCGCTCACCTTGGTGTTGTGCACCTCCAGCACGCTACTGAGGCTGATCCCGAGCACCTTGTCGGGGACGCCGCGGAAGACGGTGACCAGGTCGTTGTTGTCGCCCACGTAGTACTTGGTCTGGACGAAGGAGTACCAGCCGAACAGGCCGCCGCCGATCACCATCAGCGGCAGCACGATGCCCAGCACCACCTTCACCCACGCCTTGGCCCGGCCCTTGGTGGTGGGCTGGTAGCGCGCGCGTTCGGCGTCCTCGGCGGAGAGTTCGGCGGCGCTGCCGTCGACCGGCAGTGGGCGGGTGTCCTCGGCCTCCTGCAGCGGGGCGTCCACATCGATCTCGGTTGCGGCGCCGAGCAGCATGGTGGGCCCGGGCTCGGCGTCGGCGACCACGTCGGCGAGGATGATCGTGACGTTGTCCAGACCGCCCTCGTCGTAGGCGATCTTCACCAACTGGTCGATGACCTGCTCGCGGTCCTCACCGCCGATGACGGCCTCGATCGCGTCGTCGGTGACCATGCCACACAACCCGTCGGAGCAGATCAGGTAGCGGTCGCCCTCGGCGATGTCGGCGAGTTCGAGGTCGGGGGAGTGGGTCGGCTGTCCGTTGAGCACCTTGAGGATCAACGAGCGGTGCGGATGCACCAGCGCCTCGGCCTCGGTGATCCGCCCGTCGTCGACCAGGGTCTGCACCCACGAGTGGTCGCGGGTGATCCGCTCGAAGACGCCGTCGCGCAGCCGGTAGGCGCGAGAGTCGCCGATGTTCGCCACGGCCAGCTGCTCACCGTCGAACAGGACGCCGCACACCGTGGTGCCCATGCCGTCCAGGGCTGGGTCGAGCGCGACCAGGTCACGGATCCGGTCGTTGGCCCGGGCGATCGCGCCGCCCACCACCTCGAGCATGTCGGAGCCCGCGAAGTCGCCGTCGGTCTCACGCAGCTCGTCGATCGCCACCGCGGACGCCAGATCGCCCGCCGCGGCGCCGCCCATACCGTCGGCCACCATCAGCATCGACGGCGACACGTAGGCGGAGTCCTGGTTGTTCTTGCGCACCAAGCCGATCTCGGACCGGGCGACGTAGGCCAATGTGAGCGCCATCGGCTACTTCTCCACGACCATCAGGGTGCGGCCGATCCGCAGGGTGTCCGCGGTGCCGAACGGAGTGGAGACGCTGATCCGCTCGTTGTTGACGTAGGTGCCGTTGGTGGAGCCGAGATCCTCGACCACGTAACCGTTGTCGGTGCGCACGATCTGGGCGTGCCGGGTCGAGACGTAGTCGTCGTCGAGCACGAGCTGGCAGTCGGCGGCCCGGCCGATCTTGATCCCCTCGCCGAGCGGGAGGGTCAGCCCCTCCTGCTTGCCGCGGGTGATCCGCAGGGTGCTGGGCACCTTCTTCGCGGGCCGGGTGCCGCGCCGCTTCTGCTTCTTCAGTTCCGCCACCGGCTGCAACTCGCCGACCTCGTTGGTGGCGAACTTGCGGCCGAACATGTCGGTGCGGATGACGTTGCCGACGAAGAGCACGAACAGCCACAACAGGGCGAGGAACAGCAGCTTGAGGGCGAGGACGACGAGGTCTGACATCGCGGCCTCAGACGTCGTGGCCGGGGGAGGTGATCGTCAGCCGGGTGGAGCCGATCTCGATCCGGCTGCCGGCAGAGACCTCGGCGTGCCGGACGCGCTGGCCGTCGACCACGATGCCGTTGGTCGAGCCCAGATCCTCGATGGCGAGGCGCAGCCGGTCACCCTCACCCGAGACGTTGATCCGGGCGTGCTTGCGCGAGACGCCGGGATCGTTGATCCGCAGGTCGGCCTCGGTGCCTCGCCCGATCACCAGGCCGGGCGGGTTCAGCGGGTGCCGGATGCCGTTCACCTCGACCACCAGGCTGGCCCGCCGGATCTGGGTCGAGGACGCCGAGGCGTCCACCCCTGCGACGGCGGCGCTCGAGACGGTGAACCGGCCGGTCGGCAGCGACTCGTCCAGCTCGTAGTCGATGGTGACCGGGCCGTTGAAGATGTAGCCCTTGTTGGAGGCGTATTCGTTGAGCTGCGGGATCACCTCGGAGTTGAGCATCTTGCTGTACGGGGCGAGCCGGTCATAGTCGTGCGAGGACAACTGGACGGTGAAGTCGTTGGGCACCAAGCGGCGCTCGCGGGTGAGCAGCTTCGCCTCGGAGTCGAGTTCGCGCTGCAGCCGGGCGGTGATCTCGACGGGCTGCACGTCGCCCTTGAACGCGCGCGCGAAGACGCCGTTCACCGCGCCCTCAAGCTTTTTCTCAACGCGATCGAAGACTCCCATGCGCCCCAGAGTAGTGGAACGGTTGTCGGCGCGGCTTGGTGGCGGGCAGTGGTCTGGACCACGTGTCGAGGGCTGCAGCGGGGGCTCGGGGGGTGCCGGCGTGGTCAGGGGCACCCGGCGTGCTGTGCTAAAGTTCTTCGGGTCGCCTTCGGGCGGTACGCGCGAGTGGCGGAATGGCAGACGCGCACGGTTCAGGTCCGTGTGTCCGAAAGGACGTGGAGGTTCAACTCCTCTCTCGCGCACGTAAGACAAGGCTCGACGGCCGGGTGAACACCTAGTCGTAGGGCCTTTCGTCATGTTCGGGGTCGATCGCGGCGGCGCTCGGGCCACGGTGGTCGCCCGGCCTACCCGGTGCTCTGCCTGCTGGTCCTGGTCGGCGGCAAGACCTACCCGCCGAAGACAGAGTGAGGCTGGACATTGAACTCAATGTCTGGGCTCACACTGCGTAGTGCGGGCGGGGGCGGCCTGCAGGTGCGGCCGGGTCCGACGAACCATCTCCGCCTTCCGGTTCAGAACGCCAGCTCGGCCAGGAACGGCAGGATCGGCACCAGCAGCCCGGTGCTCATCCAGAACATGCCGGCGTTCATCGCGAAGTCGGCCAGGTTCGCCAGCCGGAACGACCCGCTGCCCTGCGGGCGCACCTCGTGGCAGTTGTACGCCAAGGCCGCGGGCGGGGGCTGGGCGGTGAGCGCCACGCCGTCGGGTGTGACCAGCTGGCGGGCCTCGACCGCGGGGTGGCTCGTCCCGCAGGCGCAGTCGGGGCCGCAGGTGCAGGCAGGCCCGCAGGCGCACGGCGCAGCCACCACCAGCGGAGGACGGCTCACCTGCCACAGCGCGTACAGCGACGAGGCCAGCAAATAGGCCATGAACGGCAGACCGACCAGGGCGAACAGCCACAACGTTCCACCGGGACGGCTCTGCGCCGCCATCCAGGACGCCATGTCCATGCCACCGCCCATGCCGCCGTGCCCACTCATCCCCGACATCGCGGACGACATGGTCGCCATCGCCGCCAGGTGCCACGTCATCGCCCCGAACATGGCCGCGTGTCCCAACCCGTGCCATCCGCCCGACCGGTCGCCGCCGGTGAACGCGCGGGCGGCGAGCCAGCAGAACCACGCCGTCGCCGCGCCGAAGCCGATGGCCAGCCAGGTGTCGTCCACGACCGCGACCAGCAGCCGCCAGGTCGGCCCGGCCACCATCAGCAGCATCACCACCGCCATCACCAGGTGCAGCACGTTCGAGATGCGTTGCCGGAGGTTCTGTGGCCGGGTCAGCTCGTAGCAGCACCACACGGTGCACCAGGCGAACAGCACCAGCAGCCCGAGGAACTTCACCGGGGTGTCGACGAAGGTGAACATCAGCCGCTTTCTCGAGTCGTCTGCCGGCAGACTAACCGCCGCGGCCGGCGGCCGCGACGCCGGGTCAGCCGCCCGGGCGGAACCGCCGCAACCGCATCGAGTTGCCCACCACGAACACGCTGGACAGCGACATCGCCAGCCCGGCGATCAGCGGGTTCAGCAGCCCGGCCGCGGCCAACGGGATCGCCGCCACGTTGTAGCCGAACGCCCACACCAGGTTGCCGCGGATCGTGCCCAGGGTGCGCCGGCTGAGCTGGATCGCGTCGGGCACCGCGTCCAGGCTGCGACGCACGAGGATGATATCGGCCGACTTCAGCGCCACGTCGGTGCCGTTGACCACGGCCAGGCCCAGGTTCGCGGTCGCCAGCGCCGCGGCGTCGTTGATGCCGTCGCCCACCATGGCGACCCGCCGGCCCTGGGCCTGCAGCGCCTCGATCGCCTCGGCCTTCGCCGCCGGCAGCACCCCGGCGATCACCTCGTCGACGCCCACCTGCTCGCCGACCCGGTCGGCCACGGCCTGCCGGTCGCCGCTGAGCAGCACGGTGCGCAACCCCAGCCGGCGCAGCCGCTGGACGGCGCCGCCGGCCGAGGCCTTGAGCGTGTCGGCCAGTTCCAGCCGGCCACGCACGACGCCGTCGACCGCGACCAGGACGGCGCCGAGGCCCTGCTGGGCGGCCGCCTCGACGGCCGTGACGGCGTCCGGCGGCACCTCGCCGAGCCGCTCGCGGAGCAGTTCGGGGGTGCCGATCAGCACCCGATGGGTGCGGCCGTCGTCGGTGACGGTGCCCTCGACCCCGCCGCCGGGCAGCGCCCGGACGTCGTCGGGACGGGGCCGCGCCAGTCCCCGCTCGTCGGCCGCGGCCACCACCGCAGCAGCGACCGGGTGTTCG
Organism: Micropruina sonneratiae; assembly: GCF_025972045.1. Taxonomy (GTDB): domain Bacteria; phylum Actinomycetota; class Actinomycetes; order Propionibacteriales; family Propionibacteriaceae; genus Micropruina; species Micropruina sonneratiae. The sequence goes on along the minus strand of NZ_JAPDHX010000005.1, from coordinate 130,070 downwards.
GAGTCGGTCTCGACCGCTGCGGCCAGACGCAGCAGCCGGTCGGGCGCCTCCCCGTCGACGCCGACAGCCTCCACGAGCCTCAGCCGGCCTGTGGTGAGCGTGCCCGTCTTGTCCAGCACGACGGTGTCGATGCGGCCGGACGCCTCCAGCGCGTCCGGTCCCTTGATCAGGATGCCGAGCTGGCCGCCGCGTCCCACCCCGACCAGCAGCGCGGTCGGGGTGGCCAGGCCGAGCGCGCACGGGCAGGCGATGATCAGCACCGACATGGCCGCGCCGAACGCGTGCCGGAAGCCGCCGCCGGCCACCAGCCAGCCGGTCAGGGTGGCCGCGGCGATCACCAGCACGGCCGGCACGAACACCGCCACCGCCTTGTCGACCAGCGTCTGCACGGACGCCTTGCGGGCCTGCGCCTGCTCGGCGAGCACGGCGAGTTGCGCGAGCTGGGTGTGCGCACCGATCCGTTGCGCCTCGACCACCAGAGCGCCGGTGGTGTTGGTGGTGCCGGCCAGCACCCTGCTGCCGGCGGTCACCTCGACCGGTTCTGCCTCGCCGGTCATGGCCGCGCTGTCGATCGCGGACGCCCCGGCCACGACGACGCCGTCGGTGGCGATCCGCTCACCGGGCCGCACCACGAAGCGGTCGCCCTTGGCGAGCTCACCGACCGGCAGCTCGGTTTCGACGCCGTCGCGCAGCACCCGCACGGTGCTGGGGGCGAGGCGTCCGATCGCGTCGAGCACGCCGCGGGCGGAACGTTTCGAGCGGGCCTCGACGTACCGTCCGGCCAGCAGGAAGGTCGTGACGGCCGCCGCCGCCTCGAGGTAGAGACTGTCCGCGCCACCCGGCGCGGTGCCGTAGCCCAGCCAGAACGACGGCTCGCCAGGCACGCTCAACACCGTGGCGATTACCGACCAGGTGAACGAGGCCAGCACCCCCAGCGAGACCAGCGTGTCCATGCTGGTGGTGCCGTGTCGCAGGTTGCGCCATGCCGCCTTGTGGAACGGCCACGCGCACCACAGCACCACCGGTAGCGCACCGACGATCAGCACCCACTCCCAGCCGGGGAAGCGCAGCTGCGGCGCCAGCGCCAGCACCAGCGCGGCGTCCCCGAGCGGGACGGTGATCAGCGCCGCCACGATCAACCGGTTGCGCAGCATCCGGACCCGGTCGGCGCGTCCGTCGGGCTGGTCGTCGGCGTCCGGGCGCACCTCGCTGGCGTCGTAGCCGGCCGCGCGGACCGTCTCGATCAGCTCGCCGGCCCGTTGCGGTGGCCAGCCCAGCACGATGGCGCGCTCGGTGGCGTAGTTGACGGTGGCACGCGCGCCGTCCAGCTTGTTCAGTTTGCGTTCGATCCGGTTGGCGCAGGCGGCGCAGGTCATGCCGGCGACGTCGAGCTCGACCCGTTCGCCGAGCGCGTCCGGCTGGCCGGCCGACTGGGCCGGCGGCCTGGTCTCAGTCGACATCGCGCCACCTGTGGGGCGAGGCGTCCCGGGCCGCCAGTTCGGCCAGCATGTCGTTGTAGGCGGAGAGTTCGTCGTCGCCCTCGACCTCGGCCCGCCGGTCCGCGGCGGCGGCGGCCCGGCTGTCCGACCGGAACCACTGCGCGGCCAGCATCACCACCGCGATGAACGCGGGCACCTCGCCGGTGAACCAGGTGATCTGCCCGGCGATGTTCTGGTCGGCGAGCAGGTCGGGCACCCACGGCATCGCCAGCGTGCCGTAGAACTGCTCACCGATCACCCCGGCGCTCATCATGATGCCGACGGCGAACATGGCGTGGAACGGCATCACGCTGATCAGCAGCGCGAACCGGAGCACGTACGGCAGCCGGCCGCCGTGTTCGGCGGGCGACAGCAGCATGTTGAAGAACGCGAAGCCTGTGCCCATGAAGTACAGCAACATCGCCTGATGGCCCCAGTGGTACCGCATCAGCCACGGGAAGAGCGGGCTGAAGTACACCAGGAACAGCGAGAACACGTACAACGCCCAGACCGCCGGGGCGCTGGTCAGCACCCGCACCAGCGGGGCGCTCGCGAGGTCGTCGAGCAGGTGGGCCGGCCCGGCCAGTTCGTCGGCGGCGCGCGGCCGGGACGCCGCCCGCAGCAACGCGATCGGTGCGCCCAACACGCACAGCAGCGGGATGAGCATGTTGATCGTCATGTGCACGAGCATGTGCCAGCTGAACGCCGCCGTGCTGTACTCCCACAGGCCGCTGACGGCCAGGTAGCCGGTGAGCCCCAGACCGGCGACGACGAAGGCGATCCGGCCGACCGGCCAGCGGGTGCCGAGCCGGCGGGCCCGCAGGACGCCGATCGCGTACAGCGCCAGCCCGGTCACCACGATCGTCACCCACAGGAGATTGGGGCGGCCCAGGCCGGCAACCCGTGCCGCCGTTGGCGGATCGATCACCTCGTAGCCGAGGTAGTTGATCTGGATCGACTGCGGCACCGAGAACCGCGGGGGCGGCAGGTGCTCGGCGGCGTTCAGGCTGGTGACGGCGACGATCAGCAGCGCCACGTCGAGCAGCACGGTCACCAGCCGCAGCCGGACCGGGCGGACGACGGCCCGCACGACCGCCGACACAACCAGCGCCGCGAGGCTGCCGACGCCGATCAGCACGGGAAGCCCGAAGGCGACGTCGAATGGGGAGGTCCCCGCCAGCTGCTGCCAGGCGACCACCAGGTAGCCGACGACCAGCACGGCCAGCAGGCCGCCGGTCCGCCGGTAGCGGGCCAGCCCGGCGTCCGGTTCGACGCCGGCCAGCGTGGCCGCGAGGACGCCGATCGCGGCCGAGCCGACCAGCGCGCCGGCGATGCTCGCCAGGCTCATCGCGTCGGTCGCCCAGTCGTGGTCGAGGCCGACCGACACGTTGCCGGTCACGGCCACGAACACGGTGGCCCCGGCGCCGGCCAGCCAGGCGGCGGCCGCCGCACCGCGACCACCGCCGCGGTAGGCGACCACCAGGGTCAGCAGGGCGGACGCCGCGGAGGCCAGCCAGGCCAACGCGGTCGGGGTGCTCGCGACGAAGGTCCACCAGGCCGCCGGGCCGAACGCCAGCCCGATCGGCACTCCGGCCACGAAGGTGGGGCTGGCGAAGGTCATCAGCACGGCCGCGACCAGCCACCACTGGCCCGCCCGGACCGTCCAGCGCATCAGGGCCGCGCCGGCGTCCACCGGGGCGTCGCCGCGGGGCATGAAGGCGACGAAGGCCGCCAGCAGGCCGAGCGCGGCGGCGCTCGCGAGGCGTCCGACCAGGCCGCCGACCAGCGAGGCGACGCCGGTGGCCAGGTCGGCGGTGGGGCGCCCGGGCAACGCCGGCAGACCGGCCAGAACGGCCGTGTAGGCGGCGGTCTGGGCGAGGGCCAACGCGAGGCACAGCGCGACGGTCGCCACCCACGCACGGGTGGGCGGCGCGTAGCGGGCCGGCCGCGTTTGGAGGTCGCTGATCATGACGCTTGTCAGCCTAGGCCCTGCCCGCGGGCCGGGCAGGGCCGTCCGCCCCGGACCGTCAGCGCAGCAGGGCCAGGTCGCGACGGATGTAGCGCAGGTGGGCCCACTCCTCTTCGAGGATGACGCGGAGGCAGTCGCCGACCGTGGGCCGCCAGTCGTCGCCGCCGCCGCCCCACGGGTTGCGCCGTTCTTCGGCGAGCTGGTCGGGGGTGACGGTGGCCAGGAAGTCGGTCACGAGTTGCTGCCGCTGCGCCCGGACGGCCAGCACCTCGTCGTAGCCAGGATCGTCGACGCGGAAGATCGACATGTCGAACCCCATCCGGTCGGCACCGGTGAAGATCAGGCCGATCTCGTGCAACGGCTGCTCGATGCCCAGGATGCCCCCGCGCAGCCAGGCGTCGGTGGCGAGGATGAGGTGCCGCAGCGTCTGCGCCAGCGACCACTCGTCGGGGACGTGGGCGGCGACCAGCTCTCGGGGCGTGTCGTCGACGGTGACCTGCCAGGCGGCCTGCACCGCCACCCAGCCCTCGCGCAGGCCCTCGGGCGTCTGCGCCTTCTGCAGCTCGCGCCCCGGGAACAGCCGGTTCAGTTCGGCGTCGACCAGCGGGACGACGTCGACCCCGTTGACGAACAGGCTGCCGAAGAACAGGTCGTGGCTGTCGATGTCGAGGCCGCCGACGTCGACGCTGCGCATCGTCACGCCGCTGACGTCGGAGAAGCGCATCGTGGCGCCCTGGAAACTGACGCGTTCGAAGGTTGCTCCTTCGAACTCCTTCGTGCCCGAATAGGTGGTCATCGCCCCATCATCGACGCCGGGTCCGACAGTTTGTGCTCAGACCCTGGCCCACACCTCGTCGACCGCGGCGGCCAACTCGGCGCGCACCTGATCGGGGTCGAGGCCGTCCGGCGGCAACACGTCGGCGGCGGATGCCGCCCACAGCGGTTCGGGCGCACCGGCCGTGCGCACCGATTCCACCAGGGTGAACGTGCCGGGGTCGGTGAAGCCGAGCGACGCGGTGCCGTCGGCGGACGCCGCCCGCCACAGCTGCGCGGGCGTCCAGCCGTCGCGGGTGCCGGTGGCCAGCCGTTCGTTCATGGCCAGGCCGCGGGCCTCGGCGAAGCCGTCGATGACGGTGTTGGAGTCCGACCCGAGGGTGATCCGCGCGCCGGCCTCGCGCAGCGCGACGCTGGGGCCGATGCCGTCGGCGAGCTCTGCCTCGGTCGTGGGGCAGAAGCAGACGAACGCCCCCGCGGCGCCGAGGGTGGCGATGTCGTCGCCGGTCAGGTGGGTGGCGTGCACGGCGGTCGTGCGTGGCGTCCACACCCCCGCGTCGGCGAGCAGCGCGACCGGGGTGCGGCCGGTGGCCGCCAGGCACGCCTCGTTCTCGGCGGGCTGCTCGGAGACGTGCACGTGCAGCGGCGCCCGCGGCAGGGCCGACGCCACCGTGGCCAGCGAGTCGGGGTCGACGGCCCGCACCGAATGGATCGCAGCCCCGACCACCACGCCGGCATCGCCCGCGTAGCGGGCAGCGAGGTCGTGCAGCCGGGCCGCCCAGACCTCGGCGTCGGGGTCGAAGAAGCGCTGCTGCACCGGCGACGGCTGCTCGCCGGCCAGTCCGGTCCGCAGGTAGCAGGCGTCCAGCAGGCAGATCCGCAGCCCCACCGACCTGGCCGCCTCGATCGCGGCGGAGCCGAGCGCGTTGCCGTCGTCGTAGCCCACGCCGCCCGGGGCGTGGTGCAGATAGTGGAACTCCCCGACGCTGGTATAGCCGGCCAGCCGCATCTCGGCGAACGTGGCCCGGGCGAGCCGGAACCACAGCTCGGGGTCGAGCACGCCGGCCACCGCGTACATGCCGTCGCGCCAGCCCCAGAAGGTGCTGCCGCCGGCGAGACGGCCACGCAAGGCTCGGTGGAACAGGTGCGAGTGGCAGTTCGCGAACCCGGGATGCGTGCTCACGCCAACTCCTCGACGACCCGCACCAGGGCGTCCACCCCGGCGGTGCAGTCCGCCTCGTCGGCGAACTCCTCGGGTGCGTGCGAGATGCCGGTCGGGTTGCGGACGAACAGCATCGCGGTCGGCACGTGCGCCGACAGGATGCCGGCGTCGTGACCCGCGCCGGTGGGCAGCACCGGGGCCTCCAGCAGCCCTGCGAGCCGGTCGCGCAGGACCTCGTCGAAGGCCACCGCGGCGGTGACCGACTCTGAGGTGAACACCACGCCGGTGCCGTGCCGTGCTGCCGCCTGCTCGGCTTCGGTGAGGATCGCCGCCACCAGTGAGTCGAGGGCGGGTTCGCTGTCGGCGCGAGCGTCCAGCCATGCCCGGACCGCCGACGGAATGGCGTTGGTGCTGCCGGGCAGCACCTGGACGCGCCCGAACGTCGCGCGTTGACCCGTCCGTTCGGCGAGGCTCGCGGCGGCCAGCACCGTCGCGGCGTAGCCGAGCATCGGGTCGCGCCGGTCGCCCATCGCCGTGGTGCCGGCGTGGTTGCCCTGGCCGGTGAAGTCGAACCGGTACCTGCCGTGCGGCCAGATCGCCGAGGCCACCCCGACCGCGGCGGACCCGTCGGCGAGCCAACGGCCCTGTTCGACGTGCAGTTCGACGAAGGCGCCGATGTCGCGCAGCCACTCGGCTGGACCGGCCGCCTCGGGGGCGCGCCCGTGCCGGCGCATCGCCTCGGCCAGGCTGGTGCCGTCGTCGTCGAGCAACGCCAGCGCCTTCTCGGCGGTGATCGCACCGGTCGCCAACCGCGAGCCCAGGCAGGCCAGCCCGAACCGGGCCCCCTCCTCGTCGGTGAAGTTCGCCACCACGATCGGACGCCGCGGCGCGAACCCCTTGGCGTGCAGGTCGTCGATCGCCGCGAACGCGCTGACGATGCCGAGCGGGCCGTCGTAGGCGCCGCCACCACGCACCGAATCCAGGTGCGACCCGAGCAGCAGGGCGTCCGAACCCGACCCCCACCAGGCGAGTTGATTGCCGTTGCCGTCCTCGACGACCTCCAGGCCCCTGACCTGCGCCTCACCCGCGAACCACTCCCGCAGCTGCGCCACCTCGGGCGTCCAGGGCATTCGGTGATAGCCGTCGTCCGTGTCGCGCCCGACGTGCGCGATGTCCTCGAGCAACTGGTTGGCGGTGGGCATGAGGCTCCTTTCGCGGGGTGCTTCCAGCAAACGGTGCTCGTCGCGCGGCCACCACCGCCGGATCTGACGGGTCTGGCATCCGAGACCCTGCGGCTGGGTCCCTGCGGGTGTGTTGGAGACGGGCCGCGGGTCGCAGACTGGAGTGGTGAACACCACGCAACAGAAGGTCGCCTTCCTGGTCGCCGCCGAGGGCATCGAGTCCGCCGAGCTCGTCGACCCGTGGCAGGCCGTCGCCGACGCCGGCTATCAACCAGTGCTGATCTCTCCCAACGACGGCACGGTGCAGCTGTTCGAGCACCTCGACAAGGCCGACACCCGGCCGGTGGACGTCGTTGTGGCCGACGCCAGCGTCGGCGACTACGCGGCCCTGGTACTGCCCGGCGGGGTGGCGAACCCCGACGCGCTGCGCACCGACGACGACGCCGTCTCCTTCGTTCGCGACTTCGTGGGCTCGGGCAAGCCGGTGGCGGCGATCTGCCACGCGCCGTGGACGCTCGTCGAGGCTGAGGTGCTGCGGGGCAAGAAGCTGACCTCGTGGCCCAGCCTGCGTACCGACATCCGTAACGCGGGCGGCGACTGGGTCGATCAGGAGGTCGTGGTCGACGGCAACCTGATCACCAGCCGTAACCCCGACGACCTACCCGCCTTCAACGCCGCCCTGGTCAAGGCGCTCGGCTGAGGCGGTTCCTGGGTCTATTGGCCCAGGAACGCCCGCAACGTCCGGGCGTTGCGCACCGCGTTGCCGTCGCCGTCGTTGTTGAAGTAGGCGTAGACGTCACGGCCCTGGCTGCGCCACTCGCCTATCCTGTCCGCCCACCAGTGCAGGTCGGCGTGGGAGTACGAACCGCCGTACAGCCAGTCGTGGTCGGGCCCGTGCAGTCGCACGTAGGCGAACGGCGCGGTCGCGCGCAGCACGCACGGCAGGTGCGCTCCCGACATCACCACGTAGGCCGCCCCCTGCCGCTCGAGCAGGGCGAACACGTCCTCGTGGAGCCACGAGTCGTGCCTGAACTCGACCGCCACCGGAACCCACCACGGCAGCCGACTGAGGAAGTAGTCGAGGCGGTCGTCGTCGCGCGCCATGCCCGGCGGCAGCTGCACCAGCAGGACGCCGCGCTTGTCGAACAGCGCGTGCCAGTCGCGTTGGATCCACTGCACCCACTGGTCGGGGTGCAGCAGCCGCTTGCTGTGGGTGAGACCACGCGGCGCCTTGACCGTGAGCCGGAAGCCCTCTGGCAGCCGGCGTTGCCACGAGGCGAAGGTGGCGGTCTTCGGCCAGCGATAGAAGGACGCGTTCAACTCGACGGTGCGGAACTCGGCGGTGTAGCGCGCCAACCGGTCGCGCGACGGTGTGCCGGGCGAATAGAGGACGCCGTCCCAATGGTCGTAACTCCACCCCGAGGTGCCGATCCAGGCAGTCACCCGTCTCAGGCTGGCACGACGGCCGGCTGGGGCCGGACGTAGTCGGAGGCGAAACCGTGCCGCATGCCCCACGAGACGGCCTGCGAGCGCCGAAGAACACCGATCTTGCGGTACGCGGAGCGGATGTAGCTCTTCACCGAGTTGGGGCTGAGGAACATGCTCTGTGCGATCTCGGCGTTGGACAGGCCCTCGGTTATCAGCGCGATCACCTCGCTCTCGCGGTAGGACAGCCCCTCCTCGCGGCCGGGCCAGTTGCCGCCGGTCGGGTTCGTCGCCTTGGGTGCCGGGCTGATCACCGCCCGCCCGGCGTGGATCTGCTCGATCGCGTCGACCAGTTCGCGCGCGGTCAGGCTCTTCGACAGGTACCCCGACGCCCCGTCGCCGATGGTCCGTTCGACCAGGGCCCGCTGGAAGTTCCACGTGTAGACCACGACGCGGTCGACCATGGGGTCGCTCAACAACCGCTGCAACGTGGGGGCGTCGACCGAATGCCGCCCGAAACTGTCGTAGAGGGCGATGTCGACCGGGTGCCGGAAGCCTCCGCCGGGGGTCGGCTTCACCACCTCCACCCGGTCGGCGTAGTTGGCGAACATGTGCAGGAGACCGGCGACGACAACCTCGTAGTCATCGATCAGTGCGATTCGGATGGGGTTTCTGTTCAGCACCTGCACAGTGTGCCACGCACCACCTAAAAGGTTGAGTGCATTCGCAACAAAGGATGAAGGGTCACACCCCGGAACACTGTCGTGGCACCGGAGCCGTCGAGGACTGTACATACCCACTCCCGGCCCATTCACACCGGGCACTACTCTCCGTCCATGTCCGTGCGCTTCGGGTGGTGGGATCGGCTCCATCCGGCCGATATCCGGGCGCGGGTCACGGAGATCAACAACGGGATCATCGCCGTTGCGGGAAGGGGTCTCGGCCTGGCCGGGGCACCTGGCGGCGCAGGAGAAGCGGCTGCTCGAACTGACCCCGCAGGGGGAGATCGCCGAGCTGGCCGAGTGATTCGTCGCCAAGGGGGTCAGCGCCGAGACGGCCAAAAGGGTGGCCGACGAGCTCTCCGCCGCGGACGCCCTGTCGGCCCAGCTCGAACTCGAGCACGGAATCCGTGAGGTGGCCACCCACCGGGCCGCCAGGACCGAAGCGTTGCTGTCCGGGGGCGGCTTCCTGATGGGCTCGCTGCTGCCGGTGCTGGCCGCCTACCTGGCCCCGCTGCAGCGGCACCCCGACCGGTCGCGGCGAGCAGGTCCCGGCCGAAGATCGTCAGGCTCTCCGCGACGTAGGCCTCGAGCAGATCGTCCGGCACACCCAGCTGCCGGGCCTGCAGGGTGGCGAACCAGCGTCGCCGGGCCAGCGTCGGGCCCCACAGCCAGCCGCTCACGCCGCCCCCGTGCAGCAGCACCGTCGGACCCGAACCGGTCACCGTCACGTGCATCGGCGACTCCCGCCGCTCACGGCTGCCTCTCCAGGAAGGCCGTCACCTCGGTGCGATCGATTCCGGCGAACTCTCCGGCCGGCAGGCTCGCCAGCAGCGCCGAATGCACCCGGGAGCTGGGCCAGGCGTCCCGCCAGCGTTGGGCCAGCTCGGCGGACGGCTCGGTGCAGCAGGCGGGATCGGGGCAGCGGGATGCCGAGCGGTGCGGGGTGTCGCGGCCGCGGAACCAGCGCACGTGTTCGTAGGGAGTGCCGACCGAGACCGAGTGGGCATCCCCGTCGACGTGCTCGGCCAGGGCGGTGCACCAGAACGTGCCCGAGGGGGTGTCGGTGTACTGCTGGTACGGCTCCGTCCAGTCGGGTTGGTCGAAGACCGCCCGCGCAGTCCAGTACCGGCACACCCGTTGCCCCTCGATCGCCCCGGTGGCGTCGCTGGGGAACGCGACCCCGTCGTTGGCGTACGCCTTCTGGATCACCCCGGAGGCGTTGATCTTCATGAAGTGCACCGGAATGTCCAGATGCACCGTGGCCAGGTTGGTGAACCGGTGCGCGGCCATCTCGTACGAGGTCAGGTACCGGTCGCGCAGGTCGGCGATCTCCAGGTCGCGGGCCCTGCGGGCCTCCTGCAGCAGCGGCACCGCCCAGCGCTGCGGCACCAGCACGGCCGCGGCGAAGTAGTTCACCTCGACCCGCTGCGCCAGGAACTCGGCGTAGTCGCCGGGCGGCCGGTGTTCGAGCACGACGTGTCCCAGCGCCGACAGCGCGACGGTGCGCAGGGTGGCCGCCTCGGCGCTGGGCAGGAACACCCGGCGCCGGGTGCGGTCGATGATCGAGCGGGTCGAGCGCGGCAGGTCGGGCGCCGACTGCAGGGTGAAGCCGAGCCGGGCGGCGATCGCCCGGACGTTGTGCCAGGTCAGCGGGCCGCCGTCGTGGTCGATGCCGGTCAGCAGGTCGTCGGCCAGCGACTCGATCGCCGGGAAGTGGTTGTCGGCGGCCAGCATCCGTCGGCGCAGGCCGGCGTTGGCGCGGCGGGCGTACTCGGGCGTCCCGTCCCGCTCGATGCTCAGGCTGCGCACCTGCCCGTGCAGCGCCACCAGCGACTCCAGGGCGTCCATCGGCAGCCGCGGTCCGGTCCGCACGGGCTGGACGCCGAGCGCCGCGAACGCCGGCGACTGCTGGGCTCGTTCGAGCTGCAGCTCCAGGGCGGCACGCCGGCTCGGCGGCGCGTCGTCCAGCAGGTCGGCCAGCGTGCAGCCCAGGACGTCGGCGATGCCGGCCAGGACCGACACCTTCGCCTCCCGGCGGCCGGTCTCGATCAGCGACAGGGCGGACGCCGACACCCCGACCCGCGCGCCCAGAGTGTCCAGGGTGAGTCCGGCCGCCTTGCGGCGGTGCCGGACGCGCTTGCCGACGGCCAGCGGATCGGGTCCCGCGGCGGGTCCCCGACGCTGCGGGGGTTCCGTCCGGGCGATCAACCGGGTGATCGGCGGGGCGTCAAGTTCCTTTGAACTTGACGCTGCGCGGGCAGCTTTCGTGGGCATGCACCGATTGCACGCGGTTCGTGCAGATCCGGTCAAGGGGTGGCCGCCATCAAGAATCAGCGATCTTGACGATTCCGGATGGGTTCCGCCGGCGTGCTCTCGCTGCACAGTTGTCGTCACCACCCGGTCCCGACGAAGGAGTTCCGATGACCACGACCGCGAACCCGGCCACCGCCGAGCACACCGCCACCCCCGAGCAGCAGCTGCTGCGCGACTGGGCCACCAACCCGCGCTGGGCCGGCATCGCCCGGTCGTACACCGCGGCCGACGTGGTGCGGCTGCGCGGCTCGCTGGTCGAGGAGCACACCCTGGCCAGGCATGGGGCCGCCCGGCTGTGGCACCTGCTGCAGCACCGGCCGTTCGTCCGCTCGCTTGGCGCGCTGACCGGCAACCAGGCCGTGCAGCAGGTCAAGGCGGGGCTGGAGGCGATCTACCTGTCGGGCTGGCAGGTCGCGGCCGATGCGAACCTCTCGGGCCACACCTACCCCGACCAGAGCCTGTACCCGGCCAACTCGGTGCCGACGGTGGTGCGGCGGCTGAACAACGCCATGCTGCGCGCCGACCAGATCGCCTGGGCCGAAGGGGAGCGCGACGGCGAGCCGGGCGCCCGGATCGCTCCGATCGTCGCCGACGCCGAAGCCGGTTTCGGCGGCCCGCTGAACGCGTTCGAGCTGATGAAGCAGATGATCGCGGCCGGTGCGGCCGGCGTCCACTGGGAGGACCAGCTGAGCTCGGAGAAGAAGTGCGGCCACCTGGGCGGCAAGGTGCTGATCCCGACCGCGCAGCACGTCCGCACCCTCAACGCCGCCCGGCTGGCCGCCGACGTGCTCGGCACCGAGACGATCGTGATCGCCCGCACCGACGCCCTGGCCGCCGACCTGCTCACCTCGGACGTCGACCCGACGGACCGGCAGTTCTGCATCGGCGAACGCACCACCGAGGGCTTCTTCCGGGTGCGCACCGGCATCGAGCCGGTGCTGGCGCGGGCCAAGGCCTACGCCCCCTACGCCGACCTGATCTGGGTCGAGACCGGGACGCCCGACCTCGGCCTGGCCAGGGAGTTCGCGACCGAATTGCACCGCGAGTTCCCCGGCAAGATGCTGGCCTACAACTGCTCGCCGTCGTTCAACTGGTCCGCGGCCCTGGACGAGCGCCAGATCGCCGAGTTCCAGGACAGCCTGGGCGAACTCGGCTACCGCTTCCAGTTCATCACCCTGGCCGGCTTCCACGCCCTGAACCACTCGATGTTCACCCTGGCCCGCGGCTACGCCGAGCGTGGCATGCCCGCCTACGTCGCCCTGCAGCAGGCCGAGTTCGCCGACGAGCGGCACGGCTACACCGCGACCCGGCACCAAGCCGAGGTGGGCACCGGCTACTTCGACAAGGTGGCCACCGCGCTCAACCCGAACAGCGCCACCACCGCCCTGGCCGGCTCGACCGAGGCCGAACAGTTCCACCCCTGACCCACCCGCACCGACTCATCGAGGAGACCCGATCATGACCACCGACACCGTCAGCAGCCAGCCCCCGACGACGCCGCCGGCACCCCCGGCGACGGCCCGGCCCCGCTCCGAGCCGGCGGCCGCCGGCTACCCGACGTCGCCGATCTCACCCCGCCGGCTGAGCAGCCGGCTGCAGGTCGCGGGGGCGTCCGGCGCCCGCTACGACGAGATCCTGACCACCGAGGCGCTGGAGTTCGTCTGCGGACTGCACCAGCAGTTCGCCGGACGCCGCGCCGAGCTGCTGCAGCAGCGCAAGGACGCCCGCCGGTACGGCCAGAACTTCGACTTTCCGACCGAGACCGCCGGGATACGCGACGAAACGACCTGGCGGGTGGCGCCGCCGGCGCCCGGCCTGGAGGACCGGCGCTGCGAGATCACCGGCCCGCCGACCAGGCGGATGACGATCAACGCGCTGAACTCGGGTGCCCGGGTGTGGATGGCGGATTTCGAGGACGCCACCGCGCCGACCTGGGCGAACGTCGTCGAAGGACAGCTGAACCTGTTCGACGCGATCCGTCGGCAGATCGACTTCAGCACGCCCGACGGCAAGAGCTATGCGCTGAACGAGACGACGGCGACGATCATGGTCCGGCCACGCGGCTGGCATCTGACCGAGAAGCACCTGCTGTTGGACGGCCAGGGCATCCCCGGCGCGTTCGTCGACTTCGGCCTGTACTTCTTCCACAACGCCGCGGAGTTGATCGCCCGCGGCCGCGGGCCGTACTTCTACCTGCCCAAGCTGCAGTCCCGTTTCGAGGCGCGGCTGTGGCACGACGTGTTCGCCTGGGCCGAGGCGCGGTTGGGCATCGCGCCCGGCACCATCCGCGCCACCTGCCTGCTGGAGACGTTCCCGGCGGCCTTCGAGATGACCGAGATCCTGTACGAGCTGCGTGAGTACAGCGCCGGGCTGAACGCCGGCCGGTGGGACTACATCTTCTCGTTCATCAAGAACCACGCCCAGGACGCCTCGATGGTGCTGCCCAACCGCGACCGGGTCACGATGACCGTTCCGTTCATGCGGGCCTACACCGAGTTGCTGGTGAAGACCTGCCACGAGCGCGGCGCGCACGCGATCGGCGGCATGGCCGCCTTCGTGCCCAGCGGGGCCGATCCGGAGGCCACCGCAACGGCCCTCGACAAGACCCGCTCCGACAAGGCACGAGAGGCCGCCGACGGGTTCGACGGCTCCTGGGTCGCGCATCCCGGGCTGGTCGCGACCTGCACCGCGGTGTTCGACGATGCGCTGGCCGGACGGCCCAACCAGCTCGACCGGCAGCGTCCCGATGTCGCGGTCACCGCCGAGCAGCTGGCCGACCTCAGCGGTGTCGAGCGCATCGTCACCCTGTCCGGCGTCCGGACAAACCTGCGGGTGCCGCTGGCCTACCTGGCCGCGTGGGTCGGTGGGCAGGGCGCGGTGGCGATCGAGGGCCTGATGGAGGACGCCGCCACGGTCGAGATCTCCCGAATGCAGCTGTGGCAGTGGATCCGGCACCGGGTGACCACTCCCGGCGGGGTCACGATCACCGCCGAACTGGTCGCCTCGATGCTCGAGGAGGAGGTGGAGCGGCTCCTCGACCAGACGCCCGCCGAGCAGCACCGGCAGGTCACGGCGGCCCGGGGGATCCTCGAACAGGGCTGCCTGGCGGCGGAGTTCCCGTCGTTCGTGACGCTGTACGGCTATACCCACCACCTGGTGGGGCGGGTCACTCCGACTCGCTGAACTCCTGGGCGAGGCGGCCGAGCCGTTCGGATAACTCCAACGGGTCGGCCCCTCGGCCGGCCGCCACGCCGACCAGGAAGGCGGTCAGCGGTGCGGCGGGGCGGGCGGCGCCGTGCGCCACCTTCGCCGTGAGCCGCAACAGTGGCTGCTCGAGGGTGTCGATCAACGCGGGTTCGATGCCCGCAGCCTCGGACGCCGCGGCCAGCCAGTCGCGCATCCGCTGCATCAGTTCCGGGTCGTGCGCCGGCATCGGAGCCTCCTGTCGTCGGCGTCCGGTTCAGTCTGCCAGCCCCCGGGTGGCGCGGCTCAGGCCGACACCGACTCCACGGCGCCGGCCAGCGCCTCACGTGGGCCGCGGGCCAGGAGCAGCGCGGCCGCCCGTGCGGTCTCGGCGATCAGCCGCTCCGCCTCCGGCAGCTCCGCCAGGACGGTCACCGGCCTGCCCGGCCGGCTGCGGCGTCCGTACGGCCCCGGGTGGGCACTGGTCGGCGACGCCGGCTCGTGGAAGGACCCGATCACCGCGCGGGGGGAACGCGTCGGCGTGATCGCCCGGCGTCATCGTGCGGTCGTCGCTGTACCTTGGCAGCCGCATGGTGGTCGGCGGCGCGGAAGGGGACATGGTGCCGGGGGAGTTGTTCCTGCTGCGGCACGGGGAGAGCACTGCCAACGCCGCCGGCCTGTTCACCGGCTCGCTGGACGTCGGGCTCACCCCGCTGGGGCAGCGGCAGTCGCGGCGGGCCGCGGCGCTGATCAACGACGCCGGGCACCGGGTGGACCTGCTGCTGACCTCACCGATGACCCGTGCCCGGGCCACCGCCGATCTCGCGGCGGAGGCGCTGGCCGGGCAGCCCCCCGTCGAGATCGATTGCCGGTTGGCCGAGCGCAGCTACGGCGCCCTCACCGGGCGTACCAAGGCCGCGGTGCTGGCCGAGTACGGCACCGAGGCGTTCGTGCACTGGCGGCGGTCGCTGGAGGGCACCCCGCCGCCGCTGACTGCCGCCGCGCTGAGCCGGCTGCGCGCGCAGCCGGCCTTCGCCGGCTGCCCGGCCGAGGCGGTCGCGGCCACCGAATCGTTGGCCGATGTGATGCGGCGGGTGAGGCCGGTCGCCGAGCGGATCGCCTCGACCCTGCTGGCGGGCCGTTCGCTGCTGGTGGTCGGGCACGGCAACTCGCTGCGCGCCCTGATCGGGGTCGCCGAGGGGCTGGACGCGGCCGCCCTGCACGCCCTGAACCTGCCGCCGGGCGAACCGCTGCGCTACGCGGTGGATGACGCCGGCCGCCCGGTGCCGGCCACGGCGTCCTATCTGGATCCGTGGACGGCATTGCCGGCCGCGCGGCGGGTGGCGCGCGAGGGCGGCACCTGAGCGGCGTCCGGCAGGGACACGCCCGATCTGCCGCTGGGACACCGGGGCGGGAGGTCGCCGGGGTGCGGGGATGCCTGCGTCCTACGCGTGACCCAGTTCCGGAGGCCCGGTGAGCAGCCCCCCCCGTGACGGACGCCCGCTGGCGTCTGCGTCCGATGCCTGCCCGCGACCCGCCGGAGTCCCACCGCGCGGCTACCAGCCTCGAGTTGTTCTTCGACCTGGTTCGCCACCTCGTTCGACACCGACGACTGGCTGTACCGGGTGCTGACGATCGTCCAGATGGCTGGCGTGCTCGCGCTGGCGGCCGGCATCGCCGTCGTCCAGGTGTTGTGGCTGGTGATGCTGCTGCTGCAGCCGGCGGTGCAGAACTGGGTGCTGTCGGTGCTGATCCTGGCCGAGATCGCGGTGCCCGTCGCCGCCGAGAGGCGGGGCTACACGCCGTGGCACCCCCACCTTCACCGTGACGGTGCCGATCGCGGTGTTCGTGCTGGGCATCTGGTGGGTCGCCATCCGCGACCATGCGGACGCCGTGGTGAACACGGTGCTGCCGGTGGGCGCGCTCCCGCTCATCCCGGTGCCGATCACGCTGACCGCGGTGATCATGATCGCGATCGTCGCCGTACTGGTGGTCAGGCCGCCGGTGGACGGCCGGCATCCGGGCTAGTCCCGAGGGCCCAGCACCTCCGCGATCGTGTCGACCACCTTGCCGGCGTAGGTCCTGCCGTCGGGCAGGGTCGATTCGTAGTCGAAGTAGTGCTGTTTCACGTTGTGGTTGTACGGGCCCAGGTCGATGAAGGTGATCTTGTCGTCGCGCAGGGCCTCGTTCCACGGCGAGGCCTTCGAGATGGGCCAGCGGCCCGCGAACAGCACTTGGCCGGAGGCCTGCAGGAAGTCCTTCGAGCCGTACAGGTGCCACAGGTGTTCGGTGCGGGCCAGGGCGATGTCGTCGGACAGCATGCCGCCCAGCGACAGCAGTGAACAGCGCAGCCCCATCGCGTGCAGATACCAGATCGCGCCGAGGGCGATCTGGCCGCCGCCGCTCCAGCCGAGCAGCACCACCTCGTCGGGACTGCCGGGGGCGTGCCCGTGCCGGACCAGGGAACGGTGGATCTCCTTCGCCATCCCCATGTTGTAGGTGGGTCCGTAGCGGCGGTCGGCGCAGACGAACAGCTGCATCAGGTTGCGGATGTTGATCAGCGTCGCCAACAGCGTGTTGGGGTTCTTCAGCCGGGCCTGCTCGAGTTGCCGCCACAGCCATCCGAGCAGCCGCTCGCCGGTCAGCGAGCGGTTGTCGACGGCGTAGGGGAACACGTCGTCGATGACCCGGTAGCCGGACAGCCGGTCGCGCAGGTCGGCGATGAACGGCACCTCCTCCTGCGGGACGTCCTGGGCGCCGATGGCGCCGATGCCCGACAGGTAGACGACGAACTTGCGCGGCCCCCCGTCGTCGGGCCGGGAGGCCGCCAGCTCGAGCGAGCTGGGCGCCGGGCCGAGCTCGACCTCCTCGATACCGCGCGTCGCCCACCAGTGCAGCGACTCCAAGGGTGCGAGCAGCATGCCGGCCACCGCGAAGGCCCCGATCAGCACCAGCAGGTCGGCCAGGATCACGCGTGCACCTCCTCGGTGATCAGCGGGCGACCGTTCAGCACGTCGGCGCCGGACACCCAGAAGGGGCGTCCCGCCACCCGTTCGAACAGTGCCGAGAGGCCCGTCGAGATCCACGGTGCGGCCAGCGTCGACAGCAGCTGCATCACCAGCCAGGACGCCGCCACGAGCCCCAGCGCGGGCCAGCGACCGACGTCGAAGGTGCCGGCCGTGACGGCCCACAGCACCACCGCGCTCCACGCGGACAGGAAGCGGCTGATCGCCGTGCCCAGGTAGGGCATCAGGGCCAGGAATCCCCAGATCTGCGGAGCCATCGAGACCAGCACCCCGCTGAGCACGGTGACGTAGCTGACGTGCGTCGCACTGAACCAGTTGCCCAGCGCCCACAACGCCACGGACTCCACCACGTGCAGCAACACCAGCCAGATGCCGCTGAACAGCAGCCCGACGCCGAACTTCCACCCCGCCATCCGGTTCACCAGCAGCACCACGGCCTGCCCGCACATGATCGAGATGCCCGCGAGCAGTGCGACCCCGACCGCCAGTCCGATGGCGTGCGGCTGGTCCCGCACCCAGGCCAGCGCCACCGGGTCGAGCCGGTAGGCGCGTCCGACCAGTTCGAACAGCCCGGCGAAGTATCGGCCGATCTGGTCCACGGCGGCAGACTAGTCGCCCAGACCGGTGCCCACCTTGCGGGCCGCGGTGATCCACTCGTGGTCGGCGGGCACGAGTTTCACCTTGCCCGCCACCTCCTTGAGCGGGACGGGCTGGGTGCCATCGCCACGGGCCGCCACCATCACCCCGAACTCGCCGTCGGCGACCAGGTCGGCCGCCGCGGTGCCCAGCCGGGTGGCCAGCAGCCGGTCCGCCGCCGACGGCGTTCCGCCGCGCTGCACGTAGCCGAGGATCGTCACCCGGGCCTCCAGGCCGGTGGCAGCCTCGAGCTCCTTGGCCAGCTTGAACGTGTGCTCGCGCTGGGCGTTCTCGACGTTGGCCAGGTGGGTGCGGGCGGCGCGCTGCGCCTCGGGCGTCTTGGCGTTTCTCACCAGCAACTGCGCCGCCTCGTAGTCGGCGGTGTCGCCCACGTCGCGGGCACCCTCGGCGACGGCGACCACCGAGAAGGTGGAGCCGCGCCTGGTGCGTTCCTTGATCGTGTCGGCGACGCTCTCGACCGTGTAGGGGATCTCCGGCAGCAGGATGATGTCGGCGCCGCCGGCGATCCCTGCGCCCAGCGTCAGCCAGCCGGCCCGGTGCCCCATGATCTCGGTGAGGATGATCCGGTGATGGCTGTGCGCCGTCGAATGCAGCCGGTCGATCGCCTCGGTGGCGATCTCCAGCGCCGTCGCGAAACCGAAGGTGGTGTCGGTCAGGGCGATGTCGTTGTCGATGGTCTTGGGCAGGTGGATGACGTTCAGACCGGCCTCGACCAGGCGGTTCGCGTTCTTGGCGGTGCCGCCGCCGCCGAGCATGATCAGCGCGTCGAGCTTGTCCTTCTCGTAGTTCTGCACCACGGTCGGCACCATGTCGACCGGACCGTCGGCGGTGGGGAACTTGTGCACCTTGTCGCGCGACGTGCCCAGGATCGTGCCGCCGACGGTGAGGATGCCGGACAGCGCCTTGCCGTCGAGCGTCGCGTAGCGGTTCTCGACCAGGCCCGTGACGCCGTCGCGGAACCCGATCAGTTCCATGCCGTACTCCCCGATCGCCGACTTGCCGAAGCCGCGGATGGTGGCGTTCAGGGCGGGGCTGTCACCGCCGGCGGTGAGGATGCCCACTCGTTTCGTGCTGCTCATCGCTGTCCTCCTGCATCGGTTACGGACCCGGGACGTAGTCTGCCGCGAATCGGTTACCGCTGGGTGACATCACCGCTGGTCAGGTGCTTGACAGGTGATCCAGGCCGATGTCGAGGACGCGGGCGCTGTGGGTCAGCCAGCCGACGCTGATCAGGTCGACACCGGCCTCGGCGATCGGCACGGCGGTCTCCGGCGTGATCCGCCCGGACGCCTCGGTGACCATCGCACCGTCGACCATCGTCACCGCCTCGCGCAGCTGCGCCGGGGTGAAGTTGTCCAGGAGCACCACATCGGCACCGACCTCGAGCAGTTCGGCCAGCATCGACAGCGAGTCGACCTCGACCTCGACCTTCACCAGGTGGCCGATGTGCGCCCGGGCCGCCTCGACGGCCTGCCGGACGCCGCCGGCGACGGCGATGTGGTTGTCCTTGATCAGCACCGCGTCGTCCAACCCGAAGCGGTGGTTCGATCCGCCGCCGCAGGTCACGGCGTACTTCTGCAGCGCCCGCAGGCCCGGAATGGTCTTGCGGGTGTCGGCCACCTTCGCGCCGGTGTGGGCGATCACGTCGGCGATGGCGGCGGTGCTGGTGGCCACCCCCGACAGGTGCCCCAGGAGGTTCAGCGCCACCCGCTCGCCGGTCAGCAGCCCGCGGGCCGGCCCGGACGCCGTGGCGATCACGCTGCCGGGCGCGACCCGCGAGCCGTCCGGCAGGTGCACCTCGACGGCGATTGTCGGGTCGACCAGCTCCCAGGCCAGGAGTGCGGCCGGCAGGCCGGCGACGACCCCGGCGTCCCGGGAGACGAGCTGCACGGTGGCGGTCGCGCCGGCGGGGACGATGCTGTCGGTGGTCAGGTCGCCGGCTCGGCCCAGGTCTTCCAGCAGGGCCGTGCGGACGACCGGCTCGAGCACGATGCGGGGCAGGCTCCTCATGCGGGCACCCCCGCCGGTGTGGCGGACGCCCGCTCGAGGCTGGCCTGCGACAGCAGGGTGTGCGCAGGTGCGGTGTCGGTGCCCGGGAAGTCGGTGCGGGTGTGGCCGCCCCGCGACTCGGTGCGTTGCAGGGCGGCCAGCGCGATCAGGTAGCCGACCAGCGCGGCGTCGTCCCGCGCCGTGGGCGTCGTCGCCTCGCCGCCCGCCACGGCCAGGTCGCCGAGCGCGGCCAGGGTGCGGCGCAGCCCCTCACCGTCACGCAGCACGCCGACGCCCTCGCTGACCGTGTCGCGGATCCACCGCAGC
This sequence comes from Micropruina sonneratiae, assembly GCF_025972045.1. GTDB lineage: Bacteria > Actinomycetota > Actinomycetes > Propionibacteriales > Propionibacteriaceae > Micropruina > Micropruina sonneratiae. The sequence goes on along the minus strand of NZ_JAPDHX010000005.1, from coordinate 109,864 downwards.
CCGTCGCCTCGCCGGTCGGGCGCGACCGGTCCGGCAGGCCGGTCGATCGGGCCGGGGCGCCGGGGTGTGGGTCCGGCGGGCCGGCCGACGGCCAGCGTCCGGGCCACCCGGCGTCCGCACACCACCGCCTCCAGCAGCGAGTTGGACGCCAGCCGGTTCGCTCCGTGCAGGCCGGTGGACGCCACCTCGCCGGCGGCGAACAGGCCCGAGACCGTCGAGCGGCCGTCGGCGTCCACCAGCACCCCACCCATGTGGTAGTGCGCGGCGGGGCGCACCGGCAGCAGGTCCCTGGCCGGGTCTAGCCCGGCCGCCCGCGCCGTGGCCGCGATCGACGGGAACAGCTCGGCGAACGTGGCGCCGGGGGCACGCCGGGCGTCGAGGAAGACCCGGTGGCCGGCCCGCAACCGCGCCCATGCGGCGCGCGAGACCACGTCGCGTGCCGCCAGCGGGTCGGCCAACACCCGTTCGCCGCGTTCGTCGACCAGGATCGCGCCCTCGCCACGAACCGCTTCGCTGACCAGCGGCATCGGGTCGAGCGCCACGTCGAGGGCGGTGGGGTGGAACTGCACCAACTCCAGGTCGCGCAGCACCGCCCCGGCCCGGAAGGCCAGCGCCAGTCCCTGCCCGCGGGAGCCCAGCGGGTTGGTGGTGTGGCTGAACAAGCCTCCGACGCCGCCGGTGGCCAGCACGACCGCCGGCGTGCGCAGCAGCACCGCGCCTGCCGGGGTGTCAGCCTCGACGCCGGTCACCCGGCCGTCCTCTACTACGATGCGGGTGGCCCGAGCGTGCTCCCACAGGGTGATCGACCTCAGTGTGCGGGCCCTCTCGACCACGGCGCGCAGCAGTTCCGCGCCCGTGCCGTCGCCGCCCGCGTGGACGATCCGGCGCCGTTGGTGGGCGCCCTCCAGGCCGAGCTTCACCGAGCCGTCTGGGTGCCGGTCCCAGCGCACGCCCTGGCCGGCGAGCCAGTCGACGGCGTGCGGGGCGGCGGCGGTGATCGCCGCGACGGTGGCCTCGTCGCACAACCCGGCCCCGGCGGCCATCGTGTCGGCCGCATGCAGGGCCGGTGAGTCGTCCGCGCCGACCGCGGCGGCGAGCCCGCCCTGGGCCCAGCCGGTCGAGGTGCCCGCGCTGATCGCCCCGGCCGACAGCACGAGGCAGTGCGCGGGGGCGAACTCGATGGCGCAACTCAGCCCTGCCAGTCCGGCGCCGACGATGACCGGGCCGCCGGCGTCCAGTTCGCGGCGGGTCATCGCGCACCCACCGCGAGCATCGCCTCGACCGCGGCGCGGGCCCGGTCGGCGACGTCGGCGTCGATGGTGACCTCGTGGGTCATCGTCTCCAGTGCGCGCCGGATCTTCGCCAGCGTGTTGCGCTTCATGTGCGGGCACAGGTTGCAGGGCCGGACGAAGTCGAGTTCGGGGAACTCCTGGGCGATGTTGTCGCTCATCGAGCATTCGGTGATCAGCGCCAGCCGCTTGGGCCGGTGGGTGCCGACGAAGGTCAGCATCTGCGCGGTCGACCCGGAGAAGTCCGCCTCGTCGACGACCTCTGGCGGGCACTCGGGGTGGGCCAGCACGACCACGCCGTCGGGGTGGTCGGCGCGCACCTGCCGGATGTCGGCGGCGGCGAACCGTTCGTGCACCTCGCAGGCGCCCGGGTGGGTAATGACCTTCACCCCCGTCTGCCGGGCGATGTTCGCGGCGAGGTACTGGTCGGGGATCATGATCACCTCGGGCACCCCCAGGCTCTCGATGACCTGCACGGCGTTGCCCGACGTGCAGCAGATGTCGCTCTCGGCCTTCACCGCCGCCGAGGTGTTCACGTAGGTGACGACCGGGACGCCGGGGTGCAGCTGGCGCAGGTCGCGCACGTCGGCGGCCGTGATCGACTCGGCCAGCGAGCAGCCGGCGCGCAGGTCGGGGATCAGTACCGTCTTGGCCGGGTTGAGCAGCTTGGTGGTCTCGGCCATGAAGTGGACGCCGGCGAGCACGATCACGTCCGCCTCGACCGCGGTGGCCTCACGGGCCAGGGCGAGCGAGTCGCCGACGATGTCGGAGACGCCGTGGAAGATCTCGGGCGTCATGTAGTTGTGCGCCAGGATCACGGCGTTGCGCTGCCGCTTGAGCTCGAGGATCGCATTCACGTCGTCGGTCATGGTCGCCCACTCGACGGCGGGTACGACGTGATCGACCCTGCGGTACAGGTCGTCGACGGTGATCAGGGTGGTGCTCATGGGAGGCTCCTCCTCGGTTCGACACTCTTATGCTACAGCTGAGCAAAAGCCGCGACAAATCGACGTCCGAGGTGGGTCGCGCTGGTGCTGCTGATGATTCCGGGCGTGCAGGCGGTGCTGGCCCTGCTCGACCTGGGCCGGCTGATTACCGCTCACCTGGTCGCCCGGCGCTGGGAGCGGATGCTGGCCGACCCCGAGCGTGCCGTCGAGGTGCCGCCGTTGGGTGGCCACCTGATCGACCGGACCGGCACCGGCGTCGGCTGGGCGGTGCTGCGGCTGTTCGGCTGGCTGGCCGCCACCGCGGTGTTCGGGCTGCTCGGCTACGCCTCCTGGGCCGGCTGGATCTCGCTCGACGAGCCGGGCGAGACCTGGTTCGCCCTGGCCACCACGATGCTGCTGATGATCGGCACGCTGATCGCCTCGTGGCGTCAGGTGCTGGCCGCCCGCCCGGCCGCGGTGGTCGAGACGCTGTCCTCGTCCGGGCCGGCCGAGACCGGCGTCCGGGTGCGGGGGGCGCTGGCCACGACCGTGCCGACGCTCGACGTGCGCTTCGCCGGCGCCCTGCGCCCCGGATCCGCAGCCGCCCAACCGGCCGGGGCGTCCGGTCGGGTGCCGCGATTGCTGTACCTGCGGCTGTTCGACAACTTGGCCGGCACGGACGCCTTCGTCCGGCGCTGGCGGCGGGTGGCGTTGGTGCACTTCCTGCGCAGCGCCGACCAGGTCAGTGCCGACGAGCTGGCAACCTGGAGCCGGGAGGTCGGAGACCTGGCGGCCTTCATCGATAACGACGCCGAGCTCGACGAGGTGCTGCACGTTCCCTCACCGGCGGCCGGCTCGGAGGGGGTTCGACGACGTCCGACGCCCGGTAGCGGACGCTGCCGGCCCAATTGTCCCGATCGAGGCTCATGACCGGCCGGCCCTCCCTGACTCCCGTTGTCGGGCCACGGGCGCGACGGTGCGACGCATGATGCAGCGGAACCTACCGATATCGGGGCCCCGGGTGAAGCCCGCGCCGGCGAACATGCCCACCGAGCCGCTGAACAGGAAGGACGCCGACATCTTCCTCTCGCCGACGTCCACCCGCGGGTAACCCTCGACCGTGCCGCCGCCGCCCGCCGCGATCAGGTCGAGGGCGCCCTGCAGGGCAAGCGTCGCCACCCCGCGGCGGCGATGGTTGCGGTCGACGAAGAAACACGGCAGCCGGTACCGGGTGGGCTCGATGCCGCTCCTCGTACTCCTTGCGGTGGTAGATCCGCGGCAGTTCCTCGGGCGTGCCGTACTCGCACCAGCCGACCGCCGCGTCGCCATCCATCACCAGGGCATGGTGCGTGCGCCCCTGGACGACCAGCCGATGCTTGGCCACCAACGCCTCGGACGCCGGCCAGGTGGCCTCGGACAGCGCCTCGACCCGGTGCTCGCTCATGGCAGGTCGGTACCCCGGGCCCGGACGCCACGGTTGCGTGATTGCGAGCCACGAGCGAAGCACGGGGACCCGTCGCCGACCGACTCAATTCCCTTGACCTCTACGCGCTCAGGAATCTGGTGGTCGATCTGGCACCAACTCGTCGTCGACCAAGTCTCCCAACTGGCGGTCTGCCATTAGTAGTTCAAGCTGAATTACTTGACCCTGAACAGACGTTGTGAGGATGCCTATCACGTTTCCATTCATTTCGATGGGGACGTCGCGCACGTCGGGCGGCGAAGGAAACCTCGGCCCGAACTTGATGACCGCAGCATTAGCTTCCTCGTCCACCTGGATCTCTACACGGCGAGTCAACGAACGCATCAGTGCAACTGATCCACAGGCTGGGACCAGCCGCCACCCGAGGTTCGCCAGTAGACGGTAATGACTCCGCCTTGCCTATTCATGATGACACCCAGGAAGCCTGACTCGTACTTGTACGTTCCGTCCCACCACTGGTAGTAGACGTTACTGTTGCGGCAGCGTCCTTGACGCCGCTGACCACCTCCGCCTTGGAGATATCCCGCTCCGCCATTCGGAGCCGCGCATTGGTCGTGTAGTACGAAACCGTACAGGGAGCTCCGACCGGAATGGCCAACGGTCGACCGACCACGGCGGGCAAGGTGAGCGACTGTCCCGCCGCCGGAGGAGCGCTGAAGATCACGGGAAAAGCCGACACGACTAGCGTCAATAGAAATCCGACTACTTTCATTCGTGGAATGTAGGCCGATATCACGGCAAAGGCAAACCGGCTCTTCACAATCCACGGTGTAGTTGGGGTCTGAATCCGCCGGTCTCGAGCAGGCTGCGGGCGATGTAGTTGGTGAGGTTCCGGAAGCCGAGTGCGCTGCCGCGGAGGTGTTCGAGGCGGCCGTTGATGGCTTCGGTGGGGCCGTTGCTGGTGCGGGGGTGGTCGAAGTAGGCCAGCACGTCGGCGGCTCGTTGTTTCAGGGTTCGGCCGAGGGATCGTAGTTCGGTGAGCGCGGTCGGGACGCCGCTGCTGAGGCTGGCGATGAGTTGTTTCATCTGGCCATGGCCGCGGGCAGGGTCGGGGTCGCGGTAGGCGGTGCCTCCGCTGGTAGGCGGCCCAGGTGACCTCGACGGCGACGTGATCATCGTCGGCGAACAGGGCATCAAGCCGGGTCTTTTGTTTGTCGGTGAGCAGGCTCGTGCCGGTGTGCAGGGTCCGCCGCGCCGAGTAGAGCGGGTCGCCGGCCCGGCCGCGGTGGCCGTGGAGGTCTTGTTGGATGCGGCGGCGGCACTTGTCGAGGGCGTCGCCGGCGAGGCGGACGACGTGGAAGGGATCCATTACCGTGACCGCATCAGGCAGTTCTTCGGTGGTGGCGGTCTTGAAGCCGGTGAAGCCGTCCATCGCGACCACCTCCATTTGGTCGCGCCAGGCCTGGTCACGCTCGGACAGCCACTGCTTGAACACGCTCTTGGAGCGGCCCTGGACCATGTCGAGCAACCTGACCGGTCCACTGTTCGTCCTTGCCGGCGTCAGGTCGATGATCACGGTGACGTACTTGTCACCGCGGCGGGTGTGGCGCCACACGTGCTCATCCACCCCGATCGTGGTGACACCGTCGAAGCGTGCCGGGTCGTTGATCAGCACCCGCTGGCCCTCGGCGAGAACCGCGTTGTTCGCCGTGTTCCACGACACCGCGAGTCCCTCGGCGACCCGGGCCACGGTGAGGTGCTGGACCACGATGCCCTCCAGGGCCCAGCGCAGCCCGCGGCGGGACAGCCTGGCCTTGGGCTCGGCCGCCTTCGTCATGTCTTGGCGCCATACATGAGCGCAGTCGGCGCGTCCAAGGCCTTGGCCGCGGTATTGACGGCTGTGCCGGCGGACGAGCATCCGCAGTCCGGGCTGGTCGCCACCGTCACTCTGTGCGTCTGCTCCGGCTCCGACCCGACCTCGCGCCGGAAGACATCAGCTGAGGCAGACTTTCAACTTCATCGAGAACCGCTGCGTTGGCACCTGCGGTGAACGCGACCCATGCTCGAGCTCAAGCATGGCGTCCATCCTCGGGCCACGGGTACAGCGACGGCAGCCGGCGGAATCCGTGCCGGACGCCGTTGAGGTTCCACTTTCCTTCCGGGTCGGGCTGGAGGTCGCCGCTATGGTCGTGGCTGCCGCCGGCGTGGGCGATCGACGCGAGGACCAGGTCGAGGTGTTCGCGGTCAAGGCCGGGCACGTCCTGGTAAAGGTCGACCGGCTGCTCACCCAGTAGCGCGGCAGCAATCCGCAGTACTCGCTGCTGGCCGCCCGAGTAGACACCGATGGTGTCGTTGTTGATCTGGTCGGCGTCGATCCACCAACGATCCGGAGAGTCGGAGTTGCGTTGCACCCAGCGATGACCCGAGCTAGCGAGCCTCGTTCGGATCAGCAGCTCGACGCCGGCCTCCGTCGGGTAGATGCCCTTGGCCCAGATCGCAGGGCGTGTGCGCCCGGGATCTCAGTCGGCGTCCGGCTTCATCGCGATGAGTTGGATCAGGTTGCCGCAGGTGTCGTCGAGTACGGCCATCCAGGCGTTGCCGATGTCGGTGGGCGGCTGGGTGAAGGTGACGCCCCGTGCGGTGAGGCGCGCGTGCTCGGCCTGCAGGTCGTCGACGGTGAACTGTGCGAGCGGAATTCCGTCAGCCATCAGTGCCTCGCGATATGGCGTGACCGCGGGGTGGCCCGCAGGTTCGAGCAGCAGCTCGGGACCGTCGGGGACCTCGGGGGAGACGACGGTCAGCCAGGCCGCGTCGCCCAGCGGGATGTCGCGCTTGAGCGTGAAGCCGAGCACGTCGGTGTAGAAGGCGAGCGCCGCGCGCTGGTCGTCGACGAACACGCTGAGCAGATTCAGTCGCATGATGAGTCCTTCGTGGTCTGCGGCCAGCGGCGGTGGATCTCCGCCAGCGGTGCCGGATCGAAATGGTGCAGTTTGGTGCGGCCACGCCGCTCGCTGGTCACCAGGCCGGCGTCCTCGAGCACCGCCAGGTGCTGCGAGATGGCCTGCCGGCTGGAGCCGATGCCGTGCCGGACGGTGAGCGTCGTGCAGATCTCGAACAGCGTCTGCCCGTCACGCGCCGCCAGGCCGTCGAGGATCAGGCGACGGGTCTCGTCGTCCAGCGCCTTGTACACATCGGCCATACGGACACAATAGGCAAGCAACTGCTTGCCTTTCAAGGGTCGCGAATCTGGCCTGAAAAGGAACCGTCCCCATTTCAGGTCATGATCAACAGGTGGCGAAGGCTCGTAGAGGAGTTCGAATGAGCCGTCCATTTTGCTTGTCGCGGGGCGATTAGCCGACTAAAATAGCGACATGCCAGATCTGCTGCGGATCGCCCGGGCCGCCTCGGCGGTCGATCGGTTGCGGTCCGCGGTCAGGTTGCAGCGGGTTGCCGAGGCGGAGCAGCTCCGAGCGATCGCCGATCTGGCCTCGCAGCATGACTGGACGACCGACGACGAGCTCGACATGATCGGTGAGCGGACGGTCCGGATCGGCGCCGACGGGACGCCGCTGGTGGGGGAGTTTCTGCCGCTGGAGGTTGCCGCGGCGACGGGCCGGTCGATCGAGGCCGCGACCTGGCTGATCCGCGACGTTCTGAACCTGCAGGCCCGGTTGCCGCGGTTGTGGAGCGCGGTGCTCGGCGGCGCAGTCGAGACGAAGCAGGCGTTCGTCCTGGTGCAGCTCACCTCCCGTTACGACCTGTCCGGCGACCAGGCGATCATCGTCGACGACCGGCTGCGCGGAAAGTACGGCCAGATCGCGTGGTCGCGGGTGCTGCGACTGGCGCGGGGGCTGATCGCGCAGGTGGCCGCTGACAAGGTCGAGGTCGTCGCCGACGCGGCACGCCGGGCGAGATTCGTTAAGACCGGCCCGGCGGAGTCGTTGGTCAGCGAGGTATGGGCGCGGGTCGACGCCGCCGATGCCCAGCAACTCGAGGCGTCCATTCAGGCCATCGCCGCCACGCTGCGCGCACTCGGCGACACCGATGAGCTGGACGTCCGTCGCGCCCGGGCCCTGGGCATCCTCGCCACCCCTGGCCGGGCGGCCGCCATGCTCGAGGGCCGCGACGACGAGCGGTACGTGCCGCGCACGAAGGTGTACCTGCACCTGAATGACGCGATGCTGAACCGCTGCGCGTGCGAAGCCTCCGGCGCCGGTGAGCAGAGCGTGGCCAGGTCCGAGACCCTCGGCCCCATCACCCGGCGGCAACTGGCAGAACTGTTCGGCACCAGCCGGATCAGCGTCACCCCCGTGTTGCAGGCCGGCGACGACGTGGCCGTCGACCGCTACGAGGTTCCCCGGCGGATGCGCGAGCAGATCATCCTGCGCGACGTGGTCGAACCGTTCCCGTTCTCGGGCCGCTCGGCCCGCGGCCTGGACGCCGACCACACCGTTGCCTACCGGGCGGGCGGTCGGGGCCAGACCAGACCGTCGAACCTCGGACCGTTCCGCCGCCGGCTGCACCGCGCCAAGACCGCCGGACGCTGGCGGCTGCGGCAGCCGCGATCCGGCGTCTTCTGGTGGCAGTCACCCACCGGTCAGGAGTACCGCGTCACCCCGAAGGACACCATCGACCTGCACGACCACTCGCCGCTCGAGCGCGGAGCCTTGTGGTTGCTCGACACCGGTCAGGTCGGACGCCGTCCCAGCACGTAGAACCGCTCGGTGGCGGCCTCGTCGGGATAGGGCGAGCGGCGGTACCACTCGAGCGACTCCAGGCCGGCGCCGGTGAACGCGGCCAGCACCTGGGCGGGGTCGTGCAGCACGAAATCGAGCTCGACGCTCTCGCCGACCAGTTCGGTCACGTGGCGCACCTCGTCACCGACATGGACGCCGACGGCCAGCACCCCGCCGGGCACCAGGGTACGAGCGAGTGCGGCCACCGCGGGCGCCAGTTCCGAGCCGGCCAGGTGCACCAGCGAGTACCAGGCCACCACTGCCCCCCAGCCGGACGCCGTACGCGGCCGCAGCAAGCTCGTCAGGTTGCCCACCTGGAAGTCCAGATCGGGGAACTCGCGCCGCGCGACCGCCACCATCGCCGGCGACAGGTCCACCCCGCTGACACCGGCGCCGGTGTCGGCCAGGAACGCGGCGATGTGGCCCGGCCCGCAGCCCACGTCCACGATCGGATCCGAACCGGCCAGCGATGCCACCCGCTCGAGCAGCCACACGTCGAACGGCTTGTCGACCAACTCATCGCCGAGCGTCGCGAAGTACGGCTCGGCGACGGCGTCGTAGGTCTCGCGCACGTGCGCGTCCCGGTCTGCCGCGCCGCCGGACAGCACCGTCTCGCGATCGACCGCCGTGGCCGCCGCGACCGGCCCGGCCGACTCGGGCACCGGCCCCAGCAGGTGCACCCAGCGGCGGTCCTGCTGGCCGGGGCGCCGCTCGAGCTCGCGGACCAACGGCTCGGGCAGTTCGGCCAGCCGCCGCAGAACCTGCTCGACGGCGTCCCGGTCGGCGAACGGGTGCAGCCGCTCGGTGCGGGTCTTGAGTTCACCGGGCGCCTGCGGCCCGCGCAGCAGCAGCACCGTGATCAGAGCCCGCTCGTCCGGCTGCAGGCTCAGTTCCTCGTCGAGCAACTGGTGGTACTTCAGCGTCCGCGACCCCTTACCGGCCCACACGATGCGCAGCAGGCCGCGGCCCTTCAACTCGCGCGCGACCGTCTCGATGGTGGGGTCGTCGAGGTCGGTGATCGGGTCGCGGCTCGAGGTCTGGTTGCACGCCAGTCGCAACGCGTTGAGGCTGAGCGGGTAGCTGCCGGGCACGGTCCGCTGCTTCTCCAGCAGGCTGCCGAGGATCCGCTGCTCGGTGGCGTCCAGTACGGGCAGGGCCATGGCCACACTTTAAGGCGAACCGCCACCCCGCGGCAGGGCGTGGCGCTCTCGACTACGCCCGCAACTGCAGGTCGTGCCAGTAGGCGGGGTGCGCCCGCACCTCGGCGCTGCGCTGCGGATTGGTGCTGCGCATGCCGAGGTTGGCGAAGCTGCCCGACTTGCGCTCGGACACGTTGACGTTGGCCGCCAGCACGGTTCCGGCGACGTGCTGGTTGAGCCCGGTCGCCCCCCACGGAATCCGTGCCTCGAGCACGTAACCGGTCTCGGTCAGCTCGATTGCGGACTGAATGCCGCTGGCGTCCCCGAGCAGCTCGAACGAGGTGCCCTCGGCGTTCGGCTTGAGCACCGCGACCAGCGGCTGCTGTTGATCGGGCACCCCGAACATGTAGTAGGCGTCGGTGGGCCGGGCCAGGTCGGACGCCGCCAGTCCCCGCTTGTCGGGGCCAAGTTCGAGGATCACCGAGTCGCCACGGAAGGTCCGCCTGGGGTCGTCGGGGTCGGGCGGACGCGGGCGGCTGTCGGTGACGTCGGCCAGCACGTACAGCGCATCGGAGTCCCACATCAGGTAGACGTTCGCGGTGGCCGAGGAGTTGCCGGCGATCGGATTGGTGGCGCGGGCCACGTACTGCCACGCCCAGTCGCCGGTTCGGCCGTCGATGGTCAGCGGGGTGGTGACCCGCTCCGCCTGCAGTGTGCCCACCTGGCGCACCGGCGGCAGGGTCGGGGTCTGCCGGCGGGTGGACCGGCTCGGCGTGGGCGTGGTCGGCAGGCCGGACTGCGTGACCGTGTCGGTCGGCGTCGGATGCGGCGAGGACGTGTCGGTGCTGCTGCCCCACGGCAGCGGGAACGGACGCCAGACGAACAGGATCGGCGCGACGACCGCGACGGCGGCCCCGAGGATCGCCCATCGGGCCGGGTGGGAGCGGCCGCTCACCCCGCCGCCCCCGGGAGCGACCGCGACCGGGCTGGCCGGGCCGGCCGGCGGCTGCTGTATCGGCGGCTGTTGTATCGGCGGCTGCTGCGCCTGCGCCTGCTCCGGCTCGGGCTGCGGTGGCGTCCACGGCGGCACGACCACGGGCACCACCCGAGCCGCGGCCTCACCGGCCGGTGCGTCGGGGGCGGTGGGAACCGCGGAGGCCGCGGCCGGCTTACCGGCGACGTCGAAGATGCGGCCGTCGCTGGCCCGCAGGTACAGCACCGGCGTGCCCCACTCGACGTCGTTGTTGTCGCTATACACGGCCCGGCGCGCCTCGGCCAGGGCGGCGTCGATCGGGTAGCCGTCGGCGATGGCGGCGTAGAACTCCGCCGAGAACCGGGTGGCGGCGGCGTCGGTGATCTCGAACTGCATGGCGATCACCGCCGGGACACCCTGCGACACCAGCGCCTGCGCGACGCCACCCAGCGGATCGGCGGGCGACTGGCGCCCACCCTCGCAGGCGTTGAGCAGCACCAACCGCAGCGTGTCGTGATCCTGCAGCAACGTCGCCAGGTCGCCGCCGGAGACCAGCCGGGCCCGTCCGGTCTCGTCGTCGGTGAACGCCAGCATCCCCTCGCCGGTGCTGTCGTTGAAGCCGCCGTGGCCGATGAAGTGCAGCACGTGGAACGGCCCCTGCCGCAGCGCCCGGCTCAGCTCGCCCAGGCTCGCGGTCTGCAGCACGGTGACCTGCACCTGCCCGGCGCCCTCCAGGCCGGCGAGAGCGCCGTTGATCCGCTGCACTTCGGCGGCGACGTCCAGCGTGGCCAGGTCGGTCGGCGACGACACCACCAGCAACACCTGCAACGGCGGGGTGACCAGCAGCGGCGTCACGCTGCGCGGCTGCTCCAGGTAGCGCACCACCGGCGTCTTCGACGACAACACCAGGAAGCGCCGCCGGCTCGCCCAGTACAGGTATTCCCACGGGACATCGGCCAGCTGCGGCGCCCGGCCAAGCCGCAGCCGGATCCGCAGGCCCTTTCCGCTGTCGGCTGCCTCGTCCAGGCTGCTCTCGAAGCGGCTGCCCACCTCGCCGGCGAACAACGCGTCGAACAGTTCGCGCCCGAACTTCTCCGCGACCGATTGGGTCGGCGACCCCAGCGAACGGACGCCGGTGCGGGTGCGGCCCAGCTTCAGGATCACGTTCTCGAGCGCGTCGGCGTTGAACGGGAACACCATCTGCCCGGACGCCTCACCGCGCGGCGAGGCGAGCACCGAGACCTGGTAGGTGCCGGGCGTCGGTGTCGCCTCGACCGCCAGGTCGAAGTCCAGGTACTCCATCGCCGCCACGACCGCCCCCTAACCCGTCAGCCAGCCCGCGATCTGCTTCGCGACGTCACCCTGACCGAAGAAGCTGCCGTGGAACACGCCCCGCTCGCGCGGCAGCACCAGCCTGCGGTTCTCGGGGATGTTCATCGCGTCCTCGCCCTCGTACACCCCGGCGGTGGGCACCACCAGGTCGTTCGCCGCGGTACCGAACACCCGGTCGACGACCAGGTTCTCGACGTTCTTCAGCGTCATCGCCCGCCACCCGCCGGTCGGGCTGAAGTCGGCGGCGACGGCGTACTGCTCGGCGGGCAGTTCGGTGCTGTTGAAGCCGGCCAGGAAGTCGCCGGCCGAATCCATCGACGCCAGCCCGGGAATGCCGACCAGGCCGTACGTGGCGATGATCTTCACCACCACCAGCACCGAGGTCAGCGTCGCCTCGACCAGGGCGGCCGGGCCGTCCGGAAGCAGGTTGACGATGGTGGTGATCCGGTCGATGAACGGAACCAGGTTGGACGGCGTGGCGAGGGCGGTGCCGTGGTTGGCGCTGGCGACGTGCACGATCCGGCGGACGTCGAACACCGCGTCGGTGCCCTGCCCGGCCAACGCCCGGGCCACCAGGCCGCCCCGGCTGTGGCAGACGATGTCGACCTCGAGATCCAACCCGTCCGGCACCAGTTCGCGGACGAGGTCGGCGTTGCCGAGCGGGTCGACGCCCAGCGTGTGATGGTCGAGCGCCGCGACCCGTCCGCCGTAGGCGTCGGTGAGCGCCGCCAGCACGTCGCGCGGGAAGGCTTGGAAGGCGGTGTGGGTGCTGACGAACGTGCCGTGCACGAACCACAGGCTGCGCCCCGACGCCAGCCGCTGCCAGTCGGCGTCGGACAGGCTCGGCACGTCGGCGGAGGTGTAGTCGCCCGGGGTGAACGGCCGGACCCGTGCGATCCGCGACTTCGACTCCCACAGCCTGGCCGCCGCCCCCGCCAGCGGTGGCACGACCAGCCGCGACAGCGGCAGGGCCACCAGCTCCAGCACCTTGCGGCCGATCAACCCGAACACGCCCCGGTCGCTGCCGTCGCCGGGGCTGGGCTCGGTCGCGAACGCCGGCACGATGAACCGGACGACGTCGCCCGAGCCGCGGGTGGTCGGGGCCAGGGCGCCGCCGCCGTCCACCGGGAAGTTCCAGTTGACCACGCCGTTCTCGTCGACGGCGAGCAGCACCTGGGCCACGTCGTCGCCCAGGTCGGGCACGGTCACCTCCAGCCCGTCGACGTCGGTGGTCGGCGAGCGGACGTCGCTCGGCGGTGCCTGCGGTTCGGGCACCACGTCGAGGGTGATCACCCCGAGCCGCAGGAAGCCTTCCCTGGTCAGCGCCGTGTCCAGGGCGACGCCCGAGCCGTCCACGTCGGGCGCCCGGGTGTCGCCGGTCGCGCTGACGTCGTGCGCCTCGGCCCAGCCACGCAACCCGGGCGCCCGGACCTCGATGCCGCCGCCCAGGCTGACCGAACGCGAACTGCCGTCGAGAGTGGGCATCAGGTGGTCTCCTGCCTGGTGAGGACGAGGGCGGGGTGCCCGTAGTAGGCGTACGCGAGCGGGGTGGTCTGGTCACGCTTGGGGAACGCGGTGGTGTACCTGGCCCGCAGTTCACGCATCACCTCACCGACCGGACGCCCGGCGTTGATCGCCTGGTCGTAGAAGGCCAGCGCGGTGTCCTTGGCGATTCCGTCGTTGACGTTCCACAGCGGCGCGATGAACGCCCGGGCCCCGCTGGTCAGGAACGCGGCCGCCAGCCCGCCCTCGATCAGTGCGCCGGTGGTGGGGCTGCCCAGTTGGCAGCAGTTCAGGAACACCAGCGGCGCCGAGGTCCGGGTGAAGGGCGAGCCGCTGACGATCGACTCGTCGATGCGCACCGCCGAGTTCGACAGGATCACCCCGTCGCTGATGGGGCGGTCCGGGTCGACCTCGCCGTGCGCCGCGACGTGCAGTACCTGGGCGTCCACGGCCTCGCCACGGTCGTCCTTCAACGTGCCCAGCAGCAGGCTGGCGACCTGGTCGTCGGTGCCGTCCACCCATTTGGCCGGGTAGCTGTCGGTGAGCTGGCGGCCCTCGGCGATCGCCTGCTCGAGCGGCTTGAGGCGGGACTCGGGGGTGTACTGGCCGACCACGACCACCAGCGTGGTCAGCGGCAGTGCCTCGGCCGGGGTGGTGGTGGGGCGGCGCACCCCCGACGGCGTCTCCGGCCCGGCCGGACGCCAGCGTCCGACCGCCCACTGCGCGCCCAGGATCTGCGGAGCCTCGGCGTCCACCAGGTCACGGTCGACGATGTAGTCGGCGTCGGTGGTGGCCAGTTCCCACGGCACCAGCGATTCCTGCGACACGATCAGCAGGGTCGGCACCCGGCCGGCGTCCTTGGCGATCCGCCAGACGGCCGCCAGCACCTTCCAGCACCACAACGGCACCTGGGCACCGATCTCGCGGGCCACCCCGTTGACCTTCAACTCGGCGGTCGGGCTGCCGTCCACCTTCGCCATCTCGCGGATCTTGCGCAGCGCGAACGTCTCGGCGGTGTCGGAGTCGAGTTCGGTGATCACCTGTTCGTCGGGCAGGGCGACCGGGTGCGGGGTGGTGAACGTCCACAGGAAGGTGCCGTCGGCCTGGCCCCGGCTGATCGAGACGGTCAGGTCGATGGGCAACCGCTGGTCCAGCTGGACGGCGACCTCGCCGCCCGCCGTGGATGTGGCCGGGTGCTCCGCAGCGCCGGGCGTGACCACCAGCTCACGCCACGCGGTGCCGATCAGCAGGCCGTTGGAGCTGTACTCGACCTCGATCCGGCCTCGCCACGCCTGCGTGACGGCGGGTGCAGTGAGGGCGACGGTGACGGTGTTGGCGGCCACGTCGCTGGGATCGAACGGCAACTCGTGGCGGATGGAGGCCAGCTCGAAGCCCTCCGCCTTCAGCTGGACGGTGAGAGTGGTCGGCGCCGGCAGGAACCGCATCAGAGCACCCATCACTCCCGGTTGGACCTGCCGGGAGAGTCCGATCACGACGTCGAACGTCTGCCCGGGCAGCACCGATTCGGGCACGTCGACGCGCGGGTAGGCCAGCACCAGTTCCGGCAGCGGACCGGGCCGTGTGCCGCCCTCTGCGGGCACCGGGCCGCCGTCGGCTGGATTCACCCCCATACCCGGCTGGGGTGCGCCGGTCGGGGGGGCCTCGGCCGGGCCACCGAAGTCGATGCCGCGGGTGGGTCCACGGTCGCCGGCGGCTGCGTCGGCGACCATCCAGCCGACCGCCCGCGAGCCGTCGACGACCAGGCCCGTCCAGCGTCCCGAGGTGACGTCGGGATGGTCCAACTGCCTGTTGTCCGAGGCGCCGTGTTCATGCAGGTCGAGCGACACCTCGAGCGGCATGGCCGGGTCGATGTCGCCGGCGAGCACCCTGGCCAGGTCGTCGGACGGCAGCGGGTACCACAGCGGTGTCGCACCGCCGCGGGGGTCACGGCGCCGGACGACCACCCGGTCGGTGGGGGCGAGGCCGGTCACCGCCGTGCGCGCCGCACCGACGCTCATCGTGGCGTCCAGCACGATCACGGGGTCCATGGACTGCTCCTCTCACCGGCAGGAGGCCGGGGTGTGCGAGGTGATACACCCGCGAAGAGCCGCTGCCGAGCACCCTAGGCCGAGCAGGTCGCAGTGGTCTTGGTGGCAGTTTTGCCACCTCCGCCGGCGCCCTCGCTCAGCGGTGTTGCACGACCTCCTGCGGTGAAGAGGGCTGAATTACCCATCCGGCACCCGGTCGGGCCGGGGCCGTCTCCGGCGGGGCATTACTCTGCGGCCATGGCCACCTTCACCCTGAGCCGGACAGAGCACCCGACCCCCGCCGACGAGCGGGCAGCGATCGTGGCCAAGCCGGTGTTCGGGGCGAACTTCACCGACCACATGGCGCTGGCGATCTGGCGCGACGGCCAGGGGTGGGCCGACCGCGAGATCGTCGGACGGCGTCCGTTCGAACTGCATCCGGGTGCGGCCACGTTCCACTACGGCCAGGAGATCTTCGAAGGCCTGAAGGCGTTCCGGCAGCCCGACAAAGGGGTGGCGATCTTCCGGCCGGAGAAGAACGCCGCCCGGTTCGCCAACTCGGCCAGGCGGCTGGCGATGGCGCCGCTGCCCGAGGACGATTTCGTCGCGGCGGTCACCGAGCTCGTCGACCTGGACCGTGACTGGGTGCCGTCGCCCGACGGCGAGCAGAGCCTTTACCTGCGGCCGTTCGAGATCGCCAGCGAGACGCTGATCGGCGTCCGGGCGGCGAAGGAGTACACGTTCTGTGTGATCGCCTCACCGGTGGGGCCGTACTACCCCGAACCGGTCACCCTGTGGGCGACGCCGAACTACACCCGGGCGGCCGAGGGCGGTACCGGCGCGGCCAAGTGCGGCGGCAACTACGCCGCCAGCCTGGCCGCCGCCGGCGAAGCCGCCGACCACGGCTGCCAGCAGGTGATCTGGCTGGACGGCGTCGAGCACCGCTGGGTGGAGGAGTGCGGCACGATGAACATCATGTTCGTCAC
Source organism: Micropruina sonneratiae (assembly GCF_025972045.1). GTDB lineage: Bacteria > Actinomycetota > Actinomycetes > Propionibacteriales > Propionibacteriaceae > Micropruina > Micropruina sonneratiae. The sequence continues at coordinate 93,530 of NZ_JAPDHX010000005.1, read as the reverse complement.
GGCCGCGGGCGAACTGGTCACGCCGGCCCTGACCGGCACGATTCTGGACGGCGTCACCCGCGACTCGATCCTCGCCCTGGCGCCCGAACACGGACTCACCCCGGTGCAGCGCCGGGTCGCGATCGACGAGGTCTTCGACGGCGTCGAGCAGGGCACGATCACCGAGGTCTTCGCCTGCGGCACGGCCGCCGTGGTCACCCCGGTGGTCGGATTCGCGGCACCCGGCGTCAACGGCGCCGACCGCAGCTTCATCGTCGGCGCCGGGACGCCGGGGCCGATCAGCGCCGCCGTCCGTTCCCACCTGCTCGACATCCAGTACGGCCGGGTCGAGGACACCCGAGGCTGGCTGCATCACGTCTAGCGCGTTCCTGCGGTACTGGCTGGGCGCCGCGCTCAGCGCGTTCGGCACCGCAGTCACCGCCGTGGCGCTGCCGGTGCTGGTGATCCAGCTGCTGGGCGCCGGCCCGTTCGAGGTAGGCGTCGTCAACGCGGCCCAGTTCGTGCCCTACGCGGTCCTGGGGTTCTTCGCCGGCGTGTTCGTCGACCGGTGGCCGCGCCGGACCGTCCTGGTCTGGGCAGGGATCGGTCGCGCGGTGTCGCTGGCGTTGATCCCGTTGCTGTGGTGGCTCGGAGTGCTGCAGGTGTGGCTGCTGGTCTGCCTACTGCTGGTGTTCGGGGCGTTCGCCGTGTTCGGGTTCGCCGCAACCCAGTCGTTCCTGCCCCGGTTGGTGCCGCGGGACGGCCTCGTGCGTGCCAACGCCCGGCTCGACCAGGCCGACAACACCGCCCAGACGCTTGGGCCGACCATCGGTGGCGGGCTGGTCGGCGTACTGGGTGCGCCGGTCGCGCTGCTCGTCGACTCGGTCAGCTACCTGGCCGAGGCGGCGCTGAACGCGTCCCTGCGGGTGGACGAGCCACGGCGGCCCCGGCGTCAGGCTCGCCTGCGCACCGAGCTGGGCGAGGGCTGGCGGGCCACCTACCGGCACCCCACGCTGGGGCCCCTGGCGGTCTCGACGCACGTCTGGTTCGTGGCCAACGGGATGGGGCTGACGGTGCTGTCGCTGCTGACCCTGCGCACGATGGGGCTCACGGCGCTCGGCTACGGCCTGCTGCTCACCACCGTCGGGTTCGCCGCCCTGCTGGGAGCCACGCTGGCGCCCGGGCTGGGCTCCCGGCTCGGCACCGGATGGGCGGTGATCGCGTCCCTGGTCCTGTATCCGCCGGCCTGGCTGCTGGTCGCGGCCGCGCCGTCCGCGCCCGCGCTTCTGTTCGTTGCGATGGTGCTGCACGGCTTCGCCGGGGGAGTGGAGAACCCCAACTCGCTCGGCTACCGGCAGGCCGTCACCCCCGACGGCCTGCTCGGCCGGGTCAACGGGATCATCCGTTCGGCCAACCGCACCATGGGTGCTCTCGGCGCCCTGCTGGGCGGGGCCGTGGTCGGCCTGATCGGCACCGGCCCGGCCCTCGCGACGGTGATCGTCCTGTTCACCTTCGCCCTGGGGATCGCCGCCCTGTCACCACTGCGGACGGCGCGGCTGCCCGGCTAGGTGGGTCTCACAGTGGGTCGCGGCTGATCGGGCACGACATGCACCGCGGCCCGCCACGGCCTGAGCCCAGTTCGGAACCGGCGATCGCGATCACCTCGATGCCGGCGTCCGCCAACCGCTCATTGGTCTCCACGTTGCGTTCGTAGGCGATCGCGACCCGTGGCTCGATGGCCAGGGTGTTGTTGCCGTCGTCCCACTGCTCGCGTTCGGCGGTGACCGGATCGAGACCGGTGTCGATCAGCCGCAGGCGTTCGATGCCCATCGCCCGCGCGGCGGCGTCCAGGAAGTGCTCGATCGGCTCGATCACCAGGTCGCCGTCGGCGTCCGGCTTGATCGTGATCGCCGACAGCCGGTGCGCGACGTTGGGGTACATCACCATCGCGTCGACATCGACCATGGTGCAGATCGTGTCCAGGTGCATGGTGGCCCGGTCCTGATCGATCGGCACCGCCAGCACGGTGTGCGCCAGGCCCAGCTCGAACGCTGTCCTGGCCAACCGCTCGGCGCCGGCCGGACGCGTCCGCTCGCCCACGCCGACGGCCAGCACGCCCTCGGCCAGCGCCAGCACGTCGCCGCCCTCGAGCAGTTCGGCGTCCCAGCCGTGGATGCGCTGCACGCCGGCGAAGCGCGGATGGAACTCGTAGATGAGTTCGGTGAGCTGGGTCTCACGCCTGCGGGCCGGCATGGCCAGCGACGTGATCGTGGCCCGGTCGCCGACCCACACACTGGAGTCCCTGGTGAACAGCAGGTTCGGCAGCGGGTCGATCAGGAAGTCGTCCGGTTCGTGCAGTGCCACCACCAGGCTGCCCGTCGAGGACACCTCGTCGGTGCGCAGGCCCGCCATCAGGATCTCGGCCAGTTCGCTGGGCCCCTGGTCGCCGAGCGCGTCGACCAGGTAGCGGCGCAGGGTGTCGCCCAGGCGCAGGTCGGTCACCGTGTGCTCGATCGCCGACTGGCGGGCCTCGGGGTCGGCCAGTGTCTGCGTCAGCAGTTCGCTGAGGTACAGCACCTCGACGCCGCGGCCGCGCAGCACGTCGGCGAACGCGTCGTGTTCGGCCTGGGCCCGGTCGACCCAGGGTAGGCCGTCGAACAGCAGCGAGTCGTTGTTGCGCGGGGTGAGCCGACGCAGTTCGTTGCCCGGCCGGTGCAGCATCACGGTGCGCAGCCGGCCGACCTCGGAGCGGACGCCGGGCGTGGGCTGGTCAGTCATGGCGACACCCTAGGGGTCGTCGGGCGGCTGAACCTATGCCCCGCTCCGATGCTGGGCGGCGGGCGGGACCGGGACAAGCCGGCCAACCGATCAGGGCCGGCGCTCGGTCCAGGCCAGCGGATCGGGATCGAAGGACGCGACGCGCTCCTCGCGCTCGCCGATCAGCCTTCCGGCCCGCAGCCGCCCCAACACTTCACGGCGCACCGCCCGGATCCGGTTCGGTGAGTTGCGCAGGGCGTCCGGGCCGGCGTCGGCCCACCACCGGTCGAGGGCGTCGAAGACCTCGTCGGCGTCCCGTTGATCGAGCAGATCACCGGTGACCCTGCCCATGCCGGTCTGGCGTCCGGACCGATCGGCCCGGTGGGCCACCTCGCCCAGGATCAGGGCAGCCACACCGGCGCCCGCGAGCAGGGTGAGGCCCGCGATGGCCGGCAGCACGTCCAGGGTGCCGACCTCGCCCCAGCGGAGGCCGAACACCGCGGCGGCGGACAGCAACCACAGCCCCCCGAACCCGAAGTGGATCACCGCCGGGATGCGCGACCCCCACAACGAGCCGTTGGCGCGCCGCGGCTCGAGCCACCCCAACACCATCACCGACCCGACGGCGAGCAGCCCGGCCGGCAGCAGCGCGTCCTTCACGGCGAGACCGCTGGTGCGCGGGGTGGTGAGCAGGGCCACCGCCACGACCCCGGCGACCAGGGCGACGCCCAGCGCCACCCGATGCAGCCCGGTCGAGGTGGGCACCCGCGGGGCGGTGGGGTCGCGGCGGGCGTTCGCCGCGCCGACCGCGGCGGCGCGGGCACGCTCGTGCGCGGCGCGCATGCGGGCATCTGCCGCCATCACCGCGACCCGCCACGAGTCCTCGAGGGCGGCGTGCGCGTCGCGGTAGTCGGCATCGAAGAGGATGAGGTCGATGCGACCCAGAGTGCGCTCGTCCATCCCCGTCACCGACGGATGCTGTGCCCCGGCCATGGCGCCCTCCTTCGCGCTCGCACGCAGTGCACCAAGCGTAGGCCCGCCCCCACCGGGCGGCCGACCTCGCTAGACTCGCCCTTCCCAGCACCCGAGGGTCGGTCACCCCGTCGCCCGAGTCGCGAGGAGCCGCGTCGTGCGCATCTTCCTGTCCTACCGTCGCTCGGATTCCCGGACGATCACCGGACGCCTGTGGCAGCAGTTGTGCGCCGAGTTCGGCCGCGACAACGTCTTCTTCGACCACGATTCTCTGCCGCCCGGCATCGACTTCCCCTCCCAGATCGCCTCGGCGATCGAGCAGAGCGCGGCGGTGCTGGTGATGATCGGCCCGACCTGGGTGAGCGCGGCGGCCGACGGCGTGCAGCGGCTCAGCCAACCGGGCGACCACGTCCGGCGCGAGGTCGAGTTGGCCCTCGAGCGGGTCGGCGTGGTGATTCCGGTGCTGGTGGACGGTGCCGGCTTCCCGACCGCGGCCGAACTGCCCGAGTCGATGCACCCGCTGCTGAACCGCACGGCGCGCACCCTCCGCGACGATCCGGACTTCCTCACCGCCCATCCGCTTTCAGCCGGCCGCCTTGCGGCTCGCAGAGGTGCTGTGGCGGGACGCCGAACGCAACGGCGTCCCGGTGCCCGGCCCGGTGGGGTGGTTCCGCAGTTGCTGGGACTTCCCGCTGCCGACCGATCGACGGGGCCGGGTGCAGGTGGCGAGCGCGGTGATCGGGTACAGCCTCGCCCTGTTGCGCGACCTCCCCGGCCGCGTGCAGGTCGGCGACACGTTGTTCGGCGGGCCGAGTTTTGGGGCTGCGCTGCTGGCGGCGACGGTCATGCGGCTGAACGCCGGCAGCTCACCGGTGCGCCTGCTCGGCCACGGCGACTGGCTGCAGTACCTCCCGCTGCTGGTACCGGTCCGGACCCGGACTCGGCTGCGGGAACTGGACGAGGGTTTCGGCGACCTGGCCCTGCGCGGTGAGGACGGCTGGATCGGCGAGGAGGTGCCCGACCTGTTCGAGAACGCACCGATGCAGGGCCGGTCGTGGCAACGGCTCACCCAGACCGTCGTCGGTGCCTGGGCCGAACGTCGCTTCGCCGAACGGCTCGACCCGTACGGCCGCTACAGCGACGGATCCTGGCCGGTGCCGCCGCCCGATCAGGCACTCCCGGAGGCCTACCGGCAATTCGCTGCCCTACTGGAACACCACGCCCGTGAGGGTCGACTGTTCGGTGACGCCGATGGCTGACTCGTGGCGGGCCGCGGTGCTGGCCGGTGCCGAACGGTTGGCCGATGGCGGTCGGGTGGCGACCGAGCACCTGGCTGCGGCCTGGCTCGAGGTGGACCCGTCGGCGGTCGAGTTCCTCGGTCCTGCGGTGGCCGGGCAGGTGCGTGATCGGGTGGCCGCGCGTCCGGCCCTCGACGGTTCGGGCTTCGAGCCGGACGCGGCGGAGCTCGTCCGGTGGCTCGACCGGACCGCCTGGGGCAGCTCCGACCTGGCCGGCGCCTTCGCCGCGGTGCTCGACCTGCCGTCGGAACCGGCCGTGGCCCCGTCGGTGGCGCCCTCGCCTCCGGCGACTCCGGCCGTGACCGACGAGCCCCCGCCGGGGCGTCCGGCCGCCGAGCTGTTCGCCGGGCTCGCCGCCCTCATCATCGGCCAGGACGAGGTGCTGCGCACCCTGAGCCGCCGGATCAGCCTCACCCTTGCCGAACTCGACCTGCGGCCCGAACGACCCAACGGCGTGTTTCTGCTGGCCGGGCCGACCGGGGTGGGCAAGTCGTCGATCGCGCGGGCCCTGGCGCAGGTGCTGCACGGCTCGGCCGAGGCGCTGGTCGGCGTCGACCTCAGCGAGTACAGCGAGCCGCATTCGGTGAACCGGCTGTTCGGGCCGCCGCCGGGTTACATCGGGTCCGACGACCCGAGCGGCTGGCTGACCACCCGGATCGCGGCGCGCCCGCGCTGCGTCATGCTGCTGGACGAGGTCGAGAAGGCCGATCCGGCGGTGTGGAACACGTTCCTGCAGGTGTTCGACTCGGGCCGGCTGACCGACTCCCCCGGGGTCCAGGTGCCGTTCGCCGACGTCACCGTGGTGCTCACCTCGAACCTCGGCGCCGCCGAGGGCAACCGCACCGGCCTCGGCTTCGGCGTCGGTACCGGCGACGAGGACGCCGACCGCCTGGTGGCCGCCATCGAGCATGCCGTCACGACGACCCTTCCGCCCGAGCTGATCGGGCGCCTCGACGCGGTGCTGGTGTGCCGTCCGCTGGACGCCGGGGCGATCCGGCGCATCCTCGACCTGGAACTCGGACCGGTGCTGGCCCGGTTGGAGTCGCGCGGCTGGCGGCTGGAGGTCACGACCGCCGCCCGTGACCTGATCGCCCGGCGTCACCACGACCCCCGGCGGGGCGCGCGGCACCTGCAGCGCAACCTCGAGACCTTGGTGCTGGAGCCGCTGATCGAACGCACCCCCGGCCCGTGGCGGCTGGACGCGGACGGCGAGGAGCTGGCTTGGGAGGCCGTCGCCGAGTGAGCGGCGGCCCCCCACCGGGAACCGGGCCTAGCTGCCGGCGCCGGCGGCGCGCCGCAGATGCACCCGGTAGGCGACGGCCAGGGCGGCGAACCAGATCGGGGTCACCGCCAGGGCCATCCGGGTGTCGGGCTCCATGGCGAGAATGCCGATCATCACCGCGAAGAAGCCGAACACCACCCAGCACATGACGACGCCGGCCGGCATCTTGTACACCGAGGCGGCATGCGCCTGCGGCTGCCGGCGGCGGTACACCAGGTAGGACGCGACGATCAGGCCCCAGACGAAGATGAACAGCACCGACGCCACCGTCGTGGCCAGGGTGAACGCGGACACGATTGAGTCGGTGGTGTACAGCAGCACCAGGCCGGGCAGCAGGCAGCAGCAGGAGAACACCAGGCCGTTGGCCGGCACCTTGAAGCGGGACAGGCGTCCGAACGGCTTGGGCGCCTTGCGGTCGAGCGCGAGCCCGTACAGCATCCGCGAGGTGGAGTAGATCCCCGAGTTGGCCGACGAGGCCGCCGAGGTGAGCACCACGAAGTTGATCGCCGACGCCGCCAGTCCGAAGCCGGCCAGGCCGAACATCGACACGAACGGGCTGACGGCGGGGTTGATCAACTGCCACGGGGTCACCGCCATGATCGCGGCGAGCGCGCAGATGTAGAACAGCCCGACCCGGATCGGAATGGCGTTGATGGCACGCGGCAGGGTGTGGGTGGGGTCCTTGGTCTCGGCGGCGGCGGTGCCGACGAGCTCGATGCCGAGGAAGGCGAAGAACGCGATCTGGAAGCCGGCCAGGAAGCCGCCGGCGCCGGTCGGGAAGAAGCCACCGCCGTTCCACAGGTTTGCGAGGGAGGCCTGATGGCCCTCGGGCGAGATGAAGCCGGTGGCGACCATGACGACGGCGACGCCGATCAGGGCGACGATGGCGACGATCTTGATCAGCGCGAACCAGAACTCGATCTCGCCGAACAGCTTCACCGTGACCAGGTTCAGCACCAGCAGCAGCACCACCAGGCTGGTGGCCGCCACCCACTTGGGCAGGTCGGGGAACCAGTACGACACGTACGCGGTGACGGCGGTCAGGTCGGCGACGCCGATCACGATCCAGCAGAACCAGTACGTCCAGCCGGCGAAGAAGCCGGCCCAGGGGCCCAGCACGTCCTCGGCGATGTCGCGGAACGACTTGTACTGCAGGTTCGACAGCAGCAGCTCGCCCATCGCACGCATGACGAAGAACAGGAAGCCGCCGATGATGGCGTAGACGAGCAGGATCGACGGGCCGGCCAGCGAGATGGTCTTGCCCGAGCCCATGAACAGGCCGGTGCCGATGGCGCCGCCGATGGCGATCATCTGCAGGTGACGGTTGCCCAGGGCGCGGTCGAGGTGGTCGTGCCCCTCGGGTGCTGGGTCGGTCGGGGGTCGGCCGTTGGTGGGGTGGGTGGCTGCGGGCTGGGTGGTGCGGGTCTTGGGGGTCATGAAAACTCCTTCGTCTTCATTCCTCGGGCAGGCGGACGTGCGCCCGCCGGTTCGGGTCCCCGGCCCCCGCCGCGGGGGCGGCGGGCCGGAGAACCGTTGGGGGTAGCGGACGCCTGGGCGGCGTCCGGGTGGAGGGTGCGGCCTCAGGCGGCGAGCACGTGCTGGATCGGGGTGAACGAGTGACCCCAGGCCTCGGCGACCGGCTGGCTGGTGAGCGTCCCCTCGATGGTGGACAGGCCCCTGGCCAGGGTGCGGTCGGCACGCAGGGCGTCGAGCCAGCCGGCGTCCGCGATCCGGGTGACGTAGGGCAGCGTGGCGTTGGTCAGCGCGTAGGTGGAGGTGACCGGAACCGCACCGGGCATGTTGGCCACCGCGTAGAACACCGCGTCGTGCACCCGGTAGGTGGGTTCGGCGTGGGTGGTGGCGTGGGTGTCCGCGAAGCAGCCGCCCTGGTCGACGGCGATGTCGACGAAGACCGAGCCCGGCTTGGCCTTGGCCACCATGTCGTTGGTCACCAGCTTGGGGGCGCGGGCGCCCGGAACCAGCACCGAACCGATCACCAGGTCGGCCTCGCCGATGGCCCGTTCGATGGCGTAGGCCGTCGACATCTGGGTCTTCACCTGGCCGGTGAACTCCGAGTCGAGCTGCACCAACCGGTCGGTGCTGATGTCGATGATGGTGACGTCGGCGCGCAGTCCGTGGGCGATCTGGGCCGCGTTCAGGCCGGCGACACCGCCGCCGATCACCACGACCCTGCCCGGGGTGACACCGGGAACGCCGGGCAGCAGGACGCCGTCGCCGCCGGCGTGCTTCATCAGGGCGTGGGTGCCGGCCAGCACCGAGAGCCGTCCGGCCACCTCGCTCATCGGCCGCAGCAGCGGCAGCGCGCCGGTGTCGGTCTGCACGGTCTCGTAGGCGATCGCGGTGGTCCCGGAGTGCAGCAACGCCTCGGTCTGGGGCTGGTCGGCGGCCAGGTGCAGGTAGGTGAACAGCACCTGGCCGGGCCGCAGGTAGCCGTACTCGGCGGCGATCGGCTCCTTGACCTTCAGCAGCAGGTCGGCGCCCGCCCAGACGTCGGCCGCGTCGTCGACCAGCGTGGCGCCGGCGTGGCGGTAGTCGTCGTCGCTGATGGCCGAGCCGATGCCGGCCCCGGCCTGCACCAGCACCTCGTGGCCGCGCTGGGTCAGGTGGTGCGCGCCGGCGGGGGTGATGGCGACGCGGTTCTCTTGGCTCTTGATCTCGGTGGGAACGCCGATCTTCATGTTCATGCGCCTCTCTGCGTAGGAAACTGGGGGACAGCCGGTTGTTGCCGAGGATTCTTTTCCCTGCCCGCGGCGAAGTCATCAGCGGCGGCCACGATCGGCAGAAGCTTCGGATAACCTGCGACAGTGACCGGGGAGAACGCCCGTGCAAAGCAGGTGCGGCCGAAGAATCCTCGGGCGTTGGACGACATCGACCGGCGCCTGGTGCGATTGCTGGTCGCCAACGGGCGCATGTCGAACAGCCGGCTCGCCCTCGGCGCGAACATCGCCGAATCGACCGCCCACACCCGGGTGTCGGCACTGGTCGATTCGGGGGTGATCCGTGGCTTCCACGCCGACGTGAACCTGGTGGCGCTCGGTGCGCCGGTGCAGTCGCTGATCCTGGTCAAGCTCAAGGACAGCGCCCGCCCGCGGCTGCGCGACGAGGCGCACCGGCTGGCCGGCGTCCGGGGGGTGCTGAGGGTGCTGTTCCTGACCGGGCAGTACGACCTGGCGGTGACGGTGGCGGCGTCCGACCCCAGCGAGTTGCGCGACTTCGTGGTCAACGAGCTGAGCCGGCACCCCGAGATCGCCGGCACCGAGACCTGCGTGATCCTCGAGGACGTCCGCGGCGACTGGGTGCCGTTCGGCTGACCGCCGGCTCGACCGTCAGCCCTTCTTGGCGCGGTTGCGCTCCTTGGCCCGCTCGTGGGCGGGCAGGGTCACCTTGCGCAGCCGGACGTGCGCCGGCGTCACCTCGAGGCATTCGTCGGAGCGGCAGAACTCCAGGGCCTGTTCCAGGGAATGCACCCGCGGCGGGATCAGCCGCTCCAGCTCCTCACCGGTGGAGGAGCGCACGTTGGTGAGCTTCTTCTCCTTGGTCGGGTTGACGTCCATGTCCTCGTTGCGCGGGTTCTCGCCGACGATCATGCCCTCGTACACCTCGTCGCTGGGAGCCACGAACAGCACCCCGCGCTCCTGCAGGTTGAACAGGGCGTAGGAGGTGACCGCGCCGGTCCGGTCGGCGACCAGCGAGCCGGTCGAGCGGGTGGTGATCTCGCCCGCCCACGGCTCGTAGCCCTCGAAGACGTGGTGCATGATGCCGGTGCCGCGGGTCTGGGTGAGGAACTCGGTGCGGAAGCCGATCAGCCCGCGGGCGGGCAGCACGAATTCCATCCGCACCCAGCCGGTGCCGTGGTTGATCATCTGCTCCATCCGCGAGCGCCGGGTGCCCAGCAACTGGGTGACGGTGCCGACGTGGTCCTCGGGAATGTCGACGGTGAGCCGCTCGAACGGCTCGTGCAGCTTGCCGTCGATTTCGCGGGTCAGCACCTGCGGCTTGCCGACGGTCAGCTCGAAACCCTCGCGGCGCATCATCTCGACCAGCACCGCGAGCTGCAGCTCGCCACGGCCCTGCACCTCCCAGGTGTCGGGGCGTTCCGTGGGCAGCACCCTGATCGACACGTTGCCGATCAGTTCGGCGTCCAGCCTGGCCTTGAGCAGCCGGGCGGTCAGCTTGCTGCCCGACTTGCCGGCCAGCGGCGAGGTGTTGATGCCGATCGTCATCGAGATGGACGGCTCGTCGACGTGGATCAGCGGCAGCGGTGACGGGTCGTCCGGGTCGGACAGCGTCTCGCCGATCATGATGTCGGGGATGCCGGCGATCGCGACGATGTCACCCGGCCCCGCCTGCTCGGCCGGCACCCGCTCCAGGGCGTGGGTCATCAGCAGTTCGGACAGCTTGACGTTCTGGACGCTGCCGTCGGTGCGGCACCAGGCCACGTTCTGGCCGCGCTTGATGGTGCCGTTGATCACCCGGCACAGCGCGAGGCGACCCAGGTAGGGGGAGGCGTCCAGGTTGGTGACGTGCGCCTGCAGCGGCGCTCCCTCGGTGAAGACCGGGGCCGGGATGGCGTCCATGATGACGCCGAACAGCGGCTCCAGGTTCTCCGAATCGGGCATGCCGCCGTCCTCGGGCTGGTTCAACGAGGCGCGGCCCGCCTTGGCGGCGCAGTACGCCACCGGGAAGTCGAGCTTGTCGGCCTCGTCGTCCTCGAGCAGGTCGAGGAACAGTTCGTACACCTCGTCGGTGACCTCGCTGATCCGGGCGTCGGCCCGGTCGACCTTGTTGATCACCACAACGATCGGCAGGTGCTTGGCCAGCGCCTTGCGCAGCACGAACCGGGTCTGTGGCAGCGGGCCCTCGGATGCGTCCACGAGCAGCAGCACGCCGTCGACCATCTCGAGGCCGCGCTCGACCTCGCCGCCGAAGTCGGCGTGGCCGGGGGTGTCGATGATGTTGATGGTGACCGATGTGCCGTCGGCCAGCGCGTGGTCGACCGCGGTGTTCTTGGCCAGGATCGTGATGCCCTTCTCACGCTCCAGGTCCATCGAGTCCATCACCCGCTTCTCGACGTCCTGATTGGCGCGAAAGGCGCCCGACTGCCACAGCATGGCGTCGACCAGCGTGGTCTTGCCGTGGTCGACGTGGGCGATGATCGCGACGTTGCGCAGATCGGCGCGGACGGGCATGCAGGGCTCCTCGGTTCGGACAACCTGATGATTCTACGGGTTGGCCGGACGTCGGGTCGCACCGCCACCGCTGGTCGAGCCTGGCGAGGCCGGGCTCAACCGGCGGACTCGGTCGGGGGCGGTCGTCGATACGTCCACGAGGTGAGGGCCGTGGTCAGCATGGCGATCAGCACGCCCAGAAAGATGTGCACGTCGGCGATCTCGAGCTTGCCCAGGGTGAACTGCACGACGATCGCCGCCGCGGTCAGCCAGGCGAGCCAGAGCAGCACCCGTCCGGCGGTGCGGCGCAGCACGGTGAAACAGATCGCGCAGGCGATCGCCAGGGTGATCGTCACGCCGGCACCGATGGCGTGAAACACGAGGTAGCTCTTGTCGCGTTTGCCGATCGCCGCGGCGGCGAAGCCGGCCTGACCGATCACCGCGCTGATCAGCAGGGTGACGGCCGACCGCAGCCAGATCAGGTGCGGGTGGGGCAGTTCGACGCGTGCGGCCATGCCTCAGTGTGCCGTAGCGATGCTCGCGTGGGCAGACCCGACCGAGTCAGTCGGGGGGAAAGTGCCGCACCGAGAATCCCTTCAGTTCGCGCTCGGCGACCCCCGCACCAGGCACGATCCGGGTGTTCAGCCCCTCGATGCGGCGCAACAGCCAGTTGGTGTCGAGGCCGGCGTATCGGTCATGGCCGGACGCCACCTCGGTGCGGCGGTCGAACAGCGCGTCCGCCTCGTCGAAGAAGAGCGTCCAACCCTTGCGTTCGGCCTCGTCGAACAGTTCGCGAAGCACCTTCTCGGTCTCGCCGAGGTACTTGCTGTGCACCTGGGCCAGGTTCACCACCACCGCGACGCCGGTCGAGGCCGGCCGGAGCGCCGGTGGAGTGCGCCGTTGCAGCCGCTCGTCCATCACCCGAGCGTAGTGCGCGTCACCTCGTCTGTGCCTGCTGGTTGCGGTCACAGCAGGGTTCGGCCCAGATACTGCCCATAGTGCTCGCCGCCCGTGCCTTGTTGTTCAGCGAATAGGGCTGCGGACCCTTGGACGTCGTCCAGCAGTCGGCAAGGATCCCCCAGCCCGAGTCGGCGGCGGTGCCACGGTCTTCGCGCGGAACGCCGATGAGCACACTGAGCGTGCCCTCCCAGTCGGCTCCCATCTGATAGTTGCGCAGGCCGGCCAGCGTGGCCCCGAGTTGGTCGCCCTTCTCGGACTTGCCCGGCAATCCGTGGCCCGACGTCAGGCTGGTCGCCTTCAGCTTCCAGAAGAGATTCATGCGGGTGATGCTGCCGGCATCGACCACCGATCCGACGTTTTCCCCAGGCGCCCCGACCCACAACTGGTAGGTACCGTCGTTTGGGGACATGAAATATCCGATGACCACTGCCGACCCGAACCGGTCGCCGGTTTCGTTGGCGCCCGGAACGCCGGACGTGTTCTGGTCGATCGACTGCATCACTTTGAGCTCGTCGTCGGCGTCCACAAATACCTGCACCGAGCCCGTGTCCACCTTGCTGCGATGTCTTCGCCAGGCACCCCGACGGCCGCGTAGTAGTCCACACCCAAGGCGGCACCGGAGTGGTCGCCCGTCTCGTCCACGCCGGGCACGCAGGGCTGTTCTGCGTGTACGACATGCCCCGCACGGTCATCGGGTCCCCGGTCGTCGTGACCAGCTTCACCACCGCGCCGGCATCGGCCGCGGCACCGACGTCCTTGTTGGGCATACCGACCAGGTCGTCTGCCACGACGCCGCCGAAGTTGTCACCCGCCGTCGAATCGCCGTCCACGCCGGGGCTGCTCTGGGTGACCCGGCTGGCCGACCCCAACACCGGAGAGGTGAGCGGGTAGAAGTACACGGCGCCGGCGTCGGTCGCCGCCCCGTCGTCGTAGCCGGGTGCGCCGACCAACAGAGCGCTGTCGCTCGTCGTCGTGGTGTGGATCCAGCCGAAGCGCGCGGACGGGTCGGGTGACTCGATCACCGTGACGCCGGAGGTCACCAGGCCCTCGGGGCTGCCGTACACGATCGTGACCTGCCCGGCCCACCGTTCACCCCGGGGGCAGCCGATCAGCAGGCTGTAGTAGTAGCCGCCGTTCACGTCGAAGGCGTAGGTGGCGGCGCCGAATTCGTCCGAGTGCGTGCGGCCAGGCCGAGGCCGGCCGGTGTCAGCCGGGTGGGTGCCCCCGTGCGGCTGCAGAACACGTCGACCGCATTGGCGGCGGGCACACCCACCACGGGGTCGGAAAGCCGTCGTTGTTGAAACTGTCGGACGATCCGCTGGAGCACTCGGTGAGCGCTTCGGCTCGCGTGGCAGCCACCCCCGACAGCGTGATTTCCAGGGCGATTGCCCAAACGAACGTCATCATCCTGCGCATAGACGAGGTCCTTCCCATCGTGTCGTCCCACAACTGACGCGGCGGACCGGCCTTTCGTTGCGTCCCCGAATGAGTTTCGACAGTGACAGTCGTCGGTTGCCGATCTGCGCCGTGGACGGCGCCGTCGTCCTCGCCGGCTCAGGGACAGTTCTGCGGGGTGACGCAGCGATCGCCGGTGCGTCGGCTTGCCCCGCCCCGACCCCCACTGGCTAGGGTCGCTCACCTATGTGCCAGCACCTCCCCGCCCGACGCGCGATCGTGCCAAGGCGGCGCCGGTGAGCCATTCGGCGCTCGAGCGGCTCTCCCCGGCGTTCCCGCAACGGGCGCCCTGGGGCACCTCGGCGAAGCTGCGGGCGTGGCAGGCTGAGGCGCTGCAGCAGTACCTGGACGCCGCGCCCACCGACTTCTTGGCCGTTGCCACCCCGGGTGCGGGCAAGACCACCTTCGCGCTGCGGGTTGCGGCCGAACTGTTGCATGCCCGCACCGTCAGGAAGGTGATCGTCGTCGCACCGACCGAGCACCTCAAGGTGCAGTGGGCGGACGCTGCGGCGAAGGCCGGCATCCAGCTCGACCCCGGACTGGCCGGACGCCGCAAGGGCCGCTCGAAGCAGTTCGACGGGGTAGCCGTCACCTACGCCGGGGTCGCCGCGGGCATGCTCAGCTACGAGGCGATGGTCGCCCGTGACGACACCCTCGTGATCCTCGACGAGGTGCACCACGCCGGTGACTCGCTGAGCTGGGGCGAGTCGGTCGCCGAGGCGTTCCGGCTCGCCAAGCGCCGGTTGGCGCTGACCGGGACGCCGTTCCGCTCCGACGCCAACCCGATCCCGTTCGTGCGCTACGACGAACTCGCCGGCGGTGCCCGCATCTCCCGCGCCGACTACTCCTACGGCTACGCCGACGCGCTGCGCGACCACGTCGTCCGGCCGGTCGTGTTCATGAACTACGGCGGGCCGATGCGCTGGCGCACCAAGGCGGGCGAGACCGTCGCCGCCAACCTGGGTGGGCTGCAGACCAAGGACGTCACCGCACAGGCGTGGCGCACCGCACTGGACCCTAAGGGGGAGTGGGTCTCGGCCGTGCTGGCCGCCGCCGACCGCCGGCTGACCGAGGTGCGGCGGCACGTACCCGACGCCGGTGCGTTGGTGATCGCCAGCAACCAGACGCACGCCCGCGCCTACGCGAAGGTGCTCGCGTCGATCACCGGCGAACAGCCCACCGTCGTGCTCTCCGACGACCCGGGCTCCAGCAGGCGGATCGAAGCGTTCGCCGAGGGCGAGGACCGCTGGATGGTGGCGGTGCGGATGGTGTCGGAGGGGGTGGACGTGCCCCGGCTCGCCGTCGGGGTGTACGCGACCGCCACCTCGACACCGCTGTTCTTCGCCCAGGCCGTCGGCCGCTTCGTCCGGGCCCGCCGCCGCGGTGAACTGGCCACCGTGTTCCTGCCCACGGTGCCGATCATCCTGGCCCACGCGTCCACCCTGGAGCGGCAGCGCGACCACGTCTTCGGTGCGCCGGCGGCGGCGGACGTGTGGGACGAGACCGACGCCCTGCTGGCGCAGGCCAATCGCACCGAGAACGCCGCCGACGAGCTCGAGGGCAGTTTCGAGGCGCTCGCCTCCGAGGCCACCTTCGACCACGTGCTGTTCGAGGACCAGCAGTTCGGCATGCACGCCGTCCCCACCTCCGACGACGAGGCGGACTATCTGGGCCTGCCCGGCCTGCTCGAGACCGACCAGATCGCGCACCTGCTGCGTGAACGGCAACGCCGCCAGGTGTCCCGGCACGACAAGGCCGGACGCCGCGAGAAGACACCGCCCGAGGTGGCTCTGCACCGGGCGCTGGAGGCGCGCCGCAAGGAGCTCAACAGCCTGGTCGCGCAGCACGCCCGGGCGACCGGACGCCCGCACAGCCACGTCCACGCCGAGCTGCGCCGGCAGTGCGGCGGGCCGCCGCTGGCCCGGGCCACCACCGAACAGGTAGAGGAGCGGATCGCGATGCTGCGGCGCTGGCGCTGAGCCCGGCCGCGTACCGCTAGCCTGCGGCGATCAGGGCGACCCCGGCGAACGCCAGCAGCACCCCCGCCAACTGCACCGGTTTGAGCCGTTCGTGCAGCAGCACGGCCGCCAACCCGACCGTGACCACCGGATAGAGGGCGGACAGCACCGCCGTCACCGACAGCAGGTCCATGGTCGTGGCGAAGCCGAGCAGGGCGTTCGCGGAGACGTCGCCGAGCCCCAGCAGAACCAGCTTCGGCAGATCGGAGGCCGCGACGCCGCCCACCGTGCGCAGCACGATCGCGGCCACCACGAAGCCGATCACCGAGGTGCTGCGCATGCCCACCATGGTCAGCATCGTCGAGGAGGCCGACCCGCGGGCGATCGCCAGCATCGTCACCCCGAAGCCGACGGCAGCGGCCAGCGCGAACCACACCGCCTGCTGCTTGACCGGCTGCTCGCCGCGCAACTCGGGGCCGCTGGCCATGACGGCACCGGCGAAGGCGACCACGATGCCGGCGAGCTGCAGGGTGTGCGGCTGCTCACCCGCCAGCAGGCCGGCCACGACGGGGATCGAGACGGCCAGGGCGCTGATCGGCGACACCACCCCGACGGTGCCGAAGGCAAGGGCCCGATAGAAGCAGACCAGCGCCAGCGACCCGGCGGCGCCGGCCAGCACCGACCAGCCCAGCCAGCCCCAACCGGCCGACGCCGGCACGAACGGCAGGACCGCCAGCAGCAGGACCAGTGAGCACGCCTGCGACACCCCCACCACGGCCGCCGAGGGCAGCCGCCGGCTGAGCATGCCGCCGGCGAAGTCGGCCGCTCCCCAGGTGAGCGCCGACCCCAGCGCCAGCAGCGGTCCGATCAGGGCCGGCTCACTGGGCTTCGGGGCGCTTCACGACGCCGTCGTCCATCGCCGCCTGCACATCGTGCGGCAACGCCGCCCCGGTGGCCAGTCGCGCCCGGCGGTAGCCGTAGGCGAAGTAGATCGCGAAGCCGATCGCCATCCAGCCGACGAACCGTACCCAGGTCTCCAGCGACAGGTTCAGCGTGAGGTAGAGGCAGATCACGGCCGAGAGCACCGGCAGCACCGGCGACAGCGGCACCTTGAACGCCCGCGGCAGGTCGGGCCGCTTGCGGCGCAGCACCACCACCGCGATCGACACCAGGATGAACGCCGTCAGGGTGCCGATGTTGACCATCTCCTCCAGCACGCCGATCGGGGTGAAGCCCGCGGTGATTGCGCAGACCGCGGTGACCAGGATCGAGATCATCCACGGCGTCCGGAACTTCGGGTGCACCTTGGCCAGCCGGATCGGCAGCAGGTTGTCGCGCGACATGGCGAAGATGATCCGGGTGGCGCCGATCATCAGGGTCAGCACGACGGTGGTCAGGCCGGCCACCGCACCGGCCGAGATCAGCGTCGCCATCCAAGCCTGGCCGTGGTGCACGAAGGCGCTGGCCAGCGCCGCCTTCGGGTCGATCTCGGTGTAGTTGACCATGCCGGTCACCACGAACGCGACCGCGCAGTACAGCACCGTGCAGATGGTCAGCGAGGCGATGATGCCGACCGGCAGGTCCTTCTGCGGGTTCTTCGCCTCTTCGGCTGTGGTCGCCACCACGTCGAAACCGATGTAGGCGAAGAAGACCAGCGCGGCGCCGGCGAACACGCCGCTCCAGCCGAACGCCATCGGCGCCGAACCGGTCAGCCACTGCAGCAGCGGCTGGGTCCAGCTGAACCCGGCGGTGGCCTCGGTGGGTGCCGCCTCGGGGATGAAGGGGGAGTAGTTGGCCGGGTTGATGAACATCGCCCCGGCGACGATCACGAACAGCACGATGAACAGCTTCACCGCGACCAGCACCAGGTTGACCCGCATCGACTCCTTGATGCCGACCGTGATCAGCACGCCGAGCGCGACCACCAGCAGGATCGCCGGCAGGTCGACCACACCGCCGTAACCGACGGCGGCCGGGATGGGCAGCCCGAAGTTCTCCATCAGCACGCCCAGGTAGGCGCTCCAGCCCTGGGCCACCACGGACGCGCCCAGGAACATCTCCAGGATCAGGTCCCAGCCGATGATCCAGGCGAACACCTCGCCGAGTGAGGCGTAGCTGAAGGTGTAGGCCGATCCCGACACCGGCACCGTCGAGGCGAACTCGGCGTAGCACATGGCGGCCAGCGCGCAGCAGATCGCCGCCACGACGAAGCTGATGATGATCGCCGGTCCGGTCATCTGGTGCGCGACGCGTCCGGTCAGGGTGAAGATGCCCGCGCCGATCACCACACCGACGCCGAACACGGTGAGGTCGAGCGCGGTCAGCGACTTCTTGAGCTGGTACTCCGGCTCGTCGGTGTCTGCGATCGACTGCTCGATCGACTTGGTACGTAGCACGCTCATCGGGACCTCCCGGGGTTGGCGCATGGGGTTGTCACAAGCTATTACGCGCGTGCGCTCCGGTGAAGCGGACGGGCCGCGAATGGGACGCCGCGGCACGGCCAGGGGTGAACCGGGCCACCCTCAGGGCTGGAGGAGTCCCCCGGCGGACGCCCGGCCCCTAGTCTTGGCTGCGTGACGCAATGGTTCACTGACGCCTTCCGGACCGAGTTCGACAAGCAGGCCGCCCAGCTCGGACGGTTCAACCTGGCGATCTTCGGCAAGACCGGCGTGGGCAAGTCCACCCTGATCAACGCGATCTTCGGCGAGCCGGTGGCCGCGACCGGCATCGGCGACCCGGTCACCCTGGATTCCCACCTCTATCTCGACACCCGTGGCACGCTCGGGCTGATCGATACCCGCGGGCTCGAGATCGGACGCGACGACGGCGAACTGATCAAGGAGGTCACCAAGTACCTCAAGGGCCTGCGGTCCAAGCCGGTCCAGGAACAGGTGCACGTGGCCTGGTACTGCGTCCGCGGCATGGACCGGCGCTTCGAAGAGGTCGAGGCGACGTTCATCCGCACCCTGCACGAGGCCGGCATCCCGGTGCTGGTGGTGTTCACCCAGGTACCGATGCGCGACGGCCAGTACCACCCCGACGCCGTCGAGCTGGCGCGCCAGGTCGAGGCCAAGCAACTGCCCATCGTCGGCGGGCGTCCGTTCATGACCTACGCGATGAGGGACCAGTTCACCGGTCAGCCGCCCTACGGCTTGATGGACGTCTTGCAGGCCACCTTTCAGGTTGTTCCTGACGCGGTCCAGGGAGCCCTCACCGCAGCCCAGGCGATCGATCTGGAAGCGAAACACAAAGCCGCGCAGCGACACATCAACGCGACCGTAGCGGGCGCCGCCGGTGCGGCCGCGGTACCGATCCCGTTCTCGTCGGCAGCCCTGCTGGTGCCGATGCAGCTGGCGATGATGGGCCGGATCGCCCACCTGTACAAGGTGCCGTTCGACCGCGCCGCCCTGCTCGCCGCGGCGTCCACGGGCGTCGCCACCACTCTCGGACGGACGGCCGCGGCCAACCTGCTCAAGTTCATCCCGGGCGCGGGCAGTGTCGCCGGCGGAGTCATCAACGCCTCGGTGGCTTCGGGTTTCACCCTCGCCATGGGTCAGGCCTGGCTGACGGTCTGCCAGCGCGCGGCCGCCGGCAAGCTGCCCACGAACGTCGAGGGCGTGATCGACTCGGCCGCGGTGAAGCACCTGTTCGAAGAGGAGTTCCGCAAGCGGATGCCGACCATCCGCAAGAAGGACGACTGACCCGAGAATCTTCTCTGGCAACATCTCCCGTCATCCGGGTCTGCCCGAGGATCCCGTTCGCGTGTTGCGCGCCCCCGTCGCGGTTCGGCGTTCTCAGCAACGCCCACAGTTCTCGGGAACGCCGACTGTTTTCGTGTTGCAACGCGAAAGTAGTCACCCGAGGTGCGAGTAGTCGGCGTTGATGAGAACGGCCGACCCCCCCAGGACGGCCGACCCCAAGTGTGAGCCCGGGCCGACCCACCCCGGACGGCCAAACTCGGCGCGACCCCGCCGTCGCGGTTCGGCGTTCTCAGCAACGCCCACAGTTCTCGGGAACGCCTACTGTTTTCGTGTTGCAACGCGAAAGTAGTCACCCGAGGTGCGAGTAGTCGGCGTTGATGAGAACGGCCTACCCCCAGGACGGCCGACCCCAGGTGTGAGCCCGGGCCGACCCACCCCGGACGGCCAAACTCGGCGCGCCACCGTCGCGGTTCGGCGTTCTCAGCAACGCCCACAGTTCTCGGGAACGCCGACTGTTTTCGTGTTGCAACGCGAAAGTAGTCACCCGAGGTGCGAGTAGTCGGCGTTGATGAGAACGGCCGACCCCCAGGACGGCCTACCCCCAGGACGGCCAGACCCCCAGGACGGCCGACCCCCAGGACGGCCGACCCCCAGGACGGCCGACCGGCGCGATCCCCCCGAACGGCAGACCCCGGGACGGCCAGCCCGGACGTCCACCCCAAACGGCCTCGACTGCTCGACCGGGGGGTGGACCGCCGTCCTACAGTGAAGCGATGGCGCTGAGCTTCTTCGACCTGTTCAGCATCGGCATCGGACCGTCGTCGTCGCACACGGTCGGGCCGATGCGTGCGGCGCTGCGGGTCGCCGAGGACCTGGCGGCCGAAGACAGGCTGGACGAGGTCACCCGGGTCCGGGTCGACCTGTACGGCTCACTGGGCTCCACCGGACGCGGACACCACTCCGACCGCGCCGTGCTGCTCGGGCTGCTGGGAGAACGTCCCGAGACGATCGACCCGGCCGGCGTCGAACCCGCCCTGCGGGTCGTGCGCAGAACCGGCCGACTGCCGCTGCTGGGCCGTCACGAGATCGACTTCGATCCGGACGCCGACATCGTCCTGCACCGCCGCCGCGCCCTGCCGCAGCACCCCAACGGCATGCGGGTGCGCAGCTTCGGCGCCGGCGGCGTGCTGATCGATGAGCGGGTGATGTTCTCGATCGGCGGCGGCTTCGTGGCCACCGCCGACGAGCTGGACGCCCCGCCGCCCCCGGCCCGCGACACCGAGCCCTACCCGTTCACCACCGCCTCCCGACTGCTCGCGCTGTGCGCCGAGCACGGGTTGAGCATCGAGCAGGTCGTGCTCGGCAACGAGTGCGCGCTGCGGCCCGAGGCGGACGTGCGGGCCGGGGTGCTGGCCACCTGGCGGGTGATGGCCGAATGCGTCCGCAACGGCTTCGCCACGAACGGCCGGCTGCCGGGCGGGCTGAACGTGCTGCGCCGGGCGCCCCAGTTGCACCGTCACCTGTCCGAGAACCCCCCGGACGACCTCACCGGCATGGACTGGATCGCCGCCTATGCGCTGGCGGTCAACGAGGAGAACGCCGCCGGCGGCCGGGTCGTCACCGCCCCCACCAACGGCGCCGCCGGCGTCATCCCGGCGGTGCTGCACTACTACCGCCACCACATGCCCGGTGCCGATGACGACGGCGTGGTCACCTTCCTGCTCACCGCCACCGCCGTCGGCGCCATCATCAAGACCACGGCGTCCATCTCGGGGGCGGAGGTCGGCTGCCAGGGCGAGGTCGGTTCGGCGTGCGCGATGGCGGCGGCGGGCCTCGCCGCGGTGATGGGCGGCACCCCGGCGCAGGTCGAGAACGCCGCCGAGATCGGCATGGAGCACAACCTGGGGCTGACCTGCGACCCGGTCGGTGGGCTCGTCCAGGTGCCCTGCATCGAGCGCAACGCGATCGCCGCGGTGAAGGCGGTGGCCGCGGCGCGCACCGCCATGCATTTCGACGGCACCCACCTCGTGCCGCTGGACACCGTGGTCGCCACGATGCGCGACACCGGCGCCGACATGCTGACCAAATACAAGGAGACGTCCAAGGGTGGTCTGGCGGTCAACGTCGTCGAGTGTTGAGACCGCTGGTCCCAATCGGCAGGAATCTGCCGAACTACGACACGTAGTAGTAGTAGTAGTGACAAGATCGCCATCATGAGTCAGCGAACCATTGGGGTAACCGAGGTCGCTCTCCGGGACGCCCACCAGAGCCTGATGGCCACCCGGATGGCACTCGAGGACATGGTGGACGCCTGTGCCGACATCGACGCGGCCGGTTACTGGTCCGTCGAGTGCTGGGGCGGAGCCACCTACGATTCCTGCATCCGATTCCTCAACGAGGATCCCTGGGCGCGGCTGCGGACCTTCCGCGAGCTGCTGCCCAACAGCCGGCTGCAGATGCTGCTGCGCGGCCAGAACCTGCTCGGCTACCGGCACTACGAGGACGACGTCGTGAGGCGTTTCGTCGACAAGTCCGCCGAGAACGGCATGGACGTGTTCCGGGTCTTCGACGCCCTGAACGACCCCCGCAACATGGCGGTCGCGATGAAGGCGGTGCAGGAGAGCGGCAAGCACGCCCAAGGCACGATCTGCTACACCATCTCGCCGCTGCACACCGTCGAGGGCTACGTGAAGCTCGCCGGGCAGCTGCTCGACATGGGTGCCCAGTCGCTGGCGCTGAAGGACATGGCCGCGCTGCTGCAGCCGCAACCCGCCTACGACATCATCCGGGGCATCAAGAGCACCTACGGCGAGGACACCCAGATCAACGTCCACTGCCACGCCACCACCGGCGTCACCCTGGTCACGCTGATGAAGGCCATCGAG
Source organism: Micropruina sonneratiae (assembly GCF_025972045.1). GTDB lineage: Bacteria > Actinomycetota > Actinomycetes > Propionibacteriales > Propionibacteriaceae > Micropruina > Micropruina sonneratiae. The sequence continues at coordinate 71,094 of NZ_JAPDHX010000005.1, read as the reverse complement.
GCCGGCGCCGACGTCGTCGACACCGCGATCAGCTCGATGTCGCTCGGCCCGGGCCACAACCCGACCGAATCGCTGGTGGCGATGCTCGAAGGCACCGAATACACCACCGCCCTCGACCACGACCGCCTGGTGCGCATCCGCGACCACTTCGCGAAGGTGCGCCCCAAGTACGCGGCGTTCGAGTCGGCCACCCTGGTCGACACCGACATCTTCTCCAGCCAGATCCCGGGCGGGATGCTGTCCAACATGGAGAGCCAGCTCAAGGCGCAGGGCGCCGGCGACCGGATCAAGGAGGTGATGGCCGAGGTGCCGCTGGTCAAGGCGGACGCCGGCCATCCGCCGCTGGTCACCCCGTCGTCCCAGATCGTCGGCACCCAGGCGGTGTTCAACGTGCTGATGGGCAAGTACAAGGTGATGACCGGCGAGTTCGCCGACCTGATGCTGGGCTACTACGGCGAATGCATCGGCGAGCGGAACCCCGAGGTGGTCGAGATCGCCAGGGCGCAGGCCAAGAAGGAGCCGATCACGGTCCGGCCGGCCGACTTGCTGGCACCCGAGTGGGACACCCTCACCGCGGACGCCGCCAAGCTCGACGGCTTCGACGGCACCGACACCGACGTGCTCACCTACGCCATGTTCCCGGGCGTCGCGCCCGGCTTCTTCAGCACGCGCGCGGAGGGCCCGAAGAACGTCGGCAAGACCGAGGCGCAGCTCAAGGCCGAGGCGGAGGCCAAGTCGGACTCGGGCAACGCGGTCACCGGCCCGATCAGGTACAAGGTCAGCATGGGCGGACGCCAGCACAGCGTGACCGTCGAAAGGGCGTGACGAGACAATGGCAAAGACCAAGGACATGAAACAGCGGGTCGACGACCTGCTCGAGAAGCGGCTCACCACCCGGGCCGGCGGCGGCGAGAAGCGCATCGAGAAGCAGCACGCGCAGGGCAAGCTGAGCGCCCGCGAACGCATCGACGCGCTGATCGACGAGGACACCTTCCAGGAGATCGGGCTGTTCCGGCGCAACCGCACCGTGACGTTCGGCATGGACAAGGCCGACATGCCCGCCGACGGCGTGGTCACCGGCACCGGTGCGGTGCTGGGCCGGCCGGTGCACATCGCCAGCCAGGACTTCACCGTCGCCGGTGGCTCCGCGGGCGAGACGCACAGCAAGAAGGTCGTCGAGATGATGGAGTCCGCGCTCAAGTGCGGTACCCCGTTCGTCTTCATCAACGACTCCGGCGGCGCCCGCGTCCAGGAGGGCATCGATTCGCTGTCCGGATACAGCCAGGTGTTCTACGCCAACGTGCTGCTGTCGGGCGCGGTGCCGCAGATCTCGATCATCGCCGGCCCCTGCGCCGGTGGCGCGGCCTACAGCCCGGCATTGACCGACTTCATCATCCAGACCCGCAAGGCCCACATGTTCATCACGGGGCCGAACGTCATCGAGCAGGTCACCGGTGAGAAGGTCACCGCCGACGGGCTCGGCGGCGCGGACGCCCACATGGCCGTCTCCGGCGTCAACCACTTCGTGGCCGACGACGACGAGCAGGCCATCCTGATCGCCAAGAAGCTGCTCAGCTTCCTGCCGCAGAACAACACCGAGGACCCGCCGATCGTCGATCCGGATCCCTACGTCGAGTACGACCCGTCGCTGCACGACATCGTCCCGGCCGAGGGCACCAAGGGCTACGACGTGCGCGAGGTGATCGGCAAGGTCGTCGACCACGCCGACTTCCTCGAGGTGCAGGCGGGCTACGCCCAGAACCTGGTCGTCGGGTTCGCCCGGATCAACGGCAAGAGCGTCGGTGTGGTGGCCAACCAGCCCAACGTGATGGCCGGCGTGCTCGACATCAACGCCTCCGACAAGGGGTCGAGGTTCGTCCGCTTCTGCAACGCGTTCAACATTCCGATCGTCACCTTCGTCGACGTCCCCGGCTTCCTGCCGGGCGTCGCCCAGGAGCACGGCGGCATCATCCGGCACGGCGCCAAGATGCTGTACGCCTACGCGGCGGCCACCGTGCCAAAGATCACCGTGGTGCTGCGCAAGGCCTACGGCGGTGCCTACATCGCCATGTCGGCGAAGGATCTGGGTGCCGACCAGGTGTTCGCCTGGCCGACCGCCGAGATCGCCGTGATGGGGGCCGAGGGTGCGGCATCGGTGGTGTTCCGGCGCGAGATCGCCGAGGCCGACGATCCCAACACCCGCCGTGCCGAGCTGGTCGAAGAGTACCGCGAGACGTTCTCGACGCCGTTCGTCGCCGCCTCGCGCGGCCTGGTCGACGACGTGATCGACCCGGGCGACACCCGGCGCAAGGTGGCCATGGCCCTGGAGTTGCTGGTGGCCAAGCGTCAGCTGCGGCCGGCCAAGAAGCACGGCCTCGGCCCGGTCTGATCGGAGACACACGATGAGCGACCAGAACGCCGAACTGCTCTCGATGGTGAGGGCGCTGACCGACAAGGTCACCGCCCTCGAGGTTGAGATCAAGGAGCTGCGGCTGCTGCACGCCGACGTCCCCGAGGAGACGATGGTGGCGATCGCGGCCGCGGTGGCCGCCTACCTGGGGCATCGGGCCAAGCGGCGCCAGGCGTCCTTCTCGAAGTCCGCTATCTGGCAGAGCGGCACCCGTCGCCGGCAGCACGCCCACGAACCGCTGCACCTGCGCAAAGGCTGAGGAACAGACATGAAACTGAAGGTCACTGTCAACGGCGTCGCCTACGACGTCGAGGTCGAGGTCGAGGAGCAGGAACGCCCCTCGCTCGGCGCGGTCGTCATCGGTGGTGGCGGAGCGGCGCACGCCCCGACCACCGCGTCGGTGAAGGCAGCCTCGGCCAACTCGGTGGTGGCGCCGCTGTCCGGCGTCGTCGCCCGCATCCTGGTCGCCGAGGGCGACGCGATCACCGAGGGTCAGGTGCTGCTGGTGCTCGAGGCGATGAAGATGGAAACCGAGATCACCGCGCCCAGCAGCGGCAAGGTGGGTTCCATCCTGGTCGGCGAACGCGATTCGGTGCAGGGCGGCGAGCCGCTGATCGAGCTAGCCTGAGCGGCGTCGGCCGAACTCAGGAGGCGGAATGCCCAAGCCCCAATGGGGGTGGTTCGCGGTCGCGGTCGTCGCGACCGCGACCGGGATCTGGCTGATCAGCTCCGGCCTGGTGCGCATCGACAGCACGACCGGTCCGCCCGGCGGACTGGCGTTCGCGCTCATCGCGCTGGTCGCGGTGTGGGCGTTCGGCAAGGCGTTCTTCAACTTCCCCGACTACCGTAAGCGGAAGTAACCGGGCCGGACGCGAACCGGTCCTGCTGCGATCTCGTCATCCCGGCGGACGCCGCCATCTCGCCACCAGCAACACGCCGGCGAGCAGCCCCGGTGTGAGCAGCACCAGGGCGTGCGCCCACCACAGCACCGCCGGCGCCGCCGAGGTGACGGACGCCGGCGCGGGCGCAACGCTGCGCGCCCACGCCACGAAGGCGTCCCCGACCGGCACCAGGCCGAACGCGAACCGGCGCCGGCCGTCCCACTCCAGCGGTATCCCGAGATACTCCGCCTGCCGGTCCAGGTCGGTGGCGAGCGCGGTGTCGCCGTTGCGCAGCGCCGCCGCCAGCGTGACCGCAGAGGCGGACGCCGACACCCCGAACAGCAACGGCCCGGAGTCGACGTCGCCGGCGTCCTCCACCCCGCGCGGGTACTCCCGGACGCCGACCAGCCCCGCCTCGCGGACCACGAACGTGTCGACGAAGCGCTGCCACTGCACGGCCGAGCCGCTGGGGTCGACGTCGGGCCAGAACGCCTGGATGATCGCCTGCGAACTGCCCCGCGGCCCCTCCGCCCCGCCCGCCGACGACAGCCGGTGCGGCAACAGTCCCGTCCCCGCGTCGCGCGAGGCGTCCAGCCGGCCGCGCCAGGCCGCGAGCTCGGCCGCCGGCAGCGGTTCGCCGGCGACGGCCCGGGCTCGCACCACCGCAGCCATCGCGACCACCGCGTCGCAGGGCCAGTACCCGCCCGGGTAGGACGCCGGGACGCCGGTGGGGGAGGCCAGCAGCGCGGCCCGCACGGCGTCCGCCTCGGCGAGCAACTCGGATCCTCCCGCTCCGCTCAGCCGCACCTGCTCCGCCCACAGCAGCAGCCGCCAGCCGCGGTAGAAGGTGCCGCCGGGCAGTTCGTCCAGGTCACCGAACCGGTCGCGCACCGCCGGCGTCCCACTGTCCGCCAGCGTGGCCCGCACCGTGTCCAGATCGCCGGTCGAGGCCGCCGCCAGCCCGGTCAGCAGGTGGGTGAAGAACTCCCCCTCGGGGAACAGGTCCTGCATCCGGTGGGCGGCGCCGTCGGCCCTGGCGGTGTTCAGCCAGCGCACCTGCGCGGCCACCCTGCCGGTGCCGCTGAGCGGCTGGGTGGAGGCGTGCACGACGTGCGCCGTCGCGGCCAGGCTGACCAGCAGCACCAGCACGGCCAGGACGCGCAGCGCCCTCATCCGGTGACCCGGTACACCTTGTGGTTGGCGGCCTGGGCGCGCGGCCGGATGACCAGCCTGTCGACGTTCACGTGGGCCGGACGGGTGGCCATCCAGGTGATCGCGTCGGCGATGTCCTCGGCGACGAGCGGGTCGGGCACCCCCGCGTAGACGGCGTCCGCCTTCGCCTGGTCGCCGCCGAAGCGGGTCGTGGAGAACTCCTCGGTGTGCACCATGCCGGGCGAGATCTCGCATACCCGCACCGGCTGGTCGAACAGTTCCAGCCGCAGCGACCCGGCCAGCGACCGTTCGGCGGCCTTCACCCCGCAGTAGCCGGCCCCGCCCTCGTAGGGGGCCTCGGCGGCGGTCGAGGTGACGAACAGCACCATCCCCTCGCCGGCGGTCAGGGCCGGCAGCAGCGCCCGAGTGACCCGTCCGGCGCCCAGCACGTTGATGTCGTACATCCGCTGCCACGCGCCGATCTCGGCCTGCGCGACCGGGTTCTGGCCGAGCGCGCCGCCGGCATTGTTGACCAACAGGTCGAGCCGCTCGCCGACCGCCTCGGCCAACGCGGCGACCGCGTCGTCGTTGGTCACGTCACAGGTCACCGCGAGCCCGCCGATCTCTGCCGCCAGCGCCTCGATGCGCTCGGTGCGCCGCGCGGCGCAGATCACCTGGTAGCCGGACGCCGCCAGTGCCCGGGCGGTGGCCGCCCCGATCCCGCTGCTCGCACCGGTCACAACTGCTCGTCGGCTCGTCATGCGGCCGATTCTGCCAGTCGCTAGCGTGCCGGGATGGCACGGATCGCATTCCTGGGGTTGGGCCGGATGGGCTCGGGCATGGCGTCGCGGCTGCTCGCCGCCGGCCACGACCTGACGGTGTGGAACCGCAGCGCGGGTCGCGCCCGGCCGTTGGTGGTGGCCGGTGCCCGGCTCGCCGACAGCCCGGCGGCGGCGTCCGAGGGTGTGGACGTGGTGGTCGCGATGCTGGCCGGCGACGCGGCGTCGGAACGGGTCTGGCTCGGCGAGGACGGCGTCCTGGCCGGCGCGCCGGCGGCCGGTGCTGGAGCCGCTGGCGCGGCACGTCGAACACTTCGGCGGCGTCGGGACGGGTACCGCCTACAAACTGATCGTCAACCTGATGGGGGCGGTGCAACTCGCGGGGGCGGCCGAGGGCCTGGCGATGGCGCAGCGCGCCGGACTCGACCTGACCCAGGTCGTCCGGGTGCTGGCCACCGGTCAGGCGGCCAGCCCTCAGGTGGTGCGCAACGCGCAGCGGATGGTCGCCGGCGACCACGACCAGCGGGTCACCTTTCCGGCCGGCTGCGCCGCAATGACACCGACTACTCCCTACGGCTGGCCGACGCGCTCGACCTCGGCGTCCCGCTGGGCGAGGTGGCGTTGGCCGGACTGGACGCCCTGCTGGCGTCCGGACTCGGCGAGGCCAACGAGAGTGCGGTGATCGAGGTGGCCCGCAATCGCCCCCGCCCGCTGCCGGGCCGGGGCGCCGACCACTAGGCTCAGGGCCATGAGTGCGAACCTGATCCTGCTCCGCCACGGTGAGAGCGAGTGGAATGCCCTGAACCTGTTCACCGGCTGGGTCGACGTGGACATCAACGAGAAGGGTGTCGGCGAGGCCAAGCGCGGTGGCGAACTGCTCGCGCAGGCCGGCCTGCTGCCCGATGTGCTGCACACCTCGGTGATGCGGCGGGCCATCCATACCGCCAACCTGGCGCTGGAGAACTGCGATCGGCATTGGATCCCGGTGCGCCGGCACTGGCGGCTCAACGAGCGCCACTACGGCGACCTGCAGGGCAAGAACAAGGCCGAGACCCTCGAGCAGTACGGGGAGGAGAAGTTCATGCTCTGGCGGCGGTCCTACGACACCCCGCCGCCGGAGATCTCCGACGACAACCCCAACACGCAGTTCGACGACCCGCGCTACGCCTTCCTGCCCACCGAGGCCCGGCCCAAGACCGAATGCCTCAAGGACGTGGTCGTGCGCATGCTGCCCTACTGGTACGACGCCATCGTTCCCGACCTGCGCGCCGGCAACACGGTGCTGGTCACCGCGCACGGCAACTCGCTGCGGGCGCTGGTCAAGCACCTGGACAACATCTCCGACGCCGACATCGCGTCGCTGAACATCCCCACCGGCATCCCGCTGCACTACGAACTGGACGACGACCTGCGTCCGGTCACACCCGGCGGCACCTACCTCGACCCGGAGGCCGCCAAGGCCGCCATCGAGGCGGTCAAGAACCAGGGCAAGAAGAAGTAGCCCCGGCCACCCCCACCGCTCGCCTAACTACCCAGCGCTCGCCGCCAAGCTTGGCGAGCGCTCGGTAGTTAGGGGAAGGCGGAGGCGAGGCCTCAGGCGTAGGACCAGTTCTCGCCCGCGGGATGGTTGCCGGTGACCACGTAGATCACCCGGCCGGCCATGATCACCGCGTGGTCGGCGATCCGCTCGTAGTAGCGGCCCAGCAGGGCGACATCGACGGCTGCCTCGACCGAATAGGGCCACTCCGCGCCGAGCAGAATGCGGAACTGGCTCTTGCGCAGTTCGTCCATCTCCTCGTCGGAGTCGGCGAGCTTCGCCGCGTCGTGGGCGTTGCGGTCGTTCAGCGCGCGACCGGCGGTGGCCACCATGTCCTCGGCCACCCGCGCCATCAGTTCGAAGTTGGGCACCAGTCCCTCGGGCACCGCCTTGGTCGGGTAGCGCAGCCGAGCGATCTTGGCGACGTGGCAGGCCAGGTCACCCATCCGGGCCAGATCGGCGACCATGCGCATGGCCGCGACGATCGTCCGCAGTTCACCGGCCACCGGCGCCTGCCGGGCCAGCAGAACGAAGCAGCGGGCCTCGAGGTCGTCGTGCTGGGCGTCGAGCAGCGTGTCGTCGCTGATCACCTGTTCCGCGGTGGCCAGGTCGGCCTCCAGCAACGCCCGAGTGCTCAGCCGCACCGCACTCTGGACCCGCTCGGTCATGGCGACCAGGTCTTCGACCAAGCCGTTCAGGTCTTCGCGGTAGCTCTCTCGCATGTCTCCTCTTTCAGCTCTCGGCCGCTGCTTCGACCGAGGTCCGGGGCCTGGGCCGACCTCAACCCTAAGCCCGCCGCCTACCGACCGGACCGCCTGCGGCGAAGACCAGGTGAACAGTCGGTGAACTCTGCGAGGAGGCCGATCGCCGGCCGACGAAGGGCCCCTCGGCGTGCGCTTATGATCCAGCGTGTGAGTCCGCTCGTCGCAAGCCTGCTGGGGGTGGTGCTCGGCGTGCTCGCGACCCTGCTGGCCGTCATCGCCACCCGCACCCGCCCGGTGGCCGACGACCCCGTCGCGACGCCGGTGCTCCCGCCCATGCTGGTGACCACGATCGAACACCTCCGCGGTCCCGCCGTCGTGCTGGGCCCGCACGACGAGGTACTCACCGAATCACCGGCCGCGGCCTCCTCGGGCCTGGTCCGGGGGCGCCGGCTCGCCGCCGAGGTGCTCGAACTGGTGCGTGAAGCCCGCCGCGAGCACGAGCCCGGCGTGCTGAACCTCAACGTCCCGGGCGGGCTGGGAATGCCGGCCCGGAAGCTGGCCGTCCGGGTGGCGCCGTTGGGGGAGGAACTGGTGCTGATGGTGGCCGACGACCGCTCCGAGGCGTTGCGCGTCGACGAGACCCGGCGTGATTTCGTCGCCAACGTCACCCACGAACTGAAGACCCCGATCGGCGCGGTGTCGCTGCTCGCCGAGGCGATCGCCGGGGCCGCCGACGATCCGGACGCCGTGCTGCACTTCACGCAACGCCTCTCCGACGAGGCCGCCCGGCTCAACGAACTGGTCTCGCAGATCATCGCGCTGTCGCGCCTGCAGTCCACCGACCCCCTGCTGGCGGCCTCACCGATCGACATCGCCGAAGTGGTGGACGTCGTGCTCGACCAGGCCAGGGCGCTGGCCGACAGCCGCGGCATCACCCTCACCCAGCACCGTTCGGGGGCGGCCTTCGTCCGGGGCGACCGGGATCACATCGAGGCGGCGCTGCGCAACCTGGTGCAGAACGCGATCGCCTACTCCGACGCCGGCGCCCGGGTGACCATCACCACCCGGCTGTCCTCCGACACCGCCGGCGACTGGGTCGAGATCAGCGTGTCGGACAACGGCATCGGCATCGCCGAGGCCGACCAGCCGCGGATCTTCGAACGCTTCTTCCGCGTCGACTACGGCCGCAGCCGAGCCAGCGGTGGTACGGGCCTCGGCCTGTCGATCGTCAAGCACATCGCCGCCGCGCACGGCGGCACCGTCAGCCTGTGGAGCCGGCTGGGCCAGGGCTCCACGTTCACCCTGCGGCTACCGGCTCACCACCCCGACTCCGACGCCGAAGGGACGGCCGCATGACCCGGGTTCTGCTGATCGAGGACGAGGACGCCTACCGCGAGACGGTCGGCTTCCTGCTGCGCAAGGAGGGTTTCGACGTCGTCGAGGCCGCCGACGGCACCATGGGGCTGACCGAGTTCGAGCGCGGGGGCGCCGACATCGTGCTGCTCGACCTGATGATGCCCGGACTGCCCGGCACCGAGGTGTGCCGCCGGCTGCGGGCGCGCAGTTCGGTGCCGGTCATCATGGTCACCGCCCGCGACGACGAGATCGACAAGGTGGTCGGCCTCGAACTCGGTGCCGACGACTACGTCACCAAGCCGTTCAGCCATCGCGAGCTGGTGGCGCGCATCCGCGCCGTGCTGCGCCGTGGCCAGGACGTCGAACTCGAGCCGGACGTGCTCGAGGTGGACGCCGTCCGGCTGGACGTCGAACGGCACGAGGTGTGGGTGCGCGGTCAGCAGGTGAAGCTGGCGCTGAAGGAGTTCGAACTGCTCGAGATCCTGTTGCGCAACGCCGGCCGGGTGATGACCCGTGGCCAGCTGATCGACCGCATCTGGGGCGCCGACTACGTGGGGGACACCAAGACCCTGGACGTGCACATCAAACGGTTGCGGGCCAAGGTCGAGACCGACCCGGCCGACCCGCAGCTGCTGGTCACCGTGCGCGGGCTCGGCTACAAGTTCGAGGCCTGAGCCGGCCTGTAATGGGGACGGTTCCTTTTTAGGCCACCGCTCGGACGCTGTGTTCGGCCTTGTGAGGAGGCGCTTGCCGGGGGTGACCGGCCGGCCTGAAATGGAACCGTCCCCATTTGAGGCCGGTGCTCGGCGGCGGCCGAGCCCGCGGGCTCGGGTCAGCCGGCGCCTCCGACCGTAATGCCCTCGAACTCCGGGTCGTCCGCCGACAGTACTGGGGCGACCACCTTGACCTGGCCCGCGGTGGCGAAGGTGAGGGTCAGGTCGACCAGCAGGCCCGGCTTCAGGTCGGGCGAGCTCACCGCGATCCTGGTGGGCGCGTCGGTCAGCACGAACAGGGTGTTGGTCGGCATGGCCAGGGGCAGCCCGGTGGCCGTGACCACCAGGGCGCTGCCGGCGGAGCCGTCCACCTTCTGCGGCGTGCCGGCCACGGCGGTCAGGGTGTCGTCGGCGTAGCTGACCAGCGACGCACTCACCAGCCCCTGGCCGGTGGAGTCCGCGATCACCAACACGTTGCGCACCATCACCTGGCCCACTGAGGTGTTGACGCCCTCTGCCGGGGTGTAAGGCTGCAGGGTCTGGGCGCCGAAGCCGCACCCGGTCAGCCCCAGCGCGAGGGGCACACACAGGCTGGCGGCGAGGCTACGAAGGCTGCGGGCCATGGGGAACTCCTTGTGGTCGCCGGTTTGGAGGCCAGCGTAACGAATTGCGTCCGGCTTTGGGACCGCCGATACCCGTGACACACGGAGAGACCTGGATGTGGGTTTACCTGAGATCTATGTGGGTTTCTGTTGACATTGCTATGAATTTGCGTATGATTCAACACAATCCACGTTGGATGAGAGGTGCGACACCGATGTACGCCGAGGAAAGACAACGCACGATCGTCAACCTGGCACTGCGCTACGACCGGGTGTCGGTGACCGAGTTGGCTGGACGCTTCGGCGTTACCACTGAGACTGTCCGCCGCGACCTCGACGTGCTCGACCGGCGCGGCATCCTGCGCCGGGTGCACGGCGGGGCCGTGCCGGCCGAGAACGTCCGCCTGGTCGAGACCGCCGTCGCCGATCGCGAGCCGGCCTTCTCAGCCCAGAAGGCGCGCATCGCACAGGCCGCACTCGCCTTCCTGCCCACCGGCGAAGGCTCGACCGTGCTGATCGACTCGGGCACCACCACCGCCCGTTTCGCTGCGGCGATGGGTGCCCACCCCCGCACCGTCGTCACCAACTCGGTGCCGATCGCGTCGCAGCTGGCGCTGTCCCAGCGCGGCGATGTGCACCTGCTGGGCGGACGGGTCCGCGGCCTCACCCAGGCCACCGTCGGCGGCGAGACCGTCGAGGCGCTGGGCCGGCTGCGTTGCGACGTCGCGTTCCTCGGCACCAACGGGCTGACCGCCGAGCACGGGTTCTCCACCCCCGACCCGGACGAGGCGGCAGTCAAGCGGGCGATGGTGCACGGCTCGCGGCGTCGGGTCGTGCTGGCCGACTCGTCCAAGATCGGCGTTACGCTGCTCGTCAGCTTTGCCGCCCTCAACGAAATTCACGTACTGGTCACCGACGCCGGTCTGGCCGAGGCTGATCGTCAGCAACTGGTCAACGCAGGACTGGAGGTTGTTACCGCATGATCATCACCCTGACCGCCAACCCGAGCCTCGACCGGACCGCAAGCCTCGACGCGCCCCTGGCGCGCGGGCAGGTCCAGCGAGTCAGCGGGGTCACCGTCGAGCCGGGCGGCAAGGGGGTCAACGTCGCCCGGGCCATCCACTACGCAGGCCATGCCGTCCGGGCCGTGCTGCCCGCTCCGGCCGACGACCCGATCCTAGGCGCCCTGCGCCACCTGGGCGTCGACTACCGCACCGTCGAGGTGGACGAGGGCGTCCGGACGAACTTGACTCTGACCGAACCCGACGGCACGACCACCAAGCTCAACGAACCCGGGCCGGAGCTCACCGCCGAGCTGGTCGAGCAACTGGCCGCCCTGGTCGTCGACCAGGCGAACGGCGCCGAGTGGGTGGTGCTGTCCGGCTCGCTCCCGCCCGGCGTGCCCGTCGACTTCTACGCCACCCTGGTGCGGCGGCTGCGGCCGCTGGGCGTGAAGGTGGCCGTCGACACCTCCGACGAGCCGCTGCAGGCGCTGGTCGACAACTTTCCCGAGGCCGCGCCCGACCTGCTCAAACCCAACTCCGACGAGCTCGCCCAACTCACCGGGGCGGACGCCGAACAGCTCGAAGCTGCGGCCAAGGCCGGCGACCCCGGCGCCGCGGTGGACGCCGCGCGCAGCCTGGTGGCCGCGGGCGTCCGGGCGGTGATGGGCACCCTGGGCGCCTCGGGTGCGGTGCTGGTCACCGCCGAGGGCGCCTGGCACGCCGCCCCTCCGCCCATCGTCCCGCGCAGCACCGTCGGTGCGGGCGACTCATCGGTGGCCGGCTACGTGCTGGCCGACTGCGGGGGAGAAGCCGCCCCCGACCGCCTTCGAACCGCTGTGGCGTACGGCTCCGCCGCAGCATCCATGGCCGGAAGCGCCCTGCCCAGGCCAGAGCATCTCAACACCGCAGCCGTCGTCGTCACCGACCTGGCCTGATCCGAAACACCCGAAAGGAACCCACAATGTCGCAGGACCTGATCACTGCTGATCTGGTTGTGCTCGACGCCGACCTTGGCCCGACCAAGAACGACGTCATCCACAATCTGGCCGAACTGGTCGCCAAGGCCGGCCGCGCCGAGGCCGCCGGCCTCGAGGCCGACGCGCTGGCCCGTGAGGAGAAGGCCCCCACCGGCCTCGGTGGCGGCATCGCGATTCCGCACTGCCGCTCCGCCGCGGTCACCACCAACTCACTCGTCTTCGCCCGGTTGAAGCCGTCCGTCGATTTCGGCGCCTTCGACGGGCCGGCCGACATCGCCTTTCTGATCGCCGCGTCCGACGGCTCCGACGACGCGCACCTGGCCCTGCTGGCCGAGCTCGCCCGCAACCTGATGCGCAGCGAGTTCACCGACGGGCTGCGCAACGCCAGCACGCCGGAGGAGATCGTCACGCTGGTCAACAACGCCATCCACGCCGAGGAACAGGCCGACGCCGCCGTCGCGGCCGCCACTCCCGCGGCCGCCGAGGGCGCGAAGGTCATGGTCGCGGTGACCGCCTGCCCGACCGGCATCGCCCACACCTTCATGGCAGCGGACGGTCTCGAGCAGGCGGCCCGCGCCGCCGGCGTCGAACTGCACGTCGAGCCACAGGGCTCCGGCAAGGTCACCCCGCTCGATCCGGCGGTCATCGCCAGCGCCTCCGCTGCGATCTTCGCCACCGACGTCGGCGTCCGCGATAAGGAACGGTTCGCCGGCCTGCCGGTGATCGAGTCCGGCGTGAAGCGGGCCATCAACGAGCCCGCCGCCATGATCTCCGAGGCGATCGCCGCCTCGACCGATCCCAACGCCCGCAAGGTGAGCGGCGACAAGGCCGCGGCCGGCGCGAGCCAGGGCGGCAGCCAGCTCAGCGTCGGCAAGCGCGTCCAGCAGGCGCTGATGACCGGTGTCTCCTACATGATCCCGTTCGTCGCCGCCGGCGGCCTGTTGATCGCCCTGGGCTTCCTGTTCGGCGGCTTCGACATCGCCCTCAAGGCGGGCGCGACGGGTGCTCGCACCTGCGCCGACCTCGCCTCGTGGGTGGACGCCGAAACGTGCGCCAGCGGTGACTCCATCGCCGCCCTGGCCATCAACGCGGGCTGGGCCTCCGGCTTCGGCAACTACTTCGGCGCGCTGCTGTTCACCATCGGTGGTGCGGCCTTCGGCTTCCTGCTGCCGGCCCTGTCCGGCTACATCTCCTACGCCCTGGCCGGACGCCCCGGCATCGCTCCCGGCTTCGTCGGCGGCGTGGTGGCCGGTTCCGTCGGCGCCGGCTTCCTGGGCGCTCTGGTGACCGGCCTGCTGGCCGGCGTGCTGGCGGCCTGGATCGCCGATCGCAAGGCACCCCGCTGGTTGCAGGGCCTGATGCCGGTGGTGATCATCCCGCTGGTGGTGACCACCGTCGTCGGCCTGGTGATGTACCTGCTGCTGGGCAAGCCGCTCGCGGCACTGACCACCGCCCTGCAGGACGGTCTGTCGGGCATGTCCGGCGGTTCGGCGATCCTGCTCGGGGTCATCCTCGGCCTGATGATGTGCTTCGACCTGGGTGGTCCGGTCAACAAGGCCGCCTACCTGTTCGCCACCGCCGGTCTGTCGGCCCAGTCGCAGGCGTCCTTCCAGATCATGGCCGCCGTGATGGCCGCGGGCATGGTTCCGCCGCTGGCGCTGGCCATGGCCACCACGCTGCGCAAGAAGCTGTTCACCGAGGTCGAGCTGGAAAACGGGCGGGCCGCCTGGCTGCTGGGTGCGTCCTTCATCTCCGAGGGCGCCATCCCGTTCGCCGCGGCCGACCCGCTGCGGGTGATCCCCTCGATGATGGCGGGTGGTGCCGTCACCGGCGCGCTGTCGATGGCGCTCGGGGTCGGCTCGCGGGCCCCGCACGGCGGCATCTTCGTCTTCTTCGCCATCAACCCGATCTGGGGCTTCCTGATCGCACTGGCGGCGGGCACCATCGTGTCGACCCTGGCGGTGATCGCGATGAAGCAGTTCTGGCCGGCCAAGCAGGTCGCGGCAGTGGCTTGATCCCACCGGTTCACCGAGCCCGCCGGCCCACGCCGGCGGGCTCGGTCGCGTCCGCCCACGGTGAACGTCGCCGGCGGCAAAACAACGGCAGCACCGACGATCATTTGGTGTTGTCAGAGCCGCATTGGTGAATCTGGAACGCGCGCTTCCGGCGGCCTCGGGCATACCGGCGACGCCTTTGTCAACCCCCTAAAGTGGCTCTGGCTAGGACGAACGTTTCGATTAGGGGACCTTTCCGTGCTACTATGGGTGACTGGGAAAGGGGTCTGCTAGATGACTTTTGAAGTCGGTGAGACGGTGGTCTACCCCAATCATGGGGCGGCCGTCATCGAAGACATTGAAACCCGGACGATCAAAGGCGAGGACAAGCTCTATCTTGTGCTGCGCATTGTCGGCCAGAACGATCTGGTGGTACGGGTCCCGGCACAGAACCTCGACGAGATCGGAGTCCGCAACGTCGTGGACGCCGACGGTCTCGAGCGGGTGTTCAACGTGCTCCGGGCGCCGCACACCGAAGAGCCGACCAACTGGTCGCGCCGCTACAAGGCGAACCTCGAGAAGCTGCACTCCGGCAACGTGCTGAAGGTGGCCGAGGTGGTTCGCGACCTGTGGCGTCGTGAGCGTGAGCGTGGCCTGTCGGCCGGCGAGAAGCGGATGCTCGCCAAGGCCCGGCAGATCCTGGTCTCCGAGCTCGCTCTGGCCGAGAAGGTCGAAGAGGATCGTGCCGAGGTGCTGCTGGACGAGGTACTGGCCTCCTGACAACCATTCACTGAACCGGCCGTCGCTCCTGCGGCGGCCGGTTTCGTTTGCGCCTGGGTGGTGCAAGAACTTTCAAGTTTGGAAAAGACTTGCAGAATCACTGATTGGTTCTCTACTGTTCCGGCCATGGCAGCAGAGCAGCTGGACGAGATCGACGCGTACCGCACCATGTGGCGGATCCGTCTCTTCGAGGAGGCGGTCGAGGACCTGTACGGCCGGGGCATGATGCACGGCACGATGCACCTCTCGATCGGGCAGGAGGCGGTCCCCACCGGCGCCTGCGCCGCCCTGAAGGAGGGCGACCAGATCACCTCGACCCACCGCGGGCACGGGCACTGCATCGCCAAGGGCGCCGACCTGGGCCGCTCGATGGCCGAACTGTTGGCCCGCGACAACGGCTACTGCCGCGGACGGGGCGGCTCGATGCACATCGCGGACGTCGCCACCGGCAACCTGGGTGCCAACGGCATCGTCGCCGGCGGCCCGCCGATCGCGGCCGGTGCGGCGCTCAGCAACCAGCTGCGGGGCACCGACCAGGTCTGCCTGTGCTTCCACGGTGACGGCGCAGTCGGCGAGGGCGCCTGGCACGAGGCGCTGACCCTGGCGTCCATGTGGCAGCTACCCGTCGTGTTCATCTGCGAGAACAACAAGTACGGCATGTCCATGTCGAGCGAGAAGGCCTTCAAGGTCGAGCACCTGAGCGAGAAGGCCGCGGCCTACGGCATTCCCGGCCTCACCGTCGACGGCAACGACGTCGAGGCGGTCTTCGAGTCGGTCAACACCGCCGTCGAGCGGGCCCGTGCCGGCGGGGGACCGACCTTCATCGAGGCACTCACTTACCGCTGGCGGGGTCATTCCAAGTCCGACAAGAACTTGTACCGCACCCGCGAGGAGATCGCGCAATGGCGGGCCCACGACCCGATCGCCGCCTACGCCGCGGTACTGCTCGAGCGGGACACCGCCACCCAGGAGGAGCTGAACGCCGTGGCCGACGAGGTCCGCACCGAGATCCGGGACGCCGTCCGCTTCGGCACCCAGGGCGACGAGCCCACCGTCGAGGCGATGCTGGCCGGCGTCTACGCGCCGTCCCCGGTGGACGCCCGTGAACTGGGGGCCCGGGCGTGAGCGACCTGCGCACCATGACCTACGCCGAGGCCGTCCGCGAGGCGATGGCCACCGCGATGACCAACGACGATCGGGTCTTCCTGATGGGTGAGGACGTCGGCGTGTACGGCGGCGCCTTCGGTGTCACCAACGACCTGTACGAGCGGTTCGGCACCGACCGCGTCCGCGACACCACGATCTCGGAGTTGGGCATCGTCGGCATGGGCGTCGGCGCCGCCCTGACCGGGATGAGGCCGATCGTCGAGATCCAGTTCTCCGACTTCCTCTGCCAGGCGATGGACCAGGTGGTCAACCAGGCCGCCAAGCTGCACTTCATGGTCGGGGGGCAGGCCGACGTCCCCCTGGTGATCAGGACGCCGGGCGGCTCCGGAACCGGAGCGGCGGCCCAGCACAGCCAGTCGCTCGAGGCCTGGTTCGCGCACATTCCGGGCCTGAAGGTCGTGATGCCCTCCAACGCCACCGATGCCGGGTCGCTGCTGCTCGCCGCGCTGGAGGATCCGAACCCGGTGCTGGTGCTGGAGCACAAGCTGCTCTACAAGCAGTCGTTCGAGGTGCCCGCCGAGTTCCCCCGGGCCCACCTCGGCGAGGGCCGGATCGAACGCGAGGGGACCGATCTCACGATCGTCGCCACCTCGATCGAGGTGCAGCGCTCGGTGCAGGCCGCCGAGCAGTTGGCCCAGTCGGGCATCTCGGCCGAGGTGATCGACCCGCGCACCATCAAGCCGCTCGACCTGCCGCTGATCCTCGACTCGGTGTCGCGCACCGGCCGGGTGCTGCTGGTGCAGGAGTCGGCGAAGTTCGGCGGGTTCATGGCCGAGGTGTCGGCGTCCATCGCCGAGTCGCCCGCCTTCGGCGACCTGCAGGCGCCGATCAAGCGGCTGTGCGGCCTGGACACCCCCATTCCGTACAGCCCCAAGCTCGAACGGGCCAGCGTGCCGCAGGTCGAGGACATCGTCGCCGCGGCGTCCGCCCTGGTCGGGGAGTGGTGACCCGTGCCCCGCGTCCCGTTGAACATGCCGAAGATGTCGATGACGATGGAGTTCGGCACCGTCGAGGAGTGGCTGGTCGACGTCGGCGGAGCCGTCACCGACGGTGATGCCGTGGTGGTGGTGACCACCGACAAGGTCGACATGGAAGTCGAGTCCACCTGCGACGGCACGCTGGTGGAGATCCTCGCCCAGCCGGGCGCCGAGGTGCCGGTCGGCGAGCCGATCGCCTGGATCGAGACCGAGAAGGACGACCTGCTCGGCGACCTCTTCGCTGCCCCCACCGCAAGGGCCGGCGAGGCCGACTCGGCGGTGCCGTCGGACGCCGTTGCCGACGACGCGATCGCGGCGCCGGAGGGCGAGGACGAGCCGGCCGGTGACGAGGCCGACCGTGGCCGCACCCGCGCCGTCCCGCTCGCCCGCAAGCTGGCCGCCCAGGCCGGGCTGCAACTCTCCGGCGTCGAGCCCGCCGGGCCGAACCGAACCATCCGGGCCAGGGACGTCCGGGCCGCGATCGAGGCCCGCGACCGGCAGCCGGCCCAGCCGGCCAGCCCGCCCTCCGCGCCGTCGCCGGACAGCAAGCCGCCGACGCCGGTGGCCCGGGTCGCGGCCGCCCCGACCGGCGAGGGGGCGACCGGCCGGGCCGGTGGGGACCTGCTCGGCGACGCCAAGTCGCGCCGGCTGCGGGTCGCCACCGCCAAGGTGCTGGAGTCGACCGCGCTGATCCCGCAGTTCACCGTGTGGCGCTCACTCGACCTGAGCCGTCTGGCGGTGGCCCGCAAGGCCTCCCTGGCAGGCGTCAGCTGGAACACCATCCTGCTGCGCGGCTACGCCCTGATGCTGCGCGAGTACCCCTCGCTCAACGGCAGCTGGGCCGGCGACGGCGTCCGCGCCAATCCGCACGTCGGGGTGGCGCTGGCGATCGACACCCCCACCGGGCTGCTGGCGCCGGTGCTGCGTGACCCCCAGGACCTGGGGATCCAGGCGCTCAACGCCGCGATCAAGGAACTCGCTGCCGCCGTCAAGGCTGGCAGGGCCGATCCGAGCACGATGGGCGGCGGGACCGGAACGGTGTCCAATCTCGGCTCGTTCGGGGTGCAGCGGTTCAACGCGCTGCTTACCCCGCCGCAAGCGACGGCGTTGTCGCTGGGCACCGTCGAGGTGCAACCCGCTTTCGACGCCGACGGGTCCATCAGGGCCAAGACGGTGTGTGAGGCGGGCCTGACCGTCGACCACCGGGTGGCCGACGGGGCGGACGCCGCCCGGGCGTTCGCCACCATGCAGGAGATTCTGAACGACCCCTTCTTGCTGCTCGGCTGAGGCCGGGGCGGGAAGGGGACGGCCCGGAGAACGGACTCCGGGCCGCAAATCAATCAACGAAACACGTGAAAGGAGGGGGATCACATGGACGTCATCACCTGGTTCGCCGAACGCTTCATCGGCCTGTTCAAGGCGGCTGCGGAGAGCTTCACCGGCCTGGTCACCGGCATTCTGCCGCTGCTCATCGTGCTGCTGACCGCAATGTATGCGATCACCACATGGATCGGCGAGGAGCGGGTCACCCGCGCCGTGCAGTGGGCCGGCAAGTACCAGATCACCCGGTACACGATCATGCCGATCATCGCCGTGATCATGCTAACCAACCCGATGTGCTACTCGTTCGGCAGGTTCCTGCCCGAGAAGCAGAAGCCCGCGTTCTACGACTCGGCGGTCTCATTCGTGCACCCCGTGACCGCGTTCTTCCCGCACGCCAACGCGGGTGAGATCTTCGTCTGGACCGGCGTCTCTGCCGGTGTGCTGGCGATCAACCCGGGCGCCTACGCCCGGCTGGCGGCGCTGTACTTCATCGTCGGCATCGTGGTCATCCTGATCCGCGGCGTGGTCACCGAGTTCATCACCAAGCTGCTGATCAAGCGCGGCGGTCACCAGGAGCGCTTCGACGAGTTCGACGCGGCCTACGCCGCCGGCCAGATCCAGGGGGCCAAGTCATGACCTATCAGTCCGTTTCGATCCGCAAGGGACGCGGCGGCTGGGGCGAAGGCCTGACCCTCACCCCGACCGACGAGAAGAACATCGTGCTGTCGGTGACCAGCGGTGGCATCCACCCGGTAGCCGCCAAGATCGCCGAACTGTCCGGCGCCGAGGCCGTGGACGGCTTCACCAACCACATCGCCGACGACAAGGTGATGTGCGCGGTGATCAACTGCGGCGGCACCGCCCGGATCGGTGTCTACCCGCGCAAGCGGATCCCCACCGTGGACGTCTACCCGGGCGAGCCCGGTGGCCCGCTGGCGCAGTTCATCACCGAGGACATCTTCGTCTCGGCGGTGACGCCGAACGAGGTGTCGGTGGCGGGCGAGGTCGTGACCCAGGCCCAGCCGCTGTCGTCGCAGGTGGACGCCGCGGACGCCGACCGCGCCAAGTACGAGGCGCAGAAGGCCCAGGCCAAGGAGGCGGCCAAGGACGCCGGCGGCTTCACCAAGCTCGTGGTGAGCTTCGGCGAGGCGATCGGCTACTTCATCAACACCCTGCTCAGCTCCGGCCGACAGGCGATGAAGCTGGTACTGAACACGATCATCCCGTTCATGGCCTACGTGTCGCTGCTGATCGGCATCGTCACCTACACCAAGATCAGCGAGTGGATCGCCAACGGCGTCACGCCACTGGTCAGCAACCCGTTCGGGCTGATCCTGCTCGGTGTGATCACCGCCATCCCAGTGCTGTCGCCCATCCTGGGCCCGGGCGCCGCGATCGCGCAGGTGGTCGGCGTCCTGATGGGCCAGCAGATCGGTGCCGGCGCCCTGCCGGTGCAGTACGCGCTGCCGACCCTGTTCGCCATCAACGGCCAGGTGGGCTGTGACTTCGTCCCGGTCGGCCTGTCGCTGGGCGAGGCCGAGCCCGAGACGGTCTCGGTCGGCGTCCCGGCGGTGCTGTTCAGCCGCCTGATCACCTCCCCGATCGCGGTCCTCCTCGCCTACCTGGCGTCGTTCGCGATCTGACCCAGCGGCTGGGGGTGGCCCCGCACCACCGGGACCACCCCCCGCCAACCCGGCTACCGCTCGCCCGATCATTTGCCGCTCGCTCACCTCGCGAGCGCGAAATAGTTGGGCGAGGGGTGGCGGGCACGACCCCCAAACAAAGGACTACCCATGGCAAGCGAACTGTGGACGGCGACCATCGACCGGGTCGGCGAGTTCACCACCGAACTCTTCGACGGCGGCTGCTACATCCTGTTCGGCGACCCGGTGCCGGACGCGCTGGCCGAGGTCAGCATCGTGCACGGGACAAGGCAGGCGCCCGCCCGGCAGATCAGGGTCGGCGACCTGCTGCTGATGGGCGACATCGAACTGCGGCTGGACGAGGTCGGCGAGCGGGCCAACCTCAACCTGACCGACCTCGGGCACGCCGTGATCTACGTCAACAGCCCCGACCAGCCGCTGCTGCCGGGCGCGATCAAGGCGACCGGCTCCGGCTTCCCGCACCCCACCGCGGGGTCGGCGATCACCTTCAAGGGGGAGTGAACGATGGGCTGGGAGTTCGCAGCCATCCTGGGTGGCGCCCTGGTCGTCTCGCTGATGCTCGGCCTGTGGCAGCAGGGCCGCTACGCCCGCTCGGTCAATGCGATGGTGCGCACGCACCACGGCCAGGGGCGGCTGCTCGTCACCGGGCGCGGGCTGGGCAAGCTGAAGGGCACCATCGTCATGCTCGTCATCGAGGACGCCGCCGACGAGGTGGTGGCCGCCAGCAAGCTGCGCGGATCGACCATTTTCGCCACCGCCAAGGATGCCCCCGAGCTGACCGGACCGGTCGCGACCCTGAAACAGCGGGCCGGCGACAAGCAGACCGGCAAGGCGATCGACATGGCGCTGAGCCAGTTGAAGGCCACCCGTGCACGGGTCGGCGAGAAGAGGATCAACGCCCCACGCAAGGTCGCGTCCGGCGCCACGAGGAAGGTGCAAGCATGAGTTACAGCCAGCGGTTGCTCGAGCGCGAGCAGGCCACCGGACGGCCCGTCCGGGTGGGCGTCGTCGGCGCCGGGCAGATGGGTTCCGGCCTGGTCGCCCAGATCAACCGGGTGCCGGGCCTGGCCATGTCGGCCGTCGCCGACATCGACGTCAGCCGGGCCGAGCGGGCACTGGCCGGTGCCGGTTGTGAGACCGTCACCAGCACCGACGACGCGACGGACGCCGCGGCGGCCATCGAGGCCGGTGAGTCGGTGGCGCTCAGCGACGGGATGCTGCTCACCCGGCTGCCGATCGACGTCATCGTCGAGGTATCCGGCGTCCCGGACGTCGCGGCCGAGATCGCCTACGCCGGGCTGCTGGCCGGCAAGCACACCCTGCTGATGACCGTCGAGGCCGACATCACCGTCGGGCTGCTGCTGGCCGGCATGGGCAACAAGCCAGGCGGCCCGATCTACGCGGTCTGCCGCGGCGACGAGCCGCCGGAGTGCCTCAAGCTGGTCGAGTACGCCCACGACATCGGGCTCGAGGTGGTCGTGGCCGGCAAGGGCAAGAACAACCCGATGCGGCCCACCGACACCCCCACCGACGTCGCCGACGAGGCCAGGGCGAAGGGGATGAACCCCAAGATGCTGTGCTCGTTCACCGACGGCAGCAAGACCCAGCTGGAGATGTGCGCGCTGTCCAACGCCACCGGATATCCGGTGGACGTGCCCGGCATGCACGGCGTCGCGTGCTCGGTCGACGAACTGGCGACGAAACTCGTGCCGACCACGGCAGGGGGCATCATCGAGCGCAACGGGCCGGTCGTCGAATACGTGACGGGCAACGTGGCCCCCGGCGTCTTCGTCATCGCCAAGTCGGTCAACGACGTCGTCACCCACGAACTCGACTACCTCAAGCTCGGCAAGGGTCCGTACTACGCCCTGTACCGGCCCTACCACCTGGCCTCGATCGAGGCGAACCTGTCGATCGGCGAGGCCATCATCGACGGCCGCTCGACCTTCCACCCGATCGGCTGGACGTCGGAGGTCACCGCGGTCGCCAAGTCCGACCTCACCGCAGGCACGAAGCTTGAGGGCATCGGTGGCCACCACGTGCACGGCTTCACCATCGCCGCCTCGGACGCCGCCGCGAAGAGCGCGGTGCCGATCGGCCTGATCGCCGGTTGCACCCTGGTGCGGGACGTCGCCGCCGGCGACACCGTCAGCTACGCCGACATCGAGCTGGACGAGTCACGTCCGATCGTGGCCATGCGCCGGCTGCAGGACGCGATGGTGGCCAACGGTACTCTGGGCCGCGGCTGATCCCGGAGAATCGGAAGGGGCGAGCATGGCCGCCACCCGCTCCCTCGACACCCTGGTCAAGGCGGCCCGTCTGTACTACGAGGACGGGCTGTCCCAGGGCGAGGTGGCACGCGTGCTCGGCCTTTCCGGGGCGACCGTGTCCCGGGTGCTGGCCGCGGCCCGTGACCAGGGCATCGTCGAGGTGCGGATCCACGATCCGCGCTCGCCCGTGCGCCGGGTCGCCGAGCTCGAACAGCGGCTCGTCGACGAGTTCGGGCTGACCGAGGCACGGGTGGGCGCCCCCAACGCCTCCGCGGACGCGCTGCAGTCTGTGGGCCGGTTGGCCGCCGACCTGTTCGGCGAGCGGCTGGGCCAGATGCGCAGGGTGGGGCTGAGCTGGGGCAGCACGCTGGAGGCCTTCGTGGCCGAGGTGCCTGAGCGGGTGGTGCCGCTGCTCAAGGTGCTGCCGCTGGCCGGAGGCAATCCGGGGCTCGACATGGCGGCCGCGGGCGGCACGCTGGTGCAGGCGTTGGCCCGGCGCTGCGGCGTCCAACCGAGCCGGTTCCTGGCGCCCGCCGTGGTCGAGTCGCCGCACACCAAGCAGGCGTTCGTGGCCGAGTCGTCGATCCGGACCGCCCTCGAGCGGGCCGCCGAGGTCGACCACGCCTTCGTCGGGGTCGGGACGCTCGGCGTCCGCTCGTCGGTCACCATTGTCGAGGACATGAAGCTGTCCGAGGCCGAACTGGCCACGTTCCTGGCGCAGAAGCCGGCCGGTGACATCTCCGGGCGATTCTTCGACGACACCGGCGCCGAGGTCGGCCCGCCCACCTCCGACCGGGTGATCGGGCTGTCCCTGGACGACCTGCGCCGGGTCCCGTGCGTGATCGGGCTGGCCGCGGGTCAGGAGAAGGCCCGGGGCTTCCGGGCCGCGCTGCGCACCGGCGTGTTGGACATCGCCGTGCTCGACGTGGCCCTCGCCCAGGCCGTCCTGCAGCGCAACTGAGCGGCGTCTACACTGCCCCTTGTGCCTGAGCCAGTTCCCGCCGTCATCGTCGCCGCCGGACGCGGAGTCCGCTTCGGCGGCCCGGTGCCCAAACCCGTCACGACACTGGCCGGCAAGGCAGTCGTGGCGATGTCGGTGGAGGCCATGGCCGCGGGTGGCTGCAGCCACGCCGTCGTCGTCATCCCTCGCAACGGCGAGCATCACTTCGCGCCGGTGCTGGCGGCCTCGCCGATCCCGGTCACCCTGGTCGAGGGCGACGAGACCCGGCAGGCGTCGGTGCGGCAGGGCCTGAAGGCGCTCCGCGGCGTGGACGGGTTGGACGCCGCCCGCGTCGTGCTGGTGCACGACGCCGTGCGGCCACTGGTACCGGCCACCGTCGTGGCCCGGGTGATCCGCACCATTCGTGAGGGCGCCGTCGCGGTGGCGCCGGCCATCCCCGTCGCCGACTCGATCCGGGAAGAGGCCGACGACGGCCGGCTGAGGATCGTCGACCGGGACCGGTTGCGGGCGGTGCAGACCCCGCAGGGATTCGACCTCGACGTCCTCGAGGCCAGCCACGACTACGCAGCCCAGCAGGGCATCGAATGCACCGACGACATCTCGGTGTGCGAGGCGGCGGGGCATCCGGTGGCGCTGGTGAAGGGTGCCATGACGGCGCTGAAGATCACCTCGGCGACCGATCTCGACCTGGCCCACGCCTTCCTGAAGCTGCGCGCCGGCGTGGGCCGGCACTCCTTCCGCCGGGTGTTGCGGCATCGTCCGTTCGCCTGGTTCGTCAAGCCGGTCGAGTCCACGCCCCCGGTGGTGCGGAGCCCGCTGTGAGAGTGCCGAGGGTCGGCCTCGGCAGTGACGTCCATGCGCTGGCCGACGGCGTGCCGCTGTGGGTGGCCGGGCTGCACTTCCCCGACGAGCCACGCGGGCTGGCCGGGCATTCCGACGGTGACGTGGCCTGTCACGCGATCTGCGACGCGCTGTTGTCGGCCGCCGGTCTGGGCGACCTGGGGGGCACGATCGGCGTCGACCGGCCGGAATGGGCCGGGGCGTCCGGCGTGCGGCTGCTCGTTGAGATCGCCGGATCGGTCCGTTCGGCCGGGTTCGAGATCGGCAACGTCTCGGTGCAGGTCATCGGCAATCGCCCCAGGCTGCTGCCGCGGCGGGCCGAGGCCGAGCGGCTGCTCACCGAGGCGTTGGGGGCGCCGGTGGCGGTGTCCGGCACCAGCACCGACGGTCTCGGGTTGACCGGACGCGGTGAGGGGGTCGCCGCGATCGCCACCGCCCTGGTGTTCCCGGCGTGACCGACCCGGTCGCCCTGTGCGCCCACGGCGAAGCCGCCTGGCAGGGGCTCGCCCATCGCAGTCTGGGCGCCCGGTGGAGCGACGACGGTGTGCTCGCCCACACGGTGGGGCCGGTGCCGCACCGCTACCTGCTGGGCGCTGTGACGCTCACCCCCGACGCCGTACCGGGCCCCGACGTCACCGGCATCGTCTGCGACAGCTACGCCCGGCTGCGGCTGCCCGGGCGCGAACCGGAACCGGCGGGGCATTGGATGATCCGGCCGGCGGGGCCGCCGCCGGCGGTGCCGGACGTGCCCGGACTGGTGATCCGGCCCGCGGTCGACGACGGCGACGTGGCCTGGTTCGAGTACCTGGCCTTCCTGGCCGCCGGCGGCGAGGTGCCGGCCCGCTCGGGCGAGCTGCATCCGGCCGGCAGCCGGCGGATGCCGGGGCTGCGGCTGCTGATCGCCGAACTCGACGGCCTCGGTGCGGGCACGGCCCTGTCGGTGTCGACCCCGCTGGTGAACAACGTCGGAGCTGTCAGCGTGATGCCCGCCCTACGCGGTCGAGGTATCGGCGCGGCACTCACCGCGGCGGCCGTTGCGGTGAACGTGCGGACGCCGGCCACCCTGGCCGCCACGGCGTCCGGTCGGGGTGTGTACCGTCGCCTCGGGTTCGGCGACGTGGGCGACCCGCTGCACCACCACCCGTCCGGCTGAGGCGCGTCCGGCAAGGGCTCAGCGCACCTGGCCGTCGGGCACCGTGAACGTGTTGCAGGTGCTCACCTGCGCACCGCCGGTGAGGCCGGTGCTGAACCAGCGCTGCCGGGTCTGGCCCAGGCCGTGGCCCGAGTCGATGTTCGGTTTGCCGGACAGCTCATCGTCGCCGAGGGCGCCGGCCACCTGGGTCAGCACGGTGAGGTCGTTGCCGCTCAGGCCCGACGAAGGGGCGACGGACTGCACCCACATGCCGGCCAGGCAGTCGGCCTGCAACTCGATCCGGCGCGACCACACGTTGGCCTTCGACTCGGTGCTCTCGCGCTGCTCGAGGGCGTTGCTGGAGATCAGGATTCCGGTGCGGGCCTGGATGGCGTGCCCGAACTCGTGACCGAGGATCATCTCCATCAGGAACCGGCTGTCCTGCAGGTTCTGCGGGAAGATCTTCGGCAGCGGCTTTGCGTAGTAGATCCGCTGGTCGGCTCCGCAGTAGGTGGCGTTGACGCTGTCCAGCTTGCCGCATGCCGTCTGGATGGGCTGGTTGTAGACGGTGGCCGGGGGGCGCGGCATCTCGAAGCCGGCGGCCTCCAGCGGCCCCTGCCACACCTTGACCAGGCAGGCCGTCAGCAACTGCAGGTGCGCGTTCAGTTCGTCCTCACTGGCGTTCAGCGCATCGATCGGCTGCAGGTCGCTGCAGTTGGTCGGAATGGTGATCGACTGGTTGTACACGCTGTTGTTCTTGACCCAGTCCGTGGCCTCCGTGTACGTCTTCGGGGCGGGCAGGTCGGACGGGTCGGTGTCGACCGGCGGCGGCGTCCAGTTGTCGGGGGTCGGGTTCGCCCCGGGGGAGCGGCCGCTGCTCAGGTTCGCGACGATCACGCCGACCAGCAGCAGGCCGCACACGGCGACCAGCATGACCAGGATGCGGCCCAGCGGGCTGCGGCCGCCGCGCTGCGGCGCCGGGGCCGGCGTGAAGCCGCCCGGCTGCTGGTAGCCGTACTGACCGCCCGCCTGATAGCCGGCGGGTTGCTGCTGCGGCTGGGGCCAGGCCTGCTGGCCGAACCCCTGCTGCGGGCGGTTCCACCCCTGCTGGACCTGCTGCGCGGGCCAGCCCTGCTGCTGCCCCCACTGACCGGGGTACGGCGGCTGGCGCGGAGGATACGGCTGCGTCACGCGAACACAATAACGGTCGCGGTGTCGGCAGCCACCCCTCCGGCAAGGAAATTCGCCCCCGGACCCGGCCGCTGGCGGCCCAGTATGCGGTAGTTTCTTCACGCGCCTTGCGCCCCGCCCTGTTGGCCCGACCCGAAGGACCGATCGTGTCGAGACTGTCCACCATCACGGCCCGCCTGCTGGCCGGTCTGCTCGTTGTCACCGCCGTGCTCGGCGGCCCTGCCGCCGTGCGGGCGTTCGCGGCCGAGTGGGTTGCCAGCTACGCGGTGGCCGGCACGGTCAACGCCGACGGCTCGGTGAACATCCAGGCCACCATCACCTTCGACGGCACCCCACCCGAGAGCCTGGTGCAGCGCTTCGCCACCACCAAGCAGGTGATCGGCGACCGCGAGTACGTGTATCAGGTCACCAACGTCACCGCCACCGTCGGCGGTGCCGCCATCGACGCCAAGGTGAGCAACGAGACCGGCTACACCGTGGTCACGCTGCCGACGGCCGGGGTGACGGCCCCGGTGGTGCTGAGCTACACCGTGCTGGGCGCCGCCATCACCGAGCCGACCGGCGAGACCACCGTCAGCTGGCAGGTGTTGCAGGGGCTGAGCCTGCCCGTGCGTGAGTTCACCGCCACCTTCAAGGTGCCGGCCATCATCGAGCTCGTGCAGTGCCAGGCCGGCCCGCCGGTCTCGCCCGGAGCCTGCGTGCTGTGGGGCGGCGGCACCCACGACTACCCCGATCCCACCTTCCAGGACGGTCCGCGCGGCGCCGGCGAGATCGTCGAGACGACGATGCGCTTCCCGGCCGGTGCGGTGACGGCCAACGAGCAGGTCCGCCAGCTCTGGACGCTGGGTCGCGCGTTCTCCACCGAACCGCTGCCGCTGAGCATCGCGCTCGGTCTGCTGGTGCTGGGCGGGCTGGCCTTCTGGGCGCTGCACCGCAAGATCGGCCGGGACGCCGTCGGCGAGTCGGCCGAGCCGACCCTGGTCGCCGACTTCCACCCGGTGGCCGACGGCCAGGCCGAGTTTCGCGTCCGCGACGGCGTCCGGCCCGGGCAGGTCGGCACCCTGGTCGACGAGCGGGTCGACCCGGTCGACGTGACCGCCTCGCTGATCGATCTCGCCGTCCGCGGCCACCTGCTCATCGAGGAGCTGCCCAAGTCCTCGAAGTACGCCGCCGGCGAGTGGACCTTCACCCGCCGCGAGGGCGGCGACCAGTTGCGCCCCTACGAGCAGACCCTGCTGGACGCCGTGGCGCCCGCCGGCGGCGGCGCGGTCGCGTTGTCGGAGCTGCCCGAGGCGGTCGGCAGTGTCATCGGCACCGTGCAGGATCAGCTCTACGACGACGTCGTCGCCCTGGGGTGGTTCGGGCAGCGTCCCGACCAGACCCGCAACACCTGGTTCCGGGGCGGGTTGGCGTTCTTCGTCGTGGCTGTGATCGCAACCATCCTGCTGGCCGCGTTCACCAACTTCGGCCTGGTCGGCCTGGTCCTGATCGCGGTGTCGCTGCTGGTGATCTTCCTCGGCCAGGAGATGCCGGCCCGCTCGGTCAAGGGCGTCGCGCTGCTGAACGGTCTCGGCCTGCTGCGGGCACAGCTGCTGGGCCATCCGACCGACCAGATGCCCAAGGGCCAGGAGCTGCGCGAACTGTCCGAGGTGCTGCCCTACGCCATCGTGCTGGGCGGCTACGAGCGCTGGGTGAAGGCCCTGGTTACTGCCGACGACGACGACGTCGCCGACTCGACCGACCTGGACTGGTACCGCGCGCCGGCCGACTGGCACCTCTCCGACCTGCCGGATTCGCTGGCCCGGCTGATCACCACCATGCAGGGCAGGCTGTTCGCCCGCTGACCGGACCGGACGGAACCGTCCCCGCGGACCAGGTGGTCCGCGGGGACGCTTCTTTACGCTTCGGGTCGATCGAGCCGGCTAGACCTCGAGGCCGGGGTAGAGCGGGTTGGCGTCGAGTAGTTCGGACGCCGCCGCGAGGGTGGCGTCCGCGACCCCGTCGGCGAGGCTGTACTTCGCCTTTCCGGGGGCACCGGAGGCCGTCGCGGCCGCGGTGGTTCCCTGCAGCACGTTCACGATGAGCTCGGCGACCTTGTCGAACTCGTCGGCGCCGAAGCCGCGGGAGGTGAGCGCCGGGGTGCCGATCCGCACGCCGGTGGTGTACCAGGCGCCGTTGGGGTCGTTGGGCACCGAGTTGCGGTTGGTGACGATGCCCGAGTCGAGGAGGGCCGACTCGGCCTGCCGCCCGGTGATCCCGTACGAGCCGGTGTCGATCAGCACCAGGTGGTTGTCGGTGCCGCCGGTGACCAGCGTCGCGCCACGCTTCAGCAGACCCTCGGCGAGCACCTGGGCGTTGTCGGCGACCGCCTGAGCGTAGCCGCGGAACGCGTCGGTGCGGGCCTCGGCGAACGCGACCGCCTTGGCGGCCATGATGTGCGACAGCGGGCCGCCCAGCACCATCGGGCAGCCCCGGTCGACGCTCGGTGCGTACTCGGGGGTGGCCAGCACGAAGCCGCCCCGCGGCCCGCGCAGCGACTTGTGGGTGGTCGAGGCGACCACGTGCGCGTGCGGCACCGGATCTTCTTCGCCGGTGAACACCTTGCCGGCGACCAGGCCGGCGAAGTGCGCCATGTCGACGAACAGCGTCGCGCCCACCTCGTCGGCGATCGCGCGCATCTTCGCGAAGTTCACCCGGCGAGGGTAGGCCGAGTAGCCGGCGACGATGATCAGCGGCTTGAACTCGCGGGCGTCCGCCAGCAGCTTGTCGTAGTCGATCAGCTGGGTCTCGGGGTTGGTGCCGTAGCTGCGCTGGTGGAACATCTTGCCCGAGATGTTGGGCCGGAACCCGTGGGTGAGGTGGCCGCCCACGTCGAGGCTCATGCCCATCACCCGCTGCTCGGCGAACGACCGACGCAGGGTCTCCCAGTCGTCCTCGGCCAACTCGTTGATGTTCTTGGCGCCCAGCCTCTCCAGCGCCGGCGACTCGACCCGGTGGGCCAGGATCGACCAGTACGCGACCAGGTTGGCGTCGATGCCCGAGTGCGGCTGCACGTAGGCGTACTCGGCGCCGAACAGCTCGCGGGCGTGCTCGGCGGCCACCGACTCGACGGTGTCGACGTTCTGGCAGCCGGCGTAGAAGCGGTGGCCGACCGTGCCCTCGGCGTACTTGTCCGACAACCAGGTGCCCATCGTCATCAGCACCGGCAGTGAGGCGTAGTTCTCGCTGGCGATCAGCTTGAGCGACGCCCGCTGGTCGGCCAGTTCGGCGCGGGTCGCGTCGGCGATCCTCGGCTCGACGGTTTCGATGACGGACAGCACGTTGCGGTAGATGTCGGACGCGGTGGCGGCTAGCTCGGACACAGGTTCAGTACTCCCTCGATGGCGACCAGGCAACCTTATCCGTCCGAGGGCGGGCCGGACCGGTGATCCAGTCCGCCTCGAGCCGGGGTCGTCGTCACCGGCTCCGACTGTTCCGACCCGGCTAGGCTGCCGGGTCGTGGACACCGCCGACGCCGTGATCGCGCTCGCGGCCGCCGCCGAGCCGCGGTGCGGTGACTGCCTGGTGGTCGGCGTCGACGGGCCGAGCGGATCGGGCAAGACCACCCTGGCCGACGAACTGGTGCAACGGCTGGGCTGTCCCGTGGTGCACATGGACGACCTGTTCCCCGGCTGGGACGGGCTGGCCGCGGCGTCCGGGTTGTTGTACGAGCACGTGCTGGTGCCGTTGGCCGCCGGTGCCGAGGCCGGCTACCGCCGCTGGGACTGGGAGCGGTCCGCCTGGGGTGGGTCGGTCCGGGTGCCGTGGACGCCGCTGCTGGTCGTCGAGGGTTGCGCCAGCACCGTGCTGCCCGCCGGCGGGCTGGTCGCCGTCCGGGTCTGGGTCGAGGCGGACGCCGAGGTCCGGATGGCGCGCGGCATCGAACGCGACGGCGAGGCGTTCCGGCCGCACTGGCAGCGCTGGGCGGCGCAGGAGGCGGAGCTGTTCGGCGCGGACGGCACCCGGGCGCGGGCCGACCTCGTCGTCCACACCTGACCAGCGGGGGCGGCCGGGGGTCAGAGGGCGGGTCCGGGCACCGGGGGCTGCTTGTCGTTGCCGGTGTGGGCCTTCCACCAGGCCACCGCGATGATGCCCACGATCATCGCGATCGAGACGTACCACAGGTACTGCCCGTAGGTGTTCAGCACCTCGACGGCGGGCTCACCGATCGTCCAGCCCAGGTAGATGTACAGCCCCGAGGTGATGAGCGAGGCGATGAAGCTGACGGTGAGGAACTTGCGCAGGCTGGTGCCGGCCGCCCCCAGTGCCGCGTAGACGACCGCGGCCGGGATCGGGATCGGCAGGTAGGTGAGGAAGATCGCCCAGGTCTCGTACTTCTGAGTGAACGCGATCGCCCGCTGGTTGCGCCGCCGCGCCCGCTCCGAGCGGCCCGACCAGACCTCGATCAGGCCGTGGCCCCACAGCTTGCCGGCCCACCAATAGATCCAGTCGAACTTCATCGCCATCAGGCTGCCCAGCACCAGCACCAGGGGCCACCACGGGTCGCCGACCGAGCCCAGCGCGCCGCTCATCACCAGTCCGGTCCGGTAGCCGAGCGAACCCAGCACGACCGGCGCCAGGCCGAGCATCACCGGGCGGAGCGGCAGCAGGATCAGCCCGTACAGCGACGCGACTCCCATCCAGCTCAGGCAGGCGATGTCGGCGCGGCCCGGCTTCTGCTTCCAGGGCAGCCCGGGTTCCTCCCACCATTCGCGCGCCCGGGCGTCCCCGGTCGGGGCGGGCGTCTGCTGCGGCTCGTCGGCGGGTTGCGTCACGAGCACGGAGCCTACCCGGGCCCTGCGCGGGGAACCGATCGGCAGCATTCGGTCGGGGCCTTCTGTGGACTCCTGTGAATGTGGGGCAATTCTTGGTGGATGCCTTCGTTTCGTGCGACGATATGGCGGGCCGTGGGTTCCCGCGGCCGTGTTTTCCACTACGGATCGTCGGGCACGTACCTGCCCGTGGAAAGGATTAGTTGGCATGGCCACAGTCAGTTTCAAGGACGCGACTCGCGTCTATCCCGGTGCCGATCATCCCGCGGTTGACAAGCTCAACCTCGAGATCGGCGACGGTGAGTTCATGGTCCTGGTCGGCCCCTCGGGTTGTGGCAAGTCCACCTCGCTGCGGATGCTCGCCGGCCTGGAGGAGGTGAACGCGGGCGCGATCTGGATCGGCGACCGCAACGTCACCGACCTGCCGCCCAAGGACCGTGACATCGCGATGGTGTTCCAGAATTACGCGCTGTACCCGCACATGACCGTCGGCGACAACATGGGCTTCGCCCTGAAGATGGCCGGCGTACCGAAGGCCGAGCGTGACACCCGGGTGATGGAGGCCGCGCACCTGCTCGGCCTGGAGAGCTTCCTGGCCCGCAAGCCGAAGGCGCTGTCCGGTGGCCAGCGGCAGCGCGTCGCCATGGGCCGCGCGATCGTCCGCCAGCCGCAGGTGTTCCTGATGGACGAGCCGCTGTCGAACCTGGACGCCAAGCTGCGCGTCTCGACCCGCACCCAGATCGCCGCCCTGCAGACCCGGCTCGGCGTCACCACCGTCTACGTGACCCACGACCAGGTCGAGGCCATGACGATGGGTGACCGCGTCGCGGTCATGAAGGACGGCGTGCTGCAGCAGTGCGACAGCCCGCTCACCCTGTACGACAAGCCGAACAACATCTTCGTCGCGGGCTTCATCGGTTCGCCGGCGATGAACCTGATCAACGGCAAGGTGAACGAGAACGGCGTCGAGGTCGGCGACTGGACCGTTCCGGTGCCCCGTGACGTGCTGGCCAAGGCGTCCGACGAGGACACCCTGACCGTCGGTATCCGCCCCGAGGATCTCGAGCTCGACGATCAGGGCATCGCCGTCGAGGTGGCCGTCGTCGAGGAACTCGGCGCGGACGCGTACACCTACGGCACGCTGGCCGGCCTCAGCGAGGACGAGAAGCTGTCGGCGCCGCAGATCGTGGCCCGGCTGTCCGGGCGGACGCCGCCGCAGCGCGGCACCACCGTCCGGTTCGCCGCCGGTGACAGCCACACCCTGCACGTGTTCAGCAACAAGACCGGCGAGCGGCTCTCCTGAGCGCCGACCGTCCGATCGACCGGTGCCCCGGGCCGCACGGCCCGGGGCACCGGTGCGTTCCGTGCCTGGCGGTCCTCAGCAGCGCGGACGCCGCCGGCCGAGCGCGGCGGTGAGCACCCGGCGCAGCACCTCCACCTCGGTGCCGCCGAAGGTGGCGGCCCAGTCGTCCTCGATCTCGACGAACAGCCGGCGGACCAGGCGCTGGGCGCGTTCGCCCTTCTCAGTCAGGCACAGCAGCCGCGCCCGGGCGTCCGCCGGGTCGGGGTCGACGCGCAGGAAGCCGTTGTGTTCGAGGTGGGCGATCTGCTGGCTGAGCGCCTGTTTGGACACCCCGCCCTCTGCTGCGATCGCGCTGGCCCGACGGGGGCCGTCGCCCAGGTAGCGGAGCACGTTGCGCGAATGCGCCAGCGACAACGCGGGAAACTCGCTGGTCGCGAGCCGGGCGTCGAAGTCGCGGGCGAAGATGGTCTGCGCCTCGGCGAGCAACGCGGGCAGCGGTATCCGAGGGCCGGTGCCGCACGCCTCCACGCTGTCCATTCCCACAGTGTAGACCAAATAGTCAACGACTTGACAATCCACGGGAGCGCTGTGACGATATATGTCAAGCACTTGACTATTTGGGAGAAATCGTGAACGTACTGGTCCTGATCGGAAGTACTCGGAACGGGTCGTTCAACGCCCGTCTCGCCGCTGCCGCCGTCGAGGCGCTGCCGGCCGACGCGCAGGTGAGCCGTTTCGACGTCACCCGGCTGCCGTTCTACGACGCCGACACCGACGCGGCCGGCGAGCTCGGCCCCGACGTCGCGGAGTTCCGCGCCGCCGTTGCGGCCGCCGACGCCGTGCTGATCGCCACCCCGGCCTACAACGGCAGCATGTCCGGCGCCGTCAAGAACGCCATCGACGTCGCCTCCCGTCCACGCGAGGACGCCCCCATCGCCGGCACCCCGGTCGGCGTGCTGTCCACCAGCCTGAACCCGCGCGCCGCGCAGGGGGTCGTCGACCAGGTGGTGCTGTCGCTCACCATCGCCGGCGCGGCGCCGCTGCAGCACAACGTCGCGGTCGGCATCAACGAGGCCTTCGACAGTGACGCGCCCGTCGACACCGCGGTCCATGAGCGCCTCACCGCCCTGGTCGGCGAGTTGGTGCGGATCGTCGCGAACGAGGCGGGCGACCGGGCGTCCGCGGCCTGAGCGAGCGGTGAGCGCCGCGGGCGGTTCGGCGGGCCCGGCTGGCACAATGGCGCAATGCCACGCATCCTGTCGGCCAAGCCCGACTCCCGGCTGATCCCGCTGCCCTGGGAACTGCCGCTGGCCGAGTGGCCGACCGACCACCTGGTTGCCCTGCCGCGGGGCATCTCGCGGCATGTGGTGCGCTTCATCAAGGTGGGCAGCGACGTGTACGCGGCCAAGGAGGTCATCGAGGCCGCGGCCGTGCACGAATACCGGATGCTGCAAGAACTCGCCCACGAGGACACCCCGGCGGTCGAGCCGCTGGCGGTGATCACCAACCGTCGGGCGGAGTCCGGCCAGCCGCTCGACCCGGTGCTGGTCACGAGACATCTCGACTTCTCGCTGCCCTACCGCTCGCTGTTCTCGCAGGGCGTCCGGCCCGACACCGTCAACCGCCTGGTGGACGCCATGGTGGTGCTGCTCGCCCGGCTGCACCTGATCGGTTTCCTGTGGCTGGACGTCTCGCTGTCCAACATCCTGTTCCGCCGGGACGCCGGTGAGTTCGCCGCTTACCTGGTCGACGCCGAGACCGCCGAACTGCACGACTCGCTGACCGACGGCCAGCGCGAGCACGACCTGATGATCGCGACCACCAACCTGTTCGGCGAGTTCAGCGACCTGCAGGCCGGCCAACTGCTGGACGAGTCGCTCGACCCCCTGGCGCTGGTCGAGACCATCACGACCCGCTACCGCGACCTGTGGGCCGAACTGACCGGCGTGGAGGAGTTCCCGGGCACCGAACTGGACCGCATCGAGAGCCGCGTCCGGCGGCTCAACGCACTGGGCTTCGACGTTGCCGAGCTCGACATCTCCACCTCGTCCGACGGTTCGCGGGTGCGCATCCAGCCCAAGGTGGTGGACGCCGGCCACCACACCCGGCGGCTGCTGCGACTGACCGGACTGGACGTCGAGGAGAACCAGGCCCGGCGGTTGCTCAACGACCTGGACACCTACCGGTTCCGCACCAGCCAGCAGAACGTGGACGAGTCGCTGGTCGCCCACCAGTGGCTGACCCAGTGTTTCGAGCCGGTGACGCTGGCTGTCCCGGCGCACCTGCGCGGCAAGCGGGACTCGGCGCAGATCTTCCACGAGGTGCTCGACTACCGCTGGTACGCCTCGCAACGGGAGAACCGCGAGGTGCCGCTTCTCGAGGCGACCCTGGGTTACGTCCGGGACGTGCTCGAGGGGCTTCCCGACGAGGAGATGGACAGCAGACCGCTGGCCGAGGGCGCTCGCCAACTGGCCAATCCGTTCGACCCGTCGCAGGGCTTCGTCGACGACGAGGGCGCCATGCCCGAGGATCCCTGGGAGATCGAGGCGGCCGACATGCCCGAACCGACCGGGGTGCTCGACATCGCGGCGCTGCGTCGCGGCAAGCGCTGAGCGAACCCGCCCGGGCGGGCGGTCACCAGGGGTGCCGGGGGACCGGACGCCGGGTGAAGCCCGTGGTGCGCTCCCGATAGACTCGGCCGGTGAGTGTGCACCTGTACGACAGCCTTCGGCGAGAGATCGTCGAGTTCGAGCCGATCCGACCCGGCGAGGCCTCGATCTACGTCTGTGGGCCGACCGTGCAGGGTGCTCCCCACCTGGGACACCTGCGCAGCAGGGTCAACTTCGACGTGCTGCGCCGCTGGCTGGAGTACAGCGGCCTGACGGTCACCCTG
Organism: Micropruina sonneratiae; assembly: GCF_025972045.1. Taxonomy (GTDB): domain Bacteria; phylum Actinomycetota; class Actinomycetes; order Propionibacteriales; family Propionibacteriaceae; genus Micropruina; species Micropruina sonneratiae. The sequence goes on along the minus strand of NZ_JAPDHX010000005.1, from coordinate 35,673 downwards.
GTCAGCAACGTCACCGACATCGACGACAAGATCCTGGCCAAGGCGGCCGACGCCGGACACGAATGGTGGGCCCACGCCTACCGCTACGAGCAGGCCTTCGGCGCCGCTTTCCGTTCGCTGGGGGTGCCCGCCACCTACGAACCGCGGGCGACCGGGCACGTGCCGGAGATGATCGAGCTGATCGCCGAGCTCATCGAGCGCGGTCACGCGTACCGCGTCGAGGGCACCGCCGACGTCTACTTCGACGTCGCCTCCTGGCCCGCCTACGGCGAACTCACCGGGCAGCGCGCCGACGAGCTGGAGCCCGCCGAGGGTGACGATCCGCGCGGCAAGCACGATCCGCGCGACTTCGCACTGTGGAAGTCGCACAAGGCGTCCGAGCCCGAGACCGCGTCCTGGCCGAGCCCGTGGGGCCGTGGGCGTCCGGGCTGGCACATCGAGTGCTCGGCGATGGCGGGCAAGTACCTCGGCGACACCTTCGACATTCACGGCGGCGGTCTCGACCTGCGCTTCCCGCACCACGAGAACGAACTGGCCCAGTCGCGGGCGGCCGGACGGGGTTTCGCCCGCTACTGGCTGCACAACGCGTGGGTGACGATGGCCGGCGAGAAGATGTCCAAGTCGCTGGGCAACACCGCCGACGTCGCGGCGGCGGTGGCGACCCACGGCGGACGCGCCGTCCGGCTGTGGCTGGCCGGTCCGCACTACCGCTCGGCGATCGAGCTGAGCGAGGACGCGCTGGCCGAGGCCGCCGCACAGCTGGCACGGATCGACTCGTTCCTGGAGCGGTCGGACGCCTCGGCGTCCGCGCCGGCGGGCGAGGGCACGTGGGTCGCCTACGCCAGTGAGGACGACGTGCTGAGCCCCGAGTTCGTCGCCGCGATGGACAATGACCTCGGCACGCCAACGGCGCTGGCGGTGCTGTTCGGACGCGTCCGGGACGGCAATCGCGCGCTGGAGCGTGGGGACGCCGCCGAGGTGACCAGGATCAGGCTGGAGGTGCGGCTGATGCTGGACGTCTTCGGCCTGGAACCGAGCCGGCCCGAGTGGGCCGGCATCGCCGGCTCCGGCGACGACCTGACCCCGGTGGTGGACGGCCTGGTCGGCGCGCTGCTCGAGCAGCGGGCGCAGGCGCGGGCACGCAAGGACTGGCCGGCCGCCGACGCGATCCGTGACACCCTGAAGCAACTGGGCCTGAAGGTGGAGGACACCCCGAACGGCCCCCGCTGGAGCCTGGAGGCCTGATGCCCGGAAACTCGTCCCGCAAGGGAGCCGTCCGCAAACGCGGCAAGGGCATCGGCAGCGGCAACACCGCCGGCTCGGGGGGCCGCGTCCGCCGCGGCCTGGAGGGCAAGGGTCCCACCCCCAAGGCCGAGGACCGGCCCTACCACAAGGCCTATCGCAAGCGCGGACCCAACGAGGCCAACAAGACCACCACGGGCGGCGGCGGCCGCGCGGGTGGCCGCAAGCCCGCGGCGACCCGCTCGACCGACGACTGGGTAATCGGGCGTAACCCGGTGTTGGAGGCGCTGCAGGCCGGGCTGCCGGTGAGGCGCGCCTACGTCGCCGACGGCGTCGAGCGCGACGACCGGCTGCGCGACATCCTCAAGTACGCCGCCGACCACGGCATCGCGCTGCTGGCGGCGACCCGGATCGAGCTGGACCGGCTGACCAACGGCGGCGTCCACCAGGGGGTGGCGCTGCAACTGCCGCCGTATGAGTACCTGCATCCCGACGACCTGCTGGTCGAGGCGCTCGACCGGCCCGAACCGGCGCTGGTGGTGGCGTGCGACTCGATCACCGACCCGCGCAATCTGGGCGCGATCATCCGCTCGGCGGCCGCGTTCGGCGCGGCCGGGGTGATCATTCCCGAGCGGCGCTCGGCCCAGGTCACCGCCGCCGCCTGGAAGACCTCGGCAGGCGCCGCCGCCCGGCTGCCCGTCGCCCGGGCCACCAACCTCAACCGGGTGCTGAAGCAGTACGGCGAGGCGGGCTTCGTGGTCGCCGGGCTGGCCGGCGAGGCGGAGACCGACGTCGCCGGCATCCCGGGCGTGGACGGCCCGGTGCTGCTCGTCGTCGGTTCGGAGGGCGAAGGGCTGTCGCGGCTGGTCCGGGACAACTGCGACGTGCTCGTCTCCATCCCGATCACCTCCGAGGTCGAGTCGCTGAACGCGTCGGTGGCGGCGAGCATCGCCCTCTATGAAGTCACCCGCTGCCGCGGCTGAGCGGTGACCCTGGCTCAGCCGCAGTAGGAGGTCACCGGGCCGTGCCAGACCAGGGGCTGGGGAGCGCCCGCGCAGATCACGCTGGACGCCGGGGTGCCGGCCGGGGCAGTCGCCTGGTAGCCGTAGACGCGGGCTGAGGCTCCCAGCAGCTGCTCCAGCGCCGACGGGGCGGACCGCTGCGCGATGCGGGCGGTCGCCGGGTCGAGTCCCATCACCGTCACGGCGTCGCGGAACCCCTCGTCCGGGCCCAGTTCGGCGTCGATCAGCTTGTGGCTGATCGCCGTCTTCGGGTCGAAGATGAACGCGCCCAGCTCGTCGGTGATGGTGGCGGCGGGGATGCCGCGGTGCTTCGACACCCACTCGACGAACGACCGGTACTCGTTGCTGATGCCCTGGGTGAACACCGTGCGCTCCCGCTCGGTCATCTCCCGGTACGGGTTGCCGAAGTCCTTGCCGGTGCCCTGGGTCAGGTACTCGACGGTGATGCCGCCCGTGGTGGTGACGCCCGACTCGATCACGCTTCCCGAGGTGGCCACGACGTCGCGGTACCGCTCGAACGGTCCGTAGATGACACCGATGCTGCCGACCAGCGAGCCGTGGTCGGCGATGATCCTGTCCGCACCCGCCATCGCGTACATACCGCCGGAGGCGTACATGCCCTGCACGTAGGCGACGACCTTCCTGCCGGTGCGGCTCTGGTAGCGCTCGACGGCGTCCGCAATCGCCCGGGACCCGTTGATGGTGCCGCCCGGGGTGTTCATCAGCAGCACCACGCCGGCGTAGTCGTCGGCGGTCAGGGCGTCGAGGGTGCGGGCCAGTTCATAGCCGTAGGTGGACGCCGTGAGGGCGAACCCGTCGGACCCGTCGGCCTGGATGGCGCCGCTGATCGGGACCGCCAGCACCGTGTGGGCGCGGTCGGCGGTGTCGCTGCCCCAGACCGTCTGCAGGGCGTTGACCCGTGGCCCGGACGCCTGGCCCGCGGCCGCCGCGGCGGCGCCGAAGACCAGCGCCGAGAGCAGCGAACCGATCACCCCGAGCACCAGCAGGACGCCGCCGGCACCCAGGCCGGCGCCGGCGCCGAGGCCGAAACCGCGTCCGAACGCCCCGGCTTGGCGGGGCGGCGAGACGGGCACGAACGCCGCGGGTGGTGCCGCCACCGGAGGCTGCTGGGCGGGCGGGTGCGCCTGCTGCGCGGTGGGCGCCTGCTGGGCTGCGGGCTGCGCCTCGTCGGGCGGCTGGGTGGTCGCTTCAGGCTTGTCGGGCATGGCCGGCTCCTTGGGGTAGGGATGCTCCCGACCCTAGCCGTCAGCTGTGTCACCCCTGCCGGGCGACGCGCGTTCAGCCGGGCAGGCCCAGCACCGCGACCAGGAAGTTCGAGTCCTCGGTGAAGCGGCGCAGGTCCCAGGTCGAGAACGCCTGCTGCAACTCCAGGCCGGACGCCGCCGCGTCGGTGACGAAGTCGCCGAAGTCGTAGCCACGGCCGGCCCCGAAGCCGACGACGGCGCGCCCCTGCGGTGCCAACCGGGCGGCGAACCCCGCCAGGATCGGACGCCGGGTCTCGGGGTGCACGAAGCCCATCACGTTGCCGGCGCACAGGATCGCGTCGAACGACTGGGGCCACGCCTCGGGCAGCTCGAAGCCGGTCAGATCGGCGGCCAGGTAGTGCGGCCCCGGCTCGGCCCGCTCCGCCTCGGCGATCAGGGCGGGGTCGAGGTCGACGCCCACCACCCGGTGCCCGGCGCGGTGCAGGTACCCGCAGTGCCGGCCGGGACCGCACCCGGCGTCCAGCACGGCCGAGTTCCGCCCCACCATGGCATCGATCAGCCGGGCCTCGCCGACCAGGTCGTTGCCCTGGGCGGCGAGCATGGCGAAGCGGTCGATGTAGCGCTGGGAATGTCCGGGGTCGCGGGCGATGATCTGGGCCCACTGGCTGGGGGGATACACGAGCCTCCGACAGGATTCGAACCCGCGACCATCCGCTTACAAGGCGGGCGCTCTACCAACTGAGCTACGGAGGCGTCGGCCGGACGCCCGGCCGGCCACCATTGTGCCGTACCGGCGCCGACCGCGCCGACCGGGATCCCGGTCAAGCCCGGGATGACGGTTCGGTCCGGCGGGCTGGGGATCGGTTCGATCCGGCAAGCCGGGGACAACGGTCCGGTGCGGCGGCGGGGTTGCCGTCAGCGGATGCCCGAGGACGCGCCGTACAACTCGGCGGTGCCCTCGGCGTACACGTCCCGCTCGTCGGCGGCCAGGAAGGCCGCCCGGCCGCGGGGGAGTTCCATCCGCGAGCTGCCGTTGTCGAGCACGCAGAAGCCGTCGATGGCCAGCACGATCCGCGCCGAGCCCCGGCCGGGCACCCGGACACGGCCGGTGGTGCTGTCGACCCGCATCCGCCAGGCCTCGAACTCGCTGCACGGCGTCTCGTACTTGAGTACGCCGGGCCGGGTCTGCCGCGGTAGCAGGATCTCCGGCAGCCACGGGTTGAAGTCGACCACGGTGACCAGTTCGGAGACGTCGATGTGCTTGCTGGTCAGGCCGCCGCGGATGACGTTGTCCGAGTTGGCCATGATCTCGACCCCGGTGCCCCGCAGGTGGGCGTGCATCATGCCGGCCGGCACGAACAGCGCCTCACCCGGGGCGAGTTTGATGCGGTTCATCAGCAACGCGGCCAGAATGCCGGGGTCGCCGGGGAACACGGCGTCGAGCTCGATCGCGGTGCGGGCGAAGTCGCCGAGCTCGCCGTCGTCGTCGCGGTGGTGCATCGCCGCAGAGACCGCCTCGTCGACGAGGTGTCGGCGGCTCTCGCCCAGGCTGAGCACGTCCAGGAACACTTCGGCGAGCGCGGCCGGGCCCTTGCGTTCGGTCAGCGGCCCGATCACCGACTGCAGTTCGCTGGCCACTCCCATCGCGGTGAACAGCTCGGCCGTCTCGAGGGGGTCGCGGAAGCCGGCCAGGCTGTGGAAGGTGTCCAGCGCGATCATGATCTCCGGCTTGGGCCAGCTGTCCTTGTAGGTCCGCTCCGGGGCATCCAGCGGGATGCCGTCGCGGGACTCGCGGGCGAAGCCCTCGATGGCCTGCTCGCGGGACGGGTGCGCCTGGATCGACAGGGCGTGCCGGGCCGACAGCAGCTTCATCAGGTACGGCAACTGCTCGCCGAACGCCTCGCGGCTGCGCTTGCCCAGCACGGTGGGCCCCGACGCGATGTGGTCGACGAGGGTTCCGTCGTCGAGCAGCGAGGGTGACGAGGTGTGTGCCCCCAGCCAGTACTCGGCGACCGGTGCGTCATCGGCGGGCCGTCCGAGAATGGCGGGGATGGCGTCGCGGGTTCCCCAGGCGTACCGCTGCACGGTGCCGCTGAGTCGCTGCATCTATCGTCCTCGTGTCGATCGGGGCTGGGCTGAGCCGCCCTCGTCGGCGGCTGAAAAGGCACCAACACTCTAGCCGACCGCCCCGCTGACCCCTGCTCGGGGCGTTGGTTCCGAATGCCGGCCCCTTCGGTCCGCACGTCGGGCGAATGACAGCCGTGTGATTTCGACCTAGAATCGGCACCATGACCGAGCCCGTCGCCCACCAGACGGCCCAGCTGAGCGAGCGAGGGGCCGCGATCCTCGAATTCGAGAAGCAGTGGTGGTCGTTCTCCGGCACCAAGGAGGCCGAGATCCGCGAGCGGTTCGACGTGTCGGCGCCACGCTACTACCAGCTGCTCAACGAACTCATCGACACCCCCGAGGCGCTCGCCCACGACCCGCTGCTGGTCAAGCGGTTGCGCCGCCAGCGTGCGGCCCGTCAGAAGGAGCGCTCGGCCAAGCGGCTGGGCTTCTCGATCAAGGTCTGAGCGCGGCGCAGCAGCAGGCGGAAGCCGGCGTTGCTGACCGGCGCCTCCAGGTAGCTGCCGCGGGCCAGTCCCGCCCCGCGTTCGAACCAATTGCCGGACGCCACATCGCCCCGCCGCAGCCACGACCAGGCCGAGGCCACGGCGTACAGCGGCAGGAACGGCAGCCCCCCGCAGTAGAACCACTGCCAGGCGTGGGCGTCCTCGTGATCGAGCAGTTCGCCGTTGCCGCGCTGCAGCGACTCGAAGTCGGACGCCGTCAACACCACGTTGCCGACGGTGAACGCGCCGGGCCGGGGGAACCGCAGCCGGTAGCCCTCGGCGAGGATCAGCCCCCTCGGCCCCGGACGCCGGCGCGCGCGCCCCGCCCGGCAGGCCAGCAGGCCCAGCGCGGTGGAGCCGTTCAGCAGGTTGCCGGTGCGCCGCACCCGCAACCACCGCTCGGCCACGGGGCGATGCGATGTGCCTGGCATGAGGGCAGTGTGCCGCGGCTCACCAGCCGCCGCCACCGCCACCGCCCATGCCGCCGCCGGAGGAGCCGCCGCCGGAGGAGCCGGAACTGAACGAACTGGAGCCGCCGCTCCAACTGGAGCCGCCGCCACCCCAGCCGCCGCCGCTGTCGTCGTTGCGCGAGGTGGCCCAGTTGTCGAACGCCTCGCCGATGCCATGCCCGACGCCCGACACCCAACCCTCACCCCAGGCCGGCCGGGAATCCCAGAAGCTGTGCGTGTCGTCACGCCGCGAGTAGTACTGCTGGGAACTGTCGGCCCAGCCCGCGGCCAGGGCGAGCGCCGGAAACTCGGACGGCCGCTCCTTCTGCTCGGGCACGAGGTCGTAGAGGTTGCCGAGGGCCTGCCGCCAGGTGTCCTCGGCCCCGAAGATGATCGCGTACGGCAGCAACGGCTCGTACAGCTTCACCAGGCTGCCGTCGTCGGGTCCGGAGACGCGTGGGGCGTCCACCGCGTTCTGCATCCAGGCGATCCGGTCGGCCTCGGCCATGGTGACGAAGCGGTGCAGCCCCGCGAGCTGGTCGCGCAGCGCCCGGCCCTGGTCGGTCAGCCCGCCCAGGGTCGGGTAGTAGTGCGCGGCGGCCACCAGCAGCATGACGGCGAGCAGCCCGCAGCCCAGGAACGGCCACAGCAGGCCGTTCAGGCCGACGCCGATCTGCAGCCAGCCGAAGCCGATGACCGCCACGTAGCCGACCACGAACAGGCTGGTGCCCAGCCAGCTGGCCTTGCGCAACCCGCTGGACATCAGCAGGTCGTGCCGCATCCGCGACGCCTCGGCGATGTCGTGGGAGGTCACATTGCCGAGGCCGACCGAACGTCCGCCGCCGAACAGCTTCTCGCAGATGTCGTCGACGGCGGCGTCGATGTGCTCGACGTCGGTGAGCTGGACGCGCAGCTCGCGCGCCGCCGTCCGTTCCCCGCGGGAGAGCCGCTCGCGGGGCTGCGGCGCGGTGCCGATCGGTGGCGCATCGCCGGTGATCGTGGCGTGACCGTCCAGCACCAGTTGGGTGAGCTGGGCGGCCGCGCCGCGCTCGGGCAGCCCCAGGAAGTCCGCTGCCAGGATGGGCTGGACGTCGTCGGGCGGCGTGTAGCGGATCTCCGCGTCGTCGCGGTCCAGAAGGCTGCGCAGCCTGCGGTGCCGCACGAACAGGGCCAGCGCCAGGATCAGCGCCGCCCCGATCGGCATCGCCGCCACGCCGATCCAGCCCAGGCTGCCCGACGCCCCGGGAACCGCCTCGGCGACCGTGCCCTGGGCGAAGCCGACGGCGAACGTCAGGTTCTCCCGGGGTCCCAGTGCGACCCCCTGGGTGATGAAGGTGTTGCCGCTGCGACCGATCTCACACCGCTGGGTGGAGCCGGCCGGGCCGTAGTAGCAGGCCGCCTCGTTGAGCAGGCCGCCGGCCAGGTCGTCCGCGACGGTCAACGTGGCCTGCACGCGACCGAACTTCTGCAGCCATCCGGTGCCGTTGACGTCGAGGTAGATCTCCTGCCGGTCACCCTGCTGCACCATCGCGTTGCCGATCGTGTAGCGGATGATGTAGTTCACCTGGCCGTAGACGTAGGTGCTGGCGCTGCCGATCCGCAGCACGATGTCGGAACCGTCGGTGCGTCGGGTGAAGGTGACGCGTTTGCCGCTGGCGTCGGTGACGGTGAAGTCGCTGAGCCGGATGCTCTCGCCGCGGTAGCTGGACGGCAGCCGGCGCTCGATGCCGTGGTTGGTGTAGCGCCGGGGGAAGTTGGCGGTGATCTTCTCGGTGACGTCGATCGCGAGACTGTCACCGTCGCGTCTGGCTTCGTAGTTGGCGACGAAGCTCGGGATGGTGAACTGGTCGGTCGATGAGGCCGGTTCGGTGATGCCGGCGCGGAAGGCGTCGATCATCAGCGGGACGAGCATCAGCAGGAGCCACCCGAGCGGATAGGCGATCCAGCGTGAGGTCTTGGCGAACACGACCACAGGCTAGGTGAGACGCGGTTCGATCCGGCCACCAATCGTTTGCACTCGCCATGGTCGAGTGCTAAACATGGTGTTAGCACTCTCGTCATGAGAGTGCCACCCAAGTCAGATCGGTGAGGCTCACCCGAGCCGTCCGTCGCGGGCATCGACGCTGACTCCCCACATTGACTAACCGTGGGGCCCCGGCCCCACCGAATGCGAAGGATTGCCTGTCCAGATGGCAAAACTGATCGAATTCAACGTTGAGGCGCGCCGCGGCCTCGAGCGGGGCATGAACACCCTCGCCGACGCGGTGAAGGTGACGCTCGGCCCCAAGGGCCGCAACGTCGTGCTGGAGAAGAAGTGGGGCGCCCCCACCATCACCAACGACGGCGTCTCCATCGCCAAGGAGATCGAACTCGAGGACCCCTACGAGAAGATCGGCGCCGAGCTGGTCAAGGAGGTCGCCAAGAAGACCGACGACGTCGCCGGTGACGGCACCACCACGGCCACCGTGCTGGCCCAGGCGATGGTCCGCGAGGGCCTGCGCAACGTCACCGCCGGTGCCAACCCGATGGGCCTGAAGAAGGGCATCGAGAAGGCCGTCTCCGCGATCGTCGAGCAGCTGGCCGCCCAGGCCACCGACGTCGAGACCAAGGAGCAGATCGCGGCCACCGCGTCCATCTCCGCGGCCGACCCGACGGTCGGCGACATCATCGCCGAGGCGATGGACAAGGTCGGCAAGGAGGGCGTGATCACGGTCGAGGAGTCCAACACCTTCGGGCTGGACCTCGAACTGACCGAGGGCATGCGCTTCGACAAGGGCTACATCTCGCCCTACTTCGTCACCGATCCCGAGCGCATGGAGGCCGTCCTGGACGACCCCTACGTGCTGATCGTGAACAGCAAGGTCTCGTCGCTGAAGGACCTGCTGCCGGTGCTCGAGAAGGTCATGCAGTCGGGCAAGCCGCTGCTCGTCATCGCAGAGGACACCGACGGCGAGGCGCTGGCCGGGCTGATCGTGAACAAGATCCGCGGCACCTTCAAGTCCGTCGCCGTCAAGGCCCCGGGCTTCGGCGACCGCCGCAAGGCCATGCTCACCGACATCGCCATCCTCACCGGTGGCCAGGTGATCTCCGAGGAGGTCGGCCTCAAGCTGGACGCCGTCACCCTCGAACTGCTCGGCCGGGCCCGCTCCGTGCTGGTCACCAAGGACGAGACCACGATCATCGAGGGCGCCGGCGACTCCGAGCAGATCGCCGGACGGGTCTCGCAGATCCGCAAGGAGATCGAGAACTCCGACTCCGACTACGACCGCGAGAAGCTGCAGGAGCGGCTGGCCAAGCTGGCCGGCGGCGTTGCGGTGATCAAGGTCGGCGCGGCCACCGAGGTCGAGCTCAAGGAGCGCAAGCACCGCATCGAGGACGCCGTCCGCAACGCGAAGGCGGCCGTCGAGGAGGGCATCGTGTCCGGCGGTGGCGTGGCGCTGCTGCAGGCCGCCAAGACCGTCGACCTCTCCGGCCTGGCCGGTGACGAGGCCGTCGGGGCGCAGATCGTGCTCGGCGCATGCTCGGCTCCGCTGAAGCAGATCGCCTCCAACGCCGGCCTCGAGGGCGGCGTGGTGGCCGAGAAGGTGGGCAATCTGCCCGCCGGCCAGGGCCTCAACGCGGCCACCGGCGAGTACGTCGAGATGCTGTCCAGCGGCATCATCGACCCGGCCAAGGTGACCCGCTCGGCGCTGCAGAACGCGGCCTCGATCGCGGCCCTGTTCCTCACCACCGAGGCCGTCATCGCCGACAAGCCGGAGAAGGCTCCGGCCATGCCGGCCGGTGGCGACGGCGGCATGGGCGGCATGGACTTCTGATCCGGCCGCGCAACCCGCAGCACCCGTAACATCCCGCAGGGGCCGGACGCCACGGCGTCCGGCCCCTGCGGCGTTGCCGGACCCCCGCGGGAATACCGAACCCCCTTCGGGGGCTGGTACAGGGGTGAGCATGGACGAGCAGCGTGACCGGCGCAGTGCGGTGGGCTTCAGGTCGGACCGTGGCAGGGTGCTGATGGCGCTGATGCTGTCCACCGGCCTGATCGCGATCGACGCCACCATTCTGGCCACCGCGGTGCCGTCGGTGGTCGCCGACCTGGGCGAGTTCGAGCAGTTCCCGTGGCTGTTCTCGGTGTATCTGCTGGCCCAGGCGGTCTCGGTGCCGATCTACTCCAAGCTGGCCGACACCGTCGGCCGCAAGCCGATCATCCTGCTCGGCGTCGCCCTGTTCCTGGTTGGGTCGGCACTGGCCGTGCTGGCCTGGAACATGAGCTCGCTGATCGCCTTCCGGGTGATTCAGGGGCTGGGTGCCGGCGCCACCGCCCCGATGGCGATGACCATCGTCGGCGACCTGTACAGCGTCGCCGAGCGGGCGGTGGTGCAGGGCTACATCGCCAGCGTGTGGGCGGTGGCCTCGGTGGTCGGCCCCGCACTCGGCGGGGTGTTCTCGCAGTTCGCGTCGTGGCGGTGGATCTTCGGCGTGAACATCCCGCTGTGCCTGCTGGCCGGCTGGGCGCTGATCCGGTTCTACGCCGAGCGTGTGGAGCGTCGGCGGCACCGCATCGACTACGCCGGTGCGGCCCTGCTCACCCTGGGCCTGACCGCGGTCATCCTGGCGCTGCTCGAGGGCGGCAACGCCTGGGCGTGGGTCTCATGGCAGAGCCTCGTCAGTTTCGCCCTCGGTGTGGTCGCGCTGGCCTGGTTCGCGCTGGTCGAGCGCCGTGCCGCCGAGCCGATCCTCGACCTGGCCATCCTGGCCCGGCCGCTGATCCGCACCACCACGCTGCTGTCGCTGGGGGTCGGGGGGCTGCTGATCGGGGTGACCAGCTTCGTCCCCACCTACCTGGAGAACGCGCTCGGCGTAGTGCCGCTGGTGTCCGGGGCGGCGGTCGCCGCGCTCACCCTGGGCTGGCCGCTGTCGGCGTCCGTCGCCGGACGGCTGTACCTGCGTCGCGGCTACCGCACCACGATCCTGGCCGGCTGCCTGGTCGCGCTGCTGGGCAGTGTCGGCCTGGCGGTGATCGGGCCGTCGCCGAACCCGTGGACGGTGGCCGCCGCCTGCTTCGTGATCGGCTTCGGCCTGGGCTGGGTGGCCGCGCCGTCACTGATCGCCGCGCAGGCGTCCGTGGACTGGAACGAGCGGGGCGTCGTCACCGGGGTGAACGTCTTCGCGAGGTCCGCCGGCAGTGCGGTGGGGGTGGCGGTCTTCGGTGCGATCGCCACCAACGTCATCGCGGCCGGACGCGGCGAACACGACTACACCACCATCGTGGCGGCCTCGACGTGGGTGTTCGTGGCGGTGGCGGTGGTCGCGGCCGGCACCCTGCTGGCCGGCCTGCGGATGCCCCGCGGTGGCGTCGACTCCGAGGCCTACGCCGCCGAGCCCGAACCGTCCCCGGGCTGAGCCCGAGCGCGCCCCAGCGTGTCCGGGGCGCACGGCGAGCGGGTGCGGCCATGATGGGGGCCATGAGCGGGCTGCTCGAAGTGATCGCGTTGCATGCGGCGGACGCCGAGCGCGCGGAGGCGGGCGGCGCCGACCGGGTGGAACTGTGCGGCACCCTCGACGAGGGTGGCCTGTCGCCCGAGCCCGACCTGGTCGCGAAGGTGCGGGCCGCCACCTCGATCCAGCTGCGGGTGATGCTGCGGCTGCGAGCCGGGTTCGGCACCGACGGCGGCGAGGCGGTCCGGTTGAAGGGCCTGATCGGCAGCTATGCGGACGCGGGCGCCGACGGCCTGGTGCTCGGCTTCCTGAACGGGCTCGGCGAGGTGGACGCCCAGGTCGTCGGCGAACTGGTCGCCGACGGCGACTGGCCGTGGACGTTCCACCGTGCGATCGACTCGTGCCTCTACCCCGATCGGGGCTGGGCACTGCTGAAGCGGCTGCCGCGGCTCGACCAGGTGCTCACCGCCGGGTCGCCGCGCGGCCTGGAGTTCGGTCTGGACGACGTGCTCACCCGGGCCAAGGCCGACCCGTGGCAGGCCGGGGTGATCATGGCCGGTGGCGGCCTGCACCCCGACCACGTGCCGTGGCTGGCCCGGGCCGGCGTCCGGGCGTTCCACATCGGTTCGGCGGCGCGGCCGCAGGGCTCGTACAAGGCGTACGTGGACGTCGAGCTGGTCGGTTCCTGGCGCCGGCTGATCGACACCGAGGTCAGGCACGCGTCCTAGTCGTCGCCGTCCCAGTCGTTCCAGTGCTCGGTGGGTTCGACGTGCACCACCGTCACCGTGCCGGGCAGCACCCGTTCGATCTCGGCCTCGACGAGGTCGGCCAGGTCGTGCGAGCGGGCCACCGTCCACTCGCCGGGCACCGTCAGGGTGGCCTGCACGAAGCGCTGGCGGCCGGACTCGCGGGTGCGCAGGTCGATCACGTGCACCCGTGGATCGTGGGTCAACGGCTGCAGGGCGCTCTGGATGAGCGCCACCTCCTCGGGCGGCAGGGTGGCGTCGAGCAGGCCCACCACCGAGCGCCGGACCAGCCCGACCCCGGTGAAGGTGATGTTGACGCCGACGGCGAGGGCGATCAGCGGATCCAGCCAGTAGATGTGGGTGAGGCCCACCACGATGATGCCGAGCAGGACGCCGACCGACGTCCACACGTCCGTCATCAGGTGCTTCCCGTCGGCCTCGAGGGTGATGGACCGGTGGCGGCGTCCGGCCCGGATCAGGATCAGCCCGGTGACCAGGTTGCCGACGGACGCCACCGCGGCCAGAACCACGCCCAGGCTGATGCTGTCCAGCGGGATCGGGTTCAGGAAGCGGTTGATCGCGCTCACGATGATTGCCACCGCGGCCACCACGATCAACGTGCCCTCCACCGCGGCCGACAGGTATTCGGCCTTGCCATGACCGAAGTCGTGGTTGTGGTCGGCGGGTTTGGCCGAGAGCCGCATAGCCCACAGCGCCACGCCGGCGGCCAGCAGGTTGACGGTCGACTCGAGGGCGTCCGACCACAGGCCGACCGAACTCGTCACGACAGCCGCCGTGGCCTTGAGCACGACGGTGACGACCGCGGTGGCCAGCGAGAGCCAGAGGAACCGTTCCAGGAAGCGACCCTCGACGGGGGCGGCAGCGGCGGTCGGGGTGTCGGTCATTGCGCCTTCGGGTCGGGTCAGCCCGCCCAGTTTTGTGGCGAGCCGGACCATTCTAGGGCGAGGCGTTCGCCCAGCTCTCCGGCTTCCACCGTCGACTCCTCGACCACGCCGTCGTCGCGCGGCCAGACGTCGGGGTGATCGGTCAACGCCGGCAGTCCAGCCAGGCCGGCCGGCCACACCTGTTCGCTGCGCTCGTCGAGGCGGTCCAGGGCAAGCCAGTCCCAGGCGGCGATGGTGATCTTCTCCTCGGCGGTGAAGCCGGAGGTGTCCACCGTGAACGGCGTCGGTACCCGCAGCACATAGAACGCTTCGGCCTGGCCGAGCACCTGGTCGGAGTAGCCGTGAATCACGAAGCGCTTCATCACCGGACCGACCAGGTCCTGGGCCGCCACAGCCAGGCCGGTCTCCTCGGCGAGCTCGCGGACGGCGGCCTCCAGCTCGGTTTCGCCCGGATCGGTCCCACCGCCCGGTGTGATCCACCAGTGCAGGCCCGGCACGCCCGGGTCGCTGTCGGAGAACAGCAGCGCCCGTTCGCCGTCGGTGACGACCACCCGCACCGCGCGCCGGCTCCTGGTCGGCCGGGCGTGCGGGTCGACCGCGACGAAGGTACGGGACCGGAACGGCTGCGTCATCAGCCCGGGATGTCGATGGTGGCGACGCTGGAGAAGGTCTCGTCGAGGATGACCAGGGTGACCGGTCCGCGTCCGAGCTCGAAGGCGACCTGGCCGGCGTTGCTCTGGCCGGCCCCGATCGTCTTCATCGCGAGCTGGTTGTCGAGCTGGGCGCCGATGGTCATCATCGTGGCCTCACCGCCGCCGCCGGGCCGGACCATGGTGAGGAACGGGCCGGTGGTGACCGTCCCCGACACTCCCTCGAAGCTCAGGTCGACGACCAGGTAGGACGACCCCTCGCGGGGTGGCAGCAGACCGTTGTCGACCCAGCTGGACCTGGTCACCGTCACGGTCGCCTTGCCGGCGCCGCTGGTGAAGCCGACCTGCTGCTCGATGCCGCCCCCGGTGACGTCGGAACTGTTGGTGGGCTGCGGCTGCTGCGGGGTGCGCACGACACTCGGTTCGCCGGTGGGTGCCCCGGTCGGCGCCGTGCTGGGCGTGGCCTGGACGGTCGGTGTGGCGGACGCCTGGGGAGCGGTCACGGCGGGCAGCAGTTGCCAGGCCAGCAGCCCCAGGATCGCCAGCACGACCACGCCGCCGGCGATCAGCAATCCCCGGCCGCCTCCCCGGCGTCCGCCGCCCGGGGCGGGTGCCAGCGAGGGCGGTCCCCACGGCTGCTGGCTCGGCGGCGCCCACGGGCCGTGGCCCGGTGGCGTCCACTGGTCCTGGCCCGACGGTGCGGAAGGCCCCGGCGGCGCCGCGGAGCCGAACTGCTGGGTGGGCGGGCACTGCGGGGTGGGCCCGTATTGCTGGGTCGGCGGGTACTGCTGGGCCGGCGTTCCGAACTGCTGGGTGGGCGGGTACTGCTGCGCGCCGAATCGCTGGGTCGGTTCGTGGTCGGGCGAGGATTGGCCCTGCTGATCCGGGCGAGTGCCGGGGGACGGGGTCTGCGGTGAGGGCGCCGAACCCTGCGGGCCGTCGAAATCGGGCTGCCCGGGGCCCGGCTGCCCCAGTCCGGAGGATGCGTTCATGGCTTCCTTGCTCAGTCGGCTCAGTAGGGACGCTGCGGGGGTTCGTTGGCGCGGATGCCGGCACCCACCTGGAACAGGATCACGATCGGCAGCACCCAGCACGCCACCTGCGCCCAGCCGGACAGCACCGACCACACGTTGTCGAACTCGAAGTCGGAACCGAGCAGGGACAGCACCGCGATCGCGGCGAGGATGCCGCCCGTCCAGGCGAACAACCGGCGCACCTGCCGCAGGCGGTACTTCACCCGGGCGGCGAGCAGGGACGCCACCGCCAGCATCACGATGGACAGCGGGTTGATCAGCGCCCCGATGATCAGCGGGATGATCACGCCCGGGGTGGCGCCGTTCCACATCTGGGCGATGGTCACCGTCTGGTCGGGGGATTGCCAGTGCTGCTGCGGGGGTGGGGCGAACCAGTCCGGCGTGCCCGGTTGCGGGAACCCGCCGGCGGCCGGGCCGGTCGGCGGCGGAAAGCCGGCAACGCTCGTGGGGGCCGGGTAGCTCGGCGCTGTCGTGGGCGCCGGGAAGCTGGGCGCGGTCGTGGGCGGCGGGAAGGCCGGCCCGGCAGCCGGTGCGGCCGGCGAGCCCGTCCCGGCGGCGGCCGCGGCGCCGACCGGCGCGGAGGTGCTGAGCGGCTGGTCCGGCGTCCACCCCGGTCGCTGCAGGGTGCCCGCGGCGGAGTGTGCCGAGCCCCACGCGGAGCCGGCGGAGACCGCCGAGCCGACCGTGCTGAACTCGGCGCGCGGGTCGCGGGGTTCGACCCCCGAGCGGGGGACCAGCTCGGCCAACGGCTGGACGGGAGCCTGGGGCGGCTGCCAGTCGGGCTGGGCGACCGGCGCGCCCGCGGCAGGGTTGGCCACCACCGGCGGTACCTCCAGCGGTTCCGCCGCAGGGGTTTCGAAGGCGCTCGGTCGGTCCAGGGGCGCGTACTCGGGCCCGTCCGTCCAGTTCGCCATGCGGTCATGATAGTCACCGGGCCGGTTCCGATAGGCTGGGGGATCGCGGAGCTGAGCGCCGTCACATCGGCGTGTCCGCAGCAGGGTTTTCGAAACAGGAGTCAGTCATGCCCACAGGCAAGGTTCGTTACTACGACGCGGAGAAGGGATTCGGCTTCCTCTCCAAGGACGAGGGGGGCGACGACGTCTACGTCCGCTCGTCGGCCCTGCCCGCCGGCGTGACCAGCCTCAAGCGTGGCCAGAAGGTCGAGTTCGGGATCATCGACGGCAAACGTGGTGAGCAGGCGCTGAGCGTCCAGTTGCTGGAGGCCCCGCCGTCGCTGTCGAAGGCGTCCCGCAAGTCACCCGACGCGATGGCCGTGATCGTCGAGGACCTGATCAAGATGCTCGACGGGATCGGCAACGGCTACCGCCGCGGCCGCCACCCCGACCCCAAGGTGGCCGGCAAGGTGGCCGCGGTGCTGCGCGCGGTGGCCGACGAGCTGGAGCTCTGAGCGTGCCCGCCGCCGACGTGCTGGACCGGGCCTGCGCGGACGCCGTCGACCTGGCCAGGACGGCGGCCGTCCACCGTGCCGGCGTGATGGGCGTCGGCGAGCACCTGGGCGTGTTCGCCGAGGACGTCCGGGTGGCCACCCACCTGTTCGCCTGCACCCACCCCGGCTACCCGGGCTGGGCCTGGCAGGTGACGGTGGCGCGTGCCTCGCGGGCCAAGGTGGTGACCGTCGACGAGGTCACCCTGATGCCCGGGGACGGGGCCCTGCTGTCGCCGCGGTGGGTGCCGTGGGCCGAACGGATCGGTGCCGGCGACCTCGCTCCCGGCGTCATCATGCCGACCCCGGACGACGACCCGCGGGTGGAGCCCGGCTTCACCGCCGCCGACCTGCCCCCGGACGCCGACCCGGCCGAGTGGTCGCAGACCAGGGCCGTGGTGGCAGAGCTGGGACTGGGTCGCGAGCGGGTGCTCTCGCCGTACGGCCGTGACGAGGCGGTGGAGCGCTGGATCACCGGGGACGGTGGTCCCGACAACGCGATGACCGCTCAGGCGCCGGCACACTGCGAGACCTGCGCGTACTTCGTGGCGCTGTCCGGCCCGCTCGGCCGGCTGTTCGGTGCCTGCGCCAACCAGTTCTCACCCAGCGACGCGCAGGTGGTGAGTCGCGACCACGGCTGCGGGGGGCACTCCGACACGGTCGAGGCCGGCCACCCCGAGGTGCCGGCCGCCCCGGTGTGGGACACCGTGACCGTCGACACCAGCATCTTCTGAGTCGGACCCCGCCTGCCGTCGGGTGGCGCGAAACCGGCAACGGCGGCGATCCGTGCTGCCCGGGCAGCGGTGGCGGCCGCGTCCGCAACCGATATCGTGTCCCAGCGGCCACACCCTTTAACGACGAAGGAGATCTCATGAGCGGAATTGCCCGCCTCGAACTCGACGGCAAGGTCTATGAACTCGACACCTTCGTCGGCACCGAGGGCGAACGCTCCATCGACATCTCGAAGCTGCGCGACACCACCGGGTACATCACCCTGGACGACGGCTACGGCAACACCGGATCGTGCAGGTCGGCGATCACCTACATCGACGGCGATGCGGGCATCCTGCGGTACCGGGGCATCCCGATCGAGGAACTGGCCGGCCGCTCCTCGTTCGTCGAGACCGCCTGGCTGGTGATCTTCGGCAAGCTCCCGACGGTCGAGGACCGCGATCGGTTCGCCTCGCTGCTCGGCGAGTCGGCGATGATCGACGAGGTGATGCGCAAGCACTTCAACGCGTTCCCGCAGACGGCGCCGCCGATGGCGATCCTGTCGGCGATGATCAACACCCTCAGCGCCCACGATGCCGGGGCCACCCAGATCGACGACGACGAGTCGATGGAGCGCGCCGCCGCCGTGCTGATCTCGAAGGTGCGGACGATCGCCGCGGCGTCCTACAAGGCCTCCATCGGCGAGCCGCTGGTGTACCCCCGCTACGACCTCAAGTACGCGGAGAACTTCCTGCACATGATGTTCTCGGTGCCGTACCGGAACTACGAGCCGAGCCCCGAGGTCGCGGCCGCGCTCAATCTGTTCCTGATGCTGCACGCCGACCACGAGCAGAACTGCTCCACCTCGACGGTGCGGATGGTCGGATCCTCGAAGGCGAACCTGTTCGCGAGCTGCGCCGCCGGCGTTTGCGCCCTGTGGGGGCCCTTGCACGGCGGCGCCAACGTCGCCGCCGTCCAGATGCTGCAGGACATCCAGGAGTCGGGCATTCCGGTGTCCGAGTTCGTCAACAAGGTGAAGAACCGCGACGCCGGGGTGAAGCTGATGGGCTTCGGGCACCGGGTCTACAAGAACTTCGATCCGCGCAGCCGCATCCTGAAGAAGTCCGTCGACGACGTGCTCAATCAACTCGAGAAGAGCGACCCGCTGCTCGACATCGCCCGCGAACTCGAGGACGCCGCACTCAACGACGACTACTTCGTGGAGCGCAAGCTGTACCCGAACGTCGACTTCTATTCCGGCATCCTGCTGCGCGCGATCGGTATCCCGATGGAGATGTTCACGGTGATGTTCGCGATCGGCCGGATGCCCGGCTGGATCGCCAACTGGAAAGAGATCAACGAGAACCCCAAGAGCAGGATCTACCGGCCGCGGCAGATCTACGTGGGTCCCACCGACGTGGAGTGGGAGCCGCGCGAGGAGCGCTGAGCGCGCAAGGCTGTTCGTCATCCCGCGCCGTTCCGTCATCCCGCGCCGTTCCGTCATCCCGGGCTTGACCCGGGATCTCGACCGGTAGGCGCGCCGGGTCGAGCCGGGGGATTCTGAAATGTGGCCCCGCGACGGCCCGCTCACCGCTCGGCCCGGCGGGACCTTTCCGTTCCGGGTCCAGATTTCAGAAGAGCGGGCGAGGACGCTCCGCCGTCAGCGCAACCGGCGGCGGCGCAGCACGAGCAGCACCGCGAGCGCCAGCACACCGATGCCCGTCCCGACCAGCGCGGTGGAGAACCACCACTCCTTGCCGGTGCCGCTCAGGAGCGGCAACTGCCACCAGCAGATCACCGTCCCGATGGCGAACAGCATGGTGCCCAGTCCGACGATCTGGACGCCGTGCGGGTCGAGCGCCTTGACCGGCGCCTGCAACGTCGGCAGGTGATGATCGTGGTCATCTTGGCTCACGGACACCACTGTAGGGTGCGGGCCCGCGCCCATAGATTTCTGCCATGGGCAACTCTTCCCCGAGCGCGCCGCACACGGACTCCGCGGCGCCGTCCGGCCTGGACGGCTACTTCGAGATCAGCAAGCGTGGTTCGACCGTCGGCCGTGAGGTGCGAGGAGGCCTGGTCACCTTCTTCACGATGGCCTACATCATCGTGCTCAATCCGCTGATCATCGGCACCACGCCCGACAAGGCGGGGAACCTGATCACCGGCGTCCCGTTCGCCACCGCGACGGACGCCGACAAGGGGGCCGCGATCGCCGCCGTCGCCGTCGCCACGGCACTGATCGCCGGGCTGACGACGATCCTGATGGGTGCCTACGCCCGGTTCCCGATCGCGCTCGCCACCGGCCTGGGTCTCAATGCGGTGGTCGCGTACACGATCGCGCCGCAGATGACCTGGCCGCAGGCGATGGGCCTGGTGGTCTGGGAGGGCATCCTGATCACCGTCCTGGTGGTCACCGGCTTCCGCCGCGCAATCTTCAACGCCGTGCCGCGGGTGCTGCGGTCGGCCATCTCGGTCGGCATCGGGCTGTTCATCGCCTTCATCGGCCTGGTCGACGCCGGCGTCGTCCGCACCGGCAACCCGATCGTCCAACTGGGCATCTACGGTTCCCTGCAGGGCTGGCCGATCGTGCTGTTCGTGCTGGTGCTGTTCCTGCTGGTGGTGCTGTTCGTCCGCAAGGTCAAGGGCGCCATTCTGATCGCGATCCTGACCGGCACCGTGCTGGCGGTGATCATCGAATCCGCCCTGAAGCTGGGCAGCAAGACCGACGACAACGCGACCGGCTGGATGCTCAACGTGCCCACGCTGGGCGAGTTCAGCGTCCCGAACTTCATGCTGCTCGGCCGGGTGGACCTGTTCGGCGCCTTCGCCGGCGGCCCGGCCGTGGTGCTCGGCCTGCTGCTGCTGGTGTTCTCCCTGCTGCTCAGCGACTTCTTCGACACGATGGGCACGATCGTCGCGGTGGGCGCCGAGGGCGACCTGCTGGGCGATGACGGCAACCCGCCCCGCACCCAGGAGATCCTGCTGGTGGACTCCATCGCCGCGATCGCCGGCGGTGTCGGCTCGGTCTCGTCGAACACCTCCTACATCGAGTCGGCCGCCGGCGTGGGCGAGGGTGCCCGCACCGGCCTGGCGTCCCTGGTCACCGGAGCCGGCTTCCTGCTGAGCATCTTCCTGGCGCCGCTGGTCGACATGGTCCCCTCCGAGGCCGCCGCGCCCGCCCTGGTGTTCGTCGGCTTCCTGATGATGTCGCAGGTGGTGAACGTCGACTGGGAGGACGCCGAACAGGGCATCCCAGCGTTCTTCACGCTGGCGCTGATGCCGTTCACCTATTCGATCACCGCCGGCATCGGCGCGGGCTTCATCAGCTACGCGCTGATCAAGCTGGTGCTGGGCAAGGCCAAGCAGGTGCACTGGTTGATCTACCTCGTGGCCGCGCTGTTCGTCCTGTACTTCGGGCAGGGCGCGATCCTGGCGCTGATGGGCTGAGCCCGGCTCAGCCGGCGCGGTAGATCACGATCAGGTCGGGCACCGGACGCCCACGCGCCGGCGCCGCCTGCGCGTAGTGGTGGAACTGCGCGAGCCAGGCTGCGTACGGCTCGGCGATCGCCCGGTTCTGCGCGGACAGGTGCGGCAGGGCGTTGCGCCACACCGAGGCCGCCTCGAGCGCGACGCGGTGCGGCGTGTAGCCCGTGGACAGTCCACGGTAGGTCTGCAACGGAATGCCCAGTTCGTGATTGACCAGCCGGCCAAGCCCGAACCGGGGATCGACACCCGCCCTGGCCAGGTCGAACTCAAGGTCGTTGAACCGGGTGACGTCGAGTTCGATGCGGTGCCTGCTCCACGACTTCTCCACCAGGTACGCCTCGAGCAGCCGCCAGGCGACGGGTTGCCGTTCGGGGCGGACGTAGCGGCCGGCGAGCAGGTCGGCGACGTCCTCCTCCAGCGGGGTGTCCGGCCGGACGAGCACCGCGCCCGCGGGCTTGCGGAACAACGGCCCGAGCTTGCCGAGCATTCCGGGCGGCCGGGGAGTGGTCTCGGGTGGGAAGGCCTCCGCCACCACCCGGCGAAACTCGGCTGCGACCGCGTCGGAGGCGCAGAACACGTCACGCACCTCGTCAACGCCGATGGCGTGGAGCCGCAACTCGCCCATGTGCACAAGGTACCCCGCGGCGTCCGGAGGGGACATACATTGATCTGGTGAGCCCACGCACCCGTCGCCTGATCGTCTCCGGGGTGCTGGTCTCGCTGGTCCTGATCGCGTTGATCGGCGCGCTGGTCCGGTGAGGACGCCGTCGCGACGACCGTCGGGGTGGCGGTCCCGGCGCAGCGGCGCCGGGGGCTAGGCTGTGCGACGCATCCGCGGAAGGAGTCCGATGTCGGGCCAACTGATCGCCCGCCGAGCCCTGGCCCTTGCAGCCTTCGTCACGGTGGTACTGGGCGGCTTCGCGGCCGCAGCCACGGGCATCGCGGCCACGCCCCTGCCGAGGGCCACCGCTTCGGCGACCGCCGGCGTCACGAAGACGGCCACGACCACGCCGTCCGACACCGACGTCGACCCGGCGGACGAACCGACGGACGACGGCAGCGATCCGACCCCCGATCAGACCGGCACCTGGCTGGCCATCGGTGGTGCGCTGGGCCTGTCAGTGCTGGCGGGGCTCGTCGTCGCCCTCCGCCGGCGTTAGCCACCCGGACGCCGGCGACGACCGGGCCGCTTCGTTGAGGGTGATCGGAACTGCCAGCAGCGCGGGCAGCGCCTCACGCAACACCTGCAGATTGGGGTCGGGCACCGGCAGTATTCGGCGCGGGGAGGCGTCCGCCAGGCTTCGTAAGGCGGCCAGCGAGGAATCGTCGAGCACGGTGCGGATGGCGGCGGCGTCACCACCGAGCAGCAGGGCGTCCAACCGGCCGGACTCCGCAACGAGCAGCTCCGCGACATCGGCGACGGCCCGACCGAAGGCCTTGTCGGCCTGGTTGCCGCGGCGCCGGGCGTAGCGCTGCTGCGACCAGCCGCCCGCCTTCGTCCGGCCCTGCACGTAGTGCCTGCCGACTCGGTGGGCCACCAGGCGCTCGCCCTCGGCGATCCCCACGGCGTGGGCGCGCCGGCGGACCAGCAACACTCCCACCCTGCGCGGCACGCCGACCTGAGCGAGGAGTTCGGCCAACGGGTCGGCGCCTGCGAGCGGACCCCAGGGCGGCTGGAGGTCCGCGACGGCACCGTCCGGGCTGGTGAGCCGCACTGCGCCGTCGACCACGGCGACCACCGGCTCGCCGTGGCGGCGGGCGAAGCCCTGCAGCCACCGCGGCAACCGTCCAGGGGGGATCTGCACGCGGTCCGGTTCGGCCATGACCAGTAGTGTGGCGTACCCCCGCCATCCGGTCCTGTGCGATGGCCTAGGCTGGCACGAGGAACGGAGGCAGCGCACGTGAGCGATCTCATTGACACGACGGAGATGTACCTCCGGACGATCTACGAACTCGGCGAAGAGGGAGTGCCGCCACTGCGGGCCCGGATCGCCGAAAGGCTCAAGCAGAGCGGTCCCACGGTGTCCCAGACGGTGGCCCGGATGGAGCGCGACGGGCTGCTCACCGTCGATACCGACCGGCAGCTGCGACTCAGCCCGGCCGGCCTCAAGCTCGCCACCCGAGTGATGCGCAGGCACCGGCTCGCCGAACGGCTGCTGATCGACGTGATCGGCCTCGACTGGGTGCACGCCCACGAAGAGGCGTGCCGGTGGGAGCACGTCATCTCCACCGATGTCGAGCGCCGCCTGGTGCACCTGCTGCAGCAGCCGGTGGAATCGCCCTACGGCAACCCGATCCCGGCCCTGGCCGAACTGGGTTCCGAGCCCGCGCCCGAGGCCTTCCTCGATGGTGCGGTCCCGCTGTCCCAGCTGCTCAGCGGCGGCGCGTCGGCGACGGTGACGGTGCGCCGGCTCAGCGAGTTCCTGCAGACCGACCAGCAGCTGTTGAGCATGTTCGACGCGACCGGGGTGCATCCCGGTTCGACGTTGAGCGCCAGCATCGAGGGCGGCAATCTGGTGCTGAAATCCCGCCACGGCGAGCCGGGCCGGTTCAACGCCCACGTGGCCGACCACCTGTTCGTGGCCGCCATCGATCACGTCTGATGGTGCACCGGGCCGACGCCCGGCCCCTGCTGGACGGGCACTGGTACGACGCGCTGGCCGCGATCCTCGAGGCCGAGATCGGCGCCGGCCGCACCTCCGAGCGGCGGGAGAGGGCCCGCGACCTCGCGGTGGCCGCCAAGCGGGTGCTCGACCTCGACGCCGAGGACTACTGGCCGATCAGCCGCGACTTCACCGAGCGACAGTGGGCGGAGGAGTTGGGCCGGGCGTGCTTCCCGCTGCAGCCGCGCTCCTCGCACCGTGGCGCTCTGGCGTCCCTGGTGCCGCTGTACCGGTTGATGCTCGAGGTGGTCGACCTGCGGGCCAGGCGGCACGAGCCGCTGCAGGTGGTGGTCACCGCTCACCTGATCGGCGAGTACCTGCCCCAGCTGGCCTGGGAGTCGACCCTGGGGCACGGGGGCGATCCGCTGCTGATGCGTCACAGCGTGGGGGAGCGCTGGGGAACCGACGACCGTAGTTGCCCGCACACCTCGGCGATGCGGGCCACCGCCAAGCGTTCGCTGCATGCGACGGGCGGAGACCAGGCGGGGTTCACCGCCTACCTCGACCGTTTTCACTCCCGGCTCGGTTCGGCGCTGGCGATGTGTGCCATGAACCACGAGACGGTGGCCGCCGGTGAGCGTCCCGATGTCGCCGGCACCTGCCCGCAGCCGTGCGGCTGGGCCGTGGCCGGGACGCTCGCCGAACGCCGCGACTTGGACGCCCGGGTACGCCTCGCGCTGCTGTACCGCGACTCGCCGATCGTGGCGCTGCGGCACCACGCGCCGGTGGGGCACTTCTTCGGCGTCCCGTCGACGTCCGAGATCTCCGAGGCGTGGCTGCGCACCTGGGAGCGGGTGTCGGCACCGTGGCCCGATGGCGGCAACCCGTTGAGCGGTGAACCTCTCGGCGCCCCCGAACGCAGTGAGGCCTTGCCCGGGTTGTCCGACCTGATCAGCGCGGTCGCCGGCCGGACGGTGGGGCCAGGCACCCTGATCAGGGACATCGGCGCCGACCTGGAGGCCACCCTGGCGGAATAGTCGCGTCCGGGGCGGCGTTGTCCCGGTGAACCCGAGAGGATGATGTATGGCTACCCAAGCACTTGACCAGCAGAGCTTCGCCGACGCGATCCAGGACAACGAGACGGTGATCGTCGACTTCTGGGCCGATTGGTGCGGCCCCTGCAAGCGGTTCGCCCCGGTCTTCGACCAGGTGTCCGAGAAGTACCCGGACGTGGTCTTCGGCAAGGTCGACACCGAGGACCAGCGCGCGCTGGCCGGCGGACTGGGCATCCAGTCGATCCCGACGCTGATGGCGTTCCGTGGCGGCTACCTCGTGTACCGGGAGGCGGGCGCGATGGGGGCACCCCAGTTCGAAGAGCTGGTGAAGGCCGTCAAGGATCTCGACATCGAGAAGTTGAAGGAGCAAGCAGCGGCCGCGACTGCGTCCGACGAAGCCTGACGCCCGGCCGTGTCCCCCGCGCGGGTGACAAGGCTGCGTCCACCTGCCTATACTGAGACAGGTCCCTGCCCCATCCCCCCGGGCAGGGACCTTTCTGCTGTCTCGGTGGCGGCCCCAGCAAGATTCGAACTTGCGACACAAGGTTTAGGAAACCTCTGCTCTATCCCCTGAGCTATGGGGCCCGATCGAAGAGCCAGTCCCAGCATAGGGCCACCACTCGCAAGGCGCTTGTGTCGCACGGGGACTTGGACGGCGCGGCCGTCGCCGCGATCAGGTGGAGGCAGTGGTTGAAACGTCTCGTACCTTCAAAAAGGTGACCATTCGGGCGTGCTTTTCCCTGACGTATCGTCTAAACTCGAACCAGAGAGCGACGCCAGCTCGTTGATGTCTCCTGGGGGTGGGTAGACGGCTTTGGCCCTTCGATAGGCGTCGCTCTCGTCATGCCCGCTCATGTCCCGCGCATCGAGCCCTCAGGGCCGGGCCCCGACCGCTTCCGTCGCTTCGACCGCAGTTGCCGCGACTCGATAGACCGGGTCGGAACGATCATCCGTCCAGATTCGGCATCGCCTTCCCTCCGGGCGATTAGTCATTTAGACTAATATCATGACTGAACACGGACTGGCCGCCGCGATCGCCAAGATGAAGGAGGCCGGCGCCAACGAGCCGGCCATCGATGTCTTCTCGCACTACTACCGTCAGGCGAGCGACGGCGTGACCGGGATGATCCCCGAGGACACGATCACCCCCCTGACAGACCCGCCGCAGCTCAGCGCGGTGAGTGTCGACGAGACGGCGGCGCGGGACGCCATCGCCCGGACGGTGATCATCAAGCTCAACGGCGGCCTCGGCACCTCGATGGGCCTGGACCAGGCCAAGACGCTGCTGCCGGTCCGCGAAGGACTCACCTTCCTCGACCTGATCGTGCAGCAGATCATGGCGGCGCGCGAGACCTACGCCGCCCCCCTGCCGCTGCTGTTCATGAACTCCTTCCGCACCCGCGAGGACACCCTCGCCCACCTCGAGCGGTACCCCGACCTGGCGGTCGGCGACCTGCCCGTCGACTTCCTGCAGAACGCCGAGCCGAAGATCCGTCAGGACGACTTCGAGCCGGTCGAGTGGCCGGACGATCCGACGCTGGAGTGGTGCCCGCCCGGTCACGGCGACGTGTACACGGCCCTGGTGGGTTCCGGCGTCCTCGACGCGCTGCTCGCTGCGGGGATGAAGTACGCCAGCATCTCCAACGGTGACAACCTGGGAGCCGCCCCGGACGCCGAGCTGGCCGGCTGGTTCGCCGGCACCGGCGCCCCCTACGCCGCCGAGATCTGCCCCCGCACGATCAACGACCGCAAGGGCGGCCACCTGGCGATCCGCAAGTCCGACGGCCAGCTCATCCTGCGGGACACCGCACAGACGCCCGCCGACGACATGGACTACTTCACCGACGAGCATCGCCACCCGTACTTCCACACCAACAACCTGTGGGTCGACCTGGAACAGCTGAAGGCGGCCCTCGAGGAGCGTGGCGCGGTGCTGGGCCTGCCGCTGATCTACAACGTCAAGACCGTGGATCCCTCGGACTCGTCCTCGCCCAAGGTGATCCAGCTCGAGACCGCGATGGGTGCCGCGATCGAGGTGTTCAACGGTGCGACCGCGATCGCCGTGCCGCGCTCGCGCTTCCAGCCGGTCAAGACCACCAACGAACTGCTGCTGCTGCGCTCGGACGTGTTCGACCTCGGCGCGGACAGCCGGCTCACCCAGACCGTGGAATCGCTGCCGCGGGTCGACCTGGACGCCGACCACTACAAGCTGATCGGCGACTTCGAGCAGCGGGTCAAGGTGGCGCCCTCGCTGAAGGCCGCGACCTCGTTCGTGGTCGAGGGGGACTGGACTTTCGACTCCGAGGTGACGGTGACCGGTGACGTCACCTTCCCCGACCTGGGTCGCCCCGCGGTCGCGGGGGTGGACGACCCGCGGTGATCGACGCCGAGCTGGCCCGGGCCGTGTCGATCGCGCTGACCGGTGGACCGGACGCCGTCGCCGCCGGTGCGGCCGACGTCCGGGCAGGACTTCAGGGTGCGGGGTGGGGCTCTGCCAGGCTCGGCGCGCACGCGGACGCGGTCGTGGCGGCCGGCGGGGTGTGGCCGCACCCGGTGCCCGCCGAGCTGCGATCCGCAGTGGGTAGCGCCCGGCTGTTCGCCGTCCTGCAGGAGGTGCAGGCCGAGCTGGGCCGGTTCGGCCGGACCGCGGCCCCGGCCCCTGCCCACCCGCTCACCGCCGACGAACGCCGACTGCTGGCCGAGGTGCCGCCGCACCACGGCTCCTGACCCAGACCCACGCGCTCGCCCAACTACCGAGGGCTCGCCAACCTTGGCACTCCTCGGTAGTTGGGCGAGCGCGGCGAAGGGGTGGAAACGCAGAGATCCCCGACACCAGGTGGTGCCGGGGATCTGTGCGTGGTGCGTGTTACTGGGTGATCGTCGGACCGGCCTTGGGGGTCCCGTCGTTCTTGGCGAGCAGGTCGCGGATCTCGATCAGCAGCTCCTCGGTGGTGGGAGCGCCCGGCTCCGTCTCGGTGTCGGACTTGGCGGTGAGCGCCTTGAGCTTCTCGTAGGGCACGACGATGCCGAAGTAGACCACGAAGGCCATGATGATGAAGGCCACCAGTGCCGTCAGGAACGGACCGATCGAGCTGAACCCGAACGGCCGCCACTCGTCGAAGTTGGGGGCGCCGCCGAGACGGGCCAGGACCTCGACGACGATCTGGGTGAACGAGGTGGTGACGGCGCTGAACGCACCGCCGATGACGAAGGCGACGGCGATGTCGATCAGGTTGCCGCGCATCAGGAAGTCTCTGAAACCTTTGAGCATGTGATGTGTCCCTTCCCGCACAGCCGCTCCCTCGTGCCGGGAGCGGTGGTGGACCGTGCAGAATCAGAAAACCGTAGCGAACCCGGCTCGGCGGTTGCGGGGCGTCCCCGTTGTGGACGGTCGGGCCGTCGCTGGGCGGCTGCGGCATCATCACGGCCGGGTGGCCACGTGCGGTCAGCGCAGGCTGAACCCCAGCGTCCCCCGGGCGGCGACCGCGGCGACCCGCGCCTGCAGGCCCGGCTCGAGCTCGACCAGCACCACCGGTCCCGCGGACCGGGCCGGGGACAACGGCGAGGAGTCCCCACCCGGATCGAGCACGGCCACCACCCGAACCGCCGATGCGACGACGGCCGCCTCGGCATCGGAGTCGGCGGCCAGCAGGTCGATCCGGTCACCGACCCTGACCAGGGTGGCGGCGCTCGCCGTCAGCGTCACCGGCAGCACCGCCTTGCCCGGCGAGGCCAGGGCGGTGCGGTTGACCACCGAACCGGGCAGCAGCATCGCGCCGGCGGGCAACGGGACGGTGGCCAGGCGTCCGATCGCCTCGGCCGGGTCGCTCAGGTACTCGGCGGGCAGGGCGACCAGCGGCAGGTGGCGCACCTCGACGTCGCCGGCTTGCAGGCTGGTGCCGCCGGTCACCGCGCGCAGCGTGACCAGCACCGGCGCGCTCGGTGGGTCGGCCGGCCGCAGCACGCCCAGCCCAGCCCACACCG
This sequence comes from Micropruina sonneratiae, assembly GCF_025972045.1. Lineage (GTDB taxonomy): Bacteria > Actinomycetota > Actinomycetes > Propionibacteriales > Propionibacteriaceae > Micropruina > Micropruina sonneratiae. Next base: position 7,068 of record NZ_JAPDHX010000005.1, on the reverse strand, counting down.
CCACGCCGGCCAGCAGGGCGGCCACGAGTCGGCGATGCCGGCGCAGCAGTCGCCGCACGCGGGAAAGCAGAGTCTTCACACCTTCAGTAAATGACCGAGATGCGAAAAGTGTTCAAATCGCCGCTAGGAGGCTCAGGCGGCGGGGGCTCCGGACGAGGCGGACTTGGTCGACGACGACGAGTCCTTCGTGGCGGCCGGCTTGGCGGAATCGCCCGACCCGGTGCTCTCGCCCGCACCCGACTGCTTGGCCGCGCCGGACTCCTTGGCGGCCGTACTCGACGGCTCGCCCTTCGCGCGGCTGTCGGTGGCGTAGAAGCCGGAGCCCTTGAACACGACGCCCACCGCGCTGAACACCTTGCGCAGGGTGCCGCCACAGTTGGGGCACTCGGTCAGCGCGTCGTCGGTGAACTTCTGGACGGCCTCGATCGGCGCGCCACAGTCGACACAGCGGTACTGGTAGGTGGGCATCGATGACTTCCCAACGGCGACGGGCGGGTGAACCGCAGGCATTCTAGCGGCCGTCAGCACAACGGATCGAACCGAGCCGCTATTCCAGGTGCGGCCGGGTCCACAGTGTCCGGGCGTCGGTCACGATCACCGTGACCGGGCGGTCGAACGGTTCGGTCGGCACGGCGTCCAGCACTTCGCTGTCGCGCAGCAGGACGCCGACCACCGCGTCCGGCGCCGCGTGACCGAGCGCCCGGTCGTACCAGCCGCCGCCGGTGCCCAACCGGTCGCCGGTGGGCGACGCCGCCAGCCCGGCGCACCAGATCAGGGAGGCCCCTGCCACGGCGTCCGCCCCGAGTGCGGGGGTGGTCGGTTCGGCGATGCCGGCATGGCCGATGCGCAGCAACTCGGTGCCGGCGTACTCGGCCCAGTCGGGCTCGCGGCGCACGCGGCCGTCGGCGCGGCGCCCGAGCACGGGCAGCAGCACGCGCACGCCGGCCCCGGCCAACGCCTCGATCAGGGCGGAGGTGTCCGGCTCGCCGGGCAGTGACAGATATGCGGCGACGACATCGTGCCCGGCGGCGACCTGCAACGCCCGCGCGGTGCGTGCGGCGACGGCGGCGCTCGGCTCGGCCTCGCGGCGGGCCCGGCGGATCTGGCAGCGCACGGCGTCCTTGGCCGTTCGGACAGTCGTCTGCGACCACCCCGGAGGGTTCGCGGGGTCGGCCGTGGGCATTGTCCTATGGTAAGAGCCATGGCGCTTTTCGGACGGAAGAAGCGGGCTGAGGCCCCGGTCGAGACCATCGACGAGGTTGTGCCCGACGAGCCGGAGACGCCGTCCAAGCCGCTCGGGGTCGAGCAGTACCGTGAGCAGCTGCTGGCCGTGGTCGAACCGCAGCAACCGATCGGCCTGGGGGTGCTGGACGCCTTCGGTCGCCGGTTGTGCGAGGACATCGTCGCCGACATCGACCTGCCCACCTTCACCGGTGCGGCGGTCGAGGGCTACGCCGTGCGGGCCGCCGACGTGGCCGCCGCGTCGGCGTCGCACCCGGTGACGCTGCCCGTGCTGGACACCCTGGATTCGCCGCTGTACCGGGGGGCGCCGCTGCTGGAGGCGTCCACGGTGCGGGTGCGGGTGGGTGCCCCCATCCCCGACGGGGCGGACGCGGTGGTGCCGCTCGAGCAGACCGACGGCGGCGAGCTCGAGGTGCAGATCCGTGCCGCGGTGGCGGCCGGCGAGCACCTGCGGCTGGCCGGCTCGGACATCGCCGACGGCACGCGGCTGCTGGAGAACGGGCGGGTGCTGGACGCGGGCGCGATCGGCCTGCTGGCCGAAGTGGGCCTCGACAAGGTGCTGGTGCGTCAACCGCCACGCGTGGTGGTGCTGACGGTCGGGTCCGACCTCGTGCCGCCCGGCCTGCCGCTGGCCTCGCGCGCCCACCGCTACGACGCCACCACGACGCTCATCGCGGCCGCGGCTCGGGCCGACGGCGCCCGGGTGTTCCCGGCGGGGACGTTCGGCGATGACGCGGCGGTGCTGACCGTCGCATTGACCGACCAGCTGATCCGGGCCGACCTGATCGTGGTGGTCGGCGGGCTGGAGGGTTCGCTGCCCGAGGTGCTCGAGGAATTGGGCACGGCCTCGGTGCAGCGGGTGGCGATCAACCCGGGCGGCCTGCAGGGCTTCGCCACCATCGGCGCTGACAACACCCCGGTGATCGCGCTTCCCGGCGGGGCGTCCTCGGCCTTCGTCGGGTACCACGCGTTCGTCCGGCCGGCCCTGCGCCGGCTGCAGGGCGAGCCCGACATGCTGAGCGAGAGCCGCCTGCTGCCGGCCCGGGTCGCGCTGCACGGCCATGACGAGGCCACCGAGCTGATTCCGGCGACCATCAGCGACCGCGGGGTCGAGCCGACCGGTGTGCCGGGGGCCGACCTGGCCTACGACGTGGCGCGGGCGGACGCCCTGATCGTGCTTCCGCCAGGCACCCATCTGGTGCCGGCGAACTCCGACGTCGAGGTCTGGGTGCTGACGACACCACGCGGGTGAGCGCCGCGCGTTGGCCCCTGGAGTTGACCCGGGGGCCGGTGACGCTGCGGCCGTGGCGGCTGATCGACCGTCGAGCCTGGGACGAACTGCGCCGCCGCAACGCCGGCTGGACGGGGCCCTGGGATTCGACGCGTCCGCCGGACTCCATCGAGGCGCCCTTGACCTACGCGGGCATGGTCCGCCAGTTCAACGCCAAGGCCAGGCAGGGCGCGATGCTGCCGTTCGCCATCGACTACCGCGCCGAGGGGCAGCGCCGCAGCGTGTTGGCCGGCCAGCTGACCATCTCGGGCATCACCCACGGCTCGGCGAGCTGGGCCCAGGCCGGCTACTGGGTCGACCAGCGTTGGGCCGGGCGCGGCATCGTCCCGACCGCGCTGGCGCTGGCGGCGGACCACTGCTTCTTCACCCTGCGGCTGCACCGCCTCGAGGTGGCGATCCGGCCCGAGAACACCCGCAGCCTGCGGGTGGTCGAGAAGCTGGGCTTCCGGCACGAGGGCTCGCGTCCCCGGTACATGCACGTCGACGGCGACTGGCGCGATCACGAGGTGTTCGTGCTGCACGTCGAAGAGATCGGGCCGGGACTGGTCGCGAGGCTGCCTGCCCTGCCGTGAGCACGGATCGTGCCTGATCAGAGGGGAATTGGCTGTGGATCGGGCGATCCTCGGCGGGTCGCGGGGCGTGTCGCGCAGGCGCCCCCGTAGCGTTCCGGTGTGGGTTTGACGGGAGTGATCTTCGGCGTGATCGCCGCTGCGTGGCTGGTCTACCTCGTCCCGTACTTCCTGCGGAGACAGGCCGACCCGGAACTGGACGAGGCCGATCCGGCCGAGCCGTTCTCGGCGACCGTGACCATCGTGCGCCGCGGCTCGGCGCTCGACACCGCCGAAGCGGCGACGGCGATCGTCTCCACCCCGATGACCAGGCGTGCCGCGCTGCGTGAGCTGGTCCAGATCGAGCAGCAGGCCGCCGGCCGGCGTCGCCGCGTGCTGCTGGTACTGGTGCTGGCCTTGCTCGGGGCGAGTGTGCCGGCGGCGCTGGGCGTGCTGCAGTGGTGGCTGCCGATCGTGCCCGCAGGAGTGCTGCTGGCCTTCGTGCTGGTGGCACGGTTCAGCGTCCGGGTGATGCGTCGCGACCTGGACGCCCGGGCGTCCCGGATCCGCGAATGCGGCGACGAGCAGACCGTCGCGATCAAGGTGCTCTCCGAGGCGGCCACGGACGCCGAGGCGTCCGTCGAGCTGAGCGCGCCGATCGCGTCGGCCGGTTCCCTGTGGGAGCCGATCCCGATCACCGCGCCGACGTATGTGAGCAAGCCGCTCGCGCCCCGCACCGTCCGCACCATCGACCTCTCGGCGCCGATGCCGGTCGAGCAGAGCCTGCCGGTGACCGCCGAGGCGTTGCCCACCGACGACGACGGTGAGACCGGCGAGGAGCGCCGCGCGGTCAACGAGTGAGGCCTCGCGGTCAGGTCGCCAGTCGAGCCTGGGTGCTGGTCGAAGCTGTCGAGGGTGCGTCACCATGGGTACCTCTGAAGAGGAGGACCCGTGGGCTCTGTTTTCCTGTATGCCTCGGTGTCGGTCGACGGCTTCATCGCGGATGAGAGCGACCAGCCCGGACCGCTGTTCGACTGGTTGCTGAGCGGCGAAGTGCCGTTGGATACCGACGGCGTTCTGAAGGTGTCGCAGGCCAGCTACGACTACATCCGGCCGTACTGGGACAGCATCGGGGTGACGATCGTCGGCCGCCGGGTCTTCGATCTCACCGCCGGCTGGGACGGGACGCCTCCGGCTGGCATCGACCACGTGGTCGTCGTGACACGTCGGGGCAGGCCCAGGGATTTGGCACCCCGACGCCCCCTTCCACTTCGCCGACGGCGTCGAGGAGGCCGTGGCCACGGCAAAGGCTCTTGCGGGTGACCGCGTGGTCGAGGTCTCCGCCGGCGACGTCGGGGGCCAGGTGCTGGCGGCGGGCCTGGTTGACGAGGTACGCATGGACGTCGTTCCGGTCGTGTTCGGGTCCGGCAGGCGCTTCTTCGGCTCAGTCGACCGACTGCATCTGTTGGAGGGTCCCGAGGAGATCATTCAGGGCAACCGGGTGCTTCACCTGCGGTATCGGGTGTGACGTTGACCAACAACGCCGTCAGCGCGCCGTGTGCGTGGTGGAGCTAGGGGTATTTCGAGCGGGGGCACGCGCCTCGGCCGGCTCAAGACTGCCGCCTTGAAAGGGCAAGTCACGCTCACTTCGCGGGGACTGAGACGGGCTTCTGAGCCTTGCGCTGCTTCACTAGTTGGCCATCTTTGATTTGCGCACGGTAGGGGGTGGCTGGTCGACTCACGTTCCGCACGTGTCCTATCGTCAACTTAGAAGCGTGGCGTGTGATCTCGGCCTGGCTGGGCTGCCTGGGGAGTGGCACGCCGTTCGTACGTCCAACGGGTTGACCGCCGCGGGTCTCCCGTCGGGGCATGAGACCCCTGCCCCGCGGCTGCGAAGCACTGCGATGAAGTGGGAGAGGTGAGGGGGGAGCGTTTCCTGCTGGAAGCACTTGCAGGCGACTGGTTCTTCGGAGAGCACGCAGTTCGTGGCAGGTGGCTCATATAGAATGAAACTCCTGGGTGAAAGTGCATCGCCAGAGTATGTTCGCGAAAGAGGCCTGCCTTTGCAATCGGTGATTCTAAACTCTGACGTTATGTGGGGTGACTACTCCAAGGGGTTGCCAAAGCGTCTGTCTGAATTCTTGCGCACATGTGCACGGGAGGGATATTCGGTCATTCTCCCGGCTACGGCTCTCATGGAGATAAGTCGGGCGCAGAACAAGACAGTTGCCGATAGTAGACAAGCAGTGGCGCAGGCCATAGAAACCCTCAGGACTCATGCCATATCCTGCCCGGAAGTGGACCTGGAGAAACTAGTCAAAGATATTGATGTTCTTGCAATGATGAAAAGTGCTTATTCCAATGTCGTCATTGTCCAAGCGAGTCTGGAGCAGTATCATGAGGCCCTAAGGCGGGCCTGTTTTCATTTATCACCCCAGCTGTCGAATGCCAAGTCCGATGAAATGCGGGATCTCGTCATCTGGATTACGGCGGTGGATCTCGCCAAGGCGGAAGGAGGCGCGCTGCTCGTCAGTCAGGACGTCGTACACTCTGGAAAGCTCGGGGACGAAGAAGCCGCAGGAGTGGGGCTAGTGCGGGCCAAGAACCTCGATGACGCGCTTGGTGTGCTGGGCCTCCACTCGTCCTCAGGCGGTCTGCTCAGCGACCTCTTGGCGCCGTCGTGGGCGGAGTTCAAGAAGCAAGGCCTTCCAGTCGAGGAGCAACCTAGTCTTCGAACAGTTAGACGTGCTGCTTTCGTACAGGGGCATTACGGGGCGCCAGGAGTTGCTACCGCCGAGATTAGTCTCTCAGGTTGCGATGGCCAAGAGATTAGAGCCGACGTTGACTATAGGGCGGAGGGGGAATCGTCGTTAGCAACGGTGACTCTCTCTAGTATCACGTGTGGTGATGGAAAACTGGAGCGGTTAGCGGTCACGATCCCCGCACCCAGAGTAATCACACCTTCGCAAGAACATCAGGATCTCGAAGCGCTGCGAACACTAATTGGAGGAAGCTAGAAATGAATCTCGCCATGGGAAGTCAGACTTTTGTCGGTGTTGAAATACCACTATTATGGGGAACTCGAGCGGTGCTGCAGGACCATGCAGGCAAGCTATCAGTGATCAATCTTGCCGGGGATGTGGCCAGCTTGGAAGTGCTGGCAGATCGACCTGCTCCCGACATTAGCTACGCGCCCACCGCGAATGATGCATTTGTGATCAAAAAGGGCGAGGTTGAACTATACGAATACAATCCGGAGTCTAAGGTTCTAACTTCAGCCAGCCTCAAGCTGCCGTCAGTCCAAGTTGTGGGAGATCGTATCCAGGTGGGGGGCAGCGTCTTCTCGAACAACATGATCGTCGGTGCCGGAGTCGGCATCGTTGTCACGGAGACTGGCATCAGCATGGGGGCGCCGCTGCCGCGAAGCCTTGCCGTGCTTCAGGTCTGACGTTCAAGACGCGTGGCCGTGGTGGAAGTCGAGGAAGTAGACGACTTCGGCGTGTGGTGATCGCAGTTCATGCCTGGGGCGGTGGGGTGCGCGGAGGCGTCAGCCGTAGCGCCGGGTACCCGAAAGCCCCAGACATGAACTGCGGGCGAGCGGAGCGAGCGCTTGACCAAATGGAGCCGACTCGGCAAATCCCGCCCGAAGCAAGTGTCGGCGGCGAGTGCCAATGCACATGAGCGATCGCGACCACGAATCTGTATCTGCACCACCCGGGCACCAGCGCTGATCTGGCCGGATCGTGCGCTTCAACGCTGTGGGGGGCACGTACATGGCTGCCGCGGCTTCGAAGATCGCGTCCGTGCGGGTGGTGGGCTTTCCGGGGTGTTTGCCTCGGTGCCTACTGGTCGCTGCCGGTGATGGCGGCGATGGTCTGATTATCGCTGATGGCGGCGAGGAGGGCCATGGATCCTTCGGAGAGGTAGCGGCGTTCGTCGATGGTCCATTCGTCGTTGGTGTCGGTGAGGATCATGCCGACGAGCCTG
>NZ_JAPDHX010000004.1 GCF_025972045.1 Micropruina sonneratiae | reverse complement strand
CAGGCTCGTCGGCATGATCCTCACCGACACCAACGACGAATGGACCATCGACGAACGCCGCTACCTCTCCGAAGGATCCATGGCCCTCCTCGCCGCCATCAGCGATAATCAGACCATCGCCGCCATCCCCGGCAGCGACCAGTAGGCACCGAGGCAATCACCCCGGAAAGCCCACCACCCGCAGGGACGCGATCACGAGACGCGACGAAACGAGCGAGTCAAGGCGTGGAACAGCACGAAACGGGACGTGACGAGACCCGGGGGCGGGTCTTTGAATCAGGATTAGCGCAGTAGGTTCGACTCCTACCCGGGGAGCTGTGAGCGCCAGGAAACGTGCTCCGGCCAGGCATGACGCTCAGCACGCAGCGATGCCGGCCGAAACCGCGAGCCGGCCTGGCCACAGTTTCTGGCCACAACCGGGGGCCCAATCGTCGAGTGACAACAGCGTCGAGCCCTGTCCACTCCGACTCGACAATTTGCATGCCAATGTTATATAACTAAGGCATGCATACCCCCTCCGCCTCGGAATCCCTGGTCCGCGCGGCCGCTGGGCTGTCCCGCTGGGCCAGCGCACAGGCCGACCTGGGCGCCCCGGCGGCCACCCTGCGCCTGCTGGTGATGGTCGAGGAGCAGGGGCCCATCCGGATCGGGGACCTGGCCGAGGCCGATCACACCAGCCAGCCGGCCGTCACCCGCCAGGTCGGACGCCTGGAGACCCTCGGCTGGGCCGCACGCACCCCCGACCCCGACGACGCCCGCGCCTGTCTGGTCACCATCACCGAGCCCGGACGCCGGGCGCTGGTCCGCGCCCGCCGCGCCCGCGGCGACGCGCTCGATCGTGTCCTGGCCGAGGCCGGCATCGCCGAGGACCGCGTCCAGGACGCCGCCGATCTACTCGAACACCTACTCACAGCCGCTCGCGCAGTGGCGGAAAAGGTCTGACACCAATGCTTCGCCAACCCCGCACCGTCTGGTCGGTCGCCTTCGCCTGCGTCATCTCGTTCATGGGCATCGGCCTGGTCGACCCCATCCTCAAACCGATCGCCGACGAACTCGGCGCCGGCCCGTCCGAGGTCTCCCTGCTCTTCACCAGCTACATGGCCGTGATGGGTGTCGCGATGCTCGGCACCGGCTGGGTGAGCAGCCGGATCGGCCCCAAGTGGACGCTGGCCATCGGCCTGCTGCTGATCATCACCGGTTCGGCCATGGCCGGGCTGCAGGACGGGGTGGCCGGGATCGTCGCCTTCCGCGCGCTGTGGGGTCTGGGCAACGCGTTGTTCATCGCGACCGCGCTGGCGACCATCGTCAATGCGGCCACCGGCTCGGTCGCCGAGGCGATCATCCTGTACGAGGCCGCGCTCGGCGTGGGCATCGCGGCGGGGCCATTGCTGGGCGGCTGGCTGGGCAGCATGTCGTGGCGGCTGCCGTTCTTCGGCGTGGCCGCGCTGATGGCGATCGCCCTGATCGCGACCCTGGTCACCCTGCCCAACGAGCGCGAGGAGCGGCATCCTACTCCGCTGTCGGCGCCGCTCAGGACGCTGCGCGATCCGGGTCTGCTGACCGTCGGCGTCACCGCCCTGCTGTACAATTTCGGCTTCTTCACCCTGCTGGCCTTCACCCCCTTCGCCCTCGAGATGGGGGCGCTGCAGATCGGCCTGATCTTCTTCGGCTGGGGCGCGCTGCTCGCGCTGTCGTCGGTCTTCGTGGCGCCCTGGGTGCAGCGCCGGGTGGGCACCTTCACCGGCATCGTCGTCGCGTTGAGCGGCTTCGCGGTCGTGCTGGTCGTCATGGGCGTCTTCGCCACCAGCCCCGGCGTCCTGGCGGCCGGTGTGGTGATCGCCGGCGCCTTCCTGGGCGTCAACAACACCCTGATCACCGAGGCCGTGATGAAGGTGTCGGACGCCGAGCGGGGCACCGCGTCCGCCGCCTACAGCTTCGTGCGGTTCACCGGTGGCGCGGTCGCGCCGTGGCTGGCCGGGCTGCTCGGCGAGTACGCGCTCGACCTGCCGTTCTGGGTCGGGGCCGTGGCGGTGTTGGCCGCCGTTGGCGTCCTCTTCCTCGCCCGGCAGCGCCTCCAGGTGCTGGACGACGAACCCGACCACGGCGTCGAACCGGTCGGATCGCTCACCGAAGCGCGCGCGGTCACCATCGGCGACGCCTGACCTCCCGTCCGAGGAGCGCGGACCGTGGGGACGGTTCTCGCGGTCCAGGCCCGGCCCGGCGCCGGATCTGTCGGGTCTCCACCGGCCCGCCCATCGACGTCGCGGCCTTCCATTAGGCTGGCGCACGGATCTTCGGATCGGCCGATGCCGGTGCGGAGACCGCGTGGACCTCGACCCTTGGAGATTTCGTGTCCCTTTCCGACCAAGGCCGTGTCGCGGCCGTCGTCATCATGGCGGCGGGAGCGGGAACCCGGATGAAGTCGGCCACCGCGAAGGTGCTGCACCAACTCGCCGGACGTTCGATGCTGAGTTACGCGGTCGAAGCGGCCAGCGCGGTCGAGCCCGAGCACCTCGTGGTCGTCGTCGGGCATCAGCGCGATCAGGTCACCGCGCACCTGTCCGAGATCGCGCCCCAGGTCGTCACCGCCGTCCAGGAGCAACAGAACGGCACCGGCGACGCCGTCCGCTCGGGCCTGGCGGCGCTCGGTGAGCTGGCCGGTGAGGTCGTCGTGACAAGCGGGGACGTCCCACTGTTGACCGGCGAGACACTGCAGTCGCTGGTCCAGACACATCGCGGCGAGGGCAACGCCGTCACCGTGCTGACCACCATCGCCCCCGACCCCTCCGGCTACGGGCGGGTGGTGCGCGACGCCGGCGAGGTGGTTCGCATCGTCGAACAGCGCGACGCCGGCCCCGACGAACTCGCGATCACCGAGATCAACGCCGGCATCTACGTCTTCGACGCCGAGACGCTGCGCGCAGGCATCGCCCAGCTCGGTGCCGACAACGCCCAGGGCGAGCTGTATCTGACCGACGTGATCGGCTTCGCCCGCGGCCTCGGACGCCGGGTCGGGGGCAGCGTGCTGACCGATTCGGTGCAGGCCGAGGGCGTCAACGACCGCATCCAGCTGGCCACCCTGAACCGCGAGCTGAACGCTCGCATCCTGCGCCGGTGGATGGCTGAGGGGGTGACCGTCATCGACCCCGACACCACCTGGGTGCACGACTCGGTCGACCTGGCCGCCGACGTCACGCTGCTGCCGGGGACCTCGCTCGAGGGCGCGACCTCCGTGGCGACCGGCGCCGTGATCGGACCGGACACCACCCTGGTCGACGTCGAGGTCGGCGAACGCGCCCACGTCGTCCGCACCCACGGCACGCTCGCCGTCATCGGGGCGGACGCCGAGGTCGGGCCCTTCTCGTACCTGCGGCCCGGCACCCAGCTGGGTGTCAAGGGCAAGATCGGCGCCTTCGTCGAGACCAAGAACGCGCAGATCGGCGACGGTGCCAAGGTGCCGCACCTCACCTACTGCGGGGACGCCACCGTGGGCGAGCGAGCGAACATCGGCGCCGGCACGATCTTCGCCAACTACGACGGGGTCACCAAGTCGCACACCATGGTCGGACGCGGTAGCTTCGTCGGCAGCGATTCGGTGCTGGTCGCTCCGGTCGAGATCGCCGACGGCGCCTACGTGGCGGCCGGTTCGACGATCACGGCAGCGGTCGGTCCAGGAGAGCTGGCCGTCGCCCGCGGACAGCAACGCAACATCGCCGGCTGGGTTGCCCGCAAACGACCCGGTACCGTGACCTCGGCGGCCGCCGAGGCCGCACTCGGTGCGACGCCGACCCAGCAGGAGGATGCCCAGTGAGCGGGATCAAGCGGCCCACCGAGAAGCACCTCATGCTGTGCACCGGCCGGGCGTTCCCCGAGCTGGCCGAGGAGGTCGCCGAACTGCTCGGCGTCGACCTCGTCCCCTCGCGGCAGGTCACCTACGCCAACTCCGAGATCTATGTCCGCTTCGAGGAGTCGGTGCGTGGCGCGGACGCCTTCGTGATCCAGAGCCATCCGGCGCCGGTCAACGAGTGGCTGATGGAGCAGCTGATCATGATCGACGCGCTGAAGCGTGCGTCGGCCAAGCGGATCACCGTGGTGTCGCCGTTCTACCCCTACGGACGCCAGGACAAGAAGCATGCGGGCCGCGAACCGATCTCGGCCCGGCTGGTCGCCGATCTGTACAAGACCGCCGGCGCCGACCGGTTGATGAGCGTCGACCTGCACGCGGCGCAGATCCAGGGCTTCTTCGACGGCCCCGTCGACCACCTGTTCAGCATTCCGGTGCTCTCCGACTACGTGGCGGCCAAGTACCCGCGGGAGAACATGACCGTCGTCTCCCCGGACGCCGGACGGGTGAAGCTGGCCGACAACTGGTCGGACCGGCTGGGCCTGCCGCTGGCGATCATCCACAAGCGGCGCGACCCGAACAAGGCCAACGAGGTGGCCGTGGGCGAGGTGGTCGGTGACGTCAAGGGCCGGGTCTGCCTGCTGGTCGACGACATGATCGACACCGCGGGCACCATCTGCCAGGCGGCGGCCGCGCTGCGCGAGCACGGGGCGTCCGGCGTCATCGCGGCGGCCACCCATCCGATCCTCTCCGGCCCGGCCGCCCAGCGGCTCAACGAGTCGGTGTTCGAGGAGATCATCGTCACCAACACCCTGCCGATCCGCGACGACCTGCACATTCCGAAGCTCACCTCGCTGTCGATCGCCCCGCTGCTGGCCAAGGCGATCCAGGAGGTCTTCGTGGACGGCTCGGTCACCTCGCTGTTCGGCGGCGTCGAGTAGCCGTCACTCGCGTCCGCCCGGGCGCGGCGCTCACGTCCTCGGACCTCAGCGTGCCGTCATCCCGGGCTTCCGATCCTCGTCATCCCGGGCTTCCGATCCTCGTCATCCCGGGCCTCCGGTTCGTCAGCCCGGGCTTGCCCGGGATCTCCGGTGGCGTCGTCCACGTGTTCGTGCGCTCAGACCTCGCGCACCGATTCCCGCACCCGCAACGGCATGTGCACTAGCAGGTGTTCGGGCTCGGCATCGCTGAGCAGCATGGCCATCGCCCGCCGCCCCATCTCTTCGTACGGGATCGCCGCCGTGGTGAGACCGGGACGAAGGTACGAGGCGATCACGTCGTCGTCGAAGGACGCGACCGAGATGTCGTCGGGAACCCGCAGGCCGTGCTCGGCCATCGCCTGGTAGGCCCCGAAGGCGAGTCGGTCGTTCAGGCACAGCAGCGCGGTCACCCGGACGCCGCCGGCGATCAGTTGCTGCATCGCCGCGTAGCCCTCCTGCGGTTCCCACACAAAGCTGTGATAGGTCCAGGCCGGTTCGACCCCGTACGCGGCGAAAGTGTCCAGAATGCCGGCGTACCGGTCACCGATGGTGACCGACTTGCGAGGATCGGCCGCTGACTCGGGGTCGTAGCCGATCAGTGCGATGTCGCGGTGTCCGGCTTCCAGCAGGACCCGTGCCACCCGCTGGCCGGCTTCGTACTCGGCGGGCAGCACGCAGGGGTGATCGAGTGGGCTGGTGGAGTTGATCAGCACCACGGGCAGCTCCGCCGGCACCGGCGGGACGTCGATCTGCTTGGCGCCCATCAGCCCGAACACCAGGGCGTCGGGCTGGCGGTCCAGCATGGCCGCCAGCGCCGCCCGCACCCGGCGCGGGTTGCTGCCGGTCTCGGCGATCAACACGGTGTGGCGATGCTGCTCGGCGACGTCGAGCAACCCGCGGATCATCGCCGAGGCGTAGCGCGTGACCGTCACGTCGTCGGAGAGGAAGGCGACGGTCTGGGTCTTGCCCAGGCGTAGGCTGCGTGCGGCGGGGTTCGGCCGGTAGTCCAGTTGCGCGGCAGCGGCCCGGATGCGCGTCGCGGCGTCCGTCGACAGCCGGCTGCCCGGACGGTCGTTGAGCACGAGGCTCGCCGCGGTGGGGGACACCCCCGCGAGGCGCGCCACGTCGGCCAGGGTGACTCTCTTCTGCTTCAACTCCGGCTCCCTCCCATCGCCTGCCGCCAGTCTGGCACGGATCGATCGGGCCCGGCTTAGTTCCTTGAGGGATCGATTTAGCAGGCCCTTGACGGCGATCCACCCCCGTGTTACGTTTCCGGCAGCTAAAAGGATTTAGCGCCCGATCTCCAACCAGGGTTCGACGTCGAACCCGAACCTGAGAGGACTCCCCGTGAAGTCACTGAAGAAGCTGGGTGTGCTGGGCCTCGCCGCCGCCCTGTCGCTGTCCGTCGTCGCCTGCTCCAAGGGTGGCGGCGGCCAGGCCACCAGCACCTCCACCGGCACCGTGGAGCTGTCCATGTGGACCCACAACGCCGGCAACAAGGAAGAGCTGGCCGCCATCAAGTCGGTGGTGAGCGACTTCAACGCCAGCCAGACCGCCTACAAGGTGAACCTGCAGGCGTTCCCGCAGGATTCCTACAACCAGTCGGTGACCGCCGCCGCGGCGGCGAAGAAGCTGCCCTGCATCCTCGACATCGACCAGCCGAACGTGGCCAACTGGGCCTGGGCCGGCTACCTCGCCCCGATCGAGGGCATGGATGAGACGCTGTCGAAGTTCCTGCCGTCGACCGTCGCGAAGTACGACGGCAAGACCTACGCCTACGGCTACTACGACGTCACGCTGGCCTGGGTGACCCGCAAGTCGACCCTGAACAAGTACGACATCCGCATCCCCACCATCGACCAGCCCTGGACGGCGGACGAGTTCATGGCGGCGCTGAAGAAGCTCAAGGACTCCGGCGACTTCCAGTACCCGGCCGACCTGGCGACCGGCTGGACCGGTGAGTGGTGGCCCTACGCCTACTCGCCGCTGCTGCAGAGCTTCGGCGGTGACCTGATCAACCGCACCGACTACAAGTCGGCACAGGGGTCGCTCAACGGTGACGCCGCCATCAAGTGGGCCAACTGGTTCGCCGAGATGGGCAAGGAGGGCTACATCGCGAAGAAGTCCGGCTCGGACCCGTCCCAGGACTTCATGAACGGCAAGACCGCGTTGCTGTGGAACGGCTCGTGGACGGCGGTCCCGACCCGCAAGAAGTTCGGCGACGACATCGTCTTCGCCCCGCCGGTCGACTTCGGCAACGGACCGAAGGTCGGCGGCGGCTCCTGGACGTGGGGCGCCTCGACCAACTGCGCCGACCCCGCCGGCGCCCAGGCGTACCTGAAGTTCGCCGCGGCCGACAAGTACGTCGCCGAAGTGGCCAAGGACACCAACAACATCCCCGCCACGGACGCCGCGGCGGCCATGGTGCCGGGCTTCGAGGAGGGCGGCGAGAACGACGTCTTCCGCCAGTTCGCCAAGCGGTTCACCGTGATGCGTCCCGAGACGCCGGGTTACCCCTTCATCGCCACCGAGTTCGAGAAGGCCGCCAAGGACATCCTCAACGGTGCCGACCCGAAGGCGACCCTCGATCAGGCCGTTACCAACATCGACGACAACCAGCAGCAGTTCGCCGGCTGAACCCGCCGCCCGGGAGGGCGCTCACCCACCCTCCCGGGCGCTGTCGCGTGACCCGGACGCCTCGTCGGGGCGTTCCACCATCCACCCCGCTCCAAAGAAGGGAGTAGTCGATGTCGACTGCCACCGCAGCCCTCGCAGCAACAGGCCAGGAGGCCGCCCTGCGCGGGCGCAAACGCCCACGCCGGTCATCGGGCCGCGCCGCGGGGACGGCGTGGGCGATGCTCGCGCCCGCCGCCGTGCTGATGCTGGTCTTCCTGATCGTCCCGATCATCCTCACCCTGAGCCTGGCCTTCACCGATGCCCGGCTGATCTCGCCGCGGCCGGCGGAGTTCATCGGCCTGGCCAACTTCACCCGGCTGTTCGGCTCGAGCGCGTTCTGGCACTCCCTGCTCAACACCATGATCTTCGCCGTGGTGATCGTGCCGGTGCAGTCCGCCTGCGCGCTCGGGTTGGCGGTGCTCGTCAACGCCAAGGTGCGCGGCACCAACTTCTTCCGCACCGTCTACTTCCTGCCGGTGGTCACGTCGATGGTCGTGGTGTCGATGTTGTGGATGTTCATGTACCAGCAGAACGGCCTGATCAACGCGCTCCTGGCCAAGGTCGGCATCACCGGCCCCGACTGGCTCAACGACCCCAACACCGCCCTGTTCGCGATCATCCTGATGTCGGCCTGGCAGGCGATGGGCTTCCACATGGTGATCTGGCTGTCCGGGCTGCAGACGATCTCTGCGGATCTGTACGAGGCGGCGTCGCTCGACGGTGCCGGTGGCTGGCAGAAGTTCGTGCACGTGACATGGCCGGGGCTGCGGCAGACCCGCACCTTCATTCTGATCACCATCACGATCGCCGCGTTCTCGCTGTTCACCCAGATCCAGATCATGACCCAGGGCGGGCCGCTCGACTCCACGTCGACGCTGGTGTTCCTCGCGGTCCGCACCGGCTTCGCCCAACAGCAGACCGGCTACGCGTCGGCGATGTCGCTGGTGTTCTTCGTCCTCGTGCTCGCCGTGTCCCTGGTGCAGCGCTACCTGACCCGTGACAAGGAGGTCACCCGATGAGCGAGCCTCTCGCCCACGTCGCCGATGACACCGCCGCCGTTCCGGCCGCCGACGCGGCCCACAGCGGCAGAAAGCCCTGGCTGAAGGGGCTGGTGATGGCGCTGCGGATCGCGCTGTGCCTGGTATTCGGCCTGCCGCTGGTGTTCCTGATCGTCTCCAGCTTCAAGCCGGACAATGAGATCTTCGCCGACCTCGGCACCGTCAACGCGTTCCTGCCGGTGGGCAGCATCTCCCTCGACAACTACTCCGGGGTGTTCGATCGGGTTCCGTTCGCGACGTTCATGATGAACTCGGTGCTGATCTCGGTGGTCACCGTTGCGGCCGGCCTGGTCGTCAACTCAATGGCGGCCTTCGCGCTGTCGCGGATGGAGTTCGCCGGCCAGAAGATCGTCCTGGGGGTCATCCTCGCCACTCTCATCGTGCCGTTCGAGACGATGGCGCTACCGCTGTTGTGGTGGGTGAACCAGCTGCCCTACTTCGACGGCTCGATCGGCTGGCTGGACAGCTACGAGGTGCAGATCATCCCGTTCATCGCCAACGCATTCTCGATCTACCTCTTCTACCAGTACTTCGATTCGATCCCGAAGGAGCTGGACGAGGCGGCCAAGGTGGACGGCGCCGGCTGGTTCCGCATCTACCGGTCGATCGTGATGCCGCTGTCCGGCCCGGCGGTGGCGACCGTGGCGATCCTCACCTTCCTGCCCGCGTGGAACTCCTACCTGTGGCCGCTGATGGTCACCCAGTCGGAGTCCATCCGGCCGGCCATGGTGGGCATGGACTACTTCAAGCAGATGAGCGGCTCGAGCGGCACCGCGTGGGGCCAGATCATGGCCTACGCGTCAATGATCACCGTGCCCGTGCTGGTCCTGTTCATCGCCTTCCAGCGGGCGTTCATCAACTCCATCGCCTCCTCGGGCGTGAAGGGATAGACCGCAGTGTTCAGCCTTCCCGAGGCCTGGGTCTGGGACTTCTGGCTCGCCGACGACGGCCGGCGTCACCACCTGTTCTTCCTGTACGCCTCGCGCGCCCTCAAGGACCCGGACGCCCGGCACTACCGGGCGTCGGTGGGGCACGCGGTGTCGACTGACCTGACCCACTGGACGCGGGTGACCGACGCCCTGGTGCGTTCCGACGCCCCCGGCCCCGACGACCTCGCCACCTGGACCGGTTCGACCATCCAGGGCCCGGACGGCACCTGGCACACCTTCTACACCGGCGCCAGCCCGGCGCCCAACGGTTCGAACATCCAGACGGTGTGCCACGCCACCTCCCTCGACCTGTACGACTGGACCAAGCAGCCCGGCCCGCTGTTGCGGGCCGATCGGCGCTGGTACGAGGTGCTCGGTGACGGCGGCTGGCACGACGAGGCGTTCCGCGACCCCTGGGTGTTCCCGGATCCGGACGGCGACGGCTGGCACCTGCTCATCACCGCGCGCGCCAATCACGGTCCGTTCGACGACCGGGGCGTGGTCGGGCACGCCACCTCTCCCGACCTGTACCGGTGGACGCTGCAGGAGCCGCTGTCCCAGCCCGGCCAGGGGTTCGGTCAGTTGGAGGTGTTCCAGACCCTCGAACTCGACGGCCGGAACTATCTGCTGTTCAACTGCCTGGCCGGCGACCTGTCCCACCGGCATCGCGCCACCGGAGCGTCCGGGGGAGTGTGGCTGGCCCGGGCGGAGTCGCCGCTGGGGCCCTACGACCTCGCCGGCGCACAGCAGCTGACCGACCGCAGCCTGTACGTCGGCAAGATCGTGCACGACCGCGATGGGCGTCCGGTCTTCCTCGCCTTCCGCAACGAGGCCGCCGACGGCAGCTTCGTGAGTGGCATCACCGACCCGATCCCGGTCGAGGTCTCGGGCGGGACGGTCACCCTGGCAGGGATCTGACAACTCGCCGCGCCCGGCCCCGCCCGGGCCGCGGCGACGGCGTCCGGGGGTGGGGGTGGCTGCGGCGTCCGATTCGCCCGACTCCTCGCGACGCGCTAAATTAGTCCAGTTGCCTCGGCGAGGGGCCCAGGGCCCGTGATCGACAAGGTGTGTGCGCGACCCAGCGCCCTCCCTCGTCCGAGATTCGAGTTGCTGACGAAGTTGGAGGAATAGCCATCCATGGCTGAGATCAAGATTTCCGCGAAGGCCCGCACCGAGTTCGGTAAGGGCGCCGCCCGGCGCGCCCGTCGCGACGGCCTCGTTCCCGCCGTCCTGTACGGCCACGGCACCGATCCGGTGCACGTGTCGCTGCCCGGGCACGAGACCCTGCTGGCCCTGCGCGCCGCGAACGCCCTGCTGTCGATCAGCATCGACGGCAACGCCGATCAGCTGGCGCTGCCCAAGCAGGTCCAGCGCAACCCGGTGAAGGGCACCGTCGAACACGTCGACCTGGTCATCGTCAAGCGCGGCGAGAAGGTCACCGTCGAGGTGCCGCTGAACGTGATCGGCGCCGACGAGAGGGCCGACCGCGTTGTGGTGATGGACCAGCAGACCATCACCCTCGAGGTCGAGGCCACCAACATTCCGCGGCAGATCGACATCGACGTGACCGCGCTCGAGATCGGCGACTCGATCGCCGCCAAGGACCTGGACCTGCCCGAGGGTGCGGTCTTCCCGGGCGAGCCCGACGACCTGATCCTGAGCATCAGCGCCGCCAAGACCCAGGAGCAGATCGACGCCGAGTTGGACGCCGCCGTCGCTGACGTCGCCGACGACGAGGCTGCGGCCGCGCCGGTCGAGCAGGCCGGGGACGAGGCCGAGGCGGACAGCGAGTAACCTGCGCGAATGGCTGCATGGCTTGTGGTCGGGCTCGGAAATCCGGGCCCGACCTACGCGTCTCACCGGCACAACGTCGGCTTCATGGTGGTCGACGAGCTGGCTCGCCGGGCAGGCGCCGGGTTCACCGCGCCCCGCGGGATGCGTGCGGACGCCTGTGAGAGCCGGCTGACCGCGCTCGGCATGGGCGCCGTCGGGGCGGACGCGCAGCGGGTGGTGCTGCTCAAACCCCGCACCTACATGAACGACTCCGGCGCCGCGGTGCGCAAGGCGTCCGGCTTCTACGGCATCGACCCCGCCCAGGTGGTCGCGGTGCACGACGAGCTGGATCTCGACTTCGGTCGGCTGAGGCTGAAGTTCGGCGGCGGTGACAACGGACACAACGGACTGAAGTCGATGCGGGCTGACCTCGGCACCGGTGACTTCTACCGGGTGCGGTTCGGTATCGGACGCCCGCCCGGACGCCAGGCGCCCGCCGATTTCGTGCTGACGTCGTTCCCGACGTCGGCCCGTGAGGAACTGGCCCTCGAGGTCGACCGTGCCGCGGACGCCGTCGAGGAGCTGATCCTGCACGGCCTCGAGTCCGCCCAGAACCGCTTCAACGGCTGACTCTGCGCCGGCAAGTTCCCGGGGCAAGATCCGGACGACGTGCTCGCCCATCAGGGACGTGTCATCTGCCTCCCGTGATACCAGCGAGCGAAGTCTTGGCCGGTCGCGCCGGGCAGTTGGCGCACGGCTGGCACGGGTCGCCGCGCGGTCGAGCGTGTCGATACCGCTGCGTTATGCCGGGCCGCGTGGTGGCGCTCCGGGTTGAAGCCGCCACAATTCTGAAAACTGGACCCGCGACGGCAGGCTCAACGCTCGGCGCGGCGGGACCTCCCCGTTCGGGGTCCAGTTTTCAGAAATTGTGGCCAGGGCCTTCAAAGGTCCGGAGACCATTCGGGCTTGGTGGGCGAGGCGTCCAGCGGTCCGGCAACGCCACCGACGTGGTGCTGGGACCGGCGTCGGAGATTCTTGGTGCAACGACTAGGGTTGCCCGGTGACTTTGACGGGACTGGTTGAACTCGTCGCCTCCGACCCGACTCTCGCGTCCGCCATCGACGATGCCCGACGCGGACGCCTGCGCGCCCTCGACCTGACCGCGCCCGAGGCGCTGCGGCCCAGCCTGGTGGCGGCGCTGGCGTCCGGGTCGGGGCGGCCGGCGCTGCTGATCACCTCCACCTACCGCGAGGCGGAGGCGGCGACCGCGGCACTCGCCTCGCTGCTGGGCGACGAGAAGGTCGCCTACTACCCGGCGTGGGAGACCCTGCCGCACGAGCGGCTGAGCCCCCGCTCCGACACGGTCGGACGCCGGCTCGAGGTGCTGCGACGGCTCGCCGGCACCGACGAGCGACCGGCGCCGCAGGTCATAGTGGCCCCGGTCCGTTCCGCGCTGCAGCCCCAGGTGAAGGGGCTCGGCCAGCTGATGCCCGTGACCCTGCGCGCCGGGGCCGAACTCGACCTCGCCGACGTCGCGAAGGCGCTGGTCAACGCCGCCTACACCCGGGTCGACCTGGTCGAGCGACGCGGCGAGTTCGCCGTCCGCGGTGGCATCCTCGACGTGTTCCCGCCCACCGAGGAACACCCTGTCCGGGTCGACTTCTTCGGCGACGAGATCGACGAGATCCGCACCTTCGCGGTCGCCGACCAGCGCTCGTTCGGCGACCCGGTCACCGAGGTGGTCGCCTCACCGTGCCGCGAGCTGTTGATCACCGACGACGTGAAGGCCCGGGCGGCCGAGCTGGCCGACCGGACGAGCAGCATCGAAGGCAACCTGTCGGAGATGTTCGAGCGGATCTCGCAGGGCCACGCCGTCGACGGCATGGAGGCGCTGTCCGCCGCACTGGTCGACGGCCTCGAACTGCTCGTCGACGTGCTCGCCCCCGACACGCTGGTGCTGGTCGCCGACCCCGATCGGGTCCGGGCCCGCGCCCACGAACTCGTCACCACCAGCCAGGAGTTCCTGCAGGCCTCATGGGCTGCCGCGGCCTCCGGTGGCAAGGCGCCGATCGACCTGGCCGCCGGCGCCTACCGCGAGCTCGCCGACGTCCGCGCCCGTGCGCTGAGCAACGGTCAGGCGTGGTGGTCGCTGTCGGCGTGGTCGGCGTCCCCCGAACCGGCACCCGCACCCGACCCGGTCGATGACTGGGACGAGCCGGTCGACCTGGGCGTCGGCGAGGCCGACCTGGTCGGCGTCGAATCGCGCACCGTCGAGGCCCGCGAGGGCGAGGTGTTCCGGGGGGACGCCGAGGCCGGGCTCGCCGCGGTGAAGGCCGCCACCGAGGCCGGGCAGCGGGTGCTGCTGGTGGCCGACAGTCCGGGCCTGGCGACCCGGATGGGCGAGGTGCTGACCGAGGCAGGCGTCGGCGTCCGGGGTGCCGTCGATCTGGTCGCACCCCCCGAACCGGGCACGGCGACGGTCACCATCGCCGAGTTCCGGCACGGGTTCACGCTGCCCGCCGTCGACCTGACGGTGTTCACCGCCGCCGACCTCTCCGGCCAGCGCGAGGTCGACAAGTCGGCGCGCAAGATGCCGGCCCGGCGCAAGAACACCATCGACCCGCTCGAGCTCGAGGCGGGCGACCCGGTCGTGCACGAGACGCACGGCGTCGGCCGCTACCTCGAAATGGTGCAGCGCACCGTGCAGGGCGCCACCCGCGAGTACCTGGTGTTGGAGTACGCGCCGTCCAAGCGCGGCCAGCCGGGCGACCGGCTGTTCGTGCCGATGGACCAGCTGCACCTGATCACCCGCTACGTCGGCGGCGAGGCCCCGACCCTGGACAAGATGGGCGGCGCCGACTGGAACAAGCGCAAGTCGCGGGCCCGGCGCGCGGTCCGCGAGATCGCGGCAGAACTGATCAAGCTGTACGCGGCGCGGCAGGCGTCCAAGGGTTACGCGTTCGGTCCGGACACCGTCTGGCAGCGTGAGCTCGAGGACGCCTTCAGCTACGTCGAGACCCCCGACCAGCTGGCCGCGATCACCGAGGTCAAGGCCGACATGGAGCAGATCATCCCGATGGACCGGCTGATCTGTGGCGACGTCGGCTACGGCAAGACCGAGATCGCCGTCCGGGCCGCGTTCAAGGCGGTGATGGACGGCAAGCAGGTCGCGGTGCTGGTGCCCACCACCCTGCTGGTGCAGCAGCACCACGCCACCTTCGCCGACCGGTACGCGGGCTTCCCGGTGACCGTGGCGCCGCTGAGCCGGTTCCAGACCGCCGCCGAGGCGAAGAAGACCCGCGAGGGCATCGCCGACGGCAGCGTGGACGTCGTGGTCGGCACCCACCGGCTGCTGTCCGACGAAGTCGCCTTCAAGGATCTCGGCCTGGTGATCATCGACGAGGAGCAGCGCTTCGGCGTCGAGCACAAGGAGGCGCTGAAGAAGCTGCGGCTCAACGTCGACGTGCTCGCGATGAGCGCCACGCCGATTCCGCGCACCCTCGAGATGGCGATCACCGGCATCCGCGAGATGAGCGTGATCGCGACCCCGCCCGAAGAGCGGCATCCGGTGCTCACCTTCGCCGGCGAGTGGGACGCCGGCCAGGTGCGAGCCGCGATCCGGCGCGAACTGGCCCGGGAGGGTCAGGTGTTCTACATCCACAACCGGGTCAGTTCGATCGAGAAGACGGCCCGGCAGATCGCCGAGGCGGTGCCCGAGGCGCGGGTCGCGGTGGCGCACGGCCAGATGAACGAGCACACCCTCGAACAGGTGATGGTCGACTTCTGGGAGCGACGGGCGGACGTGCTGGTCTGCACCACGATCGTCGAGGCCGGCCTGGACATCTCGACCGCAAACACGCTGCTGATCGAGCGCGCCGACCTGATGGGGTTGTCCCAGCTGCATCAGCTGCGCGGACGCGTGGGTCGTGGCCGCGAACGGGGGTACGCCTACTTCCTGTACCCGCCCGAGAAACCGCTGACCGAGACGGCGCACGACCGGCTGGCCACGATGGCGGCGCACACCGACCTCGGCGCCGGCATGGCGATCGCCATGAAGGACTTGGAGATCCGCGGCGCCGGCAACCTGCTCGGCGGTGAACAGTCCGGGCACATCGCCGACGTCGGCTTCGACCTGTACATCCGGCTGGTCGGCGAGGCGGTCGCCGATTTCCGTGGCGAGGACGTCGAACCCGAGCCCGAGATGAAGATCGAGCTGCCGGTCGAGGCACACCTCCCGGTCGACTACGTGGAGTCGGAGCGGCTGCGGCTGGAGATGTACAAGCGGCTGGCGCAGGTGGCGGACGACGCCGGCATCGAGGCCGTCCGGGAGGAACTCGTCGACCGGTACGGCCCGCTGCCCGAACCGGCCGAGGCGCTGCTGGCGGTCGCCCGGTTCCGGCTGCTCGCCCGCGCCAAGGGCCTCACCGAGATCATCATGGCAGGCAAGGACGTCCGGTTCTCGCCGGCCGAGCTGCCCGACTCCCGGGCTCTGCGGCTGGCCCGGCTCTACCCTGGCGCGCAGGTGCGCAAGGCGGCCGGGCACGTGCTGATCCCGCGTCCGATGACCCGGCCGATCGCCGGCCAGCCGATCGTCGACCTGCCCCTGCTCGAGTGGGCCAGCAAGGTACTGGAGGAGATCTTCTGACCAGAGGAGGCGTCCGGGCGTTCGCTTCCGCGCCGGCGGGCCCGCGCTTCTCTCCAACGCAGACGACTTTCATCATCCGTGACTACTTTCGCGTTGCAACATGAAAGTAGTCACCCAGGCCGAAAGCAGTGGGCGTTGGCGAGAACGGCCGCCCCCGAAAGACCAACGGACGGCACGGGGCCGCCCGACCGGCCACGAGACACCACCGGGCAAGCCCGACTCGGGCAGAGTTCGCCCAGGCCGTGAGCCGACCAGCGAGTTGTCGCGCAGTGACCCCGAGTGGCGGGGCGCACCTCGCGCAGCCGTTAGGATCGCAGGCGAGGCTTGAAGGAGTGGGATGAAGAGCATGCGTGTGCTGCTGTCCGGCGTGGTGGCCGGGTTGGTGGGGCTGCTGGTGCTGTCCGGCTGCAGCGTTCCGGGAGGATCGGTCGCGGCGACGGTGAACGGCGTCGACATTCCGGTTTCGCGGGTCGAGGGGCCCGTGACGGCGATCGGCGGCGCCGACGGCGACCTGGCCAACGCCCACGCCATCGTGCTGTCCTACGCGATCCGTGCCGAGGTGTCGCGCACCATCGCCGCCCAGCAGGGCATCGCGTTGACCGGCGAGCCGCGTACCGCGATGCTGACCGCCAACCCCAACCTGACCAAGTACGAAGGCACCGACGCCCAGTCGTTCGTCGACGATGTCATCGACTCGGGGCTGGTGCTGAACAAGATCGGCGACACCGCGTTCCTGGCCGAGATGGCGAAGGCGTCGGTCCAGGTCAACCCGCGCTACGGGTCGTGGTCGGCCGAGTCGGCGGCCGTCTCGCAGGACGGTGGCCAGCTGTCGCAGCCATGGGTCACCCCCAGCGTCGCACCGTGACCGATGCCGCACGCTGAGCTCGAGCGGCTCGTCGAGATCATGCACCGGCTTCGCGCCGAGTGCCCCTGGGACGCCGAGCAGACCCATCGGTCGCTCGTCACGTACCTGGTCGAAGAGTCCGTCGAGCTGGTTGAGGCGATCGAGGCGGGCGACGACACCGACCTGGTCGAGGAGCTGGGCGACTTGCTACTGCAGGTGGTGTTCCATGCCGAGATCGCGGCGGGCGAGGGGCGCTTCGACCTCGAGGACGTGGCCCGCGGCATCGGCGACAAACTGGTCGCCAGGCACCCCTACGTGTTCTCCGACGCGCCCGTCCCCGACGATCTGCTCGGCTCCTGGGAGCGCCGCAAGCGCGCCGAGAAGAACCGGACGTCGGTGCTCGACGGCATCCCCCGGCAACTCTCGGCCCTGACCCGGGCCGCCAAGGTGATCGCCCGCAGCGAGCTGCCCGGAGCCGACCTGCCGCTCGAGGACTCCTCCGACGACATCGGGCGGCAGATCCTCGCCCTCGTCGCCCGGGCCCAGGCCCAGGGAGTGGACGCCGAACAGGTCACCCGCGCCGCCGTCCGCGAGCTGGAGAGCCGGATCACCGCCCGGGAGGCGAACGCGGACTGACGCCCCGCAGGCCCAACCACAACCCGTGTCGACAGCATGTTCTGGGCCGGCACCCATTCCCAGCAGGAAACGGACCGATAGGGTGAGGTCGACGTTTCCACCACCCGAAAGGCACGACACCGTGGCAAGCATCGAATTCGTCGACGCCCGCGAGATCCTCGATTCGCGCGGCAACCCCACCATCGAGGTAGAGGTCATCCTGGACGACGGCTCCCAGGGCCGCGCGGCCGTCCCCTCCGGCGCCTCCACCGGCGCCTTCGAGGCCGCCGAACTCCGCGACGGCGACAAGGGCCGCTACGGCGGCAAGGGGGTGCTGAAGGCGGTCGAGAACGTGCAGCAGCAGCTCTCCGCCGAGATCACCAACGTGTTCGAGGCCGACCAGCAGCGCGCCATCGACCAGGCCATGATCGAACTCGACGGCACGCCCAACAAGTCCAAGCTGGGCGCCAACGCGATCCTTGGCGTCTCGCTCGCCGTCGCCCACGCGGCCGCCGACTCCGCCGGCCTGCCCCTGTACAAGTACCTGGGCGGTCCGACGGCCAACCTGCTGCCGGTGCCGATGATGAACATCCTCAACGGCGGCTCGCACGCCGACTCCAATGTCGACATCCAGGAGTTCATGATCGCCCCGATCGGCGCCGCCACCTTCGCCGAGGCACTCGAGATGGGCGCCGGGGTCTACCACGCGCTGAAGGCGGTGCTGAAGGGTCGCGGGCTGGCCACCGGCCTGGGTGACGAGGGCGGCTTCGCGCCCAACCTGGACAGCAACGCCGAGGCCCTCGACCTGATCGTCGAGGCGATCAAGAACGCCGGCTACGAACCCGGCAAGGACGTAGCGCTGGCGCTGGACGTCGCGGCGTCCGAGTTCTACAACGAGGACGGCACCTACGCCTTCGAGGGCGGCTCCAAGACCTTCGAAGAGATGGTCAGCTACTACGAGGGTCTGGTCGACAAGTACCCGCTGGTCTCCATCGAGGATCCGCTCAACGAAGAGGACTGGGAGGGCTGGAAGAAGATCACCGACGACATCGGCCACAAGGTCCAGCTGGTCGGCGACGACCTGTTCGTCACCAACGTCGAGCGGCTCAAGCGCGGCATCGACTCCGAGACGGCCAACTCGCTGCTGGTCAAGGTCAACCAGATCGGTTCGCTGACCGAGACCATCGACGCTGTCACCATGGCGCACCGGGCCGGCTACACGACGATGATGAGCCATCGCTCCGGCGAGACCGAGGACACCACCATCGCCGACCTGGCCGTCGCGCTGGGCTGTGGCCAGATCAAGTCCGGCGCCCCGGCGCGCACCGAGCGGGTGGCCAAGTACAACCAGCTGCTGCGCATCGAGCAGGACCTGGAGGACGCGGCACGCTACGCCGGTGCCGCCGCCTTCCCGAGGTTCAGCACCAACTGAGCCTAGGCTGGACCTGATGAACGGTCAGGTCCTCTGATGGCGCGCGACAGGCGGCCACCACGCACATCGCCGGCCGGTCCGGGACGCACCACGCGTTCCCGGACCGGCTCTCGCACGTCCGCGCCCCGCTCGGCCGCCACCCCGGCGGTCGCTGAGGAGCAGCAGACACCCACCGGCGCCGAGGCGCCCAAGCGGCGGTTGTCGCTGCCGAAACGGCTGGGCCTGACCCGCCGGGCGCTGGCCGTGCTGAGCGTGCTGGTGGTGCTGGCGCTCTCCTACGCCAACTCGCTGCGGATCTATCTCGAGCAGCAGGCCGAGTTGGCCACCGCGCAGCAGCAGATCCAGGAGCGGACGGCGCAGATCAGCCAGCTCGAGGACGAGCTGAACCGCTGGAACGACCCCGCCTACGTCAAGGCCCAGGCGAGGGAACGGCTCGGCTGGCTGCTGCCCGGCGAGACCGGCTACCAGGTGATCGGGCCGGACGGCAAACCGCTCGGCACCGGAGTGGTGCTCGAGTCGGAGAACCAGCTGCCGCCCGGTGAGCATCCGGAGATGTGGTTCGACCGGTTATGGGGGTCGATCGAGACCGCCGACAGCCCCACCCGCAAGGCCGGACGCTGACTCGACCGGACGCCGCAGGCCCAGCCCGGCGCCCGGCGTCCCACCCCTGAGGGTTTCGACAGCGCCGACGGGCACCCGGCACAATGAGCCCGTGCCCACCGCGTCCGCCATCGCTCCCGCCGATCTGGCGGTGATCGCCGACCAGCTCGGCCGCACGCCGCGGGGCCTGGTGCGGGTGGCGTGGCGGTGCGCGTCCGGCCACCCCGGCGTGGTGATGACGCTGCCCCGGCTGCCCGACGGCACCCCGTTCCCGACCACCTATTACCTCACCTGCCCGTTGGCGGTGGCCGGGTGTTCAACCCTGGAGGCACAAGGGGTGATGGCCGAGATGACGGCTCGCCTCGAGACGGACGCCGACCTGGCGGCCGGCTACCGCGCGGCGCACGAGGCCTACCTGGCCGACCGGCGCGGCCTCGGCGAGGTGCCCGAGATCGACCGGGTCAGCGCCGGTGGCATGCCGACCCGGGTGAAGTGCCTGCACGCCCTTGCCGGGCATGCGCTGGCCGCCGGGCCGGGGGTCAACCCGCTGGGCGACGTGACGATCGAGCTGCTGCGCGGGTTCCCGTTCGGCCGGTGTCTGGGGGAGAGATGAAGGTAGCGGCGATCGACTGCGGCACCAACTCGGTGCGCCTGCTGGTGGCGGAGCGCACGCCCGGCGGCTACCTGCAGGACCTGGACCGGCGGCTGATCCTGACCCGGCTGGGGCAGGGCGTCGACGCCACCGGACAGTTCAACCCCGACGCGCTGGAGCGCACCCTGATCGCCTTCGCGGAGTACGCCGAGGTGATCGAGCGGCGCGGTGTCGAACGCGTCCGGCTGGTCGCCACGTCGGCAGCCAGGGACGCCTCCAACCGCGAGGAGTTCTTCGCCGGCGCCCGCCGTGTGCTCGGGGTCGAGGCCGAGATCATCAGCGGCGACGAGGAGGCCGCGCTCTCCTTCCGGGGCGCCACCACGGCACTGCCGGAGGTGGCCGCGCCGGTGCTGGTGATGGACATCGGCGGCGGCTCGACCGAACTGGTCGTGGGCAGCGCCGGCGCTGCGCCGCGGATCGACCACGGCCTGTCGCTCGACGTGGGCAGCGTGCGCGTCCGCGAGCGGTTCCTGGCCGACGACCCGCCGAGTTCCGGTCAGGTGGCGCAGGCGTCCGCACACATCGACTCGCTGCTCGACGGGGCCGGCATCGACTTCGGCGCGGTGGCCACCTGGATCGGCGTCGGGGGGACTGCCACCTCGCTGTCGGCGGTCAACCAGCAGCTGCCCACCTACGACCGCACCTTCGTGCACGGTTCGACGATGACCCGCGACCAGCTCGGCGCGCTGACCGCGCGGCTGCTCGCCTCGACGGTCGAGCAGGTCCGGGCGCTGCCCTCGATGCACCCGAAGCGGGCCGACGTCATCTGCGCCGGCGCGTTGATCGCCGACCGGGTCGGACGCCGGGTGCCGGGCGACCTGACGGTGAGCGAGTCCGACATCCTGGACGGCCTGGTGCTGGGCCTGCTGGAGTCCTGACGCCTTCTGGGCATCCGGCCGCGGCCCGTAGACTCATGCCGCGGGCCCCCGTAGCCCAATGGCAGAGGCAGGCGGCTTAAACCCGCCACAGTGCGGGTTCGACCCCCGCCGGGGGCACCAGAGGACCCTTGCCCATCCACAGCCCTTCGGTTCATGGCTGGTCTGAGTCGTCGGCGCGGAGGTGCCGCTGAAGCCCGTCCAGTGGGGGAGACCCCGGTCCCACCCCGGTCCGGCGGGGCGGAAGCTTCCGGGCCCCTACGGCGTTGCCTACTATTGGAGGCACATCCAGTAGAAGGAAAGACACATGCGTAGCTCCAACCCCGTTCTCTCGAGGCCGGACGCTTTCACCCCGCAGCAGAATCAGTCCGGTTACCCGCAGCAGGGCTATCAGCAGCCCGGCCAGGCCGGATTCCAGCAGGGCTGGCAGCAGCCCGGCCAGCAGGGCTATCAGCAGCCCTACCCGGGCCAGCCCTACCCGCAGGCTCCGGCTCCCACCGCGCAGGGCGTCATGACCATCGACGACGTGATCACCAAGACGGCGATCACGCTCGGTGCGCTCATCCTGACCGCGGCCCTCACCTTCATGTTCATGCCGGCGCGGTTCTTGTTCCCGGCCGTGATCGTCAGCGCCCTCGTCGGCTTCGTCACCGTCATGGTGGTGGCGGCCCGCCGGGTGATCAACCCGGGCATGGTGCTCGTCTACGCCGCCATCGAGGGCGTCTTCATCGGCGCCATCAGCAAGGTGTACGAGTCGGCCTGGAACGGCATCGTCCCCGCTGCCGTGCTGGCCACGGTGGTCGCCTCCGCCGCCACCCTCGGTGCCTACAAGTTCTTCCGGATCAAGGTCACCAGCAAGTTTCGCAAGATGGTGATGATCGGCACCCTCGCCTACGCCGGGGTGCTGCTGGTCAACTTCGTGATGTCGCTGTTCGGTGTGAACTTCCTGTTCGGTCACGGCAACATGGCGTTGCCGCTGCTGATCTCGGCCCTCGGCGTCGGACTGGCGGTGTTCAACCTCATTCTCGACTTCGACTACGTCGAGCAGGGCATCGCGATGCGGGCCCCCGAGACCGAGTCGTGGCGCGCGGCGTTCGGCCTGACCGTCACGCTGGTCTGGCTCTACATCGAGATGCTGCGGCTGCTGTCCTACTTCCGTTCGAACTGATCCACGCACGAACGGACGCCGCGGGCTTCGGCCCGCGGCGTCCGTGCGTGTCTGGAGGCCTGGCTCAGCCGGCGCTGCGTCGCCGGTAGCCCAGCTGGGCCGAGATGGTGGCCAGGTGCCGGTCGAGTAGTGCCCGGGTGCCGGCCGCCCAGTGCGTCCGGTACCACTGGTGCAGCGGCACCCAACGGGCGGACGCCGTGGTGCCGCCGACGTCGTTGACCACCGGGGTGGTCGGTTCGGGGCAGGTGGCGGCGTAGATGATCCGGACGGCGTGGAAGTCCTCGACGACGCCGGTGGGGGAGCGGCCGATCCAGTGGTCGGTTTGGATGTCGAGCAGGTGCGCGATCTCGATGTGCTGCCCGGTCTCCTCGATGGCCTCGCGGATGACGGCCTGGCTCGGGTTCTCGCCGGGGTCGATGCCGCCGCCGGGGAGCCCCCACGAGTGGGGCACGGCCGTCCGGTTGGAGAACTCGGTGGCCAACAGTCCGTGGCTGCTCAGCACCATCGCGTAGGCGGCCAGCCGTTGCCGCACCAGCGGGTCGACGACATCGGCCTCGGTCAGTTCCCGATCCAGCGACCGGCGACGCTGGACGCCCCCCTCGGAGACCGGGCGTCCGTGCGCCGACACCTGCACGGTGACGGTCAGCTCGTCGCCCACGCCGCTGGCCGACAGCGGCCGCACGATGCGGTAGCCGAGCTCCCACGCCAACCGGTGCGGATCGACGCCGTGTTCGAGCGGGCGGGCGAAGACACTGGACCCTCCCGCGACCGCGACGCCGATGATCTGCATCTGCCCATGATGAACCAGGGCCCGGAGCGATCCAAACCGACTCCCCGGGCGGCGCCGGCCGACGAAGCGCGTGCGCACACTAGACTCCCGAGCACGGCCGAGGGCGAAGGAGCGTGGGGTGCAGTACAGGGATTCGGCGAATCTGGACAGCTCACAGGTCACCAGCAGCTCGGGCGGGGCCGGCGGCAAGCTGGCCGTCGGCGGCGTCGGCGGCATCATCATCGTGCTGCTGGCCATGTTCCTGGGCTTCGACCCGAACGCGTTGCTGGGCGGCTCCGGGGCAGGGCCCCAGCAGAGCACCGACACCTACGCGCAGTGCAGGACCGGGGCCGACATCAAAACCAACCGCGAGTGCCGCTTCGTCGCCTACACCAACTCGATCCAGGCCTACTGGGGACGGGCCATGTCGGGCTATCAGCCGACCACCACCCACATCTTCACGGGCCAGGTCAGCACCGGCTGTGGCACGGCCACCTCGGCGGTCGGACCGTTCTACTGCCCGGTCGACCGGGTCGTCTACCTCGACACCGGCTTCTTCGACCAGCTCACCGGCCAGCTCGGCGCCGAGGGCGGGGACGCCGCCGAGGCGTACGTGATCGCCCACGAGTACGGCCACCACATCTCGAACCTGACCGGGGTGCTGGACAAGGTGCAGCAGGCCGGCAACCAGACCGGGCCCAACTCGCCGCAGGTGAAGCTCGAGCTGCAGGCCGACTGCTACGCCGGCGTCTGGCTGGCCAACGCGTCCAAGGACGCCAGCTCGCCCATCGCGGCCGTCACCAAGGACGACGTGCTGAGGGCCGCGGACGCCGCCCGCGCCGTCGGCGACGACCGCATCCAGGAGGCGTCGACCGGGCGCGTCGACCGGGAGTCGTGGACGCACGGTTCGGCGGCGCAGCGGCAGAACTGGCTCGCCACCGGCTTCAACTCCGGCGACCCGAACAAGTGCGACACCTTCGCGAGCTGACCCGCCCGCACCACTCCTGCTCGTAACGGCGGGCGGGGGACCGGCCCGGCGCCTGTCCGCCTACGGTTGGATCTCGCGGCCGTCCAGGTCGGTGACCAGCGACGCGCCGGCGATGGTGAAGTACATCCGCGGGACGCCGGTGCGGTTGCGGTCGTCGATGGTGACCTCCCAGCGCGTCTCGGCGTCGAAATCGCCCCTCGACCTGGCCAGCGCCAGCACGTGCCAGACCTTCTTCGGGTCGATCAGCGAGACGTCGAAGGTGGGCAGCTCGGTGCGCTGGCCACGCTCGTTGATGGTGACCGGCACCGTCGGGGTGCGCAGCCGCCGCACGGTCGTGGTGGTGCTGCCCTGGTAGTCGAGCCAGGCGCCGAGACTCGACTGGACGCCGACCGCGTTCGCCGTCGTGCGTTGCCCCATGACGTCGGCGAGGCCCTGTTCCACGCCACCCTCGATGGCGAAATCCAGGGTTGGCAGGATGGCGCCGTCGGGCTCGAAGAACACCGTCCGTGACTCCGGCACGGTCGAGACGCTCATGAACACCTCGCCGGCCGACGAGTCCACGATCTGCAGCTCCTGGCTGCTGTCCGAGCCCGAGATGCCCGCGGCCGCCCGGAACAGGCCGCCGACGTCGTTGATGTTGAAGTCGTCGATCGAGAAGGTTGCCTGCTGCACGTAGGCGACGTCGGTGTCGACCTGCTTGACGGTGTTGTCGCGCCACGCCCAGGCCTGGGCCTGGGAGTCCTTCACGACGGTGATCGCGGCCCACTCCTGGGTGATCTCCACCTGGATCAGGTTGGGCGTGCCCGCCTTGGCGATGAGCTTGCGCACCATGGACCGGGCCTGACCCGGGGCGGTCAGGTCAACCGCCAACTGGCTCGAGCTCGGGGTGGCCGACGGCGACGTCGTCCCGATCGCCTGGGTGCAGCCCACGGTCACTCCGAGCGCGACCACCACGGCGGTCAGGACTGCGGTGCGCACCGGACGAGCCTACTGCAGCGGGCAGACTGGGCCCGTGGACCTGACGCGTGACGTGCTGGAGGTGGCCCCCGACCTGCTCGGCATGCGGCTGCGGGTCGGCGTCGTGACGGTGCGCATCACCGAGGTGGAGGCCTATAACGGCGTCGACGACCCGGCCGCCCACGCCTTCCGCGGTCCCCGCCCACACACCCGTGACCTGTTCGCCGGTCCGGGCACGCTGTACTGCTACCGCTCCTACGGCATCCACATCTGCGCCAACGTGGTGTGCGGCGCGAGCGGCAGCGGCTCGGCGGTGCTGCTGCGCGCAGGTGAGGTGATCGAGGGTCGGGCGCTGGCCCGGGCCAGGCGGGCGGGGGCGTCCGACCAGCGGCTGGCCCGCGGTCCCGGTTGTCTGGGGCAGGCGTTGGGGCTCACCCTCGCCGATTCGGGACGCCGGCTCGGCGAGCCCGGTCTCGACCTGCTGCCCCGACTGGGGGAGGCCGGCGAGCTGCTGAGCGGCCCGCGGGTGGGGGTGTCGGTCGCGGCGCGGCGTCCGTGGCGGTTCTGGCTGGCCGGTGAGCCAACGGTCTCGGCCTACCGTCCCAGTCCGCGACTGGGCCGCGTCGCCGTGCCGACGACGGGCGACAATGGTTCCGCAACGTAAGGCGGGGCCGGACCAAGTATGAGTTGGTCCGGCCCCTGAGCGTTCGGGGAAGACGACCTCCGAACCCGGTTGGTCCGCTGATCCGTCTGCTCGTCTTGCAGGACGCCTGTGGATTGCTCCACGGGCAATGGATCCCGATCTCCTACCGTGCGCTGAACCTTTGGTGACGATCCTTGCTGTCTTGCGACGTGGGGTTCGTCGGGTTCTGCGTAGGGATATTTGTACTCCCTCCGCGAGGGGCGCGCAAGGGGTTGCGGCAAGAACCTCCGAGTCTTGCAGTAACCCTGCGAATGCGCTGTCACAAGGGGCTTTACTCGTCCCAACTGTCCCAGACGTCACACGACGGGGTGAGCACGGACGCCCTCGTGGCGGGGCCTCGACGGTGCGGACCCCGCCCCCCGGCACGACTCGACCGGACCACCTCATACGCGGTCCGGTCGTGGCTTCATTTGTAATCGCTGGGAGCCCGATATGTCTGGATCGACACGCTGACCGGGCCCGCTGCGTCCGAGTATGGTGGCCGTATCCGGTCATCGCTGACCGGGGTCGGACCGATCGGATCGAGGTTTCAATGACAGATCAGAGCGCGAGCGACCTGCTCGAGGCGTCCCGGGACACCACCGTTGTCGTGCAGCGGTCGGTGTCCCAGCCAGTCAAGGAAGTGTGGCGACTGCTCGCCACGCCCGCCGGCTCCGAAGCGCTGCTCGGCGAGGGCGGCGTTCTGGGCGACAAGGGCGACAGCTGGCAGTCAGCCGACGGCACGTTCGGCGTGGTGCGCAGCTACCACCCGCTGGAGCAGATCCGGTTCAGCTGGCACGCCGATTCCGACGCGCCCAAGTCGCTGGTCGACCTGCACCTGGTGAAGGAGTCCGACGACTCCACCGTGCTGGAGATCCGGCACGAGAACATCCCGGACGGACTGGACGTCGCGGCCATCACCCAGCACTGGGAACAGGCGCTGGACAGGATCGCCGCCGCGAACTGATCGCAGGCATCGGGCGGGGCCCCACCTGAGGGTGGGGCCCCGCGCCGCTTGTGAACGGCTCCGCCGAGGGAGCGTGTCGAGACCACGAGGTCTCCACCGGTCGAGCGTGGCCCCACCCTGCAGGAGTCAGCCGGCGTTGGCGAAGCGGGCGGCCGAGCGGGCCTTCGCCTTGGCCGCCTCGGTCTCCCGGTTCTTCGGCGGGGCCGTCGTGGTCAGGTGCTCGATCAGGTGCTGGGTGAGGTGGGCGATCTCGTCGACCGCTTCGTAGAAGTACTGTTCGTTGGCCTTGGACGGCTTGGTCGTGCCCGACACCTTGCGGACGTACTGCAGGGCGGCGGCGCGGACCTCGTCACTGCTGGCCGGCGGCTCGAAGTTGTTCAGGGGGCGAATGTTGCGGCACATGGCGCACACCCTACGCCGCGGCGTCCGGCCTGCCACGACCGCCAGCCGGCGCCCGGGGGTCGGGGCGGTCGCCGCAGCGATGCCCAGCGGCGACCCAACGAGGTCATAGAAGGCCCACAGATCCGAGCCGTACAACGGAAGGCATGAACGATGCGGGGCTGACGTCCAGGGTCAGTCGACGGTTGCTGCTCGGTGGCGCCGCCGGCCTGGCCGGCCTGAGCGGCACGACCGCCTGGGCGCTCAACCGGTACGTGATCGAGCACGTCGACCAGACCGTCACCGGCGACACCGCAACGGCCGAACCGACCGGGACCTTCACCGACGAGTCCTACACGAGTGCCGCCACCTCGCTGACCATCGAGAAGGTCTCCACCAGGTCGGGGTCGGACGCCATCACCTACTTCGTGGCCGACATCACCACCAGCGACAGCTCGCTGATCCGGTCGGCGTTCGCCAAGGACTCCTTCGGGACCAACATCATCGAGAACCCCTCCGACATCGCCGCCGGCAAGCACGCCGTGCTCGCCGTCAACGGTGACTACTACGGTTTCCGCGACACCGGGATCGTGATCCGCAACGGCGTCGCCTACCGCGACGAGGGGGCCCGGCAGGGCCTGGTGCTCTCCCGGGACGGCTCGATGCGGCTCTACGACGAGACCACCACCACCGCCCAGGAACTGATCGACGCCGGTGCCTGGCAGACCTTGTCGTTCGGGCCGGGCCTGATCCGCGACGGCGAGGTGATCGACGGCATCGACTCGATCGAGATCGACACCAACTTCGGCAACCACTCCATTCAGGGCACCCAGCCGCGCACCGCCGTCGGCATGGTCGAAGCCGGTCACTACCTGTGGATCGTCGTCGACGGCCGCAGCACCGGCTACAGCCGCGGCATGACCATGCCGGAACTCGCCCAGGTGTTCCTCGACCGGCACGCGACCGTCGCCTACAACCTCGACGGCGGCGGGTCGTCGGCGATGGTCTTCAACGACGAACTGGTCAACGACCCGCTCGGCCGGGGCAGGGAACGCGGCACCTCCGACATCCTCTACGTGGCGGGCTGAGCAATGGTCGTCCTGATTCCCGCCTACCAGCCGAACCGCACGCTGCTGCTATTGCTGCGCGACCTCGCTGAGCGGGCCCCCGAACTCGACGTGGTGGTGGTCGACGACGGCAGCGGCGCCGACTACGCGCCGATCTTCGCCGAAGCGTCCGCGATGGGCGCGGACGTGATCGGTTTCACCCGCAACCGCGGCAAGGGCGCCGCCCTCAAGTACGGCTTCGTACACGTCGCCGACCACTACCCGGACGCCGACGTGGTGTGCGCCGACTCCGACGGCCAGCACCGCCCCGACGACATCCTGGCGGTGGCCCGCGCCATCCGGCCGGGTGCGATGGTGCTCGGCGTCCGCGCCTTCGCCGGCCCGGTGCCGGTGCGCAGCCGGGTTGGCAACGCCATCACCCGCTGGGCGTTCCGGGCGGCCACCGGAGTGCGGGTGAGCGACACCCAGACCGGGCTGCGCGGCTACCCGGCCGCGGCCCTGGACTGGCTGGCGGGCGTGCCCGGCGACCGGTTCGAGTACGAGCTGAACCTGCTGCTTCGGGCCAGGGGTGCCGGCTGGACGGTCGAGGAGGTGCCGATCGAGACCGTGTACCTGGCCGGCAACGCGTCCTCGCATTTCCGGCCGGTCGCCGACTCGGTGCGAATCTACCTGCCGTTGCTGGCCTTTTCGGCGTCGTCGCTGATCGCCTTCGGCATCGACGTGGTGGCGCTGCTGCTGATCAACGCGCTGACCGGCAGCCTGCTGGTCGCGGTGGTCGGCGCCCGGGCCCTCAGCTCGCTGGTGAACTTCATGGCCAACCGGCGAATGGTGTTCCGTTCCCGCGGTGGTCTGCGACGGTCGCTGGGGCGGTACTACGCCCTGGCGGCGGTGCTGCTGCTGGCCAACTACGGGCTGTTGTCGGTCTTGACCGCGGCCGGTGTGGCGCTGGTCGTGGCCAAGCTTCTGGTCGAGGTTGCCCTGTTCCTGGCCAGCTACCAGGTGCAACGCTCGCTCGTGTTCGCACAGCCCGCAGTGCGGACGGCCGGTGGCGCGCAGCCGGAACCGGTCGTGGCCGGCCGCTGACCGTCGACGGCAACCTCGGACATCGTCACCGCGGTGTGGAACACCACCACCGTGGCGGCGGTCTCGTCGTCCATCGTCAGCCGCGGCGCCGCCACTCGATGGCGGGACAGGTGTCCATCACCATCGGCACCCCCGCGTCACGGGCGCGGGTGAAGGCGTCGTGGTCGATGACGCCGAGCTGGAACCACACCCCACCGGCGCCCACCTCGATCGCCTCGTCGACGTAGCGCCCCGCGGCGTCCGAGCGACGGAACACGTCGACGACGTCGATGTGGAACGGCACGTCGGCCAGGCTCGCGTAGCCCTGCTCACCGAGCACCTGGGGCGCCCGTGGGTGGATCGGCACGATGCGCTTGCCCCGGCTCTGCAGCAGTTCGGCGATGGTGTAGGCGGTGCGCTCGGGATCGCCGGACAGCCCCACCACCGCCCACGTCCGGGCCTCGTCGAGGAAGTGGTCGATGACGTCCTGCTGCTGCCATTCGAGCCTGGTGGCGGTGTGGTCGGTGGTCATCCGGCCACCCTAGTCGGGCGTCAGGGTCCAGCTACTTCTTCAGGGTGATCCAGAGCGCCCGGCTGAGCGCCAGCAGCTCGCCGTCGGCGGTGTGCAGCGCCGCGGCGGTGTCGTACTTGCGGCCGTCGCGTCCGAACGACCAGCCGGTCAGCACACAGCGCTCGCCCTGGTCGGGTGCTCGGTGGACCTGCGCGGTGAAGCGGCCCAGCAGCATCAGGCCGTCCCAGCTGGCGAAGCAGCCGTAGCCGAACAGCGAGGGACAGTCGACGCTGGCCCACACGATCTCCGATCGAACCACGCCGTCGTGGCAGACCGTGGCGTCCGGCACCCAGGGCGCCGCGGCGAGGCGGCGTCCGGCCACCGGCCCGGGAAAGATGTGCAGGCCGTCCGGGCGTTCGGTGCCGCATACGAAGCACTGCGGGTAGGGGTGATCCACCAGCCAGGGGCAGCCGGACGCCGCCCGCTCGGCTTGCGCGAACGACGGCGGCTCGGGGACGGCCATCCGCAGCGACGCCGGCCTGGCGGTCGCAACCGTCGTGGCACCGTGGCTCACGGTGATCGCGTCACCGTCGCGGGCGACAGCCAGTGCGACGTCCAGTGGCGGGGGGCTGAGCAGGGTGACCTCGGTCGGCCCGCACGGCGATCCCAGCGCGGCCGCGACCGCACCGGCGCTGTAGCCGCCGTTGCCGGAGGTGTCGGGGCCGCGGAAGCGGTGCCCGATCATCACCGTCACGTCGCCTCCAGGGTGTGCAGCACGGCCCGCGCGTAGGCCCGCTCGGCGTCGATGTCGAGATGTCGGCTGCCGTCGGTCAACGTCACCGCGTAGCCGCCCGGCACGGCGGCCAGCGCGTCGAACCGCTCGCCGAGGGCCTCGCGCAGCTGCTCCTCGCGGGGCAGCCACAGCACCCGGCGCGAGTCGATCGAGTCCAGCGCCCACTCGGTGGTGCCGTTGAACTTGAACACGCTCGCCCCGCCCGGCACCTCCTGCACCTGAATGACCATCTCGGCCACGACGAACACGTCCTCGGCCAGCTCGCCGCCGGGGATGGTGAACCGGTCCCCATCGCTCGGACGCCAGGGCAGGCCGGCGGTGCGCAACCGGGTGGCGAGGTCGGCGTCGATCATGCCGGTCAGGATAGTTGGAACAGCCGCTGCCCCGAACCGGCCGTGATCAGCGCCGGCGTGGCCGCCCACGCCGCGGTGACCGGATCGGTGCCGGGCGCGGTCCTCTCGCGCCAAGAACCCGCCCGACCGGACCCGGTGCGCACCGTCTCGCCGTCGCCGGCGCCCAGCAGCAACCCGCCGGCGGACGCCGCCACCCGCACCTGCTCGACGGGCCGGCCATCGGCCGGACGCGAGGCGAGAGAGCCCGGCAGGTCGAGGGTCGAGACGGCAAGGTCGGGGCCGATCGTCCATGCGATCACCCGGTCGTCGTCCACGCCGCCGACCAGCCAGCCCCCCTCGAAGGCGGCCACCGATTGCGCGGTGACGGTCGAGCCGGCCGCGGGCAGGTCGATGCGTGACCAGTCGGCGGCCGGGTCGGTCGCCGTCCAGGCCACGGCCCGGGTGCGTAGCGGTTCCAGGTCGATGAGCTGGCCGACGACCATCAACCGGTCCCCGCCCGCCACGGCGTGGGCCTGGCCCATCGCGACACGCGTCGACGCCAGTGCGGTGCCGGTCGAGGAGCGCCGCCGCCAGCGCTGCCTGTCCAGCAGCCAGATGCTCGGATCGTTGCCGGCGGCTTCGCTCTGCCACGACCCGACGATCGTCGGCCGGTCACCGGCGAAGGCGACTCCAATCAGCTGCCCGGCGCCCCAGCCGTGGAAGACGTCGAACGGCTGTTCCCACTCCTCGACGCCGCCGCTGCGGTCGCCGCCGAACACCGACCAGCGGGCATTCCCGTGTGCCCCGCCCCGGGTCACCCCGACGGCGGCCAGCCGGTCGCCCCACGCCGCGAGCGACAGCCAGCCCGCCTCGCGTCCGTAGCCGGTGACCGGGCGCACCCCGATCGGACCGTCCGGGGCCTGCAGACCGAGGCCGGCCGTGCCGACCAGCAGCCCGCCGGCCAGGGTCGTGAGGGCCTGCGGTTCGGCGTCCAGGTGCACCTCACGCCACTGCTCGGACGCCGCACAGCCGGCCTGCGCCAACCCGGCCAGCGCCGCACCCGCCAGCAGGGCACGGCGCGACAGGGTCATGCGCCGAGTATCCGCCCGCCGCACCGGTCCGCACGGGATCTCGGGAGTCGTGACGGGGGTCAGGTCGATGCCTTTCGGTTGCAACGCGACAGTGACGAGCGCAGACGAGGGTGCGCAGCGACCGACGTCGCTGCGCACCCTCATCAGAGCGGGGGAGACCCGTCAGGCGCCCGGGTTGCAGGTCACGCCCGTGGCGTGGATCGGGCAGTACCCGCGCGGATTCGCCTCCAGGTACTGCTGGTGGTAGTCCTCGGCGTAGTAGAACTCGCCCAGCGGCGCGATCTCGGTGGTGATCGGCCCGTACCCGGCCTGGGTGAACCGCGGTTGCACGGCGTCACGGACGGCGACCGCCCGCTGCGCCTGGTCGTCGTCGAGGGTGTAGATGCCCGACCGGTACTGGGTGCCGCGGTCGTTGCCCTGCCGGAAGCCCTGGGTCGGGTCGTGGTTCTCGAAGAACACCGCCAGGACGTCCTCGTAGGACAGCTTCTTCGGGTCGTAGACGACCTTCACGACCTCGGCGTGCCCGGTGCGCCCCGAGCAGGCCTCCTCATAGCTGGGGTTCGGCGTGTAGCCGCCGGCGTAGCCCACCGCCGTGTTCAGCACGCCGGGGGTGTTCCAGTACAGCTTCTCGGCGCCCCAGAAGCAGCCGAGACCGAGGTAGGCCACCTCGGCCCCCTCGGGCACCCGGTCGACGGGGTGGCCGAAGACCCGATGGAAGAACGGGTGGCTCAGCACCGGTGTCTCGCGGCCGCGCAGGGCCACCCGGGGATCGACCATGGTCGGTTTGGTGAACAGCATGTTGCCTCCTGAGCTGTGCAACCACGGGTGCCGCTGCCGCATTCCGCGAGCGGCGCCGGGCCGCCCCCGGGTCAGCCCTTCCAGGCCGCCAACGTGGCGCCGAACTTGTCGAACACCGGACGCGGGGTGCTGCCCGAGTACCGACCCAGCAGCGAAAAGATGTACAGGCGTCCGTTGCGGCCGGTCACGTAGCCGCTGAGAGCGGTGACCCCCGACAGGGTGCCGGTCTTGGCGCGCAGGTTGTTCTGCGCGGCGGTGCCGACCATGCGGTCGGTCAGGGTGCCGCCGACGGCCGGGTCGGCGTTGCCGGCCACCGGCAACGCGTTGTAGAAGGTGCCGAACCAGACCTGTTCGCGGGCGTACTGCAGCAACCGCACGACGACCCGCGCCGTCAGCTTGTTGCGGTGCGCCAGCCCGGAGCCGTCCACGATCGTCACCGAACCGGGCACGGACTGGGTGCCCTTCAGCCAGCGCAGCACCCGGGAGGCGCCGGCCTTCCAGGTGCCCGCAGTCCCCTCCCGGCGTCCGAGCCACTTGATCAGGTGCTCGGCGATGCCGTTGTTCGACGGCTTCAGCAGGTACTTCACCACGGTGCTCAGCGGCGCCGAGGTGTCGCCGGCCAGCTTGACCCGCTTGGACGGCGTCGCACCGGTGATCGGCGAACCCTTGACGGCGACGCCCAGTGCTCGCAGTTCCCGGGTGAACACGTGGGCGACGTAGGCGGCCGGGTTGTTGATCGTCACCGTGGTGCTGCCCTTGCTGCGCTTGAGTGCGATCGACCCGGTGACGGTGAGCGTGTTGGTGCCGGAGGTGCGCCGCACGCTGATCCACGAACTGCTGCCCGCCTTGCCGGTGGTGGTCTTGTTGACCAGTTTCACGAAGCTGTCGGCCAGGGCGGGGGTGACGCTCAACGAGGCCTTCTTGCCCTTGGCCGATCCGGGCCCGTAGTTGACCAGGATGGTGCCGACCTTCAGGGCCGACGACGGGGCCATCGTGAGCGCCGAGATCTGCGGGGCGTAGGACCAGTTGTAGTCGCGGGAATCCCAGTAGTCGTTGTAGCGGTCGTTGTCGTAGAAGGTGCCGTCGCCGACCACCGAGCCGGTGACGGTCTTCACCCCGGCCGCCTTGACCTGCTTCGCCAGCGCGACGAGGTCGGAGCGTTGCAGGGTCGGGTCGCCGAAGCCGCGCAGGTAGAGCCGCTTCACGGTGCCGCTGCTGGAGGGTTCGGACGCCGCATAGACCCCCGTCGAAAAGGTGCGGTCCGCCCCCAGAATGTCGAGCGCCGCCGCCGCGACCACCAGTTTCATGTTGGACGCCGGGGTGATCGCCGTGTTCGGTGACGTCCGGTACTGGGTGCGGTTGGTCGCCGCATCGACGACGACGGCGCCCACGGTGGCCTTCTTCACGCGTGAGTCGGCCATCACCGTGCCGAGCTTGCCGGCCAGCGCGGCGTCCGTCGCCGTCGGGACGGCCGTGCCGCCGGGGATGGCCGAGGCGGGGGCGGGAACCAGCAGCAGACTCACACTGCACAGGGCGGTCAGCGGGATCAGGGCAGCGCGGCGCAGGGGGGTCATCGCAATCTCCATCGGGGGGTGATGTGTGTGGTCACCCTTACATAGGCGTTCGGCCGAAACCAGCCACCTTGAGACTTTGCTGAGAACTGTGGGGCGGCTGTGCGGCCCGCGTCGCGGTGTCAGGCCGCGGCCGGGAGCGCCCAGTCGATGGGCTCGGCGCCTTGGGTGGCCAGCGCGGCGTTGGTCCGGCTGAACGGCCGCGAACCGAAGAAGCCCGAACGGGCCGACAGCGGCGAGGGGTGCGCCGAGGCGATCACCGGAACGTCGCCCAGCATGGGCCGCAGACCCTGGGCGTCGCGCCCCCACAGGATCGCCACCAGCGCACCGCCCCGCGCGACGAGGGCCTCGATGGCGCACTGGGTGACCTCCTCCCACCCCTTGCCGCGGTGCGATCCGGGAGCGCCCGGCCGAACGGTGAGCACCCTGTTCAGCAGCAGCACCCCCTGGTCGAACCAGGCCGAAAGGTCGCCGTGCGGGGCCGGCGCGACGCCCAGGTCGTCGCGCAGTTCGGTGTAGATGTTCACCAGCGAACGCGGCAGCGGCCGCACCTGTGCCGCCACCGAGAACGACAGCCCGACCGCGTGTCCAGGGGTCGGGTAGGGGTCCTGGCCCACCACCAGCACCCGGACGCCGGCCAGCGGCCGGCTGAACGCCCGCAGCACGTTCTGCCCGGCCGGGAAGTAGCCGCGGCCGGCGGCGAGCTCGCCGCGCAGGAAGTCGCCCATCGCGGCGATCCGCGGCGCCACTGGTTGCAGCGCCTCCGCCCAGTCGGCGGCCACCAGGTCAGGCAACGGTTTCGGCATCGGGCCTCCGCTTGTCGAGTCGGGCCGGGATGAGGGCGGCGGCGACGGTGCCGGCGAGCAGGATCGCCGTCCCGACGCTGAACGCGGCCGGCATGCCCAGCTGGTCGGCCAGCACGCCCGCCACCAGCGGGCCGAGGATCGCCCCGATGTCCCCGACCATCGAGTAGATCGCCACGGGCTGGCTGCCGGCCCCCTTGGTCGCATCGCCCAGCGCGGCGGTCGGGGCGGTGCCGAGGGCGGCGGCGCCGACTCCGTAGACGCAGAGCAGCACGATCAGCACCTGCAGGTTGCCGGCGAACGGAATCGCTAGCGTCGACAGGGCCGCGAGCAGCCCGCCGACCACCATCACCGGACGGCGTCCCATCACGTCGGTGGCGCGACCGGCCGCGGGCAGCGCGGCGGTCTGGGCGACGGCGGCGATCGCGAACGCGATTCCGGTCCAGGACGGGTCGGCGCCCAGCCCGGTGACCACCAGGATCGGCACCAGAGACGAACGGACGCCGAAGCTCTGCCAGCCCTGCCCGAAGCTCATCAGGCAGGCGGCCCGGAACCGGCTGTCGGCGGTGACCTCGCGCAGCGTCCGGGTGGGGGGCGCGGCGGCGGCCTCGGCCATCCCGGGCGGGTCGTGCAACTGGGTGAACGCGATGGTGCCCGAGATCACCAGCGTGCCGGCGTAGAAGAAGAACGGGGCGGTCAGCGAGATGTGGGTGAGCAGCCCGCCGATCGCCGGGCCGGTCATGCCGCCCAGCAGGAAGCCGCCCTGGTAGAGACCGCTGGCACGGCCGCGCAGCTCGGGACCGACGCTGGCGAGCAGGAGCGCGGTGGCCGAGATGGTGAACATCGCCGAGCCGACGCCGCCGACGGCGCGCCAGACCAGCAGTTCGGCGTAGCTACCGGCGAAGCCGCACAGCGCCGAGGAGACCCCGACTATCCACATGCCGATGCCGATCGTGCGGCGGTGGCCGATCCGGTCGGAGAAGCGCCGCACGAACGGGCTCATCGCCAGCCGGAAGCCGGCGAACGCCGACACCACCAGCCCGATCAGGAAGTTGGACACCCCGAACGACGCGGCGAACACCGGCAGCACCGGGATCATCACGCCGAACCCGACGGCCACGAAGAAGGCGGACACCGCCAGCATCACGACCGTGCGCGGCAGCGTGTTGGCCAACCTGAACCTCACCGGCTCAACATAGTGGGGCCGCGGGACCGGGCTACAACCCGATCTCGATGATCACCGTGGTCGGCTCCGTCGAGCCGCCGGGGGGCTCCACGCTGATGCCCGCACCGGTCGCGTCGCGGGCGTCGCCCTCGAGCAGCATGGTCTGGTCGGGGGCGTCCGCCATCAGTCCGGCCGAGGTCGGCCCGCCGCTGGGGTGCATCAGCCAGGCCTGGTGCACGGTGCCCGCCTGCGCGGGGGCCATGCCCTGGGTGATCAGGACGGCCCGGCCGAGCGAGTTCGACCGCACCAGGGTGGCGCTGCCGCCCCCCGGGGCGGACGACGTGGCGCGCACGGCGTCCGGTGCGGCGAGCACGTCGGCGGCGGTGATCGCGCGCGGCGCCCACGGCTGCCACACCGAGATCCCGATCACTGCGACCACGGCCAGGGCCGCGGCGACCAGCACACGCCAACGCTCCCAGCCGGAGCGGTCGCGTGCGGGCAGGGCGGTGACGGTGGCCGGCTGGGTGTCGGTGGCCGGCGGGTCGTCGGTGGCCGGCCGGGTGTCGGTGATCGGTGGCTCCTTGGCGGCCTGCGCACTCGGCGCGGGCAACTGTGCCACGGCGTCCAGCACCGCGGCGCGCAGCGTCTCGGGAGGTTCGACGGCGAAGTCGGAGCCCCAGTCGGCCAGGGTCTCGCGCAGGCCGTCCAGTTCGTCCCGGCAGTCGGCGCACTGCGCCAGGTGGGCCTCGAAGGCGGCACGCTCGTCGGGCGTGAGCGCGTCCATCGCGTAGCCCGCCACCTGGTCGTGCAGGTCGTCAGTCATGACCGTCACCCCCCAACGCCGCCTTCAGCCGGGTCACTCCGTCTCTGATCCGGGATTTCACCGTACCGAGCGGGACCCGCAATTCGTCGGCCACCTCGGCATGCGTGAGGCCGTCCAGGAAGGCCAGTTCGACCGCCTGGCGTTGCAGGTGGCTGAGCCCGTGCAGGGCCTTGCGCACCCGTCCGGCCTCCACCGACGCCACCGCCTGCTCGGCCACGTCGGGCTGTCCGGCGGCCGCGTCCTCCAGTCCGTAGGCCGAGTCCCGCACCGTCGAGGCCTGGACCGAGCGGACCCGGTCCACCGCCCGGCGGTGGGTGATGGTGAGCAACCACGCCAGGCCGCTGCCGCGGTCGGGCGCGTAGCCCGCGCAGCGCTGCCACGCCTCCACGAAGATCTCCTGCGCGACCTCCTCGGCGAGCGCGGGATTGCGCAGCACCCGCAGCGCGAGCCCGTACACCTTCGCGGCGGTGAGGTCGTAGAGCGTGGCCATCGCGGACTGTTCGCCGGCGGCGCACGCCAGCAGCGCGTGCCCGACCGGATCACTCCCACGTGGCTCGTCGACGGCCTCCACCTCCCTCCTGGCGGCGACCCTACGCGTCGCTGTCGCCGGCGTCCTCCCCTTTTGAGGCGGGGCGTGGCGTCTCGACCCGTTGAGGCAGCCACCACGCCCCACGCTCGCGGCTCCCCCCGAAGCCGCGATCGGGTCACAT
Source organism: Micropruina sonneratiae (assembly GCF_025972045.1). GTDB lineage: Bacteria > Actinomycetota > Actinomycetes > Propionibacteriales > Propionibacteriaceae > Micropruina > Micropruina sonneratiae. The sequence continues at coordinate 372,778 of NZ_JAPDHX010000004.1, read as the reverse complement.
CGACGGCATCAGGACGCCGTCGATGAGGTAGACCGTCGCATTCGCGGTCTGGACGTTGCCGCACACGACGGTGGCTTCACCGACCATGAAGTCCTCGCCGGAGCCGGTCACGGTGATGGTGCCCCCGGCGAGCGTCTTGTGTTCGCCCGCCAACTGGTCGGGCGAGAGCCGTCCCTCGACCACGTGGTTGGTGAGGATCTTGGTCAGCATCTTCTTGTCCTTCAGCGCCGCGTCCAGGTCCTTCTTGGGGAGCTTGGCGAAGGCGTCGTCGACCGGGGCGAAGACGGTGATGTCGGACGCGTTGTTGAGGGTGTCCACCAGACCGGCCTTCTTCACGGCCGTCACCAGGGTGGACAACGCCGGGTTGTTGCTCGCCGCGGTCGCGACCGGGTCCTTGGCCATGCCTTCGAACGAGCCGGCGCCACTCGTGGGCACCGACGCGCAGCCCGGGCCGAACTGGGCCATTGCGGTGTCGGACGCCCCCATCGACGGCGACATCGGCATGCTCGACGACGAGGTCATCGGCATGCTCGATGACGACGTCATGGGTTCGGACCCGCTGGACATCGGGGTGGCGGTGGTGCTGCACGCGGCCAGCGGAAGCAGCAGAGCGGCGCTGAGCCCGGCGATCCTGATCGAGGTGCGCATGATGGTGTCTCCTTCTGCCGGGAGGATCCGGCGGTGGTGTACCTCACTGTCAGAAGGGATTCGGAGCGCCCCGGCGTCCGGATTGGTGCGGATCGTGATCTGTTGGGGACGGTTCCGCCGGTCCGGGGTCAGTCGACGTTCAGCACGACGCTCTGCAGGCCGGAGGCGCCATCGGGGAAGGGTGTGGCCCGCTGCTCTGTCTGGGGGCTGCCGTTGTCGTCGATGACGCGGCACTCCAGGGTGTGCTGGCCGGAGTCGGCCTGCCAGACGTACTTCCACTGGCGCCAGAAGTCGATGCCGGCGTCCGGGCCCATCGTCGCCTCGCGCCATTCGCCGCCGTCGATGCGCACCTGGACCCGGGCGACGCCGATGTGCTGGGCCCAGGCGACGCCGGCCACGATCACCTCACCGGGCTGGATCCGGGCCAACGGACGCGGCACGTCGATCCGGCTGGACGGCTTGACCGGTCCCTGCTCGGCCCACCCGCGCTGCGTCCAATACGAGGCCTGCTGGGCGTAGGTGGTGAGGGTGAGCTGGGTGAGCCACTTGGTCGCCCCGACGTAGCCGTACAGCCCGGGCGTGATCAGCCGCGCCGGGAAGCCGTGCTCGGCCGGCAGCGGCCTGCCGTTCATGCCGATCGCCACCAGGGCGTCCCGGTCGTCGGTCAGCGCCTGGATCGGGGTGCTGACGGTGAACCCGTCGGTGGAGCGGCTCAGCACCTGATCGGCGCCGGCCTGGACGCCGGCCCGCTCGAGCAGGTCGCGGGTGCGCACGCCCAGCCAGCGCGCACCGCCGATGTAGGGCCCGCCGACCTCGTTGCTGACGCAGTTCAGGGTGACGTCGCGCTCGATCAGCGGCAACGCGGTCAGCTCCTGCCAGGTGAGGCTGAACGGGTGGTCGACGAGGCCGTCGATGCTCAACCGCCAGTCGTCCACCGACACCGAGGGCACCAGCAGGCTGATGTCGACCCGGTAGAAGTCGGCGTTCGGGGTCGTCCACGGCGACAACCCGTCCACGGACAGCCCCTCACTGAGCGGCGCGAGCGTCTCGCCGGCCCGGGGCAGTACGACATCGGTCGCGGCGGTCGTGCGGTTGGCGAACCACTGCCCGCCGATCACCGCCGCGGCGCTGCCGACGCCGGCCGCCGCGGTGCCGGTCAGGAAGGCGCGCCGGGGCAGGGCACGCGGTGCGCCCTGCGGCTCGTCGACCGGACGCCGGGGCAACAACCACCACAACACGGCCGTCCCCACGCCGAACGTCACCGCCGCGGGCAGCAGGGCCAGCGAACCGGACGACGGTGCCGTCACGGCAGCCACGGCGGCGATCAGGCTGAGCACCGCCGGCCCGGCCCAGACCAGCCAGGTCCGGCGCACGGCGAGCGCACCGATCAGGGCACCCAGGGCGAGCACGACGACGATGACGCCGCCGACCAGTACGGGCTTGTCGTTGGTGCCCAGGGTGGAGACCGCCCACTCCTTCACGGGGGTCGGCGCCAGGTCGATCATCCGGCCGGCCACGGCGACCGCCGGCGACGAGACGGGCGAGACCAGTCCGGCGATCAGATGCCCGGCGGCCAGGCCGGTGATGGTGGCCAGCACGCCGACGACAGGGCCCTGCGACGTCCCTGGAGTTCTCTCGGTGGGCATCGCGCCTCCTTCGGTCACGCTGCATTCGGAGCCGACCGGTGCCCTGGATTGGTACCTCGTCCACAGTAGGGTGGGCGCCGACCTCACGAAAGGACACCCCCGTGTCGTTCAGCCTGTTTCGTCGATCCCGCCGGCGCGTCTCGACCCAGGTGACCAGCCCCGAGCCCCAGGTCGTGCTCGTCGAGCAACCGGCCGCGGCGGAAGAAGTCATCCCGCAGGGTGTCCGCACCGCCGCCGGCTGGGCATGGCGGGGGCTGCTGTTCGCCGCCGTCATCTGGGGGGTCGGCTGGCTTCTCGGCGAGTTCTCCGAGGTCAGCGTCCCGCTCGCCATCGCCTTCCTGCTGACCGCGCTGATGGCGCCGCTGGCGCACCGGCTCAAGCAGTGGAACTGGCATCCGTTGCTGTCCGCCGCGGCCTGCCTGCTCGTCCTGGCGTTGATCGTCGCGGGTATCGGCTGGGGCATCGGCGCGACCGCGGCGAAGCAGGCGCCCGAGCTGGTCGACCAGTCGGTGGCCGGCTTCAACCAGTTGGTGCAGTGGCTGGGGGAGGGGCCGCTGGGCATCGACCAGGCTCAGATCGACCAGTGGATGAACTCGCTGACCACCTGGATCAGTGACTCGCGCGATCTGCTGGCCGGCTACGCGGCCAAGGTCGGGACGTCGGTCGGCCACTTCTTCGCCGGCCTGGCCATCGCGCTGATCGCGACCTTCTTCTTCCTGGCCGAGGGGCAGCACCTGTGGCAGGGGTTCCGCGGCCTGCTGCCCGAGCGCTACCAGGGCGACGCCCACACCGCGGCCGAGCGCGGCTGGGCGTCCCTGGTCAGCTACATGCGCGCGCAGGTCATCGTCTCCGCCGTGGACGCCGCCGGTGTCGCGATCATCGCGGCGTTCATCGGCGTCCCGATGGCGCTGGCGCTGTTCGCGCTCACCTTCGTCGTCTGCTTCATCCCCGTCGTCGGTGCCGTGATCGCCGGCACGGTCGCCACGTCGCTGGCGCTGATCACCCACGGCTGGGTGGCGGCGCTGATCATGCTGGGCGGCACGATCGCGGTGATGTGGCTGGAGTCGCACCTGCTGCAGCCGCTGCTGCTGGGCCGGGCGGCCTCGCTGCACCCGTTGGCCGTTCTGCTCGGCATCGCGATCGGCGCCCAGCTGGGCGGCATCGTCGGTGCCCTGGTCGCGATTCCGGTGATGGCGTTCGGGGCGGCGTTCATCCGCTCGCTGCGGGGGATGCACGGGCCGGTGTCGGCAGACGCTAAGGGAAACCACTGAGCCCTGGAGCTTTATATTCTCGAAACTCGGGTTTAGATTTGCTGCATGGCAGCTGAACCGGATCTCACCACCATTCTCGAAGACCTCGCAGCCGGACGGATCGACGCCGCCGAGGCGGCCCGCCGGATCGACGAGGCGAAGGCGGCGGCGGAGGCCGCTGCGGCGCGGTCGGGCGAACCCTCCGACGCCGAGGTGGCCGACGAGGTCGCCGCCGACGGCCCTCAGCATTCCGCCGGTGTCTTCAGCCAGCCGCCGTTCGTGGACGAGACGCCGCCGCCGCGGGCCCGGCAGGCGTCCGGCACCAAGGGTGTGGACCGGATCAGCGTGCGGGCCGTGGGCCGGCGCGTCCGGGTGGTAGCGGACGGCGCGGTCGCCACCGCGTCGGTGGACGGCCCGCACGTGCTGCGCCGGACCGGCTCGGTCCTCGAGGTGACCAGCGACGGCGACCAGGGCCCGAGCCTGGACGGCTTCATCCTGCGCCCGCCGCGCAGCTTCGACGACCTGCGCGCGCTCGGCCTGGGCAAGGAACTGCTGGTGCGGGTCAACCCCGGCATCACGGTGGACGCCGAGGTTACCGGTGGCACGCTCACCACCGAGGGCGTGCCCTACTTGGGCAAGGTGCGGGTGACCGCCGGCGGGGCGACCCTCGACAGGGTCGCCGAGGCAAACGACGTGCTGGTGCAGGCCGGCTCGGCCACGATCCGCGGCGACCTGGCGACGGGCCGCTCGCGGATCCGGTGCGAGTCGGGTTCGCTCGACATCACCCTGGGCGAGCGGTCGAACGTCACTGTGCGCAGCGAGGTGCAGCTGGGCAAGGTCAGCTGGGCCGGCGCCGACAACGACAGCGTCGACGAGGTGGTGCTCGGCAACGGCGCCGCCCGGCTCGACGTCGGCGTGGTGATGGGCTGGGCGACCATCAAGGCGGACCTGCGATGACCGTGCGAACGGCCACGAGCGGTGTCCGTCCGCCGGTGGACTGCCCGGTGTGCGGCGACGAACTGGTCACCAGCCGGCTCGGCTGCCCCGGCTGTGGCACCGAGTTGTCGGGTCACTTCGCCCGGTGCTCGTTCTGCGCGCTGGACGCCAAGGAGCTCGAGTTGCTCGAGGTGTTCCTGTCCTCGCGGGGGAATCTGCGCGAGGTCGAGAAGCATCTGGGGGTCTCGTACCCGACCGCGCGGGCCCGGTTCACCGACCTGCTGGTGAAGCTCGGCCTCGCCGGCGAGCCGGACCCCCCCACGCCCGGCTCACGTGAGCAGGTGCTCGCTCAGGTGGCGGCCGGAACCCTGGCCCCCGACCAGGCGGCCGCCCTGCTGGCCCGCCGGGGCTGACCCCGTCGTACTGCTCGCCTACTACCGAGCGCTCGCGAAGCTTCGCGAGCGCTCGGTAGTTAGGCGAGCGCGGGGAGGGGGTCAGTGTCAGGGCGGGTCAGCCGGCGGCCGACGCCTGGCAGAACACCGCCCGAGCCCCGGGTTCGAGGCCGACCTCGATGCCGGCGATGGTGGCCGGGTTGGTCAGCACCAGCCGCACCACCTCCGCCCGGGAGAACCCGGCGCGCGCCAGCGTGCCGAGCGCTGCGGCCAGCGGCAGGGCCGCTCCCGCCAGGTACGGCGTGCCGGCGACGTGGAGCCGGCCGTCGGCGCGCAGCTCCACCTCACCGCCCACCGGTGTCGTGTAGCGGCCGGGGGGCGAGCCGGCGATGGCGACCGAGTCCGAGACCCCAGTCCGAGACCGTCACCTGGTCCTTCGGCGACGTGCCGCCACCGCCGGCGGCAACGGCCATCGCAGCGGGGGCGTCCGACCCGGCGGCGATCGGGCAGGTCGGCCACACCAACCAGTGGCGCGACATCCTGACGGTCCTACGCGATGAGAGACCGCCCGCGGTCACCCTTGCGGACGGCCTGCGGGCGGTCGAGGTCTGTCAGGCGCTCGAAGGCTCGAACGCCTCGTAGAGGATCAGCCCTGGTAGGGGTGGACCTCGAGGATGGTCACCTCGATCGGCTTGCCATTCGGCGCCTCGTAGCTGACCTTCTCGCCGACCTTTCGGCCGATGATCGCCGTGCCCAGTGGGGACTGCGGCGAGAACACCTCGATGTCGGTCGAATCGTCCAGCGCCATGAGTTCGCGTGAGCCGAGCAGGAAGGTGTCGGTGTCGTCGGGGTCGTCGTCGTAGTAGATGGTCACCTGGTTGCCCGGCGCCACCTCGTCGGACGCCCCGGCGGGCGCTTCGCCCACCTGGGCGTGCCGCAACATCGACTCCAATTGCCGGATGCGGAGCTCCTGCTGTCCCTGTTCCTCGCGGGCGGCGTGGTAGCCCGCGTTCTCACTCAGGTCCCCCTCATCGCGGGCCCGCGCGATCTTGGCACGGACCTCTGCGCGCCCGTTTCCCTTGAGGTGCTCAAGTTCCGCGGTGGCGGCGTCGAACGCCTCCTGGGTCAGCCAGATCGTGTCAACCTGCTCGTCAGCCATCGGGAGAGCCTACCAACACCCATCAAGGGGTTGAGCACGGCCCGCCGGGTGTCCCCACCTCGGCCGCTCGGTAGTTGGGCGAGCGGTGATGGGGGCTCAGGTGACTGTGCAGCTCTCCACGCTGATCGCCGTGCCCCGCTTGAACGTCCGCAGGCTCACGTCGAGGCGGGTGAGCGGGTCGGTCCCCGGAGGGATCTCGACCCAGCGCTCGCCCACCCGGTCGTAGCTGACCGCCTGGACGATGACGAAGCACGACGCGGCGACGGTGGGGTCGGGCCGGTCGACCGCCAGCGTGGCCCGCATCTCGTTGTCGGAGACCACCTGGAAGGAGTCGATGCGCGCGGTGACGGGCGGGTTCGCTCGGTGCGAGGCCACCCACACCACGTAGCTGATCAGGGCGAACACCACGAACCCGAGCACCACCATGGCCGCGGGGGAGAGGCGCTGCGGCGGGTAGCGCCGCCGGATGCGTTCCTGGTCGCTGTCGGTGATCGTCACCCGGCTATTCTGCCCGGGCCGGACGGTGTCCGTCGGCTGACTGGTGCGCGTGCCGGCGGTTCCGGCGCTGGCACAATGGCGGCCATGTCGACCACCACGATCAGGGTGGACGCCGCCGGCGAGCCGCTCCGGCTGCTGCACGTCCACGCGCATCCCGACGACGAGTCGTCCAAGGGTGCGGCCACCACCGCCAAGTACGTGGCACAGGGCGTCCAGGTGCTGGTGGCGACCTGCACCGGCGGCGAGCGGGGCTCGATCCTGAACCCGAGGATGGAGAGTCCCGAGAACTGGGCGCGGATGGCCGAACTGCGCACCCAGGAGATGGCGCGGGCCAAGGTGATCCTCGGCATCGAGCAGACCTGGCTGGGCTTCGTCGATTCCGGCCTGCCCGAGGGCGACCCGCTGCCGCCGCTGCCTGAGGGTTGCTTCGCCCTGCAGGACGTCGACGTGGCGGCCGGCGCCCTGGTGAAGGTGATCCGGGAGTTCCGGCCGCACGTGGTCACCACCTACGACGAGAACGGCGGCTACCCGCACCCCGACCACATCATGTGCCACCGGATCACGATGGCGGCGGTCGAGGCCGCGGCCGACCCGGCGGCCTGGCCCGAGCACGGCGCGGCGTGGCAGGTGCTGAAGGTCTACTACCACATGAACTTCCACCGCGGCCGGCTGGCGAAGCTGGACGAGCTGATGCACGCACACGGGCTGGAGAGCCCGTACGCGGAGTGGCTGCAGAACTGGGACCGCGACGAGGTGGAGGACCGGCTGACCACCTTCGTGCCGTGCGCGGAGTACTTCCCGCTGCGCGACCACGCCCTGCGCGCCCACGCCACCCAGATCGATCCCGACGGGTTCTGGTTCGCCGTGCCGATGGCAATCCAGCAGGCCGGCTGGCCCACCGAGGACTACCAACTCGCCAAGTCGATGGTGCCGGTGACCCTGCCCGAGGACGACCTGTTCGCCGGCATCGACACCCGCGAGCCCGTCGTGGCGGACGCCTGGGCGTACTCGATCTGACACCGGCGTCCCGGGCGCTGCGGGTAGGCTCCGAGCATGGTGCTGTTCGACCTGGCCGAAGCGAGCTGGTTCCCCCTGGTGATGGTGTTCGGGATCGGTGTGGTGATGTTCTGCCTGTACCTGAGCATGCGCCGCGAGATCCGCAAGATCTCGGTACCGCCGCGCGATGCCCGCCCGGGCGCCGACGAGTCCGCCGACCGGTGACGAACCGACTCGACGGGGCGTCCAGCCCCTATCTGCGGCAGCATGCCGACAACCCGGTCGACTGGTGGCCGTGGAGCGCCGAGGCGTTCGACGAGGCCCGGCGCCGCGACGTCCCGGTGCTGTTGAGCGTCGGCTACGCCGCCTGCCACTGGTGTCACGTGATGGCCCACGAGTCCTTTGAGGACGCCGCGGCCGCGGCCCTGGTCAACGAGCATTTCGTCGCGATCAAGGTCGACCGCGAGGAACGTCCCGACGTCGACGCCGTCTACATGAAGGCAACCCAGGCGCTCACCGGCCAGGGCGGCTGGCCGATGACGGTCTTCCTCACCCCGGACGGGCGGCCGTTCTTCGCCGGCACCTACTACCCGCCGCAGCCGGCCGGTGGCATGCCGTCGTTCACCCAGGTCGTCACCGCCCTGGCCGAGGCCTGGACGACGCGCCGCGACGAGGTGCTGACCAGCGCGGACGCCATCGTCGCCCACGTCAGCAACGAGTTCGGCGCCCTGCCCGCCCCCGAGCGCATCGATCTGGCCGCCCTGCACGAGAAGCTGTCGGCCGACTTCGACGCGGTGCACGGCGGATTCGGCCGGGCGCCCAAGTTCCCCACGCCGGGCGTGCTGGACGCCCTGCTCGTCACCGGCGAGCCCGCCTCGCTCGACCTCGCCCAGCGCACCCTGGAGGCGATGGCCCGCGGCGGCATCCACGACCAGCTCGGCGGCGGCTTTCACCGCTACAGCGTCGACGCCGGCTGGGTGGTGCCGCACTTCGAGAAGATGCTGTACGACAACGCGCTGCTGCTGGGCAGCTACACCCGCGGCTGGTGCCGCACCGCCGACCACGACCAGGGCCTGCGGCAACTGTTCGAGCGGGCAGCGCGCGGCATCGTCGGCTTCCTGGCCGACGACCTGCAGCTCGACGGCGGCGGGTTCGCCGCCAGCCTGGACGCCGACTCCGCCGACATCACCGGCACGGTGCACGAGGGCATCTACTACGCGTGGTCGCCGGCCCTGCTCGCCGACGCGCTCGGTGAGGCGGACGCCGACTGGGCCTGCGGCGTGTTCCACGTCACCGAACGCGGCACCTTCGAACACGGCCTGTCCACCCTGCAGCTGCGCGGGACGCCCGATCGGGGCCGGCTGGACGGCGTGATCGAGCGGCTGCGCGCCGCCCGCTCCACCCGCTTCGTGCCGGCCCGCGACGACAAGCTGGTCGCGGCCTGGAACGGCTTCGCGATCGACTCGCTGGTCAATGCGGCGCTGGTGTTCGGCGAGCCGGCCTGGCTCGATCTGGCCCGCGCGGCGGCCGAGGCGTCCTGGGGGCAGTGGAGCGCTGACCGGCTGCGCCGCACGAGCCTGGACGGGCACGTCGGCGACTCGCCCGCCATGGCCGAGGACCACGGGGCCCTGGCGCTCGGCTTCGCGCGGCTGGCCGGCGCGACCGGGGACGCGCGCTGGCTCGACCGGGCGGTGCTGCTGTTGGAGCGGGCACTGGAGCTGTTCACCGCCCCCGACGGCGGCTTCTTCGACGCTCCCGACGAACCGGCGGCTGCCGTCGACGGCGGTGAGGCGCAGGGTCCGCAGCCCTTCGCCCGCGCCCGCGACACCTCCGACAACCCGACCCCGTCGGGCACGGCGTGCCTGGTGGCGGCGCTGCGACTGGTCGGGCTGCTGGCCGACCGGGCCGACTTCGGCGCACGGGCGGACGCCGCCGCCGCGACCCTGCACGGCATGGTCGAGGCCGCGCCCCGGTTCGCCGGCTGGGCGTTCGCCGACATCCTGATCGCCGACCAGGCCGCGAACCGGCTGGCACCGGCCGTTGCCGTGCTGGTCACCCCCGACGACCCGAGCCCCATCGAGGAACTCGCTTCGGCGGCGGCCAGGATGGCTCCCGCGGGCACGGCGCTGCTGGCCGGACCGGTCGGCACCGGCGGCTTCGCCCACCACTTCGACGATCGCGAGGCCCGCGATGGCGCCACCACGGCCTACGTGTGCCGTGGCACGGTCTGTTTCGAGCCCGCCACCGAGGTGAAGGCGCTCCGCAAGGCGTTGTGGCAGCGGCTCTGATTCAGGGCCGGAGAGGTCCGTCCACATCGGGCACCGAGTTCGGTGCCTGATCTGGACCCACCTCGCAGGCGGCCATGACGGGATGGGATGCACAGGGGGTTGACAGCCCCGAAGTTTGATACGCAACCGTAAGTTACGTTACCGTAGGTATGTGACTTCGACCCTAGGACGACCGATGGAGCACACCGACGTCCCGCTCCCGCTCAAGCCGCTGATGCGGGGCTGGCTGCACCTGGCGATGACCCCGATCGCCTTCCTGGCCGGGCTGGTGCTGATCGTGCTGGCCCCCACCGTGACCGGCCGGATCGGTGGCGCGGTGTGGCTGCTCGCCGCGGTCGAACTGTTCGGGGTCAGCGCCACCTACCACCGCGGCACCTGGGGCGAACGCACCCAGCTGATGCTGCGCCGGCTCGACCACGCCAACATCTTCGTGTTCATCGCCGCCTCGTACACCCCGCTGGCGCTGATGCTGCTCAGCCCCGGCAGCCGCACCCTGCTGCTGGTCCTGGTCTGGGCGACCGCCGCGGCCGGCGTCTTCTTCAACCTGGTCTGGATCCACTCACCGCGCTGGCTGCACACCGCGCTGTACCTGCTGATGGGCTGGGCCGCGCTGGGCTGGATCGGCGAGTTCTGGGCCAACGCGTCACTGCCGGTGTTCGTGCTGATCGCGCTGGGCGGCTTCGTCTACAGCGGCGGCGCCGTGGTCTACGCGCTCAAGAAGCCCGACCCGTCGCCGCGCTACTTCGGCTACCACGAGATCTTCCACGCCTGCACGATCGTCGCCGCGATCTGCCATTTCGTGGCGATCGCGCTGGTCACCCTCGGCTGAGTGCCACAGTGGGGGGCATGTTGCTCATCGTTCCCACCGACGCCCCCTTCGAACTCGATCCGGTAGAGGGGGTGGACGTCCTCTCCTACGACCCGGACGCCGACCTCACCGACGCCCACCTGGCCGCGGACGCCGCCGTGGTGTGGGGGTTCGCGTCGCCGATCATCGAGCAACTGCTCGCCGCCCCGAACCTGCGCTGGATCCAGACCCTGACCGCCGGCCCCGACCCGGTGCTGGCCGCCGGCTTCCCCACCTCGGTCCAGGTCACCACGGGCCGCGGATTCCACGACGAGACGGTCGCCGAGCACACCATCGCGCTCACCCTGGCCGGGCTGCGGCAGCTGCCCGAGGCCGCCGCCGCCCAGCGGGAGCATCGCTGGGCGTCCGAACTGAGCGGTTTCAAGCCGCTGCACGACGGCGTGACGCTGACCACCCTGATCGGCTCGCGGGTGACCATCTGGGGCTTCGGTTCGATCGGACAGACCTGCGCCACCCGGTTCGCGGCCTTCGGGGCGTCCGTCACCGGGGTGGCGCGCAGCGCCGGCGAGCGCGGCGGCTTCCCGGTGGTGGCCACCGATCAGGTGGACGAGCTGCTGCCGCAGACCGACGTGCTGGTGCTGGTGCTGCCCAAGAGCCCGGAGACCACCAACGTGGTCAACGCCGAGCGACTCGCACTGCTGCCCGACTACGCGTGGGTGGTCAACGTCGGCCGCGGCGTCGCGATCGACGAGGACGCCCTGGTCGACGCGCTCGAGGCCGGCACCCTCGGCGGTGCGGCGCTGGACGTCATGCAGATCGAGCCGCTGCCCGCCGATTCGCGGTTGTGGGACGCGCCGCACACCATCCTCACGCCGCACAACGCCGGTGGCCGCCCGCTGCACACCAAGGAGTTCATCACCGACAACCTGCAGCGGCTGCTGGCCGGCGAGAAACTGCGCAACCTGGCGCCCAGGTGAGCCTCTCCGCCCCGCTATTGTGACCCCCATGGAGTGGGGCACCCGCATCGCCAGAGCGCTCGGTGCCCTCGACCCCACCGGGCTGCTCTACCGCACCTACGAGCGACGGCTGCGCTCCCAGCTCACCCCCGAACGGCTGCCCCGGCACGTCGCGGTCATGGCGGACGGCAACCGCCGCTGGGCCCGCCGCAACGCACCCTCCGAGCCGGTCGCCGTCGGTTACGACGCCGGCGCGGGCAAGCTCAAGGAGTTCGTCACCTGGTGCGAGGAGGTGGGCATCCCGACGGTCACCCTTTGGGTGCTGTCGACCGAGAACCTGGACCGCTCCGGCGATCACGAGTTCGCGCCGCTGCTGCAGGCGATCGAGGACCTCGTCGTCGACCTAGCCACGGACGGGCGCTGGCGGGTCCGCATCCTGGGTGACCTCGACCTGCTGCCGGCCGCGATGGCGGACCGGCTGCGTGAGGCGTCCGCCCAGACCGAGGGCCGCGAGGGCATGCAGGTCAATGTGGCCGTCTCCTACGGCGGACGCCACGAGCTGCGGGACGCCTTCCGCTCGCTGCTGGCCGCCGAGGCGGCCAAGGGCACCAGCCTGGACGAGCTCTCCCGCACCCTCGAGATCGACCAGATCGCCGATCACCTCTACACCGCCGGCCAGCCCGACCCCGACCTGGTCATCCGCACCTCGGGAGAGCAGCGCCTCTCCGGCTTCCTGATCTGGCAGTCGGCGCACAGCGAGTTCTACTTCCACGAGGCGTTGTGGCCCGACTTCCGTCGGGTCGACTTCTTCCGCGCCCTGCGCTCCTACGCCCAGCGCGAGCGCCGCTTCGGCCGCTAGCCGGACGCCCTCGCCCCGGGATCCCGGCGTCCGCCGGGATGACGAATCCCCGTCGTCACGGGTTTGCCGCGGGATCTCAGTCCTCAGCGAGCAGGATCTCGTACAGGGCAGCGCGCAGCGGGTCGGGGAAGTCGAGGCCCTCCAGGCGGCGGATCACCTCGGTCACGTCGCCCGGACGCTCGATCGAGTGCCAGATCCGTTCGGTGAGCATGTACTCGCCCTGCACGCCGCGCAGCAGCTCGAAGGCCCGTTCCCGCTTCGTCGGCCCGCCGCGGGTCAGGCCGGTCACCCGCGCCACCACACCGGACGCCGTGGCGACGTCGCCCAGCTCGACCCGCACCCCCGTGGAGCCCGGCCGGATCGTCGCGCCCTCCGCGGCGGCGCCGTCCACGCCGTGCAGCACCAGCGTCCAGCTGCGCTGCGCCGGCACCACCTCGGCCGCTCCCTGTGCCGCGCCGATGGTGAACGTGGCCGCGGCGTCGTCCCAGCTCAACGGCGTCCGCACGGCGCGCGGCTCGGCCGCGTCGTCGTCCTCGTACAGGGTGAACGCGCCGTCGGCACCCGGGAACACGTGCACCTCGAACGCGGTCGGGTTGCCGATGCCGAACTCGCCGTCGGCGCTCAGCGGCACGATCGCCCCGTCGCGGGCGAGGACGGGGTAGTCGCCCAGCCGCCGGTGCAGGTGGACGATCCCTTCGCCGGTGTAGCGCAACCCGGTGAAGAAGTCGGTCCAGCCGCCGGCGGGCAGCCACGTGGTCACCGCGGCCAGCCCCGTCCCACGATCGGCGGGCGAGGTGATCGGCGCGACCAACAGCTCGGTCCCGAACAGGTAGGTGTTGCGGTAGCCGTAGCCGCGCTGCGAGTACAGGTCGCCGGCCGGGTCGGCGTGGTACAGCGGACGGCACAGCGACTCGTTCGTCCGGTGGGTGTGCTCGTTCATCGTGTACAGGTAGGGCAGCAGCCGGTGCCGCAACCGCAGGTAGTCGACCATCACCGCGGCGTGCTCGGCGGGGAAGTTCCACGGCTCCTTGCCCATGAACGGGCTCAGCGTGGAGTGCAGCCGGTTGATCGGGGCGAACGCGCCGTACTGGTACCAGCGGGTGACGAGTTCGTTGTTACGGTGGCCGAACATGTGGCCGCCGATGTCGTGGCTCCACCAGCCGAAGCCGATGTTGGCGGCGGTGTTGGTGAACCGCGGCTGGAAGTCCAGGCTGGCCCACGAGTTGATCGTGTCGCCGGAGAACCCGACCGGGTAGCGGTGCGACCCCGGCCCGGCGTAGCGCGAGAACGTGATCGGACGGCGGCCCTTGCGCGCGCTGTCGAGGTAGTGGAAGTGGTTCAGCAGCCACAACGGGTCGAGGCCGGCCACCGCGGTGTGGGTGCCCTGCTGCCAGTCTAGCCACCAGAAGTCGACCCCGGCGTCCTCCAGCGGGTGGTGCACCTGCTCGAGGTAGTTGACCAGGAAGTCCGGGTCGGCGATGTCGAAGTCGACCGGTTGCTCGGTGGCCGGGTCGATGCCCATCGCCTGCGCCATCCGCCGGTACGGCTCCTCGAAGGCCCGGACGCCGTCGGCCGGGTGCACGTTGAGCGACACCTTCAGGCCGTGCTCGTGCAGCCAGCTGGTGAACCCCTCCGGGTCGGGGAACAGCTCGCGGTTCCACGTGTAGCCGGTCCAGCCGGTGCCGTATTCGGGCGGGACGTCGACCAGGTGCCAGTCCATGTCGAGCACGGCAACGCTGAACGGGATCCGCTCCGCCTCGAACCGTTCGATCAGCGCCTGGTACTCGGCGGCGGTGTAGGGGTGGTAGCGGCTCCACCAGTTGCCCAGCGCCCACCGGGGCAGCAGCGGCTGCGGCCCGGTCAGGCGGTGGAAGTCGTTCAGGGCGTCGATGTACCGCTCGCCGTGGGCGAACAGGTAGACGTCGGTGTTGCCCGGCACCCGCGCCGCCACCCAGCCGTCGGAGTCCAGGGCCATCGTCGTGCTGTCGTCCAGCACCGCCGAGCCCAGCAGGCCCAGGACACCGTCCTCGAGGTCGGTCGGGCCGTCCACCTCGTCGAGGGTGCGCGCCGTGCCGCCCAAGTTCGAGTCGCCGCCACCCCACAGCTGCTGGCGCTCGCCGTAGCGCCAGGTGCGCCGGTGTCCGGTGCCGCCGACCAGATGCGCGTACAGGCCGCCGGGGCTGAACGGCGCCTCGTCGTAGCTGAGCTGGACGGTGTCGGTGACGATCTCGATGCCGTGCTTGGTGGTGTTCACCGTGAACGGCACCGGCTCGAACGCGCGGTTGATGACGGTCTGGGTGGCACGGTCCTCGAACTGGCCGGTCGAGGAGTACTCCAACCGGAACAGCGAGTCGGTCAGCACCGTGATCCGGTACGTCTCGCCGCGCACCTGGGACCGTTCGGGAGCCAGAGGAGTGGTGGGCAGGATCAGGCGTTCCGGAAGCGTCATGCGCCGCAGTCTAGGGAGGTTGCCGACGACAGGTGGCCGGCGCGGGGCGTCCGTCTCGCTCTTCGCCGCCGGCTACAGCCTGGTCATGTCGCACCTGCCGAGCCGGTACCAGCCCGGCCCGAACCAGCGCTGTTTGCCGTCGGTGGCGAGGGTCGCGGTCTGACCGCTCAGCGTGCGCGCAGGCGGCGCAGCCGACCAGGCCGGCCACCGCGGTCGCGATCTTCAGGGATGCGCAGCCATGCCGGTCATCGTCACCCAGGACGGGTTCAGCCCCGCCGCCGATCCGCCGGGGCGTCCCACCCCGGCGGGTGAACGTTGCGTGACGAAGGGCGACACGCGCGGGTCCGCGGCCGGGGTTCGGCTCGGGCTCAGGCTTACAGTGCAGACACGGCCATCGACCTGGCCGTCCAGGAGGAACGAATGCGTCGTTTGGCTCTCACGGGTCGAACCCGCGGGCCTGCACCAGGGCCAGCACTTCCCGGCTGATCACATCGCGTGAGGCCGGCGTCGGTGCAGCGTGCGGCCTCAGGACAGGACAGCTCGTGCCCCGTACAGCCAGCAGTTCTCCCCGGGTCGCCGAGACCGCAGCCGCCACCGCCGTGCGCAGCTACGTGATCGACACCTCCGTGCTGCTCAGCGATCCGCACGCCCTGCGCAACTTCGACGAGCACGAGGTGATCGTGCCGATCGTCGTGGTCACCGAACTCGAGGCGAAACGCAACCATCCCGAGCTCGGCTACTTCGCGCGCACGGCGCTGCGGTACCTCGACGAGTTGCGGATCGCGAACGGACGCCTCGACCTGCCGATCGCGGTCAACGACGCCGGCGGCACCCTGCACGTGGAACTCAACCACTCCGATCAGACCGTGCTGCCGCACGGTTTCCGGCTGGGCGACAACGACTCCCGCATCCTCGCCGTCGCGTTGAACTACTCCGCCGAGGGCCGCGACGTGGTGCTCGTCAGCAAGGACGTGCCGCTGCGGGTGAAGGCGTCCGCGGTCGGACTCGCGGCGGAGGAGTACCGGTACGAACTGCCCTCGGACACCGGCTGGACCGGGATGGCCGAGGTCGAGGTCGCGAAGGCCGGCATCGAGGCGCTGTACGCGGCCGGCACGGCCGTGGTGCCCGAGGCCGTCGACCTGCCCTGCCACAGCGGTGTGGTGCTGCACGGCGCGAACTCGACGGCGCTCGGCCGTGTGCTCCCGGACGGCTCGGTGAAGCTGGTCCGCGGTGACCGGGACTGTTTCGGCATCCATGGCCGTTCGGCGGAACAGCGGGTGGCGCTCGACCTGCTGCTCGACCCGACCGTCGGCATCGTGTCGCTGGGCGGCAGGGCGGGCACCGGCAAGTCGGCGCTGGCGCTGTGCGCCGGGCTCGAATCGGTGCTCGAGCGGCAGCAGCACTCCAAGGTGATCGTGTTCCGACCGCTGTACGCGGTCGGCGGCCAGGAGCTCGGCTACCTGCCCGGCACCGAGGGCGAGAAGATGTCGCCGTGGGCGCAGGCGGTCTTCGACACCCTCGGCTCGGTGACCAACCGCAACGTGATCGACGAGGTGATCGCCCGGGACATGCTTGAGGTGCTGCCGCTGACCCACATCCGCGGCCGGTCGCTGCACGACGCGTTCGTGATCGTCGACGAGGCGCAGTCGCTGGAACGCAACGTGCTGCTCACCGTGCTCTCGCGCATCGGCCAGAACTCCCGGGTCGTGCTCACCCACGACGTTGCCCAGCGCGACAACCTGCGGGTCGGCCGCCACGACGGCGTCGTCGCCGTGGTCGAGAAGCTGAAGGGGCATCCGCTGTTCGCCCACGTCACGCTGACCCGCTCGGAGCGCTCGCCGATCGCCGCCTTGGTCACCGACCTGCTCGAGGACATCGGGATCTAGGCCGCCACCCCCTCCCAGCGCTCGGTAGTTAGGCGAGCGGTGGGAGGGGGTGGGGTCGGTCCAGGGCCGGAGATCGGCCGTCCGGGGCGTCCTCGGTGTCGCGTAGCCTGTCGGTCATGACTGTTGGGGTGCGGACGCCGTTGGTGCTGGCCGATGCCCACGGCCGGGTCGCGACCGACCTACGGGTGTCGCTGACCGACCGCTGCAACCTGCGCTGCACCTACTGCATGCCCGCGGACGGTCTGGAGTGGTTCCCGACCGAGGAGGTGCTGACCGACGACGAGGTGCTCCGGGTGCTGCGGGTCGCCGTCGAGCAGCTCGGGGTCACCAAGGTCCGGTTCACCGGCGGTGAGCCGCTGCTGCGCAGGTCACTGGAGCGCATCGTGGCCGGCACCAAGCGACTGCGCACCCGCACCGGCGGGACGCCCGAACTGTCGCTCACCACCAACGGGATCGGCCTCGACAAGCGCGTTCACGCCCTGGCCGAGGCGGGGTTGGACAGGGTCAACGTCTCGCTCGATTCGCTGGATCGCGACCGGTACGCCGCCCTGGCCCGCCGCGACCGGCTGGACGCCGTGCTGGCCGGCCTGGCAGCCGCCGAGGCCGCCGGCCTGCTGCCGGTGAAGGTCAACAGCGTGGTGATGCGTGGGGTCAACGAACCGGACGTGGTGCCGCTCGCCCAGTTCTGCCTCGAACGCGGCTACCAGTTGCGCTACATCGAACAGATGCCGCTGGGACCGCGGCACGAATGGGACCGGTCGAAGATGGTCACCCAGGCCGAGTTGCTGGCCCTGCTGGGGCAGCGGTACCGGCTCGCGCCGGCGTCCGAACAGCGCGGGTCGGCACCGGCCGAACTGTGGCGGGTCGCCGCCGACGACACCCAGCCCGGCGGGCTGATCGGGGTCATCCCCAGCGTCACCGCACCGTTCTGCGGCGCCTGCGATCGCACCCGGATCACCGCCGACGGGCAGATCCGCACCTGCCTGTTCTCGCGCACCGAAACCGATCTGCGGACGCCGTTGCGGGCCGGCGCGTCCGAGGAGGAACTGGCCCAGGTGTGGGCTGGCGCGCAGAGCCGGAAGGCGCCGTCGCACGGTATCGGCGAACCCGGCTTCGAGCAGCCGGCCCGGACGATGAGTGCGATCGGGGGATGAGATGAGGGTCCGCTACTTCGCCGGCGCCGCCGAGGCCGCCGGGGTGACCGAGGAGGTCGTCGAGGCCGACTTCAGCGTGACGGCCGCCGACCTGGTCGAGCAGCTGGGCGCCGACCGGGAGCGCCTGGCCGCGGTGCTCAAGGTGTCCTCGCTGCTGGTCGACGGTGTCGCCGTCCGGGAGCGGAGCGAACTCGTCGCGCCGAGCGCCCAGGTGGATGTGCTGCCGCCCTTCGCCGGCGGCTGACCGACCTCAGTGCGCGCCGGCGTATCGGGTCGGCGGGTGCCGGCTCCTGGTGACAGGAGTCGTTTGGAGCGGCCTGGCAGGCTGGAGGGTCCACCGCGGTACAGCGCGGGCACATACCCCCCGGGCGGGGCAGCCGGGTTTGGCGCTGGGCATCCCGGAGCGGAGCGATCCGGTTCGGTTGTCTCGGCGGAGCGCGGCCGCCCCGTCGCAGGGGTTCACGTGGCTAGCCTGCCGGCCGGTGCGTTCAGTCGGGCTGGACGGTCGGCCCCTCGGCCCGCAGCTTGTCCACCTTTTCCATCGCGGTGCGCAGCTCGGCCAACCAACTCTCGGTGTGCCGGCCGACCAGCTTGACCGCCCAGGCCAGCGCCTCGGAGCGCGAGCGGGCGACGCCGGCGTCCACCAGGGTGTCGAGTACCTGACGCTCAGGCTGCCGCAGCCTCGTCATCACCGGCACCGCGAGGTGGGTGAACATCGCCGACTTCTCCCCCAGCCGGACGCCCCACGACACCTTGCGGGCGTACCGGTTCTCGGCCTCCAGCGCGATGGCGATGCGGCGCTCGCGGGTGTCCTCCCGGAACCGGGCGATGCGGCCCTCGGCCATGGCCGGCTCGACACCCTCGTCGGGGATCGAGCCGATCACCGTGATCTCCTCGCGATCGACCGACACCTCGAGTTCGAGGAACCAGTCGTCCGGCAGCCTGCCGGCGAACCAGGCGTGCGCGTCGTCCGCGGCCGGCAGGTCGGCCTGCTGCCAACCCCCTGGCCGTCCGAAACCCTTGGGAACCATCACTACCTCCTTGCAGTGATTACAACATTACATCGCAATACAAGGCGTGCCAGATCCCTGGGAAGGAGCCATTCAGGTCACACCAGCGGCCAGGGCCAAGCCCGTCCGGTCGCGTCGGCGGGAAGGAGGCCGGAGTCGAGCAGCCGTTGGGTGCGGCGCCTGATGGCCCGCACCTCGCGCTGGGTGAGCAGGTCTGCGACGGCGTCCGGCACCTCGTCGGCGAGGGGGGCGATGGCGTCCAGCACGTCGGGATCGATGGCGTCGCCGGCGAAATCCCAGATGACCGTACGCAGCTTGAACTCGGCGGCGAAGCACAGGCCGTGGTCGATCGCCCAGATCGCGCCGTCCTCGTCGTGCAGTACGTGGCCGCCCTTGCGGTCGGTGTTGTTGCCGATCACGTCGAACACCGCGAGCCGGCGCAGCCGGTCGTGGGTGGCCGGGTGTTCGCGCAGCAGCGTGAAGTAGTGCTCGGCCGGGTCGTGCTCGATGAACCACTGCAGCGACCCCACCCCCAGCGGGGCGTCGCGGCGGATCACCGTGGCGGGCACCAGGTCCCATTGCAGGGCGGTGTCGAGGAGGTAGGCGGCACGTTCGCGCTTGTAGAGACCGGCTTCGAAGTCCCACAGCGGGCGTTCGCCGGAGAGTGGCTTGTAGATCGCCCACGCGTAGTCGTCGCCGCGGGTCACCTCGGCCACGAAGGTCGCGTTGCTGCTGTCGGCGACCCTGCCGACGAGCGCGATCTCGCCCTCGCTGAGTAGGGCTTCGCGGTCGTCCGCCGAGGTCACGCGGGTGGACCCTGGACGGAGTTGACCGTGCGCACCACCGGGGCGCCGCGGGCGGGCCAGTCGATCGCCGAGATCGAGCCGGTTGCGACATCGATGCGTTGAAAGTGGTCGAGGTGGGTGCCGACGGCGTGGGTGAGCAGTGCTTTGATCGGGTCGGCGTGCGAGAAGCAGGCCACCGTGTGGCCGGCGTGCTCGCGACGCAGGCGCTCCATCAGCGCGATCATCCGCACCTGCAGTTCGACGAAGCTCTCCCCGCCGGGGAAGCGGAAGGTGGAGGGTGCGGTCTGCACGGTGCGCCACTGCTTGAGCCTTGACAGGGCGGTGAGCTCCTGGCCCGTCCAGTCGCCGAAGTCGCACTCGAGCAGGGCCGGTTCAACCACGGCGGGCAGGCCGGTGCGGCGCTCGGTGGGTTCGGCCGTCTCGCGGGCCCGCTCAAGTGGCGAGGTGTAAACCGCGGCGAGCCCGACCGGCTCGAGCCGCTCGGCCACCGTCTCGGCCTGGGCGCGGCCGGCATCCGACAGGTGCAGGCCGGGGGCACGCCCCGGCAGCAGCTTGCCGGTGGTCGGGGTCTGTCCGTGGCGGACCAGCAGCACCCGCAGTGTCTTGGGCGACGGCACGCCGTTGAGCGTACCCGCGCCCGAAGGCCTCCAATCGGGCGGCCCGCGCGAGCGCGGCCGGGCCCACGGGTGTGCTCCTGAGGTCGAGCAAGAACTCACCCCGTGCCGATATACCGATTTTCGACGTCGACGGCCGATTCTGCCGATGTAAACCTTTTCATCGGCATCGACGTCGAAAATCGGTATATCCGCGCTTGGTGAAAACGGTACGTGCGGGTTGGGGATGCGACGGCGGCCGCCCGGGGGTCACCCGCTGAGACGTGTTTCCGCACTTGTGCCGAGGGTTAGCGTGAGGGCGTGACACAGCGTCCGACCATCGCCACCCTCGCCGAACTGCGCGCCAGCGGGCACGAGCAGAAGTCGCTGCGCGACGAGCTGCGGGACAACCTGCTGGCGAAGCTCTCCGCCGGCGAGAACCCGTGGCCCGGGCTGCACGGCTTCGACCGCACCGTGCTTCCGCAGCTCGAACGCGCCCTGATCGCAGGCCACGACGTGGTGCTGCTGGGCGAACGCGGGCAGGGCAAGACCCGGCTGCTGCGCACCCTGGAGGGCCTGCTCGACGAGTGGACGCCGGTGATCGCCGGGTCGGAACTGGCCGAGCACCCCTACGAGCCGATCACTGCCGAGTCGAAGCGCCGAGCCCTCGAATTGGGCGACGAGCTGCCGGTCGCCTGGCGGCACCGCTCCGAGCGCTACGCCGAGAAGCTGGCCACCCCCGACACCTCGGTGGCCGACCTGATCGGCGACGTCGACCCGATCCGGGTTGCCGAGGGCCGCCGGCTCGGCGACCCGGAGACCATTCACTTCGGTCTCATTCCGCGTAGCCATCGTGGCATCGTCGCGATCAACGAGCTGCCCGACCTGGCCGAGCGCATCCAGGTGGCGATGCTCAACGTGATGGAGGAGCGCGACATCCAGATCCGCGGCTACGTGCTGCGGCTGCCGCTCGACGTGCTGGTCATGGCGTCGGCCAACCCCGAGGACTACACCAACCGCGGCCGCATCATCACCCCGCTCAAGGACCGCTTCGGCGCCGAGATCCGCACCCACTACCCGCTCGAACTGGACGCCGAGGTCGCCGTGATCGCCCAGGAGGCGAACCTGGTCGCCGAGATTCCGCCGGTGCTGCTCGAGATCCTGGCCCGCTACACCCGTGCGCTGCGCGAGTCGCCGGCGATCAACCAGCGCTCGGGGGTTTCGGCGCGCTTCGCCATCGCCGGCGCGGAGACCGTGGCGGCCGCCGCACTGCATCGGGCAGTCGTCCGCGGTGAGGACGCCGCGGTGGCCCGGCTGGTCGACCTTGAGACGGCGGTCGAGGTGCTCGGCGGCAAGATCGAGTTCGAGGCGGGCGAGGAGGGTCGCGAGGACGCCATCCTCACCCACCTGCTGCGCACCGCCGTCGCCGACACCGCCCGCGTCCACTTCCGCGGCATCGACCTGGGGCCGCTGGTGGACTCGCTCGACGGCCGGGCCACCGTCATCACCGGCGAGCAGGTGACCGCGGCAGAGTTCCTCGACGGGCTGCCCGACGCCGGCGACGTCTACGACGAGATCGCCGAGCGGTTCGACGCCGACACAGACGGGCGCCGGGCGAGCGCGATCGAACTGGCGCTGGAGGGGCTCTACCTGGCCCGCCGGATCGCCAAGGACTCCGACGGCAGCGAAACCATCTACGGCTAGGACGACCCATGCCACGCAGGCGCGCATCGCGTTACGGCCGCTACGCCGGCGGCCCGGATCCGCTTGCGCCGCCGGTCGACCTGAGCGAGGCGCTGGAGCAGATCGGCAACGACGTGATGGCCGGCTACAGCCCCGAGCGGGCGCTTCGCGAGTACCTGCGCCGAGGCATGAGTGACCGCGAGGGGCTGGACGACCTGGCCCGCCGGGTCAACGCGAGGCGGCGCGACCTGCTCTCGCGCTACCGGATGGACGGCACCCTGGCCGAGGTGAAGGAACTGCTCGACCGGGCCGTCACCGAGGAACGCAAGCAGCTGCTGCGCGACGCCATGATGGACGACGACGACCGCGCCTTCCGCGAACTGCGACTGGACAACCTGCCCTCCTCGACAGCCGCCGCGGTGACCGACCTGGCCGACTACGACTGGGCGTCCACCGAAGCCAGGCGGGACTACGAGAAGATCAAGGACCTGCTCGGGCGCGAGCTGCTCGACCAGCGCTTCGCGGGCATGAAGCAGGCCCTGCAGAACGCGACCGACGACGACCGCGCCGCGATCAACGCGATGCTGGAGGACCTCAACGAGTTGCTCGACAAGCACCGTCGTGGCGAGGACACCCCCGAGGACTTCGACGACTTCATGGCCGAACACGGCCAGTACTTCCCCGAGAATCCGCGCAACGTCGACGAACTCATCGACGCCCTGGCGCAACGCGCCGCCGCCGCGCAGCGGATGATGCGCTCGATGACGGCCGAGCAACGGGCCGAACTCATGCAGCTGTCGGCGCAGGCGTTCGGGTCACCCGGCTTGATGGCGCAACTCGACCGGCTCGACGGCAACCTGCAGGCGCTGCGACCCGGCGAGAACTGGGGCGGCGGCGAACAGTTCACCGGCGAGGAGGGCATGGGGCTGGGTGAGGGCACCGGCGTCCTGCAGGACCTCGCCGAACTCGACCAGCTCGCCGACCAGCTGGGCCAGAACTACGGCGGTGCCCGGCTCGACGACCTCGACCTGGACGCCCTGGCCCGGCAGCTCGGCAACGACGCGGCGGTGAACGCCCGCACGCTGGCCGAGCTGGAGAAGGCGCTGCGCGAGGGTGGACTGCTGCAGCGCGACGGCTCCGGCGACCTGCGGCTGTCGCCGCAGGCGATGCGCCGGCTCGGCAAGGCGCTGCTCGCCGACGCCGCCAAGCAGCTCGCACCACGCCAGGGCAACCGCGACACCCGGCTCGCCGGGGCGGCCGGCGAGCCGACCGGCGCGTCGCGGCAGTGGGCGTTCGGCGACGCCGAGCCGTGGGACGTGACCCGCAGCCTGACCAACGCGATCATGCGCACCGCGTCCGAGGGCGGCGACCCCTCACAGGGCGTCCGGCTGGACATCCGCGACGTCGAGGTGACCGAGACCGAGGCGCGCACCTCGTCGGCGGTGGCGCTGCTGGTCGACACGTCGTACTCGATGGCGATCGAGGGTCGCTGGGTGCCGATGAAGCGGACGGCGCTGGCGCTGCATCACCTGGTCAGCACCCGGTTCCGGGGTGACCGGCTGCAGCTGATCGGGTTCGGACGCTGGGCGCAGTCCCGCGAGATCGCCGAGTTGACCGCCCTGCCGCCGATGCGCGAGCAGGGCACCAACCTGCACCACGGGCTGCTGCTGGCCAACAGGTTCTTCCGGCAGCACCCGTCGATGCAGCCGGTGCTGCTGGTGGTGACCGACGGTGAACCGACCGCGCACCTGACCGGCGGAGGCGAGGCCTGGTTCGACTGGCCGACCTCACCGGAGACGGTTGCGGCGACGGTGGTCGAACTCGACAAGGCGTCCCGGCTCGGTGCGTCGCCGATCTTCTTCCGGCTGGGCGACGACCCCGGCCTGGAACGGTTCCTGGCCCAGCTGGCCAAGCGCGCCGGGGGACGGGTGGTCGCCCCCGACCTGGGCGATCTGGGCTCGGCGGTGGTGGGTGAGTACCTGACCGCACGGTTCCGTGGCGGTTGGGATTCAGGCGACTGGCTGGAGTGATCGCCGGCCCGTCGGTCGAGCCTGTCGAGAGACGCACCGTCATCCCGGGCTCGCCCCTGGATCTCACCCGCTCCTGCGTCTGGATGCGTGACACCACGGCAACCGCCAGACTGGACACGTGCGGCGGCGAGGATGCTGCGGCAGGCGCACGCGAGTCACGAGGAGTGAAGACGACGTGGTGAAGATTCTGGTGGCGGGGGACCGGTTCATCCTGCCCGAGGTGCTGCTGGAAGCGCTGGAGCGGCATGTGCCGGACGCCGACACGACGGTCATCAAGGGGCAGTGGCCGGTATCGCCGTTCGTCTCCATCGGCGAGGTCGACGAGGCCGAGGGCGACGAGGACGCCCTGATCGCCGCGCTGGAGGGTTGCGAGATCGCCTTCGTGCACGCCTCGCCGTTCACCGAGAAGGTGATCGCCGCCGCCGCGCCCACGCTCAAGCTGATCACGGTCGGACGCGGGGGTCCGGTCAACATCAACGTGCCCGCCGCCACCGCGCACGGGGTCACAGTGTCGAACGCCCCCGGACGCAACGCGACCTCCACCGCCGAACACAGCGTGGCGATGATCCTCGCGGCGGTGCGGCAGTTGGTCGACCGGCACAACGAACTGGTCGCCGGTGCCTGGGGCGGCGACTACTACGCCTACGAGAACACGCCGATGGAGGTGCGCGGCGCCACCGTCGGACTGGTCGGCTACGGCGCGGTCGGCTCGCGGGTGGCGTCCACCCTGGACGCGATGGGCGCCCACGTGCTCGGCTACGACCCCTACGTGGCAGACATGCCGCACGCCGAGAAGGTCGACGATCTCGCCGAGCTGCTGCGGCGCTCGACCATTCTCACCCTGCACCCCAGGCTGAACGATGAGACGCGCGGCATGATCGGCGCCGAGCAGCTGGCCCTGCTGCCCGAGCGCGCGGTGGTGGTGAACTGCTCGCGCCCCCCGGTGCTCGACTACGACGCGCTGGCCGACGCCCTCGATTCCGGACGCCTGTGGGCCGCGGCGGCAGACGTCCTGCCCGCCGAGCCGCTGCCGCAGGGGCACCGGCTGCTGCGCACCGAACGGCTCATCGTCACCCCGCATCTGGCCGGGGCGAGCCAGGAGTCCGCCCAGCTCGCCGCCGAACTGGGCGCCGCCGACATCGCCCGCTACCTGGCCGGCGAACCGCTCAGGAACGCCCTGAACTGAACCGGGCCCTGCCGCCCGGCCCGCCGGACACGGGACAATCGGCGTCATGACTGCTTTCCCCGACGGCTTCCTGTGGGGCGGGGCCACGGCCGCGAACCAGCTCGAGGGCGCCTACCTGACCGACGGCAAGGGCCTGTCCATCCAGGACGTGATGCCGCGCGGCATCGTCGGCCCGCCGACCGACGAACCGACCCCCGACAACCTCAAGCACGAGGGCATCGACCACTACCACCGCTACGCCGAGGACATCGCGCTGTTCGCCGAGCTGGGGTTCTCGGTCTACCGGTTCTCGATCGGCTGGAGCCGGATCTTCCCCAACGGCGACGAGGAGACACCCAACGAGGAGGGCCTTGCGTTCTACGACCGGCTGCTCGACGAGTTGGAGCGTCACGGCATCGAACCGCTGGTCACGATCAGCCACTACGAAACCCCGCTGCACCTTTCCCGGACCTACGACGGCTGGGTCGACCGCCGGTTGATCGGCTTCTACGAGCGCTACGCCCGCACCCTTTTCGAACGGTTCGGGCACCGGGTCAGGTACTGGTTGACGTTCAACGAGATCAACTCGGTGCTGCACGCGCCGCTGATGTCGGGTGGCATCTGGACGCCGAAGGAGCAGCTCGCCGAAGGTGACCTGTACCAGGCGATCCATCACGAACTGGTCGCCTCGGCGTCCGCCACCCGGATCGCGCACGAGATCGACCCCGGGCTGAAGGTGGGCTGCATGGTGCTGGCCATGCCGACCTATCCGCTCACCCCCAGCCCCGCCGACGTGTTGGCCGTGCTGCACGCCGATCACGCCAACCTGGCGTTCACCGACGTGCACGTGCGCGGGCGCTACCCGGGCTACCTGCTGCGCACGCTGCGCGAGAAAGGCATCGAGCTCGACATCACCGACGACGACCGCGAAACCCTTACCCACACCGTCGACTTCGTGTCGTTCAGCTACTACATGAGCGTGTGCGAGGCGGCCGACGGGGGCGAGGCGGGCGAGGGCAACCTGTTCGGCGGCATCACCAACCCGACGCTGCCGGCGTCCGAGTGGGGCTGGCAGATCGATCCGGTCGGGCTGCGGATCACCCTCAACCAGTTCTGGGACCGCTGGGGCAAGCCGCTTTTCATCGTCGAGAACGGGCTGGGCGCCAACGACGAACTGGTCGAGGTGGACGGTGTGCCCACCGTCGAGGACGACTACCGGATCGCCTACCTCAACGACCACCTGGTCCAGGTCGGCGAGGCGATCGCGGACGGGGTGGAGGTGCTCGGCTACACGTGGTGGGGGCCGATCGATGTGGTCAGCGCGTCGACCGCGCAGCTGTCGAAACGGTACGGCTTCATCTACGTCGACCGCAACGATGACGGCAGCGGCACCTTGCGGCGTTACCGCAAGAAGTCGTTTGGCTGGTACCGCGACCTGATCGCCAGCAACGGCGGCACGCTGACCGCTTGAGCGCCGGGCGTCAGTGCAGGCCGGCGGGGGAGGCCGAGCGGTCGTCGTCCGGCGCGGGGGCGGCGTCCTCGACCACCGGGACGGCCTGCCGGCGGCGGCGCAGCCAGCGGGCCAGCAGCAGGCCGCCGCGGGTCGCCTCGGCCAGGGTCAGGGCCCAGAACGCGCCGGCCAGGCCCAGCCCGGCCACCCCGATCAGCAGGTGGGACGCCGGGACGAGCGCCAGCAGGCTGGCCGCGACCGAGTACGCCATCGGCCACAGCACGTCACCGGCCGAACGCAACGCGCCGAACAGCACCGAGGTGAGCGCCGACAACGGCAGCAGCGCGACGCTGATCAGCGGCGCGGACCGGGCCTGGTCGAGGGCCACGGCGTTGACCCCGAAGATGGCCAGTGCGCCGTCGGCGAAGGACCACAGCACCGCTGCCAGCACGGCCGAGGCCAGCGCCGTCGAGCCCGCGGTGCGCAGCGTCTGCCGGAACGCGTGCTGCCGGTCGGCCTCGCCGACGTCCCAGCCGACTGGTCGGGTGTGGGTCCGTGGGGGTCCCGTACCGATGTCGAGATCGCTGCTCGTTGGAGGGCTGGCTGTCCGCTTTCGCGTTGTGACGCGAAAGTGGTGCGGGTTCGCCTCCATCGGACGCCGGTGTCGAGATCGGTGGCCGGGTGGCGCCCCCGAGATCCCGGCGTTCGCCGGGATGACAGGGGTCGTTCGCCGCGACGAGGCCGCAGGCGGACCTGGCGCCTACTCGGGAGAACCCAGCTCGAACTCGTCGGCGTAGATCAGCCTGATCTCCGTTGTCGGGGGGCTGTTGGGGTCGCCAAGGTTGGCCGGGTCGCCGACGAAGGTCTCCCACTCCTCGATCCGGACGCGGTGCGTGCCCGGCGTGGTTGGACGGGCGAACGGCAGCCCCTCGGGGACGTCCAGTTCGCCGGTCCAGACCAGGTTGGCCAGGGTGCCGGCGAAGCCGCGGACGACCAGGTCGGTCTGGGTCACCGTCTGCCAGGCCAGGTCGCTGGTGGCGCCGGCGTCCCGGGTCTGCAACCTGGCCCGTAGCACCCGGTTGGCGGCCACCGCCGCAACCCCGGCCAGCACGTTCGCCGCAGCGTTGAACCCGCCGGCCACACCTCCGAATGTGCGGGGCCCGGTCAGCGCGGTCGACGCGTCGTGATAGCCCGCCGGACCCGACACCAGCACCCGGACGGTGCCCTCGCTGGTGCGGCTGACGGAGGCGGTGCGCTCCGGCACCACCTGGACGAAGTCGCAGCGCACCGGCTTGCTGATGTGCCGGCCGTCGACGCTGTAGGGCTGGTAGCGCACCAGCGACAGCTGCACGAACGGCCAGAACCGGGCCGGGAAGCCGATGTCGACGAACCACTTGCGGCGTTCCAGGTTGTACTGCGGCCGGTACGGGACGACCATCACCTTGACGTTCGGGTCGTCGGGCGACGGGTAGATCTCCGGCTTTCCGGACGGCCCGGCCACCGAGTCGTAGTCGTCCAACCCGAGGGCGCTGAGCAGGTCGGTGACCTGCACCGCCTCGCGGTCGGCCACGTTGCTGCCCGCCCAGAACGGGTCGCCGCCCCACTGGCTGGTGAACGTGCTGTCCGGGCGCTGGCCGAGCGCCAACACCACGCCGATCTGCTCGTCGGCGCCGGTGACGAACCACGGCCGCTCCAGATACACCCGGACGCCCGAGCGCCGCGTCCGGCGCCGCGCCATCGGCTGGTCAGGCTCGGTCTCGTCCTCCCAGCGGAACAGCGGGATCACCGAATGCACCATCGGCGGTGCCGGCAGCGACGTGTTCGGCACGTGCATGGCCACCTCGGCGCTGACCGTGCTGCGACCGTCGTCGATCGGCAGGCTCGGGTCGTCGGACGGGGTCGCGGGCGCCAGCTCGTCGGGCGCGAAGTACTCGCGGAACCGGGTCGTCGCCCGGAACCGGTACTTCACCAGGCGATGCTTGGTGTCGCCGAACTCGTGCACCGCCCGATGCGAGCGGACGTGGCCGACCACGGCGTCGTTGTAGGTCTGGTCGGCGTGCATGCCGGCCAGGATGGCGATGTCCTCCCACGGCTCGATCGCGGTGGTCGCCGCCACCTGGCGCTGGTCCGGCATCACCTTCCACTGCGGGTCGGACAGGTCGTCCAGCACCTCGTCCCAGCGGGCGTCCACGAGCAGCGAATCGGTGCTGGGGCCGTGCAGTTCGACCCCGCCGAGCAGCATCGCGTTGGTTGCGTTCTGCGCGCGGTAGATGCGGAAGCCGATCGGCTCCGGGGCCACGATCGGACGCGGCACCGCGTGCACCATGGTCAGCGCCGTCGGCGGGGTGAGCGCCCACAGCCAGCCGTTCGCCGCGGCTTCGGCCACCCCGGGCAGTTGACGCATCGCCTCCGGCAGCTGTAGCCAGGCACCCATGACCGCGAGGTCGTCCAGGGTGAGGGTGGACGACAGCCGGCTGCGCAGCGCGGTGCCGCGAGGCAGCGAGATGGTCACCAGATGCGGTGCCACCACGGCGTTCAGTTCCTCCGCGCCGTTCAGCACCAGCCGGTAGCCGTCGATGCTCGGCCATGCCGACGCCGCGTCGGGCGTGGCGAGCGCACCCGGATAGCGGGCGGTGAAGCCCTCCACCCCGAACGGGGGAACGATCGTCCACTCCTTGCCCGCGTCGGGGAACACGAAGCCCAGGCCGCGGGCGATCACGTCCGGCAGGTACGGGGTGTGCACCAGGTCGGTGTCGTGCACCACGTACTGACCCGGCCCGGGCGCTTCGCCGGGCGGCAAGGGCAGCGTGCGCAACTCCGCGGGCGAGGCACCGGGGCCGTGCACCAGGGCGACGCCGTCCTGCGGGTCGCGCACCGACGGGTCGTCCAGCCGCGGCACGTCGAGGTCGAACAGGGTGCCCGACTCGCGGATCGCCGCGTGCAGCCACAGGTTGCGGGCCGCGGCGTCCGGGGAGGCGATGGCGGCGTCGAAGGCGCCGTGCTCCTCGGCCTCCAGTTGGCTCGTCTTGGGCGGCACCAGGTGCCGTTCGCAGGTGGCGAAGCGGCCGGCGTTGGCGGCCGCGTACTCCACGGGCGTGCCGGTGAGCACCGCCAGCGTGGCCGGGTCCTGGCTCACCCGGGAGCGCACCACCAGCACCTCGTTCGACTCGCCCTCGGTGAACAGCCGGCGCGGCACCACCGCCGGCGGCGGCACCGGCTGGTACCGGACGAACGGCAGCTCGGCAGAGACGGCAACCGCCTCCGAGGTGCCGACCGGGCCGGCGAGGTCGTCCGGGTCGAGGGCCAGGCCGCCGCGGATCACCGCGGGGTTCAGCACCGCGGTCGCCGCCGGCGCCAGGGCGTCGTCGGCCAGGCCGGACGCCAGCACGCTGCGCACGTCGGCCAGCGCGGAGGCCACCGGCTGCTGCACGCTCTCGCCGCGCTTGACCTGCAGTCGTCCGACGATCTCGGGCAGCGCCTGCGCCAACTGCAGGCCGGCGCCGTCGGTGCCGGTGTCGATCGGCTGCGCCGCGGGTTCGGCGGAGGCCGCGGCGGAGTCCCGCAGCCGGCTCAGGGCGCCGGTGCGGAAGTCCCCGAGTTGGCTGAGGTCGGCGGCCACGCGGGTGACCGGTTCGGCCGGCGGCTGGTCGGCGGCGGCGATCGCCGGCGGCGGCTCCAGCCGGTGCGGACGCGAGTTGCACGCCAGGTCCACGCCCCAGACCCGGAAGCTGTAGCGCCGGCCGAACCGCAGCCGGGGCAGTGTGCCGGGCGCCGCCGTGCGGTCGATCAGCACCGGGGTGGACGGGTCGGCCGGCGGCTGCGGGTCGGTGACCACACGCTCCACGCCGCCCTCGTTGACCACCGGCAGCGCCGGACGGGCGGCGGACAGGCTCCAGCCGTCCCAGCCGAAGACCGCCTCGTGCACGTGGATGGGGGAGGTGTCCTGGCCGGCGTGGGTGGGGGCGGATTCCTGCAGGAACGCCTCGTCGTCGAAGGAGAAGCTGCGGCCACCGACCACGTCGGCGCTCACCCGCACCTGGTGCAGCGAGCGCCACCGGTCGGTCTTGTCGTCGTGCACCTCGACCCGGACGCCCTGCATCACGTCCTCGGTGGTCATCAGCGGCGCGTCGACGGCCGGCTGGTTGGGTGGCTGGGTGCGCACCGTGTCGAGCACGGACGTCTGCTTGTCGATCGCGTCGGCGGTGGCGGCGCCGTTGTTCTTGCGGGCCACGGTGAAACCGGTGGTGCGTAGGGCGGGTGGGGCCGCGTTGGCCGGCGCGCCCTGCAGCGCCGCGGCCGCGGTGCGCAGGTAGGACGACAGGTACTGCTCGGTCTTGAGCGCCGCGCCGTCGGGGTCGAGGTCGAGCAGGTCGTAGCTGTCGGCGTTGCCCACGGGCAGCCGTCCGTTGATCCACTGGGACTCGTCCTCGGCCCGGGTGACCAGGGCACGGCCGACCCGGCGGGTGGCGACGCGGACGACCTTCAGCGCGTCCTCGCGGCCGGGGATGAGGATGCGGCCGCACAGCCATTCACTGCCGGCCAGCCGGTTGGTGTCGGCCTTGACGTCGATCACCAGGGCGAGCTTGCGCTGCAGCGGGCCGTGGTCGTTGACCAGCGACACCCGGGCGTGGAAGTCGGGAATCTGCTTGTCGGGCTCGGCCGGCCCGGGATTGTCCGGCTCGGGACGGTCGCGGTAGTCGGTCTCCTCCTCGGGGTGGCTGTAGAACCGCCTGGCCCGGTGCAGTTCTAACAGGGCGTTCGCCATCGGCGTCCCGCCCATGAAGTTGTCCGGCACGGTGCCGTTGCTGAAGTACTCGCGGTGGCTGCGGAACTCGGCCAGCGGCACCCGCTCGCGGGTGGCCGCGTCGAGCGCTTCGGTCTGGCCGCTCTCCAGCCGCCCGACCAGGTCCAGCGGGTTGAACCGCTGCCGGCCGACATCGCCGCCGCCGAGGGTCTCCAGAATCTGGGTGCCGAACCACGGCAACTGCTGGACTGTGGGCGCCTCCACCCCGTTGACCATGGTGGCCAGCAGGTTGACGGTCTTGGCGATCCCGGTGGTGGTGCCGGGGTGGAAGGTGCGCCAGGGCCGCTGCGTCCAGTCGGGCGGGGTGTAGGAGTTCACCGGGGTCTCGGCCGGGAACACCTCCTCCCACAGGCCGTCCTCGACGGCGTAGCGCAGCGGTTCGCAGTCGATCTCGCCCGCCTGGTCCTCAAGGGTGAACGTCGCGTCGGCGAGGGCCTTGGTCCAGTGCTGGAAGAGCTCGGTGACCGCCAGGGTGTCGCGGGGGTCGTCCACGGCGATGTCGGGCGACACGAAGAAGGAGACGTGGAACGTCTCGTTCGGGTCGCACGAGTACGGCAGCGCGACGACGGTGAACTGTTCACGCATCTTTCACTCCTCCGCGAAGGCGAGGCAGTAGTCGTTCCACAGCGTCGAGGTGAAGTCGGGCTGGACCCCCATCACCTCGGCGAAACTCGGGTCGCCGTTGCTGCCGGCGAACGTGCGCTGGCAGGTGATCGACACCGAGGCCGAGAAGCAGAGCACCTTGACCTTGACCGTGATGGTGGCGGTACCGACCAGTTTGCCGCTGGGGAAGTCGTAGGTCAGCGACAGGTACAGCTCGATCGAGGCCGTGATCAGGCCGAGCACGCTGACCTCGCCGCGCAGCCGGAAGTACGCGGTGAGCGAGCCCTTGTCGGCCTCCATGCGCAGATAGATACCGATCGCCATCGACACCGAGCCCGACGCCACCCCGAGGTCGACCGCCAGGTAGGCGCCGGCCTCCAGGCCGAGTTCGAGCACCTCCAGGCCGCGCGGGCTGAGCCGGATGCCGAACCAGCCGCCGCCGCCCAGACACAGCACCGCCAGGTTGAACGGACGTTCCCTGGTGCAGAACCCGAAGCCGACCGACACGATGTCGCCGAGGAAGGGCACCTGGACGTCCGCCGACAGGGACATGTTCGACAGGTTGAACACGCCGATGGCCAGGTTCGGCAGGTCGAGGGTGAAGCCGGCCACCACCCCGTCCGGCTTCACGTCGACGTAGGGCGGGTCGCTGAAGCCGTCCAGCGGGATCAGCTGCTTGATCCGTTCGACGAAGCTCAGGATGCCGACGAACTCGATGTTGCCGACCGAGGCGTCCACCTCGACCTTGCCGGAGCTGCCGGCCTTGAACGACAGGTGGTCGAAGGGAAGCTTCATCATCGGCTCGCCGGGCGGCAGGATCAGCGCGAAGCCGCGCAGTTCGGCGAGGATGTCGAGCTTCGGTTTGGCGCCGGCCTGGCCCTCGACGGCCAGCGTGAAGCCGTTCTTGGGCAGCTTCAGCACCGGCTTGTTGTCGTCCGGCCACGACTTCAGCGGCGGCTGCCACTTGAACGAGAAGCGGGCGTCCGCCACCGCGGTCGCGATGCCCTGCACGAAGTCGATCACCGACTGCACCATCTCGACGTCGGTGGCGGCGGTGCGCAGGGTGGCGGTGAGCGCGGTGAGCCGGTTCTTGGCCAGCGGGGTCAGCTTGGCGGCCGCGGCCTCCACCGCGGTCAGCGCATTGGCCAGGTTGGTCAGCGCGGTGGCCAGCTTGCCCGGGGCGCTCGCCAGGTCGCCCGGGGCGTCGATGATCGCCTGCAGCACCCCGTCGGCGGCCGTGATCACGGGGTTGACCAGGTCCTGCGCGCTGGTCGCGGCGTCCTGGGCCTTGGCGAGCAGCTCGTTGGCGAGCCCCGCCCGGCCCTGCGCGGTCAGGTCGGACGCCGTCTGCTGGGCTTGGGACAGCGCCTGCTGGGCCTGTGCGGCGGCGTCCTCGACCGTCTGCTTGAGTTCCTTCAGGTCGGCCATCAACGCCTCGACCTTGGCCAGCGACTCGGTGACCAGGGCGGGGGCGTCGTTCAGGTCGATGCCGACCGCGTCCAGGATGTCGATCAGCGAGACGAAGCCGAACAGCTTGGGCAACGCGGCGCCCAGGTAGGCCATCGGGTCGAAGTCGCCGGCGGCGGCACCCGTCACGTCGCCGACCGGCCCCTGCTTGCGGGACAGCCCGGCGATCGGCAGCGACGGGGCCACGAAGCCGCCGGCGTCGCCGCTGGACGCGCCGCCCTTGCCGAAGCCGAGCACCGGCGTGCTGGCCAGTGCGGCCCACACCTGCCCCTCGTTGCCGGCTTCGAACCCGTTCGTGAGCCACGCGTCGGCGTAGCTGAACTGCTGCGGGCCGGTCGGGTTCATCCGCTCCACGGCCGGAATGGACGCGCGGGCGTACTTCAGGTGCGGCACCGAGGTGAGCTGCAGGTCGTCCCCGGCGAAGCTCAGCCCGACGGTGGGCACCGAGGCGTCCTTGCCGCCCGGCTCGGACGGCACGAAGGAGACGTTCTGGCCCAGCCCTTGGGTCTCGCCCAGGTTGGTGAACAGGGTGGCCGGGTCCTTGCCGGCGGGGAACGGACGCGGCGCGCCGTCCGCCACCCAGACCAGCGGGGTGGGCAGCTTGACCTCGCGGCCGTCGATGTCGGTGCAGTGCAGCACGAACTGGAACGGTCCACCGCCGGCCTGCACCACGAAGCAGGTGGTCTCTTCGACGGCCAGCGGCTCGGGGGACAGCACCGGGGTGATGGTGGGGGCGATCTCCACCCTGGTGAACGGCAGGTCGCGGGCGGCGTAGGTCTTCACCGGCTCGCCGATCACGATGAACTTGCGCTGGAACAGGACGGCCTTCGGGTCGGCCTTGTCCGTGATCTTGCGTTCGGTGACCTTCACCAGGGTCGCCTTGTGGCCGAACGGGAAGATGTGGCCCGGGTAGGTGACCCGCACGTACTGGTCGCGGCCCAGCGGCGCCTCGTGGTCCCAGGACAGGATCGAGCCGAGTTGCAGGTTCGACCACGGGTCGGTGCTCCACAACCCGTGCAGATCGAGCCAGGAGCCCAGGCTGGACAGGTACAGGTGGGTGGCGTCCACCGGCGTCGGATCGGTGATCTTCACCCGGTTGCGGGCCCAGGTCTCGCTGGATTGCCGTACCAGCATGTTGCGGTCGCGGGGGTTCAGCGACATGCGGAACGGGTCCTCGCCGTTCGGCACCTCGGTGGTGGCCCAGTTCGGGTACTTCTCGCGGTCACGGGCCCACACCGCGCGGATCCACTCGGGCTGCTCGGTGACGGCTCCCTGGTCGCGGTGGCCGAGTCGGCTGTGCCAGAGCTCGACGGCGGTGCCGGAGCCGTCCGGGACCGGCTCGTCGGCGTGCGTCCAGCCACTCTCGGCCGAGGGCGAGATGACCAGCCGGTAGGGCGCCTCGATGGAGGTCTCGCCCACGCCCGGCGGACGGCTCAACGTGGCCGGGTTGCGGAAGATCGGTGGTACCCGCACGCCGATCTGCAGGTCGTCCACCAACGTGGTGACCGACGTCTTCGGGTCGGGTCCGAACAGGGTGGCCCGCACCCGCGACAACGTCCGGGCCAGCTGGGCGACGCCGGTCGGGGTGTCGAGGGCGTGCACCTGCACCGTGCCGCCGGCAGCGGCCTCCTGCACGAGGCCCGCGTTGGCGAGCACGTTGACCAGGTTCGGGTCGAAAGCGTTGGAGGTGCGGGCCGGGCCCGGGGTCGCGAGCGGGTGGACGGCCATCGCGAACCGCTCCAGGGCGTCCAGGAAACCGGCGGTGCTGACGGTCACGGTCGATCCGGCGGGAACCTGGACGACCACCCGGCTGGGTCGGGCGGGGCGTCCGTCGGTGGGGATGACCGGCACCTCGGGCGCGCCGCTGGACGGCTGCGGGGGACCGTCGGGGTTGTCGGGGTTGGGCTGCGGAGCGGGAATGCCCTCGTAGTAGGCGCGCTCGCCGAGGTGCTGGAACGGCAGCGTGTAGACGAGCAGGCCGCCGGAGCCGTCCGCGGCCGCGGTCAGGGTGTCGCCGGCCAGGTCGAGGCCGGCGGAGCTGACGATCAACGACACCAGGTCGGCGGAGCGGATGACCTGGAAGTGATGGTCGAGGGTGACCTCGGGGGCGTCGGGGATCTGTGAGTTGCCCTCCGGGATCGGCCACTTGATGATCGGCGGCAGCTCGATGTGCGGGTCGATCAGCACCGGCGGCACGCGGGGGTCGATCTCGATCTTTTTACCCAGGTGCGGGTTGAGACCGCCGGCGGGCACGCGCTGCTCGAACCGGCCGGGGTCGACGGGGCGGACCACGGGAACGTCGACGGGCCGCTTCAGCGGCTCGGTTGGTTCGACCCGCTGCTTCGTGCCGAGGCGCTTGGCCTTGCGGCCGGGGGGCAGGTCGATCGGTCCGGACATGCGAACCTCCTCACGGATGTGGGCGCACCCGCCAGTCTCTGCCGTTGGGCCGGTCCCAGACAGGGGGAAGAATTGCCCAGTCCCGTCGGGTATCACGGGACGCCGCCGTGCGGTCGAGTCGGCCGACGCCTGCGCCGCCGCTTGCCGGGCGGTGGGGCGGCTCGTCTCAGCGGAAGGTCTGCGGCCGTTGGGGTGGTTGCGCACCCGCCGCGGCGGCCTGCTCGGGGGTGTCGAGGTCGTCGGTCAGTCCGGGCGCAGGCACGCAGGTGAGCCGCAGGCCGGCCAGCGTGCGGTATACGCCCGCGTCGCGGGTTTCGGTGTGCTCCAGGGCTTCGGCCAGCGCGTGGCGACGGTACCGAGCGCTCAGCAGCTGGGGGCGTCCGTCGGCGTCGGCGAGGCAGGTGCCGTCGGGGCCGAGTGCGGCGCCGTCGAGCGCGGCGACCACGGCCGCTGGGTGGGCCAGGTCGCACGCCAGCAGCAGCACCTCGTCACCGTCGGCGGGTGCGGGCAGGGCGGCCAGGCCGGCGGCGATGCCCGCGACGGGCCCGCCGAGCGGCGGATCCTCCAGCGTGCGCAGCACGGCTCCGGCGTCGACGTCGGGCGGCAGGGCGGGCACGACCACCACGACCGGGTCGCGCGCACCGCAGGCGTCCACGGCGAGGGCGAGCAGTGAACGGCCGCCGAGCAGCAGGGCCGCCTTGTCGCGGCCCATGCGGCTCGACCGGCCGCCGCCCAGGACGATGGCGAAGCGGCGCGTCACGGGCAGTTGGACCATTCGGCGGAGCCGTCGGCGAAGAGTTGCTTCTTCCAGATCGGCAGCGTGTCCTTGACCCGGTCGACCAGAGCCGAACACGTGGCGAACGCCTCGGCCCGGTGCGAGGCCGACACGGCCGCCACCAGGGCCAGGTCCCCGACCGCCAGGGTGCCGACCCGATGTTCGACGACGATGGCGTGGACGCCGTCGCGCCCGGTGAACTCTGCGGCCACCTCGGCCAGCACGGCGTCCGCACTGGGGTGGCCGACGTACTCGATGCCCGTGACCTGCCGACCGTGGTCATGGTCGCGGACCACGCCGGTGAAGGTGACGGTGGCCCCGGCCCGGTCGTCGCCCACCAGTCCGGCCAGACCCGCGACGTCCAGCGGTTCGGTACGGACGCCGGTGCGGATCACCTTCGCGGGCTCGGGCATCCGGTGAGTCTACTGTCGCGCGGGGTGGCCGTGGGGACGACTCTTCCGGTCCGCTTGTGGACCGTGGGGCGGTGCTGCCGGTCCACCCCAAGGCGTCACGGCCGCTCAGCCGACGGTGATCCGGAACGCCTCGGTGCGGTAGGGCATGTCCCACGAGTCCCGGCCGGCGAGGTCGGGGTGGGTGTCGAGCAGTTCGTTGACCCCCTGCAGGATCTGCGCCCGGTCGGGTTCGGGCGCCGAAATCACGTAGCTGCGCGACTTCACCAGGTCGAGCAGGCCCTGCCGGTTGAACGGACGCCGCCAGGCGGTCGTGAACCGCTCGACCGGGCCGAGCTCCGAAGGCAGGTCACCCGCCTCCACCGCCTCCTCGGCGACCGAACCGTGCATGATCTCCGACAGGGCGGCCACCCAGCCGACGGACCCGTCGCGTACGTTCCAGACCAGGCCGAGGTAGCCGCCGGGACGCAGCACCCGTCGCACCTCGGAGACGCCGCGGGCGGGGTCGACCCAGTGCCAGGCCTGGGCGGCGAACACGGCGTCCACGCTGTCATCGGGCAGCGGGATCGCCTCGCCGGTACCGATCGCGGTGAGGGCCCCGGGCACGGCGGCGCGCAGCTGGGCGAGCATGTTGGGGCTCGGGTCGACGGCGTGCAGGCTCGTGACCCGCCCGGCGAGAGCCCGGGTCAGCTTGCCGGTGCCGGCCCCGAGGTCGAGGACGTCGCGCGGGCCGGGGGCGAGCAGCCAGTCGACCACGGCGTCCGGGTAGCCGGGTCGGGCACGTTCGTAGGTGTCGGCAGCCCGGTCGAACGACGAGGCAAGGCCCGCCTTCGCGGTTTGTTCAGGCATTGGGCCATTGTGCTTCGGCCCCGCCCCGCGCGCCATCCGCGGCGCGGTGACTTGGGTGTTTACCATCGGCCCATGGCACGTCGGCGCGGGTGGGTGGTCGGCCGGATCTTCGCGCGGGTCGCCGTGCTGGGCGCGCTGCTCGGCACCGCGGTGGTGGCCGGACCCGCCTGGTACGTGCGGGTGGTCTCCGAGGACCGGATGGCGACGGTCGAGAACGTCCCGGCCCAGCCGGTGGCCCTCGTCCTGGGCGCCGAGGTCTACGCCGACGGGCAGCCGTCGCGCTATCTCAAGGCGCGGCTCGACGTCGCCTACGAGCTGTTCACCGCCGGCAAGGTGCGGGCCATCCTGGTGTCGGGGGACAACAGCACCCGGCACTACAACGAGACCGACGGCATGCGTGACTACCTGATCGAGCGGGGCATTCCGGCGAAGAAGGTGGTCGGTGACCATGCGGGCTTCGACACCTACGACTCCTGCGTGCGGGCCCGCCAGATCTTCGGCGTCACCCGCGCGATCGTCGTCAGCCAGAGCTACCACCTGCCCCGTGCGCTGGCGACCTGCCGCGCGATCGGGCTGGACGCATGGGGCGTCGGCGACGACACGGTGAGGACCAACGAGGAGGCGTGGTCCTACGGCGCGATCCGCGAGCTCGGCGCGAACCTCAAGATGGTGTGGGACGTGCTGAGCCAGCGTGAGCCGGTGCTCGGCGAACGCGAGACCGGCGTGGACGAGGCGCTGCGCGCCTGAGGCGTCCCGCCGGCCCGAAGCGGACCGCAAGAACCGTCACCGCGGTCCAGAATCGGACCACGGGGACGGTTCTCACGCATCAGGTGCTCAGCGGTTGTTCATCGACTCCGGGTCGGAGCCGACGCGGTAGCCGGCGTCCAGACCGTCGATCGCCAGGACGTCGTCGGCGTCCAGTTCGAAGTCGAAGATGTCGGAGTTCTCCTTCAGCCGCTCGGGGCTGGACGCCTTCGGGAACACGATCAGCCCGCGCTGGATGTGCCAGCGCAGGATGACCTGGGCCGGCGTCCGGCCCAGCTTCTCGGCGATCCGGACGATCACGTCGTCGTCCAGGTCGGCCTTGCGGCCCAGCGGGCTCCACGCCTCGGTGGCGATGCCCAACTCGTCGTTGACGGCGACGAGTTCGAACTGCGCCAGCGAGGGGTGCACCTCGATCTGGTTGACCGCAGGCACCACGTCGCTCTCGGCGATCACCCGGCGCAGGTGCTGCTCGTGGAAGTTCGAGACGCCGATCGAACGGGACAGGCCCTCCGCCCGGATCTTCTCCAGGCCGTGCCACGCCTGCACATAGGTGTCGAACTTCGGCGTCGGCCAGTGGATCAGGTACAGGTTCACGTAGTCGAGGCCGAGTTTCTCCAGCGACTCGGCGATGGCCGCCTCGGCGTCGGTCTGCCGGTCGTTCCACAGCTTGGTGGTGACGAACAGCTCGTCGCGCGGGACGCCGGAGGCCGCGATCGCCGCGCCGACCTCCTTCTCGTTGCCGTAGATGGCGGCGGTGTCGATGTGCCGGTAGCCGTTGGCCAGGGCGAACTCGACGTGCTGCTGGGTCTCCGCCGGCGGCATCAGGAAGACGCCCAGGCCGAACTGCGGAATGGTGTTGCCGTCGTTGAGAGTGATGGTCGGGATGCTCACGGTGCTCCTCGATCGGGTACAGGTCCTGTTCGAGCCTAGTACCCCCCGCTGAAGGGCCGTTGTTCCTTGCGGGGCGCCCCGCGGCCTGCGCCCGCACCGCGCAGTGCGCCGCCGGCCGGCGGTCCGGAGCACCCGCTGGACCGTGGGAAGATTGTGACCGTGCTCTCTCTGCCCGCGCTGCTGACCGAACGTTTCCAGGCCGTCACGGGGGTGGACCCGGAACTTCGTCCCGCGACCAGGCCGCAGTTCGGACATTTCCAGTCCAACGTGGCGCTGCGGCTCGCCAAGGCCGAGGGCAGGCCGCCGCGCGAGATCGCCCAGCGCATCGTCGCCGAGGTCGACGTCGCCGACCTGTGCGAGCCGCTGGAGATCGCCGGTCCCGGCTTCGTCAACATCCGGCTCAAGGCCGAGGTGCTGGCGGGAGTGGTGACCGGAATCCTCACCGACCCCGACTCGGTGATCGAACGGACCTCCGAGCCGCAGAAGGTCGTCATCGACTACTCGGCGCCCAACGTCGCCAAGCAGATGCACGTCGGCCACCTGCGCACCACGATCATCGGAGACTGCTTCAACCGGGTGCTGACCGCCGTGGGCCATGAGGTGCTGCCACAGAACCACATCGGCGACTGGGGCACCCAGTTCGGCATGCTGGTCGAGCAGGTGCTCGACGAGGGCATCGACGCGGCCGCGCTGAGCCTGCCCGAGGCCGAGGACCTCTACAAGCGCGGGTCGAAGCGGTTCCGTGAGGACGCCGAGTTCGCCGAGCGCGCGCGGCGCCGGGTGGTGGCGCTGCAGTCGGGGGACCCGCAGACCCGGGCGATCTGGCAGGCGCTGATCGACGTGTCCCTGGTCGGCTTCAACGACACCTACGCGCGGCTGAACGTGAAGCTGACCGACGAGCACCTGGCCGGCGAGTCGACCTACAACGACGACCTCGCCTCGGTGGCCGCCGAACTCCAGGCGAGCGGAACCGCCGTGGTCGACCAGGGCGCCCTGGTGGTCTTCGTCGACGGCTTCAACGCGCCGATGATCGTGCGAAAGTCCGACGGCGGCTACGGCTACTCGATCACCGACCTGGCGGCGGTGCGGCACCGCGTCCGCGACCTGCACGCCAACCGGATCATCTACGTCACCGACGCCCGGCAGAGCGACCACTTCGCGCAGGTGTTCGCGGTCTGCCGGCTGGCCGGCTGGCTGCCCGACGACGTTCTCGCCCAACACATCGGCTACGGCATGGTGCTGGGCACCGACGGCAAGCCGTACAAGACCCGCGAGGGCAAGGCGATGCTGCTGGCCGACCTGCTCGACATCGCCGAGGAGCAGGCCTCGCCCGAGATCGCGCTGGCGGCGATCAAGTACGCCGACCTGTCGTCGGGGCTGCAGAAGGACTACGTGTTCGACGCCGCCCGGATGACCGCCACCACCGGCAACACCGGGCCGTACCTGCAGTACGCGCACGCCCGGGTCAGCGGCATCCTGCGCAAGGCGCAGGCCGAGGGCTGGGGCGCCGGCACGGTGACCGTGCTGGACGAGCCCGCCGAGCAGGCGCTCGCGCTGCAGCTGTCCCGGTTCGGTGAGGTGGTCGCCGAGGTCGCCCAGACCCTCCAGCCGCACAAGCTGTGCACCTACCTGTTCGACACGGCGACCGCGCTGAGCAGCTTCTACGAGCAGTGCCCGGTGCTCAAGAGTGAGGGCGCGGTCCGCGAGTCGCGGCTGGCGATCTGCGCCGCCACCCGCACCGTGCTCGGCCGGGGGCTGGATCTGCTCGGCATCGTTGCTCCCGACCGGATGTGAATCGAGCGCTTCGTCCTCCTCGGACGTGATCCGGGGTGAGGGGAGTGCACCGCGCCACGGCATCCCGGACCTGATCCGGGATCCAGGGCGAAGGCCGGACGGCCGCGACGGCCTCGCCCGACGAGATCCCGCCGTCCGCCGGGACGACGAGGAAGGACGCCGGGGTTCAGGCGGCGCTGGTGACCCGGTCGGTCGCCACCAGTGCCGAAAGGCGCTCCAGCGAGCCGAGCAGTTCGTCCGGCGTCCGGGTGGGGAGGCCGTACAGTTCCATGTTCTTCTCGGAGGTGTCCGTCCAGTCGTAGGTCAGCGTCACCTCGGTGCCGTCGTCGGCGGGCGCCAGGTCGTAGCGCCACGTCCACCCCAGCGGCTGATCGCCCTCGATCGAGGTCATCCAGGCGATGGCCCGCTCAGGCTCGAACACCGTGATGTGGTTGTCGCTGCGGTAGTGGATGACCTGGTCGCCGTCGTCGTAGCTCATGTTCATCGTGAACACCTGACCCTCGCGCCGCAGGGCCTCGTTGCGGACCGGAGCGCCGACGGTGCCCCACTCGTCGAGGGACGCGTGCCGGGCCGGGTCGGTCAGCACCTGCCACACCGACGCGCCGTCGGCGGGGATGGTCAGGGATTCGGAGTACACGGAGATCACCGGCCCAGGCTAGGTGGCCACGGCCGGATTCGGGCGACGCTGGGACGATTCTCCCGTTGGCTGAACCGATGTGCCGCGTGGTTGGCTGGTTGCCGTGGCACCTCCCGACCGCGTCACCGTCCTGCTCGAAGGTGCCAGTGACGTCGCCGCTGTGCGGGCACTGGCCGTCGCTGCAGGCGTCGACCTCGACCTGGTCAGGCTGGTCGATCTGGGCGGGGTGACCAACGTCGAACGGGCGCTGACCGGCCTCGACCAGCAGCACCCCGGCGGCGAGGTGGTCGGGTTGTGCGACGCCGCCGAGGCCGGGGTCGTGGTCAAGGCGCTGCGCCGGCGCGGGCTGTTCCTGCGGGACGCCGACGACCTGCCCAGCTACGGCTTCTTCGTCTGCGTCGCCGACCTCGAGGACGAACTCATCAGGGCACTCGGCGCCGACCGAGCCGTGGCGGTGATCGAGCGCGTCGGGCTGGGCGGCAAGCTGACGACCCTGCGCGGCCAGCTCGCCTGGCGCGACCGCCCGCTGCTCGAGCAGCTGCGCCGGTTCTGCGGCGTAGCGTCCGGCCGCAAGGAACTGCTGGCCGCCGCGTTCGCCGAGAGCCTGGACGCCGACGCAGTGCCCGAGCCGCTGCGGATGCTGCTGGACCGGCTGCCGCGGTGAGCCGGCCGCGCCCTCGCGTCCGCGGAACCGTCCCCAGGGTCCGCAGCCGTATCGCTACTTCATGGTGGGCACATACGTCACCCGCTTGCCGGCGGCATCGGTGTAGCTGATCGACCGCACCAGCGGCCGGATGTCCAGGTTGCTCGCCGACGTGTAGTCGGCCGTGGCGACGAACCAGGTGCGCCCGTCGGACATGGTGCCCACGGCCACCTCCACCCGCTTGCGGGGAGTGACGGTGACGTCCCGTGCGCCGGCGGGCAGGCGTCCGAGCGACTGGTCGGTATTTCCAGTTCCTCCCCACACCGCGATCTCGCTGCCGTCGGGATCAACCACATGGTTCACCGTGCGGGTGGCAGGAAAGGTGCCGAACCCCTCGATGCCCGCCCGCTGGTAGATGCGGAACAGGGTGTCGTTGACCGTCAGGGTGAGGCTGTCGAAGGCGCTGCCCTTGTCGTCGCTGATGACACCGTTCGAGCCCAACCATACGTAGGACGGTGTGCCGAGCGAGGTGCCGAGCGGGTAGCCGCGCGCCACGACGAGGGACAGTCCCGCTGCCTTGTCGACCCGGGAACGGTAGTCGTAGGCGGTGGCGTTCTCGGTGCCGAGGTTCAACTGCACGGACTCAACGGCGTCGGGAATGACGGCGACGAAGAGATTGCCCGGCAACTTCCCGGAGAAGTAGCTGCCGACGCTGCCCGACAACTCCCCGTTGGTTGTGTCACCGCCGCCGTACTCGGGCCTGGTGCTGACACTCAGCCGCAGCGTGGAACCGTCGGAGTGCATCGCCACGGTGACCAGGTCGGGCGTCAGGTTCTGGTAGGGGAACCGGAAGAACTGCGGGGTGAGCTCGCCGGGCGCCAAAGGGGACGCCGCCGGCGACGGTTGCACGGTGACGGGATGTGGGCTCAGCGCCGTCCAGCCGATCAGGCCGGCGGCGGCTGCGGCCGCCGCTGCGATCAGCAGCCGGCCGGTGCGGCGCCGGCGCGCCAGCACGGTGACGCTGCCGATCAGGTCGTCGGGCTGCACGTGGACGGCGGACTCCTCCGCGAGGTCGGTCAGGCCGGCGCGGAGCTTCTCTTCGAGGGCGTTCATGACGGCTCTCCGTTCGTGGCCGGGGTGTACTGCTCACGCAGGGACGCGAGCGCTCGGGAACAGGCGGACTTCACCGTGCCGACGCTGATGCCGAGGCACTCGGCGGTCTGCGCCTCGGTGAGGTCGTCGAAGTAGCGCAGCACCACGATCCGCCGTTGACGGGGAGTGAGGCCGGCGAGCATCCGGGCCACTTCGTCGGCATCGTCGGAGCGAGCGTGGGCGTCGACGGCGTCCGGCCGGTCGCTCCACTCCAGCGGGACGGGTTCGCTTCGCCGGTGGCGATCGATGGTGAGGTTGACCAGCACCCGGCGCGCATACGCGGTGGCGTCCTGAACGCGGACGCGGTCCCAGGCGGCGTAGGTGCGGGTCAAAGCCTCCTGGACGAGGTCGTCGGCGAGATCCTGGCTTCCCGTGAGCAGGTAGGCCGTGCGGGCGAGGTAGCGCGCCGAGGAGTCGACGAAGGTCGTGAACTCCTGGGTTCGTCGCGATCGTTGCCCGAACATGCACCCTCTTCCGCCTGGTTCATCCTCCCTCTACGCGGC
This sequence comes from Micropruina sonneratiae, assembly GCF_025972045.1. Taxonomy (GTDB): domain Bacteria; phylum Actinomycetota; class Actinomycetes; order Propionibacteriales; family Propionibacteriaceae; genus Micropruina; species Micropruina sonneratiae. The sequence goes on along the minus strand of NZ_JAPDHX010000004.1, from coordinate 328,426 downwards.
AGGGGCGCGGATGGTTGCCTCGGTGCAGACGTCTTTGGTGGATGCTGTGGCACCCGAGCGCCTCCCAGTCGGACGCCGGGGCCGGGGTCGGGGTGGGCCTTCGGGGCCGAACGCGGGGGTGGACGCTGGGGGGTGGGCGTTCTCAGCAACGCCCACTGTTTTCTTCAACGGTGTCTGTTTTCGTGTTGTGACACGAGATCAGTCGGCGGATCCGAGAACGGCCGGCGTTGGTGAGAACGCGGGGGTGCCTCCGGGCTGGACGATGGGGCTGGGCGTTCTCAGCAACGCTCTCTGTTTTCACCAACGGTGTCTGCTTTCGTGTTGTGGCACGAGAGCAGTCGGCGGACCCGAGAACGGTCGGCGTTGCTGAGAACGGCCGACCCCCGGAGGCGGCCGGCCAGGCAGGGGCCCCGACATGCTCGCCCAACGACGGTCTCGACCAACCACAAGCTCGACCAACCACAAGCTCGACCAACGGCGGACGGCGGGGCTCAGTCGTCGACGTCCTCGCCGGACTCCAGGTCGCCGCATTCCACCAGCAGGACGCCGTGGTCGCGCAGGTAGCCGGCCGCGCCCTGATCACCGCCCAGGGAACGGGCCAGCGGTCGCCAGTGCTCGTGCCCGATGAGCACCGGGTGCCCCGGCCGTCCGTCGAAGCCGGCACGGACGAGGCAGTCCGGCGCCAGGTGGGCGAGCAGCCGGCGCAGGGTCTCGGGATTGCCGCCGGCGATGTCCACCAGGGTGATCGCGACCGCGACCGGGGGAGCGGTCATCATCGCCTCGGCGCTGGCCAGCCCGGCGCGCAGCGACTCGGCCAGGCCCAGCTGCCAGTCGGGGGCGTAGGTCGCGACGACGCCGGCCGGCATCAGGGCCCGCGCCTGGCCCGCCTCGGCGCCGAGCACCACGATCACCTCGGCGCAGCCGCCCTCGCGCAGCAGGTGCACCACGTTGGCGACCCAGGGCGTCCCCTCGTCGTCGCGGCGCAGCACCTTGGGCCCGCCCGATCGGCTGCCGCGGCCGGCGGCCAGCACCACGCCGATCACCGGTCCGAGCGGTTCGTCCTCGATCCCGGCCAGCGGGGCGGCGCCACTCATGAGCCCACCCGGACGCCGAGCGGCGCATCGTGGGCGTGGAAGCCCGGCATCGTCACGGCCCGCCCGCGGACGTGCACGGTGGCGATCGCCGCCTCCCGCATCCCCATCTGCATGGTGAACAGCAGTTGGTGGAGGGCGCGGTGCTCGTCGGGCTCGTCGGACGCCGCCGCGAGTGCCAGCCCGAACAGTTCGTCCCTGCCCGGCTCGATGGTGACGAAGTCGGCCTCCTTGCCCAGGTCGAAGTTGCCGAACCGGTCGGCCTGATCGAGCGCCTGCGCACCCGCCAACGTCGACAGGTAGAGCAGCTGCGGAGGCGTCAGCGCCACCGAGGCCTCGCCGGTTTCGGACAGGTGCACCTTATAGGCGTCGTTGGCGACCCGCGGGATCAGCCACTCGTCCCCGGCCCCGACATCGGTGCCCAACGCCACCGTGACGGCGTGTCCGACGGTGCGGCGCCACGGCATCGTCCCCGAGCCGAGGAACTGCTGCGAGGTCGGGCAGTGCGCGATGGCGGTGCCCGTGGCCGCCATCCGGGCCAGTTCGGCGTCCTGCCGGATCGCCCGGTACCCGGTGCAGCGGCACAGGTTGCCCTTCATCAGCCGCGGCAGGTCGGACAGGTCGTCGGCGTCCAGGCTCGAGGCGGTGACGACCATGCCCGCGGTGCAGAAGCCGAACTGGAAGCCGAAGTTGTCGACGAACTCCCGCTGCATCGGGTGCGGATCGTCCACGCTGCCCAGGCCGAACGCAGTGGTGATCGTCGCGGCATCCACCCGCACCGCCGGCACGATGCAGGAGTGCACAGGTTCGCCGTTCAGCAGCACCGAGCAGGCGCCGCAGTCGCCGGCGTCGCGGCCCTTCTTGACCCCGAACCTGCCGTGCTCGCGCAGGAAGGTGCGCAGGCACTGGCCCGGGGCGGGCGTCGCGACAAGTTCGGCTCCGTCGACCGTGCAGCGCACGGTGGGGCCGCAGGGCTCAGCCATCGGCCGGCCCGGCCACGTCGTTGCGGACCTCCTCGAGCAACAGTCCGCTCACCTGGCGGCGCCAGTCCGCCGAACCCAGTGCATCGGTGTAGTAGCCGGACGCCGCCTCGGCCGCCGCGCGCAACACACCCGGCGCCGGCACCTGCGGGTAGCGCAGCAGCACCGGCCGTAGCGTCGCCGCGGTGATCGTGAACAGGCACGAGCCGTCGTCGTCCACCCGGCCGGTGAGCACCGCGCCCGAGCGGCCCAGTTCGGCCAGCGCGATCCGGCGCAGCGACGTGCGCGAGCGCAACGCCGCGACGGGCAGCTCGACGGCCCGCAGCACCTCGCCCGGGGCGAGGGAGTTGCTGCCGTTCCCGGTGGGCAGCTCGGCAACCGGCACCGTCCGGTCGGACCCGTCGGGGCACCAGATGAGCGCCGTGCCGTCCAAGGTGGCGGCCAGCGAGATCATGGCGGCCGCGGCGAACGAGCGGCAGATGTTGCCGCCGACGGTGGCCAGCCGCCAGATTGTGAACGACGTCAGCAGCGCCTCGGCGCTCGCCCGGAACAGCGGCTGAGCCGTCCAGCCGGGCTGCCGCGGCAGGGGCAGCAGTTCGGCGATCGTGCAGGTGCCGGCGATCCGCAGCCCGGCGTCCGAGAGCTCGAGCGGCGGCCAGCCCAGGGCGGTCAGGTCGGCCAGCCCGGTCGCGTCCGGCTGCGGCTCGGAGAACAACCAGGTTCCGCCGCCGAGCAGCACCTCACCGGACGCCAGCGTCAGCTCACCCCGGTCGGCCGGACGCCGGTAGTGGGTGATCGTGGCGACGTCCATGGCCGCAGTGAACACAGCAGATGTGACCGCCGCGTTTCAGCCAGGTAAGGCTCGCGCGAAGCCGCCGGGACGCCGTCCGGCCACAGAGTCGGGGACGGGCGTCACAGCCCCATCGGGTGCCAGACGGTCTTGGTCTCCAGGAAGCGGGTCATCCGGTCGAGCGCGGGGGAGGCCGAGAGGTCCTCCACACCGGCCCGGCGGACTCGTTTGAGGTTGTCGGCCGCAGCCGCCTCGAGGTCGGTGGCCAGGTCGGCGTCCGCCACCCCGGTCAGGTCGAGACCGTTGACGTCCATGTGGGACGCCAGCCACGGGCCGATCTCGGCGGCCTCGCCGGTCAGGATGTTCACCACCCCGCCGGGCACGTCCGAGGTGGCCAGCACCTCGGCGAAGGTGATGGCGACCAGCGGCGCGGCCTGCGAGGCGATCACCACGCAGGTGTTCCCGACGGCGATCAGCGGGGCCACCACCGACACTAGGCCGAGCAGGGCGGAGTCGGGGGCGACCACCGCCACCACCCCCGACGGTTCCGGCGAGCTCAGGTTGAAGTACGGCCCGGCCACGGGATTGGCCGCGCCGGCCACTTGGGCGATCTTGTCCGTCCAGCCGGCGTACCAGACCAACCGGTCCACGGCGGCGTCCACCTCGGCGCGCGCCTGTGCACCGGACGCCCCGGTGGCGGCGGCCACCTCGACCTCGAACTGGGCCCGCCGCGACTCGAGCACCTCGGCGATCCGGTACACCACCTGGCCGCGGTTGTAGGCCGTCCGGTCCGACCAGCCCGAGAACGCGGCGCGGGCAGCCTTCACGGCGTCGCGGGCGTCCTTTCGGGAGGCCTTGGCCGCGTTGGCCAGCAGGGCACCGGAGAAGTCGTTGACCAGGTAGGTGCGGCCCGACTCCGAGCGCGGGAACGCCCCGCCGATGTACAGCTTGTAGGTCTTGCGGACGTCGGTGCGGCTCACTGCAGGTACCCTTCCAGTCCGTGCCGGCCGCCCTCGCGGCCGTATCCCGACTCCTTGTACCCGCCGAACGGGCTGGTCGGGTCGAAGCGGTTGAACGTGTTGCTCCAGACCACCCCGGCGCGTAGCCGCGAGGCCGTCCACAGGATGCGCGAACCCTTCTCGGTCCAGATGCCCGCCGACAGCCCGAACGGGGTGTTGTTGGCCTTCTCGACCGCCTCCTTGGGGGTGCGGAAGGTGAGCACCGACAGCACCGGTCCGAAGATCTCCTCGCGGGCGATCCGGTGCGCCTGGCTGACCCCGGTGAAGATCGTCGGGGCGAACCAGAACCCCTTGGCGGGCAGCTCGCACGCCGGCGACCAGCGCTCGGCGCCCTCGGCCTCGCCGACGCCCGACAGTTCGGTGATCTTGGCGAGCTGCTCGGCGGAGTTGATCGCGCCGACGTCGGTGTTCTTGTCCAGCGGATCGCCGACCCGCAGGGTCGCCATCCGGGCCTTGAGCCGACCCAGCACCTCGTCGGCGATCGACTCCTGCACCAGCAGCCGCGATCCGGCGCAGCAGACGTGGCCCTGGTTGAAGAAGATGCCGTTCACGATGCCCTCGACGGCCTGGTCGATGGGGGCGTCGTCGAAGACGATGTTCGCCGCCTTGCCGCCCAGCTCGAGGGTGACCTTCTTGTGGGTACCGGCAACGGCGCGGGCGATCGCCTTGCCCACCTCGGTCGAGCCGGTGAAGGCCACCTTGTCGACGTCGGCGTGGGTGACCAGGGCACGTCCGGTGTCGCCGGCGCCGGTGACGATGTTGACCACGCCCGGCGGCAGGTCGGCCTGCTGGCAGATCTCGGCGAACAGCAGCGCGGTCAGCGGGGTGGTCTCGGCCGGCTTCAGCACGACGGTGTTGCCCGTGGCCAGCGCCGGAGCGATCTTCCAGGCCAGCATCAGCAGCGGGAAGTTCCACGGGATCACCTGGCCGGCCACCCCGAGCGGCCTCGGGTCGGGCCCGAAGCCGGCGTGCTCGAGCTTGTCGGCCCAGCCGGCGTAGTAGAAGAAGTGCGCCGCCACGGTGGGGACGTCGACGTCGCGGGATTCCTTGATCGGCTTGCCGTTGTCGATCGATTCGAGCACCGCCAGCTCGCGGGACCGCTCCGCGATGATCCGGGCGATCCGGAACAGGTACTTGCCGCGTTCGGCCCCGGAGATCCGCGACCACGACCGGAACGCCTTGCGGGCGGCGGTGACGGCGGCGTCGACGTCGGCCTCGGTGGCCTCGGAGATCTCGGCCAGCACGTCCTCGTTGGCCGGGTTGATCGTCTTGAAGCCCTGCCCGCGGCCGTCGACGAACTCGCCACCGATGAACAGGCCGTAGGAGGGCCGGATGTGGACGATCGAGCGCGATTCGGGCGCCGGCGCGTAGTCGAAAGTGGTGCTCATGTCCTCAGTCCGTGATCAGTCGAGGGTGAAGTAGTCGGGCCCGGAGTAGCGGCCGGTGGTCATCTTCGTGCGCTGCATCAGCAGGTCGTTGAGCAGGCTGGACGCCCCGAATCGGAACCAGTCCGGGTCGAGCCAGTCGGGCCCGGCGACCTCGTTCACCATCACCAGGTACTTGATCGCGTCCTTGCTGGTCTTGATGCCGCCGGCCGGCTTGACCCCGACCTGGCGTCCGGTGGCTGCCCGGAAGTCGCGCACGGCCTCGACCATCACCATCGTCACCGGCAGGGTGGCGGCAGGCTGGATCTTGCCGGTCGAGGTCTTGATGAAGTGCGCGCCGGCCATCATCGCCAGCCAGGACGCCCGGCGTACGTTGTCGTAGGTCTGCAGTTCGCCGGTCTCGAAGATCACCTTCAGGTGGGCCGGCCCGCACGCTTGGCGCACGGCCATGATGTCGTCGTACACGTCGAGGTAGCGGCCGGCCAGAAAGGCGCCGCGGTCGATCACCATGTCGATCTCGTCGGCACCGGCAGCGACCGCCTCGGCCGTGTCGGCGACCCGGACGGTACGGGCGGCGCGGCCGGACGGGAAGGCGGTGGCGACGGCGGCGACGTGCACGTCGGAGCCGGCCACGGTGTCCTTGGCGACCGAAACCAGGTCGCCGTAGACGCAGACCGCGGCAGTGTGCGGGCAGGTCGGGTCGGCCGGGTCGGGCCGCATCGCCTTGTTGCACAGCGCGCGGACCTTGCCGGGGGTGTCCATGCCCTCCAGCGTGGTCAGGTCGACCATCCGGATCGCGAGGTCGAGGGCCCACTGCTTGGCGGTGGTCTTGATCGACCGGCTGCCCAGGGACGCCGCGCGCGCCTCGGCACCCACCTGGTCGACCCCGGGCAGGCCGTGCAGGAAGCGCCGCAGGGCGGCGTTGGAGGAGGTTGCGTCGGAGATGTCCGACTGCAATGTCGTACTCACCCGGTCAGCATAGTGAAGCCCGGCGCCTGAAAACCGTGCACTGTTCGCCGGCGCTGTCCGCACACCCGCCTCAGGGCCGGACCCGGCCGCCCGATGAGTGCACCGTTTTCAGGACCCACCCGTCGGTCGAGCATGTCGAGCCCGCGGGTGGTCCCGGTCAGCGCAGCTGGTCGGGGTTCTCGCCCTTGTCGACGGCCAGCCAGGCGGCGCCGATGATGCCGGCCCGGTTCTGCAGCTGGGCGGCCACGATCGGGGTGCGCAGCTTCAGCTGCGGCAGGAACTTGTCCGCCTTCTTGCTGACCCCGCCGCCCACGACGAACAGGTCGGGGGAGAACAGGAACTCGACGGTCTCGTAGTAGCGCTGCAGACGGGGCACGTACTCGCTCCAGCTCAGCCCCTCCTTGGTGCGGATGCTGGCCGCGGCCCGCTTCTCGGCGTCGTGGCCGTCGATCTCGAGATGGCCGAGTTCCGAGTTCGGCACCAACACCCCGCGGTAGATGATGGCCGACCCGATCCCGGTGCCCAGCGTCGTCACGATCACCAGGCCCGGGTGTCCCTTGGCGGCGCCGTACTGCACCTCGGCCACACCGGCTGCGTCGGCGTCGTTGACCAGCACGACGTCGCGACCCAGGGCGTCCTCGAAGATCTTCTCGGCCGGACAGTTCACCCAGGAGGGATGGATGTTGGCCGCCGACAGTGTCACGCCGTGCTGCACGATCGCCGGAATCGTCAGGCCGATCGGCCCGTCGCCCAGCTGGTCGGCGAAGTTGTCGACGATCTGGTCGACCACGGCCGCCACGTTCGCCGGGGTCGACTCCTGAGGGGTCTCGATGCGGAGCCGTTCGGTGGCGAAGTCGCCGGCGTCCAGGTCGACCAGCGCCCCCTTGATGCCAGAGCCGCCGATGTCGATGCCGAGCGCAATCCGTGCCATGGGCACACCCTAGTGACACAGGATTGGCCACCGCCAAGTAGTTCTTGGGACACTCGCCCTGTGAGTTCCTGGTTGGTCACCGGCGGCGCCGGTTACATCGGTGCGCACGTGGTGCGCGCGTTCACTCGGGTCGGCATCACTCCCGTGGTGTACGACGACCTGTCGTCGGGCTTCGCGGGCTTCGTGCCCGACGAGGTCGCCTTCGTCCACGGCGACATCCTCGACGTCGAAACCCTGACCTCGACACTGTCCGAGCACGACTGTGCCGGCGTCGTCCACGTCGCCGGGTTCAAGTACGCGGGGGTGTCGGTGAGCCGGCCCCTGCACACCTACAACCAGAACGTGACCGGCACCGCGAAGGTGCTGAACGCCATGCACCGGGCCGGCGTCAACAAGCTGGTGTTCTCCTCGAGCGCCGCCGTCTACGGGACGCCGACGACCGAGCTCGTCACCGAGGATTCGCCGACCCGTCCCGAATCTCCCTATGGCGAGTCGAAGCTGATCGGCGAGTGGCTGATCGCCGACGTGGCGAAGGCCTGGCCGCAGTTCGCGGGGGTCAATCTGCGCTACTTCAACGTCGTCGGCTCCGGCACCGACGAGGTGTACGACGCCAGCCCGCACAACCTGTTCCCGATCGTGATCGAGGCGCTGCTCGAGGGACGGACGCCGCGGGTGAACGGCACCGACTACCCGACCCCCGACGGCAGTTGCGTGCGCGACTACGTGCACGTCGCCGATCTGGCCGTCTCGCACGTGGCGGCCGCGCAGGCGCTCGAGGAGGGGCGCGCCCTGCGCCCGGCGTACAACCTCGGCAGCGGTGACGGGCTGAGCGTGCTGGAGATCATGGACGCCATGCGCCGCGTGACCGGAACCGACTTCACGCCCGAGGTGGGTCCGCGCCGTCCGGGCGACCCGGCCCGGATCGTGGCCGACGGCTCGGCCGCCGCCGCCGACCTGGACTGGGCCATGCGGCACAGCGTGGACGACATGGTCGCCTCGGCCTGGTCGGCCCGCCGCGCTCACGGCTGACACCGACGTCCCTCCCCCCGGCGAACATTGGGATCCCCCCGACTGCGCCGGCAAGGGTCCCGGGGGCAGACCCGGGATGACGACGACCTTCGTCATCCCGGCGCACGCCGGGATCTCAGCCGGCTGACATCGGGCCGGTGGTCGGGCCCGTCGCGGCTTCGGGCGCCGGCGTCAGCAGGTGGCCCAGCCCCGACGTCCGGGCCCGGTCCTTCTCGGCGAACAGCAGCTCGCGGGCCGTACCGGCATCAAGGTTGGCTGCGACACACTGCGCGAGCACCTCGGTGGTGTGCACCGACACGGCGGCCAGGCCGAGCCGCCGGCGCAGCGGACCCTGTTCGAGCGCGAGCGACTGGACGCGGCCGTGCGGCACGACCAGCTGAACCCGGGTGAGCCAGCCCTGCCGGGTGGTGATCACCGACTCGTCCCAACCCCAGCCGACCCAGCCGTGGCTGAACGGCTGCAGCCAGCGCGCCGCATCGGGGGAGTGCTGCAGGTCGATGTCCGCCAGCCGCAGGCCGGGCCAGACGGTGCCGAGGATCACGTCGACCTCGGCCCGGGTGCCGATCGGCAGCAGGATGCTGCTGGCGCCGGCCTGGTCCTCGTCGGTGGTGAGCCCGCGGTGTCCCAGCACCGCCATGTCGAGCCGGTACAGCCCCAGTCGCCGCAGCCAGATGGGCTGGGCGATCCGCAGTGACTGGATGCGGTGCCTCGGCACCGATTGGCTGGTCAGGCTCGCCAGGCCGCGGGTGATCTTCAGCCCGTGCCCGCTGCGGACGAAGGCGTAGTTCCACTGGCCGATCACGCGCTTGGAGACGAACCCCCACAGCACGCCCAGGGCCGGCAGCACGGCGCCGAGCATGATCAGCGGGCTCTCCCGGACGGTCTCGCCGGGCGGCCCGATGACCAGCATGCCGACCATGAAGAGCGCGAGGGGCACGGTCAGCAGCAGGAACTCGTGCGACAGCACCGCCCCCAACAGCAGCCGTTGCGGCGGCACCCGGACCAGCACCTCGTCGTGTTCGCCGAGGTCGTCCAAGACGCCGGTGGTGACCGTCTGGTTGACTTCGGCGGACCGGACGCCGTGCGCTCGCGCCAGCAGATAGTCGCGCACCGCCGCGGCCCGCGCGCGGGACAGGTAGCGCAGCTTGTGGCCGCCCTCGGCGCCGACGTCGATGGTGATCTCGGCCAGCCCCAGCAGCCGGGCGGCGAACGGCTCGGTGACGTCGACGGCCTGGATGCGGTCGAAGCGGATCCGTTGCGAGGTGCGGGTGAACACGCCGGTCTCGATGCGCAGCTCGCCGGCGTCCACGATGAACGAGGTGGCCCGCCAGTCGAGGTAGGCGACGACCACCAGCACCAGCAGCAGGGCACCGAACAGGCCGGACGCCCAGTTCAACGGCGGCAGCCGCAGGCCCTCGGTGCCGTTGAGCAATTCGCGGCCGACCGCCCACAGCGCGGCCACCACCAGCACCCAGGCCCGCACCAACGGGGTGAGCGGATGAGGCTTCTCGACCAGCGGCGCGGCCACCGTGACGGCGGGGGGCGGTGGTGTGGCGCCGGCCGGCGGCGTGGGCGTCACCGACGGCCCGGACTCCGGCTCCGTCCTCAATCCCTGCTCCGGCGGCGCGGGCGCCCCGGGCAAGCCCGAGAACCGGACGGGGGGCACGCTCACCGGGCGTCCTCGTCGTCGCCGATGCCGATCTCGATCAGCCGGTCACGCAACTGCTCGGCGTCCGACTGCGGCAGGCCGGGGATCTTGGCGCCGGACTGGATGCTGGCCGTCACCAACTCGACGCTCGCCAGCCCGAACGCGCGTGCCAGCGGGCCGCTTTCGACCTTGACCGCCTGCATCCGCCCGTACGGGATGGCGGTGAGTTCCTTGAACCACAACCCGTGGGTCAGGTACAGGTCGTCGTCGCGTTCGACGAAGCCCCAGGAGCGCACCAGGCGGCCCAGCCGCACCCACTGCCACAGTGCCCAGGCGAGGCAGGCGACGATCGTCGCCACCCCCCAGACCCATCCGGCCAGCAGCCACACCGGCACCGTGGCGGCGGCGCCCAGGATCGCCGTCGCCACCGCCATGCGGATCCGGAGCACCATCGCATAGGCGGGCGAGATCCGGCGCCACTGTTGGGTGGGTGGGGCGAACAGGTCGTCCATACCGTCACTGTAGGCGGCGCCGGCCCGCCGTCGCGTCACTCCTCGTCGGACCGGTTGCGGTCCTTCTTCCTCGGGCCACGCACCTCGACGCCACCGAAGCCGACGAACCCCTTGACCACGACCGTCGGGGCGCCCGGCTGGGGCTCCATGGCCTTGGCGTCCGAGCCGCCGAAGATGGCGATGCACTCGTTGCGCACGTGGGTGCCCTCGGGAACGCGCACCTCGACCCCACCGAACAGGCAGAACACGTTGATCTCGCAGGTGTTGTCGGTGAAGGTCGCATGCGTCAGATCGAGGTCCGTGCCGCCGAACAGGGTCAGCACGCTGAGGTTGCGCCGCGGCTGCCAGCGTCCCTTCCGGTCCACCCCGGCGAAGATCGAGACGATCAGCTCGGGTTCGGTGCTGCCGCCTGCCGGGGCCTGTGACCACGACTGCGTCACCGTGTCGTCCAACGCGACCAGGTCTCGGGTCAACGGGACGAGGTCGTCGAACGTCTGCGCCGCGGTGGCGGCCCGGATGCGCTCGGCGTGCTCCTCGGCGGTGATCCGGCCTTCGGCGTAGGCCGATTCGAGCAGATCGATGACCTTGGTGCGGTCGGTGGTGGCCACGGGCAGGTCGCCCCCCGCCGCTGGTCCGACATCATTGGGTTCCGGATAGCTCATGGCAGCGACGCTAGTGCGATCGGCGGCGCCCGGCCCAGTCCGGCCGGGTGTTTCAGGGACGACTGGGGGAACCCTGATTAGGCGTTCGGGGAGGTGGGTCCGCTAGACTGACTGCCGATCCTCAGCGGGTCGCGCGAGCGTAGTTCAATGGCAGAACATCAGCTTCCCAAGCTGAATACGCGGGTTCGATTCCCGTCGCTCGCTCCAACTCGAACCTCTTCCTCCCCAACCCCTCTGTGGCCGTGCCGTGCACGCGCCAGGTGGAGGAACCCGAACCGATCGGCTCGGGTGGCGGGCCATGACCCTGAAAACGGTGCACTCGTCGCCCCGCTGTCCGCGCTGGTGAGGCGAAACCCCCGTCGCAGGGCCCAACGAGTGCACGGTTTTCAGGGCCTCGGCGCCGATCACACCAGCATCAGCAGGGTGCCGGCCACGATCAGCGCCAGACCGACCCCCGCCCGTCGGGTGAGCCGCTCGCCCAGGAAGACCCAGGCGAAGGTGACGGTGAGCGCGATGCTGGTCTTGTCGATCGGCACCACGACGCTCGCCGGCCCCTCCTGCAGGGCACGGAAATAGCACATCCACGACGCCCCGGTGGCGAAGCCGGACAGCACGATGAACGTCAGGTCGCGCCGCGGCACGCGGGTCAGGGCCCGGTGCTCGCCGGTCACTATCGCCACCACCCATGCCATCACCAGCACCACCACAGTCCTGATCGCGGTGCCGAGGTTGGACTCGACCTCGGTGATGCCCACCTTTCCCAGGATCGCGGTCAGCGCGGCGAACACCGCCGACCCGAGCGCGTAGAGCAGCCAGCCCGGGCCGCGCGTCGTGGCGGTCGTGGGCGGCCGATGCCGGTCGATCATCAGGTAGGTGCCGATGCCGATCACCGCGATCCCGGCCAGCCGGGTGGCCAGGTCGTCGGTCTCGCCCAGCAGCACGATGGCGAACAGCACGGTCAGCACGACGCTGGACTTGTCGATCGGCGTCACCTGGTTGACGTCGGCCAACTGCAGGGCGCGGAAGTAGCACAGCCAGGACGCCCCGGTGGCCAGGCCGGACAGCACCAGGAAGACGAGCGTGGTGTTGGAAAGCGTGCCGAGGCCGTCCTGCGAGCCGACGATGAACACCACCAGCCAGGCGAACCCCAGCACCACCACGGTGCGGATGGCCGTGGCCAGGTTGGACGGGGTGTTGCCCACGCCGATCTTGGCCAGGATCGCGGTCAGGCCGGCGAAGATGGCCGAGCCGACCGCGTAGAGCACCCACATCGGCTCAACCCTGCGGGGCCTGCTCGGTGGCGGCGTCCGGCCCCCCAGTGCCGTCTTCGTCGACAGCCGCCTTGGCCACATGCAGGAGGCAGGTGGACGGGGTGGCGAACGGCACGATCCCGGTCGCCCGCCACGGCTGGTCCGGACCCAGCAGCCCGTTGGCCAGGCCGAGGTGCAGTTGGCAGACGACCGACGGAGCCTCGACGGCCAGGTCGCGGAAGGGGCAGGCGCGCAACACCACCGTCGGGTCGGGCTCGGCCACGAACGCCGGTTGGTAGCCGAGATCGGCCATGCACTGCACGAGCCGATCGATGGACTCCTGGGGTCCGGCGATGCCCAGCCAGGCCGCACGCAGTTCGTCCCCCCACGCGCGCCCCGCCGCCTGAGCGCGGTCAACCCGGTCGGTGAGTGGGCCGGCGAAGTGCTTGACCAGGGTGGCCGCGAGCGCCCGGTACTGATCGCCGCGGCCCGGCACCGCCTGATAGAGCACCTTGCGACGTCCGGGCTCGCTGCGCTGTTCGAGCGTGCGCCTGACCAGTCCCGCCCTGGTCAGGCCGTCGAGGTGGAAGCGGGTGGTGTTCGGGTGCAGGCCGACGAAGCCGGCGATGTCGGCGACGGTCAGCGGCGTACCGCTCTCGCGAAGGTGGTGCAGCACCTGGGCACGCCTGGGCCCAAGCCGTTCCGGCGCCGGCTGACTCATGACGCACCCCGCATGGTCACATTCTCCCGCATCGGCTCCACCTGCGGTGTTGGCCGCCGACCGGCGACGGCCCGGGGGGAGCGGGCTCGACCCGGTGAAAAGTTCTGAGTTATTCGTGCAAACTCTCGCGCAGGGGCATCCGCAGTGGTTGCATTGCGCCATGACAACAGAGCGCGCACAGGTGGACGGGCCCGCGGCCGACGCTCTGCTGAGGCTTGGCCGCTACTTCACCAAGTGGGACGAGACCGACGACCACCGCGCGGTCTTCCGTGAGGGCGGACGCCAGGGTGACGTCTTCTATCGCGACCGCTGGAGCCACGACAAGGTGGTTCGTTCCACCCACGGGGTGAACTGCACCGGTTCGTGCTCGTGGAAGGTCTACGTCAAGGACGGCATCATCACCTGGGAGTCGCAGCAGACCGACTACCCGACGACGGGGCCCGACCGGCCGGAGTACGAGCCCCGCGGCTGCCCCCGCGGCGCCGCCTTCTCGTGGTACACCTACTCGCCGACCCGGGTGCGCTACCCGTACGGCCGCGGCGTCCTGGTCGAGGCCTACCGGGCCGCGAAGGCCCGCAACGACGGCGACCCGGTCAAGGCGTTCGCCGAGATCTCCACCGATCCCGAGACCCGGCGCCGCTACCAGCGCGCTCGCGGCAAGGGCGGCCTGGTGCGGATCACCTGGGACGAGGCGATCGAGATCGCCGCGGCGTCCTACGTGCACACGATCAAGACCTACGGCCCAGACCGCTGCGTCAGCTTCTCGCCGATCCCGGCCATGTCGATGGTGTCGCACGCCATCGGCACCCGGTTCAACCACCTGATCGGCGGGGCGATGACCTCGTTCTACGACTGGTACGCCGACCTGCCGGTCGCCAGCCCACAGGTCTTCGGCGACCAGACCGACGTGCCCGAGTCCGGCGACTGGTGGGACTCGACCTACCTGATGATGTGGGGCTCGAACGTCCCGGTCACCCGCACCCCGGACGCGCACTGGATGGCCGAGGTGCGCTACCGCGGCACCAAGGTGGTCACGGTCAGCCCGGACTACGCCGACAACGTCAAGTTCGCCGACGAATGGCTGCCCGCCCAGGCCGGCACCGACGCTGCGCTGGCGATGGCGATGGGCCACGTCATCCTCAAGGAGAACTTCGTCGAGCGGCAGGTGCCGTTCTTCACCGACTACGTGACGAAGTACACCGACCTGACCATGCTGGTCACCCTGGTCGAACACCCCGACGGCCACGGACTGACCGCTGCCAAGTTCGTCACCGCCGCCGACCTGGCTGCCGCCGGGCTGGCCGGGCGTGACGACCGTCCCGATCCCGGTTTCCGCACCGTGCTGTGGGACACCGCGGCCAACGCTCCGGCGGCCCCCAACGGCACGATGGGCGACCGCTACAACGAGGCCGGCAAGGGCAACTGGAACCTCGACCTGGGCAAGTTGCGGCCGGCGCTGTCGCTGATCGACGTCGAGGGTGCCGAACCCGTCGAGATCGCCCTGCCCTGCTTCGAGGACCCGCGCGGTGAGGGCACCATCATCCGCCGCGGCGTCCCCACCGTGCGGGTCGGGGAGCAGCTGGTCACCACCGTGTTCGACCTGATGCTGGCCCAGTACGGGGTCGGTCGCGACGGCCTGCCCGGCACCTGGCCGGCCGGCTACGACGACCCGACCGTTCCGTACACCCCCGCCTGGCAGGCGCCGATCACCTCCGTGCCGGCCGAGGCGTGCCTGCGGATCGCCCGCGAGTTCGCCAAGAACTCCGAGGACTCCCAGGGCCGCACGATGATCATCATCGGCGCCGGCATCTGTCACTGGTTCCACGCCGACGTCACCTACCGGGCGATCATCGCGCTGCTGATGCTGACCGGCTCGATCGGCCGCAACGGCGGCGGCTGGGCACACTACGTCGGCCAGGAGAAGTGCCGGCCGATGACCGGCTGGTTCAACCTGGCCAACGCGCTGGACTGGTCGCGTCCGCCGCGCACCATGATCGGCACCGGCTACTGGTACATGCACACCGACCAGTGGCGCACCGACGGCTACTCGGCCGACCGGGTCAAGTCGCCGCTGTCCACCGGTCACCTCGACGGTCTGCACACCGCCGACGCGATGGCGCTCAGCCACCGGCTCGGCTGGATGCCGTTCTACCCGCAGTTCGACCGCAATCCGCTCGATCTGGCCGACGAGGCCAAGGCCGCGGTGGCCGCAGGCGAGGCCGAGAGCGTCGGCGACTGGGTCGCCGGCAGGCTCAAGGACGGCTCACTGAGCACCGCGTTGGAGGACATCGACGCCCCCGAGAACTGGCCGCGGACGATGGTGGTGTGGCGGTCGAACCTGTTCGGCTCCTCGGCCAAGGGCAACGAGTACTTCCTCAAGCACCTGCTCGGCACCGGCGCCAACCTGATGCCCAACCAGCACGCCGCCGAGGTCAGGCCGACGGTGGTGACGTTCCGCGAGGAGGCGCCCGAGGGCAAGCTCGACCTGCTGATCAGCGCCGACTTCCGGATGACCTCAACGACGCTGCTGTCCGACATCGTTTTCCCGGCCGCCACCTGGTACGAGAAGTACGACCTGTCCAGCACCGACATGCACCCGTTCGTGCACGCCTTCACCCCGGCGATCGATCCGCCCTGGGAAGCAAAGAGCGACTTCGACTTCTTCGTGCTGCTGTCGCGGGCGATCTCGGAGCTGGCCAGGGGCCGGCTCGACACCCGCTCCGACTTGGTCGCGGTGCCGATGCAGCACGACACCCCCGGCCAGATCGCCCAGCCGGGCGGCCACGTCCCCGACTGGCGCGGCACCGACCTGCCGGCCGTGCCGGGACGCAACCTGCCGGCGCTGATGGTGGTCGAGCGTGACTACACCGCGCTCGCCGACAAGCTGCTGGCCGTCGGACCGCTGGCCGACCGGCTCGGCTTCACGGTGAAGAACATCACCTACGACGTCAAGGGCTCGGTCGAGCTGCTCGGCAGGGCGCACGGCGTGATGCCGTCGGGGCCGGCGGCGGGGCGTCCGGCGATCGACACCGACGCCCGGCTGGCCGAGGCGATCCTGGCCTTCTCAGGCACCACCAACGGCGCGTTGGCCACCCAGGGCTTCCACGATCTCGAAGCCAAGACCGGACGAGACCTGGTCGACCTGTCCGAGGGTCAGGAGGAGCGGCGGATCACGTTCAGGCAGACCCAGGAGGCGCCGCAGCCGGTGATCACCTCGCCGGAGTGGTCGGGTTCGGAGACCGGCGGGCGCCGCTACGCCGCCTTCACGATCAACACCGAACGGCTCAAGCCGTGGCACACCCTCTCGGGCCGGATGCACTTCTTCCTCGACCACGACTGGCTGATCGACGCCGGCGAACAGTTGCCCACCTTCCGTCCGCCGCTGGACATGACCAGGGCTTTCGGCGAGCCGGAGCTGGGCCCGACCGGCGAGAAAGCGATCACGCTGCGCTACCTGACCGTGCACAACAAGTGGTCGATCCACTCCGAGTACCAGGACAACCTCTTCATGCTCAGCCTGGGCCGGGGTGGCCCCCAGGCGTGGCTGAGCGTCGCCGACGCGGCGTCCATCGGGGTGGCCGACAACGACTGGATCGAGCTGACCAACGCCAACGGGGTGTTCGTGGCCCGAGCCGTGGTCACCCACAAGCTGCCCGACGGCATCTGCTTCGTCCAGCACGCGCAGGAGCGCACCATCGACGTCCCCAAGTCGGAGGCGACCGGCAAACGCGGCGGCATCCACAACTCGGTGACCCGCATCCTGCTCAAGCCGACCCACCTGATCGGTGCCTACGCGCACCTGTCCTACGCGTTCAACTACCTCGGCCCGACCGGGGTGCAGCGCGACATCGTCTCAACGGTCCGGCGGCGTTCGCAGGAGGTGACGTACTGATGAGGATCATGGCGCAGGTCGGCATGGTGATGAACCTCGACAAGTGCATCGGCTGCCACACCTGCTCGGTCACCTGCAAGCAGGCCTGGACGAACCGGGCCGGCACCGAGTACGTGTGGTTCAACAACGTCGAGACCCGGCCCGGGCTGGGCTATCCGCGGCGTTACGAGGACCAGGAAAAGTGGCGCGGCGGCTGGGTGCGCACCAAGTCCGGCGGGATCAAACTGCGTAGTGGCGGGCGCTTCCAGAAGCTGCTGAGCATCTTCGCCTCGCCGGTGCAGCCCGAACTCGACGACTACTACGAGCCGTGGACCTACGACTACCAGACGCTGGTCTCGGCGCCGCTCGGCGACGACTTCCCGGTGGCCCGGCCCAAGTCGCTGATCACCGGCCAGGACACCGCGATCACCTGGAGCGCCAACTGGGACGACTCGCTCGGTGGGGTGGCCGAGCTCGGCGAGGCCGACCCGATCGTGGAGAAGCTGCGGACCCAGGCCAACGAGCAGATCAGGTTCGAGTACGAGAAGAGCTTCATGTTCTTCCTGCCCCGGATCTGCGAGCACTGCCTCAACCCGTCCTGCATGGCGTCCTGCCCGTCCGGGGCGATCTACAAGCGCGCCGAGGACGGCATCGTGCTGGTCGACCAGGACCGCTGCCGGGGCTGGCGGCAGTGCATCACCGGCTGCCCGTACAAGAAGATCTACTTCAACCACCGCTCGGGCAAGGCCGAGAAGTGCACCTTCTGCTACCCGCGGCTCGAAGTGGGGCTGCCGACGGTGTGCGCCGAGACCTGCGTGGGCCGGCTGCGCTACGTCGGCATCGTGCTCTACGACGCGGACGCCGTGACGGCGGCGGCGTCCGCCCCCGATGACCAGCTGTATCAGTCCCAGCTCGACCTGCTGCTCGACCCGCGCGACCCCGAGGTGATCGCCGCGGCCCGGGCCGCCGGGATGGCCGACGACTGGATCGCCGCCGCCCAACGCTCGCCGATCTACGCGCTGATCAAGCACTTCAAGGTCGCGCTGCCGCTGCACCCGGAGTACCGGACGATGCCGATGGTCTGGTACATCCCGCCGCTGTCCCCGGTGGTCGACCTGCTGCGCGGCCAGGGCCATGACGCCGAGGCCGCCGGCAACCTGTTCGGGGCGATCGACGCGCTGCGGATCCCGGTCGGGTACCTGGCCGAACTGTTCACAGGCGGTGACACCGAACTGGTCACCGACGTGCTGCACAAGCTGGCCGCGATGCGCTCCTATATGCGCGGGGTGACGCTGGGAACCGGTCGCGACGCCGACCTGGCCGCCGCGGTCGGCATGACGCCCGAGGCGCTGGAGCAGCTGTACCGGCTGCTGGCGATCGCCAAGTACGAGGACCGCTACGTCATCCCGAAGGCGCATCGCGAGGAGGCGCACAACCTGGAGGAACTGGCCTGCTCGCTCGACTTCGAGGGCGGCCCCGGCATGTACGCCTCCGGGCCGTTCGGTGAGGCGTCCGGACGCCCGGTGCCGGTCGCGATCGAGACCTACACCGCGCTCAAGGCCCGGCAGAAGGCCGAGGAAGCGGCGTCGGCGGAGCAGTTGCACCACCGCACCGGGCTGCTCAACTGGGACGCCAACGAGGATGCGGGGGGCCAGCCGTGAGCCTGCTACGCCGCCTGCGCGGAGACACCCCGGATCACGCCCCACACGACGGTCACCGTGCCCGGGAGGCAGCCGCCGTCATCCCGGCGAACGCCGGGGTCTCGGACGCCGTCATCCACCAGGCCGCGGCCCTGGTGCTGTCCTACCCCGAGCAGGAACTGCTGGAGTCGCTGCCTACCATCGAACGGGCGCTGGCCGGTACCGCGGCTGCGGCGTCGTTCGCGCCGGTGCTGGCGCATCTGCGCGGCGACCGGCTGGCGGCGTTGCAGTCGTTCCACATCCAGGAGTTCGACCTGTCCCGGCGGCACAGCCTGCACCTCAGCTACTGGACCGACGGTGACACCAGGCGCCGTGGCGCCGTCCTGGCCGAGGTCAAGCAGGTGTACCGCGACTCCGGGTTGCTGGTCGACACCGGCGGGGAACTGCCCGACTACCTGCCGATGGCGCTTGAGTTCGCCGCCCGGGACGCCGGGCGCGGCCGAGGGCTGCTGGAGCGGTTCCGGGCCAGCCTGGAGCTGCTGCGGTTGGAACTCGGCGCCGACGACCTGCCGCACGCCGGCGTCCTGACTGCGATCTGTGACCTTCTGCCGGGCGACTCGCCGCGCAGCCGGGCCGAGGTGCAGGCCCGCTTCGGCCAGGCGCAACCCGTCGAACTGGTCGGCCTGGACCTGGTCACCACTCCCGGGAGGGCTGAGCGATGAATCCGCTCGACATCATGCTGTGGGGCGTACTGCCGTACCTGGTCGCGTTGGTGCTGGTGGCCGGCACCATCTGGCGCTACCGCTACGACCAGTTCGGCTGGACGACCCGCTCGTCGCAGCTGTACGAGTCGCGGCTGCTGCGGATCGCCTCGCCGATGTTCCACTACGGCCTGTTCGTGGTGCTGGTCGGTCACCTGATGGGGCTGCTGATCCCGAAGTCGTGGACCGACCTGGTGGTCAGCCAGGAGACCTATCACGCGGTCGCGCTGGGTGCGGGCACGGTGGCCGGCATCGCCACGCTGGCCGGCATCGCACTGCTCATCTACCGCCGCCGCACCACCGGCCCGGTCTTCCTGGCCACCACCCGCAACGACAAGTTGATGTACGTGGTGCTGGTGGCCGCGATCGTGCTGGGCATGCTGGCCACGCTGACCGGCGACCACACCCCGACCGGCGAGCACCACAACTACCGCGAGACCGTCTCGATCTGGTTCCGTTCGCTGCTGATCCTGCAGCCCGACGTGGAGGCGATGGCCGCCAGCACCTGGCAGTTCAAGGTGCATGTGCTGATGGGCTTCGCGCTGATCGTGCTGATGCCGTTCAGCCGGCTGGTGCACGCCTTCACCGTGCCGCTGCACTACCTGTTCCGTCCCTACATCGTGTACCGCAGCCGCGACGAGGTCCCTGCCGCGGCGTCCCACACCCGCGTCCGCGGCTGGGATCCGGTGGGTACCCGTGACCGAGAGCGAGGCAAGCGATGACCGAACAGCCCGCCGTGTACCAGGGACGCCTGGGCCAGGTGCTGCTGGCGACCCTGGCGTCGACCACCGGGTTCTGGGCCTGGATGTCGATCTCGCCGCTGCAGAAGACCTACGCCACCGAGATGGGTCTGAACGAGGGCCAGATCTCGCTGATGCTCGCGACCCCGGTGCTGGTCGGGGCGCTGGGCCGGGTGCTCACCGGGGCGATGACCGACCGGCTGGGCGGACGCCGGATGTTCGCCTACGTCCTGCTGGGAGCGGTGCCCGCGGTGTTGCTGGTGGCACTGGCCGGCAGCCTCAAGAGTTTCTGGCTGCTGATCGGGGCCGGCTTCTACCTCGGCGTCGCGGGCACCATCTTCGCGGTCGGCATCCCGTTCTCCAGCGCCTGGTACCCGCCGGGGCAACGCGGCTTCGCCAACGGCGTGTTCGGCATGGGCATGATCGGCACGGCGGTCTCGGCCTTCCTCACCCCGCGGCTGGCGGCCGGGATCGGGTACCTGAACACGCACCTGCTGATCGCGGCGGTGATGGCGGTGATGGCCGTCGTGGTGTGGTTCTGCATGAAGGAGTCGCCGGCCTGGCAGCCCAACCCGCGACCGGTGGTGCCCGTGGTGCTGGGGGCGCTGAAGCTGCCGATCACCTGGCAGATGTCGTTCCTGTACGCGATCGTGTTCGGTGGCTTCGTGGCCTTCTCGACCTATCTGCCGAAGTACCTGACGACCGTCTACCCCGACCAGGTCGACCAGATCGGCGCCGGAACCCGAATGGGCAGCTTCGTGATCGCCGCGGTGATCGCCCGCCCGATCGGTGGCATCCTCGCCGACAAGCTGGGAGCCAAGCTGATCACGGTGATCTCCCTGGTCGGGGTGGCCGCCCTGGCCTGGGTGGTGAGCCTGCAGCCGCCCGAGGGCATCGTCACCGGGGCCACCTTCCTCGCCATGGCCGCCGCGCTCGGCGTCGGGATGGGGTCCGTGTTCGGCTGGGTGCCACGCCTGGCACCCGCCGACAAGGTCGGCTCGGTCAGCGGGGTGGTGGCTGCCGCCGGCGGACTGGGCGGGTACTTCCCGCCGCTGGTGATGGGCGCCACCTACAACCCGCAGACCAACTCCTACGCGTTGGGGTTGTGGTTGCTGGTGATCACCGCCGGGCTGGCGATGGTGCTCGCCCTGCTCCTGCAACGCAGGCCGCGCTCGTCCGTGGAGGAGTCGGCGAAGGCCTGACCCGGGGCCGCCGTCCCGGCGCACGGGGGATGCGTCGGGGCGGCGGGAGGGCTCAGTGGTGCCCGGCGCCGTCCAGCCGGCCGACGATCTCGATCAGCAGCGGCCCGACCACCGCGATCGCGTCGCGCATCCCGCCGCGGGAGCCGGGAGCGGTCAGCACGAACGTGGGCCGGTCGTCGAGGATCACCCCGGCGACCTCGCGGGACAGCAGCGCCGCCGCCACCCTCGTCGCGCCACGGCGGCGGACCTCCTCGCAGATGCCGGGAAGCTGGTAGCTGAGCAGCGGCGCGACCGCGTCGACGGTGACGTCGGACGGTCCGACCCCCGTGCCGCCGCTGGTGATCACCACCCGGGCGCCGTCGTCGATGGCGGTGGTCACAGCCGCCCTGATGGCCGCCACGTCGTCCGGCACGGTCCGCAGGCTCGCCGCGGCCCCGTGGCCGGCCAGCGCGGCCACCGCCAGCGGGCCTGCCCGGTTCTCGTCCTGGCCGGCGGCGATCTCGTCGGACACTGTGATCACCGCGCAGCGCAGCGTGGCGTCCGGGATCTCACCCACCCGTTCGCTCGCGCTCACGCCGGCCGCACCAGGCAGGCGCCGGGCCGGGCGAACGGCAGCAGCCGCTGCGGGCTGTCGGCGATCGCGTCGATCATGCCCTGGTGGATGCCGCACACCACGTCGGGCCGGTGCACGGCCGCATCCAGCAACGGGCAGGTGCGCAGCGCGATCCCGTCGGCGTCCGGCTCGGGGGTGAAGCCCTGCCGGGTCAGGACGCCGACCAGGTCGTCGGTGCCCGCCGCTACCAGCCGGACGCCCCACCCCCGGCCTACCTCCCGCGCGGCCGTGCCCGGTTCGGGGCCGGACGCCAGGTGCTCGGCCATCGCCTCAAGCAGGGGATCCCACAGCTCCCGGTCGGGCGCCTCGCCGGCCACCTGTCGGCCGTCCAGGGTGGCCCGCCAGGCTCGCGCCGGCCGTCCCCGCCCGGACGCCGGTAGCGACGTCTCGGTGGCGAACCCGGCGCTGACCAGGTGTTCGAGCTGGGCGCGGGTGGTGTTCGGGTGGCCGCCCAGCGATTCGCTGAGCGCGGCCAGCGTGGCCGGAGCGTCGGCTGCGGCGAGAACCTTCAGCACCCGCAGTGCCGCCGCTCGGGGCCGGTCGGTGCGGGCCCGTCGGGGGCCGCGCGGTTGGGGCGTGCTCACCCGGCCATGCTAGTGATATTTTCTACAAGAAGCTATGTGAAAAAAGGAGTGTCGATGTGCAGCTACTGCGGATGTGACTCGATCGAGGTGATCGGGCGGTTCATGACCGAGCACGTGGAGATCATCAACGCCAACGGAGCGCTGCGGGCGGCGGTGGCCTCGGGTGAGCAGGCGGCGCTCGACACGGCGCGCGCGAGGGTGGCGGAGTTGCTGTGGCCGCACACGGTGGCGGAGGAGGCCGGACTGTTCACCGTGATGGCGCGCGACGAGGTGTACGCCGGCCACATCGCCACCCTGTGCGGCGAGCACGAGATGCTGGCCGGGTTGCTGGAGACCCTCGCCCCGGGGGACCGATTGGCGATGATGCACTTCGAGGACGCTCTGCGCGCCCACATCGACAAGGAGGACAACGGCCTGTTCCCGGCCGCGGCGATCGCGCTGGACGGACCGCAGTGGGAGGAGGTGCACGCGATCACCCCGCACTCCCACGACGGCGGCGAGTTGCACGTGCACGGTCACGGCGAGGCGGCGGGCCACCGGGACGACTCCACGCTGTGAGTCCCGCACCCCGCATCGGGGCGCGTGGCCGCTCCAGGCTCCGCGACCTGCCGCTGATCGGCTGGCTGGTCGTCGCCGTGCTGGTCGCCGTCGCCCACCGGTGGCTGACGGACGCCAACTGGCTGCTGCTGCACCTGGTACTGCTGGGAGCGCTGACCCACGCGATCGTGGTGTGGAGCTTCCACTTCGCCCAGACCCTGCTGCATCGGCCCGCGTCGGCGGCCGAAGCGCGGCGTCACACCCAGCGCCTCGCCCTGCTGCTGGCGGGTGCGTCGGCGGTGCTGGTGGGGGTACCCACCGCCTGGTGGCCGGTGACGCTTGTCGGCGGCCTGCTGGTCGCGGCGGCGGTCGGGTGGCACGCGACCGCGCTGACCGGCATGGTGCGGGCCGCCCTGCCGGCGCGGTTCCGGGTGAGCGTGCGGTACTACGTCGTGGCGTCCGGGTGCCTGCTGGTCGGCATCGGTCTGGGCGTGACGCTGGCCCTGGAGTGGCCCGACCCGTGGCACGGCCGGCTGCTGGTCGCACACGCCCTGGCGAACCTGCTCGGCTGGGTCGGGCTGACCGTGACGGGCACCCTGCTCACCCTGTGGCCGACCATGCTGCGGACCAGGATGGACGCCACCGCCGAGCGCTGGACCCGGCAGGCGCTGCCGGTCTTCGGCGGCGGAATCGCGATCGCCGTCGGTGGCGCGCTGGCCGGGGTGGGGTGGCTGGCGACCACCGGGCTGGTCTGCTACCTCGGCGCGCTGTCGCTGTGGGGGCGGGGGCTGGTGCGGCCGGTGCGGACCAGCCCGCCGCGCGAGTTCGCCGCCTCCTCGGTCGCAGCCTCGCTGGCCTGGCTGGTGATCGGGCTCGCCTGGGCGGGCTGGCTCCTGGTCACCGCAACCGACTGGGCGGCGGTGAGGCAGGGGTTCGTCTGGCCGGCAGCGGCGCTGGGCGCCGGTTTCGCGGTGCAACTGCTGACCGGTGCACTGTCCTATCTGTTGCCCGTGGTGCTGGGTGGGGGTCCGCGGGTGGCCCGAGCGGCGCAGGCCTGGTTCGACCGGGCGGGAGGCGTCCGGCTGATCGCGATCAACGGCGGCGTGGCCCTGTGGCTGCTGCCCAGCCCCAGCTGGGTCAAGGTCACAGGATCGCTGCTGGCGCTGCTCGCAGCCGCCTCGTTCCTGCCGCTGATGGCACTGGGCCTGCGCGCCGGCCTGGCTGCGCGCCGCCGACCCGCCGATGGGGCGACACCGTCCGACGAGGGCGGGCAGCGGCGGGCTCGGCCGACGATCTTCACCGGCGGTCAGCTGATCGCCGGCTGTACCACCCTGGCCGTCGCGCTCGTCATCGGCGTCGGTGTGGACCCCTCCGCGGCCGGCCTGACCGGGGCGTCCGGCGGGGCGGTGGCTTCGACCGGACGGGTGGTGCGGGTCGAGGTGACCGCCCACGATATGCACTTCAGCCCCGCGCAGGTGCAGGTGCGGCGCGGCGACCGGCTGGTGGTCGTCCTGATCAATGCCGACACCACCACCCACGACCTGGTGATCGGATCGGCGGCCAGCGGCCGGGTCGCACCGGGCGCACGGACCGAGCTCGACGCCGGCATCATCGGCGCCGCGCTCGAGGGCTACTGCTCGGTGGCCGGGCACAGGCTGATGGGGATGGTGTTCGATGTGGTGGTCGACGACCAGCCGGCCGCGCAACCGTCTTCGACCGCGTCGGACGGTGACGGTCACCCGATGCCCGCTGACACCGGGGCCGGGCCGGCGCGCATCGTCGACCCGGTGCTGCCACCGCTGGGTGGCGAGCGTGTGCACCGGCTGACGCTGACCGTGACCGAGGTGCCGCTCGAGGTGGCGCCGGGGGTGTGGCAGCGGCGCTGGACCTACAACGGCGGCCCGGTCGGTCCGGCGCTGCACGGCCGGGTGGGCGACGTGTTCGTGATCACCCTGGTCAACGACGGTTCGATGGGGCACTCGATCGACTTCCACGCCGGGGCCCTGGCCCCGGACCGGCCGATGCGCACCATCGAGCCGGGGCAGCGGCTCACCTACCGCTTCACCGCCACCCGGGCGGGGGTGTGGATGTACCACTGCTCGACGGCGCCGATGAGCGCCCACATCGCCGCCGGGATGACCGGGGCGGTGGTGATCGAACCCGACGGGCTGCCCGCCGCCGACCGGTCGTACCTGCTGGTGCAGTCCGAGGTGTACCTGCAGTCGACCGCCACCGACGCCGCCTCGGCCGCCGAGGTGGACGCCGCGCGCGCGCACGCGGCCGGCACCCCCGACCATGTGGTGTTCAACGGGGTCGCCAACGGCTACGACAGTGCGCCCCTGTCGGCGAAGGTGGGCGAGCGGGTGCGGCTGTGGGTCCTGGACGCGGGTCCGAACCGGTCGAGCAGCATCCACATCGTCGGCGGGCAGTTCGACACCGTCTACCGGGAGGGTGGCTACCGGCTCGACCGCGGCCGGGACGCCTTCGGAAACCGCTCGGGGGGCGCTCAGGTGCTCACTCTCGGACCGGCCGAGGGAGGTTTCGTCGAGGCGGTGTTCCACGAGCCCGGGCGGTACCCGCTGGTCAGTCACGTGATGGCCGACGCCGAGCGTGGCGCGCACGGCTACCTCGACGTCACCGACTGAGATTGGCCTGAAATGGGGACGGGGCTCATCACAATCGGGGGTGTAGGTGGGGTGTGATGGTGGGCGGCGCGTCGGTGCCGGGGTGAGGGTCGAGGTCTTCCGAGGATGGGGGTTCTCACACCAAACCATCCGGAAGACCTCGACGTGCCTGACGCTACCTTCGCTGCCCCTGACCTGACCACCTTCTGCCGGCTCGACGAGCTGGGCCTGGTTGCGGTTGGTCAACGAATCGAACCAGCACGGGCGGTGATCGCGTGCCGGGTTGTGGAGCCGGACGACTGGTGTCACCGCTGCGGCCAACGCGGTCTGCTGCGGGACACGGTGGTGCGTCGGCTCGCGCACGAGCCGCTCGGCTGGCGGCCGACCGTGCTGGAGGTGATCGTCCGCCGGTATCGGGGCGCCGACTGTCGCCATGTGTGGCGCCAGGACACCAGCCGGGCCGCCGAACCCAATGCCAGGCTGTCGCGGCGTGGCTTGCGGTGGGCGCTGGAGGGGATCGTGGTGCAGCACCTCACCGTGGCCCGGATCGCCGAGGGGCTGGACGTCAGTTGGAACACCGCCAACGCCGCGGTGCTGGCCGAGGGCAGACGGGTGCTGATCAACGACCCACAGCGGTTCGACGGGGTCACCACGATCGGGGTCGATGAGCACGTGTGGCGCCACACCCGCCGCGGCGACAAGTACGTCACCGTGATATCGACCTGACCGGCCCACGCACCGGCAAGGCCCCCGCGAGGCTGCTCGACATGGTCGAGGGCCGCTCCAAACAGGTGTTCAAGGCTTGGCTGGCTGAACGAGACCAGGCCTGGCGCGACGCCGTCGAGGTGGTCGCGATGGACGGCTTCACCGGGTTCAAGACCGCCACCACCAAGGAGTTGCCCGACGCGGTCGCGGTGATGGACCCGTACCACGTCGTCCGTCTCGCCGGCGACGCCCTCGACAAGTGCCGCCGCCGCATCCAGCAAGACCTCCACGGCCACCGCGGCCGTGCCGGCGACCCGCTCTACTCCGCCCGACGCACCCTGCACACCGGCACCAGCCTGCTCACCGACAAACAGAAGAACCGCCTCGAGCAGCTGTTCGCCGACGACGCCCACGTCGTCGTCGAGGTCACCTGGGCCGCCTACAGCTCATGGTCACCTCCTACCGCGACCCCGACCCTGTCCGCGGCCGCGACCTGATGAAACAACTCATCGCCAGCCTCAGCAGCGGCGTCCCCGCCGCGCTCGTCGAACTCCGATCGCTGGGCCGAACCCTGAAACAACGGACGGTCGACGTGCTCGCCTACTTCGACCGACCCGGCACATCCAACGGACTCACCGAGGCCATCAACGGCCGACTCGAACACCTCCGCGGATCACCCCTCGGCTTCCGGAACCTGACCAACTACATCGCCAGATCGCTACTCGAAACCGGCGGATTCAGATCCCAACTACACCGTGGATTGTGAAGAGCCTATTAAGTTCGCGCGTCCTAAATACTCATCCCTGCAAACGTATAGGTATCTTTTAGTTCGTGGGTTAGGATCGCCATCTTCGCTGGCCGCAACACCCTCCAAAGGCTAGCAAGAGAGGATTCCCCGTGTCCGTACCCAATGCCCGGACGGCCCGTCTCGTCCCACTGCTGCTCGCCTTGCTGTTCGGTCTCGTCCTTGTCACCGGCGCGCCAGCTACGCCTGCCCAGGCGGCGAGTTCCGCGTCCAGGGTGAAGACCTTGATCTCGAAGATCATCAAGTCGAAGCACCCGAAGAAGACCTACTACGCACTGCCGAAGAAGGATCGTGCGCTCGTCTACAAGGAGGTCAAGAAGGGCTCGATCAAGCTCCGCATCATCAAGTCGACGCCCTCAAACAGCGTGAGCCCCAACTCAGGGTCGACCGCGCGGTGCTGGCAGAAGACGTTGGAGTCGTCGTACTACGGGGGCGTGACGCGTAGCAGGCTCTTCTCTACGACCAACACCACGAACGTGTGCGTCAGCGGCGGCAGCGTTTCGTTGGTGAACTTGCCGCAGCGATTCCAGAGCGCGTTCTGGATCGGTTGGCAGCCCGATGGCGTTGACAAAGCAACATTCAATGCGGGCTGGGAAGGCCGAGGCGCGGCGCTGGGGAAGTTCAGCTGGGGAGCCGCTGGTTGGTACCCGTGGCACAAGACGCTGTGCGCACAACTGCGGCTGAATCGGGACTTCGTCCACTACGGGTGGTCAAGCGATTGCAAGGTCTACCCGTAAGATGGTGAGCATGGGCACCCCTGCGACGCCGACGACCGGGAAGCCAAGAGGCATCACCGCCCAGCTCTACAGCTGGGCGGTATTCCTCCTCGTCGTGATCGTGGCAACCTGGTTCCTCGGACCCTTCGCCCTGATGGTGCTGTCGGCGGTCGCCGGCGTCGCGCTGATCGTCACAGGTGTCCGCGCTAGCGGCTGGCCGCGCCCCGTCCTGATAGTGGCCGGGGCACTCCTTGTGGCACTGCCGGTGTTCGTCTTCATCGACCTAGCAACCGGCGGTTTTGTCATTACGGTGCGGTGAGCTTTTGCCATTGACCCGGCTAGAAGACGGGCTCATAATCGGCCTCAGCTTAAACGAGGCACCAATGCGTGAGGACGAGCAAGTCAACCCCTGAGCGAAACCCTACTCCCCCACAACCCAACTGGCCGGGCGTGCTGGAAGAAGCAACGACCATGCCCGGCCAGATGAGTGCCATCTACTCACGCTTCTATCGGTATAGCCTTGAAAATCAAGTTCTACTCTTCATGCAGGGCGTCCGTGAGCCGGTAAACACTTACCAATGCTGGCTCGACAGCGGTCGCCAGGTGAAGAAGGGCAGCAAGGCGCAGTACATCTTGCGGCCGATGTTCCGCAAAGAGCGCGATGAAGACACCGGCGAAGAGACGCAGCGCGTCGTTGGATTCAAACCCATCAACTGCCTCTTCGGTGCGTCCGAAACGGATGGGGATGAGTTACCCGGGTACGAGCCGCCAGAGTGGAGTGCCACCACGGCGCTCGGCGCCCTTGGCATCACCCGCGTCGCCTTCGAGATGACGGACGGCAACACGGCTCATCACAATCGGGGGTGTAGGCGGGGTGTGATCGTGGTCGGCGCGTCGGTGCTGGGGTGAGGGTCGAGGTCTTCCGAGGATGGGGGTTCTCACACCAACCCATCGGGAAGACCTCGACGTGCCTGACGCTGCCTTCGCGACGCCTGACCTGACCATCTTCTGCCGGCTCGATGAGTTGGGCCTTGTTGCGGTGGGCCAAATGGTCGAACCAGCACGGGCGGTGATCGCGTGCCGGGTGGTGGAGCCGGACGACTGGTGTCACCGCTGCGGCCAGCACGGCCTGCTGCGGGACACGGTGGTGCGTCGGCTCGCGCACGAGCTGCTGGGGTGGCGGCCGACCGTGCTGGAGGTGATCGTCAGGCGGTATCGGTGCGCCGACTGCCGTCACGTGTGGCGCCAGGACACGAGCCGGGCCGCGGAGGCCAAGGCCAGGCTGTCACGTCGCCGGCTGCGGTGGGCCCTGGAAGGGATCGTGGTGCAGCACCTCACCGTGGCCCGGATCGCCGAGGGACTCGCGGTGTCGTGGAACACCGCCAACGATGCGGTGCTCGCCGAAGGCAACCGGGTGCTGATCAACGACCCAACACGGTTCGGCGGTGTCACCACGATCGGGGTCGATGAGCACGTCTGGCGGCACACCCGCCGCGGCGACAAGTACGTGACGGTGATCATCGACCTGACCGGTCCCCGAACCGGCAAGGGGCCAGCCCGGTTGCTCGACATGGTCGAAGGCCGCTCGAAACAAGTGTTCAAGCAGTGGCTGGCTGAACGCGACCAGGCCTGGCGAGACAGCGTGGAAGTGGTCGCGATGGACGGGTTCACCGGCTTCAAGACCGCCACCACCGAAGAACTGCCTCAAGCGGTCGCGGTGATGGACCCCTTCCACGTCGTGAGGCTCGCCGGCGACGCCCTCGACAACTGCCGCCGCCGGATCCAGCAGGATCTGCACGGCCACCGCGGCCGGGCCGGTGACCCGCTCTATTCAGTTCGGCGGACCCTGCACACCGGCACGAGCCTGCTCACCGACAAACAGAAGAACCGGCTTGATGCCCTGTTCGCCGACGATGATCACGTCGCCGTCGAGGTCACCTGGGCCGCCTACCAGCGGATGATCACCGCTTACCGCGACCCCGACCCCGCTCGCGGCCGCGACCTCATGAACACGCTCATCACCAGCCTCGCCAGCGGCGTCCCAGCAGCGCTCGCCGAACTCCGCACCCTGGGCCGAACCCTGAAACTGCGAGCCAGTGACGTGCTGGCCTACTTCGACCGACCCGGCACCTCCAACGGCCCCACCGAAGCCATCAACGGACGACTCGAACACCTCCGCGGCTCAGCCCTCGGCTTCCGGAACCTGACCAACTACATCGCCAGATCACTACTCGAAACCGGCGGATTCAGACCCCACCTACACCCCCGATTGTGAAGAGCCTGAAAAGGAACCGTCCCCATTCCAGGTCAGGGCGGACGCTCCGGCCCGAGGTCAGGGGGTCACGGCAGCTCGTTCGCGGGCACGGGCCGCGCCCCGCACGAGCATCGCCAGCGACGCCTCGACCTCGGGCCAGGCTCGGGTCTTCAGCCCGCAGTCGGGGTTCACCCACAGTCGCTCGGCGGGCAGGGCTGCCATGGCGCTGGCGAGCAGCGCGTCGATCTCGTCGGCGTCCGGCACCCGGGGGGAGTGAATGTCCCACACGCCGGTGCCCACCTCGTTCGGGTAGTCGGCGGCGGCCAGCTCGGCCACGACCGCCGACCCCCGCCTTCCCGGATCACTCCAGTGGCGTTGCTGGGAGGTCGGCTCCCCACTCACAGTTGCGAGGACAGCCCCGGATTCGCACCGGGTTCCCGATCACTGCGGCAGCCACTACCGAAGCATGCCGGCGGGTGCAGCTGAAGGCGGTCTCACGCCGGGAGCGACGGCCGGACCCTGAAAACGGTGCACTCGTCTCGAGCCGGCCGCCCCATCGAGGCGGGACTCATCGAGGCGGGTCGGTCGAGTGCACCGTTTTCAGGGTCGACGCCCGGGTGGCGGTGACTCAGCGTCGGCGCAGCAGGTAGGTGTCGAACATCCAGCCCTTGGCCGCGGCCGCCTCGGCGCGCACCCGGGCGATCTCCTCGCGCACCGTGGCCAGGTCGCCGGCGACCAGCAGCTCGTCGGGGGTGCCGAGGAAGGCCGCCCAGTAGATGTCGAGGCCGGATGGGTCGATCAGCCCGAAGGTCTGCCTGCCGTCGAGCATCACCACCACATCGTCGACGCCGGCGGGCATGCCGTCGCGCAGCAGTCTGGCGGGAGCCACCTGCACGGCGCGGCCCTGCCGGTTCAACGGAATCCGGTGGGCCGCGGTGAGCGCGTGCACGCAACTGATGCCCGGGATCACCCGGATCTGCAACTCGTGCGCGACGGTCGCCGAGGCGGCCAGTTCGGTGACGATCGCCAGCGTGCTCTCGTACAGGCCCGGGTCGCCCCAGACCAGGAAGCCGCCGGTGCCGCCCTCGGGCAATTCGCGTTCCACCGCCGCCCCCCAGCTCTGCAGCCGTTGGGCCCGCCACCGGGCCACCGCCGCGGCGTAGTCGGGGGCGGTGCGCCACGGGCGCGGCGGATCGGTGAGCTCGACACTGCGCAGGGGCGCGTGGCGGTGCCGGGCGATCAGCGAGCGGCGGAAGTTCACCAGTTCGTCGTACTCGCCCTCCTTGACCACGACGAACAGCACGTCGAGGGCGTTGATCGCGTCGATCGCCTGCAGGGTCAGCCAGTCCGGGTGGCCGGCGCCGATCCCGATCAGCAGCAGTTCACTGCTCACTCGACCTCGCTGGCGATCGCGTTGATGGCGGCGACGGTGATCGCGGAACCGCCGCGGCGTCCGTGCAGCACGAGGTACTCCAGGCCGAACGGGTTGTCGGCCAGCGCCTGCTTCGATTCGGCCGCACCGACGAAACCGACCGGCAGGCCCAGCACCCCGGCCGGCCTGATCCCGGTGTCGCAGACCACCTCGAGCAGGTGGAACAGGGCGGTGGGCGCATTGCCGATCGCCACCACCGCCCCCTCGAGCAACGGCTTCCACAGCTCGACGGCGGCGGCGGTCTTGGTCGTGCCCAGTTCGGACGCCAGCGCCGCCAGCCGCGGCTCGCCCAGGTGGCACACCACCTCGTTGTCGGCCGGCAGCCGGGACCGGATGATCCCACTGGCCACCATCTGCGCGTCGCACAGGATCGGCGCCCCGGCCCGCAGCGCCGTCCGGCAGGACGCCACCAGCCCCGGCGACCAGGCCAGGGACGCGGGCAGGTCGGTCTGCCCGGCGGCGTGGATCATCCGCACCGCGACGGGGGACAGGTCGGCCGGCAGCGCCGACAGGTCGGCCTCGGCGCGGATCGTCCCGAACGAGCGCCGGTAGATCTCGGCACCGTCGGTCAGGTACTCGTAGCGCACCTGCCGGGGGTCGCTCACAGGCCCTCCTCGGCGACCACCTCGAGGAACCGGTTGCGGATCGCCCGGGCGCGCATCGGGTCGTGACTGGTGATGGCCGCCACCGTCACCCCGGCGGTGTCGCCGGTCGCCGGGGTCCAGGCCGACCCCTCGTCGGCCGAGTCGGCCCGCACGCAGAAGGTGTGGCGTTGCTCCGCGGCGGCGACCACGGCGGCGTTCACCTCGGCCGAGTCGGTCAGCGCCATCACGTACCAGGCCCCGTCGAGGTCGTCGGGGGTGAAGTCGCGGGCCTGCCAGCCGATCGTGCCGGCATCGGCCAGGTGCTGCAACGAGGGGTGCAGCTCGTGGGCGATCACGTCGACGGTGGCGCCGGCCTCGAGCAGCTTCGGGACGCGGCGCCGCGCGACGCAGCCGCCGCCGACCACCAGGGTGCGGCGTCCGGCGAGCAGCAGACCGGTGAGGTAGGCGGGCGAGCCCATGGTGGTGCGCGCCCGCAGCGCCCCCTCCTTGTAGCGCTGCGCGACGACCTCGGCGAGCTCCTGGCCGGGGCCGATCACGTCCGCGACCCGCACCTCACAGTCGGGGTGGGCGGTGCGGAACCGTTCGACGTGGCCGTGCACCCACTCGTCGAGGCGTCCGGTGAACAGGAAGTGCGGCATCACCACGATGCGGCGGCTGCCCGAGGCGTAGTACTGCTCAAGGATGTCGGGCACCGACGGCCGCACCACCTGGATGAACCCGGACAGCACCTGGTGGTAGCCGCCGGTCTCGAAGATCACCCTGGAGAGCCGGACGTGGTCGGCGTTGGCCTCGGTGAGGCTGCAGCCGCGGCCCACCATCAGCACGTCGGTCTCCTCGGCCGGCCAGTCGCGCCGCGCTTCGGCGATCCGGGCGTGCACGGCCCTGATCAGGGCGGACGGCGAGCCGAGGTGCCGGGTGCGCACCACCGTGGCGTCGACGTGGTGGGCCTTGGCGGCGTCGATCGCCTCGGGGATGTCCTCGCGCACGTGTCCGCCGGTGCCCAGCATCAGCGGCACCACCACCGCGGCCGGTGCGGTGGCCAGCACCTCGTCCAGCGCCTGGTCGATCGTCGGCGGGGTCAGCTCGACGAACCCCGCCTCGACCCGGACGCCGGGCAGCAGCCCGCGGACCCGCTCGACGAGCTGGTGGGCCGCCTCGGCGCCCGCGTTCACCCGGGTGCCGTGGCCGGCGATGACCAGCGGTGGCGGCGAGGACGGGACGGCGGCCGGGTCGGCCGGGGCCGGTACGTGCCGGTCCTCGGGCGCGGGGACGAGTGCGGGCAGGGCGGGCTCAGGCATGGTGCATCCAGTGATAGTCGCGCGGGGTCACCATGACGGTGCCTCCGCGTCCGGTTGGCAGGTAGCGGGTGGTCGACGAACCGATCACGACAAGGGAGTTCATGTTCACCCAGGTGGGGTCGAAGTCGGCCAGGGTGGCGCAGGTGACCTTCTGGTCGGGCCGGCACGCCTCTTCGACGACGGCCACCGGCGTGGTGGCCGGGCGGTGCGCGGCGAAGATCTCCAGGGCCCGCGGCAGGTGCATCAGCCGGGTGCGGCTGCGCGGGTTGTACAGCACGGTGACCAGGTCGGCCTCGGCGGCAGCGGTCAGCCTGCGTTCGATGGTCTGCCAGTCGGTGTGCAGGTCGGACAGCGAGATGGTGGCGTGGTCGTGACCCAGCGGCGCGCCCAGGATCGCCGACACGGCCAGGCTGGCGGTCACGCCGGGGACGATCTCGACGGCGATGCCCTCGGTGCCCTGTTCCAGGGTGGGGGACGCCATCGCGTAGATCGCCGGATCGCCCGAGCAGACCAGGGCCACCCGGCGTCCCTCCCGGGCCTTGGCGATGGCCAGGGCGGTCCGGGCCTCCTCGGTACCCATGCCCGAGGCGTGCACCTGTGTGCCGGGGCGGATCAGGTCGGTGACCTGGTCGACGTAGGGCCGGTAGCCGACCACGACGGAGGCGTTGCGGATGGCGTCCTGGGCCCGCGGCGTGGTCAGGTCGCGTTCGCCGGGCCCCAGCCCGACGACGGCGAGCATGCCCATCGGTTCGATCCGGCCGATCGCGCAGGTGGCCTCGGTGGTGCGCTGCTTGGGCACCACCAGCTCCGCACCCTGGGCCAGCACGGACGCCTCGGCGACGCTCGGCGTGCCGACGGCTGCCAGCGCGTGATCGCTGGGATTGGGCACCGGGTGGGCGGCCAGGGTGTCGGCGGGAAAGGTGACGAACGGCAGATCGAGGCGGGCGGCCAGTGCGACCAGACCGGGCTCGTCGGACTTGGCGTCCACCGACCCGATCGCGGCCAGGGACTCCCACGCCAGGCCCGCACCGCTCAGGGTGTCGCGGAGCAGCGCCTCGAGCGCGTCGGCGGAGGTGCCGCGGTTGCATCCCATTCCGGCCACCAGGGACGGGGGCCGCAGCACCACCGTGGGCAGGTTCGGGTGGTCGGTGCGGCCGGGTGCACCGGCTTGCGCGCCCTCGCCCTGTGCCTCGCCCGGTTCGGTGGATTCGGCCGGGGACTCGTCGCTGACCACGATCCTGGCCACGGCGTCCGGGACCGGCTCGGCGACGTTGCCGGGCAGCGGCGGCAGCGGCCACGGCCGGGTGCGGGTGAGCGCCACCGGGTGGCCCTCGAGGATGGCCCGGGTGGTCTGCGCGACGTCGCCCGACCAGGGCCAGCCCAGGGTGTCCAGGGCGGGCAGCCCGAGCGAGTCGGTGGCGGTGGTGAGCACGGCGGTGCCGCCCAGGCCCTCGGCGATCCGGGCCGCCAGCTCGTTGGCGCCGCCGCCGTGACCTCCTACCAACGGGACGGCGAACCGGCCCGCCTCGTCGACCACGACCACGCCCGGATCGGTCTTCTTCGACTCCAGCAGCGGCGCGATGATCCGGGTGGTGGCGCCCAGCGCCAGGTGGCTGATGATCAGGTCACACTCTGCCCAGGCCCGCGGCAGTCCGGCCACGGCGCCCTCGGTGTAGCGGCGGGTGGTCACGCCGAGCACGGCGTCGAGTTGGTCGGCCCGCGCGATCGACGCCAGGCCCGAGGTGACCTGCCCGATCACGTCCGGTCCGTGGCGGTCGGGCCGCAGCGGCGTCGTGGACGGCTCGGGCCCGGCCACCACGCCCGACCAGGCGGCGTCCGGTTCGGCGGGCAGTCGGTCCAGGATGAGCACCACGTTGGGTTCGAGCGGCTCGGTCACCAGGGCCTCGTCGGCGCTCAGCAGCCGGACCCGCTCGTCGGGTTCGCCGAGCCGTTCGGCCAGCACGAACCAGCGCTGCAGCCCGGCCAGGCCGGCCGCCAACTCCCGGACGCCGTGGTCGGGCGCGGTGAACACCGCCACCTTGGGGTGCCGGCGGGCGGCGTCCAGGGCGGTCTCCAGCGGACGCCCGTGCACGCTGACCACGGCGGCGTCGTCCCAGGGCAAGCCGACGGCGGCGAAGGCGGTCGCGATCGACGACACCCCCGGCACCACCGCGGGCCGTAACCCGGCCGCCCGCAGCGAACGGACCACACCGAAGTACAGCGGGTCGCCGCTGGCGATCACCACCACGTCGGCGTCCTCGGGCAGGTCGACGATCCTTTCCACCGCCAGCCGGAGTGCGCCCAACGTGATCCGCCTATCCGGCTCGACGTTGAGGGCGTCCAACAGGCGGCGTCCGCCGACCACCCGGTCAGCGAGGGCCGCTGCCTTGCGGAGCGCCTCGGAGGGGGCGCCGAGCAGTCCGTACACGGTGATCATCGGTGCGTCCTGCGGTGGATGGTGTCGTCGGCCGGTACCGGGGGTGCGCCCTCGGCCCGGCGGTACTCGTGCCGGAAACCCGGGTGGTAGAGGTGGCTGCGGGTGTCGCCCTGAGCGGCGAGGGCGGGGCCGACGAGCACCACGGTGTGCTTCCACAGCTTGTGTTCGGACATGGTCGCCGACAGTTCGTCCAGCCGGCAGCCGAGCATCAGTTCGTCGGGCCAGGTGACCTTGTAGCCCACGATGCAGGGGGTGTCGGGGGCGTAGCCGCCGGCGATGAGTTCGTCCTGCAGCACCTTGTGCCGGGCCGCCGACAGATACAGGGCCATCGTGGCGCCGTGGGCGGCGAAGTTGCGCACCGTCTCCTTCGACGGCATCGGGGTACGCCCGCCCTCCAGCCGGGTCAGGATGAGCGTTTGCGACACCTCCGGCACCGTGATCTCGGCGTCGGCGAGGGCCGCGGCGGCCGAGAAGGCGGAGACGCCCGGGACGGTGCGGTGCGGAATGCCGATCTCGTCACAGATTCGGCGCTGCTCGGCGGTGGCGCCGTAGATCGACGGATCGCCGGTGTGCACCCGGGCGACCAGCAGGTTGTGCTCGTGGGCGCGCCGGTACAGCGGTTCGATTCCCTCCAGCGGCTGGGTGGCGGAGTCGACCACCTCGGCGTCAGGGCGCGCGCCGGCCACGATTCCGGCGTCCACCAGCGAGGAGGCCCAGATCACGATGTCGGCCTCGGCGATCACCCGGGCGCCGCGGACCGTGATCAGGTCGGACGCCCCCGGTCCGGCGCCGACGAACACCACTTCGCCGTGTTCGCGCCCGGTCACAGCCGCCCCCCGGTCGCGGTGCGCGTCGGGGCGACTAGCACGGTGGAGAAGTAGGGCGCGCGGTCGGCGTCCAGCTCGGCCAGCGGCATGAGTTGCTCGCCGGCCAGTCCGACGTTCACGCCGATCACCGCGGTGGCGTCCGGACGCCGTTCGCGGACCAGCCGCTGCACCTCGTGCAGGTGGCGTCCGCCCTTGTAGGCGACCACGGTGTCGGACAGTTCCAGGGCGCGGGCCAGGGTCTCCAGCCCGGCGGTCACCGGCACCAGGGTGAGCAACTCCTGCGCCTCGACCAGCGGGACGCGGCCGGCTGCGGCCAACGCCTGCATCGCGGTGATGCCGGGCACCACCTCGACCACCACGTCGGGCAGGGCGTCGCGGACGTGGGCGGCCAGGTACGAGAACGTGGAGTAGACGCTGGGGTCGCCGACGGTGGCGAAGGCGACGCTGCGGGCGGCGCCGGCGTAGGCGTCCAGGGCGGCCTGCGCGGACGCCTCCCACGACTGCCGGCGCTTGGTGCCGACCCCGGAACGCTGCGCCATGCTGAACGGCACCCGCACGATGCGGCCGGCCGCCTCGGGGCAGGCGTGCAGCACCACCTGTTCGGCCCGGCCCACCTCGGTGGCGCCGGTGTCCGGGTCGGGGACCAGGATGGCGTCGGCGGCGGCCAGTACCCGCACGGCCTTCACCGTGACGAGTTCGGGATCGCCGGGGCCCACCCCGACGCCGGTGAGCGTCGGTGGGGTGGCAGGGGCAGCAGGCAAGAGAGCCTCCTCAGGTATCCGCGCCCGATGTCTGTGCTCGACGGAAATGGGCAGTTCCTGACTTCCGGATCGCTCCGGTCACAGTGGCGGGACCGTCCCGGAGTCGCACCGGGTTCCTCAGCTCATTGACCGCGTTCGTGAGTCAGTCTGGCACACTCGATCGGACCGCGCGGGGCATCCGCAACAACCGGGTGAGGAGCGACATGAAGGGTCCGGTGGCGCTCGGTTTGGGCCTGGGTTGGGTGGCTGATCAGCTGCTCGGCGACCCGGCCCGCCACCATCCGGTGGCGGGCTTCGGTGCCGTGGCCAACGGCCTGGAGCGGCGGCTGTATCGCGACGAACGGGCCGCCGGTGCCGCGTTCACCGCGACCCTGGTCGGTGGCGCCGGGGCGCTGGGCTGGGTGCTGCAGCGCGGCGTCCGGGGCAGCGCGGCGGGCACCGTGCTGCTGACGGCGGCGGCGACCTGGACGGTGCTCGGCGGCCGTTCGCTGACCCGCGAGGCCGACCTCATCTCGGCGTCCCTGCAGGCGGGCGACCTGGCCGCGGCCCGCGACCGGGTGACGCATCTGGTCAGCCGCGACCCCGCGTCGCTGGACGCCGACGGGGTGGCCCGCGCCACGCTGGAGTCGGTGGCCGAGAACACTTCGGACGCGGTGGTGGCGCCGCTGCTGTGGGGGGCGGTGGCGGGCGTGCCGGGGCTGCTGGCGTACCGGGCCGCCAACACCCTCGACGCGATGGTCGGCTACCGCAACGAGCGCTACAACAACTTCGGCTGGGCCTCGGCCAAGCTGGACGACCTGCTCAACTGGGTGCCGGCGCGGTTGGCCGGGGCGCTGGCCTCGCTCGCGGCACCGGTGGTCGGCGGCCGGACACAGGACGCGGTGCGCTGCTCGGTCGAGCAGTCACCGGCCCATCCCAGCCCGAACGGCGGGGTTGTGGAGGCGTCCTTCGCGGGCGCGCTGCGGGTGACGCTGGGCGGCCGCAACACCTACGGCGGCGTCGTCGAAGATCGCGGCGAGCTGGGTTTCGACCCCGGCCCCGGCCCGGCCGATCTGGCCCGCGGGGTGACGTTGGCGAAGGTGGTATCGGCGGCCGCGGCGGTGGTGAGCGTCGGACTGGCCTGGCGTTGGTCACGACGATGACGGTGCTGATCCTGGGCGGCACCAGCGAGGCGCGCGCCCTGGCCGCGAAGCTGCAGGGGGCCGGCGTGGACGCGGTCACCTCACTGGCCGGGGCGGTCGGCGGCACCTCCGCACCACCGGGACGGCTCCGGGTCGGCGGCTTCGGCGGGGCGAGCAGGCTGGTGGCCTACCTGGAAGCGGAGTCGATCCGGGCGGTGGTCGACGCCACTCACCCGTTCGCGGCCCGGATGAGTGCGAACGCCGCGCAGGCGTGCGCCGCGGCAGGGGTGCCGTTGCTGCGGTTGTCCCGGCCGAGCTGGCGGGCACGTCCGGACGCTGCCTCGTGGCACTGGGTCGCTGACCTGGAGGCTGCCCGGGTGGCGGCCGAGCGGCTGGGGCAGCGGGTGTTCCTGAGTGTGGGGCGGCAGTCGGTGGCCCCGTTCCTGTGCTGGACCGACCGGTACGTGCTGCTGCGGGTGGTGGAGCCGCCGGATGAACCCCTGCCCCCGGCCTGGGAGTTGCTGCGGGCCCGTGGCCCCTACGCCCTGTCCGGGGACCGCACCCTGCTGGCAGGCAGGCGCATCGACGTGCTGGTCACCAAGGACGCCGGCGGCACCGCGACCGCCGCCAAACTCGACGCCGCCGCCGAACTCGGGGTGGCGGTCGTCGTGGTCGAGCGTCCCGCCGACCCCGCTGGGGTGCCTCTGGCCTGCACCGTTGGCGAGGCGCTCGACTGGGTGCTCGGTCACTGACCCTGAAAACGGTGCACTCGATCTGCCCGGCGCGTGGCCTGTGAGGCGAGATCTTCACTCGGCGGGGCGACGAGTGCACCGTTTTCAGGGTGAGGCCTCAACCCCGCTGGTTGAGCCTGTCCCCCTTATCAGCGGTGCAGCCGGGCCAGGCCGTCCACGAAGGCGTCCCAATCGTGCGGTACCTTCGCCCGGATCCAGGTCGGACCCAGGCCGGGGAAGGTTTCGGCCCGGCGCACTGCGAAACCAGCCTCGGCAAGCGCCGGGCGCACCGAGAGCGGGCCACAGGCTGCGGTGTCGATCAGCAGGAACGGTGCCACGGAGGTCACCGACGGGAACCCCGCCGCGGCGAGGTCGGCGGCGAAGCGCTCCCGGCGTTCGGCGAGTTCTGCGTGGCGAGCCCGGGCCTCGGCCAGGGCATCCGGGGCGGCGGTCGCGATCATCGCCGCGATCGCGGGTGACGACACCGACCAGGCAGGCTGCACGGCCGCGGCCCGCTTGATCAGCTCGGGGTCGCCGATCAGGTACCCGACCCGCAGGCCGGCCAGCCCCCAGGTCTTGCTGAGCGAGCGCACCACCAGGCGGCCGGGCATCGACGAGGCGATCAGGGACTCGGCCTCGTCGGTGGCGTCCATGAACGCCTCGTCGACGACCAGGACCCGGTCGCCCTGGGCGGCGAGCAGGTCCTGGGCCCGGTGCAGCCAGCCGGTCGGGTTGGTCGGGTTGCCGACGAACAGCGCGTCGGCCCATGCCGGCAGTTCACCCAGGGCGGGGGTGCCTGCGCCGGTCCGCACCGGCAGCAGCCAGCGCTGCACGGCCAGCCCGGCAGCCCGCAGGGCGGCCTCGGGTTCGGTGAACTGGGGGTGCACCACCATCGGGTTCGCGGCGCCGATCACGCCTGCCACCAGGGCGAACGCCTCCGCCGCGCCGTTGGTGGGCAGCACCATCGAGGCCTCAACGCCGTGCCGCTCGGCCAGGGCCCGGCGGGCCGGTTCGACGTCCGGGTAGGCACCGAGCTGCCGCGTTTCTGCGCCGATGACGTCGGCCAGCCATGGCGGAGGGGCGGCGAGTTGCACATTGACGGCCAGGTCGACCAGGCCGGGCGCAAGGTCGCGGTCGCCGTGGTGGCGCAGCGCGATGCCGTCCAGCTGCGCCGGCGGTGCGGCCGGCCGCGGAGCGGATGGTGCGAAACCGGACGCCGCGTTCGCCAGCCGGTGCGCCAGGGCGGGGTGACCGGCGTAGTGCAGGTGCAGGTAGCCGGTGTGCAGAGTCGGGGAGCCGCGGCCCGCCGGGTCGAGCGAGAAGCCGTCGGTGCGGGCGTCCCACGACCAGGCCGGAGTGGCGGCGCCGGGCGTGGTCAGCGTGCGGTGGAACTCGTGTCCGGTGACTCGCTGGCCGGCGTGCGCCAACATCGTCTCGGCCGGGGCGCACGCCGTCCGGTACCCGAGGCTGAGCCGCGGCGTCATCCGGGCCGAGGCCGGCAGCACGCCCACCATGGGGTGCCCGTCCAGGTGTTCGCACAGGTACAGCTGCCCGGCGCATTCGGCGACGGTCGGCAGCCCGTCGCGGATCGCCGCTGCAAGGCCGGCCCGCAACGATGCGTTGCCGCTCAGTGCGGCCGCGTGCACCTCGGGGAACCCGCCGCCGGCGTAGAGCGCCCCGATCCCGGCGGGCAGAGCGGTGTCGGTCAGGGGATCGATCTCGACGACCCGGCACCCGGCCGCCACCAGCAGTTCGGTGGTTTCGGCGTAGCGGAACGTGAACGCCCGGCCGGCCAGCACCCCCACCAACGGAGACCCGGGCACGGCGCTGACCTCGGTTGTCGGATCCCAGGCGGGTGCCGCCAGCTCGCCGGCAGTGCCGGCCACCTCGATCACGGCGTCCAGGTCGACGTGGCCGGCCAGGTGCTCGGCCAGTGCGTCGATGGTGGCCCGCGACTCGGCCCGCTCTGCCGCGGGCACCAGGCCGAGATGGCGCGACGGTGCGCTGATGCCCGCGTTGCGCGGCAGCACCCCGAGCACCGGGACGCCGGCCCGTTCCAGGACGGCCGCCAGCTCGGCGCCGTGGCGGGCGCTGCCGACCCGGTTGACTATTGCGCCGGCCACCCGCAGCCGGGGGTCGAAGTCGCGCAACCCCAGCGCGGCCGCCGCGGCGGTGCGGGAGCTGCCGGCGGCGTCCACGACCAGGACGACCGGTGCGTCGAGCAGTCGTGCGACGTGGGCGGTGGAGCCCTCGCCGTCGGTGCCGAGGCGTCCGTCGAACAGGCCCATCACTCCCTCGACGATCGCCACCTCGGCCGGTTCCGGAACGGTCGCGCCGTGCACGAACAGCGGAGCCACCCGGTGCTCGCCGACCAGCACGGGGTCGAGATTGCGGCCGGGACGCCCCGTGGCCAGCGCGTGATAGCCGGGGTCGATGAAGTCCGGGCCCACCTTGAACCCGGCGACCCGGACGCCTCGGCCGCGCAGCGCGGCCATCAGCCCGGTGGCGACGGTGGTCTTGCCCGCCGAGGAGGCCGCGGCGGCGATCACCAGCCGGGGAACGGTCACCATTCGATGCCCGCCTGACCCTTCTGGCCCTCATCGAACGGATGCTTGACCTTCACCATCTCGGTCACCGTGGTGGCGATGTCCAGCAGCGCCTGCGGGGCGTCCCGGCCGGTGATGATGACGTGCTGGACGCCGGGGCGGCGGGCCAGTGTCGACACCACCTCGTCGACGGGCAGCCAACCGTAGGCCAGCGGGTAGGTGAACTCGTCGAGCACGTACAGGTCGTGGCGTTCGGCGGCCAGGCCCGCGCTCACCTCGGCCCAGGCCCGCCTGGCCGCGGCGCTCTGCTCACCGCGGTCGGCCCCGGGCCGGCGGAAGGTGAGCCCGGCGCCGAGCGTCTGCCAGCTCACCGGACCGCCGATGCCCGCTTCGCGGTGCGTGCGGTCCAGCTGCTCGAAGGCGACCCGTTCGCCGCTGCGCCAGCGGCCCGACTTCACGAACTGGTAGACGCCGATCGACCAGCCCTGGTGCCAGGCCCGCAGGGCGGTGCCGAACGCGGCGGTGGTCTTGCCCTTGCCATGGCCGGTGTTGAGGATCAGCGCCGGGCGGCGCCGTCGCTCGGCAGTGCTCAGCCCGTCATCGGGAACCTCGTGGGGTGCGCCTCGGTTCACCCGGCCGATTGTGCCGCATCGGGGCGAGCCGCTCTGCCCGTCCGGCTAGGGTCGGCCTCGTGTCCGACCAGTTGTCCACCGGCCTGCCCGACGATCGGTTCGCCAGTGACGGCCTGCTGACCAAGCGGGTGCTGCGGGCCGCGGCGCTGTCCAGCCTCGCCCCGCACGGCGACGAATTGCTGTGGGATCTGGGCGCCGGCTCGGGCTCCATCGGCATCGAGTGGTGCCGCTTGTCGTCCGGCAACGCCGCGGTCGCGGTCGAACGCACCGCGGAGCGGCTGGAGCGGATCCGGGCCAACGCCGAGCGGCACGGCGTGGCGGAACGGCTCCGGATCGTGGCCGGCGACATCGCCGGCGCGCTTCCCGCGCTGC
Source organism: Micropruina sonneratiae (assembly GCF_025972045.1). GTDB lineage: Bacteria > Actinomycetota > Actinomycetes > Propionibacteriales > Propionibacteriaceae > Micropruina > Micropruina sonneratiae. Next base: position 285,625 of record NZ_JAPDHX010000004.1, on the reverse strand, counting down.
CGCGTCCGGACGCCGTCTTCGTCGGCGGCGGGGTGGACGCGGCGGTGTTGGACGCCTGCTGGTCGGTGCTGCCCGCCGGCGGACGGCTGGTGGTGCACAGCGTCACGGCGGACTCCGACGCGGTGCTGCTGGAGGCCTACCGCGGGCACGGCGGCGAACTGCTGCGGATCGGCCTGGAATACGCCGAACCCATCGGCCGGTTCACCGGTTTCAGGCCGGCCCGTACCGTGACGGCCTGGGCGGTGACCCGGCCGGCCTCCTGACGGTGCCCGCCCACCGCTGAGGGCGTCGGCGCGCCCTGCGGCTGCGGGTCACGGGGGACCCCGGACAACCCCGACGGACCCGCTCGGCGATCGCCGCCAGGCATTTTTCGTTTCGGCCTCAGGCCGGGTTCGCGAGGTGGATACTGAAGCGAGCGAGCAGCTTGGAAGCCGGTGTGATCCCGGCGCGGTTGCGCCACTGTGAGGGTGAGAATCCCGAGCCAGACCCACCTGTTCGCATCACTTCAGACAACGGGCCGCATCAGCTCGGAAGGAGCCCTCATGAGTGCCGCCGCCATCCCCAACGAACCTGCCATCACCGTCGAACTGCCCACCCTGTCGCTGCGCGAATTGTGGCCCTGGATCCTGTTCTCGATCCTGATCGCCCTGCTGGCGGTCTACTTCGTGGGCGCCGAACAGGGCGCCACCTCGGTGTTCTCCGGCACTGCCGTGCACGAGTGGGTACACGATGCCCGCCACCTGCTCGGCTTCCCCTGCCACTGAGGGCCGGACATCATGCTGACTCCCAGGGAGTTCCTTGTCCGCGGCCTGCTGGCCGGCCTGATCGCCGGCGTGGCCGCATTCGTCGTCGGCTACGTCGTCGGTGGACCGTCGGTCGGCGCCTCCATCGCCATCGAGGAGGCCGGCGGCGGTCACAGCCACGGTGACGAGGCGGAGGCACCCGCCGAAGCCGAGGACGAAGGCACCGTGGTGCCGCGCGACCTCCAGTCGACGCTCGGCCTGGCCACCGGGACGCTCGTGATGGGCACCGCGCTGGGCGGCCTCGCCGGCATCATGACCGGCGTCGCGTTCGGCCGGTTCGGACGCCGCAGCGCCCGCTCCACTGCGCTCGCCGTCGCGGGTACCGCCTTCACCGTGTTCTACGTCGTGCCGTACCTGATCTACCCGCCGAACCCGCCCGCCGTCGGCCTAACCGAGACCATCGGCTACCGCACCGGGTTGTACGTCGCGATGCTGGCGATCTCGATCGTGGCCGCCGTGCTCGGGCTCTACCTGGCCCGCATGCTGCGCGGCCGGCTGGGCGCCTGGTACGCCGGCCTGGTCGGGGTCGGCGGCTACGCGGTGATCATCATCATCGCCCTGCTGGTGCTGCCCCGTTACAACGAGGTGCCGGACGACTTCCCGGCCACCGTGCTGTTCGCCTTCCGGCAGGCCAGTGTGATCACCCAGGCCGTGCTGTGGGGGGTCATCGGCGTGGTGCTCGGCGAACTGACCCACCGGCTGATGGTGCGGGGCGCCGCCGCCACGCCGGTGCCCGCCACCGTCGGCTGAGCCGCGGTGCGACTGACCCTGCTGGCGCACGGCGACACCGCCGCTGCACGCACGGGGCTCTTCGGAGCTCCGCGCGATCCGCTCGTGGCCGGACGGCGACCGCCCGCCGTCCACGGGACGATCGCGCGGGGACCCGAGACCGCATGCGCCGACACGGCAGCCCTGCTCGGCGCGGCCTCGGCGCCGGTGCATCCCGGACTGGCCGGTCCCGACTTCGGTGACTGGGCGGGGACCCCGGTGGCCGACCTGGCCGCCACAAACCCGGCCGGCCTGCGGGCCTGGCTGACCGGCGCCGACGCCGTACCGCCGGGCGGGGAGTCGCTGGCGCAGCACCTGCACAGGGTCGCCACCCAGCTCGACGGCGCACCGTTCGCCGCCGGTGCGGTGGTGCTGGTGGTGTCGCCGCTGACGGCTCGGGCGGCCTGCGTGCACGCCCTGTGCGCGGGCCCGCAGGCCCTGTTCCATCTCGACGTCGGCCCCTACACCCGGGCGGTGATCACGGGCGGGCCCGGCTCATGGCGGCTGCGGTCGCTGACCCCCGACCGCGGCTGAGCGACGGCCTCGAGGTCAGCGGGCGAGCCGGTGCACGGCGTCCACGTCGATGCACTGCTCGAGGGCATCGGCGAGGCTCTCCAGCATCAGTTCACGGCGGTCGCGGAACCCGACCGCGCCGGGCATCGGCCGCCACGTCGAGCCGGACGCCGCCGCCACCTCGGCGAGCCAGTCCCGCCTGAACCCGTCGTTCTCGAACGCCCCGTGCCAGAGGGTGCCCCACACGGCGCCCTGCCGGACGCCGTCCAGGAACGGTTCGCCGCCGGTGGCGGTGACGACGCCGTGGTGGATCTCGTAGGCCTCGACGCGGTGGCCCTGCCAGGTGCCGGTGGGCCGCCCCAGCACCTTGTCGGGCGAGAAGTCGACCCGGGTCGGCAGCAGTCCCAGGCCGGGCTGGACGCCGCTCGCCGACTCGACCGGATCGTCGATGACCTCGGCGAGCATCTGGTAGCCGCCGCAGATGCCCAGCACCGGACGCCCGGTGCGCGCCCGCTGCGCGACGGCGTCCGCCAGCCCGCGCTCACGCAGCCAGGCCAGGTCGGCCAGGGTGGAGCGGCTGCCCGGCAGCACGACCAGATCGGCGTCGGCGACTTCGGCCGGTGAGCGGGTGGCGATCACGTCCAGGCCGGGCTCGGCCGCCAGGGCGTCGAGGTCGGTGGCGTTGGAGATCCGCGGGAACCGCACGGCCGCGACCCGCAGCGTGCCGCCGGCACCCGGAACCCGCGGCCAGTGCGCGAAGGCGAGCGCGTCCTCGCCGTCGAGCCAGACCTCCGGCAGCCACGGCACCACACCCAGGCACGGCAGCCCGGTCCGTACGGTCAGCTCGGCCAGGCCGGGGTCGAGCACCGACTGGTCGCCGCGGAACTTGTTGATCAGGTAGCCGGCCAGCAGGGCCCGGTCGGCGTCGTCGACGATCGCCCAGGTGCCGAAGATCGCCGCCAGCACACCGCCCCGGTCGATGTCGCCGCACAGCACGACGGGCAGGTCGAACCGCTCGGCCAGGCCGAAGTTCACGTAGTCGCCGGCCCGCAGGTTGATCTCGGCCGGCGAGCCGGCGCCCTCGCACAGCACCAGTTCGTGCGCGGCGGCCAGTTCGGCGTAGGCGGCGAAGGCCGCCTCGGCGAGCCGGCGGCGTCCGGTCGCGTACTGCCCGGCCTCGAGCGTGCCGGCGGGTTCGCCGCGCAGCACGATGAACGAACGCCGGTCGGTGCCGGGCTTGAGCAGCACCGGGTTCATCGCCGAGGTCGGCTCCAGCCGGGCCGCCTGGGCCTGCAGGTACTGGGCGCGTCCGATCTCCGAGCCGTCGGGGCAGACCATCGAGTTGTTCGACATGTTCTGCGCCTTGAAGGGGGCGACGTCGACGCCGCGGCGCTGCAGCGCGCGGCACAAACCGGCGGTGATCAGCGACTTGCCGGCGTCGGACGAGGTGCCGGCGATGACCAGCCCGGTCACCGCTCGCTCCCGTCCGGCCCCATGGTGACGATCCTAGTCAACCGATCCTTGCCGGGTGGGCGCTACTCGGGGCGGGGTTGCAGCCGATCCGGTTCCGAGCGTCGCCCACGACGTTCCGCCGCCGGCAGTTCGCCGGTCAGTTCGACGTCGGTGGCGACGTCGCGGAGCTTGCGGTTGAGGTGCTGGCTCGCCCGGCTGAGCAGGGTGAACGCCTGTTCGGAGGTGACCTGGTGGCGGGCCATCAGGATGCCGATGGCCGTGCCGATCTGCCGGCTGCTGCTCAGCGCGATGTTCAAGCCTGCCACCTCGCGCTCGTGCAGCAGGCGGTTCACGGCGATCGCCGCGAAGGGCGCGAAAATGGAGGCGACACCCTGGTCGAGGTCGTCGAAGGCGTCCGGGGCGAGCGCGTAGAAGTTGAGGGCGGCGCGTTCACCGCCGATCAGCCCGACCCGCACGCACAGCATGCTGCGGACGCCGGTGGTGGTCACGCAACGAGGGGCGAACTCGGGCCAACGCCGGTCGCCGGCCAGGTCGGCGCTGAGCACCAGGTCGTCGCCGTTGGACGCATCCAGGCACGGTCCCTGCAGCAGCGTGTACTGCAGGGCATCCACCCTGGTCGGCAGCGGGTCGCTGACCGCGACCGATTCGGGTGAGCCGTTGGGGCGGAGCAGGGTGATGCCGGCGTGGTTGGCGTGCGGCAGGGCCGCGCCGGCCAGGTCGACGACGCGTTGGGCGTCCACCTGGCCGTCGGGTGTGGCCAGCAGGGTGGAGATCATCGAGAAATGGGTGCCCAGGCTCGCCAGCTCGGCTGACTTCAGCGCGGGATCATCGGTCATCGACCAGCACCCCCATGGTCGGAGCGGGCCGCCCCAGTGGCGGCGTGCGACCCTGTCACGGTAGCAAGCCGACGCGCTCCCGACTCAACCCGCGAGCGGGGCGGACACCGGGTCGAAGGCCGCCCTGGCACGCGCCAGGATGCCGCCCAGGATGCGGGACACCTGCATCTGCGAGACGCCGAGCCGCCGGCCGATCTCCGCCTGCGTGCACTCCTCGGCGTAGCGCCACTGGATCACCTGCCGGTCGCGGGGCGGCAGAGCGGCCAGTACCCGATGCAGGGCGATCCGGTCGGTGCTGGTGGCGGCGATGTCGACCCCGGCCGACAGCAGGGTGCCGACGGTCTCGCGAGCCTGGTGCTGGACGGGCGCGTCGAGCGACAGCGGCTGGTAGCTGTCGGCGCAGTCCAGCGATTCGGCGAGCCGGCGCGGCTCGACGCGGAGTTCCGCCGCGAGTTCGTCGATGCTCGGACGCCGTCCCAGCCGTTGCTCGCTGTCGTCGTGGGCGACGGTGGCGCGGGCGCGCAACTCCTGCAGGCTTCGCGGCGGCCGCACCACCCAGCAGTGGTCACGGAAGTAGCGCTTGAGTTCTCCGGTGATGGTGGGGACGGCGAACGCCGCGAAGCCGCGCTCGTGGTCGGGCCGAAACCGTTGCACGGCCAGCAGCAGGGCGGTGCGGGCGACCTGGACCAGGTCGTCGGGTTCAGCGCCCCGTCCGGTGTACCGGGCGGCCAGGGCGTCGGCCAGCGGCAGGTTCAGGCGCAGGATGCGGTCGTTCAGCCGGCGCCGTTCGAACTCGTCGGTCGCGCGCTCGCGCGCCACGAACAGTGCGTGGGTCTGGGTGTCACGGGGGTGTGGAGCGTCGGGGAGGGAACGCGCCATGAAGGCTCCTCGGGGGAGGGCCGAGTCGGCGCGTGGCTTGACCGCCCGGGTGTCTCGACACTGCCAGACCGGACGCCGTCGACGTCCCATCCCAAAGGGTGAGGGGGACCCGGGTCCCGGCCATCGACCCCGACGCCATCGGGGCACACCCGCCGGGAGCCGATCGCCGTTCGTGCCGGTGAGGGCGGGACAAATGGGTACGGGTCGGGCAGCATGCCAGCAGGAGGTCGAATGCCCAACCCGTCACCGCCAGCCGCCGCCGACGCCGTCGTGATCGGTTCCGGACCCAACGCCCTGGTGGCCGCGAACGCGCTCGTCGATGCGGGCTGGGACGTGGTGGTGCTCGAACAGCAGCCCAGCCTGGGCGGGGCGGTACGCAGCGCGGAGGTGGCGGCGCCCGGCTACGTGACCGACCTGTTCAGCGCCTTCTACCCGCTGGCGGCGGCGAGCCCGGTGCTGCGCGGGCTCGACCTGGGGCGGCACGGCCTGGCCTGGAGCCAGGCGCCGGCGGTGCTCGCGCACGTGACGAGCGACGGGGGTGCTGCGGTGCTGCACCGGAACGCCGACGACACCGCGGCGGGCCTGGACGCCTTCGCCCCCGGCGACGGGGACGCCTGGCTGCGGCTGGTCGACGACTGGCGCCGGCTGCGCGACCCGCTGCTCGACGCCTTGTTCACCACCTTTCCCCCGGTCGGTGCGGGGCTGCGGCTGCTGCGGCGGCTCGGCACGGCCGGTGCGCTGCGGCTGGCCCGGCAGGCCACCATGGGGGTCCGCCGGTTCGCCGCCGAACAGTTCGACGGCGCGGGCGGGCGGCTGCTGCTGACCGGCAACGCCCTGCACACCGACCTGGGACCCGAGGCGGCCGGCAGCGCGTTGTTCGGCTGGCTGCTGTGCATGCTCGGTCAGGACGTCGGATTCCCCGTGCCCCGCGGCGGGTCGGGCGAGTTGAGCGCGGCGCTCGCCGCCCGGGCCGTGGCGGGCGGGGCGCAGCTGCACACCGGGGTCGAGGTGACCGGTGTCGAGGTGGCCGGCGGCCGGGCCACCGGCGTCCGGCTGGCCTCGGGGGAACGCATCCTGGCGCGGCGGGCGGTGCTCGCCGGCGTCAGCGCCCCCGCGCTGTACACCCGGCTGCTCGAGCCGGGCGACGTTCCGGCGCGACTGCTGGACGACCTGCGCCGCTTCCAGTGGGACCACAGCACGCTGAAGGTGAACTGGGCGCTGCGGTCGTCGATCCCGTGGCGAGCGGCCGCGGCGGCCGGGGCAGGCACGGTGCACGTGGGTGCCGACGAGGACGGCATCGTCGACTTCGCCGCCGACCTGACGGTCGGACGCGCCCCGCGGCGACCCTTCCTGCTGGTGGGGCAGATGACCACCGCCGATCCCAGCCGATCACCGGCCGGCACCGAATCGGCGTGGGCGTACACGCATCTGCCCCGGGCCTTGGCCGACGACCGCGCCGTGCTGGACACCCAGGTGCAGCGCCTCGAGGAGACGATGGAGCAGGCCGCGCCGGGCTTCGGTGACCTGGTGGTCGGACGCCACGTGCAGCACCCGCTGGACCTGCAGGACGCCGACGCGAACCTGTCCCGCGGTGCGATCAACGGCGGCACCGCCGCGCTGCACCAGGAGCTCGTGTTCCGCCCCACCCCTGGGTTGGGCCGCCCCGGAACCCCGATCGCCGGGCTCTACCTGGCCAGCGCCTCCGCGCACCCGGGCGGAGGCGTGCACGGTGCCTGCGGCTGGAACGCGGCCCGGGCTGCCCTGCGGGACAACGGACGGGCCGGCACCGTGCGGGCCGCCCTGGCCCGGACGGCCTGGAGCCGGGTGCTGCGCTGAGGCCGTCATCCCGGGCCCTCGTCATCCCGGCCGCCTCGACACCGGGGCCCCTCGTCATCCCGGCGGACGCCGGGATGTCTGGAACCGTGCTACTTCCTGCCCTGGGCGAGCAGCGCCAGGCGGTACAGCGTTTCGGTGTTGCGGGGCCGCAGCAGCAGGTGCCGCAGCGGTGCCGGCATCAGGCGTCCGGGCCCTGCGACGGCGTCCTCGGTGATCGTCACCACCGAGTTCGCCTCCCCGTCCGGCCGGATCGTGAGGGTGACCCGCGCCTCGCCGATCGGCCAGCCGCGGGCGGTCAGAACGAGTTCGCGTCCGGGTTCGGCCGAGTCGACCTCGGTCACGTCCTGAACGATCAGCGGCCAGGGTCCGAAGGCGTGATGCACCCGGGTGCCGGGCGCCGGCCAGCCCTCGTCGACGTCCCGGACCCGGGACGCGCCGACCACCCAGGTGGCGTACGACCAGCCGTCGGCCAGTACCGCCCAGACGGCCGCCGCGGGGGCGGCCACCCGGCGGGTGACCGTCGGGCCGGGCGTGCGTGCGGCGTTCGCGCTCATTGCGACACCGTAGCGAAGCGCTCCCATACCCGGTGGGCCTCGAGCAGGTCGACCAGCCCGCCGGCGAGCTGCGGTGCCGTCCCGGCCAGCATGCCCGCGGCGGCCGCGTCCAAGCCCGCGGCGCTCAGCACCGGCTCGGCGTCGGTCAGCGCGCCGATCGGCTTGGCGTGCCGCCAGGCCTGCTCGAGCAGGGTGCGCACCCGCGGATCGACCTCGGACCGCAGGCCGTCGGCCTTGGCGTCCAGGCTGGGCAGGGCGTCCGGCGCGGGCGGCGTCGCCGAGGCGACCAGCACGGCGTCCAGTTCGGGTCCGACCGCGGTGGCGTAGCTGCGCTCGACCACTTCGCCCTCGACGGTGCCGCCGGCCGGAGCGATCAGCAGCGGGGTGAGCCCGGCGCCGCGCAGGGTGGCGAGCAGGCCGGGCAGTTGCGGAGCAGGGTCGCTGCCGACCAGCACCCCGACCTTGCGGCCGGCCGCCGGGAAGCGGCGTCCGACCATCGACAACGCCGGCGAGCTCGTCGGCTGCGACTCCACCGATTCGGACGCCGGCGCCGGCAGCCCCAGTCCGGCGGCGACCGCCGCGCACAGACCGGTGTCGATCAGGGCGAGCTGCTGCAGTTGCCGCTCCCTGATCTCCTGCTCGAACACGTGCGCCAGCTCGAAGGTGTACGCGCCGATGACGTGGTCGCGCTCGACCGGCGACAGGGACCGGAAGAACAGGCCGGCCTGGCTGTGATGGTCGGCGAAGCTGGCCGGGTTCTCCCGCACCCGGCGCGACGCGGGGAGCTTCTGCGGCACGTCGATGAACGCGTCCTGCGCCACCGTGAACGGGCACCCGCCGCCCAGCGAGTTCGGCAGGTACGGGGCCACGCCGCGGTGGACGTCGTGCTGATGCATACCGTCGCGCAGCAGGTCGTCGACCGGAGCGGCGGGCCGGTTGATCGGCAGTTGGTTGTAGTTGGGCCCGCCGAGCCGGGTCAACTGGGTGTCGACGTAGCTGAACAGCCGCACCTGCAGCAGCGGGTCGTTGGTGACGTCGATGCCGGGCACCAGTTGGCCGACGTGGAAGGCGACCTGCTCGGTCTCGGCGAAGTAGTTGGTCGGGTTGGCGTTGAGGGTGAGGGTGCCGATGATCCGCACCGGCGCCAGCTCCTCGGGGATCAGCTTGGTCGGGTCGAGCAGGTCGATGCCCTCGAACATCTCCTCGGGGGTGTCCGGCATCACCTGGACGCCCAGATCCCACTCGGGGAAGTCGCCGGCGTCGATGGCGTCGGCCAGGTCACGGCGGTGGAAGTCCGGATCGGCACCGCCCAGCAGCTGCGCCTCCTCCCAGGTGAGGCCGTGGACGCCGAGTCGCGGCTTCCAGTGGAACTTCACCAGCGTCGTCTCGCCGTTGTCGTTGGTCAGCCGCCAGGTGTGCACCCCGAACCCCTCCATCATCCGCAACGACCGCGGGATGCCGCGGTCGGACATGTTCCAGATGGTGTGGTGCTGCGCCTCGGTGTGCAGCGAGACGAAGTCCCAGAACGTGTCGTGGGCGGACTGGGCCTGCGGGATCTCCCGGTCCGGGTGCGGCTTGCCGGCGTGGATGATGTCGGGGAACTTGATCCCGTCCTGGATGAAGAAGACCGGAATGTTGTTGCCGACCAGGTCGTAGTTGCCTTCCTGGGTGTAGAACTTCACCGCGAAGCCGCGGGTGTCCCGGGCGGTGTCGGCCGAACCACGCGAGCCCAGCACGGTGGAGAATCGGGCGAACACCGGCGTCCTCGTGGCGCGGCGCAGGAAGTCGGCACGGCAGATGCCCTCGGCGGCGCCGTTGGCGACGAAGGTGCCGTGCGCGGCGGCGCCGCGGGCGTGGACGACCCGCTCGGGGATACGTTCGTGGTCGAAGTGGGTGATCTTCTCGCGCAGGTGGTGGTCGGCCAGCAGGATCGGTCCGCGCGGACCCGCCTTCAGCGAATGGTCGGTGTCGGACAGCCTGGTCCCGGTCGAGGTGGTCAGCCGGTCTCCGCGCTGGTGCGGCGCCTTTTGGACGCCGGGCGCCCCATTGGTCAGGTCGGTGTCGTTGGCAGTCATGGAATGGAGGTACCCAGGACGGGCCGGATTCATGCGCCGGGCGCGGCGGCCACGCTCAGCGGTAGCGGGGCAGCGGTCCGTAGACGACGTTCTCGACCGGCTCGGAGTAGGCGACCCGCGGGTTCCGCAACAGGTCCCAGCGCGCGAAGAAGCGCGTGCTGGCCGGCAGCCACAACGGCGCGGTGGCCAGCGCCGCCAGGGCGATCGAGAGGGCGGCGAGCGGGGTGAGCAGCAGCGACAGCAGGCAGACGCCGGTCGCCACCGCACCGCCGATGCGAGTCCAGCGATAGCCGGCGAAGGCGTAGTAGCCGACCGTCGTCACCGCCGCGGCCACCAGCACCGCGATCGCGCAGCACACGATGGCGAACATCACCCGCTGCCAGCTGGCCGGTTCGGAGGGGAACTGCGTGGTCAGCCAGGTGGCTTCGTTGAACTTGTCGTCCTTGGTCCACTGGTTGTCCCCGACCTCGACCCAGGGTGAGGCCATCTGCCACATCGCCAGCAGCAACCCGGCGGCGACTGCTCCCGCGGCGGCGAAGAACAGCGTGGCGCTGACCCAGATCGTCCAGGGGCGCACCGGACGCCCGGTGCGCTCGTTCATGCGCGCCAGCCGTTTGGGGGCGGACGCCGCAGGCGCGAGGGTGGCGATTCCGCCGTGCAGGGGCGGCTGGAGCTCGGTGGTGCGGGCCGCGTCGGGCTGGGAGGCCACCTCGACCGGGCGTCCGACCGGTGGCGGCTGTTGGGCCGACTGCTGGGCTGTCGGGTCCTGGCCCTGGGGCGGCGGGTAGCCGACCGGCGGTTGGGCGGCGTCCGGGCGTGGGGGCTGGTTGGCCGAGCCCCCGTCGGGGCCGACCGGGTTGCCGGTGGGTGCTGGCCAGCTCATCGTCCTCCTGAGTCCGAGGGCCAGCCTACCCAGCCGGCGAGTCGGGCTCCGCGTCACCGTCGACCAGCACCTGCTGCATCGCGGGGCCCAGCAGCTCGGCGATCTCGTCGTGGGACACCGACACCAGGGCGGGCAGCCGCAGGATGTAGCGGCTGAGCGCCATGCCGAGCACTAGGCTCACCGCCAGTTGACCGCGCAACCGGTGGTCGGCGTGCCCGTACCGCTCGGCGATGGGCCCGAACAGCTCCTTGGACATGAACTCACTCAGCGGACGCCGCACGGAATCCTGGGCGACGGCGGAACGGAGCATGGCCGTGAACCTTTCGCCACCACCGTTGGGCGCGTCGTAGACGGCGAGCACCGCCGCGACCGCAGCCCGCCCCACATCCTCGCGCGGCCCGGACAGGATGCGGCTTAGGAACCGCTCCGCCTCCAGCGGCTGGTCGAGCACGGTCTGGGCGAACAGGTCGGCCTTGCTGGCGAAATAGTGGTGGATCAGGGCGGGGTCGACGTCGGCTTCCCGTGCGATGGCGCGCAGCGAGACCTTGTCGTAGCCGACGGTCGAGAACAGCGCCAACGCAGACTGGGTGATGATGCCGCGAGTGTCGACTCGGCCGGGCCGGCGCCCGCGCCGCTTGGGCGGGCTGTCCGTCATGCTGTCGTCCTCTCCTGCGCCCCATAGGGTGGAACAGTGAATTTACCCATCCCGGGCACCGTTCTGTTCGATCTGGACGGAACCCTCGCCAACACGATCCCGCTGATCGTGGCCACCTTCAAGCGCACGGTCGGGCAGACGCTGGGCTGGGAGCCCAGTTTCGAGCAGTGCAAGGAGTGGATCGGCAGGTCGCTCAGCGAGACCTTCACGGCGCTGTCGCCCGAACACGCGGACGAGTTGATGGTGCGCTACCTCGAGTGGAACCTGGCGAACCATCGTGCCTACGTCACCGCCTTCGACGGCGTGAGCGGGCTGATCGACGCTTTGGCCGCGTCCGACCGGCGCTTCGGGGTGGCGACCTCGAAGCGGTACGACTCGGCGCTGCTGACCCTGGACTGCGTCGGGCTGACCGGACGCGTCCGGCTGCTGGCCACCGAAGAGGACACCGCCGCGCACAAGCCCTCGCCCGAGCCGCTGCTGTTCGCGCTGCGCCGGTTGCAGTGCGACGCCGACGACGCCGTCTACGTCGGGGACGCCGTGGTCGACCTTCAGGCGGCGCACGCGGCCGGCGTCCGGGCGATCGGGGTGACCTGGGGTGCCGCGTCGGAGGACGAGCTGCGCGCCGCCGAGCCGGAGGCCCTGGTGCACGACGTCGCCGAACTGCGCGCCCTCCTGGCGCTGTAGGTCAGCCCTCATCCCGGGCTTGCCCTTCGTCATCCCGGACTCGACCGTCGTCATCCCGGGCTTGCCCCGGGATCTCGTGACCGCAGGCAGCGACCGGATCCCGACGTCCGACCGGAGATTTCGGCGTCCGCGGGTCGACGGCACTGGGGGCGTGCCCTCAGGCCGGCTGCATCGTGCCGGTCTCGAGGAAGCGCTGGTGCCAGGACAGTGCCAGACGCAGGTCGTGCGGCGTCTGCTGGCCGTTCGCGACCTGTTGGGCATGGTCGAAGTATTCCTGCAGCATCGGCCGGTAGGCCGGATGGGCGCAGGTCGAGATGATCTTGCGGGCACGCTGCTTGGGCGACAGACCGCGCAGGTCGGCGAGCCCCTGCTCGGTGATCAGCACCTGGACGTCGTGCTCGGTGTGGTCGTGGTGGCTGACCATCGGCACGATGCACGAGATCGCGCCGCCCTTGGCCACCGACGGGGTGACGAACGCGGCGATGAACGAGTTGCGGGTGAAGTCGGCCGAGCCGCCGATGCCGTTCTGCATCCGTGAACCCATGATGTGGGTCGAGTTCACGTTGCCGTAGATGTCGGCCTCGATCATGCCGTTGCAGGCGATGACACCGAGCCTGCGGATCATCTCAGGGTGGTTCGAGATCTCCTGCGGCCGCAGCACGATCTTGTCCCGGTAGTGCTTGGCCTCGTCGTTCATCCGCTGCGCGTATTCGGGCGACAGCGAGAACGCAGTGGCCGAGGCGACCGTCATCTTGCCCGAGTCGATCAGGTCGACCATGCCGTCCTGGATCACCTCGGTGTACGAGGTCAGGTACTCGAACGGGCCGCTGGCCAGGCCGGACAGCACCGCGTTGGCGACGTTGCCGACTCCGGACTGCAGGGGCAGCAGGTCCTTGGGCAGGCGTCCGTGCTTCACCTCGTGGGTAAGGAACTCCAGGAAGTAGCCCGCCATCATCTCCGAGTCGGCGTCGGCCGGCTTGAACGGGGTGTTGCGGTCGGGGTCGTCGGTCTCGATGACGGCGACCACCTTGTCCAGGTCGATGCTGTAGTTGCGCTGTCCGATCCGGTCACCGGTGTGGGTGAGCATCACCGGCTGGCGCTCCGGTGGCAGCCTGGTGCCGTAGTAGATGTCGTGCATGCCCTCGAGATCGGCGGACTGCCACGAGTTCACCTCGAGGATGATCTGCTGGGCGCGGTCGAGGAAGGTCTTGTTGTTGCCCACCGATGACGACGGCACCAGCGAGCCGTCCTGCTTGACGGCGGTGACCTCGACGACGGCGGTGTCGAGGGCGCCCATCGAACCGGCCCAGATCATCGGCGCCAGGTGCGAGAGGTGAATGTCGGCGTACTCCGAGATGCCCTCGTTGATCTTGCGGCGCATCATCGGGTCGGACTGGTAGGGGGTGCGGAAGCTGATCCCGTCCACTTCGGCCAGGACGCCGTCCAGTTCGGGAGCGGTCGAGGCGCCGGTGAACAGTCCGATCTGGAACTCCTCGCCGCGCTCGTGGGCGGCCTTGATCTGGGCGGCCAGCGCGGTGGGGACCTCCTTGGGGTAGCCGGCGCCGGTGAAACCGCTCATGCCGACGTTGGTGCCGGGCTTGATCAGCTTCGCGGCCTCTTCAGCTGTGGTGATCTTCTTGCGCAGCTGCTCGTTCTGGACCCGGGACATTCCCACCCTCCATGGACTTTTCCTGACTACTACACAGCATAGTACTCAGCGTCGTCACCGACCACATCGTCGGGTGCCCCATACGGTGGGGCCGTGACTGCTTCAGCCTACGGTTCCTGGCCCTCCGACGTGTCCGCTCGGCAACTTTCCGTCGCCGGCGTCCGACTCTCCGAGCCCCGCTACGACGGCGACGACCTGTATTGGCTGCAGGGACGCCCGGCCGAGGCCGGCCGGACGGCCCTGCTGCGCCGCCGCGACGGTGTCGTGGCCGAGGTCGCGCCGGGAGTCAGCGCCCGCAGCCGGGTGCACGAGTACGGCGGCGGCGCCTGGGACGCACGCGGCGGGGTGGTGGTGATCAGCTCGGACCCCAGCGGTGTGGTGCTGGCGGTGCGGGCCGACGGCGTCCGCCCGCTCACGCCCGAGGGCCGGGGATGGCGCTTCGCGGACCTGCGGGTGTTTCCCGCACTGGGCATCGTGCTGGCGGTCCGCGAGGACCACTCGGGACCGGGTGAACCCGTGAACACCCTTGTCGCGCTTCGATTGGGGGGCATGAACTCCGACGGCGGCGCCGTCGTGGCCGCGGGCGCCGACTTCTACGCGTGCCCCGAGCTGAGCCGCGATGGCCGGCTGGCGTGGATGCAGTGGAACCACCCGGCGATGCCGTGGGATTCCTGCCAGATCAGGGTGGGGCGGCTCGGGGTGTCGTCGAACGGGGCCGTCGTCGACTCCGAGCAGCTCGTGGCCGGCGGGCCGGACGAGTCGGCGGTGCATCCGCTGTGGCGGGGGAGCGAGTTGCTGTTCAGTAGCGATCGGAGCGGCTTCTGGGAGCTGTACGGCTGGGCGGGCGGGGCGGTCGAGCAGCTGACTCGTGGCGAGGTCGATCTGGTGGAGCCGTTCTGGGTGTTCGGACGACGTCCGTTCGCCGTGACCGGCAGCGGCGAGGTGATCGTCCGTCCCCGCGTCGACGGCCGCTCCGCCCCGATGCTGGTCACGCAGGACGGGTATCGCCCCTTGTCGGAGGGCATCGTGGACTGTGACAGCCTGGACGCCGCCGGCGACCGGGTCGTCGCGCTCGCCCAGTTCGCCGACGCGCCGAGCGCCATCGTCGAACTGCGCGACGGCGTGCTGAGCACCGTCGACGCCTCCAGTGCGACGACCCTCGACCCGGACGCCGTCAGCGTCGCCGAGGCGGTGACCTGGCAGGGTGAGGCGGGTCAGGTGCACGGCTGGTTCTACGCCCCGCGCACAGCCGTGGTCGAGCCGGGTGAGGGCGGTGTGGATGGGTCCGCACCGATCGAGCCCGGTGAGCCCAGGCCCGCCGAACTGCCACCGATGATCGTGATCAGCCACGGCGGGCCCACCGCCTTCTCGACCGGCGGGTTCAACCTCGCCGTCCAGTTCTGGACCACCCGTGGGTTCGCCGTCCTCGACGTCAACTACAGCGGCAGCAGCGGCTACGGGCGGGCCTACCGCGACCGGTTGCAGGGCCAGTGGGGCGTCCTGGACGTGTCGGACTGCATCGCCGGCGCGCTCGCTTTGGCCGAGGCGGGCCGGGTCGACGGGCAGCGCCTGGCGATCCGCGGCGGGAGCGCCGGCGGCTACACCACGCTGCAGGCGCTGACCACCTCGACCGTGTTCGCGGCCGGCTGCAGCTATTACGGCATCGGCGACCTGGCCGCGATGGCGTCCGACACCCACAAGTTCGAGTCGCGGTACCTCGACGGGTTGATCGGGCCCTGGCCCGAGGCGTCCGAGCTGTACGCCGAGCGCTCGCCGATCAACCACGTGGACGCGCTCGACTGTCCGATGCTGATCCTGCAGGGCGCCGACGACAAGGTGGTGCCGCCCAACCAGGCCGAGACCATGGCGGCCGCGGTCGCGGCCAAGGGCCTGGACGCCGAGCTGATCGTGTTCGACGGCGAGGGCCACGGCTTCCGCAAGTCCGAGACGATCGAGCGTGCGGTCGAGGCCGAGCTCGCGTTCTACGCTCGCACCTTCGGCTTCGCCCAGCCCTGAGGGGGTTCGGCATCCCGGGATCTCCGCCGCGCGTCATCACTGCGCGGCGGCACCCTCCGCCGCCCTGATCTCGGCGGTGTTGATCCGGCGGCGGGCGAACGGCAGGATGGCGAAGTGACCCAGCGCGGCGATCACGAAGACCGAGCGCAGCGCCCAGTCACGACCGATCACGGGTTCGACAAGGGTGGCGATGGCGCCGCCCAGCAACGTGCCGATGGCGATCGTGCCCCAGCCGAACAGTCGGTACACCGAGTTCACCCGACCGAGCAGGCGGTCCGGGATCAATCGCTGCCGCAGCGACACCGTGACGACGTTCCACACCACGATGAACACGCCGGAGGCCACGCCCAGCAGCCAGAACGGCACCGTCCAGGCGAGCACCCCCATCAGCCCGATCGACGCACCCTGGCCGACGATCGACACCAGCAGTGCCGTGCCGGGCGTCAGCCGTTTGGTGAGCCGGTCCGCCACCAGCGAACCCACCACTGCCCCGGTGGCGATGCCGGTGCCGACCAGACCCAGCTGCCACCCCTCGTAGAGGCCGAGCACGTCCTGCACGAACAGCACGTAGATCGAGAACGAGATGTTGCTCAGCAGGTTCAACGCCCCCAGCAGGAACGCCAGCGAGCGGATCAACCGGTGCTCCCACAGCCAGCGGACACCCTCGCCGATCTCGGCCTTCCAGTTGATCCGGGTCCGCTCGGCGGCCCCTGCGCCGCCGGGCACGAAGCTGCCGACCAGCGCGAACACCATCGCCGCGCTGACCGCCAGCAATCCCGCGTTGACCAGGAACGGGATGGCCAACGCCACGGTGACCAGCACGCCGCCCAGGGGCGGCCCGACGAAGCTGTTCATCGTCGTCTCGGAGGCCCACAGGCGTCCGTTCGCCTTCTCGAGTTGGGACTTGTCGACCAGAGCGGGCATCAGCGTCTGCGCGGTGTTGTCACGCAACACCTCGGCGCAGCCGAGCAGCACCCCGGCGATGCACAGAGCCGTCACCAGCAGCGGCCCGCTGGCTGGTTCGGGGGCGCCGGCGGCCAGTTGCTCAGGGGTGGGCAGGCCCCCCTGATGCACCCAGACCAGGACGCCGAGCGCCACGACCACGACGACCCGGCACACATCCATCCAGCCGATCAGCAGCCGGCGGTCGAAGCGATCGCCGATCACGCCGGCCGGCAGGGTGAAGAACAACCACGGGAGGCGTCCCGCCACTCCCACCAGCGCGATCAGCAGCGGATCGCGGGTGACCGTGGACGCCAGCCAGACCAGGGCGACCTGCATCAGTCCGTCGCCGAGGTTGGCGGCCGTGGCGGACGCGAACAGCTTGCGGTAGTTGGCGCCCAGCCCGGCGCCGGTCGCCGTGGCGCCGCTCATTCGTCCGCCTCGTCGGGCAGCGGGGGACGCGGGGTCGGGTAGAGCCCGAACACCAGGGCGTAGGTGAGGTCACCGGCGGGTGGTTCGGCCATGAACTCCAGCAACAGTTCCTGCATCCGGCGCTGCCACTCGTGGGCGCGCTCGAGCGGAATGCGTGCGTGCCGGACGTTGGCCGCCTTGACGACACCCTCGTCCGGCGCAGTCGTGATCTGGGACGCCGCGGTGGCCAGCACCCGCGCCTCGTCGCCGACCGCCTCGTGCGCACGGTCGTACCAGAACACCCGTGCGGTGCGTCCGTAGTACTTGGCCTCCAGGGCGCGGACCCGCTTGGTGCGGACGACCCTCACCAGGCCCGCCTCGGCCAGCACCTTGAGATGGTGACCGATGGTGCCCTTGGGTTTGCCGAGCACGTCGGCCAGCTCGGACGTCGTGGCCGCCCGTTCGAGCAGCACCGAGACGATCTCGCGACGGGTCTCCTCGAACAGAGCCCGGTACTGGCCGGGGTCGGTCAGGGCGAGCTGGTCGTCCAGCTCGTAGTCGGGCACTGCTCTACGGTCGGCAGAAGCCGTATCGTCGGTCACAGCAGTATGGTCGGTTAATGCCGACCGTTGCGTCAAGCCGTAGCGTCCCGGTGTTCAGCCACCGTTATTCCAGGCCTGCCCCCGAGATCTGTCTGGTCGGCACCGCCCGCCCCATTCGGGCACCGTCATCCCGGGCCTGCCTCGGGAACTGTCCGGCGGCTCAGGCCGCCGGATCCAGAGAGGCGACCTCGATGCGCTGGCTCATCCGCCAGTCCTCGCCGGGTAGCAGGGTGCGCGAGTCGGCGAACGCGTTGGCGGCCTCGACGCAGACGAACCCGGTCCATTCGCCTTCGCCGATGTCGGCGATCCCCGCGGCCCCGGAGTCCCATGGGTTCCAGACCACGACGTTGGCCGCCCCGTCGGAGACGAGCTCGAGGCGGCGTCCGAGCTGCGGATCCTCGACGGTGACCGCGCCATCGTGCAGATACACCCGATCGGTGGGACCGGTCAGCCGCAGCGGCCCATCCTGGACGTTGTCGAACAGTGGCACGTCGGCGTTCTTGTCGAGGTAGGTGGCGCCCTCGAGGCCGCGTACCCGAATTAGCCGAACGTCGCCGACCGCGAGGTAGGTGTGCAGCGCCTCTTCGATCGTGAACGCCTCGTCACCGGTGTTCTCCACCGTGAGTGAGACCTCCAGGCTGTCGGCCGTCGAGCGGGCCGTCAGCGTGGCCCGGTACGGGTGTGGGAACTGCGGCTGTTCGCCGGTGATGCTGGGATCGATCCGGTACTCGACCTGCAGGGCGCCGCGCTCGTCGCTCACCTGCCCGCGCTGCCAGGTTGTCGCGCGGACGAAGCCGTGCGCCGGCTTCTTGTCTCCCTGAGCGCCCGGACCGAACCACGGGAAGCAGATCGGGATGCCTCCCCGGATCGCGGTTCCGTCGGCGAACCTGGTGGCCGAGCTAACCCACAGGACGGGGTCGTCGGACCCTTCCGGACGCCAGGCGACGACGTGCGCGCCATGGTCGTGGATGCGGAAGCGGCTGTCGGCGCTCTCGACGCCGGGTAGTGGAGCGGTGACCTCGGTGTGGCTCATTGCTGGAGCCTATTCACCTCACGGGCGGGAAGCAGCACTTAGTCGGCCGAAGAATGAAGCACTGCGGAGCCGGTTGTCCGACTCCGCAGTGCCCTTTTTGAGCCCGGGGGGATGGGCTCGCTTCGGGTTTCGTCCGTCCTCTGTGGCCAGACTGGGTGTTGCACTGCGGGCCGGCCGGGTAGTCCGGACCCGCAGTGCGGAAAGGGCCAGGGGGGCTGGCCCGGCCTAGGTGGTGTGGCGGTTCAGTAGGCGCCGCGTGATCCGAGGACCGCCCCGGCGGTGCGCATCAGAATCGAGAGGTCCTGGATGATCGACCAGTTGTCGACGTAGTAGACGTCGAGCCGGACGGTCTCGTCCCAGGGCAGATCCGAGCGGCCGGACACCTGCCACAGGCCGGTCAGGCCGGGACGGACATCCAGCCGACGAACGGCGTCGCGGTCGTACTGCGCCACCTCCTTGGGCAGCGCGGGACGCGGACCGACCAGGCTCATGTCGCCGCGGAACACGTTCCAGAACTGCGGCACCTCATCGATCGAGAAACGGCGGATGAACTGTCCGACGCGGGTGATGCGCGGATCCTTGGCCATCTTGAACAGGACGCCGGCGCCCTCGTTCTTCGCGGCCAGCTCGGCGAGCTTCGCCTCGGCGTCCACCACCATGGAGCGGACCTTGAGGCACTCGAACTCTTCGCCGCGACGTCCGACCCGGACCTGCTTGAACAGGATCGGGCCGCCGTCCTCGAGCTTGATGGCGATCGCGACCGCGGCCATCAGCGGAGCGCTGAGCAGCAGCAGAATGCTGGAGCCGATCAGATCGAAGGCACGCTTGACCCAGCGCGAAGCCTGCATCGCTTGCGGCCGCTCGACGTGCACCAGCGGGAGCCCGGCCACCGGACGCGGGTTGAGCCGCTCGGCGCTGATGTCGGTCAGGGCGGGCACGACGACCATATGGACGTCATGCTCCTCGAGTTCCCAGGCCATCCGCTTGAAGTGCTGGCTGGTCGGGAAGGAGCCCTCGGCGAAGATGACCGCGTCGATCTCGGTGTCGCTGGCTAGGCCGACAACCTCGGAAACGTCACCGATGACCGGGATGCCCGCCCTCGTCTCCTCGATCTCGGCCGAAGTCACGGCGCCGACGATCTGGTAGCCGAGCCACTTCTCGCGGCGCAGCACCTTGGCGATGTCATCGATGTGAGCTGGAGCGCCGGCAACGATGACAGGGGTCAACATCATGCCCCTGGCGCGCAGCTTGTTCAGGGCCTGGCGACGCGTGAACCTGCCGATCAGCAGGGCGGGAACGCCGACCAGGAACAGCAACATGAAGAAGCCGCGAGGGAGCGTGAACTGCGTCAGGTAGCAGGAGATGCCGATGGCCCCGGCCAGCATTCCTGAGGCGGATGCCACGCGCTGGTACTCGATCATGCCGTGCTGCAGGTGGTTCAAGGAGTAGGCCCCGTTGAGCGCCAGCAAGGCGAGCCAGGCGGCCGGGATCGCGTAGTAGGCCCACGACGCGTCTCCAGGGATCGGCATGTCGCTGAAGCCAAGCGCCAATCGACCCGCATTGGCGGCGAGCGCGGCGACAGCGATGATCAGTGCGTCGACCAGAGCCAGGTAAGTCTGCCGACTGGCAGTGGAACTCGGCCAGCGCCGGACAGCGACACGCGCCCGGAAGCGTCGCTGCGCAGCCTGAACGTAGGCGTCCAGAGTCGTCATAGGTGTGGATCCCCCCCGGGAAAGTCGCGAACTCCCCCCGAGTTCGCTACGAGCGCCCCCCAGCACTCGTTGGGGAATCCTCGCACAGCGACGGGTCCCGTGGCAACCCGGGACCCTTATGCCTTCGGTGAATGAGATGCCGAACGACCCAAATGCCCGAGGCCGCGGTTCGCGTCCTAGGCGTGGATGTGGGACAATTCAGCCGGGAGACGTGTCCGCTATCGGTCGGTTTTCCACAATCCGGGGGGATTCGAGCGGTGACATTCGTAGGCCGCTGAGCAGTCGCGCACCGCGACTGTCCATCTTCTTCAGCGTCCCGGTGTCGCGCCGGTAGGCTGTGCTACGCGCCGCTCGCCCCCATTGCTGTTGCGCGTCTTGCCCGACGCGGGGCCGTCGATTCCCGAAGGAGATTCAGGCTTGCCCAAGAGCCACGCTGAGGTCACCGCCGCCAACGATTCCAACGATGGGCGCCCCGTCGTCCGCATTCTCGGCACCCACGGGGTGCCTGCGAACTACGGCGGCTTCGAGACGGCAGCCGAGAAGGTCGGCCTCCACCTATTGGCGTCCGGGTGGCGGGTGATCGTGTACTGCCAGGTCGACGGTACCGGCGAGATCACCTACGACGAATGGAACGGTCTCGAGCGGGTCAACGTGCCGGTCGACCTGCCGGGCTGGCGGGGCACCTCGCTGTTCGATCTCAAATGCGTCCGGCACGCCAGTAAGTTCGATGACCTGTGCCTGGTCTTCGGCTACAACACCGGCATCTTCAACACCTGGCAGCGGTTCAAGAAGATCCCCATGGTGATCAACATGGACGGCATCGAGTGGTCTCGGGCTCGGTGGGGTTTCTTCCGTCAGGCCATCCTGTACATCAATGAGCGCTTTTCGGCCGCGGTAGGCAATCACCTGATCGCCGACCACCCAGAGATCGAAAAGTACTTGTGGACGCGCGCGCCCAAGCGCAAGGTGACGATGATCGCCTACGGCGCCGACGAGGTACTCGAGGCCGACGAAGCGCCGGTCCGGGCGCTCGGGCTCGAACCGGGGAGATACCTCACGCTGATCTGCCGGCCGATTCCGGAGAACTCGATCGTCGAGCTGGTCAAGGGTTTCTCGTTCAAACCGCGCGATTACAAGCTGGCCATTCTCGGCAACTACGACCCCGAGACCGACGACTACCACCGACAGGTGGTGGAGGCGGCCTCCGACGACGTGGTGTTCCTGGGCGCGATCTTCGACCCCGACGTGGTGCAGCCGCTGCGCTTCCACAGTGCGGCCTACCTACATGGGCACACCGTCGGCGGCACCAACCCGTCCCTGGTCGAAGCGCTCGGCGCCGGCAACGCGGTGTTGGCCCATGACAACGCTTACAACCGCTGGACCGCTGGGCCGGATCAGGCGTACTTCGCCAGCGCGCAGGACGTGGCCGCTGAACTGGATGCCATGTTGGCCGACCCTAGGGTGCTGGCAGCGATGAGTGACGCGGCGCGCGAGCGCTACCGCTCCGGTCTGACCTGGCACCAGATCGGGGAGCAGTACCGGCTGCTGCTGAACCGGTACCTGCCCCAGAACCTCAAGAACCGCTCCAAGAACTGATCCGGAGGCACGCGAACAATGGTGAAAGTGGCCGTCATCGGCCTCGGCAAGATGGGTATCTCGCACCTGTCCATGGTGCGGGCGTTGCCCGGGGTGGAAGTGGTCGGCATCGTCGACGCGACCACCTACCTGCTGGGGGTCCTGAAGAAGTACACCGGGTTGAACACCTACACATCGCTGGACAAGCTGCTGGCCGACGTGACGCCGGACGCCGCCATAGTCGCCACCCCGTCGCGGCTGCACTACCCGATGGTGAAGCAGTTGCTCGGGGCGGGCCTTTCGGTGTTCTGTGAAAAGCCGTTCACGCTGGCCAGCGTCGAAGGCGACGAGCTCGTCCAGCTGGCCGCCGCCAAAGGGCTGGTCACCCAGGTCGGCTATCACAACCGCTTCGTCGGCGCCTTCGGCGAGGTCAAGCGACTGTTGGACGCGGGTGCCATCGGCACCGTCACCCACGGCCTCGCCGAGGCGTACGGCCCGGTGGTGCTCAAGCCGCAGGGCGGCACCTGGCGCAGCAAGAGCACCGAGGGCGGCGGCTGCCTGTACGACTACGCGGCGCACCCGCTCAACCTGATCAACTGGTACCTGGGCGAGCCCGACGGGGTTGGCGGCACCGTGCTGAACAGCGTGTTCAGTGCTGAGATCGACGACGAGGTGTCGTCCACCGTCTACTACCCGGGCGGCCAGACCGTCTCGGTGTCGGTCAACTGGTCGGACGAGTCGGTGCGCAAGATGACCACCCGGATCACCCTGTGGGGCACGGGCGGGCGCATCTTCGCCGATCGTCAGGAGGTGCAGGTCTACCTGCGCGAGGACTCCGTCATTCCCGAGGGCTACCAGGCCGGCTGGAACGTCCGGTACACCACCGAGCTGACCGAGCCGGTCAACTTCTACCTGCGCGGCGAGGAGTACACCGCGCAACTGGCCCACTTCATCGAGCGGGTCGAGAGGAACGAGACCGGAGGGGTGAACACCTTCGAGTCGGCGGTGGTCACCGACCGGCTGATCGAGCGGATGATCGAGGACTCCAAGCGCGGTCCACGGGTGCTGATCAGCGACGACGTGATCAAGGAGCCGGTGAAGCAGTCGCTGCCGGCGAAGGTCCGGACCGCGGTGGCGTCCGGCATCAAGCGGGTCCGGGCCCTGCTGCCCGGCCAGAAGTGAGGTCGGCGATGGACAAGCTGCTGTTCGGAGACAACCAGTTCTTCGGGGTCAACCACATGTCGGAGGAGAAGGCGCGGCAACAGCAGATGCGCTTCCAGAACACCGACGCGGTCATCGACGTGCTCAAGGACGCCTACGACGAGGGTGTCACCACCTTCATGTGCACCACGCACGACCGTATCGGCGAGGTCGCCGACTACTTCCGCGAGAACCGCGAGCAGTACCCCGACTTCACCTTCTTTCCCGGCATGCCGTACGCGCACAAGTACGCCAACGCCATCACCACCGACGGCATGATGGGCGCGCTGCGCCGGTTCACGCCGAACGAGGGCGTGGTGGACGCAGCCATGCGCGGCACGTCCGCACTGGTCGGGAAGGACATCGAGGGCATCGTCACGTTGCTGATCGACGCCGAGATGAAGATGTTCGAGGGGCTGCCGACGCCGGTGATCTGGCTGCAGAACGTGGTCACCGACCTGCTGCTTGGCATGGGCTTCAATGAGGCGTTCAGCATCTTCGCCGAGCACGTGCGCAGCCGCTACAACGCCGAGCCGGGCTTCATCACGATGAACCTGCCGATGCTGGCCGGCGCGCTGGAGAAGCAGAACATCGCCTCGCCGCTGATCTGCTCCAACATCAACAAGATCGGCTTCCGCATGTCCGGCGGAATGGACGCCTACCACGCCGCACTGCAGTCGCATGACTTCCGCCCGGTGGCCATGTCGGTGTATGCGTCGGGAGCAATTCCTGCTGACGAAGCCATCCAGTGGGTGTGCGAGCAGCCGAACATCGAGGCGATCGTGTTCGGGGCGTCGTCGCGACGCAACATCGCCGGCACCAAGGAACTGGTCGACAAGTACTGGAGGAAGTGATGGCGGGGGACCCGCGGACCGTCCTGATCGCCAACCCTGGGGCTGACCTGTACGGCTCGGATCGGATGACGGTCGAGAGCGTCAAGGCCCTGGTGGCCGCCGGCTACCGGGTGTTCGTGACGGTGCCGGGCCCGGGCCCGTTGATCGAGCTGTTGACCGACGCGGGTGCCACTGTGCTGGTACAACCGACTCCGATCATCCGAAAGAGCCTGATGTCGGTGCGCGGGCTGCTGAAGCTGTTCCGCGAGGCGGTGTCGGCCTGGGTACCGTCGTGGCGTCTGCTCCGGTACACCGATGCGGGAACGGTGGTGGTCAACACGATCACTCCTCCCTTGTGGTTTCCGCTCGCTCGGCTGACCGGCCGGTCCGTGGTGTGTCACGTGCATGAAGCCGAGGGCACCGCGAATCCGCTGGTCAGGGCAGCGCTGTACCTACCGCTGGTGTTCTGCCAGAGAATCGTGATCAACAGCCGCTTCAGCCTGGGCGTCCTAGCCCGGTCAGCCCCATGGCTGGCCGATCGGACACGAATCGCCTATAACGCCGTTGCCGGACCGGCCGAAGTCGTTCCTCCCCGTCAGGCGCTCGATGGTGCGGTGCGGTTGCTCTTCATGGGACGCCTGTCGCACCGCAAGGGTCCGCACGTGCTCATTGACGCCGTCGGCGTGCTCGAGAAGCGAGGGCGTCACGTACGGCTGGGGTTGCTCGGTGCCGTCTACGCCGGGAACGAGGCGTACGAAGACGAGCTGCGGCGGCAGGTCGACGCGAAGGGTCTCCACGATTCAGTGGACTTCCTGGGGTTTCGACCGAGCATCTGGGACACGGTCGCGCACAGCGACATCGTCTTGATCTCTTCGGTGGTCGACGAACCCTTCGGAAACACCGCCGTCGAGGCTTCGTTGGGCGGCCGTCCCCTCGTGGTGAGTGACATAGCCGGCCTCAAGGAAGCGAGCGAGGCCGCACGCAGCGCCATTCGCGTCCCCGCCGGTGATCCGGAGTCGTTCGCCGACGCCGTGGAGGAGATCATCGAGCGGTGGCCGCACTACAGCCGGGCCGCGCTGGAGGACTCGGTGACTGTCGCCGAGCGCTTCTCGGCACGGCAGTACGCCGATGCCTTCGTAGACGCAATCGGTCTTCGGCCGCTGAAGGGATGAGTCGGAGTGTCTTGGCGCTGCGGCGTGCGAAAGCTGACTGCTTGCCTCGTGTCGGCGGTTCTGATCGCCCTTGCCGTGAACCCCGTACCCGCCCGCGCTGACGAACCCAAGACCGTGGAGTTCGTGATCAGTGACCCTCGCATCACCCAGTCGTCCGGGTTGGCAACCGACACCGACAATGACGTCTACTGGACGATGAACGATGTCGGCGATCCCGGCATCGTCTACGCACTACGGGCCGACGGGTCCACCAAAGGCGTGCTGAGATACGACGCCCAGCCTGCCGATGTCGAGTCAATCGCCTACGTCGGCGGTCGGCTCTACGTCGGCGAGACAGGTGGCAACCGTGAACCCCGGCAGACCGTCGTGGTGCGACGATTCAACCAGCCTCGGCCCGACGGCTCGACGCAATCGTTCGACACTCTTCTCTTCACGTTTCCAGACGGGAACAAGGACACCGAGGCGATGCTGGTGGGCGCTGACGGTTCAATGACCTTCGTGAGCAAGGGAGCCACCGGGGGCGGAATATACGTCAGTGCTCGGCAGCCCAGTGTTGGCGCCGACAACGCGCTGACGAAGGTGGCGGATGCCCCACAGTATGTGACGGACGCCACCCACCTGCCGGACGGTCGGATCGTGCTGCGAAGCTACGTCGCCCTGTTCGTGCTTGACCCACACGACTATCACGTGGTCGCGCAGGGGCCGGCTTCGGGGTTGGTGCAAAGTGAGTCCGTCACCGTGCCGTTGCGGGGGACGGGCTTGCTGATCGGAACCGAGGGCGTTGATTCGGAAGTACTCCGAGTGTCCATCCCGAGCGGGATGGCGAACGTACCGGTGATCAGCCCGTCCCCTACAACCTCTGCGGTCACAGCCACTCCCAGCCCCGAGCCCGTGCCCGACTCTGAGAACGGTACGGCGTGGTGGTCGGTAGGTGCCGGTGGAGTGATCCTCCTCGGTGTTGCGCTCGGCCTGCGGAAGGTCCGAGAGCGTCTGGTCGTGCGTAGGAACGAGCCGTCCGACCACGGGTCGGGCGACGAGAGAGAGGATGAAAGCAATGGTTGAAAACCGACGCCTCACCGCGGCTGGCGAGTCGCTCGTGCGACTCGTCAAGCGAACCGGTAGCGGAGCATTCAGGGTCATGGGTTCGCTGACGGCGCGGTTCCGACCGATGCCCGACTTCCTTCTGATCGGGACCAAACGGGGCGGAACCACCTCGCTCTACTACGACCTGCTGAAGGTCCCGCAGATCATCAGCATGTTTCCGTCCGCCCGATTCCTGCCCAAGGCGAACGAGACCAAGGGGGTTCACTTCTTCGACTCCTTCTACAAGCGGGGCCTCAACTGGTACCGCTCGTACATGCCGTCGATCTGGGCGCGGCAACGAGCCGAGCGCGCGCTCGGCAAACGCGTCGTGGTCGGAGAAGCCTCCCCGTACTACCTCTTTCACCCTCTCGCCGCGGCGCGTGCCTATGCAGCTGCACCGAACGCCAAGATCATTCTGCTGTTGCGTGACCCGGTGGAGCGCACGTATTCGCACTGGAAGGAGAGGCGTCGCGGAAACGCCGAGCCACTGGAGTTCGCGGAAGCCCTGGTGGCTGAGGGGCAGCGCCTGGCCGGTGAAGAGGAACGCATCATTGCCGAAGCGCCTGACTACGTCAGTTATCCGCACGAGCAGCAGTCGTACGTGGCGCAGAGCAGATATGCCCGCAGCCTGCGTCGATGGGCCGACCTGTACGGCATGGACAACATCCTCGTCCTGACCAGCGAGGAGTACTACGCCGACCAGCCGGCCGCAGTCGCGGCGGTCGCGGCGTTCCTGGGCCTCGATGCGCCCCCGATCAAGTCGGGAGGCCATCTGAACGCCGCCCCGGGAGCGACGATGGACGCCGAGGTTCGCGAGCACCTCAGGAGCGAGTTCGCCGAGGACAACGCCGAACTCGAACGGATGATCGGCCGTACCCTCCCTTGGGAATGAACGTGCACCTCGACCACCGCTCAGTGCGGTTCCCCAGCAGCGGGCACATCTGGGTTCCGCAGCATGGACGCCGCGCTGCTGCGGCGGGACTGTCCATGCACTCGCCGTGCAGGCCGCTCAAGGTGCTGGCTCAGCGCGTGCTCTACCTCGGCGTCCGCGCGTTTGGTTCGCGGGTGCTTCCCGGCGAGCGCGACTCTTGGGAGGATCCTCTGCCGCAGGATCAGTGGCAGCAGGTGTTGGCCGAACTGAGAAGCCACACGGGCAGCTTTGACTCGCTGGTCCTGTACCGCCGCCCGCAACGCGGTAGGACAGGGTTCGCGGCCCTCCTCTTGCGCGAGGGTGCGGGGGTCGGTTTTGCTCGTTTCCACCCTGACGCCGGGCGCATCGAGCGGGAGTTCCGCATCGTATCCGGTATTCACGCCGCGCGCCCCCAGAGCTTCGACGTCGCACGTCCGATTGCCTCTGGCCGCGTGGACGAAGGGGGTGCGTGGCTTCTGAGCGAGTCGTTGCCCAACTATCCGCTCGGCGCGGTGCGGGATGCAGGTCAGCGCGATCGAGTGGCTGACGAGCTCGCTGACCTCCTGGCGGCGGTTGTTGACCGGGATGACGCGACGCCGGCCCATTGGCGCGCGGCACACGGGGATCTGTCGCCCTGGAATCTGCGCACCCTCCTGTCGGGCGCCGTCAGGGTCATCGATTGGGAGGACGCCGGGTTCGCTCCGCCAAGGGCGGACCGGATCTACGGTGCGCTGACTGCTGCGACCACGTTCGGCGCCCCCCCGCCCTCCAGCGCGCCGGGGGAAACGATCGATTGGCTTCAGCAACTCATCGTTGCGCGGGGCCGGGGGACTGCAGACGCAGCCGACCGGGCAATGCTGGACGCCTTGGCGGTCATGACGCGGGAGTAGTCCGCGCCCGGGCCGGTCAACCGCGAATGATCGAGATCGTGTCGCTGGTGGTCGCCACGACGTCGTTCTTGATCGGGTTGTAGACGGTGCTGACGACCCGTCCCGTCTTGGTATCGACGCTGAGGACTCTGACGGGGTTGTTGGTCGGTCCACCCAGGTCGTTGCCCAGGAAGGCGACGACCGTATTGCCATCATTGGTGTCGGTCCGCTTCGTGAATCCGCCGGTGTGGCCCGAGAATACAAGTTTCACATTGCTGTACTTGGAGACGATCCTGTCGTAGATGTACTTTCCGCTGTTGGCGCCGTACCCGTCGTTGCTCGAGGAGATCGCCCCACTGCCACTGAGATAATGGTGAGTTTGGAGGATGACATTGTGATCGGGGTGAGCTTTGACGACCTGCTCGGCCCAGTCCACGACTTCGTCGCGGGGATCCAACTCGAGCGTGAGGACGAGCCACTTCGTGTCATTCCGCGAGAACGTCGTCCAGTTGTTGTCGATCCTGTCCGATTCGAACGTGCCGCCCAGGTTCTTGATCTCGGACACGGGGAACGTCTTGTTGAACGCATCTGTGTTGCGGACCAGCAGCCAGGATTTGCACTGGTCGACACCCAGTTTCACCGGGCACTCGGGATTGTACATATAGGCGGATCCGCCGTAGCCACTGCTTCCGGTGATGCCGTCCCATCCCACGACAGCGGTGTCGTGATTGCCGACGGCGACGCTGAAAGGCAGCCCGGCGTCAGCGAGGACATCCATGGCCGCGCGGGCGCGGGCGAGTTGGCCCGCGTCCAGCCACCCCCAGTTCGTCATGTCGCCCGTATGGAGTACATAGGCGAGGTCAAGGGATGTCTTCTGGTCAGCTAGCCACTTCACCCGGTTGAGAAAGGGCGTGTTCGCAGCGTTGTTGGTCTCCGCCTGGGTGTCGGGGATCACCGCAAGCCCGAAAGTCGTATCTGCCTCCTGGGTCGCTGTGGCAGTGGTGGTCGGCGCCGGGGCGGTACTGGGCTTGGCGCTGGCACTGGGGCTAACGCTGGTGGTGGGGGTAGGGCTGGCCGTGGGAGTTGGTCGGGCGGCCGTCGCCGCCCGCGCCAGATGGAAGACGACTCCTTCGTCCTTCCAGCCGCCAGCCTCAAGCGGCGCCACCTCGGCGGCCGAGGCGGTGCGGGTGTGGCTGCCGCTGGTCAGCCGGTGGATCGGTACGGTGCAGGAACCCGCCTCAGCGGCCGCGTAGAAGTTAACCACGGCCATCTTGGTGTAGCCGTTCGCCTCGTTCTCGGTGAGCTCGTCTTCGGTCACCCACATGAAGTCGACACTCTTGTCGTTGTACATCCGGTAGATCGCTACGGCGTCGGAGTCCTTGCCGGTCGAGGCGTAGCCGAGGACGCCCCGTTCCTCACTGAATCCATAGCGGGACGTGGCGTTGATCGACTCGCCCTCCCACGAGGTCAGCAGTTGCGCTGATGTTCGAGGGTTGACCGTGTCGTACACCGGTGCGGTGAGGCCGTCACACACGTCGGCTGCCGTGGCGGGGGCTGCGCTGCCGGGCAGCACGCCGACTGCGGTCGCGGTGGCGGCCACCAGAGCAGCAAGGATCCGGGTCTTGGGATGCACGGCACGTCGCTCTCTTAGCTGAAAACTTTAGGAGAGAATATCAGGATTTGTTAAGGTGCGCGCCTGGCTAGCAGGAGATGTTGCGTGCCTCCAGGTAGTACCGCTTGTCGACCGCCTCGCCAAGCGAGAACGTCTTGCGGGGGAGAGCACCGTCGGCAACGATCGAGGTGAAGAACGCGTCCTTCGCCACGGGGGGCAAGAGCAGTCCCACATTCCCCGGTCGCCTGCCCAACTCATCAGTGACGTCGACGCCGTGGATGTAGTCCACGCTCACCTCCGGTCGGGTGGTGAGTTCATCGATGACCAGCTGCAGCGTGCCGGCGGCCAGGGTGGCCGCGGGAGTCGACAGTCGGTAGACCGCGGCGCCGTCCGCGTCCACGTAGCCGAAGGCCTGCTCCTCGGTCTCGGCGATCCCTGTCAGAACGTGGTCGATGGTGTCCCGGTCGGCGCGGGTGAATGCGCCGCACCGACGGGACAGGTGGGCCTCGAACGTCGCCCGATCGACGCCGAAGAGCACCCGATGGATCGGCTCGAAGGCCAGCCCGTCGTCGTGAAGGTTCTCCAACTCGACCAGGCAGTAGCGGGCCGGGTGATCGACCCAGCGCTCCCACGGAATGTCGCCCTTGATGTTCTCCCAGATGCTCTTGGCGGTGGCGAAGCTGTGGTTGCCGTCGCCCATGGCGAACAGCAGGGGGTCGTCCGGGTCGAGGGCCTTCATGAGCCGCTGCAGCCCGGCTGCCACCGCGGTCAGATCACTGGTCTCGTCGACGGCCCAGCCGGTGACTCGGCCGCCGCCCAGCATCAACTCGGTGTCGTAGAGCCGAGCCAGCCTCTCGGTCGCGGCGGCAAGGGGCTCGATCACCGTTCGCGACGCATCACTGATCAGCACCATGATGTGCGGCAACTCCAACGGGGCGCCCTCGCGCACCATCACCCGCGGTGGCAGCCGATCCAGGATGGTGCCCTCGGTCGCGCGGATCAACGTCCGGGCGTCGGGCTCCCACGAGTACTGCTCAAGGTCGAGTGCAACCATCAGCCCCCAACGGACGACGCCGTGCCCTGTTTCGCGGCGAACCAGCACCATCGTCTGCGAATGGGGGACGAGAAGATCGTCGGCCAGATAGCTCTCCATGGCGGCGTGAATCGATCGGATTCGCCGCTGCGGGTCCGCCTCGTCGAGATACACCTCGGGGTAGACGAGGTTGAGCGTCGAGGGCCGATCGCCGACCAGTTCGCCCACCTGCTGCCAGTACTCGGGCTGGCTGGTGAACTGGTCGCAGGCGATCACCGCCCACGTCTTCAGGTCGACATCGGCCCGGGGAAGAAGGATGTCGGGCACACGCACCCCGACCCTCGCCAACGCAGCATTCACGTCCATGACGTCACGCTAGCGATTCCCGACGGGCCGCGGACGCCTCTTCACGACAGGTAGGCCACCAGGCGCTCATCGGCGTCGGCCGGAGTGAAGCCGGTCGCCTCCAGCTTGGTGAGATCCAGCGTGCTGTGGGTCGGACGCGGCGCGATGCCGGCCTTGTCCGCGAAGTACTCCTGGGTGGTCACCTCGGCGACATCGTCGGCGGAGCGACCGGACAACTCGAACACGCGTTTGGCGATCTGCGCCCAACTCAGCGTTGGCCCGGTGTTGGTGAGGTTGTAGGTGCCGGACGCCGCACGCGTCGTCACCAGGTGCACCAGCCCGGCGGCCAGGTCGGTGGTGAAGGTGAGCCGGCCGTACTGGTCGCCCACCACGCTCGGGCTGATTCCCCGCTCCGCCAGGGACGCCATGGTGCGGACGAAGTTGTTGCCGTCGCCGATCACCCAGCTGGTGCGGGTGATCCAGTAGCGCGGCAATGTGGCGACCAACGCGTCTCCGGCGGCCTTGGTCTGGCCGTAGACGCCGAGCGGCGTGAACGGCTCGTCCTCGGTGTGCAGCTCCTCGGTGCCGTCGAAGACGTAGTCGGTCGAGACGTGAGCGAGCGGAATCCGGTGCGCCCGGGCCACCTCGACCAGTCTGGCCAGGCAGGTGACGTTGACGTCCCAGCAGTTCCGGCGCCCCTCGGCGGTCTCGGCCGCGTCCACGGCGGTGTAGGCGGCGGCGTTGATGATGGCCCCCACCTGCCCCCACGGAACCGACGCGATCGCCTCCGGGTCACGCAGATCGAACTCGGGCAGGTCCAGGCCCAGGGCGTCCGGCAGCAGCGCCATCAGTGCGCGGCCGAGCTGACCCTTGGCCCCCACCACCACGGTGCGCTTGGGTGCCATCGGGGTGACGTCGGCCAGGCGCGGATGCACGGCGTCCGCCGCAGAGATCTCGGCCTGTATCAGCGGGATCGGCCAGTCGATCGCCACGGTCTCGTCGGCGAGATTCAGGTAGGTGTACGAGCCACGCGCGTCGGGGCTCCAGTGCTCGTTGACCAGGTAGGAGTAGACGGTGTCCGGCTCGAGGGCCTGATACCCGTTCGCGACCCCGCGTGGGACGTAGACGGCCTTGTCGGGACCCATCTCGAGGGTGACGACCGTGCCGAAGCCGTCGCCCGGACGCAGATCGACCCAGGCGCCGAAGATGCGCCCGTGAGCCAGGGAGATCAGCTTGTCCCAGGGCTCGGCGTGGAGCCCCCGGGTGCTACCGGGGGCGGCGTTGAACGACATGTTGTTCTGCACCGGCCCGAAGTCGGGAAGCCCGAGCTCGAGCATCTTGGCCCGCTGCCAGTTCTCCTTGAACCAGCCCCGGGCGTCGCCGTGCAGGGGCAGGTCGAAGACGAGCAGGCCCGGAATGGCCGTCTCGGTGACGCTGAGCGCCGCCATCACTGACCCGTCTTCGCGTACTTGGCCTCGGTGGCTGCCTTCATCGGACGCCACCAGGCCTCGTTGGCGCGGTACCAGTCGATGGTGTCGGCCAGTCCGGAGCGGAAGTCGGGGAAGCGTGGTTCCCAGCCCAGCTCGGTGCGCAGTCGGGTGGCATCGATCGCGTACCGAAGGTCGTGGCCGGGACGGTCGTTGACGTGGTCGTAGGCGTCCGACGGCTGGCCCATCAGCTCTAGGATCAGTTCGATGACGGACTTGTTGTTCTCTTCTCCGTCGGCGCCGATCAGGTAGGTCTCGCCCAGCTTGCCGTCGTCGATGATTCGCAGCACCGCCGCGTTGTGGTCGTCGACGTGGATCCAGTCGCGCACGTTGAGGCCGGCACCGTAGAGCTTGGGCCGGATGCCGTCGATCACGTTGGTGATCTGCCGCGGGATGAACTTCTCCACGTGCTGGTAGGGCCCGTAGTTGTTGGAGCAGTTGCTGATCGTGGCCCGGACGCCGAAGCTGCGCACCCAGGCGCGCACCAGCAGGTCGGAGCCGGCTTTGGTCGAGGAGTACGGGCTGGACGGGTTGTACGGCGTGTTCTCGGTGAACTTGGCCGGGTCGTCCAACTCGAGGTCGCCGTAGACCTCGTCGGTGGAGATGTGGTGGTACCGCTTGTCGTGCTTCCGGACGGCCTGCAGCAACTCGAAGGTGCCGACGAGATTGGTCTGAATGAACGGCGACGGGTCGTTCAACGAGTTGTCGTTGTGAGATTCGGCGGCGAAGTGCACAGTGATGTCGTGGTCGGCGACGAGTTCGTCGACGGTGGAGGGGTCGCACACCGAACCCACGACCAGCCGGAACCGGTTCGCGGGCAGGCCCGCCAGGGATGCCTCGTTGCCGGCGTAGGTGAGGGCGTCCAGGACCGTCACTGTGTGGTCGGTGTGGTCCAGCACGTGCCTGACGAAGTTGCAGCCGATGAAACCGGCTCCGCCGGTGACGAGAAGTGACGACATGGCGTCGATCCTATTGGTTCGGCGTTGCCGCGGCATTCTGATGAGAAACGCCCCCGTGGAAGCGGTCAGTTCATTCATGGGAGGATGCAGGTCATGCGCGGCATCATTTTGGCAGGCGGCTCCGGTACGCGGCTTCACCCCATCACCCTTGGCAGTAGCAAGCAGCTGGTTCCGGTCTACGACAAGCCGATGATCTACTACCCGTTGTCGACCTTGATCTTCGCCGGCATCAGCGAGGTGCTGGTCATCAACACCCCGCACGAACAGGAAGCGTTCCAACGCCTGCTCGGTGACGGCTCCCAGTTCGGCATCTCCATCAGCTATGCGGTGCAGCCCGAGCCGAAAGGGCTTGCCCAGGCATTCACCATCGGCGCCGACTTCATCGGCGACGATTCGGTCTGCCTGGTGCTCGGCGACAACATCTTCTACGGCCAGGGGTTGGGCACGCAGCTCAAGCGGTTCAACGACATCGACGGCGCCGTCATCTTCGGTTACTGGGTGGCCGACCCGACGGCCTACGGCGTGGTAGAGCTGGATCCGAGCGGACTCGCGATCTCCATCGAGGAGAAACCCGCGCAGCCGAAGTCGCACTACGCCGTGCCGGGCCTGTACTTCTATGACAACGACGTGGTCGGCATCGCCAGCAAGCTCCCGCCCTCGGACCGAGGCGAGTACGAGATCACCGACGTGAACCGCGTCTACATGGAGGATCGTCGGTTGCAGGTGTCGATCCTGCCGCGCGGCACCGCCTGGCTCGACACTGGCACCTTCGACTCGCTCAATGCGGCCGGGAACTTCGTCCGAACCATCCAGGCCAGGCAGGGGCTGCAGGTCGGGTGCCCGGAGGAGGCCGCCTGGCGGCAGGGTTTCCTCTCCGACGAGGGGCTGTCCCAGCGGGCGGACGCCTTGGCCAAGTCCGGGTACGGGGACTACCTGCGGCAGTTGCTCGAAACCCGCTGAATCATCCGTCGACGACGCGCCATTGAGCTGGAAGGACCTGATGGAGACCCGATCCGTGACCATCATCGTGCTCACGTACAAGAGACCGGAGGGCTTGGCGGGCATCGTCCCGATGCTCTTCTACGAGATTCGGGGCCTGGCCGACGCAGAGGTGCTGGTAGTGGACAACGATGTGCAGCCGACGGCTCGGGAGGCTGTTGCCGAGTTCTCCGGCGGGCCGATCCGTTACGTCCATGAACCGGTGCCCGGCATTTCCGCCGCCAGGAATCGCGGGCTTGCCGAGACGGAGGACCGCGACGTCATCGTCTTCATCGATGACGACGAGCGACCGCTCGAGGGATGGTTGAGCAACCTTCTCGATACTCAGCGGGCGACCGGTGCCCAGGCCGTCTCGGGACCTGTGTTCTCTGAGTACGACGGCGTCCTTGATCCCTGGATCGTAGCCGGACGCTTCTTCAAGCATCCGCGTTACGCCACCGGTACGGTGATTCCTGTAGCAGCCACGAACAATCTGCTTCTGCTTCGTTCATTCGTGGCCGAGCACAACCTGCGCTTCGATCGGCGATTCGGCCTCTCCGGGGGAGAGGACAGCGTCTTCACCCGCCAGCTGACGGCTGCGGGTGGAAGGATCGTGTGGTGTGACGAGGCGCGGGTCCGGGATGTCATCCCAGCCGAACGAGCGACACGCGAATGGGTCAGGCAAAGAGCGCTGCGGCTGGGAAACTCCGAAGCGCGCGCCAAAATGCACGTGGCGGCCCCTGGCCTGCCTGCGCTTGGCGCACGGATGAATGTTCTCGCTCGGGGCCTGCTGCGCGTGGTCGGAGGTGGAGGCAAGGCCGTCGCCGGTCGGTTGATCGGTTCCCTCGAACTGAACGCGCGCGGGACGCGGGCGCTGTTGCGCGGCTGGGGAATGATTCAGGCACTGGTCGGGCATGAGCGGCTGGAGTACCAGCGCGCCGACGACTAGCTAGCTAGCCGGCCCGCCGAAGGGAGATGGCTCGACGAAATGCGTCGGCGTGCGCCCTTCCAGACTCCGGCCACCCGCGCGCATCGAGGTTGGGCCTGCCTTGCGGTGGGGTTTGAGTCACCGCCTGCAACGCCTCACTCAGCGCCTCAGTGGTCAACTCACCCTCGAAGTAGTACAGCCAGCCACCTCCCACTTCCGTGGCCAACGAGCGATTCATTGGATTGTCGGGAACGAGAGCTGGGCGGTCCAACGAGAGCACTGCCAGCACCGTGCCCGAGTTGTGCATGTGGTGGTACGGCAACGCCACGATGGAGGACCGACGGATGTTGGCGGTGAACTCTTCATCGTCCAGGAAGTGCAGGTCGAAGGAGATCCGCGGATCGTCGGCCGCCAAGTCGGTCAGCTGTTGAATCAACTCCGGGTTTGACGGCTTGCCGGCGACGTGCAAGGACGCCCGTTCGTCCGCAAGCCCTCGGAAGGCCTGCAACAGGGTCTCGACCCCCTTGTAGCGCCGAATCAAACCTACGTAGCCGACCCTTCCGGCAATCGCCTCATCACTCGGCTCGGCGCGATACCAGTCACGGTAGTGCCCATGCGGGATCAGAGCGGCGGCCTTGTCGTCGGGGAGTTCCGACAGCGGGTTGAGGATGATGCGCAGAGTCGTGGCTCGATCGAACAGGTCGAGAAGAAAGTAGTCGAATCGACTCAACCCCTCGGGCCTGTCGAGGTTGTGCCAGGTGCGGACCACTGGCTTGCGGAACAGCAACAAGCGAAGAGCGAACAGCAGGGTGAGGACACGTCGGCGCCATCGCTTGACCGGGTTGTTGGCCGTGATGAGGGTTTCGGGCCAGTGGACGTGGAAGACGTCAAAATGGCCGAAGATCGCGCGGCCGAACGAGAAGAGCTCCACCTCGATACCCGGCTCGGAGCAAAGTGACCGCACGAGCTGAACGATGTATGGGTTGGTGGTGGGTCGAAGTGCCTGCGCCGACTCCATGACAACTATCGGTCGGTTGTCGGCGGACCCGTTCTCTTCCACGAGCGGTAGCTTCCTTTGAGGCGGCGTCTGGCCCACAGACCTTACTACAGCGTGCCTTGGGCCTCTTCGCCGGGCGATGCCCGGACGCTCAGCGATAGGGTGCTGTCGCGCGTCGACCAGGCGCCAGAGAGGGGCACGGTTGTTGTGCTTGGCCCGACGTCAGGACCCGACTACGCGGAGGCGCTGAAGGCTGCCCTGACACATCCACAGCGCGAGGGTGTGGCCCTGGTGATCGTGAGCTTCGCGTCCAGCGACATGGTCGCCGAGAACCTGCCCTCCGACCTGGCGGCCCACGCGGTGCAGGTCGTCGTCGTTGACAACTGGTCATCGGGCGCCGAGAGGGCCAACGCTCGGCAGCTAGCTGACGCCAACGGCTGGCTCCTGGTAGAACCTACAGCCAACCTGGGTTTCGGCGAAGGAGTGAATGCGGGCGTACTGGCCGCCGCTCAACTCGGGTATCGCGAGTTCGTGACCCTGAATCCGGACGCAGTCTGCACCGCGACGACCATCGTTGACCTTGGTCGCGCCACGGCGGAGCGTCCCCTGGCTTTGATCAGTCCCGTAGTACTGAGACCCGATGGGACATCATTCTTCACCGGCTC
The DNA here is from genome assembly GCF_025972045.1 of Micropruina sonneratiae. Classification (GTDB taxonomy): domain Bacteria; phylum Actinomycetota; class Actinomycetes; order Propionibacteriales; family Propionibacteriaceae; genus Micropruina; species Micropruina sonneratiae. The sequence continues at coordinate 248,635 of NZ_JAPDHX010000004.1, read as the reverse complement.
CACCATTGATGTGAGCCGTGGTCGCATCCGGAGCGGCTGGATCGACGGGGACGCGGACCCAGTGTGGAAGAACTGGCTGTCCGGCGCCTGCCTCGCGTTCTCCGGAGGGTGCTTTGCTGCCCTCGAGGGTTTCGCGCCCGAGTACTTCCTGTACTGGGAGGACGTTGATCTGAGTCGCCGGGCCGCCGACCTTGGCATGGAGCTCGTGTTACGGCGCGACCTGAGCGTTGGACACGATGAAGGTGGCACCCACGGCACGACGCAGGGGTCAGGCAAGTCATCCCTCTACTACTACTACAACACGCGGAATCGACTCGTCTTCTGTGCCGCGCTCGCGCCCCAAGCAAGGGGCGGGTGGCTTGCAACCACCCCCGTCGAGTCCTATCGCATCTGGCGTCGCGGTGGGCGACGTCAGTTGCTGACCCAGCCAGGGGGTGTCTGGGCCGCTCTGCGTGGGACGGTTGCCGGCCTTCGCCTGGCTCTGAAGCGCCAACGGCGGGTCGATATCGAAGTGTAACCTGAGAAATTTCTCTCATACTCTTAGGAATGGTAGTGTCGCAGCGGCACCTCAGAGCAACGCTGTGGGGTGCCTCCCCTGCTATCCCCCCGGAGTGACAACCCATGCGTATTCGATTCCGTTCATTGTCCGTGCTAGTCACGGCGCTGACGATGGCGTTGGGGGGTGTCGCGTTCGCCACTGTGACGGCTCAAGTCGGCGACGCCGCCCCATTCAAGACGCCCTCTTCGCTCCCCGATTCCCCTTCGGCAACTCTCAGCACCAACTACGCGGTGCCGTCCGGTGCCTTGTTCGTCGCCACCAACGGTTCCGACTCGAACCCCGGCACCCTCGGCGCGCCCTTCCAGTCCCTGGCGAAGGCCATGAAGTCGGTCAAGGCGGGTGGCACGATCGTCGTTCGCGGTGGCGTGTACCGCCAAGGTGCTTCGTCTGCCACCGGCTACAACACTGGTGGCACCTACTACTTCACCAACATCCCTTCGGGTGTGACGATCCAGGCATACCCCGGTGAGAAGCCGTGGTTCGACGGCAGCCAGCAGGTCACTCAGTGGACCAAGGTCTCTTCCGACCACTATCAGGTATCGTGGTCCACTCCCGACTTCTGTGCCCAGCAGTACTACACCCGGAACCCGACGTCGCAGACCAGTAGCGGACCCTGCAGCTACCCAGACTCAATCGGGTCGGGAGCCTCGCTGGGCGACCCTCAAATGGTGTTCCGGAACGGTTCCCAACTCAAGCAGGTCGGGTCCCTGTCCGCGATGACCTCGGCGAGCACTTTCTATTACGACTGGGCCAATCGGGTCCTGCACATCAAGTTCGACCCGTCGGGAAGCACAGTCGAGGTCTCCCGCTTCGCTCAGGCCATGGCTCTGCACAAGCCGACCGGTTTCAGCATCAAGGGCATCGGGTTTCGCCGGTACGCGAGCAATCAGATGCACAACGCGACCGCAGGCGCTGTCCTGCTGAACGCAGGATCGAATGTCCTGCTCGAGAACGTCGCCATTACTGAGAGTGCAGGCAACGCACTTCAGTCGTGGCAGACATCCGGACTGACCCTTCGGCGGAGCCTGCTCAGCAGCAATGGAGCAAATGGGATGAACTACGACGGCAACTGGTCGGCGCGAGGGGGAGGGAAGACTCCTGCGGACAACGTTCTGATCGAGTACTCCCGACTCGACTCGAACAACTCCGACCGATACGGCGTCAACTGCACCGCTTCGTGCGGTGCGGCGGGCGTCAAGTTCACCGGAACGGCCGGCATCGTCGCCAGGTACAGCAGCTTCAGCAAGAACGGCGGCGGTCGAGGCTCCGGCCTGTGGTGCGACCTCGGTTGTTACAACCTCAAGGCCTACGGAAACGTGTTCGACGGCAATGACCGACACGGCTTGATCTACGAGATCAGCGATACCGCCTTGATCGCTTCGAACCTGATCACCAACAACGGGTGGAACAGTCCTGCCTACGGCGGGGGCTACGGCATATACGCCGGCTCGGCCAGGGTGAGGATGTACAACAACACTCTCGTCAACAACAACCGAGCGGTCGGCATCTACGACGACGACCGGTCACCCTCGAGCAACACGGGTGGCTTCGCCGCGGCACGCATCGGGGCCAACACGGTTGGCGTCGAGTTCGTCAACAACATCGTGTCGGGCGGCGACGCCGGGTCGGGGCGGCAACTCGCAGTCAACGGAGGCAACCTGAGTTATTCAGGGAACACGACAGCGACCCAGGCGATCTCGCTGATGGCCAGCAACAGCTACCACACGCCGGCCACGGGTGGACCCAAGTACTGGATGACGTGGACCGAGAAGGCGGGCGCCACCACACAGGTGTTCACGACGCTGTCGAGCTTCCAGTCCAACAAGGGCATGGAGTCCAACGGTCAGCAGTCTACCGCGAGCACAAACCCCTACGTGGTCGCACCCGGAAGCGGTGACTTCAGCAGTGCGGGGACCGCCCGAGGCTCCGGCCGGGCACTGCCCAGTGACATCGCTGCCCTGTTCGGTAGCGAGGTCTACCAGTCGAACCGCGGAGTCATCACCCTCGATGGTGCGGCGTCGACGTCGTCCGGTACTCCGACTCCGACTCCGACTGCGACGGCGACGGCGGCGCCGACCGCCACGCCGAGCAACGGCGCTGGTGTGACGGCCACCTTCGATCAGGCAGCCAGCTCGGGCTGGGGTTCAGCGGCCAAGGGCGGAGCATGGTCCGTCCAGGGCAGCGGCTTTTCGGCTTCTGGAGGAGTCGGGCTACTCAGTTTGGGCAAGGGAAGCACGCGTACAGCCGATCTCAAGTCCGTCTCGATGAAGGACGTGAGCGGGAGCTTCCAAGTCGGCTTCGATAAGGCGCCAGGCGCTGAGGCGCATGTGAACCTCGGCCTGCGCTCGGGCACTGATGGCCGCTACCGGGTCAAGGTCATGTTCAATACGGGAGGGGCGGTCAATCTGGGGTTGGCCAAGGTGGTTGGCTCGACCGAGACCCTGCTTGCGACACGCACCCTCTCTGGCTACACCTACACCGGAGGGAAGCTGCTCAACGTTTCCGTCTCTGTTGTCGGTGGCGGCTCGGGCACCTCATTGCAGGCAAAGGCGTGGCAGAGCGACCAGCCCCAGCCCGCTGCTTGGCAGGTGTCGGCGACGGACAGCCAGTCGCAGTTGCAGGACGCAGGCTACGTAGGGCTTTCAGCCTACGCATCATCCAGCATGACCAACGCGCCCATCGTGCTCAAACTGGACAATCTGGCACTGAGCTGAGCGTCACCGGCGAGAGCCGGATTGCCCGCTTCACAAGGGCGGGAAGAGGGCGACGAGATTCTCGTCGCCCTCTTCGCTTCCAGGTTACGAGATCGAATTGTGCTCCCGTCCCCGCGTGTGAAACACTGTAGCGCTCTCTGGGGGGAGAGTCGGCCGTCTGGGAGGACCGGCCGTACTTGGGGGAAGGGCCCGGCGCCTTGTTCAAACACACTCTCACGCGCACTGTCAGCGTGGTCGTCAGCATCCTGATTAGCGTCACAGCGTTGGGTTTCGTGGTTCCGGCCACCGAGGCCGCCGCTGCGACGACCGACTCGACGACGCCGCCTCTCGTCGACAATCCGTCAACCGGGGTGACCGCCGCGCCGTTGCCCACGGCGCAGATCAACGGCATCGCCTGGGATCAGGAGATTGTGGGCAACACGGTGTACGTGGCCGGCGAGTTCACCAGTGCACGTCCCGCGGGGGCCGCCCTCGGTACCAGCGAGTCCCCGCGCCAGAACCTGATGTCATACAACCTCACCACGGGTGTCATGACGTCGTGGGCACCTTCGGTCAACGGCCGCATCCGGGTGATCAAGGCGTCCCCCGACGGCACCCGGATCTACATCGGTGGTTCGTTCACCAGCGTGAACGGGCAGAGCCGCAACCGGCTGGCCGCATTCAATACCAGCGACGGCTCTCTGGTCTCCAGCTTCGCACCCAACGTGGGTTCCGACGTCTTCGGGATGGCAGTCGGTAACAACGCCGTCTACATCGGCGGCTGGTTCGCTTCGATCAACGGCGTGACCCGCAGCAAGCTGGGTGCGGTCTCGGTGTCGAACGGTGCCACCTTGGCTTGGGCGCCGGTCGCCGACAACACCGTTACCTCCCTCGGGCTGACCTCCGCGCAGGACCGTGTCATCGTCTCCGGCAGTTTCGCGACCATCAACGGCCAGACTGCACCCAGTCTGGCGAGCCTCGACGCGTCGACGGGCGACCTGTACGCATTCGCTGCCAACACGGTGATCAATAACAGCGCAATGAACCCGACGCAGCCCGGCTATGGCGCTGCCGTCACCTCGATCCGGATCGTCAATGACAAGGTCTACGCGACCGGGTGGTCCTACTACATGGGCAACTTCGAGGGCATGGTCAAGATGGATGCCTACTCGGGTCAGATCGAGAACCTCATGGAGTGCCGAGGCGACACCTACGACGCCGTTCCGTTCAAGGGGCTCATCTACACCGTCAGCCACCACCATCACTGCGACGCCATCGGCGGTTTCCAGGAGACGAGTCCTCGCTGGTACCAGCACAGCGATGCCGTGACCGACGAGGTCACGGGGCAGGTGCAGTCCAACTTCCCGGGTCAGCCCTCCGGCTCGTATGTCAACTGGTTCCCCACGTGGCAGCCCGGCACTGCCAATGGCGGTAGCGGCTCCCAGCAGGCCGGTTGGAGCACTGAGGCCTCCGGTGACTTCCTGGTTGTCGGTGGCGAGTTCTTGAAGGTGAACGGCATCGCACAGCAGGGCCTGGTGCGTTTCGGCACTCGAAACATCTCGGGCTCGCTGACCTCCGTCCCTGCGGCGCCCGGTGCCGAGATGGTGCCCAGCGTGCGCAACATCAGTGAGACCGCCACCCGCGTGACGGTGAAGTCCCAATGGGACCGCGACAATCGCACGCTGACGACCGACATCTTCAGGCTGGACAAGGGCACGACGACCCCTGTGCACAGCTTCACCGGGGAGTCGAACTTCTGGACACGCCCGATGCTGAGCTTCATCGACACAGGGATGACGGCGGGCCAGACCTATACCTATCGGGTCCGGTTCACCGATCCTGACGGAAACCGTCGATGGAGCTCGGACGTCAGCATCGTTGCGGGCACGAACGTTCCGCCCTCGAGCAGCTACTCCGATCAGGTCTTCTCCGATGGGGCCGAGAACTACTGGCGTTTCAGCGACACAGCCGGCTCGGCGAGTGTGGTGGACTGGGCCGGCGGCAACGATGCCACGACTGCGGCCGGGGTCACCCTTGGCGCGGAGGGTGCCATCATCGGTTCCGCTGACACGGCGGCGGGGTTCAGCGGGGGCAGCACGGGCCGCGCAGTGAGCGGGTCCACTGTCACCGGCCCGGACACCTTCAGTCAGGAACTCTGGTTCAAGACCACGACCACGTCCGGTGGCAAGCTGCTGGGCCTCGGAAATGCCGCTTCCGGAAACAGTGGTAGCTACGACCGGCACATCTACATGTCCAACACGGGGCGGCTCACCTTCGGTGTGTACCCCGGCGCCGTCAAGACCGTGACGTCCGCCAAGGCCTACAACGATGGACAGTGGCATCACGTTGTCAGCACCCTGTCCGAGAACGGCATGACCCTGTGGGTCGACGGCATGAAGGTGGGGGAGGACCCCAGCGTCACCTACGGCCAGAGCTACACCGGTTACTGGCGCATCGGCGGTGACACCGCCAGCAGCTGGCCCAACGCGGGGTCGTCGAATTACTTCAACGGCACCATCGATGACGTTGCCATCTACCCGACGGCCCTTTCGAAGGCGCAGATCCGCGACCACTACACCAAGAGCGGGCGGACGATCAACGTGCCGCCGACGCCCACGGACGCCTACGGCGCGTCCGTCGTGCAGGACGACCCGACCCTCTACTGGCGGTTGAATGAGGCGAGCGGGAACAACACCGCCGCCGACGCGAATGGCATGGGCGTTGACGGTACCTATCGCACCACCGTCACCCGTGGAGTGGCCTCGGACGTCGTTGCGTCCGACGCGGCTGCGGGGTTCAACGGCAGCGACAGCCTCGTCTCGTCCAATGCGAGCTTCGTCAACCCAACGGTCTTCTCGGTGGAGGCGTGGTTCCAGACGACCACCACGTCCGGCGGCAAGATCGTCGGCTTCGGAAACAGCGCCACCGGCACCAGCAGCAGCTATGACCGGCACATCTACATGACCAGCGACGGCAAGTTGAACTTCGGCACCTACAACGGGGCCACCAACATCATCACCTCGGCCAACTCCTACAACGACGGTGCGTGGCACCAGGTCGTCGGATCCATCGGCGCCAACGGGATGCAACTCTTCGTCGACGGCATTCTCGTTGCCAGCGGCGCCAATACCCAGTCGCAGTCCTACACGGGCTACTGGCGAGTCGGCGGTGATAGCACGTGGAGCGGGAACCGCTACTTCTCCGGCGCCATCGACGAGGTCGCTGTGTATCCGAGGGTCCTCGACGCTTCGCGCGTCATGGCTCACTTCAAGGCCTCGGGTGCCTGGCACAACGTGCACCCGACGGCGTCCATCGAGGGATCCTGCACCATTCTCGGTGCGTGTGACCTCTCCGCCGACGTGGCCGATCCGGACGGGTCCATCGCCGGCGTCCAGTGGGACTTCGGTGACGGAAGTGATGTGTCGACGGAGACTTCCGTCAGCCACACCTACGCAGCCGTGGGGACCTACACCATCACCCTGACCGCAACCGACGACCTGGGCGCCCAGACGGTTGTCACCAAGACGGTGGTCGTGAAGCAGCAACAGCCTGCCCCGACCGACCCCTATGGCCAGGCGGTGCACGCCGACGACCCAGTGCTCTACTGGCGGCTGAACGAGTCGGCCGGCACGACCGCCACGGACTACTCGACGAGTATTCATGACGGCACCTACCGCGGCGGCTACACGCTCGGGGCGGACTCGCAGGTCGTCACCGACGACAAGGCGGCCAGCTTCAGCGACGGATATGTCACCTCGCAGGAGCTGTTCACCAACCCGACGACCTTCAGCGCGGAGTCCTGGTTCAACACCACGTCTACCGGTGCACGGATCATCGGATTCGGCAACACGGCCGAGGGTCGTTCGACCAACTACGACAAGCACGTGTACCTGGACACGAGCGGGCGGGTCGTATTCGGTATCTGGAACGGTCAGGAATACACCATCACCACTGACAAGAGCTTCAACGACGGCGCGTGGCACCAGGTTGTCGCCACCTTCGGCAGCGCGGGTATGGCCCTGTACGTCGACGGCGAGTTGATCGGCACCAACGCGCACAACGTGAGTGACGCCTACGACGGGTACTGGCGGGTCGGCACCGACAACACATGGTCCGGTTCGGGTGCGTTCAGCGGCCAGATTGATGAGGCTGCGATCTACGACCACGTGCTGTCCGCTGCGACTGTGCGCAGCCACTACCGTGCGTCCGGCGTGTTCGAGAACCAGCCTCCGGTGTCCACGTTCAGCCTGGCCAAGAACGGCCTGAGCGTCTCGGCCGACGCGTCCGCCTCGCACGATCCAGACGGTTCCGTCGCTGCCTACGCCTGGGACTTCGGCGACGGCCACACGGCGACCACCGTCTCTCCCACTCACACCTACGCGGGCGCCGGTACCTACGTCGTCTCGTTGACCGTCACCGATGACCTTGGCTCGTCGGTCACGACCACCCGATCGATCGGCGTTCGGGCTGCGTCGGCTGCGCCGTCTGACGAGTACGGACAGGCGGTCACCGCGGACAGCCCACAGTTGTTCTGGCGATTCGATGAAGGCCAGGGCAGCACGGCCCATGACACGACTCGGAATGTCTACGACGGTACGGCGGCGGGCGCCACCTTCGGCGCTGCGTCGGCGGTCACCGTCGGCGGGCACGCACTGACCTTGGACGGCGACCAGTACGTCGCGTCAAACGAGATGTTTGATGGACCCACAACCTTCTCTGTCGAGAGCTGGTTCAAGACGACGGGGACGGGTCAGCGCATCATCGGCTTCGGAAACTCCAACACGGGGACGTCTACCGTCACAGATCGAATGGTGTTCGTGGATGAGTCCGGCCGCGTTGCCTTCGGCGCCGACGCCACAACTAAGCACACCATCACGTCGCCGAACAGCTACAACGACGGGCAATGGCACTACGTTGTAGCCACCCTGGGCGCGGAGGGCATGTCGCTGTACGTGGACGGCGCTCTCCAAGCCTCGAGCACCGATGCTGTGACCGACCCCTACAGCGGCTACTGGCGCGTGGGCTCCGACTCTTCCTGGGCCGGTAACGGCCAGTTCAGCGGCGAGATCGACGAGACGGCCGTCTACGCCGAGGTGCTGTCCGCCGAACGCGTCGCGGCCCACTACGCGGCTTCCGTCGCTTACAATGCAGCTCCGGTGGCCGATTTCGAGTCGACCTGCACCGGGGGGGCGTGCTCCTTCACCTCTACGGCCAGCGATCCTGACGGAACTGTCGACAACCTGAGCTGGGACTTCGGGGATGGTTCCTCGCCGGCCAACGGTGCGTCTGTGAGCCACGAGTACGCCGCCGGCGGCACCTTCCAGGTGACCTTGATTGTGACGGACAACCGCGGTGTCTCAACGACGGTTGAGAAGAACGTCGAGGTGACGCTGCCCAACAAGGCTCCGGTCGCCGCCATCGACGATCCGTCGATCGATGGACTGACCGTGGACGTCGACGGAAGCAGCTCGGCTGACGAGGATGGCTCCATCGCTGACTACACCTGGAACTTCGGCGACGACACTCCTGAGGTGAGCGGCGACGACGCCACGGTTTCGCACACCTACGCCGAGGGAGGCACGTACACGGTCACGTTGACGGTGACCGACAACAAGGGGGCAACCAATGCCGCCTCGGTGTCGGTGACCGTGGCGGCCCCGAACAAGAAGCCCACTGCCGTGATCGACGAACCGGCGACGAACCAGAACAGTGTTCAGGTCGATGGTTCCAACTCCACCGACGTGGATGGCTCGATCGTGTCGTACAGCTGGAGCTTCGGGGACGGCGGAACCGCAACCGGTGCCACCGCCGAGCACAGCTACACCGCCGGCGGCACCTACACGGTCACGCTGGTCGTGACCGATAACGAGGGTGCGACCGACAGCGTCACCAGGCAGGTGACCGTCGATGCACCTGCGGTGACCGTGGTGGCGAAGGATTCGTTCAACCGCACCGGTAGCCGGTGGGGAACCGCCGACATCGGGGGCTCCTGGACCGATTCCGGGGCTTCATTCTTCGCCACCGACGGGTCGATGGGTCAGGTCAGTGTGGCGCGGGCGGGATCCGGGCCGGTTGCCACCTTGGAGGGCGTTTCCACCAAGGACGTCACGATCGTCACCGACTTCTCGCTCGCTCAGCGTGCAGCGGGCGGTGCGTACATGCACGGAGTGAAGGCCCGCATCAACGGCACGAGCTACTACATGCTGACGGCGCGGATGGAGACTAACGGGAGCGTTCGTCTCTACATCTCGCGGGTTGCCGCAGGTGTCGAAACCCAGCTGAAGTCAGTCACCGTCGCTGGTCTCACCTACTCCGGCGGTGACCGGCTACGGATCCGTTTCGATGTGCATGGCGACTCCCCCACACAGTTGGAGGGCAAGGTCTGGGCGACTTCCGGCTCCGAGCCGGCTGCCGCAAACGTCACTGCCACTGACTCGACTGCAAGCCTGCAGACTGCTGGAGCCATCGGCCTGCGGTTCTACACCAGCGGATCGACCACAAGCCTGCCGACCCAGGTAAGCGTCGACGACTTCCAGGCCCAGCCCTATACCGACGGCGCCCTGGAGAACCAGGCACCGGTGGCGAAGTTCGCGGCCGAGTCCAACAGCTGGAACCTGTCTGTCGACGCGGGCGCGTCGACTGACGACGGATCCATCACGAGCTACGCCTGGGACTACGGTGACGGCGCCACGGGCAATGGCAAGACGGCGACCCACACCTACGATCGGGACGGAAGTTTCGTCGTCAAGCTCACGGTGACGGACGACCGCGGAGTGACCTCGACCTCCACCAAGACCGTCGAGGTGGCGAACGCGGCACCGCTCGCCAAGTTCAGTTCCGAGACTCAGGAATGGACTCTGTCCGTCGATGCCAGCGAGTCCAGCGATGATGGCGAGATCGCCAGTTACGCCTGGACCTTCGGAGATGGCGCAACTGCGACCGGACGTACGGCAACCCACGCCTACAGCGATGACGGAGACTACCTCGTCACCCTGACGGTGACCGACGAGTTCGGTGTCGCCACGACTGTCGAGAAGACCGTGACTGTGGTCAACCACGCGCCCGTGGCCAAGTTCGCCGCGTCGACCGATGGTTTGAAGGTGTCTCTCGACGCCGGCGAATCCTCCGATGACGTGAAGGTCGAGACCTACACCTGGGACATCGACGGTGAATCCGCGACGGGCAAGACGGTCTCGCACACCTTCGATGAACCGGGGGACTACCAGGTCACGTTGACCGTCGCTGACGGCCGCGGGTTGACCAACTCGATCACCAAGACGGTCACGGTGACCGAGAACGCGGCTCCCAGTGCGGCGTTTGAGGCCGACACTTCTGACCTCACCGTGTCGCTCGACGCCTCCGGTTCGCAGGACGACGCACCAGGTCTCAGCTACGCGTGGGAGTTCGGCGATGGTCATGACGGGGCGGGGCGAACTGTCACGCACACCTACAGCGAGGCTGGAACGTACACGGTCAAGCTGACAGTTACCGACGCCGAGGGCCTCAAGGACTCCACGACCAAGTCCGTGAGTGTTACTGCGCCGGCCCTCCCGAAGGCCGCTAGCGACTCCTTCGATCGCACCGAGACCAATGGGTGGGGTCAGGCCGAAGAAGGCGGTCAGTGGACCACCAACGCGAACTCGATGTTCTCGGCTGACGGTGACCATGGAGTGATCTCGATTCCCGGCGCGGGTCGAGGACCGCTGGCTCGGCTTGCGGATGTGCAGGTGCGCGACGTGTCCATCGTGACTGATTTCGCTCTGAACAAGACGCCCGCTGGTGGCGCCTACAGCCACCAGGTGCTGGCTCGCGTAGACGGCACATCCAGTTACTACATGGCCGCCGTCCGAGTCAACACGAATGGGTCCGTTCAGTTGTACCTGTCCAAGGTCGTCAACGGCACGGAAACCGTCCTGCGCTCCACCACCTTGGCGACTTTCGGCCTCACAGCGAACCAGTCGGTCAACGTTCGGCTGGACGTGACCGGCACCGGCACCTCACAGCTGGCGGCGAAGGTCTGGAAGTCCGGCGAAGCGGAGCCGTCGGATGCCCAAGTGACCACAACGGACAGCACCTCCAGCCTGCAGGGCGCGGGCGCGGTGGGCCTGAAGGCATACACTGGCGGCGCGATGACCAACACCCCGATCGTGGTGACTGTCGTAAGCTTCGAAGCGGAGGAAGTGTGACCTACACCTGGCGTGGCTGTGCACGACTGAGCATGTCGTTTGCAGCCACGCTGGTGCTGGCTGTGGGAGCAGCGGGTTGCACGAGCTCGAGTTCGCCTGGCCCGATCGGCGCGCCTCCGACTCCAGGATCGGTCACGGAGACGGCGACTGCAGTCACGCCTCCTGCGCCGGTCCGAGCGGGCTTGAAGGGGGAGGCGAACCTGGCGGGGATCGCGGTGAGCGTGACAGGGGTGGCATCCACCAAGGTAACGACCACGGTGCCCGGTGAGGGATCGGGCCCTGCATTGGTATTCACGCTGCAGTTGCACAACGAGACATCGGCAGACTACCGATCCGCAGCGCTCGAGGTATCCCTGGCCGATTCAAAGGGCGGAGCAGCCGCCCAGTCCACCAGTGCCCCGGCAACCACATTTCCCGAGGTGATCGCAGCAGGTGATCAGGCGACGGCCCAGGTGGTGTTTCTCATCGCGGCTGATCGTCGAGATCCGGTCACGTTGCATGTTTCCGTAGCGGGCGGGACGCAGGCGGCAGAGTTTTCCGGAAAGGCCTAGCTCTTCCGTAGGGGTAGATCCCGAAGGGCCGCAGTGGCTGCTCCGAGCGCCTCGTCGGCCAGACGACGCGTCCTGGGCACCAGCGCGGCCAAATCTCCGCGCAACGCAAGCTCCACGGCTTGCTCCGCTGCCTGGGGACTGGACAGCGCTACGACCCCTGGCCACTTCAACTGTGTAAGCAGGGGAGCGAACTTCCTGGAGTAGGCCAGGGCGATCGCCGGGGTTCCGACCGAGAGGCTGTTGAGGCATGCGTGCATCCTGGACCCGATCAACAGTTGAGCGCCGCCCAGTATGCTCCGTACCTGATCCAGTCCGCTGGGGATCGCAACCTGCAGGTTCCACTCCTTGCCCAGGGCCCTGACCACGGGCACGTCATTGTCAACGGTCGGCGCATCCAGGACATGCGCCAGCAAAGTCACCTCGCGGCCGGCACGGCGAAGGGCGTCGACGACGGTTCGCACTATGGACCGGTAATCGGTGGAGGGACCATGGCTGTCGGTGTTCCACAAAAGGCCCGAGACGTTCACGAGCACGTCGTACGATCCCTGCGGCGGCGGCGTGTCAAGTGCGAACACCACATCGGTGGCGAGGATCGGGTTCTTGCAGCCCAAGTCGGACGCTACTTCGGCAGAGACGGGGTCGCGGCAGAGCACCAGGTCGGCCCTGCGCACCGAGAGTGCTCCGAGAAGCCGTCCCTGGCGCGTTTTGAACGGACCAATCGTCTGCGGCGTGAGGACCAGCGGAATGCCGCTGCGCCGCGCGAACTCACCCATGGCAACCAAGTTGCGCAGCCGATGCAGGCCGTAGATGTCGGCGAACGAGTCGCCCATGCGAGTGTCCAGAGCGACCGCGTGCTGGCGAAGCCAACGTCTGAGCCCCACGTTGTCCAGGACGAGATCCTTCAGTAGAAGCTTGGGAGACGCGATGGTCGCGGGCGCTGTCCCATCGGCGAAGTACTGAGTCGTCAAGGTCATGTCCGGCCAGGCCGAGTTGCCCAAGCGTCGGGTGCCCGCGGCCAGAGCTGCAACTCCTAGATTCGCCGTCCGCTCCTGCGCCCACAACACAATCCCCGCGCCATTCATAGCACGCGCAGTCTAGCCGGGAGGCCCTGGCAGTTGGTGCAGGTCCGGCGAGTGGCTGAGCGCTCAGCCCTCTTTCCGACCGCGTCGAAGGTTCTGCCTCACCATCCCCAGGGCAGCGGACAGGTCGCGCCGGAACAGCGGAATGAGAGCCAGCAAGAGGTAGGTAGCCACGGCTGCCAGCAGGATCAACGCCAGGCGCACAATGGTGTTCTGCCCCCATGTCAAGTATTCGACGAGTCCCGCACAGCCCCCGATCGCTGAGGCGAACGCGACAATGCGGATGCCGCCGAGCCACAGGGCTCGCATGGGGATGCTCGCACGTCTCGAGAGCCACCAGAACGACAGGGGCCACGCTACGAGGGGAGACAGGGCCATCGCCCAAGCGACACCGATGACACCGAAGAAGGAGCCGGAGACTACGAAGGCGATCCGAATCGCCGTCGAGATGAATGAGTACTGCAGGAGGTGGCCAACGAGCCCCTTCGACACGTAGACCCAGTAGCCGACGAACGAGAGCAATTGCAGACCGGAGGCGACGGCGAGAAGGCGAAGCAGCGGCACAGCCTCCGCCCACTGCGCGCCGAGCAGGAGGGCCACCAACGGCTCAGCCGCTCCTGCTGCGACTGCCAGGCCCACGACAAGGGTGTACCCGAGAACCATCTGGCCCATCGCGACGTATCTGTGGAAACGATCCTGCTCGTCCTGTACGCGGGCCAGAACTGGAATGGCGACGGTACTCAGCGGCCCCCTAATCTGCGACATGGGCACAGCGATCAACTGGTACGAACGGTTGTACACCCCCAACTGCGCGGCTGACACGCGGAGGCCGAGCATGATGGTGTCTATGTTGTTGCCGAGGTAGGTGACGAGTTGCGAGCCGGCGAGCCGCCAGCCGAAGCTTATGAACGAGCGCACACCGGCCGCCCGGTCCCACCCGCCCGGAAGCCAGCGGGCCGTGATCACCATGACCGCCAATGCCACGGCCAGGGCAACCAACTGCTGGATGACCAAGGCCCAGAAACTCAGTCCGTACCAAGCAGCGCCGATGGCAGCCAACAGGCCCGTCAATGGCCCGAGAATGTCTGCAAGCGCCAATCGCTTGAACAGCATGCGTCGATACAGATCGGCGCGGTATTGGGTCGCCATTCCATTGATCAGAAAAGAAAACGCCATTGCAAGGGTTATGGCGGTCAACTCAGTCCGGCCGTAGAAGGCTGCGATGAGAGGCGCACACAGACATGCAAGGGCGGTCAACGAGGCGCCCAACCCGGTGTTCACCCAGAACAGGTTGGCCTGCTGTCCCCGTGACAACGTCGGCGCCTGAATAGCCGCTGAGCTGAGGCCGAAGTCGCGAAAGGTGTCGGCTACGCCGATGAGAGCCGTCACCATAGCAATGAGCCCGTAATCCTGCGGTGTCAGAAGGCGCGCCAGCGTGATGACGGACACCATCTGGATGGTGATCTTTGCGGCTTGGGCCGCCATCGTCACGGCCGCACCGCCGACAGCCCGCCGACCGAGGCCGGGGCTAGGCTGCTGACCGTTGTTAGGGTCCGAGGGTGACTGCGACTGATCGCTCACCGGCCCGGACCCTTAAGCCTTCGGAATGTGCCCCTTGCCGTGCGGAGTTGCCGTAAGGGTTGTCGAAGCGCGAATCGCCAGAGCTTGAATCCGCGATATGACGGTGTGGCGCGCCCCGCCAGACGCGCACCCAGCAGGCGCCCCCACAAGGTGCTGCGCCGGGTTACCTGAAACGGCTGTACGGCCGCGAGATCGTCCACGTCGAGGGGCTCTACATGCAGGATCCCGTCGGCAACCGCGTCTGCGAGGATGTCGGCCCCCCGTTTCGTCCGGGCGAGGATAGCGCTCACTCCCTCACCTTCCTCAAACAGGGGGTACCCGCGATCGTCGGTTCGCCAATAGTCCGCGGCGACCAGGTCCGCTGACTCCCCGATGCCGTCGACGCACAGCTTGCATCGCCATTGCGCTGAGGGACCCAGCGCCTTCCCCCAGGACTCGTCGTAGCTGAGAGCGCCTTCAGTGCCGTCCTCGCGCACCACCGTGAAGTAACCCGGCCAGCCGCGACCGCGGTACCACATCGCTCGAACGTCCTGCCCCTCGGCCAAGTCTCGCACCAGGTCGTCCGTAGCCGATTGACTCGGGGTGCCCGCACAGTAGAACGAGAGCAGCAGGGGAGGTTCGGCTCCACGGGTCCGTGCGAGAGCCCGGACGGCGCTGACCTCGCACGGCTTACCGATGAAAGCCGAGTTCTCATCGCCGATGCGGGCCAGGGTCGCGTTGGCGACCGGGCCATACCGCGAACCGGCGGCCTCGAGTGCGTCCCGGCGCGTCTTGATCTCCACGCTGACGGTGCGAGTCGGTATTCCAACGTCAGCGGCCGCCCCGACAACGGTTGCGACGCGACCGCTGGAGATCAACCAACTAGCCAGTGCGGACAGCACCCCACCACTGCTTCCCATATGCCTGAACTCGCCGTCGATGGACCAACCCTGATGTGCTTCGACGAAGGAGCCCATGGTGGCGTGCCTCGTAGAGCCGACAGGAGTCTGTGCCTCCACCCGGGCCCCCGGGCACACGCGGTTGAAGGCGGGGTTGAACACTGACGCGGATTGGCGGGATACCCGCTGGGGGCGAGCAAAGCCGGCATCATCCAGGCGCATCGACAACCCGGCGTCCAAGAGGACGCAGGCGCCACAGCCGGAACAGTTTCCGGCCTCCACGACTCGACGGATCTGGTCATCGATGGTGGACTCATCGGTCATTGCTCACCTCCGATCGCTGAAGCCAGTCGATGAGCGTACCTGGAGACCTCCTGTAGCAAGGTGCGGTGTCGATCGTCGGAAGCGGAGTGTGCGTCCGCCAGATCCCAACGCGGGGAGTCGTCTCGTTGACGTGGACGGACGGGCCACCACCAGTGGAAGACCGACTCCGCTGCTCTGGTTCGAGCGAGTACCGGGCGCCGCGCGTTCAATCGCCCGACCCAGGTCGAGAGTGAGTCCGAGGCGCGTCTGTCGCCGGTGACCTCCACCAAGGCCACCGCTTCACGCAGAGTGAACAGTCGTGCCCGGGAAGACGCCACCTGCCGGGCAACCTTGGCCCGCTGGTTCGAGGTGAAGGTGATGACGAGATCCGCGTCTTCGACAACGCGAGAGTCGAGACGTCGAGATCCTTCGTCGTATTGCGACGGGCGTGCCAACCCGCCCGTGTCGATCAGAGCGCGCACGAGGCTGCACATCTCGCTTCCTGGAACCGCGTCAGTGCCGGCGCTGGTAACCGCCACACGACGCCCCAGATCCCCAGTCAGGATGGACGAGGCGTAGACGGAGCGGCACACGTTGGCCGTGCACACCACAAGGATCTTCCCGACCTGTTCCATCAGCCTCCCTCAGGCTCGATCGCACGACATCACCCGCGATCGTCAAGCCTTCGGCGAGGTGGTGGGCTCGGTTCTGCTCGTCGCCTCGGCAGAGGCGTCACCGTTCTCGGACCCATCGGTCCTGCTGGCCGGGTCCTTGGGCGTGGACGCCGACAGGGTCGCCACTCGCGCCGGGCTCGGCTCCTTCGGTGTGTACTCGTAGTACTTGAGGTTCTTGTCTCTCGTCAGGCGGTCGGCGTTGAGCACGACGCCCATCACGTCCACCCCGGCGCTTTCGAGCTTGGCTTGGCACTTGGTCAAGGCAGTAGTCGTGGTCTTCCGGTTTCGGGTAACGAGCAGAAGGCCGTCACCCTTGTGGGCAAGGATCGCTGCGTCCGCCACCGCCAGCACTGGCGCGGTGTCGATGATCACCACGTTGAACTTGTTGGAGGCGAGCTGCAGAAGTTCCGACATCGACCTGGATCCCAACAGCTCCCCGGGGTTGGGCGGGATGGGGCCGGACGTGAGAACCTGCACTCCCGTGTCGCCCAGGGGTTGGATCGCTTCCGATAGTGGTTGCTCGCCGACCAGCACGTCGGTCAGTCCGACGGCTCCTTCGACCGAGGTGTATGCGGCGATCTGTGGACGCCGAAGGTCGGCGTCGATCAGTAGCACCGTCTGGCCGCTCTCGGCCAACGCGACGGCCAGATTGATGGCAACCGTAGACTTCCCCTCGCCGGAGACCGATGAGGACACCACCAGTCGCACGGGGTAGCGGAACATGGTCGCGTATCGCAGGTTGGCGCGCAGCTGGCGGAAGTCCTCCGCAACAGGACTCCTCGGGTTCTCGGCAACGATGAGTGCGTTCGTGGAGTCCTCCGGGATCTGGCGGATGGTTCCAAGGAATGGGGTGTCCGTGACCTTGGCAATGTCCTCGGCCGACTTGATGCGCTTATCGAGGTAGCGGGCCAGGACGGCGCCGCCCCCGAAGAGTAATGTGCCGGCCAACGCTCCCAGAACCATGTTGAGCTTCGTGTTAGGGCTCGAAGCGAATTCGGCGACAAAGGCCTGTTGGATGATGCGTACCGTGACCGTCGAATCTCCGTCGCTCTTCCGGGGGGCAATCGACTCGACAGCCTGCTTCTGTTCGACCGCCACCGCATTGGCGATTCTGGCAGCCATCTCAGGGTCGGCAGACGCCGCCGTGATCTGCATGATCATCGTCCCCCGCGGAGTTGCCACTGAGATTTGATTGGCGAGTTCGTGGCTGGTAATGGGGAGTTGCTCGCTCTTGATCACGGGGTCGAGCACCAGTTGGGACGTTGCCAATTCGCCAAAGGACAGCATCTGGCTCTCCGTGTAGGTGGAACCCTGTGCCAGATCACCCGCCGTGTTGCCGAAGCTCAACGCGTAGTAGAGCACCGCTGTCGACTGATACATGGGCGTGACGAGCTGCGACAGGACGTACGCGACGACGGCGCCTAATGCAAAGCCGCCCGCGGCCCAGGGCCAGGAGCGCCAAACATCCTTGAGCGACAAGCGAAACATGATGACCAAACTACGCCACTAGAGACGGGTGTCGTCGGCTGGCGGACGGTCTGAGACTTGTGCCCAAGTCATTGGGGGCCGCCTGGGTGATGCCGGTCACGGCCATGCCGGCGACGAACCACACAAGGTGGGCGTACTGGGTGATCAGAGCAACGGTGAAGAACGCCGGGATCTGTGCGACCAAGGCCACGAGGGCGGGATCGCCGCCTCTGAGCACCAAGCGGACTGTCGCAATGAGCAACGCAATGCAGAGGACGGCGGCAGGGACCCAGCCGTTGGTGAGTGCGTAGAGCAGGACAGCGCTGTCGATGGACGCGAACGATCCCACCGTCGACGTGCCGTCAGTGGTGCGGTAGAGCAGGCTGGAGGCGCCAAGGGCTCTCAGTCCTGGCACAAGGTCCCACAGCCAGAGTCGGTAGAAGGCCGCATCCGAGGATGCATCCTCATTCTCGGCGAACGCGGAGGTTGTGATTATCAGGCCCAACGTGGCGCCGGCCACCAGGATTGCTGACAACCCGGCGCGCATCCTGCTGGAAAGGTTCCTGCCCGTGAACAGCAGCAGAAGGACGACCCCCAGGCCCGCGGTGATGTAGGCAGTCCGACTGAACGTCAGAATAAGAGCGACAGTCAGCAGTCCAATTACTATCAATTTGGCCGCATTGCGCATGCGCGCGATGATCGTGAGAACCAGAGTGATTGCGAGACTGCAGCCAAGGGCAATCGAATGGCCGAAGGACGCCTCGGCCCGCACCTGACTGCCGCGAAACTGCTGCGGGCCCCACACCCTGAACGCGCTGGAAGAGTTGCCCGTGAACTCAAGCCACGGATTCCATGAGGTCACCCATTCGATTATGGCAAAAACGGCAACCACCGTCATGACGGCCGTGAGAGCCCCAGCGATCCAGACGAGGCCGACCCGGAGCATGGCCGCACGGCCCAACGCGTACATGAGGCCCCACGTTGCGACGAGATAAACCTGCCCCCGGTCGACCCCTCCGACCAGATTCGATGCGACGGTGAGGGCTGCCAGCAGCATAAAGACAATATCGAACGAGTGCAGCCCTGCCTGACGCAGGGGGCGTGGGTCTGGGGCGGCGCGGGATCTCGTGCGGTACGCGTCCACAACGAGCGAGACAAGTGCCAGTGCCGCTAACGCGGTGTGAATGGTGACTAGCCCCGACAGGTTCGCGCCCAGCCACACCGGCGCGAAGGCGATTCCGCCGATGAACAGGGCGAGTGCCAACCGAGCGTGCGGGACGATCACGATGCACGCGATGATGGCGAGTAGACCCAGCACAGACAGCGTGAGCCCGTTCTCCAGCTGGTCGGCGGTCATGCTGCCCGACCATACTCGCCGTGGTCAGATGCCGGAGCCCGCCCCACGTTCAATGGATGAACTTCAGGGTGGTGGACGTCGTCAGTGCGGCCGCGTTCTTGACGGGGTTGTAGACCGTGTTGACCAGGCGGCCGGTGCGCGTGTCGATGGTGACGATCCGTAAGGGGTTGGTCCCGGCTCCCAGGTCATTGCCGACGAAGGCGGCCACTCTATTGCCCGAAACAGTTTCCACTCGCTGAGCAAATGCGCCGGTATGACCAGAGAAGATCAGTTTCACGTTTGGATACTTCGCAACGAGCTTCTCTCGCAGATACTGAGGTGATGTGGCGCCGTAGCCGGCATTTGAGTCAGAAACGGCCCCCGTCTTGGTCAGATAGTGATGAATCTGGATGATCACGTTGTGACTCCGGTGGGTCGCCAAGACGTTCTGGGCCCAGGTGACGACCGACTTGCGAGGCCAGGGCTCAAGAGTGAGTACCAGCCATTTGGTCCCTCCTGCTTCAAAGGTTGTCCAGTAATTGTCGGACTTGCCGGCCTCGTAGGCGCCGCCGACACCACCCATCGAGGACAACGGGAAGGCCTTGTTGAACGCTTCGGTGTGTCGGACGAGGAGCCATGACTTGCACTCTGCCCCTCCGAGTCGTCCGGGGCATTCCGGGTTGTACATGTAGGCGCTGCCGCCGTAGCCACTCGAGCCTGCGATGCCATTCCATCCAACCGCCCGGGTGTCGTGGTTGCCCACTGTGAGGGCATACGGGATCCCGGCGTTGCGGACGCGCGCCATTGCCTGCCGAGCCCTTTCGATCTGAGGGGCATCAAGCCACCCCCAGTTGGTCATGTCGCCCGTGTGCAGAGCGTAGGCAACGTTCAGTGTCGACTTGTGACGGGTCAACCAATCGACTCGATTGAGGAAGAGCGTGTTCTTTGGATCGTTCGTTTCCACTTGTGTATCGGGAATCACAGCCAAGCTGAAGGTGCTGGACGTCCAGGACAGCGGTGCCACGACGCTGATGCGGCCAGCCGAAGCGGCGCTGTAGTCGTGCACCGATGTTGCCGGGAATGAGACGGAGGTCGTCGGAGCCCCCTCGGGAACGGCGGCCCACACGTATGTTCGCCCGGGGCTGCGGTAGCGACTCGACGTCGAGTCGCTCGCAGACATATGCCAGACGACAGGTTTGGGCTCGCCGTCGACCCAGGCGCGCATGTACGTCCTCACCTGGGCCTTGGCCGTAACGGTGGCCTCGAGACGGACGGATTGACCCGGCTTCACCTTCACACCCAGCGGAGCCCAGTCGTGCAGCGTCTTCGCAGACTTTCCGGACAGTCTCTTGATTGCGCCGACCAGATTCCCGCCGGTGCCGATCTTGAGCTTCACCAGGTACCCCGAGGTGGTGCTGGCGGCCCGTAGCTGGATACCCCATTGCGCGCCGTTGGCGGGGACGATCGCCTTCACCTGCGCGATCGACGTGATGCGGCTCGATCCGATCGGCGCGACGGCGCTCTTTCCCGATGAAACGCGGATGGTGTCGGAGGCTGACGCCACTACTGCCGCCTGAAAAGAGGTGGCCAGAAGGGTCAATGCTGCTGCGGCCGCCAATGTGCGAACGACTGGGGGGCGCTGGGGATGGGTGGGGATGTGTGGCACGGTCCCTCCAAGGGGTGGTCGCAAGGGCTCATCGAGCACCTTGGAACACCATTGTGAGCGCCCCATGATTCTTCAGCCAATGTCTCACGAGGTGAAAGAATCCACTGGCACTCGCTGTCGTGGACGGACGGGATTCGGGGCGATGCTGAGAGAAACGGGCGGGCGCACTCGGGCAAACGACTCGCCCACGGACGTCTCGAGTGGGACCTGGCCCAACGCGAGGAAGTAGGCCAGTTCCGGAAAGCTCGAATGGTGGGGGCCCAGGATGTGGGTCGAGCAGGCGAGGAGATAGAGGTCGACCACCGATTCCTGTAGAGCGAGGCGCGAGTTGTAGCTGCCGGACTTATCGGCCGCATAGGCGCCCGGGAAGGCCGCCCTGAGGCGATCTGCCGCCTGCCTGGTGTCGGCTGAGATGAAGAATCCGACATCGCCCAACTGAGCCTGCAACTCGCGCATCCGATCCACATACCAACTGATCGGCGAGTGCTGCTTGGTGAGGCTGTGGGCGTTTGCGTGAGCGCGAACCATGACCCCGACGTACGGCCTTTGGCCGAACTGGGCGGCGTGCGTCTCGCGGACGAGTTGGGCCAGCGTGGGATTGAGAGACAACTCGGCGAGGAGCCGGTGCCAATCGAGCGCATCCTCGGGCAATGGCAGGGTGCTCCCACTCCGCACGTGCCAGATCCTGCGCGACGTGTGGCTGGCCAGCTCCTGCGGATCAGCAAGGGGGGACCGAACGCGCAGGACGAGTTCCTGCAGTGGCGACAGCGATGGCCTGAACTCCCACAGGTCCGTCATGCGTGCGCCGAAGTTCGGTCCCACGGGCCAGTAGTAGTCGAACCTTCGACCCGTCGACTCGGCAAGTGCGAGCCCGCTCAGGACCAGTCGCACGCGATTGCCCAGCCCGTGAAGCGGACGGCTGACGACCACAAGGCGCTTGCCCACGATTGACTCCTCGATCCATCGGCTGCGGAACAGCCAAGCGGTCCTCGTTCGGGAACGTTACTAGTCTCGAGTGTGACCAACTAACCGGCTCCTGCTTGGTGGATCCGTTTCTTCATGGTGTTCGATGGATGCTCAGTTGGCCACGAGCAGCGAGGTCAGCGAGGATCCTGGCGTAGAACTCCTCATCGATGCGGTACTTCGAGCGGTAGATGAGGTAACCGGCCACGATCAGCACCAAGGGCAGTACCAGCATCGCCAGCCGCATCATCAGCAGGCCCTCGCCCGTGACCGCGTCGGGAGTGGCGGCGGAGTTGATGCCGGACAGGAGCACAACGACGCTCACGATCTGGGTGGCCAGCGCCGCTCCCACCTTGTTGATGAATGGCTGCAGCGCAAAAGTGACCGCCGCGTTGCGGCGTCCGAGCTTCCAGTGCCCGTATTCGATGCAGTCGGTGATGAACACCAGCATCAGGACGACCACGAAGGATTGGCCGATGAACAACAACAGACCCGCTGCTCCGATCCACAGCATATTCATCGGTGCGAAGAAGAAGACTAGGTAGCCGACCACGATCATGCCGGTTGCCCCGGTGTAGAGGCTTCGTCGGCTGAACCTCTTCCGGAACAGTGGAAAGACAAGGAAGCCGGTCAGCTGAGCAATTCCCAGGACCGTCCCGAACGGGGTGTACATGGTTTCGTCGCGGTAGGCGTACTTGAAGAAGTAGATCCCGAACGACGTGGTGGTGATGTACCCGGTCATGAAGAGGACCATCGAGATGGCAGTCCACAGCAGCTGATCGTTGCCGGTCACCACCCTCCACAGCTCGGGCAGCGTCACCTTGGGCTGTTCCACGGCCAGCTTTGGTTCGCGCACCCCGAACAGGGTGACCGCTTGGCCGGTCAACATGATCGTCACTATCACAAGGGTGAACACAGACCAGGCCCGGCTATCGCCGCCCAGGGCGGCGGTCGCCGGAAGAATGGCGACCACGACGCTGAACAGGCCGATCGTGGCGAAGATCTTGGCGAGCGCGCCGATCCTTTCCCGTTCCTTCTGGTCAAGGGTCAAGGCGGGCAGCAACGCCCAGAAGGGAATGTCGTTCATCGTCCAGGACAGACCCCACAGCAGGTAGAGCAGGGCGAATACTGCGACGTAGGTGGTGTCCGGCAGTCCCAGATCGGTGAAGAGCAGCAACGTCGTGACTGCGGAGGCGAGGGCGCCACCAAGGATCCACGGCTTGTAGTGACCCCATCGACTTCGCGTGTTGTCGACGACGGAGCCCATGACGATGTCCATCACGGCGTCGAACAAGCGCGCGGCGAGGATCAACCAACCTGCCCACCACAAGAAGTAGTCCGAGACATTGAGTGCCTCGGTGAGGTACACGATCAGGTAGAGGCTCACGAGTGTGTACACCATGTCTCTGCCAAGAGTGCCCACACCGAACGACCAACGGTTGCGGGTCAACAGGGCGCCAGGCAGGGCCGGCTCGGGCTGCGTTGCCATGCGCTCAGAGTAGGGCCGTGGCATGGGTGTCATGAGTGGAGTGGCCCCCTCGGGGCGCCTCCCACGGAAGAGCGTCCTACGCACAACTACCCCTTGACCAGTCGGCCGCCGGCTCAGATGCTTGCCGCGGCGCCACCCCGATGCCGGTCAGTGCATGCGGGCGCCTGTACCTGGGGCGGGAAGGTGTGGGATGGACGTTCGTCGGCTGGCAGTCGCAACACTGACAGGAGCACTACTGCTCAGTTCCCTGACGGTTCAACGAGCACGGGCGGCGGCCCCGGAAGCCGCCACCCTGGTTGCCCCGGCGTCCGGTTCGACCGCTGCTTCGACCGATGTGTCCTTGAGCGTGCGCGCGAACGACCCCGATGGCGGTGCCGTCCAGGTGCGGTTCGAGGGTCGAAAAGAGGGCGCGACCGTTGCGGGCGAGAGTGCCGGCGATCCATTCACGATCGTCGCACTTCCCGACACCCAGAACTACACCTACAGCAATCGGCAGAGCACGATCGTTCAGCAGGCGCAGTGGGCCGTGGACTCCCGAAACCAGCTCAACACAGCCATGGTGGTGCAACTCGGTGACTTGGTGAGTACGTACAACAACCTCACCCAGTGGGGATACGTATCCGCCGGGTTGAAGGTGATGGACGACGCGGGCTTGCCGAACACGGTCGTGGCGGGTAACCACGACTTCAATGTCACCACCGGGGCACATGTGGAGTACGACCAGTTCTTCCCACCGACGCGTTATGCAGAAGCATCGTGGACGCCAAGCACCGCCAGGTACGGGGGCTATCTGGGACAGAACCTGTTCGGCGCCGACCCGGTGGATACGCAGAACATGAACAACTTCGCCCTGTTCTCGGCCGGTGGGCGTGACTTTCTCGTGCTGAACCTCGAATGGGACACCCCCAGCTACGCCACCGAGTGGGCTGCCAAGGTGCTTGACGCCTACCCCGATCGGCTGGCGATTCTCGTTACTCACAGCTTCCTCGGCCTGAACGGCCTCAGACGCTCCAGCCCAGAACGCCCAGGGGGTATCTCATCCACGCAACTGTGGAACGAGTTCGTTTCGCAGCAGTGCCAGATCCGCTTGGTTCTGAACGGGCACTTCCATGATGGCGATCTGGGCGAAGCCAATCGGGCCGACCCCAACCGCTGCGGCAATCAGGTCCATCAGATTGTCAGCGACTACCAGGATCGAGCCAATGGTGGAGACGGATGGTTGCGGTACTACACCTTCGACCCATCGGCCGACACCATGACCGCCCGCACCTATTCGACCAAGCTCGGGACCTTCGAGACGGACGCCAACTCGCAGTTCACCCTGCCGTTCGACCTGGGTCAGGCCCAGCCTGCTCCCTTCGAGGAAATCGGGACGGTCAGCGTGCAATCGGGGAGTGTCGCGAGCCGCACGTGGGGCGGGCTGCATGCCGATACCGCCTACGAATGGCGGGCGGTGACCAGTGACGGAGAGACCCAAACGACGTCGCAGACGTGGGTGGTCAGGACCCCGGCGGAGGCCACCTTGATCGACGACACGTTCAGCCGCACAGTGTCCAACGGTTGGGGTCAAGCCGAACCCGGCAAGTCGTGGCAGGGGAACTCCAGCCAATCCTCGTATTCGGTCGATGGCTCCGCCGGCAGAATCGTGGCGCCGGCGGGCTCGACCCGGGCGATGCGACTGTCCTCGCCAACAGGTACGGAATTCAGTCTGCAGGCGGACTTGGCGCTCAGTTCCATCGCGAGCGGATCGGGCACCTACGTGTCGCTTCATGGCCGCATCGTCAACGCAGCGAGCTACCGTGCCAAAGTTCGCTTCATCGCCGGCGGCGCAGTGAACCTGTCCCTCATCCGCTTCGTGACCTCCGAGGTCACGATTGCCTCGATTAACGTCTCAGGACTCAGCGTGACGCCCGGTCAGTATCTGAGGGTGACGTTCGAGTTGGAGGGGACGAGCCCCACGACCCTGCGGGCCAAGTTGTGGTCGCGCGATCGACCCGAGCCGTCGGCATGGACCGTGACGGCATCGGACAGCACCAGTGCACTCCAAGTCGGCGGAACGCTCGGCGTAGACGTCTACCCTTCGAGCGGCGCGACCACGCCGTCCACCGTCATCTTCGACAGGTACACCGTGACCAGGCTGGGTGCCTCGCCAACTCCTCCGAACACGCCACCGACTGCGGTGATCGGAACGCCAGTCGTCAATGAGCGCAAGGTTGCGGTCGACGGGTCGGGGTCACATGATTCCGACGGCTCCATCGTCAGCTACGCGTGGAGTTTCGGCGACGGTTCCTCGGGTACCGCGCCGTCCGCGTCGCACACGTACGCAGCCGATGGGACCTACACGGTTCGGTTGACGGTCACCGACGACGCTGGCGACACCGATACCGCCAGTCATCAGGTCGTCGTGCGGGCCGAGCCTGAACCCGGCGCCGATCTAGCAGCTGACACCTTCGATCGAAATGCCGCGAACGGGTGGGGCGCTGCTCAGACCGGAGGCAACTGGGCTCACCTTGGAGCCTTGAGTCGATACGCGGTCAGCGGAGGTGTCGGGAACCAACAACTGAGTGCAGGCAGTAGTGCCGAGTCGACGCTGCCCGCACTCAGCGCGCAGGACGTCGACCTGCGGGCGACGCTGTCGTGGAGTCGTAGCTCGTCACAAGGGGCGCTCTATGGGTCGCTGGTGGTCCGACGGCAGAGCGACGGCAGTGACTACCGTGCCAAGATCTACGTCGCCGCGTCCGGAGCCATGCAGCTTCACCTGATACGGCGAGTAGGAGCAACGGAGACCACCCTGCAGGTGGTGACCCTACGCGGATCCGTCTACGCAGCAAACAGTCGGTACCGCGTCGCTCTGCGCGCAGTCACCAGTGCCGGTGCTACGGCCCTTTCGGCCAAACTCTGGCCCGCAACGGCCAGTGAACCGAGCGCATGGACCGCCATCACGGCCGACAGCACCCCCCGGTTGCAGGGTGGTGGGTCGCTCGGCGTCAACGCATACGCATCGAGCAACTCCACAGCCACCGTCACACTCTCCGTCGATGATCTGGTTGCAGTCCAGCCCTGAGTCGTCAGCGGATGCGGCTGTTGGTCGAGTAGATCTGGTGTGCCACGTAGCGCTGGTACAGATCCTCGGTCACTCCACCATTTGCCGCGATCTCGGCGAAGAACCGGCCGGATTCGCGCATCGTCCGCTCCTGGGTCTCGTAGTCGAGCCCGATCAGGCCGAAGCGTGCAGACTCTCCCTCGAGCCACTCCCAGTTGTCGATGAACGTCCAGTGGTAGTACCGCTCGATCGGCAGGTCGGACGCCGCGATCTCGGCCAGATGCTCGTACAGGAAGCGGCTGCGGAAACCGTCGTCAGAGTTCGCGGTGCCGTTTTCGGTGACGTACAGCGGACCCGGGTGGGCGTCGTCCAGCCAGCGGGCCACTTCGATGAGCCCCTGGGGGTAGATCTCCCACCCGAGGTCATTGATCGGGACGTCGGCGCCGACCCCGTCGTCGAGCCGGGTGACGGTGCTGCGCGAGTAGTAGTTGATGCCGTGGAAGTCGTAGTAGTGCCCGGGATGGATACCCGCCGGCTGACGCAGGGGGGCCAGGAAGCGGCCCTTGCACATGGCTTTGGTGATCACACGCTGGAACAGCCACTCCATCATCTGAGCGGACGCCCAATGGCCCGGATGCCAGGCGACCCGGGGCCGGAACACGCGCAGGTGCTGGGCCACCCCTACTCGGGCCTGCGGCTGCAGCGAGTGGATCAGCCGATAGGCGTCGATGTGTGCGGCCGCCAGATTGGTGTACGCGGTGGTCAGCGTGCGTAGCGACTTGACGCCCGGTGGCCAGACCCCGAAGTAGAACGCATGGGTGGCGTAGATGTTGGGTTCGTTGATGGTGATCCACTCATCGACCAGGTCGGAGAGGGCGGACACCACTCGCTGGGTGTAGCGCTGGAAAACCTCGGTCCCTGCGGCGTTGAGGAAGCCGCCCTCGTCCTCGAACCAGACCGGGTTGTTGAAGTGGTGCAGCGTGACCAGCGGCTTGATCCCTGCGTCGACCAGCGCGCCGAGTTCGCGGCGGTAGTGATCGATGGCGGTCGAGTCGAACACCCCTGGGCTGGGCTCGACGCGGGCCCACTCCAGGCCCATCCGGTAGTGCTTGACGTTGAGCGCCTTGAGCAACTCCCGGTCCTCGTCGACGCGGTTCCAATGGTCGCAGGCGCGGACCGGGCTCGAGCCGTCTTTGATCCGCCCGGGCTGCTCGGCCCAGCGATGCCAGTTGGTTCGGGCGTGGCCGCCCTCGATCTGAGTGGCCGCGGTGGCGACACCGAGTTCGCAATTACGCAGGCTGAACGCGTGCACACCCTCCCCTTCGGTCGTCCTCAAGCATCGTCTGCGGTCACGTCGGGGGTGTCAACGCGGCACACCACGCAGGTGCAGCACGCGGCGCGATCGGGACGCGGGCGTCACCGCTGACCGGACCGCCGCGATCGCGTGACCAGATAGCTGCGGTCCCGGGCCACGATTTTCGTCGGGCCCACCGACTCCCGTAGCCAGGCCAGGTACGGCAGGTGGCTGTTGTAGACGCACCACAGTTCACCGCCCGGCACGAGCAGGCGTCCGGCCTGGGCGAAGAGCTCGCGGGTGGGCGAGGTGTCCTTCGCCCTCCCGACGTGGAACGGCGGATTGCTGACCACCAGTTCGATCGGTTCATTCCAGCCCTCCAGTCCGTTGCGCCGCTCGACCTCAACCGTCACACCGTTGGCTGCCGCGGTCAGTCGGGTGGCGTCCGTTGCGCTCCAGGCGACGTCGACCGCGCTCACCCGCAGTCCTCGCCTCGCCAGCAGCGCGGCGAGGATGCCGCTGCCGCAGCCCAGATCGACCGCCCTGCCGGACGCCGGCATCTCGTCGATGCAACCGGCCAGCAGGGCGGTGCCCCGGTCCAGCCGGTTGGTGCTGAAGGTGGCGCCGTGGGCGACGACGTCCAGTGCAAGGCCGTCGATCCGTGCGCTTCGCGGCCAGGACGCCGTCGTGGCCCTCGGCCCGGATGCGAGCAGCGCGCGGGCCTTGCGGCGTCCGAGACTGGCGTGGACGGTGGTGAAGTGGCGGCCGAGCACGTCGTTCATCGACCGGTTGAGGTGCTTGTTGCGTTCGCCGGCCACCACCTGCACCGCCTGGTCGGCATGGGTCGCGATGAGTTGGGCGTACTCGTCCAAGGCTCCGAGCGCCCGGGGTAGCCGCCACAGGACCGTCGTCGCCCCGGTCACAGCCTCGGCGGGGGTCGCTGCGCGGTTGGCCTCCGGGACCAGCAATTCACTGCGCAGGTCATCGCACCAGGTGCTCGACGTCAATCCCCGCTCGAGCAGCGCTGCGGTGATCGCACCGCCGGCGTCGTCGAGCACGGCCACGCGCTCAGGTGGACGTGTCCCGGCCTGGTCGAAGAGCTCGACCAACAGGGATGTGACGGGGTCGGCCGGCTGCATTGGCCCAGCAAACCACGCCCGGAGCGGGGCCGGTGGCGCCCACATCTCGGGACGGCCCCGTCCAGCACGGGCGCAATGGTCGTTGAGGTGGCTAACCACCGGGGGAGTGACTACGGTTGGCGGTGTCTTGACCGGGTCGGGGCAGCTCCGTCCGGCACCGGCTCGGACCGGCCGATTCAGACCGGCGCCCATGCAATGGAGCATCGAAGGAGATTCATCACACGATGACCAAGTACGTCTACGAGTTCAGCGAGGGCAACGGTTCGATGCGGAACCTCCTCGGTGGCAAGGGGGCCAACCTTGCCGAGATGACCGGGCTGGGAATGCCCGTCCCGCAGGGTTTCACCATCAGCACCGAGGCCTGCACCCGCTACTACGCCGACGGCGAGGCGATCGGCGACGACATCCGCGAGGAGATCGGCACCTACATCGGCAAGCTGGAGGAACTCACCGGCAAGAAGTTCGGTGATCCCGAGAACCCGCTGCTGGTCTCGGTCCGCTCAGGTTCGCGGGCGTCCATGCCCGGCATGATGGACACCATCCTCAACCTGGGCCTCAACGAGACGGTGGTCGAGGCCTTCGCCGCCAAGACCGGCAACCCGCGCTTCGTCTACGACTCGTACCGCCGCTTCATCCAGATGTACTCCGACGTGGTGATGGAGGTCGGCAAGGCCTACTTCGAGGAGCTCATCGACGAGATGAAGGAGGCTCGCGGCGTCAAGGACGACATCGAGCTCACCGCCGACGACCTCAAGGAACTCAGCGAGCAGTTCAAGGCCGAGTACAAAGCCAAGCTGGGCGCCGACTTCCCGTCCGACCCGATCGAGCAGCTGTTCGGCGCGATCAAGGCGGTGTTCCGGTCCTGGGACAACCCGCGCGCCGTCTACTACCGCCGGCTCAACGACATCCCCTCCGACTGGGGCACCGCGGTCAACGTGCAGTCGATGGTGTTCGGCAACCTGGGCGACACCTCCGGCACCGGCGTGGCGTTCTCGCGCAACCCGGCCACCGGCGAGCAGGGCCTGTACGGCGAGTTCCTCATGAACGCCCAGGGCGAGGACGTCGTGGCCGGCATCCGCACCCCGCAGACCATCGACCAGTTGCGCGATCAGAACCCTGAGGTCTACGACCAGTTCCAGGAGATCGTCACCCGGCTCGAGGATCACTACGCCGACATGCAGGACATGGAGTTCACCATCGAAGAGGGCAAGCTCTTCATGCTCCAGACCCGCAACGGCAAGCGGACGGCCGCCGCCGCCTTCAAGATCGCCTGCGACCTGGTCGACGAGGGCAAGATCAATCCCGAGAAGGCCGTCTCGATGATCGACCCCAAGCAGATCGACGCGCTGCTGCACCCGCAGTTCGACGCCGCCGGGCTGAAGGCCGCGACCCCGATCGGCAAGGGCCTCCCGGCGTCCCCGGGTGCGGCCTGTGGCCAGGTCACCTTCACCGCCGAGGACGCCGCCGCCAAGGGCAAGAAAGGCGAGGACGTCGTCCTGGTCCGGCTGGAGACCACGCCCGAGGACATCGAGGGCATGCACTACGCCAAGGGCATCCTGACCGCGCGCGGCGGCATGACGTCGCACGCCGCCGTGGTGGCTCGCGGCATGGGCACCTGTTGCGTCTCGGGTCTGGGTGACATCTCCTTCGCCAAGGACGGCAAGAGCTTCACCCTCGGTGGCACCACCTACAACGAGGGCGACTGGATCAGCCTCGACGGCTCGACCGGCAACGTGTACGGGCAGAAGATCGAGACCGTGCCGGCCGAGATCGGCGGCTACTTCGGCCGCGTCATGGAATGGGCCGACGAGTTCCGCACCATGAAGGTCCGCACCAACGCCGACACCCCCACCGACGCCGCCCAGGCCCGCGAGTTCGGCGCCGAGGGGATCGGCCTGTGCCGCACCGAGCACATGTTCTTCGAGCCCGACCGGATCGCGGCCATCCGCGAAATGATCGTCTCCAAGTCCGCCGAACAGCGCGAGGCGGCACTGGCGAAGCTGCTGCCGATGCAGCGTGGCGACTTCGAGGGCATCTACGAGGCGATGGAGGGCTACCCGGTCACCATCCGGCTGCTCGACCCGCCGCTGCACGAGTTCCTGCCGCACGACGAGGACGACATCGTCACCCTCGCAGCCGAGATGAAGATCTCGGCAGACGAACTGCGCGACGTGATCGCCTCGCTGCACGAGTTCAACCCGATGATGGGCCACCGGGGCTGCCGTCTCGACGTGACCTACCCCGAGATCGGCGCCATGCAGACCCGGGCGATCATCGAGGCCGCGATCAACGTGCAGGCCAAGCACCCCGAGTGGGACCTGGTGCCCGAGATCATGATCCCGCTGGTGGGCGAGCTGAAGGAGCTGGCGTTCGTCAAGAAGATCGTCACCGACACCGCCGACGCGATCATCGCCGACGCCGGAGTGGAGCTGAAGTACCTGGTCGGCACGATGATCGAGATCCCGCGGGCGGCGCTCACCGCTGACGAGATCGCCAAGGAGGCGGAGTTCTTCTCCTTCGGGACCAACGACCTGACCCAGATGACCTTCGGCTTCAGCCGCGACGACGCCGGCAAGTTCCTGGACGCCTACTACGAGAAGAAGATCTACGAGAACGACCCGTTCGCCCGGCTCGACCAGACCGGCGTCGGCAAGCTCGTCGAACTCGCCGTCGACCTCGGCAAGAAGACCCGTCCCGACATCAAGCTCGGCATCTGTGGCGAGCACGGCGGCGATCCGGCGTCGATCGACTTCTGTCAGCGGGTCGGCCTCAACTACGTGTCCTGCTCGCCGTTCCGGGTGCCGATCGCCCGGCTCGCGGCGGCGCAGTCGGCACTCGCCAATCGCTGAGCCTCACCACTCAACCGATGGGCCCGGTTCCGCTGACGCGGAGCCGGGCCCATCGGTTTTCTCAGCAGAATTGCCCCTTTGCTGTCAGGTTCACCGGGGGCTGGGCTGTGAGAGTATCTGCTGAGGTTGGGTGCGCCGGGACGCCTTAGCCCGAGTGTGGCGGGACTGATCGGCTTCGCGGAGCCGCGGATCGGCCCTCGCGCTCGGGTTCGGCAGGGTAGCGCACCACCGGGACCAACGGGGGAAGGTCGGAACTATGGGGCACGGTCGTACGCATGCGCGTCCAGGAATCCACGGCATAGCCGGACTGCTTTCGATTCTCTTGATTGCGGGCACGCTGGGTGTGAGCGCTCCGCGGGCATCGGCGGCAGTCCTTCCTGTCCCGGCCCCGGTCGAAGCGCCCGGTCCCGACACCATGACTGCTGATGCGCTGCCCACGGCACAGATCAATAGTGGCGTGGTCTGGGCGCTGGCCATCATCGGCAACACTGTGTATGCGGGCGGCAGCTTCACGGCGGCTCGGCCCGCCGGCTCCGCTCCGAATGCCAACACGGTCAGTCGCTCCAACCTGTTGTCCTTCGATCTCACGACTGGTGCGTTGACGTCGTTCTCACCCACGTTCAACGGCATCGTGAAGTCGCTTGCGGCTTCGCCCGACGGCAGCCGGCTCTACGTGGGCGGCTCGTTCACGCAGGTGAACGGCCAGACCCGATACAACGTGGCAGCCTTCGACACAGCGACAGGAGCCCTCTCGACCGCCTGGAAGCCTGCGGTCGGTGGTTCCTATGTGAACGCCATCGTGGCGTCGGGTAACAGGGTCTACGTCGGGGGCCTTCTGGGTGCGGGCAACGGGGTGACCCGGAAGAACCTGATCGCGTTCGACACCGGTGGCAATCTGCTCGGTTGGGCTCCGACCACGGATCTCCAGGTCGATGCGATGGTGATGAACCCGTCGGGTAGCAAGTTGATCGTCGGCGGGCGTTTCGCCTTGGTCAACGGTGTTAGTCAACGTGGCCTGGTCGCGCTGAGCCCCACAGACGGGAGCATTCAGCCCTGGATCGCTCCCACCATCGTCAAGAACGGCTGGAACCAGTCGCCCAACAGTGGCAAAGCGGGCATCTACTCGCTCTCCACGGACGGCACGTCAATCTTCGGGACCGGCTGGGTGTACGCCAATGTCACAGTGGGCAATCTGGAAGGCGCCTTCTCGGCCGATCCAGAGACCGGGGCCATCAACTGGCTGGAGGACTGCCACGGTGACACGTACACCACCTACTCCGACACCAAGTACGTCTACGCCACCGGGCACCCGCACGACTGTGAATCGGTCGGAGCCGAGCCGCAGAAGGCGGGCGCACCAGGCAACATGAGGAATGCGATCGCATTCACAGCACAGGCAAAGGGAACGCTGTGGCGGAGTCCGCGCGTCAACTCGATCTATGCCAACTGGGAGGGGCAGCCGGCGCCGGCCGTGGTGCATTGGTTCCCCGATTGGGCCACTGGTACAGCCACCGGACAGGGTCAGGCTGGCTGGGTGATGGCGGGATCCGGTGACTACCTCGTTGTCGGGGGAGAGTTCCCGACCGTCAACGGCTCGACGCAGCAAGGTCTGGTGCGTTTCACCAAACCGGGGAAGGTCACGCCGAGGCAGGGCCCCCGGCTCAGTGGCAGCAACTGGACGCCGTCGCTCGTCTCGGCAGTCAGTGGAACGATGCGGGTGACGATTCCGGGCAACTGGGATCGAGACGGCACTGACATCACGTATCAGGTCAATCGGGTCGGCGTCGCACAACCCCTCTACACGACCACCATGAAGTCGTACTTCTGGGCCCAACCCGCGGTGACGTTCCTCGACACAGGCCTCACGTCAGGGAGCAGCTACACCTACCAGGTGACCGCGACGGACAGCGCCGGAAATCAGGTGAAAAGCGCGACGGCGACCGCGACAGCCAACGGCAGCAGCTCATCGAACTATCTACGCCAGGTCCTGACCGACGGTGCAGTACTGCATTGGCCGCTTGGCGACTCGGGAGTTGCCGCGGATGTGCTCACGTCCAACAACTACGGTCTCAAGGGCAGTGGAGTGTCGGTGGCTGCGAACGGCGCCGTCGACAACGGAGTTGGCTCAAACTTCAACGGGACGAGCAACGGCCGGATCGGCAGCAACCTCCAGGTTGAGTCCCTGGACGGGTTCTCGGCATCCATCTGGTTCAAGACCACCTCGAATGCGGGTGGAAAGCTGTTCGGCTTCGGTGCGTCGCAGTCCGGGAGCTCCGGCACCTACGACCGCCACCTCTACATGTCGAACGACGGGCGTCTGAACTTCGGCATCTTCCAGGACAACACGGCCAAGGTGGTGACCAGCCCCGGCACCTACCGCAACGGGGCGTGGCACCAGGCCGTGGTGACCTCTGACGCAAACGGCGCGACACTGTACGTGGACGGAGTGAGGGTGGCCTCCGACTCATCCATCATCCGGGGGCAGTATTACCTGGGCTACTGGCGGGTGGGGGGCGACTCCACCGCCGGCTGGCCGAACCGTGGATCCAGTGACTACTTCTCTGGATCGCTGGATGAGTTCTCGGTATACACATACGCCCTGAGCTCGTCGCAAGTCGTGGCCCAGTACGCCGCGGGGACCGGGATCGGGGTCCCGACTGCCTCCTTCACCCAGCAGGTCACTGATCAGACTGTGAACGTCGACGCGTCCGCGTCCAGCGCCGCTTCGGGCCGCTCGATCACGTCCTACAGCTGGGATTTCGGCGACGGCTCAAGCTCCGAGACCGGCAAGACGGCATCTCATGAGTACGGGGCCGGCGGAACGTACCCGGTGACCCTGACGGTTACCGACTCTGGCGGGCTGACAGCGTCGACCACGAAGCAGGTGACGATCGTTGGGCAGCATCAACCACCCACGGCATCCTTCGACGCCGCGGTGAGCGATCTCGACGTTGCCGTGGACGCCTCAGGCTCCCAGGCCAGCGACGGTGCTGCGCTCAGCTACGACTGGAACTGGGGTGATGGCACTGCCCACGCCAGTGGGAAGACGGCCACCCACACCTATGCGGAGGGAACCTACACGGTGACGCTCACGGTTACCGACTCGCTGGGGGCGCAGGCAACGGCGACTCGAAGCGTCTCGCCAAGCGCGCCGGATGAACCGCCGGTGAATGTGGTGGCTGAAGCGACCTTCGCCACCGACGTGACCTCGGGCTGGGGGTCTGCGCTGACCGGTGGCACGTGGGTGACCACGGGCAGCGGCTTCTCCGTCGCGGATGGCGAAGGTCGGATCTCGATGGCGGCCGGGTCCACGCGTACCGCGAAACTGAACGACACGACAGGGCGTGACGTTCGTGGAGATCTCGTCATAGGGCTGGACAAGGTTCCTCAGGGCGGACGGGTCGACGTCAACTACGATCTCCGTAGCGGGTCCGATGGCGCGTACCGTGTCAAAGCTCGCTTCCTGGCCGGTGGCCAGCTGTCTCTCATGCTCGCCAGGGTTGTCGGCACCGGAGAATCGTCCCTTGCCAGCAAGACCATCGCGGACTACACCTTCGAGGCGGGTGACCGGCTCAGGCTGCGGTTTGAGGTCGAAGGGGCCGGGACTGGCACCGATCTCAGGGTCAAGGTTTGGGAACAGGGCCAGACGGAGCCTTCGGGCTGGACTCTGACTGCGTCGGACAGCACTGCGACGCTGCAGGACGGTGGGTCGGTCGGGGTCAGTGCCTACGTGCAAGGGGCAGTCACGAACGCCACGATCGGCGTGGCCGTCGACGACCTACGGGTGACGACGCTTGATTGAGGATGCATGACTAGCCTGCGCGGATGCCTGCTGGCCCTGGGACTGATGGGCATGACTGCGGGTTGCACTGTGCCCCCTGAGCCCGTTCAAGGACCGTCGATGACTCCGTCGGTGAGCGGCACGGCCTTCCCGACAACGTCTCCGTCCGGGGGTGGGAGTCGCCCGACGGCGTCCGCGCCATTGGACACGCCCACACCCGGATCGGTCGATCAGACAGTTGAGGCGAAGCCACAGACAACCTCGAGTCCGATCAAGCTCAAGTCCCCGTATCGTGCCGCTGGGGTTGAGGTCGCCTTGACCTCCATCCGCAGACTGCAGATGAAGGGAATGGGCCCTGGTGAGATCAGTGGGCCCGCTCTGCGAATCACCGTTCGGGTCAGCAACTACACCGACACCGCCATTAGCATCGACTCGGCCGTGGTGAACCTCACCGACTCCAAGGGCAGGGTCGGCACACCGTACGCGGGGTCTCCAGCGCGTCCGCTCGCGGGAACTATTGACGCTGGGCGCAAGGCAACTGGCGTATATGTGTTCAGTGTCAAGAAGAGTGCTCGTTCGCCCATCACGGTGACCGTCACCTACGAGCCCGGCGCGGAGACCGCACTTTTCGTGGGCAACGCCAGCTGAGGTTTAGCCGGCCCGAGAGGCCGGCTCCGCTGCCGTGTGGCCGGGCCTTTCGGCGTCCGATACTGAAAACTGCCCGGCAGTTGTGCGCCGAGCCAGTGGCCGACTGTGCGTGCGACCGATGCATGCAGTTTCAGGATGCCGTGTGACGAGCCGGCCCTGGGGACACGCGGTGAGGCTTCCCGGCCGGGCAGGCATCGGGTGGCACGGTAGAGGCCATGAGGCGTGCCCTGGTCCTGGTGCTGACCGTGCTGCTGGCGTTGGCCGGTTGCGGCCGGACGGCGCCGCAGCCGTCCACGTCGGCGTCCGCCACGACCGTGCCGAGCGTCGTGATCGGCACCACCGGCGACCAGACCACCACGGTGATCGCCGAGCTGTACCGCCAGGCTCTGACGGCCCGCGGCCGGGTGGCCACCGTGACCTCGGTCGACGCCGACCCGAACACCCAGGTCAGCCGATTGATGGCCGGTGAGCTCGACCTGATGCCGGCCTACGCCTGGTCGGCCGCGGAGGGCCTGCAGGCCGACACCGGCGACGCCGCGAACCTCGTCCCCGACCTGGCCGCCGCGCTCGACGGTGAGGTCGCGGTCCTGCAGCCCTCGAAGGTCGATCGCGCCTGGGTGTTCGTCTCGGCCAAGCCCGACCAGTCGCTCGACGGCATGCCCAACCGCACCAGGTTCGCCGCCCCCACCGCGTGGCGTGCCGCCGGCGACGGCGAGGCCGGGGTGAAGGCCGTCTACGGGTTCACGCCCACCGTGACAGTGGTCGACGACCCGGAAGCGCGGCTCGCGCAGGTCACCGACGGTGCCGTCGGCGTCTTCGACGGCACCGATCCGCAGGCCGGCGATGCGGCCGTCCACCCCGTCACGGACTCCAGAACGATGGTGTCGGCCGACCCGCAGGTGGCCCTGCTGCGCCTGGAGTTGTCCGAGGACGACACGGTGCTCGAGGTGGTCCAGCAGCTGCACGCGCAGATGGACAACGCCGCGATCGTGTCGATCCGCCGGCAGGCCGCCACCTCGGGGGTCCCGGACGCCGTGGCGCGGTGGCTGCAGGAACACCCGCTGGGCTGATCAGCCGAACAGCACGCCCCAGGTGCGCACCGAGACGATGCCGGTCTGCGGCAGCCTGTACTTCTTCTGCAGGGCCTTGACCGACTTCTCGGTGCGGGACTGGAAGCCGCTGCTGCTGACGCTGTAGCCGCGTGACTTCAGCAGCGCGTTGAGGGCTGCCACGGCGCGTCCCCTCCAGCCCTTGCGGATGTCCGGGGTGATCCGGGTCAGGGTCAGCGGGTCGGCCCGGCCGGACACGCTCACCCCCGCCTTCTTCTGGAACTTCTTGACCGCGGCGAAGGTGTCGGTGCCGAAGTAGCCGGTGGTGCCGACCTTGCTGCCGGCCCGGTTCAGCAACTGCTGCAGTGCCTGCACCTTGGCGCTGCGGGTGCCCTTCTTGAGCGTGGTGTGGATCAGCAGGTCGTACTGCTTCAGGTTGTACTTGGTGACGTAGGCGTACACCTTGTCGACGTAGCTGCTGCTGCTCGACCATCCGGCCTTCTTGATGGCGATCAGGAAGTGCTTGGGCAGCTTTGCCTGCTTCATCGCCTTGGCGTAGCGCTTGGTCGTGGCCAGCACCCGGGAGCGGTCGGTGAACGAGTCGTTGACGGTGGCGTAGGTGCGGTACTTGGTGCCGTTGAGCTTCAGGCAGCCCTTCGCCGTGCTGCCCTTGCCGCCGGCGCAGGTCATCGAGAAGTAGTTCTTCGCCTTCGTCGCCAGCGTGCTCTTTCCGGACGCCGAGTGGTACAGCGCCTGCGCGAGGGTGATCGAGGCGGGCACGCCCCACGTCGATTGGTTGCGCTGCGCCACGCCGACCCACGACCTGATGACCGCCAGGTTAGGATCGACGGCGGGCTTGCTGACCGCGTCGAACCGGTACAGGTTCCACTTCTTCATCAGGCTGATCACCAGCGTGGAGTAGTTCGGGTCGGTGGCGTAGCCCGCCTTGTGCACCTCGCGAATGAACTGGTCGGGATTGTTGGTGTACTTGAACGCCTTGTTGTAGCGGTCGGCGTAGTTGAGCAGGCGTCCGTGGTCGAGGAACGACCGGCTCATCGAGCTGTAGGTGCGGAACCTGCTGACGTACTTCTTCTTCTTGCCGTTGACGTACTCGTAGGACGCCAGTGCCACACAGCCGCGCTGGTGGGGGCTGACGATCGCCCCGCACTTGATGCCGAAGTAGTTGTGGTAGCCGGTGGTGAGTCCGGAGGTGCCCCAGGACGACTCGAGGATCGCCTGAGCGATGGTGACCGCACGCGGCACCCCGTAGGTCTTCTTGGACGCCGCCGCGGCCTTGGCCGCCTTGGCGATGAATGCCTCGTAGTTGACGGCAGCCACGCTCTCGCTGGTGCCGGACGTGCCGCCGACCAGCCCGGTGAGGCTGACGGCCAGCGCCAGGAGACTGGCTCGAAGGCGAAGGGTGGGGTGGGTCATGGATTGGATTCAAACCCTGAGAGAAGCCCGTGAGCCACTGAGAGTCTCAACCAGACGTCGACATCGGTGCTACCGAGTTGCTTCTGACAAGGTGTTTCAGCGCCGCGGAACCCTCAAGTGCCGCCTCACCCCCTGACGGTGGAGTTCAGTCGCCGGGCGCGGCCGGGATGCGGACGGTGAACACCGTCCGACCCGGAACGGACTCCACGCCGGCCGTGCCGGAGTGCGCCGTCACGACCGCCGCCACGATGGCCAGGCCGAGTCCGGTCGATGAGCCGCCCTGCCGGCGCACCCGGCTGGTGTCGGCCCGGGTGAACCGTTCGAACACCGCCGGCTGCAGGTCGGCGGCGATGCCGGGACCGTTGTCGGTGACGGTGAGCACGGCCATCCCGTCCTCGACGGTCACGGCGGTCTGCACCTCGGTGCCCGGCGGCGTGTGGGTGCGTGCGTTGGCGAGCAGGTTGGCCAGCACCTGGTGCATCCGGTACCGGTCGGCCATCGCCCACACCGGCTCGTCCGGCAGCGCCAGCGACCACTTGTGGTCGGGGCCGGCGGCTCGGGCGTCGCTGGTGGCGTTCAGCACGATCTCGGTCAGGTCGGTCCGCTTCACCTCCAGCGCCGGGCCCGAATCGAGCCGGGCCAGCAGCAGCAGGTCCTCGACCAGCCTGCTCATCCGGTCGGATTCGGATTCGATCCGGGTCAGCGCGTGGGCCATCGGCTCCGACACCTCGGCGCGCTCGCGCCGGGTCAGTTCCGCATAGCCGCGGATCGCTGCCAGCGGGTTGCGCAGCTCGTGCGAGGCGTCCGCGACGAACTGGCGCAGCTTCACCTCGGACGCGTGCCGGGCGGCCAGGGCGCCCTCGACGTTGTCGAGCATGTGGTTGAAGGCGAGCCCGACGCGTCCGACCTCGCTGACCGGGTCGGTGTCGCTCAGTGGAACGCGCACGATCCCCTCGACCTCACCGCTCTCCAGCGGCAGGTTGGACACGGTGGTGGCGGTGCCGGCGAGCCGGTTCAGCGGGGCCAGGCTGCTGACCACCACGCTGCGGGTGGCGAAGACCGCGACCACGATCACCACTCCGGCGAGCAGCGCCTCGAACAGCACCAGCGAGGTCATCGCACTGGCCAGCTGGTTCAGCGGCAGGGCCACGATGACGCGCGAGTTGCTGCCCTCCTTCACGGTCACCCGGTAGACCCCGTAGTCGGCGATCTGGATCGTCGACTTGGTGCCGGACTCGAGTTCGAGCGCCGCCAATTGCTGCGCCGCGGCGTCGGTCAGGGTCAGGTACTGCACGCGGTCGTTGGTGGTCCGGTCGACAAGGATCTGGGCGTAGATCGCGCTGGAGGTCTGCACCGCGATGATCGTGCCGATCTCCTGGCCGCCGGGACCGGGGCCGTCCGTACCGGGGCCGTCACGGGTGGCCCGGAACGCGGCCTGGTCGAGCCGGGTGTCGACCTGGGCGATCTGGATGTTGTAGGCGGCCAGTGCCACCACCGCGCTGAGGCCGACCGCGACCAGCGCCACCAGCACCGCCACGCGCAGCACCAGCCGGCGCCCGAGGGTGCCCTTCGCGAGCGGTCGCAGGTCGGCGGGCACGGCCGGGTCCGGCTGCGGGCCCTCCGCGGGGGTCGCGGGGTCGGCGGAGGCCTTCGGCGCGGTCGGGGGTGAGGGGACAGCGGTCATTCGCTCGCCGGCTTCAGCACGTAGCCCGAACCCCGCAGCGTGTGGATCATCGGGGCCCGGTTGGCGTCGATCTTCTTGCGCAGGTAGCTGATGTAGAGCTCGACGACGTTGGCCTGCCCGCCGAAGTCGTAGTTCCACACCCGGTCGAGGATCTGCGGCTTGCTCAGCACCCGGCGCGGGTTGCGCATCAGGTAGCGCAGCAATTCGAACTCTGTCGCGGTGAGCTGGATCTCTTCGCCGCCCCGGGTCACCTCGTGGGAGTCCTCGTCGAGGACCAGGTCGCCGACCACCAGCTGCGAGCCGGGCCGCACCGTCGTCGCGCCCGAGCGTCGCAGCAGGCCGCGCAGCCGGGCGATCAGCTCCTCCAGCGAGAACGGTTTGGTGACGTAGTCGTCCCCGCCGGCGGTGAGGCCGCCGATGCGGTCCTCCAGTGCGTCCTTGGCGGTCAAGAAAATGACCGGGACGTCGGGCTGCTCGGTGCGGATGCGGCGCATCACCTCGAGGCCGTCGAAGTCGGGCAGCATCATGTCCAGCACGATCGCGTCGGGGCGCATCTCGCGCGCCTCCTTCACCGCGTCGATGCCGGATCCCGCCGTGGCCACCTCCCAGCCTTCGTAGCGCATCGCCATGCTCAACAGTTCGGTCAGGCTGGACTCGTCGTCCACCGTGAGGATGCGGATGGCGGTGCCGTCGGGCCTGGTCAGCGGATCATTGCCACCGCGGGTACTGGTCGTCATGTGGTCAATCTGTCAGTCGCCTGTGAGTCTGGGCTGGGGGTTTGCTGTGGGAAGGCTGTGAGAGCAGCGTACCGGTCGGTGTGCGGCTGGAATGATGGGGACGTGCGCACTCGACTCACCGACGGCTGGCGGCTGGTGGTGGGCACGTTGACGGTGATCCCGGTGCCGCCGCCGCAACGGGTGGACGCCGGCACGGCTCGGGTGGCGGCGCTGCTGGCGCCCCTGGCGTTCGCTCCGGTGGCGGTGGTGCTGGGGTCGGTGACCTGGCTGGCCGGGTGGGCGCTTTCGGGCCCGGTGGTCGGCCTGTTGCTGGTCGGGCTGACGGCCTGGCTGACCCGCGCCATCCACCTCGACGGGCTGGCCGACACGGCCGACGGGTTGGGTTCCGGACGGCCGGCCGAGCGCGCCCTGGAGATCATGAAGCGCGGCGACGTCGGTCCGATGGGCGTCGTCACCCTGATCGTGGTGCTGGGGCTGCAGGCCGCCAGCGCGGGGGAGTTGCTGCAGCGGCCGTGGGGATGGCTCGCCGTGGCGTCGGCGCTCGCCGCGAGCCGCGGCGCGCTGGCGATAGCGGCCCGGCACGGCGTGCCGGCCGCGCGCCGCGACGGCCTGGGGGCGGTGTTCGCCTCGAGCGTGCCCACCCTCGCCGCCGCTGCGCTGTGGGCGGGCATCGGCGCCGTGCTCGTCGTGGTCGGCGTGCTGCAGGGATCGCCCTGGTGGCAGGGCCTGCTGGCCGCCCTCGCCGGCGCTGCTGCCGCCGGCTACCTGGTCTGGGCGGCGACGAGGCGCCTCGGCGGCATCACCGGCGACGTGCTGGGTGCTGCGGTGGAGCTGGCTGTGGCGGCGGTGCTGGTGGTGCTGGCCGCCGGCTGAGCGGCGCGATCCTGAAAACGGTGCGCTCGTCGTGCGGACCAGCGCGGCGCGCGGTCAGCGCCTTTCCATGAAAACGCTTGTCGCAGGGGTGTTTCCTGGCGGTTGTCGGGTGGTGCGTGGGCAGCTGGGGCCGAACGAGTGCACCGTTTTCAGGATCAGAGCTACCGGACGCGTGGGGCCTGGCGGCGTCAGCCGAGGTGCAGCGGGCGTCCGGCGACCAGCAGCACCACCTCGTCGGCGACCGCCCCCACCCGCTGGTTGGTCCGCCCCAGCAGGTCGGCGAACAGGCGTCCCGAGGCGTGCTCTGAGATCAGCCCCCAGCCGACCTCGTTCGTGACGGCCACCACGGTGTGCGGGTGTGCCCGCCACGCGTCGACGAGGTCGTCGAGGGCACGCTCGAAGCGGGGTTGCCAGGTGGCGAACGGTGCCTCCCAGCCCCAGCCGTCGATGCTGCGGGTCAGCCAGGTGCCCAGGCAGTCGATCAGCACCGGGGTGTTCGCCGCGCTGATGCCGGCCGCCAGGCCGACGGTCTCCACCGTCGTCCAGGTGGCCGGACGCCGGGCCTGGTGCGCGCCCACCCGGGCCGCCCATTCCGGGTCGGCGACCGGGTCTGCCGGGTAACCCGGCGTGAGGTAGGTCACGGCGTCGGCGGACGCCAGCAGCGACTCGGCGTAGCGCGACTTGCCCGAGCGGACGCCGCCGGTGACCAGCACCTTGCTGACTGCACTCATGCAGCGACCCTAACCGGCGCCACCACGGGCCGCGGGCTGTTGCCCGTCTCCGCGCTCGGCCGTCGAGCGGTACCACTGGCGCTGCACCGTCGACGGCCCACCCGTGCGGCTCAGTAGGCGCTGAACCCCTTGCGGGCGGGCTCGACCTCGACCCAGTCGATTTCGTGGCCGGTGACCCGGCCCGGGCGTCCGGTGCGGGTCGGTTGCTCGGTCATCGCCCTGATCAGGCTGCCGAGGGCCTCGGTAGAGCCCTGCGCGTCGACCCGGACCCGTCCGTCCGACAGGTTCTCGGCACGGCCGGTGAGCCGGAGCTCGCGAGCCACCGAGGTCGCCCACCAGCGGAAGCCGACGCCCTGCACGTACCCGTCCACCACGATCACGGCACGTTCCATGCTGAGCACCCTAACTCTCTGCGGTGAGACCTGGACATGGCAACGGCGCCGTCTGTGCGACGGCGCCGTTGGGTGAGACTGGTTAGTTGGTGGCCTTGTTCCAGGCTGCCTTGGCGTCCTCGCCGGCGTCCTTCACACCGTCCTTGACGGACTCGCCGGCCTGCTTCGCCTTGGCGCCCGCCTGGTCGGCGGCACCTTCGGCCTGGAGTCGCTCGTTGTCGGTGGCGTCTCCCACGGCCTCCTTGACCTTGCCGCCAATCTCCTCGGCCTTGTTCTGGATCTTGTCGCCGATACCCATAGCTTCCTCCTTCTCGGACGCCGGGGTAGCGCCCGTCTCCTTTGTAAGGCTAGGTGGCGCGTGCCTGCCACCCATCACCCCTTGGGGTGATCGCTGATGTCGGCGACGGTGGCGTCCAGGGCGGTGAGCATGGCGTCGGCGTCCAGACCGAGGCCGACGCCGTGGCGTCCGCTGCCCATCGAGATGAGGCGTCCGCCGATCGAGGCATCGGCCACGACGGGCCAGCGGGTGCTCGAGCCGAACGGGGTGATCGTGCCGCGTTCGTAACCGGTGACCCGCAGGGCGGTCGCGGCGTCCGGCATGGACAGTCGCGACACCCCGAGCACGGAGCGCAGCTTGGGCCAGGAGATCGCGGCGTCCCCCGGCAGCAGCACGAACAGGAAGTCGTCCGGGCCGCGGCGCACCACCATCGTCTTGACGATG
The DNA here is from genome assembly GCF_025972045.1 of Micropruina sonneratiae. GTDB lineage: Bacteria > Actinomycetota > Actinomycetes > Propionibacteriales > Propionibacteriaceae > Micropruina > Micropruina sonneratiae. The sequence continues at coordinate 204,835 of NZ_JAPDHX010000004.1, read as the reverse complement.
TCGCGCGGCTGCATCCCGCGGGCGGCGGCGGCCTCGGCCAGCGACGACACCGGACCGTGCTCGTGCACGGTCACCGCGAGGCCCAGGGCGCGTGCCGCGGCGACCCCCGGCGCCTCGCTCGTCACCTCAGGCGTGCAGATAGCCGAGCAGGTGGTTGCGTTCGTCCATCAGCTGGTCGATGCGGTGCTTCACCACGTCGCCGATGGAGATCACGCCGCGCAACTCACCATCGACGACCACCGGCAGGTGCCGGAAGCGTTGGTAGGTCATCGTGTGCGCCGTCTCCTCGAGGGTGTCCTCGAGCCCACAGGTGTGCACGTTGGCGGTCATGATGTCGCCGACGGTGCGCTGCAGCACCTCCGCGCCCTGCTTGCCGAGCTCGCGCACCACGTCTCGCTCGCTGACGATGCCCTCGATGTGGACGCCGTCGGTGCTGACCACGACAGCGCCGATGCGGTGCTCACCCAGCAGCCCGACCAGCTGCTCGACCGACGCACCAGGTTCGACCGTGACGACCCCGGCGCCCTTGCCTCGGATGATGTCTTCGATCCTCATATCGGGAAGGTACCCGCTGGGGCAGGGGCAGGAAAGCGATACGCGCAAGTCCCGGAAGTTCCGCTCCCACGTGCTGGACGCCGGCCGCGGGCCGCACGAGCGCGCGGGCTATTGTCGGGCCAGCCCGCCGGAACCCACGCGCTCGCCTGACTACCGAGCGCTCGCCAAGCTTCGCGAGCGCTCGGTAGTTAGGCGAGCGCGAGGGGTGGGCGGCGACGAACAGGAGGGGACGATGACCGAGCCGTCACCGATCACCCGTGCGGTGCGGGCCGGCATCGACACCGACCGCACGCACGGCGCCGTCGTCCCGCCGGTCTACCTCAGCACCACCTACACCTTCGCCGAGTTCGGCGTCCCGCGTCCGTTCGACTACGCCAGGCGCGGCAACCCGACCCGCAGCGCGCTCGAGCAGGCCATCACCGGTCTCGAGGGGGGTGCCGGGGCCGTCGTCACCGCCAGCGGAATGGGGGCGATCACCACCGTCGTCAACGCGCTGCTGCAGCCCGGGGACGTCCTGGTCGCGCCGCACGACGCCTACGGCGGCACCTGGCGGCTGTTCGACGCGCTGGCCCGCAAGGGCGCCTTCGAGCTTGTGCTCGCCGACCTGAGCGACCCCGAGGTGGCCGAGCGTACGATCCGGCAGCGGCGTCCGGCCGTGTTGTGGGTGGAGACGCCGTCGAACCCGCTCCTGCGGATCAGCGACCTGGCCGCCGTGTCCCGGCTGGGCCACGAGGTGGGGGCCACGGTCGTGGCCGACAACACCTTCTGCACCCCGTTGGGCCAGCGTCCGCTCGACCTCGGCGCCGATCTCGTGGTGCACTCGGCGACCAAGTACCTCGCCGGCCACAGTGACGTGGTGGCCGGTGCGGTCGTCAGCAGCACCGCGGCGTCGGCCGAGGAGCTGGCCTGGTGGGCCAACTGTCTCGGTGTCACCGGCGGCGCCTTCGACTCCTACCTGGTGACCCGCGGTTTGCGGACGCTGCACGCCCGGATGGCGATCCACGAGAGCAACGGTGCCGCCGTGGTCGACCTGCTCGGCCGTCACCCGGCTGTCGCCGTGGTGCACCATCCGAGCCTGCCCGGGCACGCAGGTCACGCGCTGGCCTCGGTCCAGCAGCGACTGTTCGGCGGCGTCGTCAGTTTCGAACTGCGCGACGGCGAGGGGGCGGCGCGCCGGTTCATGGAGTCGCTCACGCTGTTCTGTCCCGCCGAGTCGCTGGGGGGCACCGAGTCGCTGGTGTCCCATCCGGCGACGATGACCCACGCGTCCATGCCTTCGGAGGTGCAGGCGGACGCCGGGATCACGCCGGGCATGGTGCGGCTGAGCGTCGGCATCGAACAGGCCGAGGATTTGCTGGCCGACCTCGGCCGGGCGTTGGACGCCGCGGGCTGAGGGCGTCCGTCTAGAAGCCGGACGCCGCCCGCTCCCTGGCGGGCCGTTCGAACAGGGCGCGGATCAGGAACACCACGTTCGCGGGGCGTTCGGCCAGGCGGCGCATGAAGTAGGCGTACCAGTCGGTGCCGAACGGCACATAGACGCGCACCGAGTACCCCTTCGCGGCGAGCCGGCGCTGCTCGTCGGAACGGATACCGAGCAGCATCTGCAACTCGAACGAGTCGTCGGCACGATCGTTGCGCTGCGCCTCCGAGATGGCGTGACTGATCATCTCGTCGTGGTGGGTGGCGAACATCGGACGCCCCTCGCCCTCGAGCAGGATCGTCGCGCAGCGCTTGTAGTTGCGGTCGACGGCGGGCTTCGCCTTGTGCGCGACGTCGGCGGGTTCGGCGTAGGCGCCCTTGCACAGCCGGACGCGATCGCCCGGCCCGGTCTGCCGCTGGCAGTCGGTGCTGGTGCGGTACAGCATCGACTGCAGGACGGCGCCCACCCAGGGGTACTGCTCGCGCAGTGCGGTCACCGTGCGCAGGGTCGCGTCGGTCGAGGTGTGGTCCTCCATGTCGACGGTGACGGTGGTACCGGCCCGTTCTGCCGCCGCACAGATCACCCGGGCGTTGTCCAGGGCCAGTTCGTAGCCGCCCTTGAGCTGCGAGCCCAGTGCGGACAGCTTGATCGAGACCTCGACCCGACCGGCGATACCCTCGTCGCTGAGGCGGCGGAGCAGTTCGACGTAGGTGTCGGTGACCCGGTCCGCCTGGGCCGCGGTGGTGGTGTCCTCGCCCAGGAAGTCGATGGTGCCGAGCAGTCCGTTGGCGAGCAGGCCGCGGGTGGTGCGCAGGCAGTCCTCGACGGTCTCGCCCGCCACGAAGCGCTGGACGACGCGGCGGGTCAGCGGAAAGGCGACGACCGCCTTCTTCACCGCGGGCGTGCGGGACATTCCCAGCAGCAGCGACTTCAGCATTCGCCCTCCTCGACGTGGCGGCGGGTCGGTCCTCCTACCGGCACCCGGCGCCCACGCTCCGACCCTAACGGGTCGGCCCGCCAGCGTCAGCCCCGATGATCACGGACGAAGGCGGCGAACGCGGGGTCGGCCAACGACGAGACCGCAAGCACGGCCCGGTCCGCGATCGCCTCGAGCAGTTCGGGTTCGGTGTTCACGGCGACGAACTCGGCCTCGGCCGCCTCGGCCGCCAGGGCGTCCTGCACGGTGTCGCCGAACACGACCAGCGGACCGTCGCCGGCCAGCCGGCGGGCCTGCCTGCCCAACTCGGCCCGGTCGCTGACGAAGGCTCCCGAGGCGAAGCAATCCCAGTCGATGGCGTCCAGGTCGAACCCGGAGGTGCTCAGCTTCGTCCGCGCCCGCAGCGGGGTGTTGCCGGTCAGCAGGCCGTTGCGCCAGCCGTGGTCCCTGGTCAGTTGCAGCGCCTCGCGCGCGCCCGGCACGGCCTCACGCGGGGTGTGGCCATAGAACTCCGCGGACAGGGAATCCAGGACGCCGAGGTATTCCTCGACCCGGTCCGTGGCCAGCCCGGCCGCCTCCAGATGCACCTCGGCCAGCCGTCGATCGGTGAAGCCGTCGCGCGGGCCGGCCGGGATGACGGCGGCCACGCCCAACGCCTCGACGGCCTCGCCGAACAGGTCGGCCCGTGCCTTGGGGCTCTCCACCAGGGTGCCGTCGATGTCCCAGAACGCGGTGATCATGCTTGTCAGCCTAACCTTCGCGGGCAGCGGCGCGGGCTGGTGACCGGTGCGTGAGGCAGCCGGCCCGCTCAACCGGCCAGTCCGTCGACCAGGTCGACGGTGAGTTCGTCCAGACCCGTCAGGACGACGGCGGCACGGTCGAGAATCTTCTGCGACGGCGGGTGGAAGTGCGGCGGGACCGCCACCACGGCCATGCCGGCGTTCAACCCGGCGAGGATGCCGGTGCCCGAATCCTCCACGACCACCGTGCGTGCGGGTTCCGCGCCCAGCTGCTCGGCGACCCATAGGTAGGCGTCGGGGGCGGGCTTGCCGCGTGCCGGGCCCTCCTCGGTCGAGCGCACCGCGGTGATCAACTCCCGGACGCCGAGCGATTCCAGCCCGCGTTCGATCAGCACCCGCGGTGAGGAGGAGGCGACACCCAGCGGCCACCGGGCCGCCATCCGCCGAACGGCGTCCGCTGCGCCGGGCAGGGCAGGCAGGTCGTGGCGGTACCGCTCCAGCAGGGCGCCGATGGTGCGTTCCGCGGCCTGTTCGGGGGTGGCCCCGACACCATGGCTTGCCATGTAGGCCGACCACTCCTTCGTGCTCATCCCCATGACCGCGGCCGTGGCGTCGTCCGTCCACTCCACGCCGTCGGCTGCGGCCAGTTCGCGGCGGACCTCGTCCCACAACGCTTCGGTGTCGGTGAGGGTCCCGTCCATGTCGAAGATCACGGCCTGCGTCATGGGGCCATTGTGGAGGTACGACGACGTGAGGGGCGTGGACTGTTCCGGTTTCGCCCCGGCCCCGGCACGCTGGTGCCATGGACCCCGCCGCCCCCGATGTCACCGCGCTGGCCCTCAACGTGCTGATCCCCGACGAGTTGCAGTGGACCGACACCCGACGCGGTGTCGAGTTCGTGCTGACCACGCTGAACGTGCGGCTGCTGCCCGACGGCGGGCTCGCCGCCAAGGCCTACGGACGCCCCACGGCGGGCGGCCGGGGAGGCTACACGTCGTTCCGGGTGCCGGACCGCCCGGAACTGGCCGCCCTGATCGCCGCCGCCGCGGACCGGGCCGGCCGGCTGTGGGCGTCCCACACCTGACTCTGGACGCCGGCGCCTCAGCTGGCCAGGGCGTCGTCCAGCCTGGCCCGCCGCTGCTCGTCGGCCGCGGTGACGTGGTCGGCGAACAGGGCCGGCCAGGCCATGATCCCGTAGGGGGTGCGCGCCACCACCCGCCGGCTGTTGGCGATGGCGGCGTGCAACAGTTCCGCGGTCCGGACGGGGTGTGACGGGTCGTCGGCCCAGCCCAGGATCAGGGTCGGCACGGCCAGCTCCGCGACCTCCTGCAGCGGCGGCAGGTTCGACGTCGCCGCGCCGCGCATCACGCTCGGCAGCAGCGACTCCTCGACACTCGGCAGCGACTGCGGTGCGCCGGCCAGCGCGGGAGGGTCGGGGACGGTGGCGCCCAGCTCGACGAACGCCTCGATGCCGTGCGCCTCGACCACGTCGGCGTTGGCCAGATACCGCTGAGCCTGCGCCTTGCGGGTCTCCCAGGCGGTGGGCGGCACGACCAGGGTCAGGCTGGCGAACCGGTCCGGCGCCCGCAGCGCCGCGTGCAGCAGCGTCGCCGACCCCATCGAGGTGCCCACCCCGTGCACCGGCTCACCGGGGGCGAGCTGGTCGAGCAACGCCAGCAGGTCGCCGGCCAGCCGGGGCCAGGTGTAGCTCGCCGCTTCGGGACTCCCGGTCGACGAACCGTGCCCGCGGGCGTCGTAGCGCAGAATGCGGTGGTCGCGCAGCGCCCGCCCCAGGTCGAGGCCGATCTGGGCGTCGCGCTTCCGGCTCGAGGTCAGTCCGTGCAACTGCACCACCAACGGCCCCCGCTTGCCGGTGATGTCATAGGCCAGTTCCGCGTCGGTGAGCGTCGCCCGGTGCACGTAGCACCTCCGTAACAGTTCGGTTGCCTCGGACCCCTAGATTAAGGCCCCATGCGGCTGACGAACGTGGCGCGGATGGCCCTTCCCAACGGACGCCTGATGAGCTATGACGTGTGGGCCGCCGGCCTGCCCGGACGGCGCCTCCCGGTCTCCTTCGACCAGGGCAGGCACGTCGGGCAGGGCCAGCGCCCGGGGTCATGGATGGCGATCGCCGCACGGCTTCCCGCCGCCGCCGGGCCGGACGCCGTGGGCGCGGCCTGGCGTGTCGTCCTGCGCCGGCACGGCACCTTCCGCAGCGTGTTCAGCCGGGACGCCGACGGCGCCCTGCAGCTCAACGAGGTGACGCTCGGCTTCGGCGGTTGGCGGGAGCATCCGGTGCCTCCGGGCGGTGACCCGCGCGACGCGCTGCGCGGCATCTTCGACGCCGCCTGCGCACCGTTCGAGCGACCCTCGCACGCCCTGGTGCTGATCGTTCCCGAGCCGGACGCCGACGACCCGCGCCCGGTCGTGGTGCTCGGTTCGGACCACTCCCACGTCGACATGTGGTCGTTCCTGAACGTGCTGCGCGACCTGTACGCGGCGCTGGGCAACCTGCGGGCCGGGCACGAGGTCGACCACGAACTGCCGCCGGTCGCCGACTTCGCCAGTCACAGCGCCGCCCTGGCCGCCGCGCCACCCGCGCCGGAACGGGTGACCCGGCGCTGGGCCGAGATCCTGGACGCCGGGGGCGGTTTCCTGCCGCGCTTCCCGCTGCCGCTGGGGGACGTGCACCCGGGCCTCGACGCCTGCATCGACGTCCGCGACCTGCTGGACGCCGCCCAGACCGATCGGCTCGCCGAGTTGGCCGGCGAGCGCGGCGTCCGTCTGCTGCCGTTGGCGATCTCGGTGCTGACCGGGGTGACCGCCGAACTCGCCGGCAGCCCGCTGCGGGCCGTGTTCCCGGTGCACAGCAGGCACGAGGAACGCTGGCGCGATTCCGTGGGCTGGTTCATCACCAACGCGGTCATCGAATCCGCCGACACCGACCCGGCGGCCTGCGCCCGGGCGGTCGCCGAGGCGGTGTCGCTGGGCTCGTACCCGCTGGCGCCCATCCTGGCGCCCTATGGCGGCATGCCGGTGGCGCCCGGCATGTTCGCGTTGTCCTGGCTCGACGTCCGGCGACTGCCCGCCCTGCCGCCCGATGCCCAGGCGCAGTTCGTCTCGGCGATCCTCGCCGACGACGGCGTGATGGTGTGGTTCGTCGTCAACGACGAGGGTCTGCACCTACGCGCCCGCTACCCCGACACCCCGCAGGCGCGGACCGGGGTCGGCGCCTGGCTGGACGCCGTCGAGGCCGCCCTGCACCGACTGCTCGCCTGACCTCGCGCGTTCCCGAACGCCGGGGCGGGGCGCACCCCTTCGTCCTTCCCCGTCCTGGCGGCAGGATCAGACGCCGCGCAGCCGCACCGACAGGCAGGTGACGCAACCCTCGAGCTTCTCGAACTCGGAGATGTCGACCGGCACCATCGTGTAGCCCAGCGCGGCCAGTTGCTCGGTGGTGCGCGGGGCCGCGGCCGAGATCAGCAGCCGGCCGTCGTTGAGGCTGACGACGTGTGCGCCCTCGGGTTCGGGCACGGCCAGGAAATGCGGGAAAACGGCGGGGTCGTCCACGAAGTCGGGGTGGCCCAGCACGGTGCCGTCCGGTAGCGCGGTGGCCGCCGACTTCAGGTGCAGCACTTTCGTCAACGTCACGGGCACGACCCGGGCGCCGAGCGGTGCGAGTAGCCGGGCCAGCTGGTCCGCGCCGGCGGTGTTGGTCCGGCCGCCGATGCCCACCCAGACGGTCCGGTCGTGCTTGAGCACGTCGCCGCCGTCGAGCGTGCCCGGGTCGGTGATCCGGGCCGTCCGATAGCCCAGCGTCCGGATGGCGAGCTCGGCACCCGGCAACTCCAGCCGGCGGCTCACCGCCCCGGGCCGGGTGATCACGGCCAGGTCTCCGTAGACCACCATCGTGTCCTCGATGAAGACGCCGTCGGGGCACTCGTCGGCCGCCGGTGCGAGCAGGGTCTCCCAGCCGTTGTCGTGCAGGGCCGAGCGGTAGTCGGCCCACTGCCTGGTAGCAAGCTGCGCGTCGACCGGGACCCGCTCGAGATGGGTGAGCAGTCCCTCGGCGAGGCGGGGCGAGGGGGGCCGGACCAGGGCGCGCTGCTGAAACACGCCACCAGTCTGCCCGCCGGTGACGGCTCGGCCCCGCCGCGGTCCCGGCCGTGGACAGACCTCCGGCGAGCGGTCGCGCGATCCGCGTTCGCCCGGCCGGCCCGGTACCGTCCCCGGCGCGCGGGCCACGAACTAGCATCGCTTCATGCGCGAGCGGGTGCGGTTGTCGGTGGACTCCTCTCACCCCATCGACGAACCGCTGGGCCGGGTGCTGCAGTTCGTCGTCCGGATCGGCCCGGACGCCCCGCCGCTGGAGGCCATGCTGGTCGGCCCGGGATCGAGCGAGCGCCTGCTGGTGTACTTCCCCGGTTTCAACACGCCGCTCGGTCCGTGGGAGGCGGCGAAATGCCGCCTGCTCGCCGCCGCCTTCGACGCGGATGTGCTGATGGTGGAGATCCCGGGGATGAGCCGGTTCGGTGATGCGCTGCCGGCGAGGGTGCGGCGCACGATGCTGGGCGGCGACGTCCAGGCGTGGGCGTTGCTGCTCGTCGAGTACCAGCTGGCCGCGTTGTCTGCGCTGGGACGCCGGCTGCCGGCGGTCGTGGACGTGCTGGGCTACTCGACCGGCTGTTCGATGGCGGTGGCCGCACTGCCCGGCTGGCAGGGACGGGCGCTGGTGCGCTCGGTCAGCATGATCGAGCCGGTCGCCCTGCTGTCGCGCAACCTGCTGCAGCTGGAGTTGCACAACGTCGCCGACGTGCTGCGCCAACCCGGCACCTACGCCACCAACCGCCGCCACGACTGGGTGATGCGGACGCGTCGACGCCAGCTGCGTGAACCATGGGTGCGGTACGGCCCGGTCGACCTGGTGGCCATTGCGCAGGTACTCGCCCAGCCGCACCTGCCCGGCGACCTGCCGCTGGACGGCACGGTGGCGATCAACCTGGTCCGGGGCGAGCGCAGTGACCTGTGCCCGCGGGATTCGTTCGAGGAGCTCCACGCCGCTGCCCCGCCGGTCGGCCGGACCTGGGACGTCGAAGGCTTCGGCCACCCGCTGTGGCACTCGTTCCCGCTGCTGGACGTGCTGATCCCCGCCCTCGGGGACGCCGCCCGCGCAGTGGCCTGAAATGGGGACGGTTCCATTTCAGGCCATTCTCAGCAGGGCGGGGGCAGGGTGATCGAGCCGTCCGCGCCCAGGTAGCCGATGGTGATCCGGTACACCAGGCCCGAGCCGTCCACCAGATAGGCGAGGTAGCGGTCGCCGCTGAGCAATGCCCATTGGTTGATCGTGGCATCGCCGTCGGTCATCACCATGGCGTGCAGGTCGGCACCGTAGAGCTGCTGCAGGTTGGCCAGGGGCGTCCCGACCCGGACGCCGCGCACGCTGGCGAACGCGGAGTTGCGAATGTCGATCGACGTCACGACGTCGCCCGTGGAGTACACCCACGCCTCGCCGAGCAGGGTGCTGGGCGAGTGCGCGTCACAGGCCGACGGGGTCGGGCTCAGCACGCCCAGCTTCTCGGCCTTGGCGGCGTCCAGCCCCAGGGTGACCGGGCCCAGTCCGTCGATGATGAAGGTCCAGCCCAGCCGGTTGCCGGCATCGTTGAGGCTGCTGGTCGGGCTCGGCGTCGGCGTCGCGGTGCTCGGCGTGGGAGTCGGCGTCGGCGTGGGGGTGGGGGTAGGCGACGGGCTCGGAGTCGGGGTCGCCGTCCGGGTGACCGTTGCAGTCGCCGTCGCGGTGGCCGTCGCGGTCGCGGTGACGGTTCGGGCCGGCGTGCTCGGGGTCGCGGACGGCGAGCTGGTGGTGATCGCCGGCGTGCTGCGCACCGGGATGGCCCGGGTCGGGTCGGCATTGCCGCGGACCAGGAAGAACCAGGCCAGGAACAACACGATCGTGCCGACCATGGCGCCGATCACGGCCGCCCGACCGGCGCCGTTGTCGGTCCGGCGCCTCGGTGCGCCGCCCGGCGACGCCGGTGAGCCCGGGGGACGCTGCGGCGAGCCGGGGGAGCGGCCGCCCCCGGCACCGGCCGGGCCCGACCCTGACCCGGAGGTGACGGCCGCACCGGCCGCGGCTGTGCCACCGGCCCGGTGCGGGCGGGTCGCATCCCCGGCCTGGGCGCGAGTGGCGGACGTCGTCGCGGTCGAGCCGGACGGCCGGGGCGCGCCGGCGCCCTGGGCACGGGTGGCGTCGGCAGCATGGGCACCGGTGGCGTCGGTGCCGGACGCCCCGGGCCGGCCCTCCGACCGAGCGCCGGGTAGCCGGACGGATGCGGAGGCACCCGGCGCCTCGGAAGCCGCGGCCGCGCTCGCGCCGAAGGGGGACCACCGCTCGGTGGCCGGACCGCCCCCCGTGTCGGGACCGCGGTCCGTCTCGGGACCGCCCCCCGTGTCGGGACCGCGGTCCGTCTCGGGACCGCCCCCCGTGTCGGGGCCGCGATCCGTCTCAGGACCGCCCTCCGTGTCGGGACCGCCCGGATCGCCCCCGGCGTCGGCGTCCCTGCCGCCACCCGCCTCCGACCGGGCGGCGTCCGTGCCGCCCCCGGAGTCCCTGGTTCGGCCCCCCGCGGGCTCGGATTCGCGGTCGGGGGCGTCCGAGGCGTCCGCACTCCGCGGTGCGGCCGGCTTCGGGCGGGGAGTCTCGCCCCGGTAGCTCAGGCCGGCCTCCTCGTCGCTCTGCGGGGAGAAGATCCAGCTGCCGGTCGCGGCATCCTCGACCCACCCGTCGCCGTGCGCGGGATCGTCAGGACGGTCGGTTGGCAACGTCCCCTCCTTCGTCAGCCTGCCGGCCTCCACGATGGCACGCCCGGCGGCCTCATCGTCGCACCTCGCCCGGCTGCCTAGGTTCCACGGATGCGCCGCAGCACCGGCGATCGAACCCCGGACCAGCCCCGGAAAAGGGATCTGACAAGGTGCGACGCATGAGCCGCCAGCCCGGGCGTGCGACGGCACAGCGAGCTGTCATGGCGCTGCGAGTCGAACCCGTGGATTGACTGAGAATTCTGCGAACGGTGGCCCCTACGCGGAATAGAAGCCGCCGGGCAATAGTTGAGTCTGGTGCGCTCAACTTTACGATTGAGCGTGCTAGGCTCAACAAAGTAGCCGGCGAGCGCCGGCAGACACGGAACATCACTCACTGGAGGAACACAGAATGGCTCGTGCAGTAGGCATCGACCTCGGCACCACCAACTCGGTCATCGCCGTCCTCGAGGGCGGCGAACCCACCGTCATCCCCAACGCCGAGGGCGCCCGCACGACCCCGTCGGTCGTCGCGTTCACCAAGGGCGGCGAGGTGCTGGTCGGCGAGGTCGCAAAGCGTCAGGCGGTCACCAACGTCGACCGCACCATCCGATCGGTCAAGCGCCACATGGGCACCGACTGGTCCGTCGACATCGACGGCAAGAAGTACACCGCGCAGGAGATCAGCGCCCGCGTCCTGCAGAAGCTGAAGCGGGACGCCGAGGCCTACCTGGGCGAACCCGTCACCAACGCGGTCATCACCGTGCCCGCCTACTTCTCCGACGCGGAGCGGCAGGCCACCAAGGAGGCCGGTGAGATCGCCGGGCTGACCGTCGACCGGATCATCAACGAGCCGACCGCCGCGGCCCTGGCCTACGGCCTCGACAAGGGCAGCGAGCAGACCGTGCTGGTCTTCGACCTCGGCGGTGGCACCTTCGACGTGTCCCTGCTCGAGATCGCCGACGGCGTCTTCGAGGTCAAGGCCACCAAGGGCGACAACCGGCTGGGCGGCGACGACTGGGACCAGCGCATCGTCGACTGGCTGGTCAAGCAGTTCAAGAACGCCAACGGCATCGACCTGAGCAAGGACAAGATGGCCCGCCAGCGGCTGCAGGAGGCCGCCGAGCGCGCCAAGATCGAGCTCAGCTCCACCCAGGAGACCTCGATCAACCTGCCGTACATCACCGCCGGCGCCGAGGGCCCGCTGCACCTGGACGAGAAGCTCACCCGGGCCGAGTTCCAGCGCATGACGCAGGATCTGCTCGACCGGTGCCGCGCACCGTTCAACTCGGTGATCGCCGACGCCAACACCTCGGTGTCGAAGGTCGACCACGTCATCCTGGTCGGCGGCTCCACCCGGATGCCCGCCGTCGTCGACCTGGTCAAGGAGCTGACCGGGGGCAAGGAGCCCAACAAGGGCGTCAACCCCGACGAGGTCGTGGCCCTGGGTGCTGCGCTGCAGGCCGGCGTCCTGAAGGGCGAGGTCAAGGATGTGCTGCTGCTCGATGTCACCCCGCTGAGCCTCGGCATCGAGACCAAGGGTGGCGTGATGACCAAGATCATCGAGCGCAACACCACCATTCCGACCAAGCGTTCGGAGGTGTTCACCACCGCCGAGGACAACCAGCCGTCGGTGATGATCCAGGTGTACCAGGGCGAGCGCGACTTCGCCCGCGACAACAAGTCGCTGGGCAACTTCGAGCTCACCGGGCTGATGCCGGCGCCGCGCAATGTGCCGCAGATCGAGGTCACCTTCGACATCGACGCCAACGGCATCGTCCACGTGCACGCCAAGGACCTGGCCACCGGCAAGGAGCAGTCGATGACCGTCACCGGCGGTTCGGCGCTGGGCAAGGACGACATCGACCGCATGGTCAAGGACGCCGAGAGCCACGCCGAGGAGGACCGCAAGCGTCGCGAGGCCGTCGAGATGCGCAACGAGGCGGACGCCCTGGCGTTCCGCACCGAGAAGCTGATCGCCGACAACGCCGAGTCGATCACCGACGACGTGAAGGCCCCGGTCGAGGAGTCCCTGGCCAAGCTGAAGGAGGCTCTGGCCGGCGACGACAACGACGCGGTCAAGGCGGCGATGGACGACCTGAACACCAAGGCGTCGGCGATGGGCCAGGCGATGTACGCGGCCGCCCAGGCCAAGCAGCAGGCCGACGAGTCCCAGGCGCCCGGCGCGGGCGCAGAGGGCGCGTCGTCCGCTCCGGCCGATGACGACGTCGTGGACGCCGAAATCGTCGATGATGAGGACAACGACAGCAAGTGAGGCCGGCCAGCCCGCGGGTGCCGTGCACCCGCGGGCCCGGTCCCTGGCAGTCGTCCGGGGTGGCGCCGGACAACTCGCCAGGTCGGGCTACGACAACGGTGCCCGATCAGGCGCGTTGTGAGCGCCCCCGCCGACGGGACTAAGGAGCATGAGTGAGCAACGAGGATCAGCAGTCCGCTGACCACCCGGTGACCCCCGACGAGGCCGAAGAGATGGTGGCCGAGGGGGCCCCGACCGAGCCGGGCATCGGCCGGGCCGAGGACGCCGTGGACGAGAGCGCGGCGCCCACACAGGGCAGCGCGACCACCGCACCGGCGTTCGAGGACGCCGTGGTGGCGGCCAAGATCAGTGAACTGGAGGAGCTGGCCGCCGAGCGCACCGCCGACCTGCAGCGACTCCAGGCGGAGTACGCCAACTACAAGAAGCGGGTCGATCGGGATCGGTCGCTGGCCCGGCAGGGCGGCGTCGAAGCGGTCGTGCTCGACCTGCTGCCGGTGCTGGACAGCATCGAGGCGGCCCGTGAACACGACGAACTGACCGGCGGGTTCAAGCTGGTCGCCGAGGAGCTCGAGCGGCTGACCGCCAAGTACGGCCTCACCGTCTACGGCGAGGTCGGCGAGACGTTCGACCCCAACGTGCACGAGGCGTTGATGCAGCTTCCGATGGCGGGGGTCGAGGTGACGACCGTCTCGGCGGTGATGCAGAAGGGCGTCCGGCTCAACGACCGGGTGCTCCGGCCGGCCCGGGTCGGCGTCGCAGAGCCCGAATGACGGCATCCGGGTCGGTGCCGGCCCGCGCGGGTCGCGCGGGCCGGGGCCGACGGCAGAGCAATGAGAGATAAGGAGGCGTAGTGAGCACCAAGGACTGGCTCGAGAAGGACTACTACAAGGTCCTCGGCGTCTCCTCCGACGCAAAGCCGGAAGAGATCAAGAAGGCCTTCCGCAAGCTGGCCCGGGAGAACCACCCAGACCAGAACCAGAACAATCCCGAGGCCGAGCAGCGGTTCAAGGACATCTCCGAGGCGCACTCGGTGCTGTCGGACGCCAAGAAGCGCAAGGAGTACGACGAGGCCCGCAGCCTGTTCGGCGGTGGCGGATTCCGCTTCCCCGGCGGTGGCCAGGGGCCTTCGATGGAGGACCTGTTCCGCAACGCCTCGGGCGGCGGTGCGGGCAACATCTCCGACCTGTTCGGCAACCTGTTCGGCGGCACGTCGACCCGCCGGACCTCCACCAACCGTGGCCCGCGCCGCGGGCAGGACATCGAGGGTGAGGCGACCATCGACTTCACCCAGGCCGTCGACGGCGCCACCGTGACCATGCAGACCGTGTCGGACGAGGCCTGTGAGGCCTGTTCGGGCACGGGTGCCAAGGCCGGCACGCTGCCCAAGGTGTGTCCGACCTGCCAGGGCAGCGGCATGCAGACGTCGACCTCGGGTGGCGTGTTCGCGGTCTCCGAGCCGTGCCACGACTGCCGCGGCCGGGGGCTGATCGTCGAGGAGCCCTGCCCGGTCTGCGGTGGTTCGGGACGCGGCCGCTCCACCCGGTCGATGCAGGTGCGCATCCCGGCAGGGGTGACCGACGGCCAGCGGATCCGGATCAAGGGCAAGGGCGGCGCCGGCGAGAACGGCGGCGCCTCCGGCGACCTGTACGTCGTCGTCCACGTCCGGGCGCACAGGCTGTTCGGCCGCAAGGGCGACAACCTCACCCTGAACGTACCGGTCACGTTCACCGAGGCGGCGCTGGGCGCCGACATCTCGGTGCCGACCCTGACCGGACAGCGGGTGACGCTGAAGGTCCCGGCCGGGACGCCCAACGGTCGCACCTTCCGGGTCCGTGGCAAGGGCGTCCGCAAGTCCGACGGCAGCACCGGTGACCTGCTGGTCACCGTCGAGGTGCAGGTGCCGCACGCGATCAACGACACCGCCAAGGAGGCGCTGGCCAGCTTCGCCGCCGCGATGGGCGACGACGCCGACCCTCGCGCCTCGCTCTACGGAGGCTGAGATGACCGCTGGCTCGCCAGGATTCCTGCCGCAACGCATCGATTCCGACGCGCCGGTGTTCGTGATCTCGGTGGCGGCGCAACTGGCCGAGATGCACCCCCAGACCCTGCGCGGCTACGACCGGGTGGGGCTGGTGGTGCCCAAGCGCTCCCGCGGTCGCGGCCGCCGCTACTCGCTGCGGGACATCGCCAAGCTGCGCCACATCCAGCACCTGTCGCAGCACGAGGGGATCAACCTGGAGGGCATTCGCCGCATCCTGGCCCTCGAGGACGAGCTGGACGCCCTGCGCGGCCAGCTCGCGCGGGTGGCCGAGCTGGTCGCCTCGTTGCAGGGTGACAATCCCGCGCGGGTGTTCACCGCCGACGATGCCGGTGCCGTCCACCTGGGCCGCCGTGCCGCCCGGCGTCCGACCCTGGCGTTGCCCGGCCGGCCCACGACCATTCGGCCCGTCGACACGGACTGAGCCCGTTTACGCGGCGTCGCGGGACCGGGCCGGCAGGTTGGGGGCGGTGTGTCCCGCACGACCACCCCTACCGCCAGCGCCCCGTCCGCGGCCTCGACGCACTGAAGAGGACGCGCTGGGCGCGGCTGATACCGGGCCCGCTCGCCGACCACCGGGGCCGGCCGGAGGAACTGTCCGAGCCAGCGGGCATGCTTGATGCATGGAACGCCCCGTGCCCGCGATCATTCCGCCCTACCTGCTGCGCCGGCTGGCCGAGTCGGCCGAGCCGGGCGTCGCCGAGCCCGCGAACCGCACGCTGCTCACCGACCAGTCCATCCGGGCCGAACGTGGCGTGCTCGCCTTCCGGCCGGCCACCCGCCCGGCGGTGATGTCGGTCGATGCCGACGCCCCTACAGCGCCCAACCGTGAGATCAGTTCGGCGAGCAACACCGAGACGCTGCCCGGCACGGCGGTGCGCCGCGAGGGCGACGCCGCGACCGGCGACGTGGCGGCCGACGAG
Organism: Micropruina sonneratiae; assembly: GCF_025972045.1. Taxonomy (GTDB): domain Bacteria; phylum Actinomycetota; class Actinomycetes; order Propionibacteriales; family Propionibacteriaceae; genus Micropruina; species Micropruina sonneratiae. Next base: position 189,152 of record NZ_JAPDHX010000004.1, on the reverse strand, counting down.
GCCTACGACGGTTTCGGCGCCACGTGGGAGCTGTTCCACGACAGCTACGGCCGTGACTCCATCGACGGTGCGGGCATGCAGCTGCAGGGCACCGTGCACTACGGCGACGGCTACGACAACGCCTTCTGGGACGGCGAACGGATGGTCTTCGGCGACGGTGACGGTCAGATCTTCGGCAGGTTCACCGCCAGCCTCGAGGTGATCGGGCACGAGCTCGCGCACGGGGTCACCGAGCGCACCGCCGGCCTGATCTACTCGGGGCAGTCCGGCGCCCTCAACGAGCACGTCTCCGACGTCTTCGGCATCCTGGTCAAGCAGCGTCACCTGGGCCAGGCGGCAACCGAATCCGACTGGCTGATCGGCGCCGACCTGCTGCTGCCGGGCGTCGAGGGAGTGGCGATCCGCAGCATGATCGCCCCCGGCACCGCCTACGACGATCCGCGCCTCGGCAAGGATCCGCAGCCCGACCACATGGATCGCTACGTGCAGACCACCGACGACCACGGCGGGGTGCACCTCAACTCGGGCATCCCCAACCGTGCCTTCGCGGTGGCGGCCAGCGCGGTCGGCGGGCAGGCGTGGGCGGGCCTCGGCCAGGTCTGGTACGACGTGCTGACCGGCGGCGCCCTCGACGCGCGCGCCGACTTCGCCGCCTTCGCCGCGCTGACCGTCGACGCTGCGAAGGCCCGGTTCGGCGACGGCAGTCCCGAGCACGTCGCCGTCCGGGACGGCTGGTCCACGGTCGGGGTGACCGGGGCGAGCGCGGAGCCCCCGGCCGGCGAGGCCGAGCCGCCGGCGTCCGGGGGCGAGGAGCCGGTGCCGGGCAACGCGGAACTGCTGCTGCGCCGCACCGGCGGGGTGACCGGGGCCGTCCGCGAACGACGGGCCACGCTCGAGCAACTGCCGGCGAGGGACGCCCGCCGCTGGGGCAGCCTGCTGTCGTCCGACACGCTGCTCACGCTGGCCGATCGCGATCCGGTCGCCGACGGATTCTGCTACCGGGTCGCCTGCGAGGCGCTCTCGCTCGACGTCACCGTCGCCGAGACCGCCCTCAGCAAGGCGCAGCGAGGCCTGTTCCAGCGCACCCTGCTGGCCGAGTAGGGCGCGTCGGACGCCACGCCCGGGCGGGCCGCCGGCCCGACCGGCTTGTCGCGGCAGCGATCCACAGGCAGGATCGACGCATCGGCCCGAGGAGGGGACATGGCGAAGAAGGCACCCGCCGAGGACGCCGGCGACGCTCTGCTGGCGATCGGCCACCCGAAGACCTACGGGGCCGGCGTGCCCGGCGTCGTCCGGGCGTTGGCGATGTCGACGGCGCAGATGGGCGTCGCGCGCACCGTGTTGACCCTTGCCCGGGTCAACCAGCGGGAGGGCTTCGACTGCCCTGGCTGCGCCTGGCCCGATCCGTCCCACCGGCACCTGGCCGAGTTCTGCGAGAACGGCGCCAAGGCCGTGGCCGAGGAGGCGACCCTGCGACGGGTCACGCGTGACTTCTTCGCCGAACACTCCGTCGCCGACCTGGCCACCCGCTCCGACCACTGGCTGGGCCAGCGCGGTCGGCTGACTGAGCCGATGCTGCTGCGCGAGGGCGGCACGCACTACGAACCGATCGCCTGGGACGCCGCCTTCGACCTCATCGCCGAGTCGCTGCAGGCCCTCGACGACCCCGACGAGGCCATCTTCTACACCTCCGGCCGCACCTCGAACGAGGCGGCCTTCGCCTACCAGCTGTTCGTCCGTGCCTTCGGCACCAACAACCTGCCCGACTGCTCGAACATGTGTCACGAGTCCTCCGGCGCCGCCCTCGGGCACACGCTGGGCATCGGCAAGGGCACCGTCACGCTCACCGACGTCGAAAACTCCGACCTGGTGATCATCGCCGGCCAGAACCCGGGCACCAACCATCCGCGGATGCTCTCCAGCCTCGAGAAGGTGAAGGCCAACGGGGGCCGGATCATCGCCGTCAACCCGCTCATCGAGGCCGGACTGAAGGGGTTCCGCAACCCGCAGACGGTCAAGGGGGTGCTGCTCGGCGGCGTCGAACTGACCGACGACTATGTCCAGATCAGGCTCAACGGCGACCTGGCGTTCTTCGCCGGCCTCAACAAGCTGCTGATCGACGCCGACGCCCTCGATCACCCGTTCATCGCCGAGCACACCAGCGGGTACGACGAGGCCCGGGCGCACCTCGAGGGTCTCGACTGGGCCGACCTCGAGCGGGCCAGCGGGCTCACCCGGGCCGATTTCGAGCGGGTGGCCGAGCAGGTGCGAGCGGCGTCCTCGATCGTGGTCTGCTGGGCGATGGGTCTCACCCAGCACAAGAACTCGGTGCCCACCATCCGCGAGATCGTCAACTTCCTGCTGCTGCGCGGCAACGTCGGACGCCCCGGTGCAGGCGCCTGCCCGGTGCGCGGCCACTCCAATGTGCAGGGCGACCGCACGGTCGGGATCAACGAGCGGCCCCCGCAGGCCTTTCTCGATTCGCTGCAGGCCAGGTTCGGGTTCGAGCCGCCGCGCGAGCACGGCGCCGACGTGGTCGAGGCGATCCGCCGGATGCGTGACGGCCGGTGCGGGGTGTTCCTCGCCGTCGGCGGCAACTTCGTCCGCGCCACACCCGACACCGAGGTGACCGAGCGGGCGATGCGCAACGTGGGGCTGACCGTGCACGTGTCGACCAAACTCAACGGTTCGCACGCCGTCACCGGGCGCCGCGCGCTCATCCTGCCCACGCTGGGGCGCACCGAACGCGACCAGACCGGCGGCCGCGAGCAGTTCGTCACCGTCGAGGACTCGATGGGCATGGTGCACGCCTCCCGTGGACGTCTCGACCCGGCGTCCGGCGAGTTGCGTTCCGAGGTCGACATCGTCTGCACCCTGGCCGAACGCACCCTGGGTGAAGCCCACGGGATCGACTGGGCGGCGATGCGTGGCGACTACGCCGCGATCCGCAGCCACATCGAGGCGGTCGTGCCCGGGTTCGACGACTTCGAGCGCAAGGTGACCGACCCGCAGGGTTTCGCGCTGCCCAACGGGCCGCGCGACTCGCGCACCTTCAACACCCGCACCGGCAAGGCCCGGTTCACCGTCAACGAGCTCGAGATCGTCGAGGTGCCCGACGGTCACCTGCTGCTGCAGACGATCCGTAGCCACGACCAGTTCAACACCACCATCTACGGCATGGACGACGTGTACCGCGGCATCACCGCAGGCCGCCGGGTGGTCTTCATCCATCCCGACGACCGGGCCAGGGCCGGTTTCGCCGACGGTGACATCGTCGACCTGGTGTCGACCTGGACCGGCCCCGACGGCGTCGAGGAGCGCCGGGCGATCGGTTTCCGGCTCGTCGACTATCAGACGGCCCGGGGCTGCGTGGCGTCCTACTTCCCGGAGACGAACCTGCTGGTGCCGCTCGACTCGGTCGCCGACGAATCGGGGACGCCGACGTCGAAATCCGTCGTCGTCCGGCTCGAGCCGACCGACGGCAGCCCCGTCGGCGTGCGCTGATGGGTCGCGTCACCCAGCCGGTGCGGGTGGTCCGCTTCGAGGGCGGACGCCGCGTCACCAGGCCCGACCGGCTGGCGGTCGAGGAGCCGCTCGAGCTGCGGGTGGCGGGCCGCCCGCACGCCGTCACCATGCGCACCCCCGGTCACGACATCGAACTCGCCCACGGCTGGCTGCACGCCGAGGGGGTGATCGCCGCGGCGTCCGACGTGCGGTTGGCGCAGTACTGTGCGGGCTCGGTGCTCGACGACGAGACCGGCACCGGCGTCAACACCTACAACGTGCTCGACCTGCAACTGGGACGCGGCGTCGCCCCGCCCGTGCCGCGTGCGCAGTACACCTCGAGTGCGTGCGGGGTGTGCGGGGCCGAGTCGATCGACGCGTTGTCGCGGCAGGGTCGCTACGACGTGGCGTCCGACCCGGCGGTGCTGGACGCCGCGGTGCTGCTGGCCCTGCCCGGCCGGCTGCGCGCGGCGCAGCGGACCTTCGACTCCACCGGTGGCGTCCACGCGGCCGGGCTGTTCACCGCGGCCGGCGAACGGTTGGTGGTGCGAGAGGACGTCGGCCGGCACAACGCCGTCGACAAGGTTGTCGGTTGGGCGCTGCTGGCCGGACGCCTGCCGCTCACCGGCACCGTGCTGCAGGTCAGCGGCCGGCTCTCGTTCGAACTGGTGCAGAAGGCCTACCTGGCCGGCATCCCGATCGTCTCGGCGGTGTCGGCGCCCAGTTCGCTGGCGGTCGACACGGCGTCCGGGCTCGGCGTGACGGTTGCCGGCTTCGTGCGCGGGGATTCCTTCAACGTGTATGCCAATGCACATCGGGTAACGTTTCCTGAGAGCAACAACTGAATCCACATGGGCGCGTGGTATCGGTCGACACACGACAGTAACCAACACAAAGCGTGATTGTCGCGAGTGGTTTCGGAGAATTTCGGCGAAAGTATCCGTGAGTCGGGACTCCCCGCCGGCAATCGAGGGGCGCTAGCTTCTGCGGTATGAAACCCCTAGTCATTCGCTCTGCGATTGTCGCCTCCCTGGGTGGTTTGATCTTCGGTTTCGATACCGCAGTGATCTCAGGGACGACTGATGCGCTCAAAGAGGTGTTCCACCTCGACGATGCCGGACTCGGCTGGACGGTCGGCATTGCCCTCATCGGAACAATCGTCGGTGCCCTCGTCGCGGGCAAGCCGGCCGATAGGTACGGCCGTAAACCGACCCTGTTCGTGATCGGGATCCTGTACGTCGTCGGAGCCCTCGGCACCGCCCTCACCTCCGACCTGCTGATGTTCGACATCTTCCGGTTCCTGGGCGGGATCGGTGTCGGTGCGGCCTCGGTGTGTGCGCCGATCTACACCGCCGAGGTGTCGCCGCCCGCGGTGCGCGGACGGCTGGTCGGCCTGGTGCAGTTCAACATCGTGCTCGGCATCCTGCTGGCCTACCTGTCGAACTTCATCATCGTCAGCACCCTGTCCGCCGACGTGGCGTGGCGATGGATGTTCGGGGTGATGGCCGTCCCGGCAGCGGTGTTCCTGCTGCTGCTGTTCACCGTCCCCGAGACGCCGCGCTGGTTGCTGAGTGTCGGCAAGGACGCCGAGGGTGAGGCGGTGGCCCGCCGGTTGGCCGCTACCGACGCCGAGGCGGACCAGGTGGTCGGCGAGATCCACGCCGCGCTGAACGCCGCGGAGAACGCGCCCAACGTGCCGTTCTTCACCAAGGGGCACGCCAAGGTCATCCTGCTGGCATTCACCATCGCCATGTTCAACCAGTTGTCCGGCATCAACGCCGTCCTCTACTACGCACCCGAGGTGATGCAGCAGGCCGGTGCCGCGCAGAACACCGCGTTCCTGATGAGTGTCGGGGTCGGGGCGATGAACCTGGTCGCGACCATGGCCGCGCTGACCGTGATCGACAGGTTCGGACGCCGCAACCTGATGCTGGTCGGGTCGATCGGCTACATCATCAGCCTCGGCTTCCTGTCCTGGGTGATGTTCTCCTACGCGGGCCACTTCGACGCCACGTCCAGCTACCTGGTGCTCGGCGGCCTGATGCTGTTCATCGCCGCCCACGCCTTCGGCCAGGGCGCGGTGATCTGGGTGTTCATCTCGGAGATCTTCCCGAACCGCATCAGGGGGCGCGGCCAGTCGCTGGGCTCGCTCACCCACTGGGTGTTCGCCTGGCTGACCTCGACACTGTTCCCGCCCGTCATCGCCCTGTTGGGCGGCGGGGTGGCGTTCGGCATCTTCGCCGTCTGCATGGTCGCCCAGCTGATCTGGGTGCTGAAGGTAATGCCTGAGACCAAGGGTGTGCCGCTGGAGGAGATGGAGCATAGGCTCGGGCTCGTTCACGACCCCGACGACGTGGGTGGACCGGCCACCCCGGCGATGCACTGAGGAGCGTTCATGGCGAAGGACAGCCCGGTTCTGGTGTTGGGCGAGGCTCTGGTCGACGTCGTCCACAAGGCTGGACAGGTCTCCGAGCACGTCGGCGGCAGCCCCGCCAACGTGGCGTTCGGTCTCGGTCGGCTCGACCATGACGTGACACTGGCGGCCTGGTTCGCCAGGGACGAACGCGGCGAGCGCATCGCCCAGGCCTGTCGGGACGCCCACGTGCGGGTCGCGTCCGGCTCGGACCGGGCGCCGCGCACCTCGGTGGCCAACGCCCTGATCGACGCCGCCGGCCAGGCCACGTACCAGTTCGACCTGTCCTGGCTGCTGCCCGAGTTGCCGCCGGCCGACGGTGTGGGCCATCTGCACACCGGCAGCATCGGGGCCACCCTCGAGCCCGGCGGTTCGCAGGTGGTGGCGGCCATCCGTGCCGCCGGTGAGCGGGTGACGGTGTCGTACGACCCGAACGCCCGGCCCACCCTGATGGGCAGCCCGGACGCCGTGATCGGTCGGGTCGAGGAGATCGTCGGCCTGTCCGACGTGGTGAAGTCGAGCGATGAGGACATCCACTGGCTCTACCCGGGCCGTTCCGTGGCCGAGGTGATGAGGTACTGGTTGCAGCTCGGTCCGGCGCTGGTGGTCGTGACCCGGGGCGGCGAGGGCGCGTTCGTCGCCATCGCCTCCGACGACGCGATCATCGAGGTCGCCCCTCGGGTGGTCGAGGTGGGCGACACGGTTGGTGCCGGGGACTCGTTCATGGCCGGCCTGCTGTCCGGCCTGCTCGACGCCGACTATCTGGGCGGTCCCGGACCCGCGGCCGCGCTGCGCGGCGCCCGGCTGGAGGACATCATGCCCGCCGTCGACCGGGCGATCATCACCTCATCGAACACCGTCAGCCGGGCCGGCGCCTACGCCCCGACCCGCGCTGAGCTCTGACGTAGTCCGTCCTGCTCCCCTCACCCCCTGCGCGGCATGGGGGTGAGGGGGGGGATGGTGCTGGCGGCGGGCGGGCCCGGGCGGCAGGCTGGGAGCATGGACGTGGACACCGCCGCCGACGAGCTGTACGGGCTCGACCCCGACGAGTTCATGGCCGCCCGGACGGCGCTGGTCGCGGCGGCCCGGCAGGCCAAGGACCGGCCGGCGGCGTCCGCCATCGGGGCGTTGAAGAAGCCGACCCGCTCTGCGTGGCTGGTGAACGTGCTGGCCCGGGTGGCGCCCGATCGGGTGCGACGACTCGGCGAGCTCGGGGCCGAACTCGCCGCGGCGCACGGCGCCGCCGACCTGGCGCGGCTGCGCGCTCTCGGCACCGAGCGGCAACGACTCGTCCAGGAACTCACCACCGACGCCGTCGCGTCCGGGGCCGAGCGCGGCTACCAGGCGACGGAGGCGGTGCGCTCAGAGGTGGCGGGAACCTTCGGGGCAGCCGTCGCCGATCGGGACGCGTTGGCCGACGTGCAGGCCGGCCGGGTGGTGAAGGCCCTGGTGTACTCGGGTTTCGGGGTGCCGATGGGCGCGCCGTCGGCATCCGCGGCACCGAAGCGGGCCGCCGCGGCCAGGCCGGACGTCGAGCCCGACGAGCCGGCGGCGGATGAGCAGCGCGCCGAGCAGGAACGGCGGGCCGAGGCGCAGCGCGCCCTGGAGGCGGCCACCGAGGCGCTGATCGAGGCGCGCGCCATGCTGAAGGCGGCCCAGACGTCACAGGCCGAGGCCCGGGTGGCCCTCGACCGGGCGAGTCAGGAGGTCGCCGACCTACGCGCCGAACTGCGCAGCGCCGAGCAGGCGGAGGTCGCGGCCCGGGACACCCTCACAGCGTCCGAGGACGAGGTGCACGAGGCCCGCAGCAGGGTGGGCCAGGCCGAGCGCACGCTTGCGGACGCCGCCCGGGCACTCGACTGAAGCGACGCGCACAGCGTCATCGCGGCAGGGACGTCACAACTTCTCGGGGTCGTAATCGATGCAGGCGCGTCCGGTGCGGCGGGCACCGATCAGGGCGACCACCTTCTGGTGCTCGGGGTGCACCGCGTAGGCCTGCAGCGCCTCGGCGTCGGTGAACGCCGAGTTGAGCGCCAGGTCGAACGTCATGTCCATGCCGGGCTGGGCGACGACGACCTCGAACTCGACGATGCCGTCGATGACCGCGGGCAGGGCGCGCAGCGCGTCCGCGACGAGCGCGACGTTCGTCGCCTTGTCGGCGCCCTCGGCCTCGTCGGCGAAGTTCCAGGCCACGATGTGCTTGATCATGCGCCCCAATCTAGTCCTGACGCCCCGCCGTGGCCGCCGCTACCGTAGCCCGATGGACGACTACCTGGTCGATCGCGTGCTGTTGGCCGTCGAGCAGATTCCGCGCGGTCGGGTGGCCGCCTATGGGGACCTGGCCCGGCTGACCGGCACGTCGCCGCGCCGGGTCGGCACGATCATGCGGCTGTACTCCCGCGACGTGCCGTACTGGCGGGTGGTCGGCGTCTCCGGAGACCCCGGTGGCGGCCTGCTGGAGCACTTCCGCCCGCACTGGGAGGACGAGGGCATCACCGTGAAACCGAACGGGCTGGGCTGCCGGATGGCCGACCATCACGCCGACCTGGACGCCCTCGACCGTGCCTATCGTCGCGGGCTGGACGCCGTGCTCGCCAACCACGGGACGCCACTGCCGTCGATCGGTGCTCCGGCGACTCGTGCCCTGGCGTCCATCGGGGTCACCACCCTGGAGCGGGTGATCGAGCACCCCGAGTCGGAGCTGCTGGGCCTGCACGGGTTCGGTCCCAAGGCGCTGGCGCTGCTCGCGGACGAACTCGACCGGCTGGGCTGGACGTGGCCGGCGCGTGCGCCCGCCCGGTGACCGGCGCCCGGTCGGCTACGGACGCCCCGGCCCGCTGACCACGCCGCGATGAGGCCCGGCGCGGCCGCGTGGCGCTCGGTCAGGTCGGCAGGTGCAGCACGAACGGCCCCTGGCCGGTCACCACACTGACCTCGCCGTCGACGCTGAGCGTGCCACCCTCGACCGCCGTCACCGGCCCGCGCAACCGCACGCTCGACGCGTCACCGGCCAGCCCCGGCCCGAACGCCAACCGATCGGCTGCGACGTCGACCAGTTCGGCGTCTGCCCACTCGATCACCCCCACCGGGGTGGCCAGGTTCACCGGCAGTGCCACCCCGGCGCGGACGGGCAGCCGCAGCCGCCGCGCGGGGAGGCCGTCGAAGGACACCACCACTTCCGGCTCGTACCCGGTGACGTTGAGCAGATGCAGCAGCCGCTGACCGTTGTCGGTGACCGTGCTGAGCCCGAAGACGCCGGGCACCTCAGTCTCCAGGCGCAGCCGGGGCCGGACGCCGAACCGGTCCAGCACCCGCCCGAACAGGGCCAGGTTGCTGGGCAGCTCGGCGGCCAGGAACACCACCCGGCCCCGCCCGAGTTCGACCTCGACGCCGCACGGGATGTCGTCGCAGTCGGTGAGCACCACCTCGGACGCCGGCGCGCCCGGGGAGTCGTCGACCGCGAGCCGCTGCAACCATCCGACCCGGGTGTCCGGCCACGGCTTCGTCCAGCCGGCGGCCCGGGCGGTGGGGAAGTAGTGGGCGGCGTCCCAGACCATGCCAATGCCGCGCAGGCCCAGTGCGTCGGCCAGCACCGTGCAGCCACGCCCGGCCAGATCCGCCTCGGGCAGGCGTCCGAGTAGCAGCAGCCGGCCACCGCCGCGCACCCAGGCCGCCAGCCGGCGCTGCAGGGCGGCGTCCATGAAGCGCCCGGTCGACAGCATCAGCACGGCGTCGTCGCGTGGCGCCGAACGTTCCAGCCAGACGGCGTCGAACTGGTAGCCGAGCAGCAGGGTCGAACGGGCCAGGGCTCGCCGCGGGCCGGCACCGCGGTGCCGGGTCAGGTCCTCGGTGATCTCGGTCATCAGAGCAGAGCCCGGGTGGTGGTACTCGCTGGCGTAGGCGTCCAGCACCAGGCCGAGCTGCAGCGAGTCCGGCTCGGGCCGCATCCGGGACAGCCAGGGCGCCAGGGTGCGGGCCGTCCGGCCCGCTCGCGACGTCGGCTCGAAGGTCAGCCCGCGTTGCCCCTCCGGCCCCACCGGGGCGGCGAACCCGTGCCGCTCACCGGTGAAGGCGATCCGGTCGATCCCGTCGCCGATCGGCACCTCCAGGGGGCGGTTGTGGCCGCCCGCGAACAGGTAGTAGTTGATCAGCCGGTTGCCCTGTGCGAGGAACAGCCGGGTCTTCAACTCGACCGTCGAAGGGTCGTAAGCGACGTCCATGCCGTTTCCGTAGTCGCCGCTGCCGGCCTCGAACTCGACCGAGGTGAGCGGCTGGTCGGGGCCGTTGACCGCCGCCTGGAAGGCGTTGATCACGTACAGGTCGGTGGTGGCGTTCAGCGTCATCTCGCCGACGTAGTGGTCCGAGCCGGCCACCATCCCCGGTAGCCCGGAGTAGGTCTCCACCAGTTGGCTGATGCCGATCGGGAACGGCTCGGCGCTCCCGGCCGCGGTGCCGTGCAGGTTCACCAATAGCGGCACGTCGTGAACCCCGAACTCGTGCGCCAGGTCGCGCAGGGCGCCGAGGTAGCGGGCGAACCGGTCGCGCATGAACAGTGGCAGCGCGGCCCGCAGTTCACCCGCCCAGGATTCCTCGGGCGAGCGGACGGCGCGCGCGAAGGCGTCCGGCTCGGGGGACAGGGCGGCGAGCGCGGGCCAGGGTGTGGCGCCGTGCGAGGTCCCGTCCGGCCCCTCCGGCTCGTCCGGCCAGGGGGTGCCGCCGGTGTGCCCGGTCGAGGCTCGGCGTGCCGGCGCGTCCAACCAGTCGCGGAAGTCGGCCAGCAGGTGACCGGTCAGGTCGGGGGAGTTGGTGACCCAGGCCAGCATGCCCACCTCGTTGTCGAGCTGGACGGCGATCACGTTGCCGCCGCGGGGCGCCAGCCGCTGGTAGATCCGCGGCAGCACGGTCGCGTACCAGCGGCGCACCTCGGCCAGGAAGGCGGGATGCAGATAGTCGAGCGTCCTGCTGCCGGTCGGGACGCCGTCCCAACCGACCGGGACCAGCTCCGGATGTTCCCGGTACAGCCGGAACGGCAGCCCCTCGTTCATCAGCTCGGCCATCACGAACGGCCCCGGCCGGGCGATGAACCACAGGCCCTTGGCGGCGCACAGGTCGATGAACGCGCCCACGTCGCGGTCGTCGCGGGTGTCGCCGGTGACGTCCAGCGTGCCGTCGGGCAACTCGTGCAGCAGCCACGGGATGTACGAGGCGACCGCGTTGCAGCCGGCCTCGACGGCCAGGTCGAGCCGGTCGGCCCACTCGTCGCGGGGCACCCGGAAGTAGTGGATCTCGCCCGCGATCACCAGCCTGGGCTCGCCGTCGATGAGCAGCTGACCGGCCCTGGTCTCGACCGAGGTCATGCGTCGTCCTCCCTTGTCGCCGTGGGTTCGGTCACGGTGAGTTCGACTGCCTGGCCGTGCGCGGCGTCCGGACCGGCGATCAGCCGGATCAGGCCGGTGTCGACCCTCCGGCTCAGGTCGCGCCCGTAGTAGCCGAAGGCGTCGGTGGAGACGGTGAACCGTGCCGACCCGGTCGCCCCCGCGTCGACGTCGATGGCCTGCCAGTCGAGCAACTCCACCTTGGGCCGGGTGACGTCGGCCACCGGATCGTGCAGGTAGAGCTGCACCACCGCACGCCCGGGCCGGCCGCCGGTGTTGGCGACCGGCACCTGGACGCCGACCTCTCCGCCCAGCGGCACCTGCGACCTGTCGAGGGCGGGCGGGCCGATCTCGAAGGTGGTGTACGCCAGGCCGAAGCCGAACGGCAGTTGCGGCTGGGTGAGAGCGTCGAGGTAGCGGCCGCCCCACACGTCGCGGCTGAAATCGATCACCCGGGAGGTGCCGCGGGCGTGGATCGACGACGGCACGTGCCCGGTGCTGCGCGGGAAGGTCATGGGCAGCCGGCCGCGGGGCTCCCGGCGTCCGAACAGCACATCGGCGAGAGCCGGGCCGGTCTCGGTGCCCGGATGCCAGGCAACCAGCACGGCGGACGCCGCTCGCAGCACCTCGGTCAGGTCGAGCGGACGCCCGGCGAACACCACCGCGACCACCGGCTTGCCCAGGTCGCACAGTTGCCGCAGCGCCTCGAGTTGGCCTGCCGGCAGGCCCAGGTCGGCCACCGAGTTGGCCTCACCGGAGCGGCTCGGATGCTCACCCAGCAGCGCGACCGTGACTGCCGCCTCACGGGTGCGGTGGCAGGCCAGGTCGCTGAACCGGCCGTCGGTGTGGCTCACTCGCTCACCGAGCAGTTCGGTGAACGCGGCCAGCGGGGTGGCCACGTCCTCGCCCCGCCCGTCGAGCACCCAGGTGCCGAGCAGGGCCTCGCCGTCGTCGACGAACGGTCCGGTCAGGTGCAGCGACGCAACGTCCTCGCGCAGCGGCAGTACACCGTCGTTGCCGACGAGCACCAGTGAGGACGCCGCCGCCTCGCGGGCCAGCGCACGGGTGGACGCGGTGGGCCCGATCGGCTCGTCGGTGGTGCGCGGGTACGGGTCGTCGAACAGGCCGAGCCGGAACTTCATCCGCAACACCCGGCGGACCGCGTCGTCGACGATCTCGGCCGGCACCGCGCCCGAGACGACCAGCTCTTCGGCGTGCGCCAGATAGCAGCCCGATGCCATGTCGAGGTCGACGCCGGCCAGCAGCGCCTGCCGGGCGGCGTCCCGGGCGTCCGCGGCGACCCCGTGGTCGACCAGCTGGCCCACCCCCGACCAGTCGGCGACCACCACGCCGTCGAAACCCCACTCGTCCTTCAGCACCTCGCGGACCAGCCGCCGGTTTGCGTGCATGGGTGTGCCGTCGACGTCGTTGAAGGACGCCATCACGGCCAGCACCCCGGCGTCCACCGCGTCGCGGAAGGTGCGCAGGTGCAGGTTCCGCAGCGTGTTCTCGCCGACCTGAACGGTGTCGTAGTCGCGTCCACCGGCTGCCAGGCCGTAGCCGACGAAATGCTTGGCCGTCGCACCGATCGAGCGCTGGAAGCCACGCACGGACGCCGCTGCGAGCCGCCCGGACAGCACCGGCGCCTCGCCGAATCCCTCGGCGACCCGGCCCCAGCGCGGCTCCTCGGAGATGTCGACCATCGGGGCGAAGGTCCAGGCGACCCCTTCGCGGGCCGCCTCCTCGCCGGCGACGGCGGCCAGGCGTTCGACCAGGTCGGGGTCCCAGCCGGCGGCGAGTCCGAGCGGGATGGGGAAGACAGTGCGGTGGCCGTGGATGACGTCGCGGCCGAACAGCACGGGAATACCCAGCCGGGATTCCTCGACGGCGATCCGCTGGCACTGCTCGATCGCGGCGATCGACAGGCCCTCGTCGCGTTCGTTGCCGCCCAATGCGCCACTGGCGTACAGCGACGAGCCGATCCGGCCCGCCGCGAGCGCGTCGTGGTCGTCACCCGGTGACACGTTGGCCGGCTGATTGAGCTGGCCCGCCTTCTCGGCAAGGGTCAGCTCGGCCAGCAACGACTCGACCCGGTGCTCCAGCGGGCCCTCGCGCAACCACGGCCGCTCACTCATCGCCCACCAGCACCAGCACCTCGGTGACGCCGCCGACGGGTTCGCCGAGGTCGCCCCGATCGATCAGGACGCCGCCGCGCCGGTAGCGGTTGGGGTGCGGCCGCAGCGACAGTTCACGCCCGCCGGCCCGCACCGCGCAGACTCCGTGGCCCGGCCCGCGCACCCGGTAGGTCAGCCGCAACGTCCGGTCGTCGAGAGGCACCTCGGCGACGAGGCCGTCGAGCGCCGGGTCGAGGACCGGGTCGAGCAGCAGTTCGGCACCGCGCCGGTTAACCCCGAGCAGGCATTCCACCAGCAGGCGCAGGAACAGCCCCGGCCCCGAGGAGTACACCCGCCAGCCGCCCTCCAGCGGCACCTGGCCGGTCAGCGAGGCCGGGTAGCGGGCGGCGGCGTCATAGCGATCGGCGAAGGCGGCGTCCGACGAGGAGTAGTAGCAGGTGCTCTGCCGGGGGCGGGCGCCGGCGACCCGCGCCGTGACGCCGACCGGGTTGACCAGGCACAGCGCCCGGAAAAGCCCCCCGGCGTCGCCGAACCGCGCCAACGCCTCGGCGTAGCGCAGGTGTGCGTGGGTGTACATCAGCCCGATCTCACGTCCCCAGAAGGTGGCCGCCTCCGCCCGCTGGAAGACCTCCACCGGGCCGCCGCGGTAGGGCACCGGGGCGTCGAACAGCCGGGTGCCGTCCGGCCCGAGCAGGTGCTCCTCGATCAGCCGCAGATGATGCGCCGCGGCGTCCGGTTCGAGCAGCTCGGCACTGATCGCGTGGATCCAGGGCAGCACCCCGTAGGTCAATCCGGTGCGGTCGTCGCGCGGATGCACCAGCACCTCGTCGCGGACGCCGTCGGTGTCGAACACCCCATAGCCGGCGAGCACGCCGTCGACCAGCAGCTCCTTCCGCAACGCCGCCTCGGTCGCGTCGGCCAGCTCGGAGGCCCGCCGGGCCAGCGCCGGTTCCGCGCCGGTCGCCGCCAGCCCGGCACTGAGTGCCCGCAGCGCCTGCACCTGCAGGGTGGCCGTCCACGCCGACGCCATCTGCGCCGCCAGCCGCGGGTCGGCCGGCTGCAGCGAGTCGTTCCAGTCACCGTGCCCGTAGGCGGGCAGCGGGCTGTTCGGTACGGTCCGGTTCTCGATCACCGCCAGCGCCCTGGTCAGGTGCTCCGAGATCGGGGCCTTCGCGGTGGGGCCGTCGTCGTCGACGAAACCGGCAGGCACCGCCAGCAGCCCGGCGTCGTGGCTGCGCAGCAGGAAGTCGCCCAGGGCGAGCAGCGGCCAGAACAGCACGTCGCCGTGCGCGTCGGGCTGCCCGGCCCCGGCCGGGGGGAGGAACTCGAACGCCTGTGGCCAGTCGCCGCGCTCATGCTGGGCGGAGAAGACCCGCACCAGCAGGTCGCGCTGGGCCCGGTCGTCGGCGTGCGCGGTGAGCAGCCCGACCGGGCCCTGGCACACGTCACGGGTTCCCCACCCGCCACCGGTGAACTGCTCCAGGCCGCGTGGCGACAGGTAGTGCACCAGGGCGTCGTGGCCGAACCAGGGCACTATGCGGTCCAGTTCCGCCACCTCGGACGCCGCCGGCCCACCTGTCAGGCTCAACCCGAGCCGGACCGGGTGGGTGCCGCCGGGGGTCGCGGCCGGTTGCTGTTCGCCCTCGGCGGGAGCGTCGACCACGAGCCGCACGTCGCCGCCGCTGCGCAGCGTGAGCCAGCCGGTGCCGCGCTGCCGTCCGTCGGCGTACAGGGGGGCGTCGGCGGCGAACCGGTGTCGGGGTTGGTCCACATCGGGCACCGAAGTCGGTGCCCGATGTGGATCGACCTCAGACCGGACGCGCAGGGTCCGGTCGGTCCAGCGGGCGATCGCCCCGGATTCGGTCAGCTCCAGCGTCGGTTCCGGGTCGTCGCCGCCGGCCAACTGGCCCACCCACAGCAGCTCGTCGACCGCGCCCCGGAGCGTCTGCACCTCGACGGCGAACTCGTCGGTGGCCTGCGCCGCCGTGGTGGTGACCTGCAGCACCACGTCGTCGAAGGCGTAGAGCCAGCGGGCGCGGTCGGGTCGCAACCCCCAGGTGCTGGGCCGCCCGAGCCGCCACCACGTGCCACCCCGGCGGAGGTAGAGCCGTAGGCCCTGGCTGCGTTGCAGGCCCAGGTGGGTGCGGGTGGTGGTCAGCATCGGCCGCCGCCCGACGTGACCGCGGGTGAGTTGCGCGGCGAACACGCCGTCCATCCAGACCGTCGCCGTGAGGCAGGTCCGGGTGGGGGTCGTCGCCGCGGAGGTCCGCAGCAGCTGCCCATGCGGGCGCAGCACGGCTGCCTGCTTCGCGGCGCTCACCAGCACTTCTCCGGGGGGCCCCACGGCCTCCCACCAGGCGTCGGCCTGCCGTTCCACCACCCGCACGTCATCGCCGACCAGCGCGGCCAGCTCGCCGGGGTCGAGTGGCGCGCCGTCGAGCTGCGCGGCCCGGACCACCAGTGAGGCGGACTCGGCGGGCAGTCCGGGCTCCGTCCCCCGTTCCACCACCGGCAGCGGGGCCGCCGGGGCCGCATCGACGTCGCCCGGCCCGGTCGCGGCGGGGTGGTCCTCGACGAGCAGGCCGAAGAAGCCGCCGCGTTGGGTCTCGCCGGGCTGCAGCACCTCCGGTTTCGAGGACAGCACCGCCAGGGTGTGCTCGTGCTGCAGCCGCCGGTTCGGAAGGGCCCGCCGGCGCAGCCCGGCCAGTTCGGCGTCGACCACCGGGCCGAGTTGCCTGGCGTCACTCGCCCACCCCGCTCCGCCGCCGTAGCAGCCCAACAGCACCCAGGGCGCCCTCGGTCCGGGCATGTTCTGGCGCACCGCCAGACACCGGCCCCAGCGCTGGTGCCACAACGGCGTCACATCGAGGTACTGGCTGACGTAGAACTCGTTGATACGTACCACATCGAAAGGCGCCAATGCGATATCGGCGGCCATCACCGTGTCGAATTCGATTGCCGACGTGCCGTTATTGGTCACGCTCACCGACCATTGCCACATTAATTCGGGTTCGTGCAGCGAAAAGCGCAGCGAATACTGCAGCGAATCGGTGTGCGACGACACCGCGAACCCGTCGGGGTAGCGCGAGACCGGCACGGGAGCGGAGGGGTCCGCCAGCCGCACCGGGTGTGCTCGTTCACCGTGCAGGACCCGTAGCCACACTCCACCTGCACCGGCCTCACAGCTACTCGCCGGGTACTGCAGCATGGACAGGCCCGCCAGGTCCAGGCGGGCCAGGCCACCCCAGCCGGTGGGGGTGGCCAGGCATCCGTCATGACGCACTGTGCTCATGGTCATTCGTTTTGTCTACCACCGAAAATGTGGCCTTGAACACCCGTTGCGGGCGTGTAAATAACTGAAAGTAGGCGCACTGGGCCATGAAAGTACTTTCATGCGCACAATCCGTTGACGCCCCGGGTATGTGCGGATCATGCTGACAAGAATCGACCACGTGAGGAGATCCGATGACGCGCCGAATCACAGGGTTCGCGGCGCTGGCCATGGCCGGCGCTCTCGCCTTGACCGCCTGTTCCGGGCGAATCCAGACCAACCAGAACCAGCCCGGTCCCACCGACGGCAACACCGCCGGCACCGACGCCATGATCGAGCAGGTGACGCTGCCGGCCGAGGTGGCCGAGAACGTCGGTGGCCTGGTCAACTTCAACCCGTTCTCGCCGAACGCGCTGACCAAGACGTACTTCTACGAGCCGCTGATGATCCGCAACTCGTTGAACTGCACGATGACGCCGTGGCTGGCCACCGAGTACAAGTGGGAGGGCCCCGACAAGCTCACCTTCACCGTTCGTGAGGGAGTCACCTGGAGCGACGGCCAGCCGCTGACCCCCGACGACGTCAAGTTCTCCCTGGACATCGGCAAGGACTTTCCCGCTCTGGACACCGCCGGCGTCTGGAACGACACCTTCGGCAAGCACGCCACCGACGTGGCCGTGAACGGCAACAACGTGACGATCACCTTCAGCGGCAACGCTGCCGCGAAGTTCGACTCGATCATCGCCGTGAAGGTGCTGCCGAAGCACATCTGGGAGAAGATCGACGACCCGGTCAAGTACATCGACAAGGAGCCGGTCGGCACCGGACCGTTCACGCTGGCCTCGTACAACGGCCGCAAGCTGGTGCTGGATCGCCGCGCCGACTACTGGCAGGCCGACAAGATCAAGGTCGAGAAGCTGGTGCTCGAGGGCAACTACGACGCCACCCAGGCAGCACTGAAGCTGAACGCCGGGGGACTGGACGCCTACTGGGGCGAGATCCCCAACCCGCAGGTCGCCTTCGTCGACAAGAACCCGACGCTGAACCACTTCTGGTACGCGCCGGCCGGCACCACGGTGCTCACCCCCAACCTGACCAAGGCGCCGTTCAACGACGTGAAGTTCCGCGAGGCCTACAGCCAGGGCATCAACAAGGACGAGATCAGCACCAAGGCCACCTACGGCATCATGAAGCCCGCGTCGCAGACCGGCCTGAAGCTGCCCTACGCCGAGGACCTGATGCCGGACGACCTGAAGACTGACACCGTGCTGCCCTTCGACACCGCCAAGGCCGAGCAGCTGCTCGACGCCGCCGGCTACGCGGTGGGTGCCGACGGCATGCGCACCAACCCCGACGGCTCGCCGCTGAAGATCAAGTTCACCGTGCAGGCCGGCTGGATCGACTACGAGTCGACGGTCGAGGTCATCGTCCGCAACCTCAAGTCGATGAAGCTGGACGCCTCCACCGTCAAGAGCGCCCCCGACAACGTGGACGCCCAGAAGAAGTCCGGCGAGTTCGACATGGTGCTGGAGTACCTGCACGGCGGCTGCGAGGTGGCCCGCAACATCGGCTCGAAGCTGGCCAGCGACCAGATCCCCACCAAGACCAAGGTGCAGTCCAACGTGCAGCGGTGGAACGATCCGGCCACCGACGCCACCGTGGCCGCGCTGTCGGGATCGACCGACCCGGGCGAGCAGAAGAAGCTGGTCGGCGAGCTGGTGAACACGATGATCACCCAGTTCCCGGTGACCTCGTTGATCTACGCACCCGCCCGGATGATCTACCGCACCGACAAGGCCGTCGGCTGGCCCAGTGAGGAAGATCCGTACGCGACCAACAGCGACATGCTGGTGATCATGACGCACCTGCGGTCGGCCAAGTAGCCACCGCGACCCCGGCCAGCGGGGCATGGCGCACTCCTCACCGCCATGCCCCGCCCCGGCGTCCAGCTAGCCCGAAAGGAGCGCGACGATGCGCTATTTCCTGAGGCGGATCGGGTTCTTCCTCGCCACGTTGTGGGCGGCGGTGACCCTGAACTTCATCATTCCCAGGCTGCAGCCCGGCGATCCGGCCGAGATCATGTTCAAGAAGCTGCAGGGCAGGGACGCCGAGCTCGACCCGGCGAAGATCGAGGCATTGCGGGCGATGCTGGGCGACCCGGCCGGCAAGAACCTGTGGGAGCAGTACTGGAACTATCTCGGCTCGCTGAGCCGCGGTGAGCTGGGCCTGTCCTACACCTACTTCCCCTATGACGTCGCGACGGTGATCGGGGTGGCGCTGCCGTGGACGCTGGTGCTGGTCGGCACCACGCTGCTCATCTCGTTCGTGGTCGGCACCCTGCTGGGCGCCTTCGCGGCCTGGCGGCGCAACACCCGCTTCGACTCGATCGTCACCCTCGGCTCGACCTTCATCGGCACCCTGCCCGCCTTCTGGCTGGCGCTGCTCATCCTGTTCGCGTTCGGCTACGTGCTCGGCTGGTTCCCGACCGCCGGCGGCTACGACGCCAGCACCCCCGGCTGGAACGCCGAGTTCATCGGGGACGCCATCTACCACTCGATCCTGCCCGCCTCGGTGCTGCTGATCACCGGTCCGATCGGCTGGATCCTCGGCATGCGCAACACGATGATCATGAACCTGGGTGAGGACTACGTGCGACTGGCCCGGGCCAAGGGCGTCCCCGACACCCAGATCGCGCTGCGCTACGCCGCGCGCAATGCCCTGCTGCCCTCGATCACCGGCCTGGCCCTGGCGCTGGGCTCGATGCTGGGCGGGCAGATCCTGATCGAGCAGGTCTTCGACTATCCGGGCCTGGGCCGGCTCACCGCCCAGGCGATCGACAACAAGGACTACCCGCTGCTGCAGGCCCTGCTGCTGTTCACCATCGTCGGCGTCCTGCTGGCCAACCTGATCGCCGACATGTTGTACGGCATTCTCGATCCCCGCGCCCGGAAGGCACAGTCATGAGCACCGGCGTCACCCAACCCACCGACTCCTCCAACCTGCCGGTCGGCGGCGAAGAACTCGCCGCCGCCGAGGCCGAGGCCGTCGAGGCCGCCGGTCCGCGGTGGTGGTCGATCATCTGGGCCAACCGCAAGGCGCGGGTGGGCATCGTGATCCTGGGCCTGTACATCCTGCTGGGCGTCTTTGCGCCCTGGATCGCCCCCTACGAGGGGACCCGGACCGATTTCGAGGCTCTGCTCGAACCGAGCGCCGAACACTGGCTGGGCACCACCACCTCCGGCGGCGACATCGCCTCCCAGCTGATCTGGGGCACCCGGGTGTCGCTGCTGGTCGGACTGTTCGGCGGCCTGTTCGCGACGATCATCGCGTTGGTGGTCGGCATGATCTCGGGCTACTTCGAAGGCACCTGGATCGACGAGGTGTTGTCGTTCGTCACCAACGTCGCCCTGGTAGTGCCGATCCTGCCGCTGATCATCACCCTGATGGCCTACACCGAGGACCGGTCGATCTGGTTCACGATCTTCGTGATCGCAATCACCTCGTGGGCCGGGGCGGCCCGGGCGAAGAGATCCCAGATCATCACGCTGCGCAACCGCGACTTCGTCACCGCCGCCAAGTTCTCCGGCGACCGGTCGTGGACGATCGTGTTCCGGGAGATCATGCCCAGCATGTCGTCGCTGATCATGGCCGGCTTCTTCGGCGCGGCCACCGGCGCGGTCGGCGCCGAGGCGGGGCTGTCCTTCCTCGGCCTCGGCGACACCAGTTCGGTGTCGTGGGGGACCATGCTCTACCAGGCCAACCAGCAGGGCGCGCTGGCCCAGGGCCTGTGGATCTGGCTGTTCGTGCCCGGCCTGGCCCTGGCGATCCTGATCACCGCGTTCACCTTCGTGAACTTCGGCATCGACCTGTTGAGCAACCCGCACCTGCGAGAGGACGGCTGAGCCATGGCACTGCTCGAAGTGAAGAATCTCGGCGTCCGCTACGAACCGCGGTTGCACAAGCCCGTCCAGGCCGTCGACGACGTGTCGTTCGAGATCGCCGAGGGCGAGTTCGTCGGCCTGATCGGTGAGTCCGGCTCGGGCAAGTCGACGCTGGCCAACGCACTGCTGCGACTGGTCGAACGCCCGGGTCGGATCTCCGGCGGCTCCATCGTCTTCGACGGCAACGACCTGGCGACGATGACGCAGGACGAACTGCGCCCCTACCGCTGGCGGGACATCTCCACGGTGTTCCAGTCCTCGATGAACGCGCTCAACCCCGTCGTCCGTGTGGTCGACCAGTTCCGCGACGCCATCGAACTGCATTCCGACCTGCGCGGCGACGCCGTGGTCGACCGGGTGCGGCAACTGTTCGGCATGGTGATGATCGAGGAGAAGTTCCTCACCGCCTACCCGCACGAACTCTCCGGCGGCATGAAGCAGCGGATCAACCTGGCGTTGGCCCTGGTCAACAAGCCGCGCTTCGTCCTGCTCGACGAGCCCACCACCGGCCTGGACGTCGTGGTCCAGCGCTCGATCCTCGAGGCGGTCCGCACGCTGCAGGCCGAGCAGAAGTTCGCCGTGCTGTTCATCAGCCACGACATGGGCACCGTGCTCGACCTGTCCGACCGGATCCTGGTGATGTACGCGGGCAGGATCGTCGAGGAGCACGACTCGGCCGATCTGATGCGCAACCCGCTGCACCCCTACTCCAAGGGCCTGCTCGGCTCCTACGGCGACCCTCGCGCCCAGACGGTCCGCATCACCTACGTGCCGGGACGGCCGCCGGACCTGACCCGCGAGCACGCGGGCTGCCTGTTCGCGCCGCGCTGCCCGGAACGGATCGACCGCTGCCTGAGCGTCGAACCGGAGTTGCTCGCGGTGGACGGTGCCCGGGTGGCCTGCCACGTCGCGCAGTTGCAGGCCGAGCCCGAGGACGGGGTCGAGGTGCCGGCCAGGTCGGCCAAATTCGCCGGGCCGGAGTTCGTCAAGAGCGACGACGAGAGCAAGGAGGCGTTGTCCCAGCACGCCTTCCTCACCCTGAGCGACGTGAGCAAGACCTACCGAACCCGCAACGGGTTCACGTTCAGCGATTTCACCGCCGTCGACGACGTCGCCTTCGAGCTGCGCCGGGGCGCGGTGACCGCGCTGGTCGGGCAGTCGGGATCGGGCAAGTCGACGCTGGCCAAGCTGATCACCGGTGTCGAGAAGCCGACGGCCGGAACCATCATGTTCCACACCCGGGAGGGACGGGCGATCGACGTGGTGGGGCTGCGTCCGGGTCAGCTGCGCGACTACCGCAGCAAGGTGCAGATGGTGTTCCAGGACCCGTACAGTTCGCTGAACCCCACCAAGACGCTGGGCTACATCCTGTCCCGGCCGCTGAGGAACTTCCTCGGCCTGTCCGGGGAGGCGCTCAAGCAGCGGGTCGAGGAACTGCTCGAGAAGGTGGCCCTCACCCCGGCGTCCCGCTACCGCAACCGCTACGCCTATGAGCTGTCCGGTGGCCAGCGGCAACGGGTGGTGATCGCCCGGGCGCTGGCCAGCAACCCTGAGCTGATCGTCGCCGACGAGCCGATCTCGTCGCTCGACGTGTCGATCCGGGCCGAGATCCTGGAATTGCTGCACGACCTCGTGCAGGAGTCCGACGTCGGCATCCTCTACATCACCCACGATTTGCTCAGTGCCCGGATGCTGGCCGACGAGATCATCGTGCTCTCGCAGGGCAGGGTGGTCGAGCAGGGCCGGGCGCTCACTGTCATCCGGGACCCGAGCGACGACTACACGCGCAAGCTCCTCGACGCCATCCCCAACCCGTTCGACAAGCTGGACCGACCGGCCTGAGGGTCTGTGATGCACCTGGCGCGGGTGCCGGTTCCTGTCGTGGGGTGGGCCCGGCTCAGTAGGGTGGGCAGCGTGAGCGCCGAGGAGGAACGGCCGGTCACCATCTACACCGTGGCCGAACGCGCGGGCGTGTCGATCGCGACGGTGTCACGCGTGCTGCAGGGGTCGACCCCGAGCTCGCCGGCCACCAAGGCGAAGGTGCTGGACGCCGTCCGTGAGCTCGGCTACGTGCCGTTGCGGGCCGGACGCGCGACCGCCCTGCGCGTGGAGCAGCACGGCCTGGTGCTCTACTCGCTGGGCGGGCCGTACTACTCCGAACTGCTGGTCGGCTACGAATCGCGGGCGCCGGAGTTCGGCCAGAGCGTGTCGCTGATCTCCACCGAAGGCATCGAGGCGGTCGAGGACAGGGTCTTCGACCTGGCCGCGAAGATGGACGGCATGGTGCTGGCACACGGCACCACCTCCGACGAGGTGGCCCGTGAGGTGGCCCGGCGGGTGCCGACCGTGTTGCTCAACCGCGACCCGGTCGAAGGCTGCGCCGGGGTGAACGTCGAGAATCGCCGCGCCACCGAGGAACTGGTCATCCATCTGCTGCGCGACCACGGCCACCGACGGTTGCTGTTCGCCGGCGATCCCGACCAGGCGCGGGACGCCGCCCATCGCCACCGAGGCTTCCTCGACGCGCTGGAGGCTGCCGGGCTCGACCAGGCCGGGCCGCCGCTGCGGGCGCTGTTCGGGGAGTCGCAGGCGGCGGAGGTGGCCGAGGCGGTCGTCGCCGACGGCCACCTGGACGCCCTGGTCTGCGCCAACGACGAGCTGGCCCTCGGTGTCGTGCTCGAGCTGCGGCGGCGCGGCGTCCGGGTGCCGGAGGATCTGGCGGTGACCGGCTGGGACGACGTGATGGCCGCGCGGTACACGGGGCTGACCACCGTGCGGCAGCCGGCCCGGGAGGTGGGCCGGATGGCGGCGCAGCGCCTGCACGACCTGATCGTGCGCTCCTCGACCGACAGCGACGAGATCCTGGTGCCCTCGCAGCTGGTCGTGCGCTCAAGCTGCGGCTGCGTCGAGCGGCGTGACAACTGAGTTCCGGCGGACGCCGGGTCCTCTTCGTGACGACGAAAGGCTCCGATGACTGACGATCTGCGGCGCTGGGCGGCGGACACCTGGCGCAGCCTGGCCGCCCTCACCGACCCGCGCACCGGCCTGCCCGCCGACCATCTGGCCGCCGACCTGGACCCGTCGAGCCGCAGCCGCTACACCTCGCCGACCAACATAGGCGGGCTGCTGTGGTGCGCGGTCGCGGCCCGCGAACTGGGCCTGATCGAGCCCCGCGACTGCGCTGCGCGGTGTGCTGCGGCCCTCGACACGCTTGCGGCCATGCGGCGAGACGTTGCCTCCGGCATGTTCTTCAACTGGTACGACGAGGCGACCGGCGCCCGGCTGGAGGTGATGCCCGACGGGGGAGTGATCAGGCAGTTCCTGTCCAGCGTCGACAACGGCTGGCTGGGGGCCGGACTGTTGGTGGTGCGCAACGCGGTGCCCGAGGTGGCCGGGCCGGCCGGGGCGCTGCTGGGGTCGATGGACTTCGGCCGCTTCCACGACCCGGAGGTCGGTGAGCTGTGGGGCGGGTTCTTCGTCGACGCCGACGGGCTGCGACCCACCGGGCACCACTACGGGCACCTGATGAGCGAACCGCGGATCTGCAGCTACCTCGGCATCGGCCTCGGCCAGATCCCCGCCGGTCACTACCGCGGCCTGCCCCGTGAACGCCGCGAGTACCGCGGCCTGGCGGTGATCCCGACCTGGGGCGGGTCGATGTTCGAGGCCCTGATGCCGCAGTTGCTCATCCCCGAGGCCGACTGGTCGCCGGCGGCGTTCGGCGCGTCGCATCGCAACACGGTGGCGGCGCACCGGACGTTCGGTCTCGATGATGCCCGCTTCGGCTACTGGGGTTTCTCGCCGGCCAGCACCCCCGACGGTGGCTACTCGGAATGGGGTGTGGCGCCGATCGGGCTGTCACCGACGGAGTATCCCAGCGACGTCGAGCGGACGCCGTACGCGGTCGGCCGCGAAACCGGCTGGGGGGACGGTGTGGTCACTCCGCACGCCGTGGCGATGGCGCTGATGGTCGAACCCGTCGAGGCGACCGACTGCCTGGCCCGCCTCGAGCGTGATCTGGGCTGCTACGGCCCGGGCGGCTTCTGCGACGCGGTCGGCGTCCGGTCGGGGAAGGTGGCGCGGCGCTACCTCAGCCTCGATCAGTCGATGGTGCTCGCGGCGCTGGCGAACGTGCTAGCCGACGGCGTCCTGCAGCGGTACTGCACCGACGGCGAGTTGGACGCCGAGCTCCGGCCCCTGCTCGAGGCCGAGCCGGCGCTGTAGCTTGCGCGCCGTCCCACCCGGCTCTGCTCGTTGCCCACTTCTGCTGTGGGTCGCGTCGGGTGCCGGGCGGCGGCACCCGCTGTCGCGCCTCATGAGATCCCGGCTTGCGCCGGGATGACGACCGCCGCCGCGACCCTCTGACCACCGTCATCCCGGGCTCGACCCGGGATCTGCGGCGGGACGTGCAACGGGCGGGCGCGGCTCAGTCGCCCTTGTTCAGCACCTCCAGGCGCGGGTAGTCGGGCTTCCACATCCGTTGGTAGATCGCGTCGATCGGGTTGCTCAGCGGGGCACGGGCCAGGCCCTGCTCCTCGGCGGTCCGGGCCACCGCCATCGCCACGGTGGCCGACACCAGGCGCAGGTCGTTCATCGACGGCAGCAGTGCGGCGCCTGGCCGGTACTCGTTGACCAGTCCGGCGAGCGCCGCGGCCGCTGCGTAGATCATCTCGTCGGTGACCCGCTTCGCCCGCACCGCCGACACGCCCAGGCCCAGGCCGGGGAAGATCAGCGCGTTGTTGGCCTGCGCGATCGTGTGGTACACCTCGCCGTGCCGCAGCGTGCCGTAGGGGCTGCCGGTGGCGATCAGCGCCCGTCCGTCCGTCCACTCCAGCAGGTCGGTGGGGTGCGCCTCCGAGCGGCTGGTCGGGTTGGACAGCGGCAGGATGATCGGCCGCTCGCAGCCCTGCGCCATCGCCTTGACCACGTCGGCGTCGAAGGCGCCCGGCTGTGCCGAGGTGCCGATCAGGATGGTCGGCTGCACCGCACGCACCGTCTCGAGCAGGCTGATCCGGGACGGGTTCTCCAGCTCCCAGCCCTCGACCTCCGAGCGCTGCCGGGCGTAGGGCTGCTGGTAGTCGCGCACCCCCTGGTTGTCGGCCACGATCAGCCCGCGGCTGTTGAACGCGTAGAACTGCGGGTAGTAGTCCGCGGGGTTGCCGGCCTCGTGCGCCATCGCCTCGCGGACGATGTCGGCGATGCCGACCCCGGCCGTCCCCGCCCCGTAGACCAGCACCTTGTGCTGGCGCAGCGGCACCCCGGTCAGCCTCACCGCCGCCAGGACGGCCGCCAGCACGACCGCGGCGGTGCCCTGGATGTCGTCGTTGAAGGTGCAGATCGAGTCGGAGTAGCGGTGCAGGATGCGATGCGCGTTGCCGGCGCCGAAGTCCTCCCAGTGCAGCATCGCGTTGGGGAACTGGCGGGTGATCGCGGTCACGAAGGCGTCGATGAAGTCGTCGTAGGCCTCGCCGCGTGCCCGGGCGTGCCGTTCGCCCAGGTAAAGGTCGCTGTTCAGCAGTCCCAGGTTGTCGGTGCCGACGTCCAGCACGATGGGGATCGCCCTGCGCGGGTGGATGCCGGCGGCGGCGGTGTACACGCTGAGCTTGCCGTTGGCGATCTGGATGCCGCCGATGCCCTGATCGCCGATGCCCAGGATGCCTTCGGAGTCGGTGACCACCACCAGGTCGATCTCATCGGGGTCGGGCACGTAGTTGTGCAGCGACTGTTCGATCAGGTCGGGCCGGTCGATGGACAGGAACAGGCCGCGTGAGCCGACGTACTCGTGGCTGAAGCGTTCGATCGCCTCACCGACGGTGGGGGTGTAGATGATCGGCAGCATCTCCTCGAGGTTCTCGCTGAGCAACCGGTAGAACAACACCTCGTTGCGGTCACGCAACTGGGAGAGGTAGATGAACTTGGCCAGCGGCGAGGGTGAGCGGCGGTACTGCGCGAACGTGCGCCGGAGCTGCTCCTCGATGGTGGTCACCCGGCTCGGCAGCAGCCCGGACAGGTCGAGGCGCTCACGCTCGCTCAGGGTGAACGCGGTGCCCCGGTTCGAGATCGGATTGCGCAGGATCTGCCGGCCGCGGGTGGCGATCCTCAGCACCACGTCGCGGCTGCTGCTGGTGTCGAGGTGGAAGTCGGGTGCCGGCATCGTTGTCCTCCAGTTCGGGCAGGCCACCGAGCCTAGTGCCGCCGGGCGAGGAACCTGCGATCAGGGGCTCAGGTCGGGATGGTGGGACGACGTGGCCCGAACCGTGCTGTCGCCGGGCTACTTGAGTACCTCGAAGCGCACCACCACGGCCCGGTTGCGCGGGTCGGTGGGCGGGTCGACCAGGGGGTTGCTGCGCCCGTAGCCGACCACCTTGTAGATGGCCTTGGCCGGCACGTCCAGGTCCTTGAGCAGCACCGCCACGACGGTGGCGCGCTGCTTGGACAACTCGACGGTCGCCCTGCCGTTGTCGGAGGGGTCGCCCGAGGTGTGTCCCTCGACCACCACGCGGTAGTTGTCGGGCGCCTTGGCCAGGCACTTCTTCAACCCCTGCAGGGTCTTGCCGCGGTCGATCAGGTTGGGGGTGTTGATCACGAACAGGGCCGGGGTCGGCAGCCGGCAGACGACCTCTGTGCCGGTGGTGGTGGTGTCGACGTCGTCGGGCTCGGGTACGGCCACCACGGGCCCCGAGCCGGCGCCAGCCACGGTGCCGGTGCCGTCGAAGAACTCCACCCGTTCGGCGCCGGCGGCGTCGGCCAGTTCCTGCCAGACCGCGTGCAGGTAGCCGGTCTGCAGGTCGCTGAGCGCGGCCTGGTCACCGGCGACCGGGTTGATCACGAAGCTGACCTGGCGTCCCTTCAGGTCGGGCAGGTCCTTCGCCTTCTTCACCGCCTTGACCACCGCTGCCGGGTCCTCGTCGAAGGCCAGCTCGGTGAAGTCCAGCGGGTCGCGGGTGTCGAGCAGCGGCGAGAACACCCACACCGGTGATCCGGCGGGCGAGTCCAGGTCGTTCAGGGCGGCCAGCACCGAGCGGTCCGTCCCGGCGCCCTGAACGCCGTTGACGGCGTCCACCAGCGCCTGGCTCTGGTCGCCGCCCACCGCCACCGGCGTCCGGACGATGTCGGTGGTGTTCGGGGTGTTCAGCCACTCGACACCCTTGCCGTCGGCGGCCAGGGCGTTCCACTGGTCGGCGACCGCCTGCGGCAGGGTGGCGACCATCTGATTGGTCGAGTTGCCGGTGCTGATCACGCTGCCGCCGACGGGCGGGGCGGAGGCGCTCGGGCTCGCCGAGGGAGCGGACGCCGGAGTGCACCCGGCCAGCAGGCCGGTGGTCAGCAGGGCAACGGTCAGCAGGGTCGCGACCAGCGGTCGCGGGGAGCGGAGGCCCATCGGGTTCTCCTGCCGGAAGGGAGCCGTCGATCACGGATGGTCAGCGATCAGCCTACCCAGCCACCTCACGGGCGGCCGGGGGCTGCCGCTACCGTCGGGGTCATGAGCGACGACTACCGCGTGGTCAACCGGGCGAACTGGGACGCGCGGGTGCCGGTCCACCTGGCCGGCGGCTACGGCATCGCCGACCTGCTCGCCGACCCGTCCGCGCTGTCCGACGTGGTGCGCTTCGACCGGCCCAGGTTGGGGGACCTCGCCGGGCTGGACGCCGTCCACCTGCAGTGTCACCTGGGCACCGACACCCTCAGCCTGGCCCGGCTGGGCGCCAGGATGAGTGGCCTGGATCTGTCCGGGGAGGCGGTGGCGGCGGCGCGCGACCTGGCGGCCAGGGCAGGAGTCGGCATCGACTACGTGCGGGCCGACGTCTACGACGCCGTGGAGGTGCTGGGCGGCGAGCGGTTCGACCTAGTCTACACGGGGGTGGGTGCGCTGTGCTGGCTGCCGGACATCCGGCGGTGGGCGCAGACGGTGGCCGGCCTGCTGCGTCCCGGGGGACGGCTGTTCGTCCGCGACGCGCACCCGGTGCTCCTGGCTGCGTTGGCGCAGCGTGTGGCGGACGAGCACCCCGATCGCGCCCAACAGCCCTGGATCAGCGGCCCGGGCGAGCAGACCGTCGCTCTCGAACTGCCCTATTTCGAGCAATCCGCGCCGGTCCGGTGGAGCGATCCGGGCAGCTACAGCGGGACGGGCGCGGTGGCGTCCCCCGAATCGGTGGAGTGGAATCACGGGCTGGGTGAGATCGTCACCGCCGTCCTCGCCAGCGGGTTGCGGCTGACCGGCCTGGACGAACACGACAGCGTGCCCTGGGAGGCACTGCCCGGCCTGATGCGCCTGGACCCCGGCACCGGCGAGTACCGGCTGCAGCGGCGTCCGGAGCGGCTGCCGGCGACTTTCACGCTGACGGCCACGCTGGACGAGAACCCCAGCTGAGCCTTGCAGCGGCGGCCAGCACGCCACAGAACTCGTCGTAACAAGCGGAATAGCCGCCACACAGGTATGGTTGAGTCTAGTGGACTCAACTTTGTTTCACAGGGAGACAATTACCACATGGACACTTCCAAGCTCACCGCCAAGAGCCGCGACGCCGTCTCGGCCGCACTGCGTAACGCGCTCACCAACGGCAACCCCAGCGCCGAGCCGGTGCACCTGCTGCACGCCCTGCTGATGGTGCCCGACAACACCGTCGGCAGCCTGCTCAGCGCGGTCGGCGCCGACCCCAAGGTGGTGGACGCCGCCGCCCAGGGGGCGATCACCAAGCTGCCCAGCGCGTCCGGCAACTCGGTCAGCCAGCCCGGCCTGTCCGGCTCGATGGCCCGGGTGCTGGCCGACGCCGAGACCCGCGCCGAGCAGCTGGGCGACGAGTTCGTCGCCACCGAACACCTGATGATCGCGCTGGCCACGATCGTCAGCGACGCGCAGAAGATCCTGCTGCAGTTCGGCGCCGAACCGACCAAGCTCGCCCACGCCTTCAACGCCGCCAGGGGTGACAAGCGGATCACCTCCGCCGAGCAGGAGGGTGGCGAATCCACCCTCGACAAGTACTCCGTCGACCTGACCGAGCGGGCCCGCGACGGCAAGCTCGACCCGGTGATCGGCCGTGACTCCGAGATCCGCCGGGTCGTACAGGTGCTCGCCCGGCGCACCAAGAACAACCCGGTGCTGATCGGCGAACCCGGCGTCGGCAAGACCGCCGTCGTCGAGGGGCTGGCGCAGCGAGTGGTCGCCGGCGACGTCCCCGATTCGCTGAAGGGACGCCGCGTCGTCTCGCTCGACCTGGCGTCGATGGTCGCCGGCGCCAAGTACCGCGGCGAGTTCGAGGAGCGGCTGAAGGCCGTCCTGAACGAGATCCGCGACGCCGAGGGACAGGTCATCACCTTCATCGACGAGCTGCACACCGTCGTCGGCGCGGGCGCCTCGGGCGACTCGTCGATGGACGCCGGGAACATGCTCAAGCCGATGCTGGCCCGCGGTGAGCTGCGGATGATCGGCGCCACCACGTTGGACGAGTACCGCGAGCGGATCGAGAAGGACCCGGCGCTGGAGCGCCGCTTCCAGCAGGTGTTCGTCGGCGAGCCGAGCGTCGAGGACACCATCGCGATCCTGCGCGGCCTGCGCGAACGCTACGAGGCACACCACAAGGTGCGGATCACCGACGGCGCGCTGGTCGCCGCGGCTTCGTTGTCGAACCGCTACATCACCAGCCGGCAGCTTCCCGACAAGGCGATCGACCTGATCGACGAGGCGGCGTCCCGGCTGCGGATGGAGATCGACTCCTCGCCGGAGGAGATCGACCAGCTGCGCCGCAGCATCGACCGGATGACCATGCAGTCCTTCGCCCTGGAGAAGGAGACCGACCCGGCCTCGGTCGAGCGGCACGAGCGGCTGCAGGCCGAACTGGCCGACGCCCAGGAGGAGTTGCGTGGACTCGAGGGCCGCTGGGAGGCGGAGAAGTCCGGGCTGAACCGGGTCGGTGAGCTGAAGGCGAGGATCGACGAGCTGCGGGTCGCGGCCGAACGCGCGCAGCGCGAGGGCGACCTGACCAAGGCGTCCGAGATCCTCTACGGCGAGATCCCCGCCCTGCAGGCGCAGGCCGAGACCGCCGAGAAGGAGGAGTCCGACGTCACCCCGATGGTGTCCGAGGAGGTCTCGGCCACCGACATCGCCGAGGTGGTCGGCTCGTGGACCGGCATCCCGGTCGGCCGGCTGCTGCAGGGCGAGAGCGAGAAGCTGCTGCAGATGGAGGAGCGGCTGGGCGAGCGGCTGATCGGCCAGCGCCAGGCCGTGGTGGCCGTCTCCGACGCCGTGCGCCGCTCCCGGGCCGGCATCTCCGACCCGAACCGGCCCACCGGCTCGTTCCTGTTCCTCGGCCCGACCGGTGTCGGCAAGACCGAGCTGGCCAAGTCGCTGGCCGAGTTCCTGTTCGACGACGAGCGTTCGATGGTCCGCATCGACATGAGCGAATACGGTGAGAAGCACTCGGTGTCGCGGCTGGTCGGTGCCCCTCCCGGCTACATCGGCTACGAGGAGGGCGGCCAGCTCACCGAGGCCGTGCGTCGGCGTCCGTACTCGGTGATCCTGCTCGACGAGGTCGAGAAGGCGCACCCCGAGGTGTTCAACATCCTGCTGCAGGTGCTCGACGACGGACGGCTCACCGACGGTCAGGGCCGCACGGTCGACTTCCGCAACGTGATCCTGATCATGACCAGCAACCTCGGCTCGCAGTACCTGGCCGACACCAGCCTGGACGCCGAGCTCAAGCAGCAGGCCGTGATGGGGGTGGTGCGGCAGGCGTTCAAGCCGGAGTTCCTGAACCGGCTCGACGAGATCGTCATGTTCACGCCGCTGGACACCGCCGACCTGTCCCGCATCGTCGACATCCAGCTCGACCGGCTCAACGCCCGGCTGGCCGAACGGCGGATCCGGGTCGAGGTCACCCAGGCCGGCAAGGACTGGCTGGCGTTGACCGGCTTCGACCCGGTGTACGGGGCGCGTCCGTTGAAGCGGCTGGTGCAGACCACGATCGAGGACGCCCTGGCCCGCCGGATGCTGTCGGGTGAGACGCTCGACGGCGACACCGTGTCGTTCGACGTGGACGCCGACAACAGCGGCCTGGTGATCGTCGAGGGCTGACCGGCGGCACCGAACGGGCCCGGGTGGAGGAGATTCCACCCGGGCCCGCTTCGCGTGGCTCAGGCGACAACCTCACCCAGAGTCGTGGGCGAATGGGGCTGGATCGAGTTGCCCGATATGCTGAGCCGCGTTGCGAGGTCGGCAGCCGCCGGACGTGCCTCGCCAGACATGGCCACGAGATCGTGCTTGCCGGAGCTTGAACCGAATTGGGGTGGGGACGCTGGACGTCGGAATCGCTCTGGCCGGCCTACTCGTGGGAATCGTGGTGGGTTTGACGGGCATGGGCGGCGGCGCCCTGATGACGCCGGTTCTGGTCTTCTTCTTCAGGATCGACCCACTCACCGCTATCTCGAGCGATGTCGTCTCGAGCCTGTTCATGAAGCCCGCCGGGGCAATCGTGCACATCGTGCGCAAGACAGCCAATCTCCAGCTGGTGCTGTGGCTCTGCATCGGTTCGGTTCCCGCTGCCTTCCTGGGCGCGATGCTCGTCGACCACCTGAAGGTGCTGCCCGGGTTCGAGCAGGTCCTGCTCGGAATGCTGGGCACCGCGCTCCTGCTGGCCTCGGCCGGACTCATCATCCGGGCTTGGTTCCAGATGAGTCGGAAGCGTCTCCCGTGGGGCGAGGGGGCGGCGCCGATGACTTCGGCCGAGGTCGAGGTTCGGCGCCTCCCCACTGTGGCGCTGGGCGCGCTGGGTGGCCTAATGGTCGGCATGACCTCGGTCGGGGCCGGCTCCTTGATCCTCACTCTGCTTCTCGTGTTGTACCCGACCCTGAAGCCGTCCCAACTGGTCGGTACCGACCTTGTCCAGGCGATTCCCCTCGTGGCGGCAGCTTCAGTGGGCCACCTGATGTATGGCCAAGTCTCCTTGGGAGTCACCGGGTCCATGCTCCTGGGCGCGATTCCGGGGGCGTTCATCGGTGCCCAGATCTCTTCCCGGGCGCCCGGCGGCGTCATCCGACGAGCTCTCGCCGTGCTGCTGATGGCCTCGGGTCTCAAGCTCCTGGGCGTGCCCACCGAGGGTGTCCTGATAGCGACCGGCGGGGCCGTGGTGATCGGGCCGCTCGCGTGGGCGATGTTGAAGCGCCGCTACCAGCCCAGCGCCCAGCAACCTGAACCATCTCCACTCCAGCCGCCCGATGAGCATAGGGTCGAGCCGCAGCGGCATTCGTTGACTGAGCGCGAGGACGGAAATGATCCCTGAGGTGGCAGAGGTGGATTGGGCGAGCATCGCCCAGCTGCCGACCGTGACTGCCGAAGCCGGAGATCTGGATGTTGTCGAACTGGTGCAGCGGGGTCTAGTCGGCCCCCGGCTTCGCCTCACCCACGGCGCGTTGGCCGCATTGACCGGCGTGGACGCCGTGGTGGTCAAGGACACCGAAGCGACCCCGTTGCTACTCGGCCATCTCAACGCGGGTGCCTTGGAGACGTCCATGCTGCGCAGGGTCGCGCAGGTGTCGTCCGGCACCATCGGCGACGAGCCGGATGGCCCGAGTGACCTGGCCGTCGTCGTGCGTGGGCTACCGAGTTCGGCCGACCTGGTCAGAGTGGACGCGCTGACCGCACCGCACACCCGCGTGCGCTGGCTGGCACTGGCCGGGCGGACCCGGGTCGGACGCCGCCTGCTGGCCGAGTTGCCGGCAGTCACCGCTGATCGGCCGCGCGGAAGCCACGCCATCGTGCGTGTCCCATGGCCGACACCCGGAAGTCGCGGTGTCTTCGAGAGGCCCCGCCTGCCATCGGCCCCCGCCCTGGCCTCGGCCTATCTCGCCCGGCACTTCGTCGAAGTCGGCGAGGTCGCAGGTGCGGACCAACCCCATCGAGACCGGGGCGGCACCGTCGTCTTCTTCACGGGCCTTTCCGGCTCGGGTAAGTCGACAGTTGCCAAAGCCTTTCATAACGCCCTGGAGCCGCGTTCGGAACGAGAGGTCACCCTGCTGGACGGCGACGACGTGCGGCGCATGCTGTCGGCCGGACTCGGGTTCGATGTCGCCGGCCGTGAGGCGAACGTCCGTCGGACCAGCTGGGTTGCTGCCCTGCTCGCCCGGCACGGAGGGATAGCGATCACCGCCCTGATCGCGCCGTTCGCCGAGGGGCGTGCGGAAGCCCGCCGAATGGCCAGCGACGGGGCCGACTTCATCGAGGTGTGGATCTCCACTCCACTGGAGGAGTGCGAGAGGCGCGACCGCAAGGGCCTCTATGCCCAGGCCCGGGCCGGGCTGCTCACCAACTTCACCGGCATCGATTCGCCGTACGAGCCGCCAGAGGACGCGGATCTGGTCATCGACACCACGAACATCGGCGTCGACGACGCCGTTGCCCTGGTCATCGGCGAACTGGAGGCGCGCGCGGTGCGACGCGGTGTGGAGTTCGGTCGAACTCCCCGTGAGATCGAACAGATGAGTGAGCAGGAGTTGATGGGTTATGACATCTGACGCGAGGATCGCCTCCGAACTGGCCAGGGGCGCCGGGCGGGTGCTGCTGGGTCTGCGTGACGCGTCAGTCGACGTGTCTGGTCCCGAGGGAGACCGCAGGGCCAACGAGTTCCTGCTCGATGAACTGCGTCGATGGCGTCCGGGAGATGCGGTGCTGTCCGAGGAAGCCAAGGACGACCGGTCGCGCCTGGATGCAGATCGGGTTTGGATCGTCGACCCTCTGGATGGTACCCGTGAGTATGCCGAGCGCACCGATGGCAACTGGCGAACCGACTTCGCGGTGCACGTGGCCCTGTGGGAGCGCAACTCCGGCCTCACCGCTGGCGCAGTGGCGCTACCGGGCCGTGACCGTGTCTACGCCACGGACCCGGCCGAACCATTGCCTCCGTTGCGGACCGACGGTCCGTTGCGCCTTGCGGTCAGCCGGTCCCGGCCGCCGACACTGGTGGCCTCCATCGGTGAGTTGATTCCGGTTGAACTTGTCGCGATGGGGTCGGCCGGGGTGAAGGCGATGGCGGTGGTGACCGGCGAGGTGGACGCCTACATCCATGGTGGCGGGCAGTACGAGTGGGACTCGGCCGCACCCGTCGCGGTGGCGGCTGCGGCGGGCTTGCACACCAGTCGATTGGACGGTTCGCCGCTTGTCTACAACAATTCCGATCCGTGGTTGCCGGACCTGATGGTGTGTCGGGTCGAGCATGCTGAGCGACTGCTGGATGTCGTTGCGCAGATCGAAGGAGAACGATGAGCGGGTACGTACTGAGTCAGCTGCGCGCACTGGAGGCCGAGAGCATCCACATCATCCGCGAGGTCGCGGCCGAGATGGAGCGGCCCTGCCTGCTGTTCTCCGGCGGCAAGGATTCGGTGGTGATGAGCGTGCTGGCCCGGAAGGCGTTCGCGCCGGCACGCATCCCGTTCCCGTTCATGCACGTCGACACCGGGCTGAACTTCCCCGAGGTGATCGCCTTCCGCGACTGGTGGCTGGGTCAGCTGGAGGTGCAGCTCGTCGTCGCCTCGGTGCCGGACGCGATCGAGCGCGGCCTGGTCACCGAGGAGCCGAACGGCTCGCGCAACCGCATCCAGACCCCGGTGCTGCTGGACGCCGTCGAGGAGCATCGCTTCACCGCGCTGTTCGGCGGCGCCCGGCGCGATGAGGAGAAGGCGCGCGCCAAGGAGCGGGTCTTCTCGTTCCGCGACGACTTCGGCCAGTGGGATCCGAAGAACCAGCGCCCCGAACTGTGGAACCTGTACAACTCGCGGGTGAACGCGGGGGAGTCGATCCGGGTCTTCCCGTTGTCGAACTGGACCGAGTTGGACACCTGGGCCTACATCGCCGAGGAGAACATCCCGCTGCCCAACCTGTACTACGCACAGCAGCGCGAGGTCGTGCAGCGCGACGGCATGCTGTACGCGGTCAACGAGTTCATCACCCCGCGCGACGGCGAGGAGATCATCACCACGTCGGTGCGCTACCGGACGATGGGTGACGCCAACCTGACCGCAGCCGTGGAGTCTGTGGCCGACACCAACGAGGCGATCGTGGCCGAGATCGCGGCCGCCCGGTTGACCGAGCGCGGCGCGACCCGCGGTGATGACCGGGTCAGCGAAGCGGCGATGGAGGACCGGAAGAAGGAAGGGTACTTCTGATGAGCGAGGCGACCACGACCGAGACCAGCTCCGGGGACCTGCTGCGGTTCGCGACCGCCGGCAGCGTGGACGACGGCAAGTCGACCCTGATCGGCCGGCTGCTCTACGACTCGAAGTCGATCTTCACCGACCAGTACGAGTCGGTCGAGCGGGTCTCCAACCAGCGCGGCAACGACTACGTGGACCTGTCGCTGCTGACCGACGGGCTGCGCGCCGAGCGCGAGCAGGGCATCACCATCGACGTGGCTTACCGCTACTTCGCCACTCCGCGGCGCAAGTTCATCATCGCCGACACCCCGGGACACCCGCAGTACACCCGCAACATGGTGACCGGGGCGTCCACCGCCGACGCGGCGCTGATCCTGATCGACGCCCGCAAGGGGATGACCGAGCAGTCCCGGCGGCACTCGTTCCTGGCGACACTGCTGGGCGTCCGGCATCTGGTGGTGTGCATCAACAAGATGGACCTGGTCGACTTCGACGAGAGCGTCTATGAGCGGATCGTGGCGGAGTTCTCCGGGTTCGCGTCACGGCTGAAGGTCGGTGACCTGCAGTTCATCCCGATCTCGGCGTTGCTCGGCGACAACGTGGTGACCCGCAGCGACAACACGCCCTGGTACGACGGGCCGGCCCTGCTCTACCACCTGGAACACCTGCACGTCGCGTCCGACCGCAACCTCACCGACGTGCGCTTCCCGGTGCAGTACGTCATCCGGCCCCAGTCGGCCAAGGCCCGCGACTACCGCGGCTACGCCGGCACCGTCGCCTCGGGGGTGATCAAGGTCGGCGACGAGATCATGGCGCTGCCCTCGGGATTCAGCACCAGGGTGGCCGCCATCGACACCCCCACCGGACCCTCGCAGGACGCCTACCCGCCCATGTCGGTGGTGCTGCGGCTGGCCGACGAGATCGACATCAGCCGTGGCGACATGCTGGTGCGGCCCAACAATCCGGCCCCCGCCGTCCAGGACCTCGACCTGCGGGTCTGCTGGATGGACGAGACCACCTCGCTGACCCCGGGCCGGACCCTGGCGATCAAGCACACCACGGTGTGGGCACGGGTCAAGGTCCGCGAAATCCTGTACCGAATCGACATCAACACGTTGCATCGTGACGAGCAGGCAGGAAAACTCGCCCTCAACGAGATCGGACGCGTGCGGCTGCGCTGCACCCGGCCGCTGTTCATGGACCACTACGAGGAGAACCGGACGACCGGGTCGGTGATCCTCGTCGACGAGGCCAGCAACCGCACCGTGGGGGCCGGCTTCCTGGAGTGATCGGACGACGATGAGCGACGACCCCTGGCTGCTGCCCCCGCACACGACACTGTTCTACATAGGGCCACCGAAGACCGGCACGACGGCGGTGCAGGCTGCTGCGGCGGCCTGCCGGGAGGAACTGCTCGGCCACGGCGTCTTGTACCCGGGCAAGGGCGTCAACCACCGCAAGGCGGTCAACGCGTTCCTGGAGCGCGGCTTCGGCTGGCGGGTCGAGGGCGAGCGGGTGTCGTCCGCCCCCTCCATCGGCGTGTGGACGGCGCTGCTCGAGGAGATCCGCGCCGAGAAGGACCGGCGGATCTGGTTCGGGCACGAGTACGCGGCGTCCGCCACCCAGGAACAGGCGCAGCAGTGGCGCGACGAGCTCGGGCCGAGCCTGCACATCGCGCTGACCCTACGGCCGTACGCGAAGATGCTGCCGTCGATGTGGCAGGAGACGCTGAAGCGCAACGGCGGCCGGGGCAGCTTCGACGGATGGCTGAAGAAGGTCCTCAAACCCAAGAAGGTGGGCAGCCCCGAGCGCCGGGTGCGTTACGACCACGCCGCACTGATCGACCGCTGGTGCGGACTGGTCGGTCCCGAGAACGTCACGGTGGTGCCGCTCGATCCACGCGACCACGACCACTCCTTCCACGCGTTCGAACGGATGCTCGGGCTGCCGCGTGACCTGCTGCTGCGGGCCGCTCCCGGCGGGCGCAGCGTCAACCGCAGCCTGACGGTGCCCGAGGCCGAACTGCTGCGCCGGCTCAACGGCGTCATCCGCGACAACGACGTCGAGTGGCTCAACCACGAATGGTTGGTCTACCACGGGGCGACGGGCCGGTTCGTGCTGCGCACCCCCGGCGCCGACGAGGCCCGGCTGCAGCTGCCCGGCTGGGCCCACGAGTTGGCTCTGCAACAGGAGCAGGTGGTGCTGGCCGCGATCCGGGACAACGGGGTGCGGGTGCTGGGCGAGGTG
This sequence comes from Micropruina sonneratiae, assembly GCF_025972045.1. GTDB lineage: Bacteria > Actinomycetota > Actinomycetes > Propionibacteriales > Propionibacteriaceae > Micropruina > Micropruina sonneratiae. The sequence continues at coordinate 151,125 of NZ_JAPDHX010000004.1, read as the reverse complement.
GCCAACCTGGAGTCCCGGCCGGATCCGGGGCCGTTCGTCGACCACCGGCACGTCGACTCGATCCCGATCGATCTCGCCGTCGAGGCGATCGCCGGCACCGTGGCCGCCGCCATCGGACGCGATGCCCACTTCGAGCGCACCGAGGAGTCTGCGATGCGCAAGATCCGTCGGGACGTCACCTACAACTGGCGCGGCATGCTGCAGGAGATCGGCAGCCGCGCGGTGGGCAAGGTCCGCGGGCTGGGCCGGCTGCCGGCAGAGCTCGCCGGCCGGGTTACGGCACGCCTGCAGGGCAACGGCAGCGACTGACTCCCAACCGACGGGCCGGAGCGGGCCAGGTAGGGCTCTCGCTCCGCTGGTCGGATCCACGGGATTCCCGTGCCGTCTCGTCCCGGCTCAGTGCCCGCGCGTCGCCCGGTGCTTGATCCAGCGACGCTTGACCGAACGCAGTTCGTGCCAGATCCAGCCGCCGCCGCGTTCGCGGCCGGTGCGGACGTAATACAGCACATTCGGGTTGTTCATGGCGAGCTCGAGCCGGCGGGCGGCCTCGCGCGAGCCGGCGATCAACAGCCGGTCACCGACCTCGAGCTGGTAGGCGGTGGTGGGGAGGATCTCGCTGTCGTCGCCGCGCAGCACCATCAGCACCAGCGCGTTGGCCGGCTTCTCATAGTCGTAGGGGTCGACCAACAGGTGGCCGACGTTGACCCAGTGCCGATGGGTGATCGCGTCCACTACCGCACCGGCGTGCTCGGTGTCGATGGTGACGCCCCACAGTTCGGGCACGTAGCCGGCGTTGAGGTACGACAACGCCTGCGCCAGCTCGGCGCTCCACTTCTCCGACGCCCCCCGGATCTCGTAGCGGAACCGGGCCAGCAGCGGGGTGGTGATCAGGGCCAGGAACTCCCGGGCGACGATGCGGCTGGGCTGCATGCACAGGTCGTCGTGGAACGCTTCGAACAGGCTCGTGTTGCTGATCTGGTTCTGCCGGGTGACGACGAAGATGTCGGGCTTGAGGTCGCGGGCGAGCAGTGCGATGGCCAGGTTCTTCAGGTCGCTGGCGTTGCCGGCCACGATTCCGACGGCATTCTCGATGCCGGCCTGGCGCAGGCTCGCCGACTCGGTGCCGGTGCCCTCGATGTCGACTCCCTCCTCGCCGTAGTGCAGCTTGTCGATCACCGTGACCTCGTTGCCGGCCCGGGTCAGCGCCTCCTTGACGCCGTGCCCGAAGCGGCCGTAGCCGCACATGATCCAGTGCCCTCGCGGGGGGTGGTGCAGCTCCGGCAGGTCGTCGCCGGGAAAGCCGGTCAGGATCTGTCCCATCCGGTACCGCTCGGGGCGCGCCACCGCGAGGGCCAGGTACGTCGAGAAGCGTTCGAACGGGTTGGTCACCATGTCGCCGCCGAAGGCGCCCATCGAGTGGTCGGTGTTGGCGTCGCCGACCCGGGCCATCACCGGCAGGCCCGGCCGGAGCAGCCGGGCGGTGACGGCGATCGCCCGGTTGGCGGCGTCGTCCACGGCCAGGGCCATCACGCCGCGGCAGTGCGGGGAGAGCAGTCCGGCGCCGGTCAAATTGCCGGGCTGGGACGCGTCCGCGATCACCGTCGGCGGGTCGGCCTGGAAACCTTCCAGCTTGATCTGCTCGATCCGGCTGGCGTCGGAGTCGATCACCACGAACCGCAGCCCGAGCCGGTCGAGGCCGTGACAGACCAGGGTGCCGGTCTCGCCGACCCCGCACACGATGTAGAACGGCTCGCGCAGGTTGCGGATGCGGCGCGCGTACCGGCCTTGGCGCAGCGCGTTCTGGAAGGCCGGCTCCTGCAGCAGGCCCACGACGGTCACGACCGCGTACGACCAGCCGGTCACCGTCAGGTAGATGGACAGCGTCATCCACATCCGCTGGATCGGCGAGTAGGGGTGCGGCAGCTCACCGAAGCCGATCGTGGTGGCGGTGTAGCTGATGACGTAGAAGGCGTTGAACAGGCCCATGCCCGGCGTGGGGTTGCCGGCGTCGTCCTGGCCGGGCACGATCGCCAGGCCGAACACGCTGACCGTGTAGAGCATGATGACCAGCACCAGCGGCACCCGCATCCGCCGCAGGAACAGGTACATGACGTCGTTCATGGCGCCCTTCGGATCGCCTAGCGGCGCGCGGTGATGATTTCGGAGATCATCAGCACCACCGAGATCAGGTTCGCCAACAGCGCCCCGCCCGACATCGACACGACCAGCGCCATGTCGGCCGGGGTCAGGCCGCCCGGCGACGTGGCCGCCCAGGTCCAGATGACCGCGCCGGCGATCAGCTGGACGTCGGCGACGAGCGAGGTGGCCAGATGGACGGCCCCGAGCTGGGTGCGGTCGCCGAACTTGAGCACGGTGGCGATCAGGCTGACCACGATCGCCCCGGCCAGCTCCCACACGTTGTGCAACTCGATGCGATCCATCTCGCCGGTCCAGAACCCGAAGTTGAGGCTCGCGGCGAGCGTGATGAAGAAGCCGAAGATGACCTTTTCCGAGTTCATGGGTCCTCCCTGAGGGTTGAGCACACTCTATGGCCCCACACTGGAGCAGTGGACCTGCTGACAACGCTACTCGTCGGCGTGCCTGCCCAGGTCGCGGTGTTCGCGCTGGTGCCGCTCGCCTGGTGGTTGCAGGCGTCCCGGCCCGATGGGTCCTTCCTGCGCTGGCTCGGGTTCACCCCCGTGACCGACGGCCGTGACCCCCTGGTGCTGGCGGCAACGGTGGTCTGCGGTCTCGGCTTCTTCGGTGGGGCGTTGATCGGCGGGACGGGCCCCTGGACGTCGACCGGCTCCGGCCTGGCCGTGGTGCTGGCCGTCGCAGTGACTGCTGTGTTCCAGACGGCACTGGCCGAGGAGCTGTTCTTCCGCGGCTTCCTGCTGCGCTGGCTGGGTGAGCGCCGGTCCGGACCGTTGGTGGCCAACGTCCTCCAGGCGCTGGCCTGCGGCGTGCTGCGGCTGGTGATGCACTGGCTGTTCGTCGATCGCGAGCCGGCGGCCGCGCTCGTCGCGATGGTGCTCGGTGTCGGCTCGGCCTTCCTGGCCGGCTGGCTGCGGCAGCGCACCGGGTCGCTGCTGCTGTCCTGGGCCGCCCACGGCGCCGGCAACCTGCTCGCCGGCCTGGTCGCTCTGGTGCTGCGGTGAGCCGGGTCGAGCCCGACCGGGAGGTGCGCGGCGCGTTCCTGGTGCGCACCGGTGCCACCCAGCAGTCCTGGGTGGATCCCGACGATCCGCTGCGGCTGGAGTTCGAGTACGTGCAGCGGATCTCCGAGGTGCTGCGGGCAACGGTGTTGCGGCGTCCGGCCGAACCACGTCAGCGGGTGGTGCACCTGGGTGGCGGCGGCATGACGCTGCCGCGCTGGGTGGCGGCCGTGCGGCCCGGGACGGCGCAGGTGGTCTGCGAACCGGACGCCGAGTTGCTCGCCGAGGTGCGCCGCAAGCTGCCGCTGGAGAAGCGGTCGGGCATCAAGGTGCGCGAGACCGACGGCCGCAGCGGCGTGGCGGCCATGCCCGACAGCTACGCCGACGCCCTCGTAGTGGACGCCTTCGACGGCCTGCACGTGCCCGGGTCGCTGGCCACCGCGGAGTTCTTCGCCGACGCGGCCCGGGTGTTGCGCGCCGACGGGGTGCTGGTGATGAACCTTGCCGACGAGGCGCCGTTCGTTTGGTCCCGCAGCTGCCTGGCGGGCCTCGCCACGTCCCTGCGGCACGTGCTGGTGACCGCGGAGACCGCGGTGTGGAAGGGACGCCGCTACGGCAACCTGGTGGCGGTGGCGTCCCGGACGCCGCTGCCGGTGGCCGAGCTGGAGAACTCCGCCCGGCTGGCCCTGTTCGGCTACCGCGCCCTGGCCGGGGCGCCGTTGCGTCGCTGGCTCGGCGCGGCGGAGCCCTTCACCGACGACGCCCCCCGCGATTCGCACGCACCCGCGAACGGGCGCAGCTGGTACACCTGACGAGCCCGGCCGATGTCACCGGGCCGGTGATTTGTTGCCGCCGGTGCGCGTCTCCACAATGGGCGGGTGAGGGAGACAGATACGTTGACCCGTCCGGCGCCGCCGCCGGACGAGCAGCCGCGCCGCCGGCGCGGTGGTTGGCTCACCGTGCTCGGCGTGCTGATGCTGGTGACCGGAATGACCTTCCTCGGGCTGTAGTCTGGGACGCCTACTTCAATCCGGTTATGGACACCAAGGCCGCTCAACAGCGCGTCGACGAGGTGAGGAAGCAGTGGGGGGAGGGCCGCACCCCGTCGTCCAAGATCCCCGACAACGCGGTCGCCCTGCTGCGCATCCCCGAGTTCGGCGACGACGTCGAGGTCGCCGTGATGACCGGCACCAGCGAGGACGCCCTCAACGCAGGAGTCGGCTGGTTCGACCACACGGCGGCCCCCGGGGCGATCGGCAATTTCGCCGTCGCCGGGCACCGCGGGGCGTCCGGACCCTTCGTGCAGCTGCTCGATCTCAAACCCGGCGCACGAGTCGTGGTCGAGACCCGGAAGAAGATCTTCATCTGCGCCCTCACCAGCTCGGCCAAGGACCTGACCGTCGACAAGTCCGAGACCTGGGTGATCGATCCGGTGCCCACCCCGCCCGGCACCGAGCGGGAGGCGCCCGAGCCCACCCAGGCGCTGATCACGCTCGTCACCTGCCGCAACTTCTTCCACTCACCCGAGCGCTCGATCGCGTTCGGCGAGCTGATCGAGACCCTCACCAAGTGAGTGCCCTGGCGCGTCTAGGGTGAGGGCCATGGCGGATCGTGACGAACTGATCGAACAGACGAAGGCGCTGGCGGTGGTGCGTGGCCGGGTCACGCTCACCTCGGGCACGAAGGCCGACTACTACGTCGACATGCGGCGGGTGACGCTGAACGGGGCTGCCGCCCCGCTGGTCGGCCGGGTGATGAACGACCTGGTCGCCGACTGGGAGTTCGACGTCGTCGGCGGCATGACGATGGGCGCCGACCCGGTGGCCACCGCCATGATGCACGCCCGCGCCGCCGCCGGTGGCCGGTTGGACGCCATCGTCATCCGCAAGCAGGCGAAGGCGCACGGCATGCAACGCCGGATCGAGGGGGCTTCGGTCGACGGACGCCGGGTGCTGGTCGTCGAGGACACCTCCACCACCGGCGGTTCGCCTCTGGAGGCCGTGGAGGCCGTCCGAGCCGAGGGCGGCGAAGTGGTGGGTGTCGCGGTGATCGTCGACCGGGGCACCGGTGCGGCCGAACGGATCGAGGCCGAGGCGGGCGTGCCCTACCGCTACGCCCTCGACCTGGTCGACCTCGACCTGGCCTGAGCCGCCGGGCGCTGCGGCCGTTCGCCGGCGCTCCCCGTACCCGGAACGCGAGTCGGTGTGCGGCGTACCCGGCGCTCGATCGGCGTCCCCGGGACATCCCCGGACAGGCGTGCGCGCACGTCTCGCGGCAATGACGTGGTGAACGGTTAGGCTGGCCGCGAACCTTTCCACGACAAGGAGTTGCCCATGGAAGGCATTTTGTGGTTCCTGGTGATCCTGGTGGTCATCGCCGTTCTGATCGGCCTGTACGCGGTGTCGCTGTACAACGGCTTCCAGCGCGACCGGAACATGATCCAGGAATCCTGGCGTCAGATCGACGTCGAACTGAACCGCCGCTACGACCTGATCCCCCGACTGGTGGAAACGGTGCGCGCCTACGCCGCCCACGAGCGGAACACCCTCGAGGGCGTGACCCGGATGCGCAATCAGGCGGCCGCGCTCGCCCAGCAGGGCGGCACCGCCGAGCAGCGGGCCCAGGCCGAGGAGCAGCTCTCCGCGGCGGTTCGCAACCTGATCGTCAGCGTCGAGGCGTACCCCCAGTTGCAGAGCAACCAGAACTTCCTCGAACTGCAGCGTGAACTGGTCGAGACCGAGGACCGGATCGCCGCCGGACGCCGTTTCTACAACGCCAATGTGCGCAACTACAACACCAAGGTCGACTCGTTCCCGTCCAACATCCTGGCCGGCATGTACAAGTTCGAGAAGGCGACCTACTTCGAGGTCAACGATGCCGAGGTGCGCCGCGCTCCCGACGTGAACTTCGGCGAGATCAGTTACCGCGGCGACTCGGCACAGTCGCCCGCCGAACCGACCAACGCCCAGTTGAACGCCGCGCCCACGTCGTCCAGCGACCTGCCGAACCCCCAGGCCTACCAGGGCCAGAATTACTCCGCGCCGGCGCCCGGCGAGTTCAACCAGGGCCAGCAGCCGCAGTACGACCAGCAGCCCCAGCAGTACGGCCAGCAGCCACAGCAGTACGGCCAGCAGCCGCAGCAGTACGGCCAGCAGCCGCAGCAGTACGGCCAGCCCGGGCAGCAGCCGCAGCAGGGCCAGGGCAACCAGCCGCAGCAGGGCGGCTACACCCCGCCTCAGACCTGACCCGCACAGCACAGACGGCCCCGGAGAGTTCCGGGGCCGTCGTCATGTGCGGGGGCGGGGCAGCCGTGGTCAGTCGGCCGCCGCCTCCTTCTTGAGCTTGTGCCGCTCACGCAGGTACTCCACCAGCATCGGAACCACCGAGATCAGCACGATGATCACCAGCACCAGTTCGAGGTTGTGGCTGATGAACGGAATCGTGCCGAGGAAGTAGCCGAGCACCGTCAGCCCCGCGGCCCAGATCACCGCACCCACACCCGTCCAGGTGATGAAGCGGCGGAAGTCCATCCGGCCGATGCCCGCGATCAGGGTGATGAACGTGCGTGCGAACGGCACGAACCGGGCCAGCACCAGTGCGCGCGGGCCGTACCTCTCCATCAGCGCGTGGGTCTGGTCCACCCGCTTGGGATCGAAGACCCTGCCCCAGAAGCCTTCGCGGGGTTTGAAGATGGCCGGCCCGATCCACCTGCCGACGTAGTAGCCGAACACGTTGCCCAGCACGGCCGCGACCATCAGCACCAGGCACGACACCACCAGCACCATCGGCTGGCTCATGCCGGGGAAGGTGATGGCGGGCGGGGTCAGGGCGACGAACATGCCCACGGTGAACAGCAGGGAGTCGCCGGGCAGGATCGGAAAGATCGAGCACTCGATGATCAGGATGAGCGCCACTCCCCACAATGCCCAGTTGCCCAGGGCGTGGATGAGGTACTCCGGATCCATCCAGTCGGGTAGCAGGAGTGGCACGAGCAGCGAAAGCAGGGTCACGGTCAGCCAGGATACCGTGGGGCCTCGTGCAGCCAGAAGCGCAGGGGTATCGGACGGCTCGGTCGACGTCGCCCGGACCGGAGGCCCAGCCGTCGGGTGGCTCCGCGACGTCAATCGACCCGTCGCTCGACGACCCTTCCCTCGACGACCCCACCGGCCCGCCGGACGTGGGGGTGGGCCCGCATCCGCAACCCTGGCCGCAGGATGCGCGGCTGGATCCCGACCTGCTCGCCCACGGCGACCGCCGCAACGTGGCCGACCGCTACCGCTACTGGCGGCTGGACGCCATCGTCGCCGACCTCGACACCCGGCGACACCCGCTCGAGGTGGCGATCCAGAACTGGGAGCACGACTTCAACATCGGTTCCATCGTGCGTACGGCCAACGCGTTCAACGTCTCCAAGGTGCACATCCTCGGGCGTCGGCGTTGGAACCGCCGCGGGGCGATGGTCACCGACCGCTACCTGCACGTCGAGCACCACGCCGACGTCGCCGGTTTCCTGGCCGTTCTGGAGGCCGACGCGCTCACCCCGGTCGGGGTGGACAACCTGCCCGGCTCGGTCCCGCTCGAGACCGCCGAGTTGCCGCAGCGGTGCTGCCTGGTGTTCGGTTCCGAGGGCCCGGGGCTCACCGACGAGGTGATCGCCGGTTGTGAGTCCCTGGTCGCGATCACCCAGTACGGCTCGACCCGATCGCTCAACGCGGGTGCGGCGGCCGCGATCGCGATGTACCACTGGAGCCTGCGCTGGGGCGGCCGGGGAACCGTCGCCACTACCATGGCGCCGTGAACGGAGTCGCCGAGTACGTGGTGTTCTACGCGCCCCAGGCCGTCCAGGCCAAGGTGGCGCGCTGGCGCTCGATGCTGATCCAGCGACTCATCTCCACCGCCGTCTCGACGGCCATCGGTGGGGCGGTGTGGTACTTCTTCGCCGACCAGGTGGGCGCCTTCGGGCCGTGGCTGGTCGGCTCCGCGCTGGTGATCGGCCTGGTGTGGGTGATCGTGTCGGTGACCGGCCTGCTGATGGCGCGCGGCGACGCCAAGGACGTCGTGACCGGTCCGGCCTTCGCCACCACTCCTGCTGGGGTCTGGGTGGCCGGCCTGTGGTTGTCGTGGCCCGAGATCGGCGCCTTCCGCGCCACGCCGTCCAGGCTCGGTCGGTCGCCTCGGCTCAGGGTCGAAGGCCGGGACGGGCGTTCGGCGTCCGTCCCGATGGACTACCTGACCGCGCTGCCGGCCAACATCGACTCCGCTGTGCGCGCACTCTCGGGCGGGCGGCACTGGATCGACCTGTCCCGACTGGACGACTGAGCCGCGCGGGCGTGTCCGCCCGGTGGCGTCCGAGCATGCCGAATGGGGGTGCGCCGACCGGACCGCTCTGAAAGACTGGGGGTGTCATCGCCGGCCCCACCGGCAACGGTGCGGCCACGAACCCGATTGAGGAGCGCAGGATGCCCATCGCAACACCCGAGAAGTACGCCGAGATGCTGGACGCCGCCAAGGCCGGCTCGTTCGCCTACCCGGCGATCAACATCACCTCATCGCAGTCGCTCAACGCCGCCCTGGCCGGCTTCGCCGCCGCGGGTTCCGACGGCATCGTGCAGGTCAGCACCGGCGGCGCCGAATACGCCTCCGGCCCCACCATCAAGCACATGGTGACCGGTGCGGTCGCGCTGGCCGAGTACGCACACGTGGTGGCCAAGAACTACCCGATCAACATCGTGCTGCACACCGACCACTGCCAGAAGGAGAAGCTCGACACCTACGTCAAGCCGCTCATCGCGATCTCGCAGGAGCGCGTCGACAAGGGCCTCGAGCCGCTGTTCCAGTCGCACATGTGGGACGGCTCGGCCGTCCCCATGGAGGAGAACCTGCAGATCGCCGACGAACTGCTGGCACTGACCAGCAAGGCGCGGCAGATCCTCGAGATCGAGGTCGGCGTGGTCGGCGGCGAAGAGGACGGCGTGGCCGCCGAGATCAACGACAAGCTGTACACCACCGTCGAGGACGGCCTGCGCACCATCGAGGTGCTCGGCCTGGGCGAGAAGGGCCGCTACATCACGGCGCTCACCTTCGGCAACGTGCACGGCGTCTACAAGCCGGGGTCGGTGAAGCTGCGTCCTGAGGTGCTCAAGGAGATCCAGGACGCCGTCGGCGCCAAGTACGGCCGCGAGAAGCCGTTCGACCTGGTGTTCCACGGCGGCTCGGGATCGACCCCGCAGGAGATCAGCGACGCCGTCGACTACGGCGTGATCAAGATGAACGTCGACACCGACACCCAGTACGCGTTCACCCGGCCGGTGGCCGGCTGGATGCTGGGCAACTACGACGGCGTTCTCAAGATCGACGGCGAGGTCGGCAACAAGAAGATGTACGACCCGCGCGCCTGGGGCAAGGCCGCCGAGGCCGGCATGTCCGAGCGGGTCGTCGAGGCCTGCCAGAACCTGCGTTCGGCCGGCAAGTCGGTCGGCTGACACTCACCCGTCGACGCACCGCGAATGCCCGGGCCCGCTGGGGGCCCGGGCATTCGCGCGGTCAGCGGGTAGTGCCGCCGCGGCACCGTCCATGGCTTCGGGACAGCACCCCGGCCGACCCGGCGCGGTGGGCGCCTCAGCCAGGCTGGCTCACCAGGGGCGCGTGGTAAGCCACAGCGGCTGGTAGGGCCTGATCCGCACGGTCTCGGGCAGCAGCGAGTAGTCGTAGCCACTGATCTGCTCGGTGGCGACGTCGCCGAGCCGGTCGTGCAGCACGTAGGACGGCAGTTCGACGGCGTCCTCGCTGAAGTTGTAGACCTCGATCAGCGTGCCCTCGGGGTGGTCACGGGTCAGCACCAGCACCCGCGCGTCGGGGCTCGGCAGGACCCGCGACTCCACCGCGGCGTGTAGCTGCGGCAGCCGGCGCCGGACGCCGACGGTGTGCCGCAGGCCGGCCAGCACCTGGCCGGACGGGCCGGCGGGGTTGGCCCCCGCGGCCTCGACCTCGGCCCAGTCCATCCGGGGACGGTGCACCCACCGGTTGTCGCCGGCGTGGTCGGCGTCCTGCAGGTAGGAGTGGTCGTTGAGCATGCCGATCTCGTCGCCCATGTAGAGCAGCGGGACGCCGCCGAAACCCAGGACGAAGGTGTGCAGCAGGTTGATCCGCGCGATCGCGTCGGCCAACTGGCCCGCGTCGTCGTGCTCGATGGCTGCCTCCAGGCCGGCCAGGCTGGCCAGCGACCCGCTGATCCGGCGGTCCCCGGTGACCGGGTTGTGCTGGAAGACCAGCCCGCGGGCGAACGATCCCGGATAGTCGCCGGCGTAGAACTCCGACAGGAACGCGCGATGGCTGCGGCCCTCCAGGTAGGCGCCCCGGGCGTCGGCGTCGCCGATCGCCCAGCCGATGTCGTCGTGACAGCGTGCGTAGGTGGCCCAGGTCGTTGAGGGCGGCTTCGCCGGGAAGTTCGACAGCGCCACCTCGAACAGCCGGGTGTGCCGCGAGGCGAGCGCACCCCACAGTTGCACCATGACCGAGTTGTGGTACGCCAGGTCGGACACCTTGCCGTAGTGCTCGCCCTGGCCCAGGTAGGCGATCAGGTCCTGCGGGCCGACGATCGCCTCGGCCTTCAGGGCCACACCGGGCGCGACGATCCGCAACACCGCCCGCAACGCCTGGGTCAGGTCGTGCACAGGGGGCTCGTTCTGGCAGTCGGTGCCGAGTTCCTTCCAGATGAAGGCGATCGCGTCCAGCCGGAGCACCTCGACGCCCTGGTTCGCCAGGAACAGGACGATGTCGGCGAACTCGGCGAAGACGTCCGGATTGGCCCAGTTGAGATCCCACTGGAACGAGTTGAACGTCGTCCACACCCAGCCCTGCACCTCGTCGTCCCAGGTGAAGTTGCCCGGGGCGAAGTCGGGGAAGACCTCGGGCAGGGTGCGCTCGAAGGCGTCGGGTTCGGTGCGATCGGGGTAGATGTGGAAGTAGTCGCGGTAGGTCTGCTCGCCGGCGCGGGCCCTCGCCGCCCACTCGTGCTCGCGGGCGACGTGGTTGAGCACCAGGTCGATCACCAGCGAGATGCCGTCGTTGCGCAGGGTGGCGGCGAGATCGGCCAGGTCGTCCATGGTGCCCAGTCGCGGATCGACCGACCGGTAGTCGGCGACCGCGTAGCCGCCGTCGCTGTCGCCCTCGCGCGGCTTCAGCAGCGGCATCAGGTGCAGGTAGCTGACCCCGAGCGACTTGAGGTGGCCGATCCGTTCGGCCACCCCGGCCAGCGAACCGGCGAAGCGGTCGGCGTAGCACACGTAGCCGATCGTGTCCGGTTTCTGCAGCCAGTCGGGAGTGAGCAGCCGGGCATCGTCGAGCACCCGCAGGTCACCGGGCCGGGCGGCGAACGCGGTGCGCATCAGGCCGGTCAGCCGCTCGAACAGTGCCGGGGCGGCGTCACCGTAGGCGCCCTGCAGGCCCGCCAGTAGTTCGGGTCCGTACCGGTCAAGGCGCAGGCGGAAGGTGGTGTCGTCGTCGACCATGGCTGCAGCATAGGAGGATCGCTCGCCAAACTCACATCGGCGGCAGCGCCACCTCGACGGGGGTCGGACGCCGTCTGCTGAGCGGCGGTTCGTGCTCGGGGACGCCGACCCGGACGACGGCTGCGACCCGACCCGGGGCGTCCGACTCGGCGACCAGGCGGGCCATGTCATCGCGGGTCGCCGGGCAGGCGGTCAGGTGCGGCAGCGACTGCAACCGCAGCCCGTGCCTGATGGCCTGGAGCCCCAGCCGCAGCAACGCTCCGCCCAGGACGCCGAGCCGGACCGGCCCACCGCGGCCCTCGTCGTCGACCAGTGCGGCCAGGGTGCCCACACCCCGCGGATGGCCGCCGAGCACGTCCCCCATCGCCTCGGCCACGGTGCCGCCGGCAGCGAGGAATAGCGAGGCACGCCACGGTGGCAGCCCGAGGGCCTCGGGCTCGATGCCGTCGTCGGCGCCGGGCCGGACCCAGGCGCGCAACTCGCGGCGGGGCTCCGGGGTGCCGAACAGCCAGCGGTGCGCCTGCTCGGCCAGGGCGTCCGCCCGGGCATGTTCCCACGCCAGCACCCGGACGCCGGCCGGCAGCTCCGCAGCGCGGGCCAGCTCGGCCACCTCGTGCAGGCTCGGGTAGGGGGTGGCGAAGCGCCCGGTGCCGCTGACCCTGTTGCGCAGTTCCTCCGCCGTGTAGCGCGGGGCGCGGGGGCGGCCGGGCCGCAACACCGCGAAGCGGTGACGCGCCGGGTCGTAGGACGATTCGACGGTCACGCCGACGGCGTTCTCGGCGGCGGCGAGCACCAGCGCCTCGACGAAGGCGCCGAGGCTCAGCCACAGCTGGTCCCCGTCGGGATCGAGCACGGACAGGGTGCGGGCGGGATCCCAGCAGACTTCGAGATGCTCGACGCCGCGGCGCAGGACGACCGGTTGGCTGTTGAGCAGGCTGGGCGCGCGCCGAGCCGTGGGCTCGGACGCCAGGACGTCGTCGACCCAGGTCACCGCGCCAGTATGCGGCTGCGGTGGCATGACGGTGAAGGGCGTGCGGGTGGCCGGGTGGTCCGACCCTTGACTGCCGGTGGGCGCGGCTGGTTATGGGCCGGCCCGAAATTGGGACTGTCCCCATTAGGGGCCGGCCTGAAATGGGGACAGTCCCCATTAGGGTGGCGCCATGGCCCACCTTCCATTCGCCGACCCCGACGCCCGTCCCACCCTGCTGCCCGACGATCCGGCGGCCAGTGCGCCCTCGGACGCGGACCCGTTGGAGGTCGCCGCCGAGTATCCCGGGTCGAGCCTGGCCTGGGCGGTGCTGGCCGAGCGTGCGCTGGCGTCCGGTGACCGCGCCGGGGTGCTGTCCGGCTACGCCTTCGCCCGCACCGGCTACCACCGGGGACTGGACGCCCTGCGCCGCAACGGATGGCGTGGCTCGGGCCCGGTGCCCTGGGAGCATGAGCCGAACCAGGGCTTTCTGCGCGCCGTCTGGGCGTTGGCGCAGGCCGCGAAGTCGATCGGTGAGGACGCCGAGTACGACCGCTGCGCCCAGTTGCTGATCGACTCCTCGCCGACCGGCTATGCCGAACTCACCCGGCGCTCGGACGGCTGACCGCCATCCCTGCCGAGGACCTTCGGCGCGCCGCACCCTGCTGATCGGGCTCGTCCAACACCTTCTGATGGAGCCGCCACGACCTCTTCGGCGCTCACCGGGGGGCTTGCGGTTCTCAGCAACGCCCACTGTTCTCGGGAACGCCGACTGCTTTCGTGTCACAACACGAAAGCAGTCACGGTTCCTGCCAGTAGTCGGCGTTGCTGAGAACGCCGGGCCCCCCTCCAGCTGGGGAGACCGCGACCATCGGCGGCCCGGCTGGATCGGACGCCCGCGCGGCCACCGACGGGATCGGCCAGCCACCCCGAACGGGCTCCGTTAGGCTGACCCGCGTCAGGGTCCGGGTGCGGGCCGTACCGAAGGCGGAGGGATCACCGGATGCCGGGCATCGTGGTCGTCGGAGCGCAATGGGGCGACGAGGGCAAGGGCAAGGCCACCGACCAGTTGGGTGACCGGGTCGACTTCACCGTCCGCTATTCCGGCGGCAACAACGCGGGCCACACCCTGGTCGTCGGTGGCGAGAAGTACGCCCTGCACCTGCTGCCCTCGGGCATCCTCAGCCCGAACAGCGTGCCCGTGATCGGCAACGGTGTGGTGATCGACCTCGACGTGTTGTTCGACGAGATCGACGGGCTGGCCGCTCGCGGGGTGGACGCCGCCCGCAAGCTGCTGGTCTCCAGCAACGCGCACCTGATCACGCCCTTCCACCAGACCATCGACAAGGTGTCGGAGCGCTTCCTCGGCAAGCGCAAGATCGGCACCACCGGACGTGGGGTCGGCCCGGCCTACTCCGACAAGGTCAACCGGCTCGGCATCCGGGTGCAGGACCTGTTCGACGAGGAGATGCTGCGGGCCAAGGTCGAGGCGTCGCTGTGGCAGAAGAACCACCTGCTGGTGAAGGTGTACAACCAGCGCGCGATCGACCCCGACCAGATCGCCGACCGGCTGCTCGGGCACGCCGAACGTCTCCGGCCGATGGTCTGCGACACCTCGCGGGTGCTCAACGACGCGCTGAACGCCGACCATGTGGTGCTGTTCGAGGGTGCCCAGGCCCACCACCTGGACGTCGACCACGGCACCTACCCCTACGTCACCTCGTCCAACCCGATCGCGGCCGGCGCCTGCATCGGCGCCGGCGTCGGACCGACCCGCATCGACCGGGTGGTGGGCATCGCCAAGGCGTACACCACCCGCGTCGGCGAGGGCCCGTTCCCCACCGAACTGCTGGACGCCGACGGCGACAAGCTGCGCAACGACGGCGCCGAGTTCGGCACGACCACCGGGCGCAAGCGTCGCTGCGGCTGGTACGACGCGCTGGTGGTCGAGGCGGCGGCGTCCGCGAACGCGTTCACCGACATCTTCCTGACCAAGCTCGACATCCTGTCCGGCTGGGAGAAGATCCCGGTCTGCGTCGCCTACGACGTGGACGGCGAACGCACCGACCGGCTGCCGATGACGCAGCACGACTTCGCCCGCGCCGTCCCGGTCTACGAGTTACTGGACGGCTGGGTCGAGGACATCTCCGGGACGCGCGACTTCGCCGACCTGCCCGCGACCTGCCAGGCGTACGTGCGCCGGCTCGAGGAGCTGTCCGGCGCACGGATCTCCGGCATCGGTGTCGGGCCGGGCCGCGAACAGGTGGTCATGCTGCACGACCTGCTCTGAGCGGGCCGGTCAGGCGTAGCGGGCGCTGACCTGCCCGCGGGCCGCCTCGAGAACGGACGCCGGGGCGCCCTGATGCTGCAGTGCCAGCAACACCGCGCCCACCACGGGCGGCACCGACACCCGGGTCGGCCGGGCCAGCGGAGCAACGGCCGCCAGGCCGCGCTCGATGCCGGTCATCAGCCGCGGATCGCCGCCCTGCAGGACGCCGCCGCCCAGCACCACCGGCACCGATGCCTCCAGCAGCCCGAGCCGTCGCAGGCACGACGCCGCCAGCGCCACCACCTCCGACGCCAGTCTTCATTGTGCGACTCCCGGTTCGGTGAGGCGTCCGTCCGATGCGGCGGCGGCTGCTCACACCAACCGAGAAGAAACTATTCGGAAAGAGTCTTTCCGGTAACGATCAGGTTGCGTCGGCCGCCTGTCCCCGTTGGACGGCGGCCACCCCCGCCAACAGGACGACGCCGCCGACCAACTGCAGCGGGCCGGGCAGCTCGGCCAGCAGCAGCCAGGCCCAGCCGACAGCGAAGAGCACCTCGGTCAGGCCGACGAAGCTGGCCACCGTCGACCCCAGGTACTGGACGCCGATGAACCCGAGCGCGTAGGCGAGGGCCGCCGCGACCAGTGCGAGCTCGACCAGCGGTACCCACCACGGCAGCGTCAGGCCGACGAAGGTGACATCGGCCGCGGTCGCGTGCAGCGGCATCAGGCCGACCAGCCCGGCCACCACGATCGCCGCGGTGCCGATACCTAGCCCGACCGAGACGAACGTCAAGGGAGGAAGCCGGGTCGGTTGGGCCGAGATGACGAAGTAGCTAGCCAGGCCGAACGCGGCCAGGAGCCCCCAGCCGACGCCACGCCAGTCGAGGCCGGCCATGCCGCCCGGGTCGAGGACGATCACCAACCCGGCGATCGCGATCACCACCCCGGCCAGCGTCAACCGACCGGGCAGCCGCCGATTCCGCAGCGCCACCCACAGCACGACGAGGACGATGCCCAGGTACTCCAGCAGCAGACCCAGCGCGACCGGCACGTACTGCACGGCGTTGAAGAAGCCCACCTGCGCCAACGCACCGCCGAAGATGCCGTAGCCGAGCAGTGGCCGCCAGTGCGCCGCCAACAGCCCCCACCGGCCCTGCAGGGCGACCAGGCCCGGGCCCAGCAGCACCAGCGCCGCCAGTCCGAGGCGGACCGCGACGACTGCCCCCGCGCTCCAGCCGGCGGCCAGCAGTGGCTTGGCGAACGCGCCGGAGGTGGCGAAGGCGCAGGCCGAGGCGATGGCTGCCGTCCAGCCCACCATCGCCGAAGAACCGCGTAACTCGGCGGCTACCGCCAGCTCGGCCATGATGGCTCCTGTAATGAGTGATGCGTTGGTATGGTCATGACATCCTAGATCGGCGTCAGGAGTCAACATGCAGTTCACTCATGACGCGAGACTGTCCCTGCAGGCACTCGCGGCCCTGGTCAACAGCCGGCGTCCCGACACGCTGACCACCCTCGGCGACCTCGACGAGTTGTGCCGACGCTGGCAGTGGTCGGGTGGTCGCACCCACGACCGGGCCGAGCTCGACGGCGTCCGGGCCGTGCGGGGGCGGCTGGCCGGCTTCTGGTCGGGCGACGAGGCCTCCGTGGTCGTGCTGATCAACGATCTGCTGCGTGAGGGTGGGGCGCTGCCGCAACTGGTCCGGCACGACGGCTTCGACTGGCACATTCACGCCACCGATCCGGACGCCCCGCTGCACGTGCGGATGACCGTCGAGTACGCCATGGCGATGATCGACGTGGTGCGGGCCGGTGACCTGGACCGGATGCGCCGCTGCGCGGCGCCGGACTGCGAGGACGTGCTGGTCGACCTGAGCCGCAACCGGTCGCGGTTGTTCTGCGGTCCGACCTGCGGCAACCGGGTCAACGTGGCCTCGTACCGCGCCCGGCGCCGGTCCGGGGGCTGACGCGGCCGCGTCCGTTCCGCTTCCGTGCGGCGCCGTCCTGGGGCAGCATGAGAGACATGACACAGTACGACGCCCGCTGGTTCTCCGGTCAGGCGGCGACCTGGGACGATGATCGGCGCAAGGTCGAGCGGGCACGTCAGGCGGCGAAGGCGATCGCCGACGAGATCCCGCTCGACCCCTCCTGGACCGTGCTCGACTACGGAGCGGGCACCGGGTTGCTGGCCTTCGCGCTGGCGGATCGGGTGGGTGAGATCGTCCTGATGGACTCGGCCGAGGGCATGGTCGAGGTGGCCCGCCGCCGGATCGCCGAGTGCGGCCGGCCGGGGATCAGGGCCGAGCGGCACGACCTCACGCGGGCTCCGTTGCCGGCCGGGGAGCAGTTCGACCTGGTGATCAGCATGATGGTCCTGCACCACGTCGAAGACGTCCCGCTGCTGCTGAAGCGACTGTTCGCGGCGACCGCCGAGGGCGGCTGGTTCGCGGCGCTCGACCTCGAACCCGAGCAGGGCGAATACCACGACGCCGACTTCACCGGTCACCACGGGTTCAGCCGCGGCGCCCTGCGGCGGGCGCTCGCCGGCGCCGGCTTCGGGCACCTCACCGTCCGCAAGGTGCTCGAGATCGAGAAGGAGGTCCAGGGCGTCCCGCGCAAGTTCGGGGTGTTCCTGGCCACCGCCCGCAAGGACGCCGAGCGCCCCGTCCCGGTGGGCTGACCGGCGTCGTCGCGACGACCCGGACCTCGGGGGACCTGGACCGCGGGCCCGGTGGCCGTGAGCACCGGAAAGGGGCGCGCGTTCCACGACCGAAGCGCTCCTGACCCGCGGACGCCGGAACACTAGGCTGAGCAGGTGCACACCCAGCAACTCTCCGTCCTGGTCGTCGGCAACGGTGGTCGCGAACACGCGCTGGCGTTGGCGCTCGCCGACGACCCGTCCGTGACCCGCCTGTTCTGTGCTCCGGGCAATCCTGGGACCGCCACCGTGGCCACCAACCATCCGCTGGCCATCGACGATCCCAAGGCGGTGGTCACCCTCGCCCGCCGGCTCCGGGTCGATCTGGTGGTGATCGGCCCCGAGGCGCCGCTGGTCGCGGGGGTGGCGGACGCCGTCCGTGGCGCCGGCATCGCCTGCTTCGGTCCTTCGAAGGCCGCCGCCCGGCTGGAGGGCTCGAAGGCGTTCGCCAAGGAGGTGATGACCGCGGCCGGCGTTCCCACGGCCAGGTCGCGCTTCTGCGAGACCCTCGCCGAGGTCGAGCAGGCACTCGACCATTTCGGTGCACCGCACGTGGTGAAGGACGACGGCCTCGCCGCGGGCAAGGGAGTGATCGTCACCGACGACCGCGGCGCCGCCCTCGAGCACGCCGCCGGCTGCCTGCCGGTCGTCGTGGAGGAGTTCCTCGACGGTCCCGAAGTGAGCCTGTTCGCGATCACCGACGGCCTGACCGCGTTGCCGCTGCAGCCCGCCCAGGATTTCAAGCGGGTCGGCGACGGCGACAGCGGACCGAACACCGGCGGCATGGGCGCCTACACCCCGCTGCCGTGGGCACCGCCCGGACTGGTCGACGAGATCATGGAGAGCGTCGTCGAGCCGACGATCGCCGAACTCGGCCGGCAGGGGACGCCGTTCGTTGGCCTGCTGTACGCCGGCCTCGCGCTGACCAGCAACGGCCTGCGCGTCGTCGAGTTCAATGTCCGCTTCGGCGACCCCGAGACCCAGGCGGTGCTGGCCGCACTCGACTCGCCGCTGGGCCAGGTCCTGTTCGCGGCCGCCACCAGCAACCTCGACGAGATCGGCGAGCTGGCCTGGAAGCCGGGCTCGGCGGTGGTCGTCGTGCTCGCCGCCGACGGGTACCCGGGCACCCCGGCCAAGGGCGGTGTGCTGGCGGGGGCGCGGCTTGAGGGGTCCGACGACAACGTGCACATCGTGCATGCCGGCACGGCCCGCAACGACGCCGGCGAACTGGTCGCCGCCGGCGGACGCGTGCTCGGCGTCGTCGCCCAGGCGTCCTCGCTGCGGCAGGCCAGGGCCGACGCCTACGCGGCGGTCGACGACCTGGACGTGCCAAGCCTGTTCTGCCGTCGGGACATCGCTGAGCGTGCCGAGCGCGGCGAGATCGCGGTCTCGGACGCCTACCGGGTCAACTCGACCCTCGCCCAGTACGTCGCCGACGTCGAAGAGGGTGACGCGGGGGAGTGGTGAGGCGGGTCTGGCCGGACGTCGCCTGAAAACCGTGCACTGGTCCCACCCCGAGCGGTGACGCTGAGGCGGGATCCGGCCTCCGGCCCGCGACGAGTGCACCGTTTTCAGGACGGTTCGCGGACGACCACGGTGCCGACCCGATCCTGACGACATGACACGATGAACCTATGACCGTTCCCAACGTGCTGGCCAGTCGTTACGCGTCCGAGGCGATGCGGGCGATCTGGAGCCCGGAGCACAAGATCGTCGCCGAGCGGCGGCTGTGGATCGCCGTGCTCAAGGCCCAGAAGGATCTCGGTGTCGACTTCGGCGGCGACGACCCGGCGGCGGTGATCGCCGACTACGAGCGCGTCGTCGACCAGGTCGACCTGGCGTCGATCGACGCCCGCGAACGGGTCACCCGGCACGACGTCAAGGCGCGGATCGAGGAGTTCAACGCGCTGGCCGGGCACGAGCACGTGCACAAGGGCATGACCAGCCGTGACCTCACCGAGAACATCGAGCAGTTCCAGGTGCTGAGCGGGGTCAAGCTCGTCCGGGAACGGATCGTCACCGTGCTGGTGGCGCTGGCCCGGCTCGCGGTGCAGTACCGCGACCAGCCGCTGACCGGACGCTCCCACAACGTCGCGGCGCAGCTCACCACCCTGGGCAAGCGGTTCGCGACCGCCGCCGACGAGTTGCTGGTCGCCTACGCGAGGGTCGACGAACTGGTCAACCGCTACCCGGCGCGCGGCATCAAGGGACCGATGGGCACCGCCCAGGACATGCTCGACCTGCTCGGCGGCAGTGCCAAGAAGCAGGTGGCGCTGGAGAACCAGATCGGCCAGTACCTCGGCTTCCCCCGCATCTTCACCTCGACCGGCCAGGTGTACCCGCGCTCGCTCGACTACGAGGTGCTGACCGCGCTGGTGCAGGTGGCCGCCGCACCGTCCAACCTGGCGACCACCATACGGCTGATGGCCGGCCACGAGCTGGTCACCGAGGGCTTCAAGGAGGGCCAGGTCGGCAGCTCGGCGATGCCGCACAAGATGAACACCCGCTCGTGCGAGCGGGTCAACGGGCTCAGCGTCGTGCTGCGCGGCTACGCGACGATGGTCGGCGAACTCGCCGGCGACCAGTGGAACGAGGGGGACGTGTCCTGCTCGGTGGTGCGTCGGGTGGCGCTGCCGGACGCCTTCTACGCACTGGACGGGCTGTTCGAGACGTTCCTGACGGTGCTGTCCGAGTTCGGCGCGTTCCCGGCGGTCATTGAGGCCGAACTTGCCCGGTACCTGCCGTTCCTGACCACCACCAAGGTGCTGATGGCAGCCGTCCGGGCCGGGGTCGGACGCGAGGCGGCGCACGAGGCGATCAAGGAGCATGCGGTGGCCGTGGCGCTCGACCTGCGCCGCGGCGTCCGCACCAACGACCTGCTCGACCGGTTGGCGGCGGACGAACGGCTCGGGCTGAGCCGCGAGCAGCTGGACGCCACCCAGGCCGACCCGCTGGAGCTGACCGGCTCCGCCCGTGACCAGGTCGATGATGTCGCTGACAAGGTGAAACGGATCGCCAAGCTGTACCCGGGCGCCGCCGGGTACGTGCCGGGCGCGGTGCTCTGAAACA
Organism: Micropruina sonneratiae; assembly: GCF_025972045.1. Lineage (GTDB taxonomy): Bacteria > Actinomycetota > Actinomycetes > Propionibacteriales > Propionibacteriaceae > Micropruina > Micropruina sonneratiae. Next base: position 130,457 of record NZ_JAPDHX010000004.1, on the reverse strand, counting down.
GGCCCGCCGGGCGTGGGGCCCGGGAAGGGCCCGTGAGCGTCAGCCCTTGACGACGATCTTCGCGTCGACGTCCGGTAGTTCGACGTAGGTCTGTCCCGGTGCCATCACCAGCGGTGCGCCCGAATCGAGGGTGAACTCGAACGGCTCGGTGGTGTCGCCCTTGTGCCAGGTGCCGGTCACGTACCGGCCGCCGTTGAAGTAGTGGAACTTTCCGGAGCCGTCGATGATCGCGTGCATCGGCTCGTCGTGGCCGCTGCCGGAGAAGATCTTGTCGTAGTACTGCCGCGCCCGGATCACCAGCACGTTGTCCGGGGCGACCCGGACGCCGTCGCTGGTCACGTGCGGACCCCAGGGCATGCTGCGCAACCAGGTCTTCGAGTCGGCGTCCCAGGCGTAGCTCATCTCGTAGCTATCGGCCTTGTGCCACGGCACCCGGATGCGGGTCGCCTGCTGTCCGTCCACGGTGCTCGCCGTCGAGGCGTCGCCGAAGGGGAAGTAGAGCTGCGGCGGGCCGTCGCGGAACTTTTTGGTCTGCTTGGCCAGCACGGCCGGGTGGCACACCACCGCCCGGTCGTAGTACGTCGTGCCGTTGAGTACCCGGACCCGGCTCGGGTCGATCGAGTACGAGCCGGTGCCGCGGGTGTTCATGTACGACAACATGCCCTCGATGTACGAGCCGTTGTGCTTGGCGTAGCGCTTCACCCAGCCGGTGGCGCCGGTGTTGCCGATGATGGCGTGCATCGGCGAGAGCAGCGCGATGTCGACGGGCCTGATCGAGCGCACCGGGCCCACCGCGTCCGGCATCTTCGAGTGGAAGACCGGCACCAGCCGGGTGCCGCTGTCACCGGTGGCCTCGTCGACGTAGCCGTCCAGTTCGACGAAGACGATGTCGGCCTTCTCGATGCCGCGTTGCGGGTGTTCGTTCCTATTGTCCGGGACCTTGACCGCGACTGCGGCGTGCGCCGCCTTCGACTCGTCGCTGAGCAGCCGGCCCGACAGCGGCCAGCGCGGTCGGGTGTCGACCGACGGAGTGGGCGTGGGGGTCGGGCTCGGTGAGCCGGGCGGGGAGGTGTCGGGTGAGGACGAGGTGGTGGGTTGGCCGGTGCATCCGACCACAGCTGCCCCGGTGCCGAGCAGCCCGATGAGCGCCGTGCGACGGCTCAGATCGCGCATGCCTCACAAGGTACAGGCCGAGTCCCGGCCGACGTGGACGACACTGGCATCATGGGCGAAGCGCCTGTTCGGCGTCTGCGCGAGCCAGAGGGGGACCGGTGCCGGAGCCGACGTGGACCGAGCGGCTGGTGCCTGGGCGGCACGGTGAGGTCCGGGTCCGCGAGTACCTGCCGGCCGGCGCCGTGGCCGGGCCGCGACTGGTCTGGGTGCACGGCGGCGGGTGGGTGGTCGGCACCCTCGACGAACCCGAAGCCCATCTGGTGTCGCTGCGGGTGGCCGCGGCCGGCTTCCCGGTGACCAGTGTCGAGTACGGGCTGCTGCCGCGCTTTCCGGTCGTCGGGCCGCTGAAGCTGCGGCCGTCCCCGTTCCGCTACCCCGTCCCGCAGGACCAGGTGATGGACGCCTGGCTGGACGCCGCCCGCACCCACGGCGGCCCGCTGTGGCTGGGTGGGGCCAGTGCCGGAGCCTGTCTTGCCGCGAACGTGGCGTTGCGGCTGCGGGACGGCGAGGGTCCGGCCCCGGCGGGGCTGGCGTTCCAGTACGGGTTGTTCCACGGCGTCCTGCCCGCCGCGTCGGCCGCGCTGCGCCGCCGGATGTTCGGGCTCACCGATCTGCGGGTCGGGCAGGAGATGGTGCGGCGGGCGGCGGTGAATCACGCCGGCTCGGCCGAGCACCTGACCAACCCGCACGTCTTTCCCGGCCTGGCCGACCTGCGCGGCCTGCCGCCGGTGCACCTACTGAACGCGGACCGCGACCTGCTGCGCGCGTCGGCCGAGAACTTCGCCCACCGATTGAGCGAGGCCGGCGTCCCGCACGAGGGTTGGTACGTTCCCGGAACCTCGCACGGCTTCCTCGCCAAGCCCGCCAGCCCGGCCTTCGAACTCGGCACCCGGGCGATGGCCCGGTGGCTGGGCGGCAGTCAGTTGGACGCCGGGCCACCCGGTTCGGACGAACAGGTGCGATAGCGGTTGCCCCCGCGACCGCCGAGGCCTAGCCTGAATCGGTCCGTTCGACTCGACGAAGGAGGTGCGTGGTGTCCATCACTGTCTGGGATGCGCCCGCGTCCCTATCCATTCGAGGCCCGAACCCACTGACCGCCGGCCGCTGAGCCGGCCTCCCGCACGGGCCTCCTCTTTCAGGAGAAAACCCGTTGTCAGCAGAACAACCTGCACCCGTCGACTGGGCTGCACTCAGCTATTCCGAACTCTCCGAGGATCTCGGAGACGATCAACGTTGGTCGACCTGGCGTCAGGTCGACCGGTCCTCACGCGGGCCGGAGCCCTGGCCGGACTGGCTGGTCACCTCCGAGGCCGCCCTGGACACCGAACTCGGCGTCCTCAAGACCGGCAAGGAGGCCGACGTGTTCCTGATGGAACGCGCCGTGCCGGGGGCCGAGTCCTGCCTGCTCGCCGCCAAGCGGTACCGGTCGAGCGAGCACCGGCTGTTCCACCGGGCCGACAGTTACACCGAGGGACGCCGGGGCCGTGACAGCCGCGAGAACCGGGCCGTCAGGCTCAAGTCCGCCTTCGGACGCCAGATCGAGGCGACCCGGTGGGCCGAGGCGGAGTTCGCGACGCTCAAGCGGCTGGCGGACGCCGGCGTCCGGGTGCCGTACCCGGTCCAGGTCGACGGCCGCGAGATCCTGATGGAGTTCATCGCCGACGGTGACGCGGCCGCCCCCCGGCTGGCCCAGTGCCGGCTGGCGGTCGACCAGTTGCGCTGGCTGTGGGCGCAACTGGTCGAGGCGCTGATCAGGTTCGGCGAACTCCAACTGGCGCACGGCGACCTGAGCCCGTACAACGTGCTGGTCGCCGGCGCCGACGGCCCTGAACCCGAGCTCGTGATCATCGACGTGCCGCAGGTGCTCGACCTGGTCAGCAACCCCCACGGGATCGGCCACCTCGAGCGGGACTGTCGCACGATGGCCGACTGGTTCAACCGCAAGGGTCTCGAGGTGGACGCCGGGGTGCTGATCGCCGAGGTGCTGGCCGCCGCGTGGTGAACCGGGCCCCGTCGGGACCCGGCGGGGTGGTCTCGGACGGCCCTCGGCACTGGACGTCGCATCGGAGCGCCGCCGCGATCTCCCTAGACTGTGCCGCGTGACGGACTTCGAGCTCGACCTTCCGCTGCTGCACGCCGGAAAGGTTCGGCGGCTCTACGCGCTGCCCGACTCCACGATCCTGATGGTGGCCACCGACAACATCTCGGCGTTCGACCAGGTGCTCTCGACCCCGATCCCCGACAAGGGCGCGGTGCTGAACCAGTTGTCGCTGTGGTGGTTCGATCAGCTGCGTCCCGTGGTGGCCAACCATGTGGTCAGCACCGATGTCCCGCCCAGCGTGCACGGGCGCGCGGTGGTGGTGCAGAACCTCGACATGGTTCCGGTCGAGTGCGTGGCCCGCGGGTACCTCACCGGGTCGGGTTGGGCCGAGTACCAGCGATCCGGATCGGTGTGCGGCATCCCGCTGCCACCCGGCCTGGTCGACGGATCCCGGCTGCCCGAGCCGATCTTCACCCCGGCGATCAAGGCGCCCCTGGGCGAGCACGACGAGAACGTCGACTTCGCGACCGTCGTCGAACTGCACGGCCGGCAGCTCGCCGAGCAGCTGCGCGATCTGACCCTCGAGGTGTACGGCCGGGCCGAGGGCATCGCCCGTGACCGGGGCATCATCCTGGCCGACACCAAGTTCGAGTTCGGGCGCCGTCCCGACGGCACCCTGGTGCTCGGCGACGAGGTGCTGACCCCCGACTCGTCCCGCTTCTGGGACGCCGCCGTGTGGCGTCCGGGTGCGGCGCTGCCGTCGTTCGACAAGCAGTTCGTCCGCGACTGGCTCACCCACGAATCGGGCTGGGACAAGGCGTCCGACACCCCTGCGCCGCCGCTGCCCGACCAGGTGATCGCGGCCACCAGGGCCAAGTACATCGAGGCCTACGAGCGGCTGACCGGACGCGCGTTCGCGGCCTGACGTTCCGCGGGGGCGACCGCTGGTGCCGTGCGCACCGGCTCGCTACGTTGCTGAGGGACAGCAACCGTGAGGAGAGCGATGCGCTGGGATCCGTCCGAGTACGCCCGTTACGCGGACGAACGTGCCCGCCCGTTCCACGATCTCCTCGCCCGGGTCGCCGTGCAGAACCCTCGCCGCGTGGTCGACCTGGGATGTGGCTCGGGCGTCCTGACGGCGACCCTCGCCCGTCGCTGGCCCGACGCGATCATCGAGGGACTCGACTCGTCCGAGGAGATGATCGACCGGACCCGGGCGCTGGCCAGTGCCAGGCTGCGGTTCCGGCTGGCCGACCTACACAGCTGGCAGCCACCGCTCGACCTCGACCTGCTGGTGAGCAACGCCACCCTGCAGTGGGTGCCCGACCATCGGGAACTGCTGCGGGTGTGGGCGGCCTCGCTGCGTCCCGACGCGTGGCTGGCCTTCCAGGTGCCGGCCAACTTCTCCTCACCCTCGCATGCGCTGATGCGTGAGCTGGCCGCCACCCCGCGCTGGCGCGACCGGCTGGCCGGCGTGCTACGGCACGGGGACGCCGTCGGCAGCCCCGGTCACTACGCGGCGCTGCTGCTGGGGGCCGGCCTGCGGGTCGACGTCTGGCAGACCACCTACCTGCACGTGCTGACCGGACCGGATCCGGTGTTGCACTGGGTGCGCGGCACGAGCATGCGTCCGTTGATCGAGGTGCTGGACGACGCCGAGTCCGCCGAGTTCACCGACGCCTACGCCGCCGAACTCCGCAAGGCGTACCCGCCCGGCCCGCACGGCACCATCCTGCCGTTCACCCGCACCTTCGTCGTCGCGCATCGTCCCGCGTGATCCACCTGCCGGACGCCGCGGCGCCGCTCACCGCTCCGCGCCCACGCGTTCGAGCACGCTGGTCAGGTACGGGCCCTCCCGCTCGAGGTTGAAACTGAACCGCGGCCGGTCGCTGTCGTCCTCGACGTCCGAACACGTCACGTCGTCGATGCGGTGGCCGCGAACGGCGGCGATCAGCAACTCGTTGCGTGGCTGGTAGCTGACCGGCCCGATCCGGATCAGGTGCTTGGGGTCGCGCACGAGCGCCAGGTGGAAGGTGCCGCTGCCGCACCAGCCCCCGATCGCCTCGGCCTGACGGAACAGCGCTACCTGGTCGTACAGCGAGTAGTCCTCGGGATAGAGCGCCGTGAAGCCGCGCTCGGCGAACAGCCGTTCGACGTCGGCGGCGTTGGTGCAGCTTCGCCGGTTGGTCCTGCGCGCCACGAAGAATCGCCGCGGCCACTCCCGCGGCGCGGCCTGCGCGGCGAGCCGGTCACCCACCTCGTTCCAGGTGTCGACGATTCCGGGGTGGACGTACTGGGGGATGCTGAACATCGGGGTGCCGGAGAGCAGGCGCTCCACCCGCACGTACCCGTCGATCAGCACGATCCGGTCGCGGGGGATGCCGCACGCTTCGTAGAAGCCGTACTCCCATTCGGCGACCACCGGCCGCGTCCGGGTCGCGCCGAGCAGCACCTTGACGTCCGGATCGACCTCGAGGGCGGCGTGCCAGCTCCACACCCGGGACAGGGTCTCGGTCATCAGGTGCCCGAAGTGTCCCCGGATCTCGTTGTCGAGGTGCAGGTAGCTGCCACGCAGGCGGGGCAGTTCGGCCGGTACCCGGCGGCGCGGGATGCCGAAGCCGGGGGCCACGTCGACCACGCTGCGACTGGTCAAGTAACGACGCTGGTGGTGCCGGTAGCTGTCGGCCATGATCGCGGCGTCCGTCATCACGACCTGCTCGATGCCCACGATGGCGTCGCGATACTCCCGCAGGCTGAGCTTCGACTTGCCGATCCGGCCGTCGACGGGCGGATCGCGGCGCACCGGGCCTTCGGTGTAGTCCCTGAGTTGTGGCGCCTTGCCCGCCGGCCGAACCTCCAGCACGCGGCCGTGTCGTTCCGACTTGCCGAGGTAGGCGTTCGTCCGTGGTTCGTCGAGCTTCACCCGGACGTCGGGCAGGTCGTGGGAGAGCACCAGGTCGTCCTTCACGCCGCGGGCCCGCACATGCTGGCGGAGCGCGCGCAGCGAGTTCTCTGCGATCGACCGGCGGCCGGGGCTGCGCAGCGTCGCTGACCGCGGCCGCGTGGCGGCCTCGGCGAGGTAGGTGCCCAACTCGCCAGGGTCGGGGCCGAGTTCGCCCGCCCCGCCCGGCACCACGTACAGCCCGCCGGGGGTCAGGTGGTAGAAGAGCCGGCGGAAGCGCTTGCGTCGGTCGTCGGCGCGATCGGCGTCGATGATCACGTCGATCGGGTGGCGTGCCGCCAGCCGCTCGGGCAGGTTGCCGGTGTCCTCGGCCGCCGAGATCACCGACCATTCCGGGAATGCGTCCCGGAGCGCCTCGACCGATCCGGTCACCGCGGGGGTGAGCACCACCACTGTCGCGTAGCCGTCGCTGGGCAGGTGCTTGCGCAGCAGCTTGACCAGTCTTCGGGTCGTGGCGTCACCGGAATCCGGCTGCTGCCCGAGTGCTTGCTTGAGTTGCTCCCACACGTGTCGAAACTCCTCCACCGAGAAGGTCGGTCGGCGCTGTTGCTCTCCACCCTAACGGCCGGGGCGGCGCGAGGGGTTTGCACGCCCGGGATGGATGCCCCCGGGCGTGCACGTCCGGCCCCGATAGGATGCCCGCATGGCGCGCGTGATCGTGGATGTGATGCCCAAGGCCGAAATCCTTGACCCGCAGGGCAAGGCCGTGACCGGTGCCCTGCAGCGGCTCGGCTTCGCCGGCCTGACGGTGCGGCAGGGCAAGCGTTTCGAGGTCGAGGTCGACGGTGAACTCACCGACGAGGTCCTCGGCCAGGTCCGTGAGGCTGCGGAGAAACTGCTCGCCAACACGGTGATCGAGGCGTTCGACGTGCGGGTCGAGCAGTGAGCCGGATCGGTGTCGTCACCTTCCCCGGCTCTCTGGACGACCATGACGCGCAGCGTGCGGTGAAGCTGGCCGGTCACGAGCCGGTTGCGCTGTGGCACGCTCACGAGTCGCTGCAGGAGGTCGAGGCGGTGATCCTCCCGGGTGGCTTCTCCTACGGCGACTACCTGCGCTGCGGGGCGATCGCTCGGTTCAGCCCGATCATGACCGAGGTGATCCGGGCGGCCGAGGGCGGCCTGCCGGTGCTCGGCATCTGCAACGGCTTCCAGGTGCTGTGCGAGTCGCACCTGCTGCCGGGCGCCCTGATCCGCAACGATGTCCGCACGTTCGTCTGCCGCGACCAGAAACTGCGTGTCGAATCGGTCGACACCGTCTGGACCAACGCCTTCGTGCCCGGCCAGGAGATCGTCATCGTGCTCAAGAACGGCGAGGGCGGCTTCGTCGCGGACGCCGCCACGATCGAGCGGCTCGAGGGTGAGAACCAGGTGGTCTTCCGCTACCTGGACGGCAACCCCAACGGCTCGCTGAACGACATCGCCGGCGTCACCAACGCTCGCGGCAACGTCGTCGGGCTGATGCCGCATCCGGAGCACAACATGGAGGAGTTGACCTCCCCTTCGCTCGATGGGCGCGGATTCTTCGCGTCGCTGGAACGGTTCCTCACCGCGCACGTCGGCTGATCGTCCACCTGCACCGGACGAGATCCCGGGGCGGGCCGGGGATGACGGTTCCCGGACTTGGCGGACCGAGGGGACTACGCCCCCGCCGGCACCGCCTCAGCGCGTCGCCCGGCTCACTCGCGAGGCCAGCGGACTGTCGCCGAGCCCGGGCAGCAGCTCGGCGCCCCCCAGCCCGTCGCCGCGGGGCGCGGTCAGTTGGAAGTCCGGCCACTCCATGGTGAGGTAGGCGACGAACTTGCCCCGCACCCGGGTGGAGTCGAACGTACGGCCCAGGGCGCACACGGTGGGCGCCGCGTGCCGACCCAGCCCGACGCGATGGGCCGCGGCCCCGACGGCCTCGGCCAAATGGGCGGCCGCCTTGTCCAGGATGTTGCGCGCGACCAGGTCCGAGGCGGACGCCTCGTCGACCACGGCGGCGTAGGAGGCGACCCGGGACACCCTGTCCGGATCGGACTGCAGCTCGAGGTAGGCCAGTTCGAGATCGTCGAAGTTCCGGCCGATCAGTTCGGTCAACACCGTCGACGAGCGGCGTCCGTCATACCCTCGCATGGCCGCCTCGAGGGCGTTGCGGCCGATCCAGAACGCCGAACCGGCGTCACCCATGATCCAGCCCCAGCCGTCCACCCGGGCCACCTCGGTCGGTCCGACCCCCAACGTCACCACGCCCGTGCCGCAGGCGATCATCACGCCCTGCTCGTCACCCAGCGCGCCCAGGTAGCAGATCGTCGAGTCGTGGGCGAGCAGCACCTCGTCGATCGAGGTTCCGGTCAGCTCGGCGAGGCACGCGGAGGCGTCCGGCCGGTCGAGCCCGGAGGAGCCGCAGGCCAGCACCGACGGCGTCGCTCCGGTCCGCTCGATGATGCTGCGGACGGCCGCCGCGATCTGCGGCTCGATGGGGCGGCTGGTGTCGACCCCCTTGCCGCGGCCCAGCTGCCGATCGGAGTCGGCTGAGCGCAGGCTCCACGAAATGCTGGTCTGGCCGCAGTCGATGGCGAGGACGCCTCTTGCCTGGTCGGTCACGGTGATCACCGCCCTTCGGCTCGAAGTTTAGGACCGTCCAGCGGCCCGGCGGGTCGCGTTCAGGGCGAACCTGCCGCAGCGATCGAGCAGGGTCGGATTCTCGTCGACGCACCTAGCCAGGCTGGAATTCAACGGAGGTGGATATACCGATTCTCGACGTCGATCCGGAATGAAACGTTTTCGAAGCGTCCCTGGGGCCATCGACGTCGAAAAACGGTATATAGGCACTGGATGAAATGGTGCGCATGCGCACGCGTCAGCAGCGCTGCCATCGCCGCCGCGGCGCGGCGCCCCCATCGGCCAGCCGACTGTCCGGCAAGCCCCGCACCTCGGACGCCGCACGGCCCTGAGCGCCGAGACGGTAGCTTGTGGGGCGTGGTCGACACCGTGACGCATGCCGCCGAAACGCCTGATCTCGAACAGCCCTGGGCTGCCCTGGGCCTGCGCGGGAACGAGTACGACAAGATCCGCGAGATCCTCGGACGCCGGCCGACCTCGTGCGAGCTGGCCATGTACTCGGTGATGTGGTCGGAGCACTGCTCGTACAAGTCCTCCAAGGTGCACCTGAAGAAGTTCGGGGTGCTGGGTGACGAGACACCGCGCGGCAAGCTGCTGGCCGGCATCGGCGAGCAGGCCGGCGTGGTCGACATCGGCGGTGACTGGGCGGTCACGTTCAAGATCGAATCGCACAACCACCCCTCCTACGTCGAGCCCTACCAGGGCGCGGCCACCGGGGTCGGCGGCATCGTCCGCGACATCCTCGCGATGGGTGCCCGGCCGATTGGGGTGATGGACCCGCTGCGGTTCGGCCCGCTGGACGCCCCCGACACCGCCCGCGTGCTGCCCGGCATCGTCGCCGGGGTCGGCGGCTACGGCAACTGTCTCGGCCTGCCCAACATCGGCGGCGAGGTCGTCTTCGACCCCACCTACTACGGAAATCCCCTGGTCAACGCACTGTGCGTCGGCGTTCTCAAGCACGACGACCTGCACCTGGCGTTCGCCCGCGGCACCGGCAACAAGGTGATCCTGTACGGCGCGGCCACTGGTGGCGACGGCATCGGCGGGGCGTCCATCCTGGCGTCGGAGACCTTCGACGCCGACGGCCCGGCCAAGCGTCCCAGCGTGCAGGTCGGCGACCCGTTCATGGAGAAGCTGCTGATCGAGTGCACGCTGGAGCTGTTCGCCGAGGACCTGATCCAGGGCATCCAGGATCTCGGCGCTGCGGGGCTGTCGTGCGCGACCTCCGAGCTGGCCAGCGCCGGCGACGGCGGCATGCACGTCAACCTCAACACGGTGCCGCTGCGCGACCACACGCTGGCGCCCGAAGAGATCCTGATGAGCGAGTCGCAGGAGCGGATGATGGCGGTCGTCGAGCCGCACAACGTCGACCGCTTCCTTGAGATCTGCGCGAAGTGGGACGTGCTGGCCACCGTGGTCGGCGAAGTCACCGACGGCGATCGGTTGATCATCGAGTGGGACGGCGAGGTGGTCGTCGACGTCGACCCGGTCACGGTCGCCCACGACGGCCCCACCTACCATCGCCCCTACGCCCGGCCCGACTGGATCGACGCACTGAACGCCGATTCGGCCAGCCGGCTGCCCCGCGCCCGCGACGGCGAGGAGCTGGCCGACACCGTGCTGCGGCTGGCCGGGTCGCCGAACCTGTGCGACAAGTCCTGGGTCACCGACCAGTACGACCGCTACGTGCGCGGCAACACCGTGCTGGCGCAGCCCGAGGACGGCGGGGTGCTGCGGATCGACGAGGAGAGCGGCCTGGGCATCGCCCTGGCCACCGACTGCAACGCACGCTTCGCCTACCTGAACCCGTACCTCGGGGCACAGCTGGCGTTGTGCGAGGCGTACCGCAACGTGGCGGTCACCGGCGCCGAGCCGGTGGCGATCACCGACTGCCTCAACTTCGGCAGCCCCGAGGATCCCAGCGTGATGTGGCAGTTCTCCGAGGCCATCCTGGGCCTGGTGGACGGCTGTCGCGCCCTGGGGACGCCGGTCACCGGCGGCAACGTCTCGTTCTACAACCAGACCGGCGAGACCAACATCATCCCGACCCCGGTGGTGGGCGTGCTGGGCGTGATCGACGACGTCGCCGACCGGGTCACGGCCGGATTCAGCAACCCCGGAGACGCGATCTTCCTGCTCGGCGACACCCGGGACGACCTGTCCGGCACCACCTGGGCGGACGTCATCCACGACGGGCATCTGGGCGGCATGCCGCCGTTGCCCGACTTCGAGCACGAGCAGCGGCTGGCCCAGGTGCTGGTGGCGGCGTCCAAGGCGCATCTGCTGAGCTCGGCGCACGATCTGGCCGACGGCGGTCTGTCACAGGCGCTGGTCGAATCCTGCCTGCGTCGTGGGCTGGGTGTGGCACTGACCCTGCCCGACGGTGACCCCACCGTGCAGCTGTTCAGCGAGACACCCGGCCGGGTGCTGGTGTCGCTGCCGGCGTCCACCGCTCAGGAGTTCGAGGAGTTGTGCCGCCGGCACGACATCACCCTGACCCGGCTAGGCGAGGTCACCGAGCTGGCCGAGCTCGAGGTGGTGGGCCGCTTCGCACTGCCGCTGGAGGAGATCCGCACCCGCTGGCAGGCTCCGCTGCGCGAGGCAATGGCGCACTGACCCGCGTCGTTCGCACCGCCGTCCCACGGCGAGCGATCGTCCGCCCCGCAACCCATCGGGGGACCCTTCCGGGTAGACCCTGCTGTTGTCGACAGGCGCGTGCGCAAGAATGGACCGGTCCAGGCTTAGCGGCCCCAGCACCTTTCGCAAGGACAAGTGAGGAAGCGATGACGCAGAACCCGTGGGAGCGCCCCGTCGAGAGCGAGCAGGCGAATCCCGAGACGTCCGAGCCCGCAACCGGGCAGCAGCCGTGGGGGAGTCCGTCGGAGCCCTCGGGCGATCAGGCGGCGCCCGTGCCGGGGGAGTTCGACCAGCCGGTGGCGGCGTCCGACGTGCCGGACGTGTCGGACTCGACGGGCTCGGCCGATCAGCCGTCCGAACCGGCTACCGAGGACGCGCCGGCTGACGAGGAGTCGGGCAGTCCCGAGCAGTGGCCGACCGAACCCGCCGAACCCGCAGAACCCGCCGAACCCGCCCAGCCCGAGCCCTGGCAGAGTGACGTGCCCGATGACCGCCCCGACGTCGTCGACGCCCCGACCGAAGACAACCCGAGCGGCGAGTTCGACGTGCGGGCGAGTGCCGCACCGGTCGAGCAGGGCGACGCCGAGGTCGTGGACGCCGAGGTCGTCGACGAGCCGGCCGACGAGCCGCAGCAGGCCGACTCCGATTCGTTCGTCGAGGACGCCGTCGTGGTGGACGCGACCGAGGAGTCCCCGGCCGGGCACCGGCATGAGGCGCAGGCAACGGGCGAGGGCATGCCCGAGTCGCCGACCCAGGCCGAGAACTCCGCCGGCGACCCGACCGACGCCGGCGCCGAGGACTTCGCCGCCGACGCCCCCACCACCCAGGGCGACCAGCCCGAGACCGCTCTTTTCGTGGCGGGCTTCGAGTCGACGCCGGAGCATTCCGGGCCGGCGGCCGACCCCTACGACGTGTTCGAGGAGAGCGAGGCGACGGCGGAGGGCATGCCCGAGTCGCCCGCCCAGGCCGCCGAGGATGTGGGTGACGAGGGCGACGCGTCGACCGGGCCGACCCCCCACCAGGGCCTCGACCCCGCCGGCCTCGACCTCGGCCAGGCGGAACCGCCCGCCCCGGTCGGCACGGATTTCGACTCCGCCGCCAGCAATCGCCAACCGCAGCAGCCCGCTGCCACCGGCGGATCGCCCCTGGACCTGCCCGGCAGCATGCCGACGTCCGCTCCCGGCGCGTTCGATCTGGGCGCCACTCCGCCCGGTGTGGGTGGGCCCTTCGAGCAGAGCCCGTACGCGCAACAGGGCGGCTACGGTCAGCCCGGTGGCTACGGTCAGCAACAGCCGGCGGCCGGCTACGGCCAGCCCACCCAGCCTCCCGGCTATGGCCAGTCGACGCCCTATGGCCAACCCGCCCCCTATGGGCAGCCCGGTCCGCAGGGACCCTACGGGCAGCAGTCCGGCTACGGCCAACCGGCGCAGCCAGGGTACGGCCAGGACACCTCCGGCTACGGCCAGGTGCCGGGTGCGGCCTCCGGCCCGACCGCGCCGTACGGCCAGGTGCCGGGTGCGGCCTCCGGTCCGACCGCGCCGTACGGCCAGCCCAGCGGCTACGGGCAGTCCGGTTATGGCCAGGCTCCAAGCGCGGCGTCGGGCCAGACCGCCCCCTATGGGCAGACCGGCTACGGCCAGGCTCCGAGTGCGGCGTCCGGTCCGACCGGCCCGTACGGCCAGGGTCAGGGCGGCTACGGGGCACCGTCGGCGGCCTCCGGACCCTCCGGCGTCCAGGCCGGCGGCTACGGCCAGCCGCAGTCCGCGTTCGGTCAGCAACCCGGCCAGGGCCAGCCCCAGCAGCCCTACGCCGATCCGGCCGGGCAACAGGGCTACGGTCAGCAGTCGCCCTACGGGCAGCAGAACCCCTACGGCGGTGGCTACGGCCAGCAGGGCGGGTACGGCATGCAGCCCTACTCCGGAATGAGCCCCAACGAGGAGAAGACCTGGGCGATGGCTGCGCACTGGTCGGGTCCGGTGGCGTCGCTGATCACCGTCGGGGTGCTCGGCTGGCTGGGCCCGCTCATCGTGCTGACCGCCCAGGGCAACAAGAGCCCGCGGGTCCGGGCCGCCGCCATCCAGGCGCTCAACTTCCAGATCACGGTGGCCATCGGCTTCATCATCAGCTACATCCTGATGGGGGTCGTCATCGGCGCCGTGCTGCTGCCGCTGGTCGGCATCCTCAGCCTGGTCTTCTCGATCATGGGCACCCTGTCCGAGAATCAGAACCGGCCCTACACCTACCCCTTCTCGATCAAGATCGCCAAGTAGCGTCACCCTCCAGCGCCCGCCGGCCCGTCCGGCGGGCGCTGGCGCGCGTGGGGTGCCCGTCCGCAGGCGGTAGAGTGAGCGCGTGCTTCGTCCGGACGGCCGCCTGACCCACGATCTGGATCCGCAGGACAAGGGACCCCAGGACGCCTGTGGGGTGTTCGGGGTGTGGGCGCCGGGCGAAGAGGTGGCGAAGCTGTCCTACTTCGGCCTGTACGCGCTGCAGCACCGCGGCCAGGAATCCGCCGGCGTCTCGGTCAGCAACGGCGAGCGGATGATGGTGTTCAAGGACATGGGACTCGTCTCCCAGGTGTTCGACGAACCCACCCTCAACTCCCTGCACGGGCACCTCGCGATCGCCCAGTGCCGCTACTCGACCACCGGGGCCAGCGTCTGGAACAACGCCCAGCCCACCTTCCGGGCCACCGACTCCGGCGGCCTCGCGCTGGCCCACAACGGCAACCTCACCAATACCGACGAGTTGGAGACCTGGCTCAAGGAGCGCGACGCCAGCCAGGAGGTGCCGCACAAGGACCGGATGGATTCCACCAGCGACACCGCCCTGGTGACGGCCATCATGGCCACCTACTCACACCTCGGCGTGCACGGTGCGGCGATGGAGGTGCTGCCACGGCTGCGCGGCGCCTTCTGTTTCGTGTTCATGGACGAGCACTCCCTCTATGCGGCGCGCGACCCGCAGGGCATCCGCCCGCTGGTGCTCGGACGCCTCTCCAACGGGTGGGTGGTGGCGTCGGAGACCGCCGGGCTGGACATCGTCGGCGCGACGTTCATCCGCGAGGTCGAGCCGGGCGAACTGATCACCATCGACGAGGGCGGCCTGCGCTCCACCCGTTTCGCCGAGGCCGACCCGAAGGGCTGCCTGTTCGAGTACGTCTATCTGGCCAGGCCGGACACCCAGATCAGCAACCGGCGCATCCACTCGGTGCGCGTCGAGATCGGCCGCACCCTCGCCCTGGAATCGCCGGCGGACGCCGACCTGGTCATCCCCACCCCGGAGTCCGGCATCCCGGCCGCCATCGGCTATGCGGACGCCTCGGGCATTCCGTACGGGCTGGGGCTCACCCGCAACGCCTACGTGGGCCGCACCTTCATCCAGCCCTCCAACACGATGCGGCAGCTCGGCATCCGGTTGAAGCTCAACCCGATCCGCGACGTCATCGAGGGCAAGCGGCTGGTGGTGGTCGACGATTCGATCGTCCGCGGCAACACCCAGCGTGCGCTGGTGAAGATGCTGCGCGAGGCCGGGGCGGCCGAGGTGCACGTGCGGATCAGTTCGCCGCCGGTGCAGTGGCCGTGTTTCTACGGCATCGACTTCGCCACCCGCGCCGAGCTGATCGCGCCCGGGTTGAGCACCGAGGAGATCTGCCGCTCGATCGGCGCCGACTCGCTGGGCTACATCAGTCTTGAGGGTCTGATCGCCTCGACCGGGCTGGCCAAGAAGAGCCTGTGCCGGGCCTGCTTCGACGGGGTGTACCCGGTCGAGGTGCCGGCCGGACGGGCCGAGAAGATGCGACTCGAGCAGGGGACCACCGCGTGACCGACACAACCGCCGTCCCGTCCGCCTACGCCGCCGCCGGCGTTGACATCGAGGCGGGCGACCGGGCCGTCGAGTTGATGAAGTCGCACGTCGCGGCGACCCGGCGGCCCGAGGTGCTGGGGGGACTCGGCGGCTTCGCCGGCTTCTTCGACGCCTCGGCGCTGGCCCGTTACGACCACCCGGTGCTGGCCACCTCGACCGACGGTGTGGGCACCAAGGTCGCCATCGCGCAGGCCCTGGACGTGCACGACACCATCGGCTGGGACCTGATCGGCATGCTGGTCGACGATCTGGTCGTCACCGGCGCCGAGCCACTGTTCGTCACCGACTACATCGCCTGCGGCCGGGTGGTGCCCGAACGCATCGCCGCCATCGTCAAGGGCATCGCGCAGGCGTGCGCGGCCGCCGGGGCGTCCCTGCTGGGCGGCGAGACCGCCGAGCATCCGGGCCTGCTGGGCCCCGACGAGTACGACATCGCCGGGGCCACCACCGGTGTGGTCGAGAAGGCGAAGATCCTCGGGCCCGAACGGGTCCGCGGCGACGACGTGGTGCTCGCCCTGGCGTCCTCGGGGCTGCACTCCAACGGCTACTCGCTGGTGCGCAAGGTGCTGCTCACCGACGCCGGCTGGTCGCTGGAGCGCCAGGTGGCCGACTTCGGGCGGACGCTGGGCGAGGAGCTGCTCACCCCCACCCGGGTGTACGCCAAGGACGTCCTGGCACTGATTGAGGCCGTCGAGGTGCACGCGATCAGCCACATCACCGGCGGTGGCCTGGCGAACAACCTGGTCCGGGTGCTGCCCGAGGGGGTCTCGGTCCGGCTCGACCGGGCCAGCTGGACGCCGCCGCCGGTGTTCACCACCGTGCAGCGGGTGGGCGCGGTGTCGCAGCCCGACATCGAGGCGACGCTCAACATGGGCGTCGGGATGGCGGTGCTGCTGCCCGCCTCCGAGGTGGACGCGGGGCAGGCCCTGCTGACCGCCCGTGGGATCGATTCCTGGGTGCTCGGCGAGGCGTCCGAGGCGCCAGGCAGGCCCGCTTCGGTGGTGCTCGAGGGCACACATCCCGTTGCGTGAGGCGTGCTTTGCTGGCTGGGGGTCATTGGGTACCCTGTGCTCACGACACATTTCTGACGAATGAAGCGGCCTAGCCGCTGTGACCTGCGAGGGGGCTGACCCATATGGGGCGCGGCCGTGCCAAGGCGAAGCAAACACGAGTTGCTCGCGATCTCAAGTACCGTTCCTTCGATACCGACTTCAGTTCGCTCGAGCGTGAACTCCGGGGCGACAGCTATTCCGAGGCCGAGACGAGCGTCGACGAGGCCGAGGACGAAGAGGACGACCCCTACGCCGAACTGGCGAGCCGCTACGCCGAAGACGGCGAGGGCGACGCCCGCCGTTTCGGCTGACGGCACGCACTCTCTCCACCACGGGCCTGGGTGCCCGCCGTCCTGGCTGCCCGAAGGCGTAGGGGGCACTCGTCAGGCGTAGCGACGGGCGACCTCGACGGCCTGCCGAGCGTACGATCCACCGAACAGGTCCGCGTGCACCAGCAGTGGGTGCAACTGGTGCAGGCCGATCAGGTCGGACCACCCGTCGGGTAACCACTCGGACGCCTCGGCGTACGCGGCGTGGATGCGTGACAGCTGGGGCGTCCCGAACAGGGCGAGCATCGCCAGGTCGGTGAGCCGGTGACCGCCATGGGCCGCCGGGTCGATCAGCACCACTCCGTCCGGCGACCACAGGACGTTGCCGCTCCACAGGTCGCCGTGCAGGCGCGCCGGGGGCGCCATGTCGTCGAACTCACCCGCGGCCAGTCGGGTGAACACCCGCTCGAGTGCGGGATCGGCCAGCCCGGCCCGCTCGGCGTGGAAGGCGCAACGATCCTGCGCGTACCAGCCGCCCCACGAGGCGGGCGCCTGGCTGCGAAGCAGCAGCGGCGCGTCGCCGATCCAGCCGACGCCGGGGCCGTCGTCCGGACCTACGCCGAAGTGGGCCGCGCCGGCGTCGTGGGTGCGGGCGAGCAGGCGTCCGAACTCCTCGGCGGCGGCGGGGGACGCCGAAGCGGGCTCGACCCGGTCGATCACCAGCTGGTCGCGGGACACCTCGTGCACCCGCGCGATCCGGACGCCGTGGGCGTCCGCCAACCAGCGCAGCCCGGCCGCCTCGGCCGCGAAGAAGCCCTCGGGAGCGCCGCGACGGGTCTTGGTGAAGGTCCCCACTGCCATAGCGCCGAGCCTATGTCAGCCCCCGCACCCTGCTGGAACAGCTTGTCAACGCTACTTTCGTGGCGGGTGAGAGCTCTCTCATGCCCCTCTCCGCTTCTCTTCACCGCGGGTTGGTTCAGTAGTGGGCACAGAGCAACCCAGTCCACGAAAGGGACCCATCATGAAGCTCCAGAAGACCACCGCCGCCTGGATCGTCACCGGCGCGCTCGGCATCACCACCTTCTCCGGCGCCGCAGCCGCGTTCGCCGAGAGCCAGACGAGCCTCAGCAGCACCGGACTCGCGGCGACCGCGGTCGTCGGCGAGCAGGTGACCGCGCAGGCCGCCCCGAACGCCGTCACGGCGCCCTCGACGGCCACCGCGAACACGGCCATCACCGCCCCGACCACTGCGTCGGCGGCCACCGCCAACACGCCGGCCTCTCCGGTCTCGGCGAACACCCCCAACACTCCCAACTCGCCCGTTTCGCCGGCCTCGGCCAACACCCCGAACTCGCCGGTCTCGCCCAACACCCCGGCCTCGCCCAACACGCCGAACAGCCCCGCCTCGGCCCCCTCGGCCGACAGCGGCAACTGACCGGCCGAAGCGCTGGGGCCGCAAAGCTTCGGATGCCCGCCCAGCGCGGGCATCCGGCATGCTTGGGGAAAGTTCGAGGAGGACCTGGTGACAATCGACCGCGCGTTGGCCCTGATGACCTCGGCCGAAGCTGGAGAGGTGCTGCAGCTGGCGCTGACCGGTGACCCCGGCGTCCGGTTGCCGGGGTTCAGGTTCTCCCTCGACCGCGTCCATCACCGTCCGGGCGCCGACGTCAGCGCGATCTACCAGATTTGGTACGACCTGCCCTCGGCGGAGTCGCCCACCGAGGAATGGCTCGGCCTGACCACCGTCGCGGTCACCGAGGGCGTCGCCACCCTGGTTCACAACGACCTGGTGGTGCGGGCCTGGCGGCATCCGGCGGACCCGAAGCTGGCCGGCCTGCCGTCGGCGTGCGATGCGAGCGTGGTCGGCGGGTGGCTCGGTGCGCCGGTCGAGTTGGAGATGCTGGCCTATCGACCGTTGCGCCGCGCCGTGCTGGCCGCGCGCGGGCGGCGTCCGGCGTTCGTCAAGGTGCTGCGGCCCGAGAAGGCCGAGCCGCTCGCGCAACGCCAGCGGTTGCTGCACGCGGCCGGCATCGCCCCCGCGGTGATCGGGCAGCCCGAGCCGGGTGTGGTGATCAGCGCCGTCGCCGAGGGCCAGTCCCTTGCGCACGCCCTGGTGGCCTGGCCGGACGACCCCAGCCACCTGCCCACGCCGAAGTCCCTGATCGACCTGCTGGACGCCCTGCCGCACGAGGCTGTGCGGTTTCCCCGGCGGGACTCGTGGAGCGACCGGATCGACTTCCATGCCGCCGGGGCGGTCGCCGTCCTGCCCGATCAGCGCGACGAGATCCAGGCGCTGGCGGCCGAGATCGCCCAGGTGCTGAGGCATGCGCCGGTCGGGCCGACCGTGCCCACCCACGGCGACTACTACGAGGCCAACATCTTCACCGTCGCGGCGCGGGCGACGTCGGTGATCGACGTCGACTCGGTCGGACCGGGACGCCGCGACGACGACCTGGCCTGCCTGCTCGGCCACGTCGCGGTGCTGCCCAACCTGTCGCCCGACCACTACGCGCGGGTCGGCGAGGTGGTCGAGGCCTGGCGCACCGAGTTCGAGGCCACGGTGCACCCTGCGTCCCTGCGTGCCCGCACGGCCGCGGTGATCCTCAGCCTGGTATCCGGCGCCGAGACGCCCACGGCCCTGGCCCGGCTCGACCTGGCCCGGGCCTGGCTGGTGCGCGCCCGGCAGGCGTTGGGCTGAGCGGGGCAGCCGGTCGATGAGAGAACTCTCATCCGCCCTTCTTGTGAACCTCATCACCATCGGGTGGACTCAACCCATGGAGAGGTCGACGAACCGGCGCTGGCTGGTCACCGGAGCGCTCGGGTTCGCCTTGCTCGGCAGCGGGTGCGCCGGCGGCGATCCGCAGGTCCAGGCCGGTGGTCCCGCGGTGGTGATCGACGCTGCCCGGCCCAGCACGCAGGTGAGTGCTCCGCCCTCCGGCGCGGGCGCAGACCTGACCAGCACGGGCAGCTCCGGCAAGAAGGCCGATGTCACGGCCGCCCCGGCCGCGAGCGACAGCGCCGGCACGCCGGACAGGCCGAAGAAGGTCTCCATCGCCAGCCCCAAGTCGGTCGCCAGTCCCGACTCGCCGGAGTCGGCCGACACCCCGTAGGTCAGACCAGCCGGTACCCCATGCCGCGGACCGTCTCGAACCGGTCCGCGCCGAGCTTGCGCCGCAGGTACCGCACATACACGTCGACCACGTTCGAGCCCGGGTCGAAGTCGTAGCCCCACACACTGGAGAGCAGTTGCTCACGGCTGAGCACCTGGCCGGGGTTGGTCAGGAACGCCTCAGCCAGCGTGAACTCGCGCGCCGACAGGTCGACCTCGCGGCCGTCCACCGTGGCACGGCGGGTGCGCAGGTCGAGGCTCAGGTCGCGGTGGCTGAGCGTCGTGGACGAGGACGCCGCCCCGGCGTCCGCACCGCGCAGCCGCAGCCGCACCCGGGCCAGCAGCTCCTCGAAGCTGAACGGCTTGGCCATGTAGTCGTCGGCGCCGCCCTCGAGCCCGGCGACGGTGTCGGTCACCGACGAGCGCGCGGTCAGCATGATCACCGGGATCGTCACGCCCTGCCCGCGCAGCCGGTTGAGCACCTCGAAGCCGTCGATGTCGGGCAGCCCGACATCGAGGATGACCAGATCGAAGTCTCCGGAGACGGCGAGTTGCCCGCCGGTCACCCCGCTCGCCTCGACGTGGGCGGTGTGCCCCGCGGACTTGAGGCCCTTGGCCACGAAGGCGGCGATGCGGGGTTCGTCCTCGATGATCAGGATCTGGCTCACGGGCCTGCCTTCCTCACGCGATGGTCTCCAGGGCCTGGCCGGCCGGCTGCAGCGGCAACACCAGGGAAATCGTGCTGCCCGCGCCGGGGGCGGAATCGATGTCGACCCGGCCGGCGTGGCCGGTGACGATCTTGTCGACGATGGCCAGCCCCAGGCCGGCGCCGTCGACCCGCAGCGCGGCCTGCGAACCGCGTCCGAACCGGGCCAGCACCACTTCTCGTTCCTCGGCGGAGATGCCCATGCCGCGGTCGCGCACCCACAGCCACAACTCACTGCCGCGGACCGCGCTGCCGAGCGCGATCGGGGTGTCGTCGGGGGAGTACTTCACGGCGTTGGACGCCAGCTGCAGCCACGCCTGCGCCACCCGTTGGGGATCGAGCACCGCCTCGACGTCGGCCAGGTCGTCGAGCAGCCAGCGTCGGGCGGCCAACCCCCGGGCCTTCTCGAGGGTCTCGTCGGTGAGGCGTCCGATGTCGGTGGGTCGGGGCTGGATGAAGTCGGCGCGCTCGGCATTGGCGAGGGTGACCAGGTCGTCGACCAGCCGGCCCATCCGGTCCAGTTCGTCCAGGGCCAGGGTGCGGGTGGCGCGGACGTCCTCGGAGTCTTCGGCGTCCATCAGTTCCAGATGGCCGCGGACGATGGTGACGGGCGTCCGCAGTTCGTGGCCCACGTCGTCCAGCAGTTGGCGTTGGCTGTTCATGGCGCCGTCGAGCCGGTCGAGCATGGCGTTCACGGTGCGGGTCAGGGCCGACAGGTCGTCGTTGCCGTGGACGGGGATGCGCCGGGTCAGGTCATGTTCGGTGATGTCCTCGGCGGTGGTGCGCAGGAGCCTGATCGGCTGCAACAGGCGTCCGACCAACAGCCAGATCAGGAAGCCGACCACGGCCAGCGACCCGAGCGCCACCAGTGCGTACGTCGCATAGGTCTCGTTGAGGGCGTCCTGCTCGGCGCGCATGTCGAACACCTGCACCAGCGCGCCGCTCTGGGTGGGGAAGTGGACCGGGACGACGGCGTAGAAGTTGTCGGCGTAGGGGGTGGAAAGTCGGCCGAGGGTGACGTGGTCGAGGGTCGCGAGCGGCATCACGGTGGTGACGAAGTCGACGTCGACCTCGGGACGGAACGTGACGCCCTCGGGCGCCGTCCACACGATGTTGCCCTCGACGATGCCGAGTTCGCCCTCGTTGGAGGCCAGCACGTGCCGCTGCATGGCGGTACGGATCAGGTCCCCGGGGTTGGTGAACTCCAATCCGGTGGTGGGGTCGACGCCCTGGTCGGCCAGAACGCGGAACTCGTCGACCCCGCGGTTCAGATAGCCCTGAACCCGGCGCTCGGCGAGGGCCTGTTCGAGGGTGAAGGCCGTCAGCCCGGCGATGGCCAGCGCCAGGGCCGTCAGCGCCAGGACGGCCGCGATCACCCGAGCCCGCACGGTGCGCAGTGCGGGCAGCCAGGTCCGGCGTCCCGTGACCGGCCGAGTCGCCGGCTGGGTCGGCGGGGCGTCGGGCATGCGCACATTGTGTCAAACGGGCTCTGGCAGGGAGGTGGGCCGCCGGTGAGAGTGCTCTCATCGCGCCCACTTACTCACGAGCGGAACCACATGCCCATCTCGATCAACACCGAGCCGGGCGGTCCGAGTGCTGAGCCGGGTCTTCACCCTCAACCTCATGCTCATGCTCGATCAGGATGTTCTGGAGGGCAGTTGGGCGCGGCGGCGGGCGAGGTGGAGTTGCTCGGCAGGGTTGGCGGTGAGGGCGAGCGCACGGTCGTAGGCGGCCCTGGCCTCGGTGCTGCGTCCCAACCGGCGCAGCAGTTCGGCGCGGGTTGCGTGCAGCAGGTGGTAGCTGTCCAAGGTGGACGCGAGCCGGCCGACCTCGGCCAGGGCGACGCCGGGGCCGTCCACCTCGGCGAGGGCGACCGCCCGGTTGAGCCGTACGATCGGGGACGGGTCGATCGCGGCCAGCCGGTCGTAGAGCGCGACAATCTGAGACCAGTCCGTGTCCCGGGCGGTGGGTGCTGAGGTGTGGACGACATTCATCGCGGCGAGCACCTGGAGGCGACCGAGCGGAGCGCCCGAGGCCAGCCGCTCGCGCACCAGGGTCTGGCCTTCCTCGATCATCGCCCGGTCCCAGGCGCCACGGTCCTGGTCCTGCAGCGTGACCAGTTCGCCGGTGGCCGACACCCGGGCGGCCCGGCGAGCGTCGGTCAGCAGCATCAGGGAGAGCAGACCCGTCACCTCGCCGTCCAAGGGCAGCAACGTATGCAGCAGCCGTCCGAGCCGGATCGCCTCATCGCTGAGGTCGACACGTAAGGGGTCCGAACCGGAGCTGGTCAGGTATCCCTCGTTGAATATCAGGTAGACCACCGCCAACACCCCGGCCAGCCTCAGTCGCAGATCGTTCTCGTCGGGCACCCGGTAGGGAATGTGGGCGGCTTGGATCTTGGCCTTCGCGCGGGTGATCCGCTGGCCCATCGTGGTCTCGGCAACGAGGAAGGCGCGGGCGATCTCGGCCACAGTGAGCCCGCCCAACATCCGCAGCGTGAGTGCCACCCTGGCCTGCATGGCCAGCGCCGGGTGGCAGCAGGTGAAAACCAGCCGGAGCCGGTCGTCCTCGATCGGCCCGGTCTCGGGGGGAGGGGAGTCATCGGTGATCATCAGGGCTGCCTCATACTTGGCCGACCGCTGGGCGTCGCGCCGCAGCCGGTCGATGGCCTTGCGCGTCGCGGTGGTGACCAGCCAGCCGCCAGGGTTTGCAGGGACGCCGTCGGACGGCCATCGTTCCACTGCGGTCGCAAAGGCCTCGGCCGCCGCATCCTCGGCGACATCGAGACCGAAGCGGCGTGCCAGCCCGGCTACCACCCGGGCCCACTCGTCACGGTGGGCGCGGGCCAGCGCCTCGCTGGCGTCGGTCACGCCAGCATCGCCTCGATGTCCGCCTCAGTTTGGAAGGGACGCACCTCGACGATCTCGCGGCAGGCGTGGGAGGCCTCCGCAGCCAGCGTGAGGGCGACATCGAGGTCGGGCACATCAATCACCCAGAAGCCGCCGATGTACTCCTTCGTCTCCAGGTAGGGCCCGTCGGTGATCACTGGCTGGTCGCCCCGGCCGTCCACCGTGGTCGCGGTGAGGGCGGACGCGAGCCCGTCAGCGAAGACGAAGTGGCCCTCACGCTCGAGCTTGTCGTTGAACGCGCCGGTGTCGGCGAAGGACTGCAGTTTCTCCTCCCGGGTCATTGTGGGGGAGTCCGGACCGGGCTCGGGTGAGCCGAAGACGCTCATCAGGTAGCGGGGCATCTCACTCACCCTCTCCAGCCGCGACCCGGAACCGCTCGGGGACCTCGAAGCGGGCCCCGAACGGGTGCACCTCCTGCGGCCACTCCAACGCCGTGGCCAGACGCCCGGCCCAGTAGCGGGCGGCCGCGTCGTCCGGCACCTCGACGACGGTGAACCCGCCCACATGCTCCTTGGTCTCGACGTACGGCCCGTCGGTGAAGACCAGGTCGCCGTCGGCGGCCACCACGCTGAACGCCGCCGTGGAGGTGTCGATGCCGCCGTTGGCGTAGACCAGCACCCCTGCTGCGGCCATGTCGTCGATCACCTCGCGACTGCGGCGCGACTTCTCCTGCAGTTGCTCGAGTGTGTGCGGGGGCACCCACTCGCCGTTAAAGAGGATGACGTACTCGGTCATGCTCAGCTCCTCACGTGTCGGACGGCCCCGGTGGCCGTCCCTCACCAGGTCAACGAACGGCCCAACGTCAATACGACACGTTCTAACGGCAGGGTTTCAAGAGCGCCGGCGATCAGGCCAGCCACAAGGAAGGATCCAGTATCGGATGCTGGCGGTACGCCAGCCCGGCGGCAACGCCTTTCACTCTTGGGCGACACCTTGAAACCCCTAGCCAAAGGCTCAAAATATGCCTCTGACTAGGGGTTTTGGTGGCCAGGACCGGGATCGAACCGGTGACCTTTCACTTTTCAGGCGAACGCTGCTACCAGCTGAGCTACCTGGCCAGTAGAGCGATCTCTCGCTCAGCGACCCCGACGGGACTCGAACCCGCGACCTCCGCCGTGACAGGGCGGCGCGCTAACCAACTGCGCCACGGGGCCTTGACAGGCCTCACCGGTCGTTTCCGACCGGCTTCGAAACTATAACAGTCGGTCACGGTGGCGGTGAAATCGGCGGGCGGTCCCGCGAACAGGCGCCCGAACCTGGTCGTCGACTCAGAGAAGGATGCCCCGAGGCCACGCCGCGGGCGTCCGGGCTCGGTCGCCGAACGACTCATGATTGGGTAGTCGAGGCACGTGTCCGCGCTCACGAAGGAGTCCGCACCGGTGAACACGGAGATGATCGAGAAGGGCCTGGCGCAGGCCGACCAGACCAGGGTGGTCGAGGTGGGCCGGGGCTTGCTGCCGCGCAGCGGTGCGCTGATCCGTGATGCCATGGCCACTGCGGATCAACCGATGCTGGTGGTGGCCGACGAGCGGACCTGGGCAGCCGCCGGTGAGGCGGTGGACGCCTCCCTGCGCGGCGCCGGGGTCGAGGTCGCGGCGCCATTGATCTTTCCCGGCAGCCCGGCCCTGTACGCCGCCTATGAGCACTGCGAGACGATCCGCGAGCGACTGCGCAGTGCCGGGGCGGTGGGTGTCGCGGTCGGCTCGGGCACCCTGAACGACCTGGTCAAGCTGGCCTCCGGTGAACTCGAGCAGCCGTATGCGGTGGTGGGCACTGCGGCGTCCATGGACGGCTACACCGGCTTCGGCGCGCCGATGACCCGTGCCGGGGTGAAGGTCACCATGCCGTGTCCGGCACCCAGGGTCGTCCTCTTCGATCTGGACGTGGCCGCCGCCGCACCGGGAAGCATGGTCGCCGCCGGCTACGGCGATCTCTCCGCCAAGATCCCGGGTGGCGCCGACTGGCTGTTGTCGGACGCCGTCGGCTGGGAACCGCTGCATCCGCTCGCCTGGGAACTCGTGCAGGGCGGGGTCGCGGATGTCCTGGCCCAGCCGAAGGCGCTCGCAGCCGGCGACCCCGATGCGTACTCGGGCCTGGTGAACGGGCTGATCCTGTCCGGCCTGGCCATGCAGGTGTACGGCGGCACCCGGCCGGCCTCCGGTGCGGAGCACTACTTCAGTCACCTGTGGGAACTCGAGCACCTCGGCCAGGACCGCGAGCCGCCGCTGTCGCACGGGTTCAAAGTGGCCATCGGGACACTGGCGATGTGCGCGTTCTACGAACGCTTCCTCGCCCGCACCCTGACAGCCGACGACGTCGAACGCGCGCTCGTCGGCTGGCCGGACTGGGCGAGCGTCGAAGCCGACATCCGTTCACGGACCAGCGGAACCCTGGCCGAACATTGCCTGAAGGAGACCCGGGCCAAGTACCTCGACCGGTACGCCCTGGCCGTCCGGCTCGGCGGCGTCCTCGAGCAGTGGGACGCCCTGCACCAACGACTGGTGCGACAACTCGTCCCGGCACACCAGCTGCAGGCGATGCTGAGGCAGGCGGGCGCGCCCAGCGCGCCGGAGGACATCGGGCTCACCGCCGACAGGGTCAGGGAGACGTTCTTCGGCGCCGTCTACTACCGGTCGCGGTACAGCGTGCTCGATCTGGCCCGTGAACTGGGTTGGTTTGACCAACTCGTCGACGAGGTGTTTCAGCCCGGCGGTCTGTGGACCTGAGCCGAGGGAGAACTGGCATCCCCAACGGGATTCGAACCCGGGCTGCCGCCTTGAAAGGGCAAACCGACTTGCTCGAAGAGACTTACGATTGGTGGGTCTGAGCCTTGCAAGGCTTCACAGGCTTGCACCACGGGGAACTCGATTGGCCCGCTTGTGTCCGAAATGTGTCCCAGGGTGGGCGTCGCGATGGGGGGTGGGCCTTGATGTGTCGTCAGCGTGAGAGGACGTTCGTTGGTGGGGCGGTGCTGAACGACGGGCGCGGCTAAGCGCCGACCTCCCCCCAGTGTTGTCTGCGATCAACGATCCGTAGGATGCTGTGGGCGTGGGTCGCTTGCGTTGGTTCCACTGTGCTCGGGTCGCCTTGTGGAGCAGGGTGCCTAGTCTCATGTGGAGCTGCCCCGTTTGGGGGTGGACTCGTCTATGCTTACGCTGAATGTCAACGCGTTCGCTTAATGCATGTGTTGCTCGGGGTTTAATAGGGGAGATGGTTGTGTTCCTACGTGAATACATATATGTCGATGTCGACCGAGTTTCTGGCCTAGCTGGACAGCTCTACGATGGTATCCCCGAGAAGGCGATCAACGTAGCCGGGCGACGAAAGCGGGCCGGCTTCGACCTCAAGGTCTTGAGTGGCAGCGCCGAGGTTGGAGCCGAGGAGCAAACTGAACGCAATCTCGCAGACGGATTGTTCAAGGATCTTGAGGCTGACTTAGAGACACTTGGCATGCTCAGCGATCTTTCCACGGAACTCGCTGAGTCCGAGACGTGGAATAGCATTGAGGATATCGCGCGTGCAGGCCAAATAGTTCGCATCACGTCTCCGGGTACGCTCTTTCATCCCAAACAAATATCAGATGCGATTGTGGGAATCGCCACTGCAGCGGTCGGGTTGCACGGCATGGGAATTACGGGCAATGGCGAGGTTAAGCCTGTCAAGCCGATCGTTCCACCAAAAGCGAAAACTCCGGCTCAGAAGAAGGCAGAACGAGATGCACGCAGCCCTCGCGCACCTGCACAACCGATCTATCCTGAGGACTATCTGCCCGCTGAGGAAATCATTCCGGTAATGGGTACGGAGCGGACTCAGCTGGCCGGTCTTATTCGAATCACTCGCGGAGTCTTTCAAGATGGAGCACACCTCATGCTCCGACCCCTTGGAGCAGAAGGGCCAATCATAAGTACGAGGTTGGAGGCGGGGCGTCGTTTCATGGACTCATCGCCAGAGATCTTGTTTTCGCGCTACGGTCTTGCTGAACAAGAGTGGACAGTCGTCGGAATAATTGGGCAGTTTGGGAGTCGGATTGCGCCAGCCGCCGTGGTGGACGTGACGGATCCTGATGGGAGTGTTAACCGCGGTAAGTTCGTGGACCTGGTCGGGAACTTTCTAGCGACATCGCGAGGGATGGTAGATCTGCCGTCAGCACCGGGATTCTCTCTGATCCCGTTGGCCGTCTACCGCGGGATTGGGTACGTCGAGGACGGTGAGAGCTGACTTCCGCCCGGCCAACTTCAGGCTGGCGAGGACCGGCCCGCAGCGCAGCGAAGCGGAGCGAGGACACGGACCGCAGCCTTGCGCGGCGTGAGCCGCGCCTTGACCTACAAGAGCCAGAATCAGCAGAGCAGGGTGCAACCGTTCGCCTTGGTCGCGCGCTGCGCGGGGTTCATCACCTTCGACGATCGTTGGCTGGTGTGGGCCGACTGGATCATGACTATTGGCTCGGGGACGCGTGAAACTAGTGCCAGATAAGGAGGACGAGATACAACCAACCGCTGGCGATCATGACTCCGACAGCAGTCCACTGATACACCATACGGCGGTCCAGGTCTTTCGGACCGCCCACGCTCTGAGTCTTGCGGTGTCGATTCCCTTCACCTATGAACTCAGCAGCCAAGATTATCGCTGTCAGAATATAGACAACTAGAGCTATGAGGCTGACGCGCGATTCCGCGGACGAGTCGACGCCGATTCGAGAAAACACGGCGACCGGCGCGAACCCCATCAGTAACGATCCGGCATAGATTAGTGAATCATGGCACACATTGAAAACCGGGCCGTTGTCGCTTCGCACAATCGTAGATTGGTCCGGTGTCGCTATAGCCAATGCGGCTAGGCAGTAGTACATCCAGCCAAGGACCACGAATGCGAAACAGATGGTCACGTGGTCGCGACTGGCATAGGGCAAGGATGTAACCACCCATTCGGCGACGAGGTACAAGGAAAGTCCGCAAGACAAGCTGATTGCAGCGACCGCGAATATTGCTGGCTTAGTGATTGTGCGGCCATGGTGTTTAAATCCATTCCAATTGATGGAATCTGCAAGTGCGATGGGTGCCGCCGTTGCTATCATTAATGGATACCACTCGAACCCGGGAAGGTGGTGCACGAACTCCCAAACAGTTGCGATGAGAGCGAGGGCTGAAGCGTATGCCGCCAACATTGTTCGATGACGGGGTGAGCTGAGGGCAATCACAAGGAGTACTAGTCCCGCCAGATAGGCTCCAACCAGGAACGCTTCACGGCTCAGCATTGTAATCCAGGTAGTTGCTACCTGATCGAAGAAGAGCGCAGCCGAAAGGATCGTGATGGAGCCTGCCTGCCCGACATATACCATATACAGCGCGCCGATTGCTCGATCCTTGCTCCTGTGATCGGGGAGTATGCTCAATCGAGCCACAACAGCGTGGTATGTGGGAAACATCCAGTTCCCGATAAGAGCAAAATACAGCGCCCAGATAACACCATTTGCAAGGGTGGGCCAGTTGGTGACGCGTTCCACGAGTGTCACGATGGTGACCGGAAAGAGTAAGCTAAAGAATAGGCCATTTATCCAACCCGCCACGCGCGTGCCCGTGCGGCCGAGCTGAGCTTCTGTTCGGCGCATATCAACCATGTCACCCCAGGGATCCTCGCGGGGGAGTGTTTCGAGGTCGCCGAAGGCGAATCCTGGTGACAGTATCCTTGTGACTGCGCGGGCGAAAAGGAACCACCAGATTCCTAAGAGTGCGGTACAGATGAATGCCGCCCGTCGTAGTTCCAGGAGCGCGCCAGCGCCTTGTGTTGTTGCGATCAGGAGAGGTAAGGGAATGAGAATTCCACTAGCGATCCACACTAAACGCTCGGCCCACGTGGTCCCGTTTCGCTTCCAGGTGCCCAACCATATTGCTGGGCAAATGGTTCCGATGGCCATGAGGGCCGATGCGAGAGGTACAGTCACTTCTTCCTTCGTAGCCACAGGACTGCGGAGCCAGCGGCGGCGACAACGCCGGCTGCTGTCGCTATGACCTTCAGACTTGCTGTGCTCGCTGCGCGATCAAGATTGCGTAGGTTGTCAGCTGTCGCGAGTAGGGCGAATAGAGTGATCGCGCCCGTCGCAATCATTAAGGCGTGTTTGGCAGACGGCGGAAGTTGCTTACCGGCTTTGAAGGTGTATCCGCTGAGCCATGCAACTCGTGCAATCAGCGCTCCCAGCACGGCAGAAATCGCAATCGTAAACGCGGCATGGTAATAGCCCGCGGTCGTGAAGGTGTGCGGCCGCGGAAGGGTCCAGTTCGTCTCGGGATTCGGATCCGCCAGCCATGCGATCTGGGTGGTCAGACCACCCGCAGCGCCCAGAACTGCACCCACAACGCCAATGGCCCACGGGGTCATCCTTTCGCGCAACAAATGATGCTGGGCTTCCACCAGGGCGGCTACCAGGACGGGCAGCGCGATTGCATCTCCCAGTGTTGCTGACCAGTATGAGTACAGGCCTCTCGTGTCGTCGGGCTCCGAGAATACGTAGAGCGCATTCATAAGTCCGAAACCCCCTAGCAACGTCGCCACTGCGGCAACGCCGCTATCACGATGCATTTGGTTTCCCCCTTGAGTTTTTGCTCCGCCGATGCGGCCGAGTGGGCACATGTCCGAGGAGACATGGATCAACCAGGTCGCGACGGCTTCGGAGCCGCATACTACCGCCTGGTCCATCTTCCGGCCCTCAGGCGCCCCATTGTGGGAGCAATGTGGCCCGGAGTCCGACGCGCTGGAGTCCGCTCTCCCAGGGGAGCCACTACGATAGGCTCATGGTCGTGGCGATGATCCAGTCGGCGTAAGCATGACCAGTTCGCACACGCGTTGCTCGGCACTCACGACATCACTCCCTCCTCGAGTGTGGCGATTGCTTCGTCCTGGGTGCATGCCCAGGGGCTGCGCGGCTGGGTTGAATCGGTCGATCGTAGCTGACTCACTCAGCGGCGCTCTAGGTTGACCGTGCTCATGATTGAACAGAGATGCGTCCCCGCCCTGATTGCTGTTCGTTAGGGAATCCTTCGAATAGTGGCCGCCAGTGCGCCGATGGAATCCACGATTGCCTCGGCGCCCGCCTGGGCGAGCTCCAGGCCGCGCCGCTGTGTCTTTGCAAATCCGATGGCGCGAACACCGATGGACTTGCTCGCTTGAACGTCGGTCACAGCGTCGCCAACCAGAGCGCAGCGCTCGGGCTCGGCGTCGAGTGCAGTGATGGCGCGGATTAGGGAGTCTGGGTGAGGCTTCATCAACTCGGCGTGACCTGGGATTCGGGCCGCGATGTGGTCTACCGACGTTCTCAGGCCGTGTCGATCCAGGAAGGCTTCGATCGCTTCGATGGCGTTGTTGCTCACGATGGCGACTGGTCTACCAACGACCCGGCAGGCGGCCAGGAGTTCGCCGGCCCCAGGCGTGAGCGCAGACTCTGCGACCGCCCGCAACTCCCCGCGAGCGCCGGCCGCCTCAACTGCGGCTGCGACGTCGGCTGGCGCGTAGCGAGTGCACCAGCGGAGGACCGCCAGCGGGTCTACCGTCGCGTTGATCTCGACCGGGACGGCAATTCCTTTGGGAATTTGGGCTCGCATCAAGTCCGACACCATCAGGTTCCGCCCGCCGACGAACATGGGTGTGACCGGGCCGTCAAAGTCCAACAGTAGTGGCCAGGTTGCGCCAAGGACGGCAACGACCGCGCTGTCGTCGCGCTTGGTGCCATCTTGGAACCTCACGGCTGCCATGGCCGAGCGATCGTATGCCAGACGGACTCGAACCAGTTCTCCATTTCGGTCACGTACAGGCTGCCCAGGGATTCTGGGTCCGTATCGGCTGAGTGGTGGAACAAGTGAGCGTCCTTGCCCAAAACATCGAAGGCAGGAACTGCCTCGCCGCTGATGGTAAGGGTGCGCGTGTGGACGGGGTAGAAGCCAATGAATGCCTCGTGGTGATTGATTAGGTACAGCTTGAAGAGCGGCGCAGCACTGTGGACGCGAATGGCTACTTGGACCTCCGCGACTAGGCCAAGCTGCTGAAGTTCGTTCAGGCTCTCGGCGAGGCCTCCTGCATAGCGATCGGTGGTCTTCGCCATGCGTTGGCGAATCCGTGGATCGTCACCCGGTGTTTCGCCTGCCCTGGAGGGGATGGCGATTGGCCGGCTCATGTCTGCCAACATCATCCTCAGCGTGATCGTGCTGGGGTGAAGGCGCCCGTCGCGGATCTTGTCGATTGGCTCTAGCAGGGAACCGGCAAGCGTCTCCCCGGTGTAGCCGGCGAAATCGATAGTGACGGCGTCTTCGGTGAAGGCCGCCTCGATATGTGGACGAATGCCCACTGGCCGCTCCATACGTTGACGAGCGAAAACCCCGCTTCCTTGCCGTGACACGACGAGGTACTCGTCCTTGAGCAGTCGGAGCGCCTGTTGGACCGTCATTCGAGCCACGCCGTAGCGCTTGGCGAGCTCGG
Source organism: Micropruina sonneratiae (assembly GCF_025972045.1). GTDB lineage: Bacteria > Actinomycetota > Actinomycetes > Propionibacteriales > Propionibacteriaceae > Micropruina > Micropruina sonneratiae. The sequence continues at coordinate 98,665 of NZ_JAPDHX010000004.1, read as the reverse complement.
TTTGGCTGGGGAGGCGCTCCCCTGGTGCTACACGCCCTGTGAGTATCGCGGCTCGCAGCCTGGTCGCCACTTGGACGTATGGCGGCCTTGGGTCATCGGGGTCCAAGGCGGCGTCCGGTTCATCGGTCATGTGAACAGGGTAGAGCCACGCTAGCCAACTAGTGCACTTAGTCAACGCTTGACATGGCTAGGCAAGTTGGTACAGTGTTAAATAAGACCAGGGTGCATAGGCAACCTGAGGGAAGAGGGAGTCGAGATGTCTGTTCAGGGGCCGTTCGCGGTGAGGTTTGAGGATGTGTTTCCGCATGGGGTGGGTGTAGTCGGTGCGGTGTCACCGTTGGTCGACTTCGATGCGTCGACGAAGGAGAACCGGGTTCAGTCGCGGGACAAGATCACGTGAACCGCCCCGGCGTGTCCGGAGACTTGCTGGTTTGGCTTCCTCAGCTTGCTGCTGAGGGTTGTTGTTGAGCGTAGTGGACTTGTTCCAGTACGGCTGGGGGCATGTCGCCGCAGTACTGGTTGATGCGGCGGTGGTTGTACCAATCGACCCATGTCGCGGTGGCGATCTCGACGGTGTCGAGGTTGCGCCAGGGTCCCTGGCGGCGGATCACTTCGGTTTTGTACAGGCCGTTGATGCTCTCGGCCAGGGCGTTGTCATAGGAGGAGCCGACGGCGCCGACCGACGGTGTGATGCCCGCGTCGGCGAGCCGCTGGCCGTAGGCCACCGACAGGTATTGGACGCCGCGATCGTTGTGGGCCACGAGATCGTCGAACTGGTCACGATTGTCTTGTTGCCTGGTCCAGATGGCCTGCTCGATGGCATCGAGGACCAACTCGGTGGTCATGCTGGTCGCGGTGCGCCAGCCGAGGATGCGGCGGGCGTAGGCGTCGATCACGAACGCAACAAACACCCAGCCGGCCCAGGTGGACACGTAGGTGAAGTCCGCGACCCACAAGCGATTGGGAGCCAACGGCTCGAACTTGCGTTTGACCAGGTCATCGGGCCTGGGACCGACGCCGGCGATGGTGGTGCGTTTGACCTTGCCACGCACCACTCCGGCCAGCCCAGCGGCTTTCATCAGTCGCTCGATGGTGCAGCGGGCGACCGGGATCCCTTCCCGGTTCAACGACAGCCATACTTTCCGCGGGCCATACACCCCGAAGTTGTCGGCGTGGACCCGGCGGATGTGCTGCAGCAGCACGGTGTCGCGTCGCTGCCGTTTGGTGGGCAGCTTGTCGCGCCACTCGTAGTAGGTCGACGGGGCAATCGTCACACCATGCTCGGACAGCACGGTACAGATCGGCTCCACTCCCCATCGCAGCCCGCCCTCGGCGGGTGTGTGGTTGGCGTGCTCGCGGATGAAGTCCACGATCACTGCCCGGGCCGGTCGAGCTCGGCCGCGAAGAAAACCGAGGCGGCCTTCAGGATCGCGTTGGCCCGTTTCAGCTCGGCATTCTCCCGCTTCAACCGCTTGATCTCGGCCGACTCCTCGCTGGACATGCCGGGCCGGTCACCCTGATCGATCTCAGCCTGCCGCACCCACTCCGCACCGTCTCCGCGGTCGAGATGCCCAGTAGTTCCGCCACTCGGGCCATCGCCGCCCAATCGGTGACCTGGTCCGGTCTGATTTCGGCATACATCCGGACCGCCCGCTGCTTCAGCTCAGCCGGATACCTCTTGTGTGTGTTCCCTGACATGACTCCAACCTTCCCAAGGTTCGGAGCCTCCGGACATGCCGGGGCGGTTCAACCTTTCTGCGGACGGCAACGGTCGCATGTCTCCGTAAATACCCGAGCTCGGTCCCCCAGACTCAGGCTACAGTTCGACCCGTGGGAAGGGGAATTGTGGGTCCAGCGGCGGCTGGAACTCGGCGCCTGTCCGAACACTTCGGCGCGCACTTCGCGGGGACCACGCCCAAGCTCAGAGACTTCGCGGCAAAACTCATTGATGGCATACCAGTCACGCTTGCGCCTCCGCTCGACGTGATCCCGGGACCAATCAACACGAACTTGGCTCAGTTCGCAATCGTGGACACGTCTAGTGACGCCGACCGTGTCTTGATAGTTACTCTAGTTGCCAGAACAACGGCCGAACTCGGGGCGTCGCCAATCAAAGGCGATCTGCGAGGAACACCTGTACTGATCAAGGACCTGCATAACGGTCCAGCGTGGGACATCTACAACTGCCGAATAGCCGACTTCCAGGTCTGGCGAAAGCAAAGTATCTATTACGATAACGACTGGCCGGCGGCTTGAGGCCGCAAGAGCCTCTATTGGCCCGCGCTCTAGCGGGAACCCATCCCACCGAAGGGTGAAGCTAGACCTTCGTGATGATGATCTTCAGATCAGGTCGCGGCGACCACTCAGCATCGGAGCATCCGGAGCCAAACAGGCGCAACTGCGGCTTGGCCCACGTTCCGCCCACGGCGACCGCGGAGACGGCCTGTGGAGTCGTGCAACCTGTTTCGGCCCCAACGGCCGCGACTTGATCGGCAGGAATGTGCAGTTGAACCGGCGTCGGCTCGATGACTACAACGACGACATTGGGTCCCGAGGCGCCGAGAATGAAGAGGATCGCCGCCAGCATCACCGCGATGCCGACACAAAACACCCACCAAAAAGCCTTGAACTTCGCCTTTGCGTTGAGGTCGGCGGACAACGCCGAAATTCTTGCCGTGACCTCGTTCACCGCGGAGGCACGCTTATCATACTCTCCGTTCACGTCCCTTTTTCGCGAATCTAGCTCTGCTGCTAGGAACTTTGAGGAGTCAAGGAAGTAGGGCCGTCCAACCCCGTACTTGCTGAATGCTTCTGACAGCCAGTTCGTGTCGCTCAGTAGCGTGTCAACGAGCGTCGGCTCAGAAGCGAGCACCCTAGCGCAAAGCACCGACATAGCCACGACTGCCGCCAACGCAACGAGGAACGCCACCAGGACTGGCCACCGCACGCCCACCCAGGGGATCCAGCCGACTTGAGTGATTTGCTCGACTGTCGGCACGAGTGGCACGCCAAGCGCTACGACGGACGTGACGGGTAGAAACGCCATCCAGAACTTCGCCAGGTCCTTGTACAGCTCCATGGCTGGTAGGATACCGTCACATGACGGTACCGTGGTAGCGTCGTAGATAGTGCTGGTCAAAGTGAGTTGGAGGTGAGGACGCCATGGCGAACACCAGCGACCACATCATCCTGCCCGTCTCGGCGCTGAAGAGCGAAGTGAACCGTGTGTTCGACGCGCTGGCCGCAGGCCGCACGGTCTTCGTCTCTAGGTTCGGCGATGTGGTTGCCGCCTTCCAGCCCGATGTACCCACCGAGATCGCGGCCGCATACGCGTTGCCACACGTGGACACCGCTGAGCTGAGTTCTCGGGCGATGCACCAAGCCTCCCCCACACGAGCGGTGAACGAGGCCGTTGGCGGGCTGCCTTCGCTTGTCACGCGTGATCACAAGGTCTACGGCATGCTCGTGGCGGCCAAACTGCCAGTGCACGCGGCGTCCAGTCCTGACGTCGAGGCGTTGGAGGCTCGGTCGGAGGCGATGACTGAGTTCCTCACCCGCAACCCGAACGCTGCGATTGAGGACATCGTCGCTCACCGCAAGCAGCTGGATTCTGTTGCCGGGGGCAGCCGAACTGAGGGGGCGGGCGTGCCTGACAGCCCGATAACTGTCACCGAGGACCAGATCGACATAAGTCTCCAGAGTTGGCGGAACCGGGGTTCGATTGTCGAGGCGACCGCAGCCAGGTTTCTTCTCGGCTCGGACGAGCCGACGACTCAGCAGCAGATGCCGGTCCCCGGTGTTCCCATCGATGGTCCTTACTTCGTCTCCGTCGCGCACCGGAAAGCAGATCAACTTATCGGGACGGACCCCGTCGGAGCCAGGACCGTATACGTCGAGGCACTCGCCGCGTCCAGCGATCCAGGACTGATGTGGCGTCTTGGTGACCTCACGCGCCAGGAGGGCCTCACGGATGAGGCATCGAAGTGGTATCAGCTCGCCATTGGCCCAAGGTCATTGCGGCCCGCGAGAGTGGTGCAGAAGGACAGCTCCGCATCATCCACCACTCGCAGCCGTCCCCCTAAGCCGTCGCCCAAAGCCCCGAGCGAACTGCTTCTAGTCGAAGGACTCACGCCACGGTATGCGGCGATTCTTCACGATCTGGGGGTCGACTCCATACAGAAGTTGGCCAAACAGGAACCGGCGGGTCTCGCGCGAAAGATCAAGCGGCGCGGAAAGGCCCGCGGCATCCCGCCGAACCTATTGGTCGCATTGGTCCAAGGTGCCAGAAAGCTCCAGGCAGAGGGAACCCATCGGAGGAAGCAGGTAGAGCCGCCCCGGACGGAAACCACCCGACCGCGAAGGCCAGTCACGCGTTCAGTAAGGTCCCGTTGAAGGGTAATGGCCCTGGTGATCGACAGTTCACGAGCTGGGCATGCCTCAAGACGGGCCGGCCCCGTCTGACAAACCCCACAATGCGTTTGACGCTGCCACTAATTGCGTGCCGGAACGGGTGGACAGGGCGATCGGCACACCGAGCGCGCAGTGTTGCGCTTGGCCACTCACTCGCTTCTCTCAACTAGGCGCGAGAGCCGCTCGGAGATGAGGCGGTCGCGGTCCTTCGCTGCGTGCTGGTAGAGCTGAGCCGCGACCGTGGTGGAGTGCCCAAGCCGGGCTTGCAGTTCCGCCGTGGTTGCGCCGACCTGCGCAGCAAGGGTCGCGCCCGTGTGGCGAAGGTCGTGCCAGCGCAGGTCGTCGCGGCCAGCGGGGGTCTGCTGCACGATCAGGTGACAGTGGTTAGTCACGCAGCCTGAGTGGCTGTCGTGGTCATGATGGTCTCGTACTCAATGGGGGTCAACCGGCCCAACCCGTCCTGGCGCCGGCGGCGGTGGTAGGTGCGTTCGATCCAGGTCACGATCGCGATCCGGAGCTCGTCACGGGTGGCCCAGGTGCGCCGGTTCAGGACATTCTTCTGAAGCAGGGAGAAGAACGACTCCATGGCGGCGTTGTCGCCGCAGGCACCGACCCGGCCCATGGATCCGAGCATGTGGTGCCGGTTGAGCGCACCGACGAATTTCCGGCTTCGAAATTGCGATCCTCTGTCGGTGTGAACCACACAACCGGCAACGTCACCGCGGCGGGCGACGGCGTTGTTGAGGGCGGTGACGGCGAGGCGGGACTTCATCCGACTGTCGATGGAGTAGCCCACGATCCGGTTGGAGTACACGTCCTTGAACGCGCACCGGTACAGCTTGCCCTCACCAGTCCAGTGCTCGGTGATGTCACCGATCCACAACTCGTTCGGGTTCTGTGCGGTGAACTCGTGCCGGGTCCGGCCCTTCTCATCAGTGACGGCGCACAGGTCGTCGTGGACCGGCGTTCTCTGAGTCTGCCGGCGTTGTCCGGACTCTCTCGCTATGTTTGGTGAGTACCAACTATGAGATTCGGATTAGCGTGTCCACTCCCCCAAGGAACGTGGAGCTGGCAGCCAGCGTCTTCGTCAGCTATAACCATCGTGACGCCAATATCGCGCGTGAGGTTGCCGCTCGCCTAACTGAGCTTGGTCATCGCTTGTGGATCGACGAGGGTGAGTTGCGGCTCGGCGACTCCCTGGTGGAAGCCATTTCGGGCGCTATCGCCCAGGTAGACTTCCTCGTTGCGTTCGTTTCCCCGGCGAGTGTGGCAAGCAGCTGGTGCCAGAAGGAGATCTCCCTGGCCATGACGGGAGAGATCGGTCGCGAGGGGATCACCGTCATCCCTGTACGCCTGGAGCGCGTGACGATGCCCGCAAGCCTCGCTGACAAGTTCTATCTGGACGCCGTCGGTAAGAGCCCCGACGACATTGCGAGCGAGCTGAATCGGGCCATACAAAAGCACCTAGCGCCGCAGGCCCCACTGCCACCGCGACGTCAGCGGCAGGCACCAACACGTTCAGAATCGCCCTACACACCGATCCGCCTCATCGGGATCGACGAAGCGGGTATCACGATGCCACGCAACGACGGCACCCGTGGATCGGCTCTGTACACGGTTCCATTCATTCTCTCTCGTCGCCCGAACCTGGCATGGAGCGAACTGTTGGTCAAGAACTGGAATCGACCACCGAGCTTCACGACTATGCACCGGCCCGGCAATGGTCACGTGGCGGGCGACCGCTTCGTTCTATCCGGCACGACGATCGAGGAAGTGGAAAAATACCATCTTGAAACCCTGAAACTTGCCCTCGACGAAACCAACCGCCAGTATGGCGAGTCGATAGCCCAGCGTCGGCGCGAAGATGAGCTCCGAGCGGCAGAGCAAGCGGCCCACGAGGCAGGCGTTCGTGAGGCACTCGGACGACTGGACCATCGGTTCAACGAATGATCGCGAGTTCGACGGATCTCGGCTTTGGTCGAGTGATCCGACCAAGCGTCCCTATTAGTCCCATGTGAGTCGCACTTGTGGGCGGGAGATCTCGACAAGCTCGATCATCGACATTTGCGGACGTCCGTCGAGCCCCCGGTGGCGGGCGGCCGCGTCAAGGTGTGCTGGCGTAGGTGAGGGAGAGTGGCGGTGGCTTGGTGACAGTTCTGTCGGGGTCGTCAGCCGATGCGGGTGCAGGCAAGGGGAGAAGGGGCTTTCAGGTGCCGGATCGTGGACCCAGCTGCCCCCAAGCCCCTTTAGCCATCTTCCCTGGTTGGGGGGTGCCGAGTGCTTGCTGCAGCGCTGCGATCGCAGAGGGGTCCACACCTGCTTTGCCGGCTCCGCGCCGGCAGCAGCCGCGGTGGGAGTCCGCAGGGAGTCCGCGAAATTCTCAACCCCTACCAACGGGCCCCAACCTCGCCAACGGCGAAATGCCTAGTCACGCATCACTTCCCAACGACCCCAACGTGGCCCGCCGGGCACCAACGCAGCCTTGAACACAATCCGGCTTACAGGCCCACTCCTGCACCTGGACAACGGCTGGTGCGGGATTCAGTGCGGGATGGGCCAGTTAGGTTCGGTGGGTCGGCCTGGTCAAATCGTGCTCTGACTAGGCCTTTCACCTTGGCATCCCCAACGGGATTCGAACCCGCGCTGCCGCCTTGAAAGGGCGGTGTCCTAGGCCGCTAGACGATGGGGACCTGACGGCAGAACCATACCGGTCGCACGGGGCGTCCCCAAACAGGCGGCGGGGCATCCGGCGATCGTGCGCACGGCATCCGCACTGGGCCCGAAGCGCGCCGGGCCCCGCGGAATGCGGCAGGCTGGGCGGTAGGCGCAGACGATGGAGGTCAGATGACGCAGCAGCAGCAACCCGGGGGCGTGGCGTTGCCGGCCGGTCTGGAGCCGTTCCCCGATCTGGGTGAGGACGTGGTCGGCACCAGGCCGCGGCAGGTGTGGGTGATCCTGGTCTGGGTGTCGGTCGTGGTGTTGATCGGTATCGCGCTGCTGCTGGGCAGCACCTTGTTCGGTCCGCGCGCCAGTGTCGGCGGGGCGGTGACGGCGGTGGTGTTCCTGATCGTCGCAGGCGCGATGGGATGGCTGGCGAGTTCGATGAACAGGCCGATCCTGACCATCGACAACGACGCCGTGCACACCCACGCCGCGTTCGGCAAGGGCACCATTCAGCTGCGCTCGATCACGGCTCTGCGGTTCGGTCCCGCCGGCCGGTCGCTCATCGTGGACGCCGACGGCGGCATCGAACTGGCCGGGAAGCCCAGCAAGAGGCCGTGGGTGGCGATCGCGAACATTCACACCTACCGGGTCAAGCCGATCGACCTGCGCGACTACATCGCGGATCGGTCGCGGGCGGCGAAGGCCCGTCCCGCCTGAGCGGAGGCGTCCTGATCAGTCCACGTCGTAGACGCTGACGTGGACGTGGTCGAGGTGGTTGGCGGTGTCGCTGCCGCGGTTCTCCATCGTCCGCCAGGCGGTCAGGCTGGTGCTGCGCTCGACGTTCCAGTTGCGCTGCCGCCAGATCAGGTAGTGGATGTGCAGCTTCTTGTGCCGTTGCTGCAGGAACAGCGCGATGGCGTCGCCGAGCTTCTTGCCCGACGATTTCGTGTACTTCGGAATCATCAGGTCGATCGCCCGTCCGCTGGGGTGATCGGAGGAGTACGAGCTCGACATCCGCCAACCGTAGATGGTGGTGATCTGCGGGAACTCGTCCCGGATGAGTCGCACGATCGCCTTGGCGTAGGCGTTGGTGCGGTCCAGGCTCTCGCTGCCCAGGCTGCCGCCGCTACTCGAGCCCGACCCCGAGGACGAGCTGGGCTTGGTCTTGGACAGGTAGGCGCTGTAGGCCCAGCGCAACGCGCCGTTGTAGATCACCTGGCTGCGCTTGTTCTTCGTCAGGCCCGTGATCAGCAGCACGGTGCCCTTGGTGACGGTGTCGATGACCGTGCCGTCGGTGGCCGATGTCGCCCTGATGTTGAGTTCGTCGACCGACACGTAGCGCTTGCCGGACGCCTTCGGCAGGCTCGGCGTCGAACCGGTCGTGGTCAGGTAGCCGCTCAGCACCCACGCGACCGTGCTCTTGTAGACGATCTGCGAGTAGCTGCCCGAGTGCGTGCCGGTCAGGCCGACCGTCGTTCCGGCCTTGAGGTCACCGGCCGAGGTGGCGCTGATCGCCGGGCTCGTCCGCATAGCGAGCAGTGCGGTGGTGGTGGCTTGGAACTTCACCGCGGGCAGCGACTCGTTCGTCGCATCGCCCAGGTAGGCGGTGGAGACCCACCGCAGTGCACCGTCGACCGTGACCTGGCTGAACCGACCCGAAGTCGTGCCGGTGGTGGAGACCGTGGTGCCCTTGGCCAGCACCTTCACCACCGTGCTGCTCAGGTCGGGTTTGGTGCGTAGGTTCACGTCTGCGGTGGTCATCCGGGTGGCGGCCGTGCTTGTGCTCGTGCTCGACGACTTCTTCAGGTAGCTGCCGTACACGTAGCCGGTGCCGCCGGAGAAGCTCACCTTCACCCAACCACTGCTGGTGCTGGTGCCGGTCACCTTCTGTCCGGTGGCAAGGGTGCCGAGGATCTTGTACGAGGTCGAGGGGCCCGAACGCACGTACACGGCGCTGACGGCGACGTAGGCCGTCGCGGCGTCCGCGGGGGTGGACAGGGCGACGCCACCCAGGCCGAAGCTGATCGCGATGCTGGTGGCCGTGGCCACCAGGGCGCGCGTGGTGGCGCCGGTGCGTGTGCCCATGGTGGTCCTCTCGCTGCCCTGCGGTCGTGACGGTCGGACGCCGGCGGCGATCGCGCCGCGAACGTCTCGTTCCGTCTCATGTTGCGCAGGAGAGTAATGGCGTCCCATCCGTAACGACAGGGCTCGCAAGGGGATGCACTCTGACATGCAAGTCGACACGCCGGATTCTCAGGAAAAACTACAGATTTGTGATTCCTGTGCGGCGCGCGCTCGTACAGTGGTGCCGTGCCCGTGACGATGAGTGTGCAGCGGTTCGACGAACTCGTCGACGCCGCACTCGATCTGATCCCGGACGACCTGGCCGAACTCGTGCAGAACTGTGTGGTCGTGGTGGAGGGCCGGGCCCCCGAACCCGATTCGGACCTGCTCGGCTTCTATGACGGAATACCCTTGTCAGAGCGCGATTCTCTGTATTCGGGCGTGCTGCCGGACCGGATCGTCATCTATCGCGAGGCCATCCTCGACCTGTGCGCGAGTGAGGACGAGGTGGTCGACGAGGTGCGGATCACCGTCTGGCACGAGGTCGCCCACTACTTCGGCATCGACGACGATCAGCTCGACGAGCTGGGGTACGCCTGATCGCACGGGGCCGCTTCCCCGCAAGGGCTGAAGCGAGGCTGAGTAAATCTTGAGGTTTGGTTGAGACCTGTGCGCTGGTTGTGCCCGGCGGCGGGACGGCTCAGGACGACAGCAGCCAGCTGTGGTGCCGGTCGGCCACCCAGCTGTCGACCGTGCCGAGATGGTCGTCCGGCACCCAACCGGATTGCAAGTCGGCGTGGCTGAGCGGCTGCGCCAGGGTGTGTTCGGTGACCTGCGACGACTGGTCGGCCGACACCGCCACGGGCAGGCATTGGGCCTTGCCACGCACGGTGTTCGCGGCCAGCGTGTCCAGCACCGCGGAACCGAAGGACGGGGCGGTCAGCACCAGGCTGCGTCCGTTGCGCTGCGCATTCTCGAGCAGGGGCAGTAGCTCCCGGACCGTGTCGACCGGGTCGGCCAAGCTGGCCACCAGCGGCTGCGCGGCGACCGCCCAGCCGGACGCCGGGTCGGTGACGAAGCGGTCCCCGGCCAGGCCGGCGTCGATGCGGGGGGCGGAGCCGAGTGCGCTCTTCAGTTCTGCGCGCTCGGCGTCCGACAACTCCGTGCTGGGCAGGCCGGCCGGCCGGGTGCGCGCCTCGAGTTCGCTCAGGTACTGGGGCGGTTCGGCGTCCGGTTCGAACTGCGGGATGTCGCGCTTGGGTGGGGCGGCCATGGCGGCGTCCCGTTCGCGGGTGCGGCGCCGGTCGTCGACGTAGCCGTAGACCACCACGGCAATTCCGACCACCAGGATCACCGCGATGCCCCACCAGTCCATGGCTCCAGTGTGCCCGCTGTGCAGTGTGGGTGACGCGCTCTGTACCGCGCCCATCGCACTAGCTGAGGCCATGCGCCTGCTGCCGTGCCCCGAGTGCTCAGCCCCACTGTGGCTGGAGAGCCTGTCGTGTTGGCGCTGCGACACCGCGGTGATGATCGATCCGGTGGCGGCTCGGCCGCTGAGGCTGACCGACGACAGCACCCATCACCCCTGCGCGCGACGGGATTGGGCGTGCAACTGGGCCGTCCCGCACAAGGCGCAGGCGGCGTCCTGCTACGCGTGCCGGCTGATCCGCCGGCGTCCGGACCCCGACGATTTTGTTGCGCTGGCCACGCTCGCCGACACCCAGCAGTCCCAGCGCAGGCTGCTGGTGGACCTCGCCGCCCTCGGGCTGCCGGTCGTGCCGTACCGGGTGCGTGAGGGTGGCCTGGCGTTCGACCTGTTGTCGTCGAAGTCCGGTCAGGGGCTGGTCGGGATCGGGCATGCCAACGGATTGATCACGATCAACCTCGCCGAATCGCTGGACGACTACCGCGAGACCATGCGTGTGCGGCTCGACGAGCCCTACCGGACGATGCTCGGGCACTTCCGCCACGAGGTCGGGCACTACTACCAGTGGCAGTTGGTCGAGACGCCGGGCGGCGCCCTGCTCGATCGGTGCCGCGACCTGTTCGGTGACGAGCGGGCGTCGTACCGTGACGCCATCGACCGGCACCACAAGCAGGGGGCGCCGGAGGACTGGGCGCAGCGGCACATCTCCGCCTACGCCACCATGCATCCGTGGGAGGACTTCGCCGAGACGTTCGCCACTATCAACACATCCTGGCCACGCTCGCGATCTTGGCGACGGGCGGCCTGGAGCTCAGTCCGAGCAGGCTGCCGGTGTTGCCACGTGAGGTGCAGCCGCGGACGTCGTACGCCGACCTGCCCTTCCGGGAGGCGCTCGACGACTGGCAGTGGGTGTCGCACCTGCTGAACCGGGCCAACCATGCGATGGGCAAGGGTGACCTGTACCCGTTCCGGATCGCCGAACCCGTGGCCGACAAGCTCGAGTTCGTCCATGAGGTGGTGCGGATATCGCGGGTGGACGAGCCGCTCGTGGACGCCTGAGCCCCCGACGCTCACAGCTCGACCCGTTGGACGACGGTCACGGCGTCCAGCCTGTTGGCGAGGGTGACCAGCAGGTGAAGCGCGCCGTCGTGGACGACGGCGTCGCCGACCGACACCTCCATGCCCTCGGTCAGCCCCGCGATCGCGATCGGCGTCTCGTGCCAGGTGACGCCGTCGGCGGAGCGGGACAGCGTCACCGATCGTTCGTCGTCGGCGGTCACCACCTGTAGGAACTCGGTGTCGCTGCTGGTGGACACCCAGCCCGCACGCTCGCCCTTGACGGCGGTGAAGCGCCAGTGCCGGCCACCGTCCGTCGAACGCCACCGTGCACGCACCACACGGCTCGCGCCCGCGGCCCGCGCCCAGCCCTGGGCGACCAGCACCGTGCCGACTCGCTGCACCGATCCGGGGGACGGCGTCCGGGTAGCCGCCGGAGTCGAGCCCGACCAGCCGCCAGGTGCGGGTGTCGGTGCTGACCCAGGCGGCGGGCCGCGTGTCGCTCTCCTTCATCGTCCAACCCGTCGCGATCAGTCCCCGGTCGACGCCGATCACCGAGGCCAGCTGCCGGCCCCGGTTGTCCAGTCCGTGCAGGTCGTCCAGAGGTGACTTCTTGTCGTACCAGTCGCCGCGCGCGGTGACCCGGGCCGGCCCGCCCTGCTGCCACGAGCCGCCGTCGGCGGAGGTGTAGACCAGCCCGGATTCGCGCACCGAACCGTTGCTGCTCTTCGCGCCGACCACCACCCACCGGCCGTGTGCCCAAACGGCATCGTTGATCGTCGACCAGTGGTACTGCGAAACCTTGTTGAACGTGGTCGGCTTGACGGTTCGCCAGGTGGTGCCGTCCTTCGACCGGCGAACGAACGCGTTGCCGCCGTCGACGTCGCCGGTGGCCAGGTAGCCACCGTCGGCGCTCCACAGGATGCGGTCCAGTGACTCGTTCGACTCCACCGGCACGGCCACCGGAGCGCCGAACGAGCCCCCGTCTGCGGGCCACAGGGCCGGCGTCCCCTGCGCCAGGCCGAAGGCTGTCAGCCGTCCGTCAGCGACCAACAGTGAGTGGGGCTGCACGTTGGTCCGGCTGTCGGCCGGCGGCTCGATGTCGACCTGGTTCACCCGGCCGGGGCTGTCGAAGCGCCAGAGCCGGTCGTGGGTGGGGTTGCCATCGATGGTGACGCTCAGCACGGCCGTGTCGCCGGCCGCGACCCCGCCTGAGGTGGACAGGTTCTGCGCGCTGCCCGGACTGGACGCAGTCGTCCAGCTGCGGTCGTCGTCGAACAGGTAGGACACCCGCAGGCGGTCCTTCTCGCCGGATGAGGAGACCGACTGCAGCGCGACGGTGGCCGACCCGACCCGCAGCAACTCGGACAGGTGCGACGCCTGGCCCACGCGTGGCAGGGACAGCACGGCCTTCCACGAGATGAGGTCGGTCGTCGACAGCAGGAACGGCCGGTAGGTGTCGTTGACACCGTCGAAGAAGCTGCCGCCGACGACGAAACCGGACGCGGTCGCGACGGCGTCGGTGAGGTAGCTGACGAACCTGCTCGACGAGGGCGGCTCCTGGACCGACACCCGCTTCCACCTCACCCCGCGGTCGGTGGAGGTGAACAGGAGGGAGTACTGCGAGCGACCGTTCTTCAACGCGGGCAGGCCGCGGCTGCCGACGGCCACCACGCGCGTGCCGGACGCCGTCACCTCGTTGAGCCAGCCCTCACCGGGAACCTTCTGGGCCGTCCAGGCGATGCCGTCGGGCGACGTCCACACCCGGGGCAGATTCTTCTCGTCGAGAATGCGCCCGCCGACCGCGATGAAGCTGCCGTCGTCCAGGCCGGCCACCGAGGACACCCGCTCACCCTTCGCCGGGTGGATGCCGGTGATCGGCGTCCGCTCCCAGTTGCGTGCCTCACTGCTCGTCCAGGCGAACAGCGAATCACGCTTCTGGCCCATCGCCAGCCACAGGCGTCCCTCTCCACGAGGAGTCACGGCGGCCACATCGAGGGTCGCCTCGCCGACCTGGGTCGCCTCTGCCGCGGCGGGGCTGAGCGCGCCGTCGGTCCAGGTCGCGCCGGCGTCGGTGGAGGAGCGCAGCAACGGGACCGCTTGGAGACCGTCGACGGTTTGCACCGACAGGATCGTCGAGCCGTCGCTGACCAGCGCGTCGATGGAGGCTCGGACGCCGACGCCGCGGTCGGGCAATCCGGTGAAGGTGACGCCCGGAAGCGCGGGGGCGTTGACCGGCGGCGAGGTTGCTGGGGGCGCCTCACCGGTGCACCCGGCAAGGGTGGCGAGGGTGGCGACCAGGGCCACGAGCAGGCGTCGGGGGTGAGTCATGCGAAGACGCTAGAGCCGGCCAAGGACGGTTCCGCAAAGTTCTTGTGCGGCCTGTGCATAACTGCATCACCGTTGCCCTCACCCCACGGCGGCGGACGCAGTGTCGCTATGCGCTGACCAGTTCCACCTCGGGACCGAGGTTGCGAATGCCGGCCACGGCCTCGGCGGAGATCCGGTCGTCGGTGACCACGACGTCCAGTCTGTTCAACGGTGCGACCCGATAACGCTCGTAGGCGCCGAGCTTGGTGCTGTCGGCAAGCAGCAGGCTGCGATGGCTGACCTCGAGCACGGCCCTCTTCAACAGGGCAGTGTCCGCCTCGGGGACGGTGACTCCCTCCGCGATGGCCCAGGCTCCTGCGCTCATCAGGTACAGGTCGATCGCCAGTTGCTGCACAACGGCCACGCCGAGCGGCCCGTGCGCCGAGAGGCGGTGATGGTCCACCAGGCCGCCGGTATGGATCACGTCGATGTGCGCGTGCGGGCTCAGTGCCGCCACCGTGGTGAAGTCGTTCGTCACCACGGTCAGGTTCGAGCGGGTCAGCAGATGCGGCACCACAGCCTCGCAGGTGGTGCCGGCGTCGAGGAACACGACGCTGTCGTCGGTGACCATCGACGCCGCGCGAGCCGCGATGGCGCGTTTGCTGGGCAGTTCGAGCGTGCTGCGCAGCTGGCGGTCGCGGGGCGGCTCCTTGAGCGGGCGGTCGACGAGCCGGACGCCACCCTGCACGGGAGTGACGAGGCCGGAGGATTCGAGTGCCGCGATGTCGCGGCGCACGGTCATGTGCGACACCTGCATGGCGTCGGTGAGCTCACGGGTGCTCAGCACCCCCGCGCCCTGCAGCATCCGGAGGATCTCCTGCTGGCGCTGTTCGGGGATCATCGGCGTCGTCATCGGGCAACTCCTCGTCTCTGCGCCACAGTACCCGACCCATGTGAAGTCCTGTGAAGTTTGCAGCCATCGAAGTGCACGAACGGCGTGACAAACTGTGAATCCATGTTCTAGAGTGTTAAACAATGTTAACCACATGGAGTTCCTGGAGCGCGATCGAGCAGACCGGCGCCCTCCTGATCGTGCGTCTGCCCAGCGCCGACGAAGCGCTCGCCGTGGCACGGGCCGCGGTCGAGGGGGGCGTCCGAGCCCTCGAGATCACCTTGTCGGTCCCCAACGCCCTCGGCGTGATCCGCCAGTTGACCACCGAGTTCGGCGACACCGTCACGGTCGGCGCCGGCACCGTGCTGGATGCCCAGTCCGCCTTCGCCTGCATCCAGGCCGGCGCGCGGGTGCTGGTCAGCCCCAACCTGAACCCGGAGATGATCACGGTCGCGAACCGGTATCAGGCGCTGTCGATCAGCGGCGCCTTCACCCCGACCGAGATGGTGGACACGATGGCCGCCGGAGCCGACATCGTGAAGCTCTTCCCGACCGGCATCGTCGGCCCGAACTACGTCCGGACCGTGCTCGAGCCGCTGCCGCAGACGCCGATCCTGCCCGCCGGCGGCGCGAACACCGACAACGTGGGGGATTGGTTCGACGCCGGTGTCGTCGCGGTCGGCGTCGGCAGTGCCATCACCAAGGCGGCCCGCCCCGATGGTGACTACGCCCGCGTCACCGCGGCAGCCAAGGACTTCCTGGCGGCCATCGCCACCGCGCGCGACTCCGCCTAACCCAACGAACCGCCCCGTCGAAGACCGGGCACTTGATGTCACAAAGGAGTGGACAATGACCCAACCCGAAACCGCCGTCACGGCGAATCCCACGATCGCCAAGTCGATCAACGTCCTACGATGGAGCGCCGTCGCCCTGCTGGTGATCGGCGGTGTGGTCAACTACCTCGACCGCTCGACGCTGAGCATCGCCAACACCACCATCGCCAAGGAGTTCGGCCTGGACGCCGTGGCGATGGGCATGCTGCTGTCGGCCTTCTCGTGGCCCTACGCCATCGCCAACCTGCCCGCCGGCTACCTGGTGGACAAGTTCGGCCCCAAGAGGATGTTCGCCTGGGCGGCCGCCAGCTGGTCGGTGGTCGGCGCCCTGATGGCCACCGCCAACAGCTTCGGCGTCATGTACGCCCTGCGGGTGCTGCTCGGCATCGCCGAGTCGCCGTTCTTCACCGCCGGTCTCAAGGTCAACCAGCGGTGGTTCAACGACAAGGAGCGCGCCGTCCCGGTGGCGGTGGTGAACACCGGCTCGCAGATCGCCAACGCGATCGCCCCGCCGCTGCTGGTGGCGCTCCTGCTGGCCACCGGCTGGCGCCTGATGTTCGTGATCATCGGTGCTCTGGGCATCGTAGTCGTTCTGCTCTGGCTCCGGTTCTACCGCGACCCCAACGTGCAGGAACTCGTCGCCATCCACGGCACCGCCGACCTCGACGCCAAGGCCGACAAGGGTGAGCAGGTCGGATGGGGCGAGCTGTTCAAGCGCTCCAACACCTGGTTCATGATCATCGGCGCGTTCGGCATCTTCTACACGGTGTGGGTCTACCTGACCTGGTTGCCCAGCTACCTGCAGACTGCGCTCGGCTTCACCCTGAGCCAGATGGGCTGGATCGCCATGCTGCCCTACGCCTGCGGCATCGCCGGGGTCCTGTTCGGCGGCTGGCTGTCGAACCGCCTCGTGCAGCGCGGCGTCCAGACCGTGATGGCGCGCAAGATCCCGATCGTCGGTGGTGCAGTGTTGGCGGCGGCGTCGGTGCTGCCGGCGGCCTTCGTCACCAACGTGCCGACGGTGATCGCCCTGCTCTGCATCGGCTACTTCGCCGCGCAGGTGCCGATCGGCTGCCTGTGGACCCTGGCCGCCGACGTCGCCCCCGCGAACCAGGTGGCCTCGCTCGGTGCGATCCAGAACTTCGGTGGTTTCATCGGCGCGGCAGTGGCACCGATCGTCACCGGCGCCATCCTGGCGGCGACCAACTCCTACACGATGGTGTTCGTGGTCGGCGGCATCCTGCTGCTCGTCGGCGCCGTCGCGTACGGCGTCTTCGTCAAGGACCGTTCCAGCCAGGCCTGAGAGCCTTCCCACCCCCGAGGCCTGTGGGTCGCCGTTGCGGCCCACAGGCCGGCCTCGAACTACTGTCCGATCAGGTCGGACCCCCGGGCCAAGAGCCGCCCCCGATCGAAGGAGATCGTCGCCATGCCCCTGTTGCTCTTCGTCGTCGGCCCAGCCGGAAGCGGCAAGTCGACCACCAGCAAACTGCTGGCGCAGCGGCTGGGTGCCGCCTACATCGACAAGGACACCACCTGCACCGGCTTCACCGAGGCGCTGCTCCGCCTGGCCGGCACCGACCCGCAGGAGCGGGACAACAACACCTACTACCAGGAACACGTGATGAACCTGGAGTACGACACCATCCTCAAGGTCGCCGGCGACAACCTTTCGCTCGGCCTTTCCGTGGTGTTGGACGCCCCCTTCGGCCGCTACCTGCCGCACGACCGCTTCGTCGTCGAGACACGCCAGCGAATGGGCTGGGGGAGCGACGTCACCCCCGTGGTGGTGCACGTGAAGGTCGAGGGCGAGGAGATCCGTCGGCGGGTTAAGTCGCGGGGGTTGGCGCGCGACGCCTGGAAGCTCGCCCACTGGGACCAGTTCTGGGGCAAGGCCGGCGACGTGCGTTGCGACTGGATCGGTGCCGAGCATGCGTACATCGACAACACCGGTTCGCGGCCCGACGTCCACGGCCTGGTCGCCGAACTCGAACGTCTTGGCGGCTGAGCGAACGCCACGCTCACTCGCCCGCCCCTCGGAGGTCCGCCGATAGGCGGGCCGAAAGTCCCGAGTCGAGTTCCAGGTCTCGACAAGCTCGACCGGCGGTGAGGTCTCGCGTGGACCGTGCAGTAACGACAATCATTCTCGTATAGCCTGCTTCGTATGCCCAGTCAGGAGTCGTCGGAGACCGCCTCGAACGACCCCGTACAAGTTCGTCGGAGTCCGCCCCCGACTACCGCCATCTCCCCTAGGGTCGAGGTGTTCGCAGAACCGCCCCGCAGGCGAGAAGCCGGTCAGAACCCGGCGCTGTCGCGCAACCGTAGATCGATCAACATCGATGAGCCGGACCGAACCTCCCGGGGTCCCTACGTCACGTCACGCTGTCGCGAGAGCAGGGTGGAGCCACGCCTCCCTGCCCACAGCGGGGAGGAGCCGGCCGTGGTCGCCGAGAAGATCGCCACCGCGAGTCCCGCCACACCCACCGTCTCTGGCGAAGCGCTTCGCCGCCGCGACCGCCGGGCCATGCTGCCGCTGATCGGCATGGCCGTCCTGGCCCTTGCCGTCGGGATGGTCAGCGCCGGAATCGGGCCCGCGATGATCGACTTCGGCACGGTCGCGCAGGTGCTGCTGCATCACCTGACCGGCCTGCCCGCCGACGTCACCTGGAGCCACACCGACGACACGATCGTGTGGGTCACCCGACTGCCGAGGGTGGCGATGGGGTTTGGCGCCGGGGCGGTGCTCGCCATGGCCGGGGCCGCGTTGCAGGCGCTGGTCCGCAACCCGCTGGCAGATCCCTACATCCTCGGCATCAACTCGGGCGCCTCCACCGGTGCCGCCGTCTCGATCGTGCTGTTCGCCGGTTCGGGGGCGGGCGTTGCGCTGCTGTCGGGCTCGGCGTTCGTCGGGGCCGCGGTCGCCACCGTGCTGGTGCTGGTCATCGGCGGCGGCTCCGGGGGAGGCGGACCATTGCGACTGGTGATGGCCGGAATGGCGGTCGGCTACGCGTTCTCGGCTGTCACCAGCTTCCTGACCTTCGCCGCCGACTCGGCCGAGGCGAGCCGGTCGATCATGTTCTGGATGCTGGGCTCCCTGGCCACCATCAGTTGGCCGGTCGCGCTGGTCGGCCTAGGCACCGCCGTCGCCTGCGGCCTGGTGCTGACCGCCCTGGGCTCCCGTCTGGACGCCCTGGGCGCCGGTGACGAGATCGCGCTCGCGGTCGGCGTCCGGCCCGACCGGGCGCGGCTGGCGATCATGCTGGCGGTGTCGCTGGCCGTCGGCACGGTGGTCGCCAACGTCGGCAGCATCGGTTTCGTCGGCCTGGTCGTGCCGCATTTCGCCCGCTTCCTGGTCGGGGCACGGCATCGGCTGCTGGTGCCGGCCAGCGGGCTGCTGGGCGGGGCGTTCCTGGTGGCCGCCGATGTCCTGGCCCGCATGCTGTTCGCCCCGCAGGAGCTGCCGATCGGCGTCGTGACCGGCGTGATCGGCGCCCCCTTCCTGCTGCTGCTGGTGCGGCAACGCCACGCCGACCACCCCCGCGCCCGGCTCGGCCGCCCTGCGCGAACCACGACCTCCACACCGTCAGAACAAGGAGTACAGCAGTGACCAGACCTCCCATCCTGCGCATGCTCGGCGGGCTCGCCGCCCTCGGCCTGCTGCTGACCGGCTGCACCCAGCCGGCGGCGTCCCCGTCGACCCAGCCGGCGGAACAGTCCGCGGCTGCGGGCTTCCCGGCCACGCTGACCAACTGCGGTCGCCAGGTCGTGCTGGACGCCGCCCCCGAGCGCATCTTCATCGTCAACAACGACGACGTCGCCCTGCTGGACGCCCTGGACGCCCTCGACCTGGTGATCGGCCGGACCGCCGAACTGTCGACGGGGGTCTACTCCAGCGAGGTCGAGGCGGCGCTGGCGAAGGTGCCGTTGAGCGAGACCAGCAAGGGCGCCACCGGTGGCTCGGTGATCTCCACCGAGGCGATCATCGCCGCTGAACCCGAGCTGGTGCTCGCGCCGGAGAGCGCCGTGGACGCCGATGCGCTCAAGGCGGCCGGCATCGCCACCTACTCGCCGCCGGCCTACTGCGACGACGCGTCCGACTCACCGCAGGGCCAGGCCAGCTTCGACTGGGTCGAAGACCAGCTGACCGCGTTCGGCACGCTGCTCGGCAAGCCCGACCTGGCCGCCATCAAGGTCGCCGAACTCAAGGCACAGCTCGCCGCGCCCGCCGCCGCGCAGGGCACCGCGGTCGCGCTGTACGTGCCCACCGGTGGCGGCACCCTCTACCCCTACGGCGGGCCCAGCATGGTGACCCCGATCTTCGCCGCCGCCGGGCTGGAGAACGTGTACGCGTCGGCCGACGAGCGCGTGTTCGAGGTCAACCTGGAGGACCTGCTGAAGAAGGACCCCGACACCGTCGTGCTGCTGTACTCCGACGGCACCCCCGAGAACGCGGTGAAGAACTTCACGGGGGTCAACGGCGTCAGCGAACTCAGCGCGGTGAAGAACAAGCGCGTGATCGCGCTGCAGTTCCCGTTCACCGACCCGCCCACCCCGCTGTCGATCAAGGGCGTAGGAGCGCTTACCGAACAGTTGGCAACCCTGTCGTGATCGACGTCGAGGGGCTGGTCTTCACCCGGCAGGGCCGGTTGGTGGTGGACGCCGTGTCGTTCCAGGTGCCCGACGGCACCGTGTGTGGTGTCGTGGGGCCCAACGGCAGCGGCAAGACCACCCTGGTGCGGCTGCTGTACGGCTCGCTGCGGCCGGACGCCGGCCGGATCAGCGTGGACGGCCGGCCCCTCGACACCCTCAGCCGGCGCCACATCGCCCAGCAGATCGCGGTGGTGTCGCAGACCGAGCACGCCGAATCGGCGCTGACCATCACCGACAGCGTCATGCTCGGACGCCTACCGCACCGGCCCATGCTGGCAGCCGCGACAGCCGAGGACTACCGGGCGTGCGCCGAGGCACTCAACCGGGTGCGCATCGCCGACCTCGCCACCCGGCGCGCAGGCCAGGTCTCGGGGGGTGAGGCGCAACGCGCACTGATCGCCCGCGCCGTCGCCCAGCACACCCCGCACATCATCCTCGACGAACCCACCAACCATCTCGACGTGCGTCACCAGCACGAGGTGCTGCGTACGGTGCGCGAACTCGGCTCCACCGTGGTGCTGGTGCTGCACGACCTCAACCTCGCCGCCGCCTACTGCGATCGGGTGCTGCTGCTCGACCGCGGCCGGGCGGTGGCGTCCGGGCCGCCCGGCGAGGTTCTCACCGCCGCCAACCTCGAAGGCGTCTATCAGGTGTCCGTCGACGTGTTCACCCTGGCCAGCGGCCGCCCGCACCTTGTCATGGGGGAGCGCCCCCTGCAACTCACCACCGAAAGGAAGACCGCATGACCGTCACCATCGCCCCCGACGAACTGTTGCACCGCTGGGATCGGCAACAGTCCGCCTACATCAGGCACCGCGAACAGCGCTTCGACACCATGCTGCGGGTGGTCGAGCGGCTGACCGGGCCCCGCCCGCGTGTGCTCGACCTCGCCTGCGGGCCGGGCTCGCTGACCGCGCTGACCCGCTCGCGGCTGCCCGGCAGCAGCGTCGTCGCCCTCGACAAGGATCCGGTGCTGGTCGCGATCGCCGCCGACGTGTTCGCCGCCGACGCGGCCGTGCGGGTGGTTGCCGGCGACCTGGACGAACCGGCCTGGGTCGAGGGGCTCGGCACCTTCGACGCGGTGGTCTCGAGCACCGCGCTGCACTGGCTCGCGCCGGAGGTGCTGGCCAGGGTGTACTTCGAGCTGGCCGGCCTGATCAGGCCCGGGGGAGTGTTCCTCAACGGCGATCACCTGTCCTACGACGCCACGGCCCAGCCGACGCTGCGCCGGTTGGCGGCCGAGGACGACGAGGCGAACCAGGCCGACACCTTCGGTGCCGGCGCCGATTCGTGGGACGACTGGTGGGCGCTGGCGACCGGACGTCACGAGTACGCCGAAGCGGCCGCCGAGCGGGAACGCTGTTGGGCCGGCAAAGGCGGACCCACCGCCAAGGTGACCCTCGGTTACCACCTGGAAACCCTGCGCAGCGCCGGGTTCGCCGAGACCGGGACGGTGTGGCAGTACCTGGACGACTTCGTGGTCGCCGGGGTGCGCTGACGCGACGGTGGTGGCGGGGATGCCGGCGCTCGCCGGCATGACGGGACGGAACACCGTCTCGTCATTCCGGGCCTCCCCCGGGTCCCCGGCCGGCAGCCGACCCACGGCCTGGCACCGGCGTCCCTCGCGCCGAGCGTTTGTGCGGCTACCGTGGCGACTCATAATCCGAAGTGTTCGCACAGTCGCTGTGCGACGAGCCGGAGGAGAGGGTGGTGCCGCCATGGCTGAACAACAGGCTGAGCCGCACGAAGCGGTGACCGAGAAGAAGCGGCCGGCCGCCTGGCTGACGGTGCTGATCGGCTTCCTGGTCCTGGCGCTGGGGCTGTTCCTCGGCGGCATCGCCACCTACTTCTTCGCCAAATCGCCGTTCAGCGTGACCACCGAACAACGCAACCAGGCGGTCGTCAAGGCCATCACGCGCGAGGAACAGGTCGTGCTGATGGCACTCGGCATTCAGGGCATCTCCGAGAAGTCCGCGAACAGTAAGTTCTTCGGACTCGACATCCCCGGCACCGACCGGGCGTCGTTCCTGATGTACGAGTTCCACGCCAAACTCGGGCTCGACGGCAAGAGCGTGCAGATCCGCCCCGGGGACGCCGACGAGATCGTCGTATCGCTGCCGAGGTTCATCTTCATCGGATACGACAACTACAAGTTCCGCCTGGTGGCCGAGAACAACGGTGCCCTGAGCTGGGTCACTCCCGAGAATGATCCGGTCGAGATGATCAACAGCGTCCTCACCGACGAGACCAAGGCGCAGTACATCGAAGCCAATCGAGAACAGCTCGACGAGCAGGCGCGGGCCTTCTACACCGGCATCATCTCAAGCGTCGATCCCGAGCTCACCGTGCGGTACGAGTACCTGATCTAGCGCGCTGGGGCCGGGAACACTGGTTACCAACGCTGTGCTCCTCTCTGAGTCAGGCTGTTGTGCCTTCGAAGCACACGCCCGCCCCGTTGATCGCCGCGCTGCTGATGGTGGTGCTTGGGGCCGGCTGTTCCACTCCGGCCGCCACCCGCCCCAACGAAATTGGGCAGCCATATGGTTGCATGTCAATGCTCGATGATGGCGTCGAACTGGACCCTTGCTTGGGTTCCCGCACCTGCATCGTGGTGGAGCCGCCACCTCATCCTCGCCCGCACCGGGCCACCCGGGCGGATCCAGGTGCACTCAGCGCGATCAGCCGCAAAGGGTGTAGCCGAGACTTACCCCGTAAGTTAACGTCGATCACGCTTGTTCCGTGAACCGCACGGGGTGCCTATCGCAAACCCACTAGGAGCTTCGTCATGAACCAGACTCCCTCGCAGTACGACGGCCGGCCGGCGTCGGACGCCGAACTCACCTTCGATCCGAGCGATGCGAGTGACCCGACCCGGCTGGGCCAAGGCGCCCGCCAGTGGTCTTCTACCCAATCGCCGACCGGCGACACCTCGAGCGACTACCTGGATGCAGACCGCTCTGGTGCGGCAACCTCCACGACGGACACCGCGAAACAGGAGGCCGGCAAGGTCGCCGACACCGGCGTCCAGGCCGCGAAGGACGTTGCCGGCACCGTCAAGGACGAGGCGTCCAACGTCGTCGCCGAGGCGACCCAGCAGGCCAAGAGCCTTTTCGCCACGGCTCGTGACGAACTCAGTTCGCAGGGCGGCGCCCAGCAGCAGCGCCTCGCCGCCGGCCTGCACTCGCTGTCCAAGGAGCTGGGCGGCATGGCGTCGTCGTCGGAGCAGTCCGGTCCGCTGACCGATCTCGCCAAGCAGGCGGCAGCCAAGGGTGGCGAACTCGCCCACTGGTTGGAGACGCACGAGCCGGCCGATCTGCTCCGCGAGGTGCAGGCGTACGCCCGCCGGCGTCCGGTCGCCTTCCTGGCCCTGTGCGGACTCGCCGGCGTGGTCGCCGGACGGGTCGCCCGCGGCGCGACCGCCGCCAACAGTGGTGCCGGCGGCCCCACCACCGGCGGCAGTGCAGCTACCGGCAGCGGCAATGCCCTCGTCGGCGGCGGAACCGTCGCCGGCAGCGGGACCGTCACCGGCAGCTCCGACGCCGACAGCTTCGAGGCCGGCAGCGCCGGCGCCCCGTCCACCGCCCCCTTCGACCTCGACTACGACGGCGCGTCGAACCGTCTCGGAGAGCCGCGATGAGCCACCCGGTCAATCCGTCGCCGACGACCACCGGGCTCGAGCGTGACACGCCGCGTCGTGCATCCGCACTCGAGGCCGAGGACGGTCGCAGCATCGGCGACCTGTTGTCGGACGTCAGCGGCAACCTCTCCACGCTGATGCGGCAGGAGATCGCGTTGGCCAAGGCCGAGGCGCGGCAGAGCGGAACCCGTGCCGGCAAGGGCGTGGGCATGTTCGTCGGCGCCGCCGTCGGCGGGCTGTTGTTCCTGGTGTTCCTGTCCGTCAGCGCCTGGTGGGGGCTCGGCCGCTTCATCGGAAACGAGTGGTCGGGCCTGATCGTCGCCGGGGTCTGGGCGGTCGTCGCCGCTGCGCTCGCGATGGCCGGCAAGAAGGAGTTCGAACGCATTCGCGGCCTGCAGCAGACCACCGAAACCCTGAGCAAGATTCCCAACGCAGTACGAGGTCACGAGGAGGAAAACCGATGACCGAAAGCAACGATCCGGATCAGATTCGCGCCGACATCGAGCGCACTCGCGCCGAGTTGAGCCACAACGTCGACACGCTCGGCGACACCGTCAACCCGAGGAACATCGCGAGCCGCCAGGTCGACAAGGTCAAGGACAAGGCTCGCACGGTCCGCGACGCGATCATGGGGTCACCCGACGATCCGTACGACCACGGACGGGCCGGCGACCTGCAGGACGGCGCCAGGGCGGTCGGCGACGCGGTGTCGAGTGCGCCGTCACTCGCGAAGCAGAAGACCCGGGGCAACCCCTTGGCGGCCGGACTGATCGCCTTCGGCGCCGGCCTGCTGGTGTCGTCACTGATTCCGGCGAGCAGACACGAGCAGCGCGCCGTCAGCACCCTGCAGGACAACCTGGAACCACTGAAGCAGCAGGTCACCGACATCGCGCACGAGGTCGCGGACAACCTCCGCGAGCCGGCGCAGCAGGCGGCCGAGTCGATCAAGACGGTCGCCGCCGACGGTGCCGAGAACGTTCAGGCGCAGGCCAAGTCGGCGACCGACGAGGTCTCGCAGCAGGCGCAGCAGTCCAAGGATGCGGTCCAGGACGCCCAGTCCAGCTGAACCGCGCCGGAGGGGGTCGGCCGCGCCGGCGTCCGACCCCACCCGCCCCTCCCCAACACCCAGAGCCTTCCTGAAAGCACGGTGCATCTATGGCCGAACGCACGGCGAAGTCCCCAGCGACCGCCCACCCCGAGCGGCACTCGGAGCAGTCAGCCCCGCAGGACTCAGCCGAGCGGGCGGACGACGCAGGGCGGATCGATGAGTCCGGACCGGACGCTGCCGCAGTGCCGGGCGGCGACGCCGAGAAGCCCACGGAGATCCCGGCCAAGGGCTGGTTGGAGATCGTCAAGCGCGGCTGGGCCGAGTCGAAGGTCGACCAGGTGCCGCTGATGGGCGCAGGGGTGGCGTTCTTCGCCTTCCTTGCACTGTTCCCCGGCATCATCGCCCTGGTCACCCTGTATGGCCTGTTCGCCGACCCGGCGGTGATCACCCAGCAGGTCAATGCGTTGACGGCCATGCCCGCCGAGGTGCGCCAACTGATCGTCGACCAGATCAACACGATGAACCGGACCGCGCTGGGCTGGAGTGCCGTGCTGTCCATCGCAATCGCCCTGTTCAGCGCGTCCGGCGGCGTCAACAATCTGATGACGGCGGTCAACATCGCCTACGACGAGCAGGACCGGCGCAATGCCGTCGTCAAGCGGCTGATCGCCCTGGGGCTGACCCTGGGCGCGATCGTCTTCATCGTGCTGATGCTCGGTCTGGTCGGGGTGGTGCCGCCGCTGATCACCGCTGCGTTCGGCGACAGTCCGGTGGTGCGGGCGCTGCTCGAGGTTGCCCGCTGGGTGTTGCTGGTGGTGTTGGTGTCGGCAGCGCTGGCGGTGCTGTACCGCGTCGCGCCCGACCGGGACGCACCGAAGATGCGCTGGGTGTCGGTGGGTGCCGCGGTGGCGACGCTGCTCTGGCTGCTCGCCTCGGTCGGG
Source organism: Micropruina sonneratiae (assembly GCF_025972045.1). Classification (GTDB taxonomy): domain Bacteria; phylum Actinomycetota; class Actinomycetes; order Propionibacteriales; family Propionibacteriaceae; genus Micropruina; species Micropruina sonneratiae. The sequence goes on along the minus strand of NZ_JAPDHX010000004.1, from coordinate 72,737 downwards.
TTTTCTTTGTACGTATCGCTGTTCGGCAACTACGCCAAGACCTACGGAGTGTTCGCCGGCATCGTGGTGCTGTTGATGTGGCTGTGGATCACCTCCTACGCGGTGCTGCTGGGCGCCGAGATCAACTCCGAGGCCGAGCAGCAGACCGCGCAGGACACCACGAAGGGACCTTCGATGCCGATGGGCGAGCGGGACGCCGTGAAGGCCGATTCCGGACCCGGCGAGCGCGAAGCGCCTGAGGGGCGTTCGCCGTTCGAGTCGGCAGGCACTGCCGACGATGAGGCCGCCAGCAAGAGATGACGCGTTGGCCCGCAGTGGCGGCGTCCCATCTTTCAGCGTGCAAGGCTGTAGGGCATGAATCCTTCCCAAGGCGCTGCACGACCGCGTCGTGGCTCTGGCTCAGGACGGGGGCTGAGCCGCGAGCTCGTGGTTGACGCCGCACTGCGATCCATCGACCTGCACGGGACCCAGGGGTTGAGCATGCGCCGGCTGGCGCAGGACCTCGGCGTCGAGGCGATGTCGCTGTACCGCTACGTCACCGGTCGCGAAGACATTCTGGAGGCGGTGGTGGCGCGGCTGCTCGGCGGCGTCACGGCGGCACTCGACGATCACCTGATCAATACCTGGCAGGGCTATCTGCAGAGCCTGGCGCACACCGTCCGAGCTCTCGCGCTGGCGCATCCGCGAGCATTTCCGCTTGTCGCGACGAGGCATCCCGCGGCACCGTGGCTGCGTCCGCCGCTGCGTAGCATCGAAGTGGTCGAACACTTCCTGAGCGCGCTGAGCGGATTCGGCCTGAGCGACGACCATGTGGTCGCCGTCTACCGGTCGTTCAGCAGCTTTCTGCTCGGTAACCTGTTGCTCGAGGCGGCGCTGCTCGGTGCAGAAACGTCACCGGCCGAGGAACCGCTGGACGAGGGTGACGCCGAGGTCGGCAACGCCGACGCCGAAGTGGAACTGTCGCCAGACAGCCACGTGCTTCGGCTGCGCGACAAGCTGAGCGAGAACCACGGCGAGGAGGAGTTCGAGATCTCGCTGGAGACGCTGCTCGATCGGATCGAGCTGCAGATTGCGCAGTAGGCGGCCGCTCACGAGACGGGCCCGTGCTCGTGCGGTGACGCCATGACGCGCACCCGTTGGGCGAGGTATTGCGGTTGCGGCAACACCTGCCAGCACCGCGACGCCGTGTGTGAGGTCAGCCCAGGCTGGCCCACCGTGCGTCCGGCGTCCGCAGCGCCCTGGCGGCCAGCAGGCACAGCCCGGCCACCTGCAGCGCGCCACCGGCCACCGCGAACCACTCGTTGCCGACCACCAGGTCGACCACGTGCCCGACCGGCCAGCCCAGGATCAGCGCGCCGGCCCACCAGGGCAGGTCTCGGCTCAGGATGACGGCCACACTTCGTTACTGACGGCCTGCACAGCGCCGTCGAGCAGGCCAAGGCCGCGGCCGCCGGCAAGGCGGTCGCCGTGCACGGTGCCGACACCATTCAGCACTGCTCAACGCCGGCCTGCTGGACGAGCTCGCGATCGACGTCGCAGCGGTGCTGCTGGGCTCCGGCGTCCGGCTCTTGGACCATGTGGACGGTGCACCGGTCGTGCTCGGCGACCCCACGGTGACCGCCGGGGTCGGGGTCACCCATCTGCGCTAGCCGGTGCGGCCGGAACAGTCGGGCCGTCGCCCCGGCGCAGCTCGACCGCGGCCCGGCCGTGGGTGGCGCCACTCCCTGGTGGGCTCCCACTTTCAGATGGACGGGGCAGTCAGTTGAGGCTGCGTGCGATCGCGAGCAGGTCGCGCACCGGTCCGGCCGGCGGATGTGCGCCCCCCACCCACACCGCGGTGAAGTCGCGCCGCAGCTCGAGTCCGGTGGTGGCGACCTGCGCCAGGCGTCCGGACTCGACTTCGACCCGGGCCGCGCGGTCGCTGACGAAGGCGGGCGGGCCGCCCGCCCGGACGGCGGCCAGCACCGCGGCGGTGGCGGTGAGCTCCACCTCCGAGGCGGGGGCGCCCACGCCGGCGGCGCGGAAGGCGTCCTCGACGACCTGGCGCGTTCCGGAGCCCTTCTCGCGGCTGGTCAGTCGGCGTCCGGTCAACTGCTGCGGGGTGAGCGGACGCCTCCGCCGGGCCCACGGGTCGTCCGGTTCGGCCACCAGCACCAGGGTGTCGTGTCCCACGACGCGCGCGGACAGCCCGGCCAGATCGGCCGGTCCCTCGATGAAGCCGACGTCGGCCTCGCCGCGGCGCACGGCGTCCACCACGGTGGCGGTGTTGGTGGCGTGCAGGCTGGCCACGGTGTCGCGGCCACGCCGCAGCCGGACCAGCCAGCGCGGCAGCAGGTACTCCGCGGTGGTCATGGACGCGTAGACGTGCAACTCACGCGAGCGTTCTTCGCGCAGGGTGTGCAGCGCCGTCTCGACCTCGTCCGCCTGCTGCAGCAGCAGCCTGCTCCACTCCACCAGCAACCGACCGGCCGACGTCAGCGTGGAGCCGGTGCTGGACCGTTGCACCAGCACCAACCCGACCTGGTGCTCGATGGCCCGCAACCGTTCGGACGCCGACTGCTGCGAGATGCCCGCCTCTCTGCCTGCCGCGCCGATGCTGCCCAGCCGGGCAACGTTGGTGAGCAGCCGCAGGGAGCCGAGATCGGGCAGCAGGTCCATCGGCTCAGCATAGGGGTCCGACACAGGCTATGCCTGTGGGCTGACAGTCACTCGTCGGCTACCGCGTTCTCTGCTGCTCACCCAGGCTGGAGTCATGCCCACGACCACCGCCCCATCCACGTCATGCGCCACGCCTGCCGGCGGCTTTCTCGCCGCTCTGGAGGGGGCGCCGGCTCTTGGGTTCATCGGGCCGAACTGGTTCGCCTCCGTGATGGGCACCGGCATCGTCGCCGTCGCGCTCGAGACGTTGCCGTTTCCGCTGCCGTTCCGCGATGAGCTGGCCGGGCTGGCCTGGTTGCTGGCGGTCGCGTTGTTGGTGATGGTCAGTGCGGCCACGCTGGGTCATCACTGGCGTCATCCGCAGGTGGCGCGCGGGCACCTGGACAATCCGATGCTGGCGCACTTCTACGGCGCGCCGGCGATGGCGCTGCTGACCGTCGGTGCCGGTGCGCTGCTCGTCGGGCAGCGGCTGATCGGGACGGCGCCGGCCCTGGCGCTCGACGCGGTGCTGTGGAGCGCGGGCACGGCGCTGGGTCTGGTCACGTCCGTGCTGGTGCCGTACCGGACCTTCACCAGCCATGAACCTGTCGACGACGCCGCCTTCGGGGGCTGGCTGATGCCGGTCGTGCCGCCGATGGTCAGCGCAGCCACGGGGGCGCTGCTGGTGCCGTACCTGCCAACCACCGAGGCGCGGCAGACGATGCTGCTGGCGTGCTATGCGATGGCGGGGCTGGCCCTGATGGCCAGCTTCGTGATGATCACCCTGATCTGGGGTCGGCTGAGCCGGCACGGCATCGGAGCCGCGGCAGCGGTGCCGACGCTGTGGATCGTGCTCGGTCCGCTCGGCCAGTCGGTCACCGCGGCACACCACCTCGGCGTGCTCGCGCCCGGGGTGATGCCCGCCCCGTTCGGTGAGGCCTTCCACGCGCTCGCGCTGCTGTACGGCGTCGGGGTGTTCGGGTTCGCCCTGCTGTGGTTGGCGATCGCCACGATGGTGACGGTGCGGACCGCGCGGGCGGAACGCGGTCTGCCGTTCAGCCTGACCTGGTGGTCGTTCACGTTCCCGGTCGGCACCATGGTGACCGGGGCGTCCGGGCTGGCGGAGGTGACGGGACTGGCGGCGTTGAAGGTCATCGCCGGACTGCTGTTCGTGCTGCTGGTCGTCGCCTGGGCGACCGTGCTGGTCAGGACGGTGCGCGGCGTGTACGCCGGCCACCTGCTGGTCGCGCCATCGGCACCGGCATCGGCGGGCGCCCGCGCTGCGAGCCCGGTCTCGCACCGGACGCCGCGAGCAATCGCCATGCCGGTCGAGTGACCGGCAGGGCGATCGACGAGCAGGCGCCCACGCTGGCATAACCCCTTGTCACTGGGTCAGTTCACGCATGATCCGGTGGTAGATACTGCGTCCGACCAGATCCCAGACGAACGTGGCCGGGCCGGGTAACTCGTCCTCGAACGCGGCGCGCTCGTCGGCCGGCATCAGGTCGAGGATGAGGCCGATCATCCTCAGCTTCTGCCGCGAGGCGGCGCCGGTCTTGGCGGCCTGGCCGATCTGCTCCCACTCGCCCGCGGTGATGACCTGCTGGATGACGGGCATGATCGTGGCCTCCTCGGCCTCGAGGTGCACGGTCAGCACGGCGTCGATCTCGGCGAACCTGGCCGCCAGCGGTTCGGCGGTGGCCGGGAACGGTTCGCGCCGCCAGGCTCAGTTGGTGGTGCGGGTCTCGGACGACGGGAACGGGCTGCCAGACCTGTTGCCCGAGGGTGGCGGGGCTCACCTCGATGCGCGGCCGGGCCGAAGAGCTGGGTGGACGGCTGGAGGTGTCGTCCATTCCCGGCGGCGGCACGGTTGTGACCGCGACGCTGCCGCTGGCGATGGGGGAGGATGAGCCATGAGTCTCAGGGTGCTGGTCGTCGACGACCACCCGCTGTACCGCGAGGGGCTGGTGGCCGCCATCGCCACCATGGCCGATGTCGAGGTGGTCGGCACGGCCGGCGAGGGCAGCGAGGCGGTGCGAGGCGTCCAGGCTGGTCCCCGACGTGGTGGTGATGGACCTGCACATGCCGGGCATGAACGGCATCGAGGCCACCCGGCGGATCGTCGCCGAACAGCCCCAGACCGGCGTGCTCGTACTCACCATGCTGGACGGCGGCGACTCGGTGTTCGCCGCCATGCGAGCCGGGGCACGCGTATATCTGCTCAAGGGAGCCGATCGCAACGAGATCCGGCAGGCGCTGGACACGATCTCGCGGGGGAGTGGTGTTCAGTCCGGGCATCGCCACCAGGGTGCTGGGCTTCTTCGCCGGCGGCGGCCAGGCGTCCGTGACCCCGTTCCCCGACCTAGTCGAGCGGGAACGCGAGATTCTCGACCTGGTCGCCCGAGGGCTGACCAACACCTAAATAGCCGGACGGCTGCTGCTCTCACCGAAGACCGTCCGGAACCATGTCAGCAATGTTTCACCAAGCTGCAGGTGGCGAGCCGCGCCGAGGCGGTCGCCCAAGCGAGGGACGCCGGGCTGGGCGGGACCCGCCGCTGAGGTTTACATGCCCTCAGTGTCATCGTGGACCTTGCTCGGTGATCGGTCCTGGGGCCAAGTCGCGAGCGGGTCGCCCGCCGCACGGTACAGTTGGCGGGCGTCGGGGGCCTATAGCTCAATTGGCAGAGCAGCGGACTTTTAATCCGCGGGTTCTGGGTTCGATTCCCAGTGGGCCCACCAGCAGTTTCAGGCTAGTGACTAGGCCAAACACCATAATCGTTCTGACGCACTGGTGGGCATAAATAGGCAGAGATACACTGTCTTATCGCACGTGGATCGCACGCGTGCGACAGGAAATGAGGGTCCCTGATGGCTGAACGGCGCGACTTCGGGCACATCCGCAGGCTGCCTTCGGGCAGGTACCAGGCTAGCTACATCGGTCCGGACCTGGGCAGGCACAAGGCCCCGTCGACGTTCGAGAAGCGGGACCTGGCCGTGGTCTGGCTGCGCAACGAGCAGCGCATGATCGAGGACGCGATCGCCGACGAGGTGCGCTGGGTCTCGCCGGAGGAGCGGCTCGCCGCATCCCGTCGAAAGGCCAAACCCAAGGTTAGGTTCGGGGAGTACGGCGAGAAGTGGATCGCCGAGCGTCGCAACTCCAAGGGTGAGCCGCTCCGGGCGCTGACCCGCAAGGACTATGAGTTGGTGCTCGCCAAGTACCTGGCGCCGACGTTCGGTGATCGTCCGATCGACCAGATCACGCGCGCGGACGTCCGGACCTGGCACACCAAGCTCGGATCTACGGCGCCGCGCACCAGAGCGAAGGCGTACGGACTGCTGCGAGCCATCATGAACACCGCCGTGGACGATGAGCTGATAGCCGCTTCGCCGGTTCACATCCGGGGTGCCGGCGCGCAAGCCACGAAGCGAAAGGTCGAGCCCGCGACGCCGGCCGAGATCGAGATGATGGCCGACGCGATGCCGCCGAGGTTGCGCGCGTCGGTGATCATCTCGGCCTGGTGCGCGCTTCGCTACGGCGAGCTGGCCGAGCTGCGCCGCAAGGACATCGACGTCAAGCGCAAGCTGATCCGTGTTCGACGGGCAGTGACCTTTCCGCCGGGCGGCCCGGTGGTAGGCCCACCCAAGTCGGACGCCGGCGTCCGGGACGTGTCCATCCCTCCGCACATCTGGCCGGTTGTGGAGGAGCACCTGAAGGAGTACGTCCGTCCAGCCCCGGACGCGCTGCTGTTCCCCAGCGAGGGACGCGGCCACATCTGGCACTCCGGGATGAACAACTACTTCAGCAAAGCCCGCGCCGCCGCCGGACGCGAAGACCTCAAATGGCACGACCTTCGCCACACAGGAGCCACCCTGGCTGCCCAAGTGGGAGCGACCACAGCGGAGCTGCAAGCGAGGCTGGGGCACTCGACGTCGGTTGCTGCGCAGCTCTACCAGCACGCCGCCAAGGATCGAGACCGACAAATCGCCGAGCGACTGTCTCGCCTCGTCGACGGCACCTGACGGCTACGACATGTTCGGTAGGGACGTTGCGCTGCCGGGGAGTCAACGACCGGATCTGCCGAGTTGAGCGCGTCTAGTCAGTCGGCTACCCCGCTTCCGGCCGTGCGGCGAGGGGCCGCCCCCCATCTCCCGGCTGCGCTCTTCCCGGCTTACTCTTCGGGTTGTTCAGCAGTCTCGGCCACGACGGAGTCGCTTTGCTTGGTGGGCTCGTCCCATGCGGCGGAGGTCCGCGGCACTCACACGACACTGACTGCCGGCCAAATGGGCGAGTCTTGTCGGAGCCTCCCATTACCGTGATCCGTAGATGAGGAGCTCGCAGATGAAGAGACGGCCGCCTGACCCGACATTGCAGGTGGTCGGTAGCCGTGTCGCCCGCAGCATCGCGAGGGCGAACAACTACCTGGGTCGCGCAGTAGCAGAGGCAGGGGGGCCCTCCAGCGTGGTTCCGATGCTGCTCGATCGCATTGAACAACGATCGCGTCAGCTTGAGAAGATCCTGAAGGGTTTTGACGCCTTCGACACTCTGGCCTTCCTCCGATTCGCTTCCGAGCTGAACAACCAGTTCGGGATCGCTGACACTGGCGCCCCGCCCGAATCAGACGTTGTCGCACAGGAAGTCGTCGCCTACGTCCTCCTAGGGATGGGGCTTCCGCGTCGTCCGCTGACCGGCGAGCCATTCGCGCAACCAGACGTCGGCGCACTTCTTCGGTTGGGCGGGCAGATCGCCGAAGACGCCAGCAATCTCGCAGCCTTTGAACGCGCGCTGTCGGCCCGCGCTCTTGACAGGCTGGCCGGCAAGTTGGCCGGGTATGAGGCCCGGGTTCGGGGGCGCCAGTACGAGTCGATCGCCGCAGACATGAACGACGGTTTGCTCCTGCGCGGGGCGACCGCCGCGATCCTGCGCGAAGTACTGGGCTTCACTCTCGGTGAGATTCGATCCATCCGGACGGCCGCCGTCGACCTGCTCAACACACGCCTCTTCGGAACCCGTGACCGTGTGGGGGATCTCGCTCAACGCTACGCGCAAGGGGCGCCGCTCACCCCGTCGGAGAATGACGAGTTCAGGCAGGGGATCGTCACGATGCTCTCCGAGTGCAGGCGCTTCGGGTGCGTAACGGTGAATGACCTCGCGACCAACGCGGGCCTCCCGGTGGACACCACCCGCAACGTACTGGACTACTTCGCCACGACCAGACCCGAATCAAATGTGAAGGAGATGATCGACCGGTACCTGCGCGGTGATCGAATCCGGCCATGGGGGTGCATCTCCGACGACGACGAGTACCTGCTTCTCCAGGGTTTCTTGGATGAGCCGGAACTGCGCCGCGATCTTGAGCGGTCTCTCACCGGATCCCCGAAGTGGACAACATATGACCGCCAGCGTGCGACGTTCGCCGAGACCCGCACAATCAGAGCGATAACCAAGCTGCTGCACGGAGAGAAGCCACGCTGGGAGCAGCAGAAATACTGGGCGCCAATCGACCCGAAGGACATCGATTCACTGGCGGGGTCCTTCGATCCAGCTGGCGCGGTCGGGAAGATCGTCGAGTCCGATGCGCTGTTCGTCGTGGACGGCGCCGCATTCTGCATCGAGGTGAAGGCTGGCAGCATCACAGATAGGGCCCGCGCGGGGAGCATGCAGCGTCTCGACCGTGACCTAGCCAAGACTTTGCAGGAGGCGAATGAACAGGCGGATCGCCTGGCAGCTTTGATCCGCTCCAACCATGGTGTGTGGGGCGGTGACGGACGATGGATCGACTTGTCGGAGGTGCGTGAGGTCCATTCGATTGTCGTGACCTTGGACGACCTCGGCTTGCTGTCGCTCTCATTGGATGAACTGGTCGTGCATGGCGTGATCAACTCCGAAGCAGTGCCCTGGGTTGTGTCGCTGCATGACCTCATCGTGGCGTCGCAGGTGTTCGACCACGCCGCGCAGTTCCTCACCTTCGTGAGACGAAGGTGCGGGCGGAAGCTGGCCACCATGGTGACGGGTGTCGACGAGCTCGACATGATCATGTGGTTCCTAGACGGCGGGATGTACTTCGAACCCGACCCGGACGACGTCGCAGAGCAACAACCAGTCGCCAAGTCGGCGACCCGAGCGTCGCGGCAGCGATACAACGAACAGCCGAGGGTCATCCTCGGGACCATGACGGACCCGCTAGACGCGTGGTTCGACTGGAACGAGGGCAGGTCGGATACCGTTGCACCGAAGCCGTCACGGGAAGAAGCGCCTTGGATCAATCAGTACCTAGCAGCGAGCGAGTCAAGGAAGGCTCCCGGTTGGCTGAGGTTCGGCGCGGACCTGGTGACATTGAGTGAAGAGGCTCAACTGAGGATGGGCGCTAGCTTGCTTGACCGCTGTCGCGAGGCGGGGCGAAGTAAGTCTGAGCACAGCATGTTCGTGCATGGCGTCAGCGAAGCTGGTTCGTGGGCGCTTGTCGCGTGGGCCGAATGCGCCAACGCTGAGCACGCAGCTGCCTATACCGACCTGAAGAAGTACCAGACGAAGGCGAGCCGAAGCATGCTGCTGCTGTACGACAAGGCGGCGAACCTTCAAGGCATGCGATACGACGATCGCCTCTGGGAACAGAGCGACGCGATGGACGCCGCCGTTGCGGCTGCACCGCTGATGAGTCTGGAGGACATGGTCCGTCCTGTTCCTCCGAGTGCGAGACGTGGAACCAAGCGGCTTAGGGGTCGTCACGGCGGTCGGCGATAAGTGGCTCCAAGCAGAAGATGGACGGGCCAGACTGGCGCGCTTGCTGCCGCAACTCATCTTCGGTGAGTGCCGTGCATTTCAGCGGATCCCCCAGGCGTGGCGCGTCGACATCAGTTGGCTGCGCTCATGCCGTGCACCGTCCACGAGGCTGAAGGCAACTCGCCAAGTTCGCCCTCGCGCTGTCGGCACCGGTCTGGTAGCAATCATGCATGGCCCGGGAGGAATACCAGACTGACGCTCGTGGCGAGCGCGCGCTGGAGTTCGAGCGGCAAGTTGGAGAAGCGCTCCCGTCGCTGCTGCCAATCAGTGGAATCTCCTCTCGCGCCACATCTGAGCGACTTGAGGTGGATTACGTCCTCACCCTAGAAGATGGCCGCTCGGCCCTCGTTGAGGTCAAGGCTGTGACGCCCTCCACAATGCCGCGTCTCGTCCGTGCGGTGGAGCAGCTGAAGACGGTCGGCACGCGTCACGAGGAAGCTCGAAGGAGCCCACGGCTCCCCTGCTCGTCTTGGTGATCCCGGGCGTTCTGGCGGACAAGAACAGTCGGCTAGTCGAGGACAGTGGCATACGTCTCATCGACGGGCAAGCATTGCGTGCAGCCGCACCCTACATACCTTGGCCGGAGATCGTCGCAGGTAGCGCCGAGAAGAGGAGGGCTCGGCCGCCTCTCGAGTCGCTGGCCGCGCGGCTGCGCAGGGTACCTCCCGGCTGGTCAACTTGGCACGAGTGGCAAATCCTTGTGTCGGACGCATTGCAGGCAACTCTTTGTCCTCCTCTCGCGTTGCCCTACACCGAGTCGCCCACCCGTGACGGGGTGAACCGGCGCGACATCATCATTCCTAACTACGCTTCCGACGGCTTCTGGGCCCATATGCTTCTCTTCTACTCAGCTCACTACATCGTGGTCGACGCGAAGAACTACGTGGGCGCCGTAAAGAAGCGGGAGGTGCTTCAGCTCGGCAACTACCTGAGCCAACACGGCGCCGGGCTCTTCGGTATGATCGCGTGCCGTACCGCGCTCGACGCCGGCGCTGAGATCACCCGACGCGAGCTCTGGGCCTTCCACCGGAAGATGATCGTTGTGCTTAATGACGATGACCTAATCCAGATGCTCGTAGCTCACGCGGGCGGATCCGACCCTGGCGACGTAATCCGTCAGAAGATCGAAGACTTCCGCCTGGGGTTCTAGCAGCCACCTCGCCAGGTTGGATCGGCGTGCCCGCTGCTAGAGTGCCACGCCTCTGGCGCGGTGAGTGGCGGACGCTTCATGGTTATTGGATGGCGGAACCGCGCGAGTGAACTCGCGCTCTCGTCGGCCCGCTACTGATGCTCGACCTCGAGCACACAATCCCCATTCCGTCGATCTGGTTGCGAGCCAAGTCATGTCATCTCTTCTGACGGCGCGCCGCGATGCCTGCCGTAGTAACGCTGCCTGCAGCCACGAGCACCTCGTCGTCTACTCCCAGCTACCTCGTGGGCGTCCACTTTGTCTGCCAGCCGTGGCCTCTAGCGCAGACGTAGTGGGATTCCTGCACCCCGCCACGACGCACAGGGGCCACGCTCGCGGCCAGGCGCGAGCAAACCGGGCAGAGCGCCCGGTGCTCGGGGCGCTCGCATTCACGGGGGTATCGCTTGCGGGAGTGACATGGCTTCCTCCAGACAGGTCGCGTCGATCAGGTACCTAGATGCTCCATCCGGGCTCCTACATGTCCAACAGCTCTATCCACAGGGGCTGTGGAGAACGGGCAGGACTTCTAGCGAGGGGCGCTCTGGCGCGCTGAAGCTCTGGCGAAACCGAACCCATGACGAATCAACCGCTTGGCCGCACATGATCTGCCATGTCCAACTGGAGGGCCCTTGACTAGCACTAACCTCAGGAGTGCTCAGCAGACGCCTGCGACCTCGGAGAAAGATGCCTTCGCGCAACCTGAATCGTGCCGGAGATGTATGTCACGAAAACGGCCCGTGGTGGTCAATCAGCTTTTGCCTTGGCGCAGGCCCTTTGGTAAGGGCGATGCCAGCGAGTTGAATGCAGGCTGAGGCGTTACGGCCACAGGTCAGGCAAGGGCGAGCCGGACGGGCGGAACCGAGGACCCCAGCTGCACACCGAGGGCGAGTCGGGCAGACGTGGCGCGGTCAGGGTCGGTACGTTCTTGTGCATGACTTCACAGGCTCTGCCCCCGGTCGCCGGCATAGCTCAGCGCTTGAGCGATTCCGACTACGACCACAAGCTCGGTCTCGCCGTCCTAGCCCGAGCCGAGCAGAAGAGTTGGGCCCTCGCGGTCCTGGTTGTCCAGACCGGCGAGGTGCTCGCTTCCGACGGGTGGTTCATCGAGGAAGAGCCGTTCCCTCCGGAGTTCACCAAGTCGGTTGTCGACGGCTATGACTGGGAAGACTGGGATGACATGCCCAGTAAGCGAATTATGCGTGCGAACGGCTATTGGCTGAGCGTGATGGCCGACATCCTGCAGCCCGAGTACTCACTGGACGAGTGCGCTGCCACAGCCGTGGAGTCGCACTTCGACGACGAGCCCCAGCCCCTTGGCGATTCCATCCCCGTCGCCTACTACCCGCTGCGCCTCGGCAACGTGGTCACCTCACTTGAGGAAAAGCGCTCGCGCGGGCTGGCGCTTCTCAGCTTCAGCACTCGCCCGGACCCGCTGGTTGCGGTATTGGACAAGCTGCGCGCACTCTAGGCCGGTTCGGGCGCTCGGGGATGGCTCAACCGGCAGCACAACGGCCGTGCTCGATCGGCAAGCTCAGCGATCTCTTGCCCGAGCCGGCGACTCGACCCGGGCAAGATCGTCTGCGCTGCAACACTCCCCTAAGGGTCGCCCCACCCGGCGTCGGAGATACGTCCGCACATGCCCCCGGCCGCGTCTCGTAAGGCCGCTGTTCGGGTCTGTCTTGACCGGGTCGACACTCTGGAGCTCTAGATCATCGCTTAGGAGTCTGATCGTTCGTTCGCGGGCTGAAGAATCACGATCCCGTCACTATGTGTCGTACCGTCCACGGTTCGAGGTTCGAGCACCATTGGCGGCTGGCTGGCTCTTGCCGCTCGTTCGCCGGCCCTCTTCAGCTCCTTAGTCAGATCCGTGATTGATGTCCGGACAAGGTGCAGTGACCCATCCGGCGCATCCCGACCCTCCCGCCAATCCGAGAGGTTCACCTCGAATACGAGTGGGGTGATTGGCCCGTGGGGGCCGTCGGCGGTAACAGTGATCTTGTGCACATGGGGAGAGTCATCACCGAGAACGTCGAAGCCCCTGCCCGCCGACCACTCAATCCGCCTGCCTGGCGCGAGCGACCGGATCCCTTCAGCCAGCCTCCGCTGTGCAGCCTCGACGGCGCCCGGGAACTGCGCCTCAGGTTGAAGCGGCGGATCGATGATGACCTGCACGTTCTGCGCCATCGTTGGGCCGGAGTTGGCGACCACGATCTGCAGAAGCGTGCCCTGTTTCATGTCTGGCTGGATGTCAGCCCATACATACGGTTGGGCTTGCGCTTGCGCGAGTTCGCGCTGTAGCTGAGTCTGAGCTCATGCGGCATTGGCCGCGCGAGCCGTGAAAGGCACGGCAATCAGGGCGCCCGCGGCGGCAGCCACCGCGCTCACGGCTGCAACGATCGAAGCCAACAGAGTCGGATCCATGGCACAAGCGTCTCAGGCGGGTCGGACAATGCGATCCAACGGGGACGTCTCGGGCGGCCGAGCTGCGCTTCGGCCGCAGAACAAAGGCGCGCATCTGCCGCTGTCAGCTAGTGCCATTTCGCGAGGAGCTCGGCCGCTCGCTGGTAGGTCGTGGTGCCGCTCGCAAGCGCGATGACTAGGTCGTAGGCGTCGTCGTCGGGGGCTTCGAGGGTGATGCCGTTGAGGCCGTAGAACACGACAGTGGCCAACCAGCCGATCCGCTTGTTTCCGTCGACCAGGGCCTGGTTACGGACCAGCGATTCCAACAGGACTGCCGCCTTGTCGTCCATCCCGGGGTAGGCATCCTCACCGAACACGCTGACCTGGGGCCGGTGCACTGCCGAGTCGAGCAGGCCGATGTCCCGGATCGGCCCCACTCGCAGGTCCTCGATGAGACTCAGGACGTCTTCCAGGGAGAGGTACTCAATCACTGGCCGAGTCGGTCGAGCAGGTTGGCGTAGCGATCCCTAGCCGCGGTCGACAACTCGGTGAGCTTGTCGCGGCGCAGCCGGCGGGATGCCGCCTCGTGGATTGCCCGCACGGTCGCCTCCTGCTTGCTCACACCCTCGGCCTCAGCCAACTGGGTGAGCGCCTGCTCATCTTCGGGAGTCAGCCGCAGAGTCATCGCCATGGCTGGATGATACCAGTCTGATATCGCACGATCATATCGCGATCGATGTGGGCGGGCTTTGTTGTCTGGACGTGGCTGACTGATCGGAGCCGCAACCGCGCCGAGCCCGGTTCGTTTCTGTGGGGTTATCGTGCAGGTCATGATTAGCTGCACGGTGGACGATGTGACCGTTCGGCTCAAGGCACCACATGATCTGTCGTTCTTGGCCCGCTGGGGCACGGCGTTCTGGGTGCTTGACGATCAAGACTCGGGCAACCTGTGCTTCGGTGTGACCGGTGCTCAGGGCCGGCTCTTCGTTAAGTACGCGGGTGCGGAGCCTGTGCGTTACGAAGGAGTACCCGCGGACGCGATCAGTCGAGCGCGCGAAGCGGTCCGGGTGTACCAGACGCTGGATCACCCCACGCTCGTACGCATTCGCGAAGCCGTTGAGCTCGATCATGGATTCGCCATGATCTTCGACTGGACGGATTCGGTGCCACTGGGCCGCCAGTACGGTCAGTCGCACCGAGTGCGGGAACTGTCGCTGCAGCAGCGCATCGACGCCGTGGCTCAGATTTATGACTTTGCCGGCCACGCCGCCGCGCTCGGCTGGGTGGCAGTCGACCTTTACGACGGATCGGTGCTTGTGGATCTGGTCACCGGCGCAGTTACTCTGTGTGACCTTGACTCCTACGAGCCTGCGCCGATCATCAACCGGATGGGCCGAATGTGGGGCTCCACCCGGTTCATGGCCCCCGAGGAGTTCGAGTTGGGGGCCACCATCGACCAGATCACCAACCAGGTCGCCTTGGGCGCTTTGGCACACACCTTTCTCGGCGACGACGCCACCAAGGACCGGGATGCCTGGGTCGGTGACGAGGAGCTGTTCGCGATCGCGGGACGCGCGCTCGAAGCCGATCGGAATCGGCGCTGGCCATCGGTGGCGGCCCTGGCCGACGCATGGCGCCGCGCGTCAGCCTGACAAAGGGGGGCCGACTACGAACCGGCAATGCCCTCGCAGTCAACACTGACATGCTGTGATCGGTGCGCTGTGCAGCCGCCATTGGTTCTCCATCAGGCTGTTGGGCGTTGCAGGCGGGAGATCTGCGCGCCTGACCAATTCAGCCTGTTTCCGAGCGGGACCGCTGTACGTGGCGGTGTCTTCTTCTAGTCGGGATGGCTCAAGACGAGCCCGAGTTCCCACGAGCTGGTGCATGATGCGGGGCTTGGCCAATACGCTGCGACTATGGGAGACCCCTCGGAGTACGAGCTAGCGGCATGGGACGCCATCCAGCGATTTCAGGGCCGGCCACTGTCTCAGGGGATGAGGTGGGTTGGCGAAAAGGCAGCCGATGGAGCGGCCGCATTCGGCGTGGGAACCGCGGATTTCCTGGAGAAGCACCCTAAGGCCGAGTTGGTCGTTTCGCGTGGTAAGGAGCTTGTCGGCAAGGGCGTCCGGGTTGTCGAGTCCGGGTTTCACAGGGCGGCTGACGCCCTCCCTGACTGGAGCGGCGCCGCTTTCACGTCTGTCCGAAAGACAGTGGGACGGGTCTCGCGTGCGGGTCTCTCTCCCAATCGGATCGTCGCCCGTCACAAGAAACACGACCACCCGGTTGCATCGTTGGCAGACCTTCGCCGCCTCGATCTTGAGCAAATCGACGAGGTGCGCGGGCACGGAGCGAGTTGGTACTACCCCGCCCTCGCGGCACTTTCGGGCGCGGGCGCAGGATTGGTGATCTCTGGAGGCGAGTTCGTCGTCACCGCCTCCGCCGGCGTGGGAGTTGCGCCTTCTGGAGGCGCAATCGTCGGTGCTTTCGCCGGCGACGCCGCGATCGTTCTTGGACTGTCGTCCCGCGTCGTCGGCCAAGTGGCCCTGGACTACGGCTACGAGCCCGAGCAGCCAGCAGAGAAGCTGTTTGTGATGTCCATCGTTAACGCAGGCTCGGCGATGTCCTCCGCCGCGAAAACCGCTGCAATGGCCGACATTTCGCGGCTCACTCAAGCCCTCGTCCGTGGCAAGACCTGGGCTGTCCTAAACGAGTCAGTAGTCGCTAAGGTATCGCATCAGGCCGCAAAGGCGTTCGGGTTCCGCCTCACGCAGAAAGGCCTGGGCAAGGCAATTCCGGCGTTCGGGATAGTGGTTGGCGGCACCCTGAACTGGACCACTTTGGAATCCATCGTCGATGCCGCCGACATTGCGTACAGGCGACGCTTCCTCCTTGAGAAGTACCCCCAACTTGCTACTCGGGAGTCGTCGGATCGGTTCTCCGATATCAGACCAGATGCCCCAGACGACGCCGACCAACCGTTCAGCGTCCTCGAGGAGCTCGCAGACGCGGGCGGGCCCGACTTTCGCTGAACTCGGAAAGCCCAACCGGTCAGATTCCCGTGACCGGAATCGGCGCTCCAGTCGAGGAGCCAGGTATGGCAGCTTCGAACATCAACAATGAAGCGATTGGAAACATCAGGGCTGGTGAGCTCGCCAAATTGGCAGCCATGGCGGTGCGAGTGGGCTTCTAAGGAGGGCATCCCTCAATACACCCACTGTCAACCGCACGGCATGATGCCGCCTCGCAACAACATCACCGCACCCACAGGCTGAGCCTCGCCCAACGCACGCTTCTGCCGCGCCGCGGACGGTAGCCTCACGGCTGCCCGGCCGCGACCTCATCTGCCGCGGTGTGTGAGGGTAGCCTTCCGGCTGCCGGTCACCCGAGCACAACCGCCCTCATTTGCCGCACCTGGATCCGCTCTTCGAAGTGCCGTGGAGTCGTCGAGGGCGACCTCTCGACCCAAGGTGCTTGCCTGGTCCACGCACAATGGACAGGTGCCACAAACGTCGTCTGTCTCGCCGATTCGCGCGCGACGCCACGACGTGGTCATAGTTTTGTTGGCGGGAACGATCATTGGCGCAGCTTTCTACCTGACCACGGTGGCGCCGATTTGGCGCGCCAGCGAGCCGCCGCATTACTTCATCCTCGTGATGTCGGTTCCCGCCAGCTTCCTTTTCGGCTGCCTAGTGACGGCGGCATCCCTGGATGTCCTGGGCGCGAGAGGTCGTGAATGGTGGTCGATACTCGCCGCGGCCGGTTGGTTCCCACTGGCCAACGCGTCCTTCTGGATATGGGTCACCTGGATCAACCAACGAGGGCCTGAAAACGCGCCGGACTGCTGCTACGACTACCAAGCGGGCGAGCCGTGGCCCGGAGTGCTGTTGATCCTCTTGTGCGCGGTGATGCAGATGTGTTGGTGGTTAGCATTCCGAAGGACCAAGTCCCACTGGTTGCTTCGAGTTCTGGCTATTACACTGGCCATCATCCCACTGGCCACGTTTGTATGGTTGCGGTTGCATCCCGAACTCCTGGGCTGAACCGCTTGGCTCAGGCTCGGCGGGCATCCGCTCATGCCGCCGTCTGCGCGCTCCGCATGGTTCTAGCGATTCAGGCGGGGAAACCACCGCGCTAGTCGATGATCTCCACGTCGGAGTCATGCGTGAACTTGGCCACCGTGGTCTCGGGACTAATGATCTCCGAGGTTCGCAGCCTCAATGCGGACTTCGAAAGGAGGTTGACCACCGGGCGTTTGCTTGTCTGAAGGAAGTGTTTGGGAAGGTCGCCCACGACGAAGAGTTGCCGCCGACGACCTGTCGAGTCCATCGCGAGGCCGACGAGGTCGGCGACGAGGCCGCGTTGGCGGAGACTGTCGGCGCCCTTCCACTGGGCGACTTTGAACTCGGCGACTCGCAGGTTCGTTTCGAGATCGAAGATCCGTTGCGGATCGTTGCCTGCCGCGAGAGAGGGTCGCTTGAGGAGCTGCTCGCCCTCCTCCAGCAGCAGCGGGAGGGTCTGGGTGATTACCGCGGCATGGATCAAAGAGTCGAGGACACCGACGCGTTCGCGGACGATCAGAGCGGAGTCAATGACCGTGTAATCGAAGTCAGTGTTGTGCGCGACATGAGTGGCCATTACCTGGTCCGCGCCGGCCAAGGCGGCCTCGAGGTTGCTGACCGCTCGGGTCAGGGCTGACGCTGGAGGAAGGTGTCGAGGGTTGCGAACGCCTCGGCGGCCTCGGACGGTGTGATGGCCGGTCGTAGTTGCGGCCGCGGCGGGGTTGGGGTGGGGAATGCAGCATCTGGCCCGGGGATCTCGCTGGTGTGGAATCCCAGCCGTGCCAACAGCCGCACGGCCGTGTGGGAGATGTACTCCGACCGCCTGATCCCGGTCGCCGCCTCGAACGCCTGCTTGGCCGGCCAGCGGCGTCCGTCGATCTCGACCCAATGTGTGCGAACAGGGTCCGGAACCGACATCAGGATTCGAGAGCGAGCGACATCCGGGTCTACGTCGAAGGTCTCGCCGTTGAGCTGGAATCGCATGACCGCACATTATGCCCGCCACTCTGCCACCCGGGTGCCGCGCAGCATGCCCCCCCGGGTCTACTTCCCGAGAAGTGGTGCGTGAGCACCTACCGCCTCTCGCTGAAGGCACCAAGACCATCCGATTATGCCGTCCGCGCGGTCGACAAGTAGCCGAGATGCGGGTAGCGCTGGTTCAGGGTAGCCGCCCACACGGGCAACCTACCCAACCGACTGTCCAATGGCTTGGACCCTCCGCCTGACATCCGAGAGAAGGCAAGAGCCAGCGATCCCCCTGCAATCGGACGGGTCGGTGCGTAGCCTCTGGGACATGTCGACCGCCGTATGCGCGATCTGCCGAAGCGCAGCCACTCGCACCCGCGAGCACGTGTGGTCGAATTGGTTCCTGCAGCGGATGGACCGGCATGGAGCCCCGCCACTCGGATGGTCACTCAACGGCGTGCCGCTCCTGACACGCGACCGCACCCAGATCAAGGGGAGCCAGCGACAGCGGGTGATGCTCGGGATCTGTTACGCCTGCAACCAAAGCATGAACATGACGATCGAAGAGCCCGCAAAGCCGGTCGTCGGGCCACTCGCGCTCAACGGGTGGCGAGGGGAGTGCACCCGAGAGGACTGGCGAGCGGTCGGGCTGTGGTGGGCCAAGGTTCTCCTCCTCGTTGGCCATCCCGACTCGACATTGGAGAACCCTCGCCTGCAGAAGCTCGTCCGGTGGCATTTCGAATCCGCGCCCGATGTGCGGTGGCTGACCGACGGCAACGGCATTCCCGACCACGTGTCGGTATTCATTCACCGGGCCGACTTCAAGAAGGCCGGGACTCGACACGAACTCGTCGTCCCTGCGCACGTATTCATGGACGATGGCACGATCGCCGACTGTCACGTACTGTCGCTTGCCACCCCGGGGATGGCCGTTACCGCGGTCTCTTCTCCCGGAGTCACGATCGAACACCCACTTGTGGCCTCGGGGCACGCCTGGGAACTCCTCCACACGCCGCCGGCCGGTGGCGCTTTGCAGCGACTCAGGCCGCTGCCCCGAGACGTGGTCAGATTCGTGCGCGGAGGTGGTGTCCCTGAAGGTCACATCGTCGATGGCAGCGAGATGGCGCGGTTGACCGCGCTATTTGGGTACGAAGCCTCGTCAGCAACGGAATCGACCGCACAACCGCAATGACGCTGCGCGTCGAACTAAAGCCAGCGCACGTTCTGGGTCAAAACAGTAAGCCGCCGAAGGCCGGCGACGGTCTCCACTCCATGGTCCAAGGTGAGGGTGACTTCCTCGGCGTCGGGCCCCTCCATCTCTCCCCGTAGCCAAATCTCAACCGGGAAGACCGAGTCGGCGCTGAGTTCATGCACCGTGAGGACCGGGAGCTTCTCAACGATGTGGTGCGCTCGACCTCCCGCGTCCTCAACAACGACCTCGACCCAGCCCGGGAAGTCATCACTCGTCCAGCGCAGCGCCGTCGCCCGGAGAAGTCCGTCTGTCACGAGAGTCAGACTATTGCGGTGCCGCTCACTCGCGCGCTCATGCCGCGCAGCGTGTGCAAGGCCAGCCTCTGGTTTCGGTTCCCGAGCGCACGACCGCGTCCGCCGCCCGCGCGGGAAGGTCACGGCTACTACGGGGGGCGGCAATGACCGGATATCAACGGGTACAGGTGAGCGTGCACTGCTTTACGACCCCAAGAGGTTCAAGACAGGAGTGGGCTGTCCCCAGCGGTGAATGCCCCCGTCACGTCTATTGCATCCACAGGGGCATGGGTGACCGGTTCTGGCTGGGAGTGGTGCAGGCCACAGGTGGCGTTGCGTCAGGGCGCCAGCGCGGGTTGTGATAGCAAAGTCGTCTACCAGCTGCCGGGCTTGGATCAAAGCCTCGAAGTAAGTCTTAGCTGCCGCGGCTGTTGAGTCAGCTATGTGCGCAGCCACTTCGTTGAACTGCGGCCGGATCCGGTCGGCGATCGCTTTTCCGGTATTATCTAGCGGAGCACTCGACAATGGACCCTTCGCGACAAACCGAAAGGCCAATGCCCCCGTCTCGTGGACCATCGCTTCGCTACTAGACGCGATCCTTGCGGCGAATGCTGGATGTGATGCATCGGAAAGCCAGTCGTACCATTTGCTGTAGCGCTTCTCCCCGGTCATCTTTTCAAGCCTCTTCACGTAAGTGAGAACATTGGGCGCCTGTAGTCTTTCTGGAGAGCCGCTGATACGGGTCCCCATGGATGTCTTCACCAGAACAGGCGTCATCTTAGATCTCACCATTTCAGCCCGTGCTGCGCTCCCCGCACGCCCAGCCTTGGCATCAGCCCATGCGTTGAATAGAGACCTGCACTCATGCAATAGACAACCCACTTGCTCGATCAGGGCCCTCGCCGCCAAGGGTGCGGTAGTCAAGCGCCATGAGGCAATCCCGGAGACTGCGTCCGTTACGAGATCTGCACCTCTCCAAGCATGGAATAGCCACCAAGCACACAGCTGGCTGAGGAGAGCGGGATAGGTCACGGCGGCAACTGGCTGGGAGAGGGCGTGGTCTGGGACTTCATCCACTGCAAGGACCCCACCGCTCTTGAGATTCACAAACGACCAAGTCTCGCGAAGCTCGATTGCCGATCGCCGCCACCCCTCAGCCTGCGCGGGCGTCATTGGTGCAACCCAGAACTCTGTGCACCACTCGTCCCCCACCGTGGCTGTCAGTTCTTGGGCGCGCAGCGATAGGTCGACGAGATCCTGCACCCTATCGACTCCTAGAGCCCTAGTGACGCTGGAGGCGAACTTCGGTGGCATCATTCCAGCACCCTCCTCGCTTTTCATCTCTGACGGATCCTCCCACTTGAGATGGAGCTTTCAGGAGCAGTCCTACGTGCCTGCCACTCGAGAGTGCCGCCGCCGGACCCCCGATCCATGCCGCCACATACCGGCGACGAAGCCAGTTGAGGGCCCCCGGGCCCATACGCTCATGCCGCGGTGCGCCGGTCTTGTCTTCGATCGCTCAGGCGGGTGTGGCGGCGTGGCTGAGGAACCCGGTCAGGATCGTGTTGAATGCTTCGGGGTTGTCCTGGTGGGCGGTGTGCCCGGCCTGGGAATCTCTGTCTGCTCGGCGTAGGGTTGGCGGGCTGCCCAAGGCTTTGCTGACTTGGGGAAGATGCCGCCGTTGGCCTTGTCGAGTTGTCCGTAGGTGATCAGAGTTGGGCAGGGGAGCTGGTAGTTGTCCCCGAGTCCGGAATCGCGGGTGAGGCAATCGAGCCCGGCCATGATCACTTGTGTGTAGGCGTCTCGAGTCAGTGCGCCCGTGGCCTCGAGGGCCTGGGCTGTGACGTCGGGGCGGCTGCTGATCGCCTTGACCGACTCGGCTCGCATTCTTTCAAGGGGCATGCGCGCGACCCGGCCTGGTGCGAACTTGGCGAGCAGGGCGAGCAGGGCGGAGGGTTTGGCGCTGAGGTCTGTGCATCCCTCGACGACGAGGCCGCGGACCCGTTGTGGGGCCTTCGCGGCGGCGCCCTGAACGATGTAGCCGCCGAAAGAGTGCCCAACCAGGAACGCGGTCGGGGCCTCGCCGGTGTCCATCACGGCGAGCAGGTCATCGACGGCGATATCGAGGTCGAACGAGTCACCCATGGGTTGGGAGGCGCCGTGTCCGCGTAGGTCCCAGGTGAGTACACGGAAGCCGGCCTCGACCAGGGCGTCGATCTGTGGGTCGAACGAATGATGGTCCATCGCCGCGCCGTGGGTGAGCACGACGGCCGGATCGGTTCGCGACCCCGTGGACCACATGTGGATCGTCGAGCCGTGTCGCTCCACACATGTTTCGTGACCTGTCATCGGTGCCTCCTCGGTTCCGGCGGGCCCACTCCGCTATTATTCTGACAATGGAAGGAACTGCTGTCAAAAAACCAGTGCGGGGCCGGGGGCGCCCACCGCTGAGTGTCGATGCGCTCCAGTCGCGTAGCCAGCGGATCCTCGACGCCGCCGCCGACCTGGTCCTCGAGCACGGCTATGACGCGATCTCGATGGACCACATCGCGCGCGCGGTGGATCTCTCCAAGGGGACCCTGTACGAGCATTGGTCCACCCGCGAGGAGCTCTTCCTCGACCTCGTCCACCGGGAACAGGACTCGCTCGCCACTCAGGTCAGCGACGCTGCGCCGAGGACAGTGCAAGCCCTGATCAGGGAGTCTGCACGAGCTTTGCTGGAGCGCCCTTTGCTGGTCGCGGTCCTGGTCGAGAACAGCGCCATCTGGGGTAAACAACTCAAGCGGCTGCCGCCATCGATCATCTACCAGGACCGGATCGCCTCCTTCGCCGACTTCCTCTACGACCTTCGAGAGCGGGGAGAGATCCGCACCGACCAGTCAACCAGCGAACAGATCCACATCGTCACCGGAGTCCTGGCCGGGTTCCTCATGACGCGATCGCTGATCCCGCCCGCCCACAGCGTCGACGACGACACCCTCGCCCAACTCATGGCAGACACCGTCGCCCGAGCACTGGAAGCAACCACCAATAACCTGCCCGAACCCACCGCGACCCGCCTCCTCAACGCCGGGAAAAAAGCCCGAGGGAGATCCAGGACCTAGGACAGCCGACATCGCCGGGAACACCAACGGCCGCAGCCCCCACGCCGCGCGGGCCCTCGGTCCGAGACATCCGCATCTGCCGCTCTTCGCGCGAGCCGGTCGCGACCTTCGGCTGCGGGATGTATTCAATCCCAGGCTCATACCAGAAGCGAGCAGACCTGGAGGGCGATGGCTCGAAGAACTCCAGGGGATGTGGTCAGCGTCGGTACTGATTGTGGGCGTCAGCGACGTTTCTGCTCAGTTCTTGTTGTGGCCGAGCGATCGTGCGTGGAGCACTTCCTTCCAATAGCTCTCTCGCTCGAGGACGTGGGCGTCGTCGGTCCGCATAGACCAGTACTCGAGGAGCGCGAACCGCATGTTGGTGCGGTAGTACTCCTCGCCCTTGGCCTCAACGAGTTCGCGCAGGCCGACGTTGCCGCCATGGAGTGTGGTTGCGTACGTCGCCCAGCGATGCCAGATGCCGGTATCGCCGTAGGCGGAACCGACGTAGCGCTGTCCGGTCTCCTTGTCGTGGATGACGTAGACGCCCTTCATGCTTTCGAGTGCGATCCGCCAATCGGCGCGGGCCTGAGCAACGACTGCCTGCAGGTCAGAGAGGCTGTGGTTGATTCGGTCGTGCCCCGGAAAGGGTTCACCGGCGAAGGGTTCCTCGAGGATTGAGGAGACGCTCATCGCGGGGAGGACCGTTTCCATCGATCGCCGTCGGTTCCTGCCCACCAGTTTGTGGCGGATAATGAGCCGACGGATGAACGGCCCCATCAGGTCCTCACGGAGCTCGACGGTGTACGAGTCGGCTCTAGGTTCGGGTCGGCGTTCCAGGACTTTCCAGATCCCGCCGAACAGCCACAGCGTCAGGTCGTTCTTGTCCTGGGCTAGCGAGAAAATGAAGTCGCGGTTGAAGTCGTCCTTTGCGCCGCGCCACATTTGCCAGGCCTGCCACTGTTCCTGACTGCTGGCGAGGGCATCCATGGGCTGAGTGATGCCATTCCACACAGCGAAGTGGACCTTGAACGCTGACGGGTCTAGGTCTGCGGGAAGGAGTGCGGTTAGCGGGATGATCTCCATGTACTGACCATAAGACCCAGGACTGCAGCTTGATTGATCCAAGCAACGCGTTAGGGGCTCTTCCCAGATGAGGGTGTAGGTCGGCCAGGCGCGTCGGTCCGCAGATAGACGTCGAGATCTCCCGACGATGGAGGTTCCTACGCCATCCATCCGAAAGACCTCGACGTGACCGACGCTACCGCGCCGGCCGGCTTCGGCCGCCCTGACCTGACCGCCTTCGCGTCTCATCCCAATCGACCCTGATCGAGTCTGCTGACCCCCTCGACGAGAACGCAGCGACATCACAGCCACCCAACCCCGACCGTCCGGGAAGCCGGGACACGTCACATGGCCTGTGCTGCGGGCGTGTCGAGTGGGTCGTCCAGGGGGCGACGCAGGAGCGTCGACGCGACGTGCTGAGAGGTGGTTCCAGTCGAGCACTAGCACACCGGCTACAGGCATGGCGATAGGTCAGGAACGGCGTCGCTCCCTACGCAGGAGGGAGCGCAGAGTCTCGGCGTTCGCGTAGCCGACCCGTAGCGCGATCTCGGCGGAGGTGAGGTCCGTGGTTGCTGAGAGGTGCCGAGCTCGTTCGATGCGAAGCCGTTGGACGAAGCCGAGCGGAGTGAGGTTGAGCGCCGCACGGACTCGTCGTTCGAGGGTGCGCCGGCTGGTGCCGAGCGACTGCGCGACGAAGGCGACGTTGAACGGTTCGTCCAGGCGGGCGCGCACGAAGCGTTCGAACTCGACGACGATCGGGTCCTCGTGCCGGAGATGTTCGTAGGCGACGAAGGCCGCCTGCGACGGGCGCTCGTCGATGATGAGGAGCTTGGCGACATGTTGGGCCAGGTCGGGGCTGATCGATCGCACGAGTGAGAGCGCGAGGTCGATGTGGGCGAACGCGGCGCCGGCGGTGACGAGGTTCCCGTCGGCCACGACCATGGTGTCGAGATCGAGGGCGACGGTCGGATAGCGCTTCAGGAACTCCGGCCCCAGGAACCAGCTGGTCGTCGCCCGCCGATGATGCATCCGTCCGGTCTCGGCGACAGCGAACACGCCGGTGCACGCCGCGGCGATCCGGGTGGTCGCCTCGTCGAGGCGCCCGAGCGAGGCGATGACCGAACGAGCATCTCGGCTCTGGAGGGCGTCGTTGGTAGCGGCGGCCGTAAGGGTTCCAAGCGCAGGGACGACGACCACGTCGAACTCTCCGGACTCCGACAGCGGGTGGTCCACCGACAGGGTCATCGATGACGTCGTGGTCACTCGCCGTTTCGGTCCGAGGATGGCGAGTTCGATCGGGTCGATCCGCGGGTCGACATCGCCGCGGGCTCCGTCGGCCACCCGCACGATGTCGATGATCGACGCGATAGCCGATCCGAAGCAGCCGTCGATCGCGATCAGTCCGATACGCATGACGTAAACAATAGCAATACTGCCGTATACGCCACTCCCCACCGGCCCTCGCTCGTCATACGCTGAACTCGTCCCACGAAGAACCCCGATTTCAAGGAGAGTCCCTCATGTCCACACCC
The DNA here is from genome assembly GCF_025972045.1 of Micropruina sonneratiae. Taxonomy (GTDB): domain Bacteria; phylum Actinomycetota; class Actinomycetes; order Propionibacteriales; family Propionibacteriaceae; genus Micropruina; species Micropruina sonneratiae. Next base: position 47,541 of record NZ_JAPDHX010000004.1, on the reverse strand, counting down.
GCATCACTTCCGTATGCCTTCGTCGCCAAGATCGTCGCGGCCGATGGACAGCACGACGCGCTCGCCGATCTGCTCGCCGGCGCTGTCGCACTCGCCAACGAAGAAGTAGGAACGATTGTCTGGTTCGCGGTCAGGACCCACGCCGACACCTTCTGGATCTTCGATGCATTCCCCGACGAGGCCGCTCGCGACGCCCACGCCAACGGCGCCATCGTCGCAGCCCTGATGGCCAACCAGCACCTCCTCAGCGCAGCACCCGAGATCCTGGCGGCCGACGTCCTCGCGTCCAAGCTCCCGTAGTCCGCCAACGCACGAGACGATCGCGCCCCGCCGAGCCGCCGCCAGGTCGCGACACAACGCCATGCTGCGTTGCCGAGCGGTGCGAGGCCTATCGGCACACGGACAGGATGCCGGCCGCGAGCGCTCAGCCGGCGAGGGGTCCGTCGCAGAGGAGAGCGACGTCGGTGTCGGGCAGAGCCGTGAGGCCAGCGCATCGCGCGACCACCAGAACCGAACCGCCCCTGCCCTGCGTTTCCGCAGGTCAGGGGCGGTTCGCCGGAGCCGCCTTTCGGAATCGAACCGACGACCTCATCACGTCGGCTTTGCGTCTATCGCTTGATGCGCCCACTTGGCGAACGAGCCGCTGACCTGCGCAAACGCCGAGCGTGGGGGACGCCGCCATCCGGTGGTGACCGACGACGACCGACCAGTACCGACCGTTTCACCGGAGCTTGCGGCGGCGTCGAAGCCGAGCATGCTCCATTCCTTTAGCTCACCGCGCCCTCCTCTTCGCCGGCCCCGTCGTCGTCGAAGACGTTTCAGGGGTCTTCTCAGATGACGGTGTAGGTCGGCCGGGCGCGTCGGTCCGCAGATAGACGTCGAGGTCTCCCGACGATGGAGGTTTCTACGCCATCCATCCGAAAGACCTCGACGTGTCCGACGCTACCCCGCCGGCCGGCTTCGGCCGCCCTGACCTGACCGCCTTCGCTCGACTCGACGGCCTCGGTCTGAGCGTGACCGGACAACGACTTGAACCGGATCGTGCGGTCCTCGCGTGCCGCGTGGTGGAACCAGATCAGTGGTGCCGACGGTGCGGCAGCGAAGGCGCTGCGCGTGACACCGTGATCCGGCGGTTGGCCCACGAGCCGCTGGGCTGGCGACCGACCGTGCTGGAAGTTGTAGTGCGCCGCTACCGCTGTGCCGACTGCGGACACGTGTGGCGCCAAGACACCAGCGCCGCGGCGGAGCCACGTGCGAAGCTCTCGCGCACCGGGCTGCGGTGGGCGCTGGAAGGGATCGTGGTCGCACACCTCACCGTCGCCCGTGTCGCCGAGGGACTCGGGGTCGCGTGGGACACCGCCAATAACGCGGTCCTGGCTGAAGGCAAGCGGCTGCTGATCAACGACCCCACGCGGTTTGAGGGCGTGAAGGTCGTTGGCGTCTGATGAGCACGTCTGGCGCCACACCAGGCGTGGCGACAAGTACGTTACCGTGATCATCGACCTCACCCCGGTCCGCGATGGCGCCGGCCCAGCAAGGCTGCTGGACATGGTCGAGGGCCGGTCGAAGGCGGCGTTCAAGACCTGGCTCGCCGACCGCGACGACGCCTTCCGTGACGCGGTCGAGGTGGTCGCGATGGACGGCCGCGCAGGTGTTCGAGCCGTCCGTTGAGCGCCTCGGTCGGCCTGACGCCCGTCCAGTGAGCGAAGCCGAGGCGACCCTTGCCGTCCAGACGGCTGTGGCTCTTCTGGGCGCTGCCCTGGCGAGAGGTCTGCCCAGTCCCTGACTCTGCTCCACGACTGCGTCATGGCAGTGGGAGCTCCTCGCCCTGTGCGTCGACGAGCAGGGTGAGCTCGTTCGGTGGTGTGCCGTCCAAAGCCAACCCCGCGACGCGCACTGCTGCATGAGCGGCTTCGATGGTCGACGAGTACCGGACGTGGTGGTGCCCGTGGAACCAGCGGGACGCCTGCACGCCGTCGAGGATGCGGCGCATGCGTTCCTGGTGGGCATCCGCACGGACGACGGCCTCGAGTGGCCACCAGTTGCGGCGGAGCGGGGGAGGAACGTGTTGCTGCAGGCGCTCGCGAAGGAACGGGGTCGCCATCGGTGCGTCGTGGGCTACCACCACGTCTGCGCGACCGGCGTCGATGATCGCGGCGGCTTGGGGTTCGGTCAACTCCTCCTCTGGGAACCACTCGACCCCCTCTGTGCGTAAGTGCTTGTCGACCGACGGAGCGCCGCCGACGGCGAGCCACCGAGTTGAACCCCACGTCCAGCGGTACCCGGCGGGAAGTTCGAAGATGCGCGCTCCGACGGCTCTCCGGCCATCGCGGCCGATCGGCAGCTTCGCGAGCTCTGGCCAGTCCTCGTGGTTGCCGGGCACGAACCAGAGTTCAAGGCCGGCTGACGCTAACGCGTCATCGACGAGGGTGAGGTACTCGACACCGGCCCGGTGCTCGGCGCGTGGCCAGTAGCCGAAGTCGCCGACTTGAAGGATCAGGTCGGCGTCGACGGCTTGAGCGTGGTCGATCACCTCGTGGGCGGCGCGCGTGTTCATGTGCAGGTCGCCCGCGAGGAGGATGCGTTCCGGATCAGTCATGGGTTTCTCCCGGGATCGAAGAAGCTTGTGACCGACGCTACTCAGCAGCACCGACACCAATTGCTGAGAGATTCCGGTTCAGAAGTCGTCCGCGCTCTGGATCTTGCGGAACAGCTTCGCGAGATCGGCGGCACCGATGCGGATGATCTGACGGCCGCAGCGAACGGCCGAGAGCTGCCCCTGGTTGATTCTCCTCCGTAGGAAGGTCTCCGACACGTCGTACAGTGCGGCGGCCTTGGCGATCGACAGGTACTCGGGCTGGGGGTTGGGTACACGGCGGGTGGGCATGGCTTTGCTCCTTCTGTTGGGGTTCAGATGCGTGGGCCGTGCGACGGCGGGCGGGACATGGGAGGCGCGATGTCCTCGGGTCGACGATGCAGATTGATCGGCTCGACGGTCTCCCAGATCGGCGGTGCAGTGCGCTGCCGTTCGATGCGGGACGCGAGGGCGGCGGCGGGGTGGTCGTCGGGGAGCAGGCCGTCCGCGACGGCGTCTCGCACCCAACGCCGGACTGGATCGCCGTCAGCAGCCCAGGCGGCCACCTGGCGTCCTACCACCGCAGTGTGAGGATCGCGCTGCAGGTCGGGGACGGTGTCGCGCAGCCAGTTGGTCCACTGCCGAACCTCCGGGTGCTCGTCCACCAGCGCTTGGTCGAGACGGTACTGCCAACGTGCAGCGGCAGCGGCCGGCTGCGCGGCACCGGTCGGACGAAGGTCGCCATCCGAAACACCCATGGCGCATCTCCACACCGTGATCTCGGCGGCCAGCGCGGGCGAGGGTGGCAGGGGCATGTCCGCCAGCCAGGCCGGCCGCCGCTCGGCGCAGCCATTGCGCACCTCGTCCGCTAACTCCCGGACGAGCTGCTGCCTTGCCTCCACGTACACACCCCAGACCGGGTCGGCGCGCAGGCTTTCGGGAACTCCGTCAAGCCACGGCAGCGGACCACCTCGAGCGATTGGCTGCAGTCGCCACGACAACACCGCCGCGGGATCCTGAGCGTCGTCCAAACCGCCCGAATCTATCCCCCGTCGCAGCGCCTGGATCGAGTCGCCTCCTGACGCCTCGATCGTCAACAGGTGCGTGCGCAGCGCCGGCCAGGCGGCCGCCTCGGTCAGCCACAGCACCATCGAGTCGGCGGATCGTTCGATCTCCGCCATTCGATCGGCGCCCACGACCTGCTCGGCGGCCACGCCGACGGCATCGACGTAGCGATCCACCGCCGGCTTCAGCAACAGCGCCGGATCGGACTGCTCACGCAGCGACCCGACTGCGGACAGCGCCGCATCGTCCCGGCTCAGGACCGCCTCCAGAAGCTCGGTCGGCGTCGGCGGCCGGACCACCTCAGGCCGGAGCAGCGAATGCGGATCACCGTCCCCGACCGCGGTGACGTACACGTGATTGGCGTGCCGGCCACGAGTCATCATCGTGTACAGCTGCTGGCGGCTCTCCTGCCCGCTGAGCACGCCGTGCATCGAATCGACGGTCAGTCCCTGCGCACCATGGATCGTGCTGGCGTAGCCGAGCACCACATCGTCGCGGACGTACCCTGCCGGCAGTCGCACCTGCCACCCGGACGCGTTCGCCACGGTCAGACTCTGGTCACGCCCGACCGCCAGCACTGTCCAACGGTCCCCGTTGCGTACCCACCCGTGCCGCGAATACGTCAGCCGCCGCTCGTTGCGTCGGGTGACGATCGTGTCGCCCGCTGACACCCGATTGCCGTCGGCCAGCGATGCCTCGCGGCCCGGCAAGCGCCCACCCAACCGCTGCGCCCGAGCCCGAGCATTCAGCTGAGCGACCAGGTCGTGGGTCGGCGCCAGCATCAGCGAATCGAGGCCGCGGGCACGGTCCGCCACCCAGCCGGCGAACGCTTGGTCCAGGGTGGTGGTGGCGTCTCCGACGTGGACCCGCTGCCGGTCGAGGTAGAAACCCAGCGCGGTCGGACGTCCCTGCCGCAGCCCCAGCGACGCCGTCGCCTCCGCCGGATCGGAGAACCGGACCACTTCGTCCAGCCGGACGGCGCCGTGCTCGGTGGCGATCTCACACAGAACTCCGCCCGCCTCAACCGCTGAGAGCTGGTGATCGTCACCGACCAGCCGGACGCTGCCGCCACGGCTCACCACGAATGACACCACCTGTTCCAGGGTCAGGGTGTCGGCCATGCCCGCCTCGTCGATCACCACGAGAGTCCGCGGCCCGATGCCCGCCGCCCAGCCCGGCAGCCGCTCGTCGTCCAGACCCCGAGTGAGCTTGTGCATGGTGTCGGCGTGGCCGCCCAGCTGCTGGCCGAGCGCGTCCGCGGCCGCCGCCGACGGTGCCAACCCGATGACGTCGCCGCCGGCCTCCCGCCAGGCCGACGCCAGCGCGTTCATGGCGGTGGTCTTGCCCGCGCCCGCCGGTGCGATCGCCACCTGTAACCGCGACCCTGAGGACGCCATCGCCCGCACCAGCTCGACCTGTCCGTCGTTCAGCCGCACGCCGTTCGCGTGTGCCTCCAGCAGCGCCAGGTCGATGGACCGCTGACCCACGACCATGCCGTCACGACGCCCGGCGGTGGCGAGCAGCAGGCGCTCGGCGGCGAGGATCGGCGCCGAGGAGTACCTGGCCGAGCCCGCCACGACGTACATCGACGTGCCGTCCGCACGCCGCAGAGGCATCGGTTCGGGCACGTCACCGGGCATGTCCCGGGCGGTGTCCAGGGGGATGGAATGCCTGGTCAGCGCCAGGTCGACCAGGCACTGCGCCGCTGCTTCGGACACAATCCGACCAGAGCGCCGCACCTGCCGCTCCACCTCGGCACGCACATGCCACACCTGCCACGTCGCCCGGTTGCGCTCCACCACGCGGACCACCCGAGCCGCCGTCGCGTCCAGCCACGCCTCGTCCACCGGACGCCGCTCCGCCCGGCCAGGATTCAATGCGGCAGCCACCATCCGGGCCACACCACCACGTCCGAGCACGGCTTCGGCCTGCGCCGCCCACGCCCTTCGCTGCTCGGCCAGCGAGCGTGGCTCATGTTTCGCCTCCCGCGTCTCCAGGGTGGCCCGTTGACCCAGCGCGTGCTGCTCGCCGGGCGTCGGGGTGCGCCCCTGTTCGCGCTGGAAGTCGCCGACCAGCTCGCCCTGAGCCGTCCTGATCTCGAGATCGCGCTGCGACCAGCGCCGCAGCAGAGCCGGGTCGACGCCGGCGATCTCGCGCACCGGTCGGACGTCCCTGCCGTCCTGACGGTCGACGAACCGCACCCCCAAGTCCCGGGTCAGGTGCTGCTCGAGCGCAGTGTTGTAGCGCTCCGACGCGGCCACGTTGGCCAAGTAGAGCAGCCGCCCGTCGATGGCGAGCCAGTCGCCGTCGTCGACCGCCTGCACCTTGTTGGCCACCGCCACGTGCGTGTGCAGGTCGGGATCGCCGGCCCGCGAATCACGGTGCGTGAAGGCGGCGGCGACCAGCCCGTGCGTCTTCACTTGCCGGACGCCGTTGCGTCCCCGACGGGTGTACAGCGACTCTTGCTCGATGTAGCGCAAGGCGTCCGCGACAGCCAAGTCGTGGCAATGCTGAATGCGGGCGGCCGTCTGCGGATCGACCAGTGCCCACAGCGCAGACACCGACTTCACCGGCGAGAACGTCACGTCGTAGCCGGCCACGCCTTGGCGGCTCGGACGCGAGTCCCGCGCGATAAACCCGGTCAGCTCCCGCGGATTGAGCGGGGCCCGTCCGAACCTCTCCTGGAAGCGGTCCAGGCCCACCGCCGTCCGGATAGAGGCACGAACGACCTGCGTGACCGGAGCGCCGTCCGGATGTCCGTTGGCCCGATTCCACGCCGCTATCCGCCGGGAGACCTCGTCGGCGAACGCCTCCCCGCCGCTGTAGATGCCCCAGCGCTGGCCCAGCCGCATGGCGTTCTTGACGTCTCTCGCCGTGGCGTGGTTGTCCAGTGCGTCGAGTCGCCCTCGCGCCAGCGGATGATCGCCGATGCCGAACAGGGAGAGCATCTGATCCGCGGTGACCTGATCACCGGCCTCCAGGCCCTCGATGCCGACCAGACCCGAGCCCAGCCAGCGTCCGGGCGACTCGCCCTTCTGCTCGTAGTAGTCGGCCAGGCTGGTGTGGCCCTTGGTGGTGGAGTCCTGCGCGGCGACCTGCCGGGTCAGGTAGTCATACCCCGACCCGGCGGTCAGCTTGTGCAGGCTCATCATGGCCGGCACCGCCGCAGAAGGATCCTCACACCCCTTGTACCTGCGAAAACGGGGTCGATCGGGACAGATGGACGGCCATGGATGTGTACCAGGCACTGTGTGGACGATGGCACGGCAGCGAGCCGGAGGAACACAGCATTGGGTTGCACGTCCAGGGCGACGCTCGGTCCGTGCCCCACCAAGGCCACCTGGCACACTTTCACGTTGGCGCGCCGGTGTAGGGGCGAGTTGCGAAATGTCCTCACACTCCCTTTAGGCCGCTGAAATCCACCTGTTTCGGACGCTGACGCCAACTTCTTAGGAAATCCAGGGGTTCGTGGACGTGGTCGAGTCCCGATCAACGTGTCGTGAGTCGGCACATCCCCGCCGTGGCCGCCGTTGCAGCGGTCGCTTTCGCTACGCTGCCGGCGGGGGAGGTAGCGGCACCCGAGGTGTCGTCCCTCGTCCAGCTGCGGGGTCCCTGGACGGCTGCCGGAGGTGGCGTCGATATCGTCCGTCTGTGACGGCAAGACCACCCACCGGACGTTGGTGAGGTCCGTGGCCGGTCCGCTGAACATCAGCAGCGTCCACCGAGGCGCAACAGATCACCACGTCGTCGTCGCAGGGTTCCACCGAGTTGCTGATCGTGACCTTCTCCGGCGCGGTGATCAAGTCGGGAGCGAACTCGGTGGGGGCGGCGATCAAGGTTGACGGGGTGACGGTGGGCCGACCGAGCAGGGCTACTCCTACGTGGTGTACAGATCCTCATGGGGCACCGCTGCGATCAGCATGACCCGCTGCCTGCGGGTGCGGCCGGGCATGTATTCGGTCTCGGTCGCGCTGGGCGCCAACCTGGGTGGCCCGGCCTACGTTCGCGAGTACACGATCCGGATCGACCAGTACAGCAGAGAGCCGACGGGCCACACTGCACAGTCGTACGGTGACGTCGTTGGCTTACAAGTTCTTCGCTACGACAGCGGGGCTTGTCGGGCGGCTGGCCAGCCGTCAAGGCTTGTTCCAAGTGACCCGAGCGCAGGGCCGACCACGTTGGCCCGATGGATCCGGGAGCGTGGCACGTGATCGGGGTGCGGGTGTGGACGAGGTTCGATCGGGGTGACGAGGCAGGCTCGACGGCGGAACACCAGGTCAGGGCGTGCGTTGCACGCTGGCACCGGCTCGCACCGCGCGCGGGATCTCGGCGGCCTGGTCGACCAGGTCGATGAGCTGATCGACCACGGCGGCCGCGGCGGGGGAGTCCACCTCAACTCGATAATCGATGCCGGTGGACGCCCAAGCGTCGCTGAAATGACCGGAGGCTGTGACCCGAGCGCCGTCCAGTACGACGCCGACTGCGTCTGCCTCCCGATAGAGATCGTTCAGGACGCAGGCCGCGACGGACAGATGCAGCAGGTGGGCGCCGGTGAAATCGGCGGTGACGTCCACGCCACCATCAGTCCAGCGGTGCGCGAAGTGCGTCACCGTGGCGTTCTCGGAGGGGCGCAGGCTGCCTGCCGCGCACTCGACGGAGAAGTCAGTCATGAGCGGCAGACTGCCACGGCGCGCCGCCCCAGCCAATGGCGATCGGCGGGACCCTGCGTTGCGTCCGACGCGATCTGAAAATCCCTCCCTATCGCGGACGCTCGAGAGCACCGTCGAGCGCCGTCAATGCGACACGTGCACGAGTCACAGGGACGATCGTCCTCGCCCCGACGGCTACGGAATAATCAGAACCCTCCAAGTGCCACAGACCTCATGCATCTCGGAGTGGGCCGGGATCTATTGCACGTGCGGGGATGCAGTGCCTGTGGCAGATCCACCGGCCGTCTGGCGGCCACCCGGTCCAAAGCGAGTGTTGCTTGATGGTGGAAGAGACTCAGGGACTTTCCGACGAGGCGGCGCGTCTCGAGTCCTAATTGTCCTTCGCTGCGAGCTCCCGGAGTTGCGCCTGCACGTGTTCGTTGTACCAAGTCCCACGCCAGGGCTCTGCCTGGTCGGCTACAAAAAGAGCCAGTTGCGCAACGTCTGCTCTTGAAGGGAAACCTGTCGCGGGTAGGACTTCAAGCACCGCGATCTCGTACAGCGCACGAAGTACATAGTCAGGGTTCCAACCACCCGTGAAGTCCCAGACTAGGACGTGGCACAGGCGATCCAGCGCCTCCTCCCAGCGACCGGCGTGCGCTGCCATGTGGGCGCCGACGAGGGAGCTAAGCTGCATGATCCAGTATTCGGTTCCCTGGTCGAGCGAAAGTGTCCGCAGAATCTCGTGCGCTTCAGCGTCACGACCTTGACTGAACAATGCCCGCACCAGCTGTATCTCGAGCCACGCGAAGGCCGTGAACTCCCCGTCCACCCGCTGGTCGATAAGAGCCATGCGCAGACTCGCCACCTCACCATCCAGCGGGTTGCCCAACGCAGCCTGCGCAAGGAGCCGGCGCAGCCGCATGACGTCTCCGTCCAGGGGATCTGCGTCGTTCCAACTGGGGCGCCAAATCCTATAGTCCAACGGGTTCGCCATCACGCTTGGAAGGATGTTATGGAATCGATCGCGCGCTTGTTCAAAGGTGTGAGTGCGGTCCGGCAACGCCACTCCGCCAATCTGTTGGGCGGACGGTTGAGCGTCTGAGGTGGCTTGTGACGGCGTCGGATCCCTCGCAAAGTCAACCTCGCCCGCGGCAAGGTCTGCGTAGATCATGCGCCACCCTGCTGCGAGCCACGCTCTCGACTGGACGTGACCGACCGAGTCATTTGCCCACCACCCTGCGAGTGTGTACGCCGAGGGTGGAAGGCCACCTGGAATCGCCTCCGAGATCTGCGCCAGGCTCAAGCTGACCCACGGCGAGCCCTGCGCATTGAGCAACTCGACCAAGGCGTCATACTTCGCCAAATATTCCACCCCTTCCAGTGGAGCCGAGCGGTTGAACGCCTGGGATACCTTTGCGACCGGATCCGGCGCAAAGGCGCAGTGGTGACGTTATCCAAACCCGCGGTCGTTGCTCACCAGAACGTAATCCTCCACCCCTAGTCAGGTTCACAGGCTCGCCAGAGGACTTGCCGCGCAGATGTTATCGCAGAGGCCTGCCGATCAGCAGAACGCGAAGCCAGGGTGTCGACCGCGAGTTTCGGTGGGAGCAGGTCGGAGAACTTCAGCCCGTCGACGGCTTGTTGGCTGATGACCGGAACGGCGCCGCTCAGCTCTGGCCCGTACCTAGCCACGGCCACGTTCAGGGCGGCTTTCAGTTGATCCACCCTTACCTCGCCTCGCAGCGCAATCTGCAGGTTGTCGAACTGATCGCTGTCGCTGAGCAGTGCCGGGTCTGCCTCCGCCAGCACCGCGGCCAGGGTGGCGTTCGCCCGGCTTCCGGCCCACGTCCACCAGTTGGTGTACTTGTCGGTGCGCAGCACCACCGTCCGGTCACGGTCCACCCGATCCGCCCAGTCCTGGCGCAACTCGCCCAACTGGCGCTCCGCACGCTGGGTGAAACCAACCCCTGCTGGCGCATCGCCGAGCAGCACTCTGCGCATGGCATCGGCCAACTCGAAGGACAGCGGAATCGGCTGCCCGGACCAGCGTGCTTTGCCGGAGGCGTCGGTCGGCTCGGCCCAGGCCCGGTGCCGGGACCAGTCGATGGACGTCACCTGCCAGGCCCGACCTGCCAGCAGCACCACCCGCGGACCCTGCACCCGGGTCGCCAGCACCATCGGAGAGACCGTGCCGACCTCCTCGCGTCCGTGCAGGATCGTCACCTCAGGGCTGGAGGTGAACACGCTCATCAGTTCCATGAAGTGCCGGCGGCCGTAACGACGCTCCGCCGCCGGGCCGATGAACAACATGCCGCTGTCGGCGTCCAGATGGCCGGAGGTCACCAACCAGTCCGCGATCTCCGCCAATCTCGACGGCTCCGCCAGGTCCACCCCGGTCAGCCACTCCGGCCAGGTGTTTCGGCCAATCCGGCCCTCCTGCAGCGCCAGCGCCAACACCTGTTGAGCGGCGATGTGGGCCGGCGTCGGTGGTGCCTTGATCGGCTCCACATAGCCTTCCGACCACAACAGGGCCAGCCCCGCCGCCTGCAGCAGTTGCTCGGCGTCGGTGGCCAGAAGCAGCATGTTGCGTACAGTTCCCGGACGACGCCCGGTCCGGCCCAGCCGTTGCAGCAGCGACGCCACCGTTCCCGGGGCGCCGATCTGGATCACCCGGTCCAGGTCGCCCACATCGATGCCGAGTTCCAGGGTGGAGGTGGCGGTGATCACACAGTCACGGGCCTCGGCGAACGCAGCCTCCGACCGCCTCCGCTGCGAAGCCGACAAGCTGGAGTGCGACACGTAAGTGTTCACGTCCAGTTCGCGCAGTCGAACGGCGAGCTGTTCGACCGCCCGCCGCGAGTCGGCGAACACCAGCCGCTTCTCACCGGTGTGTACCCGCGAGATGACTGTTCCGGCGTTGGCGACCGAGCCCACATAGTCGATCTGCATGTCCGTTGCGGTCGCGGACGACGCCGCCGGCGACACCACCGACGCAGGCCGGACGTACCGGTTCGATCCCTGCAGCCAGCCCAGCAACTCCTCGGGATTGCCCACCGTCGCCGACAGCCCGATCCGCTGCAGCGGCCTGCCGGCGATCCGCGACACCCGCTCTAGAACCGCCAGCAGGTGCCAGCCACGGTCGTCACCGGCGAAGGCGTGCACCTCGTCGACGATGACCGTGCGGACGTCGGCCAGCACCACATGCGGGTCGACCGTGGCCGACACCAGGATCGCCTCCAGCGACTCGGGCGTGGTCAGCAGAATGTCGTGCCGATCAAGAACCTGACGGCGCCGGTCACCAGCACCGGTGTCACCGTGCCGAACGCTGGCCCGCCGCCCCACCCACCGGGCGTAGCCGTCGATCCGCGGCTCCAGGTTGTTCAGCAGCGCCCGCAGCGGGCACACGTACAGCACGGACGTCCCCCGCCAGTCCTCAGCAGCCATCGCCGACAGCACGGGAAACACCGCAGCCTCGGTCTTGCCGCCCGCGGTCGGGGCGAGCAGCAGAGCGTCCTCCCCATTCAGCAGCGGATCGATGGCCGCCTCCTGCAGCGGACGCAACGCCCGCCAGCCGAGTTCGTTGACGATGTGATGCTGCACCGCCGGATGCAGGGCGTCGAAGCCGCCCATCAGCCCTCCGGCAGGTCCAGGTCGATCGCATCCAGGTCGGCACCACCATGCGCGGCATTGCGCTCCACATCGGTCAGTTCCGCATCGCCCACGGTCAGCGCGTAGTGGGTCCGCGGGTCGAAGTCGGCGAACTGGTCGACCCGGTCGAGGACGTCCCCGACCAGCTTCTTCAAATACACCCGGGGCGCCACCCCGATCCGTCCGCCCAGCGAGCCCGCCACCGCCGACGCGAGGTCGCTGAGGTAGGCATCGTCGACCACCGACCGCACCCGGTCGGCCTGTGCGCTGCCGTCGGCGTACAGGTCGCGCACCTTGACCCCCAGCGCGACCAGGCTGTCGCGGTCGAAGCCGGGCAGCCGCACCTGCACCGCGCGCGGGTTATCGAACCGGGCATCAGTGGTGAAGTCGGTATGCACGCGCTGCGCCAACGGCGGCAGCCGCTTCAGCCCGGACGGCCCCTCGAAGAACGCGGGCGTGCCGGTGATCAGCAGGTACAGGCCGGGGTAGCGGCCCGAATCCACCTCATCGATCAGTTGCCGCAGCGCGTTCAGGGCCTTGTCGCGCACGTCGCCACGGACTCGCTGCAGCGTCTCCACCTCGTCCAGCACCACCAGCAGCCCGGGGTGTCCGGCGTCCTTCAGCACCGTCAGCAGGCCCTGCAGGAACGCCATCGCGCCGAAGTGGTCGAGGTCGCCGCGCAGCCCGGCAACGCGCTTCACGGACGCGGCAACGTGCGGTTGCCCGCCGATCCAGGCCGCCAGGCCGTCCGCGACGGGCGCGTTGCCGGCCAGGGTGGCGGCCCGGTAGCCGCGCAGGGCCTGGGCGAAGGCAGGCGTCTTGCTGGTGACCCCGGCCAGACGCGCCTCCAGCAGCCGCTCGACGGCCACGGTCAGGTCATGGTCAGACCCGCCACCCAAGGCCGGCTTGGCGGCCAGTGCGTCCGCCTCGAGGGTGAACAGCCAACTGTCCAGCACCGCCCGGAACGCGCTCGGCGGCACGGTCGCGGTGCGCAGCGACTCGGTGATCCGCCGGTAGACCGTCTCCAACCGGTGCAGCGGCGTTTCGGTCTCGGAGATCTGCACCTCCGCCGTGGCCCAGCCCTGTCGTAGCGCACGCTCCGCGAGGTGCCGGGTGAAGAAGGTCTTGCCCGAGCCGTACTCGCCGCGCACCGCCTTGAACACCGCCGACCCGGACGATGCCGCGGACAGTTCCGCGTCCAAGGCCGGCTGGAACCGCTCCAGCCCGACCGCCAGAAGGTCCAACCCGTTGGCCGGGACTGTGCCGCGGCGCAGCGCGTCGATCACCTCCCGGCGCCGTCGCGGCGACACCGTGGTCACGCCCGCACTCCGTACTGCTCGGCGAGCAGGCCGACATCCAGGCTGACCGCCTGGGTCGCCGGATCGGTGGAGACCACTGGGTAGCCCTCGACGTTCAGCAACTTGGTCACCTGGCTCATGGCGAAGCGCAGCCGGGCCACCGGTTCGCCGAGCTGCGCAGCAGCCCGGGCCGCGGACAGCCGCCGATCCGGCGCGCCGGCCAGCGCGTCGACCAGACCGGCCACGTCACGGTCGGTCACGGCGACCCGGCCCGCGAGGCTTTTCTGCGCCTGGTAGGTGGGGCTGCCGATCAGTGCGGCACCCAGCCCCGCCACCGCGGACGGCGCCGGCTCGGGCTCGGTGCTGAAGAGGTCGGGTTGCGGCGTTGCCGGGACGGGTTCGGGGATTGGCACCGCCGACGCGGGAACCACGATCCCGGTCGCCTCCCACCAGTCCGGCTGGGCAACAGGTGCGGCGACCAGGCGGTGGTCGAGCGTGGACGGCGCGAGCAGCACCACCGGCACCACCACCTCGGCGGGCGCCGCCCCACCGTGATACCCGGCCTTCAACGGGCCGTAGCGCAGCCGCTCGTTCACGGCGAGCACGGCGCGGTGTTCGGGGGTCAGCACCCGCGGCCCGCTGACCAGCACCTCGTCGTCGGCCACCGCATCGGCGGCGGCCCGGTAGCGGCCGCCGAGTCCGGCGCCGCGCTGGGTGCCGCGGCGCCGCTCGACGACGTGGCCGTGGTCGGAGGTGAGCACGATCAGCCGTCCGGCGGACCGGGCGGCCCGCAGCAGCGGGGCCAGATGCTTGACGGTGTCGGCGGTCCAGTCGGTGCCGCCGGGGTCGGTGCGATCGAGGGCATCGTCAATGGTGTTCAGCACGCAGCCGACCAGCCGGTACCGGTCGGTGTCGCCGATCGCCAGTCGCACCTCGTCGGCGACGGCGAAGCCGCCCCGCCCGGTGTCCAGGCCCCGCTTGTGGAACAGCGGCGCATCGCCCAGGCCGTGGGCGCGGGCGAACTCGGTGAAGTTGCGGCGCTCCACATCCTGCTGCCCGCGGGCCAGCCGCCCGCTGAGCAGCGAGGCGCGGCTCATCTCGGTCACGCTTGGCAGCACGGAAATCACGGGGGTGCGACGGGTGGCTCCCGGCACCAGGCACTCGACCAGGCCGTAGTCCAGCTTCTCGACCGCGTCGGCGATGATCTCGGTGGCCACCCCGGCGCTCATGCCGTCCAGCACCAGCAGCAGGGTGGGGTGGCTCCGGGTGAGGGGCAGGACGATATCGGGCAACACCTGCTCGATGGGCAACACCCCGGCCAGTGCCTCCGCCCCGCCCTCGCGGGCAAGGGCCGCCGCGAACGCCAGGTCGTGCGCGTCGCGGCGCGCCTGCACCCGCTGCAGCACCTGTTCCAGGGCGCCGGCCAGTACGGGGTCGTCCACGCCCGCCTCGGCGTCGTTGACGGCCGAGTCCACCCAGGCATCGGTGTCCAGGTGCGCCGCCGCGCTCGCGGCCAGGCCACGGTCGTGCGGTTCGTCGGGGGTGCGCAGCCACCGGGCCAGCCGGACGCCGGCCAGCGCGGGCGCCACCCGGGGATCCTCATCGGCCAGCCGATGGTCGTCGACCCGGAGCCAGGCCGCCTCCAGCGCCCCCGGATCGTCGCGACGGAGTTGTTCGGCAAGCGCGCGCAGCCGCAGGGTGAGGCCCGCCCGCAGCACGGAGGATGTCTCGGCCAGGGCGTCAGCGCCGGCCTCACCGAGGAGGTCATCGGCGCGGGCCAGCAGCCGGTGCGCGTCCGCCACGGTCGCCCGGCCGTCCAGCAGGCCCGAGACGGTGACGACGGCCAGTCGGCCGGTCGCAGCCAGGGCGGTGCGGGGCACGTCGCCCCAGCGGTGCTGCAGCCGTGCCAGGGCGACCTCGGCCTCCTGGGTGCGCCGGGAGCCGAGCAGGCAGTCCAGGACGATCCCGAGCGGCACCAGGTCGGTGGGTGCGCCGGTGCGCAGCAGGGCGGCGACGAACGGCCCGGCCTCACCCGCGGCGTCTGCGATCCAGGCCAGGGTGGCGTCGACGGTCTGCTCGCCGGCCCGGCCACGCAGCCGCGCCACCATGCCGGGCAAGCCGGGGTTGGTGGACCACTGCAACACCGCGATCAGGTCCAGCGGCCCGGTGCCGACGCCAAGCTCGGCCCGGGCCAGGCAACCCAAGGCGTGATCGCGGGTCAGCACCCCGGCCGGCGCCGGTGGCCAGCCGTCGGCAGGGGCGAGTTCCAGCAGGCCGGATGCCACCTCGCGGGCATGCGCCAGCCGCAGCAGCCGGGCGTCGATGGTCTGTGCGCTGAACCGCTGCTGCACCGCCTGCCAGGGGTCGGCGTGCCGCAGCCGCTGCCAGGTGAACCGGGCCAGCAGGCCAGGGCCGAGGTCGTCCTCGCTGCGGTCGGTGACCACCACCAGCCAGCCGTCCCGCATCGCGCCGCGCACCGCTTCGCGGACGGCCAGCGCGGAGCCGGCTGGCACGATCCGCACCGGCTGGTCACGGTGCGTGAACGACACCTCCGGGGTCGCGCCCGGCCGGGAGCGCAAACCCAGCACGCCGTGGGTGTATCGGCCGGCCCGGGCCTGGTCGATCAGCACCCGGGCCATCGCCGGCGTCACTGGCGCGCTGGGAACGACGTCGGCACTCACTCGGTGCGCCATTCCACGATGATGTCGTCATCCGGGTGCTCGGCGACGAACCGATTCAGGTCCGCGACGACCGCTTCGGCGCCCTGGCCGCGCCGGATGCGCCGCGTCCCGCCGGGCCTGCGCGGTGGCACCGGGTCCGGCGAGGGAGGGGTGGGTCCGGGCGGCGGCGTCGGCTCGGCGAGCCAGGCGAACAGGTCGTCCTCGGCCCGCTTCAACGCGGGCGCCACCGGGGTGACGAACTCGTCGTCGAGCACCGCACCACGCAACCGGCCCAGAATCCGCGACGCTTCGTCGGCGCGCGGCCCCTGCTGCCGCGACGCGGTCAGCAGTGGGTCGAGACGGTTCCACGAGAAGCCGGTGAGCTGGCCAGCCACGGTGGCCGCTGAGGCTAGGGAGCGGCCCACCCGCGACGGTTCAGCGAAGTGGGCAGCCGCCAGCCGCTGGATCAGCCGTAGCCCGTTCAGTCCGCGCAGCGCTTCGCACAGCTCTGCCCCCTGCCGCGCGGTCTGCAGCCGGCCCGTCTCGGGGGAGGCGGTCAGGGCCAGTCTGGTGCGGGCGAGCTCGACAGCGCTGACGAGCCGATGGGCCGGATCGCTGAGTTTCAGCGCTTCCTCCCGTAGCTTGTCAGCCAGGTTGGCCACTTCGGCCGGGGTCACGTAGACCGAGGCGGTCAGTCCGAACACCACCCCGGCCAGGTGGGTGGCCGCGGTCCAGGTGGCGCCATCGGGCATGGCCTGCACCCGCAACTCCATCTCGTTGCGCAGCGTGCCCGGCTTGGGGGTGGGAATGGGGGCGCCGTGGGCGAACCAGGCCCGGCGGCGCAAGGCCGCCCACGCCAGGATCACCAGGTCGCCGACGCTCTCGGCGAGGCCCTTGGCGGGCTCCATGGCGTTGATCCAGCCGCGCACCTCGCTGACGGTGACCGGGTCGTTCTCGTCGCCGCCGCGAGCGCCGAGCCGGCGTTCGAACTCCGGGCCCCACGCGCTGAAGTAGTCGTCGCCCATCAAGAAGTGGGTTTCGGCGGCCTTGCCGACCCCGAGCGGGTTCGCGATCCGGCGGACCGTGGCGGCGTCGGGGCCCAGCGGTACCCGGTTCTCCTTGTCGGCCAGGGCCTGCTCGACCGCGGTGTAGGTGGCCTGCAACTCCCGGACCCGCACCTCGACGTCGCTCGGTTCGAATCGGGGGTGGCCGGGAAAGGTGGCGCTGAAGGCGTCGGCGACCAGCCGGACGAACGCCTGCTTCAGGGTGCCTCCGGCCGGCGGTCGCGGGGTGAAGCTCGGCGTCAGCGACGAGTACACCTCGGGGTGAGCGGCGTCCATCACCACGTCGTCGCCGCCGGTGGGCGACTCGACGTCGTAGGCGACCTGGATGGCCCGCTGCACGGTGTGCAGCAGCGCGTCGCGCTGAGACTGCAGGATCGCCCGGGCCTGCACCCGTCCGGTCTCGGACAGGTGGTCGGCGTAGTTGGCGTAGCGTTCCCCGGTGCCGTCGAACAGGTAGTTGAGGATCACCAGCCGGCTCACATCGCGCAGCCGGGCCTCGCTGAAAAACCGCGGCAGCCAGACGATCGTCCGCTCGTTCCAGTTGTGTGCCCGAAAGCCGTCGATCCGGCTGAAGTCCTCGGAGGTGGAATGGCCGGGTTCGTCGAACGGGTGGTCGATGACGAACCGCCAGGTGCCGGGCCTGGCCCGGAAGTGGTCGTCGGTCAGCCAGCCGGCGTCGCGGACATTGCCGAACACCAGGTCGACCTCACGCCATGAGCCGCGCCAGATCAGCCGGTGGGTGTAGGCGCCGAGCATGTCCTGGTCGCCCAGGCGCTCCACCCCGAACGCGTCGGCGACCAGCCGTTTGATCAGGTCGCGGCGGCGGCCGTCGTTGTCCTCGCCCCTGGCCCGCTCGACCACGCTCTCGTAGTCGACGTCGGAGAGCTGCACGGACACCAGCGGGTTGCGGCCGGTCGCCTCCACCCTGATCTCCGGCACCTGCGCCGCCCACAGCCGTAGCTTCGACATCACCACCGCCGCCTCACCGCCCGGGAGGGGGGAGCGGATCGAGCCGTGGTTGAGCGCGGCCAGCCGGCCCGCGGTGAGCGCCTTGAGCGCGGGCACGTTGGGCGCCACCGCGCTGAGCAGCAGCGTTTTGGCCAGCCGCAGTTCGCTGCTCAGGGTGGGCGGCAGGGACGCCTCATCGTCCAGGTCTGCGGCGCTGACGCCGCTCTCTTTGAGGATCATCGGCTGTAGCCGCTCCCGGAACAGCGTGTGCGCCGCCCGGAACAGCGCCGCGGACGCCTCGTCCAGCGGTTGGTCGCCGGCCCCGCCGGTGACCAGGTAGTCGAACGCGTCGCCGACGGGGATCACGTCGTCGATGGTCAGGGTGTCGCGGCGGTCCACCAGCATCTGCTGCATCACCTTGAGCGCGGTGCGTTCCCGCTGCATCACCCCGGCCAGCGACCGCAGGGTGGACACCAGCGCCGGGCTGAACGGGTAGGTGAGCCGGAACTGGGCGGCGTCGGCGCCGCGGTGCCGGTCGTCGGTGTTGACGCCGTCGAGCAGCACGTCCCACGACTCGGCCCGCCGGTCGAGGCGTTCGAAGGCGCGGTCGATCTCGGCTTTCGCCTCCGCGTTGCGTGGGGTGAGCAGGCGCTTGTTGGCCACGTAGGGCAGGTTGTCGTCGCCGAGCCGGATCTCGCGGAAGCGGCCCTCCTGGTACCGGAACGCCTGGTCGAGCGCCTGCTGCTCGGCGCCGCTGGCACCGGAGTCGGCCAGCCAGCGGCGCAGGTCCATCTGCCGGGCGATGAACGAGATCAGCGGGACGGGCCGGCCGCCCTGGCCGCCCTCGACCAGCTTGGTGATCTTCTGGGTTTCGGCCCCGAAGAAGGCGCGGTCACGGATCCGGAACGCCAGCCACAGCACCAGTTCGTCCAGGAACAGCACCACCGCGTCGTAGCCCAGGGACTGGGCGTGGGTGGAGATCGCCGTCAGCCCCTCGTCGAGCCCGACGTAGGCGGCGTGCCGAGTGTAGGCGGTGAAGTAGCGCTGTTGCAGGGCGTTGACCAGTTCGGCGCGGCGCGGGTCGTCCAGGGCGGCCGCCTGGGCGCTGGCATAGGTGTCCGCGGTCCAGGTGCCGCCGCCACCCAGCACCGCGCCCCACACGTCAGCCTCGCCGGAGCCCTCGTTGAGTCCGGCGAAGAAGGCGTCGTCGCCCATCCGCGCGCGCAGCGCGTCGGCGTCCTCCAGCAGCCGGGCGGTCTGGTGCAGCAGTGGCAGCGGCGCATCGGGGTGCAGCTGCCGCACCTGGCGCAGGTAGCCGTCGAACAGGGCCTGCTCCAGTGAGGTGGCGCCGAGCAGGTGGAAGGTGAGCGGCAGTACGCGGCGGCCCTGCAACTCCGGGTCGTGCCGGGCCACGGTCTCGGCCAGTTCGGGAATGGCGCGGGCCGGCGGGTACTGCTCCAGCAGCGCATACAGCACGGCCATGAAGTGGCTCTTGCCGGAGCCGAACGAGCCGGTCAGGAAGGCGCCCTTGCTGGTGTTGGAGCCGATCGCGTCCGCCACCACCGCCAGGGCGGTGTCGAAGGCGCGGGACAGTTCGGACGTGACTACGTACTCGTCGATGGTGCGGGCCAGGTGGGCCTCATCGACGCTCTCGGTGAGCCGCAGCACGTAGTCGGCGGTCGAGGTGGTCTCCGGAATGGTGAAGATGTCCCGCAGCAGGGCGCTCATCGGCGTGCTCTCCTTCTGCGCGTGGCGGGTTCGGGCCGCCAGGCGTCGAGGTCGTCCACGGTCAGGCCGAGGTCCTGCAGGTGGCCGCGCAGTTGTTCGGCGCAGAACGCGGCCGGGCTGACCCCGTAGTCCTGGCTGATCGCGGCGTGCCACTGCTCCACCCAGGGCTGCAGTTCGGCCATGCCGGCGACCAGCGGCACGAGCACGCTGTCGGCGGCGCCCTCGCCCTGCCGGGCCTGGATGATGGTGGCCAGTGCCAGGGACTGCTGGGCGTGGTCCCAGCCGGCCCAGCCGAGCAGGGGAGTGGGGTCGGTCTCCCGACCCGCGCCCGGGTAGGCGATGAAGCGTTCCTTGGGCACGTCGAGCTTGCCGCGGTGGCTCCAGTAGGACTGCTTGCGGAAGTCGGCTCCTGTGTACTTGGGCGGCACCGGGATCGTGGCGGCGAACGCGTCGGCCTGCTGGTCGGCGGCCTTCTGCTCGGCCTCGGTGGGTTCGGTACCGCCGGCGACCTGCACCTGGCGCAGCGCGTCCTCCTGGCGCTGCAGCGCCCAGGTGTGCTGCCATTGGCCGAACTTGCGCAGCCCGGACTCCTTCAACCGGTACGCGGCCAGGTGGGGCACCGCTTCGGGTTCCAGCAGTTCGGTGAGTGCGGCGACCAGGTCGACGTCGCGGACGCCCTTCCACAGTTCCACCACGCCGCGGAAATCGGCGTCGCGGCCCAGCAGGTCGGCCAGTTGGCTGACCGAGTGCGGGGTGGGCTGGCCGAGCGCGTTGAGCCACAGCGACCGGTTCTCCAGCCGGTCGAGCAGCCAGCCGCGCAGCGCCTTGTCGGCCTGCTTGGCGAACGGCTCGGACGACCAGCGCCGCTTGTACTCCGGGGCCTCCAGCAACCGGATCGCATCGACGGAATCAATGGCGTCGATCCGCCGCTGCACCAGGTCGCGGTAGTCGGCCGGCCAATGTGAGGGGATAGCGATGATCGGGGTGGAGCCGTGCCGTTCGAACCAGGTGGTCTGCTCTTCGCCGGCGGCGATCCTGCGGGCCAGCACGATCTCGAAGGCTCGCTCGCCCAGCTTGATTTCGGGCGGGTCCCCGTCGTAGCTGAGGTCGTCGTCGAGCAGGCCGTAGGGCCGGTACACCTCCCAGTCCAGTTCCTCCTGTTCGGCGATCATCCGGCCGCGCAGCGAGTGCTGGGCGGCTTCGGCGGCGCGCAGCAGGTCGGCGGTGGGTGGCGTGGACGCGATCAGGGCGGAGACCTGCTGGGCGGAGAGTTCCTGGGCAAGCGTGTCGAGGGTGCGGCCACGCTCCAGGGGCAGGGACTCTGGCAGCGGGAAGTCCTGCAGGGTGGTGCCGGTGAACTCGTAGCGGTCAGACCACGGCTGCTGCGACACGCGCGCGCCGTCGGGGCCGACCGGATCACCGCCCTTAGGGTAGCTGTTCTGCTTGAGCCAGAAGCACGCCGTGGACGAGTTCAACACCCCCAACAGCTTCAGGTGGTCATCCTCGGTCGCCGAGTCAGGGAGTTGGAAGAACGGCGCTGACCGGTTGAATACCAGTTCTCCTCTGGCTAACGCGAAATGGTTGTGAGTCGAGACAAAGGCCCAACTCAGAGCGCGAGGTCGGTTAGCCCTTGCGAGCGCAATCTGGTGCCACTGCCACCATGAGCGGCCAGCCTGTAGGTATGAGCCACCCGAGAAGGTGGCTCTGCTCCATAGCAGGGTTCTGAGGGGCCACATCCAGCGCAGTGTCTGAGGCCACTCTGCGAGGTTAGCTAGCTTTCCAGCAATGTACGGGAAGACTGCCCATTCTCCCTCCGCAAGACCGTAGTCACGAATATCTTCGCCAACCACAAAGGGGCGATTGAGCTCGGGTTCAAGGTGCCGACGCCTCATTGATTCCTCTGGTGCAAGAAAGGCGCCGTCGGAATTGGTCTGACCAGAGTAGCCGATGTCCAGCAGGAGATCCTTCAAGCGATGCGTCCATACTCCTAGCGCCCGGACGACAGTACTGGTGCTACCGCCACCGAGTGCCCACGGGTGTTTCACAAAATTCTTGCGCGACGCCTCGCTGACCGTGACCCAGTCATCCTCGTAGTCAAAGCGATCCACGTGGGCGACTATGGAAGCCCAGACCCTTCCGTTCCGCGCCTGCTCTGGACGTCCCGGCTCACCCCGAATCCCAAGCACCGCCCGAACGGTTACAGTGCGCGGCGAGCGATTGCGACCCACCAGAATCAGTGTTGGCGTGCCGTGTCCGGGGATGTACGCGCCGGAGGTGTCGATCACCTCGACCAGATCGAGGTGCGCGAGGAAGTCCTCAATGATCGGGGCGCCGAACTCGCGCTTCATGAACGAGTTGGAGGTGATCTGGCCCACCCAGCCGGCGGGCTGGCTGCCGTCCCCGCGCCTGGCGAGCTTGAACAGCAGTTCCATGAACGGCACGGTCAGCGCGTAGGTGCCCTTACAGTAGTTGTAGCGCTCCCGATAGCCGGCGTTGAGCTTCTTGTCCTTGACCGTGATGTAGGGCGGGTTGGCGACCACCGCGTCGTACTGGCCGCGGGTGAGGGCGGCGACCAGGGCGTCCTTGTCTTCGGTGGAGTAGGCGAAGTCGTCGCTGTGGGTGAACAGGGTGTCCTGGTCGTGGCTGAACCACAGCGAGTCGCCGGCGAGCACGTGGTAGCGGAAGCCGGGGGCGCGTTCCAGGGAGTTCTCGCCCACGGCCTTGAGTGCGGCGACGGTGAGCCGGAAGGTGGCGATGGCGACGGCGAACGGGTTGAGGTCCACACCCCACACCGCGTCCAAGGCCTCTTGCACCCGCTCGCGGGTGCCGAGCCCCGGGGCTTCCGCGTCCCAGCGGGCCAGCACGCGGCGGAACGCGCCGAGCAGAAAGTGGCCGGAGCCGCAGGCGGGGTCGATCAGTTTGAAGCCGTCGAGAGGCCGGTCCGCCAGGGCCGGGTCGAGGGTGCGGTCGAGGATGAACTCCTCCACGAACTCCGGGGTCTGCAGCAGCGCGTAGGTCTTCTTGGCGTGGTCGGAGAGGTCCTGGTAGAGGTCGCCGAGAAAGCGGGTGTCCAGGTCGGGGTCGGTGAAGTCGTGCACCAAGGCCCCGTCGGCGTCGCGGCGGCGCCAGAACTCCAGCAGGGCGGTGACCGCCTGGCCGGACGGCGACACGGTGTGCAGCATCGCCTGGTCGTCCACCAGGCCCGCGGTGGCGGGCGTGGCGGCCAGGTAGTTGATCGCCTGCTCCAGCCACTCCCGGTCGGTGTCTTCCGGATGGCTGCGGAAGTAGGCGAGCTGGGCGTCCAGGGCCTCCTGGCGACGCTCCGGCGGGCCGGAGATCCAGACCGGGCCGAGCAGCCGGTTGTCTTCGCAGAACCGGATGAACACCGTGGTCAGCACCCACGAGACGGCGGCCTGGGTGACACGGTCGTCGGCCCAGGCGGTGTACCCGGCGGCGGTGCGGTCACCTGTTACGGCGGCGGCGTGCTCGCGCTTCCAGTCCCCGTCGAAGGCGGGCAGCGTGATGCGTTCCCGCAGGTCCTTCTCCAGCGACAGGACCTGCCGTTTCAGGTCGGCGACCAGGGTGTCGTGGGTGGTCACACGCGTCCTTCCTGCTGTTGCGCATCGATCCAGTCCGGCGGCACCGGCACGTACTGGCTGGGGGCGGTGAGCGGTAGCGAACGGCCGTCCACCATCGCGCCGGTGTTGCCGGGCAGTTGGGGCACCACCAGCCAGACCGCGGCGGGACGTGCGGTGGCCAGATCCATCCAGCCGGCGAGCAGGTCGAGCGCGTCGTAGCGGGCCAGCAGCGAGCCGTCCACCAGCGCCACCGGACGTCCGGCGGCGTCGTCGAGGGCCTGCCGTACGGCGGCACCGACCGCGGGCAGCGACCGCTTGACAAGCGCCCGCAGGCCCTGGCCGGGTCTCGAGGATTCCGCTTGCGTGTCGGCGCTGAGCACGTCGGCCCAGCTGATGCCGGCCGCGGCGGCGGTGTCGGCCAGGGCGTCCATCAGGGCGCCGGACAGGTCGAGTTCCACGGCGTCGAAGCGGTCGCGCAGCACATTCAGGAACTTCTCCAGCCGCAGCGCGCCCACGCCGAGGGCGAGGAACGAACGGCGCTCCCGGCTGTCCCGCAGGCGCTGGCCGACCGCTCCCGGGCCGACCGTCGAGACCGGCCCGGTCACCATCGTGGCCGGGCGCGAATCGAGGCCGGTGGTGTCGCGAATGGTGGCGTCCGGCACCAGGTAGGCGTCGCGGGCCGGATCCCACTGCAGGCCGAGACCCGCCTCAATGACGATGCGGTCGAGGTCGGTGCGGCGCGGCAGTGGCGGCAGGTCGGGGAACCGGGAGCGGACCCGCTGCTGCAGGTTTCGTGCGGTGTGCGGTTGGCCGGGAACCACCGCCGGCAGCACCTGCCGCAGCGCCTCGGCGGCGCCGAGGTCGCGGTGGTGCAGTTCACCGGTGGCGGATGCCCCGGCGCAGGTCGACAGCCGGGCAGCCAGCCGGGCCAACCGGGGGCCGTCGGGAGCGCCGTCGAAGGGCGAGGCGGTCCGGGCAGTGGTCGCGTCGTCCATGACGGCGGCGAGAGCGGCGGTTACCCGGGCCGCCGGCACCAGCGCGTCGGTGCCGGTGAGGTTCACCTCGGCGACCAGTTGATCGGCGCGCCGGCCGAGTGCCTCGGCCACGTCGAGCAGGTCGTGGCGGGTGGCGACCAGCACCGGCTGATGCTCGCGGCGACGCTGGAACCAGCCGCCGTCGTCCTGCTCGTCCGGTGCCTCGGCGCGGTCCAGCGCGGCGCGCCGCTCGATCGTGCAGCGCAGCATGCCCTCGGCCAGCCGGACCTGTTGGGCGTCAGCGTTGTCGGCGGCGGGCACCATCAGCCCCAGCAGGTGCTTCGCCAGTTCGTCGAAGGTGGCGACGCCGCCCAACTCACCCAGACGGACGTCGACGGCGTCGGCCAGGCCGTCCAGCAACTCCCGGGCCGACTCGACGGTGGCCCACCGGTCCTGCAGCACGCCGAACAGTTGACTGACCCGGCCCCGGGTGACCGGCGGGGCGAACGAGGCGGCCAGTTCGGCCTGGGTGGCGTTGGCGTCCAGGCTGCCGGTGACCCCGAGCAGATGCGAGGCGAGCACCACCGCCTTGTCGTTGCGGCCGGTGCGGGCGGCGTCCAGCAGCAGGTCGGCGCACTCGTGCGGTCCGGGCAGTGTGGCCTGCTGCTCGACCGGACGCCAGCCGCGGGCCGACCGGGCGAACTTCGACCGCCACAGCTTGGCGAAACGCTTGATCTCGTCGCGGGTGGCGACTGCCGAGCCGGGCAGCCGGTTGAGCCGGACGGCGTCCACGGCGGCCAGTTCGCCGACCGTGCTGACCGCGAGCGGCTCCAACGCGGAGATGGCCCGGGGGGTGAGCCCGGACTGGGCCAGGGGAGTGTCCGCGGTGGCGTTCGCGGCCAGTTCGTCGGCGTTGGCGGGCACCACGGAGCTTTCCGGGAAGCAGGCCCGCCATTCCAGCAGCATCTCGTCGGCGGTGTGGTGCCGGGCGGTTGCGTCCCGGGCCAAGGCCCGGGTGAAGAAGGCGGCCAGGCGCGCCCGGGCGGAGGCGTCGAAGTCGTCGGGATCGATGGTCGCCTCGTCACGGATGGCGGCCGGTTCGCTGAGCCCGTCGCCATAGACCGGGGTGTGGCCGGTGGCCATTTCGAACAGCACGACAGCGGCGGCGTACCGTTCCGCCGCTGAGTCGTACAGGCGTCGTCCGCCGAGGAACGGGTCCAGGTAAGGCCGGGTGCCGGCCTGGGTGTCGGACGCCGGCGCCTTCGACAGTGAGAAGTCGAACAACATCAGGTGCTTGGCCCGGTTGCTGTTGCCCGCTCGGGCCTCCCGCACGCCTAGGTTGGCGGGCTTGATGTCGCGGTGCATGACGCCGGCCGAATCCAGGGCGATCACCGTCTCGAGCAGATCGGTGCCCCAGCGCTCCAGGAGGTCGAGCGAGAGCCGGTCGCGGTTGCCCAGGTGGGTGGCCAGCGTTTCCTGCCCGGCGCTGGCCAGCAGCAGCGCCCAGCGGCCCCCGACGTCGAGCGGACCCTCGATCAGCTTGGCGATGCGTGGACTGTTCAGCCGGCCGAGAGTGTCCGCCTCCTCCTCCAGGCGGCGGACGGCGGCGTCGTCGACGGCCACTTTCAGCACCCGCTCGGCCTCGTCCGGATGCTGGTGGTCGCGGACCAGCAGGCCAACGGCGGTGGAGCCGGCACCGAGACGGTGGGTGAGTTCGAAGCGGTCACCGAGGATCGCACCCGGTCCCGCGTCGAGCGGGTCGGTGACTTCGGCGACCGCCGGTTGGACGGCCGCGTCGAGGATGGACAGGAAGGCGGCGACGTCCGGCAGCCGCTCCGAGACCGACGGCGCGGTTGCCGCCAGCACGGCCCGGCGCAGTTCACTGTGCGCGGCGGGCAACTCGACCGACAGGTCCAGGCCGTCCTGGTCATGAAGGCGGGACTTCAGGTCGGCCGCCGTGCGGGCCGGCGGCTGGCCGCCGGTGAACAGGTAGAACGCAAGCGCGCCCAGTCCGAACACGTCCAGCCGCAGCCGGTTGCGGGTGGCGGCCAGGACACCTTCGGGGGCGGTGAAGCCGTCGTGAATCCATCGCTCGGCGACCGGTAGCTGGTCGGCGTCCAGGCTGGCCAGTGCGGTGACTCCGCGGGTGGCCTGGGTGGAGGTGGCCGCGTCGGTGCGTCCGACGCCCTGCCAGTCGGTGAGCCGGACCAGCGGGCGTCCGTCGTGCGTGGTGCTGATCAGCACGGCGTGCGGGCTCAGCCGGCGGTGGACCACGTTCTTGCCGTGTGCGTACTGAAGAGCCTCGGCGATCTGCCGGACCAGGTCGAGCTGGGTGTCGAAGTCGAGCCCGTCGGGCCGGCCGGCCAGCCACAGGTCGAGCCGCTGCCACGACGAGTCATAGGGGTAGACCAGCCCGGGGCCGAGTTCGGAATCGACATAGTCCTCGGGCCGCAGGATCGCGTCGTGGCTGAGCCGCTGCATGACCTGCAGCTCGTGGGCGGCGAGCAACCGGGCCTGGCTGCGGGCCTGCTCGGACGATCCTTCGGGGACGGTGCGGAACCTGATCCGGCGGCGCTGGTTGCGCAGGTGCTTGTGGGTGGCGAGCCAGTCCTGCCAACCGGGACCGTCGTCCAAGGGCTGCGGGTCGAGGACGAAGGAGCCCGCTTCGCGGGGGTGGGCACGCACACCGATGAGCTGCATTGCGCCGACCACGGCGTTCTCATAAATGCGAGTGTTGGGCCGGGGATCGCCGTCGAACACGTCGGTGATCGGGTCGAGTGCGCCCGGACGGTCGTCATCCGGAAGGCCGTAGAGGCCGATGCGTGCCGAATCTGGCAGTGCACAGACCAGGTCGGGGTGGTGCAGAAAGACCGCTTCCTGAATGAATGGGATGCCGTCGCGCGGGTTGGGGGCGTCACGGAAGGAGTGGTTGCGCAACCACTCGCCGTAAGCCGTCATTAGCTTGGAGCGCAGCCGCTTGGCCTTGCGATTGGCCAGGAGCAGGGGAGAGTCCTCGGGGGCACGGCCGTCACGCCGCCAGGTCTGGTCGGTGCCCTGGAGTCGCCCCGAGTAGTACTTCAACTCGATCAAGTGCAGCCCGTCCGGGGCAAGCACGAGCAGGTCGACCTCGGCCCAGTTGCCGCGGTCGTCACGGAACTCGAAGTTGGTCCAGGCACGGTAAGGGGCACGGTCTGGCATCAGCCTCTTGGCGATGCGGAGGCCTTCGGCTTCGTGTGCGAACTGGGAGGGGGTGACTTCGACCCAGCGGTCGTTGACCACAGTCTGCTCACTCCCTTCCTCGGACGCTCTGCTCAACTTACCGGCAACGCGGCGTCGCTGAACGACTGATGCATCGGTTCAGGCGGAGACTGTCGGAAGCACATGGCACCATGAATGAGCCGTTCGATCTTGAGAAAGTCAAAGACCATTCCATGGCCCCGCGTCGCCGTAGACACCAATTCCCAACCGAGCCCACTGCCGTGCTGGATGACCTCAGCATCGACGACGAGATAGTTCGTCTCCAGGAACGTCTCAATGAGTTGGAACGGCTGAAGCAGTCAATGGCAGCGCCGCCCGCTGCAACCTCTGATCCCGGCCTGAGCTTGTTTCCGTGGCAGCGTGACGCCTTGGATGCCTGGTCCGATCTGCGGCAGTGCGGCGTGGTACAGGCGGTGACCGGAGCCGGCAAGACGCGGGTTGGCATTGCGGCGATTGCCGAGGCACTGGAGTCGGGCGTCCGCGCGGTTGTGATGGTGCCAACTCTCGTGCTGCAGCAGCAGTGGGTGAACAGCCTTCGTGAGCTCTTGCCGGTTGCCCATGTGTCGACCCGGATCGGTGACGAGAGCTCGTGGCAGGTGATGGTGACCACGGTGCAGTCAGCCATCCACCGAGCAGTGCTGTCACGCTCGCAGCCCGGGCTGCTGGTGGCCGACGAGTGCCACCGGTACGGAGCGGAGTCTTTCGCACGGGCTCTTGGTCCGGAATATGCGTGGCGGTTGGGTCTGACAGCGACGCTAGAACGCGGTGACGGAGGAGACGCGATCCTCACCGACTACTTCGGCGGGGTTTGCTGGCTCTTCACAATCGAGGGTGTAGTTGGGGTCTGAAACCTCCGGTTTCGAGCAGCGATCTGGCGATGTAGTTGGTGAGGTTCCGGAAACCGAGAGCGGAACCGCGGAGGTGTTCGAGGCGGCCGTTGATCGCTTCGGTGGGGCCGTTGCTGGTGCCGGGCCGGTCGAAGTAGGCAAGCACGTCAGCAGCCCGCTGTTTCAGGGTCCGGCCAAGCGATCGGAGTTCGACGAGCGCGGTCGGGACGCCGCTGCTGAGGCTGCCGATGAGTTGCTTCATCAGATCATGGCCGCGGGTCGGGTCGGGTTTGCGGTAGGCGGTGATCATTCGCTGGTAGGCGGCCCAGGTGACCTCGACGGCGACGTGGTCATCGTTGGCGAACAGGGCATCGAGCCGGGTCTTCTGTTTGTCGGTGAGCAGGCTGGTCCCGGTGTGCAGGGTGCGGCGGGCGGAGTAGAGCGGGTCGCCGGCCCGGCCGCGGTGGCTGTGGAGGTCTTGCTGGATTCGGCGGCGGCACTTGTCGAGTGCGTCGCCGGCGAGGCGGACGACGTGGAAGGGGTCCATCACCGCGACCGCGTCAGCAACTCCTCGCTGGTGGCGGTCTTGAAGCCGGTGAAGCCGTCCATCGCGACCACCTCGACGGCGTCTCGCCAGGCTTGGTCGCGTTCAGCGAGCCAGGTGGCGAACACGCTCTTGGAGCGGCCCTCGACCATGTCGAGCAGCCTGGCTGGACCGTTGCCGGTGCGTGGCCCGGTCAGGTCGATGATCACGGTGACGTACTTGTCGCCCTTACGCGTGTGCCTCCACACGTGCTCGTCGACCCCGATCGTGGTGACACCCTCGAACCGGCCTAGATCGTTGATCAGCACCCGCTTCCCTTCGGCCAGCACCGCGTCGTTGGCGGTGTTCCAACTGACGTCCAGCCCTTCGGCGATCCGGGCCACGGTGAGGTGCTGCACCACGATGCCCTCCAGCGCCCACCGCAGCCCGCGCCGGGACAGCTTCGCCCGCGGCTCGGCGGCCTTCGTGGTGTCCTGCCGCCATACGTGTCCGCACCCAGTGCATCGGTACCGGCGGATAGTGACCTGAAGGATCGTGGGTCGCCACCCGAGCGGTTCGTGGGCGAGCCGGCGGACCACCGTGCCGCACGCCGTGCCCTGGCAACCGCAACGGTGGCACCACTGGTCGGGCTCGACGACCCGGCAAGCCAGCACCGCCCGGCCAGGTTCGAGCCATTGCCCGACCACCACCAAACCGAGTTCGTCGACGCGGCAGAACGTGGTCAGGTCAGGGCAAGCGAAGGTAGCGTGAGGCACGTCGAGGTCTTCCAGACGGGTTGTGTGAGAACTCCCATCATCGGGAGACCTCGACCCCTACCCGCACACCGACGCGCCGCTGTCGATCACACCCCCGCCACACCCTCGTTTGTGATGAGCCGCATTGGGTTCAACGCGTGCGCGATGAGCCTCATCTGGTCATCCAGAAGCTCCTTCGCACAGATCCTGCGCACCGTTCTTTCGGCGCCAGGTTGCCCACTTCGCCTGGGACGCCGCGCCATAGCCGTCGACCACGGTCTCGACCGCGCGCAGCTCCACATTCCGATAGTGAGCCACCGCCTCCAGGGCCTCACGGAGAGCCGCGGGATCGGTTCGCTGCCCTCGATGGAGTTGGACGATGTCGACGTAGTCGCGCCAGCGGGTGGAGGTGATGCCACGCTCGAGCAGTGTGACGACCTTCTCCGCGATGGCTGTTTCTGGGGCATAGGACCAGATCGGGATGGGTCGCCGAGAACCCGTTGAAGCTCGATCAACCTGGGAGGCGGCACGATCGGGTCGCCACTGGATACGTCCCAGGCGAGCTCGCCCCGGGCGCTACTGATCGTGGCCGGCATCCGCAGTCTGATACCGCGATAGCCCACCTGCTCACGGATGGTCCCCAGCGTGAGCCGGCCGGCATCGAACACAACGCCATCGGCTACGTCGAGCGCGGCCACCTCTCGTGCGATCCGGGTGAGCGATTCCTCACTGACGCGAACACCAATCGCATTGCTGTCCACATCCTTGGTGGGCCTTCGAACTGCGTAGGCGCCCATCAGAAGGCCGCCCTTGAGGACGAACTGCCTGGCATGCCCGGTGATCGCCAGGCGCGCCAGGAACGATTCGAGAATGTGACGGGTGAGATAGGCCTGGGTGGCGACAGGCCTACCAGTGGTTCTGCCGTCGGCGCGGGCGAGGCGCTGCAACTCGTTGAAAACCTGCTCGCTCGACCGCCGAACGGCTGTGCACCGATCGATGCCGGCGGCGTCGGTTCGGCGGACGTCTGCGGAATCGCTAGCGCCGGCCACGGGGGTTCCCTTCGTGCGTCTCGGGCATCACGGGACTCGATCGTTCAGGTCAGTGCTTGGAGCGCTTGCAGGAGGGGCGATTTGGCTCGAGGAAGCTTGGTGGCCACCGAGATCAACTCCGCCGGCTGGCCGCCGCGATCCAGCCAGACGCGCAGGGCCGCGGTCGGCGTTTCATACCCCAGTTCGCCACGAAGGCGATATGCGTCAGCGATACATCGTTGTGCGTTGTACATGCCGATCGTCAGGCCGTCGGTGCCGGGGATCGGGATCTCTTCGCGGCCGACGTCGAAGGTCGACTTGTCGAACAGGTGCCAGGTGATCGCGCCGGCGGTCGCGGGGATGCGGGATCCGCGGGGGAGCGCGACGTCGAGGGTGGTGGGGATCTCGTCGGTCAGGCCGTGATGGGCCAGCGCCGACACCAGACAGATGATCGCATCGGGGCGCCGGGCGGCCGCCTCGATCCAGTCCAGGTCGGCGGCCTCGGCGTCCGTGGGGCGGTAGATCCCGCGTGCGATGCGTTCGTAGCGACCCGCCCTTGCCCCGCGCGCCAGTTGTGCCTTCGATGTGCCATGGGCGGCAGCGTTCTTGGTCGTCACAGTGTTCATCCCGACCTCCTCAGCGATGGTAACCAAGTGTAGACAGATAGTCGCATCTGTCGACAGTCAGCGACAACCTCGGTGGTGCTGTTCTGTCGCACGACTGTTGCACGAGGGGATTACGCGACCGTAGGTTACCTAGCCAAAACCCAGTTCTCCGCGTGCTTTTAATCCGCGGGTTCTAGGTTCGATTCCCAGTGGGCCCACCAGTCGTCGGTCGAGCTTGTCGAGACCTTTCTCAGGGTTAGAACGGACTGGTGCCCCCGAGGGCTCCGTCACTCCAGCGAACGCCGGAATCTCTGGGCAGAGGCATACCTGGCCACTGCTTGAGGCGGTCTACCAGATCCCGTGTTGCGCAGCCTCTGCGGGGATCTCGGAGGTGAGCCCCGGGTAGGGGTCCTTTCAAGCCACGCGCTGGTCGCGGAGCCTCTGCATCCGTTCGCGCAGGAGCGCGCCAGCGGTGCAGTAGCGGCCGCGGGTCTGTCCGTCGGCGCGCCCATGAGCCGGTGGGTGGTGCCCGACCTTTCGGCGATCAAGCTCCGCGGGTCTTGGGATCGATCCCAGGAGGGCCCACCAGGTCAGGGCGACGACCGCTGGGGGATCACGTGGTGATCGAGGCTTCGGAAGTACACCTCGAGACCGAATGCGGCCGCAACCCCTGACGCGCCCGCGACCAGCCAGAACGACGGTCGACCGAGCCGGCGCCGTTGCGTGGCCACCAACCAGGCAGCAGTGGCGAGATTCAGGCCCGCCAACACCGCGTTCAGCCTCGGGGAGGAATCCGCGCGTCCCGGCGGATCGGCGAACGGCGTGGGGAAGGGCTGCCGCATGACCGCGTGTGCCAGGTGCGGCACCGCATTGGCCGCCACGGCGCCGGCGGACGCCGCAGCGGCATGGTTCTTCAATGACACGGCAGGCTCCTTCAGACGACGGCGATGATAGCGAGCCGCGTCCATCACCGACCTCTCGTAAGTGGTGATCGAAGCCCAACTTGGCCGGGCTGTGGAGCCATCAGGGCTTCCCTCAGGAGTCGGAGGCGCGCATTCCGCGCAGGATCAGCCAGGCGGCCACCAGGGCGAGCAGGTAGCTGACGCCCGCGCTGATCGGTGCCATCAGCGGCAATCCGTCGACGAACACCAGGACGAACGGCGGCCACAGGGTCAGGATGGAAGCGACCTGGATGCCCGCCACCCATTGGGCGGGTCGGCGCCGGCCGTTCCAGGCCAGCGGCACCAGCGCCAGGGTCACCAACGCCGTCAACGGGCAGTAGATGGCGAGGAAGATCACCAGGATGTCCCACGCGGATCCGTCCAGGCCGATCTCCGAGACAGCCGGGATGGCGTTGAGCACGGTGAAGGCGGCCGCGAGCGCGAGGCCGATCCGCAGCGAGACGGGACGGCGTGGAACAGCCGGGGCGAGGGCGGGCATCGCCGGATTGATGGTGGCCATGGTTGACTCCTTCACAGGTTCGGTCGGACCGCGGTTCGGCCCGACAACGAGCCTGCTGCGGCAGGCGTCCCACACCCAGGGGGCTGAACCGCGATCCGCCGGGTGATTGTCGGGTTGATCGCCCGGCCGAACCGGGACGCCCACCCCACGCCGTCGGTCGAGCTTGTCGAGACCCGTGTCGGGCCGTCGAGAGCCTGTGGCAACGGGTTTCGACATGCTCAACCAACGGGCACGAAGAGGAACCGCCCGGACATCTTCCCGGCTCATCTGGGGGCCGGCCCCTACAGCGACGGCCGTCCGGCGGGAGAGAATGCCGCCATGCCAACTCCCATTCGCGTGCTCGTCGCCGACGATCACCCGATCGTGCGTGGCGGTCTGGTCGCGCTGTTGAGCACGCTCGCCGACGTCGAGGTCGTCGGCGAGGCGTCGGACGGCGCCGAGGCGGTTCGCGAGGCACTGCTGTCGCGTCCCGACGTGGTGGTGCTCGACCTGCGGATGCCGAACGTGGACGGCGTGGAGGCCGCACGGCGAATCGGGCGGGACCTGCCCGGCACCGCAGTGCTGGTTCTCACGATGTTCGACGAGGACGAACTGGTCGCCGACGCCCTCGCCGCCGGCGCGCGCGGCTACCTGCTCAAGGGCGCGGAGCCCGAAGAGATCGAGCGTGCTCTGCGCACGGTGGCCGGCGGGTCGGCGGTGCTGGCCCCGCGGATCGCCGAACACGTGCTGGGACGGGTCACCCGCCGTCCGGCCGGCGAGTCATTGCCTGAGTTGACCGTGCGAGAGCACGACGTGCTGACCCTGATTGCGCAGGGGGCGTCCAACCCTGCGATCGCGCAAGGCCTGGGGATCGCTGCGAAGACGGTGGGCAACCACGTGTCGTCGATCTTTCTCAAGCTCGGCGTCGCCACCCGCGCCGAGGCGATCGTGCGGGCTCGCGAGGCGGGGTACGGGCGATGATCATCCGGCGCATCGGCCTGGTGCTGGCGGTGCTGATCTCACTGGTGGCGTTGGTGCCCGCGCTCGACATCGGCCCCGACCCGGCAACCGGTCAGCTCGGGGTGACCGCGGTGGCCGCGGCGGTGCTGACCGTGCTGGTCGCCGTCGTGGTCGTGGTTCTCGTCGTGCCGGCGTGGCGCGGGTCGGAATGGGCCGGTCTGGCGATCGGGGGTGCCTTGCTGGCGGGCATCGTCACGTCCTTTCCGGTCTTCTTCGCCCCGCCGGAGGTGGTACCGGCCGGTGGTGTGATCGCGGCCGCCGTCGGCACGTTGGTCACGATCGCGGTCGTCGCGATGGTGCTGGTGACGTCGTCTTCGCTGGCGCTGCACGCCCTGGCCGTGATCGTGGTGATCGCCCTCTACGCGTCGGTGGTGTCGGCGCTGTTGACGGTCGTGCCACCGCAGGCCGAACGGCTCGTGCACGTCGTGACCGCGGTGGCCGTGGTGCTGCTGTACGCACCGCTGCTGACGCTGCTGCGACGCACCGTCGGCCGGGCTCTGTACGGGGGCCGCCTGGACCCTGCCGCGACGGCCTGGCTGGTCGGCGATCGGCGCGGCGCCGAGACCGAGGTGGTGGCCTCGGCCCTCACCGACGCTGCTCGCGAGTTGCGACTGCCGAGGATGGAGCTGGTCGCCGGCGATCGGGTCCTCGCGGTGGGCGTCTCGCCGGCGCCTTCCGGCTCCGTCATCGTGACGCTTCCGCTGCGCACCCAGCCCGCGTCGGCCGAAGGCTCAGCTGCGCCCGACGACCTGTCGTTCCGGATCACGTTGCGGGTCGGTGAGCGACAGTTGCGCCGCGACGATCGGACCGCCCTGCAGTTGGTGGCATTGCCGCTCAGCCTGCTGGCGCGCGAGAGCGCACTGCTCACCGAGGTTCGCACCGCCCGGGCCGCGCTCGCAGACGTACGGGAACGGGAGCAGCTCACCCTGCACCGTGACCTGCACGACGGTCTGGGTCCGCTGCTCACCGGCGCCGTGATGCGTGCGGACGCGGCCCGTAACCTGTTGGCCACCGACGTTGAAGCCGCCAGGGACTCGCTGGACGCCGCCCGCAGCGACCTGCGGGTCGCGGTGACCGAGCTGCGTCGGGTCGTCTATCGGCTGTGGCCGCTGGAGCTGGAGCAGCGCGGCCTGTGGGGGGCCATCGCCACCAGGGCCGCACGCTCCGGGGCGGACCTGGTGTGCCCCGACGCGACCGTGGACCTGCCTCCGGCGGTCGAGCTGGCGCTGTACCGGATCGTCAGCGAGGCATTGACCAACGCCGACCGCCATGCGCCGGGAGAAACCGCCCGGGTGGCGGTCGACGTCGGCCGGCAGGCCGTCGCCGTGACGGTGACCAACCCGCTGCCGGCCGGCGACACGAACCTCACCGCAGGAATGGGACGCACCTCGATCGGGGTGCGTGCCGAAGAGTTGGGTGGCTATGCCGAGATCGGGCCGACAGGTGCAGGGCGAGGCAACCTCTGGCGGGTGCACGCGGTGCTGCCGGCCGCCGCGTAAGAACCGGTCACGGTGATCGACCGGGGCCGAAGTCAACGATCAGGGTGGTGAGTTTCCTGCCATCACCATCGTCGCGCTGGTGGCACGTCGCCATGAGGTCGCTCACACCAAACCCAGCATGCGTGCGTACAGTGGTGACCGTGCCGATCGCCCCGTCACCGCACGCCGGCATGGGCGCCGTGCCCCACCACGGCGGGGTGACGTTTCGGGTCTGGGCGCCGAACGCCCGCACGGCGCACGTGACCGGCGACTTCTCCGGGTGGCACGCCAAGGGCCGGGTGCCGATGGCCCCCGACCACGCACGGTCCGGCACCTGGTCGGTCTTCGTCGAGCAGGCCCACGCCGGCTCGCACTACAAGTTCCTGCTGCGTCGGGGTGGGCCGTACCGGTGGCGCATCGACCCGTTCGCCCGGCAGGTGACCCACAGCCGCGGCGACGCGGTGGTGTTCGACCCGCGCGCGATCGACTGGGGCGATCAGCCGTTCGAGATGCCGGGCTGGGACGACCTGGTGCTCTACGAGCTGCATGTGGGCACCTTCGCCGCAGCGGACGACCGTCCGGGCACCTTCGACTCGGCGATCGGCCGGCTCGATCACCTGCGGCGGCTCGGCGTCAACGCGGTCGAAGTGATGCCGCCCTTCGGGTTCGCCGGGCCGCGCAGTTGGGGCTACAACCCGTCCCACCTGTTCGCCATCGAACCCAGTTACGGCGGCCCGCACGCGTTCGCCCGGTTCGTCCGCGCCGCACACGAGCGGGGCATCGCGGTGATTCTGGACGTGGTGCACAACCACCTTGGCCCGACCGACCTTGACCTCTGGCGCTTCGACGGGTCGTACCGCCGGGGTTACGGAGGCCAGTACTTCTACAACGACCGCCGCGCCCTCACGCCCTGGGGCGCCACCCGGCCCAACTACGACCGTCGCGAGGTGCGCAACTTTCTGCGCGACTCGGCGGGGATGTGGCTGGAGGATTTCCGCGTGGACGGCCTGCGCTTCGACGGCACCAACTACGTGCGGTCGCGGTGGGGCAGTACCCACCGTGCGCAGGACCGCATCGCCGGCGGGCACCGCTACCTGGCCGGGGTGACCACCGACCTACGCTCGCGGCAGCCGTGGAAGCTGCTGATCGCCGAAGACATGCAGCGTGACCCGCTGGTCACCGCGCCGGTCGAGCACGGCGGGCTGGGTTTTCACTCCCAGTGGGACGCCGACTTCGTCCATCCGGTCCGGCGCGCGCTGGAAACCCCGTGGGACGCCGACCGCGACGTGGCTGCGGTCGCCCGGGCGGTCACGGGGCACTACCTGCGCGCCGCCCACGAACGGGTCGTTTTCACCGAGTCGCACGACGAGGTCGCCAACGGACGATCACGGGTACCGGAGACGATCAACCCGGGCGCCGCCGACTCGTGGCCGTCGCGCAAGCGAGCCGCCCTCGGCCTGGCCCTCACGCTCACCTCGGCGGGCATGCCCCTACTGTTTCAGGGTCAGGAGTTCTGTGAGGACGGGTGGTTCGACGACCGCAGGCCGCTGCGGTGGGACAAGGCCCAGCGGCATTCGGGGTTCCTGCACCTGGCCAGCCAGCTGATCGGGCTGCGACGCAACCTGAACGGCACCACCGCCGGACTCAGGGGAGCCCACACTGCGCTGCTGCGCGTCGACAGCGAGCGCAAGCTGCTGGTGTATCACCGCTGGTGGCGCGGCGGTGCCGGCGACGACGTGGTCGTGGCCGTCAACCTGAGCGCCCACGTGGTCGGCGATTACCGAGTCGGCCTACCGCGGCCGGGTGTCTGGCGCTTGCGCTGCAACACCGACGCCCCGATGTTCGGCCACGACTTCGGCTGCGTTCACGCCGGCGACCTGCACGCCGAGCACGAACCGTGGGATCAGCAAAGCTCGTCGGCCGCTTTCACCATCGCCCCTTACAGCGCACTTGTGTACTCGCAGGATGCCGCCTGACGGAAGGCGTCCGGGGTGCGGCGAACCACCACCGGGCTTGTCCACACCGACCGCTCGATGCGGGGCGAATCTCGGCACGCCGGTGGAACCTGCCGGCGAAGGAGGGTCGCAGCCTGTTTGGGGTGCATCACAGACCCACGGCGGCTCTCTGACAGTCGGGCGCAGACGCTGTGCACCGCAGGTGGCGCCGCCGACCACGTCTGATGAAGGAGTTGCCATGTCACTGCCCACATTGCTTGCGACTGCCGCTGCTGCGGCGGGCACCGCCGGTTTGGCCGCGCCGCCTGCGGCGTAGGTCACCGCACCCACGGTGTCGTCCCTCACTCAGGTGAGCCCGTTACCTCAACTGGTGGCGACGTCCACCCTGTGCGACGGAAAGACCCTTCGTCGCACGTTGGTGAAGTCCCGGTTGGGGCAGCTGGACGTCAGCAGTTTGGCGTCCACGGAGGCGCAGCAGATCACCACGTCGTCGTCGCAGTCGCTCAGCCGGGTCAGATCGTCTACGGTCAGTCGGCTCGCTCCGGTGCGCGCCAGAACGCTGACCTCGGACGCCGCGCGGCTGACGATCGGCGTGGCCACGGCCCAGCGCTCGTGGTC
The DNA here is from genome assembly GCF_025972045.1 of Micropruina sonneratiae. Classification (GTDB taxonomy): domain Bacteria; phylum Actinomycetota; class Actinomycetes; order Propionibacteriales; family Propionibacteriaceae; genus Micropruina; species Micropruina sonneratiae. The sequence continues at coordinate 9,844 of NZ_JAPDHX010000004.1, read as the reverse complement.
GGCTTCGGGGGCGACGGCGAGTTCACGCTGGGCGTCGGCGATCGCGTCGCGGCTGGTCTGCAGCATCACCTGCGTGTAGGCGGCGGTGCTGCGCAGGTCGAGCTCGAGCCGAACGGCGAGGGTTCGACTCGCCACCGACGCGCGGGTATGGGCGACGGCGACCGCGGGAGCGTCGGACGCCGGCCTGCTCGCGCAGCCGACAGCAGCAGAACCGCACCGGCGACAAGTCTGTTCGTCATCGCACCCCTCGCACGCTCACCCTGATACTGCCACCATCGCCACCGCATGAACCCCTGCCAGGGGGTGAAAAACGCTGCCGACGCGCGATAACACCCCAACGGACGGAACAGCCCAAGGGATGGCTGCAAACGGTGCTGCGCGGCGTAGCGTGAGGCCAGTCGGACTTCAGGAGGACCCATGCCCGCAGCGCACGCAGCGACAACGTCGACCACCGCCTTCATGGAGCGGCTCGAGCAGAGCGAATCCCTGGGCCGGGCGGCCGAAGAGATGGCGAAACCGATGGGTTCGCTGCTGGGCGAGGGCCCCGTGAGCGATGCGCTGAGGGGACGTCCGCTGGGTCACGCACTGCACCCGGTGCTGGTGCAGGTGCCGATCGGTGCGGTGCTGTCGGCGGCGGTGCTCGACGTGGTGCAGGGCCGCAAGGCACAGGCACAGTCGCGGCTGCTGATGGGGCTGGCCTGGGTCACGTTGGCGCCGGCGGCCCTCAGCGGCTGGGCGGAGTGGGTGCACGCCGACGAACGCACCCAACGGGTCGGCATCGCCCACGCGGGCCTCAACGCCACCGCGGCGGTGGCCTCGGCGCTGTCGTACCTGACCCGGCGGCGGGGCTGGTCGCCGGCGGCCGCGGCGTTGACCGGGGTGGCTGCGGCGGCGTTGAGTGCCGGCGGAGTGCTGGGCGGGCACATGAGCCTGGTGCGCAAGTACGCCTCGCACGACCGGCCGTCCGATTCCGAGGGTGTCACCAAGGGAAGGTTCGACGGCTAGCGCCCGCGCCACTCGCGCTTCAACGGTGCGAGCCTCGGGTGAGAGGCCAGAGCCCTCACCACCCCATCGTGCCCGGTGACCCCTTGAACGGCCCGCTCACAGTGGGGGTGATCCAGCCCCCGTAGAACCCGCCCGGCTGGGGCGTGACCGGACTGCCGTCGACCAGGCAGGCGTCCATCTCACGGGCGTAGAGCGCCACGTGATCGCGCAGCACGGCGGCGTCGCCTCGGGGGTTGCGGTAGGTCCAGGCGGCCCGTGCGGCCACCTGGTCGCCGACCACCACGTCGTAGTAGCTGGCGGCACCCTTCCATTCGCAGACGGTGCCGACGCCGTCCACCTCGCGCAGAACGCCCGGCTCGAAGGCCGAGAGCGGCAGGTAGTAGGTGGGCGGGTGCGAGGTTTCGAGCACGCACCACGCGTCGTCGGTGGCTGCGATGGTCCGGCCTGCGAAGCGCACCTCGACGTGCTCGTGCCACTGCTCGTACGCCGGTGGACGAGGGAAGTCCCAGACCGACCGCTGGCCCGGCTTGGATGCGTCACGACGGGGTCTCATCGCTCCATGATCTCGAAATCGTCGTCGCCCCGCAGTAGGTTCGCGCCCACCATGAACCGAGGGGAGGCCCAGCTGAGTCGAAACCGTCCGGCCCGGTCACCGGCGCCGACCAGGGCGTCGGCTTTCATGTGAGCAAAGGGCCGGCGCGCGTCATCTGCTCGACCAGTGAGGGGGAGTGAACAGCGCTGGCGTGAGCAGCGATCAGAACCCGGGCGTCTCGCAGCTGACCGCGCACCGACTCGGGCGTGCCGGCGAACAGGTCGGGGCTGACGGCCCGGCCCGAGAGGTGCCGAAGGTAGTCGACCGAGTCGAGGGTCACGAGGGCGGCGTCATCAGGCGTCCCTGCCCTCACCTGCCACTCGCCGACGCCGGTGCCGCTCAACCGCAGAACGAACGCGGGGCCCGTCCAAGCCAGCCCCAGGTCTCGCACCACCTGGGCGACGACGTCGGCATCGGTGGGGTCGCGGGGTACGTCCACCCCCGTCGCGCGGCCGATGTCGTAGCGGTGCACGAGCCCCGGCGTCGGCGGCGGCTTCGCTCACGATGATGTTGACCGCTGTGCCGGTGAGCGCCAGCAGCGAGCCGGCGTGCGCCGAGAAGGCCAGCGCCATGAGCATCTGCAGCAGCGATGCCCACCCTGATAGCCACCACGACCACCACCGGAATCAGGGCCGCGACCGCCCCGTTGCCGCTGATCAGGGCGGTGAGCAGCGCCACCAGCAGGCAGATCAGACTGAGCAGTTTCGGGCGTTTCTCGCCGCCGCGGCTGATCACCTGCTGACCCGCCCAGCGGCGGACTTCTGACGTATCGCTGGTCGAGCTTGTCGTTGGTCGAGCGTGGCGTTGGTCGAGCTTGTCGAGACCCCCGTGGTTGCGTCTGTTCCGCGGAGCGGGGCCGCCCCTGTCCCGCCCTTGCGGAACTGCTCGGCTAGCGCCTCGCTGTGCGCAAACGCCCGACCACGCCCTGACAGGGGCGGCCCCGCTCCGCTTGGAGCTTCCTTTGGTCGAGCGTGTCGGCCCCCGCATGGTCGCGTCCGTTGCCTTGAGCGACGGTTGCTCCTGTCCTACCTTGCCGGACTGATCCAGGCCAGCCTACGAACCACGTCGTCCCGGCGGACGCCGGGATCTTGTGACCCGAGTCGGGGGTGGTGTGCTGCCGGGCCGGTGGACGTCCATCTGGTGCTGTTTCGCCACGTAGCTGCCTTTGTGGCACGTAACCGCCCGCGTGCAGGCAGGCAGCGACGTGTCACGAGGGCAGTTACGTGGTGGGACGGGCCCGATCGACCCGGTTGTTGGTCGTGCTTGTCGAGACCGACCGGCGGGGTGAGGGTGACGGCTGGCTGAAAGCGCCTTGCCGTGTGTTCGTTCGGCGTAGTGTTGAAGGTGTTCACGGCCCCACCGACGGTCAGTGGCGACCCTCGGCGGCGACGTGAGAGGAGGAGCCATGAACACCGAACAGTACGAGCGAATGGGTCAGGGCCTGGGGTTTGTGGCCGCCCTCGACCAATCGGGTGGCAGCACGCCGGGTGCGCTGAAACGGTACGGCATCGAACCCGACGGTTACTCGGGCGACGACGAGATGTTCGACCTGATTCACGCCTACCGCACCCGCATCATCACCAGTTCGGCGTTCAGCGGCGACAAGATTCTGGCGGCGATTCTGTTCGAGCAGACCATGAACCGCGACATCGACGGCATCGACGTGCCCGACTTTCTGTGGCACGTGAAGGGCGTGGTGCCGATTCTGAAGGTCGACAAAGGGCTGGCCGAGGCCGCCGACGGCGCACGGGTGATGAAGCCCATGCCCGAACTGGACGCACTGCTCGAACACGCCCTTTCCAAGCACGTGTTCGGCACCAAGATGCGCTCGTTCGTGCAGGCGGCCAACGAAGCCGGCATCGACGCGGTGCTCGATCAGCAGTTCGAGGTGGGCCGGCGCATTCTCGACGCCGGGCTGGTGCCGATTCTCGAACCCGAGGTCGACATCAAGGCCTCCGACAAGGCCGAGGCCGAGGCACTGGTCACCGAGGGCATTCTGAGCCGGCTGGGGTCGTTGCCGCAGGGGCAGCGGGTAATGCTGAAGCTGACCATTCCGAGCGAGCCCGACCTGTACGCCGACCTGGTGGCCCACCCGAGCGTGCTACGCGTGGTGGCGTTGTCGGGCGGGTACAGCCGCGACGAGGCGAACCGGTTGCTGGCCCAGAACCACGGGGTGATCGCCAGCTTCAGCCGGGCGCTCACCGAGGGGTTGCGGGTCGATCAGAGCGACGCCCAGTTCGACGCCACGCTGGCCGCATCGATCGGGTCGATCTACGAGGCGTCCATCACCTGAACCAGGGCCGGACGGTCGAACCTGCCTGACCTTCAGGGCAACCAAAGCGATGTGTCGACCCGTGGGTGAGGAGGCACACACGGCGACGAACTTGCAGCAAGGCCAGCCATCGTTGTGGTGCGCACGATCTCGTCGCCCAGAGGGTTGCAGAGTCTGCTCAATCGGGCGCTGGCAGGGTGGGTCGAGCCCGAGCCCGAGCTGATCGCGGGTGCCGTGTCGAGGTATCAGCACTTCATGCGGCTGGTCGGCGGTCGGCTCAGGCTGACGGCTGCCGGCTATCTGCCACCCGCCGTGGTTGAGAGGTTGGTCGCCGACCTCGACCTGGAAATCGAGTTCGTCGGCAAAGGCAATCGCGAGGACTACACGATGCCCGTGTACCACCTGCGCGAGTCGGCCACGGCACTGGGCCTGGTGCGCAAGTCGAAGGGTGTGCTCAGCGTTACCAAGGCCGGGCAGAAGGTGGTCGACGATCCGGTGGGCCTGCTGAGCCACATTCGATCTCGGCTCCCTTTGGGCCGCGAGTTCGAGCGCGATGCAGGTCTGCTGGCTCTGCTCGTCACCGCGGCGGGGCAGAGTTGGCGGCAGCATCACGACGCCGCGACGCCCATCTACCGCGACCTGGGTTGGCACGACCCAGGTGGACGCCTCGACCTGGCCCTGTGGCACGGGTCACGCCCAACCCTCAACGTGCTGGAACAGGCGACCGGCCGATGGGGCACCCCTGAAGAGAAGGCGACCATCGCACGGCTACTCCTTCGCCGCTGATCGCCGACCTACACCCAACGCCAGTGCCGGCGCTGCGCGTTGACCGCCCAGGCAGAGATCAGGGTGTAGTCGGCTGTCGCGGGCACGGGCGTCCGGCCGGTGTCGAGCAGGTCGCGGACGGCGGCTTCGAGCCGTCCGATCTCGCGCGACACCTCGTCGCGGGGCACCTCGCCGCGCTTCACGGCTAGCACCTGCTCACGTTCGCGGGTCGGCATCGGCAACGTGAGGGTGCCGGTGCCGGCGATCTCGTAGCCCTGATGGGCCAGTCGTAGGGCGTGGCTGCCGTACTTGACGTCCCAGCCGTACTTGACGATCAGTTCGGGACGGTTGGGAACGTTGCGTTTCGACTGTCCGAGCATGCGCTCGTGCTGGCTGCGCATGTAGCCGAGAAAGCGTTCGACGGCCAGGCGCGACAGGAACGACGTCCGCAGAGCTCGCAGTTCTTCACCGAGTGGCGTCAGCACCACCAGTGACTGCTCGGGTGCGAACAGGGGCAGCATCACCGTCGGATTGCCCTTGATCGCCAGCCGCAGGTACTTCTGCAGGCTGTACATGACCAGATCGGTGTCGCCCGGCCCACTGCGGACGCTCTCGGGCTGGGTGCGCCAGATGTAGTCGTCGCGGTGTCGCTCGACGCCCAGCAGGTACTCGGGAGGTTCGATGTAGACGCCCATCTCGTCGTGGTCGTCGGTGCCCTCGATGGCGATGCCGTGCACGCCGCTGCCCACCACGCTACGAAGAATCTCATTGGGTAGCGCGACCTCGCGGTCACCGTATTCGACGTTGTCGGGCTGGGTCATGGGTCAGGGTACTGGCGTGGCGTTGAATCAAGACGCGTTGAAGCAGGGCGCGACGAGTCAGGCGCGATTGGTCAGCGAAGTCAGGGGCGAGGAGTCAGGGCGCGAGCAGCGCGTCGATGCGGGCCTTGAGCACAGGCTCGGGTTGGGCGCCGACCAGGCGCGCCACGGGCCTGCCGTCACGCAGCATCACGAGGGTGGGAATGCTGCTGGCGTCGAAGCGCTGGGCGATACGGCGGTTGTCGTCGACGTTGACCTTGACCACCTTCACCCGTCCGGCGTAGTGCGTGGCGAGGCGTTCCAGTACGGGGGCGACCTGACGGCACGGGCCGCACCAGGGCGCCCACAGATCGACGAGCACCAGTTGGCCGGTCTCGGTGGCGGCGGTGAAGTCGTCATCGCCGGCGTCCACCAGCCAGGGCAGGGAGGTGTGACACGAGGCGCATTGCGCACGCCCCTTGCCGGCCACGGGAACGCGATTCTTGGTGCCGCACGACGGGCAGGCGACCACACGGGCACTCATGCAGACCACGATAGCCCCGACCAGTGGGTGTCCCGATTCGGCGTCGTCTGCGATCCGGTCGTCGTCGAGAGCCGCGGTGGCACTGTTGCTCGCCGGGCTGAGGCGGGACTAACCCTCTCAGGCAGGCTCGTCCGGGCGGCCCGCCGAACCGGAGAACCCGAGCGCCAAGTCAGACTGTGCGCTGCACGCCGGCACCGGCACGGACCGCGCGCGGGATCTCGGCGATCTCGTCCACCAGCGCGACGAGTTCATCGACAACTGCGACCTCTGCGGGGGAGTCGACGTCAACCCGGTAAGTGATGCCCGTGGACGCCCAGTCGTCGCTGAAGCCACCGGAGGCTGTTACCCGGACACCGTCCAGAATGACACCACGCTTGTCGGCCTCGCGATACAGGTCGTTCAGGACGCAGGCGGCGACGGACAGATGCAGCAAATGGGCGCCGGTGAAATCGGCGCTCACGTCCACGCCACCGTCCGTCCATCGATGCGCGAAGTGAGCCACCGGCGCGGACTCGGACAAGGAGCGCAGGCTGCCGGCCGCGCACTCGACGGAGAAGTCGGTCATGGTCGGCAGACTGCCACGGCCCCTGGTCTGGAACAATCGGCATTTTCGCGAAGTCTCAGACGTCTCCGACGATCGGTGCTTGCGTTGTCGTCCCCTCCTGATTCAGTTCCGGACACGACTGTGAGTGCCGACGCTGACCACTCCAGGCTGTCCGCGACCCTACGGGCCTCGCCCACAGACTCGACGAGAACGCGAACGCCGCGTCGCCGCCAACCCCGGCCGAGCGCAGGAGTCGCCTTGCCGGCCACTGGGCACACAACCGCCCAGAGACGGGCCTCGCTTCCCGCTGGTTGAGCCAACAGGACGGCGGCACGAGCCGTTGCATCTGAGCCGCGAGCCAACCTCAATGGTGTGGGAAAGACGCCATCCCAAGGCTTCGCGGTACCCCAAGGCAGATCTCTCTGCACCCGAGATCGGAGGCCGCCAGTGCAAGAGCCTGTTGAAACACGCGGTGTGGCGTTCGTATGGCGCCGTGAGGTTGGCTGAGTGTCGAGCATGGTCGAGGCGAGTTCTCTCGTGCGACTCGTGCGACCCGCGGAACCTGGCCTTGGCGTCGCGCTCTGCCGCCCTGAGGGACGCGAGTCGCCGGACGTCTTCAGCCCCAACCACGAGCACGGCGTCGCGGATGAAACGGCTGCGGTCACCCGAGGTTTCGGCGTAGCTGTGGTCGCTCACCACCTCAATCCGGCCGTTGAGAAGTCCTAGTGCGACCTTGTGAAACTTGACGGGTTCGGCCTGCTCCCACCGTGCGACCTTGTGAAACTTGACGGGCTCGCCTGCTCCCACCGTGCAAGCGGCCCCTTCGTGACCAGTCGGGCCAGCCCCCGGTCCGCAGTGAGCGGGCCGTCCGCGGTAAGCACATGACAGCTCGGCAACGCGGACATCCAGGACGCGTTCCTTGGACGACACCCCCACGCACCCGACTCCATCGGCTGCGTAGCGATCGGTGCGCCGAGACCTTCCTCGACTGTCATTTCGGCGAGCTGGGCTTCGAACGCCAGTTCGACGGCCAGTCGGCGAGATGCCGAGCACATCCGCGCGCCACCCTCCCATGTCTTCTCCGGCTGGAACTGCTTCGAGAACGGCGCGGCAGCCGATACTTCGAATGGCCAGCGCGATCGCCCGCTTGAGCTCGAGATGCGTCGCTGATTCGCCGAGCGACGGGCATCACGCAGCAGCAGGGATGAAGCGGCGCAGGTGCTCGCGCAGTGCGGGATCCACCGCGTATACGTAGGTTCCCCGCATCCCTCTCGTCAGCAGAACCGAGTAGATGTTCCGCACGAAGCCGAGCAGCTCCTGGTCCGTGTACGTCCTGCCCAAGCGCGGGTTGTTCTCCTTGCCCTTGGCGTCGAAGTACGACTCGCGGTGAAAGGTCGTCCGGCCAGTGACGGGGTCGAAGCGAAGGTCAGGGCCGATGATCACGCCGGCGTAGTTGAGGTCGTAACCCTGCACCGTGTGGATGGAACCGACCTCGTTGAGCGACCCCTTGGAGTTGATCCAGTCCTTGTCTGTGCTGTTCCACCGCAGTCGAACGCCGTCCAGCTCGATGTCGTAAGCCGCCTTGTTCCTCTTGCTCGCCCACGGCCAGGCGAACCCCGCCACCAACCTCGCGAGGCCGTGGCGTCGATCCTGACGTTGAATGGCGTGCTGCATCGCCGCGAAGTCGTCGTACAGCCTCAGGTCGTAGTCGCCGAAGGATTGGGGCACGGTGACACTGCCGTCCAGAACCCCGCGTACGTACCCCACGTAGTCGCTGCCGGCCCGGACTCTCATCTGGGAGTGCAGACGGTACAGCCGCTGGTCGGCTTGAGCCATGTCGATCAGGGAGGCGACGAGGGCGGGCGGCAGGTCGGCCGGGCGCACGCTCTGAGCCGAGTCCAACAGGTAGATCTGGTAGCGGCTCTTGGCCTCGATCCAGTCGAGCTGCGTCCGGCTGTAGTCGTCGGCGCCGAACAGCTTCTGGTTGATCAGCCCGAAGTCGCGGTTCCGCATGCCGGAAGACTGGTTGGCGCGCTGATTCAGCCGGTGCGTCTCGTCGACGATGAGCAGATCCCACTCCTCGTCGCTCTTGCCGACGTCGAACGGTGTCAGCACCATGGGCTGCGCCAGCTTGGGTGTCTGTCGGAACACTTTCCTGATCGAGTCGCGCAGTGACTGCTGGGGCACGACCAGACCGATGCGGCAGTCCTTCAGCAGGCTGGCGTAATCGGGCAGGAAGAAGTCTGAGAACACCGACTCGGTGTAGAACTCGTCGTGCAGATCGGCGGTCTGGATGTCCCGCAGCAGCTTGATGAGAAAGATGCCGACGATCGTCTTGCCTGTGCCGGGATCCCCCTGAATGACAATGGAGTGCCTACGACCCGCTTCCAGATCGTCGAACAAGCCTTCCATGATGTCCAGGACGACCAGCGCCTGGTCCTCACTGAGGGACTTGAACGGCGACAACTTGAACAGGTCGCTGTTCTCGATGTCCTTGATGCTGCGCTGGAACAACCCCTCCCTGCGCAGTTCGTCGAAGATGTCGCCGAAGAGTTGCTGGTAGCGGTTCCGGTCGTAGTAGTTGCGATCGGTGATGCCCGCGTTGGCGTTCAGAACCTGGAAGTGGCCCTCGCCCGCCAGAAGCCTGATCAGGAACGACTCCAGATCGAGGCAGACGGACTTGTTAAACGTATCGTCGATCACCACGCGAATGGTGCGAAGCGGGGCCATGGTGGGCTTGCCCAAGTGTTGGCGGAAGCGCCCAGCGGCGTCCAGGGTCTCGCCGATGTAGATTTCGCGGGCGCTGTTGAGTGCGTACACCACGGGCCAGTTTGAATGCGCGATGTCGATCGGCTGCCAGGCGGCGACAGCCTGATTGTCGAACGTGAGGTGCTCGATCCTAAAGGACGTCATAGCGATCACTCCTGCCGCGCGCCTGGTCAGCGGGGTACTTCGCACCGGTCACGGCCAGCTTGTCGAGGACGATCTCGGACGGGTCGAGTCCGAGCCGATCGGCCAGCAGGGCACAGTAAGTGAGGACGTCGGCCAGTTCGCCGCGCACCTGCTCCAGGTCGGCATCGTCGTTCCACTGGAAGCACTCGAGCAACTCTCCGGCCTCGATCGCGATGCTCTTGGCCAGATTGCTGGGCGTGTGGAACTGAGCCCAGTCACGCTCAGCAACAAAGGCACGCAGGGACTCGCGGACGCGGTCGTCGAGCATTTCCGGAGCCTAGCAATCGCGGCCGGGACGCGGTCTTGGGGGCGTCCAAATGAGGCGTGGTCAGGCTGGCCAAGCTCGGCTCGCAGGGCGTTCGCTGGGAAGTGG
>NZ_JAPDHX010000003.1 GCF_025972045.1 Micropruina sonneratiae | reverse complement strand
GAACGTCACCGGCTGACCCGCCACCCCCTCCCACCGCTCGCCCAACTACCGAGTGCTCGCCAACCTTGGCGAGCGTTCGGTAGTTGGGCGAGCGGTGGGTGGAAGTCAGACGACCTGGTGCAGCCAGCGGACGTCGCCGCCCTCGCCGGCCTGCCGGAAGACCTCAAGTTCGTCGTCCCACGCGGTGCCGAGCAGGTCGGCGACCGCATCGTGCAGGCTGCGACCGCCCAGTGCCTCGCGGGCGAGGGCGAGCTTGAGCCGCTGTTCGTTGACCATCACGTCGCCGTGAAGTCCGGTGGTGGCGTGGAAGATGCCCAGCGCCGGCGTGTAGGAGTACCGCACGCCCTCCGACGTCGCGCTCGCCTGCTCGGTGACCTCGAATCGCAGCCGCTGCCAGCCCTTCAGGGCACTGGCCAGCCTGGCCGACGAGCCGACCGGGCCCGTCCAGGCATACTCGGCGCGGTACGACGCACGTTCGGCGGGTTGGGGCGTCCAGGACAGTTGGATGGGCACGCCGACGACGCCGCCCACCGCCCATTCGACATGTGGGCACAGTGCGGACGGCGCAGAGTGGATCTGCACCACTCCATGGGTGGTCGCCATGGTCTTCTCCTTCGGCCGAGTGGCTGCCTTCCCCTGCATCACCCGGCGTCGGAGTGGGTCCATTCTGCCTCACGAGTCCCACCCCGACCAACCGGCGTCGACGTCCGATCACCGTTTCGGGCGTGTCGTCGGCGGTTCACCGGGCGCAGACTGGTCGCATGCCGAAGACCACCAGGAGCGGCAAGGCCAAACCCGACGAGCTGCCCAGCCCTGTTCAGCGCTCGGACGACAAGGCGCAGCGCACCTTCGCCAAGACCTACGACGCCGCCATGGACTCCTACGACGACGAGGGCCGCGCGAACGCCACCGCCTACGCGTCGTTGAAGCACTCCTACGAGAAGGTCGGCGACCATTGGGAGGCCAAGGACTCCCCCGGGCCCTCGGACGACCGGGCCGAGATCGGCGGCCTCAACGACGCCGAGTCCGCCGGCGGGGTGGACGCCAACGCCACCAAGGAGCACCTGCTCGGCATCGCCCGCCGGCTCGAGGTCAGGGGCCGCTGGACGATGACCAAGGACGAACTGGTCGACGCGATCCAGAAGGCCAACGACAAGGCCAACGAAGAGGCCCGCGAGGACTAGCCGTACCGGTTCTGGACCATGGGACGGTTCTCGCGGTCCGCGCCGCCGGCGGTACGTGGACCCGAGGGAACCGTCCCCACGGTCCGGACGGCAGCGTCCGCGGCCGCCCCAGGACCCGTTCGCGCTGTCGCGCCGTGGCAGAATCCCACGAGTGACGGACCAGTTCTCGCTCGCCGCGACCATCACCGGTGCCGACTCCCCCGGCCTGCTGAACCGGCTGATGGCCGCCATCGCCGAGCTGGACGCCGAGGTGCTGGACCTCGAACAGACGGTGGTTCGCGGCCGGCTCAGCATCGGTGTGCTGCTGGTGGTGGCACCGGAGGCCAGCGACGCCGTCGAGGACCGGTTGGCCGGTGTCTGTGCCCGGCTCGGTCTCGCGTTGACCCTCACCGAGGGGGTCGGCGACAACCCGCCCCGGCACAACCGGGCCGTGGTCACCGTGCTCGGCCGTCCCCTGCTCGCCAGTCACCTCGCCATCACCACCGACGTGATCACCGCGCTGGGCGGCAACGTCGACCGCAGCCGCCGCCTGTCCCGGACGCCGCTGACGACCGTCGAGTTGTGGGTGTCCAACGCCGAACCCGCCGCCCTGCGTCCGGCACTGGCCAGCGTGGCTGCCGGCGCCGGCTTCGACGTGTCGGTCGCCCCGGCCGGTCTGGCGCGCCAGGGCCGGCGGCTGATCGTGATGGACGTCGACTCGACCCTGATCCGCGACGAGGTGATCGACCTGCTCGCCGAGCAGGCCGGCTGCGCCGCCGAGGTGAGAGCCGTCACCGAGCGCGCGATGCTGGGCGAGCTCGACTTCGCCGACAGCCTGCGGGCCCGCGTCGCGCTGCTGGCCGGACTGCCGGCGTCCGCGCTCGACGAGGTGCGCGCCGCCGTCCGGTTCACCCCGGGGGCACGCACCCTGGTGACGACCCTGCGCGACCTGGCGCTGTCGATCGGCGTGGTCTCGGGGGGGTTCATCGAGGTGGTGGCGCCGCTGGCCGCCGAGCTGGGCATCCGCTACGCGCACGGCAACCGGTTGGAGGTCGTCGACGACCGGCTGACCGGGCAGATCGCCGGGCAGATCGTCGACCGGGCCGCCAAGGCCGCCAAGCTGCGGGAATGGGCCGCGCTGGAGGGATTGCCGCTGTCCCGGACGATCGCGATCGGCGACGGCGCCAACGACCTCGACATGCTGGCCGCCGCCGGACTGGGCATCGCCTTCAACGCCAAGCCCGCCGTTCGCGCCTCGGCGGACACATCGCTCAACCTGCCCTATCTGGATGCGGTGCTGTTTCTGCTCGGCCTGACCCGCGAAGAGGTCGAGGACGCCGCCGCGGCGCGCGAGGTGGCGCCGGCGGCGTCCGGGGTGACAAGGCCGGCGGCGCCGGGTTGGATGGGGCGATGAGCGACGACAGGGTGCTGGTCGAGCAGCGCGACCACCTGCTGCTGATCGGGCTGAACCGGCCGGGCAAGCGCAACGCCGCCGACTTGACCATGCTGCACGGCCTGGCCCGCGCCTACACCCGTCTGCACACCGATCCCGACCTGCGGGTCGGTGTCGTGCACGCACTCGGCGACCACTTCACCGGCGGCCTCGATCTCGCCGACCTCGGCCCCGGTCTGGTCGCCGGCGACCTCGAACTGCTGCCGCCGGGAACCATCGACCCGTGGGGGGTGGCCACCGATCCGGTGGCGAAGCCCGTGGTGGTGGCGGTGCAGGGCACCTGCCTGACGCTGGGCGTCGAACTCGCTCTGGCCGCGGACGTCGTCGTCGCCGCGGCGTCCACCCGGTTCGCGCAACTCGAGGTGGCCCGCGGGATCATCGCCTTCGGCGGCGCCACCGTGCGGCTGCCGCGGCTGGGCTGGGGCGACGCCATGCGCTGGCTGCTGACCGGAGACTTCTTCGACGCCGCCGAGGCGCACCGGATCGGGCTCGTGCAGCAGGTGGTGCCCGACGGACGGCAACTGGGCGCCGCCGTCGAACTCGCCGAACGCATCGCCGCCCAGGCGCCGCTAGCCGTGCAGGCGACGCTCGCCAACGCGCGGCTCGCCGTGCACGATCCGGACGCCGCGGCGTCCCGACTGCACCCGGTCACCGCGATGCTGGCCCGCACCGCCGACGCGCAGGCTGCAATGGCGTCCTATCTGAGCGGGAAACCGGCCAGGTTCGAGGGGCGCTGACCTCGTCGATCAGGGCCGGCGATCACCCGACGGACGCCGAACGAATGACCGCCAGCCAGGCATGCACCAGCGGGATCGCGGCAGCGCCCTCACCGCTGGCCGACGCCACCCGCTTCATCGAGCCCGACCGGATGTCACCGGCGACGAACACGCCGGGAACGCTGGTGGCCAACGGCGCGAAAGGCTCCAGCCCGGGGCGCGACCCGGCCGGGACGTCCGTCCCGCTGAGCACGAAGCCGCGCTCGTCCAGAGCCAACTCGGGGGGCAGCCACTCGCAGTGCGGCTCGGCGCCCAGCAGCAGGTACAGCCCGGACGCCTCGACGCGCCGGGCCTCGCCGCCGCCCCGGTCGGTCAGTTCGAGCCATTCCAAGCTGTTGGTGCCGCCGCCCCCGGTGACCTCGGTGCCGCAGGCCAGAGTGATCCGTGGGTGCGCCTCCACCTCGCGGATCAGGTAGCTCGACATGGTGTCGGCCAGGCTGCCGCGGCGGATCACCATGGTGACCGAGCGCGCGAACCTGGCCAGGTGCACGGCGGCCTGCCCCGCACTGTTGCCGCCGCCCACCACGACCACGTCGCGGCCCCGCATGTCGCGAGCGGTACTGGCCGCCGCGCCGTAGTTGACGCCGCGGCCCAGGAACTCCTCCAGCTCGGGCACGCCGAGCCGGCGGTACGCGACCCCGCTGGCGACCAGCACTGCGCGTCCCGACACGGAGCCGGCCGGGGTGATGATCTCCAGCGGCTCGCCCCGGCGTCCGGTCCGCAACGCGCTGACTCGGCAGCCCGCCACGAAACGGGCGCCGAAACGCAGCGCCTGGGCGCGCGCCCGCTGCGCCAGCCGCATCCCCGAAATGCCGCGTGGGAAGCCCAGATAGTTGCGGATCATCGAACTGGTGCCCGCCTGGCCGCCGATCGCCTCGGCTTCGACCACCACGACGTCCAGCCCTTCGGATGCGCCGTACACGGCAGCGGCGAGACCGGCAGGGCCGGCGCCCACCACGACCAGGTCGGCCACGCCGCCGTTTAGTACGTCGGCGGCATTGCCGAGCACCAGCTGCGCCAGGTCGGTCAGGCTGGGGTCGAACAGCACCGGAAGCTCGGCCGGTTTGACCGCCGGGAGCCGGACGCCGTCGACGTCGCCCAGCAGGGCCACCGCACGGTCCGAGTCCGGCTCGTGGACGCGGTGCGGGGTGCCCATCCGCTCCAGGAAGTCGCACAGCCGGCGCGACTTCACCCCACCGGGATCGGCGACGATCTCGACCATCACCACCTCGGGCGTGGCCACCGACCAGCCCCATTCCGACAGCGACTCGGCGACCGCTGCGTGGAACTCCTCGTCGCGGGGCCCGGACGGCAACGCCAGGTAGGCGTCGATCTCGCCCTAGGCGAGGCTGGCGCGCAGCGGCTCCAGGGACGCCCGGAACTCCTCACGGGGCACCAGCACCAGCCTGCGGGCGGTCGGCAGCTTGACCTGCAACTTGTGGAACAGGTGTGCCGCCGTGTGCTCACCGAGGTTGAACTCCGCCCCCACCATCGCGATCGGGACGCCGCCCTGCTTCAGTTCGAGGACGGTGTCGATGAAATCCTCCAGGTTGCACGGATGGAGGGCGTAGTCCTGACCGTAACGGTGGGTGAACTCGCGCAGCATGGCGTGCAGGTGTGCTTCACCCACGAGGACGATCGCCGGGGTCGGACGGGGTTCGCTCACGATCCGCAGACTACCCGCGGCGTCCGAACCTCCCACGTGGCCCCTCCCCCGCCTCCACGCGCTCGCCCAACTACCGAGCGCTCGCCAAGGTCGGCGAGCGCTCGGTAGTTAGGCGAGTTCGGGGAACCGTCGCCGAGGGGGAAGTCGCCACCGTCGGCGCGCCGCACGCGGAGCCGAAGAGAGAACCCGGACGGGGTAGAACCGGCCTCCGCGGGCTCAGGGCCAGCGGGCGCCCAGGGAGATCACCGCGCACGCGGCCAGCAGCGCGAAGAACAGGGCGTAACCGGTGTAGACCTCGGTGACCTCCTGCTCCTCCTTCACGTAGCCGACCTGCTCGGCGATGCTGGCGTAGACCTGCTTCAGCTCCGACTCCGAGCCGGCGGCGAACTTCTTCCCGCCGGAGATGTCGGCGACCCGCTGCAGTTCCTCGTGGTTGACCGGCACCGGTTCGCGTCGGCCGCCGTCGACGACGTAGCCGTCCTCGGTGCCGTAGGCGATGGTGTAGATGGGAATGCCCTGCTTCTTGGCCTCCTCGGCCGCGGAGGCCGACTTGCGGCCGATGTTGGTGAAGCCGTCCGACAGCAGCACGATCGCGCCGGGCGCCGGATCGTCGGGGTGGTCGGGGTCGGGCGGGGCCAGCGCCATGGCGTCCAGGGCCGAGTAGACGCCCTCGCCGATCGCGGTGGACGGCGCCACCTCAAGCCCCTCGATGGCACGGGACACCAGCCCGCGGTCGGTGGTCGGCGCGACGACCACGGACGCCGAACCCGCGAACGCCACCAGGGCAACGTTGAACCTCGCCGGCAGCATGCCGAGGAACTCCTTGGCCGCCTCCTTGGCGGCGTCCAGGCGGTTGGGCTGGACGTCCTCGGCGATCATCGAGCGGGACACGTCCAGGGTCAGCACGATCGTCGCGCGGTCGCGCGGCACGTCCACCTGATCGGACGGCTTGGCGAACGCCACGTTCAGCGCCGCCAGCGACAGCACGGCCGCACCCACGGCGATGTGCCGCTTCCACGCCTGCTGCTTGGGCAGCACCTTGTCCAGGTTGCTGATGCCGCTGGTGCGGCTGCGGGTGCTCTTGCGGTGCAGCAGCCCGAAGTACAGCACGAGCAGCACCGGGATCAGCAGCAGCCACCACAGCCGCTGCCCCTCCATGAACGTGATCATCGGGATCATGGCCACCTCGCTCCCAACGAGACCGCGGCGAGGGCGGCGACCACGGCGAACGCCAGACCGTAGCCGGCCCAGGTCGCGGTCACCTCCTTGCGCACCTCTTCGTAACCGACCTCACTGCGGATGTTCTCGTAGACGCTGGACAGCTGGCCGACGTTCTCGGCGGTGTAGAACTGACCGTTGGTCAGGCTGGCGATCCGCTGCAACAGGTCCTTGTCCGGGGGGACCGGCTCGCGCTTGCCGTCGAGGTCGACGTAGCCGTTCTCGGTGCCGTAGGCGATGGTGTAGATCGGCACCTTCGCCTTGGCCGCCTCGGCCGCCTCCTGGGTGGGCGAGCGGCCGGCGGTGTTCTGCCCGTCGGACAGCAGCACGATCGCGCCCGGTGGCACCGACCCGTCGTCGGCCTTCGGCGCCGACTGCAGCGTCGACATCGCCACGTTGATGGCGTCACCCACCGCGGTCGAATCCTGCAGCGTGAGCGCGTCGATCGCCCGGTTCACCTGGCCGCGATCGGTCGTCGGCGGCATTCGGGACGCCGGGTTGCCGGACAGGCTGACCAGGGCCACGTTGTACGCCGCAGGCATCGAGGCGACGAACTCCTTCGCCGCCGCCTTGGCGGCGTCCAACCGGTTCGGCTTCACGTCGGTGGCCGCCATCGACTGCGAGACGTCGAGCACCAGCACGACGGTCGCGCGTTCCCGCGGCACGTGATCGACCCCGCTGGGTCGCCCCCAGGCGATGGTCAGCGCCGCGAGGCTGAGCAGCGACAACGCCACCGCCAGATGCCGCCGCCACTGCGACTGGACCGGCACCACCGCACCCAGCACGGAGGTGTTGGTGAAGCGCATTCCCGAGCGGTTCTTGCGCCTGCCGAGGTAGATGTAGGCGGCCACCAGCACCGGGATGAGCAGCAGCCACCACAACCGTTCCGGATTGAGGAACATCTGTTCGAGATTCACTTGCTCACCCCCTGCGGCGGTTGATGCAACATGCCCGCCACCCGACGGTAGGCGAGCACGAAACGGGCGATGTCCTGCACCCAGTCTCTATCGGTACGCAACTGGATGTGCGCGACCCCTGCGCGGCGCAGCGCGATCCGGATCCGTTCGCGCTGGGCGGCGGACGCGGCGTCCATCCGCGAGCGGGCCGAGGCGTCGCTGGTGTTCACGTAGCGCTGGAAGTCCGTCTCGGGGTCCCGGATGAGGATGTCGCCGACATCGGGGAACTCGATCTCGCGCTTGTCGACCACCTCGACCGCGAGCACCTGGTTGCGCACCGCCAGCCGGCGCATCGGCCGCTCCCAGTCGGGTTCGATGTTCGGGTCGAGTTCGGAGTCGCCGGCCGAGAGGAAGTCGGATACGACGATGCGCATGCCGCGCCGGCGCTGCAGCCGGGTCAGCTGCTCGATGCCGGCGGCCAGCGTGTAGGGACCGGTGGAGTGGTCGGGCACGATGGGCTCGTTGAGCATCCGGCGCAGCAACCCGTACAGGGCCGTGCGCCCGGAGCGGGCGGGCAGCCGGCGGATGGCCTCGGGCCTCATGATCAGGCCCCCGAACCGGTCCCCCATCTTCTGGGACAGGAACCCGATGGTCGCCACCGCAGCGATCCCCAGGTCGCGTTTGGTGACCCCCTCGGTGCCCCAGTTCATCGACGGTGTGACGTCGAGCAGGGCCCACACCTCGAGTTCGCGGTCGGCGATCGTGTCCCGCACGTGCGGGCTCTGGGTGCGGGCGGTGACGGCCCAGTCCATCTTGCGCACGTCGTCCTGGCCGGGCACGTAGAGGCGGGCGTCGTTGGTCTCCGACCCCGGTCCCGGCAGCAGCCCCCGGTGGTCGCCGTGCAGGAACCCCTCCAGCCGGCGGACGATGGTCAGCTCCAGCCGGCGCAACGCCGCCTCGGGTGCCAGCTTGTGCAGCGGCAGGGTCGAGCGGGTGGGTTCGCGCAGCACCGACTCAACCACGCCGAGATCGTCGGCGGGGGGTTCGAACTGCATGGGTTGCTGGGTCAACGGCCCTCGGCTCCTGGTCGCGGGCTCAGTTGCTGTAGCTGGGGTTGTGGCGGTGCTGGCCGTGCGACTGCTCACGCTGCTGCTGGTTCCACACCGGCGTGGGCGGCGGCACCATGGCCACGATCCGGTCGACCACCTGGGCCGGTGCGATGTTGTCGGCGACCGCGTCGAAGCCCAGCACGAGACGGTGCGACATGACGTCCTTGGCGACGGCCTGCACGTCGGTGGGCAGCACGTAGTCACGGCCGTGGATCAGGGCAAGCGCACGGGCGGCGGCCACCAGACCCAGCGTCGCGCGCGGCGAGCAGCCGATCTGGATCACCGGAGCGAGGTCGGGCATGCCGAACTCCGCCGGGGTCCGGGTGGCCAGCACCAGCCGGACGATGTATTCGGCGACCAGATTGTGCACGAAGACGTTGGACGCCTGGTCCTGCAGTTCCCTGATCCGGTCCGGGTTGAGGATGTTGGTGGGCTCGGGCGGGGTGACGCTCATCCGGCGCAGGATCTCGAACTCCTCGTTGCCGCGCGGGTAGGGCACGTCGACCTTCAGCAGGAAGCGGTCGCGCTGAGCCTCGGGCAGCGGGTAGACGCCCTCGGACTCGATCGGGTTCTGGGTGGCGATCACGATGAACGGCTTCGGCACCGGGTAGGTGGCGCCGCCGATCGACACCTGGCGTTCGGCCATCAGCTCGAGCATGGCCGACTGCACCTTGGCCGGAGCGCGGTTGATCTCGTCGGCCAGCACGAAGTTGACGAAGACCGGGCCGAGCGAGATGTCGAACTTCTCCTGCCGCGCGGAGTAGATGCGCGTGCCGACGATGTCGGAGGGCACCAGGTCGGGGGTGAACTGGATGCGGGAGAAGTCGCCGCCGACCACGGTGGCGAAGCTGCGCACCGCCAGCGTCTTCGCGACACCGGGGACGCCCTCGAGCAGCACGTGCCCCTTGGCGAGCAGGCCGACCATCAGTTGCTCGACCATGTGCTCCTGACCGACGATGACCCGCTGCACCTGGGCGATCGCCTCGCCCAGCACGCGGGCTGCCTCACGGGTGGCCGGATTGCCCTGCGGCTGTTGCCCGGGGCCCTGGGTCGGATTCGACACGCGCGTTCTCCTGCTCGCTGCTCAGCTGGACGGGCTGGGCCCGCCGGATCTGCAGCAACCTTACCGGGGCGCCGAGCCAGTGGTCCGGTGGCCGACCGGCGGGCTCCCCGGATCGGGCAGAATGGGTCGCGCTTCATGGCCGGGGCCGTTTGGGCGGTGTGATGAGATGGGAGCCGATGTCCGAGCAGCACAACCCGGCACCCGGTGACCCCTCGTCGCCGGGCCCCTCGTCGTCCGGACCTCCACCCTCCGGCCCCGGACCTGCGGGCCCCCCGCCCACCGGTGACGGTGCGGCGTCCGCTGCGGTGCCGCTCACCCCGCTGCTCAGCGAGGATCCCCCCAAGGTCGGTGATTTCTGGCTGGACGCCCGGCTGGTGGCGACGCCGTCCGGGGTGACGTTCGCCGGCCACGACGAGGCCAACACGCCGGTGATGCTCATTCTGCTGTCGGAGGGCGCCGCCAACGACGCCGCGGCACGGGATCGGCTGGCGGGGGTGGTCAACCAGCTGCACATCGACACCGTGGTGGCGCGCGGCGGGCACGGCCAGGACGAGGGCCGGCTGGGCCACAAGTTCCGGCACGAGGACGACGACCCGGTCGATCCCGGAGACGACCCCCTGGCACCCTGGGTGGCGCTGGCCTACGACGGCTCGCCGGCCGCCGTCGCCGAGGCGTCCCGCATTCTGGACGAGGTGGAGCTGGCCCGGCTGCCGCAGAAGGGCTCCCCCGCCGGCCCCGACTACCGGCTGCACTGGATCGACCGGACCGGCCCCGGGGTGGCGCGGCTGTGGCCGCTGCCGTGGCCCGGCCGCCACGACCGCTCGGGCTGGGTGTCGATCCTGGCGTCCTGGCTGTTGATGCTGCTGCTGGCCGCACTGGCCGTGCTGATCGCCATCCTGATCTTCCAGCAGTCGCCGCAGCAGAGCCCGCCGCCACCGGTGCCGCCGACCTCGTCGCCCCAGTCGGGTGGCTCGGGTTCACCCTCGCCCCAGTCGGGGTCGCCGTCCCCGCAGTCGGGCTCGCCGTCCCCTCAGTCGGGCTCGCCGTCCCCGCAGTCGGGCTCGCCGTCTCCGCAGTCCGGGTCGCCGTCCCCGCAGTCGGGCTCGCCCTCACCGCAGTCCGGTTCGCCCGGCAGCGGTCGCAGCCCCAACTCGCGACTGTGACCATCAGGCTCATCGCCACCGACCTGGACGGCACGTTCGTCGACCCGCTCGGTGAGGTGTCGGAGCTCAACCGTCGGGCCGTCGCCCTGGCCGCCCGCGAGGGCGTCCCGGTCGTGGTCGCCACCGGACGCCCCTCGCGCTGGCTGCAGGTGCTGGACGACCTGCCCGGCGTGCACCCCGAGGTGGTGGTCAGCAACGGCGCCGGCGTGTTCGACCTTCGCGAGCATCGCCACACCGTCACCCACAGCCTGGACGCCGACCTGGCCCTCGAGGTCGCGCACGATCTGCGCGCTGCGATCCCCGGCACGGTCTTCGCGTTCGAATGGGGACAGCACTTCGGTTGCGAACCGCAGCTGCAGCAGGAAAAGGGGCCCTGGCTGACCGTCGGCGAACTGCCCGACCTGGCGCGACGGGACGAGCCGGTCCTGAAGCTGTGCGCCTTCCACGCCGAGCTGGACAGCGACGCCCTCGCCCTGCAGGGCGCCGACGTCGTCGGCGACCGGCTGACCCTGACCCACTCGCACCTGGGCGAGTACGGGCTGCTGGAGATCAGCGCGCCCGGGGTGACCAAGGCGTCCGGTCTGGCGGGACTGTGCCGTGACCTGGGCGTGGACGCCGCCGACGTCGCGGCCTTCGGCGACATGCCCAACGACCTGCAGATGCTGGCCTGGTCGGGGCATCCGTACGCCATCGAGGCGGGGCATCCGCTGCTGCTCGAGGCGGGCTTCGGCACGGCCGGCGGGCCACAGCCGGAAGCCGTGGGGTCGGTGATTCTGCAGCTTCTGGACGCCGGGCGCTAGTCTCCCGCCATGCGTCGACGTGGACGGTTGTGGCTGCGTGTGTTGAGCGGCGTGGTGGCGCTGCTGTTGATCGCGGTGGCCGGCGGCTATCTGTGGATCCGGCCGCTGCTGCGGACCGGCACCGGCTACGCCGCGCACAACGCCTGCGCGCTGGCGACGATCGCGGGTCGTCCGATCACCGAAGACCTGCCGCCCAACCCGCTGGTGCCCTACCTGCGGGTCGCCGCCGACGGTGCCGGGTACCGGGCGTCGGTGCTCGGCTTCCTGGCCGGGCAGCGGGCCTGGCCCGTGGAGGGTTTCGGCTGCACGGTGGGCGACTCGCCCCCCGACTTCGGCCCGGCCACCGTCATCGACCCGGCGAACAACCCGTTGCACGACCAGCCGACCCCGGCGGCGTCCGGTGAGCTGGCGACGGCCCTCGCCCATGCCTTCGGTGACGACCTGGCCCCCGAGGCCCGGGAGCAGCTGGGCACGCGCGCGGTGCTGGTGGTCTCCGACGGCCGGATCGTGGCCGAACGGTACGCCGACGGGTTCAGCGCCGAGACCCCGCAGCTGGGTTGGTCGATGGCCAAGTCGGTCACCTCGCTGCTCACCGGAGTCCTGGTGGCCAAGGGCGTGGTGACGATCGCCGACGATCACCTGCGCCCGGAGTGGACCGACGAGCGCGCCGCCATCACCGTCGAGGACCTGATGCGGATGCGCAGCGGGCTGGCCTGGGACGAGACCTACGACCTGGGCACGCCGATCACCCAGATGCTGTACGACAGCACCGACATGGCCGGGTTCGTGGCGTCGCAGCCGCTGGCGCATCCGGTCGGGACCAGCCAGCAGTATTCGTCGGGGTCGACCAACCTGCTGTGCAACGTGCTGCAGGCCAGGTCCGGCCAGGGTCCCGACCTGCCGCGCAAGGAACTGCTCGCACCGCTGGGGTTGTCGTCGGCGGTCTTCGAGGCCGACCCGACCGGGACGCCGGTGTGCAGCTCGTATCTGTGGATGACGCCGCGGGACTGGGCCGCGATCGGCCAGTTCGCCCTCGACGACGGGGTGTGGAACGGTCGCGCGATGATCCCCGAGCACTGGATCGAGCAGACCACGACCGCCCGCACCCCGGCCTCCCACGAGGACCTGAACTACGCCGCCGGCTGGTGGACGAACCGGCAGTCGGACGGGTCGCTGTTGTACGACGCGATGCCCGCCGACGCGTACTGGGCCAGTGGCCACGACGGCCAGAAGCTGTTCGTGGTGCCGTCGCAGCGCCTGGTCGTGCTCCGGCTCGGGTTCTCGCCGAGCGCCGAGGACATCAGGGACTTCCAGTTGCTGGTGGACGCCTCCGCAGCCGTGGGCTGATCCCCCACGCAGGCAGCGCCACGGCCCGCGACGCGGAGCCCGGGGCGACGCGGCGTGGGTTCAGAGGCGGGCGAGTAGGGCGTCCGGATCGTGCCGGTAGGTGTCGATCGGCAGGTCACCGGCGCTCAGCGCCTCGAGGGTGCTGGTGAGCAGGGCGTTGACCGGGGTGGGGACTCCGGCCGCCTCGCCGTGCCGGGCCACCGCACCGTTGAGGAACGACACCTCGGTGCGACCCCGCCCGCCGTGCAGGTCGATGTGGAAGCTGGGCATCTTGTCGCCCCGTCCGGCGCCCAGCGCCCTGGTGAGGGCAGGCTGGGCGATGAACCGGGGCAGTCTGGTGGCCAGCGCGAGAGCCCGCACCGGCGTCCCGGGCAGGTCGACGACCCGATGCCCCAGCGCCTTCATCACCGCCAGGCATTCGCGCAGCACCGCCACCTCGATGCCGTAACTGCTCTTGTCGGCGAACAGTTCGGCGACGCTGCGGTCGAGGATCGCGGAGGTCGCGTTGCCGGTCAGGTTGGTCAGCAGCTTCGACCACTTCATCGACCCGGCATCGGCGAACGGCTTACCGGACAGGCCGGCCCGATCGAGCGCGGCGACCAGTTCTTCGCTCAGCCGGTGGCCGAGCGCGACCCCGATCCCCCGGTGCTTCTCTTCGACCACCTCGCCGACGCCGGGCTTGCTGACCGCGGTGGCGACGGTGCCGGCCAGCACCCGGTCGGCGCCCAGCGCGGCCGCGATGGTGGCCTCGTTGTCGACCCCGTTCTGCAGCGACAGGATGGTCGGCACGTCGTGGCCGGTGGCGAGCAACTCGGCCAGGGCGGTGCCGGTGTCGAACGACTTGAGCGCGAAGACGCCGATGTCGTAGGGGCCGGCGGCGAGCGCCTCCGCGGCGGTGCCGTGCACGGTCACCTCGGTGACCACCTGGGTGCGGTCAGCGGTTCTGATCCGCAGGCCGTGCTCGGCGATCAGCGCCGCCGTCTCGGGCCGCTCGATGAACGTCACGTCCTCGCCGGCCGCCGCCAGGCTGCCTCCGACGTAGGTGCCGATCGCGCCCGCGCCCAGGAACAGGAACCTCATGGGGTGACTCTCCCGGCTCGGGCCCGCCCGAGCAAGGCGACGCGGCGGCGTCCGCTACTTGATCGCGGCCTTGAGCTTGGGCACCAGGTTCTCGATGGCGTACTTGGTGGCCAGCGTGCTGCCCAGCGAGTAGGCCGAGGCCAGGTCGCCGTCGATCACCACGGCCCGACCCTCGGCCACCGCCGGCACCGCCGTCCAGGCGGCGTCCCCGGTGAGCTGGTCGGTCTCGATGAAGATCGGGAACGCGACGATCACGTCGGCGTCGATCTCGTCGAGGTTCTCGGGGGAGATGCTCACCGAGAAGCCGGTGGCGTTGGTCTGCATGGCGGCGATCTTCGGGTTCTGCACGAAGCCGAGCCGCTGCATGAACGCGACGCGCTCGCTGCCCTCGATGTAGGCGCCCCAGCCGTCGGCGGTCTTCGTGGCCGCCGTCATCGTCTTGCCCGCCCAGCCGCTGTGGGCGGACGCCGCGGCGGCGAAGGCGTCCTCGATCTCCTTCAGCAGCGCCGTCCCCTTCTCGGACTCGCCGAGGGCGGCGGCGATCATCGTCACCTGCTGCTCCTGGGTGGTGAGGTAGCTGTCGCCGCCCTCGGGCACGCCGATCGTGGGCGCGATCGACTTCAACCGGTCGTAGCGGGCCTGGTCGCCGGAACTCTTGGTGTCGAGGATGAGGTCGGGCTTGAGGGCGGCGATCTTCTCGTAGGAGGGCTCGAGCGTCCCGATGATCTCCGGGGCGGTGCTGTACAGGCCCTTCGCCCAAGGGCCGACGCCCTCACCGCCGAAGCCCAACCAGTCGGACGCCCCGACCGGCTGCGAGCCCAACGCCAGCGCCGTCTCGGCATCGCCCCAGCCGAGGGCGACGATGCGGGTCGGCTTGTCCTCGACCGTGACGTCGCCGAACTTGGTGGTCACGGTCGCGGGGTACGCGTCGGGCGTGGTGCCGGACGGCACGTCCGCCGGGGCGGACGAGACCGCCGAGGTCTGAGGTGTGGACGAGCAGGCCGACAAGGCGGCGGCCAGGGTGGCGACAACGGTGGCCGCAATGATTCGCAGACGCATGGGTTCCTCCGCGGTAGGGGCGTTGGGGACGCCGAACCTGTGGGCAATTTCGATACGCGTGGGTGCCGAAATGAGACAGTTAGGTAAGGCTACCTAGGATCTCCCAAGTGACCGCCCTACGACCGCGCCCCGGGATCGCCGCCGCCACCGCGGCCGGCGAAACCCGTAGTCCGGCCAGTCGCGCGGTTGGTCTGCTGGTGGTCCTCGTGCTCCTCGTGGCGGCGGTGCTGGCGAGCCTCGCGGTGGGGGCCCGGGCCATCCCGCCGCTGGAGGTGCTGCAGATCCTGTTCGGTCAGGATTCCGGGCAGAACGCGCTGGTCGTGCGGCAACTGCGGGTGCCGCGCACGCTGATCGGGCTGGCCGTCGGCGCCGCCCTGGGCGTGGCGGGGGCGCTCATCCAGGCCGTCACCCGCAACCCGCTGGCCGACCCGGGCATTCTCGGAGTGAACTCGGGCGCCGCCTTCGCCCTGGCGCTGGGCACCGCCCTCGGTGTTGCTGCCGGTCCGCTCGGGACCCTCGCCCTCGCCTTCCTGGGGGCGTTCGCGGCGTCCGTCCTTGTCTACGCGATCGGTTCGCTGGGCCGCGGCGGCGCCAGCCCGGTGCGGCTCATTCTGGCCGGGGTCGCGTTGGGCGCGGTACTGGCGGGCATCACGCAGGCGATCGTGCTCACCGACCGGGAGCGGTTCGCCGCCATGACGGCCTGGCAGTCCGGATCACTGCTCGACCGCGACATCAACCTGCTGTGGTGGGCGTTGCCCTTCGTCGGCGCCGGACTCGTCATCGCGCTCGCGCTCGGCTCGTCGCTCAACGCGATCGCCCTCGGCGACGACCTCGCCGCTGCGCTCGGCGACAACGTGATGCGCACCCGGGTGCTGGCAGTCACCGCGGTGATGCTGCTGGCCGGGTCGGCGACCGCCCTGGCCGGGCCCATCGCGTTCGTCGGCCTGATGGTGCCACACATGGTGCGCTGGATTGTCGGCCCCGACCAGCGCTGGATCGTGGCGTACTCGGTGCTGGCGGCCCCGGTGCTCTTGCTGTCGGCGGACGTCGTGGGGCGGGTGCTGGTACCCCCCGGTGAACTGCCCGCCGGCATCGTGACGGCCCTGATCGGGGCGCCGGTGCTGATCGTGCTGGTCCGCCGCAGGAAGGCGAGCGAACTGTGAGCGTGGTCACCGAAGGACTAACCCGGGTGCTGGCACACCCGCGCCGCGGCAGCATTCCCGTCCCCCTGGTCGGGGGATGGGTACCGGCCCGCGGCGTCGTGGTGGTCGGCGGTGTGGGCCTGGCGACCCTAGTGCTCGGCGTGATCGCGCTCGGCCTGGGGGATCTGCCGCTGTCCCCCAGCGAGGTGGTGCACGCGCTGTTCGCCACCGACGGCTCGTTCAGCTCGACGGTGGTGCGGGACTGGCGGCTGCCGCGGGTGCTGGGCGCCCTGGTCTTCGGCGCGGGGCTCGCCGTGTCGGGGGCGGTGTTCCAGTCGCTGACCCGCAATCCGCTGGGCTCTCCCGACGTGATCGGGTTCTCCACCGGCGCCTACACCGGCGCCCTGGTGGCGCTCACCGTGGTGGGCGCGGGGGCGGTCTCGGCGTCCGTCGGCGCCCTGGTCGGCGGCCTGCTCACGGCGCTGGTGGTCTACGTGCTGGCCTACCGCCGCGGCATGCAGGGCTTCCGGTTGATCATCGTCGGGATCGCGGTCACCGCCATGCTGCACGCGGTCAACCTGTTCCTGTTGCTGCGCGCGCAGGAGGAGGTGGCGATGGCCGCGGCCATCTGGGGCGCCGGCTCGATCTCGCTGTTGTCCTGGCCGGTGCTGGTGACGGCGGCGGTCGGCCTGCTGCTGTGCCTGCCCGGGCTGCTGCTGGTGCCCGGACTGCGGCAGCTCGAACTGGGCGACGATGCCGCCGCCGCCCACGGCGTGCCCGTGGAGCGCACCCGCATCGGCCTGGTGCTGTTCGCGGTCGCCCTGGTGGCGATCGTCACGGCGTCCGCCGGCCCGATCGCGTTCGTTGCGCTGGCCGCCCCGCAGGTGGCGCGCCGGCTGGCCGGCTCGGCCGGCATCCCGCTGGTGTCGTCGGCCGCGGTGGGCGCCTTCCTGCTGCTCGGCGCCGACCTGATCGCCCAGCACGCACTGCCCGTCGACGTCCCCGTCGGCATCGTCACGGTCGTGCTCGGCGGGGCCTATCTGCTGAGCCTGCTGATTCAGGAAGCGAGGAGGCGCTGATGGTTGCACAGCCGGTCGGTGACCAGGTGGCTGCGCCGCGGCTGCGGGCGCGGGACGTGACGCTGCGCTACGACCAGCGGGTGGTGAGCAGCGGGCTCAGCGTGGACATCCCCGATCGCGAGTTCACGGTCATCATCGGCCCGAACGCCTGCGGCAAGAGCACCCTGCTGCGTTCCCTGTCGCGGCTGCTGCGGCCGGCGTCCGGCCGGGTGACGCTGGACGGGCGCCCGCTCGCCGACTTCCGGCCCAAGGAGTTCGCGCGCCAGGTGGGGCTGCTGCCCCAGTCGTCCATCGCGCCGGACGGGATCACCGTGGTCGACCTGGTCAGCCGGGGACGGTTCCCGTACCAGAAGCTGATCCGGCAGTGGACCGACGTCGACGAGGAGGCCGTCCGCACAGCGATGGCGGCCACCAACGTGGCCGAGCTGGCGACCCGCGAGGTGGCGGAGCTGTCCGGTGGCCAGCGGCAGCGGGTGTGGGCCGCGATGGCGATCGCCCAGCGGACGCCGGTGCTGCTGCTCGACGAGCCCACGACGTTCCTCGACCTCACCCACCAGATCGAGATGCTCGACCTGTTCGCGCGGCTGCACCGCGACGGCACCACGATCGTGGCCGTGCTGCACGACCTCAACCAGGCCGCGCGCTACGCATCCCACCTGATCGTGATGAAGGCCGGCGCGGTGGTGGCGTCCGGTCAACCGGCGCAGGTGCTGACCGTCGATTTGGTGCGCGAGGTGTTCGAACTGAACTGCCTGGTGATCGACGACCCGGCGTCCGGTACCCCGATGGTGGTGCCGACCGACGGTCGCTGGCGCTGAGCGTCGGGTATCCGGCTTCGGCTCCGTAGTGAGGTGGACCGGAAGAACCGTTCCCACGGTCCACTCAATCGAGGGCGGTGATGCCGATCACCTCGTAGTACACGGCCCCTGAGGTGCCGGTGGCGCGGCAGGTCAACTGCTCGGGGCCGCGCGAGCCGTGCCGCAGGTCGACCCGGTAGCGGCGTCCGGACGCCTCGAGGGTCACAGCGAAGAGGGTGCCGTCACGGGTCGCCCCACTCACCCGCACCGCCCCCAGCTCGCGCAGGCCGAGCTCGCGGCGCAGCGCGTTCTCGGCGGCCTGCTGCGGCCAGGGCAAGGTGCAATGGCCGCGGTAGGCGTCCAGGGTGAGGCGTCCGGCGAGGTGCTCGGCGACGACGTCGAACCCCTGGTCAGGCTCCAGGCGCCCATAGCTGTGCGCCCCGGGCAGCACCAGCAGGTTCGCGGCGAACCGGTCCCCGCCCAGGTGGGACGACTCCCAGACCAGCTCGGGCCAGCGCCCCGCGAGCGCGCCGGCCAGGGGACGCCCCCGCTCGGCACAGCACGCGTCGTGGCGTCCGTGGGTGCACACCAGCAACACCGGGTCCGGGTGCGGGTCGAGACCCACCCCGTCCGGCCCACGGACGCCGGACAGGTCGAGATCGGCCACCTCGGCCAGGCTCGACATCAGGGTCGTCTGGCACCAGCCGTGGTGCGCGTTGATCACGAAGACCCGGCGCGGCCCGGCCAGATTGCGGCCGGGCCGCCGGATCAGCAGGGGCCGGACGCCGAACTGCCGCTGCCAGTGCAGCACCGGATCGCGCGCCGCCCCCGGCAGCCGCCGGCTGCGCAGGATGTCCGGGCCCCACGGCCCGGGGTCCTCCATCAGCAGCCAGAGCCGAACGGTCGAGGCGGTCGCGATCAGGGACTCCCCCCGCTGCTCGCTGGCCGACGAGCAGCGGAAGGTCAACGAACGACCTCCAGCAGGCCCTCGCGGACCAGGCGCCGGGCCAGCACGATCGCCGACTGCTCGTCGAGCACGTCGTGCAGGTCCGCCGGGGTCAACTCATCGCGGGCCAGCACTGCCTCGATGGCCGGTCGGATGCGGGCCGGCACGCTGACCCTACGGTCGCCCAGCAGCAACAGCAGGTTCTCCCCTGCCGGCCGCAGCAGGCAGGTGCTGCCCGGACGCCGGCGCAAAGCCGTGCCTGAGGCCAGCCCGGGGGCGTCGAGCACGTCCATCAGGGCACCACCCAGCAGCGGCTGGCGTCCGGAGGCGAAGACCCGCTCGTGACGCTTCACCACGGCACCGGCGTCGGCGTCCCGGACGGCCTCGGCAAAGGTCGCGAGCCGTTCGCGCAGGGCCGCCGCGAGCGCGTCCGGGTCGGCGAAGAGGGCGGCCGGCAGCGGGTCGTCCGCCTTCTCGAGCAGGGGGTCGACGACCCTCTTGAGCAGGTCACGCCACACGTAGCGGTTGATCCCGAGGGTCACGTGCAGGGACGCCGTGGCCTGGGTCCGGGCCGCGTGCGGCGTCCCGGTGGGCAGATACATCGAGGTGCCCGGCAGCATCATCACCTGGTGCGCGCCGCCTTCGTCGTGCACCTCCCACTGTTTGGCGCCGTAGGTCTGGAAGACGAACACGTCGTGGGTGTCGGAGTGCAGCGCGAAGCCCTGCGAGCCGGGCGGGGTGAGGTACGCGTTGGCCTGGCACGGGTGGCCGAGCTGCTCCTCGAGGCCACGCACCAGCGCGCGCAACGGCTGCCAGTAGCGCTGCAGACCCTGGAAGACGACCGTGGCGCCGTTCTCGAACTCGTCGAGCAACCTGCGGGCGTCGACCAGGCCGGTCAGCTGCTTGCCGGCGATCGTGGCATAGCGGGTGTAGCGCGACTCGGGCAGTACCGACCCGTTCTTCGCGAGCCGCAACTGCGGGGTCCGCATGGCGGTCTCGGTGAGCAGGTGGTCGGCCTGGTCGATGCCGAAGATGCCCTCCAGCAGCCCCGGTTCGACCTTGTGGACAAGGATGCGGCGACCCCAGACCTCCTCGATGAAGGTGCTGGGGTCGCCGGCGAGCAGGGTCAGCGGATCCATGCTCAGGCGTCTACCCCGTCGGCGTCGCCCGAGTCACCATCGGTGCCGTCGGTGCCGTCACCGTCCACACCGTCGGCGTCACCGGAATCACCATCGGTGCCGTCGGTGCCGTCACCGTCCACACCGTCGGCGTCACCGGAATCACCATCGGTGCCGTCGGTGCCGTCACCGTCCACACCGTCGGCGTCACCCGAGTCACCATCGGTGCCGTCGGTGCCGTCACCGTCCACACCGTCGGCATCACCGACCGGGCCGGCTCCGGGGACGGGATCGGTGACGATCTCATCGTCGGACAGGGTCTCCCTGGGGTTGTCGCTCATGTCACTCCTTCGGGGACGGGCCGCCTGCGCGACCGCTGTGCTGGTCATCGTCGACCCTAGTCCCGGCCCTTGGCGGCGACCAGCCCCCGTTCGGGGGTGGGCGGACGCCGGGCGTCCCATCGGTGCCGACGAAGAGAGTGGACCGGAAGAACCGTTTCCACGGTCCGCCAGTGGACCGCAACAACCGTCCCGACGATCCAACCGCTCGCGGTCAGCCGAGGGACGTGAGATACCCGGCCATCAGCCGGACGATCACCGCCTCGGCCTCGGCCCGGCTGACCGTCGGGATGCCGTCACCGGCCTGGGGCCCGTAACGGCCGAAGAAGGCGTGCACCGCCCCGGGGATCACCTCGAGTCGGCTGCCGGGGCCTTCACGTGAGACCGCCGCGCGCACCGTGGCTGCGTCGGCGACCGTGTCGTTCTCGGCCAGCAACGACAGCGCACCGAAATGGTTGCCACTCAGGTCGACGCCATCGGGCGGATAGGCACCCATCAGCACGAGGCCGGCCAGCCGGTCGCCGTTGCGGGCGGCGTAGTCGGCGGCCATCGCGCCGCCCAGCGAATGCCCGGCCAGCACCACCGGACGCCCATGGGCGTAGTGCTCGATCAGGCTGTCCGCCCGGTCCTTCGCGGTCACGGCAAGGTCGGCGAAGAACTCCGGGATCACGGTCTGGACGCCGTGCGCCGCCAGCGCCCGGCCCAGCCACTCGTAGGCCTGCGGGCGCACCAGCCCGCCGGGGTAGAGCACCAGGAGCACCGAGCCCTCGCCTTGGGCCGGACGGATGTTCAGTACCCGCCCGCCGGCGTCGTCCAGCTCGACGCGTGCCGTCAGGCTCGCCTCGTCGGTGACGGCGTCCTGGCCGGGTACCAACGCCGGCCGCAGCACCATCGGCTGCAGCCAGCAGATCCCGTACCCGAGCAGGCCCACCACCAGCAGCAGCAGGATCAGTCGCAGTCGCCTCATGCGGGAAGGGTAGGTGCCAAATCTGGACGCCGCGCGTCGCGGGCGACGGACAGCCCATCATTGAGTTAGGTTAGGCGACGCTAACCACCCGCACGGCCCACCCTGGCGTTGAGACCGCGCGAGTACCACCGAGAAGAACCGCGGAACCGCAACGTGCTGGCAACCTTCATCATCGGCCTGCGTGAGGGGCTCGAAGCAGCCCTGATCGTGGGCATCATCGCCGCGTTCCTCAAACGCAACGGCCGTTCGCTGACGCCGATGCTGATCGGTGTCGCCGCCGCCGTGCTGCTCAGCCTGGGCGTCGGAATCGGGCTGAAGCTGGTCGAGCAGAGCCTGCCGCAGGCCGCCCAGGAGGGCATGGAGGCGATCATCGGGATCGTCGCGATCGTTTTCGTCACCGGCATGGTGCTGTGGATGAACACCAACGCCCGCGGCCTCAAACGCGAGCTCGAGCAGACCGCGAGTGAGGCGCTCGGTGAGGGCACCAGCCGCGCCATGGTGGTGATGGCGTTCCTCGCCGTCCTCAAGGAGGGCTTCGAGACCGCGGTCTTCCTGCTGGCCACGTTCTCGGCCTCGACCAATGCGGGGCTCGCCGCGACCGGTGCGGCGCTGGGCATTCTCACGGCGGTCGTGATGGGTTACGGCCTCTACACCGGCGGCATGAAGCTCAATCTGGGCAAGTTCTTCAGCTACACCAGCGGCTTCCTGCTGCTCGTCGCGGCCGGCCTGGTCGTCAACACGCTGGGCACCATGCGCGAAGCCGGCTGGCTCAACGCCGGCCAGCAGCGCACCCTCGACCTGTCGTGGCTCGCGCCGCCCGGTTCGGTGCAGGGGGCGCTGTTCACCGGCGTCCTGGGCATCCCGCCTTACCCGGTGCTGATCCAGGTGGTCGGCTGGTTCGCCTACCTGGTGCCGATGGCGCTCTACCTGTACTGGCCGAAGAAGCACCGGCCGGGACCGGCTGCCGCGGTGCGGCTCCGGTTCGCCATCGCGGGCGGACTGGCCGTGGTCGCCGGGGCGCTGTTCGCACTCTTCGCGTCCCCCTCGCTCGCGGTGCCTGGGCCGGCAACCGTGGTGGACGCCGGCGGCACCCCGGTCGGCAGCATCACCGTCGAGGGCGACGCCGCGACCATCACCGTCAACGGCAGCAGCGACTCCATGCCGCTGGGTGCCGGCACGCCCGGACCGCACGCCGGCGTCCAGGACGCCGTGGCCCACACCCAGACGATGCCCGAGGCCGGCGCCGCCCTGCCCGCCACCCTGACCCTGGACGACCTGGTCGCGCTCAACGGCGGACGCCTGCCGGTGGGCATCAACCCGCAACTGGCCACCGGACCGTTCGACGCGCAGTGGACGCACACCGGCGAGCGGACGCTGTGGCTGGTGGGCGGTGAGGTGCTGGACTTCAGCCAGACCGAGGCGACCACCCTCACCCTGTCCGGGGGCGGCCTGGCCGGCAGCCGCACGCTCACCGTCTCGGGCACCCTGCCCGACGGCACCACGATCGCTTCGACGAGCCTCGGCCTCGACTCGGCCCGGGTCACCGGCACCGCGGAGGCCGTCCGCCGGCTCGCGACGGCCCAGGTCGAACACAACCTGTGGGGACGGGCGGTCCCCGGCCTGCTGCTGCTGGCCGCCCTGCTCGTCACGCTCAGCGCAGTCCGCGCCCGTCGCGGCCTGCACCCCGCGCCCGACCCTGGCGTCGCGGCAGCAGAATCACCAACCAGGAGGAATCTCCATGTCTCGTAAGTTCACGACGGTGGCCGGCGCCAGTACCGCCCTCGTCCTGACCGCGGCGCTGGCGGCCTGCGCCACCACGCCGGTCGCCAGCAACAGTCCCGCCGCCAGCTCCGGCGCCGACGGGAGCGCACCGGTCACCGGCGGCGCCGCCCAGGTGAAGGTCACGCTGACCGGTGACGGCGGCGACGCCTGCACCGCCGACCACCTGACGGCGCCGGCCGGGCCGGTCACCTTCACCGTCGAGAACGTCAGTTCGACCGCCATCACCGAGGTCGAGTTGCAGAGCGAGTTGAAGATCCTCGGCGAGAAGGAGAACCTGGCCCCCGGCCTGCCCGCCGCCAGCTTCACCGTCACCCTCGACGGCGGCACGTACACCCTGTACTGCCTGGGCGCGGAGCCCGAGACGCAGACCTTCACCGTCACCGGGCAGGCCGCAGCGTCCCCGACCGGCAGCACGGCCACCCTGCTCAACGAGGGCGCCAAGGAGTACCAGACCTGGGTGGTCGGCCAGGCGGAGGACATGGCGACGGCCGTGACCAACCTCAAGACCGCCGTCGACTCCGGCGACGTCGACGAGGCGAAGGCCGCCTACGTCCAGGCCCGCCCCTTCTACGAGAAGATCGAGTCCGACGTCGAGGGCTTCGTGATGGAGGGGTTCAAGGTCGACGACAACGCCGGCAACCTCGACTACCTGATCGACATGCGCGCCTCGAACCTCGACGAGAAGGTCGGCTGGTCGGGCTTCCACGCCGTCGAGCGCGACCTGTGGAAGAACGGTGAGATAACCTCCGACACCAAGAAGTACGCCGCCGACCTGAGCACCAACGTCGGCACCCTCGTCGAGGTGGTGAAGACCCTGGAGTTCAAGCCCGAGGATCTCGCCAACGGTGCCGCCGCCCTGCTCGAAGAGGTCCAGTCGGGCAAGATCACCGGCGAGGAGGAGGCGTACAGCCACACCGACCTGAACGACTTCGCCGCCAACGTCGAGGGTGCCCGGCAGGCGTTCGCCTACCTGCAGCCCGGCCTGGAGAAGATCGACGCCGACCTGATGAACCAGGTCGTCACCGAGTTCGGCAACGTGGACGCCGCGCTGGCCGAACTGCGCGACAAGTCGGCCCCCGGCGGCTACCTGCCCTGGACGTCGGCGAACCGCGGCAAGCATTCCAAGACGCTCAGCCAGGCGGTGCTGGCGCTGCAGCAGCCGATGCAGAAGATCGCCGAGAAGGTGGCCACGGCCAAGTGACGCAGAACCGGACGCCACCCCCCGCTGCGTCGGGGCCGTCCCGCCGCCGGCTCCTGGCCGGCGGCGCGGCGGCCGCTGCCGCGGGTGCGACGGTGGGCGCTGGGGTCACCGCCGGCCTGCTGACCGGCGCGACCCAGCCCGCGACGACACCCACCTCGGCGAGCACTTCCGCCACCGACGAGGTCGACCTGACGCGGATCGTCCCCTTCTACGACCAGACCCACCAGGCCGGCATCCGCACCCCGCCGCAACGGCACTCGGTGTTCATGACGTTCAACCTCAACGCCGGCACCGACGCCCAGGACCTGCAGGTGCTGCTGGCCCGGTGGAGCGCGGCGATCGCCCAACTCACCCAGGGCAAGACGATCGGCACCGTCGAGCCCAGCCGTCCGGACGCCGTGGGCACCGACACCGGTGAGGCGTACGGACTCGCCCCGGCGTCCCTCACCGTGACCGTCGGGCTCGGCCCCGGCGTCTTCGACGACCGCTACGGCCTGGCCGCCAAGCGGCCGGCGCTGCTGGCCGACCTGCCGCGCATTCCCGGCGACGTGCTGCAGGCCGGACTGACCGGCGGCGACCTGTCCCTGCAGGCGTGCGCCGACGACCCACAGGTGGCCTACCACGCCGTGCGGAACCTGGCCCGGATGGTGACCACCACGGCGCACACCCACTGGGTGGTGCTCGGCTTCGGCCGGGCCAGCGCCGGGCCCGGCCAGGAGACCCCACGCAACCTGATGGGGTTCAAGGACGGCACCCGCAATGTGGCCGGCGACGACGACTACGACCGGTTCGTGTGGCTGGGCGAGGACGCCGGGTGGATGGCGGGCGGAACCTACCAGGTGGTCCGCAAGATCACCATGACCATCGAGACGTGGGACTTCGACCGGATCTCCGACCAGCAGCGCATCTTCGGCCGCACCAAGGACGAGGGCGCCCCGCTGACCGGCACCGCCGAGTTCGACACGCCCGACTTCGCCGCGCGTGGTGACGGCGGCTACGTGATCGACCAGGCCTCGCACATCGCGCTGGCCGCACCCGAGAACAACGCTGGAGTGAAGATCCTGCGCCGCGGCTACAACTTCACCGACGGTCTCAACGACCAGGGCCTGCTGGACGCCGGACTGCTGTTCATCAGCTACCAGAACGACCCCCAGCACTTCATCGACCTGCAGAACCGGCTCGGCAGGTTCGACCTGCTCAACGAGTACATCCGGCACGTGGGCTCGGGCATCTTCGCCATTCCCCCGGGCCCGCCCACCGGAAGCTACATCGGACAGGCACTCTTCGCCTGAACCGCTGGTCGTCATCCGGCCAACGACGGGATTTCATCGTCCCTGGGCCGGCACCCCAGTCACCGGGGCAAGCCCGGAATGGCGAGTCCCTGCCCCGGCCGGATGCCGGCGGTACAACTACCCAGTCCGGTATCTGCGCCGACCCCGTCCGCTCTCCCCAGCCAGGCAACAGTCCGGCCACGGCGCCGGCTCACGAGGGGGAACGCCCATGCTTCGATCCTGTCCACCAGCCACCGCAGTCGCCCGGTTCGGGTTGCGGGCCGCCGCTGCCGGCGTTTCCGCGCTGGCCGGCCTGGCCGTCCTTCCCGGCCTGACGCCGAGCGCGCAGGCCGTCCCGATCCGCACCGAGAACGGTTGGTCGGTGCTGCTGTGCAAGATGTCGGACGTCTCGGGCGAGCCGCAGACCAAGACCTTCTTCAAGCAGTTCTTCGGCTCCGCCGGGGCCGGTATGAAGGGGTTGTACGACTACTTCCTCAACCAGAGCTACGGCAAGGTCGCGATCAACGCCGACGTCCGGGGGTGGTACACCATGCCGTACACGCAGGCCCAGGAGGCGGGCAAGTCGCGCTGGGACAAGATCAACGACTGCGTGAACACCGCGGCCAACGCCGGCTACAGCGTCCCGGCCGGCAACCGGATCGCCGTCATCATCAACGCCCAGATGGACTCCGGAGCGTCCGGAGGGCGGGTGCTGCTCGACCCGGGCGCCTGGAACGTCCGCTTCGCCTCGCACGAGATGCTGCACGGCTACGACCTCGGGCATTCGTTCAGCAACGACACCAGCTACCAGAACGCGACGTGGTCGCAACCCGGCGAGTACGACGACATGTGGGATCAGATGAGCGCCCAGCACGTCTACAGCTTCGACACCGGCACCTTCGGCGAGGCCGGCGTCGGGATGAACGCCTACAACCGCGACAAGTTGGGTTGGCTGCCGATGGACCGCGTCCGCACCTTCGGCTCGGGCGGCGGATCGTCCGGCGTCGTCCGGCTGGCGCCGCTGCAGAAGCGCTCCCGCAGCGGCAGCCTGCTGGTCCGCGTCCCGTTCAACCCCGGTGACCTGTACAACTACTACACCGTGGAGTACCAGTCGAAGTCGGGCTGGACCAAGGGCATTCCGAAGTCCACCGTGTTGATCCACGAGGTGAAGAACGGGACGCCGACCCTGCTGCGAGCGCTGAACACCGCCGGCAAGCCGCCGGCCCAGTCGATCAGCGCCAACGGCGTCACCATCAAGGTACTCACCACCGGCAGCACCGCGACCGTGCAGATCACCTCGCAGATCGCCGACCGTTGCCTGCAGGGCTGGGTGTGGCGCGAGGCGCGCGCTTCCGACCACGTCTGCGTGACCGGGGCGACCCGGTCACAGGTGGCCGCCGACAACGCCGTGAAGGCGTCGCGCTGGGTCAACGGCGCCTACGGTCCGCACACCTGCGTGCAGGGCTACGTGTGGCGCGAGGCGTTCAGCGGCGACGACGTGTGCGTCACCGGCGCCCAACGCACCCAGGCCAAGGCCGACAACGCCCAGGCCTCCGCCCGGCGCAACCCGGCCCGGCTGGTCTACGGACCGAACACCTGCGCCCCCGGCTACGTCTGGCGTCAGGGGGACGCCGCCGACTATGTCTGCGTGACCGGCGCGACCCGGGCGCAGGTGGCCAACGACAACGCCGTGAAGGCGTCGCGCTGGGTCAACGGCGCCTACGGGGCGCACACCTGCCGGCAGGGCTACGTGTGGCGGGAGGCCTGGGTGGGCGACGACGTGTGCGTCACCGGCGCCCAGCGCAGCCAAGCCAGGGCCGACAACGCCCAGACCCGCAACCGGGTGGCCAACCCGGCCGGCTGAGGCGGCGCGACACGGCGGTCCCGGGAGGCTCCCGGGGCCGCCGTCGTCTGCCGGTCGGCACCCTCTCCCACGGAGGCACGCGGCGCACTACGGTACGCGCATGACACCGGGTCAGCATCCGCTCGCCGAGCAGGTGATCGTGCACCTCAGCGACCTGCACCTCACCGCGGACGCGGCTCCGCTGTTCGGGGTGGTGGACGCCGACGCCCAGCTCGGCGACGCGATCGGCCGGCTCACCGCGTCCGGTGTCGTCCCGGCAGCGATCGTGGTGACCGGCGACGTCGCCGACGACGGCGCGCAGGCCTCCTACGCCCGGGCCCGGGCGCTGCTCGAACCGGTGGCGCAGCAGTTCGGCGCAGCCCTGATCTGGGTGATGGGCAACCACGACCGCGCCGACGCGTTCCGCAGCGAACTGCTCGGCGGTGTCGACGCCCCAGCCGCCGGAACGGAGCTGGTCGCCGTGCACGATCTGGCGGGGCTGCGGTTGGTGGCGCTCGACACCAGCGTGGCGGGGCTGCACCACGGCGCCCTGAGCGACGACCAGCTCGATTGGCTGGCCGCGACGCTGGCCGAGCCCGCGCCGCGGGGCACCGTCATCGCGATGCACCACCCGCCGTTGCCGGTGGTGATCGCCCCCTCGGACACGATCGAGCTGCACGGCCAGCAGCGGCTCGCCGCCGTGCTGGCCGGCCGCGACGTCCGCGGCATCATCGCCGGGCACCTGCACTACGCCACCAGCAGCAGCTTCGCCGGGGTGCCGGTGTGGGTGGCGGCCGCCTGCTGCTATAGCACCGACCCCCTCGCGCCCGACGGCTGGGTGCGCGGCCAGGGCGGCGGGCAGGCGATCAGCCTGCTGCACGTGTACCCCGACCGGCTCGTGCACACCTCCACGCCGACCACAGCCCTGCCCACGCTGTACGGATTCCCCCCGCGCCCGGAGGGCTAGCGGCGGCGTTCGGGTTCGCCCAGCGCCGACCGGGCCGGCACCTCGATGCGGCCACGTCGCAACACGATGCGGCCGGCGTCCACCAGACCCTGCAGGGCCCGATTGGCTGTTGGCCGGGTCGTGCCGGCCAGGCTGGCCAGGTCTTCCTGGGTGAGCGGTATGACGGCCGACTCGCCCTCGGCGAAGCTGTCGGCCAGCACCCGCAACTGCTTCAGCACGCGCTGTTCGGCGCTCAAGGTGTGCGCGTCCAGCAGCTGCTCGGACAGCCTGCGCACCTGCGCCGCCAGCATCTCGACCAGCACGATGGTGACCTGCGGGTGCTGCCGCTGCAGCTCGTGGAAGCGGGTTCGGCGCAGCTCCGCCGTTTCGACCGCACCCACCGCCACCGCGGACGCCGTGCGCCGCGATTCCGGATCGAGCAGCGCCTGCTCGCCGAAGAAGCCGCCGGGACCGAGCACGGTCAGGATCAACGTGGTGCCCTGCGGGTTCACCACCTGGATGGCCACGTGGCCGCGTTCGATCAGGTGCACCGAGTCACCGGGATCGGACTGGTGGAACAGGTGCTCGCCGTTGCGGTAGCGGCGGCGGGAAGCGCCGGCCAGCACCCGGCGACGGTCCCCCGGTTCGAGGTTGCGCAGGATCTCCCACTCCATCAATGACCACTCCCCCGTGGCGTCGGCGCCGCACCTGCCGCGTTGTGTCGTCTCCGGTACGCACCGGCGGTGCCGGTGCGCACAGACGGGCCGGTCGCGAGCGGCCAGGATGTTCCCATCGGCTCGGACGAACCGAGGGCGATCGAATGAGGGAGCGGACCATGAGCGACAGTGACCGGGCAACGGGGGCACAGCCCGTCGTGGGGGACGACGTCGAGGGTCACATCCGCACATACCCCTCCGCTCGGGACGGACAGCCGCAGCGCCGGCGTCCGGCCCAGGTCGATCCCATCGAGGTCGAGGGTCACGGCCGGTTCGGGATGTTCCTGGACGACGAGCATCCGGTCACCGACCGGACGCCGCAGCGGCCGGCGCCGACGGGGGGTGGGGGCACGGGTCATCTGACCTGAGCACCTTCGGCAGCGGGCGTACGGGCGGGATCCTGGGGGGAGATCCCGCCCGTTGCCGTGTCCGGCGACGGTGCCGACGGCCCGCTGACCACGGGCGCGGCCACGTCGTAGCCCGCGGACGCGGCCGCCGACACCGTCTCGGCGCGCGCCGCCAGTGGCAGGCACCTGAGTTGGACGGCGATGGCCAGGGCCTCGTCGATCAGCGCGGCCACGCCGGCTCCCTCGCCCGCACCGAGCAGATACTCCGCGTGGTCGAGCAGCGCGTGGGCCAGGTTGTAGGGCGGCGAGATCCGCCGCACCGTCGCCACCGCCTTGTCGAAGAGTCCGGCCGCCTGCTGATCGCCGCTGACCGCGGCGAGCCGGGCGGTGACGAGTTCGGCCTCGGCCCGTTGCAGCGGAGCCACCGCGCCCTTGGGCTGCGCCTCGTACGCGGCCAGCAGGTCGGCCTCGTCGGTGAACCGGCCGAGTTCGTGCGCGGCGCGCGCGGCCAGGGGCCAGACGATGCGGCCGTCATCGCCGCCGAAGGGCAGCTGCGTCCCCAGGTAGGTGAGGCAACTGATCGCGTACCCGAAGGCGCCCTCCAGGTCGCCATCGGCCAGCGCCAGGGCGGCTTTGGCGGACGCCAGGCTGGCCCGGTCCTGCGGGTCCTCGCTGCCCATGAACTCGTCGCTCAGTCGCGCCAGCGACTGCCGGGCCGCCTCCGACTCGCCGCGCAGCCCGTGCAGCAGGGCGCGCCCGATCATGATGTAGGACTCCTCGTCCAGCACTTCCAGCAGCGGGCTGTGCAGCGCCTGCTCGGCCTTGTCCCAGTCCTCGAGTTGCAGGTGCGCGTAGGCCAGGTTGGCGAAGGCGGTGCCCAGCAGGTAGGTGCCGCCGCTCTCCACCGCGGCGTCGATGGCGCGCTGGGTGGGCTCGATGCTCGCCCGCGGGTCGGTGCACAACAGCGCGTTGCCCAGGTTGAGGGACGCCTCGGCCACCTCGTAGAGCAGACCGTCGCGTTCGGCGTAGCGGATGGCTTCGCGGAAGTACATCTCGGCCAGCCGGTGCTCCCCCACGTTCTCGTGATGGATGGCCTGACTGACCAGCAACCTGGGGAACCGCTGGTCGTCCACCCCGAGCTTGTTGGCAAGCTCGAACATCTCTCCCAACACCGTCAGGCCGTCGGTGGTCCCGGCGAACGTCTCCAGCGAGGCCAGCGACTCCAGGGCGTCCAGGGTGTCCAGATCGGGGTCGGTTCGCAGCACCGACAGGGCGTGGCTGAGCAGCTCGCGCGCCTCGGTGTGCCGGCCCAGCCGCCGCAACGACCGGCCCTTCCACATCATCGCGATCGCCTCGATCCGGCCGGCACCGGCCGCGCGGGCCAGCTCGCCGGCACGCTCGGCCCAACCGACGATCTGGAACTGATCGGTGGCCACACCGCCGGTGTCGGCGGCGCGGATCAGCAGCCGGGCCGCCGTCAACGGTTCGTCGCCGACCAACAGGTCGGCCGCCGCGGCGAACGATTCCGCGGCGCGTCCCGGAGCCCCCGTGCGCCGGGACCGTTCCGCCGCCCGCACCAGCGTGGACACGAGCTGCTGCTGGATCTCGTCCCGGTCGGCGTCCTCGGGGGCCGCATCGAGCGCGTCGGCGTAGTGCCGGGCGACCGCGTCCACCACCTCTTCGCCGTCGTTGGGAAAGGTGTCGCGCAGGTGCTGGGCGACGCGCAGGTGACGGGTCTTGCGGTCGCGTCGCGACAGGGTGTCGTAGGCGACCTGACGCAGCATTTCCTGGGCGAAGCCGTAGTTGCCGCGCTGCGGAGACAGCGGGTCGGCGCTGATGGTGAACACCTCGCGGCGCAGCAGGTCGGCGAGCACCCGGGACGCCTCGGGCCGGTCGAGCCCCGAGACCGCCATCAGCGCCTCGGCGGGGAACGTGGCACCCAGCACGGACGCGTCGGCGACCACCCGCCGGGCCACCGGGTCGAGGGCGTCCAGCCGGGCCGCCAGCAGGGCCCGCAGGCTGTCGGGCACTGCGAGCCGGCCGATGGCCTGTGCGCCGCCGACCAGGCGGTAGCCGGCGTCCGTCTCTTGGATGACGCCCCGGTCGACCAGCGCGCGGATCGACTCCACCGCGTACAGCGGGATGCCCTCGGAGCGTTCGGTGATCTGCCGGCGGGCGACGGCCGGCATGCCGGGCACGAGGGCGTCCACGATGGCGTCCATCGAGGTGGCGTCCAGCGGGTCGAGGGCGATCGTGGCCCGGTTGCGTCCCGAACCGAAGCCGGGGTTGGTCAGCTCCAGCTCGCTGCGGCCGAACGCGAGCACGAAGATGGGCAGGTTGTGTGCCCAGTCGACCAGATGGTCCAGGAAGTCCAGCAGGTCGGCCGCGCCATGGTGCAGGTCCTCGATCAGGATGGTGACCGGGTGGGTTGCGGCCAACCGTTCGAAGAACCGGCGCCAGCCGGCGAACAGGTCCTCGCGGGCCAGGGAGGCACCGCTGTCGCCGCGGCCGGCGACGCCGATCAGCCGGCCGAGCCGCGGGGCGATGAAGTCGCGCTCGGCGGCGTCCGGCACCCAGCGGTCGAGGCCCTCGGCGAAGCGGGCGGCGGCCACGTCGGGGGGGTCGTCCTCGGCGATCCGGAAGCGTTGCCGAACGACTTCGGCGAGCGCCCAGTAGACCATGCCCTGGCCGTAGGCCAGGCAGCGGCCGCGGTGCCACAGCGTGGTGTCGACCAGGCCGTCGACGTACTTCTCGAACTCCCAGCCGAGCCTCGACTTGCCGACCCCGGCCGGGCCGGTGACCAGCACCAGCCTGGGCTGTCGCCGATCGGCGCTGGCGTGGAACATCTCCCGGATCGACCGGAACTCGGCGTTGCGGCCGATCAGCGGCGCCTCCAGGCCGTCGACGCGCTGGGTGCCGCCGGTCGCCGACACCACCTGGGTCGCCTGCCACAGCGGCTCAGGCTCGGTCTTGCCCTTGAGCAGGTGGGGGCCGCGCTCGGCGGCGAGGATGGCGTCGGCCGTCAGCCGCTGGGTGGTGGCGTCGATGTAGACGGTGCCGGGGGCGGCGGCGCTCTGGATCCGGGCGGCAGTGTTCACCGCGTCGCCGGCCACCATGCCCTGGTTGGTGGCGCCGATGGTCACCGCCACCTCGCCGGTCAGCACCCCGGCCCGCGCGGTCAACTGCGGAATGCCGCACTCGGCACCTAGCTGCTGGACGCCGTCGACCAGGTCGAGCGCGGCCCGCACGGCGCGTTCGGCGTCCAGTTCGGTGGCGACCGGGGTGCCCCACACGGCCATCACCGCGTCGCCGATGAACTTCTCGATGGTGCCGCCGTAGCGGCCCACGACGGTGCGGGCCAGATCGAAGTAGCCGCTTAGCAGTTCGCGCACCTCTTCGGGGTCGCGGGCCTCCGAGACAGTCGTGAAGCCGACCAGATCGACGAACAGCACCGAACACAGCCGCCGCTGCGACAGCGGTGCGGCCTGGGACGCCGTCCGGTCGAGGGAGGTTGCGGGGTCGAGGGTCGACGCCTGGGGCGGGACGCCCGCGGCGCCAACGGCCGGGCCGGTCAACGGCGTGCCGCAGTCGCCGCAGAACCGCTGGCCCTGGCCGACCTGTCCGCCGCACGACGGGCACGCCAACTGCAGCGGCGTCCCGCAGTCCGCACAGAACCGCTTGCCGACAGTGCTTTCGGAGCCACACGCGCCACACCGGATCACGGCCATCGCCGCACCTCCCCGGTCCACTCTGGGACGAGTATGACCCACGACAACGGTGCCGCGGAATGCCTGGACGTGTGTTGGGCGCTACGCATCGGCTGTGCGGACGGCGACAGATCGGTCAAGTCCAGGGGTCGTGCGCGCCCGGTCGGCGGTTCGACGGCGGCCGGGGCGTCGGCACTGCCACCCGAGTTCGGCCGGGGATGCGGTGGGCGAAACCCGCGACCTGCTGGGAGGATCTTCGGTGTGAGCGGACTACAGGCGGTGTGCGCACTGGTCCGGTGGGGCACCGGTTCGGCGGCGGTGTCGGTGGCCACCGTGGCCGACGACCATCTGCACTACGTGGCCGCCGACGGCGCCGGCGCCGAGGCCATCGTCGGTGCCCGGCTGCCCGCCGGCCGCGGCATCGCCGGCTTCGCCGCCGCCACCGGCCAGTCGCTGACGGTGCGCGAACCCGAATCAGACCCCCGCTTCGCCCGCGAGACGGCGCTGGCCACCGGCTACCTGCCGTCGGCGATCCAGTGCATTCCGGTCGAGGACGGCCACGGCGAGGTGGTCGCGGTGCTGACGCTGTTGGACCGCTCCGGCACCCCCTCCCCGCTGGCCGACGCGCTGCCCCTGGGCCGGGTCACCGAACTGGTCGCGGAGCTGCTCAGTGCCCAGCACGGCCCGTCCGACGACCTCCAGGCACGGCTGGACCGGCTCCCCGCGGCCGATCGGGCCCGGGCACGCACGGCGTTGCTCGCGGTCCTGGACGCCATCGACCGATGAGCGCCACCGACGACCTGCCCGCCTGGTCGGACGCGTTCCACGACGGCGGGCCGGGCCGTGCGCCGAGGCTGGACCTGCCCGCCCCGCTCACCCCGGACTGGGCCTACGGCGACCGCACCGGACGCGGCGTCCGGGTGGCGGTGATCGACTCGGGGATCGACGGCGACCACCCGCTGGTCGGCCCGGTCGCCCAATGGGTGGCGGTCACCCTGGACGCCGACGCGCCCGGCGGCGTCCGGGTCGAGTCGGGGCGGCACGACGACCTGTACGGCCACGGCACGGCCTGCGCCAGCATCATCTCGTCGCTGGCGCCGCAGGTCGAACTGGTCAGCGTGCGGGTGCTGGGGCCGAATCTGCGCGGCTCGGCGCTCGCCTTCGCCCACGGCCTGGAGTGGTGCCTCGACAACGGGGTGGCCGTGGCGAACCTCAGCCTGTCGACCACCAACGACCGCTGGTTCGACGTGTTCCACGAGCTTGTCGACCGCGCCGTTCGGCGGCGGACGCTGCTTGTCTGTGCGATGGCCAACGAGCCCAAGCGGACGATACCGAGCGAGTTCGCCGGGGTGTTCTCGGTCGCCTGCGCGCCCGGAACGGACCGGGAACGCGTGTGGTGCAATCCGGAGGGCCCGGCCGACTTCGGAGCCTGCGGCATCGATGTCGAGGTGGCCTGGGGCGGCGGCTCGACGATCATGGCGACCGGCAACAGCTTCGCCGCCCCGGTGGTGGCCGGGCACCTGGCCCGGATCGCCGCGGCGCATCCCGGCATCACCCCCTGGCAGGCCCGCACGGTGCTCGGGCAGTTGGCGGTGAACGCGTCCGAGTAGGCCCTCCGGGCCAATCAGGAGCTGCGTCCGACCCGGCTCGGACTGGGCAATTCGTCCACTACCCGCAGCGCGTCCACCCGCTTAGCGTGGCCGCTGGCGGGGCGTCCGACAGGGTGGGAGGTGGCAGCGATGGGGATCAGGCAGAACGCCGCCTACTACCGCAGGGTGGCCGCG
Organism: Micropruina sonneratiae; assembly: GCF_025972045.1. Taxonomy (GTDB): domain Bacteria; phylum Actinomycetota; class Actinomycetes; order Propionibacteriales; family Propionibacteriaceae; genus Micropruina; species Micropruina sonneratiae. The sequence continues at coordinate 586,284 of NZ_JAPDHX010000003.1, read as the reverse complement.
AAACTGACCGACTGGGGCTGGGACGACTACCTGGACTGGTGGCCGGGCTGGGCCACGCGCACCAACTCCTCGACGGTGACGATGCCGCAGGCTGTGACCGTGCACCACACCGGCGGCGCGGCCACCGCGACGAGCTACCTGGTCAACCCTCGTGACCGTCCGCAGCTGCGGGTGCTGGCCAACGTGCACATCGACGTGCTGGAGCGACGGATCCGGTTCATCTGCGCCGGCGGCGCCAGCCACGGCGGCTACACCCATCAGGCCTGCTACCAGCGGGTGCTGGCCGGCACCGCCCCGCTCGACCGCGACCTCGATCCGGGCGCCGACTCCCGCACCTTCTCGATCAACAGGCGCACCGTCGGCATCGAGATCGACGGTGCGGGCGGGGCCAAGGAGTGGGACGAGTGGACCTATCGCGCCGCCGTGGCCACCGCCGCCGCCTGCCAGCTGGCCGGAGGCTGGCCGCTCGGGGACGCGCCGCGCGTGGGTGCACACAAGGAGCACACCCGGCGCAAGCCGGGCGACCCGTTCGCGCCGATGGGACGGTTCCGGCGTGACGTCCTCGACTGCCTGAAGTCGCCGTGGGGACCGCCCGGCGCCCGGCCCGACTTCGTCCTCGGTGACCGGGTGCTCTCCAAGGACGGCAACGACCGCGGACCGGACGTGGCGGCGCTGATCGACCTGCTGCGCGCCCTGGGGCACGACCTGCGGCCCGATGACGAGTTCGGCCCGGCCACGCAGGGCGCGGTGATCGCCTTCCAGCGCGAACACGGCCTCACCCCCGACGGGGTCGTCCGGCTCGCCACCGTGCTGGCGATGCGGCTCGCCCTGACCAAACCGGGCACCAACGATGTGGCCGACACGGGGGCGATCGACCAGCAGGCCGGCGTCCCACTCGAACTGGTGGAGGTCGCGCCCCGGCGCCGCTTCCGGTTCGGCCAGGCGAACCTGCGTGCGGAACGCTTCGGCGGCCTCGCAGACGACACGCCGCGGCGCGGCGAGTACCTGCGCGACCAGATGAAGTGTTCGGTCTATGCCCTGTGCGAGGTGCCGGAGGCGTCCCGAGAAGCCATTCGGGCGGTGCTGGGAGCCAGGCGGTGGAAGCTGTTCTGCGTGGGGTACGCCTGCGTGCTGTGGGATTCGCACAAGTGGCAGCACAGCGGGTGCCGCACCGTCGACTTCGGCACGGCCGGGGTGCACGGTGCCGTTCGGGTGACGCTGCGGGATCGCCAGGGGAGCGGGCTGGCCCTCGACGTCATCTCGATGCACGTGCGGCCCAGTGCCGTCACCGACCTGGGCGGCAAACTCGAGGACGTCGCCGCCGGCATGCAGCTGTATCGGCGTGGCGTCCCGACCATGGTGGGCGGTGATTTCAACACCGGCAAGTCGTTCTCGGTGCTGGAACCGTTGGGCTTCCGGCGCTCGACCCGGCACGTCGACACCGTCAACGCCGTCGGCGACCAGCGACTCGACGCTGTGTTCGGCCAGGGACTGAAGGTGAGCGGCCAGGAACTGCTCGACCCGGGCTCGCTGTCCGACCACAAGGTGTGGGTGGTGAAGGCGGCGCTGTCGGGCTGACCGGGTTCGAGTTGGCTAGACTCCGATCGGCCGTCCGGCCTCTCTGGATCGAGGTTTGGATGCCATGCCGGCCCAGGCGTCCGGCAGGGGGCGGTAGCTCAGCAGGTCAGAGCAGGGGACTCATAATCCCTGGGTCGCGGGTTCGAGCCCCGCCCGCCCCACCGGCGTTCCGGAAGGTATGACCTCTTCCCCAGCCGCAGTCCGGCGTGTCCGTGATCGACATCCCACAGGTGCGATGCAACGTGAGTTCGCTCTACCGCTGCGTGTCCGGGGGCGGGGCCGACCTTCGTGAAAGGGCTGCTCAGAGCGTACACTTTTCTGTACAGGTAGGAGGACGCAACTATGAAAACGCTCAGCTACACAGAGTCACGGGCTCGCTATGCCGAGGTTCTCGACTCGGTGGTCAACGACCGAGAAGAGGTCGTGATCACTCGCGCCGGGCATGAGCCCGTCGTGATCGTCTCGCTCGAGGACTACGAAGCGCTCAAGGAGACCGCCTACCTGATGCGCTCCCCCGCGAACGCGCGCCGCCTTCTCGACGCCATGGAGCGACTGGAGTCCGGCCGCGGTGAGCGCCACGACGCGATCGAGGCCGACTGAGCATGCTCCTCGTCTGGGACGAGAACGCCTGGGACGACTATCTGTGGTGGCAGGCGCAGGACCGTCGGGTCCTCAAGCGAGTCAACACCCTCATCGAGGAGGTCGCCCGCAACGGCGACGAGGGCATGGGCAAGCCGCAGGCTCTCAAGCACGACTTCGCCGGCTACAGGTCGCGACGCATCACCGACGAACACCGGCTCGTCTACAAGACCGTCGGCGATGAGATCCGGATCGCCGCCTGCCGCTACCACTACGGCCGCTGATTGCGTGGCCTCGCCCACGGGGTCGTATATGACGACATCCACGTCGCCGCCTGCCCCTACCAAATGCGCGGCATGACCCATAAGCCGTAGTCGTCTGTCTCGGCGCGCCGCTCCGCCAGCCGCAATGCCCGCCGCTGTTCGGCCTCGGCCCAGCGCCGGCGCCCGAGCTCGTCGGTCACCTCCAGCTGCGGCACGGGCTGGGGGTTGCCGTCGGCGTCTAGCGCGACCATCGCGAAGTAGCAGCTGGTCGTGTGCCGCCGGACGCCGGTGAGCACGTCCTCGGCCTCGACCCGGATGCCGACCTCGAGCGAGGATCGTCCGGTGTAGTTGACCGAGGCCAGGAAGGTGACCAGCTCACCGACGTGCACGGCCTGGCGGAACGTGACCCGGTCGATCGCGGCGGTGACGCAGTAACGCCGTGCGTAGCGGCTGGCGCACGAGTAGGCGACCTGGTCGAGCACCTTGAGCAGGTGACCGCCGTGCACGTTGCCGGCGAAGTTGGCGGTTTCGGGCGTCATCAGCACCGTCAGCGACAGGGTGTGGGCGGGCGGATCTTCCTTCGGCACGCATCGAACCCTAGTAGGGGCGGGCACTCACGCAGAGCCATCGTCGTGCGCTGTGGGTAGGGGCCAGACCGTCACGGCCGGTTCCTGCCCGTGCCGGACGCGGTAGGCGTCGACTGCCTCGGCGCGCAGTGACTGCGGATCCTCACCAGCCTGCAACCGGACGAGCAGCGGGGTCAGCCACTCGGCGTCCGGCCCGCCGAGGTGGTCGGCGAACTCGGCGAACAACTCGGGGATGGAGACCACCGCCGCGTGGCTGCTGGGGCCGTCGTCGGCCCAGACGGCGACCTTGCGTTCGGCGAAGGCGACCTGCACGCCGCGGCGGGTGTAGAACCGTTCGCCGTGCTCGGCCAGCTCGACGAACTCGACGGGCCTGGTCACCGGCCGCCGCGACCGGCCGCGGCGGCGCGGGCGAGCACCTCCTCCAGCGTGGTGGCCGGGTGCCCGGTGAGACGCTCGACGTCGTCGCTGACCCCGGCCAGTTCGCCGGCTGCGATCGCGGTGTAGGTCGACACCCAGGCGTCCAGTTGCCAGGGGGGCGCCCCGTAGCCGGCCCGCGACCCGTAGGCCTCGGCGAGGGTCTCGTCGTGATAGCGGACGCGGCGTCCCTGCACCCGACCGATCGTGTCGGCGATCTCGCTGAGGGTGAGCGCGGCCGGTCCGGTGAGCGCGTAGGTGGCACCGGCGTGGGCTGCGGGGTCGAGCAGCACGGTCGTGGCGGCGTCCGCGATGTCGTCCTGGGCGACCGCGGCCACCCGGCCCTCGCCGGCCGGGCCACGGATGACGCCGTCCTCCCCCACCAGCCCGGTCAGGAAGTCGGCGTACAGGTTGTCTCTCAGGAACGTGACCGCGAAGCCGGCGGCGCGAAGGTACTGCTCGGTGACGTAGTGGTCACGGGCCAGGGTGAACGTTGCGTCGGGCGCCGCGCCGAAGAACGACACGTACACCAGGTGCCGGACGCCGGCCGCGGCCGCCGCGTCCACGAAACTGCGGTGCTGCTCGAGACGATCGGCACTCTCAGCCGCAGACACCATCAGGACGGTGTCGACGCCGTCCAGGGCTGCCGTGACGGCCTGGGTGTCGCCGAAGGCGGCCCGGCGCACGTCCACGAGGCCAAGCCGGGGCGACACCCGGGCGGGGTCACGGGCCAGCACCCGCAGCGGGACGTCCGTGGCTGCCAGCCTGTCGGCGATCCGGCCGCCCAGGTTCCCGGTCACGCCGGTGAGGGCGATGGGTCGTCCGTTCGGGGTCATGGGTTCATCATGCCCACCGTTCGGTCGCGACGACGTGTCGTGCGCCGCCGCGCGGGCAGGTCTCGGCAGCGATCAGGCGGCGCGGTCGGCGGCGTCGAGCAGTCGCTCCAGCACCTGCATGACGCCCTGCTCGGCATTGGTCGGCGCGACGTAGCTCGCGGCCCGCAGCACCGACGGATGCGCGTTCGCGACCGCGAACGAGTGCGGCACCGACTCGATCATCTCCAGGTCGTTGAGGTAGTCGCCGAACACCACCGTCTGCTCCGGCGTCACCCCGAGCACGCGCTGCAGCTCGCCCAACGCCGCGCCCTTGTTGACACCCTGCTTCATCACGTCCAGCCAGCACTGGCTCGAGATCACCACCTGGTGCGGACGGCACCAGCCGGCCAACGCCTCCGCGGTCTCGGCGGATCCGGCGAAGTCGAACACCGACAGCTTGATCGGGTCGTCCGCCACGGCCAGCACGTCGTCCACCACCTGCAGCGAGGCGAAGTAGCGCGACACCTCGGCCACGAACGCGTCATCGACCCGGTCGATGTAGGCGCAGTCGCGGCCGCACCACACCACGCCGAGATCACGCGTGTCACCGAGCGCCCGGATCGAGCGGACCACCCGAGCGGCCCAGTCACGGTCGAGCGGGCTGCTGCTCAGCTCGTTGCCGTCACGCACCACGTAGGTGCCGTTCTCGGCGATGAAAGCCATGCCCTCGGGGGTGCCGAACATGCGGGTCAGCATCGGGTACTGCCGCCCGGACGCCGGGGCCAGCGTGATTTTGCGCTCCCGCAGCCGGTCGACCAGTGCCCAGAACCGGGCCGGCAACTCGCCGGCGGCGTCCAACAGGGTGCCGTCCAGGTCGGTCACCACCAGCCGCAACTCGAGCGGCTCAGTGGGCAGGGTGAGGGCGGGTTCGGACGGGGCGAGGCTGGGCATCGATCACTTTCGCTGGGCATGCGTAGACGGGCCGGGTTCACGGCCTCGACGCGGGATTCTCGCCCAGTTTAGCCCAAATCCCCTTGTGCATCGATTTCTCCGGCTGAGCAAGGGGCTCGGGATCACGCTCGCCGACGGGGACGGCCGGCATCGCGTCGACCGCCCGGCCGGTGCGGCGACCGGTTCGGGGGTGGTTCGTCGTCAGGCCACGCCGAAGATACGCACCTTGTCGTCGCCCAGCAGCCACTTGCCAGCCACGGCAAGGTCGAGGTTGTCGGGCTGCCAACGCATCGTGCGCAGCGTCTTGCGTGACAGCTTCACCTGCTTCGACCAGCTCGTCACCCCCAGCGGCCGCAACTGCGTCTGGGTGAGGACGGCCCGCGACCCACCGGTCACCGGGTCGGTCAGCACCTGCAACCGCCGCCCCGCCGGCAGGTCGGCGGCCGCTATCCCCTCCTGGCTGGCCAGCAGCATCGACTTCTGCGCCTCGCGACTGATCCACAGCGGCGGGGTCAGCATCTGCAGGGACGCCTCGGCGACGGTCCGGCCGGCGTGCGGGCGTCCGATTCGTCGGGCGTTGGCTGCCATCGCCGCCAGCCGCTCGGGATCGCGCAGCAGCAGGTCGATCTTGTATCCGACGGTCGTGGCGTAGTTGCAGCGCACCGCGGCGCCCTCCTCGACCAGGAAGTCGGCGTTGCGCACCTCCTGGCCGGGGATCGGGTTGATGATCACCATCGGCAGCCCGGCCGCCATGCACTCCGACGAGGACAGGCCACCCGGCTTGCCCACGAACAGCGACGCGACCTTCATCAGATCGGCCATCTCGGTGGTGAAGCCGATCACCTTGAACCGGTCGGCGTGAGGGCCGAGCGCGGCCTCGACATCGAGTCGCAGCTGCTCGTTGCGGCCACAGATCACGACGGCCTGGAACTTCTGTTCACTGCGCCGCACCTGGCGCACGATGTTCAGCGTGTAGCTGCCGCCCGAGGCGCCCGCCGAGATGAGCACGACCGGCAGGTCGGGGTCGAGTCCGAACCGGGCGCGCACCGCGGCGTTGTCGACGGGTTCGTCGAGTCCGGGCCGCACCGGAATGCCGGACGCCAGCACCCGGTCCTCGGGGACGCCGATGCTGAGCATGAACTCGCGGCCCTCGTCGCGGGCGAGGAAGAAGTGGTTGAACGGCGAGGTCAGCCACAGGCCCTGGAAGTCGTAGTCGGTGGTCACCACGGTGAGCGACGCGTGCAGTTGACGCCGGGCCAGCAGCAGCGCCACCAGCCTGGCCGGCAGGAAGTGGGTGCAGATCACCAGATCGGGGTCGTAGTCGCGGATCTGCCTCACCAGCGCGGTGGTGTTCATCTTGTCCCACCACTGCACCAGCGGAGCCAGCTTGAACGGCGGATCCTGGCTGTCGTACCCCCAGCCGACCAGCCACGGAACTTCGGAGACCAGGCTGAAGTAGGCGTCGTCGTACAGCTTCTGGAACACCTCGTTGGTGGTCTCCAGAATGTCGATCCGGTGGGCGCTCTCCACCTCGCGGATGTCGCCGAGCGCCTGCTCGATCGCGCTGGCGGCCTGATTGTGACCGGCCCCGACGCCGGCGGCCAGGATCAGAGTGCGTAGCCCCATGGGGCGATGCTAACGCCGGTGGCGTGCTCGTCCGAGGGCGACGCCGCCGAAGCTCCTGCACCGCCCGCTAGGCTGTAGTCCCCCCTCCCACCACCCCTGGAGGAGCCATGGACCGACTCCCGGACCCCGCTCGTCAGATCGCCGTCACCCTCAGCTACATCGCGGCAGTGTTCGGCACACTGGCCGGCCTGGGCATCATCGGCACCGAGGTGCAGCGCAGTTCCGGGGGTGCCTTCGCCGCCGACGCGACGCTGCTGACGCCAGCTGGCACCGCGTTCAGCATCTGGTCGGTGATCTACGTCGGGCTGACCGGTTACCTGGTGTGGCAGTGGCTGCCGGGCAACGCCGTCTCTCCCGTTGCCCGAGGAACCGGCTGGTGGGCGGCCGCGTCCCTGTTGCTCAACGGCGCATGGCTCGCCGTGACCCAACTGGGCTCGCTGTGGGGCAGCGTGGTGGTCATCGGGCTGCTCGCCTACGTGCTCGGCCGGCTGTGCCGCGGGCTGGTCGGGCAGCGGCCCGGCAGTCTCGCCGAGCTACTCGTCGTCCGCATCACCTTCGGCCTCTACCTGGGCTGGGTATGCGTCGCCACGGTGGCGAACGTCACCGCGGCGGCTGTGGGCAGCGGCGTGAACCTGGGCGCCGCCGCTCCGACGGTAGCGGTGGCGGTGCTGCTGGTTGCAGGCGCTCTGGGCATCGTCCTGGCCCGGACGATGCCCGGCCAGCTCGCCATCGGCGTCGCGATGGCCTGGGGATTGGGCTGGATCGCGGTGGGCCGGCTGTTGGCCGAGCCTCGCTCGCTGCTGGTCGGCGCCGTCGCAACACTCGTGGCCGCCGGGGTGCTGCTGGCCCACCTGCTGCGCAGCCGGATCGGCGCCCGCGGCCCGGTCGAGTCGCGCGGCTGAGCCGGCCGACGCGGCGGTGTGGGATCCGTCCGCGGCGTGATGGTTGACTGACGCCCATGAAGCTCGGTCAGGCCTGGGTGCGCACCGCGGCGTCCGTCGTGCTGGGTGCGGTTGCGGCCGTCGTCGTGAGCGGCGTGCTCGATGTGCCCGCAGCGACAGCGGTCGGCTGGATCGTGTTGACCCTCACCTTCGTCGGCTGGACCCTGCTGGTCATCCTCCGCTTCGACGCCGACGCCACCCGCGAGCATGCGACGACCGAGGACCCCAGCCACGGGGCCAGTGCGCTGATCCTGACCGCGGCGTCCGTGGCGAGCGTGGCCGGGGTCGGCATCCTGCTGGCCGGCACCCGCTCCGGTGGTTCGGTCAGCGACGCGTTCCTCGGCGCGGGTGGCGTGGTGGCGTCATGGGTGCTGGTGCACACCCTGTACACGGTGCACTACGCGCGGCTGTACTACGCCGACCCCTCCGCCACGCCCGTCGACTTCTCCGGTGACCAGCCCGACTACCACGACTTCGCCTACCTGGCCTTCACCCTGGGGATGACCTATCAGGTGTCGGACACGACGCTGCGCACCCGGGCGGTACGCCGCGCCGTGCTGCGACATGCGCTGCTGTCCTACCTGCTGGGTGCGGTGGTGCTGGCCTGCACGGTCAACGTCGTCGTCCAACTGGCTGCGGGCTGAGCCACCGGCATAGTCGGGTGCGCACGACGGGCTCGCGCGGCACCGTGCCGCCGGACGCCGCGGCCGTGGTAGCCCCAGCACTACCGTGCGGCTCGTGGTGGCGTGCTGGGGCGCGAGGTGGCCGCCTTCTAGGGTTGGCATCGTGACGATCCTTCCGCCGCCGGACCCGCGAGACGTCGCCGTCCGCGCGAAGCTGCGGCCGCCGGCGAACCCGATGGTCATGCTGGTCAGCCCGCTGGGCTGGGGATCCGTGCTCTATTGCGCGACCTCGATCATCGGGGGCGGCCTGGCACTGCTCGCCGGAATCCTCGGCATCGTGGTGTTTCCGTTGGTGGCCTGGGTGACGGCAACCGTCGAGAGCGTCCGGCTGCGCTTCGTCGGCATCCGGCGGCTGGGCCCGCCCGCTCGGTCAACACCGAACAGAATCTGCGCTTCAGAGCGAACTGCTGGCGCAGCGCGGAGTGGCCGGGTCGATCGCCGCGGTGGGCAACAACTTCCACGCCTTCCGGGCCGCGTTGCTGATGCGCCGGCTGGAGATCCCCGGCTACGCGATCGGCGCCCCGACCGCCCGGTACTACTGGCCGACCGCGGTCATCCGCGAATACATCGCGGTGCTCCGCGACCATTTCGTGCTGAATGCGGTGGTGCTCGCAGTGTCGTGCCTGCCGGTGGTGTTCTACCTGATCGACTACGTGTTCAGCCTCACCGACAGGGGCTGACGCCCAGGTCCGGGACTGCCCGTCGGTCGCCGCCAGCGACCGCCACTTTTCGTGGGGGGCTGGCGCATCGCGTCCGATCGTGGGTGGATGGTAGGGCCGAGGTACCCCCATCGGTGAGTCGTCACCCCCCTGACGACTCGGACTCAGAGAGGAGCCCCCATGCACCGTCTCATCCGGGCGATGGCCGTCGCCACCGCCACGATCATCCTCGCCGGCCTCGCCGCGACCTCCGCCACGGCCGGTGGACGCGACCACCCAGAGCGCGACGACCTCGTGGTGATCGCGCACCGTGGCGCATCCGGGTACCGCCCCGAGCACACCCTCGCGGCGTACCGACTCGCCATTCAGCAGTGCGCCGACGCGATCGAGCCCGACCTGGTCACCACCTCCGACGGCGTCCTGGTCGACCGGCACGAACCCGAGATCAGCGGCACCACCGACGTCGCCGACCATCCCGAGTTCGCCTCCCGCAAGACCACCAAGGTGCTGGACGGCAACCCGGTGACCGGCTGGTTCACCGAGGACTTCACCCTGGCCGAGTTGCGCACCCTGCGGGCCATCGAGCGGCTGCCCGATCTGCGGCCCGACAACACCGCCTACGACGGCCGCTACCAGGTGCCGACGTTCGCCGAGGTGCTGAAACTCGCCACCTCGTCGCGCACCTGCTCGGGCAAGCGGGTCGCCGTCATTCCCGAGATCAAGCACTCCACCTTCTTCCGGCAGCAGGGCTTCGACCTCGAGCCCCAGGTGGTGGCGATGCTGAACCGGTTCGGGCTGCACAGCCGCCGCGACCCGGTGGTGATCCAGAGCTTCGAGATCACCAACCTGCAGCGACTGAACCGCATGACGTCGGTCCGGCTCGTCCAGCTCGTCGACTGCCAGGGCTCCCCCTACGACCAGGTCGTCGCGGGCAACGACGTCAGCTACGCCGACATGGTGACCGCGACCGGTCTGCGCCGCGTCAGCCGGTACGCCGATCAGGTCGGACTGTGCAAGAACCTGATGATTCCGCGCAAGGCCGACAACACGCTAGGCAGGCCGACCTCGGTGATCCGTGACTCCCACCGGGCCGGCCTGACCGTGGTGGGTTGGACGTTCCGGCGGGAGAACAGCTTCCTGCCGGCCGACTTCCAGCACGGCACCGACCCGGCCGGCATCGGCGACCTGGTGGGTGAGATCCGGGTGTTCCTGCGCGCCGGTATGGACGCTTTCTTCACCGACAACCCCGATCTGGGGGTGCAGGCCGTCCGTCGGCGCTGAGGCAGTCCCGCGCCCGACCCCCGACCCTCGCCTAACTACCGAGGGCTCGCCGCCAAGCTTGGCGAGCGCTCGGTAGTTGGGCGAGCGCTTGCCCCACCAGACCCCGCGACTCGGGAGCTCTCACCGCCCATCCAGCGACGGACCTGGATGATCCGCGACGACGCCATTTCCGCGCCGGGATGCGTTGGTGGGAGCTGCACTGGTGCCCATTGACTTCCGGCAGACAACGTGCGGAAGGCGTCCCGACTGGCTCATTGCCTTGTCAGAACGCCTTTGAGAGGGCTCCCCCGCCTGGACTCGAACCAGGAACCCTCTGATTAACAGTCAGATGCTCTGCCAATTGAGCTACAGGGGATCGCGCTGTGCGCGAGAAGAAACGTTACCAGAACAGTCACGCGATGTCGTATTCGGCCCGGAGCCGGGCCAGCCCCGCCTCGGCCGCCTGCACTTGGTCGTCGTCGAAGCTGCCGCCGTGCCGGGTGAGTGCCCATTCGAGCGCCTCCCCGCCACCGCCCAGTCGGCGGCGGGCAACGATCACCGCGGCCCGTCCCCGGGATAGCTCGATCCGCTCCTGCACCACGATGCTGGCCTCGACCCGTTCGCGGAACAGGTCGGGCAGGGCACCCGGGTCGCCCACTGCAACTGCCTCCTGCACACCGTCGGAGGTGCGCCAGCGCAGCCGGCCCGTCTCGGCGTCCCAGCCGCCGGAGGTGATCTCGTGCCAGCCGATGAAGCGCCAGGCGTCCGGTCCGCGCACCGCGAGGGCGTCCGTCAGACCGGCCACCGGACCTTCATCTGCCGACGCCCAGGCGAGCACGCGGACGCGACGGCCCAGCGCGTCGGTGAGGCTGCGGTAGTCGGCCGGTGGCAACCCGGCGCGGTCGAAGAGGCCCATGCGGCCATTATCACCGCCTCAGGCGGCCTGCTGGGCGAGCAGGTGGGAGCGCAAGCGCCGCAGCGCCCGGGTTTCGTGCCGTCGCAGCGTGCTCAGCGAGATGCCGAGTTCGGCGGCTGCCGCCCGCTGGGGCCGGGCCGCGCCGCCGTCCAGCCCGAACCGCACCCGCACGATCTGCTGCTCGGTGGGCGGCAGCGCCGGCAGCAGCCTGAGCACATCGGGGGCGGGCTCGGCCCTGATCCAGGGCGCTTCGGTGAGCGCCTCCGGTTCGAGCGACTGCAGCGGGCGCAACTGCCGCATCCGGGACACCCAGCGCTCGCTGCGCCCGACCAGTTCGGCCAGTTCGGCGTCGCTGGCGTCCCGCCGCAGCCGGCCACCCAGCTCGTCGGCCAGTCCCCGGACGGCGCGGGCCCGCAACGCCGTCCGGGCCGAGCCGGGAACCCGCTGCTCGACCGAGGCATTGGTCACCCTGCGGCGGATCCACTGCATGGCGTAGGTGCTGAACCGGAAGCCGGCGGCGTGATCCCAGCGCAGCAAAGCTTCGGCCAGGCCGAGGAACCCCTCTTGGAACAGCTCGTCGGACGCTCCGATCGCGCGGGAGGAGTGCTGGTTGACCACACTCTGCACCAGCCGCAGGTTTGCCAGCAGGAACTGCTGCCAGGCCTGCCGTCCTGCTTGCTGCAGCGCCTCCAACTCGCCGGCGCTGGCCGACGAGCAGCCGCCGTCGGCCAGCCTCTCGCCTGCGAACAGGCCGGCCTCGATAGCCCTGGCCAGCCGGATCTCCTCGGCGGCCCCCAACACAGTCGCGTTCTCGTCCATGACGCCGACCTTGCGGCAGAGGTCTCGTCGGTGGAACGGCGCGGGCGTACCTGGGGAGGCAACACCGCGACAACACTGATTTCGCAGCCGGCTCACAAAATGCTGGGCGGGGGGTGCGGAGTGCCGACGGCTCAGCACCCGAGCCCGGAGTGAACGAAGCCGGCCGGGGCCGCCCGTTCTCATCAACCCCGAAGCCGCCGGGGGCGTCCGTTCTCACCAACGCCGACTACTCGCAGCCTCGGCGACTACTTTCACGTCACGACACGAGAACAGTGACCGTTCCCGAAAGCAGTAGGCGTTGGAGAGAACGCCGAACCCCGGGGCCGAGGGTTCTCATCAACGCCGACTACTCGCAGCTTCGGCGACTACTTTCACGTCACGACACGAGAACAGTCACCGTTCCCGAAAGCAGTAGGCGTTGGAGAGAACGCCAAACCCCCGGTACGGGCGGCCGAGCGGATTGACCAGCAGGCCGGGACGGCGGCCAAAGACTGCGCGGAGGACGCAGGCATGACTGACGAGATCCCGGGGCGGGCCCGGGATGGCGGCGTTTGCAACCCTCCCCCGAAGTGCTGGGGGGATACAGGCACACCCAGCGGACGCGGTCTCGCCATGCTGGCCCGGCAGGCGCTCAGAGTGCGGGGCCGGCCGCGATGTCGTTGAGTTCGCGGCGCTGCTGTTCCAGTTCGAGCAGGCCGGCGAACATGCGGTTGTAGCGCACCTGGTCGTCGACCGGGTTGGTGCGCTGCAGCTTCGACTTCAGGTTGGCGATCGACCGGGAGACCGCGAGCAGCCTCAGCTTGGCGACGTACTCGGCGGCGTAGGCCGGACTGGCCGGACGCAGCAGTGGCTCGGTCGCCAGCGCCGCCACCACAGAGGACGCCGAGGCGTCGTCCAACCGGGCCAGCACCGGCTGCGGCCAGTCGGCCTGTGCCGCTCCGGCGGCGAGGATCGCACCGAAGACGGCCGCATAGGTGGGATGGGTGAAGTCCTCGACTGCGACCCCGTTCCAGGCGTCGGTGAACACTTCGGGGGCCCGCACCATCAGCCTCAGCGTGCCGCGTTCGACTTCCAGGGTGCGGTCGCGGGGATTCGGCATCGGCAGTCCGAGCAGCTGCGGTTCGTCGTCCTCGGGCGGCGGCTCGTCGTAGGCGGGGGGCTCCCGGTGACGCGCCTGTGCGGCGGGGAGCGTGCGACGTCCGGCCCTGGAGACCTCGCGGCGCACCTCGTCGACGTCGGTACCCAGCATCTTCGCCAGCTCGTGGATGTAGCCATTGACCAGCGAATGGTCGCGGACGCTGCCGACCAGCGGCGCCGCCGCCCGCAACGCACCCAACCGGCCGTCCACCCGGTCCAGATCGAAGCCGCCGATCGTGTTGGCCATCACGTAGCGGTACAGCGGCTCGCGGCGTCCGATCAGTTCGCGTACCGCCGCGTCGCCGTGCTGAATACGCAGGTCACATGGGTCGAGCCCGCTCGGCTCGATCGCGACATACGTCTGCGAGATGAAGTGCTGGTCGCCCGAGAACACCTTCAGCGCGGCGGCCTGCCCGGCCGCGTCGCCGTCGAAGGTGAAGATCACCTCGCCCTTGAGGGCATCGGTCGACCCGATCAGCCGCGACAACAGCCTGGCGTGATCGTCGCCGAAGGCCGTACCGCACGAGGCCACCGCGGTGTCGACGCCGGCAAGATGCGCCGCCATCACGTCGGTGTAGCCCTCGACCACCACCACCTGGTTCTTCTTGGCGATGTGCTGGCGGGCCAGGTCGAGCCCGTAGAGCACGTGCGACTTCTTGTACACCGGCGTCTCGCGGGTGTTGATGTACTTGGCCGGCATCCGGTCGTCGTCGAAGATCCGCCGGGCGCCGAAGCCGAGCACCGAGCGTCCGGCATCCCTGATCGGCCACAACAGCCGGCCCTGGAAGTAGTCCCAGCCGCCCTCGCGGATCAGGCTGGCCTTGATCAACTCGTCGTCGCTGAACTTGTGCGCGCGCAGGTGCTTGGCGAGCTCGCGACCGCCGGTGGGCGCGAAGCCGACGCCGAAATGCTCGGCCGCGTCACGGTCGAAGCCCCGCTCGGTGAGGAACTGCCGGCCCGCGACGGCGTCCGGTTTGGTCAGCTGCCCGGCGAAGAAGTCGGCCGCCAGCCGATTCGCCTCCAGGATGCGCGAGCGCAACCCCGGCTCGACCCGCGGCCCACCACCCTCGGTGTACCGCAGCTGGACGCCGACCCTGTCGGCCAGGAACTCGACCGCCTCGACGAAGCTGCAGTTGTTGATCTGCTGGACGAAGCCGATCACGTCACCGCCGGCGTTGCAGCCGAAGCAGTAGTAGAAGCCGCGTGCGGGAGTCACCCGGAACGACGGTGTCTTCTCGTCGTGGAAGGGGCACAGGCCGACCAGCGCGCCCCCGCCGCCGGGGCGCAACGTCACGTAGGAGCCGACCACGTCCTCGATCCGGCTGCGCTCTCGGACGGTCGCCAGATCCTCCTCGTTGATCAACCCAGGCACGCCGGTCAGTGTACGCAGCCGCACCGGTGCGTCGGACGCCGATCAGCCGACGACCGGCTGTCGCAGGATGGTCCGCAGCCGCTGCGGCGCGGTCCGCCGGGCGTCGTTGAGGTAGATCTCGTGGTGGCGGCCAGTCAGCCGCAACCCGTGGGCCGGGATCACCTCGTGATGCAGCCGCTCCAGCACCGGCCCCTCGTCGTCGTAGCTGCCGACGTGCAGGGTCTGCACCGCCATCCCCTCGGTGAACGACTCGACCCGCAGCCGCTCCGGCACCGGCGCCTTCCCGGCGTCCCGGACACCGGCGAGGGCCTGCTCGACCTGCTCACCGACGATCCAGTCCGGGACCAGGTTCAGCACCGTCCACTTCCAGGCCGACTTGTCCCTGGCTGCGGTGAAAGCAGCCAGGTCGTCGGCCCACCACAACGCCTCGAGCGGCATCACCCGGTAGTCTTGCCCGGCTGCCCGGCTGAGGAACTTGAGCCGATAGGCCACCGGATACAAGGTGGCCAGCGCATCGGCATAGGCCGGGGACGTGTTCGGGTCACCGTGCCCGTCGATCATCAGGTACCGCCTGGCCGGCAGGTTCACGACGTCGAAGCGGCCCTTGCGGGCGGCGTAGCCCGGCAGGCTCCGCAGCAGATCCTCTTTGACGGGCACGACGCCCCCCCTCTCAGTTCCAGCGCCAGCGGCCGCCTCTGTTCGGCGGCCCGGCCGAGGTCGCGGGCGGCTACTGCGGACGGGGCAGCCGGTCCGGATCCCAACCGAGCAGCGCCACCGCGGTGTCGAAGGCGAACCGGTCGGTCATCCCGCCCACGTAGGCGACGGCGGCGTGGTTGAGCCGCTCGGGGTCCTCGGGCGGTTCCGGCAGGACCACCGGATGTTCCAGATAGAACTCCACCAGGGCCCGCAGCACGGCGATCACGGCGTCCGACTGGACCAGCGATTCGGGGCGGGTGTAGATGCGTTCGTAGTTGAACGCCCGCAGGGTCGCGAGCGCGTCGGCGACCTCGGTGCGCATACCGACCGACCCGGTGGCCACGGTGGTGGCGATCACCTCGCGGATGAAGCGACTCAACTGCTCACGGCGGGTGGCGCCGACCACCTCGACGACGGCGTCTGGGACCTCGGCGACGGTGACGATGCCGGCGACGATGGCGTCCTCGAGGTCGTGCGCGCAGTAGGCGATGCGGTCGGCCCAACTGACGATCTCGCCCTCGACCGTGGCCGGCGTGGGCCGCGACCAGGAGTGGTTGCGAATGCCGTCGAGGGTCTGGACGCACAGGTTGAGCGGGGTCAGCACCACATCGGCGCCCCACGGACCGTGGTCGTACCCCTCGGGCAGGAAGGCGTCGAAGGCGTCCTCGCTGGCGTGCCCCCCGGGGCCGTGGCCACAGTCGTGACCCAGTGCGATCGCCTCGGCCAGGGTGACGTTCACCCCGACGCCGCGGGCGATCGAGGTGGCGACCTGCGCGACCTCGAGCGCGTGGGTGAGCCGGGTGCGCTGGTGATCGGTGGGGTGCACGACGACCTGCGTCTTGCCGGCCAACCGGCGGAACGCCGTCGAGTGGACGATGCGGTCGCGGTCCCGTTCGAAGCAGGTGCGCTCCGCGTCCGGAGCCTCCTCGCGCGCCCGCTCCCCCGCTCCGACGGCCCGGGTGGCACCGGCGACCAGGAACTGCTCCTCGCGAGCTTCCCGCTGCTCGCGCAGCACGGCCCGTGGCACTTCGAGCCGGACGCCGGGGCTCGCGTGGGCGCGGACCACCCCGGCACCGCTGTGTCCGGCCATCGTCTCGGCCCAGGCGATGGCGCGCGGCGGGAGTTCTGGCATGTGTTCATCCTGTCAGGCGCCCGGCCGGAACGCCTCCAGGGCCGGCGGCGACGCCCCCACGGCAACGCACAGCCAGTCCATAACGAGTTGGTAACAGGACGGGAAGGTTGTTCCCGACTGATTGTTAGTAAGGTTTACTAACTACCATGCAGACGACGCAGCGACGCAAGCTACGCCCGGAGGACGCCCGGCGCAGCAACCTCGCGCTCGTGCTGCAGGAGCTCAACGACTCCCCCCTCGCCTCGCGTGCCGATCTCGCTCGCGCGACCGGCCTGACGAAGGTGACCATCTCCGACCTGGTCGGCGAACTGCTCGACGACGGACTGGTGGTCGAGAGCGGCACCAGTGAGGTCGGACGCCCCGGCAAGCCCTCCACGCTGCTGGATTTGAACCCGTCCGGCCGCGACATCCTGGCGATGGACCTGTCGGCGCGCGACCGGCTGCGCGGCGCCGTCCTCGATCTGCACGGCACGCCGATCCTGACCCGCGTCACGCCGCTGGACGGCGCCACCGGCGAGGCCGCACTGACCGCCGCTCGAGGCCTCGCGGCCGAACTGGCCGCCGCCGCCACGCACCCGATCCTCGGCCTGGGGGTGGGAACGCCCGGCACCGTCGACCGGCACGGCACGGTGCTGTCGGCACCCAACCTGCAGTGGGCCAACCTGCCGCTACGCGAACTGCTGCACGGCGACCTGGACCTGCCGGTCCGGGTGGAGAACGACGCCAACGTGGCGGTGCTGGCCGAACGCCGCTTCGCCGGCGCCCCGGACGACCTGGTGCGGGTGCACCTGTCGCGCGGTGTCGGCGCCGGGCTGCTGGTCGGTGGCGTCCTGGTGCACGGCGCGGCCAGTGACGCCGGCGAGATCGGCCACGTGGCGATCGGGTCCGACGGCGCCCTGTGCGGCTGCGGCAAGACCGGCTGCCTGGAGACCTGGGCGTCGGTGCCGGCGTTGCGGGCCCGCCTGCAGGCCGCTCCGGACTCGGCAGCCGTCGATGCCGCCCTGGCGGCCGCCGGACATCGGCTGGGGCTCGCCCTCGCGCCCGTCGTCGGCATGCTCGGCCTGCAGCACATCGTCGTCGGCGGCCCGCCCGAGATCACGACCGCCGCCCTGCTCGACGCCGCCCGCGACTGCATCGTGGCGCGCACCCGATCGGAGTTCCGGCCCCGGCTGGAACTCACCCCCTCCGCCCTGGGCGAGGACGCCGTGCTGCTGGGCGCGGCCGCCCTCGTCCTGCTCAACGAACTCGGGGTCGCCTGACCCCGCCGCAACCACCGCCCATCGCCCGCACCATCCGAAAGGAACGCAATGAAGAAGACGCTGTCGGCGCTCGCACTCGTGACCGCTTCAGCCCTGGCCCTGGGAGCCTGCTCCTCCGGTCAGGCGTCCAGCCCGTCCGCCACGGGCTCCGCCTCGGCCTCGGCCGCCGCCCAGGACATCACCCTGTGGCTGGCCGGTGGCGACACTCCCGACGCGCTGCGGGACTACCTGAAGAAGACCTACAAGGCCAACACGGGCGGCACCCTCACCATCGAGGAGCAGGCCTGGGGTGACCTGGTCACCAAGCTGACCACCTCGCTGCCGGACGAGAACAACACCCCCGACGTGGTCGAGGTCGGCAACACCCAGTCGCCCACCTTCACCAACGTCGGCGCCTTCTCCGACATCTCCGACCTGTACGGCGAACTGGGCGGCGACAAGCTGCTGCAGTCCTTCGTCGAGGTCGGCAAGGTGGACGGCAAGAACTACACGCTGCCCTACTACTTCGGCTCGCGCTACATGTTCTACCGCAAGGACATCTGGAAGGCCGCCGGCGTCGAGGTGCCCACCACGCTGGACGCCTTCAACAGTGCGGTGAAGGAGATCACCACCAAGAACCCCAAGAAGGTCAAGGACTTCTCCGGCTTCTTCCTGGGCGGCCAGGACTGGCGCAACGGCATCTCGTGGATCTTCGCCAACGGCGGTGACCTGGCCAAGTACGACAACGGCCAGTGGACCTCCACGCTGTCCGACCCCAACACCATCAAGGGCCTGACCCAGCTGCAGGGCATCTACACCGACGCGTCCAAGGCACCGAGGACGGCCAAGGACCAGTCCCCGTGGCTGTACATCAACGACTCCGACGTGATCAAGGACGACGCCGACGATCCCGACAAGGTGACCGGCAAGACCTCGCTGGCCGCCGCCACCATCATGGCGCCGGGCTGGGCGCACTGGTCGATCGGCGACCTGAAGAAGGTCGACGGCAAGGAGACCCGCGAGTGGAACTCCGACACGTTCGGCACCTTCGTGCTGCCGGGCAACGACGGCACGCCCGCCCCGGTCTTCGCCGGCGGCTCGAACATCGGCATCTCGGCGAAGTCGAAGAACCAGGAGGGCTCGCGCGAGCTGCTCAAGATCATCTTCTCCGCCGACTACCAGAAGATGCTGGGCGAGAACGGCCTCGGCCCGGCCAACTCCGACTACGTCTCGAGCCTCGGTGACGACGAGTTCGCCAAGGCGCTGATCGAGTCGGCGTCCAACTCGAAGCTGACCCCGGCGGCCCCGGGCTGGGCCTCGGTCGAGGCGTCCGGCAAGCTCGAGGAGTTCTTCTCCAAGGTCGCCGAGGGTGGCGACGTGACCGCCCTGGCCACCGAGTACGACGCGATCTTCACCCCGTTGCTGAACGGCAAGTGATCGCCTGACGGCAGCCGGTCGAGCCTGCCGGGATCGTGGCTGCACGATCCCGGGGGGCTCGCCCGGCGCGTCCCACCGGTCTCTGCGATGGCCCGAGGTCGTTGCGCACGCAGCGCAACGGTCCCGAGCGAGCGCAGGTACCCCCTTCGCACCCCGACCATGCAGGAATGAGAGGCTGCCGTCATGTCCGTGACCGCGCCCGACCGGCCCAGGCAGGCCGCACCGGCATCGACTCGCCAGCCAGGCCGCAGGAAGTTCTCATTCGGGCCCTACCTGCTGCTGGTCCCGGCGATCGTGGTGCTGCTGGTCGCCTTGGGCTACCCGCTGGTGTGGCAGTTCGTCACCTCGATGCAGCGGTACGGCCTGGCCCAGCAGTTCGGCAAGCCGCCGGAGTTCGTGGGCCTGGCCAACTACGTCGAGCTGTTCAGTGACCCGCAGACGTGGGCAGTGGTCGGCCGTTCGATCGCGTTCTGCCTGGTCAACGCCCTCCTGACGGTGCTGCTCGGCGTTCTGATCGCGCTGCTGATGAACGCCGTGGGCAAGGTCACCCGGCTGATCCTGCAGGTCGCGATGCTGCTGGCCTGGGCGATGCCGGTGATCGCGTCGATGACCATCTGGATCTGGGTGTTCGACTGGCGACGAGGAATCGTCAACTGGGCCTTGACGCAGCTCGGCCTCGACTTCACCAACCACAACTGGCTGGAGAACCCGCTCAGCTTCTACTTCGTCGCCACGCTCGTCGTGGTCTGGATGTCGGTGCCGTTCGTGGCCTTCTCTGTGTTCGCCGGCCTGACCCAGATCTCCGACGAGGTGATGGAGGCCGCGGCACTCGACGGCGCGACGGCGTCCCAGCGCTTCTTCTCGATCATCCTGCCGCTCATCCGGCCGGTGCTGATGATCGTGACGCTGCTGCAGGTGATCTGGGACCTGCGCGTCTTCGCCCAGATCAAGATGCTGCAGGACGCCGGGGCGCCGACCGCGTCCACCGACCTGCTCGGCACCTACATCTACCGGCTCGGCGTCGGCTCCTCGGACTTCGCGATGGCCTCGGCGCTGTCGATCTTCGTGCTGCTGCTGACGATCGCGCTGAGCTTCTTCTACGTGATGCACCTGATGAAGGAGGACCAGTGACTGCCGCCACCGTCCCCATTCGCCGCCGCATCCGGCCGGCCCGGGTGGTCAACACGGTCATCGCCCTGCTGGTGGCGCTGGCCTGGGTCTTCCCCGTGTACTGGATGCTGAACAGCTCGCTGCTGCCCAACACGGTGCTCACCTCGACCACCCCACGTTTCCTGCCCCTGGGCGGCTCGCTGGACAACTTCGCCGCGATCTTCCGTGAGGGGTCGTTCTGGCCGGCGCTGGGGATGAGCGTCGCCATCACCCTCACCACGGTGGTGGTGTGCCTGCTGTTCGCCTTCCTGGCCGCGCTGGCGATCAGCCGCTTCCGGTTCAGGGGCCGCACCGCGTTCGTGCTGGCGGTGCTGTTCATCCAGATGCTGCCCGCCGAGGGCCTGTTCATCGCCCAGTACAAGCTGATGGGTTCGCTGAACCTGCTCAACAGCGTGATCGGTGTCTCCATCCTGTACATCGCCGCCGTGGTGCCGTTCACGATCTGGATGTTGCGCGGCTTCGTCGCCGGCGTCCCCGTCGACCTCGAGGAGGCCGCGATGGTGGACGGGCTGAGCCGCACCCAGGCGTTCTTCCGGATCACGTTCCCGCTGCTCGCGCCCGGCCTGGTGGCGTCCGGGGTGTACGCCTTCCTGCAGGCCTGGAACGAGTTCACCGTCGCCCTGGTGATCCTGCAGGCGCAGGAGAGCCAGACCCTGCCGTTGTGGCTGCGGACCTTCGTCCAGGCCAGCGCCACCCGTGAGACCGACTGGGGCCAGGTGATGGCCGCCTCCACACTGGTCGCCGTGCCGGTGATCGTCTTCTTCCTGTTCGTCCAGGGCCGGCTCACCTCGGGCCTGGTCGCCGGATCGGTGAAGGGCTGAGGTGGACGCCGCACTGCGCCGGGCGGTCGGCACGACCCTGATGCCCGGCTTCGCCGGACCGGCGCTGCCCGACTGGTTGGCCGACGAACTCGGCCGGCGCCTGGGTGGGGTGTGCCTGTTCGGCACCAACGTCGAGACCCCGGAACAGGTGCGCGGGCTCACCGAGGCCATCCACGCCGCGAACCCGGACGCGGTCGTCTGCGTCGACGAGGAGGGCGGTGACGTCACCCGGCTGCATCACGCCGAGGGCTCCCCCTACCCGTCGATGGCGCTGCTCGGCCGGATCGATGACGAGCTCCTCACCGAACGGGTCGGACGCGGCATCGGCGCCGAACTGCGCGCGGCGGGGGTCGACCTCGACCTGGCGCCGGTGGCCGACGTCAACAGCAACCCCCGCAACCCGGTGATCGGGGTACGCAGCTTCGGCGCGGACGCCGCCCTGGTCGGCCGGCACGTCGCCGCCTACACCCGCGGCCTGCAGTCCGCCGGGGTGGGGGCGGTCGCCAAGCACTTCCCCGGCCACGGCGACACCGCCGCCGACTCGCACCTGGCACTGCCCACCATCGAGGTGGACGCCGCCGAGCTGGCCGCTCGTGACCTGCCGCCGTTCGAGGCCGCCGTCGCGGCAGGAACCCTGGCCGTGATGACCTCACACCTGATGGTCCCGGCACTGGATGCCGAACTGCCGGCAACCTTCAGCGGCCGCATCCTCGGCCTACTGCGCGAGCGTGGCTTCACCGGAGCCATCGTCAGCGACGCCCTCGACATGGCCGGCGCCAGCGGCGGCAGGGGCATCCCGGAGGCGGCCGTGCTGGCGCTGGCGGCGGGTGTCGACCTGCTGTGCATCGGCAGCGACAACTCCCCCGACGAGGTGGCCGCAATCCGCGAGCACGTCCTGGCGGCGGTCGCGGCCGGACGGCTCAGCGTCGAGCGGGTGCACGAGGCCGCGGGCCGCGTCCGGGCGTTGGCGCGGGAGGTCGGGCGGTTGCGTTCCGGCCCGGCCGGCCCCCTCGAGGAGCCGCCCCGGCCCGACCCGGAGTGGTTGTGGCACCGCCGGCCGTTCGGGCCCGTGGTGGCGCCGGTGCTGCTGCGGCTGGCGTCCCCGGCCAACATCGCCGCCGGTGAGGTGGTGTGGGGGCTGGGCGAGCACCTGCGGGCCGAACTGGACGCCGCGCTGCCCGGCGCCACCTGTGTCGACGTGCAGCACCCGACGCGGGCGGCGTCCGCGCTGGCACCGTACCCGGGGCGTCCGATCGTGGTGCAGGGTCGCGACCTGGCCCGCGTCGGGTCGCTGCGCGAGGGCGTCCGACAGGTGCGTGCGCAGCGCCCGGACGCGATCGTGGTCGACCTCGGCTGGCCCGAGTTCGCCGGTCCGCCGCGACTGGACGTGGCGACCTTCGGTGCCGGCCGGGCTTCCGCGTTGGCGCTGATCGCGCTGCTCGCGGAGGGGTCGCGGTGACCGCGACGGACCTGCCCGCCCCCAGCCTCGGGCTGGACATCGGCGGCAGCAAGGTGCACGGCCTGGTGCTGGACGGCCACTCCCGGGTGCTCGCCCAACGGGTCCGGCCGACCGAGCACGGGGACGCCGGGGTGCTCACCAGCGCGGTGAGCGTCGCCCGGGAGTGCCTGGCCCTGGCCGGGTTGGACGCCGTTGCGCTGTCGGGTGTCGGCGTGGGCATTCCCGGCCGGATCGACCACCGCGGCGGGGTCGTCCATACCGCGGTGAACCTGGGCGTGGACCGCCTCGAACTGGGACCGCTGCTCAGTGACGCGCTGGGCGGGGTCGGGGTCGCCGTCGACAACGACGTCAAGGTCACCGCGCTGGGGGCGGCCGACCACCTGGGCAGGCCGGACGCCGACCTGACCTACCTGAACTTCGGCACCGGCGTCTCCGCCGCCACTCTGGCCGGCGGCCGGCTCGTCCGCGGGGGCGGCAACCTGGCCGGCGAGATCGGTCACTTCCCGATCGATCTCACGGCGGGCCGGTGCGGTTGCGGGCAGTACGGGTGCATCGAGGTGTTCGCCGGCGGTGGACAGATCACCCGCCGGTTGGCCGGCCTCGCCGTGCCGGTGACGTTAGCGGGCCTGCTGCAGGCCGCCGATTCAGGCGACGCGGACGCCGTGGCCGAGGCCGCCCGGATCGCGACCGGGATCGCGGCCGCGGTCCATCTGGTGGTGCTGGCGCACGGCTCGACGGCGGTGGTGCTGGGCGGCGGCGTGATCCGGACAGCGCCGGGGCTGGTCGACCTGGTCCGCAAGCGGTTGGACGAGCAGGCGGCGCTGTCGGAGTTCGTGGCGTCGCTCGACCTGGCGGGCCGGATCACCGTGCTGCCGGCCGAGCATCCGCTCGCTGCGATCGGTGCGGCCCTGGTCGGACGAGGAGTCCCCCCACGTCCGATGATCGCCGTCGCCTGACCGAGCACCGGCACCCCGGCACCACCGGCATCCCGGCACCCCGGCACCCCGGCATCACCGGCATCCCGGCGCACGCCGGGATCTCGGCCGTCCGCATTGGCGGCTCCTGCCATGATGGAGCCAGTCAGTTTCCCGAAAGGTAGTCATGAGCCAGGGCCAGAACCCCCAGCAGAACCCGTACCAGTCCGGCTACGGACAGCAGGGCCAGCCCCAGTACGGCTACCCGCAACAGGGCTACCCGCAACAGGGCTACCCGCAACAGGGCTACCCGCAGCAGGGCTACCCGCAGCAGGGCTACCCGCAGCAGGGCTACCAACCGGGCTGGGGTGCGGTGCAGCCCGGCGCCGGAATGCAGAAGGCACGCTCTCCCCTGCTGGGCATGGTCGCACTCGGTGGTGTGGTGATCTGCGCGATCGTGCTCAGTTGGCTGACGTGGCGGATGGGCGTCGCGATCGGACCGTTGGCCGTCCAGTCCGGGGGCGATCTCGATCAGCAGGAAGCCACCGAATACCTGGTCCAGCAAATGGGCGCGAGCGGGCTGGCGATGCTCAACCTGTCCTCGTGGGGCGGACTGGTGTTCTGGATCCTCGGCATCGTGGCCACCGCCACCAAGCGTGGCCGCGCCTACGGAGTGTGGTCGATCATCCTCGGCGTGCTCGCCCCGGTGATCGCCGTCGTGGTGCTGGTGGCCGCCCTGATGCCCTACCTGAGCTGACCCATCACGCAGCAGCCGTTGCCGAGGCTGGCCTTCGAGGCGGTCCGGGAGCACGCCTGGCCCGCACCCTCCGCTCGCCGAAGGGGAGGTCAGCCGCCCGAGACGTCCGATTCGGCGTCGGCGATGTCGGTGTCGCCCAGGCAGTCCGAGTCGAGCCAGCCGAAGGGCAGCACCACCTTGTCCCGGGCCGAACCCTGCCGGCCGCGGGGCGAGCCGAGTTCGGCGTCCGGGAAGGGCAGGCTGGGGTCGAGTCCGTCGAGCAGGACGCGCAACTCGGCCAGCGACGACACCATCGCCAGGCTGCGCCGCACGTCGCCACCGACCGGGAACCCCTTGAAGTACCAGGCCATGTGCTTGCGCAGGTCACGCAGGCCGTGGGTCTCGCCCTCGAGTTCGGCGAGCAGTTCGGCATGCCGGTACACCATGGCGGCCACCTCGCCGAGGTTCGGCAGCGGCGGGGCCGGTTCGCCGGCGAAGGCAGCCGCGAGGTCGCGGAACAGCCACGGCCTGCCCAGGCAGCCGCGTCCGATCACCACCCCGGCGCAGCCGGTCGCCTCGATCATCGCCAGTGCGTCGGCCGCCTCCCAGATGTCGCCGTTGCCGAGTACCGGAATGTCGACGGCGTCCACCAGTTCGGCGATCCGTGACCAGTCGGCCTGCCCGCCGTAGGACTGCTTGACCGTGCGGGCGTGCAGGGCTATCGCTGCGCAGCCGGTCTCCTGGGCGATACGGCCGGCGTCCAGGAAGGTCTCGTGGTCGGTGTCGATACCGATCCGCGTCTTCATCGTGACGGGGACACCGTACGGCTCGGCGGCCTGGACGGTGGCGGTGAGGATGGCGGCCAGCCGGTCGCGTTTCCACGGCAGCGCTCCCCCGCCTCCGCGGCGGGTCACCTTCGGTACCGGGCAGCCGAAGTTCAGGTCGACGTGGCCGACGCCGAACTCCTCGCACAAAATGGTGGTGGCCCTCGCCATCACCCCGGCGTCCACCCCGTACAGCTGCACCGAGCGGACGGCTTCGCCCGGGTCGAAGGTCAGCATCGAGAAGGTCCGCGGAATCCGCTCGACGATGCCCCGCGAGGTGATCATCTCGCACACGTACAGCCCGGCGCCCTGCTCACGGCACAGCTGCCGGTAGGCGGAGTTGGTGATGCCGGCCATCGGGGCCAGGACCACCGGCGGGTCGACCGGGACGCGTCCCAGCCGCAACGGCGGCACCTGCAGTTTCAGCACCGGGCAAGCCTAACCTGCGAGCTGCTGGACGCCCGGACGCACTACCCGGGGGTCCGACGGGCACTCCGAGCAGACCGCGCGATCAATCCCCCGAGGGACTCCACTCACCTGAGGGACTCCACTCACCCGCTCAGGTTCTGCGAGAGCCGGTATCGGACGAATGCCGGCAGTGCCACCGCGGCGATGATCACCCCGACGATCACCAACACGCCACCGCCGGCCGTCGCCGCCGCTGTGCCGACGCCCTCGGCCGCCCACCCGTGCAGGGTGTCCGCGATCCGGGGGCCGCCGGCGACCACCACGATGAACACGCCCTGCAGGCGGCCCCGGACGGCGTCGTCCGCCGCCGACAACAGCATCGATTGCCGGAAGGCGGCCGAGAACATGTCCGTCGCCCCACCGAAGGCCAGCCCGGCGATGACGACCACCAGCATCACGGTGGGCAGGGACGGCGCGAACCAAACCGCCACCCCGGCGACCGTGATGCCCACACCCCAGCCGATCACCGCCCAGACCACCGCCAGGCCCTGCCGGTCGACCCGGGAGACCCAACCCGACAGCACCCCGCCCAGCACGGCCCCGGCGGGCATCGCGGCGAACAGCAGCGCGAACACCAGTCCGCCCTCGACCGGACCGCCGAAGCTCTCGTGGGCGATCTGCGGGAACAGCGCCCGCGGCATCCCGAACACCATCGCAATGCCGTCGACCAAGAACGACGTGAGCAGGATCGGGTGGCCGAGCAGATAGCCCAGTCCGTCCAGGACCGATCGCAACCCCGGCGTCCCGCTGCGCTCGAGCACCGGAAGCTTGGGCAGGTGGATGACCGCCCACAGCGTCGCCAGCAGACACACCGTGTCGATCAGGTACAGCACCGGGAAACCGAACACCGGGATCAGCGCACCGCCCACCAGGGGCCCGGCGATCGCCCCGGCGCTCATCACCGTCATGTTCAGCGAACTCGCGGCGGGCAGTTGGTCGATCGGCAACAACGCGGGCAGCACGGCCGTTCGGGTCGGCTGGTTGACGGCGAAGCAGGCCTGCTGGACGGCGTACACGACCAGCAGCAACCACACGTTGCCCACGTCGAAATGGGCCAGCGCCCAGAACATGGCGCTGGTTGCGATCAGCCCGGCGGTGGTCAGCAGCAGCAGGCTGCGGCGGTCGAAGTGGTCCGCCAGCGCGCCGCCCCACAATCCGAACACCAGCAAGGGCACCAGGCCGAACACCCCCGTCAGGCCGACCATCGCCGAGGAGTTGGTGAGTGCGTAGATCTGCGCCGGGACAGCCACCACGGTCAACTGGGCGCCGACGACGGTGACGATGTTGGCGATCCACAGCCGCCGGAAAGCGGGCGCCTGCAAGGGCCGCGTGTCGGCCAGGAAACCCCGTAGTCGTTGCCGCATCGGACCAGCCAATCACCCGCGGGCCGAGGTGTGGTCGACGGTCTCGCGGGGTGACCCGCTCGGACGCCGTTGCGGACGTCATCCCGGGCTTGCCCGGGGATCTCCGGTGCCGGTGTGAGATCCCGGCGTTCGCCGGGATGACGAAGGACGAGCCGGGATGACGAAGGACGAGCCGGGATGACGAAGGACGAGCCGGGATTACGGGAGGCGGGTGTCGTGGTCTTGCGCCGGGGCGGGGGTCGGGGTGATGGTGAGGCGATGAACGGGCGGGATCGACGGGTCGCTCGGGCGATGCGCAGCATCGGCCGGGCCGCCTTCCTGCCGCCGTCGGTGCGTTCCCGGGCCGACGTGGACGCGCCGCTGCCGATCGGCCACGGCGCCACCAACTCGCAACCCTGGACGGTCCGGTTCATGCTCGAACTACTGGCCGTGCCGCCCGGCGCCCGCGTGCTCGACGTCGGCAGCGGCTCGGGCTGGACGACGGCGCTGCTGGCCGAGCTGACCGGTCCGTCCGGATCGGTCGCCGGCGTCGAGGTGGTGCGCCAACTCGTCGACCTGGGCACCCGCAACCTCGACGCCTTCGCCCTGCCCTGGGCCGAAATCGTGCCGGCCGCCCCCGGCACGCTAGGCCTGCCCGAGCGTGCCCCCTTCGACCGCATTCTGGTCTCAGCGGACGCCGGCGCGATCCCCGCCGAACTGGAGGCTCAGCTGGCCGTCGGCGGCCGGATGGTGCTGCCGGCCGCCGGGGTGATGTGGACCGTCGAGCGGGACGCCGCCGGCCTGCACCGCACCCCCGACGCCGAGCATCGCTTCGCGTTCGTGCCGCTGGCGTGACCCGGGCGGCCGAGGCTCACGCGAGCGTGATGTCGCCGGTCCCGGTGCGGGCCACCACCTCGACGTGCTCCTGACCCTCGACCGGTTCGCCCCGGCCGGCGATGCGGCTGACGACCTCGCCGAGCGGGCTGCTCAGGTCCTGCCACACGGGCACCTCGGGAGGAACGGTGATCGAGATGTCGCCCGCTCCGGTACGCACGTTGAGCTGGCCGGCCAACACCCCGATCCGGACGTCGCCGGCGCCGGTCGTGACCTCCGAGCGCCCGCGGCAGCCGTCCAGGTTCACGTCGCCGCCGCCGGTGTGCAGCGTCACGTCCCCCTCGGTCGACTGCACCCTGATGTCGCCGCCGCCGGTACTGATCCGGCCCGGACCGAAGGTCCGCACCGATACGTCGCCGCCTCCGGTGCTGATGCTGCCCTCCCCCAGTGACTTGAGCCTGATGTCGCCGCCGCCGGTGTCCAGACGCCCCTCCACAGCCCGGACCGCGCTGACGTCGCCGCCCCCGGTGCGAACCTGCACGGTGCCGGCCTCGTCGAAGCGGACGTCGCCGCCGCCGGTGCGCACGCGAAGCGTTCCGCTGCGGCCCTCCACGGTGACGTTGCCGCCGCCCACCTGCAGTTCGAGGTCGGCGTCGGGGGGCACCAGCACGTCGATCCGGCTGCGAACGGTGTTGCCCGCCCCGATGCTGAGGCTGCCCAACTGGAGCGCGAAGCCGCGTCCCTCCGGATTGAGCAGCGCAGGGATCACGACGCGGACGTCGCGACCGTCGGTGCGGGTCTCGACGCCCTGGAAGTCCACGGCCACGTCGGTGCTCACCGTGACCTCGACCTGGCCGGGTCCGCCGGAGTGCCGGAGGTGGATGTCGCCCTGGTGGGCCTGCAGGAACAGCCTGGGCAGCTCGTCGACGGCGAACTCCCAGGTCTGGCTGGTGCTGGTGGTGGTGTTCATGGTCTCTCCTCAGGCCCAGCCGGTGATCCGGCGGGAGGTCGCGTGATGGTCGGTACGGGTGGGCTGGACGGCGCGGCGGACGGCCTGCACGATCCAGGTGTTGAGCGACTGGTCTGCCCGCTGGGCCAGATTCTCGGCCTGCCGCTTGAGCTGCTCGGGCAGCCGGACGGTGACGCGGGCGGTGCCGTCGTCGTCGGCGGACGCGGGCTCGACCAGTGTCGGGGGCAGGTCCGCGATGGGCTGCTCCTGCACGTGCAGGACGGGCTCGCGTCCGTCCATCCGGACGGTCACGACCGCGCCGGACAGGTCGCTGGTGAGTTGCGCCGCGGCGTCCGCCAACAGCTGCGTCATGGCCAGTCGCAGGGCGGGCTCGACGGCGACTGCGACCCGGGCCGTGGTGGAGCGGGTGGCGTCGTCGGCAAGGGCCGTCGCCTTGTCGAGGTCGGCGGCTACGGCCGCCAGATACGGATTGAGGTCCATGACGCCATCATGGCACCACTATGACGTCATGCACAAGTACAATGACGTCATAGTGCCTCCGCAGTGACGTCAGGTTCGCTCGGGGCATGGCTAGGCTGCGTCCATGAGCTTCGCGGTGCACTTCCTACCGGCCGGCACGAGCACGCTGCCCGACGATCCCGGCCAGGGCGACCAGGACCAGGACCCGGACGAGCTGGCCGCCGAGGAGGTGGGGCTGTGGGACCGGGTCCAACCGGCGCTGCTGGAGGTGCTGCCGGCCGACGAGTACGTCCTCGACGCGACGCCGTTCGCGCGACAGGTGGCGCACCGGCCCTCCGGCCTGCTGGTCAGCTGGCAGCACGACGACTACCAGGCGTCCCTGCCGTTCTGGTCGACCAACGCCGACTCGGGCGCCTTCGACACGCTGGTGAGGGTGACCCTGTCGATCGAGGAGACCACGGGGCTGGTCGGGCTCGACGAGATCACCGGCGGACGCTTTCTCGACCACCACGCAGAGTTGGCGAGCAGCTTCGCCGCCGTCGCCGAGGGGTTCGAGGAGGCGATGGAGCAGCAGACCCTGCTCGGACGCCTGCGCAGCATGTTCCACCGGGGCTGAGCGCGGCCCGCCCGGGCGACGGGCCGCACCGGCCGAGGTTCAGCAGCCGATCAGCCGCTGCGCCAGGTACCCCTGGACCTGGTCGAGCGACACCCGCTCCTGGGTCATCGAGTCGCGTTCGCGCACCGTGACGGCCTGATCGTCCAGGGTGTCGAAGTCGACCGTGACGCAGTACGGGGTGCCGATCTCGTCCTGGCGGCGGTAGCGGCGTCCGATCGCCTGGGCGTCGTCGAACTCGACGTTCCAGTTCCGGCGCAGGTTCGCGGCCAGGTCGCGGGCCACCGGCGAGAGCCGCTCGTTGCGCGACAGCGGCAGCACCGCCACCTTCACCGGGGACAGCCGCGGGTCGAGCTTGAGCACCACCCGGGTGTCGACGCCGCCCTTGGTGTTGGGTGCGGTGTCCTCGGTGTACGCCTCGACCATGAACGCCATCAGCGACCGGGTCAAGCCGGCGGCCGGCTCGATCACGTAGGGGATGTAGCGCTCGCCCTTTGCCTGGTCGAAGTAGGACAGGTCGGTGCCCGAATGCTCGGAGTGGGTGCTCAGGTCGAAGTCGGTCCGGTTGGCGATGCCCTCCAGCTCACCCCAGCCGTCGCCGCCGGCGAAGCCGAAGTTGTACTCGATGTCGACGGTCCGCTTCGAGTAGTGCGACAGCTTCTCCTTCGGGTGCTCGAAGTGCCGCAGGTTGGCCGCGTCGATGCCCAGCTCGGTGTACCAGTCTGTACGCGCATCGATCCAGTGCTGGTGCCACTCCTCGTCGGTGCCCGGCTCGACGAAGAACTCCATCTCCATCTGCTCGAACTCGCGGGTGCGGAAGATGAAGTTGCCCGGGGTGATCTCGTTACGGAAGCTCTTGCCCACCTGTCCGATGCCGAACGGCACCTTCACCCGGGCCGAGTTCTCGACGTTCTTGAAGTTGATGAAGATGCCCTGCGCGGTCTCGGGGCGCAGGTAGTGCAGCCCGGACTCGTCCTCGATGACGCCCAGGTAGGTCTTCAGCATCATGTTGAAGTCGCGCGGCTCGGTGAACCGGCCCAGGGTGCCGCACTCGGGGCAGTTGATCTCCTCGAGTCCCGACGGCGCGCGGCCCTTCTTGTGCTCGAAGTTCTCCTCGAGCTGGTCGGCGCGGAACCGCTTGTGGCAGCTCAGGCACTCGGTGAGCGGGTCGGAGAACACCCCGACGTGACCGGAGGCCACCCACACCTGGCGGGGCAGGATGATCGAGGAGTCGATGCCGACCACGTCGTCGCGGCCCTGCACGACCGCCTTCCACCACTGCCGCTTGATGTTCTCCTTCAGCTCCACGCCGTAGGGGCCGTAGTCCCAGGCGGCGCGGGTCCCGCCGTAGATCTCACCGCACGGGTAGACGAATCCCCGGCGCTTGCAGAGGCTGATCACGTTGTCGAGCCGACTGGCCACGAAAACTCCTTGTGAGTCGATGCGTGCCCGGCTGGCACGCAAGGGACAACGTTACCGGGTCCGTGGCAGGTTCTCGCCCACGGCGTCCGGGTCGTCGTAGGCGCCGGGCTCGTCGATGGCCTCCGAGAGCAGCGGCACCAGGATGACCTTGGCCTGGAACCCGTTGAAGCTGCGCCGGTAGGCGCCGACGCCCGCCCAGCGGGTGACCAGGCACCACAGGTCGGGCTCGTCGAGGTTGCGGACCAGTTCGGCCCCGGCGTTGCCCGCACAGCCGGCCAGGAACGCCACCGCCTCGTGCGCCCTGGCCAGAAAGTCACCCTCGGCGTCGACGGGCACCCGGAAGCGGTTGATGGCGAGCATGCGGAGAGCCTAGTGAGGCGCGCCGCCTCGTTGACGCGTCGTGGGAAGCGATGGGGCGACAATGGTCGGGTGCCCACCTATCGTGACGAGGCGGTCGTGCTGCGCACCCACAAGCTGGGTGAGGCCGACCGCATCATCACGCTGCTGTCGCGCCGCCACGGCAAGATCCGGGCGGTGGCCAAGGGGGTTCGGCGCACCACCTCGAAGTTCGGCGGGCGCCTCGAACCGTTCAGCCACATCGACGCCCAG
The DNA here is from genome assembly GCF_025972045.1 of Micropruina sonneratiae. GTDB lineage: Bacteria > Actinomycetota > Actinomycetes > Propionibacteriales > Propionibacteriaceae > Micropruina > Micropruina sonneratiae. The sequence continues at coordinate 554,539 of NZ_JAPDHX010000003.1, read as the reverse complement.
TTCGCGACCGGGCGCACCCTGGATGTCGTCACCCAGGCCGTCACCCTGCACTCCTACCCCGAACCCCTGGGCGGTGACTACCCCGCCTACACCAGTGGCCAGGTGATCCTGGAGACCGCCGACCGCCTGGTGGCCGAGGAGGGTGACCCGTCGCTGCAGCAGTACCTGCTGCTGGTCGGCGCGCTCAACGCGCTCACCGCCGGGACCACCGACGGAGCGCGGCCGGCGACGATGATCATGGACTCCTACCTGCTGCGGGCAGTCGCCGTCGCGGGTTGGGCGCCGAGCCTGCGCGACTGTGCCCGCTGCGGGCTGGCGGGCCCGCACGAGGCGTTCAACCCGCAATCGGGCGGCATGGTCTGCCGGCGTTGCCGGCCCCCGGCGTCCGCCCTGCCGTCGCCGCAGGTGATCGGCTACCTGTCGGCGCTGCTCACCGGTGACTGGCCGGCGACCCGCGACGTCGACGAGCGGACCCAGCGCACGGCGTCCGGCCTGGTCAGCGCATTCGCAAGCTGGCACCTCGAGCGGGGTCTGCGTTCGCTGGTGCACGTCGACCGGTGAGCCCTGGTCGGGCGTAGCCATGCGTCCGGGCCGGCCACCGTTTCCTCAGCCGACGGTGCGGAAACGTGCCTGGACCACCCCGCCGACGGTCAGGTCCTCGGGCTGGATGTCGATGCCGGACAGTGCGTCCTCGCCGCCGGCACCGCGCATCATCGCCATCCGGGGCGCGGGGGCGGCGAAGCTCTCCGTGGGCCGCTCGCCGAGCATGCCCGGGTCGGCCAGTTGCACGAACTCGACCTGCGACTCCCCCGCCGCGCTCGCCATCGCCAAGGCACGGTCCTTGGCCTGCTCGACGGCGCGAGTGAGGCAGGTGTTCTCGACCTCGCGTCGGGTGTCCTCTGTGAGCCGCCACTCCACCCGGCGCAGCTCGAGCCCCTCCGTCGCGCCGAACTGGGCGGCCAGGTCGGCCAGCGCCACGAAATCGGTGAAGTCGGCATGCATGGCCGCCGAGGCGCGGTAGATCGGCGCCTGCTGGCGTCCCTTGTTGATCGGACGCCACGACGACGTCCCGATCGGCCGGACCACCACCGCGGTCACCGCGTCGGACTCCTGCAGGCGCTTGAACTCGGTGCTGAGCAACTGGACCACCTCGGTCGCCTGGCGAAGCACCTGCGCCTTGTCGCCCCCCTCGGTGGACGCCGCGACATGCAGTCGGCCGATCTCGGGGGGCACCGTCTCCTCATGGGTCCCCTGGACGCTGATCTCCACTGATCCTCCTCCCGGTCTTTGGCGTCGAGGATATCGGCGGGGACAACGCTCCGGGTCAGCCGACGGCCGCCCCGAACTGGTCACCGGCGTGCGGCTCGAGCGCGGCGAAACCCGTCACCGGGCCGGTGCCGCCAAGCCCGCTGATCACCATTCCCCTGCCGTCGTTCTCGCCCGGGACGCCGACCAGTCCCTCGGCCAGCGATGCCCCCATCCGGTCACCGGCCTCGGCCTGGCCCGGCGCCCCGGCGCTGTGCTGGGTCCAGCCAAGGCCTCCAGTCAGGGCGGACACCTGGCCGGCGTCCTTCAGCGTGCCGACGTCCTCGCCGGGCACTCCCACGAGGTCCCGTGATTGACGTTCGCGGCGTCGGGCGAGCCGATCCACAGTCGCAGCCGACACGCCGACCATGGGGGCCACCAGCAGCCCGAGCCCTCGCTGCAGCACGCTTCGACGTCACGTTCGTACGTTGTCGATCGGCACCATGTCACTCCTGCGTGTCGGGCGCCGCCCAGACCGCTGAGGGAACCACGACGGGGGCGCGGCGTGTGTACCTGCTTGCTTCACAGTTGAACTAGAACCGGATGTCCAGGGTCAGGAGGTCGACACCCTCACGACGTTGGGCCGCTCCGGCACGTCGCGGCCGCCCGCCCCGACGCCGATGCGACGCACCTGGAACGGGGGGTCGGGCAGGCAACTGGTCGCGAAGCTGCGAAGCAGGGCGGTACCGGTGGGGGTGGCCAACTCGCCGAGCCCGTGGCGTCCGACGACGGGGGCCGGACCCTCGGTGAAGCGGCCGTCCCCGCCCTCCACGCTGCCCAGCGGCATGTAACGATCGACCGGCACCCGCTGCCGATCCCCCGCTGGTTCGGGGTCGGTCGGAGGTTCGGGTCGCGGCGCCGGCTCGGGCGGATTGCGCACCGGCCAGCCGTCGGCCAACAGCGCCACCACCGGCATGGGCACCGGGAGGTCGCCGCGCGAGGTGCGGATCCTCCCCGAGCCGAGCGCCAGCGGGGACGCCGTCACCCGGGTCACGCCCAGCGTCCGCATCGCTTCGCAGTCGCCCACCACGTCGGCCAGCACGTCGAGGGCGGCAACCTCGTGCAGCGCAACCTCATCGGGCGGGACGTCGTGGGCCACCGAGTAGGCCGACATCAGCCTCTCCAGCGTGCGCAGGGCGTTGGCCGTGGTGTCCGGATGCAGGTCCGCGCGCGTGACAACGTCCCGTAGTTGCGGCCAGGTCTGGCGTCCGGCCCCGCGGGTGATGATGTCGACGTGCAGCTGGGTGGCCGGCAGTCCCGCGCGAACCACCGCCTCGCGATAGGTGGCCACGTCGTCGCCGGCCACGGCACGGATGGCTCGCTGCACCGCTGACAGGTCGGCACCGGCGTCCACCAGAGCCCCCATCAGCATGTCTCCGGCCACCCCGGCTGTCACGTCAAGCCACACCTGCATGACGCCATCCTGTCGCACTCTGCGCGGCCGGGTCGGCGGGCCCGGGGGCCGTGGGTGCGGCGGGCCGTCCGGCACACCCGAGTAGTCTGCGGTCGTGCCGAAGCAGCCCCGTTCGCCGATCCCGCACCCCAGCGGCGCCCGCCCGCCGGCTATCCCCCCCAAGGCGATGCCCGAGCACGTCGCGATCGTGATGGACGGCAACGGGCGCTGGGCCAAGGCCCGCAACCTGCCCCGCACCCAGGGACACGCCCGTGGTGAGGATTCGCTGTTCGACGTGATCGAGGGCGCCATCGAGGTCGGCCTCAAGTACTTGTCGGCGTACGCGTTCTCGACCGAGAACTGGCGCCGCTCGCCCGACGAGGTGCGCTGGCTGATGGGGTTCAACCGCGACGTCATCCATCGTCGGCGCGACCAGCTGGACGACCTGGGGGTTCGGATCCGGTGGGCGGGGCGGCGCCCGAGGCTGTGGCGCTCGGTGATCCGCGAACTCGAGGAGGCCGAGGAGCAGAGCAGGCACAACACCACCCTGACCCTGCAGTTCTGCGTCAACTACGGCGGCCGCGCCGAGATCGTGGACGCCGCCCGCGCGATCGCGAAGGCCGCCCAGGCCGGACGTCTCGACCCCGACCACCTGACCGAGAAGTCGTTCCGGAAGTTCCTCGACGAACCCGAGATCCCCGACGTGGACCTGTTCGTCCGCTCGTCGGGCGAGCAGCGGACGTCCAACTTCCTGGTGTGGCAGTCGGCCTACGCCGAGATGGTCTTCCTCGACCGGCTGTGGCCCGACTTCGACCGGCGCGATCTGTGGCGCGCGATCGAGCTGTACGCCGACCGTGACCGCCGCTACGGCGGCGCGGTGCCCAACGAGCTGCAGTAGGTGGAGCGGAAAAGAACCGTCCCCCCGGTCCGTTTCCGGACCGGGGGGACGGTTCTCGCGGTGCTGCCGAGGTCAGTTCTCCTCGACGGAGCCCTCGATCTCGTTGCTGTCACCGGAATGCGCGACCGTGATCTTGCGCGGCTTGGCCTCCTCGGCGACCGGAATGGTCAGGGTCAGGACGCCATCGCGGTAGTCGGCCGCGATGCGGTCGAGCGCCACGCCGTAGCCCAGGGTGAGCTGGCGAGCGAAGGTACCCACCGGGCGCTCCCGGGTGAGCCAGCGCTGCTCGCCCTCGACCTTGTCGGCCAGGCGCTCGGCCCGGACGGTCAGGGTGCGCTCGTCGACGTCGACGTCGATGGAGGCCGGGTCGACACCCGGCAGGTCGAGGCGGGCGACGAAGTTGTCACCGGCCTTGTACAGGTCCATCGCCATCGCGGCGCTGGCGGGAATGCGGGCCGTGCCGGCGAACCAGCGGTCGAGCTCACGGATCGGATCAAGCGTGCGTGCCATGGTCAATCTCCTTCTTGGGTCGTTGGGACCAGGTCTGTTGACCAGTGCAACGAGCGCCGACCGCCCGGTATTCCAGGGTTGAGCGAACTTCGCTCAACCCTGCGCACGAGGTGTTTCCGGGGAGGTCCCGGCGTACGCCGGGATGACGCGGGGGTGCAAGGCCGACCGTCATCTCGGGCTTGCCCCGGGACCTCGTTGCAAGGCGTCCGGAGAGACCCCGGCGTACGCCGGGATGACGAGTGGCCGGGAGGACGTGGAGCGGGGGGCCGGCTCAGTCCGCGCCGAACTCCATGCCGGCGTTGTCGACCGCCTGCTCGACGCCGGCGTCCACCACGGTCGCCTCGATCTCGGTGATGCCGCGGGCCTCGCCCGGCTGCAGCTCGCCGACCAGGTCGGAGACCGCACCGCCGACCAGGCCCAGGTGGGCGTACTGCTCGAGCCGGGTCCGCGAGTCGGCGATGTCCAGGTTGCGCATGGTGAGCTGCCCGATCCGGTCGATGGGCCCGAAGGCGGCGTCCCCCACCCGCTCCATCGACAGCTTCTCGGGGTGGTAGGACAGCGAGGGGCCCTGGGTGTCGATGATCGAGTAGTCGTCGCCGCGGCGCAGCCTCAGCGTCACCGACCCGGTGACCGCCGAACCCACCCAACGCTGCAGGGACTCGCGCAGCATCAGCGACTGCGGGTCGAGCCAGCGACCCTCGTACATCAGCCGGCCCAGCTTGCGGCCCTCGTTGTGGTAGTTGGCGACGGTGTCCTCGTTGTGGATGGCGTTCAGCAGCCGCTCGTAGGCGATGTGCAGCAGGGCCATGCCGGGCGCCTCGTAGATGCCGCGACTCTTGGCCTCGATGATCCGGTTCTCGATCTGGTCGGACATGCCCAGCCCGTGCCGTCCGCCGATGGCGTTGGCCTCGCGCACCAGCGCCACCGCGTCGGAGAAGGACTCGCCGTTGATCGCCACGGGTCGGCCCTGCTCGAAGGTGACCGAGACGTCCTCGGTGGCGATCTCGACCGCCGGATCCCAGAACCGGACGCCCATGATCGGCTCGACGATCTCGATGCCCGCGCTCAGCGATTCCAGATCCTTCGCCTCGTGCGTGGCGCCCCAGATGTTGGCGTCGGTGGAGTACGCCTTCTCCTTGCTGTCACGGTAGGGCAGTTCGCGCTGGGTCAGCCATTGGCTCATCTCGGTGCGACCGCCGAGTTCGGTGACGAAGTCGTGATCGAGCCACGGCTTGTAGATCCGCAGCCGCGGGTTGGCCAGCAACCCGTAGCGGTAGAACCGCTCGATGTCGTTGCCCTTGTAGGTGGAGCCGTCGCCCCAGATCCACACGTCGTCGTCGCGCATCGCGCGCACCAGCATGGTGCCGGTCACGGCCCGTCCGATCGGCGTGGTGTTGAAGTAGGTGCGGCCGGCCGAGCGAATGTGGAAGGCGCCGCAGACCAGGGCCACCAGCCCCTCCTCGACCATGGCGGCGGTGCAGTCGACCATTCGGAAGATCTCGGCGCCGTACTCGGCGGCGCGGCCCGGCACCGAGTCGATGTCCGGTTCGTCGTACTGGCCGAGGTTCGCCGTGTAGGTGCAGGGGATGGACCCCTTCTCACGCATCCAGGCCACGGCCACCGAGGTGTCCAGCCCTCCGGAGAATGCGAGTCCCACCCGCTCGCCGATGGGCAGTTCCGTCAAGACCTTGGGCATGAATCCGATCCTAAAGCTGGCCGGAGACCTCCACACGCACAGTCTCACCCGCCTGATCCGCCGACGCCCTGCTCCACGCGGCGCGTCCGGCCGGCGTCATCAGTCGCTGCCCCACGGCGTCCATCGCCACCCGCAGCGAGGCTTCGAGGGCGGCGAGCTCGATGCCCGGGAAGGACACCGCGATGGACGCGTAACCGTGCGCGATCCCCCACACCAGCAGGGTCAGCTCGTCGACCTCGGCCGGCTCGAACAGGCCGCCGGTGACGGCCGCCTGCAGGTCGGCGACGGTGGCCTGGAGGCTCGCGTCGCCGGTGAAGTCGCCGGTGCCGGGCCGTCCCGACCCCATGAACAGGATGCGGTACAACGCGGGGTTGCGATGCGCCCACTGGAGCAGGGCGAACCCGCGTCTGGCCAGCAGCAGCAACGGCCTGCCCGGACCGTCTCCGACCCCCTGCTCGACGAGCTCGCCCAGCTTCTGGAACTCGGCCAGGCACGCCTGGCGCAACAGTTCGGACTTGGTCGGAAAGTAGTAGTAGAGCGCGGGCGGCGTGCATCCGACCCGCTCGACGACCGCGTCAATGGACACGGAATCGACGTCACCGGTGCTGATCAGCAACTCGATGACGGTATTGAGAATGTCCTGTCGCAGTTGCCCGCGTGGACGACGCGCCACTTCGTCCCCTTCGGTGATGGTTGGACGGCCCACCGCCCGCTTCTTGACCGCGGACCGTCGCCATTAAGGACTATCAAACCAGACCTGGTCGGGCAAAACGGATAGTTCGGACGCCGGGGGCCGCGTCACCGCGACCCCCGGGCGTCCATGGGGCCACCCCGACGGCATGGTCAGCCGTCGTTGCGGGCGGCCCGGTTGATCGCACCGATCACGGCCTTCTGGGCCGCGGTGGCGATCGACTCGTGGGTTCCCACACCCCAGATCACCCGGGTGTCGTCACCATGACCGATCTCGGTCTCGACGTAGGCCACGGCGACTGCGTCGGTACCCGAGGACAGCGCGTGCGAGGTGTAGTCCAGGACCCGTACTTCGTAGCCGAGAATGCTCACGGCGTCGGCGAAGGCGTCCAGGGCGCCGTTGCCCTCACCGACCAGTGTCCGGACATTGCCGTTGACCCGGACGTTGGCGGTGACGGTGTAGCGGCCGCCGTTGCTGATGTCGGGCACGCTGACCAGTTCCAGCGGCTCGGTGTCCGACAGGTACTCGGTGGAGAAGATCCGCCACAGCTGGTCCGGCGTGACCTCGCCACCTTCGCTGTCGGTGTACTGCTGGACGACGCGGCTGAACTCCATCTGCAGCCGGCGCGGCAGGTCCAGGTGGTGTTCGGACTTCATGATGTAGGCCATTCCACCCTTGCCGGACTGGCTGTTGACCCGGATCACCGCCTCGTAGCTGCGCCCGACGTCGTGCGGATCGATCGGCAGGTACGGCGCCTCCCAGGGGATCTCGTGAATCCCCTTGCCCTCGGCGACGGCCTGTTTGGCCAGCGCCTCCAGCCCCTTCTTGATGGCGTCCTGGTGGGAGCCCGAGAAGGCGGTGTAGACCAGGTCCCCCGCGTACGGGTGGCGCGGGTGAACGGGCAGGTTGGTGCAGTACTCGACGGTGCGACGGATCTCGTCGATGTCTGAGAAGTCGATCTGGGGATCGATGCCCTGGCTGAACAGATTCAGGCCCAGCGTGACCAGGTCGACGTTGCCGGTGCGCTCGCCGTGACCGAACAGGCAGCCCTCGACCCGGTCGGCACCGGCCATGACGCCCAACTCGGTGGCCGCCACCGCAGTGCCGCGGTCGTTGTGCGGGTGCAGCGAGATGGCGACGTGCTCGCGGTTGCGAACGTTCCGGCTGAAGTACTCGATCTGGTCGGCGTAGGTGTTGGGCGTCGAGCGCTCGACGGTGGCGGGCAGGTTCAGGATGATTTCGCGGCCCTCGGACGGTTGCCAGACGTCCATGACCGCATTGCACACCTCCACCGCGAAGTCGGTCGGAGTCTGGGTGAAGATCTCCGGGGAGTACTGGTAGCCGAACTCGACGTCGCCGAGGTTCTGCTCGGCGTACTTCATCACCAACTCGGTACCGCGCGTGGCCAGCGCGATGCACTGGGCCTCGTCGATGCCGAAGACCACCCGCCGGAACAGTTCCGCGGTGGCGTTGTACAGGTGGATGGTCGCCCGCTGCGCCCCGATCAGGGACTGGGCGGTGCGCTCGATCAGGTCCTCACGGGCTTGGGTCAGGACGCTGATGGTGACGTCGTCGGGAACGTGCCCGCCCACGATCAGGTCGCGGACGAAGTCGAAGTCGGTCTGCGAGGCGGACGGAAAACCCACCTCGATCTCCTTGTAGCCCATCCGCACCAGCAGGTCGAACATCTTCTTCTTGCGGCTGGGCGTCATGGGGTCGATCAGCGCCTGGTTGCCGTCGCGCAGGTCGGTCGAGAGCCAGCGCGGCGCGGCCGTTATCTTGTTGGCCGGCCAGGTGCGATCGGGCAGGTCGACCGGAACGAACGGGGTGTAGCGGTCGAACGGCATCGGCGACGGCTGCTGGACCGGCCTGGGCTGGACGCGCGTACCGAATTGATTGGCGGTGATGGTCATGGTTCCTCGTGCGGGGCTCGGTGGGCTTCAGGCGCGTGCGAAGTCTCCGCAACGAGGGGGCCTGAACTAGATCGAGGCCTCGCTGCGGCAGCCAAGGATGAGGCTGACCCATGCCATGGCGCACACGATACTCACACTGCCCGCCGATGCGCCACGTTCCGTCTCGCGTGGCGAGTCGGGATCGTCGTCCCCGCGCGTCCCTGGCCGATCTCGACATCGGCGTCCGATAGAGGAGAACCCGGCCGATGGAGGGTTGTAACACTCCAGCCACGGTCACAACCGCCCAGCGGTCACCGATCTCGACACCGGTCGGCCCGCGCTGAGCGCTGCACGCCTCGGGCGTGTCGGTGGCGGCGGGCAGGATGAGGCCATGCGATTCCCCGATCCGGCGCGGCGGGCGCGACTGGCGCGGCGGCACGCCCTGCACCCCGATCACCGGCAGGACTCGCCCGAGGCGGCCGCCCGCGCGGTGGTGGCGTTGCACGCCACCGAGGCGGCCACCGTGCACCTGGCCGTGGCCGCGCGGATGCGGGACCCGGCGGTGCCGCTCGTCGACGTGGCGCTGTACGACGACCGCACTCTCGTCAAGCAACTGGCGATGCGCCGCACCCTGTTCGCCTTCCCGGCCGAACTGTTGCCGGCCGTGTGGGGCAGCGCGTCGGCGCGGGTCGCCGAGCAGGAGTTGCGCCGGCTCACCGCCGACCTGCTGCGCCATGGGGTCACCGACGACGGTGCCGCCTGGATCGAGCGCGGGCGTCGCGCCGTGCTGGGCCGGCTGGCCGGCGGGGTGTCCCTGGGTGCCCGCGAGCTGCGTGACCAGCTGCCCGAACTCGCCGGCCGCACCCGCCGGATCGAGGGCGGGACGCGCTGGAACCTGCCCGACGTGCCGTTCGCGCCGCGGTTGCTGACCGTGCTGGGCGCCGAGCACAGCATCGTCCGGGGGCGAAACGCCGGGCACTGGCGGCTGTCGCGTCCCACCTGGACGCTGATGGCCGACTGGCTGGACGACCCGCCGCCGGCGCTGGCCGGTGCCGAAGGCTACGCCGAACTGGTCCGGCGCTGGCTGCGGTCGTTCGGGCCGGGCACCGAGGCCGACCTGGTCTGGTGGCTCGGTGCGACCAAGACCACGGTGCGCTCGGCCCTCGAGGCGGTCGGGGCGGCCCGGGTGACCCTGGATTCCGGGGGCACCGGCTGGGTGCTGCCCGGCGACGATGCCGCCGACGACCCGCCCGAGGGCGACTGGGCGGCGCTGCTGCCGGTGCTCGACCCCACCACCATGGGGTGGCGGCAGCGCGACTTCTACCTGCCGCCGGCCTTGGCGCCGCTGCTGTTCGACAGCAACGGCAACGCCGGAACCACCGCATGGGTCAACGGGCGCATCGTCGGCTGCTGGGTGCAGGACGACGACGGCCGCGTCCGGGTGCTGCCCGGCGTGCCGCTGCCCCCGGCGCACGCCGACCTGCTGCACCGCGAGGCCGACCGGTTGACGGGCTTCCTCGACGGCGTGGTGATCGGCAACGTGTACAAGTCGCGGCTGATGCAGGGCACAGCGCTGCCGTGAGCGGTCGGCGCCGCTCAGGCCGAGGGCAGCAGCTCCACCGATCGCAGCACCCGGGTCAGCGTCAGCAGGGCGTCGCTGCCGGCGATGTCCTGGCCGATCCGCTCTGCCCGGGCCCGGTAGCCGGGATCGCTCAGCACCCGGTCGACGGCACGGGCGATCGCGCTCGCCTCGGCCGCGTTCGTGCGCAGGTTGATGCCCGCACCCGACCAGCCGACCCGGGCGGTGACCTCGATCTTGTCCTCGGTCTGCCCGGCCACCACCAGCGGGACGCCGTGGGCCAGCGCGTACTGCACGGTGCCGTAGCCACCGTTGGAGACGAGCACGTCGAGCTTGTCGAACAGCTTGTCGTAGGGCAGGTAGGACGCCGCCCGCGCGTTGCCGGGCAGCTCGCCGAGGGCCGCGACGTCCCGTCCGCCGGTGGAGATCACGACCAGTACGTCACGATCGGCCAACCCCTGCAGCGTCGGCCGGATCAGCAGGCCCGGGTCGGCGTTGGCGACCGTGCCCTGGGTGACGTGCACGACCGGGCGCGATCCGTCCAGTTCGTCCCACCACTCGGGCAGCGCGACGCCGGACGCCGCCAGCGGCAGCGGCCCGGCGAAGTGCACCACCGCGGGTAGATCCGACCGCGGGTACTCGAACGACGGCACGGTGAACTGGATTTCGGCGTCGCTGTGCGAGGGCCAGTCGAAGAACGAGCCCGTCATGGGCGAGCCTGTGAGTTCGCGGGCCACGGCGTCCACCTCGGCGATCACCGGCCCGAACACCACCTTCTCGCTGAGCAGCGTGAGCAGCCGGTTGCGCAGCCGGCCCATCGCCCCCGGCAGGGGCGGGACGCCGAGGCCGAAGGGTGCGGTGTCGCGGCTGGCGGCACCGAGCGGGAAGATGCCGAGCACCACCACCGGCGGGCGCTGCTCGCGCGGCAGCTGGTTGAGCAGCGCCGCGCCCAGGAACAGCCCTTCGGTGAGCACCGCGTCGGCCCGTTCGAGCGCGAGCTGGTCACGAAGCGCGGCGAACTGGGCGCGACCCGGTGCGATGAACAGGTGCCGCAGGTCGAACCGGATCGCCGCCGGACCCTTGAGGCCGGCCCGCTCGGGAAGGTCGCCGGCGTGGTCGAGGTCGACGTCGGCCTCGGCGGGCAGCGGGACGAAGGTCAGGCCAGCGGCCTCGACCCGGTCGCGGTAGGCGGCGCCGGTCAGGAAGCGGACGCGGTGGCCCTGGCCGGCGAGGTGCCGGCCGACGGTCAGCAGCGGCAGCACGTGGCCGTGGGCCGGTGTGCAGCAGATCAGGTACGAGTTCATGCGATTCCCCCTATGATTGAGTTGCCCACTGAAGTATTGACTAACTTGATAGGAAACTCAATATGTCGGACGATGGTGTTTCGCGGCAGTACCACTCCGACCTGCGCGCCGAGCAGGCGCGCCGCACCAGGGCACGCATCCTGCGGGCGTGCGCGGAGCTGTTCAGCTCCGACGGGTACCAGGCCACGACCATCGCGGCGATCGCCCGGCGGGCGCGGGTGTCCGCCGAGACCGTGAAGGGTGCCGGGTCGAAGGCCGAACTGCTGATCGCCTCGTTCGAGGTGCTGTTCGCGCTCGAGGAGGGGCAGGGTTCGCTGGCCGACAGCGCGGCCGGCCACGGCGTCCTCGAGCTTCCCGACCAGGCACTGCTGCCCGCGGTCGTGGACGCGATCGTCGACGCCAATGCCCGGGGCCGGCGGCTGTGGACCCAGCTCCTGGCGGCGGCCCAGGCGGACACCGTGGTGGCCGCAGCCCTGCAGCGGATGCTCGACAACCGGCACGCCGACTACCGCGCGCTCGTCTCGGAACTCGTGCGGCGGGGCCTCACCGGCCCGGGGGTGGACGCGGGCTCCGTCGCCGCGGAGCTGTCCTTCCTGCTCTCCCCGGAGGGGTACCAGCAGCTCGTCGACCAGTCCGGCTGGAGTGAGCAGCGCTACCGCGACTGGCTGGTGACGGCCGCCTCAAGGGCCATCGCCTGAGCCGGCCGGGGGTTCCCGCGGCAGCTGGATCGTCGCCGGCCGATCGGGCCGGACCGGGCGCCCTCAGCCCTGCACCGTGAGGTTGTCGCTCCCCCACACCGCGGACGCCTCGTCGCCGGCCACCACGTCGTCGTAGGTGCGCAGCTCGGTTCCCGTGCCCGGCAGGTACAGCCTCGCCTGCGCCCGGGACAGCCCGGTCAGCTGCAACAGGTCGATGGCCACCGACCGCATTACCGACAGCAGTGCACCCACCCTCCAGTTGTCCTCGTGCACCCGGTCCGGGGCGCAGTCGGCCGCGACGTCCTTGGCCGAGGCGCGGGCCCGGAACGGCGGCTGCCAGTGCCGCACCGTGCCGGCGAGGGCGTGCAGCGTGGCCGCGCAGTCGTCCATCAGGGTGGCGACCTGCGGCTCAGGGCCGAGTTCGTCGACGACACCACGGCTCTGCCGGGCCACCTGTTCGACGGTATGCAGGGCGCGGGTGGTCAGCTCGAGCTGGCGTCCCAGCTCGTCGATCTGCGGGCGGTGCCGGCGCAGCGTCGGGTTCAACCGCACCACGTTGGCCGACGACTTCCACACCGTCTCGGCGTCGGCGAGGATGCGCTCGACGCCGCGCAGTTGGGCGTAGGCGTCCCGCAGCCGCTCACGGTTGGCCTCGCGCAGCGCCTGGCCGAGCATGGTGAACGCCGTGGAAAGCTCGGTGAGCAGGTTGCTGACGTAGCGCTGCGGGCGGTTCAGCACGTCGCCGGGCAACAACACGGTGAACAACAGGGCGATCACGGCGCCGACCACGGCGTCCAGCAGTCGCGAGGGCCCCGCGCCGGTCATCTGGCTGAGCATGGTGCCCATGCCGATCACCACCATGGCGTTCACCCCGGACTGGATCGTGAACAGGTCGCCGCGGTCGAGCACCCGCGCGATCAGCCCGGCGATCAGCAGCCCGAGGGCGAGCTGCCAACCACCGGCCCCCAGCGTGTAGAGGATCACCTCGCCGAGCCCGACCCCGATGGTGGCGCCGGCGCCGATCTCGACCACCTTGCGGGGGACCCGGTTGTAGGTGAAGCCGAGACAGATCCAGGCGGCGACCGGGGCGAAGAACGGGGTGGGGTGTCCTAGCACATTGTGCGAGAAGGTGAACGCCGCGAAGGCCGCCACGGAGGCGATCAGGACCGGCACCAGCGACCCGCGCATCCGGCGCAATCCCTGCCGCAGGTACAGGCCGGTGAGCAGCAGCCGGCGGCGGAAGTCGAGCCGGCTCCAGGCGTCCTCGGCGATCGAGCCAACGTTCGCCGCCAGGGACGCCGCACGTCGGTGCGGCGCGTTCCCGGGGTCGGACTCGCTCACGCCGCCGAGCTTATCGCCGCACGACCGGGGCCGACCGCCCCGGGGGCCGCGGTCCCGTTCCACACAGATGCCATGGACGCCGCACAGGATGTGCACAGAGTGCCGGAACAGGCTCAAGGCCATGAGCAGCTGGCAGAACCCCCAGAACCCGCGTCCGGACGAGTGGACGTGGAACCCGCAGCAGTCCGGTGGCGCAGGGCAGCAGCTCGCGCAGCAGGCCACCGGCACCGGACCGCAGCAACCCGCCACCGGCGGGCACGCACCCGGCAACACGTTCGGTGCGCCCTCCCCCACGGCCACCCTCACCGCCCCGCACGCCGCCCCGAAACGGTCGCGGGCGGCCATGTTCCTCGCCTCCACCGCACTGGCCGCCGTCGTGGGCGCCGGGGCGGGCATCGGCGGGTACGCGCTGATCGGCGCCCAGTACGGTTCGGCGACCCCGGCCGTCAGCGCGGTGCCGGTCGCCCAGCCCAGCACGCTGGACGGCACCGTCACGGCCGCCGCCCAGACGATCTCGCCGTCGGTGGTGACCATCACCGTCATGAGCAGCCAGGGCGAGAGCATCGGCAGCGGCGTCATCCTGGACACCTCGGGACACATCCTGACCAACGAGCACGTCGTGTCGTCGGTCGACGGCACCAGCTCGGGCACCAACCCGACCCGTGGCGGCAACCAGGCCTCGGCGAGCATCACCGTCACCTTCGAGGACGGCAGCACCGCCGAAGCCAGTGTCGTCGGCACCTCCACCACCCAGGACCTGGCCGTCATCAAGGTCAGCGACGCCAAGGCGTCCGAGTTGAAGCCGGCGACGTTCGCCGAATCGTCGTCGGTCGTGGTCGGACAGAGCGTGGTCGCCGTCGGCGCCCCGCTCGGCCTGAGCGAGACGGTCACCAGCGGCATCGTCTCGGCGACCGCGCGGCCCGTGCGTTCGGGAACGACCGGGAACGCCGTCTACCGGGCGGTACAGACCGACGCGGCGATCAACCCAGGCAACTCGGGCGGGCCGCTGGTGAACCTCAACGGCCAGGTGATCGGCATCGACGCGGCCGGCGCCACCCTGTCTTCCAGCGAGTCGGAGGAGTCGGGCAGCATCGGCCTGGGCTTCGCCATCCCGGCGGACGTGGCCGTCCGGGTCGCCAACGACCTGATCGCCGACGGAACCGCCCCGGACGCGACCCTGGGCGTCCAGTTGCGGTCCGACGACTCCTCGACCGCGACCACCTCCGACGGCGTGGACCTGTCCACGGTGGTGAGCGGTGGCGCCGCCGACCAGGCCGGTCTCCGGTCGGGTGACGTGGTCACCTCGGTGGACGGCGTGAACGTCACCAGCGCCGACGGCCTGATCGCCGCGATCCGCTATCACGCCCCCGGCGACAAGGTCACCGTCGGCTACACCCGCGACGGGCAGGCCGGCACCGCCGAGGTCACCCTCGGCACCTCCAGCTGACTCGCCCAACGAGCCCGCGAGCCGTGGATGCTCGCCTGACCATGTGGCGCTCGCGCAGTGGCGCGAGCGCCACGTGGGTTCGGCGGTGATGTGCAGGGGGCGGGCGTCAGGAGACCGGGTTGCCGACGATGTTGGCGAGGATGCTTCCGGCTGGCCGCCGAGATCGACGCGGTGGCGGACGCGGCGGCCGTCGACCCGCCGACCCGGCTGGGCGCCGAGTTCGACGAAGGCCCTCGGCGAGCAGGTTCTGGTGCTGCCCTCGGCGTCGGGTCCGGCACCACGGCTGTGGGCGTCGCCGGCCGGCGTGGACGCCCACCGGCAGGCCACCTTCCGGCTGACCTGCATCGCCGGGATCACCGGACGCCCCGCGGTCGGCGTCCCCGCGCTGCACCTGCCGGGCGGTCCTGTGGGGGTGTGCCTGGTCGGCCCGCGGGGCTCCGATCTGGCGTTGATCGAGCTGGCGAGCGCGCTGGCCTGACCCGCACCGAACGGGTCAGAAGCCCAAACGGTTGAGATGCTTGGCGTTGCGCTGCCAGTCCTTGAGCACCTTCACCTTCAGGTCGAGGTGCACCGGCGTCCCGAGCAGGGCGGTGAGCTGGGCGCGGGCCGCGGTGCCGATCTCGCGCAGCACCGAGCCCTTGTGGCCGATCACGATCCCCTTCTGCGAGTCGCGCTCGACCACCAGCGAGGCGTAGACGTCGAGCAGCGGCTTGTTGTCGGGACGTCCCTCGCGCAATCCCATCTCGTCGACGGTGACGGTGATCGAGTGCGGCAGTTCCTCGTGCATCTTCTCCAGCGCCGCCTCGCGGATCAGTTCGGCGACCAGCGTCTCGGTCGGCTCGTCGGTCACCTCGCCGTCAGGGTAGAACGCGGGACCCTCGGGCAGCTGCGCGATCAGCACGTCGGTGACCAGGTCGACCTGGTCGTCGGTGACCGCCGAGACCGGCACGATCTCGGCCCAGCGCACGCCCAGCTTCTCCTCGAGGGTGGCGATCCGCAGCAGGTGTTCCGCCATCCGCTGCGGCTTGACCAGGTCGGACTTGGTGGCCAGCGCCACCAGGGTCGGCCGCTTCGGCAGCTTGGCGATCTCGCCGACCAGATACTCGTCACCGGGGCCGACCCGCTGGTCGGCGGGCAGGCATACGCCGATGACGTCCACCTCCGACCAGGTCGCGTGGACGAGGTCGTTGAGGCGTTCGCCGAGCAGGGTGCGGGGGCGGTGCAGGCCGGGGGTGTCGATGATGACCAGTTGCGCGTCCGGCCGGGTGACGATGCCGCGGACGGCGTGCCGGGTGGTCTGCGGCCGTGAGGACGCGATCGCCACCTTCTGCCCGACGATGGCGTTGGTCAGCGTCGACTTGCCCGCGTTGGGGCGCCCGACGAAGCAGGCGAAACCGGAGCGATGCATCAGCTGGCCCGCTCCGCCGACTCCGACGCCAGCTGCGCGGCAGCGTCCACACCCTCGTCGGCCGGGTCGTCGGTCGGCTCCTCCACCAGCGAGGCGAGCACCGTGAGGATGCTGTTGCGCCGTCCGATGCCCCGCTCGGCGACGAGCTGGATGCCCTCCCACTCGATCACCGAGCCCGGGATCGGCACCTTGTTGAGCTCCTTGCCCATCAGGCCCAGGACGGTGTCGACGTCGTCGTCGTCGACCTTCTTGCCGAACAGTTCGCCCAGGTCGTCGACGCTGAGCCGCGCCGACACCCGGAACCGGTTGGGCCCGATCTCGACCGACGGCGGCACCTCCTGGTCGTACTCGTCGACGATCTCGCCGACGATCTCCTCCAGGATGTCCTCGATGGTGGCCAGCCCGGCGGTGCCGCCGAACTCGTCGACGACGATCACCACGTGCGAGCGGTTGAGCTGCATCTCGCGCAGCAGTTCGTCAACCGGCTTGGAGTCGGGGCAGAACGTCGGCGGCCGCATCAGCGACTCGACGGTCTCGGTCGCCTGGGCCCGCGGGTTGTCGTACATCCGGCGCATGGCGTCCTTGAGGTAGAGGATGCCGCACACGTCGTCGACGTCCTCGCCGATCACCGGAATGCGGCTGAAGCCCGACCGGAGCGCCAGCGAAACACCTTGCCGAACGGTCTTGGTGCGCTCGATGTAGACCATCTGCGTGCGCGGCACCATGACTTCCTTGACGATCGTGTCGCCGAGGTCGAACACCGAATGGATCATCCTGCGCTCGCCCGCTTCGATCACGTCGGACGCCTCGGCGATGTCGACCAGTTCGCGCAACTCGGCTTCGGAGGAGAACGGGCCGTCGGCGAAGCCTCGACCCGGGGTGAGCGCGTTGCCGATCAGGATCATCACCTGCGGAATCGGTCCCAGCACGGTGGTCAGCAACGACACCGGCCGGGCGGCGGCCAGCGCCACGGCGTCCGCCTTCTGCCGGCCTAGCGTGCGCGGCGCGACCCCCAGCAGGATGAACGAGACCAGCACCATGATGCCGACCGAGTACAGCACCCGTTCCCAGGTCTGTTCGAAGCGCCCGAAGACGAACAGGGCGACCAGCACGATGGCGACGATCTCGGCCAGGATGCGGCCGAACAGCAGGGTGTTCAGGGTCGGCGCCGGGTCCTCGGTGATGCGCACCAGCGCCTTCGCGCCGCCCTTGCCCTGTTCGAGCAGGCGCTGGGCGCGGCTCTTCGAGAACGACTGCAGGGCAGCCTCGGCCGTTACCAACAAAGCGGCCAGCACCACGCCCACGGCGGCAACGGCCAGTTCGAACCATTCCAGGTCGGTTAACAGGGTTTCATCACTCGTTTCACGGCGGGGAATCGAGCCGTCAGTCTACGGCACAGCACCCGGCTGGAGTCATCCCGTCCCCGGGCTCACGCCACGGACGCACCCACGTCATACCGGGCCGGTCCTGATGACCGCCGGGTCGCAAGCCGCGATCGGCCCGGTTCTGAAAAGTGGCCCCGCAACGTCGGCCTCCCGCCGCGCGCAGCGTCGGAGCGGTCGTTCGGGGTCCGCTTCTCAGAAAGGCGGCCGACCATCACCGGTCGGTTTGGAGTCAACTGATAGTTGTACTTTCAATAGTCACCATGACTAGTATGGGGCGATGCCGCACACCTCCACCCGTCGCACGCCTGCCCTGGCGCTACTGTCGCTGGCGATCGGCAGCTTCGGCATCGGCCTGACGGAGTTCGTGGTGATGGGCCTGCTGCCCAACCTGGCGCGCGACCTGCTGCCGAGCGCGTGGGCGGCCGATCCGGACAACACCATCGCCCACGCCGGCGTCCTGATCTCGCTGTACGCCCTGGGCGTGGTGATCGGCGCGCCGACCATCGCCGGCTCGGTGGCCCGATTCCCGCGACACGTGGTGATGGTGGCCCTGGCGCTGGCCCTGACGCTGTTCAACGCCCTCACCTTCGTGCTGCCCAGCTTCGAGCTGGTCGCCGCCTCGCGGCTGCTGGCCGGCTTGCCGCACGGCGCCTACTTCGGTATCGGCGCCCTCGTCGCGGCCGACGTCCTCGGACCCGGCAAGCGGGCCCAGGGCGTCGCCTTCGTCCTCACCGGCCTGACCGTTGCCAACGTCGTCGGGGTGCCGGTGGGCACCTTCCTCGGCCAGCAACTCGGCTGGCGCGCCACCTTCGTCGCCGTCGCCGCCGTCTTCGCGCTGG
Organism: Micropruina sonneratiae; assembly: GCF_025972045.1. GTDB lineage: Bacteria > Actinomycetota > Actinomycetes > Propionibacteriales > Propionibacteriaceae > Micropruina > Micropruina sonneratiae. Next base: position 536,153 of record NZ_JAPDHX010000003.1, on the reverse strand, counting down.
CCACGGTGTGCGTCGCCGCCTTCGTGCCGAAGCACGCCGGCGAGCCCGAGCGCACGCTGCGCGCCGAGCTGCAGGTCTTCCGGATCGGCCAGGTGTGGCTCACCCTGGCCGTCGGCGCCGTCGGCTTCGGCGGCTTCTTCGCCGTGAACAGCTACGTCGCACCGATGGTGACCGAACTGGCCCACGGCCCCGAGTGGGCGGTGCCCATCGTCCTGGTGATCAGCGGCATCGGAATGACGGCCGGCAACCTGGTCGGTGGACGCCTCGCCGACCGCGACCTGCGGCGCACGCTGCTCGGAGCCTTCATCGGTACCGCCGTGGTCCTGGTGCTGATCGGACTGGCCGCGCAGTGGCTCCATGCGCTGGCGACGCTGTTGTTCGCGCTCGGGTTCTGCGGATCGATCCTGGCGCCGTCGATCCAGACCAGGCTGATGGACGTCGCCGAGGACAACCAGTCGATCGCCGCCGCGCTCAACCACTCGGCGCTGAACATGGGCAACAGTCTCGGCGCCTTCCTCGGCGGCGCCGTGATCGCCGCGGGCTTCGGCTACAGCGCCCCGCCGTGGGTGGGCGCCGCCATGGCGGCGGTCGGTCTGGCGCTGGCCATGGTCGGCTTCGCCCTCGAGCGGCGTCACCGCACGTCCGCCGACGAGGCCGAGCCCGCGCTGTGCGGTACCTGCGCCTCCGACCCGGCCTGATTGCGACCCACCGCGTCAAGGGACATTTCAGCGGGCGTCGATATACCGATTTTCGACCTCGATGGCCGAAATCGCCGATGTAAACGTTTCGATGCCGTCCGACGTCGAAGTTCGGTATATCTGCGCCTAATGAAATAGCTTCTCGAGTTCGGCGCCCGCGTCGGCCAGCAGATCCACCACGCTCCGCACGGCCCGGCGGGCGTAGTGGTCGGGTCGCGCCAGGGCCACCAGCGCCCTGCGCGCATGAACGCCGACCAGCGGCCGCAGCACGGTGCCGGGGTGCGGCCGGGTGGTGAACCGTGGCAGCAGCGCCAGCCCCTCGCCGGCCGCCACCAGCGCCTCGACCAGCCGATTGTCGATCAGCCGCAGCCTGCGCTGCAGCGGCTGCCCGGTGGCCGCCTCGATCGCGAGCAGTACCGAGTCGAAGGGAAAGCCCGCTGGCACCGCGATCCAGCGCGTTCCCACCAGGTCGGACGCCGTCAACTCGGCCCGCGAGGCCAACCGGTGACCGACCGGGAGCGCGACGTCAAGGGGCTCGTGGGCCAGCACCCGGCAGACCAGGCCTTCGGCTCCGGCGGGTACGTCGCCGGCCGCACTGTGCGCGATCACCAGGTCGTGGTCGAGCGTCTTGGCGGCGAAGCCGGCCTCGGAGAGGTCGAAATCCTGCACGTCGACATCGATCGCGGTCCCCTTCAGGCGCCGGACCAGCCCCGGCAGCAGGGCCTCCCCCGCACTGGGTAGGGTGCCGATCGACACCTGGCCGCCCGGTTCGCCCAGCCTCGACTCGAGCTCGGCCCCGACCTCGGCGAGGACGGTCGCCACCCGGTCGGCCCGGTCGGCGAGCAACTGGCCCTCCGCGGTCAGCCGCAGCCCACGGGAGACGGGTTCGACCAGCTTCACGCCCAGTTCCCGTTCCGCCGTGCGCAGTTGCTGCGAGACGGCGCTCGGCGTCCGGTGCGTGGCCTCGGCGACAGCGGCCAGGGTGCCACGCACGGCGATCTCGCGAAGCAGCAGGAGATGCCGGACTTCCATGAAGGTAGCCTACATAGTTCCTTCATAAAGTCTCGCTTGTCCTTCACAGTCCGATTCGGGAGAGTTGGCTCCGTGCCGATCCGTCATGTCCTGCTCGCCGTCGGCGTCGCCGTGGTCTGGGGCGTCAACTTCCTCGCCATCCATGCCTCCCTGGAGCAGTTCCCGCCACTGTTCCTGGTCTTCCTGCGTTTCGCGGTGATGGCCGTCCCGACGCTGCTGCTGGTGCCCCGACCGCAGGTGCCGGCGCGCTGGCTGATCGGCTACGGCCTCGGCTTCGGCACCCTGCAGTTCATCGGCCTCTATCTTGGCATGGCGGCCGGCTTCCCCACCGGACTCGCCTCACTGGTGCTGCAGTCGTCCGCACCGTTCACGGTGCTGCTCGGCGCACTGCTGCTGGGCGAGAGGATCGGGCGCCGCGCCGCGGCCGGCGTCGGCGTCGCCGTCGGAGGGCTCGTGCTGGTCGGCGCCGCCCATGGGTCGATCGGCTCGGTATGGCCGTTCCTGCTGGTGGTGCTGGGCGGCCTCGGCTGGGCGCTGGGCAACCTGGCCGCACGCAAGGCCGCGGCCCCCAACCCGTTGCACCTGACGCTGTGGATGTCGGTCATCCCGCCGCTGCCGATGTTGGCCCTGTCGCTGGCCGTCGAGGGGCCGCAGCGGATCACCGCGGCGCTGGCCACCTCGCTGAGCCCCGACGCCGCGGGCGCCTGGGCCGGGCTGGCCTACACGGTGCTGATCGGAACGATCCTCGGCTCGGGCGTGTGGGTCTGGCTGATGAGCAGGCACCCGGCCGGACGGGTGGCGCCGTTCTCGATGCTGGTGCCGGTGACCGGACTGACCACCGCCTGGCTGGTACTGGGCGAGATCCCGCAGCCCGTCGAGCTGCTCGGCGGCGTCCTGGTGATCGGCGGCGTGTTCTGGGCGAGCCTGCGGCGCCGGACGCCGGCGGCGGCCCCGAAAGAGGTGGAACCCGTCGCGCCGTGACGCGCGCGCGACCCTCGCGCAGCACCGCTGCCGGCTCCGAGTAGCGTGGGCGCCGATCCGACGAACAAGGAGACTGCGTGTCCGACACGGTGAACCTGGTGATTCTGGGTGCTTCGGGTGATCTCACCCATCGGCTGCTGCTGCCCGGGCTGGGCACCCTGCTCAAGGCGCAGCCCGACCGACGGGTCAACCTGATCGGCGCAGCCTCCGAGAAACTCGGGGCCGACGAGTGGCGACAACGGGTCAGCGAGGCCCTGCACGACTGCGGGCCCAAGGTGGCCGACGCGGTGGCGACGGGCAGCACCTACGTGACGATCGACTCGACCGACCCCGACGAGCTGAAGAAGCTGCTCGACCCGCTGACCGGACCGGTGGTGCTCTACTTCGCCCTGCCGCCGGCGATCTCGATGAAGACCTGCGAGGCGCTGGGCCGGCTCGACCTGCCCGACGACCTGCGGCTGGCGATCGAGAAGCCGTTCGGCTCCGACCCCGACAGCGCGCACCGGTTCAACCAGCTGCTGGCCCGGCTGGTGCCCGAGGACCGGGTGTTCCGGGTCGACCACTTCCTCGGCAAGTCGACGATCCTCAACCTGCTGGGGCTACGGTTCACCAACCGCTTCTTCGAACCGGTGTGGAACCACAACAACATCGAGCGGATCACGATCGTCTCCGACGAAACCCTCGCACTGGAGGGCCGCGCCGGGTACTACGACCACTCCGGCGCGCTCAAGGACATGATCCAGAGCCATCTGCTGCTGGTGATGGCGCTGTTGTGCATGGAGGCGCCCAACCGGATCGACGCCGACGAGTTGCGCGACCTGCAGGTGCACGTCCTGCGCGCCACCCAGCTGTGGTCGGACGACCCGGTCGGCTCGTCGCGCCGCGCCCGCTACGAGGCCGGGCAGGTCGGCGACGAGAAGGTGCCCAACTACGTGGACGAGCCTGGCGTGGACCCGGCCCGCAACACCGAGACCCTGGCCGAGGTCACCGTCGAGATCAACAGCCGGCGCTGGCGCGGCGTCCCGATCACCCTGCGCAGCGGAAAGGCGCTGGGCGATGAGGTGCGGGCCATCACCGTGGTGTTCAAGGAGGCCTTCGAGCCCGAGGGGTTCAGTAACTCCGGCGAGCCGAACGTGGTGGTGATCGGCATGGCCGACGAGAGACTGGCGGTGCGACTGAACACCAACGGCGCCGACGACAAGTTCGTGCTCGAGGAGACGGTGCTCAGCGCCGACCTGGGCGACAGCCCGCTGCGTCCCTACGGCGAGATCCTGGCGCACATCATGGACGGCGACCCGCTGCTGTCGGTGCGCAACGACGTCGCCGAGGAGCTGTGGCGGATCCTGTCGCCGGTGCTGGACGCCTGGCAGCAGGGCCGGGTGCCGCTCGACTCGTACCGGGCCGGGTCGGCCGGGCCCACGAACTGGAGCTGAGCCGGAGCCCGGGCGGGTCAGTACCAGTAGCTGAGCACCGGGGCTGCGACGGGCAGGAAGGCCACATCCAGCCAGGACGCCGCCGCCGCGCTGCCGTCGAGCTGTCCGGCCGCCCGCAGGGTGGAGGCCCGGACGCCGCCGAGCAGCAACGAACCGAGCGCGGCCACCGTGAGCCGCACCCGTTCCCCGCCGGAGCCGGGGTGCTGGACGCGTTCGACCGTGGCCGCGCCGTCGGCGTCCACGGTGAGCCGCCAGGCACCGGCGGCGAAGCCGAGCGGATCCTCCACCTCGAGCACCGCCGTCCCGGCGCACCGGTAGCGCCGGGCGCTCAGGCAGGCGGGGACGTCGAGGATGCGCAGCCAGTGATGGTCGCGTTCGGTGACCGTCAGCGCCCGCTGGTCGGCGATCATCCAGCGCAGCGGCTCGTCGAGGCCGCGCAACGACGCGGACACCGTCCCCACCAGGTCGTGCTCGAGGGCGAACAGCCACAGCGCCGCATAGGCCTGGGAGGTGTCGGCCAGCAGCGCGTTCACCCGCAGCCTGTGGTTGCTGAAATCTGCGGCGTCCGGCTCGAGCAGGTAGGCGAGCGCGCCACGGACCGCCCCCTGCGCGTCGACGTACCGCACGCCGCGCACCCGCGGATCGGGCTTCCCCGGCGACGTCCCGGACAGTTCCTGCCACAGCGCGGGCCAGCCGGCCACGTCGCCCGGACGCCGCCCGCGGGTCGTCTCGTTGAGCGTGGCCAGGTCGGCGGCGAGGGTCTCGGGCTCGATCGGGTCGACGTGCCCGGACCCCTGGCCCAGCTCGGGCCGCCAAGCGGCCCAGCCCGCCCGGCGGGCGTTGATCGTCAGGTTGGCGGCGTGCGTGGCGACGCCGAAGCCGAACCGTCCGTAGATGGTGGCCTCCGAGACCGTCAGCCCGGCGAGCGGCAGGCCGGCGGCCGACGCCTGGCGCAACTCGCCCTCGAGCAAGTGGCGGGCGATCCCGTGACGACGGTGCGTCGCCGAGACGGTGACGGCGCTGATCGCCCACATCGGCAGGAACGAGCCGGCATCGACCGTCACCTCCATGGGCCAGGCGATAAGGGTGCCGATGGGCAACCAGGGGCTGCTCGAGGCCGGGTCGTAGACGGCGACCGCGTGGTTGTCGCCGAACCTCGCCCGGCGTCCGGCCACCCGCTCAGCTGAGGGCCGCTCACCGAGAAAGCCACGGTCGACGGCGGCGGCGAACTCGTCGAACTCCGCGCTCGAAGCGGTCACCAAGCGGCCCTCGAGGCCGGCGGCGGCAAGGCCTGCCGCACTGATCGGATCGAGTCCGATCTGGTTCGGGGTAGACATCCCGGGTCACTGTACCGGGGCGGCGGTCACCCGCGAATCGACCGCCGGGCGTGCGGCGAGCGCCGCAGCCAGCGGCGCAGCGCAGCCGCCTGGAAGCGCTGGAAGTCGCGCAGCGTGGGCAGTCCGGGCGGGTCGGGCAAACGTCCGGTGCGCTCGAAGAAGCCCAGGATCCCAGCCAGCAGGTCGACGATCGAGTCCGTGGCGACCCGGTACGTGCCCGCGACGTGCTCGATCCAGGCGTCGGCGTCCACCTCGGGCGCGGCACTGGAGATGAACTCGATGGCCAGCAACGCCGGATCGACCCAGGCCGCACCCCGCGCCGCCCACGCCCAGTCGACGATGATCAGCCGTCCGTCCTCGCGCAGCATGAGGTTGTCGGCACGCAGGTCCAGATGCAGCAGGGTGTCGCCGTCGACCGTGGCCAGCGCCCGGCATCCCGCCGCGTCCAGGGCCGGCAGCCTGGCCGCGCACCACGGGTCGAGGTCGTCGACCCCGGCCAGCTCGGACCACAACGTCATCAGCGGGGCCAACGCGTCGCCGGCACCGCCGAACCCGCCCACCGGTGCCGGGGTGAGTGCGCCGGCCAACTCAGCCAGGCTGGCCAGGGCCGCTTCGATCGTGGTGTCGGTCCACGGCAGCGGTGCCTGGACGCCGGGAACCCGCTCGAGCAGGACGGCCACCCACCCGTCGGCCCCCTCGTCGAACGCGTCCAGCAAGGCGGCGATCGGCAACCCCGCCGGCATGGCCCGCAACGCCCGCAACTCCGAGCGCAGCAGGCCGGGACTGTCCGGGTTCAGCGACGGATGCGACGCCTTCAGGAAGGCGCTGCGGCCGTCGGCGCAGAACAGCGAATCGGTGACCCCGGGTGAATAGCCGCCGGTCGCCGGCCCTGTGCCGGCCACGGGCGAGCCCAGAACCTCCTCGGCCCAGCCGCGGACCTGCGCCGGCAGGTCGGTGAAGGTGGGCCGGTGACGGTCAGCCATCGATCAGCCGCGCGAGGCCTGCCAGGCCGCGATGATGCGGTCGTTGAGGCCGAACATCTCCTTCTTCTCCGCAGGCTCGGCGTGGTCGTAGCCCAGCAGGTGCAACAGCCCGTGGATCAGCAGGTAGTCGGCCTCCTGGTCGGGCGTCCGGTTGGAATCCGCGGCCTGGGCCGCCGTCACCTCGGGGCACAGCACGATGTCGCCGAGCATGCCCAGTGGCGGCTCCTCGCCGTCCTTGGGCGGGCGCAACTCGTCCATCGGGAAGCTGAGCACGTCGGTCGGGCCCGGCTCGTCCATGTACTTCTCGTGGTAGGCGGCCATCGTGTCGGTGTCGACCAGCAGGATCGACAGCTCGGCCTGCGGGTGGATGCGCAGGGCGTCCAGCGCGAACAGCGCCAGGGCCACCAGCCGCTGCTCGTCGATCTCGGCACCGGACTCGTTGTTGATCTCGACGGTCACCGGCGCTCCTTCGTGCGGTCGTCGCCGCCCTGGGACGACTCGAAACGGTCATAGGCGGCGACGATCCTGCCTACCAGCTTGTGCCGCACCACGTCATGGTTGTTGAGTCGGCAGAAGGCGATGTCGTCGACGCCGTCGAGAATGCCCTCGACCATGCGCAGGCCCGAGCGGGTGCCGGTGGGCAGGTCGACCTGGGTGACATCGCCGGTGACCACGATCTTCGAGCCGAAGCCGAGCCTGGTGAGGAACATCTTCATCTGCTCCATGGAGGTGTTCTGCGCCTCGTCGAGGATGATGAACGCGTCGTTGAGCGAGCGGCCACGCATGTAGGCCAGCGGCGCCACCTCGATGGTGCCGGCGGTCAGCAGCCGCGGCACCGAGTCGGGATCGACCATGTCGTGCAGGGCGTCGTAGAGCGGTCTCAGGTACGGGTCGATCTTGTCGGTCAGCGTGCCGGGCAGGAACCCGAGCCGCTCGCCCGCCTCGATCGCGGGTCGGGTCAGGATGATCCGGTTGACCTCCTTGGACTGCAGCGCCTGGACCGCCTTGGCCATCGCCAGGTACGTCTTGCCGGTGCCGGCCGGGCCGATGCCGAAGACCACGGTGTGGGCGTCGATGGCGTCCACGTAGCGCTTCTGGTTCAGCGTCTTCGGACGGATGGTGCGGCCACGACTGGACAGGATGTTCTGGGTGAGCACCTCGGCCGGGCGCAGCGTCTCGGCCTGCAGGGCGGTCATGCCGACCACCCGCTCGACGGCGTCCGCGGTGAGCCCCTGGCCGGTGCGGACGATGGTGATCAGCTCTGTCAGCACCTCGGAGGCGACCGTCACGTCGCCCGGGTCGCCGGTGAAGGTGATCTCGTTGCCGCGCACGTGCACGTCGGCGGACAGCTCGCGTTCGAGGATGCGCAGGAACTCGTCCCGAGGACCCAGCACGTTGACCATGTCGACCGACGCGGGAACGGTGATCCGGCGCACCCCGGTGGGACCGGACTGTTCGTGGTCGGCTTCTCGCATGTTCCTCCTCTGGATTCGAACGAATGGAATCCTAGCCCTCGGCGCCGACAGCCGGCTCCGCCCACCTGTCCGGGCCAGGCGCGCCGGGGCCGTGGGCCGTTCGGGGATCCCGGCTTTCGCCGGGATGACGAGCGGCGCACCGTCATCCCGGACGGGTGGCGGGCCGCGGACGGTTTCGCCATGCTGGGCGCATGCTGCTCACCGAGGCCGTGGAGGTCGCGGCCGCATTGGCCGGGCGGGGTGACCGGACGCTGCTGGGGCTGGTCGGACCGCCCGGGGTGGGCAAGTCGACACTGTCCGCGGTGCTGGCCGACCGCCTGGGCCCCGCCATGGTGGTGGTCGGCATGGACGGCTTCCATCTCGCCAACGCCGAACTGCTGCGCCTGGGACGCCGCGACCGGAAGGGCGCCCCGGACACCTTCGACGTCGACGGCTACGTCGCCCTGCTGGGTCGGCTGCGGCGGCAGACCGCACCGCTGTACGCACCCCGGTTCGACCGGGACCTGGAGGAATCGATCGGGTCGGCGGTGCCGGTCGAACCCGGCGTCCCGCTGGTGGTCACCGAGGGCAACTATCTGCTGCATGACGAGGGCGGTTGGGACGCCGTACGTCCGCTGCTGGACGAGGTGTGGTACCTCGACCTCGACGACGCCGAGCGGCGCCGCCGGCTGGTGCATCGCCGGCTGGGGCACGGCGACACCCTCGAACACGCCCAACACTGGGCGCACACCGTCGACGAGGTCAACGCCGAGTTGGTGCGAGCCGCCCGGTCACGCGCCGACCGGGTCGTGGCGATGCCCTGAGGGCGTCGTCCGCTCGCGCACGAACCCCGCCAGCACCACGATCGCGGCCGCGCCCAGCACGATCACGACCAATCCGCCGCGCAGCCCGAACAGCTCGGCCAGGCCGCCGATCACCGGCGGACCGAGCAGGAAGGCCGGCCACTCCCCCAGGCTGATCAGCGCCACCGCCTTGGCGGACGGCACGGTCGGCTGGTTGCCGGCCAACGTCATCACCGTGGGCACGATGCAGCCCGACCCGACACCCAGGCAGGCGAATCCGACCATGGCTGCCGGCACGGTGCCGATCAGCAGGCCGGTGCCGAGCCCCACCACCGACAGCCCCGCCGACAGTTGCAGGAAGCGTCGCCGGCCCAGGCGTCCGACCAGCCGGTCTCCGAACACCCGGATGGAGGCGATCGCCAGCGAGTAGCAGACCAGTGTCAGCGACCCCATCGCCACGCCGCCGCCCAGGGACACCGTGTACTGGGCGCTCCACTGCACCGCCCCGCCCTCGTTGATGGAGGTCAGGAAGCTGATCGCGGCCAGCACCACCAGCTGCGGCGTCCACGACCGGGTGCGCCGCGGCGTCCGTTCCGGATCGGGCAGCGAGGTGAGCGGTTCGTGCACCTCGGGGGCGTCGTCGGCCGCCCGCCGGGTGTCGGGCAGGAATCGCGCCGTGGCCAGGAACAGCGCCGCCAGCATCAGGTTGGACGCCGCCAGTTGCACCGAGGGCGACAACTCCAGCAGGCCGGCCAGCACGCCCAGCATGCCGCCGATGAACTGGCCGCCGCTGAACCAGAAGTGGAACGACGACAGGATGCTGCGGCCATAGCCGCGCTCGACCTCGACGGCGAGCGCGTTCATCGGGCCGAACAGCAGGCCGGTCGCCACGCCGATCGCGAACAGGCAACCGATCAACACCGGCGGCGAGGAGGCCAACGCAGCCAGCGGCATCAACCCAAGCATCGCGCCGGCACCGATCAGGCACGGACGGCGGGCCCCGGTCCGGGTGATCACCCTGGACAGCACCAGCAGGGAGACCAGGACGCCCAGCGGCGAGGCGAGCACGATCAGGCCCCACTCGCCGTCGGAGACACCCAACTGGGCCCGAACCGACGGGATCCGGCCCGCCCAGCCGCCCATCACCGCGCCGGCCAGCACGAACAACACCGCGACGGCGACCCTCGACTGGCGCAGACCGCCGGGTGCTCCGGGCGCGCCGTCGTCGCTGCCGAACGGCTCAGCCATGGCCCCGCTTTCGTGTCCGCACCCGGCCCAGGTCAAGGGCCCCGGTCAGCGTAGCGGTCAGCCCGGACCACCCGATCCCTCCCCCAGTGCCGCCAGTGGGAGGGACCGGACGCGGCGTGCCGTCCGCGCGATGCCGGAGAGTCTGCTCAACACCTTGTCAGTCGCCTCTTGTCAGCCGTCGGAGTGCGTCCCTGGACTCCGCTTGCTGCGTTCGGCTTTCTGGTACGCCCCCTTCGTGACCGGCCGGACGACGACCGGCATTCGCGAGTCAACGGAGGACTCCTCCATGACCACTGTGGCGCTGAAGGCTGCCCTGATCGGGGTCGGTCTGCTCGCTTCGACCATCGCTGCCCGTCACCGAGGCAGCCGCGCTGGCGTTCAGCTTCAAGCTCGCGCCGGGCGAGTCGCGAACCTGCCAGCTCTTCCACGGCTACTACAAGGTCGGCACCAAGTACGAGCGGTGGAGCAACTACAAGGTCGCCGAGTCCAAGAGCGGCACCACCACGGTGCCGTTCCAGTGGGGGCTGCGGTTGTCCTGAGACCCGACCCCCCGGCCGGCCGGGCGGCGGCACGACCCCCGATCGGGCGGTCAGGTCCGACCTCGAGGTCCTGACCGCTCGGCCGGAGACGGATCGTCAACGCCCCCGGCGGCGTGCGCCGGCAATCAGGAGTCGTCGCGGCTGAGGTCCTGCTCGTTGGTGGCCACGTCCTGCTCGGAGTAGCTCCCGGGGTCACCCTCGGACGTGCCGGAGGTGCCGGCGGGCGGCCCGTCGCCACCCTTCTTCATCTGTTCGGCCTTCTCGTCCGAGACCGGGCCGGTCACCTTCGATTCGCCGAAGCCGGAGGAGATGTCGCCGCCGGCGTTGGGGTCGTTGCTCATCGGAATCTCCTTTGATGGGTTGGTGGGAAAGGCTAGCCGGTGGCGTCCGATCGCGGCAGCATCCGGCCAGGAATCACCCGTTCGGGTCCACCCGCCCGCACGGACGGAGCCGCCGCCGGCTCAGCGGGCGAAGGCGTCCGTCGCCGCGACCAGTTCGGCGGCGATCGCCGGTTCGCTGATCGAATGCCCCGCCTGCACGAGCCGGAAGTCCGCCTCGGGCCAGGCACGGTGCAGATCCCAGGCGGTGCGGGCCGGGCAGGGCAGGTCGTAGTTGCCCTGCACGATGACAGCGGGAATGGTGCGCAGCGCCGCCACCTCATCGATCAGTTGGCCCTCACGCAGCCAGCCGGCGTGCACGAAGTAGTGGTTCTCGATCCGCGCAAAGGCGAGGGCGAAGGCCGGGTCGGCGAACTCGTCGACCAGCGCCTGGGAGAACTCGAGGGTGGACGTCGCCGCCTCCCAGGTCGTCCAGGCGACGCCGGCAGGCCCGTGCACCTCAGGATCGGGGTCGAACAACAGGCCGTGGTAGGCCGCCATCCGGTCGAACCCCGGCCGCAGCTCACCGAAGTGCCGCCGCAGCGGGGCCTCGAACGACTCCCACCATTGCGGGGCGATGGTGCCGGCGCCGCCGTTGTAGTACCAGTCGAGCTCCGAGCGCCGCAGCGTGAAGATGCCGCGCAGCACCAGTTCGGTGACCGCCTGCGGATGGGCTTCGGCGTAGGCCAGCGCCAGCGTGGAGCCCCACGAGCCGCCGAACACCTGCCAGCGCTCGACCCCACGGTTGACGCGCAGCCGCTCGATGTCGGCGACCAGGTGCCAGGTGGTGTTGCTGCCCAGGTCGGCGCCGGGCTCGCTGGCGTGCGGCGTGCTGCGGCCGCACCCGCGCTGATCGAACAGGATCACTCGGTACGCCGCCGGGTCGAAGTAGCGACGGTAGTGCGGGGAGCAGCCCCCGCCGGGGCCGCCGTGCAGGAACACCACCGGCTTGCCGCGCGGGTTTCCACACTCTTCCCAGTACAGGCTGTGCCCGTCGCCGACCTCGAGGCGGCCGGTCAGGTACGGCTCGAGCGGCGGGTACAGCACCTGCTCAGTCGTCGTCATCGTCCTCGTAGTCGTCGATGATGTGCATCGCGGCCTCTTCGGCGCTGGCTGCTCCGCCAGCGAAGCCGACGTCCCTGCCGATGCTCTCCGGTTCGACGTCGGTGGCGTCGTAGCCGCCCTCGGCGTCCACGAGCCGGCCGGCGCGCTTCGAACCGACCTCGCGGGGTCCGTCCGATTCGTCGGTCCATTTCGGCTTCTCGGCCGCCCCCTCGGGTTCCTCCTGCGCCATGCGCTGGTCGAGGGTCTCGCCGTGTCGCATCTCGGCAGCGGTGTTGCCGAACGTCTGCGCCGCCGACCACTTCTCCGGTGCGACGTACCCCTCGTCGAGGACGTCGTCCACTCCGCGGTCGATCAACGAGTCGTCTGACTGGAGCTGGTCGAGCTGCTCGGATTCATCGGGCATCGTCGGGTCGAAGTCGGTCATGGACCTAGCCTGCCATCTCCTGCATGGCGCCGGGAGGCGCTGATGAGGAACACAGCGAGTGCACACACTGGACACCGCCGATCGAGGTGCTGAGAATCACCGACCGGACACCGGCGGGTCAGTCCTTCTTGCCGGTGAGCCGATGCCACAACGCCTGCCATCCGCTCCCGGTCGGCACGGGGGGCGGGGCCGGGGTCGTCCAGCCGGGCCGGAAGGCGGCGCAAGCCGAGCCGGTGGCCCGGTCGCCGGCGGACGCGGACTCGGACGCGGCGCCCTGCCCCGCGCTCCCGGAGGCGTCGGCATCCGGCACGGTGGCGCGCAGCGTGGTGCGCTCGTCCACCTCGCCCGCTTCGAACAGGGCGGTGGGGGTCTCGTCGGTGGTCATCGTCATCGTCTGCTGCAGGATGTCCAGACCCGAGCCATCCATCGGCGCGCCGCACCGCGCGCAATCCGGGGCCTCCAAGGTCTGCTCCAGCCCGCAGACCGGACAGCTCAGAGAGGTCATGACCCTAGTCTGGCCGCTACCCACGCAGCAGTCACGGGGAGCACTCCCCATGCGACACAAGGCCGCGGTCAGCCGGCGGTCAAGTCAGCCCCGTGGAGTCGGTGGCCGTCAGGGTGAGGGTGTCGCCGTCGATGGCGTAGCGGGTGACCGCGCCGAGCAGCGCGAGAACCTTCGTCTCCTGATCACCTTCGTCCTTGTCGGCGCAGGCCATCCGGGTGGACGCCAACGGGCCGATGGTGAGCGAAGGCTCGTCGACACTCACCGGGCCGCGGAAGTTGTTGCACGCCTTGCCACTGACGGCGTCGGAGGTGAAGGTCAGGGTGACCGTGGTGCCGGCCACCGGCGACGACACGCTCTCGCCGTCGATCAGGCCCGACAGCCGCCAGTTGGTGCCGACCAGCGGCTTGGGTTCCTTCTCGGCGGCGCGCTCGAGGCTCAGCACCGCGGTGCCGCCGGAGTCGACCAGTTCGGCGGCCTCGATCGTCCCCCGCACCTGGCTGACGCGGCCCAGCGCACCGGTGAACGCCGCCTCCTGCGCGTTCACCGCCTCGTCGGCGCAGGCCATCGCGGTGACGGCGACCTCGCCGAGGTCGATGCTGCCGCCCGACTGGGTGAAGTCGGCCACGTACCGGTTGCAGCTGGCAAGTCCCGCGACCGTCCCGTCGGTGAAGGTCATCGTGGGCTGTGTCGAGGCGAGGGTGGGGGCGCCGTCGATGTGCGTCACCACCCACGACGTGCCCTCCAGCTCGGGCCCCTGGCCCGTCGGCGTGGCCTGCTGCGGCGCTGCGCAGGCGGTGAGCAGCAGGGCGAGGACCAGCGTCGATAGCCTCCATGGGCGCATGGCACACCTCTCGATCAGGAATCGGCTCTGATCCCGGCAGTGTCAGGTCGATTGTGGCCTAGCCACGGCGCCGCGTCACCAGCGACGCCAGGCTCAACCTGGCCAGGGCGCGCCGCCACCAGGGCAGCTCCCTGATCATCGCGGTGCGGGCCGCCAAGACCTCCCGCCAATAACCGTCGACCCGTTCGGCTCCGATCTCGCCCGCGCCGAAGACGGCGGCGTTCGCCTCGCGGGCCAGCCGGTCGACGTCGTCGCGCCCCACCGCTGCGGACGCCTCGAGCCGCGTCAGCCTCGGGGGTACTTCACGCCCGACGTCGCGGGCGGCGTCCAGCACCTCGTCGAAGCCGCCCGCGATGCGGGTGGACGCCGCACCGCGCGTCCGCCGTCCGTGACTGCGCACCGCCTTCAGCGCCAGGACGCTGCCGGCGAGCAGCGCGAGCAGCGCCAGCGGCGGACCGACCCAGCGCAGCACCGCCCACAGCGCCCGCCAGAACTCCTCGCCCGGGGGCAGTTCGGCGCGCGCCGAGGCCGGGTCGGTGTCGTTCATCTCGTCGTAGGTTCCGGGCGGTGGGACCGGGTTCGGCGGCGGAACGTTCTGCACCGATTCCTGGTCGTTGTTCTGCTGCTGGTTCTGTTCGGGCTTCTTGCTGCGGTCGGGGGTGAACACCGAGGCCGGCACGGTGACCCAGCCCAGGCCGTCCACCGACAACTCCACCCACGCCTGGACGTTCTTGCCGCGCACCTCGCCCCCGGCGGGCACCTCGGCGCCGAACACCACCCGGGCCGGGTAGCCGAGCCGGCTGGCCATCAACGCGAAGGTGGCCGCGTACTGCTCGTCGCTGCCGACGAACTGCGGCGCGGTGACGAACTGGTTGAGCCGGTACTGGCCGTGACCGGGCAGGTACTGCTCCTCGCCCGCACGGGTGCCGTCGCTCCACGCCCCCTGCTGCAGCGCCTTGGCGATGAACGCCAGCTGCGCCCACTGCTCGGCATCGCCGGCGGCCAGCCGCTGCGTCGTCGAGGCCAGGAAGGCCGAGGACGCGTCGTCCTGCCGCTCGCCGTCGCCCGGCGCCGGATAGCCGGCGACCGACGCGTAACCGGTCAGCGGTGCCGAGTCGATCAGCAGCACGTCGCCGGCCTGCAACCGGTCGGGCACGAAGGCCTGGTCGGTGGCCAGGTTGAACCGGTAGTTGTCGCGGTGCCGCTGCGCGGTCTCCCCCTCGAACCCCACCGCGGCGACGCGGCCCAGCGACGGCACCCAGGCGTTCAGCGACTGGTTGCCCGCGTAGCCGTCCAGCACCCGCACGCTGGTGGTCGTGACCCCGGTCAGCGGCGGGTTCGGCACCCGCGCCCCGAGCCGGTCGAAGCCGCTGCCGTCGACGCCGCCCTCGCCCAGGCCGCTCCACGTGGCGCTCGACCAACGGTCGAGCACGGCCAGGCGCAGCAGGGTGCCGGGCTGGACGCCGTCCACCTGCAGCAGCGGGGTGTCCCAGTACAGCTTGAGGTCCCGGCCGGAGAAGGTGCGGAAGCCGACCAGCGGCGACGGGTACGCGCGCACGTCGATGGGCGGTTCCAGTTCGGTGCGCAGCACGGTGCGTTCGGCCGCCACGCCGGGTAGCACCGGTGCCACCGCGGCGCCGCCGAGCAACGCGGCCGCGAGCATGCCCGCCCCGAGCACGAGCTGGGTGCGCCCCGGACGCCCCGAGCCGAGCACCCGGCGCCGGCGCGGGAACCGCACCGCCAGCCAGCCGACACACACCGCCCCCAGCCCGAGCCCCTGCACCACCTGCAGCGGGGCGTCCAGGGTGCCCAGGGCGGTGACCAGGCCGAACAGCAGCAACGGCACCACCAGCGCCGGCCATGGGATGCGGGTGCGGCGCGCCACGCAATGTCCGATCGCGCCGGCCAGCAGGGCCAGCACCAGCGGCAACGCCAGGTAGTCGCCGGCGCCGTCCACCGGCGGCAGCGTGGTGAGGAACTCCATCCAACCGGTCACCAGCAGCACAGCCAGCGTGGTGAGCGAGGACGCCGTGGGCCGGAAGCCGGCCAGCGTCTCGGCGCCGACCGCCAGCGGACCACCGAGCAGGAAGTAGGCCACGCCGGCCATCAGCGCGGCGGCCGCCCACGACCAGCGGTAGGTGACGGCGACGTGCCCGGCGCCGATGCCGACCGCGACGCCGACCGCCGCCACCAGCAGGAAGCGGGGGCCGTCGAAACCGGTGACGAAACCGGCCAGGGCAAGCAGGCAGGCGGCCGCCAGGAACGCGGCATCGACCAGATCGGCGGTGCTGGGACGCAGCAGCTTCAGCTGCGCGGTCAGGGTGCGGCCGGTGGTGCCGGCGCTCGCCTGGGCGTGGATGACCCTCACTGCACCTGCACCCCCTGCAGCACCCGCGGCAGGTCGGACAGGGTGCTGACGGTCAGCATCGCCATGCCGGACGCCTGCCGCAGCGCCATCGTGGAGCCACGGTCGACGGTGACGGCGAAGGTGTGCACCTCGGGAGCCAGGTGGGCACGGGCGCGGGCGAAGTCGGCGAAGCCGGCCCGCGAACCGGACACCAGGATGGCCACGCTGGCGTCTGGGGCGAGCTGCACCAGGCGTCCGGTCGAGCCGGCGAGGCCGCCAGGCCCGAAACCGGCCCGGGAGAAGGTGTCCAACGCCAGCGCCGGGTGCGGCTTCGCGGCGGCGTGCTCGCCCACCACGATGGTCAGATCCATCTCGTCGGCCAGCGCCCGGACGGCCACCGACGCCCCCACCGAGACGGCCAGCTCGAACTCGGCGTCGGAGGCGTAGGCCGCCCCGTCGGCGTCCACCACCACGGCCACGTGCGAACGGCGGGTGTCCAGGAACTGCTTCACCAGGAAGCTGCCCTGACCGGACGCCGCGCTCACCTTCGCCGACGAGCGCCAGTGGATGTAGCGCCGGTCGTCACCGGGCGCGTACTCGCGCAGCGTGTGGAAGGCCAGGTCGCTCATCGACGTGTCGGTGGTGGTGTGCCCCTCCAGGTCGCGCAGCAGGCCGGCGCCCAGCGGTTCCAGCGGCACCCGGCGAGGATGCACGAACAATTCCAGCCGTTCGGTCCAGGTGACCTCGCGGCGGACCAGGCCGAACGGGTCGCCGCGCTGGGTGACCACCGGCCCCAGCTCGATCACGCCGCGGCGCTGGGTGGGGATGATCACCACCTCCTCGTGCGTGGCGCCGCCGCCAAGCCCGGGCAGCGTGAACCGGCCCAGCGCATCCCCGACCGGGAACTCCAGGCCGATCGGCAGCGCCGGCGTCCTCGCCAGGTTGGTGACCCGGACCCGGGCGGCGGACGACTCGCCGACGGTGACCCGCAACGGGTCGGCGTCCAACTCGACCGACAGGTGCATCCGGCCGATGGTGAACAGGCAGGCGATGCCGAAGGCGACCAGCAGGGCGGCCGCGAGCAGGGCCGCCTCGCGCCACCCCCACAGCGCGGCGGACAGCCAGGCGAGGGCGGCCAAGCCCAGCGTCGTCCAGCCGAAGCCGGTCACCGCGGCGAGCACCCCGCCCGCGGCGTCCAGCACGGGCCGCGCCGCGGCCCGGTACGGCTCGGTCCTGTCGCTGAGCCGGCCGAGGTGGGCGGTTGCTGCGCTCCACCAGCCCTGCATCCGTCGGGTGAGCCGGCCGGCACCGGCCGCGTCCGTTCGGGCCGGGTCCGGCACGACCGGCGACGGCGGGACCGCCCCCGGCCCGGCCGGGCTTGGCCGACGCAGGCCCGACCGGCCGCCGGGCTGCGGCGGCTTGGGTCGGGGGCGGGTCTGGTCGGTCATGGCAGGGAGCTCAGCTCACCCGGTCCGCGGGTGCCTCGACCTGAGCGACCAGGTCGTCGATGACCTGCTCGGCTGTCACGCCCGAGAACTGCGCCTCGGCGTTCAGGATCAGCCGGTGGCTCATCACCGGCACCGCCAGGTCCTTGATGTCGTCGGGGATGACGAAGGCGCGGCCCTGCGCGATGGCCCACGTCTTCGCGGCCCGCACGTAGGCCAGGCAGCCGCGCATCGACAACCCGAGCTTCACCCGCCCGTGGCCGCGGGACTGCTCGGCCAGCCGGCTGATGTAGCCGAGGATGGCCGGCTCGACGTGCACCTCGTTGGCGAAGTTCGACATCTGCGCCACCGCGTGCGCGGCGATCACCGGATGCACCTGCGCCGAGCGGTCCCGGTTGGCGGCCTGCGTCATCAACTCGACGGCCACGTCGTGGTCGGGGTAGCCGATCGAACTCTTCATCAGGAAGCGGTCCAGCTGGGCCTCGGGCAGCCGGTAGGTGCCGGCCTGTTCGATCGGGTTCTGGGTGGCGATCACCATGAACGGCCGCCCTACGGTGTGCCGGACGCCGTCGACGGTCACCTTGGACTCCTCCATCACCTCCAGCAGCGCCGACTGGGTCTTCGGCGAGGCCCGGTTGATCTCGTCGGCCAGCACCACGGTGGCGAAGATCGGCCCCTTGTGGAACTCGAAGGTCTGCTTGGCCTGGTCGTAGACGGTCACGCCGATGACGTCGGAGGGCAGCAGGTCGGGAGTGAACTGGATGCGGCTGTGGCTGCCCTGCACGGTGTTGGCGATCGCCTTGGCGAGCTGGGTCTTCCCGGTGCCGGGGTTGTCCTCCAGCAGCAGGTGCCCCTCGCTGAGCATGCAGGTCAGCGCCAGCCGGATGATGTCGCCCTTGCCGCGGATGGCGAGTTCGACGTTGGCCACCAGCTGCTCGAAGGTCTGGTTGAACCACTTCGCCTGCTCGTCGGTGATGCTCATCGCTGCCTCTCTGTCGTCGACCGGGGGTTCGTCATGCCGGCCTGCTGCCGTGCCAGCGGTCCTTGTAGCCGTCGCAGTCGACCTCGATCCAGGCGCTGTCGGGATGGATGCCCCAGTACGCCTGGGTGATCTCCTCGCCGTTGCCCTGATTCCAGTGGGTGCGGAAGGCGCTGCCGTAGCTGTCCCGGACGGTGCAGCTCAGGGTGCCCTGGGCGTTGCTGATCCTGGCCCCCACGTACCGGCAGTGGTTGCTGAAGTCGCAGCCGGCGGGGCTGTTGGTGTTGTACGGCCCCCAGATCAGGGTCACCTTCGGGTCGGGCGGATCGGCCGAGGTGAGGGTGATGTTCTTCGACACCCGCCGTGTGCCGTCGCTGACGGTGACCGTGAAGGTGCGGGTGCGCTGGTACCCGCCCAGGTCGTAGCTGTAGCTGGCGCTCCAGGTGCCGTCGCGCTTGTCGGTGCTGCCCTTGCCGGCGCCGTCGACGCTGACCGAGGCGGCCTTGCCGTTGGGGTTGACGCTGACCCGGAAGCTGACGGTGTGCCCGTCCACCGACCCCTTGGAGAGGACAAGGTTCCTCAGCGGTCCGTAGGCGGTGGCGCCGGCCCCGGCGGAGGCCGCACCGCAGCGCTCCTCGTTGCACACCTGCAGGGTGAACGTGTACGCGGCACCGTCGGCCGGGACGGTGACGTTGCGGTCGAACGCCTGGCCCCGGGCGGACACCTGGAAGCTCGCGACCGCCGAGCCGTTGGCCAGGATGCGCAGCGTGGACTGCTTGCCGCGCGAGTCGGGTGCGGTGCCGGTCACCTTGATGGTCCGGTCGCTGCCGGTGGGGGTGGCCCTCGGGGCCGACGGCCGCTCGGGAACGCCGATCGCCTTCCAGGACGCCTTCGACGTGGCGGTCTTGCCGGCCCCGTTGCGGGCGGTCACCACGTAGCTGTGGGTGGCGCCGTCGTAGGTCACCTTGTCGTCGGTGCAGGCGGTGGCGGAGGTGTTGCTGCAGATCTTCTTGGCGCCGTCGCGGACCAGCGAGAAGGTGAGGTCGCTGGGGCCGTTCTTGTCGGGCAGGTTCCACGCCACCCGCACCGCCGTCGACGCCCCGGTGGCCGTCGCCGGCGCGAACGTGGGCGCCGTCAGCCCGAGCGGCTTGCCGGCGGACTGGCCCTGGACACGTGAGGTCGGGCCGATCGCCAGCTCGTTCTCGGCCGCGAGCGAGATCGAGTAGATCGTGTTGTTGTCCAGGCCGCGGATCACCTGCGAGGTGGCCGAGCCCGAGACGCTGATCCGGCGTCCGTCGACGAGGATGTGGTAGGCCTTCACCGCCGTGCCCTCGAACCTCACCGGTTTCCAGCTGAGGGTCACCGCGTGGTCCTGCGGGTTCGAAACCTTCAGCCCGGACGGCGCGGGCGGCGGCTGGTCGGGGCGGATCCGCTTGCTGGAGTCGCTCCATTCGCCCTGCCCGGCCTTGTTCAGCGCCCGGACCTGGAAGGTGTACCACTGCCCGTTGGTGAGCCCGGTCAGCCGGCAACTGGTCGCGGCGCAGCGGGTGATCCGGCCGCCGTTGTCGCGCACCTCGTAGCCGGTGATCGGCGACCCGTTGGCCGCCGGGGCCGTCCAGCTGAGCGTCTCGGACTTCGACTGCACCTTCGGTCCGGGCCGTGGCGCGGACGGCGCACCGGGGACGCCGTAGACGACCAGGGTGAAGCGCGCGGTGACCTGCCGGTCGGTGCGGGAATGGTCGGCCACGTCGGTGCCGGTCACCTCGAAGACGATCTGCCCGTGCGAGTCGCCGGGCGGGGTGAACGTCACGGTGGTCCCCGAGACGGTGAACGGGGTGTCGGGTCCGCTGACCTGGGTCACCTTCACCACCCCGGGCTTCGCGTCGGCCAGCGGGGAGCTGATCCCGATCGGCACCCGCACCGGGGTGCCCTGCTTGATGTCGCTGTAGGTGCGGCCCTGCAGGCTCGGCAGCGGCGCCTTGGCGACCCGGATGTTCAGGGTCTGAGTCGCTGCCCGCGTGCCCGCGACGCCGATCACCAACTGGCCGCGGGTGCCGGGCTCGGCCGCACCGGACGCGGTCAACTCGACACTGCGTCCGTCCTTCACCTCGACGCCACCGGGAGCGTCGTCGGCCCACTCGGCGGTGTAGCTGAGCCTGTCGGCACCCCCGGCGTCGGCCGTCCACACGTTGCACAGCGTGGTGATGTCGAGGGTGCGGGTGTCGCCGCCGGCCGGCAGCGTGATCGGGTCGTCCGGGCACCGCAGCACCGGGGTGTCGGGCCCGACCTGCACCGGGATGGTCACGTACGAGGTGAGGACGCCCTCGTCGGTGGCCGACTCGCCGTCCATCACCTGCACCGTGACCGCGGCGGGGCCGACGTAGCCCTCGGCGGCGGTGACGGTGAACCTGGTGTCGTCGACGGTCTCGATGGCGACCTTGTCGGCGGGTGAGGCCGTCAGCGTGTCGGCGGTGGTGAGCCTGACCGGCAGGTCGCGCGGCGACATCACGTGGTCGCCGACCGCGACCGTGACGGTGGAGTCCTGGTCGACCTCGATCAGGGCACCCGGTCGCAGCGCCGGCGCGCCACCCCCGGCCGGCGGCACGAAGATCAGCGCCGCACTCTCGGCGCCGCGCTGGTCGGCGACCACGAACGGGATGACCTGCGGGGCACCGGTGACCGGCACGGTGACCGTGCCGCCGTCGACGGTGATGGCCGGGTCGGTGCGCAGCACCCGCGCGGTGAGCAGCTCGTCGCGGCCGTCGGGATCCCACGCCCGTTTCAGCACGTCGACCCGGGCGACGGCGCCGTCGATGACCGCCACCTCGTCGAACACCACCGGCGGATTCTCGTAGCCCTGCTGCGGGGTGATCGTGATGCCGGCGGCGGGCCCGGTGCCGCCGTTGCCGCGCAGCGCGTACTGCAGCAGCAGCGGCTGGCCGTTGTCGGGCGACTGGGCGGTGATGAAGCCGTCGGCGGTGACCTTCACCCCCGCCGGCAGTTGGTCGTTGAGCGGCTCCATCGGGGCGATGCCCACGCTGTCGCCACGGGCGATCAGATCGTTGGCGCGGGCGTCCACCCGGATCACGGCGCCGGGAGCCGCTGTCACGTCGTCGGGGATCGCCACGGCCGGCTGCGGGGCGCCGGGCGGGGTGACGCCCACCCGGACGATGGCGGGCGCCTGCTTGCCGTACCGGTCGGTGACCATGATCGAGAAGGTGTCGGTGCCGACGTTGTCACCGTCGGGGTACGCCTCGTAGGTGACCGAGGTCGGGCTCGAGCCGACCACCCGGCCCAGCGTCGGCGCGGAGCCGATCCCGGCAACGGTCACCGAATCGCCGTCGGGATCCGATGACGCGGTCGGCAACGAGACGGTGATGCGTTGGCCGGCCGCCGCGCGAGCCTCGATGTCGCCGGGCCGCGGGGCGTGGTTGTCGTCGGCGTTCTCGGGCTGCGGTTTGACGGTGACGCCGATCTCGCCCTTGGTGCGTTCGCCGGTGGGCGTCTGCGCGTAGTACTCGATGGTCACCTGGCGGGCGTCGGTCAGGCCGGTGGGGGCGACGTAGCGGACCTGGTTGTCGCTCACCCAGGCCTCGCCGACGTCCGCCGCGGACTCGGAGCCGCCGCCAGCGTCGTACAGCGGCAGGCGGCCGACGGTGTCGCTGCCGACGTTGGTGACCAGTGACAGCCGCGACCCGGCCGGGCTGGTGTCGTTGCTGAGCGCGTTGACCAGCACCGTGTCGCCGTCGCGGACGACCACCCGGTCCTTACGGGTCAGCGGCGTGTCGGAGCCCACGGCGTCCAGTTGGGCGACGATGACGTCACCCTCGGCGCTCTGGAAACCGTTGCTGACCGTGTAATGCACGGTGAACGGGTTGGGGGTGATCCGGCTCGAGCGGGGGGTGATCATCAGCCAGCGGCCGCCGATCACCGACACGTCGACGTCGGCGTCGGTCCGGGTCGACTGCACGGTGAGCAGGCCGCCCTGCGGATCGGCGTCGTTGGCCAGCACGTCGACCCGAACCGGGTTGACGCCCCGGATCGACGCCGAGTCGGGCATGGTCTGCGGGACGAAGCCGGCGGCGTCCTTGGCCACGTCGATGCGGATCTGGCTACGGTCGACGCGGGCCGAGCCGTAGGCCGCGACGTAGTCGAGGAAGTACGGCCCGGGCCGGGTCGCGGTCACCGTGACGAGCCCGGAGCGCTGGTCGGTGCTGACCTTCAGGTTGGCCTTGGCGGCCACGTCGCCGCCGAGCTCGAGCTTGGCGTCGGGGGTGCGCGGGTCGGAGCCAGGCAGGTCGTTGGCCAGCGGACGGATCACGATCGGCTTGCCGACCTGGCCGCGGGCGGTGTCGGGGTTGGCGACCGGCCGGCCGCCGGTCAGCGCCTTGTCGCCCAACACGGTGACCGAGACGCTCTGGCCGACCTCGTTGCCGGGCACGTCGGTGACCCGGTAGCTGAGCCTCTTGCGGACGTCGGCCTGCTGGCCGGGTGCGGTGTACTCCAGCCGGCCGTCGGGGGTGGTGGGCACGGTCTCACCGTCGCCGGTGGCGTCCACGAGCAGCACCGGATCGGATTCGGGGTCGCGCCAGTCACCGAGCGGGGCGATGGTGAGCGTGCCGAACGACGGGACGCTGTAGCTGGGTTTCGTCGCGCCGTCGCGCAGATACGGCTCGCCGTTGACATCGGCGCCCTTGACGTCGATGGTGACCGTCGCCTCGTCGTCGTGGTAGCCGTTGCCGGCGGTGTAGTGGAAACTGAAGTCCTTGGCGTCGGCCGGGGTCGTCACCTTGACCGCCTGGCCGTCGGGGGTCACCTCGACGGTGTAGCCGTCCGGGGCGCCGCTCACCGCGCTGATCATCAGGATGCTGCTGATCGAGTCGGTGTCGTTGTCGAGCGGGTGGACGAGCTGGGTGCGGCCGGCGCGGGCGCCGAAGCGGTCGTCGTTGGCCCGCGGCTGGGCGTCCTTGAGCGCGGGCTTGTCGGAGTTCTCCGGATCGTTGGGGTTCTGGTCGGTCTTGGGCTTGATCTTGTCCCAGTTGTCCAGCCGCAGCTGCTGGTCGAGGTCGAACACCCGGCCGTCGGCGGCGTCGTTGAGCACCAGCGAACCCCGGTTGATCCGGAACACCGGACGCACCAGCGGCTGCGCGCGCGAGGTGACCGCCATGGTGTCCGCAGTGCCCTCGGCACAGGCGCGCACGACGGTGGTGGGCGTCCCGGCCCAGGCGCCGAAGTCGCAGCCGGCCAGCCGGACGGGGGCGGCCGGCGCCGAACCGATGCCCTGGGCGATCTGCGTGCTGATGCCGTCGTCGAGGCCGATCCGCAGCAGCCCCTCGGGCAGCGCCAGCAGGACGCCGGGGGCGTCCGGGCCGCTGAGCTGCAGGCGTCCGCCGGCGGCGGCGGTGACCTGCTTGGTGCTGGCGTCGGGCAGGATCACCAGCCCGAGGGTGTCGTCGTAGACGACCGTGCGGACGCCGACGGCGGCGACCTGCACGGAGCGGACGGTGGTGCCCAGCCTGCCCAGCGTCGGCGCGGCGAACCCGTCGCCGTCGGCGGCGATGGTGACCGTGGTGCCGTTGACGCCGACGGCGTGGACGGTGCCGTCGTCGCCGACCGCCAGCGCCGCCGTCTGGCCGGTGAGCCCGGCCGGCGGCTCGCCGAGCTCGGCGATCGCCGGCAGCGCCGGGTCGAGGCCGCGGATGTCGGCGGTGCGTTGCGCCGGGTCGTAGCGGCCCGCCCAGATCTTGCCGGTGGCGGGGTCGAGGGCCGCGATGGTGCCGCCGCGCAGGTCGACGAGGCTGCCGGGCTTGAGGTTGATCGCCTGATCGGCGGAGTTGGTGACGGCCGAGGAGTCGATCGGCACCAGCGACCCGCCGGCGGCGTCGTACTCGACGGCGGCGCCGCCGTCCTGCAGCACGTCGAGCTCGGCGGCTCCGGCCGCCCCGGGCAGGTCGAGGAAGGCGTCCAGCCCGATCGCCGACTTGTTGATCCGGCCGAAGGACTGTTCGGCATCGTTGGTGACCCAGATTCCCGAGTCGTGCAGGTCGAGCCGGTTCTCGGGATAGCCGACGGAGACGACCGCCAGGCCGGCCACGACACCGAGCACCAGGGTCGCGATCAGGCCCGGCACGAGCCGGGTGATCGTCTCCATGCGCATGCCTCGACCAGTCCCTCGAACAACACGGCCGAGCCCGCAGGGCGGTGCTCGGCGATGACGAACTTCCGCGTCGAGACTAACCGAGCGCTGAGTCACCTCCGAAACCGGGGCATGGGCAGCACTCCCCCGCCGGACCGGAGAACCGTCCCGCGGACCACCTCAGGGCAGCAGGTCGAGATCCTCCACGGTCACGATCCGGGCCGCCATCGCGTACTCGACGAGCCGCGCCTTGCGGCTGGACGCCAGCTTCGTCGGGCCGCCGCGCAGCCCCCGGACGCCGAGGTCGGACAGCTTCTCGCACACGTTGTCGAGCTTGCGGTTGAACTTGGTGACGGTCCAGCCCAGGCGCTGGGCCGCCGCCCCCGATTGCGGCACGTGCCCCGCGCCGCGGTCGCCGCGACGCAGTACGTTCTCGCACAACGCCACGATCAGCAGCTTCTGGTCCGGGGTGAGCTGGACGCGGCCGATCGTCACCGTGCCGTCGGAGGCGGGCACCGCCTCGACCGGCTCGTAGCTGGAGTCGTCCAGGTAGAGGTCGAACTCGTAGGTGGTCGAGCCGGCGGTGAACCACACCACGGTGTGGGCGAACACCAGGGGCAACGCTCCACCCGGCGCGAGCCAGGCCTGCAACCCGCCGTTGCCGTCCGAAACGGTCGCGGTCAGTTGCGACCCGACGTTGGTCAGCCACCACAACCCCTGGCGTTGCGACACCAGCAGGAACACCCGGTGCAGGAAGGCGTTCTCGTCGTCGACCACCACGTCGGCTTCGCGGCCGACGGTCAACTGACCGCCGGGTTCACGCTGGTACAACTCGCCGAGGAAATCCAGCGTCACGGTGCTCATGCCACGCATCCCTTCTCGAAGTCCCGGGTGGTGTCCTGGCCGCTGGCCCGCTTCACCCGCACCCACACGCACACCCGCTCGTCGGTCGGCCGGCCGGTCAGCCGCAGCCTGGGCTCGGCGAGCGGACGGGCCGTCGCCGACTCGGCCAGCTTGTAGAAGAACGTGTCGTCGGGCAACGGGTTGGCGTAGGACCAGCGGAACGTGACCGTCGTGCCGTCCCTCTCGCCGAGGATGGCCGGCGTGCCCGGTGGCGGCACCGTGCTGCCCGGGTCGGGAGGCGGCTCGGAGTGCACCGAGCTCGGCGTCGGCCGCGCCTCGGGCCGGACGCCGCCCACCGCCACCCAGACGCCGACCGCGGCGAGCGCCGCCACGACCGCGCCGGCGATCATCAGCACGCCCCGGCGCGGCACCCGTGGCTCGGGACGCTCCTCGAGCTCGGGATGTTCCAGGGCCGTGCCGGGACGGTGCACGGTCGCGTCCTCGGGCGCATTGACGCCGCGCACGGCGGGGGTGCGCCGCCGGGTGCGCAGGTCCTCCGTGGCCGGGGTGTCGCCGGCCGGCGTCTGCGCCGCCAGCAGCTGCGGACCCTGCATCCTGGTCTCGTCACCCGCACTGCCCGCGGCACTGGGCGCCGCGACGTCCTCGGCCACCACGATGTCGGTGCGTGGCAGCCGCAGCTCCTGCTCGACCACCTGCAACGACCGCGCGAAATCCATCGCGGAGGCCGGTCGCAGGGCCGGATCCTTCGCCATGCCCGCCTTCAGCAGCCGCTCCAGGGACGCCGGGACGTCGGGGCGTCCGGTGTCGGGGACCGGCGAGTCGCGGATGCGCTTCATCAACGCGTAGTGCGAGTTGTCGCGTCCCGGCAGCTCGAACGGCGAGCGGCCGACCAGCAGGTGCCACAGGGTGGCCGCCAGCGAGTACACGTCCGAACGTGCGGACGCCGGCGCGGTCACGTACAGCACTTCGGGCGGCGACCACGGCACCGAGACCCCGGTGTCGCCGTCGTCGTCCTGGCTCGCCTCGGCCGCAATGCCGAAGTCGGTGAGCCCGGGGGTGCCGTACTGGCTGGTCAGCACGTTGGCCGGCTTGATGTCGCGGTGCAGCAGTCCGGCCCGGTGCGCGGTCTCGACCGCCGAGGCCAGCTGAATGCCGATCCGCAGCGCCTCGGGCACCGACAGCCGGTCGGCCCGCACCCGCTCGGCGAGGCTGGCGCGCGGGTAGTACATCATCACCAGGTAGGGCCTGCCGTCGGCGGTGCTGCCGGTGGCGTAGACGGGCACGATGTGCGGGTGCTCCAGTTGCGCCATCGCGTTGGCCTCGGTGCGGAACCGCTGCGCGACGCCACGGCTCAGGCCGGTGTCGCGCAGCACCTTCACCGCGACCCGGCGCGCCGGCAGGGCCTGCTCGTACAGGTAGACGTCGGCGTAGCCACCGGCGCCGAGCCTACGGATGAAGCTCAGACCGGGAATGGCGGGGGCGGGCAGCTCGGTCACGACGGTGTCTGTTCAGTGCTCCATCAGGGGGTGACCTCGAAGGTGAAGCTGAACACCCCGGCCAGGATCACCCGGGTGCCGGGTTCGATCATCATCGGGTCGTTGGGCCTGAGCGTGACCGGGTTCTCGCCGGGCAGCACCACCTGGGTGCCGTTGGTCGAGCCGAGGTCCTTCACCGCCACGTGCCAGTACTCCAGCCGCACCTCGAGATGCTGGCCGGAGATGTCCTTGTCCGGGTCGATCAGCTTGACCAGGTTCGGCTGCTCGCCGCTGGTGCCTGGCGGGATGCGCGGGTTGCGGCCCAGGATGCAGCCACGGTCGAGCACCACGGTGTCGCCGTTGGAGAGCGTCAGCACGCCCAGCGGCGGACGCGGGATCTCCACCGGCTGCTGCGGCGGCAGTGGCTTGCCGCAGACCCGGCACGTGCCGGCGTAGGCGGGGCTCAGGTGCCCGTCCGGGCAGCGGGCGGCCACGACCGTCTGGGTGGCCTCGCCGGGCAACTGATCGCGGCTGATCGTCCGCTCGGACGCCTCCCCGCCCGGCGCTGCGGGAAGGGCCTGGGTGGGCGCGGCGGAAGAGGCGGTGGCGGACGCCGGCGGGGCGGCAGGGTGCGGGACCGACGGCTGCTCGCCGGGCGGCGGCGACGTCCATGGCAGCGAGTCGATGAAGGTCGGCTGCTCGCCCGCAGACGGCGGGGGCGCCGGCAGCGCGTCGAACGGGCTGGTGAACGGCGTCGGCAGCGTGTGCCCGGTGCCGCCCTGGCCCGAATCGCCCTGGTCGGCGGGGCCCTCGGCCGTCGCGGCTGCGCCGCCGGGGGCGAACGGTTCGGCGTCCTGTGCCGTCGGCAGGGCCGGGTTGGGTGCGGCCGTGAGCGGCGCGGCGGCCGGAGCCGGGGCGTCGGTCGCCGTGAGCGGCGCGGCGGCCGGAGCCGGGACGTGGGTCGCGCCGGGCGGCGCCGGCTGGTCGCCCCGAGGCTCGGGCTCGGGGTCTGGACGCGCTGGGGACGATACCGGGGCGGCGAGCCTGGGTACGGCGTTCCCGGACCTGCGGTGCACCTGCCCGGCCAGCACCACGGCCCCGGCGGCCAGCGGCAGGCTGGGCCCGTCCGCGGCGTCCGGGTCGAGCAGGATGAACGCGTCCGCCTGTACGATCCGGTCCGTCCACAAGCCGCGGCCCTCGATGGTCTGCGCGCGGGCCCTGGCCCGGAACCGCCCGCGCACCACCGTGCGCAGGCCCTCGTCGGTGAACTCGGCCAGCGCGAAGCTCTCCACGGCCCGCAGGCCGGGGCTGACCAGCAGTTCCAGCACGTCGTCCAGCCCGGCCGCGGCGTCGCCGGCGAGTTCGTGCAGGCCGGCCACCAGTCCCGCATCGGCCGGCAGGTCGACCAGGGCCGTGACCCGGCCGCCGCAGATCGCCACGACGCTCCCGGGGGTGTAGGAGTACGCATGAGGATTCATCGGGGCTCCGCCTCCAGCACTGTCCGGGGCACGGTGATCTCGTCGCCGTCATCGTCCTCGGCGCCCATCACGTCGACCACCAGCACCGTCACATTGTCCCGCGCCTCACCGTCGAGCACCGCGGCCACCAGGGCGTCGGCGGCCTGCTGCGGGTCGGTGTGGGCGGCGAGCACCTCGGCGATCCGGTCGTCGTCCAGTTCGGAACTCAACCCGTCGGAGCACAGCAGGAAGCGCTCGCCGGGGGTCTGCGGCAACACCCACACATCGGCCGAGGGCGGCGGCCGCATGCCGACCGAGCGGGTGATGATGTGCCGGGCCGGATGGGTGCGGGCCTGCTCTTCGTCGATCAGCCCTTCGGCCAGCAACTCCTCGACCTCGGAGTGATCGACCGTGGCGCGCTGCAACGTGCCACCGGCGTAGCGGTAGACCCGCGAATCCCCCACGTTGAACACCGCCCAGTGCCGGACGCCGCCGACGCTCACCTCGGCCAGCCCGGTGACGGTGGTGCCCATCCCCCGGGCCTCGGCGTGCTCGACTCCGTAGTCGACGATGGCCGCATTGGCCCGTCCGATGGCCGCGCCGACCTGGGCCGGTTTGAGGTCGTCGCCGGCGTCCAACTCGCCCAGCGACTCCACCGCCAGTCGGCTGGCGACATCTCCGGCGGCGTGGCCGCCCATGCCGTCGGCGACCACCCAGACCCGCCGCCCGGCCAGCGTCGAGTCCTCGTTGAGCGAACGGTGGTGTCCCACATCCGTGGACGTGCCGATGCGGACGTTCGGCATGGGCTCCTCCCGGGTCGTCCCGGCCCGCCGGGACGTCCGGCGGGATTGGGCTGTCAGACTACCAACCCCCCTTGTCCGCACGGCAACGGGTGGACCGCGGGCACGGTTCTCGCGGTCTCCCCACCCGGTCGGCCGTTCTCAGCAACGCCGACAGACCGTGGGGACGGTTCTCCCTGGTCCAACCCACCCGGAGCCGGCCGTTCTCAGCAACGCCGACTGCTCTCGGCTACGGGGACTGCTTTCGTGTCACAACACGAGAACAGTGGGGGTTGTCGAGAGCAGTGGGCGTTGCTGAGAACGCGGGATGCCCGAACGGCTCGTGCGGGCAGCCACGAGGGGTCCGAGCGCTCCTGCCGGCGGACCCCGGCGTCCGTATCGACCCGGCGAGCCACCACCGCGTCCGAATGCACCGGCGCTCGGCCGCGCACCGCGGAACGGCCGGACGACCAGCCACGGACGCCTAGCCCAGCACCCCGTCCCTCGCGCAGCGGACCGGACGACGCGCCGGGACACACCGCGCACCCTCACAGAAATGGCACAGCAACCCCAAAGCACACTGCCGGTTCGGCTCCGTAGCGTTCAAGCATCACCAAGCTGAAACCAAAGGGAATGACATGAATCTGCTCAGCCTCGGCATCGACCTGGTCGCCATCATCGTGTTGGCGTTCGGCGTCTACTTCCACCGGTACCGGCGCCGCGAGGTGATGGTCGCGATGATCGGCCTGAACGTGGCGGTACTCGCGGTCGCCGGGGCGCTGGCCGGGGCGTCGGTCGGACTCGGACTCGGCCTGGGCCTGTTCGGCGTGCTGTCGATCATCCGGCTGCGGTCCTCCGAGCTGAGCCACTCCGAGGTGGCGTACTACTTCGTCTCCCTCGCGATGGGGCTGCTGGCCGGCCTCACCTTCGACCCGAGCTGGCTCGGCCAGGCCCTGATCGGCCTGTTGGTCGCAGCGATGTTCCTGGCCGACCATCCGGCCCTGTTCGGCGGCTATCGGCACCAGGTGCTCACCCTCGACCGGGCGATCACCGACGAGAAGGAACTGCAGACCGAGCTGGCCGCGTTGCTCGGCGCCGATATCAAGCAGTTCACCGTCCAGCGCGTCGATCAGGTCCGCGACACGACCGTGGTCGACGTCCGCTACCGGGTACGCAACCCCGCCCCGCTGGCCCGCGACACCGCCACCGCCGACGAAGCCCTGATCGACTGACCACCACCCCGACAACGGAGAAACCCACCATGAAGAACCACCTGACCAACCTCAAGACCTGGCTCGCCGGCGGTCTGGCCGTCGTCACCCTCGGCGTCGCGGGCTGCACCGGTGCCGTCGTGGCCGGCAGCACGGCGTCCAGTTCGAGCAGTGCCACGACGACGACCGGCTCGTCGGGCACCCTGGCGCTGACCGCCAGCCACGACGACGAGGCCGATCACACCTGGGACACCTCCGCCGAGGTGACGATCGACCTGTCCGATCCGAGCGCGACCGACGGGGTCACCGTCTCCGACGGCGTGATCACCATCACCGCCGCCGGCGCCTACCGTCTCTCGGGCACCCTGGCCGACGGCCAGGTCGTCGTCGACACGGAGGACGCCGGCAACGTCTGGCTGATCCTCGACGGCGCCTCGATCACCAACAGCGACGGCTCGGCGCTGGTCATCGACAAGGCCGATCTGGCCCTGATCGTGCTCGAGGACGGCACCACCAACACCCTCGTCGACGGCTCCAGCTACGCCGCGACCGGGGACGACGACCCGAACGCGACGCTGTGGAGCGACCCCGACCTGACCATCTTCGGCGACGGCACCCTGAACGTGACCGGCAACTACAACGACGCCATCACCAGCAAGGACGGCCTGGTCATCGACTCGGGCACGATCAACGTCACCGCGGCGGACGACGGCATCCGCGGCAAGGACTACCTGGTCGTCAACGGCGGCACGATCGAGGTGACCAGCACCGGCGACTCGCTGAAGTCCGACAACGAGGAGGACGCCAGCCTCGGCTACGTGTCGATCACCGACGGCACCGTGACGCTGCACTCCGGCGACGACGGGATCGACGCCTGGACGGCCGCGCTGGTCAGTGGCGGCACCCTCAACGTCGCCGAGTCGGTCGAAGGGTTGGAGGCGAAGACCGTCGGCATCAGCGGCGGCACGGTTACCGTCGTCGCGAGCGACGACGGGCTGAACGCCGACGACTCGGCCTCGACCGCCGGCGACATGGAGTCGCAGGAGGGCACCGTGGTCGACATCTCGGGCGGCGAACTCACCATCACCTCTGACGGCGACGGGATCGACTCCAACGGCGACGTCGTGATGAGCGGCGGCACCGTGACCGTCTACGGGCCAACCGCGGACAACAACGGCGCGCTGGATTCCAACGGCACCTTCACCATCACCGGCGGCACCCTGCTGGCCGGAGGCTCCAGCGGCATGGCGGAGGCCCCCGACACCAGCTCGGCCCAGAAGTCGCTGAAGTTCACAGTGACCGCAGAGGCCGGCGCCACCGTCGAGGTCAAGGACTCCGCGGGCACCACGATCGCCTCCTACACACCGACCCGGCAGATCGGCTCGCTGATGGTATCCACCGCCGACGTGCAGGAGGGTGAGACCTACACCGTCTACGTCAACGGCACCTCGGCCGGCACCACCGACACCTCGCAGGCCGACTCGGGCGGTATGGGCGGCGGTCCCGGTGGCAGTGGCCCGGGCGGGGGCGGCGGCACGCGTCCCTGACCGCAGCGACAGCCAGGGCGCTGGATCGGGTCCCCGCGAAGGGGCACCCGATCCAGCGCTCTGTTCTTCTGGGGTCGAGGCGACCCGAGGTGACGGTCTGGTCGGGCTTTCGCCGGGCGTCCCGGGCCATTCGCCGCGACGGATGATCAGCGCGGGCCGGCAGGTCCCCACTAGCGTTCGCGCATGACCGACACCCGACCGTTCTGGTTGAGCGCCTTCCTCGACCTGCCGGAGGCATCGTTCGACCCGGCGGTCGCCTTCTGGGCCTCGGTGACGGGCTACCCTCGCTCGCCGCTGCGGGGGGAGCACGGCGAGTTCGGCACCCTGGTGCCTGGTGTAGGAGACGACTACCTGCGCGTGCAGCGGGTCGGCGACGCGGTCGGCCGCATCCACCTCGACGTCCACGTCCCCGAGCCGGACGCCGCCGCCGAGCGCGCGATCGGGCTCGGGGCCACCGCGGCGGCCGTCCCGGGCCTGGGCTACCGGGTGATGGCGTCCCCGGCCGGCCTGGTGTTCTGCCTGGTCTCGCACCGCAGCGCCCGGGTGCCACCGCCGATGCGCTGGCCGCAGGGACAGGCCAGCCGGGTCGACCAGGTCGCGCCGGGTCGCGGACCAGGCCGACGAGCGCCTGCGGATCGGGGTGGACCAGGGTCGCGGCGCCCTCGACCTGCCCCGTGACGTGCACGGCGCCGAGGCGGTGTTCTGGTCGGCACTGTTGGGCGCCCCCGTCACCGCCCTGGACGGCGCCGAGTTCAGCGCCATCGACCGACGTCCGGAACTGCCGATGCGGGTGCTGCTGCACCGGCTCGGCGAGGCGCGCGGCCCCGCCCGCATCCATCTCGATCTGGCCACCGACGACCGTCCCGCCGAGGTTGCCCGGCACCTCGGCCTGGGGGCCGTGCAGGTGGTCGAGCACCCGCAGTGGACCGTGCTGCGGGACCGCGCCGGGCTGCTCTACTGCGTCACCGACCGCCGGCCGGCCTGACGCCCGGCTCCGCGTCCCGGCGCCGCAACCGCAGCAGGACGACCGCCGCACCACTCAGCCCGAACACGGTCGGCAGGGTGAACTGCTCCAGCACGTGCGCCGTCCACAGCCGGTCGACCGCCTCGGACGACAGCCCCGTCAACAGCGCCACCAGCAGGAACGACCGCACCACCCCGCGTCGCCTCGCCACCCGGACGCCGGTGCGCACCCCGCGGCCAGGTGCGCCCAGTGAACACCGGCTGCACGGCGTCCTCACCGATCTCGTCGGTGATCCAGGCCTGGATGGCGCCCGAGACGAAGGTGTAGCCGATGCCCCAGATCACCTGGGTGGCCAGCGTCGGCCAGAAGGACGGCCAGCCGCCCTGGAGCATCAGCGCGACGCCCACCACGACGCAGCCGAGCAGCACCGACCGACGCCGCGAGTACAGGTCGGCCACCACCCGGGTCCCCCTCACGTGGGTCTCAGTGTGCCGTGCGGGCTGCTGTTCGGCGTGGCCGCGGTGTTCCTGAGTCTGGCGACAGTGGGCGCTCGGACCTTCCGGCCGACCGGTCAGCCCCGCCGGGCGTAGAAGCCACCGAGGAACTCGGCACGGAACTCGGCGAAGTCACCGGTCTCGATGCTGGCCCTGATGTCGTCGACGAGCCGGACGGTGAACCGCTCGTTGTGGATCGTCGCCAGGGTCGAGGCCAGCATCTCCTTGGCCTTGAACAGGTGATGCAGGTAGGCCCGGGTGTAGTGCGCGCAGGTGTAGCAGTCGCAGCCATCCTCGATCGGGCCGAATGCCCGCCGGTGCGCGGAGGTGTTGATGTTGTAGCGGCCGTGCCGGGTGTAGACCGCCGCGTTGCGTGCCACCCGCGACGGCATTACGCAGTCGAAGGTGTCGGCGCCGGCCTCGATGGCGGCGAAGAAGTCGTCCGGCTCGGAGATTCCGAGCAGGTGTCGTGGCTTGTCGAACGGCAGTTCGTCGGTCACCCAGCCGACGATCGTGCCCAGGTTCTCCTTCTCCAGCGCGCCGCCGATGCCGAACCCGTCGAAGCTGCGACCCTCCACGGCCAACCCCGCCAGCCCGGACGCCGCGGCGCGCCGCAGGTCCTCGTACTGCGCCCCCTGCACGACGGCGAACAGCGCCTGGTAGTGCTTGCCCACCCGCTGCTCGGTCAGCTCGCCGTGCGCCCGCAGGCAGCGGATCGCCCACTCGTGGGTGCGCCGCACCGACTGCTCCTGGTAGCCGCGAGTGTTCATCAGCGTGGTCAGCTCGTCGAAGGCGAACATGATGTCGGCACCCAGTTCGTGCTGGATGCGCATGCTGATCTCGGGGGTGAACCGGTGCCGGTCGCCGTTGAGGTGGCTGGTGAAGGTGACCCCGTCGTCGTCCACGTGGGCCAGCCGGGTCTTGCCCGCGGCGATCACGTCGTCGTCGGTGACCCCGACGGTGTCCATCGCCAGCACCTTCTTGAAGCCGACGCCCAGGCTCATCACCTGGAAGCCGCCCGAGTCGGTGAAGGTCGGGCCGGGCCAGTTCATGAACGCGCCCAGCCCGCCGGCGGCGTCCACGATGTCGGAGCCGGGCTGCAGGAACAGGTGGTACGCGTTGGCGAGAACGGCCTGCGCCCCGAGGGCGGCGACCGACTCGGGCAGCACCGCCTTGACCGTCGCCTTTGTGCCGACCGCGACGAACGCCGGGGTCCGGATCGGGCCGTGCGGAGTGTCGATGAGGCCGGTGCGGCCCTTGCCGCCCGGCAGGACCGCGCCGGGGGTGAACGAGAAGCCGGCGCCCGGCTCAGGCACGAGTGAGGGCCTGCAGCTGCGCCAGCGCGGCGACCCCGGCGGTCGAGGTGCGTAGCACGGCGTCCGCGATCAGGGTGGGACGCCCACCCGCCTCGGCGAAGGCGTCCAGCTCGGCCTCGGTGAGCCCGCCCTCGGGGCCGACGATCACCATCACCTCGCCCTCGGCCGGCAGGGCGGCCGTGCCGATGAACTCCTCGGCGGCCTCGTGCAGCACCAGCGTGAGGGCCGGCTCGGCGATCCGCAGCGCCAGCTCGGCGGTGGTCAACGGCGGGCTGACCCGCGGGACCCGGAACCGGCGCGACTGCTTGGTGGCCTCGCGGACGATGTTGCGCCACCGGGTCAGTTGACGTTCCACCTTGTCGGGCGACCATTTCACGATCGACCGGGACGCCTGCCACGGCACGATCTCGTCGACGCCGAGCTCGGTCAGCTGCTCGAGGCCCAGCTCGCCGCGATCGCCCTTGGCCAGCGCCTGGACGACGGTGAACCGCACCGGGCGTCCGGGGTCGGCCAGCACCTCGGCGACTTCGACCACCAGGCCGTTGACGTCGGAGGACAGCACCGGTCCGCGCACCGCGGTGCCGATGCCGTCGCTCACCAGCACCGTCTCGCCCTTGCGGATGCGTCTCACGATGGCCGCGTGCCGGCCCTCGTCGCCGGTGACCGCCACCTCGTCGCCGACCGCCGGAGAATCCAGGTCCGCCAGGAACAGTGCCTCTGTCATTGTGTGAACGCGTCCTTCAGCCAGCCGAAAACACCCTTGTGATGCCGCTCGACGGCGACCTCTTCCTGCCCTTCGCCCCGCGCCTCGGCGAGTTGCCGCAGCAACTCGCGCTGGTGGTCGTCCAACCGGCCGGGCGTCTGCACCAGCAGCGTCACCCCCAGGTCGCCCCGGCCGGCGCCGCGCAGCCTCGGGACGCCGCGGCCGGCGATCGCGATGCGGGTGCCGGACTGGGTGCCGCTCGGCACCGACAGCCGCACGGTGCCCAGGTCGGCGTCCAGATCGTCGCGTTCGGCCTCGAGCGTCGGCAGGGTCACCTCGGTGCCCAGGGCGGCCGCCGTCATCGGCAGCTTCACCACC
This sequence comes from Micropruina sonneratiae, assembly GCF_025972045.1. Taxonomy (GTDB): domain Bacteria; phylum Actinomycetota; class Actinomycetes; order Propionibacteriales; family Propionibacteriaceae; genus Micropruina; species Micropruina sonneratiae. Next base: position 500,338 of record NZ_JAPDHX010000003.1, on the reverse strand, counting down.
ATCTCGAGGTCGTCGCCCTTGCGGGTGAACGTGTCGTGCGGTTCGACGCCCAGTTCGACGTACAGGTCACCGGCCGGGCCGCCGCCGGGGCCGACCTCGCCCTGCGACTCCAGATGGATGCGGTTGCCGGCGTTCACCCCGGCCGGGATCTTGACGTTGATGGTGCGCGAGGAACGCACCCGGCCCTCACCGGAGCACTCCCCGCACGGGTTGGGGATGACGGTGCCGTAGCCGCGGCAGACCGGGCACGGCTGTGTGGTGCGGATGTCGCCCAGGAACGATCGCTGGATCTGGGTGACGTCGCCCTGGCCGTGGCAGGTGCTACAGGTCACCGGCTCGGACCCGGCGCGGGCGCCGGTGCCGTTGCAGGTGCTGCACAGCACCGCCGTCTCGACCCGCAGCGGCTTGGTGATCCCGAACGCCGCCTCCGGCAGCGTCAACGACATCCGGACCAGGGCGTCCTGGCCGCGGCGCACGCGGGAGCGCGGGCCGCGGGTCGCGCCCTGGCCGAACATGGCGTCCACCAGGTTGGTGAAGTCGAAGCCGGCCGATCCGCCCGGGAAGCCGAAGCCCTGCGCGCCGCCGAAACCACCGGCGGCCATCGGGTCGACCCCGCGGTCGTACATGGCGCGCTTGTTGCTGTCGTGCAGCACCTCGTAGGCCTCGCCGATCTCCTTGAACTTCTCGGCGGCGTCCGCGGTGTCGGCGACATCGGGGTGGTACTTCATGGCCAGCTTGCGGTAGGCCTTCTTGATCTGTTCGGCTGAGGCGTCGCGGGGCACGCCCAGCACGTCGTAGTAGTCCTTGGTCACGTCATCCTTCTGCCAGGAAGCGGCCGACGTAGCGGGCGACCGCCCGCACCGAGGCCATGGTGCTCGGGTAATCCATTCTGGTGGGGCCGACGATCCCCATGCTCGCCCAGAGATCGTCCGCATGACCGTACGCGCTGGCCACCACGGAGGTCGACTGCAGCGGCTCGTACGGGTTCTCGTGTCCGATCCGGACGGTCACGTCACCGGTGCCACCCGCCTCACCCAACAACCGCAGCAGCACCACTTGTTCCTCCAGAGCCTCGAGAACCGGTTTCACGGTGGTCTCGAACTGGTCGCCGAAGCGCGTCAGGTTGGGGACGCCGCCCACCACCACCCGGGTGGCCGGGTCGGCGGTGGTCAGTTCCATCACGGTGGCGGTCACCATCGAGGCGACCGGGTGCAGTTCGGGGGGAAGGTCGTCGAGCAGGGTGCTGAGGCGCTCGACCGCCGCCGACGGGGTGAGTCCGACGACGGCAGCGTTGAGCCGGCCGCGCAGGTCGGCCACCTGTTCGTCGGTGGCCCCCAGCAGATCGACGGGCCGCTGGTCGACCCGGCCGGTGGAATTGACCAGGATCACCAGGCCGCGGCCCGGCGTCAGCACCAGCAGTTCGATCAGCCGCACAGTGGCGCTGGAGAGCACCGGGTACTGCACGATCGCGACCTGCTGGGTGATCTGGGCCAGTAACCGAACGGTGCGGCGCACCACGTCGTCCACGTCGAGGGCGCCGGCCATGAACGTCTGGATGGCACGGCGCTCGGCCACCGACAGCGGCTTCACGGCGGCCAGCCGGTCGACGAACAGGCGATAGCCCTTGTCGGTGGGGATGCGGCCGGCGCTGGTGTGCGGCTGGGTGATGTAACCCTCGTCCTCGAGCACGGCCATGTCGTTGCGGACGGTGGCGGGCGAGACGCCCAGGTTGTGCCGGTCGACCAGCGCGCGGGAACCGACCGGCTCCTGCGACGACACGTAGTCGGTGACGATGGCCCGCAGGATGGCGAGCTTGCGATCGTCCAGCATCGGGCCCTCCTCCCGCCGCATTGGCACTCTCGGTGATCGAGTGCCAGTCTAGACGAACCTCGTCCGGCGTCGAGTGACCCGCCGTGCGGCCCGGCGCCGGCCGCCGCCCTTCGCCAACCGGTGTTGGGGTGCGCCTGGGGCTACAGTGACCGCAGTTCGACGGAAGGAGCCTCATGCGACTCATCGCGTTGCTGCTGGCCGCGGTCGCCGGAGTCATCCCCGTCGGCATCTTCTTCCTCGAGTCGCTGCGCTGGGAGCACCCCGACACCCGCAAGGTGTTCGGCACCAGTCCCGAACTGGCCGCGAGCACCAAGCAATTGGCGTTCAACCAGGGCTTCTACAACCTGTTCCTCGCCGTCGGGGCGTTCGCCGGGGTGGCTCTGTGGTTCTGGCCGGTGGTCTCCTCGACGCTGATCATCGTGAGCCCCGGCTCGATGCTGGCGGCGGCGCTGGTGCTGGTCGCCAGCGACCGCTCCAAGGCCCGGGCGGCCCTGTTCCAGGGGCTCGCCCCGCTGCTGGGGCTGGCGTTCCTCGGCCTGTCGAGCCTGGCCTGACCGCCCCCACCCGCCCCGGCTCGCGGGGGTGGGGGCAATCTTCCGCATGGTGTCTGCTCGGTCGGTGCCGCACAGTGGGCGCCATGGTGTCCACGCGCGCTCAGGTCGGCAGGCTCCGCCGGGTGGCCGAGGCCGCGCTGGCGTCCTACTCCCTGCCCGCGGGACGGCTCACCTTCGTCTCCCACGGCGAGAACACCACCTTCCGGCATGACTCGCCGACCGGACGCCTGCTCGTGCGGGTGCACCGGCCGCAGCGCCACGGAGGCGACGTCGATCCGGTCGCACCGGTCGCGTCCGAACTGGCCTGGCTGGACGCCCTGCGCGCCGAGACACCGGTGCACGTGCCGGAGCCGGTGCGGGCCTGGGCAACGCCGTGTTCGGCGGCGGCGAGGTGAAGCTGATCGATTGCGACGACTGCGGCACCGGGCATCGGCTGGACGACGTCGCGGTCGCACTGTGGGAGTTGCGCGACCGCGACGACTACCCCGACTTCGAACGTGCCCTGCTGGCCGGCTACCGCGGCGTCCGGCCGATCGACGTGACCCGGCTGGACGACCTCATCGCCGCCCGTCAGGTCGGGTTCGACCTGTGGTACACCGGCATGGCCGGGGTGAACCCGTCCTTCGCGCAAAGCCTGGACGTCGCGCACGAGTGGTCGCTGGCGATGCTCGACCTGGTCGAGGCACACTGACCCGCCTCCCCACCCCCGGCGGGGGCCGCGGCGGTCCACGTAGGCTGAACCGGTGCAGTTCTCCGAGACGGCCTTCGAGCAGCTCCGACCCGGCATCTGGCGCGCGGTGGCGTCCCCTGCCTCGGTCACTATCGGCCTGGTCGCCGGCGACGGCGGTGCGCTGCTGATCGACACCGGTTCGTCGCCGTCGCAGGGTGCGCGACTGCGCGAGGCCGCCGAGGACGTGGCCGGCGTCCCCCTGGTGGCGGTCGTGGTGACCCACGCACACTTCGACCACTACTACGGGCTGGCCGCCTTCGACGACCTGCCGACCTACGGCCACGAGAGCCTGATCGACGCGCTGGCCGCCGACCACGTCGAGCAGGAGGCCGCCGAACTCGGTTTCGCGACCACGGAGCTGAAGCCGCCGAACCGTCCGCTGTCCCTGGCCCGGATGGTCGACCTGGGCGGACGCCATGCCGAGATCGTGCACTTCGGCCGCGGCCACACCGCCGGTGACCTGGTGGTCATCGTGCCCGAGGCGGAGGTGATCTTCACCGGCGACCTGCTCGAGCAGGGCGCGCCCCCGGCGATGGGTCCGGACTGCTTCCTGAAGGAGTGGCCGGCGGCGCTGGACGGCGTCCTCGGGCTGGTCAACGAGCACACCCTGCTGGTGCCCGGGCACGGCGAACCCTTCGACCGGGTCTTCGCGTTCACCCAGCGCGCGGAGATCTCGTCGGTGTACGGCCAGGCCGAGTACCTGGTCAGCCAGGGGGTCGCCGCGGCCGACGCGCTCGCCGCCGGCGAGTGGCAGTTCGACGACGACACGATCACCGCCGTCCTCCCGATCGTCTACGCCCAGCTCGCTGCCGAGGGCAAGCTGCCCGGACGCCGGCTGCGCCTGCTCTAGCGGGTCGGCTGCGGCCCGGCCCGCCGCCGATCGCGACATCGGCTCCCGCTGGAGCGAAACACCCGTCGATGGTGGGTCACGACCCACCACCCGGCAGGCAGCCGCGCACCCGGCACCGATCTCGACATCGGCTACCCCCTGACGGCGGCAAAAGGGGCCCGATCTGCAGCCACTACCTCAGAGGTGCCGCCGGCCGGACGCGCCGAGCTAAGGTACCCGGCCGCGCAGGTACCGCACACGGCCGATGTCCGCGGCTACCTCAGCCGACGAGATTGGTGTCACCACGAAGGAAGAGGTGATCACCATGGATCCGCTGCTGACCGACCTGAAGGCACTGCTGGAGGACCGTGACGAACGCTACGCCGAGGCCGGCCTGCTGCCCCGGCGGCTGCCCCGCCGCTCGTCGCTGGAGATCATGCGCGACGTCCGCCGCCGCCGCGAGCAGGAGCGTCCCGCCGCGTGACCGCGCCCGCCGCCCCGGCCGGGGCGCCGATGGGGATAATCGACCCCATGCGTGAACCCCGGTCGATGGTGGGCCGCTCCCAGGAACTCGACCACGTCGTCGACGCGCTCGGACTGGCCGAGGGCGCCGGCGGCGTCGTCGTGCTGTCCGGGGACGCCGGCATCGGCAAGACCCGGCTGCTGCGTGAGGTGGCCGGCGTCGCCGCCGGGGCTGGACGCCTGGTGGTGGTCGGGCACTGCGTCGCCGAGGCGGGAGCCGACCTGCCCTATCTGCCGTTCACCGAAATGATCACCGAGCTGCACGCCGCCGCCCCCGACGTGATCGACCAGGTGGCGGCCACCCACCCGGCACTGGCGCAGCTGCTGGCCGGCGCCCACGCCCGCGCCGACGTCCGCTCGTCGACCGGCCCCGGCCAGCTCGCCGAGGCCGTCCACGCCGCTCTCGCCCGGGTCGCCACCACCCGCGGGGTGCTGGCCGTCATCGAGGACGCCCACTGGGCCGACCACTCCTCGCGCGACCTGCTCACCCTGCTGATGACCAGGGGTTTCGCGGCGCCGGTCGGCCTGATCGTCTCCTACCGTTCCGACGACCTGCACCGCCGGCACCCGCTGCACCCCACGCTCGGCGTCTGGGCGCGGCTCTCCGAGGTCACCCGCGTCCACCTGGACCCGCTGCCCACCCCTGACATGTGGACGCTGGTCCGCGACCTCACCGACGCCGACGACCCGCAGGTGGCCGACATCGTGGGCCGCGCCGGCGGCAACGCGTTCTTCGCCGAGGAACTGGTCGCCGGCGGCAACGTGCTGGGCGCCGACCTCGGCCGGGTCCTGCTGGCCCGGTTCGAGCAGCTCGACCCGGACGCCCAGCGGGTCGTGCGCGCCGCGGCGGTGATGGGACGCCGGCTCGGTCACGACCTGCTGCAGGCGGTGGTCGAGCTCTCCCCCGACGCCCTGGACGCCGCGCTGACCGCGGCCATCGACCACCACACCCTCGAGCCCGCCGGCGAGGACGGCTACCGCTTCCGGCACGCCCTGGTCGCCGAGGCGATCCGCGACGACCTGCTGCCCGCGCAGCGGCGACGCCTGCACGCGGCCTTCGCCGCGGCGCTGACCGCCCGCCCCGAGCTCGGCACGGCGTCCGACCTGGCCCGGCACGCGGCGGCCAGCGGCGACATCGAGACTGCGGTCTCGGCGGGGATCGCGGCCGGCGAGGCCGCGTTGGCGCTGGGCGGCCCGCGTGAGGCGTCCGGCCTGTTCGAGCAGGTGCTCACCCTGATGGCCGAACACGACCCGCGCCGCGACGACGCCACCGCACAGGCGGCGTACGCGGCCGCCGCGACCGGGGACGTGGCGCGCGGCGTCCACCTGATCGCCGACCGGCTGGCGCACAGCGAATCGGCGTCACCGGCCCGCGCCCGGCTGCTGGCCGGCTACGTCACCCTGGCCCGGGTCTACGACGAGCCGCCCGACCTGCTGGCCAGGGCCCGCGAGGCGGTTGCGCTGACCGAGGGCCTGGCCGACCGGACCAGGCTGCAGGCGCTGGTCGCCGAGGTGCAGGCGCTGGCCGACGCCGATCGGTACCGGGACGCCGCCACCGCGAGCGAGGTCGCCCTGGCCCTGGCCGACCGGCTGGAAGCGACCGACCTGGCCACCGACCTGCGGACGATCCTGGTGTCCTGGGATTCCGACGAGGTCGACCTGCCCAAGCTCGAGGCCCGGCTGCTCGACCTGGTCCGGAACCAGCCGTTGAACGACCCCACGCACGTGCGCGCCTACTACCGGCTCGGCCTGATGGAGTATTCGCGCGGCAACCTGCCCAAGGCTCTCGCCCATCTTGACGCCGCCGCCGCGATCGCCGACCGGATGAACCGGCCGTGGGGGGTGTTCGAGAGTTTCTCCAGGCTCACCGCAGGCCGGGTGGCGGTGCTGCTGGGCAGGTTCGCGGACGCCGAGCGCCGGCTGTCGCCGCCCGGGCCGCCGTTCCCGCAGCCCGGCTACGCCGGGTTCCTGGCCGACCGGCTGGTGCTCGACACGGCACGCGACTGGCAGGTCGACCCGGCCCTGTTCGAGTCGATCCTGCCGTACTGGCCCGACGACGCCCTGCTCGCGCTGTTGTCGATGCTCGCCCAGGTCGAGCTGCTCGGCCGCGCGAAGCGGCTGGACGAGATCCCGCCGCTGGTCGGGCGGGCGGTGAAGGTGATGGACCGGCAGTGGGGCACCCGCGAGCAGATCCAGATCCGGATCGCGGCGACGGTGGCGAGCATTCTGGGCGATGCGGGAAGTCTCGACCCCGACGTCCGGCAGCGGCTGGAGGCCACCCTCGAGGCGCTGACCGGACGGGCCCGCGACGTGATCGCGGCCGGCTGGCTGGGGCCCGAGAGCGTGGCGTGGGCGGCCCGGCTGGACGCCGAACTGCTGCACCTGCGGTGGCTGGCCGGTGAGCAGGTCGACCCGGACGCGCTGCTGGCCGGCTGGCGGACCACGGTGGCCGCCTTCGAGAGCTGGGGCGACCCGTACCAGACCGCCCGCAGCCGCATCCGGCTGGCGGCGGTGCTGGCGGCGTCCGGAGATCCGGCGGCGGCCAGGGCCGAGGTCAAACTGGTGCGGGCCACCGCGCTGGCCCTGCCGTCCGAGCCGCTGCGCCGGCTGCTGGACGACGTGCCTGGCCTCAACCGTGCCCCCCGCGGCACCCGCACCAGCGATCAGCGGCTGACCGCGCGCGAGTCGGAGATCCTGGCCCTGCTGGCGTTGGGCCGCAGCAACGGGCAGATCGGCAAGCAACTGTTCATCTCGACCAAGACCGCCAGCGTGCACGTGTCGAACATCCTGGCCAAGCTCGGCGCCGCCAGCCGCGGCGAGGCGGTCGCGATCGCCCGGCAGCGGGGGCTGCTGGCCGACTGAGCCGCCGGTCGAACCCGTCGGCGGCAGATGGAATACTCGCAAGAGCCATGGACACGACCCGACTGCTTCGCCCGCTCCGGGTCGACCCGGCCGACGACTCCGCCGCCGACCGGCTGTACGAGTCGTTCCTGCGCCACACCGACACGCTGGGCCTGGCGCTCTACCCGCATCAGGACGAGGCGATCATCGAGCTGCTCGGCGGCGCCCACGTGGTGCTCACCACCCCGACCGGCTCCGGCAAGTCTCTGGTGGCGACCGCCGCGATCCACGCCGCGCTGTCGACCGATCGGGTGTCGTTCTACACCGCGCCGGTGAAAGCCCTGGTCAGCGAGAAGTTCTTCGAACTGGTGGCCACCTTCGGCGCCGACAACGTCGGCATGCTCACCGGCGACGCCGCGGTCAACGCCGGAGCCCCCATCATCGCCTGCACCGCCGAGGTGCTCGCCAACATCGCGCTGCGTGAGGGCGCTGCCGCCGACGTGGGCGTGGTGGTGATGGACGAGTTCCACTTCTACGGCGAACCGGAGCGGGGCTGGGCCTGGCAGGTACCGCTGATCGAGCTGGTCGGCGTCCGGTTCCTGCTGATGTCGGCGACGCTGGGCGACATGAGCGGCATCGCCGCCGACCTGGAACGCCGTACCGGGCGCGAGGTCGCCATCGTGGCCGAGGCCGAACGACCGGTGCCGCTCACCTTCCGCTACGCGATGACGCCGCTGGAGGAGACCCTCGACGAACTGGTCGAGACCCACCAGGCGCCGGTGTACGTCGTCCACTTCACCCAGGCGGCCGCCGTCGAGCACGCCGTGTCGCTGCTGGCCAGGGGCACGGTCAAGAAGGCGAGCCGGGCCGGGGCGGGCGTCCGGGCGGGAACGGCCGCTGACCCGCTGGAGGGTTTCCGCTTCGCGGCCGGCTTCGGCAAGACCCTGTCGAAGCTGCTCAAGGCCGGCATCGGCGTCCATCATGCCGGCATGCTGCCCAAGTACCGGCGGCTGGTCGAGCAACTCGCCCAACAGGGCCGGCTGACCGTCGTGTGCGGCACCGACACGCTCGGGGTCGGCATCAACGTGCCGATCCGCACCGTGCTGTTCACGGGGCTGGCGAAGTTCGACGGCTCACGGCAGCGGGTGCTGCGGACCCGTGAGTTCCTGCAGATCGCCGGACGCGCGGGCCGGGCCGGGTTCGACACCGCGGGCTACGTCGTCGTCCAGGCCCCCGAGCACGTCATCGAGAACGAACGCGCCAAAGCGAAGGCGGCCGCGAAGAACGCCGGGCTCAGCGAGGCGAAGCTCGCCAAGCGGCGCTCGAAGGCGCAGCTGAAGAAGCCGCCCGAGGGCGCGGTGGTGTGGAGCGAGCAGACCTTCGACCGGCTGGTGGCCGGCCAGCCGGAGAAGCTGATGAGCCGGATGAAGGTCGACGACGCGATGCTGATCAACGTGTTCAGCCGCGACGAGGACGCCTTCGTGGTGCTGCGCCGGCTGCTCACCGACAACCACGAGGAGCGCCGCGCCCAGCTGCGACTGGTGCGGCGGGCGGTGCGGCTGGTCCGCTCGTTGGTGCAGTCCGGCGTCCTGACCCGGCTGGAGCGGCCCGACGAGTTCGGCCGCCGTTACGTGCTGACCGTCGACCTGCCCGCCGACTTCGCCCTCAACCAGCCGTTGGCGCACTTCGCGCTGGCCGCGTTCGACCTGCTCGACGCCGAGGCGGTGACCTACCCCCTCGACGTGACCTCGGTGGTCGAGGCAGTGCTCGACGCGCCGATGCCGGTGCTGTTCGCGCAGCAGCGCGCCGCCCGCGGTGACGAGATCGGACGGCTCAAGGCCGACGGTGTGGAGTACGAGGAACGGATGGCGATCGTCGAGTCGATCACCTGGCCGCGGCCGCTGGCCGACCTGCTCGAGGCCGCGTTCGAGACCTACCGGCAGACGCATCCGTGGCTGAACCCCGCCGGGCTGGAGCCGAAATCCGTGGTCCGCGAGATGTGGGAGCAGGCGATGAGCTTCACCGACCTGATCGGCCGCTACCAGGTGGCGCGCAGCGAGGGACTGGTGCTGCGCTATCTCACCGACGCCTACCGCACGCTGCAGCACACGGTGCCGGACGCCCACCGCAGCCCCGAACTCGACGACCTGATCGACTGGCTGGGCGAGACGATCCGGCAGACCGACTCCTCACTGCTCGACGAATGGCAGGCGTTGACCGACCCCGAGCACGCCCCTCGCGATGTCATCGATCGCGCCGCTGGTCCGCCGCCGCGTCCGTTGTCGAAGCAGGGCCGCACCTTCGAGGTGCTGCTCCGCAACGCGATGTGGGCCAGGGTGGCCGCCTTCGCCGCCGATGACCCGGACGCGCTGGCCCGACTGGAACGCGAGGCGGCGGCACGCACCGACCCGCCCCGCGAGGTGCTGATGACCTGGCAGCGCTGGGATGCCGCACTCGAAAGCTACTTCGACGAGCATGACGAGGTGCTGCTGGACGCGCAGGCGCGCGGGCCGTCCTATCTGGCGCTGGGCCCCGAGGCCGGCGGTGAGCCGGTCGGGGCGCCCGGCGTGACGGCGCGCCTCCGGCCGGTGCGGCAGACCCTGCGCGACCCCGACGACAACCGCGACTGGGTGCTGGACGCCGTGGTCGACTGCGACGCGACCGACGAGGCCGGTGAGCTCGTCCTGGCGGTGAGTGCGGCGTACCGCCTCGACGGCTGACCCGAATCCGGGATCGGGTTCGTCATCCCGTGGCAGGCCCGGGATGACGTTTGAGGCTTTCGAAATCCCTCAGCGGGAGAACTGTTGCTTCACCAGGCCGGCGGCCAGGTCCCACAGCTCGGGGGACGCCGCGGCGAGCAGGTAGCGGCCGGTGACACCGGCGGCGAACTCCCGGCCGTCGATGGTGGCGAGCCGGCCCCCGGTCTCGGTCACCATCAGGCCGCCCGGCAGGTGGTCCCACGGGTGCATTGACCAGTAGCCGAGGAAGGCTCGCTCGCGCTCGACCACGTGCGGGTAGTCGACCCCGCAGCACCCGGCCAGCCGGACCAGCGTGACGTCTTCGGGGACGCCGTCGCGGGGCCGCCCGTAGCGGCCGTGCAGCGCACCGACCGGCCGCTCGGGGATCGCCTTGGGCTCGACCCGGGCGCCGTCCAGCCACACCCCGGAGCCCTTCTCGGCCACGTACATCCGGCCGTGCACCGGCTGCCAGATCCAACTCCTGGTCGTCTCTCCGGCGCGCACCTCGGCCACCATGACCGCGAAGTCCGCACTGCCCAGCGTGAAGTTGCGGGTGCCGTCGACCGGGTCGATCACCCAGGCCAGTTCGGCCTGCGGCAGGGCCTTCAGCGCACTCGGGTCGGCGTAGACACCCTCTTCGCCCACGATCAGGCAGCCGGGGTCGGCCGCCCGGAAGATCTCCGCCAGCGCCCGTTCGGCCCGCCGGTCCGCCACCGTCACCACGTCGCCGGGCCGCTTCTCGATGATCTCGTCGTCGGCGAGGGTGCGGAACCTGGGCATGATCTGGTCGTCGGCGACCCGGCGGATCGCCTCGGTCACCTGCGCGGTCTCCATCACGGCTCCAGGGTGTCGGCGTGGTCGGCGGTGACGAAGTCGATCAGCTTCTCCACCTCGGTCAGCAGCGCCGGGTCGAGATCGCGCCACGATGTCACCTTGGACCGGATGTGCCGCCACGCCTCGGCGATGTCGGCCTGGGTGCGCGCCGGCCAGCCCAGCGCCCGGCACAGCCCGGCCTTGTAGTCCTGGCCGCGCGGGACGTCCGGCCACGCCTTCAACCCGAGCACGGACGGCTTCACCGCCGTCCAGATGTCGATGAAGCGGTGCCCGGTCACGAACAGCCATGGGTTGCCGACCTGCTCGACGATCCGGGATTCCTTCGAACCCGGCACCAGGTGGTCGACCAGCACTGCCAGGCGGCGGCCCTGCTGCGGCGCGAACTCGGTCACGATCGCGGGCAGGTCGTCGATGCCGCCCAGGTACTCCACGACGACGCCGACGTGCCGCAGGTCGTCGCCCCACACCTTCTCGACGAGTTCGGCGTCGTGCCGGCCCTCGACGTAAATCCGGCTGGGCAGCGCCACCTTGGGTGCGGCACTCGACACCCGTGAACCGGACGCCGTATGCGTCCTCCCCGGACCGGCCATGGTTCGCTTCGGAGCAGCCACGCTGACCGGCTTGCCGTCGAGCCAGAAGCCGGGTCCGAGCGGGAAGCTGCGCCGTTTGCCCGCGCGGTCCTCGAGCACCAGCAGCCCGTTCTCGAGCCGCACCACCGCCCCCACGAAACCGGAGGTCGGATCCTCCAGCACCATGCCGGGCTGGGCGGCGACCTCTGTGCTGACGGGCTTGCCGGCCCGCTGCCAGCCGGGCGCGAGGACATCACGTGGGTATCGACTCACCCGGCCAGGCTAGTCCGAACGCTCCGCCGGTCGCGGACCCCCACGCGGGGCGTCCGCACAACGAGCGGGCGACGTCGCGCACCCGGTGGCTCATTGCGCAGGGGTGCAGCTGCGCAACCTGCCATGGCCTGCGCAACGTCGCGGCTCGCGTCGGACCGCCCGGGCCGAACTGCGGTAACCTGACCCCGTGACGTTCCGACTTCTGCTTCGACAGCCGCGCTGACCCTCCACCGTCAACGCGGCGCCCCTCCTTGCGCGAGGGGCTTTTTCATGCCCGACAGCAGAACGACAAGAGGATGAGATGAGCGAGACCCCGTACCGCTACACCGCTGAACTGGCCGGCCGGATCGAGCAGGCCTGGCAGGACCGCTGGGAGACCGAGGGCACCTTCCACGCCCCCAACCCGGCCGGGGTGTGGGCCGAGCCGGACAAGCTGGCCGGCCGGGACAAGCTGTTCGTGATGGACATGTTCCCCTACCCCAGCGGGGCGGGGCTGCACGTCGGACACCCGCTGGGCTACATCGGCACCGACACCTGGGCGCGCTACCAGCGGATGCGCGGCCGCAACGTGCTGCACACCCTGGGCTACGACGCGTTCGGCCTGCCCGCCGAGCAGTACGCGGTGCAGACCGGCCAGCATCCGCGGGTCACCACCGAGGCCAACATCGCCAACATGCGCCGTCAGTTGCGCCGGCTGGGACTGGCCCACGACGACCGGCGCAGCATCGCCACCACCGACGTCGAGTTCTACAAGTGGACGCAGTGGATCTTCCTGCAGGTCTTCAACGCCTGGTACGACCACGAGGCCGACAGGGCCAGGCCCATCGCCGAACTGGTCGACGAGTTCGCCTCTGGCGCCCGCCCCACCCCCGACGGGCGCCCCTGGGCCGACCTGGACGCCGCCGAGCAGGCCGGCGTGATCGACTCGTTCCGGCTGGCCTACCTGTCCGAGGCGCCGGTCAACTGGTGCCCAGGGCTGGGCACCGTGCTGGCCAACGAGGAGGTCACCGCCGAGGGCCGCTCCGACATCGGCAACTTCCCCGTCTTCAAGCGCAGCATGAAGCAGTGGATGATGCGGATCACCGCCTACGCCGACCGGCTGCTGGCCGACCTGGACCGGCTGGACTGGCCCGACAAGGTCAAGGCGATGCAGCGCAACTGGATCGGCCGCTCCTCGGGCGCCTCGGTCACCTTCGTGGTCGACGGCCACGAGGCCGCCATCGAGGTGTTCACCACCCGCCCCGACACCCTGTTCGGCGCCACGTTCATGGTCCTGGCCCCCGAGCACCCGATCGTGGACGCGATCACGCCCGGCGAGAACTCCTGGCCGGCCGGCAGCAACCACGCGTGGACGGGCGGGGCGGCGTCGCCGTCCGAGGCGGTCACGGCCTATCGCGAGGCCGCGGCCCGCAAGACCGATCTGGAACGCCAGGAGAACAAGGACAAGTCCGGCGTCTTCACCGGCGCGTTCGCGATCAATCCGGTGAACGGAGCCCGCATCCCCATCTTCATCGCCGACTACGTGCTGATGGGCTACGGCACGGGGGCCATCATGGCGGTGCCGGCCGAGGACGAGCGGGACTGGGACTTCGCCAAGGCCTACGACCTGCCCTACATCCGCACCGTGCAGCCGCCGGCCGATCACGACGAGGACACCGCGTTCACCGGAGACGGCCCGACCATCAACTCGGCCAACGACGAGATCTCGCTGAACGGCCTGAACCTGGCCGACGCCAAGGCGACGATGATCGACTGGCTGAGCGCCAACGGCACGGGCACCGAGACCGTCACCTACAAGCTGCGCGACTGGCTGTTCAGCCGGCAGCGCTACTGGGGCGAGCCGTTCCCGATCGTCTACGACGAGGGCGGCTACCCGATCGCGCTGCCCGAGTCGATGCTGCCGGTGACGCTGCCCGAGATCGACGACTACAGCCCGCAGGCGCTGGACCCCGACGACTCGACGTCGGAACCGCTGCCGCCGTTGGGCCGGGTCACCGACTGGGCCACCGTCGAACTGGATCTGGGCGACGGCCCGAAGACCTACCGCCGCGAACTGAACGTGATGCCGCAGTGGGCCGGCTCGTGCTGGTACGAGATGCGCTACCTGGATCCGGCCAACCACGACCGGTTCGTCGACCGCGAGGTCGAGCGGTACTGGATGGGCCCGCGCTCGGCGTCCGACGTCGGTGGTGCCGACGTCGCCGATGTCGGTGGCGTCGACCTGTACGTGGGCGGCGTCGAGCACGCGGTGCTGCACCTGCTGTACTCGCGGTTCTGGCACAAGATGCTGTTCGACCTGGGCCAGGTCAGCTCGGCCGAGCCCTTCCGCCGGCTGTACAACCAGGGCTACATCCAAGCCTACGCGTTCCGCGACGCCCGGGGCCAGACCGTGCCCGCCGACGAGGTCGAGGAGGTCGCCGGCGCCGACGGTGACATCCACTACCGCTGGCAGGGAGAGGAGGTGTCCCGGGAGTACGGAAAGATGGGCAAGTCGCTGAAGAACATCGTCACTCCCGACGACATGTACGACTCCTACGGCGCCGACACGTTCAGGATCTATGAGTTGGGCATGGGCCCGCTGGACCAGTCGAAGCCGTGGGAGACCCGGGCCGTGGTCGGTTCGCAGCGCTTCCTGCAGCGGCTGTGGCGCAACGCGGTGGACGAGACCACCGGCGAGATCCGGATCGTCGACACCGCCCCGGACGCCGCGACGACGGTGGCTCTGCACCGGACTATCGACGCTGTGACCAGGGACTACGAGTCGTTGTCGTTCAACACCGCGATCGCCCGGCTGACCGAGTACAACAACGTGCTGACCAAACTGGACGCGGTGCCGCGGGCGGCGATCGAGCCGATGCTGCTGATGGTGGCTCCGTTGACCCCGCACATCGCCGAGGAGTTGTGGTCACGGCTGGGACACGCGGACACGCTGGCCTACGAACCGTTCCCGGTCGCCGACCCGGCGCTGTTGGTCGAGGACGCCGTCACCTGCGTGGTGCAGGTGAAGGGCAAGGTGCGGGCCCGCTTGGAGGTCCCCGCCGACATCTCCGAGGACGAGTTGCGCGCACGGGCGCTGGCGCTGCCGCGGATCGCCGAGGAGACACCCAACGGCGTCCGCACCGTGATCGTGCGGGCACCCAAGCTGGTCAACGTCGTCCCCGCCTGAGCCGCGGCGGGACGGCGTCACCGGATCGGCCCGCCGCCGGTTCGGCACCGTCGCGTCCCGGCGGGGTGGTGTGCGTGCGCCGTCGGCCGGGTGGGCGACCGGATGCCTGCCCCGGGTCGCCGGCGGCCGTGACCACCGGCTGAGAAGTGCGCCGCAAACGTCCCGCGAGGGGTTCGTGCCGGTGGGCCGAACCCCCCCGGCGTCCGCTCGATTTGGCATCGCCGTCGTTGATGAACTATCGTCCCTCTCAGCTTGATCTCAGGTTACGCTCATATGGCTCTCAGCGAGTGACGGCTTTCGAACACCAGGCTCCGGAGGGACCACCGTCATGTTTGTACGCAGGATCGCATTGACTTCAGCACTCGCCCTCTCGGCGTCGTTGCTCGTGGCCGGCCCGACCGCGCTGCCCGCCAGCGCCGACGGCCTCGCGCCGGTCGCTGCAGCCTTGCCGACCGATGTCACCGTGGCCGGCGTCGGCGCGGTCTCGCTCGGCACCGTGAAGCTGCCGACGGCCGCCCAGAAGGCCAAGGCCGTCGCCGCCAAGCGTGCCAAGGCCGTGAAGAACGCTGCGATGAGCCGGGTCAAGACGGGTCAGTACGTGCGCGGGCGCAGCGGCCCCACCAAGTTCGACTGCTCCGGCCTCATGCTGTATTCCTACCGCAAGGTGAACAAGTCGCTGCCACACTCGTCCTCGACGCTGTCCAAGCTCGGCAAGAAGGTGGCCAAGAAGGATCTCAAGGTTGGCGACCTGGTCTTCTACTTCTCCCCCGTGCACCACGTCGCGATGTACGTCGGCGACGGCAAGATCGTGCACGCTCGCAACCCTTCCGATGACCTCGAGGTGACCAAGCTGAAGGACTACCCGGGCTACCGGTGGGCACGGCGGGTCATCAAGAACCGCTGACCCTCAGCTGCACGCACACGCCCCGGCCGGACCACCCGGCCGGGGTTTTGCGTCGCCGGCGACCGTCCCCCGTCATCGTGGATTTGTACAACCGACTAGAAATGCCTTAAAGTTTTTCTCAGATAACTCTCAGGTTGCTCTGATCTTCCACCGGCGCAGCGACCACACGCAGATTGTGAAGGAAACCCCCGATGCGACTCCGCCACCTCGCTCTGTCCGCGACATTGGCCCTCACCAACGGACTGCTGGTGTTCGCGGTGCCGGGCGCCCAACCGGCCGGCGCGCGACCGACCCCGGCCGCCGCGGCGTCCGCCTCTGCGGCCGTGACGGTGGGCGCGGTGCCGTCGGTGGCGGCCGAACTCGGCGACGCCCTGACCGCCGCGGTCGCGACCCAGACGGTGTCGCGCACCCCCACCGTTGCGCTGGCCGAGAGCCGGACGCTGTCCGCCGCCGAGCTCAAGGCCAGGAAGGTCGTCGCCGCCGCCTTGTCGCGGGTGTCCAACAGCCAGTACGTCTGGGGCGCCGCCGGCACCAACAGCTTCGACTGTTCGGGCCTGATGCTCTGGTCGTTCAAGCACATCGGCATCTCGTTGCCGCATTCGGCGATCGCGCAGTCGCAGCTCGGCAAGGCGGTCAGCGTCAAGGACCTCGAGCCCGGCGACCTGCTCTTCTTCTACTCCCCCGTGCACCACGTCGGCATGTACATCGGCGACGGCAGGTTCGTGCACGCCCGCAGCCCGCGCAACGGCCTGCAGGTCAACTCTCTCGAGGCCTACGGGCACTTCACCTCGGCGCGCCGGATCATCGGCGCCTGACCCGAGGCATCGTCGTCCCGACCTGATCGGGGATTCTCCGGTGCCGTCGAGATCCCGGCGTCCGCCGGGATGACATGTGAGATCGCCGGGAGCTGACCGCAGGCAGTGAGTGCCGACCAGCACTCCGTGCCCGAGCACGCTGCCCTGCCCGGGCTCGAACCGCCCCTTCGTCGACGACCGGGTGTTGCCGCTCGCGCGACCGAGCAATTGTGCCCACTCGTGCGTCACCCCCCTCGGGGCCGATCCCAGGGAGGGGGGTGACGCTCGTGTGCTGTACCCGACGGGGGGAGATCGGGTCACAGCTGTCCGGTGGACATCTCCTGCAGGATGTGGTCGGCCTGCCGCATGGCCAGGGCGACGATGGTCAGGGTCGGGTTGGCGGCCGCGCCGGTGGTCATTACCGAGCCGTCGCTGACGAACAGGTTCGGCACGTCGTGTGCCTTGCCCCACTTGTCGACCACCCCATCCTCGGGCTTCTCGCTCATCCGGCAGGTGCCCAGATTGTGCGTGGAGGGGTAGGGCGGCGTGTGGTGGACGCCGGTCGAACCGACGGCCCCGTAGATGGCATCGGCGGCCGCATAGCCGTGCTCGCGCATGGCGACGTCATTGGGATGGTCGTCGAAGTGCACGTGTGGCACCGGTAGGCCGTGGGCGTCCTTGACCTCGTCATCAAGGGTGATCCGGTTGGATTCCTGTGGCATGTCCTCGCCGACGATCCACATGCCGGCGGTGTTGAGGAAGGCGTCCATCTTCTCGGTGAACGACCGGCCCCACTCCCCCGGCTCGATGAAGGACGCCAGGAACGCCGGCCCGAGCGACAGGGTCTCCATGTAGTAGCCGCCGGCGAAGCCGCGGTTGGGGTCGTGCTTGGCCTCGTCGGCGATGATGCCGGCCATCGTCTCGCCCCGGTACATCCGTACCGGCTGGTCGAAGCGGGCGTAGGCCGAGCCGGTCATGTGCCGCATGTAGTTGCGACCCACCTGGCCCGAGGAGTTCGCCAGGCCGTCGGGATGCAGCGAACTGGCGCTCATCAGCAGCAACCGCGGTGACTCGATCGAATTGCCGGCCACGCAGACCACCCGGGCAGCCTGTTTGTGCAGGCTGCCGGCGGCGTCCAGGTATTCGACGCCGTCGACCTTGCCGGTGCTGTCGTGGGTGATCCTCACGGCGTGACACTCGGGTCGCAGGTCGAGCTTGCCCGTCTTGAGTGCCCGCGGGATCTCGCGCACCGCTGTCGACCATTTCGAGGTGTTCTTGTCGCCCTGGAAGTTGAAGCCGTCCTGGATGGAGGCGGGGCGTCCGTCGTAGGGCTCGGCGTTGGTGCCGTAGGGCCCGGTCGCGTAGTACTTGTAGCCGACCCGCTCGGCGCCGTTGGCGAAGACCTTGTAGTTGTTGTTGGCCGGCAGCGCGGGGCGTCCGTGCCGATGGGTCGAACCGATCGCCTGTTCGGCCTTGTCGTACCAGGGTGCGAGGTCGTCCAGGGTGATCGGCCAGTCGAGCAGGTTGGCGCCGTCGACCGCGCCGTAGGTCGTCCTGGCCTTGAACTCGTGGGCCATGATCCGCGGGGTGGCGCCCGACCAGTGCGTGGTCGAGCCGCCGACCGCCTTGACGATCCAGGCCGGCAGGTTCGGGAAGTCCTTCGCCACCCGCCAGGTGCCGCTGGTGGTGCGCATGTCGAGCCAGGCCATCTGCCCGAACGCGGCCCACTCGTCGTTCTCGTAGTCGTCGGGGGTGAGGAAGCGGCCCGCCTCGAGCACCACGCATGGGACGCCGTTGCGGGTGAGTTCGTAGGCCATCGTGCCGCCGCCGGCGCCGGAGCCGATGATGACGACGACCGGATCGTCGTGCGCGATGGACGCCATCTCAGGCCTCCTTCTCGACGAGTTCGAGCCGTGGTTCGCCGTCGTACTCCTCGATCCGGGGATCGGGCAGCCAGTCGAGGTCATCGAAGCCGCGATGCAGGTAGCCGCCCTTCTCGAACGAACTGCCCTCGTAGCCCAGGATCTGCCAGACCTCGTGGTCGTCGTACAGCGCCACCACGGTGGTGGAGTGGATCAGCCTGAAGAACGGCGTCTCCTCGACGGCCTTCAACGCGGCCGTCACGGCGTCGTCGTCGAGCCCGTCCAGGTCGCCCAGGGCGTCCAGGCCGTCGGCGAGGACGCCGTCGGCGTCCGCCTGCTGCACGGCGGCCGAGGTGCGCTGGTAGGGACCGTCGGGGAAGCTGGGGTGCGGATAGGCGACCTTGAGCACCCTCAACAGCCGCGCCTGCTGCTCGTCGTCGAGCGGTTCGGGGCTGCCGCTGGTCTCCGGATCGGTGTTGTCGAGCTGTAGATCCTCGGGTTCGATCGCTGCATCCTGCAGATCGGTCATTCCCGCCTCCTTCACGTCATCGGGACGCCCGTCGTCGGGCGTGAGGCTTGTCCGGAGGGTAAACACCCCAACCACCCCGACACATCAGGCATTCTCACCGGCTGAGAACGCGCAGAGCTGCGGGAGGACGGTTCTCACGGTCCGGTTTCGGACCAAGGGGACGGTTCTCACGGTCCCGTTTCGGACCGCCGGACCCGTCCCCGCGGTCCCACTCAGCGTTGCGCGCCCCGCAGGCAGGCAGCGACCCGGGTCGCCACGTTGCGCAGCTTCGCCTCGACCGTCTGCTCGCGACCGGCCAGGCGTTCGGGCCGCGCAGAGATGGCCACCGCGCCGATCAGGCCGGCGTCCGGGCCCCGGACCGGGACGGCCGCGCAGCCGAAGCCGGCCAGGAACTCCTCATGCTCCCAGGCGATCCCGCGCAGGGCCACGTCGCTGAGCTCGGCGTCCAGCTCGCACCGATCGGTGATCGTGTTGGCGGTCAGTGCCCGCATGCCGTGCCGGTTCAGGTACAGATCGCGGCCGGCGGCGTCCTGCTCGGCGAGCAGGATCTTGCCGAATGCCGTCGAGTGCGGCACGTCATGGAAGCCGAAACGCATGGTCGGCAGCCGCGGGCACGACGGCGAGTCGACCACGTAGACGATGACCAGCTCGGCGCCGCGCAGCACGGTCAGGCAGGCGGCGAGACCGGTGTCCTCATGCAGCCGGGTGATCTCACGGGCGACCGGACGCGACATGCCCACCTGCTTGTGCAGCGACTGCCCCAGCTGGTGCAGCTTGTGTCCGAGCTCGTAGCGGCTCTCGGCCCTGATGTGCACCAGGTAGTCGCTCTCGGCCAGTGTGTTGGCGATCCGGTACACCGTCGGCAGCGGCAGCCCGAGCGCGTCGGCGATCTCCCTGGCGGATGCCCCACCCCGTTCGGCGACGACCTCCAGCACCATCAGGGAACGCTCCACCGGCCCCTTCGGCGTCTCTGCCTGCACCAGCCCATGGTGACTCATCAGCAGACCCGGCGGCCAGTTGGGTACCCGATCTCAGGCCAGCAGATCCCGCACGACCGCGTCGGCGAGCAGGCGTCCGCGCACCGTGAGCGCCAACCGCCCCTTCCCGCTCACCACCAGCCCGCGCTCGACCAGGCCGGCAACCCGGTTCTGCTCGGTTCCGGTCAGCACCTCGAGTTCCAGCCCGTCGGACAGCCGCGACTCCAGCAGCACCCGTTCGACGCGGCGATCCGTCGCGTCGAGCAGTTCGCGGGCCGCCGCCGGGCTCCGGCCCTGCGCCAGCGCGGCGGCGTAACTGCGAGGATGCTTCACGTTCCACCAGCGGACGCCGGCGACGTGCGAGTGTGCGCCGGGGCCGACGCCCCACCAGGGCGCCCCGCGCCAGTAGGCCAGGTTGTGCCGGCACTGGTGACCGGGGCGGCTCCAGTTGCTGAGCTCGTACCAGTCCAGGCCGGCGGCGCTGAGGGTTTGCTCGGCGATCTCGTAGAACTCCGCCTGGTCGTCGTCGATGACCGCGGGCACGTCGCCGCGACGGATCTGCGCCGCCAGCCGGGTGCCCTCCTCGACGATCAGCGCGTAGGCCGAGACGTGATCGGGCTCGCAGGCCAGCGCGGCCTCCAGCGACGCCCGCCAGTCGGGTGCGGACTCCCCCGGCGTGCCGTAGATCAGATCCAGGCTCACCGAGCCGAACCCCGCGGCCCGGGCCCAGCGCACCACCTGGGCGACTCGGCCCGGGGTGTGCCGGCGCTCCAGCACCCGCAGCACATGCGGCCGTGCCGACTGCATGCCGAACGAGATGCGGTTGAACCCGCCCGCCACCAGGGCCTCCAGGTACGCCTCGTCAACGGACTCCGGGTTGCACTCGGTCGTCACTTCGGCCCCTGGCGAGAAGACGAACTGTTCGCGGGCGGCGTCCAGCAGGCCCACCAGTTCGGACGCCGCGAGCAGCGTCGGCGTCCCACCGCCGAAGAAGACGGTGTCGACCCGGCGAGGTCCGAGCGTTCGTGCGGCCAGCGCGAGCTCGGCGCGGGCAGCGGCCAGGTAGGCGTCCCGGGAGCTGCCGGGCGCCGAACCGAGCTCGGCGGCGGTGTAGGTGTTGAAGTCGCAGTAGCCGCAGCGGGTCGCACAGAACGGCACGTGCAGGTAGAGCGAGACCGCTCCGTCGCCCAGTTCGGCCAGGGCGGCGGCGGGCAGCGACCCGTCGTGGGGGGCTGGCTCGCCCGAGGGCAGCGCGGAGGGCATCAGGGCAGCGCGAACGGCAAGGTCATGCCGTCCAGCACCCGGCGGCAGGCGCAGCTGGCGGTGGCGTCCGGCTCGGGGTCGGGAAGCGCCGCGATCACGGTGAGCAGCATCGCCTTGAGCCGTTCGATGTTGCCGGCGAACACCTCGAGCACTTCGGCGTGCGACACCCCCGGGCCCTCCACGCCGGCGTCGGCGTCGGTGACCATGCACACGGTGCTGAAGCACATGGCCAGGTCACGGGCCAGCGACGCCTCGGGCATGCCGGTCATGCCCACCACCGACCAGCCGGCGGCGGCGTGCCAGCGGGATTCGGCGCGGGTGGAGAACCGGGGCCCGTTGATGACCACCAGGGTGCCGCCGTCGACGGCGGGTTCGTCGGTGGCGAGGAGCGCCGCACGGCCGCGCGGGCAGTACGGGTCGGCGAACGAGGTGTGCACGACCGGGCCCACGGCGTCCCAGATGGTGTGTGCGCGGCCCCAGGTGCGGTCGACGACCTGGTCGGGAACCACGAACGTGCCCGGCGCGAGCTCGGGCTTCAGCCCGCCGACCGCGCACGGCGCCAGCACCTGCCGGACGCCGACCGACCGCAGCGCCCACAGGTTGGCGCGGTAGTTCACCCGATGCGGCGGGTACTGGTGCCGCTCGCCGTGCCGGGGCAGGAACGCGATCCGGCGTCCGCCCACCTCGCCCAGCGCGAGCGGTGCGCTGGGCGCCCCGAACGGGGTGTCGACCACCACCCGCTCGGGCGCCTTCAGGAAGGAGTAGAAGCCCGAACCGCCGATGATCCCGATGTCTGCCTGCACGGGCCCGAGTGTAGGGTCTCGGCCGGGGCGAAGGACCGACGGTTCGCCGGACTGCCCGCCCGGTCATGACTTGCGTCCGCCGCTGTGAGATCCCGGGGCAAGCCCGGGATGACGATGTCGCCGCACTCGACGCAGCGGCGGGCGGAGCGGTCTGCGCGCGAACACTACGCAGTCTCTTCGGACGCGTCAGCGGCCGACGTAGCCACCGTTCGAAGCAGACCGCCACGCCCACCGCGACCCAAGAGCGGGCCGAGCAGATTGACGGAGCGGGCCGAAACTCCTACGAGCCGGCGGCCTTGTTCGCCGCGTCCTGCGCCTTCTGGAGCCCTTCGGCGACCGGGGTGCGGCCCAGGAAGATCTCGTTGAAGATCGGCTTCCACGCGCTGAACGCCGCGCCGTAGTTCTCGCCGGCGGGCGCCGAGATCGACGGCATCGCACCCTGCTTGGCGAACTGGGACGGGTCGACGTCCTTGCCCGCCCAGTAGTCGGTGAACCCCTGCTGGGCGCTGATCACCGCGGGCATCGCCGCCCCGGAGGACCCGATGAACTTCGCGCCGTCGCCCGAGCCGAGCCACTGCAGCACGGCCTTGGTGGCGTCGGGGTTCTTGCTCTTGGCGTTGCCCGAGACGATCACCGAGTTGACCACCGAGATCGCGCCCGCCGGCCCGGCCGGCAGCGGCGCGATGCCCCACTCGAACTTCGCCCCGTCGGAGACGTTCTTCAGGTTGTACACGCCGGACTGGAACAGGGCGATCTTGCCCTGCAGGAACTGGTCGCGGGTGAAGTCGCCGTTGTCGTTGGTGTTGGACGCCGCCGGCGACACCTTCCACTTGTTGATCAGGTCGACGATGTACTGGAAGGCCGCCACCGAGGCGTCCGAGGCGAACACGAAGGCGCCCGACTCGTCCTGGAACTGGCCGCCGTTGGAGCCGATGAAGTTGTAGTAGATGCCCTGCAGGTCCTGCGCGGCCGAGTAGCCCCACTGCTTGGGCTTGGCGCCGTTGAAGCCGCTCTCGTCGCCGCGCTTGCCGGCGCTGTCGACGGTCAGCTTCTGCAGGATTGGCAGCAGGGTGTCGGTGTCGCCGCCGCCCGGCGCCCAAACCAGCCCGGTCAGCTGCTCGGGGGTGATCCCGGCGTCGTCGAGCAACTCCTTGTTGTAGTACATCGCGATGCCACCGTCGGTGAGTTGCGGGACGCCCCACAGCTTGCCGTCGCGGGTGTACTGCTCGACCGCCGGCTGCACCCAGTCGGCCTTCTGGGCGTCGAAGTCACTGCCGATCTCGAGCAGCGAGCCCGAAGTGACGTAGGGCTGCAGGTAGGAGCCGTTCATCATGAAGATGTCGTCGGCGTTGCCGCCGCTGACGTCGGTGCGCAGCTTGGTGAAGTAGTCCGCCCAGGGCACCAGCACCGTCTTCACGGTGATGCCCGGATTCTGCTTGGAGAACTCGGCGAACGACTCGTCGTAGGCCTTCTGCACCTGTTCGTCCCACAGGCGGACGGTGACGGTGCCCGAGGCCGCCGAGCCGGAGGCCGTCGCCGGCGAGCTGGCCTGCTGCTGGGCCGGCGAGCAGCCTGCCGCACCGATCAGGGCCGCACCGGCCAGGCCGGTCATGAAGGTGCGACGACTCAGTTGCGATGTCACGGTCTTTCTCCTTCTCGAGGTAGAGCTAGGACAATAATCACACCATTCGGCGCGTCCGGAGGTCACTTGAACCCGGTGAGCGAGATGGATTCCACGATCGTGCGCTGGAAGATGCCGAACAGCACCAGCAGCGGCGCCATCGCCACCGTGGTGGCGGCCATCACCAACGTCCAGTTCGCGTTGTACTGGCTCTGCAGGTTGGCGGTGGCGACGGTGATCACCTGCCAGTCGCGTCCGGTGGTGATGATCAACGGCCACATGAAGTTGTTCCAGTGACTGACGATGGTGATGATCGCCAGCGTCGACACGATGCCGCGGGACAACGGCACGACGATCTGCCACAGGATCCGCCAGTCACCGGCGCCGTCGATCCGGGCCGCGTCGATCAGGTCGTCGGGAATGCTACGGAAGTGCTCACGCAGCAGGAACACCGCGTAGGGCGAACCGAACATGAAGGGCAGCACCAGCGCCCAGAAGGTGTTGCGCATGCCGGTCTGCACCATCATCACGTACAGCGGGATGACGATCACCACCTGCGGGATCATCAGCGTCGCCAGGTACACCCAGAACAGCGCGTCGCGGCCGCGGAACCGCAACTTGGCGAAGGCGTAGGCGGCCATGATCGAGAAGACCAACTGGCCGACCAGGATGACCGCGACCATCTGCGCGGTCACCGCGATCGGGGAGATGAAGCTGTACGAACCGGTGAACAGGGTGCTGAAGTTCTCCAGCGTGAACGGCTTCGGCAGCGTCAAGGCGGGTTCCGAGGCGAACTGTTGGGGCGACTTGAAGGCCGTCATGAAGCTCAGCGCGAAGGGGCCGAGGGTCAGCAGTGCGCCCGCCAGCAGCACCAGGTAGGTGGCGACGTCGGCGGCCGGGCTGCGCCGGCGTCCGACCGAACGGACGCCGGGCACGCCACCGGGGGCGACCGCGGTCGCCCGGCCGCCCACCCGGGTCGGCTCAGCTGAGGTCATAGGTGATCCTGTCGGAGAAGAACCGCTGCTGCACCAGGGTCACGGCGACGAGGATGACGAACAGCACCAGCGCCATCACCGAGGCCCGGCCAAGGTTGAAGCCGCCCTGGAAGGCTTCGAGGTAGATCCGTGACGCGATCACGTCGGTGGTGCCCTGCGGTCCTCCGTTGGGCGTGAGGGCGTAGATCTGGTCGAACGCCTGGAAGGCGGAGATGACGCCGGTGACCAGCACGAAGAACATGGTCGGGCCGAGCAGCGGCAGCTTGACCTGCCAGAAGGTCTGCCAGCTGGACGCCCCGTCGAGTTGCGCGGCCTCGACGAGGGTGTCGGGAATCGCGGCCAGCCCGGCCAGGAAGAACAGCGTGGTGTAGCCGACCTGCGACCAGATGGTCACTCCGGCCACCGCGGGCATCGCCCAGGCCGGGTCGGACAGCCATTCGACGCTCAACCCGAACAGGTTGTTGAGCGCGCCGTCGTAGGGGGCGAGGATCCATTTCCAGACCACTCCCAGAGCCAGCGGCGCGCAGATCCACGGGATCACGTAGATCACCCGGAACACCCCCGACCCGGGCAACCCGCGGGAGAGCAGCACCGCCAGGAACAGGCCCAGGGCGGTCTGGAGTGGGATCACCGACAGCACGAAGATGACCGTGCGCAACATCGAGTTGCCGAACGTCGGGTCGGTCAACACATCCACGTAGTTGTCCAGGCCGACGAAGCGCATCGGGGCGAGCAGGTCCCAGCGGTTCAGCGACAGCCAGATGACGACCAGGATCGGCAGCAGCAGGAAGACCGCCAGCCCGAACAGGCTGGGCGCCAGCAGCACCGCACCGAACCGGCCGTGACGCATCCGTCCCCGCGAGCGACGCGGACGTTCCTGGGGCACGCAGGGAGCCTAGTTGCCGACGCAGGCTCGGGCCAGTCCTGGTTGAGGTTTGAAATAACCGGTCGGACAAGGTTCTTTGACCCCGTTTCGGGCCGTGACGCATGGCCACCGACAGATTGTTGGGCCCTCCCCCGCTCAGGCCGCGGGGCTGATCGGTGGGTGGTGGTTCGGTTTTGAACGATCCTGACGTGTCAGTACGCTCGCCGCCATGAGAATCCGCACCGGAACCCTCCTGGCACCCCTGGCCGTCCTGGTGCTGAGCGCCTGCAGCGGCGGGGCGACGCCGTCCACGTCGCCGGCCGACACCGCGACGGCGTCCGGCAACTACCGGATGGCGGAGGTCGCCACGCACAACACCCGCGAGGACTGCTGGGCGGCGGTCGACAGCGGCGTGTACGACCTGACGAGTTGGATCGACCGGCACCCCGGCGGTTCGGACAAGATCATCGCGCTGTGCGGCACCGACGCCACCGACGCGTTCAACAACCAGCACAGCGGCGACACCAAGCCCGCCGAGCAGTTGATGAGCTTCCGGATCGGCACGCTGGTCGACTGAGCCCGCCCCACCACGGGCGCACGGTGAGACGGGAATAGTTAGCTCATCTAATGAGTTAGGCTAACTATCATGCCAACGATCCACACCCTCGCGAACGACCTGCGCATCGCCTGCCAGCAGGTCAGCCGCCGTGTGCGCTTCGACGCGGGCGGAGACCTGGCGCCGCACCAGGTCAGCGTGCTGGCCAAGCTCAAGGCAGGTCCACGCACCCCCGGCGAACTCGCCGATGCCGAGCAGATAGCGCCACCGTCGATGACCAAGACGGTGAACTGCCTCGCCGACAGGGGCCTGGTCACCCGCATCGACCATCCCACCGACGGGCGCTCCAAGCTGGTCGTGCTCACCGACGAGGGACGCGCGCAGCTGGCGCGGACCGCCCGGGCGCGCGACGACTGGATGGAGCAGAAGCTGCGCGGGCTGAGCCCGGCAGAGTTGGACGTCCTGCGAGAGGCGACAGGGCTGCTCGCCCGGGTGCTGGAGCGGTGAGCGCGGCGACCCTCGACCGGGTGCCGATGTTCTCATCGTTCGGCATCCGCAACTACCGGCTGTTCTGGACCGGCGGATTCATCTCGAACATCGGCACCTGGATGTCGCGGATCGCGCAGGACTGGCTGGTCCTGACCATCCTCACGGCCGGTTCGGCCACGGCGCTCGGTCTCACCACGGCCCTGCAGTTCCTGCCCGTGGCGGTGCTGGCACCCTATGCGGGCTCACTGGCCGACCGGTTCTCCAAACGCCGGGTGCTGATGGTGACGCAGGCCTTCCAGGCGGCCATTGGCCTCAGCCTCGCCGGCCTGGTGATCGGCGGCGTCGTCCAGCTCTGGCACGTCTACCTACTGGCCACGCTGCTCGGCGTCTCGGCAGCCTTCGACGGACCGGCAAGGCAGGCGATGGCCCCCGAGATGGTGCCCAACGAGCTCATCCCGAACGCCGTCGGCCTGAACACCACCAGCTTCCACTCGGCGCGACTGATCGGCCCCGCGGTGGCCGGGTTGACGATCGCCTGGTGGGGCGTCGGGCCGGCTCTGCTGTTCAACGGCCTGAGCTTCGTGGCGGTGCTCATCGCGCTGGCCATGATGGACGAGAGCCAGTTGACGCCCTCGCCCCGAGCCCAGGCCAAGGGGTCCGTGCGGGCCGGCCTGCAGTACGTGCGGTCACGCCCCGACATCATGCTGCTGATGTTCCTGGTGTTCATGCTCGGTACGTTCGGGCTGAACTTCCAGGTCACCAACGCGTTGATGGCGACCAAGGTGTTCGGGGTCGGCGCCGAGTCCTACGGCATCCTCAGCTCGATCATGGCGATCGGGTCGCTGGCCGCCGGCCTGGCCGCGGCGCGCCGCACCCGGCTGCGGCTCCGGCTCATCGTCGGGGCGTTGGCGGCGTTCTCGCTGGCCTGCCTGTTGCTGGCGCTGGTCCCCAGCTACACCTGGTTCGCTGTGCTGCTCATCCCGGCCGGCTTCACCTCGTTGACCGTGATGACCGCCGCCAACGCCTCGGTGCAGCTCGCCACCACGCCGGTGATGCGCGGCCGGGTAATGGCCCTGTACCAGGCGATCTTCCTGGGCGGGACGCCGCTGGGCGCGCCGGTCATCGGCTGGGTCGGCGACGTGTGGGGGCCGCGGTGGACGCTGGTCATCGGTGGGGTCATGTGTGGCCTGGCCGTGCTGGTCGCGGTCGTCTATGTCGTCCGCAAGGTCGGCTGGCAGGCGCTGCCGTGGCGGCACCGCCGGACGATCTACGTCCCGATGGAGGATTTCGAGGACGCACGCTGACGGCGTCCGGTTCGTGGGGACGGTTCTCGCGGTCCATCTCCGGACGGACAGAACCGTCCCCACGGTCAACGGTTCAGCCGAGCTGCGCCAGCACCTTGTCGCGAACCTGCTTGCGCAACACCTTGCCCAGCATCGACGTGGGCAACTCGTCCACGGCCACGAACTCCCGGGGCACCTTGTAGCCGGCCAGCCGGGCGTGGCTCCACTCGCGCAGCGCGGCCGCGTCCAGCTCGGCCCCCGGCCGCAGGGTCACCGCGGCCACCACCCGCTCTCCCCCGGACGCCGCGGGCACCCCGACCACGGCGACGTCCGCGATGTCGGGGTGGCCGCGCAGCGCCGCCTCGACCTCGGATGGTGACACGTTGAATCCGCCGGTGATGATCAGCTCCTTGACCCGGTCGACGATCGTGGTGAAGCCGTCGGCGTCCACCGTGACCACGTCGCCGGTGCGCAACCAGCCGTCCGGCAGCAGGGTCCGCTCGGTCTCCTCGGGGTTTTTCCAGTAGCCGCCGAAGACCTGCGGGCCCTTGATCAACAGTTCGCCGCGCTCACCCTGCGGCACTTCGCGGGAGGGGTCGTCGGGGTCGACCACCTTCATGTACGTGCTGGGGAACGGGATGCCGATCGTGCCGGTGCGCCGACTGGGCGCGAACGGGTTGCCCAGGCACACCGGGGACGCCTCGGTCATCCCGTAGCCCTCCACCAGCAGCCCGCCGGACACGCTCTCCCACAGTTCGACGACCGAGTCGGGCAGGTTCATAGCACCGGAGATGCAGTACTTGGCCGAGCGCAACGAGATGCCGCGCTCCTTGGCACGGGTGGCGGTCCGCTCGTAGATCGGCGGCACCGCGCAGTACACCGAGGGCGGGGATTTCCTGGCGGCGTCCAACACCAGGTCGACGTCGAAGGCGGGGAACAGCACCAGCCGCGCCTGCTTCAGCACCCCGTAGGTGAGGAACAGCGTCATCCCGAAGGCGTGGAACATCGGCAGGATCGCGTAGAAGATCTCCTTGCGGTACTCGGCGCCGTGCATCCATGCCTCGCCCTGCCGGGCGTTGCTGAACAGGTTGTAGTGGCTGAGCATCGCACCCTTGGGCGTGCCGGTGGTGCCCGAGGTGTACTGGATCACCGCCAGGTCGTGGACGCCGGGCCGTGGGTGGTCGGGCTCCACCGGCGCGGCGGCGAGCAGCCGCTCCCACGGCATCGTGCCCGGGGCCGGTTGGGTGAGCCGGGCGCGGGTCGCACGCAGCTTCTTCAACGGCAGTCGAAGCGCCAGTCGCTTCACCAACGGGAAGGCGTTGAGCAGGTTCACCGACACGATGTGAGCGGGCCGGACGTCCTCGGGCATGGCCTGCAGCGTGCCGGCCGCGGCGTCCCAGCAGATCGCGACGCGTGCCGCGTGGTCGGCGAAGATCGTCCGCAGTTCGCGCTCGGTGTAGAGCGGGTTGTGCTCGACCACCACGGCGCCCAGCCGCAGCACCGCGTAGAACGCGATCACGTGCTGCGGACAGTTGGGCAGGACCAGTGCCACCCGGTCCCCGGCCCGGACGCCGAGCGCGCGCAGCCCGGCGGCCGCCCGGGCGATCCGCTCGCCGAGTTCCCGGTACGTCACGGTTGCCCCGAAGAACTCGGTGGCCACCGCGTCACCGGCCTCGGCGACGGAGCGCTCGTACAACGCCACCAGCGATTCGGTGGGCAGTTCGATCTGCGCCGGAACTCCCGGCTGGTAGTGCCTGACCCAGGGTGCGTCCACGGCACGACCGTAGCCCCTCCCGGCGGTGCGGTTGGCTCCGCCCGGCAGACTGGGACCATGAGCAGCAGCCGCAGCCTCGTCGTCCGTGCCAACGCCCCGGTCGCACCGAGGACCGCCGGCCTCGTGATGGGCGTATGGACGGCCCTGCTGTGGGTGATCGAGCTCGTCGATCACCTGTTGCGCGGCACGTTGGACGCCCTGGGCATCCGGTCGTGGTCGCTCGACTCGCTGGGCTCGGTGTTCGTGGCGCCGTTCCTGCACGGCGGGTGGGCGCACCTGCTGGCCAACACCGTGCCGTTCGCGGTGCTCGGTTTCCTGGTGCTGCTCGGTGGCACGCTGCGCGCCGTCTCGGCGACGGTGATCGTGGCCGTGGTGAGCGGGCTGTTCGCCTGGTTGCTGAATCCGCCGAACACGCTGACCATCGGGGCGTCGGGGCTGATCTTCGGGTGGCTGAGCTATCTGCTCGCCCGAGCGGTGTTCAGCCGCAACGGCACCCAGATCGTGCTGGCGATCGTCGTCTTCGCCGTCTACGGCGGCGTGTTGTGGGGTGTCTTCCCCAGTCAGGCGGGGGTCTCCTGGCAGGCCCACCTCGGCGGCGCCGTGGGGGGCGTGCTCGCCGCCTGGCTGCTGCACCGGCGCCGGACGGTCAACCCGGCGCGGTGAGCCGACCGCGCCGACGGCCGGCCCGGCGGGTCCTGGCGCGTCCTGGAGCGCCAACCGTTCTCCCCAGCTGGTGAATTACCCACAGGTTCGCGCTCTTGGGTGACACTTCGACGCCGGTATTGTTGATGCGTCAGCGTCCTGGCGTCCGCCCCGACAGAGGAGCCCACCGTGTTCGACGTCTTCGGCCTACCGCTCCACCCCCTGGTCGTGCACGCTGTCGTGGTGCTGCTGCCGCTGTCGGCACTGGGAGTCATCGCCTGCGCCTTCATCGGACGCCTGCGCCGCCGCTTCGCCGGCCTGGCCGTGCTCGGCCTGCTGGTGGGCACCGTCTCGGCGTTCGTCGCCGTCCAGTCCGGCTTGGCGCTGGCTCAGGAGGTGGGCACGCCCGCCCAGCACATGAGCTACGGAACCTGGCTCCCCTGGGCGTCCGGCGGCACGCTGCTGGTCGCCGGTGTGTGGTACTTCCTGCAGCGCGGCCGGGCCGAACAGGCCACGGCGTCCAGGGTCATGGGGTGGCTGGCTGCGGCCCTGTCGGTGGGCTGCATCGTGCTCACCGTGCTGGTCGGCCACAGCGGCGCCGTGGCGGTGTGGGGAGGAAGCGGCGCGTCCGGGACACGCCCCAGCGGCCCGGCGGCATCGGTGCCGGCCGGCGCGAGCCCGAGCGGCGCGACGTCCGGTGCCAGCACGACGCCCAGCGCCGGCGCGAGCCCCACTGCGACCGCGACGGAGTCAGCCGCGCAGAGCTACACGCTGGACGAGGTCAAGGAACACAACAGCACCACCAGTTGCTGGGCCGCGATCCGCGGCGGCGTCTACGACCTGACCGACTGGATCAACCAGCATCCCGGCGGCCCCGAGCACATCGTCGCGCTGTGCGGCACCGACGCCACCGCGGCATTCGACGCCCAGCACTCGGGCCAGGGGCGACCCGAGAGCCAGCTCACCCAGTTCTACATCGGCGAACTGAAGAGCTGAAGCAAAAGAGTGGCCTGAAATGGGGCCGGTTCACTTCTTGGCGGACGTCTCCCCGGTCGACAAAGCGGCGACGAAGGCCTCCTGGGGCACCTCGACCCGGCCGACCATCTTCATCCGCTTCTTGCCCTCCTTCTGCTTCTCGAGCAGCTTGCGCTTGCGGGTGATGTCGCCGCCGTAGCACTTGGCCAGCACGTCCTTGCGCATCGCGCGGACCGTCTCGCGGGCGATCACCCGCGACCCGATCGCGGCCTGGATGGGCACCTCGAACTGCTGCCTGGGGATGAGTTCCTTCAGCTTGCGGGCCATCGCCACCCCGTAGGCGTAGGCGGCGTCGGTGTGCACGATCGCGCTGAAGGCGTCCACGGGGTCGCCGTGCAGCAGGATGTCCACCTTGACCAGCTTCGCCTGCTGTTCGCCCGCCTCGTCGTAGTCCAGCGAGGCGTACCCCTTCGTCCGCGACTTCAGGGCGTCGAAGAAGTCGAACACGATCTCGGCCAGCGGCAGCTGGTAGCGGATCTCGACCCGGTCCTCGCTGAGATAGTCCATGCCGGTCTGGATGCCGCGGCGGGCCTGGCACAGCTCGAGGATGGCGCCGATGTAGTCGGTCGGGGTCAGGATGGTCGCCTTCACAACCGGCTCCCACACCTGGGCGACCTTGCCTTCGGGATACTCCGAGGGGTTGGTGACGACGTGCTCGCTGCCGTCCTCCATCACCACCCGGTAGACCACGTTCGGCGCGGTCGAGATCAGGTCGAGGTCGAACTCCCGCTCGAGCCGCTCGCGGACGATCTCCATGTGCAGCAGGCCCAGGAAGCCGACCCGGAAGCCGAACCCGAGGGCGCCGGACGTCTCGGGCTCGTAGACCAGCGCGGCGTCGTTGAGCTGCAGCTTGTCCAGCGCCTCGCGCAGCTCGGGGAAGTCGGCGCCGTCGATCGGGTACAGCCCCGCGTACACCATCGGGTTGGGCTGCCGGTAGCCGCCCAGGTTCTCGTGCGCCGGACGGGACGCCAGGGTCACGGTGTCACCGACCCGCGACTGCCGGACGTCCTTCACCCCGGTGATCAGATAGCCCACCTCGCCGGAGCCCAACCCCTTGGCCGGCTTGGGCTCGGGGCTGATCACGCCGACCTCGAGGACCTCGTGGGTGGCCTTGGTGGACATCATCAGGATGCGGTCGCGGTGCGCGAGCGCGCCGTCCACCACCCGCACGTAGGTGACCACGCCGCGGTAGGTGTCGTAGACGGAGTCGAAGATCAGGGCCCGCGCCGGGGCGTCCGCCGTTCCGGAAGGGGCCGGGACCTGCGCCACGATGGCGTCCAGCAGTTCACCCACGCCCTCGCCGGTCTTGGCCGACACCCGGAACACGTCACCGGGCTCGCAGCCCACCAGGTGGGCGATCTCGGCGGCGAACTTGTCGGGCTGCGCACTGGGCAGGTCGATCTTGTTGAGCACCGGAATGATGTGCAGGTCGGCGTCCAACGCCAGGTACAGGTTGGCCAGGGTCTGCGCCTCGATGCCCTGCGCCGCGTCGATCAGCAGGATCGCGCCCTCGCAGGCGGCCAGCGAGCGGGACACCTCGTAGGTGAAGTCGACGTGGCCGGGGGTGTCGATCATGTTCAGGACGTGGGTGACACCACCCTGCGTCCACGGCATCCGGACGGCCTGGGACTTGATCGTGATGCCGCGTTCCCGCTCGATGTCCATCCGGTCGAGGTACTGGGCGCGCATGGCGCGGTCGTCGACCACCCCGGTCAGCTGCAGCATCCGATCGGCCAGCGTCGACTTGCCGTGGTCGATGTGGGCGATGATGCAGAAGTTCCGGATGATCTCCGGGGGCGTCGCGCCGGGGCGGGGTCCGCTCATTCACCTGTCCTGTGTCGGGTCCGAGGGCTCACTCTATCGATCCGGACGCCGGCCACGCGCCGCCGCGTCCCGGGCAGGGGGCGCACCCACCATGTGACCGACGCCCGCCGAGCGACACCGGCCCGTTAGGGTCCGAGGGGTGACCGCAGCGCTGCACCCCACCTTCCAGCCCATGTTCGACATCGTGCTCGCCCGCAACCCGGGCGAGCCCGAGTTCCACCAGGCCGTCTTCGAGGTGATGCACAGCCTCACCCCGCTGGCCGGTGGACGCCCGGAGTACGCCCAATGGTCGATCCTGCAGCGGGTGTGCGAGCCCGAGCGGCAGATCATCTTCCGGGTGCCCTGGGTGACCGACGACGGCCAGGTCGAGATCAACCGCGGCTTCCGGGTCGAGTTCAACTCCGCCCTGGGCCCGTACAAGGGCGGCCTGCGGTTCCACCCCAGCGTCAACCTGTCGATCATCAAGTTCCTCGGCTTCGAGCAGGTGTTCAAGAACTCGCTCACCGGCATGCCGATCGGCGGCGGCAAGGGCGGCTCCGACTTCGACCCCAAGGGACGCTCCGACAACGAGGTGATGCGGTTCTGCCAGTCGTTCATGACCGAGCTGTACCGGCACCTCGGCGAATACACCGACGTGCCGGCGGGCGACATCGGGGTCGGCGCGCGCGAGATCGGCTACCTGTTCGGCCAGTACAAGCGGATCACCAACCGCTACGAATCGGGCGTGCTCACCGGTAAGGGCGTCAGCTGGGGCGGCTCCCGCGCCCGCACCGAGGCGACCGGCTACGGCACGGTCCACTTCGCCCAGGCCATGCTCGGGATGCACGGTGACAGCTTCGACGGCCGCACCGTGGTCGTGTCGGGTTCGGGCAACGTGGCGATCTACGCGGTCGAGAAGGCCCAGCAGCTCGGCGCGACGGTGATCGCCGTGTCCGACTCCTCGGGGTACGTCGTCGACCCCGCCGGTATCGACCTCGAGGTGCTGCAGGAGGTGAAAGAGATCCGCCGCGGCCGCATCGGCGACTACGCCGACGCGGTCGGCTCCCGCGCCCGGGTGGTGACCGACGGCTCGGTGTGGGACGTCCCGTGCGACATCGCGCTGCCGTGCGCCACCCAGAACGAGCTGGACGAGGCCCAGGCCCGCACCCTGGTCGCGAACGGCCTCCGCCTGGTCGCCGAAGGCGCCAACATGCCGTGCACGCCCGCGGCGGTCGCGGTGCTGCGCGAGGCAGGGGTGCTGTACGCGCCGGGCAAGGCGTCCAATGCCGGCGGAGTGGCCACCAGCGCGCTGGAGATGCAGCAGAACGCCAGCCGCGACGCCTGGGACTTCGAAACCACCGCCGAGCGGCTCGAGCAGATCATGACCGACATCCACGACCGCTGCGTGGCGACCGCCGAGGAGTTCGGCAGTCCCGGCGACTACGTGGTGGGCGCCAACCTGGCCGGCTACATCAAGGTGGCGGACGCGATGGTCGCCATGGGCGTGATCTGAGCCGGCCGATGGCGCGCGCCAGCACCGGCGTCCCGGGCCTGGACGCGATCATCGACGACCTGCGGGTCGGCGACAACGTGGTCTGGCAGGTCGACTCCGAGGCGGACTTCGCCGCGGTGGCGGAGCCGTTCGTCCGACGCGCCCTGGCGGAGGGTCGCCGGGTGCTGTACCTGAGCTTCGGCCAGCGGCCGCCGCTGCTGGAGGACCTGGCCGGGGTCGAGGTGCACACCCTGGACCCGTTCGCCGGCTTCGAGCCGTTCGCGATCGCGGTGCACGAGCTGCTGGCACGGGTGGGCCGGCTGGGCTTCTACGTGATCGAACCGCTGACCGACCTCCACCTCGCGTGGCGCTCCGACCTGATGGTGGCCAACTTCTTCCGCGCCACCTGCCCATACCTGTTCGAGCTCGACACCATCGCCTACTTCCCGCTGCTGCGGAACCGGCACAGCTACGCGACCGTCGCCGCGATCCGCGAGACCACCCAGGTACTGCTCGACCTGCACCGGATCGACGATGCCGTCTACGTCCATCCGTTGAAGGTGTGGCAGCGGCACTCCCCCACGATGTTCTTCCCGCACCTGCTCAGCGGCGGCCGGGCGCTGTCGATCACGTCGTCGGCGGCCACCACCCAACTCTTCGCCTCGCTCGCCCGGCGGATCGACCAGCCCGAGGTGTGGCAGGGCGTGGTCGACGACGCCTGGGCCGCCCTGGACGGCGACGCCGCCACCCAGGAGGCGGCCCGCCGGACCCTGATCGAGGTGCTCGTCGGGGCGCGTGGCCGGATGGCGGAACTCAGCCGCACGAGCCTGCGCCTGGTCGACCTGCTGGCGGTGGCGTCCAGGTTGATCGGCACCGGCCGGATCGGCGGCAAGAGCCTGGGCATGCTGGTCGCCCGGGCGATCCTCGAGCAGGCCGGCGACGAGTCGGTCACCGGCCGGCTCGAGCCGCACGACTCGTTCTTCATCGGCACCGACGTGTTCGTCACGTTCCTGGTCACCAACGGCTGGTGGTCGGACTGGACGGCGCACAAGCAGGGCCTCGGAGGCGCCGGCGGCGTGGGCACCGACGTCGGCGGGAGGGCGGCGGCCGAACGGCTGCACCGGGCCATTCCCGCCGGGGAGTTCCCCCGGGCGCAGCGCGAGGACTTCCTGCAGCTGCTGGAGCACTTCGGTCAGGCACCGATCATCGTCCGGTCCAGTTCGCTGCTCGAGGACGACTTCGGCAACGCGTTCGCCGGCAAGTACGCGAGCGTGTTCTGCGTCAACCAGGGCACCCCGGCGCAACGGCTCGCCGCCTTCGAGGACGCCGTGCGCACCGTGTACGCGAGCGCGGTCGGGCCGGAGGCGTTGCAGTACCGGGCCGACCGCGGCCTGCTCGACCTCGACGAGCAGATGGCGATCCTGGTACAGCGGGTCAGCGGCGACCTGCACGACGGCCTGTTCTTCCCGCTCGCCGCCGGGGTGGCGCACTCGTCGTCGCTGTACGTGTGGGACCCGTCGCTGCCCGACGCCGGCATGGCGCGGCTGGTCACCGGGCTGGGCACCCGGGCGGTGGATCGCTCCGGACGCGACAACGCCCGCATCGTCAGCCTGGCCGACCCCTCGTCCGCGCCGTTGGGCGGCCAGGACCAGGGCCGGTGGACGCAGCGGCGCGTCGACGTACTGGACCTGCCCGCCGACTCCCCCCGTACCGTTGCGCTCGCCGAGGCCCGCGCCGTGGTTCAGCCCGCCGACTGGAGGCTCGTGGCCGGCGCCGACGCGGCGGCCGCGCGCCGGCTGCGCGAGCTGGGCCGCAGCACGAAGCCGACCCCGGAGGTGGTGGACTTCGCCGCCCTGCTCGACGAGGCCGGCGTGGCCGCACTGCTGCGGCAGGTGCTGGCGGCCCTCGCCTCGGCCTACCGGCACCCGGTCGACATCGAGTTCACGGTCAACCGCGATCCGGACGGAGTGGCGGTGCTGAACCTGGTGCAGTGCCGCCCGCTGCAGACCCGGGGCGTCGGCGGCGCCGTGGGGGTGCCCGAGCCGGTGCCGGAGCGCTGCCTGCTGGCCGACCGCGGCAACTTCATGGGCGGCAACGTCCGGCTGCCGATCGATCAGGTCGTCTGGGTGCGTCCGGACGCCTACCTGGCGCTGGGCCAGCCCGACCGGTACGCGGTGGCCCGGCGGATCGGTGAGCTCAATCGGTCGCTGACCGGGGCGGCCCTGCTGATCGGACCGGGCCGTTGGGGCACCTCGATGCCGTCGCTGGGCGTCCCGACCCACTTCAACGACCTGAACCGCTTCGTCGGACTCGTCGAGACCACGTACTCCGAGGGCGACTTCCGGCCGGAGTTGTCCTACGGCAGCCACTTCTTCCAGGAGCTCGTCGAGTCGGGCATCTTCTTCGCGGCGGTGTTCGACGAACGACCCGGGGTGATCTTCCGGCCGGAACTGCTCCTGGAGCTGCCCAACACCCACACCGGCCGGGGCCCGGACGACGCGCTGACGGCCGTCGTTCATCAGGCCGACACCCCCGGCCTGATGCTGCACGCCGACGTGACCGAGCAACGTCTGCTGCTGCAGTGGTGAGTGGGCCCCGCCCGCCGGGCCCGTTTTGGTGAGCCGCCGTCGGGTTTGGTAACGTTGGGGGTCGCGTCCGAGTCGGGCGCCCAACCCAAGATCAAGCATCGAAGAGGCAAGCCCTGTGGCGAACATCAAGTCCCAGATGAAGCGCATCAAGACGAACGAGAAGGCTCGTCAGCGCAACAAGGCCGTGAAGTCCACGCTGCGCACCCACGTGCGCCGGTTCCGCGAGGCCGTCGACGCCGGCGAGACCGAGAAGGCGCAGACCCTGGCCGCCGCCGCGTGCCGCGCGCTGGACAAGGCCGCCTCGAAGGGCGTCATCCATCGCAATCAGGCCGCCAACCGCAAGTCGGCGATCGCCTCCCAGGCCGCCGCTCTCTGAGCTGACCCATTCGCGCCGCCCGCTGGTTCGGGCGGCGCTTGTGCGTGCCCGGACACCGGCGTCCGACACCTGACAGCCGCCTCCGCTGACTGAGGCCGTCCCACGGCCGCGCCCCGACCCGACCACCAAACCTGAGCAATTTTGGAGAACCCTGAGAAATGGGTTAGGTTTCTCAGACATTCCTGGGGAGGGCGGCGGGAGAACTCCCCTTCGGTGAGGTCTCGTTCGGAGGCCACGACGCAACGGGGAGTCAGATGAACATCCGCAGGCGCATCGCCATCACCACGGCGGCCACGACCCTTTCGCTCGGAGTCGCTGTCGGCTCCTTCGGCTTCGCCTCACCGAGCGCGGGAGCCGTCCTCGAGCGGGACGCGGTCACCAGCGCGAACGGCGCCACGGTGCCGCTGCTCAAGGGCAATGCGCCCAAGGCGAAGATCTCGCACTACAAGAGGCTGACCAAGAAGGCCAAGAAGGTGGCCAAGAAGGTCCGCAACTCGTGGAGCAAGGTCCGCTACATCGGCGGCTGGCGGGCCGGCAGTGCGTACTCGGGCGATCATCCGGCCGGCCGGGCCCTCGACGTGATGATCCCGAAGTGGAAGAAGAACAAGTCGCTCGGCTGGTCGATCGCCAAGTACTTCGCGAAGAAGAAGACCGCCAAGAAGTACAAGATCCACTACGTGATCTTCCGGCAGAAGATCTGGACCACCGCGACCCCCCGGTGGCGCAAGATGGCCAACCGTGGCGGCGCCACCGCGAATCACTTCGACCACGTGCACATCTCCGTGAAGCGCTGAGGTTTGCGGCCTGGGGTGACGCAACCACCCCGAACGCGAAACCCGTCCGACTGGTCGTCCCCCCGCCAGCGGGCGGGTTTCGCCTGTCAGGGACGGGCTCACCTCACGCTCCGCACGGTTCGCCTCAGCGGCGCTGGGAACGGGCTCCGGCGTGCGCTGGCGCCGTCAGGCTCGGGACGCCGCGCCGCGCCTCGCCTGCGACCGACAGTCGATGACCCGCAGCACCAGCAACTCCAGGGCGAACGCCGGGTCGCCGGAGGCGCCCTTCACCTGGGCGTCGGCCGTGGCGGCCAGGCCGATCGCGGTGGCGACCGCGCCCGGCGTCCATCCTCTGGCCTGCCGGTTCAGGTCCTTCAGTTTCCAGGGCGGGACGCCGACCCGTCGCGCCAGCTCGACGTCGCGCAAGCGGTCGTCGCGGGCACCGAGGTACTTGCCGAGGTTGCGCAGCCCGGACGCGACGGCACTGGTCAGCAGCACCGGCGCCACGCCGGTCTCCAGCGCCCAGCGCAGGCTGCCCAGCGCGGCTTCACGGTTGCCGTCGAGGCAGTGGTCGGCGACGGCGAACCCGCTGATCTCGGCCCGTCCGGCGAAGTAGCGTTGCACGTCGGCCAGCGTGATCACCGGCTCGGGCGCATCGGCCAGCAGTTGCGCGACGGCCGCAGCGACGCTGCGCAGGTCGCTTCCCACGGCCTCGACGAGCGCCTCGGCGCTGCCGCGGTCGATGCGCCCGCCGCGGCGGCGGGCTTCGGCGGTGACGAACTGGGGCAGTTCCCACGGTTTCACCGCAG
Organism: Micropruina sonneratiae; assembly: GCF_025972045.1. Lineage (GTDB taxonomy): Bacteria > Actinomycetota > Actinomycetes > Propionibacteriales > Propionibacteriaceae > Micropruina > Micropruina sonneratiae. Next base: position 461,219 of record NZ_JAPDHX010000003.1, on the reverse strand, counting down.
CGGCCTCGACCTGCCGGACGCCGGCCTTGCGCAGCCGATCCAGCACCGCCTTGCCCTTGGGGCCGCCCCCGTGCACGACGATCAGCGCTACCTCGCCAGGCGGCTGGGCGGCCAGTCCGATCAGGTCGTCGACCACCTCTGCGGGCAGTTCGGCCAGGTTCTCGACAACCGCCACCACGGCGCTGGAGAACAGCGAACCGGTGGTGATCTCGGCCAGCGTGCCCCGGTCGAGGGACGCGGCGGGCACCCGGCTGACCGTGGCGTCGGGCCGGGCGGCGGTGGCGGCGGTCACCAGCTCGTGCACCGCCCGCTCGGCGATCAGCGCCTCGGGCCCCTGGATGAGGGTCGCGGTGGCGAACGGTGCGGTCATGGGCTCAGCATGCCAGGCCCGGCCGACACGTCACGCAACGGCCGCGCATCGACGGCTGTCAGCCGTCCGCCGCCGGGCCGGGATGTTTCGCCTGCAGCGCCGTGCGGACGCCGCGGGCAGCGCTGCGACCCGCCCGGTTCGCGCCGATGGTGCTTGCCGAGGGCCCGTAGCCGACCAGTTGGACGCGCGGGTCGGCGACCGCCGAGGTGCCGTCGGCGGCGAGCTGGATACCGCCGTGCGGACTGCGCAGGTGCAGCGGGGCGAGGTGGTCGACGGCCGCCCGGAACCCGGTGGCCCACAGGATGACGTCGGCGGGCTCGAAGACGGCCCCGGCGGGCTCCGGATCGTCCCAGCGGACGCCGCCCGGCTCGATCCGCGAGAACATCGGCCGCCGCCGCGCGTACACGCCGAGCCGTTCCGCCTCGCTCTCCTGCTCGCGCAGCCGCAGCCCCGTAACGGAGACCACCGACCGCGGCGTCAATCCGGCCATCACCTGTTCCTGAACCTGGGCGATCACCGCCCGCCCGATCTCGGGGGTGAACGACCCGGCACGCCAGTCGGGTTCGGTGCGGGTGGCCCAGACCAGGTTCTCGGCTCCCACGACCGAGACGAGCATGCCAAGGAACTGCACCGCGGAGGCTCCCCCGCCGACCACGACGATCCGGTGCCCGGCGAACCAGGCCGGTCCCGGGAAGTCCACCGTGTGCAGCTGGGTTCCGGCGAACGTGCGCTGGCCGGGATACGACGGCACGAAGGGACGGGTCCAGGTCCCGGTCGCGTTGACGAGGGTGCGGCTGCGCCACTGCGCCGGGCCGGCCTCGCCCACCCCGCTGACCAGGAACCCGACCGCGTCGGGCTCGACCCGGCGGACACTGACCGGACGCACGACCGGCAGCCGATGGTCGCGCTCGTACGCGGCAAAGTACGCGGGCACCGCCCTGTTGGCCCGAGCGGTGTCCGCAGCCGGCGGCAGCCGCGACCCGGGCAGGTCGGCGACCCGGTGCACATCGGCCATCGTCAGGGCGTCCCAGCGGTGCTGCCAGGCACCGCCCGGCCGTGAGTTGGCGTCCAGCAGCAGGTGCTCGATGCCCATCCTGGTCAGGTGATAGGACGCAGAGAGTCCCGCTTGGCCCGCACCGATGACCAGGGCGTCATGGACCGTGTCGCTCACGTCCCCTCAACGCCACAACCGCCCCGGTCAATCCCCGGCCGCCCGATCCACCACAGCGCGCTGGGACGTCTCGGTGCGTCAGCGCTGGCTGGTGAGGATCAGCCCGTCAGCGCTGCGGCTGATCGCGATCGCGCCCTGCTGGTCGGTCCGGGCCACCCGCATGCCCAGGCGCTGCACCGCCTGCTGGGTGCGCACCGCCGGATGGCCGTAGTCGTTGTCGGCGTCCACACTGAACACCGCAACGGTGGCCCGGGACGCCGCCAGGAACTCCGGCGACTGATGCCCCGACCCGTGATGCGGCACCAGCAACACCTCCGTCGCCAGCTCAGCTCCCGAGGCGAGCGCGTTGCGCTGGCCGTCCTCCTGCACGTCACCCGCCAGCAACACCCGCAACCCACCCACGTCGGCCCGCATCACCAGCGAGCCGTCGTTCTCCGCCGCCGACTCACCCTCGTCTGAACCCGCCACCGCGATCACCCCGCGCACCGCCAGCACCTCGATCGTGACCTGCCCCACCACCAGTCGCCCCCCACCGGCAACCTCGGTCAAACCCACCGGGCCGGCCGCCTGCGCCACCAACGCCCGCCCGTGGGCCGGTGACGTCGCCGCCGACACCGCCACCGCGCCCGTGTCGTGACCCGAGATCGCCGCACCGACCCCGGTGATGTGGTCGGCGTGAAAGTGTGTCAGCACCACCAACGGCACCGCCGAGACCCCCACCGAGGCCAAACAGGCCCTCAGCTTGGCCGGATCCGGGCCGGCGTCCACCAGCACCGCCGAGGCCGGGCCCGCCCGCAGCAACGTCGCATCCCCCTGCCCCACATCGCAGAACACCACCGCCCAGTCCGACGGCGGCCACCCCGGAGGCGACGGCGGCCGAAGCAGGGCAGCCACCATCACCAGCCCCGCCGCCAACGCCCACCACCGACTCCGCAACACCGCCGGCATCACCAACACCAACCCCACACATCCGGCCAGCGCCACCAACACCCCCGCCGGGCCGGCCGGCCACGCCACCGCCGCAGCCGGGAACAACTCCCCCAACCGGGCGATCCAGCACAATCCCTGCGCACACCAGCCCGCGCCGGTCGCGAACACCACCGCCACCGGCGCCGCGGGCACAGCGGACGCGGCCGCCAGGAAGCCCAGCACCGTTGCCGGCCCCACCAACGGGCCCGCCACCAGGTTCGCCAACAGGCCCACCACGCTCACCTGGCCAGAGAGCCACGTCACCAACGGCTGCGTCGCCAACTGCGCCGCCAGGGGTGTCGCGATGCCCTCGGCCAAAGCCCGCGGCATGCTCAGCGCCAACGCGTCCGTCCACGATCGCGACCAGGCCACGATCCCGCCGCACGCCAGCACCGACAAGGCGAATCCGGCCGAGCGAGCCATCGACGGCTCCACGAACACGATCACCGTCACCGCCACACACAACGCTCGGACCGCCTGGCCGCCCCGGCCGCCGGCTCCCAGTGCCACCAGCCCCACCACCCCCATCGCCGCCGCCCGCACCACACTCGGCTCGGAATGGCACAGCAGCACGAACCCGACCACGCCCAGCCCGAGCAGCCCACGCAGCCACCACCCCCGCACGCCGGCCCACCGCGCCACCAACCCCAGAAAGGCGAGCAGGAGCGAGAGATTTGCGCCTGAAACCGCGGTCAGGTGCGTCAGGCCGGTCACCCTGAAGCGCTCCGTGAGGTCGTCGGGCATGCCGACCGTGTCGCCGACCACCAGAGCGGGCACGAGCGCCCTCGGCTCCGGCTCGAGGTGGGCGGCACTCGCCCGCAGTCCGGCCCGCACCCGTTCGATGCCGGCGTCGAACGGGTTCGGCGCGGCGACGAGCTGCGGGGGTTCGCGAGCGCGGAGGAGGGCCACCTCCGTGTCGCCCGGCTCCGCCGCCGCCAACCGGACTGTCACTCTGACCCTGCTGCCGGCCGCGATGGCCGCCCAGGCCTGAACGGTGTCGCCGGACGCACTCACCCGCACCGGAGCCCCGCTGTGCAGCACCTGGCCGCGGGCAGTGAGCACATCGAGCCGGGCCGCGCTGCTCCACCACGCCGGTCGCACACCCTGTCGTTCCCCGCTGCGGGCCGTGCCGAGGACCGTCACCTCTGCGACGCCGACCGCCTGGTGGCCGGCGAGTTCGGTGAGGGCGTCGCCCGCTCGCCACGCCCACCGAGCCCAGCCGGTCACCATGCAACCCAGGAGCACCAGCGCGACCGCGCACAGTGCCCAGGATCGTCTGCGGCGAGCCAGTAAGCCCGCCGCCAGGGCGACCACCACCCCCAGGCTCAGCCAGCCCGGCTCGGCCAGGGTCGCGACCCACATGCCGAGCCAGGCCGTCACGGCCGCCGGCACCAACCGCAGGTCGGGCGCGAAGGCGTCCTGCTCAGACGCGGACACGGGGCGCGATCTCCGCGTAGCTCTTGGGGCCTATGCCGGGGACCTCCTGCAACTCGGCGACGTCACGGAACCTTTTGTGCTCGTCACGCCAGGCCAGGATCTTCTGTGCCGTCACCGGGCCGACCCCGGGCAGCGTGTCGAGTTGATCCAGGGTGGCGGTGTTCAGGTTGAGGGCCGCCGGCTGGCCAGGCCCTGTGCCGTCGACCTCGGCGCCGGTGAGGCCGCTGTCGTCGCCGCTTCGCCCAACCGTCAGCTGGGCGCCGTCGCTGACCGGCGCCGCAAGGTTCAGCGCGCCCGGGTCGGCGCGCTTGGTGAGTCCTCCGGCGGCGGCCAGGGCGTCCTGCACCCGCGCCCCCTCGGGTAGCCGAACCACGCCCGGCTTGCGCACCTCGCCGAGCACGTGGACGAGCAACGTCACAGTGGGGCTCGGGCTCGGGGTGGGGCTGGCGGCACCCACCGAGACGCTGGGTGCCACCGCCGCGGTGGCCACCGGTGCGGTGCGTGCCTGAAACAGGCTGTAGCCGCCCCACAGGCAGCCGGTCAGCACCACGATGCCGACGACGACAAGGTGATCGCGCAGAAACTGCCGGACCGCAGGCGCCGCGGCGGTGGCCGCCGAACGGGCCCGGCCGGGCAGGCCCGGGTCGGGTTCCGCAGGCGGGCTCAGCGCCGCTGCCGCCGCCGCGTCATTCTCGTCCGTCGCGGCCGGGGCGGGCCGACCCTGCCGCCGACGCCGTGACCTCGCCACTTCGGGGACGGTTCCGGTTGCCGCCTTCAGCGCCAGCCGGCCGGGCTGCAACACCGATGCCAGCGGCAGCGGCGGGTCGTACAGCTGCACCGCCCCCAAGTTCCGCGTGCCCAGATCACCGTCGTGGCCGAAGACCCCTGCTCCGGGTCGCGCCGGCTCGGATCGCGGCGCCGGTCGTGGGCCCCCGTGCGCCGGCGGGCCATCGGCGTCGCCGGTACCACTGGGCTCGGCAGCGGACGCCACGGCCCGCCGCGGCGGGATCTCGGCCAGCAGCGACTGCAGGCGCTGCCGGACGACCGCGGTCAGGTCGTCGTCGGGTCGTTGTGCGGTCACCATGTCTTCAGCTTGCGACCGGAAGTCCGAGAGCGGTCAAAGTCGTTGGAGCCTGTGGACAACCCGGCCGGGACGCGCCTGGAGCCCACGGCAGACGCACGAATCACGATTCGTCGCAGGCCGCGGTTCGGTCGGCGAATTGCCTTGCCAGGGCCCGAGAATGGGTGGCGTTGGGATGCCCAAGGCAAGCCTTTCCTGGCTTGCGCGGCCTCGCCCGGCGCATCACAGTTGCGTTATGAGCTCGGTCACGACAGCTACTCCGGACGCCACCCTGGCCCCCCGGCTGAACTGGCTGCGGGCGGGCGTACTGGGTGCGGACGACGGCATCGTCTCGACCGCCGGACTGGTGTTCGGGGTGGCTGGTGCGACCAGCGACTCGCTGGCACTGTTCATCGCTGCCGCGGCCGGTGTCGTGGCCGGGGCGTTGTCGATGGGTGGCGGCGAATACGTGTCGGTCAGCGCGCAGCGCGACACCGAACGCGCCGCGCTCGGCCTGCCCGCCCACCAACAGACCAGCCCCTGGCAGGCGGCGTTCGCCTCCACGAGCGCGTTCACCCTGGGCGCGCTGATTCCGCTGCTCGCGATCGTACTGGCGCCGGTGCCGATCCGCCTGCCGGTCACCCTGATCGCGGTGATGGTGGCGTTGGTGACAACCGGCTACGCCAGCGCCCGGCTCGGTGGTACCGCACCCGGGCGTCCGATTCTGCGCAACGTGGTGGTCGGCGGGCTGGCGATGGGGCTCACCTACCTGGCGGGCAGCCTCGTCGGGCTGACGCTCTGAGTGGTCTCACTTCTCGAGCAGCTCTTCGAGCCGTCGACGGATCAGGGGCCATTCGCTGGGCGGCACCATGCCGGCGTTGAGGTCATCCAGCAGTCGATACAGCCCCGGCCGCACACCCAGGACGTCCAACTCCTCCAGGCACACCGACTGAAGCGCTCCCTCACCGGCCGCCCACGCGGCCAGGGCCAGGAGAGCCAGCGGCTGGACCTGGCCGCCGTACGGACTGGCGCGGACGACCCGCGTCCAGACGGCCACCCAACCGTCGGCCGCGGCGTTGGTCAGCGACAGCACTGCCCGGTCGCGGGCGTCCGGGTCGGTCACCAGGATGCCCAGCCAGGCCAGGTCGGTCAGGTCGAGCCGATCGGGATGGGCCAGACCACGCCGCAACGTCAGCAGCAGTTCGTCGGCGCGCTGATCCTCGGGCAACTCCGCGAACCGTGAGAAGCCGTCCATCCAGGCCCCTTCGACCAGGTCGGCCTGCCCGGGGTCGGCTCTGAGGCCCCTCGCCAGGTCGGCCCTGCTGTGCCGGGCCTGCAGGCCGTGCAGTGTTGCCTCGGCAGCGGTGGTGGTGGCACCCGGGTCGTGTGGGTACTGGGCACCGAACCGGTTGCCGACCCGGTACCGGCCATCACACACGCAGACCAGGTCGCCCGCCAGCGCGTCACCCAGGTGCCGCTGTGCCCGATGGAGCAGCGTCCAGGCGTCGCGCTCGTCGTCGCAGTAGCCCACCAGCCACAGCAGCGCCCCGGGCCAGCGCAGCAGCATCCGGTCGATCATCAGTTCCAGGTGGCAGTCGGGCCCGACATCGGCCAGACCGGTCCGGGCGGTCAGCACGACGCGCCCCTGCGCGATCACGATCATCACCAGCGACTCCTCGGGATGGAAGCCCAGCAGGTGCGGGACGATGCCCAGCAGGTCGGGCACGCTGCGCACCCGGGTGACGGGAGTGGAAATGTCTTGGCTCATGCCATCAGTCACCGTCCGGATCTCCGAAAGTGCTCAGATTCACGGCGTTTGGCCCGGCGGGTGTGGATAACCTCAGGACGGGTAGCCTGAGGCACGATGACGAACACACCCGGCAACGGCTGGCCAGGCAGCCCGCCTCCCCAGGGTCCAGGGACCAATTCCCAGCCCTGGGGCTCTCAGCCTTGGGGCCAGCAATACCCCGGGCAGGGCCAGCAATACCCCGGGCAAGGCCAGCCGAACCCCGGACAGGGGCAGCAATACCCCGGACAGGGTCAGCCGAACCCGGACGCCTTCGACCCCCGACGCGCCCTCGGCGAGCAGCCACCGGCCCCGGTCTCGATCGACCAGTTCCGCCCGCCGCCCAACCGCACGCCCCTGCTGATCACGGTGGTGGCGCTGATAACCCTGGTTTTGGTGATCGCCGGCGGGATCTACGTGCGGTCCCTTCCCCTACAGGAAGCCTCGCCGAGCCCCACGCCTGGCCGGACCAGCGCCGGCCCGGGCCAGCCGTTCACCACGCCGGACGGCCGGCAGAGCGGCCGCTGGGAGATCCTGCAGTCGACCTGGACCGACGAGGGACTGCTGCTGCAGTTGCGGTTGTACACCGACGACGGGAACATCACCTACTCGTTCCTGGCGTTCGCCAACGCCACGACCGAGGTCGTCGCACCCAGCCACAGTCCCGAGTCGCCCGACGTCCGGACGGGCACGATCACCAAGACCCAACCCGTCACCGGCTACGTGTTCTTCCCGCTGCCCAAGGGGGACGCCACCATCATCCTCGCCAACGGCGCGGGACGGCAGATGTCGGCGCTCCCGGTGAAGGGCTGAACCACCGCAGGCCGCTCTCGGCCGCTCTCAGGCGACGGCCCCGTCGACCTCCGCACCCTGGGCTACCGGGCGCCGGGCGGCGGCGTCCGGGTGGTGCTTCGACAACAGCACCACGCCCCACACGGCGAACACGCCCGCCAGCGCCATGCCCACCCCGGCCCACGGGGTGATCCGGACGCCCTCGCCGAGCACGATCAGGCCGAAGGCGACGGCCACGATCGGGTCGGTGGTGGTCATCGAGCCGACGGTGATCTCGGCCGGCCCGTTCGCCAGCGCCTGCTGAATCATGAACCCGCCGATCGCATAGGACATCACCAGGAAGGGTGCGACCACCCAGAACACGGGTTGGCCGTGGAAGTCGTCGTGCTTGATCACCTCGGACGTGGCCTTGACCATGCCCGCCGAGAGGCCGTAGAAGAACGATCCGCCCGAGGCCCACATCAGGCAGCGCAGCTGCTCCGGGCCCTTCCAGCCCAGCAGGCCGAGGGCGGCCCCGATGAGATAGATCACAATGCAGCCGATCGCGATCGCCACCGGATCGAGCCGGGTGTCGTCAGCGGCGCGGCTGGCCGAGAACAGGGTGAACACAACGATGCCGGCGATGGTGACCGCCACGGACAGCCACATCGCCCGGGTGATGGTGTGCCGATGGATCCGTGCCGACATCAGCACCGCCCACGGCACGGCCAGGATGCCGACCGGTTGCACCACCGTCACCGGGGCCATCATCAAAGCGACGATGTGCGCCGAGGCTCCGATGAAGATGGTGAGCAGGCCGAGCAGCCACAGCGGGGTACGGATCAGCCGCCACAGTTGCCGCAGATTCATGGCGCGGTTGTCGGCGTCAGGGTGGACCAGTCGGCTGACCGCGAGGTGCTGCATCGTCGAGCCCCCGGCGTACGCGACGGAGGAGCCCACCACGATGGCGATCGCGAGTGGGATGTTCTGCTCGAACAGGAAGAGTCCTGGTCCGTTGAGCGGCAGCATCGGCGTCCAATCTGCTGGGGCGTCCGGGCAAACCTTACCCGCCACCGACCACAGTCCCGAACCGGTTCGGCGCTGTGCACCCGCCCCGGCTGCGGCCGGCGCAGACGGCCACTCTGACGCCCGGGACGGCCGCGGGCGCGGGTAGGGTCGAGCCATGCCGAACGCCCGCCGATCGCTGTCGCGGAACCGCCGACCCGGTCACGCGCACCCGAGCAGCGCCGGGGGTTCGCGGTGGCGGTGAGACGCGCCGTCGTGGCGTTGGCGCTGGTCGCCGCCCTGTCGGGCTGCGCCGAGGCGTCCCCTGTCCCGAGCGGCGGTCCCGCCACGGTCGGCACCCGTACCCTGCTCTGCGCCGATCGGGTGGACGCCGCGACCGCCGCCCGGGTGGTCGCCACGTCGATCGCCGACCTGCGCGAACTGTCCACCTTCCACCCCGGCGAGCGGGTCGGCGAGTGCGCGCTCCAGGGCGAGGACGGCGGCGCCATGCTCGCCGTCGAGGTCGTCCACGACCCCAAGGGCAAGGCGCTGGCCGAGGAACTCTCCAGGCTCAGCGAGACCGACGACTATTCCGGCGACGACACGTCGGGCGTCGCCGGAGACGCCCGGACCACCACCGCCCTGTACGCCCTCGACAAGGCGTACTACGTCCGCGTGCTGGGACTGGGCGGCACGTCGGCCGAGCAGCGGCAGGCCGCTCTCGACCTGGCGGCCGACGTGGCCACCCGCAGCAAGCCGCTCAAGTAGTCCTCAGAAGCCCAGCGACTTCAGCGTGCCCCGCAGCGTCTCGGCGGACGCCTTCAGCTTGGCGATCTCGGAGTCGTCCAGCGGCACGTCGAGCACCCGCTCGATGCCCTTGCTCGACACCATGGTGGGCACCGACAGCGCCACGTCGTGCAGGTCGTGCCAGCCGTCCAGGACGCTGGAGAGCGGGAAGACGGTGCGCTTGGGGCTCATCAGCGCCTCGGTCAGCCGGGCACCGGTCAGGCCGATCGCGTAGTTGGTGGCGCCCTTGCCCTCGATCACCCGGTAGGCGGCGTGCATCGCCTCGTCGCCGAGCTGGTCGAGCAGGGCGTCGTCGAACATCCGCTTGCCGGTCGAGTCGACCCAGTCCCGGATCGGGATGCTGGTGATCTTCGCGCTCGACCAGACCGGGAACTCGCTGTCTCCGTGCTCGCCCAGGATGTTGGCGTGAACGTGCGCCGTCGAGACGCGCGCCACCTCGGCGATCGCGAACCGCAACCGCGAGGTGTCCAGCATCGTGCCGGTCGAGAACACCCGGTTGCGCGGCAGTCCGCTGACCTTCTGCGCCACCACGGTGAGCACGTCGCAGGGGTTGGTCACCAGCACGTAGAGCGCGTTCGGGGCCTGCTCGAGCAACTGCGGCATCAGCGACTTGAGGATGTTCGTGTTCACCCCGGCCAGCTCGAGCCTGGTCTGGCCCGGCTTCTGCGCCGCGCCGGCGGTGATGATCACCACGTCGGAGTCCTTGACGGCTTCGATGTTGCCGCCGCCGATCACGCCCGACGAGGGGGTGAACTGGGTGCCGTGGTTGAGGTCGCGCACCTCGGCGTCGGCCTTCTTCTCGTTGATGTCGTACAGGGCGATCTCCTGCGCGGAACCCCGGATCAGGGCCGCGTAGGCCAGCGAAGATCCGACAGCGCCGGCGCCGATGACGGAGAGTTTGCTGGGCGTGTTGCTCGTGAGGGTGACCATGGAGGTTACGTTAGCGATACAGGCCGCGCGGGGGCAGGCCGCCGCCGGTTTTTGGGCGGCACCCGTCCACGGGGCTCAGAGCGCCTCGTAGGCCTCGGTGAACCGGGGGCCGGGCACCAGCCAGCGCTCCTGCAGGTCGCCCTCGACGAGCCACTCCCCCGGCTGCGCGACGGCCGGGCCCTCGAGCGTCTCCACCCGCTCACCCAGGTGCGCCGGGCGGGCCTGGACGGTTCCGGTCCTGCGGAAGCGGTTCCCCTCCACCAGTTCGTGGCTGGCGGCGAAGGCGCCCGGGTCCGCTGACCACTCGCGCCCGGTCTCGGGGTCGGTGACCAGCCAATCACCGGCCGCCGCGTTCATCACCGCACCCGATTCGGTTCGCCACTGCCACGAGACGTCCAGTTGCCTGGCCCTGACCTCACCGCGGCGCCGGAACGGCATCATCGCGCGCTGCTTGCGGGAGCGGTAGCCGGCGGTGTCGAGCAGGGCAAGGGAACGCCGGACGCCGGCCGTCGTCCGCACCCGCGCCGGTGGCGGCAGGGCGTCCCAGTCGATCAGCCAGTCGTGGACCAGCCGGTCGTCGTCGCGTGCGGGCCCCGGACGCCACCCGTTGGCCAGGTAGAAGGCTCGCCACGACTCGTGCTCGCGCCGGGACAGGTAGTCGAGTTCGGCGGCGTCCAGCGGTTCACCGTCACCCTCGGCGGCCCAGGAGCGACCGAGCAGCGCCACCCCCGAGAACAGGCTGTGCACCTGGCGCAGGTTGCTGTCGCGGTAGAAGGTCGGCAGCTCCGACCAGGGCCGGCTCGAGGGGCGCTGACCGACCGCGTCGCCGAGCTGGACCAGGTAGGCGTTGTGCAACAGCCGGGCGATCCGCGTCCAGTGGTCCTCGGGCGGCTCGTCGCCGGTCAGCAACCCCACCCCGAAGCTGGTCAGCCGCCCGACCAGCGGCTGGTCGGGGATCTCGTTGCTGGTCGGGTCGACGGCCAGGATGGTGACCTCCGGCAGCTGTCCCGCAAGCCGGGTGGGCCGGTTGAGTTCGGGCTGCGCCTGGGCGATCACCAGCAGCGTGGTCGGGACGCCGCGTCCGGCGGCGACCAGCACCGGGTCGGTCGCGGGATCGTCGACCACGCGCAGGTCGGTGATGCCGGGGTCGTTGCCGAAGCGGGCCTGCTGGGCGGTGTGCTCGGCGGCGAGCGCCGCCGCGCCGGTGCCGACCAGCACCACCTCCAGGTCGGCAGTCCCGGACCCGGGGTGCAGCACGCGGCGCTCCCGCTCGCAGCTGGCCACCTCCGCAAGCACGGCGGCCGCCAGGTCGCCCTGGCCGGCCAGCACCAGCCGCCCGGCGCCGAGCAGGGCGACCCGGGCCACCAGGGCTCGCGCCGTCTGCTCGGTGGCCGACAAGGCGTCGGCCAGCCAGGCCCGCTGCGGGCCCACGATGCTGCGCCGCCAGTTCTCGGCCGCCCACGGGTCGTCGATCCGTAGCAGCACCCGCGTGACGACCGCCTCGTTGGTGGCGGCAGCGTCCAGCACCCTGGCCAGCTGGGCGAACGTCGCCAACGCCTCGGGCACCCGCTCCTCGATGATGTGCACGGCCTCGACCGAGATCCTCCCCCGGACCGTGACCATGCTGCGCAGCAGGTCGGCGTCAACGGCCTCGGCGGCCAGCACCCGGCCGCCGAGGGCGCGCACGGTCGAGATGAAGGCCTCGTCGCCGCTGTGGTCGACCACCAACAGGGACGACCTCGGCGACCGGTTCGCGGCCAGTACCCGCACCATGGCGGCCGCCTGGGCGGAGGCGCCGAGCACCAGCACCGCCCGGTCGGCCACACTCGCCAGCCAGCGGTCGATCTGCCGTCGCAGCATCGCCGCCACCACGCCCAGCACGGACGCCAGGGCGCCCCACAACGCGCACAGCCGGGCGAGGTGGTGAGCCAGCGGCGGCTGCTGCGGGCACCCTGCGCCGGCCCCCCACGGATCGGCACCGTTGCCCGACAGCACCCAGATCAACTGTTCGAAGAAGGGGGGCCCGTCGCCGCCGCAGTGCAGGTACGAGGCCATGCCGAGCACCACGGCACCGAGCGCGAAGGCCGACACGCTGAGCACGCCGACCACCCGCCCGGGTGCGTTGCGGGCCCGTCCGTACAGTGTCGCGGCGGCCAGGATGCCGCCGAGGAACAGTGCCGGCACGACGGCCTGCCGCGGATCGGTGAGCCAGCGGTACCAGTCGGGGCCGTCCACGCCCAGGGCGCGCAGCGCGGCGAGGACGCCGAGCACACCGGCGAGCGCCGCGAAGGGGATCCACGACCAACCCGGCAGCGGGCGCCGGTCTCGCGACGGCGAAGCGAACAGCCTCCGACGTCGCCAGCCCCGCAATAGCCCGCCCATCGGGCCAGAGCCTAGGGGGTCGACTGCGCCGAGGGCGAGGGTGTCTCCTCTTCCTTCGCCGACCCTCTGGGCGACGGCGAGGACTGCTCCTCCTCGGTGGACCGGGTGGGCGAAGGCGTGGCCCGTTGCGTCCTGCTCGGCTCGGGATCGGGTGCATTCCCGGTCGCGCTGGGCTCCGGGTCAGGCGCCTGCTCGGTCGCGGAGGGTTTCGGGTCGGGCGTCCGCTCGGTCGCGCTCGGCGACGGAGTCGGGGTCGCCGATCCGGTCTCGCTGGGGGTCGGCGTGGCGGACGCCGTGGCCGGCTGCGTCACGGTCGCCGTCGGTGTCGGCGTTGCCGTCGCGGAGCTCGTCGGCGACGGTGTCGCGGACCTCGTCGGCTTGGCCGTGGCGGAACGGGTCGGCGTGGGCGTGGAGCTCGGAGTGACGGACGCCGTCGGCGCCGGCTTCGGGGACGCGGAGGCGCTGGGCGACGTGCTCGGGCCGAGGTCCTCGATGGGGCCGTCGGGCCGAGGTGAGGGCTTGCCGGTCAGGTAGGGCGCCGGATCGACGTAGACGCCGTTCTCCTGGATCTCGAAGTGCAGGTGGCAACCGGTGGACAGGCCGGTGGTGCCCGACAGCGCGATGCCCTGACCGGTCTCGACCTTGTCACCCACCCGCACCCCGATGCGGGACAGGTGGGCGTACTTGCTGATCACGTGCTTGCCTTCGTACCGGCCGTGGTCGATGACCACCAGATTGCCGTAGCCGCCGTTGACCCCGGCCTGGATGACCGTGCCGCGGTAGGCGGCGATCACCACGGTGCCGCAGGCCGCGGTCATGTCGACGCCGTTGTGCATCCGCCAGTAGTGCAGGATCGGGTGGAACCGCTGTCCGAAGGCGCCGGTGATCGGCCCCGGCACCGGCGAGACGAAGTCACTTCCGTTGGATTCGGCCGTCTTCCCCGGCGGCGGGGCGGCCAGCGTGTCGTCGTGGTCGTCGTCCACACCCTGCCGCTGCGCGTTGCGGTCCGGTACCTGCTGCTGCGGAGCCTGGGTGCTGAACCGTTCGTCCTGCGTCGGCCCGGACGAGGCCACTGCGGCGGCTGGCGAGGAAGTGGTCGTCCCCGCCGCGGTGGCCGCGGACCTCGGCACGCCGACGCTCGCCTGCGACGCGGTCAGCACCGGGGCCAGCACCACCGCGATCACGATCGCGACGGCGTTGGCCAGGTACGGGCCGAAGCGGTTGGGGCGCGGCAGGGCCCTCAGCGGCCGGGCGTGATAAAGCGGACCCGGACCGGGGTCGAGCCGACGCGGCCCGGAATCATCGCGTGCGTCATTGTGTGGCGGCGTGGCCATCCCCCCACCTTCCTCGCTACCAACGGCGGGAGCCTAACAAGGAAGTTTTCCGCGAAATACCCTCAGATACTGTTTCTGAGCGATTCTCACCGTTACTTACGGCATCTCCCAGGTATGCACGGGTTGATTGGCATGCATTCGTTCCGCATAGGCGGCAACCATCTGCCGCAATGCCTCCACGCGAGGAATTCCGGACTCCTCGAGCGACCGGACGGCGTCGACCTGCCACTGGGCACCGTTGAGGCCCGTCTTGCAGCGACCCTCGACGATTCCGAGCAGCCGGTCACGCACGTCGGGATCGACCGACCAGGCGTCCAACCCGGCGTGGGCCAGCGGCAGCAGGTGCCGCAGGATCAGTTCACTGGCCGGCATCTCGCCGACGCCGGGCCAGAACAGGTCGGCGTCGATGCCGTGCCGGGAACCGTTGAGGAAGTTCGCCTGCGCGGTACTGAACGCCATCCTCGACCAGACCGGGCGCTCCTCATGCGCGAGGCTGTGCAGCGTTCCGTAATAGAAGGCGGCGTTGGCAAGGGTGTCCACGATCGTCGGACCGGCCGGCAGCACCCGGTTCTCCAGGCGCAGGTGCGGCGTACCGTCCGATACGTCGTAGATCGGCCGGTTCCAGCGGTAGATCGTGCCGTTGTGCAGCCGCATCTCGGACAGCTTCGGCGTCCCCCCGCCGTCGAACACCGCCTGCGGGTCCTCGGGGTCGAGCTCGGGCAGCAAGGCCGGGAAGAACCGCGCGTTCTCTTCGAACAGGTCGAAGATCGAGGTGATCCAGCGCTCGCCGAACCACACCCGGGGACGGACCCCCTGATTGGCGTACTCGATCGGACGCGTATCGGTCGCCTGGGCGAAAAGCACGATCCGCGTCTCGGCCCACAACTGCCGACCCATCAGGAAGGGCGAGTTCGCGGCCAGCGACAGTTGCGGCCCGGCCAGCACCTGGGCCGCATTCCAATGCGCGGCGAATTCGTCCGGGCGGACCTGCAGGTGCAATTGCATCGACGTGCAGGCCGATTCCGGCGCCACCGAGTCCACGAATCGGGTCAGCGTCTCACCGTTGGGCCCATCGATATCGATGTGGATGTCCTCGCCCCGGGCGGCCAGCACCGCATCGTTGATGGCGGCGTACCGGACGTTCTCGCTCATCCAGTCGCCCTCGAAGGTCTCCGGCATCACGGTGGGCAGGATGCCGGTCATGATGATGTGCGTCCCCTGCGCGGCGCTGCGCCGTTCCGCCTCGTTCAGCGAATCACGCAGGCTCGCCTCGAGCCGGGTCAGGGCGTCTGCGGCCAGCGGCGCGGGCGGCACGTTGAACTCGATGTTGAACCGGCCGAGTTCGGTCTGGTACTCCGGGTCGGCGATGGCCGCCAGCACGCTGGCGTTGTCCATCTTCGGCCGATAGTCGCGATCGACGAGGTTGAGCTCGATCTCCATGCCGCTGAGCGGTTCGTCGAACGCGAAGGAGTCCGCGACCAGCATCTGCTCGAAGACGTCGAGGCAGTGCTGCACCTTCTCGCGGTAGCGCTGCCGCTGCTCGCGGGTGTACGACCTGGTTTCGACTTCGCGACCCATGGCGGGGAGTATGGCGCACCCCGGCGCACAGGCGCACCAAGTAACCCGCGCCCGCGGAACGCCCCGCGATCCCGCCGCGCGGCCTTATCCGGGGTGGCGCGCAACGCCAACCGGCGACCGGCCGCTCCGGTTGCTGGTGCGGACTCCCAGCAGCGGCTACGCTCGGCGTCCAATACGTCAAACCCTGTTCAATGGATTGGATGGAGTCACGCATGGAGGTGGGATTCGTCGGACTCGGCCGGATGGGCCAGCTGATGGCCCGGCACCTGCTGGAGCACCGCGGAGACTCCCGGCTCACCGTGCTGGAACGGACGCCGGGCCGGCTCGCCGAGCTGGCCGAGGCGGGCGCCACGGTGGTCGCCACCTCGCGCGAGGTCGCCGAGGCGTCCGAGCTCGTGGTGGTGATGGTGCCGGCCATCGCCGACATCCGGGCGGCGCTGGAGGGCCCCGACGGGCTGCTCGCCGGCGTCCGGCGTCCACTGCTGCTGGTGGTGTCGTCGACGACCGCGCCCCAGGACGTCCGCGACCTGCAGGCCGACCTGGCCGGTCACGAGCCCCCGGTCACCGTCGTGGACGCGCCGGTCAGCGGCGGCGTCGAGGGCGCCAAAGCCGCAACGCTGTCCATCATGGTCGGCGGGCCGGACGCCGCGGCCGCCGCCGTCGTCGAGATCCTGGCGCCGGCCGGACGCGCCGTGCACCTGGGCCCGCTGGGCGCCGGCCAGGTCGCCAAGGCCTGCAACCAGTTGATCGTGGCGGCCCAGATCGTCGCCGTCGCCGAGGCGTCCCTGCTGGCCGAGAAGGCCGGGCTCGACGTCGGCAAGCTGCTCGACCTGCTCGGCGGGGGCTACGCGGCCTCCCGGGTGCTGGAGGTGAAGGGCCCCAAGCTCGTCGCGCACGACCATTCCCCCGACGGTCCGGCGAAGTTCATGATCAAGGACCTCTCCGCCGCCCGCGACGAGGCGGCGGCGTCCGGCCTGCGGCTGGTCACCGGCCCGGTGCTGCTGGACGCCTTCACCTCGCTCACCGAGGCCGGGCTGGGCGACCAGGACACCACCGTGGTGCAGGAGTGGATCGCCCAGCAATCCCCGGCGACAATGACGCCGGGCCGGTGAGAACGGCCTAGCGAGATGCCTGTACGCGGTGGAACCGACGTCACGCCCCCGGGGGCGGCCCCGGCGGTCAGTCGTGCCGTCGCCGTCCTGGACGCGCTGGCGGCGAGCGAGGACGGCACCATGACGCTGTCCGATCTGAGTCGGGCGCTGGGCGTGCCCAAGTCGTCCACGAGCACCATCTGCACCGCTTTGGAGCTGGGCGGACTGGTGCGCCGCGACGACCTCGGCTTCTCACTGGGCCGCAAGCTGGTCGAGCTGGGCGGCGCCTACCTGGCCAGGCTCGACCAGGTGGGCGAGTTCCACCGGGCCTGCCTGGAGTCGCCGGTGCTCCGCGACGAGACGCTGCGCCTGTCCACGGCGGCGGGGATCGACGTACTGTGCCTGGCCCGCTACGAGGGGCGTCCGGCGATCCGGTTGACCACCAACATCGGCGACCGGCTGCCGTCGTCGTCCTGCGCCCAGGGCAAGGCGCTGCTGGCCCGGCTGGACGATTCCGAGATCGAGCGGCTCTACCACGGCATAGACGAGCTTCCCCGGCTGACCGGCCGCTCGCGACGCACCCTGCCCAGGCTGCTGAAGGACATCCGGCTGGCCCGCGCCCGCGGCTACGCCCTCGACGACGAGGAGTCCGCCGACAGCGTGGTGGGTCTGGCCGTGGTGGTGCCCACCCGGGGCGTCCGCGCGCCGATCTTGGCGATCAGCGTCACCAAGCACAAGTCGGATTGGAACGACGAGGTGCGCGACGAGCTGGTGGCCGAGCTGAAGCGGATGGCCACGCTGCTCGGCAACCCGATGGCCACCGGCTGAGGCCTGGACCACGAGAACCGTCTCCGGTCCACGTCCGGACCGGGGGACGGTTCCGTCGGTCCCTCGCAATCGCACCTTTGCGTCCTGCCATACCCGGCCTTGTTCGCTCTATTGACCTATGTTCATCCTATGGTGCATAGTGGAAACACACGTTGGAGAACAAAGGAGCTCTCGATGTCGGCTTCGATCGCCTACCCCCCCACCACCCCGGACGCCGTCGATCCGGTCCAGCTGCGCCGCGCCACCCTCGCCTCGTCGGTCGGTTCGGCCCTGGAGTACTACGACTTCTACATCTACGGGCTGGCCAGCGCCCTGATCTTCGGTGAGCTGTTCTTCACCCCGCTCGGGGCCGCCGGTGGCACGATCGCCGCCTTCGGCACCTATGCGGTCGGCTTCGCCGCCCGCCCCATCGGCGGGCTGGTCTTCGGCGCACTGGGCGATCGGCTCGGGCGCAAGCTCGTGCTGATCATCACCATCGCCCTGATGGGCGGCTCGTCGATGCTGATCGGCCTGCTGCCCACCTATCAGGTGGCCGGCGTGTGGGGCGCCATCCTGCTGGTCGCGCTGCGGGTCGCGCAGGGCCTGGGGGCCGGAGCCGAACAGGCCGGCGCCACGGTCCTGATCTCCGAGTTCGCCCCGCGCGAACGCCGCGGCTTCTTCGCCGCCCTGCCCTTCGTGGGCATCCAGATCGGCACCCTGCTCGGCGCCGGCACCTTCGCCCTGCTCGGTCTCGCCGCCCGCGACGTCCTGATCGGCTGGCTGTGGCGCGTGCCGTTCCTGCTGGGCGCCGTGCTCATCGTCGTCGCCGTGGTGATCCGGATGCGGCTGAAGGAGTCGCCCGCCTTCGAGGCGCTCGAGGAGGCCGAAGCGCACCGCGAGGCGCCGGTTCGCCAAAGCGTCGGCCAGGCCATCGCCACCTCGCGCCGCAACATCCTGGTCGGCATCGGACTACGGATGGGCGAGAACGGAAACTCCTCGATCTACTCCGCACTGCTGCTCGCCTATGTCGCCTCGCTGCCCGCCTACGCCGACCAGAAGCTGATCGGCACCTGGGGCGCCGTGGTGGCGGCCCTCGTCGCGATCTTCACCGTCGTGCTGTTCGGAGCCCTGTCCGACAAGGTCGGCCGCGTGCCCGTGTACCGCTGGGGCGCGTTGTTCACCGCGGTCTTCGCCTTCCCCGGCTTCTGGCTGCTCACCCTCGGACAGGTGTGGCTGGTGCTGTTGGTGATGGGTGTCGGCATCGGAATCGGCGTGCAGTCGATGCTCGGCCCGCAGTGCGCCCTGCTGCCCGAACTGTTCGGCAACGCGCACCGGTTCACCGGCGTCGCCACCGCCCGGGAGTTCTCCGCGGTGATCGCCGGCGGCATCGCGCCCCTGGTCGGCGCCGCGCTGCTCGCCACCACCGGCAACGCGTGGTGGGTCATAGCCCTCTACTCGGCCGTGCTGGCCCTCATCTCGTTCGCGGCCACCTTCGCCACCCCCGAGACCCGGGGCCGCAGCCTGACAGACCTCAACGACGCCGGGCAGGAGATCGTGCATGCCTGAACAGACCGACACCGTCAGGGTGGTCATCGCCACCCCGCTGTCACCCGATCTGTGCGCCAGGGTCGCGGCCGTCGACCCCCGCGTCGAGGTGGTCGTCGACCAGGAACTGCTACCACCGATGCGCCACGCCGCCGACTTCGCGGGTGATCCCGCCTTCTCCCGGACGCCGCAGCAGCAGGCCCGCTTCGAGGCCATGATCGACACCGCCGAGGTGCTGTACGGGATCCCGGACGTGAAGCCGGCCGCGCTGACTCGCACCGTCGCGGCCAACCCCCGCCTGCGCTGGGTGATGACGATGGCCGCGGGCGGCGGGGGCCAGGTGGTGGCCGCTGATCTCCCCGATGACGCCTACCGCAGGATCGTGTTCACCACGTCGGCCGGGGCGCACGGCGTCCCGCTGGCGGAATGGGCGCTGTTCGGCCTGTTCGCCGGCTGCAAGGAGCTCCCCCGCCTGCAGCGGCAGCAGCGCGCCCACGAATGGCCGACCCGGATCGTGGGGCGTCCCATCCAGGGCAGCACCGTGCTGATCGGCGGGCTCGGCGGCATCGGCCGGCAGGTGGCGAAGCGGTGCAAGGCGCTGGGCATGACCGTGCTCGGCCTGAAGCGGTCGGTCGCACCGGTCGAGCATGTGGACGAGGTGCACGCCCTGACCGATCTGGAGTCCATCGTCGGCCGGGCCGACCACCTCGTCCTCACCCTGCCCGGCACCGCGGAGACCGAGAAGCTGATCGACGCCCGGATCCTGGCTGCGGCCAAGCCGGGGGTCACGGTGGTCAACGTCGGCCGTGGCACGGTGATCGACCAGGCCGCCCTGATCGATGCGCTGCGGTCGGGCCAGGTCGGGTTCGCCGCCCTGGACGTGTTCGAGCGCGAACCGCTCGAGGACGACTCGCCGCTGTGGGATCTGCCGAACGTGCTGGTCAGTCCGCACTCTGGCGGCCTGGACCATCTCGAGGACGAGCGGATCTGTCAGATCTTCTGCGACAACCTGCGCGCCTACCTGGCCGGGCGTCCGTTGGCCAACGTCGTCGATCCCGCCGCCGGCTACTGAGGTGGACCTGTTCGTCAGCGCCAACGACGGCAAGCTGGTGCGCGACTTCGGCCGTGACCTGTTCCCCGCCGACGCCGGACCGGACACGCTCAGCCTCGTCGACGCCGGCGCCGGCCGCGTGCTGCGCACCGTCGAGGTGGTCAACTCGATCGTCGGTCCCCCGCAGGCCGTGGCCCTGTCCCCCGACGGCAGACTGGCCGCGGTGGCCGCCCCGGTGCGCTACGACCGTGCGGCCGAAGCGCTGACGTTCGACGAGGTGCTGCAACTCGTGCGCTTCGACGCGGACGCCACGGTGGAGGAGGTGCCCATCGGCACCCATCCCCAGTCGGTCGCGTTCACCCCCGACGGCGGTCGGCTGCTGGTCACCACGGTCTCCGGTGAGCTGCTCGTGTTCGGCCTCGCCGACGGCTCGGCCACCCTCACCCAGCGGCTGCCGGTGAGTACGGGCCGGCTCGCCGGGCTGGGCGTCCTGGCCGACGGCTCGGCCGCGATCGTGTCGCTGCGCGACGAACAGGGTGCGGTGCTGGTCGACCTCGTTGGCCCGGACGCCGTCGCCCGCCCCGAGCGGATCTCGACCGGCGTCAGCCCCTACGCGGTCGACACCGACGCAGCCGGGACCTGGGCCGTGATCGGCAGCGTCGGCCAGGCAGGCAAGGCCGTGGCCGGCGGGGCGAGCGTCGCCGACGCGGACCTGATCACCCTGGTGGACACCGCCGCACGCCCGTGTCGGGCCGTCGACCACGCGGCCGTCCCGTCGGTCCCCGAGGGTGTCGCGATCTCTCCCGACGGCGCCTGGGTGGTGGCCCTGTGCATGGCCGGCAGCCAGCTGCCGCCCGGGCGTCCCGGCCACAGCCCGACCGGGGCCCTGGTTCTGTTCGCCAACGACGCCGGCCGGTTGCGCCGGGTCTGTGAACTGCCCACCGGCGCGGCGGCTCAGGGCGTCGCGTTCACCGGCGACTCGCGGCGGGTGCTCGCCCAGCTGTACGCCGACCGGTGCCTGGCCGTGTACGAGGTCAGCGGCTCCGGCCTGGCCGACACCGGCGTCCGGATCGAGGTGCCGGGCGGACCGGCCTCGTTGCGGCGGGCGGGCTGAGCCGGCCCACGATCGACCCCGAGCGTGGAGCCGTGCCCAAACCCCGAACCTGACGGTGTTGTGTTCTAGGGTGAGCGCCCGTGGGTGAGGTCATCTCGATTGCGATGCTGGTGGTGGTGCTCGGCTTCGCCGTCGTCCGACCGCGCGGACTGCCCGAGGCGGTCGCCGCCGTGCCGGCGGCCGCAGTCGTCATCCTGACCGGGGCGATCAGCCTCGCCGACGCCTGGGCCGAGGTGGAGCATCTGTTCCCGGTGGTCGCCTTCCTCGCGGCGGTGCTGGTGATCAGCGAACTGTGCGACGCCGACGGCCTGTTCCGCTACGCCGGGGCCCTGATGGCCGCCAAGAGCGGCGGCGACGCCCGTCGGCTGCTGGTCTTCGTGTTCGTGCTGGCCTCGCTGGTCACCGCCGTGCTCTCCCTGGACGCCACGGTCGTGCTGCTCACCCCGGTGGTGTTCGCCACCGCCTCGCGGATGGGGGTGCGGCCCAAGCCGCACGCCTACGCCACCACCCACCTGGCCAACGCCGGCTCCCTGCTGCTACCGGTGTCGAACCTGACGAACCTGCTGGCGATGTCGGCCGCGGGGTTGACGTTCGTCAGTTTCGCCGGGCTGATGGTCCTGCCCTGGCTGGCCGTCATCGGGGTCGAGTACATCGCGTTCCGAATCTTCTTCGCCTCGGACCTGTCGATCGCGGCCACCAAACCCGAACCGCCTGACGTGCCGCCGCTGCCCCGGTTCTCCGCGGCCGTGCTCGCCCTGACCCTGGCGGGCTTCGTCGTGGCCAGTTTCCTGCACATCGAGGCGGCCTGGGTCGCACTGGCCGGCGCGCTGGTGATGCTGGTCCGGGCGCTGATCCGCAAGCAGGTCACCGCGCGCGACATTCCAGGCTTCATCAACCTCGGCTTCCTTGCCTTCGTCCTCTCGCTGGGGGTCGTCGTCACGGCGGTCGTCAACGGCGGGCTGGGTGCGGCGATCGGGATGATCGTGCCCTCCGGTCACGACCTGCTGTCGCTGCTGCTGTGGGCGGGCCTGGCGGCGCTGCTGGCCAATGTGGTGAACAACCTGCCCGCAGTGCTGGTGCTGCTGCCGTTCGCGGCCGAGTCCGGGCCCGGAGCGGTGCTCGCCGTCCTGATCGGGGTCAACGTCGGCCCGAACCTCACCTATGTGGGCTCGCTGGCCACCCTGCTGTGGCGCCGCATCGTCCAGGCCCACGATCACGAGACGCCGATCCAGGAGTTCACCCTGCTCGGCCTGCTGGCCACACCCATCGCCATCGTGGTGGGTGTGGTGGCACTCTGGGCATCGTTGCTGATCGGAGGAATGGGATGAGAATCACCGTGTGGGTGACCGAGGGCACCTGGCCGGCCTGCGTGGACGCCGCCCGTGACCTCATCGAAGACCACTCCGACACCGAGGTGACGTTGATCCACGTCCGCGAGGAGCCGCGATCGGCGCCCAGCAGCGGCGTCGGGTCGCTGTTCGGACGTGGCACGCGCAAGCGTCACGAGGAGGAGTTCCAACAGCTCAGCGAAGAGGCTGCGCAGACGATGCTGGCCGAGGCGAAGGACCGGCTCGGACGGGACGCGACGGTGCGACTCGACACCGGCTTTCCCGAGCGGGTGGTCACCGAGGCGGCCGGCGAGGCGGACTACCTCATCATCGGCCGCGACGGGGACCGTAGCCGGCTGGGCCCGAAGAGCCTCGGCAAGCACACCCGGTTCGTGATCGACCACGCGCCCTGCCGGGTGCTGCTGATCTGGCCGGGTGAGGCTCCCGGCATCGGTTCGATCCCGCCGCCACCGCCCGACCGCTGACCCGTCCGCCAGCGGTCGGAGCTGCCGGTGCCGGCGGGTGAGACGCCGTGGCTCACTGGGCGGCCCGTTTCGACCGCCGGGCGCCGTTGACCGCCGGGAATCGCCGCCGATCATTCTTGGGCGGTGCAAAGGCGTGCAAAGGGCGAGGCACAGGTGCTAGTGTCTTGGACGAGCCAAGACGGCTCACGAAAGTTAAGGGTTGTTACCCGACTAGGGGCAAGACCTGAGCTGCATCTAGCGGTGCAACTCAGGTCTTTTTTGTTTCCGGTCGCAGCACCCCATCGAGTAGACAGGAACCAACAATGGCGTCCACTACTGCCGAGCAGATCGTCGAGAAAGTCGGCGGCCCCGGCAATATTGCAAGCCTCACCCATTGCGCCACGCGGCTTCGCTTCGAATTGAAGGATGCGAGCGTGGTGGATCAAAGCGCCCTGGAGAAGGTCCCGGGCGTCCTCGGTGCCGTTCCCCAGAGCGGTGACCGCTACCAGGTCGTGATCGGCGGCGCTGTCGCCAGCGTCTACGCCGACATCACCCACCTTCCGTCCATGGCCGGCGCCCAAGCCGCCAAGAGCGACGCCGACGTCAAGGCCGCCGAACGCGCCAAGGTGCGCGGCAAGGTCGCCTGGCTCGACGCCTTCTTCGAGTACCTTTCGAACTCCTTCCGGCCGCTGCTGGGCGTCCTGCTCGGCTCCTCGCTGATCATCGCCATCGCCGCGGTCCTCGACGCGCTGCACATCGTCCCGTTCCAGGGCGTCGACCGGCTCACCGAAGCCGGCGCGACCTGGGTGTTCTGGGATTCGATGTGGCGCTCGGTGCTGTACTTCCTGCCGATCATGGTCGCGTACAACGCGGCGAAGGCCCTCAAGGTCGACCCGTGGGTCGGCGGTGCCGTCATGGCCGCCGTGTTCACCCCGAACTTCCTGTCGCTGCAGGAAGCCTCCGACACGGTCTGCACCACCAACCAGACCCTCGGCACCGACCAGTGCGTGGCTCAGATCTTCGGCATTCCCATGCAGCTGAACGACTACGGCGGCCAGGTGTTCGTGCCGCTGATCATGGTCGCGGTGCTCGCCCAGTTGTACAAGCTGCTCAACCGGATCTTCCCCGAGAACCTGCAGATGGTCTTCGTGCCGTTCTTCTCGCTGCTGATCATGGTGCCGGTCACCGCCTTCCTGATCGGCCCGCTCGGCATCTGGCTGGGCAGCGGACTGGGCGCCGGCCTGGCCTGGCTCAACAACACCGTGCCGCTGCTGTTCGCGGTGCTGATCCCGATGCTCTACCCGTTCCTGGTGCCGCTGGGCCTGCACTGGCCGCTCAACGCCCTGATGCTCGCCAACATCAGCACCCTGGGCTACGACTTCATTCAGGGCCCGATGGGCACCTGGAACTTCGCCTGCTTCGGTGCGACCGCAGGCGTGCTGGTCGTCGCGAGCCGGGCCAAGGACATGGAGGTCCGGCAGACCGCCATCGGCGCGTTGGCCGCCGGTCTGCTGGGTGGCATCTCCGAGCCCTCCCTGTACGGCATCCACCTGCGCTACAAGCGCATCTACCCGCGGATGCTGGTCGGCTGTGCGGTGGGCGGTGTGACCATCGGCATCCTCGGCTGGATCTTCGGCACTGTGAAGACCGGCGCGTTCGCCTTCACCTCGCTGCTCACCATTCCGGTGTTCAGCCCGATGTGGATCTACGCCGTCTCGATCGCCGCCGCGTTCGTGGTCGCGATGCTGCTGGTCATCGCCAGCGACTACCGCACCCCGGAGCAGAAGGCCGAGTTCGAGGCCATCGCGGCCCAGAACGCCGCCGATGCCGCCCTGGAGCAGGAGAAGACCCATGCGCCGGCCACCGCGGCCGCCGCCTCCACCGCCGGCGGTGGGACGGCCACCCTGGTCGCCACGAAGACGGTCGTCGCCCCGATCGCCGGGACCGTCGTTCCACTCGCTGAGGTCAACGACAAGGTGTTCGCCTCCAAGGCCCTCGGCGACGGCGTCGGGATCATTCCCTCCGACGGTCACATCGTCGCCCCAGTCGCGGGCACCATGGCCACCGTCGCCGACACCGGCCACGCCTTCGGCATCAAGACCGACGACGGGGTGGAACTGCTGGTGCACGTCGGTATCGACACCGTGCAGATGGACGGCAAGGGCTTCACCGTCGATGTCGCCAAGGACGCCCGCGTCGAGGTCGGCGACCTGCTCGGCACCGTCGATCTGGACGCCGTCAAGGAGGCCGGGTTCGACACGACCACGATCGTCGTGGTGGTCAACACCGCGGCGCTGAAGAAGGTCACTCCCGTCGAGGGCGGTGAGGTCGCCGCGGGCGACACCGTCATCGACGTCGAGGCCTGAGAGGAGTTGACTGCGGGGCCGCCTCCCTTGCGGAGGCGGCCCCGTAGCCTGACCACATGGAGATTCTGCGCGTCTTCAACAACAACCTCGTCCTGTCCCTGGACGAGAACGGGCGCGAGGTCATCCTGACCGGGCGTGGCCTGGGCTTCCAGGCCCACCCCGGTCAGAGCGTCGACCCGGCCAAGGTGGTGCGACGCTTCGTTCCCGCCGACGGTCGCGACCCGGATCATCTCGCCGAACTCCTCGCCGGCATTCCGCCCGAGCACATCCACCTGGTCAGCGAGGCGGTCACCGAGGTGGGCCTGACCAAGGTGGCCGACAATCCGGCCCTGATCATCGCCATCGCCGACCACATCAGCTTCGCCATCCGCCGGGTGAACCTCGACATGGCGATCACCTACCCTCTGCTGGCCGAGGTGAAGCACCTCTACGCCGAGGAGTACACCCAGGCCCTGCAGCTGTTGACCGCCATCAACGACCACCTTCCGACCAAACTGCCGGACACCGAGGCGGTCGGGCTCGCCCTGCACCTGGTCAACGCGGGCTTCGCGACCGGCGACCTGTCGTACACCTATCAGATGACCGGCGTCATCCAGCAGATGGTCGACGTGATCGAACGGGCCTACGGCACCACCCTCGACTCCGGCAGCGTCAGCGTCGGGCGGTTCATCACGCACCTGCGCTACCTGTTCGTCCGGATCCACAACCACAAGCAACTCGCCGACGAGCCGACCACTGTGGGCCGGGCCATCCGCGAGGCGTTCCCCGAGGCGTCCGAGGTGGCGGTGCGGCTGGGCGGGGTGCTCGAGCTGCGGCTGGGGACGCCGCTGACCACCGACGAGATCTCCTACCTCGCCCTGCACGTGGCGCGGGTCACGACGGACCGCTGATCGCCGCCTCGCTGATCCCCTCTAGAGTCTGGCCGTGAACGGTGAGGATCTGCTGCGGCGACTCGACCGCGTCGCGGGCGGACGCCACGCGTCGGTCTCCATTCCGGAGCCGGCCCGGCTGCATCCCCGGACGAGGCGGGCGTTCAGCTGGGTCTACGGGCTGCTGGTGGTCGAACTGGTGATCGGCGTCGGGGCGGTCGTGGTCGCGTTCGTGCTCGCCGAAGAGGGGGCGAGCATCGGTTTCGCGGTCTGGATGCGCAGCCTGGTGGTGTTGGCGATGACCGCCACGCTGTTCTACTTCGCCTGGCGAGCCAGCCTCGGCTGGTACTGGGCCTACCAGCGGCTTCGGTTGTTCGCCCAGATCTTCCCGGTGATCACGCTGGTCATCGCGGCCATCCCGGGCCTGTATCCGGCCTGGATGGTGACCGAGCAGATCGTGTTCAGCCTGATCATGATCGGCATCGCCGACTTTCTCACCAGCGACCACATGCGCGCCGCCTTCCGCCATCCGGACGCCGCACCCAACCCGTTCGGGGACCTGCGCTGAGCTCGGGGCGACTTCACTCGCCGCTGCGCACGGCCGCCTGGAGGTCGCGGATCGTCGTGGCGAGCACCCCGGTGGTGAGCAGCCCGGAGCCGAGCGGGCCGGCCGGGTTCTCGCCCAGCCGCGGCAGCCGGGCCAGTGCCGTGCGGACCGGCGGGGTGAGTTGCTCCAGTTGCCAGCGGACCTCCGCGTGACGTCCCTCCTCGGGATCGGGCGCCGCGAGTGCGGCCGCCTTCGCGGCGTACGCGGCGGCACCCAATGCATGCGCCCCCATGTGGGCCACGCCGGACGCCTGTCCCGCCGCCCGTGCGGCCGCGACCGCCGCGGGCGACGTCGCCGAACCCGCGGCGCGTCCGGCCTCGAATCGGCGACGGATCTCTCCCGCGGTGTCGAGCTCGCCGCGTCCGAACGCCCGAGCGCGCTCGATCCCGTCCCTGGCCCGGCGGTCGTCAGGGGCCTCGGCCTCGAACAGGGGCAGCACCCGTTCGGCACAGTCGGCCGCCCACAGGGCCACCAACCGACGATCGACCTCGCTGAGCGCTTGGGGAGATGCCATGGGGTCACTGTTGCACGGACGGCCCGGCGCGGCGTTCGAAGGCTGACCCGGCTCGGACGCCGCCACACGCCCGCGGCCACCCGTGGGCAGCCCCCTGTGGTTGGCTCACTGGCGGGTGATCGGGTGCCGGGCGCTGTCCGGTTCGCGTCCACAACGAAGCAGCCCTGCCCACGGATCACCCGGGGACAGGACTGAACTTCGACCAGAACGGTGGACCTGACCGAGCACTACGGGAACAGGCGACGGAGCGTGGAGAGGCTTGCTTCCGCGTGGAATCAAGGGTCAGGCGCGGTTGGCGAGTCTATTGGCGAGCCGGATGATCCGCTCATCGTGGCTTCGGCAGAGCCAACGAGACGACCTCGAACACGGCTGACCGATGAGGAAGTGGACGCTATGCGAACAGCACGCGCGAACGGCGTCGGCGTATCCGTGCTGGCGAAGCAGTACGAGATTCACCGCGGCACGGTGTAGGCGAAGACCCGGCGGGTCTGAGGTTCGCTCTTGTCAGTTCGGCCGTGCCGCGATGATCGGCTGGAGGCGGGAGAGCGTGACAGCCCACGCGCGCACATCGTGGTCGATCCAGTCGAGCAGGCGGTAGATGGTCAGGGTGTCGGCGGTCAGGTCACGGCTGTGAATCGGCTCGTGATGGGCGATCCTGTTCCGCACCGTGTGCAACTCGTCCAGCGCCCGGTAGACGACGGCGCGGCTCTGCGGTTCGAGGTTCGGGAAGGCGTGACGCAAATAGCCGGTCCATAGGGTGGCCTCGTAGCGTTTGGCGAGCAGGAATTTCCAGAACCCGAAGCTCAGTTCCGCAACCACACGGCCGGGCGTCTCGGGACGACGGAGCTTCCGCACCCGGCGGCGGGCGGCGGCGATGTCCTCGTGTGCGAGGTCGGAGAGTACGCCCCGCGGGTCGTCGTACCAGTGCCCGGCGAGGGTGCCGTGCTGCGCGGCAAGCTGTGGTCAACTTCGACAACGAGGTCGTCGCGACCAAGGCGTGAACCGCCTCTTCGCCGTCGCGGATTGGGCTGATTCCCGAGAGCGTCAGGCGAAGCCCGTCGAGCCGACGCCCACGCTGCGCGAGTCGTTGCGTCGATGGAAGGACGTTCAGGATCAGAAGGCTCGAATCGAGGAATGGCAGCCTTACGAGTACGAGCCTGACCCGGCCGCTGAGGAGCAGCCTGAGGTTGCGCGGACATGTGGGGACTTGCTAGAGAAGTGGGAGAAGCGACAGTGGGGACCAGTCGGTGCTCACTTCATGGAACTTGGAAGCACCCGGTCATCGGTAGGCAAGCTCGCCGTCCTCGCCAAGGACCTGTACGGTGCGCTTGATCTGTCTGCCTGGACAGTCCTGCGTGTGCGCCACGTCGCTGCGGCCGTCGCGCACACCAACATCGAACTCCTCGTGAACGGCACCACCTACCGCACCGATCTGCGCTGGGTCCGAGTAGATGGCGCAGGGAGCACGGCGACAGAGTGGGAAACTGCCGCTGGGCGCTGTCACAGTACGGACCATCCCTCTTCCTGAAACCCGAGACCATCATCGAGAGATCTACGGAGTCGGATGAGACTCACGCGGCCGGCCAACGTCGATTCACGTTTGTCGAGCCGAGGGGTGGGCCGTTGCGTCGATAGCGGCTCGGGGTGACACCGACGTAGCGGCGAAAGAGCTGGGAGGCGTGGTCGCGATCGGCCCAACCGACCTGTCGCGCAGCGGCCTCGGTGGTCAGGTTGGTTTCGCGCATGAGGCGGGCAAGTTCCTCTACCCGAAGCATGGTCAGATACGCCCACGGGGTCTTCCCGTAGCTCCGAACGAACAGGTGGGAGAGCTGCGCTGTCGATAGATGTGCGTGGTCGGCGAGTCTCGACAGCGGCCACGGCTCGGCGATCGCGTTACGCATCAACGCCTCGACCGTGCGAACTTCATCCCGGACAGGCGCGAACCGTCTCCACCGCGGCAACGTGGGCCTGATATGCGCTCGCTGCCCCCGCGCAGTCGCCATAGGGACGGGAGAGACGGAGATCAACGGGTCAAGCTTGTGGGTGATGCCAGACCAAAGCTCTTGCATCCGGTGAAAGTGCTCCAAGAGCGGGCCGCGACTCAGCGACTCGATTTCATCGAGGCTGTGGGCAAGCGCATCGACCGCGTTCTCTCCGAGGCGGATGATCTGGAAGGGCTCGGTGTATCTTGCTGCTGCGAAACTGCTGGCCGCCAGCCGGTCCGACAGGAGCGCGGAGTGTTGCCAGAACACCTGCTCCAGCGCGTAGTTGGTATCGAGGCAGACCGTGGTCAGCAGGACCCGGCCTTCCGGTTCGCCACCGCACGGCACGTTCGGGGCGAGCAGAATCACGTCGCCGACGCTGACGGGCCTCTGTCCGAATTCACCGGACAGGATCGCGCTGCCCTCACGGATCACCATCACTCTTACGCAGTCATACGCCACATGGCCCTCGCCGCGTCGCAGGATGCTCGTCCACGCCACAAGCGGGCGATAGTCAAGCAGAGGAACCGCACCGGAGTCGGCTGGGCGCAGGGTCATCGACTGCCGGATTGTCGCGTCGTTCGCATGGCTCAGGAACGTGAGGTCAGTATTCGGTCCTGCGGTCGATGCCGAGGGTGGCTACGAGGTCTTCGTGGAGTTGGAACCAGACGCGGTGGCAGGAGTCGATGTCCGTTCTGTCGACCCATTCGTTCTCTCCGGCGCGCGCGCGGTGGAGTGCTGCGTCGAAGCGGGTATCGCATCCGGCGAACCTTATGAGCACACCGGCCAGGCGCTCGATCAGCGGGGCTAGCGCCGCGCTGAGGGCGGCGAGTTCATCGAGGATGGGGGCGTCCCACGCAGGGTCGGTGTGGTCGTTGGGAGCGAGCTTGTCTTCACTGGTGGGTTTGACCTGCCAGTCGGTGCACGCACGCACGAGGCGCGCGTTGAGCGGGAGGAAGTTGCGGTGGACGGCCGCGATCACGTCGTCGGGGTCGGCGCTGGCACGCTCGTCGGCGAGCTGGCGTTCGTTCTCGGTTCTGCCTTCCTCGGTGAGCGACCATCCTTCCAGCCCCGCGAACGAGTTGTACTGCACCCAGCCGTGCTGCTCCGCGTCGTGCAGCACCTCGACTGTGTGGTCGTGGCCGACCCCGGCGCGCTCGGCGATCGCGGCGCTGTCTGCCAGGCCCAGGAGACGCACCGCGTGCAGGACTAGCAAAGGCGGCGGCGAGGGTCGGGTCATGCTCGGTCGCCCTGCCTGGTGGTGAGTCGGGTGAAGTGCTGCTGACACGCCTGGGGAGAGCGGAAGCCCATCGCCTCGGCGATCTGCGCCCAGGTCAGCCCCGCGGTCCTGGCCGTGAACAGCAACCCGGTCTCGACGCCCTCGACTTCGGCCCGCGCCGCTGGAAGGAGTGCGAGCGCGTGGAGCAGATCGTCGGGGGCGAGATTGGCGGAGCGCCAGAGCGCGAACTGCGTCAGCTCGACGGCCGTGGGCGGTATCGGTTCGGGCCGCCACGGGCGGGCGTCCAGACCATCGGCACCGAGTTCGAGAAGCCGGTCCTGCGCATTCTGCTCCCGGCCCGCCTGGGCGCGATCCCGCTCGGCCGACTGGTCGAGCTCGTGCTTGCGTTCCATGCACCCATCCTCAACAATCAACATAACGTTGTCAACAGATCATTGATGGATGAGGGTATGGTCACGACTCTGCGGAACGCGACGGCGGACACTTGCGGCGGCAAGGCGGCGGCGCTCGCCGCGCTACTGCATGCAGGTCTGCCGGTGCCTGATGGGTTCGTGGTGCCCTTCGCCGCCTACCGCGCCGCTCGAAGCGATCCCGAGTTCTCGGTGTCCGAGCCCGTGAGGCAGGCGCTCGCCCGGCACCTTGGGGAGATGGGCGATCCGCCCGTGGCGGTGCGCTCATCGGCCGCGGACGAGGACACCGCCGGCGCGTCCGCGGCCGGTCAGTACGAGAGTGTGCTGGCCGTTCGTGGGACACAGGAGGTCGCGGAGGCGGTTCAGGTCTGCTGGGCGTCGTCGTCCTCGGAACGCGCCACCGGCTACCGGAACCGCCTGGACGACGACGCCGTGAACAATGGGCCGGACATGGCGGTGCTCGTCCAGCGTCTCATCGACGCCGACGTGTCCGGCGTGATGTTCACCCCAACACTGCCCGAGGACAGCACCCGGATCGAGGCGACGTGGGGCCTGGGCGTCAGCATCGTCGGAGGGACCGTGACGCCGGACGCCTACGAGGTCGCGCCAGACGGAAGCATCCGCCGCACCCTCGCGCACAAGACAACACGGCTCGATCGCACCCGCCACAGCACCGGCGTAGCCGCTTACGACGTGCCGCAGCGACAGCAGACACTCCCGACACTTGACGATGCGACCGCCGCGATGCTCGCGGCTCTCGGTCGCCGTATCGCGGGGCTTCTCGGCCAGCCCCAGGACATCGAATGGGCGATCGCAGACGGAGAGGCGTGGATTCTCCAGGCGAGGCCGATCACCGCGACCCTCCCCTCGCTGCCAGCGCGGACCACCACGGCGCAAGGTGCGTCGCTGGTCGGATCGCCGGGAGCCCACGGCGTCGTCACCGGGGTAGCCC
The DNA here is from genome assembly GCF_025972045.1 of Micropruina sonneratiae. GTDB lineage: Bacteria > Actinomycetota > Actinomycetes > Propionibacteriales > Propionibacteriaceae > Micropruina > Micropruina sonneratiae. The sequence continues at coordinate 429,279 of NZ_JAPDHX010000003.1, read as the reverse complement.
GCGTCCTGCACAGCCCATCTGGGTTCGCCCGCGTCCAGCCCGGAGACATCGTGATCTGCCCCTACACCGACCCGGCCTGGACGCCCCTGTTCCACATCGCCGCCGCTGTCGTCACCGAGACAGGCGGGGTGCTCTCCCACGCGGCGATCGTCGCCCGCGAACATGGCATCCCCGCCGTCCTCGGTGTCCCAGAGGCCACTATGCGCATTCGAGACGGCGACCGGATCACCGTCGACGGCACCGAGGGCATCGTCACGACAGCACAGGACTGACACCGACCGCACACTCAACAGAAAGGAACGGGGTGATGGCGCGAGGCGCCCGAGCCCTCAGCAACTCATGGCAACCAGGTATCTCTACATCGCACGACACGGTGACGCCGACGCATTCGGCGAGTTCACCGACACCGGCCGCGAACAGGCAAGGCTCCTCGGCCAGCGGCTCGCGCACCTGCCCATCGACGCGGTATGGCACTCCCCGCTGCCCCGCGCCGCCGGCACCGCACAGGAAGTGGCCGCGCAACTCCGGCCAGGGACGCCCGTCGCCGAAGCCGCGGAACTCATCGACCACGTACCCTACGTGCCGACACCCGAGGAGACACCCCACGCCTGGGTGCCGTTCTTCGACGGCTACGACCCCGCAGAAGCCGCCGCCGGCAACCGGACCGCGCACAGCCTGACCGCCCGGTTCGCCACGCCACCCGAGCACGGCGATGACGTCCACGAAGTGCTCATCACCCACTCCTACCCGATCGCCTGGCTCATCCGCGACGCCCTCGACGCACCCCCGGTACGATGGCTCGGCCTCAACAGCGCCAACACCGCACTCACCCTCATCGAGCACCGCCCCGGACTCCCGAGCATCACCATGTTCAACGACATGAGCCACCTGCCCCCCGAACTCCGCTGGACCGGATTCCCCAAAGCCACCCGGCCCTGAGTTCTTCGGCACTTCCGCGCTCCGAGTTTTCCGGCGCTCAAAGCCGCCTCGTCTGAGTGGTCACACGTCTTTCAGACGGGGAACCGGACTAGTCTGTATGGAATTTCGGTGAAGCCGACCGGAGGGCTGGTGATGGTGGAGAAGCGGCGGGGGCCGGGGCGTCCGGCGTATGACTCGAAGCAGAAGCTCGTCGCCGCGATGTGCGCGCTGCTGGCGGAGCGGGGCTTTGAGGCGACGAGTCCGACGATGGTGCTGCAGCGTTCCGGGATGGGGCATGGGAGCCTGTATCACCACTACCGGGGCAAGGAAGACCTCGCCCTGGATGCGATCAGCCATATGCGCGGCCACGCGATCGCGTTCCTCGAAGGCCAAGCCCAGCACAGCCCAGACGCCGACCCCGATGTGGTTCACGCGGGCATCGCGGCTTCGCTGGATCGGTTGTTCGCGCGCAGGGAAGGGCAGGCACTCATCCGTCTTCTAGCCGACCCGGTGGCCGGGGCGATCAAGCCGCTGGCGACCGCGACGCAGGAGTGGTGCGACGGCCTCCGGGCGACGATCATCCTCGGTCTTCGGAACGACCAGCCCGGCGATGACCTGGAGGTCGCGGATGCTGCCGCGCGACTGCTGGCTCCGGAGTTCCGGGAGAGCGCCGACGAACTGCTGACCGCGGCCCTCGGTCGCGGCCTGCTCGGGCTTCCGCGGATCGGGCTGTCGGATTCGGCGGGACCGCGCTAGTCTGGCGTCAGGACAATTCCATACCTACAGGTCTGTACCTCGATCTGCAAGATGCGTGGTAGCTCGAAACAGGGTGATCCGCGAGGCAGTAACTCGGTGGGGGCGTCGCGTCGTGGGAGGGCGTGCGCACCTACCTTGCATGAACGGCGATTCGAGGAACCTGCGGCTACGGGTGACAGGGCGCGAGCAGCCCGACGTGGACCGGCTCGTGGAGTGGGTGATGAACATCGCCGAGGCCCGCCACCGCGCCTACCTGAACGGCGAGCCAGACCCCTACGGGCTCCCGCCTCCCGACCTCGCCCAACCGCCGGCTCGGCGAGACGATGAAACAGCTTGAACCGATTGATCGGAGCACGTCATGGGCATCACCGCTCCCACCACGACCGCCACCGCCGAGGCGGACACGCCGTCGATGCTGGCCGTGTCGTATCTGCGTGTCTCGACGCGGGAGCAGGCTGAGCGCGGCGGCACCGAGGAAGGGTTCTCGATCCCGGCCCAGCGCGAAGCCAACCAGCGCAAGGCTGCCGACCTCGGCGCGCGGATCGTGCGCGAGTTCATCGACGCCGGCGAGTCCGCCCGATCCGCCGACCGCGACGGCCTCCAGGACATGCTCGCGTTCATCGCCGCCAGCCCGGTCACGTTCTGCATCGTGCACAAGCTCGACCGGCTCGCCCGCAACCGCGCCGACGACATCGAGATACATCAGGCGCTCCTGGCTGCCGGGGTGACCCTTGTATCGGCTACGGAGTCGATCGACCAGACGCCCTCGGGGATGCTCGTCCACGGGATCATGTCGTCCATTGCGGAGTTCTACTCCCGGAACCTTGCCACCGAGGTCACCAAGGGGCTCACGCAGAAGCTCGCCCAGGGCGGCACTCCGATGCGCGCCCCGGTCGGCTACCTCAACGTCCGCCGCACCGACGAGCAAGGCCGGGAAGTCCGCACGGTCGAGGTCGATCCCGAACGCGCGCCGCTGATCGGGTGGGCGTTCGAGCAGTACGCCACCGGCGAGGTCTCCGTGGCCGAGCTGCTGCGCGATCTGACGGCTCGCGGGCTGACCACGGTGCCCTCGCCGAAGCGGCCGTCCAAGCCGCTCGGCAAGGCGACGTTCTACGCGCTGCTAACCAACCCGTACTACGCAGGCGTGATCCGCTACACGGGTGCGTTGCATCCCGGCGCGCATGAGCCGATCGTGGAGCCTGCGCTGTTCGACAAGGTGCAATCGCTGCTGAAAGCTCGCAACGCGCGCGCAACTCGGCACGTCCGGCACGCGCACCACCTGAAAGGGCTGCTGCACTGTGGCACCTGCGGATCACGGATGCTGCTGGACTTCGCCACCAACCCGCGAGGCACCACCTACGCCTACTTCGTCTGCTCCGGCCGAGCGGCCAAGAAGACCCCCTGCACCAGACGCGCCGTCCCGGTGCATCTGGCCGAGCGGCTGGTCGCGGACTCCTACAAAAGCATCACGATCAGCGAAACCGACTACCGCGACCTCGCCGCGAGAGTGGACGCCGCGTTCGACAAGCGCAGCGCGGGCCGCGACCAGGAGTTCGTGGACCTGACCGCGAACCGGGCGCGCCTAGAAGCCGAAAGCGACAAGCTGCTCGCGGCGCACTTCGCCGACGCCATCGACCTACCGACGCTGAAGCGGCACCAGGACCGCATCCGGGCCGGACTCGCGGACATCGACCATCGCCTCGCCGAGCACGACGAACAGCACACCGGAGGCCGCGCGTTCCTCCATGACTCGCTACGGCTGCTCACCGATGCTCACTACGCCTACGCGCACTCCGACGACGGCAATCGCAGGCTCGCGAACCAAGCCTTCTACACGCGCCTCGAAGTCACCGAGGACGAACAACTACACCCGGTGCTGGCTGAGCCGTTCGCGACGATCACAGCCGCCGCGCGAGGCAACGAGACGGAACACGAACACGACAACTCTTGCGATGTCGTCTGTTCCCGTAAGAACACTTGGGTGGAGCTAAGGGGATTCGAACCCCTGACCTCTTCCATGCCATGGAAGCGCGCTACCAACTGCGCCATAGCCCCGTGCCTTGCGGCCGGTGACCAACTTTAGTGGATCGCCACGGGGTTGTGAAATCGGCCCCGGCGAACAAAAGTGGGACCCATGACGGATCCGTCACCAACCGTCGTGCCCCTGGCCGGACTGTCCGGCGCCGACCTGGATTCCGCCGGCGGCAAGGGTGCGAACCTGGGAGAACTGATCGCCGCCGGGTTACCGGTACCCGACGGTTTCGTGGTCACCACCGCCGGTTACGCCTTGGCTCTCGACGCGTTGGGGCTGACCGAGGCGGTGACGCACGGCGCCGCTTCCGAGGTGGCGGACGCCCTCGCCCACGGCCGGGTGCCTGACGAGTTGGCCCGGGACATCAGCACCGCCTACGCCGACCTCGGCTCCCCCGCCGTCGCGGTGCGCTCGTCGGCCACCGCCGAGGACCTGCCCGACGCCAGCTTCGCGGGCCAGCAGGACACCTACCTCAATGTCCGCGGCGACGCAGCCGTATTGGACGCCGTCCGGCGCTGCTGGGCCTCGCTGTGGGGCGAGCGCGCCGTCGCCTACCGCGCACGGCGTGATCCCGGTCCGGCACCGCGCATCGCCGTGGTGGTGCAGCGACTCGTCCCCGCCGACGTGGCCGGGGTGATGTTCACCGCCAACCCCGGCAACGGACGCCGCGACCAGACGGTGATCACCGCCGCCTGGGGGCTGGGCGAGTCGGTGGTCGGGGGCCAGGTCGAGCCCGACGAGTACGTCGTCGACCACGGCGACCGGCAGGCCGTGCGGCGTCGGATCGCGGCCAAGGCGGTGATGACGGTGACGACCGCCGACGGCGTCCGGCAGCAGGCCGTCGAGCCGGGCCGGGCGTCCGCGGCGACGCTGACCGACGCCCAGGTGCACGAGCTGGCCGCGCTGGGCGCCCGGGTGCAGGCGCACGCAGGCGTCCCGCAGGACATCGAGTGGGTGCTGGCCGGGGGCGCCTTCCAGTTGGTCCAGGCCCGGCCGATCACCGCCCTGCCCGAGCCGACCGGCGAACCGCCCACCGAGTGGCCGCTGCCGCGCGAGAAGAGCCTGTGCTTCCGGGCCAGCATCACCGAGCAGTTGCCCGACCCGCTGACGCCGCTGTTCGCCGACCTGATCAGGCCCGCCGTGCCCGCCGGGCTGGACGCCCTGCTTGCCACGTTCGACCAGGCCGGCGCGATGACCGATGTGGACTTCCCGACCATCAACGGCTACGCCTACTACGACTACAGCCCGGACGCCATGAACCGGATGTGGCGGCTCACCCCGACGGCCCTGAAACTGCTGACCAGCCGCGACTTCGTGCTCACCCAGTGGCACGACGTCGCACTGCCCGCCTACCGCGAGACGGTCGCCCGATGGCAGGACGCCGACCTCGCCGCCCTGCCGGCTGCCACCCTGCTGCAGGCCACCCGCGAACTCCTCGCAGCGGGCTGCCGCTACTACAGCAACGTGCAGATGGTGATCCCGCTGGCCGCCTCCAGCGAGGTGATCTGGACGCGGCTGTACGACACCGCGCTGCGCCGCAAGGACGACCCGGTCGCCTCGGACTTCCTGCTCGGCTTCGACTCCGTCCCGATGCGTGCCGAGAAGGCGGTGCACGCCCTCGGAGTCTGGTGCCGCGGGGTGCCCGGACTGCCGGACGCGGTGGCAGCCCTGCCCTCAGGACCCGTTCCCGACCAGCCGCCGAACGGGGTGGACGCCGACGACTGGGCAGAGCTGCGGCAACGGCTGGACGCCTACCTGGCCGAGTTCGGGCACACCGTCTACAACCTCGACTTCGCCAACCCGGTGCCGGCCGACGACCCGGGCCCGGTGCTGGAATCGCTGAAGCACGTGATCGCCGGACGCGGTCTCGACCCGGCGCAGCGGCAGCGTGCGGCGTCCGAACGCAGGGAACGGATCACCGGCGAACTGCTCGACCGACTCGATCCGCTGCGCGCCCACCTGGCCCGCGGCACGCTCGACAAGGCGCAACGCTGGGCGCCGCTGCGTGAAGACGCCCTAGCGGCCATGGGGCTCGCCTGGCCGACGATGCGCCGGCTGCTGCGCGAGCTCGGCCGCCGGCTGGTCGAGGTCGGCGCGACGGCGTCCGGCGACGACGTGTTCTGGCTGACCGAGTCCGAGGCGGACGCCGCCGCGGCGGCCCTGGACGCCGGCGTCGGCCGGCTCGATGACACCACCGCGCGGATCGAACAGCGCCGGATGACGTGGCGGGGGCAGCGGCTGGCCACACCGCCGCAGTACCTGCCGCAGCAGGGCTGGATCACCCGGCTCGAGAGCATGATGCCGGCCCGCTCGGGACAGACCGGCCCCGTGTTGACCGGCACCGGCGGCTCGGGCGGACGGGTGACCGCGCCGGCCCGAGTGCTGGAGGGGCCGCAGGACTTCGCCGCGTTCGAGCCCGGCGAGATCCTGGTCGCCTCGATCACCACCCCCGCCTACACACCGCTGTTCGCGGTCGCGGCAGGGGTGGTGACCGACATCGGCGGCGTCCTCAGCCATGGATCGATCGTGGCCCGCGAGTACGGCATCCCCGCCGTGCTGGGCACGGGCAACGCCACCCGCCGGATCAGCACCGGCGACGTGATCACGGTCGACGGCGGCGCTGGCACAGTCGAGTTGGACCACGAGCCCGATGCCCCGGCCACGTCCGGCCAGAGCGCCCTACCGGCCTGGCTGATCGCCACCGGCGCCACCGCGGTCGCGGCCGGAGTGGTGTTCGCGCTCGCCCGCCGCCGACACTCCCGCGACTGACCGCCCGAGATCCCGGGGCAAGCCCGGGATGACGCCCAGCCCGGGATGCCGCTCAGCTCCGAGACGCTCAGTTCCGGATGACGGTCACTCAGTCATACCGGAGACGTTGTTCCAGGAGAGGAGCCGCCAGCGCTCGCCGGCCGGCTGCAGGATCGACCACGACGCGTTCCACAGTCCGCCCAGGGTCAGGTTGTGGGCGTAGTCGAGGCCGAGCAGGAAGACCGTCGCCACCCGCAGCGCGAAGCCGTGGCCGACGCAGACGACCACCTGGCCGTCCGGGGTGCCCTCGGCGATGTCGAGCAGCGCCTCCGCCACCCGCGAGCCGGCTTCGGCGCCGGTCTCACCCGAGGGCGAGCGGCGGGCGTCCCGGCCGGCGTAGAGCGCCTCGGCGAAGTCCGGGTTCGCGGCGAACACCTGCTCGTTGGTCAGCCCCGCCCAGTCGCCGACGTTGATCTCCTGCAGTCGGGGCTCGACTTCGACCCCCACGCCGGTCAGCGCATCGAGTTCGGCAGCGGTGCTCCGGGCCCTGACCAGATCGGACGCCACGATCCGTTGCGGTGCCAGGGCCGCCAGCCTGGGCGCCGCCGCCCTGGCCTGGGCGAGGCCGCGATCGTTGAGTGCGACGTCCGCCTGTCCCTGATAGCGGCCGGTCGCGTTCCATTCGGTTTCGCCGTGTCGCCACAGCACGACCCGGGCCGCGGTCACGACGCAGTGGAGGGCGTCTCGACGGCCTCGCCGGACGCCGCTTCGCCGAGTTCCAGCTCGATCCGTGGGCAATCGCGCCACAGCCGTTCCAGCGCATAGAGGGTGCGCTCCTCGGTGTGCATCACGTGCACGACGATGTCGATGAAGTCGAGCAGCACCCACCGGTTCTCACCGTGGCCCTCGCGGCGGGCCGGCTTGACCCGCTGGGCCAGCAGCGCTTCCTCGACGGCGTCCACGATCGCGCCGACCTGCCGCTCGTTGGAGGCGCTCACGATCAGGAACACGTCGGTGATCGCCAGCGCCTCGGACACGTCGAACGCCACCAGATCGCCGCCGAGCTTGTCCGAGGCGGCCTTGGCGGCCGTCCTGGTCAGTGCGATCGCGTGGTCTGTTGCGGTCATCGGTCTCCCATTGCTTCTTTGCCCGTGGTCAGCGGCCGGCCGCCGCTCTAGCGGTAGAGGCCCCGTTTGGCGATGTACTGCACGATACCGTCCGGCACGAGGTACCAGATCGGCAGGTGCTCCTTGACCCGGTTGCGGCAGTCGGTCGACGAGATGGCCAGCGCCGGAACCTCCAGCAGCGTCACCTTGTCCGGCGGCAGGTGCGCGATGTCGTGCTCGCCCAGCGTGGTACCGGGCCGGGTGACTCCGACGAAGTGGGCCAGCTCGAACAGCTCCAGCACCCCGTGCCAGGTGAGGATCTGGCTCAGCGCGTCGGCACCGGTGATGAAGAACAGGTCGACGTCCTCGCCGTAGTGCCGCCGCAAGTCGCGCAGCGTGTCCAGGGTGTAGGTCGAACCCGGCCGGTCGATGTCGACGCGGCTCACCGAGAAGCGCGGATTGGACGCCGTGGCGATGGTCGTCATCAGGTACCGGTCCTCCGGCAGCGACACCTGCCTGTCCGCCTTCTGCCAGGGGTGACCGGTCGGTACGAACACCACCTCGTCGAGCTTGAACTTGGCGGCCACCTCGCTGGCGGCGACCAGGTGACCGTGGTGGATGGGGTCGAACGTGCCGCCCATGACACCCAGGCGGCGGTGCCTGGAGCCGTCGTCGGCCCAGGCGATGCCCGTATTCGTCATCAGCTGTGCGGGCGGCTCTTACCGAAGCCGAAGACCACCCGGAACGCGATCATCAGCACCGCGAACACGCTGCCGCCGACGATCCACGGGAAGTACGGGTTGTGCGCCGTGGTCTCGAGGAGGATTGCCATGCAGGGATGATACTGGCGCGCACGCGCCGTCCACTAGCACCGACGCCCGGGACGGACACCTGTCAGGCCCGGGTCTGGCCGTCGCCGGTGACGATGTACTTCGACGAGGTCATCTCGGCCAGCCCCATCGGTCCCCTGGCGTGCAGCTTCTGCGTCGAGATGCCGATCTCCGCCCCGAACCCGAACTCGCCGCCGTCGACGAACCTCGATGACGCGTTGACCAGAACGGCCGCGGCATCGACCCCCGCCACGAACCGGTCGGCGCTGGTGCGGTCGTTGGTGACGATGGTCTCGGAATGCCCGGTGGTGTGCGCCCGGATGTGCTCGATGGCGGCGTCCACCGAGTCGACGACCGCCGCGGCCAGGTCGAGGGACAGGTACTCGCCGTCGAACTCGTCCGGTCCCGCGGGTTGCACGGCCTCGGAGTAGCCGCGGACGGCGTCCGTGCCGTGCACCGTGACGCCCTGCCCGGCCAGGGCGTCCAAGGCCTTGGGCAGGAAGGTGTCGGCGATCGCGGCGTGCACCAGCAGCGTCTCGGCGGCGTTGCACACGCTGGGCCGCTGCACCTTGGCGTTGAGCAGGATGCGCAGCGCCATGTCGGGGTCGGCCGAGGCGTCCACGAAGATGTGGCAGTTGCCGGTGCCGGTCTCGATAACCGGCACCTTGGAGCCCTCGACGACGGCGTTGATCAGGCCCGCCCCGCCGCGTGGGATCAGCACGTCGACCAGGCCTCGGGCCGCCATCAACTCGTCGGTCACCTCGCGGCCGCCCTCGACGAGCTGGACGCCGTCGGCCGGCAGCCCCACGGCGTCCAGACCGGCGCGCAGGGCGGTCACGATGGCCCGGTTCGACTCCAGCGCAGAGGACGAGCCGCGCAGCAGCGCCGCGTTGCCCGACTTGACGCAGATGCCGGCCGCGTCGGCGGTGACGTTGGGCCGTGCCTCGTAGATGATGCCGACAACGCCGAACGGCACCCGCACCTGACGCACCTGGACGCCGTTGGCGTTGGTCCAGCCGCGGATCACGTCGCCGACCGGGTCGGGCAGGTTCGCCAGATCGCGCAGCCCGCCGACCATGGCGTCCACCCGCTGCGGGTTGAGCCGCAGCCGGTCGATCAGCGCCTCGGAGGTGCCGTTGGCGCGGGCCGACTCGACGTCGCGCTGGTTCGCCTCCAGCACTGCGTCCTCGGCGTCGGCCAGCGCGTCGGCCATGGCGTGCAGGGCGGCGTCCTTGCACGCCCGATTCAGGGTGGCGAGGGTGATCGAGGCGCTCTTGGCGGCCCGCGCCTGGTCGAGGAAGCTCACCGCGGCAGGATAGCCCCGGCGGCACACGAGGGCGGGCCGGTCAGACACCGGCGGACATCTCACCACCTGCCGATATACCGAATTTCGACGTCGATGCCTCGAATCGGCGACTGAAACGTTTCGATCCGGATCGAGGTCGAAAATCGGTATATCGGACGTCTGATGAAATCGGATGCCTCGGGCACGGACGCGCACAGGGGCCGCCCGGACAACCGGACGGCCCCTGCGGTGAGGCGGGTCAGCCGAGCTTGGCCAGTTCCTCCTCAGGAGTGGGCAGGCCGAGCGCGGCCCGCTCCTTACGGGCGAACGGGCCGATGATGGCCTCGCCCTTGCGTGCGTCGTTCAGCGCCGTCAGGTCACGCCCAGCGGTCTCGGGCATGACGATCGCGGCTCCCAGCGAGCAGACCGAGAAGAAGGCGATCATGATGGCGATCGGCCAGGCCGAACCGCCGGAGCCGACCACCAGGGCGGCGGCCACGACCGGGCCGATACCGGTGGCGACGATGGCCGCCAGCTCCTTGGCCAGCGCCAGCTGGGTGAGGCGGGCGCGGGCACCGAACAGCTCCGACATGGTGTTGTTCTCCAGCGATGCCAGAGCCAGCACCGACGTCTGGTGAATGATGATGTAGCCGGCGAAGACGCTCGAGACGTCCTTGGTCGCGATCATGTAGATCATCGGCACGGCCAGCACGATCGAGATCGACGACATCACGATGTACATCAGCTTGCGGCCCACCTTGTCGCTCAGCCAGCCGACCAGCGGCACGGTGGCGAAGCCGATCAACGACGAGGTGATGACCACGCCGGTGCCGATGGAGCCCGCCAGCATCAGCACGGTGGTGATGTAGCTGATCAGGTAGGTCTGGATCATGCCCGAGTTGCCCGCCTGGCCGAAGCGCAGGAAGAAGCCCTCGAAGAACGCCCTGCCCTTGCGCTCGTGCAGGGCCTCGGCGAGCACGTTGTCGTGCGCGGCGGCCTTGTCGAGCTCCTCGCGGCTGAGCGCCTCGCCCTCGACGACGTCCGCGCGGCCTTCGAAGACCGGGGACTCCTTCAGGCTGCGGCGCAGCCAGACGGCGAACAGCATGATCAGGGCGGAGGCGATGAACGGGATCCGCCAGCCCCACTCGATCACGGCGTCGGTCGACAGGGTGACCAGCAGGACGCCCCAGATGGCGGACGCGCCCAGCGTGCCGGAGTTGGTGCCCAGCGCCACCAGCGAGCCGACCAGACCGCGGTTCTTGCGGGGGGCGTACTCGGTCAGCATCACCGACGAGCCGGCGATCTCGGCGCCAGCGCCGAAACCCTGAGCGAGCCTCAGCACCACCAGCAGGATCGGGGCCATGATGCCGATCTGCCCGTAGGTCGGCAGGAAGCCGATCAGCGTGGTCGCGACGCCCATCAGGGCGATCGTGTAGAACAGCACCTTCGTCCGGCCGACGCGATCGCCGAGGCGCCCGAAGTACCAGGCGCCGAGCGGACGGCTCAGATAGCCGGTGGCGTAGGTGGCCATGGACGCGATCACCGCGACACCAGGCGCTTCGCCGGGGAAGAACACCTTGCTGAACACCAGGGCCGCGGCCAGGGAGTACAGCTGGAAGTCCATGAACTCGAGGGCCGTGCCCAGCCAGCCGGAAACGGCTGCCTTGGCCAGGTCTTTGGTCGTGCGCTGGGCGACGGAGCCACCGGGGCTGCCGGCCGCATTCTCTGCAGTCATCGTCAACTGCTCCTTTGCAGGGTTGGGTTGGTGAGGGCGGTGCCTGGTCGGGCGGTGGGACGCCTGTCCAGGCGCTCCCCTGCTACGGAGGGCTCGCCACGCTGGGCGAGCGATCGGTATCCGGGTGAGCGTTGTGGTGGGGGCGGGTGATCGGCGGTCCGGGGGCCGGGCGCCGGGGCGGCTCAGGCGGTGGCCTGGCCTTCGTCGTCGAGCCAGAGCGAGACGACGACCTTGCCGGACTCCTGGCTGTTGCGCGCGGTCTGGAAGGCCTCGACGATGTCGTCGGCGTCGATCACGTGGGTGATCACCTTGGCGATCTCGGGATGCTCGGCGAGCATGGTCACCGCCCCCTCGATCTCGTCGTCGAAGCGGAAGGTGCCGAAGTAGCGCACCTCGCGCGACACCAGCGGTTCGAGGTTCACCGCGATCTTGTCGGCGGGCAGGATCCCGACCTGAACCACGGTGCCCGCCCGGCGGACGGCCGCCAGCGCCTGGCTGACGGCGGGCGCAACCCCGGAGCACTCGAAGGCGAGGTCATAGGTGAGCGCCGGCACCTCGTCCACACCGGCCAGAATGGTGTGCGCGGCGCCGACGGCCCTGGCCCGCTGTAGCGGGCCCTCCAGCATGTCGGTGGCGGTCACCTCCGACGCCCCGAGCGCAACCGCGGCCGCGACCGTGCACAGCCCGATCGGCCCCGAACCGGTCACCAGCACCTTCTGGCCCTCCACACCGCCGGCGATGGCGATGGCGTGCAGGGCGACGGCCAGCGGCTCGGCCAGCGAGGCGTCGCGCACCGACAGCCCCTCGGGCAGTTCGCGGATCATGAAGTCCTTGACCACCCGGTACTCGCTCATGCCGCCCTGGGTGTGCGGCGTGGTGGACGCCGACCCGAAGTAGCTGCCGCCGGGCCACAGGTACTTGCGGTCCTCGATGCCGGGTTCGGAGTGCCCGTAGGTGGCGGGCGCGATGGTCACCGGGGTGCCGGCCGCCCAGCGTCCGGACGGGTCCAGGTCGACCACGCCGGACATCTCGTGGCCGGGGGTGAACGGCTCGTTGACGACGAAAGCGCCGTTGCGGCCGTGGAAGTAGTAGTGCAGGTCGGAGCCGCAGATGCCGCCGTACTGCATCCGCACCCGCACCTCTCCCTCGCCGGGCTCGGGAATCGGGGCGTCCTCGATGGTGATGTTCTCCGCACCGTGGATCTTCAGGGTCTTCATCGACTGTCCTTCGTGAGTTCGAGGTGTTCGGGTCTTGGGTTGTTCGTCCGGCAGGGGTCAGGCGTCCAAAGCCGCCCGCGCGGCATCCTGGACGCCGTGGCTGACGATGATGTCGAGGAGCTCGGCGACCCGGGCGACGAAGACATCGGAGGCGGCCAGCGCGTCGGGGAAGAAGCCGCCGCGCAGGATGCCTTCCACGTGGGCCCTGACCGAGCCGGCGACGGCGGTGACCTCGGCCAGCCGTTCGCGGGCCGGTTCGACCATGGCGTCGGCGATGGGCCCGGGGGCGAACCCGGCGGGCGGGGCCACGCAGGCGATCCAGCCGGCCACCATCAGCGACAACTGCTGCGGCACCTCGCCCAGGCCGAGCAGCCGCAGCGCCGGGTCGGGCACCCGTTGCAGCAGCTTCAGTGAGCCGTCCGAGCCGACTCGTGCGGTGGCATCGCCCAGGGCGTGGTTGCTCCACCGGTCGAACAGTTCGGCGATGTAGGCCTGCGGGTCGAAGCCGCTCGGCAACTCGATGCTCGGCAGGTATTCGTCGTTGAGCAGCGCGGTGACGCTCTCGCGGACGAAGTCCTGGCCGAAGCTGGCCGGGATGGTCTCGGCGCCCGACAGCCCGCCCAGGTAGGCGATCAGCGAGTGCGAGCCGTTCAGCAGCCTCAACTTCACCAGTTCGTAGGCCTCGACCTCGTCGGAGAAGATGGCGCCCGCCTCCTCCCAGGCCGGACGGCCCGCGGCGAACCGGTCCTCGATCACCCACATGCTGAACCGCTCGGCCGGCACCGGAATGGCGTCCACCACTCCGAGCAGCTCACGCACCCGGGCGCGGGTGGCGTCCGTGGTGCCGGGGACGATCCGGTCGACCATCGCGTTGGGGAAGGTCACCGAGGCCGCGAACCAGTCGTGGAAGCCGTCCGGGGTGGCGGTGGCCTGCAGGTACTGGCTGACCATCTTGTGCGCGGTGTGCCCGGCGGAGACCAGGTTGTCGCAGGACAGGATGGTGATCGGCTCGGCGTTGCCCTGGTAGCGCCGGATCAGCGCACCGGCGAGTTGGCCGATGGTGGTGCGGGGGGCGTCCGGGTTGGCCAGGTCGGCGCTGACCAGGGCGCCGTCGACGTCGAGATCACCGGTGACCGCGTTGCGGCAGTAGCCGTTCTCGGAGATCGTCAGGGTGACGATCCGGATGGCCGGATCGGCGATCCGGGCCATCAGCTCCGTGGTCTGTTCGGCGGCGACCATGGTCTCGCGATGGACGTCCATCACGTCGGCCCGCTCCCCCGCGCTGGACAGCTCCAGGATCGAGTACAGGTGGTCCTGCCCCGCGAGGGCGTCGACCACCCGGCGGTTGCGGTTCGCCACCGCGACGATCCCCCAGTCACCGCCCTGGGCCGCCATCGCCTTGGCGGTGTAGACGGCGGCGTGCGCACGGTGGAAGTTACCGATGCCGAGATGCAGCATCCCGGGGGTCGGCGGCGCGCTGGCGCCCAGAACGGGGACCGTCAGGCTGGCGCGGGAAAGCGGCTGAATCGTCATCGATCACCAATCTGTGAGGGTGCCGTCGCGCCGGCGGGCGACTGGCAGGTAGGCGGGCTCATAGTCGTCGGGGCTGTGCAGTTCCTCGTTGAGGCTGACACCGAGGCCGGGCTCGTCGCCGGGCTGCAGGTGGCCGGCCTCGACACTCCAGGCGTGCGGAAACGCCTCGTGCACCAGGTCCGGGTAGCCCATGTACTCCTGGATGGCGAAATTGTGGGTCGCCACGCCCAGGTGAATCGACGCCGCCAGCGAGATCGGCGAGACGTCGGACGGCCCGTGCGGCGCCGCCTGGACGCCGTGCACCTCTGCCAGCGCGAAGATCTTGCGGATGTGGCTGATCCCGCCGGCGTGCACCACCGCGGCCCGGATGTAGTCGATCAGCCGGTTGGAGATCAGGTACTGGCAGTCCCAGATCGTGTTGAACACCTCACCGATGGCCAGCGGCGTGGTGGTGTGCTGACGCACCAGCCGCAGCGCCTCCTGGTCCTCGGCCGGGGTGACGTCCTCGAGCCAGAACATGCCCACCTCCTCCAGTGCCTTGCCCAGCCGGGCGGCCTGGATCGGGGTGAGGCGGTGGTGCGCGTCGTGCAGCAGGTTCACGCCGGGACCGACATGCTCACGGACGCCGGCGATCACGCCGGGCACGTAGCGGACGTAGGCCTCGGCGTCCCAAGTCTCCTCGGCTGGCGCGGCGGCCTTGCCGGCCGGCTCGTATACCGGGCCGTCCTTGGTGACCCCGTAGACGACGTCGAGTTCCGGCACGCCGGTCTGCACCCGGATGTTGGTGAAGCCGGCTTCGCGGTGCGCGTCCACCTGTTCGAGCAGGGCCGGCAGGTCCCAGCCGAAGGCGTGCCGGTAGGTGGCCAGCCGGTCACGGACCCGTCCGCCGAACAACTGGTAGAGCGGCTGCCCGGTGCGCTTGCCGAGGATGTCCCACAGGGCGATGTCGACCGCGCCGATGGCCGCCATGCCGATCGGGCCGCGGCGCCAGTAGACCCCGCGGTACAGGTACTGCCAGGTGTCCTCGATGCGGCCCGGGTCGCGGCCGATCAGCAGCGGACCGACGTGGTCGCGCAGGTAGGCGGCCACGGACAGTTCGCGTCCGTTGACGGTGGCGTCGCCCAGCCCGACGATGCCGTCGCGGGTGGTCAGTCGCAGGGTGACGTAGTTGCGGGTGGGGCTGGAGACCAGCACCTCGACCTTCTCGATGACATCGCCCACGGCCGTCACCGATCCACCCGGGCGCTGCCGCCGCCGGCCAGCTTCAGCACCTCGGCCTTGGTGGCCATGGTGGTGTCGCCGGGAGTGGTCATCGCCAGGGCACCGTGCGCCGCGCCGTACTCGACGGCGGTCTGGATGTCCTCGCCGCTGATCAGGCCAAAGGACAGGCCGGAGGCGAACGAGTCACCGCCGCCGACCCGGTCGAGGATCTCCAGGTGCTTGCGGTCGGCGGCCCGCTTGAGGCCGTCCGCCGGAGACCAGGCCAGCGCGCTCCAGTCGTTGTCGGAGGCCGAATGCACGGCCCGCAACGTAGTGGCGATCACCTGGAAGTTCGGGAACGCCGCGGCGGCGGTCTCGATCATCCGGGCGAAGCCGTCGATCGGCAGCTCGGTGAGGTTCTCGTCCACACCCTCGATCTCGAAGCCGAGCGAGGCCGTGAAGTCCTCCTCGTTGCCGATCATCACGTCGACGTACTCGGCGAGCTCGCGGTTGACCTGCTGGGCACGCTCCTGGCCGCCGATGCTCTTCCACAGGCTGGGCCGGTAGTTGAGGTCGTAGGAGACGATCGTGCCGTACTTCTTGGCCGCCTTCATCGCCGCCAGCGCGGTGGCGGCGCTGGTCTGGGACAGCGCGGCGAAGATGCCGCCGGTGTGCAGCCAGCGGACGCCGAGGGCGCCGAAGATGTGGTCGAAGTCGACGTCGTCGGGGCTGAGCTGCGAGATCGCGGTGTTGCCGCGGTCGTTGACGCCCTTGGCGCCGCGGACGCCGAAGCCGCGCTCGGTGAAGTTGAGGCCGTTGCGCACGGTGCGGCCCACGCCGTCCGAGGGCGCCCAGTGGATCAGCGAGGTGTCCACCCCGCCGGCCATGATGAAGCCCTCGATCAGGTGGCCGACCTCGTCGTCCACCAAAGCGGTGATGACACCGGCGCGCTGGCCGAACACCCGGCTCAGGCCCCGCACGACGTTGTACTCGCCGCCGCCTTCCCACGCGGTGAAGCTGCGGGCGGTCCGGATGCGGAACTCGCCGGGATCGAGCCGCAGCATCACCTCGCCGAGGGCGAGGGCGTCATAGCGGCACTCGTCGGCGGGCCGCAGAGTGAGTTGATTGGGCATGGGTCGAATTCCTCGGGGGGTCGGTCGAACGGGACGGGGTGGTTCGGCTGGTCACTCGTCGGCGGCAGCGGCCACCGCTTCACTGCACAGGGATTGGATGGTGTCGAAGTCACCGGCGTCGACCGTCTTGGCGGGCACCATCCACGAACCCCCGACGGCAGGGACGTTCGGCAGGCTCAGGTAGTCGCTGAGGTTGCCGGCGGACACGCCGCCGGTGGGCACGAACCTGGCCTGCTGGAAGACCGACGAGAAGGCCTTCAGCGTGCCGGCCCCGCCGTAGTTCGAGGCGGGGAAGAACTTCAGGGTGGTGAGCCCCGCCGCCAGTGCGGCCATCACCTCACTGGGGGTGACGGTGCCGGGCACGATCGGGACGCCCCGCTCCGAGGCACGGGCGACCGTGGCCGGGCTGTAGCCGGGGCTGACCAGGAACGTCGCGCCGGCGTCCACCGCCAGATCGACCTGACCGGGGGTGAGCACGGTGCCGGCGCCGACCAGGAGTCCCGGCTTCTTCGCCATGGTCGCGATGACCTCGGGAGCCGCAGCGGTGCGCAACGTCACTTCCGCCACGGGCAGGTCGCCGGCGACGAGTGCGTCGGCGAGGCCGGACGCGCGGGAGGCGTCGTTGACGACGACGACGGGAACAATCCGGCGGGCGAGGATCTCTTCGGTGAGAGACATCTCAACTCATTTCATTCATTGAAACGGAAGATTCGTTGTATGAAACATTCTGGCATGAACGTGCAGCAATCTGCAAGCCTGATTTCTTTGGGAGCACCGTTCGTTGCATTGAGCGAAACGTCGAGGCATGATCGGTCTATGAGCGAGACACCGCGCGTAGAAGCCATCGACCGTGCGCTCAGCCTGCTGACCGCAGTGGCCGCGGCCGGGCCCGAGGGCGCGTCGCTGGCCGAGCTCTCGAGCGCGACCGGGGTGAACAAGTCGACCGCCTATCGGGCCCTGTCGACTATGCGGTCACGCGGTTTCGTCAACCAGTCCGGCGTCAACGGCGACTACCTGCTCGGCTCGGCGGCCATGGCACTCGGCGACGGCTTCGCCACACCGCAGACCCTCGCCCTCGCGCTGCATCCGGCGCTGGTGGCGTTGTCCCGCGAGGCCGACGAGCTGGTGCACCTGGGCGTGCTGATGGGCGACGAGGTGCTCTACGTCGACAAGGTGGAGACCGATCGCGCGATCCGCGTCTGGTCGCAGGTGGGTCAGCGGACCGCGGCGGCGACCTCGGCCATGGGGCGCGCCCTGCTGGCCGCCCGCGGCGTCCCCGACGACCAGCTGCCCGCCTACCTGCATCGCCGGCCGGTCAGTCCCGACGAACTGGCGGGCGTGCTCCGCACCACGCGCAGCCGCGGCTACTCCACGGAGTTGGAGGAGAACGAGCCGGGGGTCGCCTGCATGGGTGTGGCGCTGATGCAGGGCGGTGCGGTGGTCGCGGCCGTGTCGGTCACGATGCAGGCCGAGCGGTTGACCGTCGAGCGGCAGAGCGAGCTGGCGGCGCTGATCCGCCGGCTGCTGCCGCCCCTGCTGCCCGAAGGGTTCAGCCTCTGGGCGCCCAGACTCTCACCAGAGATCCCGGGGCAAGCCCGGGATGACGAATCTCTGGGCCCACCCCAGTAGGGCCTCGTCATCCAGGCGTACGCCGGGATCTCTCCGGCGCTGAACGGTGACGGTCAGCGTGCCTTGCGCAGCTTCACGACCAGCGCATCGCGGTGGACGACCTCGCGGTCGAACTCCGGCCCCCGCTCCTCGACCAGTTGGTGGGTGCTGCGGCCCAGGAGTCCGGGCAGGTCGGCGGCGTCGTAGTTGACGATGCCCCGGGCGATCACCGCGCCGGCCGGATCGAGCAGCCGGACCGGCTCGCCGGCCAGGAAATCACCGTGCACCGCGATCACCCCGGCCGGCAGCAGGGACGCCTTGCGCTCCAGCACCGCCCGGACCGCGCCGGCGTCCAGCACCAGGTCACCCTTGGCCTGCGACGAATAGGCCAGCCACATCAGCCGCCGCGAACGCTTCTTGCCGGTGGGATGGAACAGGGTGCCGACATCGTCGCCCGCCAGCGCCGCGGCATGGTCGGCGAAGGAGGCCAGCACCACCGGGATGCCGCCGGCGGTAGCGATCCTGGCCGCCTGCAACTTGGTGGACATGCCGCCGGTGCCCACCGCCGAGCCGATCCGGCTGGTGTCCACGTCCAGGTCGTCGACGTCGGCGACCTCGCTCAGCTTCTCCGCCCCCGGTTCGGACGGGTGCCTGGTGTAGAGCGCCTCGACGTCGGACAGCAGTAGCAGGGCGTCCGCCTGCACCAGGTGGGCCACCAGGGCGGCCAGGCGGTCGTTGTCGCCGAACCGGATCTCGTGGGTGGCGACGGTGTCGTTCTCGTTGACGACCGGGACGGCACCCAGCTGCAGCAGCCGGGTGAACGTGCGCAGCGCGTTGCGGTAGTTGGCCTGCCTGGTCAGGTCGTCGACGGTGAGCAGCACCTGGCCGACCACGAGCCCGTGGGCTGCGAACAGCGCGTCGTAGCGTTCGATCAGCAGGCCCTGCCCGACCGAGGCCGCCGCCTGCTGACTGGCCAGGTCACGCGGCCGATGCTTCATGCCCAGGGCCGGCATGCCCGCGGCGACCGCACCGGACGACACCAGCACGACGTCCTTGCCGGCCGCCCGCAGACCCGCCAGCACACCCACCAGGCCGTCCATCCGGTCGCCGTCCAGCCCGTTGCGTCCGGTCAGCGACGATGAGCCGACCTTGACCACGATCCGCTGGGCGTCGGTGATCGCGGGTCGTGCGGTCATTCGTCGTTCCCGGGCCGGTCAAGGTCGTCCTCGTCGGCATCGGGTGGGTGGTAGCCCTCCGAGGCCAGCCGCGTGCTCCGTTGGGCGGCCTTCGCCGCGTGGTACTCGGCGTCGAGGGCGCGCCGCCGCTTCACCGACTCGCGCTCGTCGAACAGCCGCTGGTCCTCGCCACGGCGCGACAGCAGCTCGGCGCCGATCTCGACCTGAGGGGCGAAGTCGAACACGACCGGACTGTCTCCGCCTCCGATGGCGACCGCATCTCCGGCGCGGGCGCCCTCTGCCAGCAAGGCATCCTCGATGCCCAACCGGGCGAACCGGTCGGCCAGGTACCCGACCGCCTCACCGTTGCCGAAGTCGGTCTGCCGCACCCATCGTTCGGGCTTCTCGCCGCGCACCCGCCAGACGAAGCCGCCCTCGCCGTCACCCTGCCGGCGGATCGAGAACTCGGGACCGCCCGCGACGGGGGTGGGCCGGATGACGATGCGTTTCGGCTCGGGCCTGGGGGCGGACGCCCGGCGCTCGGCGACCAGGTCGGCCATCGCGAACGTGAGCGCCTGCAGCCCCTCGCCGGTCTTGGTCGAGATGGCGAAGCAGGGCAGCCCGCGGGCCTCCACGTCGGGCCGGACGATGTCGGCCAGCTCGGCGGCGTCGATCACGTCCACCTTGTTCAGCGCCACCATCCGCGGCCGGTCCTCCAGCCCGCCGTGGGCGGCCAGCTCGGCCTCGATCACGTCCAGGTCGGTCAACGGATCGCGGCCGGGCTCGTAGGTGGCGCAGTCGATGACGTGCACGATCGCCTGGCACCGTTCGATGTGCCGCAGAAAGTCGTGGCCGAGCCCGCGGCCCTCTGACGCCCCCTCGATCAGTCCGGGCACGTCGGCGACGGTGAACGTCACCTCGCCCGCGACCACAACGCCCAGGTTCGGGATCAGGGTAGTGAACGGATAGTCGGCGATCTTGGGCCGGGCCCGGCTGATGGCGGCGATCAGCGACGACTTGCCCGCGCTCGGGAAGCCCACCAGACCGACGTCGGCCAGCACCTTCAACTCGAGGGTGACCCGCCGACTCTCCCCCTCCTCGCCGAGCAGTGCGAAACCGGGCGCCTTGCGCGAGGAGGACGCCAGCGCGGCGTTGCCGAGCCCCCCGCGCCCGCCCGCGGCGACGACCACCTCGGCGTCCGCCCCGACCAGGTCGGCGAGGACGGCGCCGGTGTCGGCATCATGGACGACCGTGCCGTCGGGTACCGCGAGCACGACGTCCTCACCATTGGCACCGTTGGCATGGTCGCCCTTGCCGGGTTGTCCGTTCTGGGCCCGGCGCTGGGACTGCCGGTGGTACTCGACCAGGGTGGTCAACCCCGGCTCGACGCGCAGGATCACCGATCCTCCGTTGCCGCCGTTGCCGCCGTCGGGGCCGCCCAGCGGCTTGAACTTCTCCCGGTGGATGGACGCGCAGCCGTGCCCACCGTTGCCGCCGGCGACCGTCAGGGTCGCAGCGTCGACGAAGGACGGAATGGCCATGGTTCAACTCCGGGGAACTCGCGGGTGACGAAAGGTACGCCTCTCATCGTCCCACAGCGTCCGGCGGGGCCGCACACCGCGTCGGTCGTCAGGACGCCGGCGGCGCCCACTTGGCGTGGACCGGGGGCGGAGCGTTGCCCTGCGCGTCGGGTGGCGTCGTACCCGGCCGTTCCCAGCCGCTGCCGCCGGGCGGGGCGTGCGCCCCGGACGCCAGGTCGGACGGCAGCAGGCTGCCCGGGGTGGGGCCCCCCGGCGGACCGACGGGCGCCGCGGGCGCGGGCGCAGCGTGCTCGGGCTGTAGGTCCGGCAGGGCCGCCGTCAGCTGGTGGCGGCGGTGTCGCCAGGCCCACAGCAGCGCGGTGCTCAGCACGCCCAGCCCGAACGCGGCCCCGGTGCCCACCAGCGCCCAGGACGGGCCGGCGTGGTCGAGACCGACGGCCGACAGTCCCATCGGCTCGGCCAGCTGATCGACGTCGGTGAAACGGACCGTGTTGCCCTCGACGATGCCTGTACTCTCCTGCACCTGACCGGGGAACTCGACAGTGACGGCCAGGTCGTCGATGCCCACCGAGGCCGCCGTGAACCTGCTGGTGGTGGCCACGCCGAGCGGGTTGAACGACACCTCGATGCGCTCGCCGAGGTGCGACACGCTCACGCCCCAGCGTCGCAACTCCTCCTTGTGCACCGTGCCCTGCAGCAGGCAGAGCCGCTGGCTGCCGCGCCACATCCGGCGTTCTTCGGTGCGCACCGTCTCGCCGAACTGCCAGTAGCACAGTTCATTGCCGTCGACGACCGCCCGCAGATCGAGGTCGACGTAGTCGTCGGCCCTGATCGTGGCCGTGCCGGTGACGTCGCAGCCGGCCAGCGACGCGGCTGCGACCAGGCCGAGAATCATCCCCAGCAGGCGCCTGAGCCGAGGCCGCATCCGCCCGGTCTACCACACCGCCCGGATCCTCCGGATCGGCCCGTGGTCGCATTCGGGTTCACTCCACCGGCGCCCACCTGCTCGGGTCGGGGGTCGCGGACGGGCGGGCCGGCTCTGTGGGGGCGGTCTCGTGGGGGCCGTCGCGGCCTCGTGCCGCCCAATGCGCCTGAGGTGGCGCTGCGGTTTCGTCCGGGTCGACGTGGTGTGCGGCGTCCACTTGTGGCCGGTCGTCGTCGGGCGCGGACTCCGCCGTCCCACCGACCCGGAAGGCGGCGGGCCGCAGCACGAGCAGCACGAGCAGGGTGGCGCCGGCGACGGCACCGCACAGCGCCCACCACACCCACGACGCGGGACCCGCGTGACGCAGCGCCAGCACCCTCACGCCACCGGGCTGCCCGAGGGACGCCGGGTCAGCCAGCGTCAACTCCTTGCCTGCGACCACGCCCGCGTTGGCCTCGACGATGTCGCCGGCCGTGACGATGACGACGTCGAGCGCTTCCACGTCGTTGATGATCGTGGGCGCGCCGGCCGCCGGAACGAGCAGCGGATTGAACGTGGCGACCTGGACCTCGCCCGCCGACGTGACGGAGACGCCGCGGTAACCGAAGACGGTCGGGTCGACGGTGCCCAGATACCGGCAGGACAGCACGACGCCGTCGGCGTCCCTGCCCGCAATCACCGACAGTTCCGCCAGATCGGCGTTGCAGTAGGGGCTGCGCTTGGCGTGCACGGTCAGATCGACGTCGAGGCGGTCGTCGGGTCGCACGACGACCCGGCCCTCGACCCGGCAGCCGGTGAGCCCGAACAGCACCAGAGCGAGCAGTGCCAGGGCGAGCCGACGTCGCGTCCCGCCGCACCCTAACCCGCCGCGTGCGGGCAGCGACAGGGGCGGTGCTGGGCGGCGTGCGCGATTCTCATTGGGTGCGAAAGCCCGTGGACAGGGCGGGCGGGCGCCGGTAGACAGCCGATAGTGACCGGGACCGGTTGCGGCAATCGGTCCCTTTCAACGACGAGGAGGTCACAGATGAAGGCCGTGCGCGTCCATGCGTACCATTCCGACCCGACCATCGACGAGATTCCCGAGCCGACGCTGCAGGGGCCGCTCGACGTCATCGTGAAGATCGGCGGTGCCGGCGTCTGCCGCACCGACCTGCACATCATCAACGGTGACTGGGAGGCGGCGCAGCACCCCGACCTGCCCTACGTGATCGGCCATGAGAACGCCGGCTGGGTGCACGCCGTCGGCGAGGGAGTCACCAACGTGAAGGTCGGTGACACCGTCATCCTGCACCCGCAACCGAGTTGCGGCATGTGCCTGGCCTGCCGTGCCGGTCGCGACATGCAATGCGACAGCGCCTTCTTCCCGGGATTGAGCAACAACGACGGCGGCATGGCCGAATACCTGCGGACCACCGCCCGGGCCTGCGTGAAGCTCGACCCGAGCACCGATCCGGCCGATGTCGCCGCCCTGGCGGACGCCGGCATCACCGCCTACCACGCGGTCCGCAAGGCGGCGTCCGGCCTGTTCCCCGGCACCACCGCGGTGGTGCAGGGCGCCGGCGGCCTGGGCCACATCGGTATCCAGACGCTCAAGGCCATCACCAGCGCGAAGGTGATCGTGGTCGACCGCAGCCCGGCCGCCCTCGAGTTGGCGAAGGAGATCGGGGCCGACGAAACGGTGGTCTCCGATGGCAGCCACATCGACGCGGTGAAGGACCTGACCGGCGGCCGGGGCGCCGACGTGGTCTTCGACTTCGTCGCCGAGCAGGGCGCCGAACTGGACGGCTGGGCGATGACCGCCCCCGCGGGCTACCAGTACATCATCGGCTACGGCGGGCAGTTCGTGGCTCCCACGCTCGACTTCGTGGCCGGCGAGAAGAGCGTGATCGGCAACATCGTCGGCACCTACACCGATCTGGCCGAGCTGATGGTGCTCGCCCAGGCCGGCAAGGTCACCCTGCACACCCAGAAGTACCCGCTGTCCGAGGCCCTGACCGCGCTGGCCGACCTGGAAGCCGGCAACGTCCGCGGCCGCGCCATCCTGGTGCCCTGAGGCCCCTGACCCGGCCATCGGAGGCCGGGTGACCGGGTCGGGACGCGCGAAGGGCGGCTCCCGTCGGGGAGCCGCCCTTCGGCGTCTGTTCTGGTGCGGTTACTCGGCGTCGAGCGCCACGTTGACGACCTTGCGGCCGCGGCGGGTGCCGAACTCGACCACTCCCGCGCGCAGCGCGAACAGGGTGTCGTCACCGCCGCGCCCCACGCCCTCACCGGGGTGGAAGTGCGTGCCGCGCTGCCGGACGAGAATCTCGCCGGCGTTGACCTGCTGACCGCCGAACCGCTTGACGCCGAGGCGCTGCGAGTTGGAGTCGCGACCGTTACGGGAGCTGGATGCGCCCTTCTTGTGTGCCATCTGGTGCTACCTCAGCCTTCGATTCCGGTGATCTTGACCTGGGTGTGCTTCTGCCGGTGGCCCTGGCGCTTCTTGTACCCGGTCTTGTTCTTGTACTTGAGGATGCGGATCTTCTCGCCCTTGATCTCGCCGAGCACCTCGGCGCTGACCTTCACCTGGGCGAGCTGGTTCGCCTCGGTGGTGACGGTTTCGCCGTCGACGACCATCAGCGGGGTCAGCGCGACGCTGTCCCCCACCTCGGCGTCGAGCCGGTCGATCTCCAGGACGTCGCCGACCGCAACCTTGTGCTGGCGTCCGCCGCTGCGCACAATCGCGTACACGCCTGACCCACTCTCTTCGATCTCGATGAATGCAATGCCATCGTGGAGGGGCGATCCGGATGGATCAGCCGACCGGCCCACGGGCACCGAGGATCAAGAGTACGCGCCGGGCCGGAACAGGGTCAAACTGACCCTGACCGGCCGGATCTCGCGCCGTTGCGACGCCTTGCTACTCCTTGTCGACCTGAACGATGGTGGCGCCGGCCGCCGCCCGCTGGACGGCCTCACAGCCGTCCTTGGCTCCGGACAGGCTCGCGTACCCCTGGCCGGTGGCCACGACCTCGCCGTTGCCGGCCTTGAGCCGGAACCGGTACTTGCCGGCCGAGTCCTCGTACACCTCGAACTTGCCTGCCATCTGACCTCCTCGGTCACTCTGCGGACGGCCATCGTCCGTTCATCGTAGAACTGCGCGTTCGCTCGGTACCAGATGCCGGGGTCGGGCCATGAACCCGCCGGGTGATTCCCAGCACGGGTGCGCTGAGGCAGGATGGGCCGGGTGAGCGACCTCATCCATGTGATGCGTCCCGACGGCAATCTGCCCGTCCACCGCTGGCTGCCGCCCTCCGGTGGCGGCCCCGGGCTGCTGGTCCTGCAGGAGATCTTCGGGGTGAGCGACTACATCAGGCAGCGCTGCGCCGACCTCGCCGACGCCGGTTACGTGGTGTACGCACCCGAGCTGTACTTCAGGCTCGGCGCCATGACCTTCGACCCGGACAGCGCCAGCTACGTCCAGGAGGGCATGGGCGCCGCGCAGCAGCTCGACTGGGAACAGACCACCGCCGACGCCTCGGCCACCCTGGACGCCCTGCGTGCGGCGTCCGAGGTGACCGGCAGGGTCGGCATCGTCGGCTTCTGTTTCGGCGGCGGACTCGGCTTCCAGGTCGCCGCGCGCAACACCCCCGACGCGCTCGTCGCCTACTACGGCTCGGCGATCCCCGGCCTGCTGGCGCTGGCCCCGAACGTCACGTGCCCGAGCCTGCACCACTGGGGCGAGGCGGACAGCTTCTTTCCGCCCGCGGTGGTCGAGAAGGTGCGCGCCGCCGTCACGCCGCACGGTGCGGAGTTCCACACCTATGCCGGCGCCGAGCACGCGTTCGACAATCCGGGCCCGATGTTCCACCACCCCGCGGCCTCCGGACTGGCGTGGAGCCGCACCCTCGACTTCCTGGCGCGCATGCTGGCCGGCTGAAGCCCGTGCTGCCGCCCGTTGCCGGTTCAGCGCGTGGTGGTCACCAGTTGACGCCCCCGGGACGGTCGTCGCGGGGCGGGCGCTCGTCGCGTGGCCGGCGCCCGCGCGGGCGAGACGGCTCGGAAAGGTCGCGCAACCGGTCGGCGAGCCAGTCACGGGCCTGGCCGAGGCCGTGACCCAGGTCGGAGAAGATCTTCCCGACGCTGTCGTCGAAGCGGGCGAACTCCTCCGAGTAGTGCGTCGCGGCGGCCGAGGCCTCATCGGTCATCGACGCCGCAGCGTCGTCCTCACGCCGCGGATAGCTGCCGGCCAGGATGGCCGTGTAGGCGCCGGACTTCACCCAACGGTCCAGCTCACCGGCCCGGACCACGGCGAAGGGGTGCGTCTGACCCTCCACCATCAGGATGCGCAACACCACGTCGCGAATGTCGTCGTTGGCGTGGTACTCGTCGGCCTGGGCCAGGAAGGCGTCCGCATCGAGCTCGTCGATGCGTCCGCCCGACGCCATCTTCATGTGTGCCCGCAGCGCCACCTCCGGCTGCTGGGTCGCGAGCAGCCCGGCCCGATCGCCCGACAGCTCCGACTTGCGCTGCCACTCGAGCAGGGCCGCGATCACGGCGCGGACGCCGAGCGCACCGAACGGGATCGCGATGAAACTCGACGTCAACCCGAGCAACAGCCCCAGCAGTGACCGGTACACCGCGTGACCGCTGAGCACGTGGCCCAGCTCGTGTCCGAGCACGAACCGCAGCTCGTCGTCGTCCATCACCTCCAGCAGGCCCGAGTTGAGCACGATCACCGGCTTGTCCAGGCCGATCGCCATCGCGTTGATCGTCGGGTCGGCCCTGATGAACAGCTCGGGCAGCTCGGGGGCGTCCAGGGCGTCGCCGGCCTCGCGGTACAGCTGGTGCACGCGCGCGAACTGCCGCCCGTCTGCGCGCACCGCCGAGCCGAGCAGCAGCATCCGCGCCGCCCGCTCGTTGATGAAGCCGGAGAGCTGCCGGACGATCACGTCGAAGCCGCGCAGCTTGCGCAACGCCACCAGTGCACCCCGGTCGGCTGGGTGCTCCCAGGCCCGGGAACTGATCGAGGTCAACCGGATGCGCGCAGCTTCAGTCATGTGCCCAGTCTGCCTGTCGGCCGGTCACCACCGGCCGGCGGAAACTGCGGAGGTTACAGCCAAAGGGGTAGGTTTGCGCCAACATCCAGCGGATTCACAGGATTCCCGGGGCTCTGGGTGCGTATCAACGGGGGCTCCTGGTGGCTCGTGACCAACGTGACAAGGACGCTGATGGCTGCATCAGATCTTGAAGGACGCCCGGAGTCGGCCGAGACGTCGGTCTGGGTCCGGGCGGCGCGCTGCTTCGAGCGCTGGCAGGGTGGCGAGGCCGCCGCCCTGGACGAACTCGTCCGGATCATGACCCCGGTGCTGTGGCACACCATCCGCGCCTACGGACTGGCCCAGGCCGCCGCCGAGGACGCCGTTCAGAACACCTGGCTGGCGTTGGTCCGCAACGGCCACCAGGTGACCGAATCGGCCGCCATCGGGGGTTGGCTGCTGACCACGGCGAGGCGGACGGCGTGGCGCGCCAAGTCGTCCGACACCCGGGCGATGCCCACCGAGGACGCCCAGCTGGCCGCGGGACTGCCCGCCTCGGCGGCCGCCGAGACCAGTGCGCTGGAGCAGCTCGGCGGTTCGGTGCTGTGGGAGCACGTTCGCGGGCTCGACGAGCGCTGCCAGCGGCTGATCCGGATCGTCGCCTTCGACGACCGTCCCGACTATTCGGGGATCGCGAAGGATCTCGGCATGCCGATCGGCAGCATCGGCCCGACCCGGCGTCGCTGTCTCGACAAACTGCGCAACTCGCTGGAGAAAGGTGGCCAACTGTGAACGCTTCGGAGCGCGATCCCCTGCTGGACGCCGTCCGGCGTCTCTACACCGAGCTCGACCCGGTGCCCGAGGGTCTGACCGAACGGGTGCTGGTCGCCCTGGCGGTCGACGACCTCGACCTCGAGTTCGAACTGCTCACGATGGTGCACCGATCGCAACAGCTGGCCGGCGTCCGCAACGGCGACGACCAGAAGCTGGTGCTCGAGTTCACCGCCCCGGGCCTCACCGTGATGCTGCGGGTCTCCCCCGTCGACGGTGACCTTCGCCGCATCGACGGCTGGGTCACCCGCACCACCGACGGCAAGGGCGAACAGCCCGAACTGACCGCGTCACTGTGGCAGGAGGCCGGCACCGCCACCGCCCCGGTCGGGCAGCACGGCCGCTTCGAGTTCGCCAGCGTTCCGGCCGGACTGTCCCGGCTCGACCTGGTCAGCACCGGCGACGACCCCGAGTTCCGGACGACCCTGTTCGAGATCTGACCCCTACCGCAAGGACCGATCGTGGACGACACCACCACCCCCGACGAGAACCAGCAGCAGGAGACGCCGGTCACGCGACCGGTCCGCAAACCGGCTCGCGACCCGCTGGACCGCGACCCCGAAGCACCCCCGCGGGACCTCATCGACCTGCTCGGCGGTCGCGTCCTGGACCCATCGACGGCGATGAAGATCCGGGGCGTCACCCCGCGAGCCACCGTCTACGTGAGCGACCGCCTGCTGGTGCCGACGGCCAGGCTGGAGGCGGTGCGCGAGCTGCTGAACCGGGTCGGCGAGGGCAAGGGCTGGGTGGTCGTCCCCGACGAGGACTTCCCGGCCTGGGAGGTCACCATTCCCGACCCGCGCGAGCCCGGCGCGGAGATCACCCTCGGCCGGGCCAGGCTGGTGATCGAGGTCGCCGAGGGCACCGCAGCGTCTGCGCCGGACGCGTGGATCCTGCTGCAGCTGGCGCGCGCGGTCGACCGCGACGGCGTCCGCGGGGTGGGGCTCGATCACGCCGTGTTCGCCACGGGCGATCCGCTACCGAACCCCGTGCACGATCCGAACCCCGTGCACGATCCGAACCCGGTCCACGACCCCAACCCGGTGCACGATCCGAACCCGGTCCACGACCCCAACCCGGTGCACGACCCCAACCGGAGCCCGGTGCACGACCCCAATCCCGTCCACGACCCCAACCCGTACCGCAACGTGGGCAAGAGCCCCGTCAACTACGTGGGTCCCCGTCCCTTTCGGTGCCCCGACGAGCGCCTCGGCTCGCTGCGCCCGGTCGTTGCCATCCTCGACTCCGGCTGCGACACCAGCCACCCCTGGCTCAACGGGATCGTGGACGAGACGGTCGAGATGGACGGGCAGATCGGTCACACCGACCCGGCCACCGACTCCGAAGAGCATGGCGACCTGGCCGGGCCGCTCGACGGCGCCCTGGACACCAACTCCGGCCACGGCACGTTCATCGCCGGGCTGGTCCACCAGGCCTGCCCGGACGCCGACATCCTGAGTTGGCGGCTGGTCGACTCCGAAGGGCCGGTGTCGGAGTCGGAGTGGGAGCGCGCGCTGTCGCAGGTGGTGAAGCTCGTGCAGGCATACCGCAACGGTGACCCGAAGGGCCACCGGATCGACGTCCTGTCGCTGTCGATGGGCTTCTACCACGAGACGGCCGAGGACACCGAAGCCGTCGAGACCGCCCGCCTGCTGCTGGGTGCCCTGGGCGCGATGGGCGTCATCGTCGTGTGCTCGGCCGGCAACGACGCCACCGCGAGGCCCCAGTTCCCCGCCGCCCTCGCTCCCTGGCGGACCGACCCCAGCCCGCCCATCTCGCTCCCGGTCCGCAAGGACGCCCTGCCCCTGGTGAGCGTCGGCGCGCTCAACCCCAACGGCACCGACGCCCTGTTCTCTAATACCGGTCCCTGGGTGCGCGCGTGGGCGCCCGGTGTCGCGCTGATCAGCACCCTGCCGCGCTGGAACGGCGGCTATCTGCCCGTCGCCCGCGTGCGCTACGAGGGGCGGACGCGCGAGGGATTCGACCCCGACAACTTCGCCCCCGGCTTCGGCACCTGGAACGGGACGTCGTTCGCGGCCCCGCTGCTGGCGGGCAGATTGGCTCAGGAACTGCTCGCGACGATGCCGTCCGACGAGGACGCCGCCCGCGCGACGGCGGTTGAGCGTGGCTGGACGGCGTTGGAGGTGCACACCGAGCTGAGTGTCCTGCAGCCCTGACGGCCTCATGCCACGATGAGGTCGTGCTGACCGCCGCCCAACTGCACGCCCGCGCCGTGGAGAACAACGGCCGCGGCAGCTATCGGGCCGCGCGGCGGGATTTCCTGCGCGGTCTCGAGCGAACCACCGACGCGTCGCTGGTCGCCGCCCTGCAGCGGGGTCTCAGCTACGCCGAGACTGAGCTCGGCAACGCCGTCCGGGGCCGCGAACTGCTCGACGCGGCGATCGCCGGCAGCGACGGGTTGAGCCCGCTGGAGAGGGGCAAACTGCTCTCGCAGCGGGGGCTGGTGCGCAATCGGCTCGGCGACGGCCGGGGCTCCCTCGCCGACTACGCGGCCGCGGAACCCCTGGTCGCCAACGACCCCGAGGAGCTGGCGCGGATCGGCGTGAACCGGGGCAACATCTTCCTCGATCGCGGAGAATTGGCCGAAGCGATCGCGGACTACACCATGGCGATCGAGCAGTTCGAGCGGGTGGGTCGCACCGACGGCAAGGCGAAGGCCACGCACAATCTGGGCTACGCCCACATGCTCGGCGGCGACCTCGTCCGCTCGCTGCGGCTGCTCACCGACGCCTACGAGGTGCTGCGGGTGCAGGCGCCCGCCATCGTGCCGACCCTTGACCAGGATCGCGCCGAGGCGCTGGTGTCGGCGGGCCTCGCCGACGAGGCCGAGCGGCTGCTGCGCAGGGCCGCGGCAAGCTTCGGTTCCCGCCGCATCCGGTTGCGGCAGGCGGACGCCGAGCTGACGCTGGCGCAGTTGCTCGCCTGGGACCAACCGAAGGAGGCGGCCAGAGTCGCGGCACGGGCGGCGCGCCGTTTCGAGACTGCGGGGGCGCCGCACCAGGCGCTGCGGTCACGGGCGATCAAGGCCGCCTGTGACCTGAGCCGGGGGGTGGCCGTCGAAGGCCAGGCCGAGATGCTGCTGAGCCAGCTGCGACGCCGCGGGATCCGCCGGGACGCGCAACTGTTGCAGGTGGTGCTCGCCGGCGCAGGCCGCCGCGCCAGCATGCTGCGACTGCCCCCCAACACGCCGCTGCCGCTACGGCTGATCGCCGCCGACCTGCGTGCCCGCGAAGCCGAGGAGCTCGGACACCGCGGACGGGCCCTGCGGATCGTCCGGGAAGCCCTCGACCAGCTCTCGGCCTGGCAGGCGACCTTCGGCAGCCTCGACCTGCAGACCTCCGCCGCCGGCCACGCCCAGCCACTGCTGGAACGTGGCCTGCGACTGGCCGTGGCCGGCGGACGGGTCGCGGTCATCCACCAGTGGATCGAACGCACCGGCGCGTTGACCGGTCGGCTGAACCCGCTGCGCCCTCCGGCCAGTCCCGAGATCGCCGCCGACCTGAGCCGGCTGCGGGCACTCAGCCTGGACGAGGAGCTGAGCGACGCGGAACTGCACGAACGCGACGTGCTGGTGCGCCGCGTCCGGGAGCGCTCCTGGATGGACGAGGGCGCCGCCGAACTGCACGACCTGGTGCCGTTGCCGGCGTTGCGCGCAGAGCTGGGCGCCTGCGAAGCGACCATGCTGGCCCTGTTCAGCGTGGACGACGACTCCTTCGCATTGGTGGTGTCGCCGGCTCGCGGCACTCTGCATCGGCTGGGCCCAACGGCGGTGCTGCGCGAGCGACTCGCCGGCCTGCCCGCCGACCTCGACGTCGCGGCGTCCGATCTGCCGCCGCGTCTCGCCCACGCAGTGACCGAGTCGTTGCGCGACCGGCTCGCGACCATCGACGATCTCATCCTGGCGCCGGCCCGCGGTGAACTGATCGGCCCGCGTGTGGTGATCAATCCGCTGGGGATCTTCTCCGGCCTGCCCTGGACGCTGATGCCGTCGCTGGCCGGTCGTGCGGTCACCATTCCGCGCAACGCCTCGGCCTGGGTGGCGGCCCGGTCGCGTCCGCACGAGTTCGCCACCGCGGGGTTCGCGGCCGGTCCCCGGCTGCCCCGCTCCGGCCAGGAGGTGCAGCAGGCTGCCGGCTACTGGCCGGACGCGCGAGTGCTGTCCGGCGCCGCAGCGACGGCGGACGCGGTGGGCGCGATGGCGGCCCAGGTCGATCTGCTGCACCTCGCCGCCCACGGCCACCACGTCGCGGAGAACCCCCTGTTCTCCACCCTCGAGCTGGTCGACGGACCCTGGTTCGGCTACGACCTGGACCAGCTGGCGCAGGTGCCCGAGACGGTGATCCTGTCGGCCTGCGAGCTGGGTGCTACGACGATCCGGCGCGGCGACGAGCTGCTCGGCCTCACCACCGCCTGGTTGCACGCAGGGGCGCGCTGCGTGATCGCGTCCCCGGCGTCGGTGTCGGACGAGGTGGCGGCCGCGATCCTGCCGGACATGCACGCCGAACTCGCCCGGGGCGCTCCCCCGGCCGATGCCCTGGCCGCCGCGACCGGGAAGCACCCGGACCTGCTGTCGACGTTCCAGTGCTACGGCGCCGGCTGGTAGCCACCCAGCTGCTGGGCGCCGAGCCCCGCCGACTCACCCCAGGACGAAGCCGGCCACCGCGTCCACGATCGTGCGCCGCAACTCCGCCGCCCCGGCGCGTGCGGCCTTCGTCCGCGGACCGAACGAATGCGCGCCCGGCACCGCGACGACCAGCGGCCGGGCGCCACCGGCCTCGAGCGCTGCGGCGCGCACGTCGTCCGGGGAGCCGAACGGGTCGGACTCGCCCTGGATCACCAGCACCGGGCCGGTGACCCCGGCGAGTTCGGCGATCCGCGAGCGCTCGGACCTGCCGGGCGGATGCAGCGGGAACGCCAGGCACACCACGCCCGCCTGCCGCGCCTCGAAGCACCGGCAGGCGACGCGTGCCCCCGCCGAGCGCCCGCCCACCCACAGCGGCAGGCCCGGGTGGCGGGCGAGCACGGCGTCCAGCACCGGCAGCCAGCCCTGGTCGAGGGTGGCGGGCGGCGTGGTCATCCGCTTGCCGGCCACCTTCCACGGCTGCTCGTGCAGCGCGACGGTGACACCGCGTCCGGGCAGGTCGGCGGCGAGCGAGACCAGGTCGAACGCGTCGATACCACCGCCCGCCCCGTGTCCCAGCAGCAGCACCGCGGCGGGTTCGGCGGCGGGGTGGACACTGACCCGCGACTCCCCTGCCGGGGTGGGCACCGTGAACGACGACATGGAGTCATTGTGTCGCCGGCTGGCGCTGGGACGCACCTGCCACTATGGAGGCATGGTTGGGCTGTGGATCGTCGCCGGAGTTGCCGTCGCTGCACTGCTGGTCTGGGCCTGGCGGGCCCAGCAGAACAAGTTCGCGGACGAGATGTTCGGCGGGGTGACCCCCGGGTTGACGCCCACGGGCCAACAGCCTGAACTGCGCGGACCGGTGCCCCAGGGCCACGAGTACGACGGAGAGATCGCGGTCGCGTTCAACCCGCCACGAGGCGTCCGGCCCGGCCTGGCGGGCACCGTCGTCGACGGCAAGCCCGAGAACCGCGACGTGATGGCGACCATCGTCGACCTGGCGGCGCGCGGCCACCTGACCATCACAGTGGTCGAGGACGCCAAGGCGCGCGGCGGCAAGGACTGGGAGTTGCGGGCCACCGACACACCGCCCGCCAACGATGAGCCGGAGCCCGGTGAGCAGGAGCTGCTGCGGACGCTGTTCATGGCGGGGTCGCCGGTGCGGCTGTCCGAGCTGCCCCGGCAGCGCAACTTCGCCTTCAACGACTACCAGTACCTGCTGGCCAACGAGTCCTACGAGCGCGGCTACTTCCGGCACGTGACCGGCATCCACCCCGTCCGAATGGTGTGGATCGCCGCCGGCCTGCTGCTGCTGCTCGGTTTCGGTATGGGCAGCATGCCGCTGCTGGCCGCCGGCGGCGCGGCCGCCCTGGGCGGGGCGCTCATCGGCACCCGGACGGCGCAACGCCCCGTCCGCACCGCCGAGGGCACCGCGCTGCGGGTCCAGACGCTCGGCTTCAAGAAGTACCTGGAGACCGCCGAGATCGAGCAGTTCAGCTACGAGGAGGCGGCCGGCATCTTCTCCAAGTACCTGCCCTGGGCGATCGTGCTCGGGGTGGCCTCGCACTGGGTCAAGTTGTTCGGCGACCTGGCGGCCAAGGCTCACGCCGAGGGTTACGAGGACGACTTCGATCTGCTCTGGCTGGGGGTGATGGGCTGGGGCGTGCACGATGCGATGTTCAGCCTGGCGTTGTTCTCGGCGATGGACGGCTTCGACGCCGGCGGTCTGGACGCCGGCGGCTTCGGTGACGCGTTCGACGGCGCTTCGTTCGGGGACGCGTTCGGCGGCGACGCCGCGGGCATGTTCGACTCGGGCACCATCGACGGCCTGGGCGCCGACGCCGGCGGCAGCTTCGGCGACTTCGGTGGCAACGACTTCTCCTCCGTCGACTCCGGCAGCAGCTGGGGCAGCGACTTCGGCGGCGGCGGTGAGGGCGGCGGCTGGGGCGACTTCGGCGGCGGTGGCGACTTCGGCGGCTTCGGCGGCGACTGACCGCCCACCCTCCCCCACGTTGCGCGAGGGTGGGCAGGCTACGCGGACCTCCCAACAGCGCCCGGATCAAGCGGGTCCGGCTGGACGAGGATGGGTGAAAGTGCCCATGTGCAGCGGCCCGGGCGTCCGCCATCGTGGGGCGCATGACTGAGGTGATCGATCACCATGTGCTCGTCCTGCCCGTTGATGACGGGTCGGGCTCCTGGCCGGACGCCGTCCTGCAACGCCTGT
This sequence comes from Micropruina sonneratiae, assembly GCF_025972045.1. GTDB lineage: Bacteria > Actinomycetota > Actinomycetes > Propionibacteriales > Propionibacteriaceae > Micropruina > Micropruina sonneratiae. The sequence continues at coordinate 394,816 of NZ_JAPDHX010000003.1, read as the reverse complement.
TCAACCCCAGTGACCCGGCAGTCCCTGCAGGGGAACGCAGCACCGTCGCCGACTTCTGGTCGGACACCACCGGCGGCGCGATCCGCATCCGCGGGACCGTCCGTCCACGGGCAATCCTCCCGGCCGCCGATCCGGACTGGACCGTGGTGCGCGACCAGGTCCAGGGCAACCGGACGCCGGCCCTCGCCCAGGTCGTCCGCAAGGCGCTGCTGGCGATCGGCTCGTCGATCCCGGCCGGCGTCGACACTGTCCTGGTCTGGGCGGCGCTGCCCGCGCACCGTGACTTCGCCAGCTCGACGCCCGTCGAGATCGTGCCCGGCTGCAGCGTCACGATCTGCCACGTCAGCACCCACTCCTCGCACTTCACGATCTGTCACGAGATCGGTCACACCCTCGGATACCCGCACCCCTTCGGCCTGACCAGCACCGACCCGCAGGGTCGACCGGAGTCGGAGTACGGCTCGCCGCACTGCATCATGGGCGGCGCGCGCCGCTCGGTCACCCGGCGCGTCCCGGCGTGGGTCACCGCGCCCGCGCCGTCTCCGCTGGCCGCGCTGTGGGACGAGGGCGGCCCGCGGCTGTCCAACGCCAGCAGGCTCGGCCTGATCCTCGAGCGTCTGCGGCTCGCCGGGTGGATTCCCGTCCCGGGTCTGATGCCAGACTGGATCACGCTCGCCGACGAACTCGACGGGCACCACTCGATCGCCGCCTTCGACGGTCCCGCCGGCCTGCCTCGGGCGATCGCATTCAGGATCGAGCCGGGCTGGCTGGTCGTGGAGTTGCGCCGACCGGGTTCGTCCGCGGGCTTCGACTGGGACGCCGGGCTGGGCCTGGCCGCCGGTGACGTGGACACCCACGAGGCGGCCGGCCTGGTCGTCCACCACGTGGCGGCAGTGCTCGACCTCGACGCCACCGACCAGCAGATCCGCGACGGCAGCGCCTGGCGGCACAATCGGCCGATCTTCCAGGGGACGGTGCCGGTGCCGCTGGGGGCGCGTCAGTCGCTCGACGTCGACGCGGGGTCGGCACGGTTCACCCTGACGTCGTACGACCCGGTCGCCGGCACCGCCGGGTTCTCGGTCCAGCGATTCCCCGGCCGGCCGTCGGCGCGCCTGATGGTGACCGAGAACACCGTCACCTCCGCATATCCGCGGGTCGGCGCGGGTCGCTACGACGTCGGCGGCACCACCGAACGGTGTGTGGTCTCGTCCTTCGAGGGCTTCTGGCAGGACGAGGATCGCCGGGTCGGCTGGCAGGCGCACGCCACGGGCTTCGAGGCACCCGAGTTCGCCTGGCGGGTCGCGGGGGTGCAGGTCGGCGGCTGGAAGGGCCAGGCCGCAACGGCCGAGGCGAACCTGGCCCACACCATCGAGGTCGACGTGGACGTGCCGACCGGGCCCGGCCGATCCACCCGCGAACGCCAGCGGATCACGGTGCGCGCCTCCACGGCGTGGAACGGCCTGAGCCTGGACCTCGCGCCGCCGCGCAGTTACGTCATGCGGGACGGTCAGGGCCGGGTGCGGATCCCGGTGGAGGTGTTCGTCCGCGAACCGGGCGACGCCGTCCACCGCGCGTCGGCCCGGGGACTGGTCGAGGTCGAGACCCGGCGACTGGTCTTCGGGGTGGACCTGCAACAGGCGCGGGCGGCCTGCCAGAACGCGATGACGGGGATGTTCAGGCGGCTGTACGAGATCGAGCCCGAGATCTTCGAGGGCACCGTGCGGGTCTCGGAGGTCGTGCGCGGCCCGGACTGGGGGCTGGCCGAGGTGGCGCGGCTCCGGGAATGGTTCGACCAGGTGCCGAAGCTGCGGCTTGCGGCGGAGGAGCTCCCTGTCGGGCAGCAGGTGCTGCAACTCAAGAAGCTGGGTCGCCAGCGGCTGGATCCGCGCTAGCCCGGGCCGGCGGGATCCCCGCGGCGGCCCGCACCGGCCGCCTTCCGGGGCATGAGGGCGCTGCCGCGGCTCGCGCTCCCCACCGGGCGGGGTGGGGGCGCCGCGGGCAGCCGGCCACGGCCCAACCACCGCGTCCGACCGGGGGCAAGTTCTGCCATGCTGGCGTCACACACCGGCGCAGACCGCATGGAGGGTCGATGGATTTCCACAGCCTGTACGCCCACGGGTTCGTCCGGGTGGCGGCCGCCACGCTGCCGATCACCATGGTGCAGCCGGACGTCAACGCCGCCGCGGTCGCCGCACAGGCCCGTGAGCTAGCCGCCGACGGGGTCGCGCTGGCCGTTTTCCCCGAGTTGTGCCTGACCGGCTACTCGATCGAGGACCTGCTTCTCCAGGACGCCGTGCTGGACGCCGCGGACGCCGCCATCGGCACGCTGGCCGAGGCCACCACCGACCTGCCCACCGTCATCGTCGTCGGCGCCCCGCTGCGCAGCCTGCACCGGATCTACAACTGCGCGGTCGTCCTGCACCGCGGCGAAATCCTCGGTGTGGTGCCCAAGTCGTACCTGCCCACCTATCGCGAGTTCTACGAGCGCCGGCAGATCGCCCCGGGCGACGACGTGACCGGTGAGATCCGGATCGCCGGCGTCGACGCCCCGTTCGGCCCCGACCTGCTGTTCGCCGCAGACGACCTGCCGCACTTCGTCCTGCACGTCGAGATCTGCGAGGACATGTGGGTGCCGATCCCGCCCAGCGCCGAGGCCGCCCTGGCCGGTGCGACGGTGCTGGCCAACCTGTCCGGTTCGCCGATCACCGTCGCCAAGTCGGTCGAACGCCACCAGTTGTGCTCGGCGAACTCGTCTCGCTGCCTGGCCGCCTACGTCTACGCCGCCGCCGGCGAGGGCGAATCGTCCACCGACCTGTCCTGGGACGGCCAGACGATGATCTACGAGAACGGCGCCCTGCTGGCCGAGTCGGAGCGCTTCCCGAAGGGACCCCGCGCCTCGGTCGCCGACGTGTTCACCGCCCGGCTGCAGCAGGAGCGGTTCCGGATGGGCACCTTCGACGACAACCGGCGCGCCCACGCCGAGCGGGTGGACGGCTTCCGCTGGATCGGCTTCACCCTCGGCGCGCCGACCGGCGATCTGGGCCTCGAACGCGACCTGGCCCGATTCCCGTTCGTGCCGGCCGACCCGGCCAGGCTCGCGCTGGACTGCTACGAGGCCTACAACATCCAGGTCAGCGGACTGGAACAGCGACTCAAGGCGATCGGCCAGCCGAAGCTGGTCATCGGCGTGTCCGGGGGCCTGGACTCCACCCACGCGCTGCTGGTCGCCGCCCAGGCCATGGACCGGCTGGGACGCCCGCGCAGCGACATCCTGGCGTTCACCATGCCGGGCTTCGCGACGTCCGAGCACACCAAGAACAACGCCACCGAGCTGTCGGAGGCGCTCGGGGTCAGCTTCGCGACCCTGGACATCACCGGCACCGCCCGCACCATGCTCGACGAGATGGACCACCCCTTCGCCGACGGCGAGCCGGTCTACGACATCACCTTCGAGAACGTCCAGGCCGGGCTGCGCACCGACTACCTGTTCCGGCTGGCCAACCAGCGCGGCGGCATCGTACTGGGCACCGGAGACCTGTCCGAGCTGGCACTCGGCTGGTGCACCTACGGCGTCGGCGACCAGATGAGCCACTACAACGTCAACGGCGGGGTGCCGAAGACGCTCATGCAGCACCTGATCCGGTGGGTGATCACGTCGGGCCAGTTCAGTGCCGAGGTCGGCGTCGTGCTGCAGGCCATTCTGGACACCGAGATCACCCCCGAACTGGTGCCCACCACGCCGGGCGAGAAGCCGCAGTCGACGGAGGCGTCCATCGGCCCCTACAACCTGCAGGACTTCACCCTCTACCACGTGCTGCGGCACGGCACGAAGCCGTCGACGATCGCCTTCCTGGCCATGCACGCCTGGTCGGACGCCGAACGCGGCGACTGGCCGGAAGGGTTCCCTGCCGACAAGCGGGTCGCCTACGACCTGCCGACGATCAAGAAGTGGCTGGAGGTGTTCTGCAGCCGGTTCTACGGCTTCGCCCAGTTCAAGCGCTCGGCCCTGCCCAACGGCCCGAAGGTGGTCCGCGGCGGCTCGCTGTCGCCGCGCGGCGACTGGCGGATGCCGTCGGACACCTCCGCGAAGCTGTGGCTGGACGAGCTGCAGCGCAACGTCCCATGACCCGCAACCCGGCCTGTGGACGCCGGGCGATCCAGCGAAGGCCGGGCTGTCGTGGTGTCGCGGGCACCGCACGCCGATGAGCATCGACGCACCCCGGGTGGCGCCTCCGCAGCTGCCGCCGCTGACCGGGCAGGAGGCTCCGAGCGAGGCCGACGAGGGCGCCTTCAGCGAGGCGTCGCTGTCCTGGGTGGACGACGACGCGTCCGTCGTCGGTGCCGAGATCGTCGACTCGCGGTTGGCCCGGCTCCCGCCCGAGCGGCTGGCGGCGCGGCGGTTGCGGCTGGCCGAGGTGGAGCTCGCCGCCCCGGTCACCGTGACGCTGGACGCGGCCCGCTCGTCCTGGCGGGGTGTCACCGTGGAGGGCGGATCGATCGGCGTGCTGGACTGCTCCGGGGCAACCTGGCGCAACGTCGTCCTGCGGGGTGTCCGGATCGGCTACCTCAACCTGCGCGAGGCCTCCCTGGCCGACGTGGTGCTCACCGGCTGCCGCATCGGCACCCTCGACCTGGTGGGCGCGACCAGCACCCGCACCGCGCTGGCGGAGTGCCTGGTCGAGGATCTCGATCTGCGCCACCGCAAGGGTGAACACCTTGACCTGCGCGGCCTGGACGTGGTGCGGTTGAACCGCCTGGACGGCGCGGACAGCATGCTCGGCGTCGTCATCACCGAGGAGCAGGCCCGCTGGCTCGGACCCGTCCTGGCCCGAGCCCTGCGGCTGACGCTCGCCGAGGAGGACACGTGACCACCGCCCTGATCTTCGACGTCGCCAACGTGATCGTCGACTGGGACCCGATCCGTGCGCTGGCCGGAGCGTTGCCGGCCGACCAGGTGAACGGGTTCCTCGAGTCGGAGGTGTTCTGGGAGATCAATGCCCGCTGCGATGCCGGCATGCCCCTGCACGAGGCGATCGTCGAGATGGACGACCAGGCACCCCAGCTGGTGACGGCCTTCCGCACCTACCTGGATCGGTTCCCGATGACCGTCAGCGGACCCATCCCGGGCACGGCCGAGGTGATCGACGACCTGCTGGCCGCCGGCGTCCCCTGCTACGGCCTGTCCAACTGGGCCAAGGAGAACTTCAACGTGGCCCGCCGGGCCAGTCCGGCCATCGACCTGCTCGCCGACGTGATCGTCTCCGGCGAGGTGGGGCTGGCCAAGCCCGACCCGGAGATCTTCCGCTACGCCCTCGACCGGTTCGACCTGGCGGCGTCCTCGACGATCATGATCGACGACACCCAGGCGAACCTCGATGCGGCCGAGGAGGTCGGGCTGGGCACCATCCTGTTCACCAGTGCCGGGCAGCTGCGTGACCAGCTGGCCCGACTCCGGGTGCTGTGATCGATCGACCAGGCTCGATCGGTCCGCTGCCCGGGGTGCTGCGATGACGGTGCTGCCGGTCGAGTTGACCGGCGTCGACCTCGAGCGCGCCGCCCGGCTGCGCCGGATGAAGCTGCTGGCTCTTTCGCTGCTGCTGCTCGCCGCGGTGGTCTACCTGCTGACGCTGCGGCCCGCCGAGGGCGTCCCGTGGGGGGTGTGGGGCTTCGTCAACGCCGGAGCCGAGGCGGCGATGGTCGGCGCCCTGGCGGACTGGTTCGCCGTCACCGCACTGTTCCGGCATCCGCTCGGACTGCCCATCCCGCACACGGCGATCATCCCCAAGCGCAAGAACGACATCGCCCGCAACCTGCAGGACTTCTTCACCGAGAACTTCCTCACCGAGGAGATCATCCGCGAACGGATCGGGTCACTGCGGGCCGGCACCCGGCTGGGTCAGTGGTTGCAGGTGGACGCCAACGCTGACCGGGTGGTTGCCGAGGGCGCCCGGCTGGGGAGGGTGGCGCTTGCCCAGGTGAGCGACGCCGACGTCACCCACCTGGTCGGTGAGGTGATCGTGCCTCGACTGGAGACCGAACCGCTGGCCGGCCCGATCGGTGACCTGCTGGATGCGGTGGTCACCGACGGTGCTCACCGCGGCCTGGTCGACCTGGTGGTGGGCGAGGTGCACGACTGGCTGCGCCGGCACCCCGACACCTTCAACGGCATCGTGGGCGAGCGGGCACCGAAGTGGGCGCCCGGCTTCGTCAACCGGCGCGTCGTGCGGTGGACCTACGACCAGGCCGTGGAGTGGTTGTGGGCCATCCGATCGGATCGCGACCACCCGACCCGGGCGGCGCTGGACGATCTGCTGCACCAGATCGCCCGCGACCTGCAGCACAACCCGGTCGTCGCCGAACGGGCCGAGCGGCTCAAACGGCGGCTGCTCACCCACCCACAGACGGTCGAGACCATCGTCGGGCTGTGGCAGACGGTCCGGGCCTCGCTCGACGACGCCCTGACCGCGGAGGATTCCGAGCTGCGCCGGCGGGCGCACCGGGCGGTGCAGCGGTTCGGGCGGGCGCTGCTCGACGATTCCGAGCTGCGCACCCGGTTGGAGGGCGGACTCGAGGACGCCGCAGCGTTCGTGGTGCAGACCTACGGCGCCGAGCTGTCGACCGTGATCAGCCACACCATCGAACGCTGGGACGGCCGGGATGCCGCCCGAAAGATCGAGTTGCACGTCGGCCGCGACCTGCAGTTCATCCGGATAAACGGCACGGTGGTCGGCTGCCTGGCCGGCCTGGCGATCCACACGGTGAGCCTGCTGGTGCACTGACCGCCGGGCTGTCTCGCCACCTCGGCCGGTGGGCGGTTCGCTGTGGGTCGCCATGGCCGGGTGCGCGGGCATCCTCGTCGTCGCACACGTGGCAGCTCTGCTGGTGTACCGCCGCCGCTCCCGATGAGCCGGCGAGCTACTCCGCCCAGCTGTCGGTGACCGCTCCGTCGGCGAAGGACACCCAGACCCATTGGAAGCCGCTGCCGCAGTAGGCGTAGCGGTACGTCTCGTAGAGCACGCCCCACGACGAGGTCGACCAGTCCAGGGCACCCGTCGAATGCAGGGTGTCGGCGACGGTTTGCTTGGAGTCCCTGCTCTTCACCCGCCCGGCATCGGCCAGCGTCGCGCACGTCGCCGTCGAGGTGGCGATCGTCAGGGTCTGCGCACGCTTGACCGTCTTCGCGGCGTAGTACCCGCCGCTGCGCTTCTTGGCCTTGTAGGTGACGACGGTCTTGACCGTGTAGGTGCCCGCCTTCAGCGTGGCCCTGGTCTTCTTGTTCACGATCTTGGTGCCCTTGGAGGTCCAGATCGTGAAGTACTTCGTGGTGATCGTCAGCGAGCCGCGCACCGTGAGGTTCGGCTTGATGGTCGCCTTCGCACCGGGCCCCAAGGGCGCCACCGAGATCCTGTTGATCGTCACCCCGGTCGCGGCGGACGCCGTTGTAGCCGTGGCGCCTGCGAACAGCAGGCCGAACAGGACCGACAACACGACGATGCGTGCTCTCATCATCCACCTCCCGGGCAGGCAGGCACCGTACCGAGGGAGGGAGGATCGGCTTTGTGCAGGGGTGGCAGCTGCACGGCGGGAGAACATTCGGCGACGCGGGGGTGAACCGGCCCCCGCTTTGTCGTCGACCGTCGGTCGGCGGGGCTGGTCGCCCGGTCACAGGGTGACGGCTTCACCCTCCGCGCGCGCCGCGAACTCGTCGTCGGCCGAGGAGGCCGCGTAGTCGGTGTCCTTGGTCTCCCGACTGAGCAGCAGCGCGATCAGGGTGAGGACGCCGGCGCCGGCCAGATAGACCCCCACCGACCAGGTGCTGCCACCGGCCGCCGCCCACAGTGCCACCGCGATGATGGGCGCCACCGCGGCCCCCAGGATGCTGGACACGTTGTAGGCGATCGCCGACCCGGTGTAGCGGACGTTGGTCGGGAACAGCTCCGGCAACAGCGCCCCCATGGGGCCGAAGGTGACGCCCATCAACAGGAAGCCGAAGATCAGGAACGCCTGGGTGAGCGCCCCGGCGAAGGCGACGTCGGCGCGCTGCTGCAGCCATAGCGGGAAGCTCAGCCCGAACGCGATGATGGTGATCGTCGTCCAGATCAGCAGCGTGCGGCGTCCGATCGCGTCGGCCGCCGGGCCGGACAACAGGGTGAAGATGCCGAAGAACACCACGCCGATGATCTGCATCAGCACGAAGGTGGTGTAGCTGAAGCCCAAACCGCCCGGGGTGGCGTCCGTCTTCGCGGTGCCGTAGGTGAGGGTGAAGCTGGTCATCAGGTAGAACAGCACGTAGGTCGCCAGCATGATGAAGGTGCCCAGCACCACCTCGCGCCAGTGGTGCCGGAAGGTGTCACCGAGCGGCAGCTTGCGGATCTTGCCTCGCTGCTCGGCCTTCACGAAGGCGTCCGACTCGACGAGCTTGAGCCGGACCCACAGGCCGACGATGACCATCACCGCCGAGAACAGGAACGGCACCCGCCATCCCCAGTTGAGGAACGCCTCGGACTTCAGCAACGGATCGTTGGGGTGCGGCAGGGTGACGTTGATCGCCAGGAAGAGCCCGTTGGCGATGATGAACCCCAGCGGCGCCCCGAGCTGCGGGAAGGTGCCGTACCAGGCGCGCTTGCCCTCCGGGGCGTTCTCGGTCGCCACCAGCGCCGCACCCGACCACTCCCCTCCCAGCGCGAAACCCTGCGTGAGCCTCAGGATCAGCAGCATCACCGGTGCCAGCAGTCCGGCGGTCTGGAAGGTCGGAAGCAGGCCGATGAGGAAGGTGGCGATACCCATGGTGAGCAGGCTGAGCACCAGGGTCGTCTTGCGTCCGCGCTTGTCACCGAGATGTCCGAAGACGATCGCACCGATCGGGCGGGCCACCATGGCCGCACCGAACACACCGAAGGACGCGATCAGCGCCGTGGTGGGATTGCCGGTCGGGAAGAACAGCTGCGGAAACACCAGCACGGCCGCGGTCGCGTAGACGTAGAAGTCGTAGAACTCGATCGTGGTGCCGATCAGGCTGGCGGCGATGACCCGCCCGGGCGAGTTGAGCGGAGCGGGAGACGTCGTCGTCGAAGTCATGTGGGGTTCTCCTTTCCCCACGACCCTACGACCCGGCGTCCGACCGGTGGACACCCGTCTCAGCTACGCGGCACCCGCCCCCCACCGATCTGCGACTCGCCCGACCATGTGCCGCTCGCGCAGTGGGCGAGCGGCTCACAGTCGGACGAGCGCGAGGGTCAGCGGCGGCGGCGGCCGTGCTCGCGCTCGCCGCCGTCGGCCGGTGCCTGCGAGTCGACGGGTGTGTCGTGGCGGTGGTAGCCGCGACCGTGGCAGGTCTCACAGGTGACGGTGAAGGCCTCGGCGAGCCCGGTACCGATCCGCTTGCGGGTCATCTGCACCAGCCCCAGCGAGGTCACCTCGGCGACCTGGTGCCGCGTCCGGTCCCGGCCGAGGCACTCGACCAGCCGGCGCAGCAGCAGCTCGCGGTTGGCGGGCAGCACCATGTCGATGAAGTCGATCACGATGATGCCGCCGATGTCGCGCAGCCGCAGCTGGCGGACGATCTCCTCGGCCGCCTCGAGGTTGTTCGATGTGACGGTCGCCTCGAGGTTGCCCTGGGTGCCGGTGAACTTGCCGGTGTTGACGTCGATCACCGTCATCGCCTCGGTGCGGTCGATGATCAGCGAGCCGCCCGAGGGCAGGAACACCTTCCGCTCCAGCGCTTTGGCGATCTGCTCGTTGATCCGGTGCGCCTCGAACAGGTCACCGGACTCGCCCCGGTCCCAATGCACGAGGCGTTCCTTCAGGTGCGGCGCCACGTGTCCGACGTAGGCCTCCACCGAGTCCCAGGCATCCTCACCCTTGCCGTTGCCGTCGACGATCAGCCTGCCGAAATCCTCGGTGAACAGGTCGCGGACGATCCGCAGGGTCAGCTCGGGCTCGGTGTAAAGCTGCTCGGGCGACTTGCCCGCCTTCACCTTCTTCTCGATGATCTCCCACTGCGCCTTGAGCCGGTTGACGTCGCGCACCAGCTCGTCCTCGGACGCCCCCTCGGCGGCGGTGCGGACGATCACCGACGCGTGGTCGCCGACCAGGCCGTCGAGAATGCCCTTGAGCCGGTTGCGTTCCTGCTCGGGCAGCTTGCGCGAAATGCCGGAAAGCTGGCCGCTCGGCGAGTACACGACGTAGCGGCCGGGGACCGAGACGTGTCCGGTCAGCCGCGCGCCCTTGGCGCCGATCGGGTCCTTGGTGACCTGCACGAGCACGCTCTGGCCGGACTTGAAGACCTTCTCCATCTTGCGGTCGCCACCGGTGACGCCGAAGGTATCCCAGTCGACCTCGCCGGCGTACAGGACGGCGTTGCGGCCACGACCGATGTCGATGAACGCGGCCTCCATCGACGGCAGCACGTTCTGCACCTTGCCCAGGTAGACGTTGCCGATCATGGACGTCGCGGAGGCCCGGTCGACGTAGTGCTCGACCAGGATGCCGTCCTCGAGGACGGCGAGCTGGGTGTAGTCGTCGGCCTGCCGGATCAGCATCGCCCGGTCGACCGATTCCCGGCGGGCCAGGAACTCGGCCTCGGACAGGATCGGCGACCGCCGGCGTCCGGCCGCCCGGCCCTCGCGGCGGCGCTGGCGCTTTGCCTCCATCCGGGTCGAGCCCTCGATGCCGGTGACCTCGTCGCCGGCCTTGCTGCGGCGCGGCTCGCGAACCCGCACGACGACGTCGCTGGGGTCGTCCTCGGCGCCGGTGGTGTCCTCGCCGCGGCGACGGCGGCGACGGCGGCGGCGGCTCGACGACGATCCACCCTCGGCCTCTGCCGCAGGCTCGGCCTCGCCGTCGTTGTCGCCGTCGGACGCCTCACCGTCGGTGGTGTCGTCGGCGTCGCCGGTCTCGGCATCGTCGGCCGAACCGCCGCGACGGCGGCGGCGACCACCGCGCCGGCGCCGACGGCGCCGGGGACCCTCGGGATCGTCGTTGTCGTCGTTGTCGTCGCTGTCGTCGGTGTCGACGGCCTGGTCGTCGTCGTCGCCGTCCGTCGTCGGGTGAGCGGACGCCTCGTCGAGCGACTCCGCCTCGTCGGCATCCTGGCCGGCGGCCTCGCCCTGACCGCCGATCGCGGCGGCGAGTTGGTCCAGCGCTTCCGCGGCGGCGTCCTCGTCGACCTTCGCACGCTTGCCCCTGCGGCTACGGCTGAGGTTCTCCAGGCTTGCGGCGACGGGGTCGGACGCCGCGTCGTCGGCGGGCGCGGACGCCGCATCGGCCTCCGCTTCCCGCACCGATTCGGGTTCGGACTTGCGGCGGCGGCGCCGGCCGCGTGCCTCGGTGGGCTGTTGGGGGGCGAGTTCGTCGAGCGAGGGCAGCTCGTCCAGGCTGAGCGGACGCTGCTGTTCCGTCTCGGCGGCGCCGGCGGTCACCTCGACGATGCCGTCGGCATCAGGTTGCTGGTCGCCGGGCTGCTCGGCGGCCGGCTGATCGCTGGCCGGCGCATCTTCCTCGACCGCCTCGGTGGCGGGAGACGACACCGGCTCGGGCGCCGCTGCCGCCCGGGTGGCGCGGCGCCGGCGCGCCGGCTTGGCCGGCGGCTCGGGCGCGACCGGTTCGGCCGCCGCCTCGTCGTTTCCCTGCTGCTGGTCCTCGGCCTCCGCAGGCTCCGGCTCGTCCCGGACAGTCGCTGCGGGTTCGGCCTCCGTCTGCTCGTCCTCGGCTGGCTCGTCCGGGGCTTGTTCATGCTCCACGGCTGCGGCCTCGTCCTCGACGGGGGCCACCGCGTCGGACTCGTCCGGCTGTGCGGTGGCGGGTTCGTCCGGGACGGGGCCCGGCTGCGTCTCGACGGCCTCCGACTCTGCGGCGGCCTCGTCCTCGATGGGTTCTGTGACCTCGGGCGCGACCTCGGCCGGCTCGGGTGCCGGGGCCGGCGGTCCCGCCGGGCGGCTGGCTGCACGCCGACGGCGTGGCGGTGTGGGCGGCTGGGCGGTCTCGTCGACGGCGGAGTCGCCGGAGCCGGGTGCGGGTGTGTCGGTGTCGAGCATGTGCTCTCCTTCGGCGGCGTGGGGGCGCCGCATGATGTGGCCACCTGAGTGGCAAAGCCTGTGGACGACGGTCCGTGCCCGCCGGCCCCCGCGGTCGTCGCCGTCGCGGTGTGGCCGGACTCGCCAATCGTGCTGTCACCACGACTGGGCCGGATCGAGTGAGACCGCTGCGCGGCCTCGTCCTGTGCGTGATTATGCCACACCCGCCTGGAGGGACCCTGAGACGGCCCGGCGGATTCGGTGTGTGTCGGTGGCCGGATCTAGCATTGCCGGGTGAGTGAGTACGAGCCCTGGCGCCGCCCTGAGGCGGAACTCTACCCACCCACCCGTCCCGAATACCCGGCCGCTGCGGCGTCCGGCGGCGACCCGTACGCAGCGACGCAACCGCTGGCGGGCAACGCCGGCGCCTGGGCCCCGACGACGCCGACGCCGCTCGCCCAACCCTCGCAGTCGGTCCCCACCGCACCCGACCCGACCGCGACGTACGCCGTCTATCCCGGGCTGCCCGAACACGCCGGATCCGCGCCGGAGGCCGGCTACTCTCATCCGTACCCCCCGCAGCCGCAGCGGTTCGGCCCGCCGCAGCCCTACCTTCCGGGACGCCTGCCCCAGCCCTACCCACAGCCGCAGCCCTACCCGCCCTCGGCCCAACCGGGCGGCTGGTACCCGGTCGCCTACCAGCCGGTGTACGTGTCCCCGAAGTCGAGCGGGGTCGCCTATCTTCTGTGGTTCTTCTTCGGCCTCTTCGGCGCCCACCACTTCTACCTCGGCCGCAGCGGGTGGGGAATCGCGTACCTGTTGAGCACGGTGCTGCTCGGCTGGCTCGGCATCGGCCTGCTGTTCGTGATGATCGGCTGCCTGATCGACCTGTTCCTGATCCCGGGCTACACCCGCGAGGCCAACCGTCGCCTCACCGGCTACCCGTACTGACCGGGGCGGGCCGACGCGTTCGGCGCCGGCTTGTCGTGCCGGGGCCGGCGACGGGCGCTACAGCACCGGGACGCGGCCGCGGACGTCCGTGGCCAACGACGGATCCACGTCACAGACCAGCACGCCGGGCGCCCCCGAAAGGGCGGCGCGCACCACCCCGAGCGGGTCGACGCAGGCGCTGCGGCCGATACCGAGCGGGTCGCTGCCGGCCGGCGGCGTCCAGGCCTGGTCGCAGGCCAGCAGCCACGCCTGCGCGTCGGTGGCCCGCGCGCGGACCAGCAGGTCCCACTGGTCGGCCTTGCCCGGGCCCTCCCCCCAGGAGGCCGGCACCAGCAGCACCTCGGCGCCACGGCGTCCGAGTTCGGTGAACTGGGCGGCGAAGCGCAGGTCGAAACAGGTCGACACCCCGAACGTCACGCCGTCGGCGGCGAAGGTGACCAGTTCGGAGCCCGGCGCGACCGTGTCCGATTCGCGCGAACCGAAGGCGTCGAACAGGTGGATCTTGTCGTAGCTGGTCTCGACGCCCCGGCCGGCGATCAGCAACGTGTTGCACACCCGGCCGTCGCCCGAGGGGGTGAACATGCCCACCACGAGCAGCACGCCCAGTTGCTGCGCCAGCGCCCGGACGCCGTCGGCGAAGGCACCGTCCAACGGCTCGGCCGCCGCCGCCAGGTCGGAGCCGAACGGCACCATCGACGCCTCGGGACAGACCACCACGGTGGCGCCCTGGGCGGCCGCCTCGGCGGCCTGGCCGCGGATCAGCCCTAGATTGGAGGCCGGGTCTGGCGTGGCGCTGAACTGGCAGGCAGCCAGCCGCAGGCTCACCGTGCCTGCTCCGCCCGGGCGTCCTCAGCCGGGAAGATGTCGTCCTCGTCGTCCACGACCGCCTTGCCCATGGCGAGACCGATCAGAGTGATGACGCAGGCCGCGGCGATGTAGCCGGCGATCGCCCAGCTGTTCTGCCCGTTGGCCCAGAAGATCGCGAACATGGTCGGCGCCAGGCCGCCGGCGAAGATGCCGGCGAAGGTGTAGGCGAGCGAACTGCCGGTGTAACGCAGTCGGGCGTGGAACTGTTCGGCGATGTGGGCGGCCTGCGGTGCGTACATGAACGAGTGGGTCAACAGCCCGACCACGACGCCGAACACGGCGAGCCCGAAGCTGCGCTCCTACTGCATCCAGACGAACACGAAGGTCCAGATCGCGCCCAGCACGGTCGCCACGGCGTACAGCAGCCGACGGTCGACCCGATCCGACAGCCAGCCGGCGAGCGGCATGGTGAAGACCTGGATGAAGCCGGCCGTCATCGTCGCGGTCAGCGCCTGCTGGTTGGTCAGCGGCGAGGTGCCGGCCTGCAGCCAGGTGATGACGTAGACGGCGAAGAAGGCGTACAGCACGTCGGGACCGAAGCGGGTGAGGATGGCACCGATCAGCGGCTTGAGCTGGGTGCGCAGCACTTCCGAGACCGGGGCCTCGGCCGCCTCACCCTTCTCGAGGATCTTCTGGAAGACCGGGGTCTCCTCGAGCCGGTGCCTGATCCACAACCCGAAGCCGACCAGCACCAGCGACAGCATGAAGGCCAGCCGCCAGCCCCACGACAAGAAGGCCTCCTGCGACATCGACGCGGTCATGATGACCAGCAGCAGGTTCGCCAGGAAGCTACCGAGCGGCACGCCGGTCTGCGCCGCGGACGCCCACAGCCCCCGGGTGCCGGGCCTGGCGAACTCCGAGGACAGCAGCACCGCGCCGCCCCATTCGCCCCCCACGCCGACACCCTGCAGGAACCGCATCAGCACCAGCAGGATCGGAGCCCACACCCCCGCGGTTGCGTAGGTGGGTAGCAGGCCGATCGCGAAGGTGGCGAACCCGATCAGCATCAGCGTCCAGACCAGCACCTTCTTGCGGCCGATCCGGTCGCCGAGGCGTCCGAAGAAGACCCCGCCGATCGGGCGGGCGATGTAGCCGGCGCCGTAGGTGAGGAAGGCCTTGATGGTGTCCATGCTCGGGTCGGAGCCGTCGAAGAACAGCTTGCTGAAAACCGTGCCGGTGACGGCGCCGAACAGTGCGAAGTCGTACCACTCCAGCGCCGTGCCGGACAGGCTGGCGACGAAGGCCTTGCGCAGGTTCTTCTTCTCCGCATCGGTGTGCGGACCTGCCTGTGTCATCGGGGTGCCTCCTGGCTAGGGTGTCCAACATGCTGGTCGGCTGGACCGGCCGGCCGCAAGCCCCACCCGGAATCGACACCAGGAGGAAACATGCCGACCCTTCACTTCACCCTGGCCGGCGGCGGCAGCACCGAGGTCGACGTGCGTTACGCGCTGAACTGCGGCTATGCCGGCCGGGACACCGAGCAGGTGCAGCACCACATCGACGAACTGGCCGAACTCGGCATTCCCGGGCCGAGCACGATCCCCACGTTGTACCCGCTGTCGGCGACCCTGGTGAGCCAGGCCGGCGAGGCGCAGGTGGCGCACGCACAGACCTCCGGCGAGGCCGAATGGGCGATGATCGTGCCCGACGGCGCGGCCGGCCCCGACGACTACCTGGTGACGGCGGCCTGCGACCACACCGACCGGGCGCTCGAGGTGCACGGGGTGGCCTGGTCGAAGCAGTCCGCGCCGGACTTCCTCGGCGATCTCGCCTGGCGCTGGGGTGACGTCCGGGACTCCTTCGACACGTTCACCCTGCGCGGCTGGGTCACCAACGATGGTGTGGAAGAGATGATCCAGGACGGTTCACCGGCCCTGCTGCTCTCCCCCGACTACTGGATCGACCGGCTCGGCGAGGCCGGCCTGCTGCGACCCGGCACGGTGGTGATGAGCGGCACGATCCCGATGAAGGCCGGCGTCGACCAGTTCGCGGACGCCTGGCGCGTCGAGTTGGCCGCGCCCGACGGCACCGCATCGACCACCGAGTACACCGTCGAGGTGCTGCCCGAACCCTGGGAGTGAGTCCGCCGCTGGACCTGGGGACGGTTCTCAACGGTCCCAGCGGGTCAGTCGGGCTCGGGGCGTCCGTAGTCGAAGGGTTCGGGCGGAGTCTCAAACCGGTGGCTGCTCGGCCGGTCGGTGCCCCGCTCGGGACGGAACTCCTGGTTGCGGGTGAACCCGGCGTCCCGCAGGTCCTCGGCGAGTTCGTCCACGACCAGGTCCTCCGGCTCCCACTCGCCGGAACGGTACGCCACCCGGCCGATCAGGTGCCCGGCGACCGGAACGGTGATCACCTGCATGGCCATCACCAGCGCCAGGCTCAGCCACACCTTCACGTCGTGGATGGAGAACCCCACCCCGAGCACCACCAGCAGCAGGCCGAACACCTGTGGCTTGGTCGCGGCGTGCATCCGGGCGAGGATGTCGGGGAAGCGCACCAGCCCGACGGCCCCGCCCAGGCAGAAGAAGGCGCCGCCGACCAGCAGTAGGGCGCCGATCAGTTCGAAGCCGTCGTCGGGAGTCATCGCGGCTCCTCGGCATCGTCGTCGCGGCGGTAGCGCTGGCGATCCGCCGCGCCGGGGGCCAGCATCCGGGCCACGCTCACCCCGCCGGTGAAGGCGACCATGGCCAGCACCAGCAGGATGGACAGCCCGCTGGTGTCGGCGAACATCACCATCATCAGGCAGATCGCCACCAGCACCACCGACACCAGCACGTCGGCGCTGACGATCCGGTCCAGCGACGACGGCCCGGTGGTGAGTCGCCACAGCGCGAGGCACGCGGCCACCAGCACCATCGCGATCGCCAGCCACAACAGGACCTGGGTGATGATCATGACGCCGCCTCTCCCCTGGCCCGGGCGATCTCCGCCTTCGAACCCATCGCCTCGAGCACCCGGCGCTCCACCTCGAGGGCCCGCGCCCGCGCCTGTTCGACCCCGCCCGCCTGCTCTTCGGTGTCGACGATGTGCAGGTACAGGACGCGGTTCGAGCGCCGCGCGTCGATGACGATCGAGCCGGGCACGATCGAGATGATCTCGGCCGTCTGCACCTGGTAGAAGTCCTGGTTGGTGTGCAACCGGACCCGGATCACCGCCGGGTAGAAGTCGATCTCCCGGCCGAGCGACTGCATCGTCAGCCGGTAGGACGCCACGGCCAGGTCGCGCAGCGTGGTGAACAGCAGCTTCACCAACCCGATCGGGTGGGGCCGTCCGTGGTAGCGGATCGGCGGCAGCGGGAAGGTCACGGTGATCAACCAGGCCAGGGCGATCCCGACCAGCAGGTCGAGCAGCGAGTAGTTGCCCCATAACACCACCCAGACCAGGGCGAGCATCGCGATCGCCCGCCACTGCAGGCGGAACCGCAGCCGGCGACGGCTCGACGAGCGTTTCATCATCCGTTCACCCCCGACAGCACCGCCTCGATGTAGGAGTTGCCGAGCAGCGCGCCCGCAGCGCGGTCGACGTACTCGTAGAGCGGCCCGGCGGCGAAGGTCAGCGCCAATCCCAGCACCACCAGGAAGGCGGTCGCACCCACCATCACGCCCGGCAGCTTGCCCGCGCGCGCGTCGTCGTCGTCCGCGACCACCTCGTCGGGGGCGAGCGGGCCCAGCACCGGCGTCCCCCAGAAGGCGCGGCCCCACACCTTGGCCACCGCGTACAGGGTGAGGAGACTGGTCAGCACGCTGCCGAAGACGAGCGCCCAGGCCACCGGCGTCCCGACCTCGACGCCCGCCATCAGCAGGCCGAGCTTGCCGACGAAGCCGGACAACGGCGGGATGCCGGCCAGGTTCATCGCCGGAACGAAGAAGAGCACGCCCAGCACGGGCGCGGTCGCGGCCAGCCCGCCCAACCGATCCATCGAGGTCGACCCGCCGACCCGCTCGATCAGCCCCGCCACCAGGAACAGTGAGGCCTGCACGGTGATGTGGTGCGCGGTGTAGAAGATCGCACCGCCCAGGCTGGCCTGAGTCGCCAACGCAACCCCGAACATCATGTAGCCGATGTGACTGACCAGCGTGAACGACAGCAGACGTTTGATCTCGGACTGGGCGATGGCGCCCAGGATGCCGATCACCATGGTGGCCAGCGCCGTCCAGCCGAGCAGGTCGGTGAGCGGACTGTTGGAGAAGATCAATGTCTGGGTGCGCAGGATGGCGTACACGCCCACCTTGGTGAGCAGGCCCGCGAACACCGCCGTCACCGGCGCCGGCGCTGTCGGGTACGAGTCCGGCAGCCAGAACGACAGCGGGAACACCGCCGCCTTGATCGCGAACACGACCAGCAACAGCAACTGGATGCCGATCGTGACGTCGCCCGGCAGCTCGGCGAAGCGCAGGTTGAGCTGAGCCATGTTGACCGTGCCGGTGGCGCCGTAGATCACCGACAGTGCGGTCAGGAACAGCAGCGAGCTGACCAGGTTGATCACGACGTAGATCGAACCCGCGCTGATCCGCTCGCCGGTCCCGCCCATGGTGATCAGCACGTACGAGGCGAACAACAGGATCTCGAAGCCGACGAACAGGTTGAACAGGTCGCCGGCCAGGAACGCGTCCGACACCCCGGACGACAGCAGCAGGAAGGTGGGGTGGAAGATCGACACCGGGGTTTCGCGGTGCACCTCCTCCTCGTCCTGGCCGGTGGCGTAGATCAGGACGCCGAGGGTGACCAGTGACGCCACCGTCAGCATCAACGCCGCCAGCCGATCGGCCACCAGCACGATGCCGAGCGGCGCCCAGGCGCCCACCCACAGGGCCTGGACGCCGTGCGTGTCGGTGATCCAGATGAGCGCCCCGGCGACGGCGGAGACGCCGGCCAGGGTGAGGATCGACACGGCGCGCTGCAGGCGCGGCCGGCGTCCCAGCAACAGGGTGAGGGCGGCGCCGAGCATCGGCAGCAGCACCGGCAGCGGCAGCAGGTTGTTGAGGTTGTTCATTCGCTCACCACATCGTCGCCGGTGTCGGTGAACCTGATCTCCTCGAAGCTGTCGGACGCCTCGTCGGCCTCGGCCAGTTCGCGGATGCGGGTGTCCTCGACGTCGTCGGCGACCTCGTCGTGGCCGTTGAGCTGGAACGACCGGTAGGCCATCGTCACCAGGAACGCCGCGGTGGCCAGGGCGATCACGATCGCGGTCAGCACCATCGCCTGCGGCAGCGGATCCGACATCTCCTCCTTCGGCGTGACGCCGATCAAGGGCGGCCCGCCGGCGGCGCCCGAGGCGACCAGGAAGAGCAGGTTCACGCCGTTGCCGGCGACCATCACGCCCATCAGGATGCGACTCAGCGAGCGCTCGGTGATCAGGTAGACGCCACAGGCGACCAGGGCTCCGGCGATGATCGCCAGCGTCACGTTCGGGCTCATCGGGTGCTCCCCCGTCCACCCGGCGCGCCGCCGCCGTGGGTGCTGTAGCGGGTGATCCGGTCGTCCTCGGAGGCCAGCGCGGGCCTGGTCCGGGTCGACTCCGGCTCGGGCACCGGTGCCTGGTCCTGCTCGGACTGGATGTCGATGCCCGCGCCCAGCGAGCGAGTCAGGTCGAGCACGACGCCGATCACGATCAGGTATACGCCGATGTCGAACACGGTCGAGGAGACCAGGTGCATCTCGCCGAACAGCGTCCACTCCCCCCATGGGGTGGCCAGCGACTCCCAACCGGGAATGATCACCGTGAGGTCGTAGCTCTGGAAGATCTTGCCGCCCAGCAGGGCCGGCGCCACCGCGCTGAGCACCGACACCCCCAGGCCGAGGCCGAGCAGGCGTCCGGCGTCGAACGGGGCCGCCTCGTCGAGCTCACGGCGTCCGGCCGCGAGATAGCGGATCATCAGCGCGATCCCGGCCACCAGGCCACCGGCGAAGCCGCCGCCGGGGGCGTTGTGCCCGGCGATCAGCAGGTAGAGGGAGACCAGCATCAGCACGCTGAACATGATCCGCGTCACGACCTCGAAGATCAGCGAGCGCGAACGCGGGTCGAGGGCGCCGCTGGCCCGCAGCCACATGCCCCGGGCACCGAAGGACGAGTCGCCCTCGCGGGGCCGGACGCGCTGCACCCGCGAGCGCAGGAAGATCAAGCTGGCGACCCCGGTGGCCGCGATGACCAGCACCGAGATCTCGCCGATGGTGTCCCACGCGCGGGTGTCCACGAGGGTGACGTTGACGATGTTCTTGCCGTAGCCGAACGAATAGGCGGCCTCGTAGTACTGCACGGAGACCGGTTCGGCGACCCGGGCGCCGGCGGCGACCAGGGCCAGCAACGACACGCTGGCGCCGACCATCGCGGCCAGCACCGTCCGCCACCACCGGGTGGAGCGCAGCGGACGGTTGGTGAAGTACTTGGGCAGCCGGCGCAGCACCATGACGAACACGATCAGCGACACCGTCTCGACCAGCACCTGGGTGAGGGCCAGGTCGGGGCCGCCGTGCAGCAGGAACAGCAGCGCGGTGCCGTAACCGGTCGCACCCACCAGCAGCAGGGCGCGCAGCCGCCCGCGGGAGGTCGCGGCCAGCACCGCCGCGACGATCATCAACGCCCCGATCAGTGCCTGCGGCAGGTAGTCCCACGGCCGGATCGAGGCGGGCCAGTGCACGGTGAACAGCAGCGAACCGCCGGCCAGCACGACCACGACGGCCAGCACGATCGAGGTGTAGCTGGCCAGGGAGCCGCGTTGGGTGCGGGCCGTCACCTCGACGGCGACGGAGTCGACCTTCTTCATCGCCGCCGTGTACAGCTCGTCGGCGCCGACCACCTTCGGGAAGGTGCCCTGCACCCTGGCGATGGCCTCGCGCTGCCAGAACAGCACCGCGCCCAGGGCGATGGCCAGCAGCGACAGCCACAGCGGCACCGTGAACCCGTGCCACAGGGCGAGGCCGTGGCTCTCGTGCCCGGTGGCGAACCGGGCCGCATAGGGCTGGAGCAGGGCGGTCAGCGGTTCACCCGCGAAGCCGCCGACCAGGCACAGCGTGCCGAGCAGGACGGGGGCGGAGACGAAGCCGACCGACGGCCGGTGCAGGTGCACCGCCTCGACGTCCGCCTTGTCGGAGAAGGCCCCCCACCACCAACGCAGCGTGTAGGCGACGGTCAGCACCGAGCCGAGCACGACCGCCGCGAGCAGCAGCACGGCCAGCATCGGGGTGAGCCCGGTGCCGTCGCCGCCGGCCTCGGTCAGGTAGGTGAGCGCCTCGAGCGCGGACTCCTTGGCGATGAAGCCCAGGGTGGGCGGCAGCCCGGCCATGGACGCCGCCGCGACGCCCGCGACGACCGCCACCACGGGCAGCTGTCTGGCCAGGCCGGTCAGCCTGGTGATGTCGCGGGTGCCTGCGGAATGGTCGATCACGCCGGTGATCAGGAACAGGGTCGACTTGAACAGCGCGTGCCCGATCAGCATCGCCATGCCGGCCAGTGCGGACGCCCGGGTGCCGAAACCGCTGAGCAGCACCATGAAGCCCAGCTGGCTGACCGTGCCGTAGGCCAGCAGCAGTTTCAGGTCGTTCTGCCGCAGCGCCCGCCAGCCGCCGAGGATCATCGTCGTCGCGCCGAGCAGGGCGACCGCGGGCCGCCATCCCGGGACGCCGGCGAAGGCCGGCGCCATCGCCGCGACCAGGTAGACGCCGGCCTTCACCATGGCCGCGGCGTGCAGGTAGGCCGAGATCGGCGTCGGCGCGGCCATGGCTCCCGGCAGCCAGAAGTGGAACGGCACCAGCGCCGACTTGCTCAACGCGCCCACCAGCATCAGCAGGGCCGCGATCGTCGCCAGGGTGCCGGTCGGCGGGGTGGCCAGGATCGCGGACAGGCTGAAGGTGCCCGCCTGCACCCCGAGGGTGACGATGCCGACCAGCATGGCCAGCCCGCCGGTGGTGGTCACGATCAGCGCGGTCACCGCCGCGGACCGGTTGGCCCGCCGGGTCGGGTCGTAGCCGATCAGCAGGTAGGAGAAGACCGTGGTCAGCTCCCAGAACACGTAGAGCAGCACCAGGTCGTCGACGGTGACCAGGCCGAGCATCGCCGCGGCGAACGCGGTGAGCACACCCATCGTCCGAGGATTGGCGCCCGAGTCGAAGTACCACCGGCAGTACAGCAGCACCAGGGCACCCACCCCGGTGACGATCAGGGCGAGCACCCACTGCAGCAGCGCCACCCGGTACTCGACGACGACGCCGAGTCTGGCGATCCACACCCCGGACTCCGTATAGACGCCGCCGCCGGTGACCAGCGGGGCGAGGCTCAGCAGCCAGCCGAAGCCGACCGCCGGCGCCAACGCCATCACGAGGTAGCCGCGGGGACCGATCGAGCGGGCCAGGATGGGCGCGCACAGGGCCATCACCAGGTGGGCGATGACGATGCTGCTGATCACGGGTCCCTCTCTCGACCAGGGACGGCCGGATCGCGGGCAGGGCTGGGGATGGGCAGTCTATCGGTGTCGGGAGGGGTGGACGCTCGGCGGCCCGGGCGGCATCAGCTGTTGTCGACGACCAGATCGGCCCGCTCGGCCGGATGCTGCGCCGCCACGTAGAGCCGCTGGCCCTCGACGTAGCGATGGTTGCGCGGGTCGTCGGGGTCGGGGGGCGACCCGTCGCGTTCCGCGAGCCGACGGACGCTGACCTCGGGCGGCACCTCGAGCCAGGCCGACAGGTCCCACACCTTCCGGCCGCGGGCGTCCCGGAGCTGGTCGGAGTGCAGGAACATTCCGTCGACGACGACCACTACCGGGTCGGGGGCGACCTCCCACGGCGGGCTGAGCGGCGTCTCGGTGGCGTAGTCGTAGGACTTCGGGCGGTAACGACCGCCGCCCTCGGGGCCGAGCGGCTCGAGGACGTCGTCGACGAACCGCCGGTAGTCGTAGGTGTCGCTGACGAAGCCCTCCGGCGAGCTACGACCCTTGGCGTAGCGTCGCTCGGGCGGGTTGAGGAAGTCGTCCAGCGAGATCCGGATGACCCTCAGCCCCGAATCGGTGAGTTCGGTGGCCAGGTCGTTTGCGAACGTCGTCTTGCCGGCCCCGTCCACGCCGTCGACGGCCACCAGCGTGCGGCCGGCCCGGGGACGGATCCGCGAGACCAGCCAGGCGAGGCCGGCCTTGCGGGCCAGCGGCTCAGTGGGTCTGGTGTCCATCGTCCTGCCTCCACGGCGGGCGGGCCGGGTGCGCCTGGTCGGGCTGCGCGGGCCACGCAGCGGCGGCGGGTCCGGGCACGGCCATCCCGGCCGGTACGGCCACCCCGGCGGGGAGGGCGACCGCGGCAGGCGCAGCGGCGCGCACGATTCCACGCAGCTTCGCTCGCCACAGCACCAGCGCCAACGACCCGGCCAGGATCGCGAACTGCACCAGCAGCACCGGACTGCCGGTGCCCTCGCTGCGGTTGAACATGTCGGAGAAGTCGGTGAACGGAAGGAAGGTCATCGACACCACGTTGTTGACCGCATGCATCGCAACGGACGCCTCCAGCCCACCGGTGCGCCAGGCCAGCAGCGACGAGATCACGGCGAAGAACAGGTAGAAGGCGTTCAGCCAGGGGTCGCCGGCGCCGTGCAGCAGCATGAAGATCACCGCGGTCACCAGCGTGCTGAGGACCAGTCCGGCCGTGGTCGGCAGCCAGGCGGCGATCGACCGCTGGCCCAGGCCGCGCAAAAGGTACTCCTCGCCCGCCGACTGCAGCGGAGTGGTGAGCAGGATCGCGGCCAGCATGAACCCGGTGTCGGGCGTCACCCGCAGCCCACCCAGGCCCCCGCTGAGCACCACGTCCATCACGAGGCTGATCCCGAACAGCGGCAGGATCCAGACCACGCACTCACCGAACCAGCGCCAGCGGAAAACACCGGTCACCGCGGACATCCACCGCGGCCGCTGCCCGAAGCAGGCCCATTGGGTGAGGCCGGCGATCGGGACGCAGGCGGCCAGCGCCACGTTGTTGGCGAGGAAGAACGCCGGCGTCATGACGAAGGCGTCCAGCGAGGTGTAGTTGTCCATCGTCGTGCGACCCGTGCTGATGTCGTAGAACATCGCGGGCAGGGTCAACAGCGTGCTGGCGATGAAGAACAGGGCCGCACCCATCAGCAGGGCCAGCACCGGACGCCACCAGCGCAGCCGGGGCGTGCGCAGGAACTCGTGGTACTGGCGAGGCTCGACGGGCAGTGCGGGCGGCGGGCCGAGCTGCTGCGGCTGCGGCAGCCACGGGTGCGGTGCCGGGCCGAACTGCTGGGCCGGCTGCCAGGGCTGCGTCGCACCGAACTGCTGCTGGCCGGGCGCCGGGGCCTGCTGCCAGGGCTGCGGCGCGGTGCCGAACTGCTGGCCGGGTACCGGGGCCGGCGGCCAGGGCTGCGGCGCACCAAACTGCTGCTGGCCGGGCGCCTGGGCCGGCGGCTGCTGATCAGGCTCGTGCAAGGTGGGTGCGGACGGCGTCCGGCCGGTCTCCTGGGCGGACGGCCCCGCCTGCTGCCACGGCTGCTCCTGCGGGGAGGCCGGGTCCCGCTGCCAGGACTGGCCGTGCGCTGCGGGCTGCCAACCGGGCTCGGGCCGGCCGGAAGGGACGGGTGGGATTCCCGACGACCCCTGGCCCGCGGGGGGAACCGACTGCGGCGACTGGGTCATGCGAACGCCGGGAACCACAGCGCGATCTCGCGCGCGGCGCTGCCCGGCGAGTCGGAGGCGTGCACAACGTTGGCCTGGTTCGACAGCGAGAAGTCACCGCGGACCGAGCCCGGCGCCGCCTTGCGTCCGTCGGTCGCACCGTTGACGAGCCGGACCACCTCGATCGCGGAGTCTCCTTCGAGGATCAACGCCACCAGCGGCCCCGCCGTGATGAAGTCGCGCAGCGAGGGATACCACGGCTGTTCGATGTGCTCGGCGTAGTGTGCGTCCGCGAGTTCGGGCCCGATCACCCGCTGTTCGAGCGCGACGATGGCCAGGCCCTTGGTCTCGTACCTGGACAGAATGGCGCCGACCAGACCGCGACGCACCGCGTCCGGTTTGATGATGACGAAAGTCCGCTCGCTCATGACGGTCAACCTTAGCCGTGCGCGCCCTCGCGCTCAGCCGGCCGTCCGCGTCGCCTCGAGCCGGCGACCCAGCACGAAGGTGATGACGAACAGCAGCAGGAACATGCCGCCGACCGCGAACATCATGTCGACCGCGAAACCCAGCGCGACACAGGCCAGTTGAGCGAGCCAGGCGAGCACCCAACCGATGCGGCGCCGCATCAGCCCGGCGGCGACCAGGCACAGCGCCATGGCCGCACCACCCAGCCCCAACGCCTGCCCCAGCGGCGCGTCGGCCACCTGGATCATGCCGGGGATCGCCAGGCCGCAGCAGATCGCCTCGAACAGCAGGATCGCCATCAGCACCTTGTTCATCGGGTTCGTCGGCAGCAGGCTCATCGGTCGTCGTCCTCCCGCACCAGCAGCGCCCGCGCCTCGCCGGCGGCGATCACCGACCCGGCGATCAGGACGCCGGCGCCGGGCCCTGCGTCGTCGGCGAGGGCCACGGCGGCCTCGATGGCGTCGGCCATCGACGCCGCCACCCGGACCCGGTCCTCGCCGAACACCTCGGCGGCCCGTTCACCCAGCGCGTCGGGGCTGAGCGCCCGGTCGGTTGAGGCGACGGCTGTGCACACGACCGTGTTCATCTCGGCCTCGAACACCTCCAGCACCCCGGTGATGTCCTTGTCGGCCATCATCGCCACGACGCCGATCAGCGGCGCGAACCCGAACGCCTCGGTGATCGCGGCGATGGTGGCTCGGGCGCCGTGCGGGTTGTGGCAGGTGTCCAGCACCACCGTCGGCGAGCGCCGGACCACTTCGAGCCTCGCCGGCGCCACCACGTCGGCCAACCCCTCGGCGATGACGTCGGGGGCCAGCGGCTTGCCGCCGAGGAACGCCTCCACCGCGGCGACGGCCAGGGCGGCGTTGCGTGCCATGTGCTCGCCGAACAGCGGCAGCAGTACGTCGGCGACCGGTCCGCCCGAGGTGTCCAGGCGCAGCACCTGGCCGCCGACGGCCGGCGTCCGCTCCAGCAGGCCGAACTCGACGCCCTCGCGGTACACCTTGGCGCCGACCTCGGCGCACCGCTCCAGCAGCACGGCGGCGACCTCGGGGTGCTGGGCGGCCAGCACGACGTGCGAACCGGGCTTGATGATGCCCGCCTTCTCGGTCGCGATGTCGGTCAGGTTGTCGCCGAGCAGGTGGGTGTGGTCGAAGTCGATCGGGCAGATCACCGCGACCTGGGCGTCCATCACGTTGGTGGCGTCGGTCACCCCACCCAGGCCCACCTCGACGACGGCGACGTCGACGGGGGCCTCGGCGAACGCCTCGTAGGCCAGTGCGGTGATCAGCTCGAAGAAGGTCAGTCCGATGCCGTCGATCGCCCGGGCATCGACCATGTCGACCAGGGGCTGGCTGTGGGTGACGAGCTGGTCGAAGGTCTCGTCGTCGATCGGACGACCGTCGATGCTGATCCGCTCGTTCACCTCGACCAGGTGCGGGCTGCTGAACCGTCCCGTGCGCAGCCCCAGTGCCCGCAACAACGCGTCGATCATGATGGCCGTGCTGCCCTTGCCGTTGGTGCCGGCGAGCTGGATGACCGGGTAGGCGTCCTGCGGCGAGCCCAGCAGGTTGCACAGCGCCTGGACCCGCGCGGTGCCGGGCGCCACCCGGTGTTCGGGCCAGCGCGAGACGAGCTGCCGGACGATCTGGGCGTGTGTTTCGGGCATGGTGCGGCCAGCCTAGTGCCCACCCGCGCTCGCCCAACTACCGAGCGCTCGCGAAGCTTCGCGAGCGCTCGGTAGTTGGGCGAGCGCGGGTGGGGAGGGGTGGCGGGAGGCTCCCTATACTGACCGCATGCCGCGCCCCCTAGCCGATCGACGCTGGGTCGGCTGGGCGACGTTCGCCGCGCGGCAGATCCTGGGCATCGTGCTGGTCGTCGCCGGAGCGCTGAAACTGCCGTGGCCGGAGGCGTCGGTGCAGGCCGTCCGCGCCTACCAGTTGCTGCCCTTCGACCTCACCCGTCCGATCGGCTACGCCCTGCCGGTGCTCGAGGTGATCGTCGGCCTGCTGCTCATGCTGGGGCTGTTCACCCGGCTGGCCGCCTGGATCGGCGCCGCGGTGATGGTCGCGTTCATCGTCGGCATCTCGTGGGTGTGGGCGCACGGCATCTCGATCGACTGCGGCTGCTTCGGGGGTGGCGGCGCGTCCGAGAACGGCATCGCCCAGTACCCTTGGGAAATCGCGCGCGACGTCGGCCTGTTGGCGTGTGGCGTCTGGGGGGGCCTGTTCCCCCGCTCGCCACTTGCCCTCGACACCTGGCTGTTCGGCGCCGCCGAGAGCATCGACACCGACGTCACCGAAGACGAAGATCCCGAGGAGTCCTGACCATGAGCCAGAGTCGCCGCGAAGCGCTGCGCCGTCAGCAACAGGCACAGGCCAGAGCCAAGCGGACGCAACGCATCGTCATCGTCGGCGCGATCGTGCTCGCCGTCGCCGTGGTGGCCGTGTTCGCCACCATCTTCCTGAGCCAGCTAAACAAGGGCGGCAACCCGGTCGCCGGTTCCCAGGCGACGCCGGTCAACGCCACCTCCGACAGCACCGGCATCATCGTCAACCCCGGCACGTACGCCGACGGGGCGCCCAAGGTCGAGATCTTCCTCGACTACCAGTGCCCGGTCTGCAAGCAGTTCGAGTCGATGCACGGCGCCACCCTCGACGAGATGGCCAGTGCCGGCCAGATCCAGCTGATCTACCGCACGATGACGTTCCTGGACAACAACCTGCGCAACGACTCGTCGCTGAAGGCGGGCATCGGCGCAGCCTGCGCCGACAACGCGGGCCAGTATTCCGCCTACCACAACGCGGTCTTCGCCGGCCAGCCCTCCACGGAAGGCACCGGGTACACCACCCAACAGCTGCGGGTCGACTTCCCCGCCACCGCCGGCATCACCGGGGACGCCCTGAGCGGCTTCCAGAACTGTTACGACACCAAGGCCACCCAATCGTTCGTCGAGGGCACCAACGAGAAGGCGTCCGAGGCGGGAGTCAACTCGACGCCCACGATCCAGGTGAACGGCACCAAGCTCGACAACAACACCGTCTTCTCCGCCAGTACGGACGCCTTCAAGCAACTGCTGCTGACCACCAAGGGCAATGGCTAACGCGTCCCGGCGCGAGAAGCTGCGGGCGGCGCAGGAGGCTCAGCAGAAGCGGCGCCGGACCCGCATCATCGCGGCCGTCGGCGTCATGGTCGGAGCCGCGGTCGCGATCGCGATCATGCTGTGGTCGACCCTCGGCGGGGCCCCCGGCCAGCAGTCCGCCAACCGCCCCCCGAACGCGACCGCTGCCGGCGACGGCATCGTGGTGAACCCCGGCAAGGCGTCCGCCGGCGCCCCGAGGGTCAACCTGTACCTCGACTACCGATGCAGCCACTGCGTCACCTTCGAGGAGAAGTACGGCCTGACCCTCGACTCGATGGCCGACGAGGGCACGATCGAGTTGGTCGCCAACACCAAGGTGTTCCTCGACAAGGGTGACGACAACGGGCTGTCGCACAAGGCTGCGATGGCAGCGGCCTGCGCCGACGTGGCCGGGGTCTACAACGACTACAGCCAGGGCATCTTCTCGGCCGCCTACAACGGCGAGTACACCGACAACCTGTTCCGCGTCGAACTGCCCGAACGCACGGGCATCACCGGCGACACGCTCACCCAGTTCCAGGCGTGCTACGACAACAAGTCGATGCTCGGCTGGGTGAACGGGGTCGAGGAGGCGTCCAGCAAGGCGGGGGTGAACGCCACCCCGACGATGATGGTGAACGGCAAGACGATCGACCTGGCCACGCTGCCCGACGACGTCAGCAAGCTGCCTGAGTACATCGCGGACGCCGCCTCGAGCTGAGCGTCCCGCGTCCTCAGTCGGGGGCCACGACAGCCGACGCCACGCCAGCACGATGCTGAGCTCCCCGCCCGGCGCCGGACGCCAGGCAGAGCTGGAACACGGCCAGCCCTGCGAGCGGAGTCACCGCAACGACGGCGGCGGGAGCGGCCATCGGTCAGCGTCCGCTGAACACGGCGGCGAGGAACGACAGGTAGAGCAATCCGGCCGCTCCGGCGCTGAGCTGCGAGAGCCGATTCCACCGTGCGGTGCGCGCAGCGGCGGCGAAGGCGACCGTCAGTAGCAGCCACACCACCGTGTGGCCGTGCTCGACCAGCACCTTTCGCGGCCCGTCCAGGCCCTCGCTGCCGACCCCGTCGCCGACCGTGCCGAAGATGGCCGCCACGATCCCGGCGGCCACCGCGGCCAGCCCGTAGCCCACCCGTGCGCGCGTGGGCGGATCCCCGGCGCCGGTCACGACAGATCTCCGGAGAGTTCGTCGACCCAGTCGAGCAGAACGGCGCTGGACCGCAGGCCGTAGTCGAGGGTGGCGCGCTGGTAGTGGTACAGCCCTCGGTGCTCGGCGGGCACGTCGACGGCATCCAGTTCGGACGCCAACCGGCCCAGCGCGTCGGCCTGCTCGGCCACCGCGGCCCGGACGCCGGCCAACGACACGGCCCGGTCGGCCGGGCGCAGCCTGCCGAGCAGGAACACCTTGGCCAGGATCACCCGCTCGGCCTCCACGCCCGGTTCGACCGGCGCCAGCATCCACTCCCGCCACTGGCGCTCACCCTGCTCGGTGATCGCGTGCAGCTTGCGGCCCCGGGCGTCGCCCTGCGCCGCGGTGACGGTCACCGACCCGTCGCGGACCAGCACCTGCAGTGCCCGCTGCAGGCTGCCGAAGCTGGCGCTGTAGAACAGGGAAATGCCTGCGGTGAATCGCGTGCGGACCTCGTACAACGTCAGCGGCTCGCTCAGCAACAGGCCGAGGATCACGAACTGCACGCCTGCCTCCTGTCCCCCTGTGAGCCAGACACAATATACCTCATAGGTATATCTGGATCCAGTCGGACTCGACCTTTGCCGGTCGATCCGTGTCGAGACCCCGCGCGGGGATCCCGGCGTCCGGCGGGATGACGGGAAGGCGTCATCACCTCATCCAGGGCTCGCCAGGGAACCACGCTCCGTCATCCCAGGGCTCGCCAGGACCCCAGCTTCGTCATCCCGCGCTTGCCCCGGGATCCCCGCCACCCTCGCCGGATCCTGGCCGGTCGGCCTCGATCTGGGTCCTCACCTGGCGGCAAGGGCGTCGAGCACGAACGCCCAACCCTGGCGGTAATCGTCGGCGGCGTCCGGCGTCGTCCAGGGGCCGGTGTGCCGCAGCAGCACGCGGGTCGCCTCGCCCTCGGCCACCAACCGCACCTCGACCTCGTCGGCCGGCTGCTCGACCGTTCGTCCGTCGTCGATGTCGAACCAGATCCAGCTGAACACCAGCCGTTCGGTCGGCTGCACCACGCGGAAGGTGCCGCGCACCCCGATGCCCTGCACCGGCGCTTCGATGCGGTAGTCGCCGCCGGGCCGGGCGTCGACCGCGTAACCGACCCCCTTCCAGGTGTGCCACCACCAGGACGCCAGCCCCTCCGCGGTGGTCCAGGCCGTCCAGACCTGCTGCCGGGAGGCCGGGATCAGCCGGTCGATGTCGAGCTGGTTCATGCGTCTCCGTCCGGGTCACCGGGAGCTCTTGACGGCTCCCCGGCGGGCGCGGCGAAGGCGTCGGCCAGCGCGTCGAGTTGGGTGTTCCAGAAGGCGCTGCGCTCGGCCAGCCAACCCGCGTAGCGACGCAGCGGTTCGACGAGCAGCCGGTGGGTGACCACCCGTCCGGCCTTGGTCGACTCGATCAGCCCGGCGGTGGTGAGCACCGCCAGGTGCTTGTGCATGGCCGGCAGGCCGATGCCCAGGACGCCGGCGAGCCGGCTGCTGCTCGCCGGGCCGCTACCGAGCAGCGTGACCGCCTGCCGGCGACCGGGATGGGCCAACGCGGTGGCGACCGCGTCCAACCCGTCCATATACTTCACCATATGGCGAAGTATATGGGTGGAGTCGATCGGTGACCACCCCGGTGCCGGATTCGTGGCCGCGGGCACCGGTTTCATAAGATGCGTCCATGACCGCGCCAACCCGCTCGACCGTGCCCACCGCGACTCCCCAGTCGGGTGCGGTAGTAGCGGTGCCCGACCGCCCCGCCCTGGAGGGCCTGGAGGACAAGTGGTCGCAGCGCTGGCAGGCCGACGGCATCTACACGTTCCGGCGTCCGGAGTCGCGTGAGCAGGTGTTCAGCATCGACACTCCCCCGCCGACGGTCTCCGGATCGCTGCACGTGGGGCACGTGTTCAGCTACACCCACACCGACCTGGTGGCTCGCTACCAGCGGATGCAGGGCAAGCACGTGCTGTACCCGATGGGCTGGGACGACAACGGCCTGCCCACCGAGCGCCGGGTGCAGAACTACTACGGCGTCCGGTGTGATCCGTCGGTGCCCTACGACCCCGACTTCACCCCGCCCGCCAAGCCGGACCCCAAGCGGCAGGTGTCGATCAGCCGCAAGAACTTCATCGAGCTCTGCCACGAGCTGACCCAGGTCGACGAGCAGGCCTTCGAGAACCTGTGGCGGACGCTCGGGCTGAGCGTCGACTGGGACAACCACCTGTACGCGACCATCTCGACCGACGCGCTGCGCATCTCGCAGAAGGCGTTCCTGCGCAACGTCGAGCGCGACGAGGCGTACCTGGCCGAGGCGCCGACGGTGTGGGACGTCACCTTCCAGACCGCCGTGGCCCAGGCCGAGCAGGAGGCCCGCGACTACCCGGGTCACTACCACCGGGTCGCGTTCCACCGCCCCGGCGGGGAGCCGGTCCACATCGAGACCACCCGGCCGGAGCTGCTGCCCAGCGTGTGCGCGCTGATCGCCCACCCTGACGACAGCCGGTACCAGGCGCTGTTCGGCACCACCGTCACCTCGCCGGTGTTCGGCGTCGAGATTCCGGTGCTGTCGCATCCGGCGGCCGAGCCCGACAAGGGCGCCGGCATCGCGATGTGCTGCACCTTCGGCGACGCCACCGATGTGCAGTGGTGGCGCGAACTGCAACTGCCGACCCGCACCGTCATCCAGCGCGACGGACGCCTGGCGCGCGAGACGCCGGACTGGCTGGTGAACGCCGAGCCGTACGCGCAGTTGGCCGGCAAGACCCCGTTCTCGGCCCGTGAGGCGATGGTGGCGCTGCTGCGCGCCTCCGGCGACCTGGCCGGAGAGCCGACCCCGACCACCCGCAAGGCGAACTTCTACGAGAAGGGCGACAAGCCGCTCGAGATCGTCTCCAGCCGGCAGTGGTACATCCGCAACGGCGGCCGTGACGACGACCTGAAGCAGGCGCTGCTGCGCCGCGGCGAGGAACTCAACTGGGTGCCCGACCACATGAAGCACCGCTACGCCAACTGGGTCAACGGCCTCAACGGTGACTGGCTGATCAGCCGGCAGCGCTACTTCGGCGTCCCGTTCCCGGTGTGGTACCCGGTGGACGCCGAGGGCGAGCCCGACCACACCCGACCGATCTTCGCCGCCGCCGAGACACTGCCGGTCGACCCGTCCTCGGACGTGCCGCCCGGCTACACCGAACAGCAGCGCGGCCTGCCCGGCGGCTTCGTCGGCGACCCCGACATCATGGACACCTGGGCGACCTCGTCGCTGACCCCGCAGATCGTCTGCGGCTGGGATTCCGACCCGGAATTGTGGCGGCTCACCTTCCCGATGGACTTCGCACCGCAGGCCCACGAGATCATCCGCACCTGGGTGTTCGGCCGGGTGGTGCGGGCGCACTTCGAGGAGCACCACGTGCCGTGGAAGACCGTCGCCGTCTCGGGCTTCGTGGTCGACCCGGACCGCAAGAAGATGAGCAAGTCGCTCGGCAACACCATCGTGCCGACCGACATCCTGCAGCGCTACGGGGCGGACGCCGTCCGCTGGCGCGCGGCGATGACCCGGCCAGGGATGGACTCCCCCTTCGAAGAGACCGGCATGAAGGTCGGCCGCCGGCTGGCCATGAAGGTGCTCAACGCGTCCAAGTTCGTGCTCGGCATCGGCGAGGGCCCGCTCGGCACCGAGGCCATCACCGAAGCCGTCGACCTGTCCATGCTGGCCGGCCTGCGGCGGGTGGTGCAGCGTGCCACCGCCTCGTTCGAGGCGTTCGACTACTCCACCGCGCTGGAGGTCGCCGAACGGTTCTTCTGGTCGTTCTGCGACGACTACCTGGAACTGGTGAAGGAGCGCGCCTACGGTGCCCAGGGCGACGGGCCGGCGGCGTCCGCGCGGGCGGCCCTGCGGCTCGCGCTCGACGTCCAGCTGCGGCTGTTCGCGCCGTTCATGCCGTACGTCACCGAAGAGGTCTGGTCGTGGTGGCGCGACGGCTCGGTGCACCTGAGCCGGTGGCCGGTGGCCGACGAACTGCCCGGCGACGGCGACCCGGCGGTGCTGGCCGACGTGTCCGAGGTGCTGATGGGCATCCGCGGCGCCAAGTCGACCGCGAAGGTGTCGATGAAGACCGAGGCCGCGTCGGCAGCCGTGTCCGGTCCGCAGGCGTCGCTCGAACGGCTGGAGCCGGTGCTGGGTGACCTGACGGCGGTGGGTCGCATCGTGGGTGACGTCACCACCACGGCCACCGAGGGTCCGTTGCACGTCGAGATCGTCCTGGTCGGCCAGTGAGGCTGCGGTCTGCCGTCGCCTGGGCGGCCTGCGGACTGCTCCTGGCAGGCTGCGTCACCGGGGCGCCGCGCAACACCGCCGGGCAGGTGACGGAGTCCGCCTCGGTCGACCCGTTCCAGGTCTCCGTCGGTGACTGCACGGGCCCGATGACGGAGGGCGACGTCGACAGCCTGCAGGTACTGCCCTGCGAGCAGGCGCACTACTACGAGGCGTACGCCTCGACGGCCCTGGAGGGCACGGACTTCCCCGGCGACAACGAGGTGCGCAAGCAGGCCGACAGTTACTGCGCCGCGCAGTTCAAGTCGTTCGTCGGGCTCGCCACCAAGAACTCCAGCTACGAGATGTACTACATGTACCCGGTCGAGGACTCGTGGACGATCGGCGACCGTGAGGTGCTGTGCCTCGCGGGATCCAGCAAGGGCGGCATCGAGGGTTCGCTCAAGGGCGCCAAGAAGTAGCCCGGAGGCCGAACGGGCCGGCGAGCGAACTCGCCGGCCCGTTCGCGGATGGATCAGAGCAGGTCGCGCATGATCGGGTCGGCCATCGACAGCACGACCTCGCGAGCCTCCTGCGGTCCGACGGACGCCCGAGCGGCGGCCGCCATCTGCTGGCACTGAGGCAGGTCGTGCAGCGCCAGCGCCGTCCGGACGGCCCGGACCTTGCTGGCCGCCATCGACAGGCTGGACACCCCGAGACCGGCCAGGACGAGGGCCAGCAGCGGATCGCCACCGGCCTCGCCACAGACGCCGACGGGATGCCCTGTCTTGGCCCCGCCGTCGCAGGCGTAGTAGATGATGTCGAGCAGTGCCGGCTGCCACCGGTCGAGCAGCACCGACAGCTCACCCTGCATCCGGTCGGCGGCCATCGTGTACTGGCCCAGGTCGTTGGTGCCGAGACTGGCGAAATCGACCTCGCTGAGCACGTCGAACGATCGCAGCGCCGCGGCCGGCACCTCGATCATCACGCCCACCTTGGGCAGGCCGATCGCCCGGACCCGCTCGGCGAACCAGGCGGCCTCCTGACGGGTGGCGATCATCGGCGCCATCACCCACAGGTTTCCGTTGGTCGCCTTCCACGCGTTGTACAGCGCCTGCAGCTGGTCGTCGAGCAGGTCGGTGCGCACCGCGCTGAGCCTGATGCCACGGCGTCCGAGTGCCGGGTTCTCCTCTTCGCCGAGATCGGCGAAGGCGAGCGGCTTGTCAGCACCGGCATCGAGGGTGCGGACGACGACCTTGCGGTCGCCGAACGCCTCGAGTACCTCGGTGTACGTCGCGGTCTGTTCGTCGACGGTCGGCGCCGTGTCACGGTCCAGGAACAGGAACTCCGAACGGAACAGCCCCACGCCCTCGACGTCCATCGCGGCCGCCTTGTGGGCGTCGGCAGCGGTGCCGATGTTGGCCAGCAGCTGGATCGGATGGCCGTCCTTGGTGGTGCCCTTGCCCGAGCCGGCGGCGAGCGCCTTCTCGCGGCGTGCCTTGCGGTCCTGCAGGGACTGCTTCTCCTCGTCGCTCGGGTCGACGATGATCTCGCCCACACCGCCGTCCAGCGCAACACTGGTGCCGAACGGTACGTCGAGGATGCCGGCCGCCTGAACGATCGCGGGAATGCCGAGCTGCGCCGCAAGGATCGCGGTGTGGCTGGTCGGTCCCCCGGCGGAGGTGATGATGCCCAGGCAGGTCTCGGTCGACAGGGTCGCGGTTTCGGCCGGCGCCAGGTCGATCGCCGCCAGCACGCTGGGGGCGGTCAAGGTCGGGACGCCGGGCTCGGGCTTACCGAGCAATCGGGCGACCGTGCGGTCACGGACGTCGCGCAGGTCGGTGACCCGCTCGGCCATATAGCCGCCCAGCGACTCGAACATGGCGCAGTACTCGTCCACGGCGTCCGAGACCGCCCTGGTGATGCCCTTGCCGGTTTGCAACTGGGTGTCGATCGCTCCGGCGAGACCCGGGTCGCCGGCCATCATGGCACCGGCCTCCAGGATCGGCTTGGCGTGCGCATCGGCGTTAGCGGCCTTGGCCAGCAGCCCGTCGGCGACCGCCTTCAGCGTGTCGCGAACCTGGGTCGAGGCGGCCGCCGCATCGGTGGTGGGCGCCTCGTCCGCGGGCGGGGTGGGTGGGGGGTTGACGATCACCAGGGGGCCGACCGCCACGCCCGCACTCACGCCGATACCGGTCAGCGTCGAGTGAAGATCGCTCATTCGGCGTCCAGATCCCGTTCGAGCAACGCGACCAGGGAATCGAGGGCGGCGTCTGCGCCGTCGCCCTCGGCGGACAGGGTGACGACCTCACCGTTCTTGGCGCCGAGTGCCATCACGCCCAGGATGCTGCGTGCGTCGACCGGGTTTCCACCCTGCTTGGCGATGGTGACCGGAAGGCCGGTCGCCGTGGCGGCCTGGACGAAGATGGAGGCGGGACGGGCGTGCAGGCCGACGGACGAACCGATAGCGACTTCACGGGTGGCCATGGATGGACTCCTTTGTGCGAATGGCCCCAGAGGACCTGGGTGATGACTCGGCGTACGCGAGTCGCGACGCCTGCGGTCTTTGCCAATATATGGCGCTCGGCTAGGGGGTATCAAGGCGCGGGAGGTCGCTCGGCAGACTCGCACCAAGGCCGCATGGACCACGGACTATTGAGCTGTAATACGCAGTTGTGCCACCGTATCTGTGCAAGCGCCCAGTGGCTCCTGTGCATGATCGGGAGGAGCCGAGGTGATTGATTCCTGCATTATCGGCCGAAGGGACGAGCAGGTGGCTTCACATGAGGGGGGAACGCCACGCGCCGACACCGCAACAGTGGTGTTGGACATGCTGTGCTCGGCCATGCACGCCCTCACTCTGGGCCACGCCGCCGACCAGATCATCTGTCGCCAACTGGGTAACGCGCTGAATGCCGACGTCGCGGTCACCATCGCCCTGCACCCCGACCGGCCCGACCAGGTGGTGTGTACGTGGCCCGACAGCCCGCTCGCCACCACCATCGGCGACAGCCTGCTGCGTCGCGGACTACAGGCCGGCGAGGAGGACTTCCGGGTCGAGTACGTGGCCGATCTCGGCCATGTCGCCTCGATGTGGATCCGACCGGCGGACCCACCGGGCGCCAACGGGCCGGGCCGGCTGCTGGCCTTCGTCCGGACGCAGCCGTTCACCCCCGGCTGCCGTGCGCTGCTCGACCGCGCCCGCGACGCCCTGGTGGCGCTGTGGCCGCATGCGGCACGATTGGTGCGCGCGCACGACGCGCAGGACTGGGTACGGACGGCCGTGGCCACCAACCACATGACCGACCGCGAACTGCAGGTGCTGGGGCTGCTGGCCGAAGGCTTGCTCGCCACCTCGATCGCGTCACGGCTGCAGCTCTCGCCGCGTACCGTGCACAAGCACTTGGGCAACATCTACCGCAAGCTCGGCGTGCACGACCGGCTGGTCGCGGTGAGCATCGCCCGGCTGCAGGGGCTGGTCGACACCTACCCCTCGAGTCCGTCGAGCCCCGGGCTGCAGGCCAGCGGCTGACTCAGGCGCTCTTCTCGCGCCGGTCGCTGCGGGCCACCTTGGCCCGCGAGACCAGCGTGGGCGCCACGCCGTCGCGGACCACGCTCTCGGTGACCACGACGCGGGCGACGTCGTCGTCGCTGGGCACGTGGTACATGACGTTGAGCAGGATCTCCTCGAGGATCGAACGCAGCCCGCGAGCACCGATGCCCCGGTGCAGCGCCATGTCCGACACCGCCGCGATGGCCTCGTCGGTGAACTGCAGGTCGACGCCGTCCATCTCGAACAGCTTGCGGAACTGCTTGATCAGCGCGTTCTTCGGTTCGACCAGGATGCGCACCAGGGCGGCGGCGTCGAGTGAGGCCACCGTGGAGATCATCGGCAACCGGCCGATGAACTCGGGGATCAGCCCGTAGCGGTGCAGGTCCTCGGGGCGCACCTCTTCAAACGGGTTGGCCGAGGCGGGCTTGCGCACCGCGGCGTCGTTGTTGAACCCGAGCGGACGCTTGCCGACCCGGGCGTTGATGATCTCCTCGAGCCCGGCGAACGCGCCGCCGACGATGAACAGGATGTTGGTGGTGTCGATCTGGATGAAGTCCTGGTGCGGGTGCTTGCGGCCGCCCTGCGGGGGTACGGACGCGGTGGTGCCCTCGAGGATCTTCAGCAACGCCTGCTGGACGCCCTCACCGGACACGTCGCGGGTGATGGAGGGGTTCTCGCTCTTGCGGGCGACCTTGTCGATCTCGTCGATGTAGATGATGCCCGTCTCGGCCTTCTTCACGTCGAAGTCGGCCGCCTGGATGAGCTTCAGCAGGATGTTCTCGACGTCTTCGCCGACGTAGCCGGCCTCGGTCAGCGCGGTGGCGTCCGCCATGGCGAACGGCACGTTCAGCATGCGGGCCAGGGTCTGGGCGAGGTAGGTCTTGCCGCAGCCGGTGGGGCCGATCAGCAGAATGTTGGACTTGCCGAGCTCGACCGACTCCTCCTCGGCCGCGCGGCGTCCGGACGGATTGGTGGCCTGGGCCTGCACCCGCTTGTAGTGGTTGTAGACGGCGACGCTGAGCGCCTTCTTCGCCACCTCCTGGCCGATCACGTAGGAGTCGAGGAAGGAGCAGATCTCGCGTGGCTTGGGCAGGTCGTCGAGCAGGCCGACGTCGGCCGCCTCGGAGAACTCCTCCTCGATGATCTCGTTGCACAAGTCGATGCACTCGTCACAGATGTACACACCTGGACCCGCGATCAGTTTCTTGACCTGCTTCTGGCTCTTTCCGCAGAACGAACACTTCAGCAGTTCGGAGGTCTCCCCGATTCGTGCCACCGCCGCCCTCCTTCCCGTGATGGCCACCCTAGCCCGCTGGGGCGCATCCGCAAGGAACGCACCCCAGCGCGGCAGATCAGGCTTCGATGTCCTTGAGCGAGGTGAGGATGGCGTCCACGATGCCGTACTCGACGGCCTCCTCGGCGGTCAGGTACTTGTCGCGCTCGATGTCGCGGGAGATCTTCTCGACCTCCTGGCCGGTCGACTCGGCGAGCATGCCCTCCATCAGCGACCGGATCCGCAGGATCTCCTTGGCCTGGATCTCCAGATCGGAGGACTGGCCGTAACCGCCCTCGGTGGCCGGCTGGTGGATCAGGATGCGGCTGTTCGGCAGCGCCAGTCGCTTGCCCTTGGTGCCCGCGGCGAGCAGCACCGCGGCCGCCGACGCCGCCTGGCCCAGGCACACCGTCTGCACGTCGGGCTTGATGTAGCGCATCGTGTCGTAGATCGCCGTCAGCGCCGTGAACGAGCCGCCGGGGCTGTTGAGGTAGATGCTGATCGGACGCTCGGGATCCATCGACTGCAGGCACAGCAACTGGGCCATCACCGCATTGGCGATGTCGTCGCTGATCGGGGTGCCGAGGAAGATGATCCGGTCCTCGAACAGCTTGGTGTAGGGGTCGACGCGCCGGACGCCGTAGCTGGTGCGCTCCTCCCACTGCGGGATGTAGTAGTCCATCGACGGACCGGCCGGGGCCAGTCCACCGGGCAGAGCGGGCGTGGTCATGACGGTCCTCACTGGTTCGGCGATTCGGAGACGATCTGGGCGGCGCGCTCGTAGACGTGGTCGATGAACCCGTACTCGAGCGCCTCGGCGGCGGTGAACCACCGGTCACGGTCGGAGTCGGCCTCGATCTGCTCGACGGTCTGCCCGGTGTGCTCGGCGATCAGCGACGACATCGTCTTCTTGATGTGCAGCGACTGCTCGGCCTGGATGCGGATGTCGGACGCCGTGCCGCCCAGGCCGCCGGAGGGCTGGTGCATCATGATCCGGCTGTGCGGCAGCGCGAACCGCTTGCCCTTGGTGCCGGCGCTGAGCAGGAACTGGCCCATCGAGGCCGCCAGACCCATCGCCACCGTGGCGACGTCGTTGCTGATCCACTGCATGGTGTCGAAGATGGCCATGCCGGAGTCGACCGAGCCGCCCGGAGAGTTGATGTAGAGGTAGATGTCCTTGTGCGGATCCTCGGCGTTGAGCAGCAGCATCTGCGCGCAGATGGCGTTCGCGTTCTCGTCGCGCACCTCGGAGCCGAGGAAGATGATCCGGTTACCCAGCAGGGCCTGGTAGACCGAGTCGTTGATGCCGGCGAGGCTGATACCGGCCGCGGCACGCAACGGGGCGGCGGCCGTCATGGGCAATTGGATGTCGTTCACGCTGCCGAACCTATCCAACGGCGGTGACAAATCTAAGGGCATCCACCCGCTGTTCGCTGACGGCGCAGTGCCCCCGGCGTCCGCCCCCTGGCCAGCCTGTCCCCCGCCCCCGGCGCTCGCCCAACTACCGAGGGCTCGCCAAGCTTGGCGAGCCCTCGGTAGTTGGGCGAGCGGTCAGGGTGACGCGGACGGCGTCAGGCCTTGGCGGGAACCTCGTCGGCCTCGACGGCCTGCTCGGCCGCGGCGTCCGCCTCGTCGTCGGCGGCGCCCTCGACCTCGGCGGCGTCCTCAGCCTCGGCGACGGGCGGCGTGACGTCGACGGTCGCGCCCTCGGTGTCGGTGACGGTGGCCTCGGCGAGCACCAGGCTGAGCGCCTTGCTGCGGCGGATCTCCTGCATCCAGGCGCCCATGTGGTTGTGCTCCATCATGTGCTGCAGTTCCTGCTCGGGCGTCGAGCCGGCCTGCTGCGCCTTGCGCACGATCAGGTCGGTCAGCTCGTGCTGCTCGACTCCGACCTCGCTGGCGTCGGCGATGGCGTCCAGCAGGATCTGCGCCCGGAGGCTCTGCTCGGCGCGGGTGTCGACCTCGGCCCAGAACTCCTCGGCCGTGTCCGCCTCGTCCTCGGCGGTCTCCAGGTAGCGGTCAAGGGTGAGCCCGGCCCGCTTCAGCTGGTCGTCGATCTGGGCGTGCCGCGACTCGATCTCGGCGGCGAGCAGCTTCTCGGGCAGCTCGAAGTCGACCTTCTCGACCAGGCCCTCGAGCACCTTGTCGCGGGCGCTGTTGACCTGCTCGGCGCGCAGCAACTGGGCCACGCCGGTGGCCAGGTCGGCCTTCATCTCCTCGACGGTGTCGAACTCCGACACCAACTGGGCGAACTCGTCGTCCAACTCGGGCAGCTGCTGCTCGGCGACCTTGGTGACGGTCACATGGATGTCGGCGGGCTCGCCGGTCAGCGGACCGCCGACCAGGGTCGAGCTGAAGTCGGCGGACTCGCCGGCCGCCAGGCCGGTCACCGCCTCGTCCAAACCGTCCAGCATGCCGCCGGAGCCGATCGTGTAGGTGACGCCGTCCGCGGTGGCGTCGGTGAGGGCCTCACCGTCGCGGGTGCCGGCCAGGTCGATGGTGACGACGTCACCCTCGGCGGCCGGGCGGTCGACCTCGGTGCTGGTGGCGAACCGCTCGCGCATCATGCCAATGCGGTTGTCGACCTCGGTGTCGAGGTCTCCGAGCACGTCGACGGTCGCGGAGAGCGTGTCGAAGGCCGGCAGTTCGATCTCGGGACGGACGTCCACCTCGGCGACGAACTCGACCAGGTCGCCGTCCTCGAGCTTGGTGATCTCGACCTCGGGCTCACCGAGCGGGATCAGCTTGTTGGTCTCGACGGCCTGGCTGTAGGCGGTCGGCAGTGCGGCGTTGATCGCCTCCTGCAGCACGACCCCGCGGCCGAACCGCTGGTCGATCACCGCGGCGGGCACCTTGCCCTTGCGGAAGCCGGGGATGTTCACGCTCTGGGCGATTTCGCGGTACGCCTTGGCGAGGTGCGGCTGGAGGTCGCTGAACGGGATCTCCACGGTCAACTTCACCCGGGACGGGTTGAGTTGCTCGACGGTGCTGGGCAACGTGATGCTCCTGTAGTCGGTGGTCTTTCGGTGCGGTCGTTAACCGGAGCGGATGACGGGAATCGAACCCGCGTAGCCAGTTTGGAAGACTGGGGCTCTACCATTGAGCTACATCCGCAAGGGTCACCAGAGTAGCGGTCGCGTTGCGCTGGGGCCTAAACGGACGCCGTCGCGGCCCTCCCGCGCGGGCACCGGCCACGATCTGCCGGTAACGTCGCGAGCATGGATGACCCGGTGCTGCGCCGGCTGCGTGCGAGTGACGCCGAAGACGTCCTCGCCGCCTTCTCCTCCGCGCCGGACATGGCCCGGCAGGGGCACATCACCGACCTCGAGAGCGCCATCGGCTACGTGCAGCGGCTCAGCGCCGCGGGCGGGCCGTTCCTGGCGTTCGCCATCACCGTCGAGGACCGCACGGTCGGCCTGGTGGGCATCACCGTCGATCCGGGCAACCGCAACGGCTGGTTCTGGTACTGGTTGCACGCCGCGTACCGGGGCCGCGGCTGGGGTTCGCGGGCGGCCGCGACGATCGCGGACTGGGCCCTGGACGCCGGAGGGCTGGAACGCCTCGAGCTCGGCCACCGGGTCGACAACCCGGCCTCCCGCGCCGTGGCGCTGGCCGCCGGCTTCGTCCGTGAAGGACTGGAGCGGGACAAGCTGGTGGTCGACGGTGACCGGGTGGACGTCATCGCCTACGGCCGGCTGCCCACCGATCCGCGTCCAGCCTATGAGCCCTTGCCGCTGGTCGTCTGAGCCCGGCCGATGGGACGAGATCCCGGGGCAAGCCCGGGATGACGGCTTTCAGGCCGTGTGATGTCACGCGTCCGGACCGGGCGGTGTCCCATGGGTATGAACGATGCAGATATCCATCAGAG
Organism: Micropruina sonneratiae; assembly: GCF_025972045.1. Lineage (GTDB taxonomy): Bacteria > Actinomycetota > Actinomycetes > Propionibacteriales > Propionibacteriaceae > Micropruina > Micropruina sonneratiae. The sequence continues at coordinate 352,662 of NZ_JAPDHX010000003.1, read as the reverse complement.
CTCGCCGATCCTGCCCGGCGCGGGCATCGACACCCTCACCCGGCGCCGGCTGGCGCGGGTTCCGATCGAACCGCCGGCCGGCCCGTTCGGCGCCCTCCTCACGTGGCTCGGCCGACGGCTGTACGGCCGCGAGCTCGACAACGCCCACGCCCTGGCGCACAACCGCCGGGTGTTGTTCGCGACCTTCGGCCACGAGCGCACGGTGGCCCGGTTCAACAGGCTGGATCCGACCCTGAAGGCGCTCGCGGTGATGGCGGCGGCGTCCGAGATCGGCTGCAGTTGGTGCATCGACTTCGGCTATCACCTGGCCGACGCCGAAGGCATCGATCTGGCCAAGCTGGCCGCGGTGCCCGACTGGCGCACGGCCGACAACCTGACCGAGTTGGAGCGCCGGGTGATCGACTTCGCCGTCGCGGCGACCCGGACGCCACCCCAGGTGACCGACGAGCAGGTGACACCGCTGCGGTCCGCGCTGGGCGACGACGGCCTGGTCGAACTGGCGATGATGGTGGCCATCGAGAATCAGCGATCCCGGTTCAACGCGGCCCTGGGGCTGGTTTCGCAGGGCTTCTCCGCCACGTGTTCGCTACCGTCACGCCCATGACGGATGCCGAGGTCTTCGACCGGCACCGCTCCCTGCTGTTCACCCTTGGCTACGAACTGCTCGGTTCGGTCGCCGACGCCGAGGACGTTGTCCAGGAGGCCTACCTGCGCTGGTCCCAGCGGCCCCCGGGCGAGGTGGCCAACCCACGCGCCTACCTGGCGCAGGTGACCACCCGGCTGGCCCTGAACCGGCTGCGCACCCTGGCCCGCCGCCGCGAGGACTACGTGGGCCCGTGGCTGCCCGAGCCCCTGCTGACCGTGCCCGACGTGGCCGAGGACGTCGTGCTGGCCGAGTCGGTCTCGCTGGCGCTGCTGGTCGTGCTGGAGTCACTGGGCCCGCGCGAACGGGCGGTGTTCGTGCTGCGCGAGGTGTTCGGATACAGCCACGACGAGATCACGAGCGCGCTGGACAGTTCCCCGGTCGCCGTGCGCCAACTCGCCCACCGGGCCCGGCAGCACGTCGAGGCCCGGCGTCCGCGCTTCACCACCGATCGTGCGACCGCCGAAAGAGTCAGGGCCGAGTTCGAACGGTCGCTGCTGACCAGTGACCTGCAGGCGCTGATGGACGTGCTCGCCCCCGACGTGGTGCTGCTCTCGGACGGCGGCGGTGTGGTCAGCGCGGCGCGGCGTCCGATCGTCGGCGCCGACGCCGTGGCCCGCTTCCTGCTCGGCATCATCGCAAAGAACCCCGACGCCCGGGTGGAGCACGCGATCGTCAACGGCAGCCCCGCCTGGGTGACCCGCCTCGACGGCAGGCCGCACGGCGCAGTGCTGACCGAACTCGCCGGCGGCCTGGTCAGCGGCATCAAGATCGTGGTGAACCCGGACAAGCTGGCGGCCCTCGACGCGCCCCTAACCCTGACCCGCTGAGCCCGGCGAGAGTCGGCCCGGAGAACGAGCGTGCCGGGTACTGCGCGCGAGTAATGGCTGCCGAGTACTGGGACGCCCGGTCGTACAGGTGCACAGTCGGCGCGTCCGTGACAGCGTTGGGCACACAGTCGATCTCTGGGAGCCGGCATGACTGACCCCCCCCGCGGAGGACCCCGCCGTCGTCCTGGCCGAGAAGTCGGACGCCGTGTGCCGGATGGGCATGATGATGCTCGGCGCCGGCACCGGCTCGTACCGGGTGAAGGCGGCGATGGGCCGGGTCGCGGCCGCCCTGGGCATCGAACAGCTGGAGGCGCAGGTCAGCCTCAACGAGATCGTCGCCACCACCCGGGCCTTCGGGACCTTTCGCACCCAGGTGGTGGAGACCGGCCCGCCGGTGGTCAACGCCGACCGGATCCGGGCCCTGATGCGGGTGTCGCTGCGCGCCGAGCCGGGACTGCAGGCGGCCGACCTGCAACGCCAGCTCGACCGGGTCGAACAGCGCCGCGCGCGGTATCCGTCCGGTGCCGTGGTGGCGGGTGCGGCGGCCGCCTGCACGGCCTTCGCCTTTCTCAACAACGGGCGCTGGCCGGAGTGCCTGGCGGCTGGGCTGGCCGCCGGCCTGGGCAAGCTGGCGCTGGTACTGATCCAGCGTCGCTTCCGGCTCAATCAGCTCGCCTCGATCGCATTGGCCTCGGCCCTGGCCTGCATGACCTTCCTGTTCCTCGCCGACGTCTTCGCGCTGCTGCCCGGTATGGGCCCCGAGCCCCTGCACGGGGCGGCCTTCACCTCGGCGATCCTGTTCCTGGTGCCGGGCTTCCCGCTGCTCACCGCGGCGCTCGACCTGGCCAGGTTCGACTTCGGGTCCGGGATCTCCCGGTTGTTGTACGCCACGATGATCACGCTGGCCGCCGCGCTCGGGGCGTGGCTGTCCGCGTCCGCGTTCGGCCTCGAGCCGGGTGCACTGCTGCGCCCCGACCTGAGCGTCGGCTCGTTGCTGGCGCTGCGGGTGCTGGCCAGCTTCGTCGGCGTCCTGGGTTTCGCGATCACGTTCAACACCCCGATGCGCAGCGCCCTGGCGGCGTCCGTGATCGGCACGATCGCGAACGTGCCCCGGTTGGTCGCGGTGGACGCCGGGGCGAACGAGCTGCTGTGCGCGACGACCGCCACCGCCATGGTGGGGTTACTGGCGGCCTGGACCAGCCAACGGCTGGCGACGCCGCGGATCATCCTGTCGGTGCCGGCAGTGCTGATCATGATCCCGGGCGCGTCCACCTACCGCGCCCTCGTTGCGATGATCAACCAGGATCCGCTGGACGCCCTCGCGAACGGCTCGGTCAGCCTCGGCATCGTGCTCGGCCTGGCCGCGGGCCTGGTGATCGCCCGGATGCTCACCGACCAGGCGTGGCTCTCCCCCACCCCGCACTGGACGCGGATGCCGCACACCCGCGCCCAGGACGTGCTGCGGGTGGTCGAGCCGGACGACTAGCCGACGGGCTCCTGGTCGGCACTGACCCGGGAGAGCGCGGAGAGCATCGCGCGCGAGCCCGAACACAGCAACCGCAGGTCGTCGGCGGACAGCTCCTGCAACACCACACCCAGCGCGCGACCGAACATCGAGTCCATGTCACGCATCAGTTCCAGCCCGGTCCGGGTCGCATGCAGCCGCCGGATGCGACGGTCGACCACGTCGTCCACCCTGGTCACCAGGCCCTTCTCGACCAGCCGGTCGACCAGGCCGCTGGCGGTCGGGGCACTCACCCCGAGGGTGGCGCCCAGTTCGTTGCCGGTGATCCCGGGGCTCTTCACCACGTGTCCGAGTACCCGCACCTGCTGCATGGTCAGGTCGGGCGGCATCGGCATCGGCCCCACCAGCCCGAAGGCCTGGTCGTGCACCTGCGAGTTCAGCTCGAACAGTTCCGAGGCCAACCCGGCGCGCTCCGCATCGAGCCCCATGGCGTGGAAGGACGGCACCGTCATCGCTTTCTACTGCGCAAATAGTTAGGGCTATGCTAACGGATGTGGCTGTCGATACGCCATGAATCTCCCCTTCGGGGGCTGTAGAAGGGGAAACCGTGGTTCGCCTGACCAAGCTCAGCCTGGCCCACCGCACCGTCGTCCTGCTATTGAGCCTGCTCACCATCGGCGTCGGTGTGTACGCAGCGACCGCGCTCAAGCAGGAGCTGATCCCGTCCATCGACGTGCCCCGCGGCAGCGTCGTCACCGTGTACGCCGGTGCCGGACCGGATGTCGTCGAGGCGCAGGTGTCCAAGCCGATCGAGAGCGCCGTCAAGGCCGTGGACGGCGTGACCCAGGTCACCTCGACGAGCTCCAGCGGGGTGTCCCAGGTCAGCGTCCAGTGGGACTACGGCATAGCGGCCGACGAGATGGCGACGAAGCTGCGCAGCGCGGTCGATTCGATCGCGGCGTCCCTGCCCAACGACGTCGACCCGCGGGTACTGACCGGCGGCACCGACGACATTCCGGTGGCGATCCTGGCGCTCTCCTCCGACGAGGATTTGAGCACCCTCTCGGAGCGGGTGACCGACACCGTCGCCCCCGACCTGCGGGCGATCGCCGGGGTGCGCGATGTCGCGGTGTCCGGCCAGGCGGAACACGAGGTCGTCATCACCTACAAGCAGTCCAAGCTGCAGGAGTACGGCGTCGATCCCTCGACCATCGCCCAGCTGTTCGCCGCCAACTCCACCGCGATCCCGTCGGGCACGATGCGCACCGACACCGCCAACCTGGATGTGCAGACCGGAACCACGTTCTCGACCGCCAAGCAGGTCGCGGCGCTGCGGGTGCAGGGCACCGACGGCCCGGTGAAGCTGAGCGAGCTGGCCACCGTGTCCGAACAGCCCGTCGAGACCACCAGCATCTCCCGCGTCGACGGGCGCACGTCGCTCACCCTGTCGCTGACCAAGACCCCGGACGCCAACACGGTCACCGTGTCCCACGCCATCGCCGAGCGGCTACCCGAGCTGGAGCGGTTGCTGGGCAACAACGCCTCATTCGTCACCGTCTTCGACCAGGCCCCCTACATCGAGCAGTCCATCCACGACCTGACGGTGGAGGGCGGCATCGGCCTGGCCATGGCGGTGCTGGTGATCCTGCTCTTCCTCGGGTCGATCCGGCCGACCCTGATCACCGCCATCTCGATCCCGCTGTCGCTGCTGATCGCGCTGATCGGGCTGTGGCTGGGCGGCTACACGCTCAACATCCTCACCCTGGCCGCGCTCACGGTGGCGATCGGACGCGTCGTGGACGACTCGATCGTGGTGATCGAGAACATCAAGCGACATCAGAGCGAGGGCGAGTACGGCCGGGAGTCCATCACCCGGGCGGTGCGCGAGGTCGCCGGCGCGGTCACGTCCTCGACCCTGACCACGGTGGCGGTCTTCCTGCCGATCGGCCTGGTCGGCGGCCAGGCCGGCGAGATCTTCCGGCCGTTCGCGGTCGCCGCGGTGGTGGCCCTGCTTGCCTCGCTGTTCGTGTCCCTGACCGTGGTGCCGGTGTTCGCCTCCTGGTTCATGCGGCCCACCGCCAAGCAGCGGGCGGCGGCCGGGGCGTCCTCCGGGACCGGCGAGGATGACCGGGCCGGCGAAGACACGGGCGGGGCGTCGGCCGAGACCAACACCTGGCTGCAACGCGGCTACCTGCCGGTGCTTAACTGGTCGCTGGCGCACCGCTGGATCACCCTGCTGATCGCCGTGGCCATCTTTGCCGGCACCCTCGCCCTGGTGCCGCGGCTGAAGACCGACTTCATCGGCAACACCGGCACCGAATCGCTGACCATCAGCCAGACCCTGCCCTCGGGCACCAGCCTGTCGCAGACCGACGAGGCCGCGAAGCGGATCGAGGCGCTGCTGTCGTCCGATCCGTCGGTGCAGACGTTCTCGACCACCATCGGCGGCTCCTCCTCGGCCGTCTTCCTGGCCGCCCCCAGCGACACCAACAGCGCCGACTTCACCGCGCCGCTCAAGGCGGGTGCGGACGCCACCGAGACCGCCGACCGGCTGCGCACCCAGATCGCCGACCTGGGCCCCGACGTGGGCGAGGTCGAAGTGTCGATCGGTGCCGGCAACACCAGCTCCGGCGTCGTGGTGTACGTGGAGAGCTCCGACCCCGACGCCCTCGAGGCGGCCAACCAGCAGGTGCTGGCGATGATGCAGGGAATCGGCGGCCTGACCAACGTGACCAGCGACCTCGCTGACGCGCGCGACATGCTGTCGGTCGACGTCGACGAGGCCAAGGCCGCCAAGCTGGGCATGACCCAGGCGGGCATCGGCCAGGACGTCGCCCGCGCCGTCCGCGGCCAGCTGATCGGCACGCTGGCCCAGGGCGACACGACGCTCAACGTCTACCTCCGCTCGCGCAAGCCGGTGCGGTCGGTCGAGGAACTGCGCGGCATCAAACTGCCGGTCACCCAGCTGATGAACGCCAACGCCAAGTCGGACGCCGCCGACAAGGTGCAGAAGCGGTCCGACAGGCTCTCGGCCCAGTCGAAGCGGGACGCCACCAAGGCCTACAACGACCAGGTGGAGGCACTGCGCGACAGCCGGGCCGACGCCGTCAAGGCTCGCCGGAACCTGAACTCGCAGCTGAAGAGCGCACGCTCCAGGCTCGCGAAGCTGCAGCGCCAGCTCGGCGCGCTGCAGCAGAGCCTGCCCACGGTGTGCGCCACCAATCCCGCCGACCCGCGCTGCACCCCGCTGCCGGCCTCGGTGTACCAGCTCAGCCAGCAGGTCTCGGGCGCGGCCAACCAGGTCGCGCAGCTCAGCTCGGCGCTCGCCCAGGCCCGCTCGGGGGTGAGTTCGGTGGACAAGCAGCTGGAGGCGTTGGCCGAGCAGCGGCAGAAGACGCTGGACGCCCAGGCGCAGCAGCAGTCGATCACCGACGACAGCAAGGCGGCCGGTGACGCGACCGCCGACCCGGTTGCGCTGTCCGACGTGGCCAAGGTGAGCGTCACCCAGGCGCCCTCGACGGTCACCCGGGTCGACGGCACCAGGGCGGCCACGATCACCGGCAGCTCGGAGTCGTCCGACCTGGGTGCCACCACCACCGCGATCACCAACGGACTGGCGGCCCTCGATCTGCCCAACGGGGTCACCGTCCGGATCGGCGGGGTGTCGCAGCAGCAGCAGGAGTCCTTCGCACAGCTGGGCCTGGCGATGGTGGTCGCGATCGCCGTGGTCTACCTGATCATGGTCGCGACTTTCGGTTCCCTGCTGCAGCCGCTGATCCTGCTGGTGTCGATCCCGTTCGCGGCGACCGGTGCGCTGGGGTTGTCGCTGCTCACCGACACCGCCCTGGGCATCCCATCGATGATCGGCCTGCTCATGCTGATCGGCATCGTGGTCACCAACGCGATCGTGCTCATCGATCTGATCAACCAGAAACGCCGATCGGGTGCCGGCATCGAGGCGTCCATCGCGGCAGGTGCGAGGTTGCGGGTGCGGCCCATCGTGATGACCGCGCTGGCCACCATCTTCGCCCTGGTGCCGATGAGCCTGGGCCTGACCGGTGGCGGAGTGTTCGTGTCCAAGCCGCTGGCGATCGTGGTGATCGGTGGCCTGGTGTCGTCGACGATCCTGACGCTGATCCTCGTGCCGGTGCTGTACGACCTGCTCGAGAACTGGCGACAGAACGGACGCGACCGCCGCGCCGCCCGGCGCGCCGCGGCGTCCGAGAAGGCGAGGCTGGAGCAGCCGGAGGGCTGAGCCGACCGGGCTCCTACTGCAGGGCCGAGGTCAGCCTGGCGAGGTTGTCGAGCACGGTGGAGCGCAGCGGCTGCTGCAGCCATTCGGCCAGGGTCAACTCGCGCGAGTTCGCCCGGTACTGCGCCTCGACCTCGCGCAGCTGATCGACGAACTCCGAGCCGCGCACCAGCAGCGAGATCTCCAGGTTGAGGCCGAACGAGCGCATGTCCATGTTGCTGGAGCCGATGATCGCCACCTCGTCGTCGATGGTCATCGACTTGGAGTGCAGGATGAACGGACGCCGGTACATCCAGATCACCACACCGGCCCGCAGCAGCGCCTCGTAGTAGCTGCGCTGGGCGTGGTAGACGATGGCCTGGTCGCCCTCCTCCGACACGAACAGCTCGACCCGGACCCCGCGCTGGCAGGCGGTGGTGATGGCCAGCATCAGACCCTCGTCGGGCACGAAGTAGGGCGAGACGATGATGATCCGCTGCTGGGCCGCGTACAGCAGGCCGGTGAACAGCTTCAGGTTGTTCTGGAACTCGAACCCGGGACCGGACGGCACGACCTGGCAGTCCAGATCGCCCGGACCGTCGGTGGCGCCGAGCAGATCGCGTTCCTCGGGCAGGATTTCGTTGGTCTCGCTGTACCAGTCGCCGAGGAAGACGGCGTTGACGCTGGCCACCACCGGGCCGTCGCGGCGCACCATCAGGTCGACCCAGTGCAGCCCGCGGCGGATGTTGACCGGCAGGTTGTAGGTGGAATCGGTCAGGTTCTGCGAGCCGGTGAAGGCGACTTCGCCGTCGACCACGAGCAGCTTGCGGTGGTTGCGCAGGTCGGGTCGTTGGTAGTGACCCTTCAACGGCATCACGGGCAGCATCAGCCGCCAACTCGCGCCCATCGCGTCCAGCTGCGCCAGGGTCTGCTTGTAGTAGGGCTTGCTGCGGTTGGCCCAGTGGTCGAGCAGGACGCGGACCTCGACGCCGCGCGCCGCCGCCTCCTCGAGCGCCGCGAAGAACACGTCGGTGGCGGCGTCCGCCTGCAGGATGTAGAACTCGGCGTGCACGTAGCGGCCGGCCCTGCGGACCGCCTCGGCCATCGCCTCGATGGATTCGGCGTAGTCGGAGTAGAGCCGGGCGTCGTTGTCGCCGGTCAGCGGCAGGGCTCCGAGGTTGACGTTGAGCGTGACCAGCGAGTCGAACCAGGTCGGGGCGTCCGACCGCAGGGTGCCGAACTCGACGCCGGAGGTCACTTCACGGATGTGGTCGTTGATCGCCACCTGCTTGCGGCGCCGCTCGGCCGGCAGCTGTGGGTTGCCGATCAGCAGGAACAGGATCACCCCGATCGAGGGCACGAAGAAGAACGCCAGCAGCCACGCCATGCCTGACATCGGGCGCCGGTTGCGGGGAATGACGACGATCGCCACGACGCGCACCACCATGTCGAGCACGAAGGCGACCGCCACCCACCACGTCCAGTCGGCCAGGAAACTGAACAAGGGTTCCTCCCCCATCGGTGACAGCCGCACAATGTAGCGGTGGCCCTGCCGGCACGGTTCGACTGCCGACCGGACGCTACACGTAGGGCGTCCGGTCGCGCTTGCGGCGGACCAGCGCCAGCGGCACCCCGAGCCAGAGCACTCCGAAGACGGCCACCAGGCAGCCCCCGGCGATCAGGCCGGCGGTCAGGTCGGCCACCAGCCCGACCACCAGGGTTGCGACCAGGCCCACGGTCAGCGCGAGGCAGACCAGTCCGGCCTTCGCCATCACCCCGCCCAGGTTGACCAGGACGTCCTTCTCGTGGCGACGGAACAGCAGCCGATGCGCGGTGACCGGGGCGAGCACGAGCCCGGTGGCGAGCGCGGCGAGCAGGACGGCCGCCAGGAAGATGCCCACCAGGGCCGGCGACAGGTCGACGAAGCGCGCCTGGAACGGCAGGATCAGCAGAAAGCCGGTGAGGATCTGGATGCCGGTCTGGGTGACCCGCAACTCCTGCAGCAACTCGGACCAATTGCGGTCCAGCCGCTCGGCCGGGGTCTCTCGGCGCTCGGGTGAGGAACGCGTCCCCGGGACCGCATCGTCGGGTTCCATGGCGTCAAGGTACGCCACGCTGCTGAGGGTGGACGATCACACCTGGTCATCCCGTGGCAGGCCGGGACCCCGGCCGACCAGCACCAACGAAAGATCCCGGGGCAAACCCGGGCTGACGGGACCATCACTGGTCGGCCCGGGATGACGGCATCCGTCGACTTGCGATCGCTCAGGCCAGGGCCGGTGACCAGCGCATGGCTTCCGGACGCAGTTCGACGGCGTCCTTGGACACGGCGGCCAGGTCGTCCCACAGCACCAGGAACGACCCACGTGCGCGCCACCGGAAGAAGGCGGCCAGCAGCGCGGGCGCCCGGGCATCGGTGCGTTCGAACCCGAGGAACGAGCCGGTGCGGCGCGGGCAGACGACCACCCCGAACACCTCCGGCGTCCCCACCCGTTGGCCCTCGGTGTGGCGGGGCACGAACAGCCGCACGTCGACCACATGGCCGATGCGGCTTCCGGCCTGCAGCACGGGGGCGTCGACGAGCTCAGCCAGGTACATGACGACCTCCCGGCAGCCGGGCGATCACCCGTTCGCGCAGCCAGGTCTCCAGCCACGGCCTCGGCAGTTCGGACGCCGGCGCGGCCAGCTCGACCGCGGACCCCAGCTTCGCGACGGTGTCCCAGCCGAAGCGCAGCAGCTGCCCGTGGGGCCGTTTGCCGCCGAAGATCCTCTCCAGCACGATCGGCCCGTGCACCAGCGCCAGCACCGACGGCGGCGGCGTCCCGCGCTCGAGCACCGCCGGCACGTCGGACAACTCCAGGTCGTCCACGACACCCACGGTCACGCCGTCGACGTCGAGCATCTGCCGGTCGAGCAGGCTCAATCGCGCGTCGACGAGCACTCCGCCCGACGGCGACCGGGCCGGCTGCAAGTCCTCGGTCATTGCCCCACCCCCGTCACGATCATCAGCGGCACGGCCGCCACGGCGGCGACCAGAATGAGCCCGAAGTACGCCTGTCCCGCGACGTTGAGGGCGCGGGAGTTCACGTGCTCACCCATGTAGTCGGGGTCGTTGGCGACGATCAGGATCGGCAGGTAGGTCAGCGGCAGGGCAACCGCCGAGAACACCACCGACACCTCGGTCACCATCACCGGATCGACCCCGGTGGCCAGCACCCCCAGCCCGATCACCAGGCAGACGATCATGGTGGTGTGGAAGCGCGCCGCCTGCGCGGGCGCCTTCGACTTGCCCCACGTCCAGCCGAAGAACTGCGCGAGCGTGTACCCGGCCGACAGAGTCGTTTCGAGGGCTGCGCCGAAGGTGGCCGCGACGATGCCGAGGATGATCGCCACCAACAGCAGCGTGCCGCCCGCCTCGGCGACCGGCAGCACCACCTGGCTCAACGTGCCCACCTCGACACCGATCGGCAGCAGCGCCAGCGCGGCGCAGCCGGCGATCGCCAACGACAGGAAGCCGCCGAGCGGGAAGCCGACCAGCACGTTGAGCCGGGACTGCCCGAGATCCTTCACGCTCCAGCCCTCTTCGACGGCGCCGGAGGAGAAGAAGAAGACCTCGTACGGGGTCAGCGCGGCGCCGAACAGGGCCACCGCGTAGAACCAGTACGTGGCCGGGCTCTCCTGGGTCGGCATCAGCTGCGCGGCCTGCCGGCCCAGTTCGCCCCAGTCCGGTCCGAGCAGGAAGAAGGCCACGGCGAAACCGATCAGCAGCAATCCGATTAGCCCGGTGACGTTCTCCATCAGTTCGAACCCGACCCGCCACACCACCAGCCACACCGCGAACGCCGCCACTGGAACCCAGAGCAGGTAGTTGACGCTGCTGGCCAGTTGCAGGGCCAGCGCGATGCCGCCCACCTCGGCGGTGAGGGTGAGCAGGTTGATGAAGAAGGACGCCGACAGGTTGGCCAGCGCCATCCGCGGGCCGAGCCGCTCCCGGATCAGTTCGAAGGTCGCCCGTCCACTGACCGCGGCGACCTTGCCCGCCATGTGTGCGAACACGCAGATGCCGGCCACCCCGACCACCACCACCCAGGCCAGCGACCAGCCGAAGCGCGAGCCGACCACGGCATTGGTCACGATGTCGCCGATGTCCAGGAAGCCGCCGATCGCGGTCAGGATGCCGAGGGCGACGGCGAAGATCTTCTTCACCGCTCCAACTCCTCAGCCACGGCGTCCAACTCGCGCAGAGCGGCCTGCAACCGGGTCAGGCCGCTCTCATCGAGCGTGCCCACGCCGGCGTCGGTGAGTTCGTCGAGTACGGACGCCGCGGCGTCCACCACCCGGTGCGCGGTGGCGACCCGCTGCGGTTCGACGCCTGAGGCGCCCTGCAGGTCACGTTCGGCGTCGGCGGCCTGGTCGAGGCTGTCGTCGAACACCACCTGGACGTAGGCGCGGCTGGCGCGGTCGTTGAGCAGCAGGCGACCGGCATCGTGGGCGAAGATGACGGCGGAGCGCGCCTCGGCCACGGAGCGTTGGGCGGCATCCTCGGTGCTGCCGCAGCCGGTCAGGGCCAGCACGGCGGCCAGTGCGAGGAGTAGCCGTGCAACCACGCCTCACCTCCGTCCGCCCGGGATTGGCCGAATGCCGCCTTGACGCTACTCCGGACCGGGCATGGCGTTCACCCCCGCACGGGTCAGGTCGGCCGTCGCCCGGCGGCGTAGGCTGCGGCCATGCCGCGTCTGCGCCGCGTGTCGCCCACCTCGCCGGGGTGGACGCGAAGGCGCTCCGGCAAGGGCTTTCGCTACCTCGACGCCGACGGCGAGGCGCTGCCGGCCGACGACGTCGAGCGAATCCGAGCGCTGGTCATCCCGCCGGCCTGGCGGGACGTGTGGATCTGCCCGGTGCCGAACGGGCACCTGCAGGCCACCGGTGTGGACGACGCGGGACGCCGGCAGTACCTGTACCACCCGCACTGGCGGGTGCTGCGGGACAAGCTGAAGTACGACAGGGTGGCCGAGGCCGCGGAACGGCTGCCCACGGCCAGGCGGCGGATCAGCACCGATCTGAACCGGGACGGCATGCCGCTGGAGCGGGCGGCCGCCACCGCCGTGCGGCTGCTCGACCTGGGCTACTTCCGGATCGGCAACGACTACTACGCCGACGCCAACGGGTCGTTCGGGCTGACCACCCTGGAGCGGCGGCACGTCCGGCGGCACGGGGACGGGCTCGCGTTCGCGTTCGTCGGCAAGTCGGGCATCGAGCACCACGTGCTGATCGAGGACGAACCCGTGATCGAGGCGCTGGGCGTGATGCGCAAGCGGCGCGGTGGGGACCGGCTGCTCGCCTACCGCGACGGATCGCAGTGGCTCGACCTGGCGTCCGGAACGGTGAACGCGTACCTGGCCGAGCTGTTCGGGGGTGACTTCACCGCCAAGGACTTCCGCACCTGGCACGCGACGGTCATCTACGCGGCCGCCCTGGCGCTGAGCGACGAGGCGGGTGAGACCAAGGCGTCGCGGACGCGGGCCGAGCGCGAGGCGGTCAAGGAGGTGGCGGGGTACCTGGGCAACACCCCGACGGTGGCGCGGTCGTCCTACATCGACCCGCGGATCACCGACCTGTACGAGTCGGGCACCACGATCGCCGAGGCGGCGACGAAGTGGTACCGGACGCCGCGCGCCCGCCAGGCCGGGCTGGAGCGGGCCGTCCTGGAACTGCTCGGGCACCAGGACTGAGCAGCGCTCCGGCCAGCAACCCAGGGCCCCGGCTGCGGGGGGCCACTGGGCGGATTCTGAAATCTGGACCCTGAGCGAGGGGGGCACGGCGGGCGGAGCGGTAACCAGGCCGTCGCGGGTCCAGTTCTCAGAACGTTGGCCCCCGCCCCGCGGCCCGGAACCATCCCCGCGGTGCGGCGCATCGCCTATGTTGCTGGTGATGACGAAGGAGTCCAGATGAGTGACATCGACGAGCAGGAACTGTTGGCGAGCGTCCCCGACAAGCTGTTCATCGGCGGGCGGTGGCGGGAGGCGTCCGACGGTGCCACGTTCGCCGTGACCGACCCGGCGACGGGCGCGACGATCCGCACCCTCGCCAGCGGCACCGTCGATGACGGCCGGGCCGCGCTGGACGCCGCCTGCGACGCCTTCCCCGCCTGGTCGCGGACGCCGGCGCGGGACCGTGCCGAGATCCTGCGGCGCGCGTTCGACCTGCTGCAGGAACGCAAGGAGCAGTTCGCACTGCTGATGACGCTCGAGATGGGCAAGCCGCTGGCGGAGGCGCGCGGCGAAGTGGTCTACGGCGGCGAGTTCCTGCGTTGGTTCAGCGAGGAGGCCGCCCACATCGGCGGCCGCTACGGCGCCAACCCCGAGGGCACCGGCCGGATGATCGTCAGCAGGCATCCGGTCGGGCCGTGCTACCTGATCACCCCGTGGAACTTCCCGCTGGCGATGGCGACCCGCAAGATCGCCCCGGCGCTGGCCGCCGGCTGCACGGCCGTCGTCAAACCCGCCTCGCTTACCCCGCTGACCACCCTGTACTTCGCGCAGCTGCTGGCCGACGCCGGCGTTCCGGACGGCGTGGTGAACGTGGTCACCACCACACACTCCTCGGAGGTGTCGGACGCGATCATCGCCGACCGGCGGCTGCGCAAGCTGTCCTTCACCGGGTCGACCCCGGTGGGTGTCGGGCTGCTGAAGAAGGCGGCCGACAATGTGCTGCGCACCTCGATGGAACTGGGCGGCAACGCGCCCTTCGTGGTGTTCGAGGACGCCGATCTCGACAAAGCCGTCGACGGCGCCATCGCGGCCAAGTTCCGCAACATCGGCCAGGCCTGCACCGCCGCCAACCGCTTCATCGTGCAGGCCGGTGTCGCCGACGACTTCGCCCGCCGGGTCACCGAACGCGTGCGGGGCTTCCGCAGCGGACGCGGCACCGTCGAGGGTGTCACCATCGGGCCGCTGATCGACGACCGGGCGGTGGCGAAGGCGTCCGAACTCGTCAACGACGCCGTCCAGCGTGGCGCGAGCCTGCGCACCGGCGGGTCGGCCGTCCAGGGCCCCGGCACGTTCTTCGAGGCCACGGTGCTCAGCGACGTCCAGCCCGGCAGCGACCTGCTGCGCGAGGAGATCTTCGGCCCGGTGCTGGCGATCGTGCCGTTCGAGACCGAGGACGAGGCCGTCGCACTGGCCAACGACACCGAGTTCGGCCTGGTCAGCTACGTGTACACCCGGGACCTGGCTCGCGGGCAACGAATGATCGAACGCCTCGACACCGGGATGATGGGCCTCAACGTCGGGGTCGTCTCCAACGCCGCTGCCCCCTTCGGCGGCTGGAAGCAGTCCGGTCTGGGTCGTGAGGGTGGCGACGAGGGCATCGCCGAGTACCTGGAGACCAAGTACACCCTCACCCCCGACCCGTTCGGCTGAGCCGCCCCTTTCAGCACAGTGTGAGTCCGGACATTGAACTCGATGTCCGGACTCATTGCTTGTTCGGCGGTGTCGGGCTTGGTGGTCGGTCGAGTTGGCGCTCGAGCAGCTTGATCGCCTCGACCGCGAAGAAGATGGCGACGGCCAGGACCACCGGGGTGATCCACGACTGCCAGCCCAGTGGACGGGAGTCGAACAGGTCGTTCATCACCGGCGTGTAGGTGTACACGAGCTGGACGACGACCAGGGCGAGCGCCGACCACCACACCGCCGGATTGCCCCGCAGCACGTCGAGGGTGAGGCTCGAGGACGACGTCGCCGGGTACGAGGTCGGACGCCGCGATCGTCGCCCAGTCGCCGTCACGGCGCACGCTGGCCCCGGGCGAGAGCATCCCCCGGATGCCGGCCAGGGCCTTTTCGGCCCGTCCCTCCTGCGCGTAGCCGACGACGGCATTGATGATCGTGAATGCCTCCGGAGTGCTGCGCCGGGGTCGGCAATGCTCTGCGGGGCAGCGGGAACGGACGGCCTCAGCGCAGGAGGTCCGCCAGCCCGGCTAGCAGCCGATCGACCTCGTCATCGTCGTTGTAGGGCGCCAGCCCGATCCGCAGTGCCGCGTCGATCCCGAGCGCCCGGGCCGGCTCGTAGGCGTAGAAGGTGCCCGCGGGTGCCGCGACGGCACTGCGGGCGAGGTGCCGGTAGGCGTCCATGCTGTCGGCGCCGGGGAAGCCGAGCAGCAGCGTCGGCGTCCGGTCGGCGGCCCGGGAGAACACGGTGACCCGGTCGCCGAAGCCGGCCAGGGCGTCCTCGACCCGCCGGCGTAGCCGCAGTTCGTGGGCGTCGATCACCTCGTGAGCGACGCGGAGCCTGCTGCGGCGGTCGCCAGGGCCGGGCGCCAGGCCCGCGATGAAGTCGACCGCAGCGGTCGCGCCGGCCATGATCGGAACATTGCGCGTCGTCGGTCACATCGCGCGCGTTGCAACACAGGCAATGTGACCGGCCGCGCGCGACGTCGAGCAGCGAGCCGTCAGCCGGCGTAGGCGCGGATGGCGTCGCCCTCGCTGGTGAGGGTGTCGGCGTCCACCAGATCGGACGCCCCGGCTTTGAGGGTGGAGATCCGGGCGTCCAACGCAGTGACCAGGGCGCCGCCGGACGTGAACGAGGTGGTCAACGCGCTGAGTTGCTGGTCGTAGGTCTTCGACCAGTCGGTGTTGGCCTTGAACGCCGTCACGAGCGGGTTGGTGCGCGCCCGACCGCCCGGTCCGCCGCCGTTGCCGCCGCCGTTGGGCCGCGTGCCGGTCGGACGCCCACCCCCCGGCTGGTCACCACCGCCGCCTCCCCCGCCGCCACGGTTGGAGACGCCGAAGGCGAGGTTGTGGTCCCAGGCGACGACCGTGAACTGCTCGTCGCCGGAATCCCAGAACAGGTAGGAGTTGTTGCCGGGGCCGTCGATGTCGTCGAAGTTGTCGACCGCCTCCTGGAAGGCCAGGTAGGTGGCGAAGGCGTCCAGGTCGAGCAGGCTCGGCAGCTGCTTCGCCAGTTCGCTGCTGGTGCCGTTGTTGAGCAGGTCGAGCAGCCCGATCAGCGGCTGGTAGCCGTCCTTACCGGCCTCGATGTCGAACGAGCTGCTGTAGTCGCCGTCGTCGCCGCGCCACGACCAATCACCCTCGGATTCGGCCTTGTACAGCACGCTGTCGTCCCCGGCGTCGGGGAAGTTCTCACCGACCCACACGTCGTCCAGGTTCTGCACGGTGAGTCGGAACACCTCGGCGCTGCCGTTGACCGAATAGCGGGTGAAGATCGCTTTCTCGCTGGCCAGCCCGGCAACCTCGAGCAGGTCGAGTGCCACGGCCTCGTTCAGGGCGGTGGCGGAGCTGTTGGAGCGGACGGTGAAGTCCCCGTAGCCGTCCATCAACTGGTCGTCGACGTACTTGTCGAGTCGGATGCGCAGCGGCAGGGTCTCGGCAGCCGTATCGGTGGTGACCCCGCGCAGCGACGAGTTGCCCTTCAGCTTGATGCCGACCCCGCTGAACGACTGATCGTCGATGGTGACGTCCGCCTTGATCCACTCCTTGTCGCCGCTGTCGACATAGGTCTGCAGCATGTCGGTGAACGCTGCTGCGTCGACGGTGACCGCGATGGTGTGCACTGCGCTCTCCTCCAGCACGGTGCCGGCCGCTGGGTCGGCGGAGGGCGCCGCGGCCGGTTGCGCTGTGCACGCCGCCGCGCCGACGAGGACGGCTGTGGCACCCAGGCCGGTGAGCAGCGAACGGCGCGAGATCGGTGGCATGCGGTCAGTGTGGCGCGGGTCGCTGTGCTTCGGCTGTGCGTCGCGGACGACCTGGCCGGGCCGTCGGGCGGCCCCGGGCAGAACCGAGTGGCCTCGTGACGCCGCGGTGGCGCGATGGGCGTCCGGTCGCACCATCCGGCAGCCGGCCGATGGGCTAGGGTGAAGGAACACCCCCCAACGATGGCTGCGGACGCCGAGGGCGCCCGTTGCCCTCCCGCATCGCCGGCACCGTCACGGCTGCCTGCGCCGCCACCCCCGCCCCCACCCCGGAAGGTGCGCTCGTGCTCCCCCACGGCTCCCCCTCATTGCCCCGTCCCCGTTTCCGCCTCACCGTCCTCACCGCGGCGATCACCCTGGTCACCGGCCTGTTCGGCGCCGCGACCCCCGCCTCGGCCGCGACCACCCTGCCGGTCACGGTGAAGAACTCCACCGGCTCCTCCGGCGCCGTCTACCTGTATGTGCTGGGTACCGACCTGTCGTCGGGCAGGCTCGGCTACGTGGACGCCAAGGGCCGCTTCCACGCGTGGCCCGCGGCGTCCGGCACCCCGAAAGCGGCGCCCGACGTCTCGATCCGTGGACCACGATCGGGCGGCACGGGAACCCTCCGCATCCCGAAGGGCATCTCCGGCCGCCTGTACTACTCGGTCGGCAGCAAGCTCAGCCTCAAGCTCGTCCGCGACGCCCTCGGCGCCACCAGCCTCGTCCAGCCGGCGCCGTGGGTGACCAGCGACCCCAACCACGCCAAGCTGTTCGATTGGACCGAGTTCACCTACAACGGCGGCCTGTGGATCAACTCCACCCAGGTCGATCAATTTGCGCTGCCGACCACGGTGACCGTCAAGGGCAGCAGTGGCACCCGGACCACCGGGCGCCTCGTCTCAGGCGGCCGGCAGCGCGTGATCAAGGCCATGAAGGCGAGCGCCGCCACGGCACGGCTGGTGGTCACCGGATCGGGCGGACGCGTCGTGCGGGTGCTCGCCCCGGGTCACGCCACGAGGTCTGGCCTGCTGAGCGCCACCCACCTGAAGTCGGCGATCGACGCCGCCTGGAAGCGCGCCGCCAGCAAGGCCCTGAAGGTGCGCCCCTTCGCCGACCAGCCGGGCTACACGGGCCGGACGGTCGGGTCCCGGCTGGTGTTCACCCGCGCCGGCGTCCGGGTGGCATCGTTCGCCAAGCCCTCGTCGGTGGACGTCTTCGAGTGCGCCGGCGAACTGGCCGCCCCCAACGACCTCGTGGTCGGGCCGATCGCCCGCACCCTGTGCGCCGCGCTGAATCGAGGCACCCTCACCTCGGGCAAGACCGAGCCGGTCGCCACCCCCTCGTCGTACTACCGCACCGGCCGGTACAACCCGTACGCGAAGGCGGTCCACGCGGCCATGGCCGACGGCAAGGCGTACGCCTTCGCCTTCGACGACGTGGCTCATCAGGAATCGCTCGTGCACGACGCAGCCCCGACCTCGGTGACGATCACGCTGCCCAGTCTGGGCTGAGGCTGGCCCGTACCGGCGGCGAGCGAGCTGCAGGCCGCCTGACGCCGCTCCGAATGGTCGATTCGGGGCATCCCGTCGGGCTCGGTAGAATCAGCGAGTGACCAGACTGCTGCGACTGCCCTCGTGGACGTCGCGCGTCGTCGCGCTGGCCCTCACGCTGGTCGCCCTGGTGCCGCTGCTGAAGCAACTGCCCGCGGTCGCCATCGTCACCTGCTTCGAGCCCGGCCACCCGCTGTACAGCCTGGTGCCGTCGGTCGAGTCGGTGCACTGTGTGACCGCCCCGGCGTCCGTCGTCAGCTGGACGCTGATGGTCGGTGCCGCGCTGGCGGTGCAACTGGTGCTGCTGCCGCTCGCCCTTCTCGGCGTCGGGCTGATGCTGCGTGGAGCCCGTGACCTCGCCGGTTTCGGCCGCCGACTGCTGGCCCTCGTCTTCGCCTGGTTGGACGGCGTGGCTCAGCTCGGCTGGCGTCCGGCGCCCGTCCCGGTCAGGGTCGGCGCCGCCACTCGCTGCTGGTCGCGGACCAACCCGCACCGCGGTCCTCCCTGCGCTTTCTGATTCCGGTCCGGCCGCCGCGCCTGGGCGCCCTCGGACCGGCCGACTCCCGCCTGGCGCCTCGCGCCGGCACGCGGCGTCCGCCGCGCCCACACTCTCAGCAGGGCCGTGTTGCGGCCCGGAATCGGAAAACGCAATGTCCTCGAAGAACTCAACCACCTCCAACCCCGGACGCCGTGAGGCGCTGCGCCGCCAGCAGGCCGCCCGCGCCGCCGCCGAACACCGGATGAAGATTTTCAGCCGCACCGCCTGGATCGCCGGCATCACCCTCATCGCCGTCATGGTGGGCGTCATCGGCTGGTCGGTCGTCGGCGCCAAGTCGAACCAGAACGCCGGAATCTCGGCCGGCGGATCGGCCGTCCCACCCAACGCCACCAGTGCCGGCGCGCTCAGCTTCGGCGAGGCGGACGCCAAGGTCACCCTGACCGTCTACGCCGACTTCATGTGCCCCTACTGCGGCCAGTTCGAACGCGTCAACGGTGAGGCCATCGATTCGCTGGTCTCCGACGGCACGGTCAAGCTCGAGATCCACCCGATGTCGTTCCTGGATGCACAGTCGAACGGGTCGCAGTACTCCACCCGGGCCGCCAACGCCTTCGTGACCATCGCCGCCGCCGACCAGACCGCGGCACTCGCCTTCAACCAGCTGCTGTTCGCCAACCAGCCCAGCGAGGGCTCCTCTGGACTGACCGATGCCCAACTCGCCGACTTCGCGACCCAGGCGGGAGCCTCGCCCGAGGTGGTGGCGAAGATCGCCGACCTGTCCTACACCGGCTGGATCGACGAGTTGACCCAACAGGCGTTCAACTCCGGTATCACCGGCACCCCGACGGTGAAGATCAACGGTGAGACCTTCACCGGCGACGTCTACAACCGTGGTCCGCTGGAGGAAGCGATCGCCCAGGCTGCCGGCGGTGAGTGAGACCACCTTGCTGCAGCGGGCGCGCGGGGTTCGCCAGTCGAACGGGTGGATCTTCGCGACGATGCTGGCCTCGGCACTGATCAGCCTGACCGCCTCGTTCGTGCTGTCGGTCGACGCGCTGATCCTGGCGGCCGACCCGCAGGCGGCGTTGTCGTGCAACATCAACGCGGTGCTCAGCTGCGGCACGGTTGCGAACTCGTGGCAGGCCAGCCTGTTCGGCTTCCCCAACGCGTTCCTGGGCCTGGTGGCCGAACCCGTGGTGATCACCATCGCGGTCGCCAGCCTGGGCGGGGTGAGGTTCCCGCGCTGGTTCATGCTGTCGGCACAGGTCGTCTACACGCTGGGCGTGATCTTCGCCTACTGGCTGTTCTTCCAGGCGTACTTCGTGATCGGCGCGTTGTGCCCGTGGTGCCTGCTGGTGACCCTCTCCACCACCTTGGTGTTCACCTCGCTCACCCACGTCAACATTCGCGACGGCAACCTGTACCTGCCCGAGCCGGCGTCCCGGGCGGCGCAGACGTTCATCGCCCACGACCTCGACCTGCTGGTGGTCGCGGTGTGGCTGATGGGCATCGTCACGCTGGTCGGGGTGAAGTACCTGCCGCTGATGCTGTGAGTGGACCACGGGGACGGTTGATCCGGTTCAGTTCCGGACCGCGAGAACCGTCGCCACAATCCACAGCACTCACGGGACGATGTGGCCGGCCGCGCGGAACAACTCGTACCACTCGGCCCGGCTCAGTGGCAGGTCGGACCCCTCGGCCGCCGCGGCGACCCGGCCCGGGTTGGTGGTGCCCAGCACCACCTGGATGCCGGCCGGGTGCCGGGTGATCCAGGCGGTCGCGATCGCGATCGGCTGGACGTCGTAGGACGCCGCCAGCCGGTCGATGACCGCGTTGAGCTCGGGGTAGTCGGGCGAGCCGAGGAGCACCCCGGTCGGCGACTGGAACGGTGACCAGGCCTGCACCCGAATGTCGTGCAGCCTGCAGAAGTCGAGGACGCCGCCGCCGTCGAACGTCGTCGACTGGGCGTGGTCCTGCATGTTGCTGGCGATGCCCTGCGCGACCAGCGAGGCGTGGGCCAGCGAGAATTGCAGCTGGTTGACGCCGATCGGCTGCCGGACCGACGCCTGCAGCAGCTCGATCTGCCGCGGCGTGTGGTTCGACACTCCGAAGGCCCTGACCTTGCCTGCGGTGAACAGGTCGTCGAAGGCGCGGGCCACCTCGTCCGGCTCGACCAGGGCGTCCGGGCGATGCAGCAGCAGCACGTCGAGGTACTCGGTGCGCAGGGCGCTCAGGGACTCCTCCACCGAGCTCACGATGTGCGCGTAGGAGAAGTCGAAGTAGCCCTGGCCGGGAACGATGCCGCATTTGGTCTGCAGCGCCACCTGCTCGCGCTCGGCGGGCGTGTAGGCCATCGCCTCGGCGAAGCGACGCTCGCACCCGTGCAGCTGCGCGCCGTAGATGTCGGCGTGGTCGAAGAAGTCGATGCCGGCGTCGCGGGCGGCGCCGACCAGGTGCCGGACACCGGCGTCGTCCAGATCCTGGATGCGCATCAGCCCCAGGGTCACGTTGGGCACCGGACGGTCCAGTCCGCTGATCGTGCTGCTCTTCATCGCTGTCTCCTGATCGTCGGAACAGCACCCATCCTGCCGCCACCCGCGAGCCTGAGCGTGCTCCAACCCGACGCATCCCACCGGGAAGGCCTGCCCGGCCGGCGCAGCGCCTCAGGCCGCCAGGTGGAAGGTGTCGGCGAACCTGTCGAGCAGCCGACCAGACCCGCTCAACACCTCGACCACGCCGGTGGTGATCGCCTGCTGTGCGGGAAGTTCGCCCGAGATCAGCCGCCGGATGCCCGGGCCGGCGGCGAAGGCGAGGTCGGCCGCGCCGTCCCCACGCCGGACGTGGAGGGCGGTCGCGTCGACCCGGATGAACAGCTCTGCGGTGCCGAACCGGGCAGCGTAGGCGGTCGACGGCAGACTTGCGGCGACGTCGGGCCGGAAGGCGGTACGCAGCGCCATCGTCATCGAATCCGCGGTGATCACCTGCTCGTCGCGCGGATCGCCCAGCGCCTTGAAACCCCAGGCGCCCAGCGCGAGCACGATGGGTTCCAGTTCGCGGCCGTACGGGGTGAGCTCATAGATGACGATCCTGGAGCGCGGCGCCCGCCGGATCAGCCCCGCGCCCTGCAGCTCCTTCAAGCGTGCGGCCAGGATGTTGCTCGGGATCCGCGGCAGCCCGGCGGCGAGTTCGCCGTAGCGTCGCGGCCCGACCAACAGATCGCGCACGATGAGCAGCGCCCACCGCTCGCCGATCAGCTCCAGGGCTCGCGTCACCCCGCAGTACTGGCCGTAGTCGCGGGCAGCCACCGCCCTCAGGCCTGCTGGTCGCTCAGCGTCCGCGGCCCCTGCTCGGCCGCGACGGGATCCATCCAGCCGTCGTGCACGGGTCGCCGGTACTTCCGCCCGGACGCATCTAGGATCGTGGTGAGGCCATCGAAGGCCCGGCATCAAGGAGGACGCACATGACCGAGCAGGATCCGCCCCGGGCCGTCGGCAACCCGGGCGACACCGAGAACCCTGGCGACGAGTACGAGCAGCCGAAGGCGGTGGGCAACCCGGGCCCGACCACCAACCCCGAGGACGAGTACAACCAGCCGCGCTCCATCGGCAACCCCGGCCCGACCACCAACCCCGACGACGAGTACACCGAGGGCCGGGCGATCGGCGACCCGGGGCCCGAGGACTGACGGCTGCGACTCCGCCGTCCCGGCACGTTCAGTGACCGACGGGGTCCGGTGTGGATGTACCACACCGGACCCCTTCGTCGCAGACCGGCTACTTCACGGAGAGCTCGTACCGCACCGCAACGCCGCCAGCTTTGACCGTGATGGAGACCGTGCCCTTGCGCTTGGCCACGATCCGGCCGACCGCATCCTGTTCACAGGGTCGCCAGTGACACGGCCCTGACAACGCCGGCTAGTCGGCCGGCTCGGGATCCTGGGGCGACTGGGCGGACTCCTCGGTGGCCACCTGTTCGGCGATCACCGCCACCGACGCGGCGGCGGACACGTTCGGCTTGGCGGGCGCCTGCCGGTGCTCGATCAGCACCAGGGTGCTGCGCGCATCCAGTTGCACGCTCGCCCCTGCCGCCAGCGGCTCCTCGGCAGGTTCGTCGGCGGCGGTGTCGATCACCACGTCCCACGCCGGGGCGTACTCTTCACCGGGCAGCACCACCTCGACGGGCTCCGTGGCGGCGTTGAAGTACAGGACGAAGTCGTCGTCGGTGATCGGCTGGCCCACGGCGTCCATGCCCTCGATGGCCGAGCCGTTCAGGAACATCCCCACGGTCGCTCCGCTGTGCCAGTCGTCCTGCTCCATCTCCCGTCCCGCCGGGTGGAGCCAAACGATGTCGCCGAGCCCGTCGGCGCCGACGCCGCCGGTGAAGAACCGCTTGCGCCGGAAGGTGGGATGGTCGGCGCGCAGCTTGGCCAGTGTCGCGGTGAACTCCAGCAGCGGCTCGTCGGTGTTCGCCCAGTCGAACCAGGTGATCGGTGAATCCTGGGCGTAGCCGTTGTTAACCCCACGTTGGGTGCGGCCGGCCTCGTCGCCGTGGGACAGCATTGGGACGCCCTGGCTGAGCAGCAGCGTCGCCAACAGGTTGCGCTGGGACCGGGCGCGGGCCGCCAGGATCGCTGGGTCGGTGGTCGGCCCTTCGACGCCGTGGTTCCAGGACCGGTTGTGCGACTCGCCGTCGTTGTTGTTCTCGCCGTTGACCTCGTTGTGCTTCTCGTTGTACGACACCAGGTCGCGCAGTGTGAAGCCGTCATGGGCGGTGACGAAGTTGATGCTGGCGAACGGGCGGCGTCCGGACTGCTCGTACAGGTCGGCACTACCGGCCCCGCGGGCGGCGAACTCACCCAACCGGGGCTGCCCCAGCCAGAAATCACGCATCGCGTCGCGGAACTTGCCGTTCCATTCGCTCCACTGCGGCGGGAAGTTGCCCACCTGGTAGCCGCCGGGGCCGACGTCCCACGGCTCGGCGATCAGTTTCACCTGGCTGACGACCGGGTCCTGCTGCACCAGTTCGAAGAACGCCGACAGCCGGTTGACGTCGTAGAACTCCCGCGCCAACGCGGAGGCCAGGTCGAACCGGAAACCGTCGACGTGCATCTCCAGCACCCAGTAGCGCAGCGAGTCCATGATCAGTTGCAGCGAGTGCGGGTTGCCGACGTTGAGCGAGTTACCGGTGCCGGTGTAGTCCATGTAGTAGCGCGGCTGGTCGTCGACGAGCCGGTAGTACGAGGGGTTGTCGATGCCCCGCATGCTCAGCGTGGGGCCGAGGTGATTGCCCTCGGCGGTGTGGTTGTAGACAACATCGAGGATCACCTCGATGCCCGCGGCGTGCAGGTTCCGCACCATCGCCTTGAACTCCTGCACCTGGCCGCCGCCCTCGCGCACCGAGGAGTATTCGGAGTGCGGCGCGAAGAATCCGAGGGTGTTGTAGCCCCAGTAGTTGCGTAGGCCACGCTCGACCAGCACCGAGTCGTGCACGAACTGGTGAACCGGCATCAGTTCGACGGCGGTGACGCCCAGTCGCTTGAAGTGCGCGATCACGGACGGGTGCGCCAGCCCGGCGTAGGTCCCGCGCATGCTCTCGGGGACGTCGGGGTGCAGCTCAGTGAGGCCCTTGACGTGGGCCTCGTAGATCAGGCTCTCGTTGTACGGGACGTTGAGGGTGCGGTCGCCGGTCCAGTCGAAGAACGGGTTGACCACGACACCGGTCAGCATGTGCCCGGCGGAGTCCTCCTCGTTGAAGGAGTTCTCGTCGCCAAAGTTGTAGGAGAACAGCGGCTGGCCCCAGTCGATCGTGCCTGCGGTCGCCTTGGCGTACGGGTCGAGCAGCAGCTTGGCCGGGTTGCAGCGCCGCCCCCGCGACGGGTCGTACGGGCCGTGGACGCGGTAGCCGTATTGCTGGCCGGGTTCGACCTGCGGCAGGTAGCAGTGCCACACGAGGGCGTCCACCTCGGTGAGTTCGACCCTGGTCTCGGCGCCATCGGCGTCGAACAGACACAGCTCGACGCGGTCGGCGACCTCGCTGTAGAGGGCGAAGTTGGTGCCGGAACCGTCGAAGGTGGCTCCCAACGGGTAGGGCGAACCGGGCCAGACGTGCACGGGCTTCCTCCACGGGGAGACGATGAGAACCTCGTGCAACCTACCAGCCGCGGTCGTTGGGCTTGCGCGCGCGGTCACCCCCTGCAGTCGCTCCGTTCGGCGTTTCCCCTTGTCCGGGTGCGGTGCTCAGGCGGCGGCACCATTGGCACCCACCCGTTGCGGTGTGCGAGCACTCGGCCCAGCGGCGCCTGCTCCCCGTCTCGTGCCCTGCGGCAGCACCGCTTTCACGAGCGTGGTGGTACAGATGTCTGCAGAGCCCGGACCTGATCCGACACCGAAGGAGAATCCGTTGAGCGACCCGATCGTCACCGACAACCCCGCCGCCAAGCGCTTCGAAGCACACTTGGACGGGGAGTTGGCCGGCATCGCCGAATACCAGCTCACCGACGAACTGATGGTGTTCACCCACACCGAGGTGGAGCCCGCCTTCGAGGGCCGCGGCGTCGGCTCGGCGCTGGCCCGGACGGCGCTGGACCACCTGCGCACGGAGGGGACCCGCAAGGCGCTGGCGGTCTGCCCGTTCATCAAGGGCTGGATCCAGCGGCATCCGGAGTACCTGGCGATCACCTACGGGGCAGCCAAACCGAGCGCCACCTGACGGGTTGACTGGTTGCGTGAGCGGCTAATCGACCGGGAGTGGCCGTGATGACGTGAGTAGCCGTGCCGTGGCCAGGCACCGGATGAGGCCTGGAAGGATGCCCATGTGCGCAAATTCTCCCAGGTGGATGTGTTCACCGACCAGCTGACCCTCGGCAACCCGCTCGCCGTCGTGCATGACGCCGATGGCCTGAGTGATGACCAACTGTCCGCCGTCGCGCGCTGGACCAATCTCAGCGAGACGACTTTCCTGCTGTCCCCGACCAATCCCGCGGCGGACTACCGCGTGCGGATCTTCACCGTCGACGGAGAACTACCCTTTGCCGGGCACCCCACGCTCGGTTCGGCCTATGCCTGGCTGGCGACCGGCGGCGCGCCACACGCAGCTGACCGGATTGTCCAGGAGTGTGGGGCCGGCCTGGTACCCGTTCGGGTCGAAGGGGACCGGCTCGCTTTCGCGGCCCCGCCCGTACTGCACGGTGGAACTGTGCATCCGGACGATCGTGACGAGCTCGTCCGCTGGCTGGGCATCGACCGCGCGGACGTGCTCGACGCCCAGTGGGTCGACAACGGGCCGGGGTGGGTCGCCTTGTTGCTGCGGGACGCCGAGACGGTGCTGTCGGCCACACCGCACGGTGAGTGCAGGCTCACCGATGTTGGCCTGATCGGACGCCATCCTGCTGGCAGTGCCTGCGAGGTTGAGGTACGGGCGCTGTTCCGGACAGGCGGTGGCTTCTCCGAGGATCCGGTGACCGGCAGCCTCAACGCCTCTCTTGCCCAGTGGCTGATCGGGTCGGGTTATCTTCCCCGGCGCTACGTCGCCGCCCAGGGCACCCTGCTCGGCCGTCGTGGACGCATCTACGTGACCGCCGACGGCTCCGATGTCTGGGTCGGTGGCCACGTCACGGCTGGGGTCAGCGGCATGATCGCGCTCTGAATCGGCCGAAGCCGACTCGCGAGCCGGTGACCGCACCCTGGCGCGGGGCGGGCCGCAGGCGCCCCCACCTCAGTAGAAGTACCGCTTCCCGGCCTTGTGGGTTCGTGCCTAGGTTGGCGGGTGTGTGCTCGGCCGCGACGGCCCACCCCTGTAGGGGCCGGTTTGATCAACGACGCTCGAGACCCGAATCGCACCGGTGAGGACTGAGCCCATGGACCTGTCGGCCTTCTACTCGCTGATGTCGGTGACCTGCTTCACCCTGGTCGGGTTGTGGTGGACAGTGATCCAACGCCACCCCGAGTGGAAGACCGACCCCACCAGGCGCCGGCTGTCGGGCGGCGTGTACCTGTCGTTCCTACTGCCAGGCCTGATGAGCACGTTCGCGCAGGTGGACGCAACCAACCCGTTCATCTGGCGCTCGAGTTTCACCGCCGCGGCCATCGTCGGCTTGGTGAACACCGCCCGGCTGCTCGGCGCGGACCGCAGCCCGACGCGAGGACCGTTCCGCCGGTTCCGTTGGGTGGTGGCCGTGCTCTACGCGGCGATCGTCGTGCTCGCGCTCGTGCCGGGCGTGGCGTCCGTCATCGGCGGGACGCCGCTGCAGAGTGCCGCGGTCGCCTTGATTCTGCTGGTGGTGCGGGCGCACGGACTCGCGTGGGAATTCATGATGGAACCCGACGAGGTTCAGCGCTGAGGACGGCGTTGCGCTGAAACGGCGGAGGGATCTGTTCCATGGATGCCGCTGCGTCGCCTCAGCCGCGCGGATCAGGCCGCCTGCCGACCGCTCTCGACTGCGGCGGCCGCCTCGCGGCCGGCCCTGTCGGACGCCTCGAGAGCGGCCTGCTTCTGCGCGTCGGCGATCCCGCGCAGGGAATCCATGGCCGGGTTGACGCCGGCGAGGGTCAGCTCGCGCTCGACCAGGATCACATCGGCACCCCAGACGTCACCGATGACCCGCCGCAGGTAGCCGGTGTTGTGGTCCCAGCCCTCCCGGGGCGTACCTGGCGCATAGCCGCCGCCGCGGGTGGTGAGCACGATCGCGGGCTTGCCGTCGAGCAGCCGCTCACCGTTCACGCCGCCGGCCATGGCCAGATCGAACCACGTCTTCGCATGCTGCGAGACGCCCCAGTTGTACAGCGGCAGCGCCAGGATCGCGCCCTCTGACCGACGCAACTCGTCGGCCAGGGTGCGCGCCAGCGCGACGGCCTCGCGTTGGGCGCTCGTCCACTGTTCGTCGGGAAGGAAGCCCGCATGCACTGCGGCAGCCCAGGCGTCGGCGGGCAGGGGCTCATTGCCCAGGTGACGCCGCACGAAGGTGGTGTCGGGACGTGTGGCGAGCCACGCGGCTTCGGTGATGTCGGCGAGTTCGGAGCTGGCCGAGCGCGCACCCTGGATGCTGGCATCGATCCTCAGAACGGACATGAGAGGTGCCTCCTGAAAGCTTGGACTTGAATGTTCAATAAGATTGTTGCACCTAGCACTTGAATGTTCAAGTTCCTACGATGGCGGGGTGAGCGAACCCGCACCGTGGCTGGACAAGGCGGAAATGCGAGCCTGGCTGGCATTGATCGGGATGGTGATGAGCGTGCCTCCGGCCATCGACGCCCAGCTCAAGCGGGATTCGGGGGTGAACTTCTTCGAGTACTCGATCCTGGCGCAGCTCGCCGACGCGCCGGACCGCGCCCTGCAGATGAGCCGACTCTCGACACTGTCGGGC
Source organism: Micropruina sonneratiae (assembly GCF_025972045.1). Classification (GTDB taxonomy): domain Bacteria; phylum Actinomycetota; class Actinomycetes; order Propionibacteriales; family Propionibacteriaceae; genus Micropruina; species Micropruina sonneratiae. The sequence continues at coordinate 324,395 of NZ_JAPDHX010000003.1, read as the reverse complement.
GGCTCCCTCTCACGACTGTCGCACGCCGCGAGCCGGCTGGAGTGCGCCGGCCTGCTGCGGCGCCGGGCGCTCGTGGGCGAACCACGCTCCACCGAGCTCGTACTCACCGATCGGGGCTTGGCAGCGCTCGAAGCGGCCGCTCCCGACCACGTCCGGGAAGCCAGGCGACTCGTCTTCGACGTGCTCACCCGCGAGCAGGTCATCCAACTGCACGGCATCGCACTGGCGCTCACCCGGGCAGCCTCGCCCGAGACGGCAGAGGCAATCGCACATCTGATCGCCGAGAGGCACCTGAGCGACGACTGACCCCCGAGCGAGCGAGGTTCGGGTACACATTCACCGGCCGCCGTGAGCAGGGCGAGGATCTGGGCACCTGATCAACCTGACCCACCGGGTAAGGCGTCCGATCAACGCGGGTGACGCGGTTGATCGACCGGGACTTCACCTGCTCACACATCGCCACGGTGGAGGCCGAGCCTCGGGATGTCAGCGGCGAAAGCCGCATCCGCTTCGGACAGCTCGTCCAGATCTCGTGGTCGGGGGTCTCAGCCTCGAGCGCAGCCCAGAACTCAGCCTTGCGTCGGCTGCGAGCGTCTCCTCGATCAGCTGGGCCTGGTCTCTTGGTGGCCAGGACGCCGCAGCATGGCGTCATCATCGGCGCGGACGCGGCGGCCGGCCTCTCACGCTTTATCGCGTTGACGCTTCATTGGGGTCATGCCCCGATCCGTTCCCGATTCCGCTCGAACTCTTCAATCACGAGTTCGGGAACGAGGAGTTCAACGTCCCGCTGATGAACCAGGAGACGAAGGGCAACGATCCACCGCTGTCCGTCTCGCCGCTTGCACAGATCGAGCCAGGTCGACGTGTCAACGAGTAAGTGCAGCACGTTCCCCAAGGTATCGGCCTTCCGCCGCCCTGGGCATTATTCGCCACCGCGCTGAGCGACAGCCCGCGGAGGCGGGCTCAACCTCGACCTGCAAGAGGCGTGGTGGCTCTGGGGTGAGGCCGCGGAGACGACGGCTCGGGAGGGACCGGGCCGTCTCGGGTGAGGCCGGTGCGGGAGGCGGCGCGAGCACCTGGCAGGTGACCAGCCCGGAGCCGAGTTCACGAATGGACGACGGCCCGGGGTCACCGATCTGCCGGAGTCCTCATGCGCGAGCCGAACGACGAACGCGACGAGAGCACTGACCGCCGTCTGCGGGTCGGGTCGCTGTTCTCCGGCTACGGCGGACTCGACCTCGCCGTAGAGCAGGTGTTCGACGCCCGCACGATCTGGTTCTCCGAGATCAACGAGCCCGTCGCTCGCGTCTTCGCCCACCATTGGCCCGACGCTCCGAACCTCGGAGACATCACTGCCATCGACTGGAGCGCCGTCGAGCCGGTCGACGTGCTCTGCGGCGGGTTCCCCTGCCAGGACGTATCGACGGTTGGGAAGATGGCCGGACTCGTGCCCGGTACCCGCTCGGGCCTGTGGGCGCACATGGCGACAGCGGTTGAGGCGCTGCAACCCGAGTGGGTCGTCATCGAGAACGTCCGCGGGCTGCTCTCCGCACCCGCGATCCGCCCGAGCTCGGAAGGAGACGACGATGAGCGACACAACCCCTCAGCCGCAACCCCCGAGGACGCAACCCTTCGCGGTCTGGAACCCGACCCGTGGGGTCTGGGAGACCAGCCAGCCCGACCTCTACGGGCGCTTGGCGCCGTACTCGGAGACCTGGCCGATCTCCGGTACGACGCGCGATGGATCGGCCTACCCGCTTCCGCAATCGGCGCACCCCATCCTCGGTTCCGCATCTTTGTCCTCGCCCATCACACTGTTCCGCACCCCCCTCGCATCCGACTCGGCGAGGGGTGGCGAGACGTTGGACCAGGTGCGAACACGTCGCGGAACTATCGCCCTGAGCCACCAGGTGTTCGACCTCGTCACCAAGCACGGACGCCAACCCTCCCCGGAGGCGACGTTCGCGCTGATCGAGGAGTTCTTCGACGCTGGGGACGCTACGCCGCAGCGATTAGCCGATGGGAACAGGTCGTCGGACGCTCCGCCCCAGCGCCTACCGTCCTGAACGAGGATGCAGGGCCACGACCTTCACCTATCTTCGTGGAATGGCTCATGAGTCTTGATGAGGGCTGGGTGACGAACCCGTTGCTCGGCTTGACGCACGTCCAACAACTCACCGCACTTGGAAATGGCGTCGTACCGGGACAGGCAGCCTGCGCGCTCCGTGCCAACCTCTGGCGGCAGCCAGAACTTCGTCCTTTCGGTTGAATCGCCCGGCCTTACGCGACGAATCCTTGCAGCGCATCCAGCAGGGTTTCGGGTGTCTCGATCTGCGGCACGTGCCCTGTCCCCTTGAGGAGCACGAACTGAGCGCCGGGGATCGCTTCGGCATACGCGCGGCCGTAGTCAGAGTCTGCGATCCGATCCGCCTCGCCCCATAGGACGAGTGCGGGCACGTCAATCGAAGGGAGGCGTGTGAGAAGTCCCGCGTCGCTCATGCTGCCGCCGTAGGTGGCGAGGGCGTCGCGGTTGCCGAGTGCGATCTGCCGCGCGGCCGGTGGCAGTGTCGAGAGGTCGGGGATTACAGCCTTCGACGGGTCGAAGTAGCTGTGCTCGGCGATCTGTGTCGGGGTGAGGGCGAAGAAGTCGGCTACGGGGTGCTCCGGCACGTCGATGCCGACGGCGTCGACGAGTGCGACGCGGCCCACACGGGGCGAGTGGCGGAGGGCGATCTCGGCGGTGATCCAGCCGCCGAGCGAGTTGCCGATCACGGTGGCGTCATCGATGTCGAGCGCGTCGAGCAGACCGGCGTAGAGCTCGGCAAGCCCGGCAATTGTTGTCAGCGCCTCGGGGCGAGGCATACCTCCGAAGCCGGGATGGGTGGGCGTGATGACGCGAGCACCGATGTGTTCGGCGAGTAGGCCGGCGAAACCCGTGACAGATGCCGGTCCGGCGCCACCGTGCAGGATGAGCACGGTGCGCCCGCTGCCGCGTTCGCCGATCGTGACCGGGACCTGGCCAGCGGAGGTTGTGATGGTAAGGGTGGTATCGGTGGTCATGAACTGCTCCTTCTGATCGGATCCATCCGCACTATGCCGCCGGCGGCGGCGATGATGCTGATGACAAGCGGCGAGGCGGCTGTCGGCTGACCGAACCGCTCCGCTCTGCTCCGGTGCGCACTACTTGCTGTCGATGCTGTAGAGGCCTTCGCTGGCGGCGGCCCGGTCGCGAAGACTTCCCCATGCCGCACCGTCGAGGTCGAAGGCGTCAAGCAGGTAGGAGGCGACAGCATCTGCGACCAGGGCGACGCGGACCGGGTCCTCGTCGGTGGTCTCGGCGACCTTCTCGCCCGCGATGCCGCCGAGGGTGTGCTCGCCATCGGCGATGGTGAGGAGGCTCTTGGGGGTCGGGCTGAGGTGGTAGGCGTCGGTGAACCAGTCCGGTCCGCGGGTGGACATGGCCGACTGGTCCTTCCCGCCGGCGACGACGAGCGCGAGGCCGGTCATGGTGGAGTAGTCCGGCTTCATGAAGGACAGGTGCTCGAGCGCGAAGGGGGTGAGGGTGTCGCCGGTCCCGGTGGCGGCGATGACCACTCCTGCCTTCACGGCCGGGTGAGAGAAGTCCTCTCCGGGCTGACCCTCTGCATCGAATACGCGCGCACCCAGGAGCGTGCCGACGGTCTGCCCGCCCCACGAGTGCCCGACGGCGGCGATACGGGAGCGGTCGATTCGGCCGTCCAAACCTCCAGCCCGGGCCAGGATGTCGTCGAGGTTGTCGAGGACGGAGTGCAGGTCGGCGATGCGGACGCGCCAGATCGTGCCGAACCGGGGGTCGTCGAATCCGATGCCGTTGCGACGGGAGTCGAGGTGCGTCGGCTGCACGACGACGAACCCGGCTGCGGCCCACTGATCGACGAGGGGCTCGTAGCCGTCCATCGACCAGGCGTTGCCGTGCGAGAACACGATCAGGGGGAGGTTCTCGCCTGAGGCGGGGGCGGTGACCTTGACCTGGAGGTCGATGCCGCGTCCCGTCGTGGGGACGGTGATGGGCTTGACCGCGACGATCTGCTGTTCGAGCTGATGAGTGGGCATGGTGATACTACTTTCTCCGTGGATGCCCTTCTGGCATACTTTGACGGAACGATGTTCCGCCAAAGTTAGCGGAACATCGTTCCGCGAGCAAGGAGGGTGGCATGGCAGAGTCGACCGGCGCGCGCCAAGCCGGGGTGGAACGCAACCGCGAAGCACTACTGAGCGCTGCGGCGGCCGTGTTCGTGGAGCAGGGGGTGCAGGCGCCGATCCGCGACATCGCGAGTCGCGCCGGTGTCGGCGTCGGCACCGTCTACCGGCACTTCCCCAGCCGGGCGGAGCTGGTCACCTCCGTGTACCGACACCAGCTCGACGAATGCAGGGCCCTCGCCACGAGTCTCCTGCAGGAGCCCGTCGCCTCCACCGTCGCGCTGAGTCGATGGGTCGACGCCTTCGTGGAGTTCCTGGTGACCAAGCACGGGCTCGGCGTCGCTCTGCAATCCCAGGACCCCAGCCTGATCAGCCTCCACAGACTGATGCTCGACCAACTCGTTCCCGCCTGCGCATCGCTGATCGACGCCGGTGTGACCGCCGGCGAGATCGACCCGGGAGTGACCGCGCACACCCTGATGCGAGCCGTTGGGAACCTGTGCATCCTCGGAGCCCACTACGGCCAGGCAGAGGCGAGGGACATGGTCGCCCGCCTGCTCGTCGGGTGCCGCACGAACAATGAGACGAGGGGGGACGCATGACATGGTCGGATGACCAACTGCGGCACATCGAGGGCAGCGACGACTTCAAGATCGCGCCCTACCGCGAGGACGGCGCGACACCGGGAACGCTGATCTGGGTGTGGAGCGCTGTGGTGGATCAGGCTGTGTTCGTCCGGAGCACAAATCCGGCGTCCCGCTGGTTCGCTGCTGCGATGTCACAGCGCGCGGGGATCGTAGAGACGAGCCGGGTTCCGCACCAGGTTCGTTTCGAGCATGTCACCGACGAGGCGCTTCGGGATCGCGTCGACGACGCGTTCGCCCGGAAGTACGCGGCGGACCCGTACTTCTCATCCGAGGTGCTGCACCGATCGAGGGAGAGGATAGCCCGCATCACACGGGTATCCGCCGACACATGACCGCGTCGGCGACGCAGAAGAAGGGACGTGTGGCCTGGCAGGCGCCGTCGATTCCGGCTAGCTCGCCGACGACTCCGTTATGCCCACGCGAACAAGCCCTCCTGGCAGCGCCGCGAGGCCGGAACCCGCCGCCTCTTTGACGGACAACGGTCCGAACCGATCTCGTGCAGTAGCACGATGTCACGCGGCTCAGGTGCGGGTGTTCGTCGTTTCGGAGGCTTCGGAGAAGCTACGCAGCTCTTCGAATGCACGGGTGATCAGAGGGTCGAAGTCACTCGATGGATCGGCCGTCCACGTATGGATGACGTGCCCTAGCGCGGCGGTGCCGACCTGAGCCAGCAGAGCGGCTCGCCAGTCGGGGACGCCGCGTGCACGGAGCGCGTCGGCGACGATGACGCTCATGGCTTCGGCCTTCGCCAACTCCCGTTCCCGCAGCGCCGGGGTCTGTGCGATGACGCGGTGCCGAACCTCGGCGAGCCGTCGACCCTCCTCCAGTCCGGGAGCCATGGAACGGAACGCCTGGAGCACCGCGGCCAGCGGCGGCACGTCGTCCGGCACGGCGGCGAGTGCCTGCGCCATCTCTTCCCGCAAACCCGTCTCGATGTTGAAGAGAACTTCGCGCTTGTCGGCAAAGTGCCGAAAGAAAGTGCGGGCCGTGAGACCGGCGCGGGCGGCGCGGGAATCGCCGCCCTCGCACTTTCGGCGATCATCTCCACCCGCCTCTACGCCAACCGAGAAATCTGAACCAGAGCCGATGCCTCCCTGAGGGTCGAAAGGCCGGCTCAAAGCCGACCAGGCGACGAACGGTATTCGGCAGAACCGGTCGTTGGGTCAACGGTTCGGAACTCCGCGAGTACCCGCTCTCTATTGGTCGCGTCACGGCGAAAGTGGTCTGGTTCGACGGGCCCGACGATGATGACATGCTTGGTCTCCAGACCCACGCGGGGGACAACGGCTATCCGGCGCGCCCATACCAGTGGTGAACCTAGCCGCCCTCCACCAGGCGAGACATGGCTGCCGCGATCGCTTGGTCTCGACCTTTCGCTGCGTGCTGGTAGCGCATGGCTGCCGCGGGCGTGGCGTGTCCAAGCCGAGAGACCTGGCCCCGGTCACTCCTGCCGAAGGAAGGAGTTCTCGCTCTGGACGGGGCGTGCGGCATACGCGTTGGCCAGATCGCTCCACAGGTCACCAACCTGCTCGAACGCCTCACTGAGCTCATTCAAGGGCTTCCGCGCGGTCTCGCCTGCAATGTCAGCACGGTGAGCCTCGGTCAACAGCTCAGCCGCGGACGCGGCTGTGGCCTCGGCCAAGTCAGCTAGCTGATCCCTTTGGCAGCCCGTCGCGACCGCTCGCATGAACGCTGCCTCACTGCGTTCGTATTTGGCGGAAAGCCACTCAAGGTCGGATGGCATGACACCAAACTGGGTCCTACTTGTCGCGGGATCGCCGAAAGACCATCTTCTGCCGCACCCGACGCGGTGCGGGTGTTGGTCACGGTGCCGACGGGCCGGAGCGGTCTGTGATGGGTAGCATGCGATATGCCTGATTCAAACCGTGCTAGTTGACTGATTCAAAGCATGCGTCTTGTATGTTTCGCTCATGGAGTACGTGCGCCGCATCCTTGATACCGAGTTGGATGAACTGTTCGACCAGGTGTCGGCCATCGCCATCGACGGGCCCAAAGGCGTGGGGAAGACCACCACCGCCGAACAGCGGGTCGCCAGCGTGGTCCGGCTGGACTCCAAAGCCGTCCGCGAGTCGATCGCCGCGGAACCAGAGCAGGTGTTGGGGCGCGGGCGTCCTTTGTTGATCGACGAGTGGCAGAAGGTCCCTGAGGTGTGGGACGTGGTGCGCCGGGCGGTGGACGCCGAACCGGCTGGTGGCCAGTTCCTGCTGGCCGGTAGCGCCTCCCCGGCGCCGGGCGCCACGGCCCATTCCGGGGCGGGTCGGATCGGCCGGCTGCGGATGCGTCCGATGACCCTGTCCGAACGCGGTGTGACCGCGCCGACGGTGAGCCTGCGTCGGCTGCTGGCGGGCGGCCCTGAGCCGCTGGCCGGGGCATGCCCGTTGACCTTGCGCGACTACGTCGAGGAGATCGTCGCGTCGGGGTATCCGGCGATCCGGCCTTTGGAGGGGCGATCGCGACGGTTCCAACTCGACTCCTATCTGCACACCGCGGTCGATCGGGATGTCCCCGAACAGGGCCTGGCCGTCCGCAAGCCCGAAGCGATGCTGAAGTGGTTGCGCGCCTACGCTGCCGCGACGGCGACCACGGCCAGCTACGCGCAGATCCTGGACGCCGCCACCCCCGGCCAGGGCGACAAGCCAGCCCGCTCCACCTCCATCGCATACCGCGACGTGTTGACCAGCTTGTGGCTGCTCGACCCGGTGCCGGCCTGGGCGCCTTCGGGCAGTTTGCTGACCCGGCTGGGCCAGACACCCAAGCATCACCTGGCCGACCCGGCCCTCGCCGCCCGACTCCTCGGCCTCAGCCGCGACGCGCTGCTCGACGGCGCCGGCACTGCTGTGGGCCCTCAAGCGGGTAGCGTGCTCGGTCACCTGTTCGAGTCACTGGTGACACTGTGTGTCCGGGTACCCGCCCAGGCGGCCGAAGCACGTGTCGGCCACCTGCGAACCCGCAACGGCGACCACGAGATCGACCTGGTCGTCCTGCGTGACGACGGCCGGGCCTTAGCCGTCGAGGTCAAGCTGGCCAACACCGTCACCGACTCCGACACCAAACACCTCCACTGGCTGGCCGAGCGGATGGGCGACAAGCTGCTGGACGCCATCGTCATCAACACCGGCCCCAACGCCTACCGGCGCCCCGATGGGATCGCCGTCGTTCCCCTGGGCCTCCTCGCACCCTGACCCACAGGCGGCTGACCAGTTGGTTTCGGCCACCAACACGGAGTCCGCCCCCTTGGTCGTGCCGACATCCCAGCTCGGTCGTGAGCGCCGATCGGCCATGCAGGATAACATGTCCGTGGCCTGATTAGAACATGTGTTCTAGCATCGAAGGGCGCCCGGAAGGTGTGTTGCGTGGCTATGACAGGGAAGGTCAGCTCGGGCCGGGAACGTTGGCGGACAGGGTGGCGGGCCGGACTTCAGCGGTCCGCCTACCGGCATGTGTCACTGTCTTGGTCGACGGCGTTCAGCATCCGGGGATCTTGCTGGAATGGTCACGATCCGGTCCCGATTGGCAAGCCAGGGTGGTGTGGGCCACGAGCACCTCGTCGCTGCATCTGGAAGTGGTGGCGGCGGCCACGGTCAGCCCTGTCCCCGCAGGGCACAGCTAGCCCTGGCAGCAGCGGATCAGTGGGCGTTGGCGTTGGCGTTGGCGTCGAGGATGGTGGCCGGGACCCGGCCCCGATCAGAAACACTGTGACCGTTCGCGCGCGCCGAGGCCCGGACGTAGGCGAGGTGTTCGCGACTGTTACGCACCCGATGGGATGATCGCCGCGGGCTACGGCCGCTGGCCTTTGGTCCCGCCTGGATGTAGGGGTTCCAGCGCCAGCCGCAGCGCATCGGCATTGCGATGATTCAGATCGATCTCGTATTGCTGACCTTCGAGAGCAAACGTGACCTGCACGTCGGCACTACCACCGTCCAAGTCGTCCTCGGTGTATCGCCCCGGCATGTCCGGAGGCTCCGAACCTTGGGAACTGGGTGAAGTGTCACTTCTCTTCCGACTTGAGCAACGAGGAGAGGGCTTCCGCGATCTGGCGATCCCGCTGGGCGCTGCTGTGTTGATAACGCATGGCCATTGAAGCGGTCGTGTGGCCGAGCCTGCGCATGAGCTCGGCTGTTGTGGCACCGTTCTGAGCGGCCAATGTTGCTGCCGTGTGGCGCAGATCGTGAAAGGTCATGTCTGGCCTGTCAATCAACTCCTTCGCTTTGGCGAAGGCGTGACGCAGGGCCTTCTCACTCATCGGTGCTGTGGGCTCGCGGCCTGGGAAGAGATACCGCTCAGCCTCTCCCTTGGGCAGGTGCTCGATCCAAGTCTTGATTGAGGGAAGTAGATGCGGCGGGACCGCGACGTCACGGACCGAGGCTGGTGTCTTGGGAGGACCAACAAGGACTTGGCCGGAGATTCGGGTTACGCCTTGTCGTACCCTGATCCAGCCGCCCACCACGTCCACGTCCTTGACACGGAGGGCGCGAACTTCACCAGATCGAAGGCCGCACCAGCCAGCAATGAGGATGGGCAGCGCAAAGCGTGGTTGCAGCTCTGATTGCAGTCGGGCCAAATCGTCTGGCTTGGCTGGCTCGACGTTCTTCATTCGCCGCCGGCTCGTGGCGCTCCGGATGTGGCAGGGGTTGGCTGTGATGCGTTCGTCGTCCACCGCGTGAGAAAGGATTGACCGAAGGAGCGCATACGCGTGCGCACGCTGCGTGGGCTGCTCTGGGCAGAGCTGGGCGTACCAGGCGCGAACGTTGGTGGTGGTGATCTTCTCGACTTCGGTCTCGCCGAAGTGTGGAAGAATAAGCCGCTCAAGTTGGCGCTCGTAGAGTTCGCGAGTCCTGGGCGTCAGAGTCCGGCTTTGAACGTCGTTGAGCGCGTAATCGCGGAAGCTTCGCAGTGCCTTCCCGCGGAGGCTGGGGGGCGCGGGCGGCTGCCAGTCACCGCGGCTGATGGTCCGCTCCATGGCCGCAAGCCAGGCCTCCGCATCGATTCTGGCGCTGAACGTGTCAGGGGCGCTGTAAAGCTGCCCATCTGGCCCGAGGTAGCGAGCTCGGAATCGTTTGGACGGGAGGCGAGCGATACGTCCAAAGCCGCGTCGCGGGCGTCGCACCGGGCTGGCTTGGGGCACTCTCGGCTTCCTGTGGACCACGTCGTGTCTTATACGTGTCTCAACTTAGCCGGTTTCTGCCCACTTCTGCCACCATGTGCCTCGCACCGTCCTAAGTGAAACCCCTAGCCAACGAGGCTAAATCGCTACTCAGCGCTTTGTAGCAAAATGGTCGGGGCGACAGGACTCGAACCTGCGATCTCCTGCTCCCAAAGCAGGCGCGCTAGCCACTACGCTACGCCCCGGTCGTGCTGGTCGGACGCCGCGGCGTCCGACCCGGGGTCGAGTGTAGGCCAGCAGCCTCACCGCCGGGAAACCCGGCGTGGCCGCCCCTGACGTCGGGGAGCGCCTGGCGCGATGGATTAGTGTCATCGGATGCAGACCCCCTTTCACGACCTGGACGCGTATCTCGGCCTGCCCCGGCTCTCGGGCCTGCGCCTCTCACCCGACGGCACCCGGCTCGTCACCACGATCGCCACCCTCAACGGCAAGCGCACCCAGTACCGGACCGCTCTGTGGCAACTCGACCCGCACGGCACCGAACCGGCGCGGCGGCTGACCCGCTCGCGCAAGGGCGAGTCGTCGGCGGTGTTCACCGACGCGGGCGACGTGCTGTTCACTTCCACCCGCCCCGACCCGGACGCCGACGAGGACGAGGACGGCCCGGCCGCGCTTTGGCTGCTGCCGGCGCAGGGCGGCGACGCGCGGCTGATCGGCAACCGGCTGGGGGGCTTCGGCAAGACCCTCAGCCACTCCGACGTCGTGGTCACCGCAGCGCAGCGGTTGCCGGGAGCCGTCGACGAGGCGTCCGAAGAGAAGCTGCGCAAAGAGCGCAAAGAGCGCAGCGTCGCTGCGGTGCTGCACACCAGCTACCCGGTCCGGCACTGGGACCACGACCTGGGCCCGGGCGCCGTCCACCTGCTCACGGCAGCCCTTCCCGGCTCCGGCGGAACGGACGCCGACGGCGTCCGGCTCGAGTTGACCGACCGCACCCCGCAGGCGCTGCCGAACCGCCTGCAGGATTTCGACCTCGCACCCGACGCCGGCTTTGCCGTCGTGGTGGAGGCCCGGATCACGACAGCCGGCGACCGCCGCACCGTGCTCTGCCGGCTCGACCTGGCCACCGGAGAGTCCGTCACCCTGTACGACGATCCGGCCGCCGAGGCCGAGGGCCCGCTCATCTCCCCCGACGGCACCATGGTGCTGTTCACCCGCGCCACCATCAGCACCCCGCAGAGTCCGCCGCACGTGGAACTGCACCTGCTCGACCTCTCCGACGGCAGCACGCGCCGGATCGCCGCCGACTGGGACCGCTGGCACGCCGGCCAGGCCTGGCTGCCCGACTCGAGCGGCCTCGTCCTCACCGCCGACGACCACGGCCGTTCTCCGGTGTACCTGCTCGACCTGGGCCACGACAGCGTGCGTCGGGTGACCGGCGACGATGCCGCCTTCACCGATCCGCAGGTCTCGCCCGACGGTCGCTGGGTGTACGCGCTGCGCACGTCCTACGCCGCGCCGTCGGAGGTGGTGCGGATCGACCTGGACGCCTTCCGCGGCTCCGGCGAGCCGGTCGCCGCCGACCTGCTGCCGAACCCGGTGCCCGCCCCCGAGCTGCCCGGCACCCTCACCGAGGTGAGCACCACGGCGTCCGACGGTAGCGAGGTGCGGGGCTGGCTCGCCCTTCCCGAGGGTACGGGCGCCGCAGACCCCGCCCCGCTGCTGCTGTGGATCCACGGCGGGCCACTGAGTTCGTGGAACGCCTGGAGTTGGCGCTGGTGCCCGTGGCTGATGGTCGCCCAGGGCTACGCGGTGCTGCTGCCCGACCCGGCGCTGTCCACGGGGTACGGCGAGGCGTTCATCGCCCGCGGCTGGAGCCGCTGGGGCGCGGAGCCGTTCACCGACCTGATGGCGATCACCGACGCGGTCGTGGCGCGCGACGACATCGACGAGAGCCGCACCGCGGCGATGGGTGGCTCGTTCGGCGGCTACATGGCCAACTGGGTGGCCGGCCAGACCGACCGCTTCAAGGCGATCGTCACGCACGCGTCCCTGTGGGCGCTGGACCAGTTCGGCCCCACCACCGACCACGCCTACTACTGGGCGCGTGAGGTCAGCGACGCGATGGTGCGCGACTACTCGCCGCACGCCTTCGTCGACGACATCGCCACCCCGATGCTGGTGGTGCACGGCGACAAGGACTACCGCGTTCCGATCGGCGAGGGCCTGCGGCTGTGGTGGGAACTGCTCAGCCGCTCCACACTCGCCCTGGACGCCGACGGCAGGACGCCACACCGCTTCCTGTACTTCCCCGACGAGAACCACTGGGTGCTCACCCCGCAGCATGCGGCTATCTGGTACGGCACCGTGTCGGCCTTCCTGGCCGAGCACGTGCTGGGCGAACCGAAGGAATACCCCGACCTGCTCGGCTGACTCGCGCCGTCCCACCACCGGGCGGACGCCGCCCGCCCCGGGCGTCCGGGTCTAGCGTGGAACCATGACCGACGCGCAGGACGAGCCGCGCCCGATCGACGAGCACGAGTACGAGGACCAGCTCGAACCCACCCACCTGATCCGCCGGTCGCACGTCGTGCTGCGAGCGGGCACGATGATGCTCGGCGCCGGCACCAGCGCGCTGCGGGTGCGCGAGGTGATGGCGGCGGTGGCCCGCACGGTCGGCGTCCAACAGATCGACGCCCAGGTCACCTTCACCCAGATCATCCTCACCATCGGACGCCGCGGCATCTTCCGCACCCAGGTGGGCGAGACCCGGCCGGGCGTGAACGCCGACCGGATCGCCCGGCTGCACCAGTTCTCGAACCAACTGCCCGAGCGTGAGCGTGCGATCGACGTCGAGGCAAGGCTGGACGCCATCGAGAAGCAGCCGCGCCGGTACCCGGCCTGGCTGCTGGTGGTGCTGGTCGCCTTCGCGTGCGCGTCGGTGGCGGTGCTGTCCAACGGCAGCTGGCGCGAGGTGCTCGCGGTGCTGCCCGCCTCGGGAATCGCCTACGGACTGCATCGGCTCTTCACCCGGCTGCAGCTCAACCAGCTGGCGGTCGTGCTCACCTCGGCAGCGCTCGCCTCCGCCCTGTACTGGGCGTTCGCGGAACTGATCACCGTGGCCGCCGGCGCTTCGAGCGATCGGTTCGCGGCCGGCTTCATCTGCGCCTCGATCTTCCTCATCCCGGGATTCCCGCTTGTCACGGCCGGATTGGACCTGACCCGTCTCGATCTGGACGCCGGCGTGCCGCGGATGGCCTACGCCGCCATGGTGGTGGTCGCGATGGCCATCGGGGTGTGGCTGGTGGCCTCGGTGACCGGCGTCTCCCCCGACCCGGTCGGACGCCTCGACGGCCCGCCGGCCCTGGTGTGGTTGGCCATCGTGCTCGCCAGCTTCCTGGCCGTCTTCGGCTGGGCCACCATGTTCAACGTGCCGCCGCGCACCGCCGTGGCGTCCGGGGTGATCGCCATCGTCGGCAACATCCCCCGCGAACTGCTGCTGGACGCCGGGGTGAAGCCGCACGTCGCCACGTTCGTCGCCTGCGTGATCATCGGCCTGGTCTGCGGGCTCGTCGCCGGCTGGCTGAAGATGACCAAGATCATCATGACCGTGCCGACCCTGCTGGTCTCGATCCCCGGCTCGTCGGCGCTGCGCACCCTGATCTACTTCGACCAGACCGACATCAACGCCGCCATCGAGTCGGGGGTGTCGACCGTGCTGGTGGTCGTGGCGATGGTCGCCGGACTGTCCGGAGCCCGAATGCTGACCGACCCGGAATGGGCGTTCACCCGTCCCCGGTCCGGCAACCGACCGTAGCCCGGCCCGCCGCCGACCCCCAAGGCCGGCCCAGCGTCGCTCAGTACAGGTCGGCCGGGTACCTGCCGGGCTCGACGCGGTAGCCGTCGATGATCTCCTGGTGACGTCCTCGCCCGCCTGCAGGCGGACCAGCAGCGGCACCAGCCAGGCCGACACTCGCTGGCGACGGCGCGCCAGAGGTGCCCTGCAGTCGCTGCGTCGGGCGGGTCATGCAGAACGGGTGGGGGACGGCACGGGAGATGACAACGGGGGTCAGACCTGGGAGTCGCTGGTGGTCGACCCATTCATCGGTGGTGGAGAGACCGCGCTCGCGGCTTGGCGGTGCCGGCGCCGGTTCCTCGGCGGAGATCTCAATCCGAAGGCATTGGCACTCACTGCGGCACGGCTTAGCCGAGAAGTGTTGGAGGGTGATACCGAGGATCGCCGTGGTGGGCAGCGTCGACGTGAGGCGGCCCGATGAGCGACCAGGGCACGGGATGGGTGAAGCTGGTCCGCGGATCCCGATTCGTCAACCCAGCCGCGGTCCGAGGCCACCTCCCCGAGACCATTCTTGTCAGCGCCGATGGGTCCGTCGTGCTGTTCGGCGACGCCTATCGCCCGACAACCCCGCTGAATCCCGGCACGGCTGTCGGCCTCCGGCGGGACCTTGGCGGGTACCTCCTGGCGCGGCCAGTCGATGAACTGCAGCGTGAAGCCGAGATACCGCAGGCCGCCGCTCACTCGGCATCAGGTCAGCAGCTCGTCGAGGGGGGCCGAAAGGATCGAGAGAACCAGGAGTTCAACGAACGCCTGAATGTGCCGGCGCGTTGGCTGCCGGACGCCAACCCGTATCTCGCCACCGAGTGGTACGGCAAGCCTCGTCGGACCGCACCGGCGTACCACGTCCGACTGATCGATGACCTCGACGCGGGCCGGCTACGGCGCCGTGCCGGCGAGTACCTGTGCGCGGCGGCCAACCGCACCAAGTGGGCCGATCTGTTTGCGATCACCGACCGCAACAGTGACGACAGGTCGATCCGCGTCAGCTGCCGCGCCTGCCTGGCCATCACAAAACGCTGGACTGACAGCGATACCCGACCTTAGGGACGGCCGGTCAACGACTGAGGTTGCGTGGCCAGATCAGCGGTAGCGAGTGCAGCTGCTGCGATGCGCTCGACATCGAGGGTGTCAGGGGTGTCGGTAGGTCGGTGGTAATGCCGGCTGCGCAGGTTGGCTGTGTCGGTGACCAGGACGGCCGGGATACCCAGCCGCTGAAACGAAGCATGATCGGAACGGTCGAGATCGAGCAACCACGGCCGTGCGAACGTCCCCATGCCTCGGCGTCCATCGTTTCGGGGATCCCGTACCTGCAAGGTGCCCAGCTGGTAACGCTCAGCGTTGCCGCACCAGGCAGCAGCGATGTCCGCGGACGAACCGCGTGAGACGACGGCGAGGAAGTCGCCGGCGGGGCGACGGCCGGGTTTGGCGCCGATGACCAAGCCGCGCAGCAGACCGGGGAGCTGCTGGCTGCCAGGGCCGGTGGTGTAATAGCCGATGGCGTCGAACGCGATCGCCGCGGCGATAGGTTCGGTGTTCGCCAGCCGTGCGGCGAGATTGCGAGAGCCCTGGTGCCCGGTCTCCTCCAGGTCAACGATGCCAAGGATGATCCGTCGGCTGGTTCCGCTGCGGGCGATGATCTTTGCTACCTCGAGCAAGGCGGCGACGCTGGATGCGTTGTCGTCAGCTCCGGGGCTTCGGCCGACTGTGTCGTGGTGGGCGATCAACACAAGCGCCGGAGCGGAGGTGCCCCAGGTGGCGACGATTTTGGTGCCGGTCAGGTTGTGATGCCAGCCGAGCGGCCATACCGGGTTGGGATTGTCGGCAATGCCTAGGGTGTTTCGGACGTGGAGCTCCTGGCGCTCGACTGCCCAGCCGATGGACGTGAGCTGCTGGGCGACATAGCTGAGGCAGCGCTGGTGATGATGCGGGTTGGTTCGGCCATTGCGCGGTGCCGAGGCCAAGAAGCCAATGTGGTCAGCGAGCGCCGCGGTGAGATCCCCGCACTCCGTCCTACGCACCACTTTCCTCGCCCCCTAACGGTGGACGTCGACGCGCGGCCGGCTGCCGGGCGGATAGACGTCGGCGCTGTCGGGCTCATCGCCGCGCAGTCTGCTCCCTGGCGTGGTGTACACGACGAGGCTGCAGGCCGAGTCGGTAGGCGATCCGTGCCGGCCCCCACCGGCGCGTGACGCGCATGCCGATCACGCGCCGCTCCACACGCGACGGCGTTCGGCGTGGTGAGGTCCGGGGACGGGAGGACCGGTCGACCATCCCGGCCACGCCGTGGAGCCGGTACCGATCGGCCCACCGCTTTGCGGTGGTGACCGAACAGTTCCACCGCTCGGCCGACCGTCGAAGCGTCCACTTCTTCTCGACGACGAGCTTGGCCAGACGTAGCCGACCGGCGGGAGTGAGCTGAGCGTTAGCGTGGGACACGAAGACCTCCGAGGCTTGAGGGTGGGTGCGTGGTAGCTCCACACCTCACTCAGAGGTCCTAGTCATCGTCCAGCAGGCACGCCGTACCTAACGTCCGTGGTCAGTACAGCTAGCCATCCCCCCAGGGACAGACCTATCACGACTGCCGGTCGTGCATCGAGGACGTTGGCCAACTCCGTCAGCCACGCGGAGTACAGAGGGCTGGTCAAGGCAGGTCGGGCGGGGGCACTGCGGCCGGGCTCACCAACCAGGTCGATCGCATGCAGCCGGTACTGCTCTGACAAGAGGCGCAGCTCGAGAGTCCACGACAGCGCGGTTGTCGAACCCGAGCCGTGTAGGAGCAGCACCGGAGGGGCCTCGGCTGGTCAGCGCTCACCACGAATGTCGGCCCGAGTCCCGTCGCGACTGTGCAGTGTTCAAACCCCGCCAACTCGGTGTCCAGCAAGGCGGTGTAGGCCCTCTCGACGTCCGTTCGCCTTCGTCGCTGCGGAAGAGGTCAGGCTTCGACACGAAGCGCCTCCACCATTTGTTCAACGACGGCCAAGAACGCGATCTGGGTGCGAGGTCGCCCGAAACCACGATCTTCACGCGGCCGGTCGCCGAAGTGACGGCGAGGCCGGTCCGTACAGGTATCAACGTCCCTCGCGTCTCGCTCATAGCGGACCGGTCGCGGCTTGCTTATGTTGATCAGCACCGTGCGACCCGCCAGCAGAAGCCCAGGTCGCGCCGGGCCATGCCGTACCCCCGGCTGACCATGGGCGCCCCGCCGCGGTCGGCGCGGCTCAAGCCGGAGAAGCGCACCTCCGAGGCAATCTCGTCGAGCGCAGTTTCCAGACTCACGACCCCAGCCCTGTCGTGCCATCCACGCCGTCCGTGCCGTGCACCCCCTCGGGCGCCTGACCGGTCAGCGTGGAGATGAGGTGATCCCCGACCCACTCCTCGGCTTCGTCCCAGCTCCATGAGCGGCCGCGGACGAGCAGTGCCCAGAACTCGGGCGACATGGCCATCCAGACCAGGTCGACGGCCTGGGCTTCGCTGAGCGTGGGGGACAAGGCAGTGACTGATTGCAGGTCGCGGACGATTCCTCGGGCGCCGAAGAGCCGCTCAGCCTCAGCCGTGTCAACGAGCTCGCGCAACTGATCGTCGCCGTCGCCGGCCGTGACGGCGGCCACCAGCTGGCTGTAGATCGGCAGGACCCGCTCCGCCACCGTTCGCATCAGACCCGCGTAGCCACGCAGCTTCGCAGCTGGGTCGAGCTCCTCGAGCACCGCAACGAACTCGGGCCGGTGCCGGAAGGCGACCTCGGCCTGGTCACCGACCAGGGCAATGTCGTAGGCCCGCTTCACCAGATCGGCCTTGGTGGCGAAGATCTTGTACAGCATTGCGCTCGAGATGCCTGCGTGGCGGGCCACTTCCGCCATGGTCATCGCGGCCCACCCCTTGCTCGTGAGCAAGGCCCCGGCTGCGGCTACGACCCGTTGTTGAGTGCGCTCGGCCTGAGCACGGCGCTGGGGGCTGTGGTAGTCGCGACGGGGGTTCGGGGACGTTGCCATCGAATCACCGACCTTCTATTGGGTTGACATCCACTCTACCAGTTCGTATCTTGGGTGTAGTCGTTATCTACCGAAAGAGGGGTCATGGAACTCACCACCGCGTTCGGCGCCTTCTCGGCCGCGCTGTTCGCGCTGAGCTATGTCCCCACTCTGCTCAAGGCCGTGCGCACGCGTGACCTGGTCTCCTACAGCCTGGTCAGTCTGGTCATGGCCAACGTGGGCAACCTGCTCTATTCGGTGTACGTGATCAGCCTGCCGGCGGGGCCCATCTGGTTCCTGCACGGCTTCTACCTCGTGGTCACCGCTCTCATGCTCGGGCTGCGCATCGCCCACCCCACCCGCACCCCCGGGCCAATCCAGGAGGCGTCATGTCCCAGCAAACCCACCCGCACCCCCGGGCCAATCCAGGAGGCGTCATGTCCCAGCAAACCCACCAACACCACGCCGGCCACCACCCGCTGATCCCGGGGACTGACGAGCACGCCGCGGCGACGTCGGCGTGGAACCGGATGACGGTTCACCGGCCCGCCGCCGTATTCGCCCCCGCCGACGCCCACGGCGTCGCCCAGGCGGTGCGCTGGGCCGTCCGGGAGGGACTCGGGGTGGCCGTGATGTCCACCGGTCACGGGGTCGCGGGTGTTGATCAGGACGGTGTCCTGATCAACACCGCCTCGCTTCGCTCGGTCTGCATCGATCCGGCCCGACGCACCGCGACGGTGGCGGCCGGAGCGCGCTGGTCCGACGTCCTCCCGGCGTGCGCACCGCACGGCCTCGTCGGGATCTGCGGGTCCAGCTCGCAGGTCGGCGTCGTCGGCTTCACCCACGGTGGCGGCTTCGGCTGGCTCAGCCGACGCCTCGGTTTCGCCTCCGGCTCGGTGAGTGGCGCGGAGCTGGTCACCGCATCGGGCCGGGTCAGGTCGCTGCGCCGGGACCGCGACGGCGACCTCGACCTGCTGTGGGGGGTGGCGGGCGGCGCGGGCAACGTCGGCGTCGTCACCAGCCTGACCCTGGACCTCCATCCGATCGCTGGAGTGTACGCGGGGAGCCTCTACTACCCCGTTGACCAGGCGAGCGAGGTGATCGCAACCTACGCCCGGTGGTCGGCCACCCTCCCGACGGATGCGATGAGCGCGCTGGCACTGAGCGGGCTGCCCGACGCACCGAGCGTGCCGGAGCCATTCCGGGGCCGTCGCTTCGTCGTGGTCCGCGGCTGCTTCCCCGACCAGGAGTCCGGCGAGGACCACCTCCACGACGTTCGTCGCCAGCTTGGCGACCCCGACATCGATACCTGGAGGAAGCGAGCGGCCACAGACCTCGACGGGGTCAGCCTCGACCCCGCCAGCCCACTGCCATTCGTCCAGCGCGGAGAGTCACTGACCGACATCACCGACGAAGTGGCCTCGACACTGCTGGAGCACGTTATCCCGCATCTCGGGTCATCGCTGGTGATGTGTGAGGCGCGGCAACTCGGCGGCGCCATGGAGAAGTCGCCCCGCGGCCCTCACCCGATGGCGCGCACCCGGGCCCGCTACAGCGTCAACTGCATCGGCGTGGTCCCCACGCCCGACGCCGTAGCGGCGGTGCGTGCGACCCAGGACCGGATCTTCACCAGCCTGCGGCCGCACCTGACCGGGGACACCTACCTCAACTTCCTCGACGGCGACGCCACACCTGAACGAGTCCGCGCCGCCTACACCCAGCAGGACTGGGAGCACTTGGTCGCGCTCAAGAACGAGCACGACCCGCACAACGTGTTCCGGTTCAACCGGAACATCCCTCCACACGCACCCTCCTCGATCTCACTCACCCATCAGAACGGAGCAACCTCATGAGTACCATCCTCGTCGCCGGCGCGGCCGGCACCATCGGCCGACACGTCGTGCCCGCGCTGGCACATCGTGGTCACCGACCCGTCGCTTTCGGGCGTGACTCGGAACGACTCGCGGTGACCCATCCGGGCGTCGAGTGCAGGGTCGGCGACTTCGGCGACCCCGAGACCCTGCGCGCCGCCATGGCCGGGGTCGACGGCGTGTTCCTGCTCAGCCCCAACACACCAGACCAGGTGCAGCACGAATGCGCCGTCATCGACGCCGCAGCTGCCGCGGGCGTGCGTCGGATCGTCAAGCTCTCCGCCCGCGGCGCCCACGAGACGTCCCCGGTCGCGTTCTGGCAGTGGCACGCGGCCATCGAGTCCCACCTCGAACGCAGCGGCGTACCCTACGTCGCCCTGCGGGCGGGCTTCTCCATGGCCAATGTGCTCGGACACGCCGACCAGGTCCGCGACCACGACATCCTGCCGGCACCCGCCCTAGCCGCCCCCGTCGCCATGGTCCATCCTGCCGACGTGGCCGAGGTCGCCGCGCACCTGCTCGCCACCGAGCCGTTCCCCACTGAGCGCGTCCTCGAGCTCACCGGACCCCAGGCCGTCACCTTCGCCGAGCTGGGCGAACTGCTCACCGATGTCACCGGACGCCCGATCAGCTACGTCGGTGGGACGGACGATCAGGTGCGCCAATCGCTGGGTGAGAGAGGAGTCCCGGGGTTCGTGACCGATCAGATCCTCGCCATCTTCGACCAGCTCCGGGCAGGAGCCCAGTCGTCCACCACCCCGACGGTCACCGACGTGCTCGGGAGGCCGGGACGCCCGGTGCGTGACTTCCTCGCCGAGAACGCCGCCGCCTTCAACCCCGCACGTCAAAACCGGAGCGCATCATGAGCACCCCTACCGGCGCAGCAATCTCTCAGCCCGTGAGCCCGTCCAGCGCGCCCGGCGGCCCCGCTCCGGACATCCTGCGGCGGCTGCTGGCCGTCGTTGCACCCGTCCCGATGTTGGCAATGGGCACGTCCTATCTAGTCAGCCCGTTCTCTGGTGACGCGCCGCTTCCGGAGCAGGTCGCCGCCGCAACCCAGGACCCGGGCCGCATCCACCTGATGGAGTGGCTCACCGTCCCCTTCATGTTCCTCCTTCTCCCCGCCATCGCCGCTGTCATCTGGGTGGCGTATTCAGGGGCACCGCGGTTGACCACCGCAGCAGCCGTGGTGGCCGGCGGTGGACTGCTCTTCGGCCTGACCAACCTGCCAGGCCCCGTGCTCGAAGCGGCACTCATCGTGGAGGAACGCATTCCTGTCGACCCCGTCGTCGAGCTTGAGACGGCAGTCGAGGAACACCCGATCATGCTGCTCGCCGGTCTGTCCTTCATCATCGGAATCACCTTTGGGCTGCTCCTGCTTGGGTTGGCCCTGTGGCGCAGCCACGCGGCGCCAGCCTGGGCGGGATGGGCCCTGGCCCTGGGCGGGTTCACCCACCCGTTCATGCCTGGCCCCGTCGTGGCCGGAATCGGGTTGTGGGTGGCTGCCCTCGGCTTCGCTGGCGCTGGTGTGGCGCTGTGGCGCCGGGACCGCTCGCGCTGATGACCGCGCCGCTCACATCGGACACCGCTGCACCGAGGCTCCCAGGATCCTGCCGCCGTCGCAGGCTGGCTACGCCGAACCTTCCACCTCACCCACGCACAACCCCCAGCCGCGGTCGGGCTCGGAAACGAGCACCACGAGATTCCACCCGTCAAGGAGTTCTCCAGTGAACATCATCTTCACCCTCGCGTCGTCCTTCACGCTCGGCTACTTCATCAAGCAGCGCGGGCTGGCTATCCTACCCATCTCGCACTAGACGCGATCGTCTTCACCTACCAGACGCTCGCCGTTCTCCTCGAGTGGCTTGGACCCCAACAAGGCTTCGAAGGAGAGGCATTCGGCCCCAAACCGAACGGCTTTCCCGTCCAGTTCAGCCCCACGAACTCGCTGGCTACGGCGTGGTGAACCTGCTCGTCATCACCGCTGGCGTCGGTCTGGTGGTGCTGGGAAGCCACCTCGCGCGCCGCCGCGGCCGGACACCCCGGACACGGCCGACGCCAAAGTGACCTGAACCAGCATGAGCACCACCGAGTGACGCGTGCTCGGGCGCGTCCTCAACCCTGCGGGGGGCGGTAGCGAATCGCTGTGTGGACCCGTTGCCGTTCCGCGAGGTCGAAGTGGAGATGGCGATAGCGTCACTCCGTGGAGAGCCCGCCCCGCAAGCGGAACCGCTTCCGGGACGCAAACGTGCGGGGGCGGGCTATGAAGGGACTCGGCTCGTTGGCGTCCCGCTGGGGTCTCAGTTGCGGGACGCCCACGATAGGAGGAGTCAGCGTCGTGACGGGGCCTCAACGAGCCCGGCCTTCGCCGCGATGCGTTGGCGCTCGATGGCGCGGTAGACGGTGGACCGGCCGACGCCGAAGAGCTCGGCGACCTCGAGGGTGCTGTACTCGCCGCTGTGCACCAGCGAGACCAGGTGCGCCTCCTGCTTGCGGCTGAGCTTGGGCTGCTTACCCTTCAGCCGACCCTTGGCCTTCGCGACCTTCATCACCTCCACGGTGCGCAGCCGGATCAGGTCGGACTCGAACTCGGCCACCATGGCGAGGACGTTGAACAGCAGGCGTCCGACGGCGTCGGTGGGGTCATAGACCGAACCGCCGAGGCTGAGGCTGATCTCCCTCGTGGTCAGTTCGTCCGCGATCGCCCGAGCGTCCGGTAGCGATCTGGCCAAACGGTCGAGCTTCGTGACCACGAGCGTGTCTCCTGCGCGGCAGGCGGCGAGTGCCTCACGGCCAGGAAGTCGGCCAGCGCCGCCTCGGTGCGCTCCGGTTCACCCTGCGTGACGGCCAGATTCATCATGCCTTCATCCCCGCGCCTCACCGCCTCGCGGATGCCGTCGATCGCCAGCTGCACCCGTGGTTCGACGGCGTCCAGCACGCGCTCGGCCGCCGTGCCGTAGCCGGCTGCGAACACCCCCAGCCGCTCGGCCGCATCGTTCACCGGGATCGGACGGAACAGCGGAATCGAGGTCCACGCGGTCAGTCCCAGGTCGGCATCAGGCGTGGACGGCCCGGCCAGGTCCCAGTCGAAGACCCCCGCCACCTCGTCACCGTCGAAGGCGACGTTGTAGGGGGCGACGTCGTTGTGGGTGATCAACGTCGGGGCGACCACACCGAAGAAGCGCCACGGTCCCGGGTGCTCGAAGCCGGTCATCGCCTCGTGCAAAGTCCGTAGCCAGCGGCCTAGATTGACCAATCGGACGGGCTCAGCAGTGCGGTGTCGACGTCGATCACCTCGCCCGGCAGGTAGTCGAGCACCTCACGGCCCCGCACATCGACGCCGTGCACGCGCGGCACCGCAGCCAATTCCGCACTGGACAGGTGGCTCAGCACCGCGTGCACCGCCGGCGTCCAGGGGCCGGTCGGTCGCCGGACGGTCTGTCCGATCCGCACCGCACCACCCACGTTGCCGCCCGGCAGCGGCTCGCCGTCCAGCAATCGCTCGGCCAGTTCGTCAAGGAACCGACGATCCGGCGCCAGCCAGTCGACATCCTTCAGTCGCCAGGCCACCCGCGTCGAACTCCTGGGCGAACACGGGATTCAGCCGGTCACCGTCCAGCACCACCGGAAACGAAACCGGGACGACGCCGCTAGAGCAGCGAATGGCCAAGGGCCAGCCAGGCCAGCACGGCGAGATCGTCGGGATCGGCGAAGGCCGACTCGGCGACGCCGGCCAGCAGCCGCCGCGAGTTCTTGCCCGCGCACGCCGCGGCAGCGGTCGCCATCGGCCACTCCTCGGGGCACAGCTGCAGCAGCCCGACCAGTTGGGCCTGGCGGACGGCGTCCAGCCCGACCGGGTCACCGGGCAGGTCGCCGCCGAGCGCGTTCACCAGGCCGTGGAACAGCCCGCCGGCCACCTCGAGGCTGCGCAGGTTGAGCACATTCAGCTCCAGCGCGACCCACTCCGAGCCGGTCGGCCGGCTCAGTAGGGCGAGCGCCTCGTCGCGGGCGTCCTCGCCCAGGGCGAGGCTGGCCAGCCAGGCCGCCATCACCACCCGGCCGTAGCCGGGTTGGGGGTGCACCAGCTGCAGCCGGCGCAGGGCCGCCCGCAGCATCCGCGAATTGCCGTTGCGCTGCGCACGCGCCACCCCCGTGGCGATCGCCAGCAGGTCGGAATCATGACTCCAATCGAAGTCGTCGAGCAGCCGCTCCGCCGCCACAGGCTCGCTGATCAGCGACCTGGCCAGCGCCTCGGCGAGGACGAACGCCCCCGCCGGGGGGATCCGTCCAGGCAGCCGCAGCACGTGCGCGGCGCCCGCCGCCAGCAGGGTGTCCAGGCTGGGCGCGAACGACACCGTCAGTTCGGTCAGCCCGCGCGGCGAATGCAGCGCGACGCAGGCCCGCCCGGCCTCCCCGATCACCTGGATGACGTCCCCCTCTGCGCGGGTGGTGGCCGGCGGTTCGACGACCAGCGCGTGGTCGGGGTCGCGGAACTCCCACGGCTGCCCCGCGGACAGCTCCAACGGCGCCAGCCAGGCGGGCAGCCGCGCGGCCAGGTCGTCGACGCCCCGGTACAGCTGGGCACGCAGCTGGCCGACCCAGCGCCGCCCGGCGGTCAACTCCAACCCGGCCGGCGCCATCGCGAACCCGCCGGGGCGTTCCTGCAGCCAGCCCTGCGTCAACCGAAGGCCGACCACCGGAGCCGCCCGGCGTCCGGGCGCGACCGCGATCATCGCCTCGGCCCCGGCCGCCCACGCCCACACCACGCACCCCGGGCCGGGGATGACTCGCAACTCGGGGACGACGTCGAGACCGTTGAGCGAGGCGAGCAGCCCCGCCAGGGCGGACGCCGTCGCCCCGACCGCTGCGGGACCGGGCACCTCCGCGGTGCCCTCCCCGCCTTCGTCGCCCTCCGCGTCAACCCCCACCGCGGCCGGTTCGCTCTCCCGGTCGGACGCCGCCGGGCCGTCCGGCTCACCGGACCCCTCCGCCGCACTCAACGCCCAGCGCATCGTCCACGCCTCACCAACCGCGTGCCGCACCGCCACCGAGGCGCCGGGGATGGTGAAGCCGTGCTCGACCTCGTCGTCGTCATCGGTGAACCGGCCCGTGGGCTGCATTCCGTGCAGCGTGAACGAGGCCCAGGCGTCCGCCCCGTGCAGCAGGGTGAACTCCCGACCGTCGTCGCTCACCCGCACCGCGAAAGCGCCCCAGCGCATCAACGTCTCCGCTGACAGCGCGGGCACCAGTACAGGTTGCGTCCCTCGAGCGGCTGGGTGCGGATGTCGGTGCCGCACACCAGGCAGGGCAGGCCGGCCCGCCGGTACACGTACACCTCACCACCGTGCCGGTCGATCCGGGGCGGCCGGCCCATCGCCTCGGGCAGGTGCTCGTCGCGGACGGTATCGATCCGGCCGTCGGTGACGCCGGCCCGCATCAGCACCACGAGGTCGGCCCAGATCGCGTTCCAGGTGCGCCGCGAGATCGTCCGGCCCTCCTTGAAGGGATTGATCCGGTGCCGGTACAGCACCTCGGCGCGGTAGATGTTGCCCACCCCGGCGGTGATCCGCTGATCCATCAGCAGCGAGGCGATGCTGCGTCCACTACGGGAGATGCGCGCCCACGCCTTCTCGCCCGTCGAATCCGGGCGGATCGGGTCGTCGCCGGAGGCCTCGATGACGGCATCCCTCGCCTCGTCGGTGATCAGCCGGCACCACTGCGGGCCGCGCAGTTCGGCCCGCCGGGCGTCGGCGGTGATCAGCAGCCGCAGCGTGTCCGGACCGGCCGGCGAGGTCGGTTCGCCATCGATCAGCCAGAGCTTGCCGATCAGGCCCAGGTGAATGTGCACCACCCGGTCCGGACCGAAGTCGACGAACAGGTGCTTGCCGTACGCCTCTGCGCCGGCCAGCACCGAGCCGTCCAGGCTGGCCGCCTCGTCGGCGAAGCGGCCCTGCGGGCTGCTGACCCGCACCGTTCGCCCACCGAACCACTGCGTCAGCCCGCCCGCGAGCCGATGGATCACGTGCCCCTCGGGCATGGCTCCCCCGCTCGTCCGCTGTCCGCCGTCAGCGCGTGTGCGCCTGCTCGTACTCGTCGAGCATCGCGATCCGCCGGACGTGCCGCGGATCGTTCGAGAACGGCGTCTCGAGGAAGACGCGCACCATCGCCAGGGCATCGCTCAGCGACTGCATCCTGCCGCCCAGGGAGACGATCCGGGCGTCGTTGTGCTCGCGGGCCAGCCTGGCCATCGTCGTGTTGTAGACGAGTCCGGCGCGCACGCCCTTCACCTTGTTGGCCGCGATCTGCTCGCCATTGCCCGAACCGCCCAGGACGATGCCGAGGCTATCCGGTTCGGCCGCGACCGCCTCTGCACACGGCAGGATGAAGGTCGGGTAGTCGTCGGAGGCGTCGTAGCTGTGCGCGCCGTGATCGACCACCTCGTAGCCGTCCCCCTTGAGCTCGGTGACCAGGAACTCCTTCAGGTCGTAGGCCGCATGATCGGCCGCGATGTGAACGCGCATGCGGTCAACATAGCGAACCCGCGACGGATCCCCCGACCCCGACCGCGGCCGGTGTCAGTCGAAGATCGGCCCGACCGTGCGCGTCCGCTTGGCCTCGAAGAAGCCCTCGTAGGCGGTCAGCTTGGCGAAACCGTCGAACAGGTCACCGGCCTGCTCGCCCTTGGGTGCCGGCGAGATGACCGGCCCGAACAGGGCCATGCCGTTGAGGTGGACGACGGGGGTGCCGACCTCATCGCCGACGGGATCCATGCCCTCGTGATGGGACGCCGCCAGCTCGGCGTCCTCTGCGTCGGTGTGGCCGGCCTCGACGCGCTCGGCGGGCAGTCCCGCCTGCTCGAGCGCGGTGGCCACGGTCTCGTCGGTGCGCTCGGCCCCGCCCGGGTGCAGCAACGTGCCGATCGCGGTGTAGTACTCCCGCAGTTTGTCGGGATGCTCACGCTGCACGGCCAGCGCCACCCGGGCCAGTGGCAGGGCCTCGGTCATCAGCTGCCGGTAGCTCTCGGGCAGGTCGCGGCCCTCGTTGAGCACGGACAGGCTCATCACGTGGAAGGTGACCTCGACGTCGCGCACCTTCTCGACTTCGAGCAGCCACCGGGAGGTCATCCACGCCCACGGGCATACCGAGTCGAACCACATATCCACACGTTGCGTCATGCCACAACCCTAGCCAGCCCGGCCGTTCCGGCTCCGGATGCCCATCGGTGGACCAGAGCGGCGTGCAGCCCGTCAGAACGCGGCCACTATCTATTGTTTTTCGATAGATGACGAGCGATAGTCGATGCATGACTCTCATGCGTCGCGTCGCTCCGCTGCTCCGGGCGGGCCTGGTGGTGTTGTTCGGGCTGCTGCTGGTGCTGCAGACGTTGTCATTCCCCGGCCAGTTCGCCCACCTGGCGGCCGAACACCCCGAACAGGCCTGGCTGCGGTGGCCGTTGACGGTGTTCGTCGCGGTCGAGATCCTCTGTGCCCAGGTCATCGTGGTCTGCACGTGGCGGCTGCTCACCCTGGTCACCCGCGACAGCATCTTCACCGAACCCGCCCTGCGCTGGGTCGACGTCATCGTCGGCGCGGTGGGCACGGCGTGGGTTCTGGCGGCCGGCGGCGCGCTGTGGGCGGTGTGGGGCGCCGATGATCCTGGCGGCCCGCTGCTGATGTTGGTGGCGCTGCTGTTCGCCGCGGTGGCGGGCCTGGTGGTGCTCGTGCTGCGGGAACTGCTGCGCCGGGCGACCGGGATGCGGTCCGAGCTCGCGGCGGTGATCTAGTGGCCGTCGTGGTGCGGTTGGACGTCGAACTCGCCCGCCGCAAGCTGGGGGTCGGCGAGTTCGCCGAGCTGGTCGGGCTGACCCCCGCCAACGTGGCGGTGCTCAAGAACGGACGCGCCAAGGCCATCCGCTTCACCACGTTGGAGGCGATCTGCCGCGTGCTGGACTGCCAGCCCGGGGACCTGTTGGAGTACGTGCCGGACGAGGTTGTGGCGTCCCGGTCGGGTCCCGACCTGGAGGCGTGATGCTCCCCCGGGTTCGGCGTCGGGCACCCGCGCGGGTAAGGTCAGCGATTGGCGTCCGTTGCCGACCAGGAGGACCATGTACCCGGCTAACATCACCCGCGACGAAGCCCGTTCGCGTTCGGCTCTCCTCAGCACCGATCGCTACCACGTCACCGTCGATCTGACCGGGTCACCGACGACCTTCACCTCCACCACCACGATCACCTTCACCTCCGAGGTCGGGCGCACCTTCGTCGACCTGATCGCCGACTCGATCATCGATGCGACCCTCGACGACACCCCCCTGGACACCACCGGATTCGACGGCGAACGGCTCGGCCTGGATATCAGGGCCGGCGAGCACACGCTGGCCATCACGGCGGTCTGCCGCTACAGCAACACCGGTGAGGGCCTGCACCGCTTCGTCGACCCCGTCGACGGGCGGATCTACCTCTACACCCAACTCGAGGTGGCGGACGCCCGGCGCGTCTTCGCCTGCTTCGAGCAGCCCGACCTGAAGGCGTCGTTCGAGTTCTCGGTGATCGCACCCGCGCACTGGACGGTGCTGTCCAACTCGCCGGAGACCGAACCGATCGTCTCGGGCGACCTTGGCCGGTGGGACTTCGCCCCCACCCCACGCATCTCCACCTACATCACCGCCCTGATCGCCGGCGAATACCACACCGTGCGCACCACCTACACCGGCCGAGAGGGGGAGATCCCGTTCTCGCTGTCGTGCCGGGCCTCGATGGCGCCGTACCTGGACGCCGAGCGGCTGTTCACCACCACCAGCCGCGGCTTCGACCTGTTCGAGCAGGAGTTCGGCGAGCCCTACCCGTTCAGCGACTACGCGCAGGTGTTCGTGCCGGAGTTCAACGCCGGGGCGATGGAGAACGCCGGCTGCGTCACCATCCGCGACGAGTACCTCTACCGTTCGCGGGTGACGGCGGCGTCCTACGAGTCGCGGAACAACACGATCCTGCACGAGCTGGCACACATGTGGTTCGGCGACCTGGTCACCATGACCTGGTGGGACGACCTGTGGCTCAACGAGTCGTTCGCCGAATGGGCCTCGCACTTCGCCCAGGACGAGATCCGCAAGCGCTACGGCGGCAACGACCCGTGGGCGACCTTTTGCAACCAGCGAAAGACCTGGGCCTACCGGCAGGACCAGCTGCCCTCGACCCACCCGATCGCCGCCGACATGGTCGACCTGCAGGCTGTCGAACTCAACTTCGACGGCATCACCTACGCCAAGGGCGCCTCCGCACTGCGGCAACTGGTCGCCTTCGTCGGCCTCGAACCGTTCCTCGCCGGGGTGCGCACCTACTTCGCCCGGCACGCCTGGGGCAACACCACGCTGGCCGACCTGCTGCGGGCTTTGGAGGAGTCGTCCGGCCGTGATCTGGCCTTCTTCACCGGGCAGTGGCTGCAGACGGCGGGGGTCAACACCCTGACCAGCGACTACGAGATCGATGCCGACGGCCGGTTCACCCGGTTCACCGTGGTCCAGCACGCCCCCGCGCAGTGGCCGACGCTGCGCCGGCACCGGATCGGCATCGGCTGCTACGACGCCGACGCCGACGGCATCGACCGCGTCCATCACGTCGAGCTCGACATCGACGGCGAGCGCACAGACGTGCCGTCGCTGGTGGGGGTTCCCGCCCCGGCCGTGGTGCTGCTCAACGACGGCGACCTGTCCTACGCCAAGATCCGCATCGATCGCGGCCTCGACGTGGTGGTCGATCGGATCCACGACTTCCACGACCCGGTCGCCCGTGCACTGTTGTGGGGGGCGACCTGGGACATGTGCCGCGACGCGCAACTGAGCGCCTCCGACTACGCCGACCTGGTCGTCCGTGGGGTGGCGGTCGAGACCGACCTGACGGCGGTGACCGCCGTGCTCGCCCAGGCCGAGAGCGCCGTGCGCTACTACACGCCGCCGCAGTCGAGGGCGTCCGTTGCGGCGCGCTGGACGGCGGGGCTGGCCCGGCTGTTGAAGCAGGCCGAGCCCGGTTCGGACCATCAGCTCGCGATCGTCCGCGCCCTGGCGGTGTCGCTCACCACGAAGGACGGCGCCGCGCTGCTGCGGGCCTGGCTGGCCGGCGAGGAGGTGCCCCCGGGCCTGGTCGTCGACGCCGACCTGCGCTGGCGCTTGGTCACCCAGCTGGCCCGGCTCGGCGGGCTCGACGAGGCCGGCATCGACGCCGAGCTGGCTCGCGACAACACCGCCACCGGCGCCGAGAAGGCGGCCGGGGCGCGCGCCGCCCGGCCCGATGCCGACGCCAAGTCCGTGGCCTGGCAGCTGGCCACCGAGGATCCGAGCGTCCCCAACGAGACCCACACCCAGCTGTGCCTCAACTTCTGGCAGCTCGACCAGGACTCCGAACTCAAGCCCTACCTGGACGCCTGGTTCGAGGTGATGGGTGACATCGCCGCCCAACGCAACGGCTGGGGGCACCGCTCTCTGGCGATCCGCCGCAACGTCGGCGAACTGCTGTTCCCGCGTCCGTTCGGTGACCGTTCGCTGCTGGCCCGGATCGACGACTGGATGGCCGAGACCGAGCTCAACGACTCGGTGCGGCGCATGGTCAGCGAGCGCCGCGACGACGTCGAGCGCGCGCTGCGCTGCCAGGAGGCCGCGAACTGAGTGGACCGCGGGGACGGTCCTCCCGGTCCACGGGTGGACCAGGAGTGACGCCGCTCAGGCGTTCGAGGCGTCCGTGGAGTCGGGGTTGTCAGGGGTGGCCGCGTCGCGGGCGTTGCCGAACCAGCTCGGCGCCATGATCAGTACCACGAGCACGGCGAAGATCGCGGCCGGGACGCCGAGGAACAGCGCCAACGATTCCAGCGCCGACGGGTTCGCCGCCTCGGGCCATCCCGGCAGGGTCTCAAGCGGGGTAAGTCCGAACATGGAGCCAAGGGTATTGCAGGCTTCCGTTAAATTGCTGCGGGGCGGAGCCGATTCGTCCCGCCCGCACCACCCCGGAGAGCCGCTGAGGAGCATCCGCGTGACCAACCAACCCGCCCAGGTCGTCTGGGACGGCCACCGGATCGCGCGTGCCGTGGCCCGGATGGCGCACCAGGTCGTCGAATCCAACGCCGGCAGCCGCGACCTGGTCCTGCTCGGCATCCCGACCCGCGGCGTGCTGCTGGCGCGGCGCCTCGCGGACCAGATCCGCGGCATCGAAGGCAGCGACGTGGCCGTCGGCGAACTCGACATCACCATGTACCGCGACGACCTGCGCCGACAGCCGACCCGCGCCGTGGGACGCACGTCCATCCCGGGCACCATCGACGACAAGGTCGTGGTGCTCGTCGACGACGTGCTGTTCACCGGCCGCACCGTGGCGTCCTCGCTCGACGCGCTCAAGGACGTCGGCCGCCCCCGCCTCGTGCAACTTGCGGTGTTGATCGACCGCGGGCACCGCCAGTTGCCGATCCAGGCCGACCACGTCGGCAAGGTGTTGCAGGCGCCCGCCGAGGCGAGGGTCAACGTCCGGCTGGCCGAGATCGACGAGTTGGACGCGGTCACGATCAGCATGCCGGAGGCCTGATGCGACACCTGTTGAGCGCCGGCGACCTGTCCCTGGCCGAGGCCACCTCGATCCTGGACGTCGCCGAGGAGATGCACGCCATCCAGGACCGCCCGATCAAGAAGTTGCCGACGCTGCGCGGCCGCACCGTGATCAACATGTTCTTCGAGGACTCGACCCGGACCCGGACCAGTTTCGAAATGGCCGGCAAGTGGATGTCGGCCGACACGATCAACATCTCGGCGAAGGGGTCGTCGACCTCGAAGGGCGAGTCGCTGCGCGACACGATGCTCACCCTGGACGCCATGGGCACCGACTGCTTCGTCATCCGGCACGGCTCCTCGGGCGCGGTGGCGCAGGCCGCGTCGTGGGTGAGGGCGCACGTCGTCAACGCGGGCGACGGCACCCACGAACACCCGACCCAGGCGTTGCTGGACGCCTTTGCGATCCGTCGGCACCTGCGCGCCGGGGGCGACGACGCCTTCGAGGGCCGGACGATCGCGATCGTCGGCGACCTGCTGCACAGCCGGGTGGTGCGCTCGAACGTGCTGCTGCAACGCACCCTTGGCTCGCGGGTGGTCCTGGTCGCCCCGCCCACCCTGCTGCCCACCGGCGTGGAGCAGTGGGGCTGCGAGGTGACCAACGACTTCGACGCCGTCGTCGACGAGGCCGACATCGTGATGATGCTGCGGGTCCAGCGCGAGCGCATGCACGGCGGCTTCTTCCCCACGGCCAGGGAGTACACCGAGCTGTACGGACTCACCCCCGAACGCTTGGCCCGGCTGAGGCCGGGTGCCGCGATCTGTCACCCCGGCCCGATGAACCGTGGTCTGGAGATCTCCTCCGAGGCCGCGGACGCCACCAACTCGCTCATCCTCGACCAGGTCACCGCGGGGGTCTCGGTACGGATGAGCGTGCTCTACCACCTGCTGGGAGGAAGCCCCGAATGAGAGACCTGCTGATCACCGGGGCGAGGTTGGCCGACGGCACCACCGGCGACCTGGCCGTCTCGGCCGGGCGGTTCGTCGAGGCGTCCGGGGTGCATGACGCGGAACGGCTCGACGCCGACGGGCTGCTCGCGCTGCCCGGCCTCGTCGACCCGCACACCCATCTGCGCGAGCCGGGCCGTGAGGACGCCGAAACCATCGCCACCGGCACCCTGGCGGCGGCCCGCGGCGGCTACACCGCCGTCCATGCCATGGCGAACCTGGACCCGGTCACCGACACGGCCGAGGCCGCCGAGCACCTGCTCGCGCTCGCGGCCAGGGACGCCCACGCCGAGGTGGTGGTGGTCGGGTCGGTCACCAAGGGCCTGGCCGGCGAGGAACTGTCCGAGATGGGCCTCATGCACCGCTCGTCCGCCGGAGTGACGATGTTCAGCGACGACGGCCGCTGCGTGATGGATTCGCTGGTGATGCGCCGGGCGCTCACCTACGCCAGGACGTTCGGCGGGGTGGTCGCCCAGCACGCCCAGGACACCCGGCTGGCCGGCCCCGGGGCGTGCTGCCACGAGTCGGAGATCTCCGGACGTCTGGGCCTGCCCGGCTGGCCGGCCCAGGCCGAGTCGGCGATCATCGCCCGCGACGTCGAGCTGACCCAGCTCACGAGCGGGCGACTGCACGTGTGTCACGTGTCGACCGCCGAGGGCGTCGAGGTGATCCGCTGGGCCAAGAGCCGAGGGGTGAACGTGACCGCCGAGGTCACCCCGCACCACCTGTACCTCGGCACCCGCGAGGTGGAATCGTTCGACACCACGTTCAAGGTCAACCCGCCCCTGCGCACCGACGAACACCTCGAAGCGGTCCGCGAAGCGCTGGCCGACGGCACGATCGACATGGTCGGCACCGATCACGCCCCGCACGCCCGGCAGGACAAGGACCACCCGTTCGACGTCGCCCTGCCCGGCATGCTCGGCCTCGAGCAGGCGCTGGCGGTGGTGATCGAGGTGATGGTCTCCACCGGACGCCTCGACTGGGCCGGTGTGGTCGACCGCATGTCGGCGGCGCCGGCGTCCCTGACCGGGTCGACCACCCAGGGGCGTCCGATCGCGGTCGGCGAGCCCGCCAACCTGGTGCTGGTCGACCCGGCCGCCCGGGCCGTGGTCGACCGCGACCGGACGGCGTCCAAGTCGCGCAACAACCCCTACCACGGCCGCGACCTTCCCGACCCCGTGGTCGCCACCGTCTGGGCCGGACGCCTCACCCACCGCCGCTAGGCCCCAAATGGGGACGGTTCCTTTTCAGGCCACCGCTCACCGAACCCCTGCCCGGCTCGTCCGCAGCGGCGCCCACACCGGCCTCAGTCAGCTGAACAGCGTGCGCACCTCGTCGTAGCGGGCGAGCAGGGCCGGGATGCCGGCGCGCACCGCGCGGTACGCGGCCACGTCGTCGGGGTCGGGAACCAGCTCGTCGGAGCCGGCCTCCGGGTCGGCGCCGAGCGCCACCAGAGCCTCCTTCAGCGAGGCCGCCTCACCCAACCCGTACACGGCCAGCGCCGCCGCTCCCAGCGCGGTGCCCTCCGCCCCGTCGGTCACCACCAGCGGCTTGCCCAGTGCGGCGGCCAGCACCTCCCGCCACACCGTCGACCGGAAGACGCCCCCGGTCGCGCGGATCTGCCGGATCGGCTCGACCCGGTCGAGTTCGTCCACGATGGCGGAGAGCATCAGTGCCACACCCTCGACCGCCGCCCGGACGAAGTACTCACGCGTGTGGCCCCGCCGGACGCCGAGGAACGCACCCGGAATCGTCGGGTTCCACAGCGGCGCCCGCTCAGCCATCAGGAACGGCAGCATGACCAGCCCCTCGGCACCGATCGGCACGTCCCGGGACAGCTCCAGCAGCATCCCGTCGGGGTTGCCGCCGGGCTCGTCGGCGAAGTCCACCCCGAACACGTCGCCGCCCCAGCGCACGACGATGCCGCCATTGCTGATCGCGCCACCGATCAGCCAGGCGCCCTCGGCCAGGTTGTAGCAGAACAGCTTGCCGGCCTCGTCGACGTAGGGCTCGGGGGTGATCATCCGTACCGCGCCCGAGGTGCCCATCGACAAACCCACCACACCGGGCTCCAACGCGCCGACCCCGAGATTGCCCAACGGACCGTCACCGGCGCCGAGCACCACCGGCACGCCCTGCGGCAGCCCTACCAGGCCGGCCAGGTCGTCCCGCAGCCGCAGCACGTCCGTGGTGGGCCGCACCGGTGGCAGCTGGTCGCGCCGCACCCCGACCAGCTCGAGCGCCTCCGGGTTCCAGTCCTCGGCGCGCGAGTCCAGCAGCCCGGTGCCGGACGCGTTGGACAGATCGGTGACCAGTTCGCCGGTCAGCTGCAGCAGGATGTAGTCCTTCAGGCCCACCCACCATCGCGCCGCCGCCACCGTGTCCGGATCGTTCTCGGCGTACCACAGCAGCTTGCACAGGTGCGACATGGAGTGGATCGGCGTTCCCGACGTGCGGTGAAGGCGGCGTCCCTGGTCGGTGTCGCGCAACCGCATCGCCTGTTCGGCGGCCCGGGAGTCGGCCCAGGTCAGCAACGGGGTGATCGGACGTCGCTCGGCGTCCAAAGCGATCAGCCCGTGCATCGCGGTCGAGACGCCGATGCCGACGACCTGCGCGTCACCCAGCTCGGACGCCACGTCGGCCAGGCCCTCGTGCAGGGCCCGCCACATGACCTCGGGATCCTGCACCTCCCAGCCGGGGCGCGGCTGCTGGAGCGGGTGCTCGTGGCCGGCGCCGGTGCGCCAGCCGCCGCCCAGGGCGAAGGCCGACACCTTGGCGGCGGTGGTGCCCACGTCGAGGCCGATCACCACCCGGCTTCCCGCCGGAGCGTGGCCCATCTCAGCCCCCCAGTTGCCGGGCCAGGGTGAGGATGCTGGCCTTGGAGTCGCGGTCGTCGATCTCGAGGAACTCGCACACCTTGTCGACCGAGTCCTCCAGGCTGCCGTCGCTGAGGTGGGCGATCTTGTCGCTGCGGGCGTCGTTGAACGGTGCTCCCCTGCCCCGCAGGTGCAGCGTCCAGGCGGCCACCGCCCGCTCGGCGCCGAGGGGACTGTTGCCCGCCTTCCGGTCGGCCAACAGGGCCGGCACGATCCGGATCGGGAGCTTCTGAGACCCGTCGGCGGCGATCCGGCTCAGCTGGTCCTTCATCCGCGGGTTGCTGAACCGCTGCAGCAGCGCGGCCCGGTAGTCGGCGATGACGTCGTCGGGCAGCTCCAGGTGGCGTTGCGCGACGTCCCACCACTCATCGACCCAGCCCCGCACGATCGGGTCGGTGATGGCGTCCGCCACCGTTGCGTGACCGACGATGGTGGCCGCGTAGGCCATCAGCGAGTGCGCCCCGTTGAGCAGCCACAGCTTGCGGGTCTCGTGCGGCACGACGTCGTCGACGAAGACGGCGCCGGCCTCCTCCCACGAGGGCCGCGGACCGGTGAACGTGCCGGCCAGCACCCATTCGCTGAACGGCTCGGTGGCCAGCGCCGCCGGGTCGTCGACGCCGCACTCGTCGAGCACGGCCTGCCGGGTGGCGTCGGTGGCCCGCGGGGTGATCCGATCGACCATGGTGGTGATGAACCCGACCTCGTCGTCGAGGTAGGCGGACGCCTCGGGGCAGGCCTCGCGGACGAAGTCACCCAGCACCGTGGCGAGCATGGTGCCGTTGTCGGGAAGGTTGTCGCAGCACACCAGCGTGATCGGGCCGGCGCCGGCACGCGACCTGCTGAGCAGGCCGGCGGCGAGCTTGCCGGGGGCTGTGCGCACGGCCACGAGGTTGCCGCTGCCCACCTTCTCGATGTCGTCGGCGACGTCGGGATTGCTGGTGTCGAGCCTGCCCTGCTCGTTGCACAGGTAGCCCGCCTCGGTGATCGTCATGGTGACCACGCTCACCTCGGGGCGGACGAAGTAGTCGAGCAGGGCGGCGACATCGTGGCCGCTGTGGGCCGCCGAGATCGAACTGATCACCCGGTACTCGTTGCGCTCCGGGCCGACGCTGACCAGCGTGTAGAGGTTCTGCTGGCGCGACAACTCGGCGCCGATGCCCATCGACCGCCCGGCGAAGGCGGCGATCCCCCACTGCGCGGCATCCGGCGCCCGGTCGGTGTACCAGGCCTGGTGGGCGCGGAAGAAGTTGCCCAGACCCAGGTGCACGATGCGGACGTCCGCGACGGGACGTCCGTCAGTCGATCGGTTGAGTCGACGGGCCACGATGCCGGCCTTTCCCTAGGGGTTGCTGCTGGTCGAGCCTAGGCCATCCGGCGGTGCCATCAGTGAGGTTGCCGCCAGTTGTCCCGTCCCTTGCGGCGGTAGGGTTCTGCCGTGTCCGATCCGACCCTCCCGGCAGATCCGCAGCACCTGGACGCCTGGTCCGTCCGAGCGACCGTGGTGCGGCTGGACCAGCGGATCGGCGCCCGGTTCCCGACCCGAAACCTGCGGGTGCTGCCCGGTCAGCTGATCCAGGTCATCGATCACCTACAGCAGCGGCAGGAGACGTGGCGCTCACGCCGACGGGCCCTGGAGCTGGCGTGCCGGCTGCTGATCGCCCTGACCGTCGTCGGCCTGCTGGTGGGTCTGGTGCTGATCGCGACCCAGACCACCCCCTCGGACGAGCCGCAGGGCTGGGCGTGGCTGAGCGTCTTCGAGTCGCTGGTCAACGACATCGTCTTCGCCGGCATCGCCGTCTACTTCCTGTGGGCACTGCCCGAGCGACTGCAGCGCCGCGGTGACCTGGCCACCCTGCAACGGCTGCGGTCGCTGGCGCACGTGATCGACATGCACCAGCTGACCAAGGATCCCGAGCGGCTCCGTGACGACTTCCACAGCACCGCCCAGACCGTGCAGCTCGGCCTGACCGCAATCGAACTGGCCAACTACCTGGACTACTGCTCCGAGCTGCTGTCGATGGTCGGCAAGACGGCCGCCCTGTTCGGCGAGGACACCGAGGACCGGATCACCCTCAGCACCATCACCGGCATCGAGGACCTGACCAACCAGCTGTCGGGCAAGATCTGGACCAAGATCGGCCTGCTGCCCTCGGCCGTGCGCCGGGCCGGTTCACCGCCGGTCGCCGCCAACCCGTCCTGATCCGCCGATCCCGCAGCCAGCGCCGGTGCCGGTGCCCAGGGTCGTCGGGGCGCGCACCGCCGCCCGCCCGGCGGCCGTCACCGGCGTCCATGTCGGGCCGCATCCTGTCCATACCGGTCGCCGATTTGGTGGAATGGGGGCGAGAGATGTCCCGACAGTGAGGAATCAGATGAGCGACAAGACGGCCAGTGCACAGATCGGTGTGGTGGGCATGGCGGTGATGGGGTCGAACCTGGCCCGCAACTTCGCCAGCAAGGGGTTCGCGACAGCGATCTTCAACCGCACCCATGCCAAGACCGAGGCAGTGCTGGCGGCGCATCCTGAGGCCAACTTCATCGCCTCGGAATCCGTCGAGGAGTTCGTCGACTCGCTGGAGAAGCCGCGCCGGATCATCATGATGGTCAAGGCCGGGTCCGCCACCGACGCCACCATCGACTCACTGGTGCCGCATCTCGACCAGGGCGACATCATCGTCGACGGCGGCAACACCTACTTTCCCGACACCCGCCGGCGGGAGAAGAGGCTCTCCGAACTCGGCTTCAACTTCATCGGCTGCGGCATCTCCGGCGGCGAGACCGGCGCCCTGCTGGGGCCGTCGATGATGCCGGGCGGACCGAAGGACTCCTACGAACACATCGGCCCCATCCTCGAGAAGGTCGCGGCCCAGTACGACGGCGAGCCGTGTTGTACCTGGATCGGTCCGGACGGCGCCGGGCACTTCGTCAAGATGGTGCACAACGGCATCGAGTACGCCGACATGCAGTTCATCGGCGAGGCCTACGACCTGCTCAAGGGCGCGGGGCTGTCGGCCGCCGAGGCGGCGTCGGTGTTCGAGGACTGGAACACCGGCGACCTCGACTCGTACCTGATCGAGATCACCTCCGAGGTGCTGCGCCAGGTGGACGCCCGGACGGGCAAGCCGCTGGTCGACGTCATTCTCGACGCCGCCGGCATGAAGGGCACCGGCACCTGGACGGTGCAGGAGTCGCTCAATCTGGCCGTCCCGGCCGCGGCGATCGCCGAGGCGGTCTTCGCGCGCGCGGCCTCCTCGAGCCCCGGCCTGCGGGCCGCCGCGCAGGCGGCGCTGTCCGGCCCTGACGGCTCGATCACAGTGGACGACCGGGACGGGTTCATCGCCGACGTGCGGCAGGCGCTGTGGTGCGCCAAGGTCATCGCCTACGCCCAGGGCCTGCACCTGATCAAGGTCGGCGGTGAGGAGTACGGCTGGAACATCGACGTCGCCGCCTGCGCCCGCATCTGGCGGGCCGGCTGCATCATCCGGGCCAAGCTGCTCGACCGGATCAGCAACGAGTATGCCGCGAACAACCTCGAGACTCTGCTCGAGGCGCCCTCGATCAGCGCCGAACTGGCCAACAGCAACGCCGCGTGGCGGCGGGTGGTGGCGCGGGCGTCCGAGGCCGGGGTGCCGATTCCCGGCTTCAGCTCGGCGCTGTCGTACTACGACCTCGTCCGGGCCAAGCGGACCAACGCCGCCCTCACCCAGGGTCTGCGTGACTTCTTCGGCTCGCACACCTACCACCGCATCGACGCCGAAGGCACCTTCCACACCCAGTGGTCGGGCGACCGCAGCGAGATCGAGGCCGAGGAGAGCCACTGACGGATGTCGTCGCCCGCCATCCCGGCGCGCGCGCACCTTCCCGTCATCCCGGCGCACACCGGATCCCTGCCGACCTCTCGGAGCCTTCCGGCGCCACCGGGGTGATACCCCGACCCGGTATCCTGTGAGGACACGGAAGGAGCCCAGTGACAGTTTTCCTCACCATCGGTGTGGTCGGAATCGTGCTGTTGCTGCTGGCCCTGATCGCCGACGATTTCTTCGACGGCGTGTTCGAGGCGCTGGGGGGCGGTGAGTGGTTCACCGGTGCCGCTCTTGCTGGCTTCCTGGGCGGCGTCGGGTTCGTCGGCGCAGGTGTTCTGGCCGTCACGGCGAACACCTGGCTGGCGGTCGCGATCGGCGTCGTGGCCGGGCTGGCGCTCGGCTTCGCCGTCGGCTGGGTGACTCTGGCGCTGCGTGACGCGAGCTCGGGCAGCACCCCCACCACGGCGTCCCTGGTCGGCCTGACCGGCACCGTCGTCAACGACATCCCCGAGCAGGGCTTCGGCGTGATCAGCGTGGTCAACGCCGGGCACCTCACCCGGCTCAACGCGCGCAGCATCGAGGCGTTGCCGTCCGGCACCCCGGTGACGGTCACCGACGTGCTGTCCCCGACCTCGGTCAAGGTCGTCCCCACTTACCGCTGACCCACGTCCGCCCACAACGCCCACTTGAAGGAGCCGCATGTACCCACTCATCATTCCGATCGCCGGCATCGTCGTCGTCCTGGTGCTGCTGGGTCTGCTGATCGTCAGCCGGTACAAGGTGGCCGGCCCCAACGAGGCCTACATCGTGACCGGCCGCCGCGGCAAGGAGGTGCGCAACCTCGAGACCGGCCAGGTCTCCACCGACCTGTCGGGCCAGAAGGTCGTGATGGGTGGCGGCGTGTTCGTGCTGCCGTTCGTGCAGCGCCTGCACGTGCTCGACCTGCAGAGCCGGCGCATCCCCGTCCAGATCCGCGGCGCGGTGTCCGGCCAGGGCGTCAAGTTGAATCTCGACGGTGTCGCGATCGTGAAGGTGGGCGGCAACGAGGATTCGGTTCGCGCCGCCGCCCAGCGCTTCCTGCAGCAACAGGACGAGGTGGAGACCTTCACCCAGGAGACGCTGGCCGGCTCGCTGCGCGCCATCATCGGTGGGTTGAGCGTCGAGCAGATCATCCGCGACCGGGCGGCGTTCGCGCAGCGGGTCGCCGACGAGGCCGAGTCGTCGCTGACGGGCCAGGGCCTGGTCCTGGACACCTTCCAGATCCAGGACATCACCGACGACGGCAGCTATCTCTCCGATCTGGGACGCCCCGAGGCGGCCCGCATCCAGCAGCTCGCCGCCGTCGCCGAGGCACAGTCACGGCAGGCCGCCGAGCAGTCGCGGATCGCTGCCGAGCAGCAGATCGCCATCTCCGAGCGTGAACTGATGCTGAAGCGCGCCGAGATCAAGGCCGAAACGGACGCCGCCTCGGCCCAGGCCGCGGCGTCCGGCCCGCTGGCCCAGGCCGACCGCGACCAGGCGATCCTGACCGAGCAGGAGAAGGTGGCCGTGCGTCAGGCGGCGCTCAAGGAGCGGCAGCTGGACACCGAGGTGCGCAAGCCGGCCGACGCCGAGCGGTACCGGGTCGAGACCGAGGCCGCCGCCAAGCGGCAGTCGGCCATTCTGACCGCCGAGGCCAACAAGGCCTCCGCCATCGCGGCCGCCGAGGCCGAGGCCGAGAAGGCACGGCTGACCGGCGAGGGCGACAAGTCCCGCCGCGCCGCGCTCGCCGAGGCCGAGGCGATCGAGGGCGCCAAGCGCGGTGAGGCCGAGAAGGCCCGCCGGATCGCCGAGGCCGACGCCGTCCGGGCCGAGGGTGACGCGCAGGCGGCGTCGATCCTGGCCACCGGCGAGGCCGAGGCCGAGGCGATGAACAAGCGCGCCGACGCCTACGCCCGGTACAACGAGGCGGCCGTGCTCGAGATGCTGGTCAAGGTGCTGCCCGAGGTCGCCCGCGAGGTCGCCGCCCCGATGAGCAACATCGACAAGCTCACGGTGGTGAGCACCGACGGCGCCGGCGCCCTGCCCAAGCAGGTCAACGACAACGTGGTGCAGACCTTGGAGCTGCTCAAGAACACCACCGGGGTCGACCTGACGAACCTGCTGGAACGCTTCACCAAGGGCTCGGCCGAACAGCCCGACGGCGCCAGTCAGCTGTCGGTGGGCTGACCCGCCCGCCGGTCACCCGGGCTTGCCCCGGGTGACCGGCACGGGCGTCGTGCTACCCAGGACCCGGCATCTCGCCACAGGACCCCGCCATCCCGACACACGACGACCCCGTCATCCCGGGCTTGCCCCGGGATCTCCTGCGCGCTCGGCTTGGTTGGATCCCGGTGCCAGAGCGTCCGGCGGCTGCGTTCAGGAGTGCTCGGCGGGCCACAGGTCCAGGCCCTGCCGCAGCTCGTCCGGCACCTCGATCGGACGCCCCCGGCGATCGCCGCAGACCAGCACCGTGCGGGCCCGTGCGTGCACGGTGCCGGTTGCCGGCTCCGTGACCTCGGCCACCAGGGACATCGACGTGCGGCCGATCGTGGCCACCGCGACCCGGGTCGCGTACGGCTCGAGCCGATGGTCGAGTTGGCGCAGGTAGTCGACGTCCTGCCGCACCACCATCCACAGGTAGCCGGCCTCGGCCGCGGCCGTCATCCGGTTGCCGGCCGGGTCGGCGTCGCTCGACATGTGCACCCGCGCCTCAGCGACGAAGTCGAAGAAGCGGACGTTGTTGACGTGCCCGTAGGCGTCCAGGTCGCTCCACCGCACGCTCAGCGGTGCGGTGTACGCGCGCTCCCCCGGCCGCCAGCGGCCCAGTTCGCGCAGCGGTTCCAGGTCGCTGCTGCGGTCCACGAACCAGGACCGTTCGGCCGCGGTCATCCGCCGGGGGCGTCCGGTCTCGAAGTCGAAGATGCACAGCACGGTCCGCGCACGGGCGCAGACCCGGCCGGCCTGCACCACCTCGTAACCGATGGTGAACCGCGACGCCCCGACATGGCCGACCCACAGGCGCACCTGCACCGGATCGTTGCGGAACTCAACCGGGGCCAGGTACTCGACCTGATGCCCGACGACCAGGGTGCCGTTGCCCAGCAGCGCCGCATTGTCGCCCTCGAGCAGAAAGCGGACCCGGGCCTCCTGCAGGTAGTCGGCGACGATGCCGTTGTTGACGTGGCCCTGCGCGTCGAGGTCGACCCAGCGCAGCGGGACGTCGATCACGGCTGCGGGCTGGGTCACTCCTCGTCGTCCTCCCGGTCGTACATGGCGTCGATCTCGTCGGCGAAGCTCTTGCCGATGGCCGACCGGCGGATCTTCATGCTCGGCGTCACCTCACCCTTGTCGACGCTGAACTCGTGCGGCAGGATGGTGAACTTCTTCACAGTCTCCCAGCGTTCCAGGCTCGCGTTGGCGCGGTCGACGAAGTGCTGGACCGCCTCGCGGGTCTTGTCGCTGGTGACGATCTCCTCGTAGCTCGCATCGGCCAGCCCGTTCACCGCCGCCCACCGCATGGCGTTGTCGGCGTCCAGGGTGAGCAGCGCCGAGATGTAGTTGCGACCGTCGCCGACCGCCACCGCCTGGCTGACGATCGGGATGGCGGCGACCAGGGCGCCCTCGACCTTCTGCGGCGCGACGTACTTGCCGCCCGAGGTCTTCATCAGGTCCTTCTTGCGATCGGTCAGCGTGAGGTTGCCCTCGGCGTCCAACTCGCCCAGATCGCCGGTGTGGAACCAGCCGTCGACGATCGCCTCCGCGGTCAGGTCGGGCGCCTGATGGTAGCCGCGCATCACCCCGGGCCCGCGCAACAAAACCTCACCGTCGTCGGCGATCCGCACCTCGGTGCCGGGCGCCACCTCGCCCACGGTGCCGAACCGCGGCCGGGCCGGAACGTTCACGAACGACACCGCCGTGGTCTCGGTCAGCCCGTAGCCCTCGATGATGATCAGCCCGGCCGAATAGAACCAGCCCTGCACCTTCTCGTTGAGCTTCGCCGAGCCCGACACCATGAACCGCATCCGTCCACCCAGGCGCTCGCGAAGCTTGCTGTAGACCAGCCGGTCGGCGACCTTGTACTGGACGCCGAGCAGCGCCGGCAGCGGACGCCCCGCGAGCCGGTACTCGCGGCACTGCTTGCCGACGGTGAAGGCCCAGCGCGAGATGGTGCCGCGCAACCCGGTGAGCCCCGACGACAGCACGGTGGCCCGGACCTTCTCGAAGATTCGGGGGGCACCGCACATGAAGGTGGGTTTGGTGACGCCCAGGTTGTGGACGATCCGATCGACCCGGCCGTCCACGGCGGTGGTGAAGCCGATCGCCAGCTGGATCGCGATCAGGCACTTGCCGAACACGTGGGACAGCGGCAGCCACAGATACTGCAGGTCCTCGAAGTCGATGATCTTCAGCTCGTCGACCGCGAAGCCCTCGTAGATCCAGTTCCGCTGGGTCAGTTCGACACCCTTGGGGCGCCCGGTGGTGCCGGAGGTGTAGATCAGGGTGGCCAGGTGGTCCAGCCCGACACCGTCACGGGCGGCGTCCACACAGCCGGGCTCCTCGCTGAGCCGCTGCCGGCCGCGCTCGATCAACTGCTGCCACGACAGCGTCCGTTCGCCGTCGCCCTCGCCGTCGATCAGCACGACGGCCCGGACGCCGTCGCTGCCCGGGTCGAGCTTGGCGGCCTGCTCGGCGGTCTCGGCGACCAGCACCTTCGACGCCGAATGTTCGACGATGTACTGGAAGTCCTGTGCGGCGGTGTTGGGGTAGATGGTCGTGGTGGCGGCCCCGATCGCCATGATCGCCAGATCCATCAGCACCCACTCGATCCGGGTCTGTGCCGCGATCGCGACCCGCTCCTCCCGGCCGACCCCGATGGTCAGCAGGCCCGCGGCAACCTCGTGCACCCGGTCCCGGGTCTCGGTCCACGTCCACGACTGCCAGTTGTCGTCGCCGTCTGGATAGCGAAAGGCCTCCGCCTGCGGAGTCTTCTCGGTTCGCCAATTCAGCAGGTCGCCCACTGACCGCGGCTTGCCGGCGAGGATGGCTTCGGCCTCAGCGTTCATGTCACTCCCGTCTCCGGCAGCACTGCCGAATTTCCCGCCATTGTAGGGGTAAGGCCACTGCTCCCCGCGACGCCCTGCCGCTGTGCGTCGCGGGCCGCCGTCCGGTGTTCGGGGCGCCCGCGAGCCGGGCTCGACGCGCGCCGAGCTGCGGGTATGGTTCACCCCGTGCCCGGCTGACCGAGTCGATCTTGTCGTTGGCAAGCATGTCAACACCGCTAGTCACAGCATGTTCCAAAGCCACTCGGGGTAGGTATGTTGATGGTTCAACGATCGTGCTAGACTGGAGCCGTGACTGCGACGCTCGATTCTGCACCCTGGCTGACCTCCGATCAGCAGGTGATCTGGCGTGCCTATCTGGCCGGAGTCAGCAAGATCAACGAACGGCTCGACGCCGAATTGCGCCCCTTCGGTCTCGATCTGGGCGAGTACGAGATCCTGGTGAACCTCTCCGAAGCCGACCAGCTCGAGATGCGCATGTCCGAGTTGGCCGAGCGGGTGCGGCAGTCCCGCTCCAGGCTCACTCACACAGTGGCGCGGATGGAGGCCAAGGGTCTCATCCTGCGCAAGAGTTGCGCCGACGACCGTCGCGGCGTCATCGCGGTGCTCACCGCCAACGGCCACAACCTGCTGCGCAGCGCGGCCCCCCACCATGTCGCGTCGGTGCGCGCGATCCT
This sequence comes from Micropruina sonneratiae, assembly GCF_025972045.1. Lineage (GTDB taxonomy): Bacteria > Actinomycetota > Actinomycetes > Propionibacteriales > Propionibacteriaceae > Micropruina > Micropruina sonneratiae. The sequence goes on along the minus strand of NZ_JAPDHX010000003.1, from coordinate 279,783 downwards.
CGTCGACGTGGTCGATCCCGCAGACTTCGAGGCGTTGGGGCGGGTCATGCAGGCCGTCCTGGGGGTGGCAGACTGAGCGGGTGGGCGTCCCTGCCTTTGACCGCTCGACACTGAGCCGCGCGCTCTATTCCAGCGACGCCTCGCTGTACCGGGTGGTGCCGCAGGCCGTCTGCGCGCCGGCCACCCTCGACGAACTGGACGCCGCGGTCGAGCACGCCCTGACCACCCGGCTCCCCCTCACCATGCGCGGGGCCGGTACATCCTGCGCCGGCAACGCGGTCGGCCCCGGCCTGATCATCGACACCCGCCGACTCGACGCCATCGAGTCGCTGGACGCCACGGCGGGCGTCGCCGTCGTCCAACCGGGCGTCGTGCAGGCCCACCTGAGCGCAGCGGCATCGCCGCACGGGCTGCGCTTCGGCCCCGACCCCTCCACGGCGTCGCGATGCACGGTCGGCGGCATGATCGGGAACAATGCCTGCGGGCCCCGGGCACTCGGCTACGGCCGCACCAGCGACGTGGTGGCCGGCCTCGAGGTGATCACCGGCACCGGTGAGTTGCTGCTGCTCGAGCCCGGCACCGACCTGCGGCACCACGCCTCCGGCACGCTGGCCGCGCTGCGAGAGCTCGTGAACACCAACCTGGGCGTGATCCGGACCGAGTTCGGCCGCTTCGGCCGGCAGATCTCGGGCTACTCGCTGGAGCACCTGCTGCCCGAGCACGGCTTCGACGTGGCGCGCTTCCTGGTCGGCTCCGAGGGCACCCTGGCGGTCGTCCGGCGCGCCACCGTCAGGTTGGTCCGCGACCCTGCGCACACGGCGCTGGTGCTGCTCGGCTACGCCTCCCTCGCCGCGGCAGCGGATGCCATGTCACGGATCCTTGAGTTCGCCCCACGCGCCTGCGAGGGGCTGGACGCCCGCATCGTCCGACAGGTCCTCGCCAAGCACGGCGCGGACGCCCTGCCCCCACTGCCGCCGGGCCGGGGCTGGCTGATCGTCGAACTGGCCGGCGACGACGCGGCCGAACTGGCCGCCCGGACCGGCGCACTGGCGGGCTCGGACGAGGCGCTGGGGTCCGTGGTCATCGACGATCCCGACCTGGCCGGACGCTGGTGGCGGCTGCGTTCGGACGCCGCCGGCTATGCCGGGGTCGCGTTCGATCGACCCGCACACACCGGCTGGGAGGACGCCGCGGTGCCGCCCGACCGGCTGGGCGGCTACCTGCGCGCTTTCGAGGCGCTGCTCGCGGCGCACGGACTGCGCGGCCTGCCCTACGGCCACTTCGGCGAGGGATGTGTGCACTGCCGGATCGACTTTCCGCTCGGGGCGCCCGACGGGACCGCGCGCTACCGGTCCTTCGTCGAGGCGGCGGCCGACCTGGTGGCCGGCTACGGCGGCTCGATGTCGGGCGAGCACGGCGACGGCCGGGCGCGCTCCGAGCTGCTGCCGCGGATGTACTCGCCGGCGGCGCTGCGACTCTTCGCCGCGGTCAAGCGGTTGTTCGATCCCGGCAACCTGCTCAACCCCGGGGTGCTGGTCGATCCCGAGCCGTTGGACTCCGCCGTCCGGCTGGCTTCCGTTCCGCACCCGATGGACGCCTTCGCCGCCGACGTGCACCGGTGCACCGGCGTCGGCCGCTGCGTCTCCGCCGGCACCTCCGGTGCGATGTGCCCGTCGTACCAGGTGACCCGGGCGGAGAAGGACTCGACCCGCGGCCGCGCCCGCGTGCTGCAGGAACTGGTGAACGGCACACTGATCGCCTCGCCCAGGTCGCCCGAGGTGGCCGAGGCGCTCGACTTGTGCCTGGCCTGCAAGGCGTGCGCCACCGAATGCCCCACCGGCGTCGACCTGGCCCGGGACAAGTCGCGGCTGCTGGAGCGGGCGCACGCCGGCCGGCTGCAACCCCTGACCCACTACTCCCTGGGCTGGCTGCCGCGCTGGACGCGGTTGGTGGGGGCACTGCCGGGCCTGGCCGCCGTGGCGAACACGACGCTGTCGGCGCCCCTTTTGCGACGGCTGCTGCTGCGCGTGGCGGGGGTCGACACGCGGCGGCGGATCCCTCCCTTCCGCACCGGCCCGGTCGGGGCGGGAGTGTCCGGGCGCTCGGACGCGCGGGTCGAGCCGGCCGGAACCGCCGCACCGGACGCGTCCGACGAGATCCCGTCCCTGGGCCGGGTGGCCGTCTGGGTCGACTCGTTCTCCGCCGGCTTCGCGGGCGACCAGGTGGCCGCCGCGGTCAGCGTGCTGTCGCGGGCCGGTTACCGGCCCGAACTGGTCGGGCAGGACGCCTGCTGTGGGCTCACCTGGATCACCACGGGGCAGCGTGCCGCGGCCGGCGCCCGGCTTCGTCGGTCGCTCGACGTGCTCGGCCCACTGGCCGAGGCGGGCGTGCCGATCGTCGGCGTGGAACCGTCCTGCCTGGCGGTGTGGCGCGACGAGGCGTCCGACCTGGTGGACGACCCACGGGTGGCCCTGGTCAGGTCGTCGCTGCGGACGCTGGCCGAGCTGCTGGCGGCGACGCCGGGCTGGCGCCCCCCGCAGCTGGCCGGTCGGACCATCGTCGTGCAACCGCACTGCCACCACGTCGCGGTGCTCGGCTGGACTCCCGACGCCGAGCTGCTGCGGGCCACCGGGGCCACGGTGGTGACAGTGACCGGCTGCTGCGGACTGGCCGGCAACTTCGGGGTCGAACGCGGCCACTACGAGACCTCGGTGGCGGTCGCCGGGCTGCACCTGCTGCCCGCACTGGACGCCGCGCCCGCCGACGCGCTGGTGCTGGCCGACGGCTTCTCGTGCCGTACGCAGATCACCGATCTGACGCCCCACCGTGCACTCACCCTCGCCGAACTGCTGGCCCGGGCGCCGCAGGAGCTGTGACACCGCATGAGATCCCGGCGTTCGCCGGGATGACGAGGAGCCGGATCCCGGGGTTGGCCGGGATGACGAGCGCGGCGTCCCCCGGGGGATGACGAGGAGCGCTCTACCCGTCATCCCGGGCTTGCCCCGGGATCTCCGGCTACCGCCCGGCGAGTGGCGTCCGCCCCGATGACGACTCCACCCAGCCTCGCCCGGGCCGGACGCGGCGTGTGATCCGGCCTCCGCCGGGCTCGATATACTCGGGGCGGTCTGTTCGCAATCCCCTTCTCTCAACGAGGTTTCCGTATGCCTGAGTTCGTGTTCACCATGCACAACGTCCGCAAGAAGCTGGGCGAGAAGCTGGTGCTCGACAACGTCACGATGTCGTTCTTCGAGGGCGCGAAGATCGGTGTGGTCGGACCCAACGGCGCCGGCAAGTCGACGATGTTGAAGCTGATGGCCGGAATGCTCCAGCCCGACAACGGCGACGTGTTCCTCAAGAAGGGCGCCACCGTCGGCATCCTGCTGCAGGAGCCGCCGCTGACCGAGGGCAGAACGGTCCGGGAGAACATCGAAGAGGCGGTCGCCGACACCAAGACGATGCTCGAGCGCTACAACGCCGTCGGCATGGAGATGGCCGAGCCGGACGCCGACTACGACGCGCTGCTCGCCGAGATGGACAAGCTGCAGACCGAGATCGAGCACCGCAACGCCTGGGATCTCGACTCGCAGCTCGAGCAGGCGATGGACGCCCTGCAGTGCCCCCCGGGCGACACCGTCGTCGACATCCTCTCCGGCGGTGAGCGGCGCCGGGTGGCGCTGTGCAAGCTGCTGCTCGAGCAGCCCGACCTGCTGCTGCTCGACGAGCCGACCAACCACCTGGACGCCGAGAGCGTGAACTGGCTGGAGGGCCACCTCAAGTCGTACCCCGGCGCCGTGTTGGCCGTCACCCACGATCGCTACTTCCTGGACAACGTCGCCGAGTGGATCTGCGAGATCGACCGAGGCCGCCTGCACCCCTACGAGGGCAACTACTCCACCTACCTGCAGACCAAGCGGGAACGCCTGCAGATCGAAGGCAAGAAGGACGCCAAGCGCGCGAAGATCCTCGAGAAGGAACTCGAGTGGGTGCGCGCCAACCCGAAGGCGCGCCAGGCGAAGAACAAGGCCCGCCTCGCTCGCTACGAGGAACTGGCCGCCGAGGCGGAGCGCAACCGCCAGGTCGACCTGACCGAGATCAACATTCCGCCCGGCCCCCGGCTCGGCTCCGACGTCCTCGAGGCCAAGGGCCTGATCAAGGGGTTCGACGACCGGCTGCTGATCGACAACCTGTCGTTCAGCCTGCCCCGCGCCGGCATCGTCGGCATCATCGGCCCCAACGGCGTCGGCAAGACCACGCTGTTCAAGATGATCGTCGGCGAGGAGCAGCCCGACTCCGGCACCCTCACCGTCGGCAAGACGGTGAAGATCTCCTACGTCGACCAGTCGCGGGCAGGCATCGATCCCGGCAAGAACGTCTGGGAGGTGGTCTCCGAAGGGCTCGACCACATCAAGGTCGCCAGTTTCGAGATGCCGTCGCGCGCCTACGTGGCGTCCTTCGGCTTTAAGGGCCCCGACCAGCAGAAGCTCGCCGGGGTGCTCTCGGGTGGGGAACGCAACCGGCTCAACCTGGCGCTCACCCTGAAGATGGGCGGCAACCTGTTGCTGCTGGACGAGCCCACCAACGACCTCGACGTCGAGACCCTGCAGTCGCTCGAGGACGCCCTGCTCGAGTTTCCGGGCTGTGCGGTGGTCATCTCGCACGACCGGTGGTTCCTGGACCGCGTGGCGACGCACATTCTCGCCTGGGAGGGCACCGACGCCGACGAGGCGAACTGGTACTGGTTCGAGGGCAACTTCGCCGACTACGAGGAGAACAAGGTCGCCCGCCTCGGCGCCGAGGCCGCACGCCCGCACGCCAGCAAGCACCGCCGGCTGACGCGCGACTGAACTCGACGGCCCCCGGTCGGTCTGCCACCACTCCCCGGCCGGGAGCCGCCAAGGGTTCAGGCGGCCGCCTCGGCGGCGTCGGGGGTCGCGCCACCGTGGCCGCCGTCACCCTCGACCTCGAGCTCACCGAAGACATCGGACTCCTCGGGCGCGGGCGGCTCGACCGTGGCCCGCTCGGCCCGCCGGAAGGACGACGTGCCGCGGGTCAGATCATGGCCCACGCTCAACGCCTCGAGCACGAGCCGCTCGTGGACGACCCCGGTCTCCTTGTTCGTCCAGCTCCAGGTGCTGAGCCGTCCGCTGACGATCACCGGGTCACCCTTGGCGATGCTCGCCCGCACGTTCAACGACAGCGCCCGATTGCGGCAGTTGACGTTGAGCCAGATGGTCTCGCCGTCGCGCCAGCTGCCGGCACGGTGCTGGCGCGGGGTGCAGGCCAGCCGGAAGGCCGCGTAGGCCCACTCGTTGGTGTCGTCGCTGCGCAGGTCGACGTCGCTACCGACGTTGCCCGTCACGGTGATGCTCGCGTCCATGGGTGACCTCCTGGAATGAATGAACTGTCATTCGCAGTGTGTGACCGAGTTCCGAAAAGTGTTCAAAATCGATGGACGTCCCGGGTCGCACGAGCCCACCCGAGTCGGGGACCACGTCCGGGCGGCCGCTGCGCGCCGGTGGAACGACCCTCCGGCTCAGGAGGCCCGGCGGACCGCCTCGACCGCTCGGCGGTGGCGGTCGAGTTCGGCGTCGACGGGGGCGATGAGCTCGGCGTCCGCCACCTTGCCGATGGCCTCGTGCAACCGTCGTTCGGCGCGATTCGCCTTGCCACGGGCACCTATCGAAACGCCGACGGCCGACAGCCCGGCCAGCACCAGCCCCCCGACCACCCCGCCGGCGAGCAGCACGAACTGCGCCGGCCATCCCCACCAGAACACGGTGGGGATGCCGGCCAGGCCCATCGCGGGGGCGAACATCATGAACAGCGTCCACAGCACGCCCGCCACGACGGCCAGCATCAGCACCCACTGCAGGGCACGCACCACCGACCACCAGCCGGTGCCGCGGTCCAGTTCCAGATCGGCGCCGGCGATGGCGGTGTCCAACCGATCCATCAGCAGCGCCTCGTGCCCGCGCGCAGCCGTCCGGACCGCGCCGGCCCAGCCGCGGGGCAGGCCGGCGGCTGCGGCGTCCACCAGTTCCCGCAGGCCACGGTCGAGTCGGGCCCGCTGCACCGAGCTGGCACCGGGCAGCGAGGTACGGCTGAGGCTGGTCGGCGACAGTTCCTTGGGGCCCTGGTCGAGACGCAACGCCCGCAACGGGTCCGGCTTGAGCTTCGCCACCCACTTCACGAAGGGCCATCCCGTGGCCAGGCCGCCGCGCAGCTTCCAGGCCTCGCGAACCCCCTCGACCGCCACGGGGACGCCGGCGGCGTCCGCCAGCGCCTCGACCAGTGGCGCCCGCTGCTTGCGGTCGAGCTGCGGCGTCCGGCCGGTGCCCAGCTCGCGTTGCAGTTCGGCCGCCGCCCCGGTCACGTCGCCGGCGATCCGCTGGCCGACGGCCTTCTTGTCCGCGACGGCGGCGGCCAGTACCTCCCGCAACTCGGGCACGCCATCGCCCTCGAGCGCCGACATGGACATCAGCCGCGCCTTCTTCAACCCCTCGGCGTCGAGCAGTCGTCGCAGGTCGGTCATCGCCTCGTTCAGCTCGGCCGGCCGCAACCGGTCGGACTGGTTCAGCACCACGATCATCACGTCGGCGTACTGGGCCAGCGGCCGCAGGTACCGGTCATGCAGTGCCGCGTCGGCGTACTTCTGCGGGTCGACGACCCAGATCAGCATGTCGACCAACGGCACCAGCCGGTCGACGGTCATCCGATGATCCGCCTCGGTGGAGTCGTGATCGGGCAGGTCGAGCAGCACCAGGTTGGCGAACGAGCTGCGTCTGGCCGGCACCAGGTGCCGTCGCTTGACGTCCAGCCAGTCCAGCAGGTCACCGGGCAGTTCGGAACCCCACGCCACCGCCATCGCCTGCGACGTGGTCGGCCGCCGGACGCCGGTGCTGGCGAACTCCGTCCCGCTGATCGCGTTGAACGAGGTCGACTTGCCCGATCCGGTCGCTCCGGCCAGCGCCACCACCGTGTGGTCCCCCGAGAACGCGACCCGCTGACCGGCCCGCTTCACGACCGCGGCCGCCCGCTCGACCGACTCGGCGGACGACCGTCCGCGGCTCAGGTCGGCGGCCTCCTCCAGCGCCTTGAGCCGCTCGGCCAACGGGCGGCTCAACGGTCGGCCTCGTCATCGGCCACCAGTTCGGCCTCGACCACCTCGGGTCCTGCCGCGGCGGTGCCTGCCCCGCCGGTCGCCGCAGGCAGCTCGGCACGGTCGGGGACCTGGGTCGCGGTCCCCCGCGGGCGCTCCAACTCCGCCGCGGCGGGCGGGGTCAGCCGGACGTCGTCGCGACGCACCTCGTTGACCTCGGCCACCGCCGCCCTGATCTGCTCGGCCACCCCGTCACGGACGCCGATGTCGCCCAGCACGACCTCGTAACGCCCCAGTTCGCGCGCCAGCAACGCTTCGACCCGGACGTTCAACGCCTCCTTGGCGGTCTTGGCGAGCCGGCGCACGGCGTCCTCACCGAAGACCGCCTCGAGCACCCGCTGGGCCAGCACCGCCGTCCCGCCGGCCACCCCGACTTCGGCCCCGGTCAGGCCGCCGGTGGTCGAGAAGACGACCATCATCAACGCGATGCCGACGCCGTTGGTGCCGAGCGCCAGGAACCGGGCCTTCGACTTCTTCGACCCGCCCTCGCTGCTGACCAGCTCGAGCACGTCCGCCTGCCAGTTGCGGATCGCCAGCGCGACCTGGGCCGGGAAGTCGTCGGACGCCCGACCGAGGCCGTCGTGGGCGTCGAGCAGCTGGCGGCCGGCCGGGTCGTTGGCCCAGGCGGTCTCGGTGCGCTCGGCGGCGGCCTCGCCCTCTTCGCGGATCAGCACCTCCATGCCCGATTCGACGGCCAGCTTCACGTCGTTGACCTGCTTCGGTTCACCGCGCAAGGACGCCACCAGCCGGTCGCGCAGCCAGCCGATCTTCTGCTCGACGGCGCGGAAGAACTCACCCGTGCCGACGAAGTCGTGCCAGCGGGCCAGCACCTCACCGCGCAACAGGCTGCCGTCGGCGGTCTGCACCCCGATGGTGCGGACCGCCTCACGGTAGGAGCCCTCGGCGTCGTTGCGCAGCTGGTCGACCGCCGCCAGCTGCTCGTCGACGGCAGCTGCCACCTGCGGCGCGTTGCGGCATTGTGCAGTGATCGCGCCGTCCAGAGTCTTCAGCACGACCGTCGCACGGGCCTGGGTGTCGGCCGCCAGCGCGGCCAGCCAGTCCCTGATCGGGGCGACCGCGGCGTCGGGCAGCAACCCGTCGTCGTCGGTGACCGTCTCGGGAACGGCGAACAGCGGCGAGTCGCCCAGGCCCCGATCGGCCATCATCTGGCCGAGATGGCTGGGCACGTCGGTCATGGCCGCCGGCGGCACCCGCTGCAGCACCACCGCCACCGCCGCGCTGCGGTCCGCCGCCGACTTCAGGTAATCCCACGGCACCGCGTCGGCGTACCTGGCGGCGGTGGTGACGAACAGCCACAGATCCGCTGCGGCCAGCAACTGCGCGGCGAGGGCCCGGTTCTCGGCGACCACCGAATCGATGTCGGGGGCGTCCAGGATGGCGAGGCCCTGCGGAAGGGTCTCCTCGGGCACCAGTTGCAGGGTGCGGGTGTCGTTGGCCGCGGCCAGGCTGCGAGCCAGTCCCGGCAGGATGCGGTCGGGCCCGAACCATTGCGCGTCGTCGGGGTGGTGGACGAGGACGGGCGAGCGGGTGGTGGGACGGATCACTCCCGGCCGACTCACCTCGCGTCCGATCAGCGAGTTCACCAGGGTGGACTTGCCCGCCCCCGTCGAGCCGCCGACGACCGCCAGCAGCGGGGCGTCCAACCGGTCGAGCCGCGGCAGCAGGTAGTCGTCGAGTTGGGCGACGAGCTCGCCCCGCAGCGACGCCGCCGAATCGCTGCCCGGTAGACCCAGCGGCAACCTGGCCGACTCAAGCGAATCCCGGAGTTTTCTGAGCGAGGTCGCCAACTGACCAACGCTCATGCTGCTCCTCCTGATCGACGTGCTCAGCCGGTGGGCGGGCCCCACTTCGGGTCCACCCGCGAATACACCTGGGATCCTAGTGGCGCCGAACCCGGGCCGGCGGGCCAGTTGCCGCCGAGTCCCGCAGGTCCGGGGTAGTCGGGCGGCGGATACTCGACCGGTTTCGGCTTGCGGAACTTCGGCAGGCTGAGCCGCTGACCCTGCGGATCGTCGATGGCGAGGCCGCGCAGGGTCCGCGCCTGGTAGAGCAGTTCGGTCGCCCGAGCCGTGCCCGCCTCGTCGATGACGCCCTTCACCTCGGCGTCGCGCAGGTAGGCGAGTTCGGTGAGGGTGCGCTGCAGGCTGAGCGTCGCGCGCAGCACCGCCCAGCCACGGGTCGCCGCCACCATTAGCGCCCACGCCCGGCGCCGGACCCGCGACGTGGTCTCGGGATCGACGGGGTTCAGCCAACCCATCCGGACGTAGTCGGTCAGCCGGGCGCGAATCTTGCGGCTCTCCTTGAACAACTGCCGCACCACGTAGATCACCGCGGACGCCACCAGCGGCAGGGCGACCGCGAAGTAGATGACGTAGCGCATCGTGCCGCCGGCGAAGGTTGCCTGCGAGTTGAAGATCATGTGCAGCAGGGCGGCCAGCAGGTAGCCGATCAAGGGGGCGACGACGCGCACCACCTTGCTGTGGGTGCGCAGAGCCACCAGCAACCCCAGCCCGGTCATCATCGTGAACAGGGGGTGCCCGAACGCCGTCCAGAAGCCGCGCAACCAGACCAGTTCGCGCACGGCCTGCTCGGCGTCGCCGGTGTTGATGGTGCTGCTCGCGTACATGATCGCGCGGGCGTAGTAGATGATGTTCTCGGTGAAGGCGAAGCCCGCTGCCGACAACCCCGCCAGCGCCACGCCGTTGAGCTTGGTGACGAGCTGATACCGCACCAGCAGGGCGATCCAGAACAGCACCGTCGCCTTCGCCGCCTCTTCGACGAAGGGGGCGATGTAGATCGCCGCCCGGGCGCCGGTGGTCGGATCGCCGTCACCGCCGATGGAGAGCTGTTCGGAGGCCCAGGTGTTGATGTGCAGCGACAGGAAGGTGGCCACCGCGGCACCCCAGCCGAGGGTCAGGTACCACAGCAGCCAGCGCTGCGGCCGGAACCGGTCGGCGGCGATGAACACCACGATCCAGAACACCAGCGTCGGCAGCGCGAACCAGAACGAATCCCTGATCGCCGAGTGGTTGATGCCCGGCACCACACCGTCGCGGACGGGGACGTCCGCGGTCAGCAGGGCGTACTGCGACCACAGGCAGGCGGCGTAGATCAGGGTGAACACGACGCCGATCCACGTCCACGGGTTGGTCAAGATGCGTTTGGGCAACGGCGCGGAGAGATCGGGTTGCGACGGGATGCCGTTGAGCAGCCGGCTGTGCCGGGCGATGGTGTCCGTCGACATGCCGGCCAGCCTACCGGGCCGCCGGAGCGGCCTCCCGGCGGCCGACCCCTGACCGGACCGGCGGCGTCCGGCCTACAGTGAGGCATGGCTTCCTATTCGGTCAACGACGCCGCGGTGCACTACGCCGAGCGGCTGATCCGGGCGAGGCAGTACGTGCTGTCCAGCGAGTGGGGCGAGGCGCAGCCGGACGCCGCCGCCGAGAACGCCTACCTCGAGAAGCACTCCTGGGACGACTACGGGGCCTGGCACCTGGGGCTGACCAAGGGCGCGACCGACGAGACCAAGGCCCGCTACGCGTTCGTGCTGGGCGACTTCAGGCGGATCCATCGCAGCGCGCTGATCGCCTGCGTCTACCGGGCCGCCGAGTGGCGGCACAAGAAGGTCGAACTGGCCGCCCACCGGCTGCTGCAGCTGCTCGACGAGGTCGCCGGCATGGAGTGAGGCCCTCCTCGATCGCGGCACCCGCCGAAGGTCTACAGCGGACGCCAGAGATCGGTCGTGGACAGGCTCTGGGTCATGGCGGTCCCTCCGGCTCGACGGCGACCACCTCAGCGAGCGCACCCCTGGGCGGGCTCCATGACGGCAGCCACGCTGGTGGATGAGCTTGTTACTCAATGATGCACGGACCCCCGGAGCGCGACCGCTGCGTCCAGACTGCGCGACGGCCCGGAGCCACCCCTGTCCGCGCCGCCGAGAACCGGCGGGGCTCGGAACTCACCCACGCTCGCCGCAGCACGGTTCCGGCCGAGGTTTCATCGGCGCGCCCGGCAGGATTCGAACCTGCGACCGTGAGATTAGAAGGCTCCCGCTCTATCCCCTGAGCTACGGGCGCAGCGCCGCTGACTAGCGTATAGGTTGCTGCCGATGAATGACCGCGACCCCAGCCGGCGCCAGTGGCGCGGGCTGGCGGTCGCCATCTACCTACCGACGGCGGTGTCGTTCATCGGCTTCGGCGCCATCGTGCCGCTGGTGCCGCTGACCGCGCGGGCCTTGGGGGCGTCCGTCGCCGAGGCCGCCCTCGTGGTGGCCCTGATGGGCATCGGCACCCTGCTCGGCGCCCTGCCCGCCGGCGTCATCGCCGACCGGTTCGGCGAGAAGAAGTCCCTGGTCGGCGCCCTGTTCGTCGACGTGGCGTGCCTGCTGACCTGCGCGTTCGCCGCCAACGAATGGGTGCTGGCCGCCGCGGTCTTCGTCACCGGCCTGTCCGGGGCGATGCTCAGCCTGGCCCGCCAGTCGTACCTGACGGTGGCGGTACCGCTCGCCTACCGGGCGCGGGCGCTGTCGAGTCTGGGCGGGGTGTTCCGGATCGGCTCGCTGCTCGGCCCGCTGATGGGCGCCGGCGTGGTCAGCGTGTGGGGTCTACAGGCGGCCTACCTGGTCGCCGCCGGCACCAGCGTGCTGGCGGCGGTGGTGACGATGGCGCTGCCCGACCTGCCCGCACCTGAGCACGCCGACGCCGCCCCCGTCCGCCTGCTGCAGGTGCTGCGCGCGCACTCGCATACCTACGCCACCGCCGGTGTGGGCGCCTCGGCGCTGATGCTGGTCCGGGCCTCCCGCGACGCGCTGCTGCCGCTGTGGTGTGAACAGATCGGCCTGAACGCGGCCACCACCAGCCTGGTGTTCGCGCTGTCGTCGGGCATCGACACGCTGCTGTTCTATCTGGGCGGCTCGGTGATGGACCGGTTCGGGCGCCGGGCGGTGTCGGTGCCGTCCATGATCATCATGGGCGCCTGCTTCGCCCTGCTGCCCTTCGCGCACTCCCTGACCCAGGTCGCGCTCTTCGCCGCCCTGCTGGGTTTCGGCAACGGCATCTCGGCCGGCGTGGTGATGACCATCGGGTCGGACGCCTCGCCATCGCTCGGCCGCCCGCAGTTCCTCGCCGGGTGGCGGCTGACCACCGGTATCGGCCAGGCGACCGGGCCGCTGCTGATCACCGCCATCGCCGCCCTGGCACCCCTGGGATGGGCGGCGGTGACCGTCGGGGCCATCGGCTTCGGTGGCGCGGGGTGGCTGTGGCGGTGGGTGCGTGAGCCCGCCGTGACGGGTCGATGAGAGCGATTTCACGACGCTCCCACCGGGCTGTGGCAGAACCGGTAACAAACCTGCAACGATCAGGGCTTTCTCACCGTTCGAATCGGACGCTGAGCCTAGTTTGGCGCCACTGGACCCGGAGAGGTCCTCAAGCAATCCAATGGAGGATGCACATGCGTGCAAAGACACTGGTGGCCGTCGCTGTTGCGGCCGCCCTATCCCTGGTCGGCTGCAGCTCGGGTGCGCCGGCCGCGAGCCAGTCGGCGTCCGAGTCGGCCTCGGCTGCCCCGTCCGGAGGTGCCGGCGGTGAGGTCGGCGTCTTCACTTGGTGGGCCGATGGCTCCGAGAAGGTCGGCCTGGACGCCCTGGTGAAGCTGTTCGGCGAGAAGTACCCCAACGACACTTTCGTGAACCTGGCCGTGGCCGGTGGCGCCGGCTCCAACGCCAAGGCGAAGCTGGCCTCGGAGCTGGCCAACGGCAACCCGCCGGACTCGTTCCAGGGCCATGCCGGCGCCGAGCTGCAGGACTACATCCGGGCCGATCAGATCGAGCCGGTCAACGAGGTCATCGACTCCCTCGGTGGGTCGAGCGTCTTCCCGCAGAGCCTGCTCGATCTGCTGACCGTGCAGGGCAACATCTACTCGGTCCCGTCCAACATCCACCGCGCCAACGTCGTGTGGGCCAATCCGGCGGTGCTGAAGAAGGCCGACATCACCGCCGTCCCGGCCGACCTGGACGCCTGGCTCTCCGACATGGAGAAGCTGAAGCAGGCCGGTGTGTCGACGCCGCTGAGCATCGCCGGCACCTGGACCCAGGTGCAGCTGTTCGAGACCGTGCTCATCGCCGACCTTGGCGTCGACGAGTACACCAAGCTGTTCGCCGCCGGCGCCAACTGGGAATCCGACGGGGTCAAGAAGGCGGTCGACCACTACGCCAAGCTGCTCAGCTACGCCAACACCGCCTCCGACGGCGACGACTGGCCGGGTGCCACCGATGCCGTCATCGACGGCAAGGCCGCCTACAACGTGATGGGTGACTGGGCGGTGGCCGAGTTCACGCTGAAGAACAAGACCGACGGTGAGGACTACACCTACTTCCCGGTGCCCGGCACCGACGGCGTGTTCGACTTCCTGGCCGACTCGTTCACCCTGCCCAAGGGCGCCAAGAACGCCGCCGGCGCGAAGGACTGGCTGGCGCTGATCGGCTCGGCCGACGGCCAGAAGGCGTTCAACCTCGCCAAGGGCTCGATCCCCGCACGCACCGACGTGCCGGCGACCGACTTCCCGAAGTACCAGCAGAGCGCCATGGAGGCGTTCAAGACGAACAAGATCGCCCCGTCGATCGCCCACGGCGCGGCCGTGAGCCAGGCGTGGAACTCCGACATCAGCACCGCGATCTCGAAGTTCTACGGCTCGAAAGATCAGGCGACCCTGATCGCCGATCTGGTCGCGGCGGCGCAGAAGAACGCCGCCTGAGCTGACTGAGGGGGTGCGTCCGAAGCCGATCGGACGCACCCCCGCCGCACGTGTGAGGAGGCCGGATGCGCCGGCTACGTAATTGGGGCCCGCCCCTGCTGCTGGTCAGCCCGTCGATCATCCTGGTGGGCATCTTCGTCTACGGGCTGATCGGGGTGAACGTCGCCACGTCGCTGGCGACCACCACCGACCGCATCACCGGACGCGTGACGAACCCGGGTGGGCTGGCCAACTACGGCAACCTGCTGACCGACGATCGCTACCAGCACGCCCTGTGGAACCTGCTGGTGCTCACGGTGGTGTTCATGACGGGCACCATGGTCTTCGGCCTGCTGTGGTCGGTGCTGCTCGAACGCGGGGTCGCCGGCGAGGGCGTCTTCCGCTCGATCTACCTGTTCCCGATGGCGATCTCTTTCGTCGCCGCGGGCGTGGCGTGGCGGTGGCTGCTGTCGCCGGCCAAGGACGACCAGGCGATCGGGCTCAATCAGCTCTTCGTCAACCTCGGCGTGCCGTGGCTGCAGAGCAGCTGGTGGTCCTCCGACAGCAGCTTCAACATGGCGGCGATGGCGATCCCGGCCATCTGGCAGCTGTCGGGCTACATCATGGCGTTGTTCCTGGCCGGCTTCCGCGGCATCTCCGCCGATCAGCGCGAGGCCGCGCGGGTGGACGGCGCCACCGAATGGCAGCTGTACCGGCACGTGCTGTTCCCGCAGGTCTCTCCGGTCGCGTTGTCGGCGCTGATCATCCTCGGCCACATGTCGATGAAGATGTTCGACCTGATCTACTCGATCGCCGGCGCCAACTCCTACACCGCCGAGGTGCCCGCCACCTTCATGTGGATCCAGCTGTTCCCGCAGTCGAACCCGACCGGCGCGGCCGCCAACGCGACGATCATCCTGGCGATCGTCGCCGTCGTGGTGATCCCCTACCTGATCTACACCAACCGCACCGAGAAGGACGGCAGGGCATGACCGCCGCGGTGGAGGCGCTGGAGGCGCCCACGACGTCCGACCCGCATCGTCGGCGCGGCGTGAGCGCGATGAAGACGCTGCAGTTCGTGCTGCTGCTGCTGTTCGCGGTCGTCGTACTGACCCCGCTCTACGTGGTGCTGGTGACCAGCTTCAAGGGTGGGGCGGACGTCGGGTCGGCCACCGCCTGGAACCTGCCGACGGTGTTCTCCACCGACGGCTGGGCCTCCGCGATCAGCCGGCTGGCGCCCGCGCTGGGCCGGTCGCTGGTGCTGGCGCTGAGCGCCGCGGTGCTCTCGTCGATCCTGGGCTCGCTGAACGGGTACGTGTTCGCCAAGTGGAAGTTCCCGGGGGCGGACGTGGTGTTCACCGCGTTCCTGTTCGGCATGTTCATCCCCTACCAGGCGGTGATGATCCCGCTGCAGAAGATGCTGCTCGAGCTGCAGACCCACGGTTTCTCCTGGATCGACGGCATTCCCAAACTGATCCTGGTGCACACCATCTACGGCATCCCGATCTGCACCCTGATCTTTCGCAACTACTACGCCACTGCGGTGCCCAACGAGATCCTGGAGGCTGCGCGGGTGGACGGCGCCGGCATGCTCCGCACGTACGTGTCGATCGTGCTGCCCGTGTCGATTCCGGGCTTCGTGGTGACGCTCATCTGGCAGTTCACCTCGGCCTGGAACGACTTCCTGTTCGCACTGTTCCTGACCTCGCCCCGCAACGGCCCGGTCACCTACGCGCTGCAGGAGCTGGCCGGCGGCCAGAACCCCGACTATCCGGCCATCATGGCCGGGGTGCTGGTGGCGTCCCTGCCGACCCTGCTGGTCTACATCCTGCTGGGCCGGTACTTCATCAGCGGCCTGATGAGCGGGTCGGTGAAGTAGCACGGTGGACCGTGGGGAACCGTCCCCACGGTCCAGTCCCGGACCGGCAGGACCGTCCCAGCGGTTCAGTCGTCGCTGGATTCGCGGCCGCGGCGGACGATGAGCGGGTCGGGATCGTAGACCACCGAGTGGTCCTTGCCCGCATAGTCGAACTGGTTGAGAAACGCCCGCATCGCGTTGATCCGGGCCCGCTTCTTGTCGTTGGAGCGCACCGTCGTCCAGGGGGCGTACTTGGTGTCGGTCCGGGCGAACATCGCCTCCTTGGCAGCCGAGTAGGCCTCCCACTTGTCCAACGACTCCAGGTCCATCGGGGAGAGCTTCCAGCGCCGCACCGGGTCGATCTGCCGGATCGCGAAGCGCGTCCGCTGCTCCTTGCGGGTCACCGAGAACCAGAACTTGGTGAGGTGGATGCCCGACTCGATCAGCATCCGCTCGAACTTGGGTGCGTGCTGCATGAACGTCTCGTACTGGTCGTCGGTGCAGAAGTTCATCACCCGTTCGACTCCGGCGCGGTTGTACCAGGACCGGTCGAACAGCACGATCTCGCCGTCGGTCGGGAAGTGCCGGATGTAGCGCTGGAAGTACCACTGCCCGCGCTCGGTGTCCGACGGCTTGGTCAGCGCCACCACCCGGGAGGCTCGCGGGTTGAGGTGCTCGGTGAACCGTTTGATGGTGCCGCCCTTGCCCGCGGCGTCGCGGCCCTCGAAGACGATGATGTGCTTCAGGCCGTGATCCTGGCCGTGGTACTGGAACTTCAGCAGCTCGACCTGCAGCAGGTACTTCTCCTGCTCGTAGTCCTCGCGCGACATCAACTCGTCGTAGGGGTAGTCCTCCCGCCAGGTCTCGACGGCGCGACCCCCCGGGTCGATCAGCTCCGGGTCGGGGCTCTCGCTGTCGGCGACGGTATACCCGGCTGCCACCAGCTTGTCGATGAACTCCCGCAGGTTGTCATCGGCGTCCGGCTGGAGCTCGTCCAGGTCAATACTCATCGCACCCTCCCGCGTTCTCAAGGCCCAGCCTACGGCGTCGCCCGGGTACGTCTAGAGTGTTCGCCGTGGCTGACCTTCTGGTGTGGATCGACTGTGAGATGACGGGCCTGGACCTGGTGCAGGACGTGCTGATCGAGGTCGCCGCACTCGTGACGGACGGCAACCTGAACGTGCTCGGCGACGGCGTCGACGTGGTCATCAAGCCCTCCGAGGCCGCGCTGCAGCAGATGGGCGACTTCGTCCGCGAGATGCACGCCAAGTCGGGGCTGCTGCCGCTGCTGGGCGCCGGGGTCGACCTCGAAACCGCCGAACAGCAGGTGCTGGACTACATCCGCGAATGGGTTCCCAACCCGCGCACCGCGCCGCTGGCCGGAAACACCATCGGCACCGACCGGTCGTTCCTGGCCCGCGACATGCCCACCCTCGAGCAGTACGTGCACTACCGCAACGTCGACGTCTCCAGCATCAAGGAGCTGGCCCGGCGCTGGTACCCCAAGGCGTACTACAACTCGCCCGCCAAGTCGGGCAACCACCGGGCGCTGGCCGACATCCGTGAGTCCATCGAAGAGCTGCGCTACTACCGCGAGGCGGTGTTCGTGCCGCACCCCGGCCC
Source organism: Micropruina sonneratiae (assembly GCF_025972045.1). Taxonomy (GTDB): domain Bacteria; phylum Actinomycetota; class Actinomycetes; order Propionibacteriales; family Propionibacteriaceae; genus Micropruina; species Micropruina sonneratiae. The sequence continues at coordinate 262,393 of NZ_JAPDHX010000003.1, read as the reverse complement.
CGCCACCAGCGATCTGAAGCGCATCGCGGCCGTGCACCAGGGCGCGCTGACCGGCGCTGTCACCGACGAGAGCGACTGACTCACCGGCTTTCCGGCCCGCCGCTTGGGGTCTCTGTCGTTCTCAGCAACCCCGACTGCTTTCACCAACGGTGACTACTTTCGTGTCACAACACGAGAACAGACGCGCTTCCTGGGAGTAGCCGGCGTTGCTGAGAACCGACCCCTGAGGCGTGCGCACTGAACGGTCCACGTCCATCGGACGGTCCGGCACCCACCCCAGGCCGCGGCCGGACGCCGATTGGCACCGAATCGCGCCGTGTCCTAGACTGTCCAAGCTGTTGTAGCGGCACATGGTGGGTATAGCTCAGCTGGTAGAGCACCTGGTTGTGGTCCAGGATGTCGCGGGTTCGAGTCCCGTTACTCACCCCACCGCGGGTCGGTTGAAACGGTCCCACCCCCCGCCTTCGACGAGTTCACCCCGACGACGATGCAACCGGCGGGCCTGAGCGCGATTCCTCGGTGTCGGGATCGGCACCCTCGACGGCGTCGGGGTCGCCGAGGTCGTCGTCCGCCGACGGATCGAGATCCTCCGGGTCGGGCAGTTCGTCGGGACGGTACCGCGGCAGCCTGGACGCCGGCAGGGCCGCGACCGCACTGATCCCGGCCAGCATGAGGAAGCCGAACTTCAGGGTGCGCAGCCGCTGCTCCTCGTTCAGCGCCACGGCGGCCTCCACCTGCTCGGGCGTGGCCGTGGTGGTGGACAGCCGGTCCCTCAGGTCGGCGTTGCTGACGAAGTTCACATTGTCCAGATCGACGTGGGCGACGAGCTCCACGGGCAACTCCGGGTGATCGATGACGGCCCGCCCGACTCCCATCGACAAGGTGGTGACCAGCACGGCACCCATCACCGCCGTCCCCACCGCCGAGGCCAGGTTCTGGGTCGTGCCGCGGATGGAGCCGACGTCGCCGGCGAGCTCCTTGGGCGCCGCCGTGACCAGCATGTTGAACACCAGCGTGACCAGGGCGCCCTGGTCGATGCCGAAAGCGACCAGGCCGATGATCGTCGGCAGCGTCTCCCAGTTGTTGGTAACCACGGTGGCCAGCCAGAGCAGTGCGACGGTCGTGACCGCGAATGAGAACAGCGCGATCGTCCTGGGGGTGTAGCGCTTGTACAGCCGGACGATCAGGGTCGCGGTCACGAACACCGTCAGGTTGAACGGCATCATGGCCAGCGACGTGTCGAACGGCGTCCGGCCCTGCACCACCTGGATGTAGGTCGGCACGGTGAAGTTCACCGCGGCCTCCATCGCCACGATCACGAACATCGCGTACACCGCGGCCCGCTCCGAGGCCCGCCCGAGCACGCTGAGGTGCACCAGCGGTTGGCGGCCGGCCGCCGTGCGGCGCCTCGTCCACCAGAAGAAGCACTGGCCGATGATCACGCCGACCACCACGAAGACCGGGGCCGGTGACAGGCCCAGCAGGGTGAACGGGGCGGCCGGCTTGGCGTAGAGGAAGCCCCACCCGTTGAGGTTGTTGAAGCCCAGCGTGAGCAGCACGATGGCGGCGCCGATCAGCAGTGAGGCGACCAGGTCGATCCGGACGTCAGCGTTGCCGCGGTCCCTACGCAGCGTGAAGCTGAAGCCGAACACGGCGATGGCCAGCGCCAACGTGATCAGGAAGATCGGACGCCAGCCGACGAAGGTGCCCAGCGTGCCGCCGATCAGGAAGGCGGTGACGCCCGAGATCGCGCGGGCCGAGCCCAGCGCACCGACGGCGGTGGCCTGCTGCTCGCCGCGATAGTTGGCAGCGATCAACGCGACCAGGGAGGGCACGATGATCGCGGCCGAGGCGCCGGCCAGCACCTGGCCACCGATCGCCCAGCCGATGGTGGGGGCCATGATCATCATCAGCGACGACGTCCCGAAGACCAGCACGACGATGCGGAAGATGAGCACCCAGCCGACCCGCTGGCCGAGTTTCGCGCCGGTCATCACCAGGGCGGCCACCGCGAGGCCGTACACCACGATGGTCGAGCTGGCCGTGGTCGGCGGGACGCCGAAATCGTCGGCCATGCCGCCCAGCGAGATGGGCAGGGCGGCCACGTTGAACGACATCAGGACCTGGACCAGGGACAGGCCGATCATGGGAGCCCAGGATCGCTTGTCTGACACGGGGTTGCTGCCTGGGTCATGCGAGGGCTCCTTCGGTGCTGTCGAAGCGGGCGGAGGCGAACAGGTTCAGGCCCAGGGCCCGGGACAGGTGGGCGCAGGCGCGCTGGCCCCGCACGCTGTTGCCGGCCGGGTCGAGCGGCGGCGAGAACGAGCCGAGCGCACCCTTGCCTGGAGACACCGCGACGATGCCGCCGGACACCCCCGACTTGCCCGGCAGGCCGATCTCGAACAGCCACTCCCCCGAGCGCTCGTACATGCCGCAGGAGGCGAGCACGGCCAGGGTGTCGCGGCAGGTCTCGGCCGACACCACCCGCTCGCCGGTGACCGGATTGACGCCGCCGTCGGCAAGCGTGGCGCCCATCGTGGCCGGGTCGGTGCTGGTGACAGTGAGGACGCACTGCCTGGTGTAGAGGTCGACGACCTCGGCCGGATCGACGGCCAGCCGACCGTAGCTCTGCAGCAGGCGTCCGAGCGCCTGGTTGCGGTGATTGGTTTCCGCCTCCGAGCGGTACACCTCCTGATCGACTTCGAGGGGGTGTCCGGCGAACGCCGACAGGCCGCCGACCAGGTCGTCCCAGCGCTGCTGCGCGTCCGCACCCGGGATCAGCGCCGTGGTGGCGATCGCGCCGGCGTTGTTCATGGAGTTCATCGGGCTGCCGTCGTTGAGCTCGATCGCGATGACCGAGTTGAACGGCAGGCCGGTGTTGTTCACTCCCACCACCTCGTGCAGCTTCTCGTGCCCCAGTGCCTCGCGCACCAGGGCGAACACGAACGCCTTGGAGATCGACTGGATGGAGAACCCGACCGCGGTGTCGCCGAGCTCGTGGACGAAGCCGTTGACGCCCACCAGGGACAGCCCGAACCTGGCCGGGTCGGCGCGGCCCAGGATCGGGATGTAGTCGGCCACGACGCCCTCGTCCAGGGTGCGGTAGCGCTGGTACGCCTGGGTCATCAGCCGGATCACGTCCTGCTGAGCGGGCAGGGTACCGGTCAGGGCGCGCTGTTCGACGTCCTCGATGTGCGCTTCGAACACGGGCACCTCCGGACCGGGGTGGGCTGGTGCCGGTACGCGGGAAACACGGTCGGGATGCCGGCGGGGTGAGGTTGTACCTCCCGCCACGCTAGACCGCTCACCCCGGCCTGTCAGCAGCCCGCAGCGTACGTCCGGCCGGGGCCGGGGTCAGATCCACCCGCGCTCGCGGGCGATCCGCACCGCCTCGTGGCGGGTCGCGGCGTGCAGTTTGCCGATCGCCGAACTCAGGTAGTTGCGCACCGTTCCGGACGACAGGTGCACCCGCACAGCGATCTCCTCGACCGGTGCGCCCCCCTCGGCGGCCTGCAGCACGTCGGCCTCGCGGGGTGTCAATGGGGAGTCGCCGGCCGCGATCGCGTCCGCCGCGAGGCCCGGATCCACGTACCGGGCGCCCGAGTGCACGGTACGGATCACCTCGGCCAGCCGCGCACCGGTGACGGTCTTGGGCACGAAGCCGCGGACGCCCCCGGCCAGCGCATGTTTCAGGTGGCCGGGCAGCCCGTGACTGGTCACGATCACGCAGACGCAGCCGGGCAGCCGCTCGGCGAGTTCGGCGGCCACCTCGGTGCCGGACAGGCCCGGCATCTGCAGGTCGAGCACGGCGACGTCGGGCGCGAGCCGGAGCCCCAGCGTCAGCGCCTCATCCCCGGACGCCGCCTGCCCGACCACCTCGATGTCGTCGGTGAGCTCGAGCAGCGCGACCAGCGCCTCGCGGATCAGGTGCTCGTCGTCGGCGACCAGGACGCGGATCACTGGACCTCACCGGGCCCGACCCGGCTCGCGCCGGCCATCGAACGATCGGTCGGCCCCTGCCCGACGGTCGGCCCCTGCCCGGCGGTCGGCCCCGCCGGGTCCACTACCCGCGTCGTCTCGGCGTTCCGCAGCCCGGCCAGGGCCGGGGCGTCGACGGTGGCGGTGAGCGTGAACGAGTCCGCGGTCCGGTCGATCCGCAGCGTTCCGCCCACCTCGGCCACCCGCTCGGCCAGCCCGACCAGCCCCGCTCCGGAACCGGAGCCCTCCGCCGCCGGCCGTGGGTTGTCGTTGGTCAGCGTCAGCCGGGCCGTCCCGACGGTGCTCACCACCGCGATCCGCACCTCGCCCGCCTCGGAGTGCCGAAGAATGTTGGTGGTGCCTTCGCGCACCACCCAGCCGAACGTCCGGGCCACCGGCGCCGGCAACGGTTCGCGGCCCTCGGAGATGCTGGTCACCGCCACCCCGGACGCCTCCAGCAGGGCACGCGCGCCGGCCACTTCCTGATCCAGCTCGATGGCGCGATAGCCGCGGACGACATCGCGCACCTGGTCCAGCGACTCGATCGCCAGCGCCTGGATCTCGAGCATGGTGGACGCCGCCTGCGGGTTGCCGCGCTGGGCCTGAGCCGCAGCCAACTCGGACTTCAGCGCCACCGCCGCCAGGGTCCGGCCGAACACGTCGTGCAGGTCGCGGGCGAAGCGGAGCCGCTCCTCCGCGACCGACAACCTGGCGGCGTCCGCCCGCGCGCGTTCCAGCTCGCGGGTGCTGGCCAGCACGTTGAGGAACATGGCGCTGAACATGACGACGGTGATCGCGAGCAGCGCCACGAAGTAGCTGGCGGTGATCCGCACCGTGATCACGTCGAACTCTGCGGTCGGCAGCACCCACAGGCTCAGCAGCCCGAGTCCGGCCGCCGCCACCGCCGCCGGCCCGCTGCGCACCCTGGCACCGCCCAGCAGCGGCAGGGCGAGGACGCCGCCGAGCAGGCCGCAGCCGAGGCTGAGCGCCACCAGCGTGGTGGGCAGCGCCAGTCCCGCCAGCACGGCGGACGCCAGGCTCGTCACCACCCACACGGCCACGAACACGCCCGGCCGACGGGTGAGAAAGGCGCGGTCCCCGGCGCTGTCCGGCAGCAGGCCCCGGCCGCGCAGCGACGTGTGCAGCACCGTGAGTGCCGCCCAGGACGACCCGGCCAGCAGCGCGACCCAGGCGGCCGCCCAGCCCAGCCACGACGAGTCGGTCGCCGCGGCCGCCCGGCCGACCAGCATCAGCACACCGGTGATGGGCAGCATCGGGAAGCCCCAGTGCAGCGAGTTGTACACGTAGCGCTCCGTGCGCCGTACTCCCTCTGCCGTGCTGGTCATGATCGGTCCTCCTCGATTGCGGTGAGCCTACTCAGCTGCGCTGCTCCCAGCGGAACCACCGCAGCCCGCCCCACATCGCCAGTGCCGTCCAGCCCAGCAGCGGCAGGACCATCGCGCCGGCGGCGAGCAGGGCGTCCGCTCCCCCGGCCACGGCGCGGCCGTCGGCGCCCACCCCGGTGAACGCCAGCCGCACCAGGTCGACCACGGGAGTCATCGGCAGCAGGTGGGCGAGGGTCTGCACCGGACCCGGCAGCGCCCCCAGCGGCACCGAGAAGCCCGAGAACAGCAGCGACAGCAGGATCAACGGCAGCGTGGTCAGCTGGGCCGCCTCCACCGTCCGGGTCAGGGCCGCGCTCGCCACGGCCAGCGCCGTCCACGCCGCCGCTCCGGCCACGACGGCCAGGGCCAGCGCCCACGGGTTCGGCAGCGGCGCGCCGAGCAGCAATGCGGCACCCACTCCCAGGGCGGACTGGATCACCAGCAGTGCCCACAGCGGCACGGCGGGTGCGATCAGGATCTCGATGGGGTCGGGCTCACCGGCGAGCAGCCGCTTCAGCACCAGCTGCTCACGGCGTCCGACCAGTGAGGTGACCAGCGTGTAGTAGACGACGAACATCAGCGAACTGACGACCAGCATCGTCGCCAGCAGCGCGCCGAGTCCGGCGCCGCCGATGTCCATGCCCGAGAAGGCGAACGTCATGAACAGCGGCAGCGCGACCGCGGTGAACACGGCGGTCCGGTTGCGCAGCAGGATCGTGGTTTCGGTACGGACCAGCGCGCCGAAGCGGCGCAGGGCGGGTCCGCGGCCGGTGGTGACGCGGTTGGTGGTGGTGGTGGTGGTGGTCATGACGGCTCCTCGGTGTTGGCGATGGCCAGAAATACCTGCTCCAGCGATGCGGAGCGGGCCTGCAGGTCGGTCAGCTGGACGTCTCCCGCCCAGGCGAGCAGGGCGGCGAGGCTCCGCTGCATTGTGGTGGTCTCGATCCGGACGGCGTCGTCATCCACGCTGAGCCGTGCGCCGGGCAGGGCGAGCGACGCCAGGTTCAGGTCGGCCGGGCGGCCGAAGCTGATCTGGGCGGGCTGGTCGGCGACCAGTTCGGCCATGGTGCCGGTGCGGGCGATCCGTCCGGCATGCATGATCGCGAGCCGGTCGGCGAGCGACTCGGCCTCCTCCAGGTAGTGGGTGGTGAGCAGCACCGCGACACCGCTGTCGACCAGTTCACGGATCAGTGCCCACACCATCCGGCGGGACTCCGGATCGAGCCCGGTGGTCGGCTCGTCGAGAATCAGCACCTCGGGTTCGCCCATGATCGCCAACGCGATGTCGAGCCGGCGCCGCTCGCCGCCGGACAACTGCGCGGTCTGGACGTCGAGGCGTCCGGCCAGCCCGACCGCCTCGAGCAGCGGATCGCTCGGCCGGGGCGCGGTCAGCGTGCCGGCCCAGTACCTGGCCTGCTCACGCACGGTCAGGCCGGGCGGGAAGCCGGAGCTCTGCAGCACCACCCCGGTGCGGTGACGGACGAGCCGGCGTTCGGTGAAGGGGTCGTGACCGAGCACCCGGACCGTTCCCCCGCTGGGGCGGGACAAGCCCTCCACCAGTTCGACCGTGGAGGTCTTGCCGGCGCCGTTGGTGCCCAGCAGCGCGAACAGTTCACCGCGGGCAATCCGCAGGTCGATGCCCCGCACCGCCTCGAAATGCGCGGTGGCTCTGCTGAACCCGGTGAGCGGGTTGAACCGCCGCTGCGCCACATAGCTGCGGCGCAGGCCCCGCACCTCGATCGCGGCCTCGTCCACGGCCGGCCGCCCGCCCGGGGCGATGATGTCTGTCGCTGTCATGAATCCAGCCTGTGCCCGGCGGAGGCCCGCCAGTAGTGCCACGGCGCACCGCCGCCGGTGACGATCGCCCGGGTTCGGCGTGACAGATGTCACGCCCGGGAGCCCACCCGGAGTCCCGTGCGCCGGTGGTTCGGCCGGCCACAACGCTGCGGCGGGCGGCAGCCCCCGTGACTGGCAGCGGGAGCGGGGCGACGGTGGGGGTAAGTTGTCGGATGCATTGCGGGTCGACCCCGCGTCCGACGCACCCCCGCAGGATGAACATGCCCGAACCCACACACCGCTGGCGTCGCTACGTCGCGATCGGCGACTCGTTGACCGAAGGCCTCGTCGACCCCTACCCGAACGGCGAGCCGCGCGGCTGGGCCGACCGGTTCGCCCAACACCTCGCCGACGCCGCCGGCGAGAGCATCGACTACGCCAACCTGGCCATCCGAGGGCGACTGTTACGGCCGATCATCGCCGAGCAGCTCGAACCGGCGCTGGCCCTGCAACCCGAACTGGTCAGCCTGTGGGGCGGCGGCAACGACATCCTGCGCCCCCGCGCCGACGTGGACGCCATCACGGCAGAACTCGAGCGCGCCGTCGTCCGGCTGCGCGAGGCCGGCGTCGACGTGCTGCTCGGCACGGGCATCGATGCCAAGGGCTCGCCGCTGCTCGACCTGACCCGGTCGCGCACCGCCCTGTTCAACGCCAACGTATGGTCGATCGCCCGGCGCCACGGCGCCTTCGTCATCGACGTCTGGGGCATGCGGTGCCTCAAGCACTGGGGCATGTGGTTCGACGACCGTCTGCACTTCAACAGCATCGGCCACGAGCGGGTGTCGCAGGCGGCGCTGGTCGCCGTCGGCCTGCCGGCCAGCGACGGCTGGGACGACCCGCTGCCGGAGCTGCCGGCCAAGACGCGCCGGGAGTGGCTGGACTGGCAGCTGAGCTGGGCCCGGCAGCACGCCGGACCGTGGCTCGGACGCCGCATCCGGCGCACCTCCTCGGGTGCCGGCCGGTCGGCGAAGCTCCCGGAGTATGTCGCGGTCCCGCCCCGATCGCCGCAACCGGCAGAATAGGCCGCATGTCAGCCAGCACCTTGGGCCGTCGCGCCGAGCCGGACGTCCTGCCGTTGCCGGATCGGCTGCGGCTGCGCGCCGCCGTCACCGCCGGAAACCTGGCCGCGCTGGGCTCGCGGCTGGCGAACCGCGGCTCGGGGGCGTCCATCCGGGGGCAGGTGATGACCCGGATCGCTCCGGACGCCTTCCGGCTGCTGCTGCGCGGACGCCGGATCGCCGGCGTGTCCGGGACCAACGGCAAGACCACCACCACGCACCTGCTGGCCGCGGCGGTGCGAGCCGGGCTGGGTGCGGACTCCGCCCGGCTCGTCACCAACGCCGACGGCGCCAACCTGCACTACGGCATCGCCTCGGCCCTCAGCCAGGCGCCCGGCGCCGACCTGGCCGTCCTCGAGACCGACGAGCGGGTGGTCTCGGACATGATCGCGTTCGGCCGGCCCGAGGTGCTGGTGCTGCTCAACTTCAGCCGCGACCAGCTCGACCGGCATCACGAGATCAAGGCGCTGGGCCGCTCGTGGCGGGCCGCCCTCGAACGCGGGGGCGACGACGGGCCGACCGTGGTGGCCAACGCCGACGACCCGCTCGTGGTGTGGTCGGCGGGGACGGCGGCGAACGTGATCTGGGTCGACACCGCCACCAGCTGGACGGCCGACGCCGCGCTGTGCCCGGCCTGCGGGACCGTGCTCACCCACGACGGCGAGCGCTGGGACTGCCCCGGCTGCGAGCTGACCAAGCCCGCGGCGTCCTGGCTGGTGGAGGGAGACAGCATCGTCACCCCCGACGGCACCCGGGTCACTCCTCAGCTGCGGGTGCCGGGCGCGTTCAACGTGTCCAACGCCGCCTGTGCGCTGGCCGCCGCGGTGGTGCTGGGGGTCGACGTGGACGCCGCCCTGCGCGGCATGCGCACCGTCACCTCGCCGGCCGGCCGCTTCGCCACCGCCACCCTGCACGGCACCACGGCGCGGCTGCTGCTGGCCAAGAACCCCGCCGGCTGGGCCGAGGCGCTGCCGCTGGCGGCGTCCGACCCGGTGATCCTGGCGATCGACTCGGTGGCCGCCGACGGCAAGGACGTCTCTTGGTTGTGGGACGTCGAGTACGAGCAGTTGCAGGGCCGCCGGGTGATCGCCACCGGCCCGCGGGCGCAGGATCTGGGCGTCCGGCTGACCTACGCCGAGGTCGAGCACCAGGTGCTGCCCGAGCTGGCGGCCGCCCTGACGGCCGCCCGTGGCGACGCCGACTCGTCCCCACCGGGCGGGTCGACCAGGGCGCCGGTCGACCTGATCGCCACCTACACCCCCTTCCAGCGGTTGCTGAAGATGGCGGGGCTGCGATGACCGCGCACAAGGGACCGGTTGAGATCGTCCTGGTCTACCAGTCGTTGCTGGGCATCTACGGCGACCGCGGCAACGCGATGGTGCTGCTCAAGCGGCTGCAGTGGCGCGGGATCGAGGCCAAGCTGACGATCGTCGAGCCGGGCGACCCGCTGCCGGCGTCCGGGTCGGTGTACCTGCTGGGCGGCGGGGAGGACGCCGCGCAGGTGTCGGCGGTGCGGCTGCTCAAGACGGACGGCAGCCTGTTCCGGGCCCTGGACGCCGGAGCCGTGCTGTTCGCGGTGTGCGCCGGCTACCAGATCTGCGGCACCACCTTCACCATCGGCGAACGCGACGAGGTGATCGAAGGACTGGGCCTGCTCGACGTCGAGACCAGGCGCGGGCCCGAGCGGGCCGTCGGTGAGATCCTGTCCCGCTGGCGGCGTCCGGACGGCACCGAGACGTTGCTGACCGGCTTCGAGAACCACGGCGGCTTCACCACCCTCGGCCCAGACGCCGCGCCGCTGGCAACGGTCGAGATCGGAGTCGGGAACGCCAACGACGGCACCGAGGGCGCCGTCCAGGGACGGGTGATCGGCAGCTACCCGCACGGCCCGAACCTGGCCCGCAACCCCGACCTGGCCGACCACCTGTTGCAGCTGGCCCTGGACACCGAACTGGAGCCCCTGGAGCGTCCCGAGATCGACGAGTTGCACCGTCAGCGGGTCGAGTTCGTCCGCCGGAACGCCCGCCGCTGACCGGCTGCACCCCGGCCACGCCCTTACCGCTCGCCTAACTACCGAGCGCTCGCCAAGGTTGGCGAGCCCTCGGTAGTTGGGCGAGCGCCAGGTCAGGGGCGGGCGGGTTCGAGCGCCGAACCCGGGAGGCGTCCGCCGATTTCACCTTGTGCTGCTGGTTGGGTATAGTTACTGACCGCGCGCCGCTAGCTCAACTGGCAGAGCAGCTGGCTCTTAACTAGCGGGTTCGGGGTTCGAGTCCCTGGCGGCGCACCAAAGAAGGCCTCGCGAAAAGCGGGGCCTTCGTCGTTGCCGGACGCCGGGTGCGAGACCCGCTCGACCACCGCAGCCGCCACGCCCCGCTCACGCACGAGGGGCGCCCGGTCACCCGGACGCCCCTCGCAACGGCGGTCGCTGCTACTTCACGCCACCGGCGGTGAGGCCGGCGACGATGCGGCGCTGGAAGATCAGCACCGCGACCAGCAGCGGAACGGTGATGATGACACCGGCCGCCATGATCGTCCCCCACGGGGTGTCGTAGCCGTAGGCGCCGGTGAACTTCGACAGAGCCACGATCGAGGTGTACATCTCGGGCGTGGTGCCGAACTGCAGGGCGATCATGTAATCGTTCCACACCGCGATGAAGGTGATGATCGCGGTGGTGAACACACCCGGCGCGGCGAGCGGAAGGATCACCTTCGCGAACGCCTGGCCAGGCGTGCAGCCGTCCACCATCGCGGCCTGCTCGAGCTCGACCGGCAGCTGCCGGAAGAACGCGGTCAGGTTCCACACGCACAGCGGCAGACCGAACGACAGGGTGGGGATGATGAGCGCCTGGTAGGTGTTCATCCAGTTGATCCACTCGAAGCCCGGGTAGTTGCCGCTGAACAACTTGAACAGCGGAATGATCAGCGTGATGCCGGGGAACATCGAGCAGGCGATGATGATCGACAGCACGATGCCCTTGGCGGCGAACCGCAGCCGGGCCAGGGCGTAGGCGGCCAGGATGCCGAACAGCAGCGTCAGCACGGTGGTCGTCGTGGACACGATGAGGCTGTTCACCAGCGACCTGCCGAACCCGTTGATGGGCGCGAACACCGCGATGTAGTTCTCCACCGATGCCGGGTTGGGCAGGTAGTCGGTGCTGCGACCGTCGGAGGGCAGCCGCAGGGAGGAGACGATCATCCAGTAGAAGGGCAGGACGCAGTAGATGATGATGAAGGCGATGCCGGCCAGCCCTGCGATCGTCCCCGCCCAGTACTTGCCGTCGCGCTTGGGCTTGTTGAGCTCGGCGAGTTCCGCCTTGGTCACATGTGCCTGTGCAGCTGTCATGATGCGGCGCTCCCCGAGGTGACGGTCGTCTTGGCCAGTTGCGGCTTGGAGCCGGCGGCCTTGGCCGCCGCCTTCTGCCGCTTGCGCTGCGCCTGGATCGCCTTCAGCTCCTCATCGCCGACCACGTCGGCGCCCAGCAGCTTCACGAACAGGAAGGCCACGAACACGATGTACAGGAACAGGATGATCGAGTACGCCGCAGCCGGCCCGTAACGCAGGTTGTTGTTCTCGACGTAGGCCAGCGTCGACACGGTCTCGACGTAGTACTTGCCGAAGCCGATCATGCCGGCGGGCAGGTCGAACATGCGCATGGTGTCGAGGGTGCGGAACAGCACCGCCACGACCAGCGCCGGCTTGACCATCGGCAGCGTGATCCGGGTGAACTGCTGCCAGGCGGACGCCCCGTCGACCTTCGCGGCCTCGTACACCTCGGCCGGGATGGTCTGCAGGCCGGCCAAGGTCAGCAAGCCGATGAACGGGGCAGTCTTCCAGACGTCGGCGATGATGATCGCCCATTGCGACTGCGGACCGTCGGCTAGCCACAGGATCTGCTGGCCGATGATCTTGTTCATCACGCCGTCGGCGTCGAAGATCAGCCCCCACATCTTGGCCGAGACGATGGTCGGGATGGCCCAGGGCACCAGGATGGCGGCCCGGACCAGGCCCTGACCCTTGAACGCCTTGGCCATGATGAGCGCCATCGCCACACCGAGCACGGTCTCGAGCACCACGCACACGACGGTGAACCAGGTGGTGTTCAGGAACGCATTGAGCAACCGGTCGATCTGGCCCCAGTTGCCGGGCACCACCGTGGGATTGTTGAAGATGTCGGTGAAGTTCTGCAGCCCGACGAACGTCTCGCCCTGGGCGACCATGCCGGTGTTGGGATCGACGCCTTCGTTCTTGCGGAACACCGATTCGCGGATCGACATCAGGATGGGAATGCCGACCACGAACAGGATGACGACCATGGTCGGTGAGATCAGCAGTGCGGCCAGACTGCCCTGGCCGTCACTGAGGGGATTCTTCTTCTTGTTCTTCGTGGTTGCTGGTGAGTCAGCCACCATCGCACCTCCTCCGGGTACAGGTTGGCGGCTTCAGGGGGTGACGGGCAGGCGCCCGCCACCCCCTGAAGCCTTGTCACCAGGTCAACTGACGAGGCTCTGCAGCTTGGTCTGCAACCCGTCGAGAGCCGCTTGCGGCTCACTCTGACCCTGCAGGGCCGCGTACGCGGCGTCCTGGATGGCCAGGGTCACGTCGCCGTACTTGACGGCCTTGGGGCGCGGCTTGGCGTTCTTGATCGACTCACCGAGCGTGGCCAGGTACGGGAACTGCTTGTTCAGTTCGGCGTCGGAGTAGAGCGACTCGAGCACCGGCGCACTGGACGCCGTCTGCAGCCACTTCTTCTGGTTGTCCTCGGTGAGCATCCAGTTGATCCACTTCATCGCGGTGCCCTTGTTCTTGGCGAACGGCGAGATGCCGTAGCTGTGGCCACCGAGGGTCGAGACGCCGGGGCCGTCCTTGCCGGGGATCGGCGCGACCGCGATCTTGCCCGCGACCTTGCTGTCCTTGGCGCTGGCCAGGTTCCACACGTAGGGCCAGTTGCGCAGGAACAGGATCTTGCCGCTCTGGAACGCCGTGCGGGACTCCTCTTCCTTCCAGGTGATGGCCTCCTTCGGGATCATGCCCGACTTGAAGCCGTCGACCATCCACTGCAGACCGGCAACGGCCTCGGCGGAGTTCACGGTCGGCTTGCCGTCGTCACCGAGCACGGCTCCACCGGCGGAGTTGACCGCCTCGGCGAAGTTGCAGGTCAGGCCCTCGTACTTCTGGAACTGGCCGCCGTAGCAGGACATGCCGCTCTGGTCGGGCAGGATCTTGTCGCAGATCGACTGCATCTCGGCCCAGGTCTTGGGCGGCTGAACGCCGGCCTTGTCGAGCAGGTCCTTGCGGTAGTAGAGCAGCGCACCGTCGGAGGTCGACGGCATCGCGTACAGCTTGTTGAAGTACGTGGCCGAGTCGACCGCAGCCGCCAGGTAGCCGGTGGTGTCGAACTTGTCGGAGGGCAGCTCGGTCAGCCAGCCGTTGGCTGCGAACTCGGCCGTCCACACGACGTCGACGCTCATCACGGTGAACTCGCCCGACTTGGACTGGCCGCGCTTGATGAACTCAGCGCGCTGCTCGTCGGCGGAATCGGACAACTCCCGGAAGGTGACCTTCTCGTTGGGGTTGGCTTTGTTCCACTCGTCGACCTTGTCCTTCAGGTTGCCCGAGGTGTCCTTGCCCTGGGCGTAGACGATGGGGCCGGTCTCATCCCAGTCGGTGGCCGACCCGGAGGCCGAGGCGCTTGCCGAGCCGGCGGGGGTGCCGCCCGAGGAACAAGCGGCGGTGATCAGCAGCGCTCCCGCCGCCACGGCCGCGGCGAGCACGCGCCGCATGGTGCGTGGTTGAGTCATCGATCCTCACTTCATTGGGGGATGGTTCCTCCTCTAGGAACCTGGCTGGGACTCTAACCACGCCGGACGCATTGCGCCATGGGCTCGCCGCATCGTTATCAACCGTTGACCTGTAAAGACGCGTAAAGCGGGTGTGGCAAGGGCAAAGTCAACGAAATGGCGGCGTAGATGTGACTTCTTGGCTGCGCTGTCGACGCCCGTCGCAACACGAGCTGCGGAAAACTCACCCTCTTGAGCGAAATGACGTGGGGGTGGGTGGCTCAGGGTCGCCGCCGAAGGCACCAGCCGTGCCACCCGGAAGCGGGGATCAGGGTCAGGAGTCGCGCCCGCCCATGCGCCGCATTGCGGGCCGGGAACGGGGTTCCGGTGCCGGCTCTGAAACGCACGACCAAAGCGCGCGGCAGCACCAGGCTCGTCCCGGTCAGGTTCGCGCCGGCGACCTCGGACGGGTTGAAGACGGACGTCCGTGCCGGCGCGACCTCAGCGACGGCGGATGTTCTTCAGGATGCTGCGTACCAGCAGTACGAAGGTGACGACTCCGGCGACGGCGCCGCCGATCAACGCCACCCGCTCGGTGCGCACCCGCCCACTGTCGTCGATCACCTGCGCCTTGGCGTTGGCGAACTCGGTGGCCGCGAAGCCGCGGGCGTCGTCGATGCCGCGCTGCAGCACAGCCTTGGGGTGCACCTGGTTGATCAGCCCGGCCACGTTCCCGGCCAGTCGCTCGCGGGCTGCTGCGATCTCGGCCTCGATGTCCTGCTTGCTGCGCGTCGCGCTGTCGGCCACTGTGCTCGTCCTTCGCCTAGTCGGACGCGGTGGCCGGCTCCGGTCACCGCGCGATGCACCCAGCCTATGCCAGCCGGGCCCGTCGCCGGGAACCCCCGAAAGGCCGGTCTCCGAACCGGCCGGACGTCTCCGTGGCACACCACCTAGAGTGACTGCCATGTCGAAGCTGTCCGCGGGCGATATCGCACCCGCCTTCACCCTGCCCGACCCGGACGGCCACCCGGTGTCGCTGTCCGACTACGCCGGCCACCGGGTGATCGTCTACTTCTACCCGGCGGCGATGACGCCGGGTTGCACCACCCAGGCCGTCGACTTCTCCTCGGCCCTGGCCGAGATCGCGGCGGCCGGGTTCGACGTGGTCGGCATTTCACCGGACAGCGTCGAGAAGCTGGCCACGTTCCGGCAGCAGCAGGAGCTGGCGTTCCCGTTGCTGGCCGACCCCGACAAGCAGGTGCTCAAGGCCTACGGCGCCTTCGGCCGCAAGGTGCTCTACGGCAAGGAGATCGAGGGCGTCATCCGTTCGACCTTCGTGGTCACCGTCGACGGTGACGGCGTCGGCCGGATCGACGTCGCGCAATACAACGTGAAGGCCACCGGGCATGTGGCCAAGCTCCGCCGCGAGCTGAAGATCCCCGCCCTGAGCTGACCGGCGTCCGGCCCGGTTCCGGCCCGCGCCTACGGTTGGGCGTTCTCAGCAACGCCGACTGTTCTCGCCTTCGGTGACTGCTTTCGTGCTGCAACACGAGAACAGTGGCGGTTCCCGACAACACTCGGCGTTGCTGAGAACGGCCGCCTCCCACGAGCCGGAGGTGACCGGTCAGCTGCGCCGGTCGGCGGCGACGTCCACCAACAGCGCCGCGGTGAGGTCGTTGGCGGCCGTGCGGAGCTTGCCGATGTCGACAGCCTCATACCGCTCGGCGACGGTCTGTTCGATCTCGTCCAGCACGACCTGACGCGGCGCCTCGGCCGCCGCGATGGCGATCCGGCGCCGCAGCGAGTCGCTCATCGTGTCACCACTGTGGCTGACCCGGTCCGCCAGGGCGCCGGCGAACTTCTCCGTGGCCGCGGCCACGTCGGCGTCCTCGCTGGTGAGCATCTCGGCGGTGCAGTGCAGCAGCATGAGCCCGCGCTCGAAGTCGCCGGCGCCCAGTTCGGCGACCGCCTGCCGCAAAAGCGGACGGTTCGGTCGCGCGGCGCTGTCGGCGACGACGGCCAGTTGCAGGCCGAGCAACCGCTCCCGGGTCCGCTCCCCCGTTCCACTGCCGCTGAGCACCGGCGCGATGTCGCCGGACTGCTGGGCCATCGTGTCGAGCAGCTCGCGCCCGGCGTCCTCGGCCGAGTTCACGGTGTCCCGCAGCTCCATCGGCTTGATCAGCAGGGTGCAGACGAACACGAACGCCACGATCGGCAGGCAGAACACGAAGATGCCCGCGATCTGTTGCGCCAGCCCGGCACGGACTGCCGCCACCACCTCGACCGGCAGTGAGCCGATCACGGTCGGGTCGAGAACCGAACCGGCGTTGATGGTGTCGTGCGGCATCGTGTTGGCCAGTTCGGGCGGCAGGTTGGCGAAGATCGCGGCGTCCAGACCGGCGCTCAGCACGCTGCCGAACAAGGCCGTGCCGATGGTGGCGCCGACATTGCGGAAGAACTGCAGCGCCGCCGTGGCCACCCCCAGGTCCTTGCGCGGCACTGCGTTCTGCACGACCAGCGTGTACTGCTGCGACAGTGCGCCCAGACCGATGCCGATCAGGCCGACCCCCGCGACCACCTCCCACACCGAGGACTCCTTGCCGAGCCGGCTCAGCACCACCACACCGAGCGCGAGCAGCACCGCGCCGACCAGCATGATCTCCTTGTACCGTCCGGTGCGGGTGATCAGCAGGCCGGCGCCCATGCCGACCAGCACCAGGCCCAGCATCAGCGGCAGGGTGATCAGCCCCGAGGTGGACGCATTCACCGCCAGCACCCCCTGGGCGTAGATCGGCACGTAGATGATCGAGCCGAACATCACCATCGACATCCCGAAGGCGCCGAGGTTGGCGAAGGTGAAGATGCCCGAGCGGAACAGCCGCAGCGGCAGCACCGGTTCGGGCGCCCGCAACTCGATCAGCACGAACACCACCAGCACGGCCAGCCCGCCGATCAGCAGGCTGAGGATCAGCGGTGAAGCCCACGGGTAGCTGGTGCCGCCCAGCGAGACCGCCAGCAGGGTGGCGGTGATGCCGACCGACATGGTCGCGATGCCCCAGTAGTCGATGACCGCCTCGCGCGGCTTGTGGTCCATCACCAGGAAGCGGGCGATCACGAACAGTGCGATCAGGCCGACCGGGACGGCGACGTAGAACAGCCAGCGCCACCCGAGCGCGTCGGTGATGAGCCCGCCGAGCAGCGGGCCGGCGACGCTGGTGACCCCGAAGACGACGCCCATGTAGCCCTGGTACTTGCCCCGCTGACGAGGGGGGATGATGTCGCCGACGATGGTCTGGGACAGCGGCATGATGATGCCCATCCCGAGGCCCTGGACGGCGCGCGCGGCGACCAGCCACCAGAATGTCTGCGCCGTGCCGGCGAGGATCGACCCGGTCACGAAGATGGCCAGGCCGCCCAGGTAGAACGGACGCCGTCCGAACAGGTCGGAGAGCTTGCCGACGATGGGCACCGAGATCGCGGACACCAGCATCGCCGCGGTGGCGACCCACGAGTAGTGCTCCATGCCGCCGAGTTCGGCGACGATCCGCGGCATGGCCGGGCCGACGATGGTCTGCGAGACGGATGCCACGAGCATGCCCATCAGCAGTCCGGTGAAGATCCGTCGCGACTGCGCGTCGAGGCGGAACGGTGCGGGGGTGTCAGTCACGGGCGGGTCCTGTTCTGCAGCGAGTCGTTGAGTTCGTGGATGAGCCGGGCCAGGGCGTCCCGGTCGGGCTCAGGCCAGTGGTCGAGGGCGGTGGTGACCAGCCCCACCCGACGCGCCTGCTCGGCGCGGAAGGCGTCCAGCCCCCGGTCGGTGGCGGTCAGCCGGTGCGCGCGGCGGTCGGTGACGTCCGCTTGACGCTCGACCAACCCGCGATCGGCCATGGCGGCCACCCGCCGGCTCAGCGTGGAGGGGTCGAGGGACTCGACCTGAGCGAGGTCACCGGGCCGCATGCTGCCGTCGCGTTGCAGGCGGGCCAGGATGAGGTACTCCAGCCTGGTCAACTCGGCGCCCCGCTGCTGCTCGGAGGCGAGGTGCGACAGCAGGGTGAAGAGCCTGACCAACTCCTCAGTTAGTTGCATGCAGCAATCATATAACTTTGAACTAGTTGGCGCCAGGCCCGACGACGGCACGAGGTTCAGCCACCCGAGTGCGTCGGCAAGAACGTCGACCGCAGGCGAACAGCAACGAGAAGAACGCCGCCGAACACGATCGGCAACCGGCGAACACCATAAGGCGACCTTCGGTGGGCCGCGGTACGGCTAGGCGCCGCATCGCGCCGGTGACAGCGGCGGCCCGGCGACCTACCCTGGGCGCATGGCAGCGGGCAGTACGGCGCCCACCGGCGCCTCGGTCGACGACTTCATCAACGGCCTCGACCATCAGTCGCAGCGTGCGGACGCGAAGCGGCTGGTCGAACTGATGTCCAGGATCAGCGGCAAGCCGCCGGTGATGTGGGGCTCGAGCATCGTCGGCTTCGACAGCTACCACTATCGCTACGAGACCGGCCGCGAGGGTGACATGTGCACCATCGGCTTCTCCCCGCGCAGCAAGGAGTTCGCGATCTACTTCGTGAACGGGTTGTCGATCTACGCCCACGAACTGGCGAACCTCGGACCGCACCGCAACGGCAAGTCCTGCCTGTACGTGAAGCGACTGGACGCGGTCGATCTCGACGTGCTGACGCGGATGCTGGAGCACTCCTACGCCGACGTCACCGCCAGTCACAGCGGCGAGCGCGAGTAGACCCCGCGGATCTTCGTCGCCCCGGCGCTTCATCCGTCATCCCGGGCCTGAGCCGGGATCTCCTTCGCGACCCGGGCGTCCCTACACCGCCTCGGCCAGGTACAGCACCACCTGGTCGGGCTGCATCGGGGGCAGCATCAGGCCGGCGGTGGCCAGGGCGGCCCCGGTCAGCACCACCCCCACCTCGTCGGACGCCACGGCGCGCGGGGCGCGTTTGTGGGCCAGGTCGTCGAGCAGGGCGGCAGGGTCGACGTCGAGCCTCCACCACGGCGGCGGCAGCGCGGCCGGCGGACGCCCCACCAGCATCGGGCGGACCCGGTAGCGGCGGGCCGGGTCGAGACCCGGCAACGGCAGCCGGCCCACGGTGCCGGTGTCCTGGGTCTCCAGCGCCGCCACCGAGTACAGCGCCACCGAGCGGTCCATGGCCACCACCCCGCCCGCGACCAGCCAGTCGTCCGGCCAGTCGATCCGGACCAGGTCACCGCCCAGCAGCAGCGGACGCAACCGCTTGTGGAAGGCGATCCAGGCGCCCAGTTCGGCCAGGTCGGCATCATCGGCGGCGCGCAGGTCCCACTCCACGCCCAGGTGCCCGAAGATCGCGGTGGCGGCCCGGGTGTTCAGCGGGTGTGCACGTCCGGTGGTGTGCGACACGGGGGAGGCGATGTGCGACCCCATCAGCTCGGGCGGGATCAGCTGCGTCGTCCAGCGCAGCATGCGTTGCCGCTCATGCGGGTCGATGCAGTCCGACACCCACACCCGTTCGGTGTGCTCGAGCACCCCGAAGTCGATGCGCGCGCCGCCCGACGAGCACGACTCGATCTCCAGGCCCGGGTGCGCGGCCCTGAGTTCAGCCATGAGCCGGTACGCGGCCAGTGTCTGCGCGTGCACGGCGGGGCGTCCGTCCACCCGGCCGCCGGCGTCGACCAGGTCGCGGTTGTGGTCCCACTTCAGGTAGCCGATCTCGTACTCGTCGAGCAGCGCCAGCAGCGCACGACGCACGTGGTCGAAGCACTCGGGCAGGGACAGATTCAGCACCTGCTGATGCCGCGACGGCACCGGCAGCCGCTCCCCCGCCGCCATCACCCAGTCCGGGTGGGCGCGGGCAAGGTCCGAGTCCAGGTTCACCATTTCCGGCTCCACCCACAGCCCGAACTCCATGCCCAGCTCGCGCACCCGGTCGATCAACGGGTGCAGCCCCTCGGGCCAGACGTCGGCGGACACCGTCCAGTCGCCCAGCCCCGAGTGGTCGTCGCGCCGGGAGCCGAACCAGCCGTCGTCCAGCACGAACCGCTCGACGCCCACCGCGGCGGCGCGTTCGGCCAGTTCGACGAGCGGCTGGAGGGCGTGGTCGAAGTAGACCGCCTCCCACACGTTGAGCGTCACCGGCCGGTCGGACGCCGGGTGCCCCGGCCGGGCGCGCAAGTAGCGGTGGAAGCGGCGGGCCACCTCGTCCAAGCCGTCCCCGTAGGAGCCGTACAGCCACGGCGTGGTGTAGCTCGAACCGGACGCCAGGCGCACCTCGCCGGGCAGCAGCAGCTCAGCCCCACCCAGCACCTGCTCGCCGCCACCTGTCCGTTCGGCGTAGTGCACGTGATTGCCGCTCCAGCCGACGTGGACGCCCCACACCTGGCCGTGCCGGAAGCCGAAACCGGGTTCGCCGGCGTGCAGCACGGTGGCGGCGTCGGCGCCGGTGCGGCCGCGGCGTCCCTCGCGCAGGTGGACGCCGACGGTGAGGTCCCGTCGCTGCGGCACCCGCTCCTTGCCCCAGCGTCCGGCGAAGTCGAGCAGGTCACGCGCCCCGGCGGGCACCGGCAACGCGAGGGCGAGCTGATCGAGCCGGTACGGCTCGACGGCGGTGTTGGTCAGCGTCGCCCTGGTCCGGAGCACACCGCCGGCGGCGAGTTGGATCTCGATCTCCAGCCGGAGCCCGGCCGGCTCGTCCTGCGCGGTCACCGTCACGATGCCGGTGCCCAGCCGGAACACCGTCACCTCTGCCGCGGCGGCGTCCACCACCGCACCGTCGAGCCGCAACGTGGTGCAGCGGAACAGCGGTGAGAAGTCCCGGCCGTCGCGCGAGCCGCTCAGCCCCGGCCGGCCCGCCCAGCCGGTGTGCTGCTCGGGCAGGATCGCCAGCCGCACGGGCACGTCCACACCACTGGGGGTGACCGGCGGGGACGCCGCCAGCACCAGATCGGCAACCTCGTCATCGCTCAGCTCACCGGGGTCGGCGCCCCAATGGGCAATCGACGGCAGCCTCGCCTCGGTCAGGTCGATCACTACCCCGACGCCCTCGCCGCGCAGCAGCACGCGCGCGTGAACCCCCTTGTCCATGGCGCAATCGTGGCAGACGGAGCCGGCGGTGTTCGCAACGGCCCACCGATGAGCGCGACGGCGCGGGCTCGGTCGGGCGTGTCGAGGTCGATCCAGATCGGGCACCGAACTCGGTGCTCGATTTTGAGCAACCGTTGCGTCCTGATGGGCGGTTCGCCGCCACCGGTGCTGGGCCTAGGATCGAAGGACGACCAGGAGGAGATCCAATGCCGCTGCAACCCACCTACCTGCCCGACGAGAACCGCTACGACGGCCGGATGCCGTACCGCCGCACCGGACGCAGCGGGCTGAAGCTTCCCGCCATCTCGCTGGGCCTGTGGCACAACTTCGGCGACGACGTCCCGTTCGCCACCCAGCGGGCGACGCTGCGGCGGGCGTTCGACCTGGGCGTCACCCACTTCGACCTGGCCAACAACTACGGCCCGCCGTACGGTTCGGCCGAGACCAACTTCGGCCGTCATCTGCGCGAGGACTTCGCGCCCTACCGTGACCAGCTGGTCATCTCGTCGAAGGCGGGCTGGGACTTCTGGCCCGGCCCGTACGGCGACCTCGGCTCGCGCAAGTACCTGATCGGTTCGCTGGACGCCTCGCTGGAGCGGATGGGGCTCGACTACGTCGACATCTTCTACCACCACCGCTTCGACCCCGACACCCCGCTCGAGGAGACGATGGGGGCGCTGGACTACGCCGTCCGGTCGGGCCGGGCCCGCTACGTCGGTGTCTCGTCCTACTCCGGCCAGCGGACGCGCGAGGCCGTCGCGATCCTGCGCGAACTCGGGACGCCGCTGCTGATCCACCAGCCGTCCTACTCGATGATCAACCGCTGGGTCGAGGAGGATCTGCTCGACGTGCTCGGCGAGGAGGGTGTGGGCTGCATCGCGTTCTCGCCGCTCGCCCAGGGCATGCTGACCGACAAGTACCTCGGCGGCGTCCCCGAGGGGTCCCGCGCGGCGCAGGGCAAGTCGCTCTCGCCGGATCTGCTCACTGACGAGAACCTCGACCACATCAGGGCTCTCAACGACATCGCCGCCGAGCGAGGCCAGACCCTGGCGCAGCTGGCGCTGGCCTGGGTGCTGCGCGACGAGCGGGTCACGTCGGCGCTGATCGGGGCGTCCAGCGTGAAGCAACTCGAGGACAGCCTCGGCGCGGTCGACAACCTCGACTTCACCGACGACGAGCTGGACGCCATCGACGCCCACGCCGTCGAGGGCGGCATCAACCTGTGGGAGGGTCCGAGCAAGGCCTGAGCACCCCCTCCGCGGGGCGCTCGCCTAACTACCGAGCGCTCGCGAAGGTTGGGGGTGCGCTCGGTGGTTAGGCGAGCGCGCGGGAGGGGTGCGCGCGTCAGGGCCGCAGGTACAGCGCCCGCGCCGGGCAGAGCTTGATCGCCAGGGACGCCGCCGCGGCGTCCGTGGCCCCGGTGCGGAGGATCGGGTAGCCCCACTCGTCCAGGACGACGGTGCCGGGCAGGGTCTGGGCGCAAACCCCGTGCCCCGAACAGAGCACCCGGTCGACGGCGACCCGTACGTTCTCAGGCGTGGGCGGCATCTGCGACCCTCCGTTCGCAACGGCCGGCGGCGTGCGCGGCGAACTCGGGCGCCAGCGTGTGCAGCGCCGAGCGGGTGAACCGCACGACGCCGTCGGGGTGGTGGCAGGCGCCACGTCCGGCCAGTAGCGCCAGCCTGTGCTCGAACGCGTCCCGACCCGCCATGGTCGGACGCCGCACCAGCTCGTCCCAGTCCTGCGCGAGCCGGGGCAGGCCGAACATGCACGGCCCGCACTTTCCGGCGGATTCGCCCGCTCCATAACCGATCAGCCGGCCGGCCACGTTCAGCGGGCACTCCGCGGGATCCCAGGCGGTCACCACTCCGGGGCCCAGCGAACCGCCGCGGGCGGCCATGCCGGGGGTGTCCCACCTGGTCAGCGCCACCTCCTGCACGCTCAGCAGGACGCCGCCCAAGCCACCCACGCCGACATACCGGACGCCGGGCACCGCGCCGCCGGCCAGGCCCAGCAGCTCGCCCAGCCCGACCCCGGCGGCAGTCTCGTACACCCCGGGCCGCTGCACCGCGCCGCCGACCGCCACCAGCCGCGGACCGGGCTCCGCCGGCGTCCCGAACGAGCGGAACCAGCCCGCTCCGTAACGCTGCAGTTGCCCCACGCGCCACACCGTCTCGGCGTTCAGCACCACCGTCGCAGCGACCGGCCGGCCCTGGCTGTCGCGGCCGCCGAAGACGAACGGCGTCCGCTTGGTCATCGGCTTGGCGGGCCGGCCGCCGGCCAGCGCGATCAGCGCCGACTCCTCCGACGACACGTACCGGTGCGGCACCGCCAGCACCCGCAACCCGGCCGCGGCCAGCACCTCGGCGGTACGCGAACCACGATGCGCGGCGAACCGGACCTCGCCCTCCCCCGCCACCAGGCGCACACCCTCGAGCAGCTCAACGAGCTTGTGTTCGACGATCCAGGCGTCCTTGGCGGCGCCCAACTCGCCGTCGCAGGCGTTGACGATCAGCCGCGCGCCGTGGTCACGGGCGGCCTTCACCTTGACGGCGGTGCTGAAGCCGGCGCCGCCCCGGCCGGTCAGGCCGGCCGACTCGAGCAGGGTGATCACGTCCGTCACGCCCACTCCTGCGCCTCGATCTCGCGCCGCCGCACCTGGTCGGCGTGGGTGGCGAGCACCCGCCACAGCACGGCAGCCGCCCCGATCGCCGCGCAGCCGAGGGTGACCACCCGCAGCACCGGCTGGTCGCCGGTGCCCATCGCGAAGCCGTGCACCAGCGCGATCGGCCAACTCGCGTAGGCGGCCCAGTGCACCAGCCGCCACAGCCGTTCGGGGAGGCGGTGCCGCAGCAGGCTGGTGATCACGACGGCCAGCATCAGGTCGAACGCGATCGTGCCCAGGCCGACCCACAGGGTCTCGTAGCCCGAGGTGAACGGCAGCACGGTCGCCAGCCAGCCGATCGACACGTAGCCGTCGGCGATGGCGGTCACGATGTGCACCGCCAGGAACGCCACCAGGCCCAGGGACAGCCAACGGTGCAGGGCGATCACGATCGTCGCGCCACCGCCGTGCGGACGTCGGCGTCCGGCCGTCAACGCACCCAGCACCACGACGGCCGTGAACAGCATCACGCTGACCACGCCGCTGGCACGGGACAGGTACCACAGCAGGTGGTCGCTCATCGGACGCCGCCGACCTCCGGCAGCGGCCACCGCGGTGTGCACGTGCTGCGACCGTCGGGCCGGTCCAGCCGGGCCGCGACGCCGACGCCGGTGAGCCAGGCGGGCGCCTCCTCCCCGAGGATGATCGCGGCGGTCGAGGCGGTGTTCGCCTCCAGCGCGTTCGCGGCCACACAGGTCACCTGCGACCAGACCGGAACGGCCGGTTCGGCGGTGAACGGGTCGATGATGTGGTGGACGGGGCCGGCGTCGGTGACCCAGCGGCGCAGCCGGATGGACGACGTGGCGACCGCCTGGTCGGTGACGGTGATGACCTGCTCGACGGCGCCGTCGGCGTCCTCGACCCCGACGCGCCAGCCGTCCGCAGGCGCCGTGCCCGCAGTGGCGATGTCGCCGCCCAGGTTGACCAGGAACCCGCCGCAAAACTGCTCGGCGAGACGCTGGGCGATCCGGTCGGCGGCGTGCGCCTTGGCGGTGGCGCCGAAGTCGAGCACCGTGCCGCGCGGCACCGACACCCTGCCGCCCGGGCCGCGGTGCACCCGGCGCCAGCCGGGCACGATCGGTGGCCGGACGGACGGCGTCCAGGTCTCGCGGGCGCGGACCAGCCGCAGGTCCACGTTGTAGCCGGCGTCGATCACGGCGTTGCCGACGGTGAAGTCGACCAGGCCGCCGCTGAGCCACGCGGCCCGCAGCGCGGCGTCCAGGTGGTCGTTGAACAACTCGGAGGCGAAGAACCACACGTCCCCCGACTCGGCCGCGCCGCTCAATCGCATCACCTCGGAGTCGTCGCGGAAACGCGACACGGCGGCGTCCAGCGCGGCCAGGTATTCGCGCGCCACCTCGACGGCGGGAGCGAGGCAGGCGGAGTTGGTGGCCAGGATGCTGTTCGTGGTGCCGATGGCCTCGAAGTCGGCCATCGTGACCTGCCCGGCGGACGGGGCGGCCGGCTCGGCGATGCTCATCTCACGACCCCCTGGTGGTGGTCTGCGAGGAGCCGGACGACGACCCGGCCGAGCCGGCGGAGCCGAAGCGGGATGAGCCCTCGTTGGGGCTCGAGCCGCTGCTGGAGCCCGTGCCCGACGTGGTGGTGGCCGCGTCGGCGGCAGTGGCCGCCTGGGCCAGTCCGGCGACGATGGCACCGGTGGTGAACGTCGCTGCGGTGAGCACGGCGGCCAGGGCCAGGCGGGCCCGCTTCACGGCTGACGACATCTGCACTCCTCGATTGGACTGGCCCCAGCCTCGGCCACCAACCCATGCACGTGCTGTGAGCCAGCGAGGGACCAGCAAGGATTCATTGTGCAAGTCCTGTGATCGGCCGCGCGGGGAGCAGGCCGCCCGTGTCGCGGGATCGGCACCAGGTCGTGGCTTGAGCGGTGCCGCGCCGAGGCGGGCGCTCTGGTGCCGGAGAAGGGACCTGAACCCTCACACACTGTCCCTTCTCCTGTGGAGAAATCCCTAGATAACTCGCTCTGACAAGCACCGACGTATCGGATGCAGATCCCGAAAACGTGCGATAAGGTGGTCCCGTTGGCACCAAAACGCGATGAGATGTTGCACGTATGTTGCACGAAATGGGGTCCTGATGGCTCGACGCCGGAGCTTCGGAGCGATCAGGCGGCTGCCGTCCAGGCGGTACCAGGCCAGCTACGCCGGGCCGGACCTGCAGCGCCACGTCGCACCGGTCACGTTCACCAGTGCGGCGGACGCCGAGACCTGGCTCAGTGATGAGCGCCGGTTGGTCGAAAGCGAAACCTGGCGCCCACCCGCCGTCCGACTGGCCCAAGCCGCCGCTGCGGCAGCGGCGCCCAAGCCCGTGCCGCTGACCGTCGAGACGTTTGCCAGGACGTGGCTGCGCGACCTTGACCTCCGGCCCGCGACCCGGCGCGACTACGACTCGCTGCTGGCCAATCACATCGTTCCTGCGCTGGGAACGATGCCGGTGGAGGAACTGACCAAGAGTGGCGTCCGGCAGTGGTGGAGCACGCTCGACCCGACGAAACCACGCGCCCGGTCCAAGGCGTTCCAATTGCTCCACAACGTCATGGTCGGCGCGGTGGAGTCTGAGCTGGTCGACAGCAACCCGGTGGCGCTGCCGAGCCGCACCAAGGTGCGCACGAAGCGAGCCAAGAACATCGAGCCACTGACCGTGGCGCAAGTCGCCGACCTGGCGCGCGCCATGCCTGCGCGGCTGCGCACGGCCGTGCTTCTGGGCTGTTGGTGCGCTCTTCGGTACGGGGAGCTGTCGGAACTGCGACGCCAGGACGTCGATCTCAAGGCGGGCGTGCTCGAGGTGTCTCGCGGAGTGGTGAAGGTCAAGGGCGGCTACCTCATTGGTGACACCAAGACCGATGCCGGCGTCCGTCGGGTACACGTTCCGCCAGCCCTGCTGCCGGAGCTGAAGACCCATCTCGACACCTACGTGGACGCGGGTCCGGAGGCGCTGCTGTTCCCGGCGCCCACCGGCGGCCACCTGCATTCGTCCTCGTTCGCGCGGCTCTTCCGGAAGGCCGCTGCGGCGGCGGGCCGTCCGGACGCCACACCAGACACGCTACGCCACACCGGTGCCTCACTCGCGACCTCCGTCGGAGCCACCACCGCCGACGTCATGGCGCGCCTTGGGCACGCCACTCCGGGCATGGCCATGCACTACCAGCACAGCTTGGACGGAGCGGACGCGAGGGTAGCTCAGGGGCTGTCCCGGATTCTGGAAGGGACGCGACCAACGGGCTAGCGTTCACCACGATTCGCTGGTCTGACTAGTGGAGATACTAGGCTTGACGTCCGATCCCCTCCTACTGCGGGCAAGCACGGGCAGCGAGATGTAGCCCCGGCAACCTCCACGAGAAGTTGTGTCGGAATCATCGATGAGCCTCTATTGATCGACACTAGTCGATATGATAGACACATATCTATGAGTCTTCAGGAGGTCTCGGCCCGACCCATGTTGGTGGGGGATCTGTGCTGCTCGCCGGTGTTGCAGGCGGAGTTGCAGCCGGAGGAGGCGTTGGTGTTGGCGGGGGCGTTGAAGGCGTTGGCTGACCCGGCCCGGTTGCGGTTGTTGAGCCTGATCCGTGCTACTGCGGGGGGCCGGGCGACGACGGGTGTGTTGGCTGAGCGGTTGGGGTTGAGTCAGCCGACGGTGACCCACCACTTGGGGGCGTTGTTCGATGCCGGGTTCCTGGAGCGGGAACGGGACGGCCGCCAGACCTGGTACTGGGTGAACGTTGCCGGGCTGCAGGCGATCCATCAGCTCCTCGACCCGGCCCCGACGAAGCAGCTGCTGACGATCGAAACGAACAGGAAGTGAGTGGAGTAATGGGTGACAGTGATGTGGTGGGGCAGGTCCGGGACCGGTACGCCGCCGCGGCGAGAGCGGCGATGAGCACCGGTAGACGGCCCATCGACATCCTGGACGATCTGGACGGTGGCGGCAGCGGCTATTGCGGCGGGGATGGCTGCTGCTCTGGTACCGCGGAGACCGAGGTGTTCGGGTCGGCTCTGTATGACGCCGATCAGGCCGGACAGGTGCCCGAGCTGGCTGTGACCGCGAGCCTGGGCTGCGGGAACCCGACCGCGGTGGCCGAGCTGAACCCCGGCGAGCGCGTCCTCGACCTCGGTTCGGGCGGCGGGCTGGACGTGCTGCTGTCGGCCCGCAGGGTCGGTCGGGACGGGTTTGCCTACGGGGTCGACATGACCGACGAGATGCTCGCCCTGGCCCGCGAAAACGCGGCCAAGGCGGGCGCCACCAACGTCGAGTTCCTGAAGGGCCGGATCGAACAGGTGCCGCTGCCGGATGCCGCGGTGGACGTGGTGATCTCCAACTGCGTGATCAACCTATCGGTGGACAAGCCGAAGGTCCTGGACGAGATGTTCCGCGTCCTCGCTCCCGGCGGCCGGGTCGGCGTCTCCGACGTGGTCGCCGAGGACTACCTCACCCCCGCTGATCGGACCGAGCGCGGCAGCCACGTCGGCTGCGTCGCCGGCGCGCTCTCCCGCCAGGAGTACATCGACGGGCTCACCGCCGCCGGATTCACCGACATCGAGGTGAGGTTCACCCACGAGGTCGCCCCACAGATGCACGGCGCCATCGTGCGGGCCGTCAAGCCTGCCTAGCCTGACGGGCGGGACCGCCAACAGGCATTAGCCGACGTATCGAACTCTGTCGATACGTCGGCTAGGCTGTAAGGATGGCGCGGATGACACTCGATGTGATGGTTGCCGGTGATCCTGGCGAGGCGTGCGCACCCGAGTCCGGCGAGTTGATTCCCGCCGCGCGGGCGGACTGCCTGGCGGAGATCTTCAAAGCGCTCGCCGATCCGGCTCGGGTCAGGCTGCTGGCGCACATCGCCACCGCCGAGCACGGCACCGCGTGCGCCTGCCACATGCCCGACGCCCTGGGAATCAGCCAGCCGACCCTGTCGCATCACCTGAAGAAGCTAGTCAGCGCCGGCCTAGTGACCCGCGAACGGCGGGGCCGCTGGGCCCACTATGCCGCGGTCCCTGCCGTCCTTGACGTGGCCCGGGACTTCCTCGGAGAGGCGACCGACGGCCCCCGCTGCTGTTGACGCTCGTCACATTGACACCCGTCGATACGACTGCTTGAATCTCGTATTGACAATCGTCTATACGAGATGGAGCTGCTGATGCCCCTGATCAAGGTCTTCGAAGGACCGCTGTGCTGTAACACCGGGGTGTGCGGCCCCGACCCTGCCCAAGCGGTGGTGGACTTCACCGCGGACGCGCGATGGGTTTCCGACCAGGGAGTACGCCTGACCCGGGCGAATCTGGCCCAAGACCCGGCCGCGTTCGCCGCCGACGGGTTGGCGGTGGCTTTCCTGCAGACGGCTGGGGCAGACGCGCTCCCGTTGGTGACCGTGGATGGCATGACGGTGCTGATCGGCCGCTACCCGACACGGTCCGAACTCGCCAGCTACGCCGGCCTGACAGTGCAGGAGGCGTCCACGTCGGCGGCCTGCTGTGGCGGTGAGGCGGCCGAACTCGGCTGTTGCGCGCCCGCAATCCAGACCCTGCAGATTACGACTCCCCGCCGCGGATGCTGCGGAGGCGACCGGTGAGATTCCTCGACGAGCTGCCGCGCTACGTGTTCTTCACCGGCAAGGGCGGGGTGGGCAAGACCAGTGTGGCGTGCGCGACCGCGGTCGACCTGGCGGATCGGGACCGCCGGGTGCTCCTGGTCTCCACCGACCCGGCGTCCAACGTTGGCCAGGTGTTCGGCCAGGCGGTCGGTGACCAGATCAGCCCGATCTCGGCCGTGCCCGGCCTGGACGCCCTGGAGATCGACCCGGAAGAGGCGGCCGCGCAGTACCGGGACCGCACCCTGGCCCCGGTCCGCAACTTCCTGTCCGAAGCGGACCTGGCGGCGGTGACCGAGCAGCTGTCGGGCGCCTGCACCACCGAGATCGCCTCGTTCAATCAGTTCACCGACCTGCTCGCTGGCACCGACGCAACCGACGGCTACGACCACGTCATCTTTGACACCGCCCCGACCGGCCACACCGTCCGGCTCCTCCAGCTGCCCGGCGAGTGGACCAGGTTCATCGACGACGGCAAGGGCGACACCTCCTGCCTCGGGCCGATGTCCGGGCTGGAGAAGTCGAGGTCCACCTACGGACGCGCACTGGCCACCCTGGCCGATCCGGCCAGCACCCGACTCGTCCTGGTCGCCCGCGCCCAGCACGGCGCCCTGACCGAAGCGGCCCGCACCGTCGACGAGCTGGCCGAGGCCGGCGTGCTGGCCACCCACCTCGTCGTCAACGGCGTCATGCCATCCGGCGCCGATGGGGACCGACTGGCCGACACCATCCGCGAGCGGGAACAACAAGCGCTCGCCGACCTCCCACCGCAGCTGGCCGGGCTGGCCAGCGACCACCTCGCCCTCCGCGGGGTCGACATGGTCGGCGTCCCCGCCCTCCGCAGCCTCCTCAGCGTGGACGCGAAAGTGGCCCACGTCGACCAAACGTGGACGGCCGTGGCAGCGTCCCTGCCGGGCCTGGATGCGCTCGTGGCAGAGCTGGCCACCACCGATCAGGGACTGGTGATGTGCATGGGCAAGGGCGGTGTCGGCAAGACCACGATCGCCAGCGCGGTCGCGCTCCAGCTGGTCGCCCTCGGCAAGGACGTCCACCTGACCACCACCGACCCGGCCGCCCACCTCGACACATCGCTGGCCTCGGACCGGCTACGGGTGTCGAGCATCGACCCCGATCAAGCCACCGCCGAGTACCGGGAACGGGTCATGGCGACCAAAGGCGCGACCCTGGACGACGACGGACGAGCCGCTCTGGCCGAGGACCTCCGCTCACCCTGCACCGAAGAAGTCGCGGTGTTCCAAGCATTCTCCCACGCCGTGGCCGAGGCCCGGCACAGGTTCGTCGTGATGGACACCGCTCCCACCGGTCACACCCTGCTGCTGATGGACGCCAGCGGCTCCTACCACAACGAAATCGTCCGGAACATGGCCGACGGCATGAACTTCACCACCCCGCTGATGCGCCTGCAGGACCCCGACTACACAAAGGCGATCATCATCACCCTGGCCGAAACCACACCTGTTCTGGAAGCCGAACAACTCCAGGCCGACCTCGAACGCGCCGACATCCACCCCTGGGCATGGGTGATCAACCAGACCCTCGACGGCGCCGACACGGCCAACCCACTGCTGCGACAGCGGCAGAGCGCCGAAGCCGGGCCACTGGCCGCGATCCGGCGCGACGGCCGCCGCCTCGCCCAAGTGCCGTGGGGAGACGCTGTCGCCACACCCAGCCGGCCGGCAACCGAGGCCCTCGTCCACTGATCAGCACATCGCAAGAAGGTCTGCGCGGCACCAGTCTCAGGGCTGGTGCCGCGCTCGGCATGGATCACGACGCCGGGACGCCTTCGGCCTGGTTGGGGAGGATCTCATCGAGGAGGGTCTCGATGCGGCGGCGGATCTCATCACGGATCGGCCGCACAGCCTCGATGCCCTGCCCGGCAGGGTCGTCCAACACCCAGTCCTCGTACCGCTTGCCCGGATAGAACGGGCAGGTGTCCCCGCAGCCCATCGTGATCACAACATCGGAGGTTTTCACCGCGTCGGTGGTGAGTACCTTGGGCTGTTCGCCGGTGATGTCGATCCCCTCCTCGGCCATCGCCTGCACCGCGACAGGGTTGACCGCATCAGCAGGGCTCGAGCCCGCCGACAACACCTCCACCCGGTTCCCGGCCAGCCGTCGCAGGTAGCCCGCGGCCATCTGCGAGCGTCCGGCGTTGTGGATACACACGAACAGGACGGTCGGCTTACTCATCATGCCTCGATCTCTCCCGGCTCCCCGGGATTGACGTTCTCGTTTACCTCAGCGATCATTGACTCAATAATCATGGAGGTATCGCCGGATGTCAACCGACCTCGAAACACGCGCCCGCGCCTACGCCGCCCTCGGCGACCCGTCCCGGCTGGCGATCATCGACCTCCTCGCCCACGCCGACCTCGCCCCGAGCGAACTCGGCACCCGCCTGGACATTCCCACCAACCTGATGTCCCACCACCTCCAGATCCTCCAACAGGCCGGGCTCGTCACCCGCCGCCGCTCCGAGGGAGACGGCCGACGGACCTACATCCTCCGCACCGCCGAGTGCAACCAGCTCATCGGCGGCGGCGCCGGCCACCTGCCGCGTCCGGGCAGGGTTGCGTTCGTCTGCTCACAGAACTCCGCCCGCTCCCAGCTTGGCGAGTCCTATTGGCGCACGATCAGTGACATCCCGGTCGTCTCGGCCGGAACCCACCCGGCCGCACGCGTCCACCCCCAGGCAGTGAGAGTCGGACGCCGCCACGGCCTCGACCTCACCGGTGCCACGCCGAAACTCGCCCAGGACGTCCTCACCGGCGACGAACTGCTGATCGCCGTCTGCGACCGCGCTTACGAGGAACTCGACACCCAGCCGCTGCACTGGTCGATCCCCGACCCCGCCCGCGTCGACCGCGCCGACGCCTTCGACACCGCCTACGACAACCTCACCAGCCGCGTCGACCTGCTCGCGGCCAGCCTCGAAGGAGACCCTCATGACCCTCCACACCGTCTCTGAACGCACCTGGGAAAGCCTCCACGCCGACAAGGAGCTTGCCCTCAAACAGGCAGCCGCCCGACTGGCCGACGAGTTCACCGGCCTCTACGGACCCGAGACCATCGAACGATTCCTGGCCAGCTCCTTCGACCAGTTCGCCGACCGCGCCAAAGTCACCAAGTTCCTGCCGATGCTCGCCGAACGGTTCGCCCGCCAACGCCTCCACGCCCTCGCCCGTGTCGAAGGATTCCACACCGACGGCAAACCCGTCGTCTTGTTCCTCTGCACGCACAACGCCGGCCGCTCCCAGATGGCCCTCGGCTTCTTCCAAGCACTCACCGGCGACAAAGCCGTCGCCTGGTCAGGCGGCTCCGAACCCGGCCTCGAGATCAATCCGACCGCCCTCACGGCCATGGCCGAACGGGGCATCGACATCACCCACGAGTTCCCCAAGCCCTGGACCGACGAGACCGTCCGCGCCGCCGACGTCGTGATCACCATGGGCTGCGGCGACGCCTGCCCCATCTTCCCCGGCAAACGCTACGAATCCTGGGAACTCGACGACCCGCACGGCCAAGACCTCGACACCGTCCGCCGCATCCGCGACGACCTCGAACGCCGCGTCCGCACCCTGATCAGCTCAATCGACCTCTGACGCACAATCGGTCCTTCGCCTCCCCCTTGCCGAAGACCGCTGTCCGACTCGTCAGCCATTCACCACTCCCTCGGAATACACAATGTGCATTGCCGGTGGGTGTGGGTCTGTCCGTATTCCGGTGTAACTGGCATCTGGCGTTCTAGTTGTTCGAGGGGCTGATGCGCCCTTCGAAGGTGATGGCGAACGCGTTGAGCGCTGCCTTCCATCGGATGACCCATCGTGCCTTGCCGCGGCCGGTGGGGTCCAGTGACCTGGTGACCAGGTACAGGCACTTGAGTGCGGCCTGGTCGGTCGGGAAGTGGCCCCGGGCCCGGACTGCGCGGCGGTAGCGGGCGTTCAACGATTCGATGCTGTTGGTGGTGGCGATGATCCTTCGGATCTCCACGTCGTAGTCCAGGAACGGCACGAACTCGCTCCAGGCGCGTTCCCACAACGCGACCGCCGCCGGATACTTCGACCGCCAGGTGGCAGCGAACTCGGCGAACCGTTCCCGCGCCATCGACTCGTTGACCGCGGTATAGATCGGTCGCAGGTCCTTCGCGATCCGGTCCCAGTCCTGCCGGGCGGCGTAGCGGAACGTGTTGCGTAGCAGGTGGATCACACACGTTTGGACCACCGTCTTCTCCCACACCGTGTTGACCGCATCCGGTAGGCCCTTCAGTCCGTCGCACACGAGCATGAGCACGTCGGCGACACCCCGGTTCTTGATCTCGGTCAGCACGTTGAGCCAAAACTTCGCACCCTCGCCACCATCGCCGGCCCAGATCCCGAGGATGTCGCGCTCGCCGTGCACGGTGACCCCGATCGCCACGTAGAACGACTTGTTCGTGACCTGGCCGCCGCGGACCTTGACCACGATCGCGTCGATGAACACCACCGAGTACACCCTCGTCCAGGGGCCGGTGCAGCCACTCGGTCATCTCCTCGATCACCCGGTCGCTGATCCGGCTGACCGTGTCCTTGGCGATGCTCGCGCCGTACACCTCGGCGAAATGGGCGCTGCTCTCCCCGGTGGTCAGACCCCGCGCCGTCAACGACAACACGATCCGGTCCACCCCTTCCAGGCGCCGTTTCCCCTTCGGCACGATCACCGGCTCGAACGTGCCGGCCCGGTCCCGTGGCACCGCGACCTGGACCGGGCCGACCTCGGTCAGGACCGTCTTGGCCCGGGTGCCGTTGCGGGAGTTGCCGGAATGGTGACCGGCCGGGTCGTGCGGCTCATAAACCCAGATGGTCGGTCAGCTCCTCCTCCAACGCGGCCTCCAGCACCCGCTTCGTCAGCCCGGACAACAACCCGTCCGGCCCGACCAGCTCGGCACCCTCGCTGCGCGCACGAGCCACCAGGCCACGCGCAATCTCATCCTCTTGTGCTTCGGTCAGCCTCACGGCCGACACTCTCCTGCGTCACTGACAGTCCTTCCCGCCACCCCTTCCGGGGCGGCAGATCAGGCCAGATCAGTTACACCAGATTTCGGACAGTCCCATCATTGGGGCCGTTTCGCGGTCTCTGTTGTTGCACGTATGTTGCACGTTTGGGCCCCTCCGGAGGGGGTCAGAACCTATCGCACCTTGTCAAGTGCCACAAATCGAGTGCCGGAGAAGGGACTTGAACCCTCACGCCCTGCGGGCACAGGAACCTAAATCCTGCGTGTCTGCCAATTTCACCACTCCGGCGGCACCGGTCAGTGTAGGACGCCGGGCGCCAGTCAGCAGAGTTGCCCCCTGTCCGGGGTGGTGGCGGACCGCTTAGCATGGCGCCACCTCGGCGAAGGGGATCGGACGTGGCCAGCGGTGGCGTCCTGCGACGTGCTGCTGGCGCTGATCGGTCCGCACTGGCTGACGATGACGGACGCCGAGGGCAACCGCCGGCTGGACGATCCGGAGGACTTCGTCCGGCTGGAGCTGTCCGCGGCGCTCAACCGCGGCGTCCGGGTGGTACCGATCCTGGTCGACGGCGCGACGATGCCGAAGGTGTCCGACCTGCCCGCCGAACTGGTGCCGATCATCCGGCGGCAGGCGGTCGAGATCAACCCGGTCGGCTTCAACACCGAACGGCTGCTGACGACGCTGAGCGCCCTGCTGGAGCGCCCGGCGACGCCGATGCCGGCGGTGGACATCAGTGCGGCGCCAGGCCCTGCTGCGGCGGACGATCCGACGCCCCCGGCACCGGCGAGGGGTGGACCGGAAGAACCGTCCCCGCGGTCCGCGTCCGGACCGGAAGAACCGTCCCCGCGGTCCACGTCCGGACCGGAAGAACCGTCCCCGCGGTCCACAGGGCCGGTCAGAAGGACGCCGATGCTGATCGGGGCCGGCGTGGTGGTGGTGGTGGTGGCGCTGGCGGTCGGGTTGCTGGTCTGGCGTCCGTGGGCCCGCTCGGACAACAGCCGGTCGACCGCCGGCAGCTCCTCGGCCTCGGCGGGCGCGCCGGTGACGCCCTCCGCACCGACCTCCTCGGCTGCGGCCCTGGCCACCCTGGCGAACCCGCCGATCCTGGCCCACCGCGGCGGCCTGGAGCACCACCAACTCGAGACGATGCAGGCGATGGAGGCGGCGGCCCGCGAGGGCTTCGCCATCGAGACCGACGTGCGCTTCACCTCCGACGGCGTCGCGGTGCTGGTCCACGACGAGGCCGCCAGCAAGGGACTCGACTGCGGCGGTGCGGACATCAAGGTCTCGAAGACTCCGTGGGCGAAGCTCAAGGAGACCCTGCCGGTCGAAGCCGACCTCGCAGGACGACGACAGCTATCAGATCCCCACCCTCAACGCGACCCTGGAGGCGATCGCCGCCGCGAGCCGGACCGCGTGGGTGTTCCTGGAGATCAAGACCGACCCGAGCGACGCTCACCTTGATGACTTGCTGCGGACGCCGGGAAACTACGGGCTAAGCACCCGAGTCGTGTGGACGTCCTTCTCCCGCGAGCGACTCGACCGGGCAGCATCGGCCGTCAGGGAGTTCGGCTGCTCCGACGCGGCCGAATGCCTCGCGCCGGGCGAACGGCGAATGCTGTTCGTGTCGGGCAAGCAGGTGGCGGCGAAGAGCCTTGCCGGCGACACGTTGTGGGGAGTAGCCGTCGAGCGGGCCATCGCGGACACCGACTACGTCAGCAGCCTGCAGATGGCCGGGCGGAAGGTGGTGCTGTGGAACCCCAACGATGCCGGCCAATGGACTGCCGCGGCCGAACTGGCACCGGATGTGGTGATGACCGACTACCCGGAGGAGTACCGCGACTGGCTCGCCAACCGGTGACGCTTCACCCCTGCGCCGGACGCAGCGCCGGGTCGTCGACCGCGAACGTCCGCACCGGACCGGGCCCGGTCTCGGCCGTCTCGAACCGGACGGTGACCCTGCCCAACCCAGTCCCCCAGACCCAGCCGGCACCCTGCTCGTCGTGGACGACGTCGTCGCCCGGCCGGTACCCGGCCGGTCTGCGCGCCATCGTCGGGACCCCGGTGTGGGTGAGCCCGCTGTCCTCGACGAACTCGACCCCTGCCGAGGCACGGTTCTCCACCTCGCCCTGGTTGAGCTGGTCCGGACCAGACGGGTTCACGGCCGGCGTCGCGCCACGCTCGACCGGTGACCGCTCGCCGGGCTCGACCGGCGCGAGCTCGAACAACGCCTCCTGCGCCGACTCGGTGAGTCCGGCCACGCCGACCCCGAGCAACCGCAACCCGCGCGGCACGTCGATGGTGTCCAGCAGCACCCGGGCCACTGCGGCGATGGTCTCGGCGGCGTCCGTGGCCCCGTCCAGGGTGCGCGAACGGGTCAGGGTGGTGAAGTCCGGGTAGCGGGCCTTGAGGGTGATGGTTCGGGCGAACAGTCCCGCCGCGGACAGCCGCCGGGCGACGCCCGTGGCGTCCCGCTCGACCACGGCATCCAGCGCCATCCGGTCGGTCACGTCAGTCTCGAAGGTGTCCTCGACCGAGATCGACTTTGTTTCCCGGTCGGGCTCGACGGGGCGGTCGTCGCGGGCGAACGCCAGGGCAGCGATCCACTCCCCCTGCGCCCGTCCCAGTTCGCGCACCAGCTCGCGCGGCGACAGCCGCTGCAGGTCGGCGACGTTCGAAACCCCTAGCCGGGCGAGCTTCTCCATCGTCACCGGCCCGATGCCGGGGATCGCCCGGGCGGGCAGCGGCGCGATCACCTCCACCTCGGTGCCGGGCGCGACCAGGCGGACGCCGTCCGGCTTGGCCAGCTCGGTCGCCACCTTGGCGATGAACTTCGACGACCCCACGCCGACCGACGCGGTCAGCCCGCCAGTCGCCTCGGCCAGGCGCAGCTTCAGCGCCGCCACCTCGGCCAGCACGGCGCCCGGCTCGAGGGAGCGCTCACCGACGGCCAGGTCGACGAACGCCTCGTCGAGGCTCAGCGGCTCGACCAGCGGCGACAGTTCGCGCAGCAACCCCATCACAATGCCGGACGCCGCCCGGTACGCCCCGAACCGGCCGGACAGGAACGCCGCGTGCGGGCAGCGCCGGCGCGCCTCATGCATCGGCATGGCCGAATGGACGCCGAAGGTCCGCGCCTCGTAGGACGCCGTCGACACCACCCCGCGCGGGCCGATCCCACCGACGATCACCGGCTTGCCGCGCAGCGACGGCTTGTCCCGCTGCTCGACGGCGGCGAAGAAGGCGTCGAGGTCGAGGTGCAGGACGGAGGCGTGCGGGCGCATCAGCCCTGGTCGGCTGACCGTCGCCGGTAGTGGACGAACGCGAAGCCGTCGCGCGGGTCGCGGGAGATCTCCTCCCACTCCGACGGCAGCACCTCGGGGAAGAACACCGTACCCTCGGCCGCGGCGTCCACCTCGGTCAGGTCGAGGTCGGTCAACTGCGGCCAGGCCTGCCGGTAGATGGTGCCGCCACCGGCAACGTAGATCTCGTCGTCGAGCGAACGGGCCAGCGCGAGCGCG
Source organism: Micropruina sonneratiae (assembly GCF_025972045.1). GTDB lineage: Bacteria > Actinomycetota > Actinomycetes > Propionibacteriales > Propionibacteriaceae > Micropruina > Micropruina sonneratiae. The sequence goes on along the minus strand of NZ_JAPDHX010000003.1, from coordinate 224,468 downwards.
TCGTCCAGCGACGAGACCGCATAGCCCGTTGCCCGGCCGTCGATGGGCAGGGCGACGCTGGAGGGGTCGCGGGTCACGATGATCGTGGTGCGACCGGGCAGCCAGCGGCCGATCGCGTCGTGAGTGGCGCGACCCATGATCATCGGGTGGCCGAGGGTGACCCGCTTGTACCTGGCCCAGTCCTCGGCGATCTCGAAGGGTTGCCGCTGACCGTCGCCGATCACCCCGTTGGAGCCGACGATCGCGATGCCAATGATCCGCACGCGCCGAGCCTACCGAGGCTCACCGACACAGTCTCAGTGCGCCCGGGCACTCCTCGCGGCCAGGCCGTCCAGGATCACGTCCAGCCCGAACTCGTAGGCGTTGTCGGGGTCGTGCGCGGCACCGTACCGCTCGCCGGCCGAGGTCCCGATTCGGTCGGCCAGGGGGAACTCGCCGGCGATGTCGAGCGCCGCCAACGCAGCGCCTTCGCGGCTCCACCAGTCAGCTGCGCTCTCGTCCGCCCGCTCGGCGGCGATGCGGCGTGTGGTTCGCTCGTTCGTCCGGACGAAGTCGAGTACCAGGGTGAGCGCGGCGTCCTTCTCGACGTCGGAGAGGTTCAGGGGCTCCACGGCCGCGAGTTCGCGTTCGTACTTGGCCAGCGTGCCCGGCCCGAGGATCGCGCGTTCCGATTCGAGATCGGCGAGCCAGGGGTGGGCCTGCAGCAGTGCACGGTTCTCGGAGGCCACCTGCCGGAGCTGCCGGCGCCAGTCGCCCTCCCTGACGGTCACGGCCATGGTCGCCCGACAACGGTCGACCATCAACTCGAGCAACTGGTCCCGCCCGCTCACCGTCGAGTACAGCGTCATCACCGGAAGCCCCGCGGCCTGCGCCACCTCGCGCAGGCCGAAGCCGCTGCCGACCCGATCCGCGACCGCAATGCCGGCGGTCACCACGTCGTCCAGGTTGACCCGGGACGGCCGACCGCGGCGCGGTCCGAGCGGAAAGCGGTCGCGCCAGAGCAGTCGCACGGTGTGCATGGGTCTCCTTGCCCGTGTGATCCCTTGCGCGTAGTCTGATATATCCGTACAGCGTACTGAAATGGAGCGGCATGCACATCACCTCGTTCGCGATCTCGTTGAACGTTCCGGCACCGAGGGCCTCGGCGGACTTCCTGAAGCGACACTTCGGCTACACGGTGGCGATGGAGCAGGAGGACTTCTTCGTCTCGCTCAACCATCCGGACGGAGGGCCGAACGTCATCTTTCTGCGGACGGGGCTCGGTACCTTCAAGCCCGCGGACCGCGCGGGTTCGGCCGGTGAAGGGCTGCTGCTGGTCTTCGTGGTCGACGATCTGGACCGGCACCACGAGAGGTTGGTGGCGGACGGCGCCGAGGTCGTCACCGAACCCGAGACGGAACCCTGGGGCGAGCGGTACTGCCAGTACCGCGACCCGAACCGCCTGATCGTGCAACTGGTGCAGTGGGTGTGATCAGTCAGGTCAGGCCGTGCACGCTGTCGTGAATGACCCGGTGCACGCCCGGGTCGCGCAGGGGGCGGAAGTGGCCCGACACGTCCAGGGCCACGTTGCGGGCGCCCTCCAGCCGACTGCCCTCGGGGATGACCTGGTCGTGCCGGGGCTGCAGGGAGACGATGCGGGCGTTCACGTCACGTTGCTCGGCCAGGTCGAGGATCGCCCGCCCCTTCGGCGCGAAGATGCCCAACGGGGAGCGGGCGAGCACCGGCCACGACAGCGACGACCCGCCGAACGGGGTGCTCAAAGCGACCATGCCGCGCACCCGGGGGCCGGCGTCCGGGTCGAGCATCACCAGCTTGCCGATCAGGCCGCCCTTGGAGTGGGCGACCAGCACCACCCCCGACAGGTCGTGCTCGGCGAGGTAGTCGACGACGACCCGGGTCGCGGCCGGCAGCGGCCCCCCGTTGCCGCCCAGGGATTCGAGCAGGTGCACCGGGTGCCCCCACCCGTTCAGGGCCCTGGCCAACGGCACCAGGTAGCGCCAGCGTTCCCAGATCCCCGGCAACAGCACCAGCGGGGTGTGATGGGCGGGGTCGGGCCCCGGCCGGCGGAAGGCGTCCGGCGTCCCGGACCGGCTCAGCGCCCGCACCCACCAGGCGATGCCGTAGGCCCAGTCGACGACCCCGGCCAGTGCGCGGCTTCTCACGCCCGGCCGATCCCAGCCAGCGCGGTCAACTCGTCGGCGAGCTCCTTCTGCCGGTCGTAGACGACGCCGTGGGCCGCCCCCGGAATGGTGACCACGATCGCCCCGGAGACCTCGGCCGCCAGCTTCTCGCGCCACGCCTGCGGGCTGACCCGGTCGAACTCTCCTCCGACCAGCACAATCGGTCGCGTCTTGGAGAGCAGCAGCCGCTGCTCGATCGGGTAGGCGATCACCCTGGGCGCGGTGTCGCTGATCCACCGGAACCCGGCCCGCAGGTACGACCCGATCGCGGCCAGCGAGTTGCCGAGCGGTTCGTGCAGTGCCGAGCCGATGAACCGGCGCACCACCGCCCGCAACGACCGCTCCTGCGCCATCACCACCGGGCCGATCAACATCGCGGCGCTGCTGTAGCCGGGATATTCGGCGAGAATCTCGGTGATCACCTGGGCACCCATCGAATGCCCGACCAGCAGCGGGTCGATGACCTGCAACTCGTCCAGCGCGCGCTTGACCACGTCGGCGAAGTCGACGATCGCCAGCCGGTGCTCGGGCTTGGGCAGGTCGTGGAAGCCCGGCAGGTCGAACAGCAGCACGCGCCCGTACGGAGCGAGTTCGTGCGCCAGCGGGACGAAGAACCGCGACGACACCCCCAGCCCGTGGATCAGCGCGAAGCTGGTCAGGTCGGCCCGCTCCGCCTCCTCCGGGCGCATCGTCCACAGCTCGTACACCCGCACCCGGGCGTCCGCGAACTGGAACTCGTGAATGGTCATCCGCTCGAACGCCGACGTCCGCCGGCCCAACAGGAACCGGCGCAGCGGGGTGATGAGCGCCGAGCCGACCGGGAACCGACGCCCCGGCGCGGCGGGGGTCCCGCGGTCCGGCTGCTCGGCGTGGGCGGTGGGGGTCACTAGACCGCGATGGGGGCCTTGATGACCGGGTACGGGTCGTAGTCGAGCACCTCGATGTCGGCCAGTTCGAACCCGTCGATCGTGGTGACGGCCGGGTTGAGCCGCAGCGTGGGCAGCGGACGCGGCGTCCGGGTGAGCTGTTCGTCGGCCTGCTCGAGGTGGTTCAGGTACAGGTGCGCATCGCCCAGGGTGTGCACGAAGTCACCGACCTCGAGGCCGGTGACCTGGGCGACCATGTGGGTCAGCAGGGCGTACGAGGCGATGTTGAACGGCACCCCCAGAAAGATGTCGGCCGAGCGCTGGTAGAGCTGGCAGGACAACCGCCCGTCGGCCACGTAGAACTGGAAGAACGCGTGGCACGGCGGCAGCGCCATCTGCGCCAGGTCGCCGACGTTCCAGGCCGAGACGATATGGCGACGCGAATCGGGGTTGGTGCGGATGGCCTCGATCACCTGCGCGAGCTGGTCGATGTGTCGCCCGTCGGGTGTTGGCCACGACCGCCACTGGTAGCCGTAGATCGGGCCGAGCTCGCCGGTGGCGTCCGCCCATTCGTCCCAGATGGTGATGCCGTTGTCGTGCAGCCAGCCCACGTTGGTCTGGCCGCGCAGGAACCACAGCAGCTCGCCGAACACGCTGCGGGTGTGCACCTTCTTGGTGGTCAGCAGCGGGAAGCCGGCGTTGAGGTCGAAGCGCATCTGGTGGCCGAACACGCTTCGGGTGCCGGTGCCGGTGCGGTCGTCCTTGAATACCCCGGTGTCGCGGACCAGTCGAAGCAGATCCAGGTACTGCTGCACGGTCAACCCTCTCCGTGTTGCGCCAGCCAGGCCAGCATGGCCCGGACCGCCTTGCCGCGGTGGCTGATCGCGTCCTTCTCGGCCGGGGTCAGCTCCGCATTGGTGCGGCTGTTGCCGTCGGCCACGAAGATCGGATCGTACCCGAAGCCGTTACCGCCCCGGGGCTCCGACACGAGGTGCCCCTCCATGGTGGCCCGCAGCACGTGCTCGGCACCGTCGGGGTGGGTGTAGGCGACGGCGCAGACGAAGCGTCCGGTGCGTTGCGCGGGGTCGGTGTCGGCGAGCTGGGCGATCAGCAGGTCGAGGTTGGCCTGATCGCCGGCACCCTTGCCGGCCCAGCGCGCCGATCGGACGCCCGGCATGTTGTTGAGCAGGTCCACCTCGATGCCGGAGTCGTCGGCCAGTGCCGGCAGCCCGGTGGCCGCCGCGGCTGCCCGGGACTTGATCAGCGCGTTGCCCTCGAAGGTGCGTTCGGTCTCGTCCGGTTCTGGGTAGCCGGCGACGTCATCCAGCCCGACGATGTCGAGGTCGAGCGCCTGATCGGCCACCAGCCGCCTCAGCTCGGACAGCTTCTTGGCGTTGTGGGTGGCCAGCACGACCCTCATCGCACCCCCCGGCCTGAAATGGGGACGGTTCCATGTGAGGCCACCGCATCTCCCCTTGTCGGGACTATTTTGACCGCGGGCAAGGCGTGGCCTGAAAAAGAACAGTCCCCATGTGAGGCCAGAGCCCCGGTCATCGGGCCAGCGCCTCGGCCTGCAGGCGGGTGAGTTCCGCGGTGCCGGCAACACCCAGGTCGAGCAGGGCGTCCAGGACGCCGCGGTCGAACGGCTGCCCCTCGGCGGTGCCCTGCACCTCGATGAACCGGCCGGCGCCGTCGGTGACCACGTTCAGGTCGACGTCGGCGATCGAGTCCTCGACGTAGGGCAGGTCGAGCAGCGGGGTGTCCTGCAGGACGCCGACCGACACCGCCGCGACCGACCCGGTCAACGGTTCGCCGGCCAGGGCGTCCCGTTCGCGCAGCCAGGAGACGGCGTCCGCCAGCGCCACGTAGGCACCGGTGATGGACGCCGTGCGGGTGCCGCCGTCGGCCTGCAGCACGTCGCAGTCGAGCACGATGGTGTTCTCGCCGAGCGCCTTGTAGTCGATGACGGCCCGCAGCGACCGGCCGATCAGCCGGGAGATCTCGTGGGTGCGGCCGCCGATCCGCCCCTTCACCGACTCGCGGTCGCTGCGGCTGTTGGTGGCACGCGGCAGCATCGCGTACTCGCTGGTCACCCAGCCCAGCCCCGAGCCCTTGCGCCACCGCGGCACGCCCTGGGTGACGGACGCCGCAACGAGCACCCTGGTGCGGCCGAACTCGACCAGCACCGACCCCTCGGCGTGGTCGAGCCAGTTGCGGGTGATGGTGACCGGCCGGAGCTGGTCGGGGGCGCGTCCGTCGAGGCGGGTGTAGGTCATGGGACCATCCCATGCCGTGCGGGCAGGTTAGTCAAAGCGGAATGCGGCGGCGGCACCCGACATCCCGGATCAAGCCCGGCTTATGCCCGGTCCCGCCGGTCGCCTCAAACGACGGTCGCGCTCGATACGCTGGCGCGATGGAGTCCGAGGAGCAACCGAACCTGGTCTCCACGGTGTTGTTCCTGTTCGGGATCGCGCAGCGGGAGCGACTGCCGGGCACCCTGCTCATCCGCTGGCTGGGCGATGTCGGCGTCCCGGCCACGACGGCCCGCAGCGCACTGGCCCGGATGCGAGCGCAGGGCGCCTTGCGCAGCCATCGACAGGGCCGCACCAGCGATTACGAACTGACGGGGCTGCTGGGCGACTCCTTCCGGCGCACCCGGGACACGGCGTCGAGCGAACCGGCGGGCGCCTGGTCGGGTGACCTGCACGTGATCGTCTTCTCCATCCCCGAAGCGCATCGCGGCGCCCGTGACCGGCTGCGCCGCGCTGCGCGCCTCGCCGGCTACGGCCTGCTGCAACCGGGGGTGATGGTCGCCGTGCAGGACCGCTGGCCACAAGTCAGTGCCGAACTCGGTCCGCTCCCCCAGCACGCCCACGCGCTGCCCGGGCGGCTACCGCTGCCGCTGGAGCGCGCGCGCTGCCTCGCCGCCGACGTCTGGCACCTCGACCACCTCAGCGAGCAGGTGAACCGGGTGGCCGAGCGGCTGGAACGGGCCGCCGCCACCCCGTCCCCGGCTGCCGGTCCGGACGCCCTGCGCCGCTACGTCGGCCTCACCCTGCCGGTGTACCGGCTGTTGTCGTCGATCCCTCAACTGCCGCCGGAACTGCTGGGCGACGACTGGCCGCTGCCACGACTGCTGCGTGCCCTCGCCCGGACCCGGGCCGACCACTGGGACTCCGCCGGCCGCTACGTCCACGGCCTGCTCGAAACCGATCGACACCACTGATCCACACCCGTTATTGGTGTTGTTTTCGTTCACGGCGTGCCATGCTTTCAGCATGAATGACACGGACGCCGTGGCGCCGGTCGAGTCCACGACCACGCAGTCCTCGCTCACGCTGGTCAGCACCGTCGCGTTCACCATCGGCGCCACCGTCATGATCCTGCTGCACGAAACCAGCCATTCCGTCGCGGGCATGATCCTCGGCTACCACCCGACGCAGATCGCCTTCGCGGTCGACGAGCGGCCGACGCCGACCCCCGCAGATCAGGCGATCATCGCCATGACGGGTCCCGTCTTCAGTCTGGTCGCCGGCCTGGCGGGGGTGCTGGCCGACCGGTTGATCAGGCCGCTGCGGCGCAACGGGTTCTGGCGGTTGGTCTGGCTCTGGGCGGTGTTCACCAGCCTGCAGGAGGGCTTCGGCTACTTCACCATCGCCGGTATCGCCAGCGCCGGGGACACCGCGGTGGCGCTGAACGCATGGGACGCGCCCGGGTGGGTGTTCATCGCCGCCACCGCGTTCGGGGTGGCCGGCCAGGTTCTCACTGCCTGGCTGTTCAGCGAGCCGATGAAACGGATGTGCCGCACCGTCAAGGACCGCAACCAGCTCACCGTCTGGGCCTGGATGCTCGGCACCGCGGCCATGCTGGTGCTGATGACGATCTACTCCCTTGTCGTCCCCGGTCTGCCGTTGGAGGTGACGATCACCGTGCTGTCCGGGGCCTTCGCCGTCGGCGTGTTCGCGCCGATGTCGATGATGTTCGGCAACCGGGCCAACACCGCCCTGGATGCCCTGCCGCCGGCCCGCCCGCCGGTGCCGGCCTGGATCGTGCTGGCCGCACTCGTCGCCTTCAACCTGTCGCTGAGTGCTGGCTGGCTCTGGCCCTGACAATGCGGCTCATCGCTCGTCGCGCCGCCGCCGGACCGGTTCAGCTGCTGACCGTGGGCTCGATCCGCACCGGGAAGTTCACCGAATTCGCGATGAAGCACCACTCGTGCGCCAGCTCGTGGGCGCGGACGCCGTCGGCGACCATCGACCGATCGGCCACCGTGACGCGGGGCTGCAGCACCACCTCGCGGAACGCGCCGCCGTTGCCCCGCAGCACCAGCACCCCGGACGCCTCGTCGACGTAGTCGGTGACGACCACCCCGAGCGTCACGCAGGCGTGCAGGTAGGACAGCAGGTGGCACTGCGACAGCGCGGCCAGCAGCAGGTCCTCGGGATTCCAGCGCCCGGCGTCCCCACGGAACGGCTTGTCCGCCGAGCCGAGCAGCACCGGCTTGCCGCTCACCTCGACCTCGACCGCGCGGTCGTAGTCGCGGTACCCGGACGTCCCGGAGCCGCGGTTACCGGTCCAGGTGGCGGTGAGGCGGTACTGGTGCTCGTCGGCCATGCGTCCAGCCTGTCACGGCGTCCGCCCCGACGACATCGCGCGCGTCCCGACACTTTGCGGCTGCAGGAACACCCGCAACGTGACCGACGGCGCGCAACGTCGCCGGGCGTCCGGCCACTAGAGTCGGCACCGTGAGCAACACCGACGGCCCGATCGGCATCTTCGATTCCGGTTTCGGCGGCCTCACCGTGGCCCGCTCGGTGGTCGACCAGATGCCCAACGAGGACATCGTGTACCTCGGTGACACCGCCCGCGCGCCGTATGGCACCAAGAGCCTGCCCGAGGTGCGCGAGTACGCCCTGGAGTGCCTCGACCGGCTCGTCGACCGCGGCGTGAAAGCCCTGGTCATCGCCTGTAACTCGGCCTCGTCGGCGGTGTTGCGGGACGCCCGCGAACGGTACTCGGTGCCGGTGGTCGACGTCATCCTGCCCGCCGCCCGGCGCGCCGTCCGCGTCACCAACAACGGCCGGATCGGCGTGATCTGCACCACGGCGACGGCGTACTCGCGCTCGTACGACGACGCCCTGGCCGCGGTGCCCGATGTCGAGCTGTACACCACCCCGTGCCCGCTGTTCGTCGACTTCGTCGAGGCCGGCGTCACCGGCGGACCCGACCTGGAGGGCATCGCGCACGACTACCTGGAACCCCTGGTGATGGCGAAGATCGACACCCTGATCCTGGGCTGCACCCACTACCCGCTGCTCACCGGCGTGATCAACTACGTGCTCGGCGACTCGGTGACGCTGGTTTCGTCGGCCGACGAGTGTGCCAAGTCGACGTGGGCGACCCTGAACGAGCTGGGACTGCTCAACCACTCCCCTCGTGAGGCGACCCGCGAGTTCCTGACGACCGGTAACCCTGAGAACTTCCAAGGGATCGGGGGCCGTCTGATGGGCGGGTTCGTCCGCGACGTCGGGGCGATCTGGTGACAGCGGCCGGGCGGCGCCAGCCGCCCGGCCGGCCATCGCCTCACCCCCGGCGACGCCGAACGAACAGAACCGCAGCGCCACCCGCCGCCACCAGGACTCCGGCGTACAGCAGCCACAGCCGCGCGTCCGACCCCGTCTGCGGCAGCGGAGTGGGCGCCGGGGAGGGCGGGTCGAACGTGTTGGGCAACTCCAGGTCGACGACCTGCCCGTCCACCTCCCGCTGGCGGGCCAGAAGGAACTCGAACCGTCGTCCGTCCGGTACGGAGCCATCGATCCGCTTCGTCACCGCGAGTGACCCGAGGGCGAAATAGTTCGTCACCGTCACCTGCACGGGGTCCTCCGGCCCAGATGCCGCGACCTGGAACTCGAGGGCTGACCGTGATGCTGGTGTGTTGGTGAATGCAACTTCGTTGGTCGCGCCGGTCTCGACTGTCTAGGCCGACAAGTCTCCGCGGGGCAGCTTCGCCCCCCGGTGCCGTCACCCCACGGCACCCAGTCTCGCCCACGGCCACCAGCGCTGATGCGTGCGTCCTCCTCGAACCCGCGTCAGCACAGCATGCCGCACTTGGGTGGGCGCGGCCCCGTGGGCGCTCGGCGAGGACTACCGGCGCAGGGCGCAGGACAGCGCGCAGCCCCCACAACCCTTCGCGGGACAGCCGAACTGCAGCACGCAGTCCTGGGCCCGACCCATCCGAACCAACTGCTCGGCGGCGGCCTGGACGACGTCGGCGCGCAGCCCGGTGCGGCGTCCCACCTCGGCGAGCGAGCCGGCACCGTCACTGAGGGCGTCCAGGACGGCGGTCACCGGTCCGGCTACCACCACAGGCTCCCGACCTGGAACACCGCCACCGCGAGCAGCCAGGCGACCGCGAGCTGCATCACGATCCCGAACCCCGTCCAGCGCCAGCCGATCTCGCGGCCCTGGGCGCCCAGCGTGGCCACGCACGGGGTGTAGGCCATCAGGAACATCATGAACGCCAGCGCCGCCGGCCCCGGATGCCCACCTGAGGAGTGTGCGAAGTCGGCCATGATCCGCTGCCCCAGAGAGCCGGGGTCGTCGCCCTCGGGTTCGTCGACGGCATAGGTCTGCGCCCACGAGCTGATCACCGCCTCCTTGGCGACGAAGCCGACGACCAGGGCCGAGGTGGTCTGCCACTGGGCGAATCCCGCCGGCTCGAAGACCGGGGTTATCGCCTGGGCGGCCACGCCGTAGACCGAATCCTCGACCTCGATCTCGCCGAAGGTGCCGCCATGCGCCGGGATCGACTGCAGCAGCCAGACCGCTGCCACGGTCGCCACGATGATGCCGGAGGCCGTCTTCAGGAAGCCCTGCAACCGCGTCCAGGTGACCGCGGCGGTGAGCCGCAATGTCGGCAGCTGATAGGTCGGCAGGTCGATGACCAGGGGTTCGGTGCCCATCGTGCGCCACAGCGTCCGGCGCAGCAGCAGGCCGACCGCCACCATCACCACGATCGAGGTGAGGTAGATGCCGAAGACCACGGTGCCGGCCCACTGGCCGAAGAAGATCGTCGACACCAGGACGTACACGGTCAAGCGGGCGGTACAGGAGGTGAACGGCACCAGCAGGGCGGTCAGCAGTCGCTGCCGTGAGTCACCGAGGATGCGGGTCGCGCTGATGGCCGGGACGTTGCAGCCGAAGCCGACCACCAGGGGCAGGAACGCCTTGCCCGGCAGCCCGATGGCACGCATCAGCCGGTCGGTGACCACGGCGGCCCGGGCCAGGTAGCCCGAATCCTCGAGCAGCGCCAGCAGGATGAACATCAGCGTCATCAGCGGCACGAAGGTGAGGATCATCCCCACCCCCGCGATGAGGCCGTTGACGACCAGGCCCTCGACCCACGAGCCGGTCAGCCCGACGGCGGCGAAGCCGGACAGCGCGGCGTCGGTGACCGGACCGGAGAACAGCCCGTCGAAGAAGTCCTGCAGCGGGGCTGCGACGGTGGTGGTGACCTGGAAGACCAACCACATCACGACCAGGAACAGCAGCGGCCCCAGCACCGGGGCGATGGCGACCCTGTCGAGCCGGTCCGAGAAGGTCAGCCGGTCCTCGCCGGGGTCGGCGGCGCCGGCGTCCACCGCGGCGGCCACCCAGGTGAAGCGTTCGTCGGCCTTGGCCAGGTCGTCGGCGCAGCAGTCGTGCCGGCGCCGGTGCGGCGCACGGATCTTCAGGGCGGCGGTCACCGCCTGCCCCAGTTCGCCCAGGCCGTTGCGCCGGCGTGGGTCGATGCCGACCACGGGGCAGCCGAGTGCCTCGCTGAGCGCCTCGGTGTCGATCTCGATGCCGTGCCGCTTCGCCACGTCGAGCATCGTCAGCGCCACGATCACCCGCTGCGGGTGCTCACGGACCTGACTGACCAGATACAGGCTGCGGGAGAGGTGCGCCGCGTCGGCGACCACGACCACGAGGTCGGGGCGGTCATCGGGGTCGGCGAGCAGCAGGTCGCGGGTGAGTTGCTCGTCCGGAGACAGGGGGTCCAGCGAGTAGGCGCCCGGCAGGTCGATCAGGGTGCGCTCGCGCCAGGCGCCGCGCGCCACCTCGACGGTGGTACCGGGCCAGTTGCCGACGGTGGTCCGCGCCCCCGTCAGGGCGTTGAAGAGAGTGGACTTGCCGGAGTTCGGAGCACCGATCAGGGCGATCACCGGGGCACCCGGTCCGGCACCGGTGTTGGCCACCGCACAGTGGCACGTGGCCACCTGGCCGGGACGCTTGGTGACCGCGACGGTGGTGCTGTCCCCCGCCATCAGAGGGACTCCGCCGTGATGCCGCGCAGCAGCGATCGGCCGAGGGCGACCCGGGCGCCGCCGATGGAGACCACCCGTCCGCCGCCGGTGCTGCGCCGCACGACGCTGAACGCCGCGCCGGGACGCAGTCCCTGCCGGCTGAGCTGGAGGGCGTGACCGGCCGGGACGCCGGCCAGGGTCAGTGGGGTTGCCAGCGGGGCGTCCGCGAGCGTGAGTAGGGTCATTCGTGGCTCGGATCGATCGCGCCGAGTAGTCGATTCAGTGAGCTGAGGCGAACCTCGCAGTCACCCTCTGACAAGGGACTCAAGACCCTCACTGGCCGGCTCCGGGCCTCGGCTGCGTCCGGGCCAGCGAAGGCTATCCTAAGTAGCCGCGACGGCGTCCGTGGGCCGAACGGGTTGACCTCCCAGCTTCCGGTCTCACGAATCCCAGAATGTGAGATCGCCCTTCCGGACGCCCCCCCTCGGTCACCGCGAGCGGCAGGGGTGCGGCCGGACGCGGGGCGATCGTCGGCAGGCGCGCCGGCCACAGGCCGGTCGGCGGGTCAGTGCAGCTTGGCGATCATGCTTTCCAGGAAGTAGCCCAGCCACTCGAACATGCCGTACAGCACCGCCTGGGGCTCGTCGTCGTCCAACTGCTCCAACCGCTCCGCGTCGGCGGCGGTCTCGATGCCCAGCCGCACCGCGAGGCTGAGCCGGATCGCGGTGATCGTCTTCAACCAGGCCTCGACGTCGGCCTCGCGGACGACGGCAGGGTCGCGTCCGGCATTGGTCTCGAGCAGGGCGTCGAGCACCACCTGTCCCTGTTCGATCCTGGTGCGCCGCTGCGCCTCTTCGGTGAACCGGCGAAACTCCGCCTCGGCCTTCTCGTCGTCGCGGTAGGCGGCCGGGAACAGCCGGGCGATCACCGGATCGGAGGTGTCCAGCTCGGACGGGGCCGCCATCTCGGCCTCCCACTGGGCGAACGAGTCGCCGGACGACTCCCCCACCCCGTCGCCCTGGAGCAGTCCGAGGAGCTGCTCGACCATCGACTCGAGCACCGCCTCTTCGTAGTCGGCCAGGGTGATCAGCAGCTGGCCGCCGGAACGCTTGAAGCGACTCATTCGGCGCGCTCGAGACTGGCCCACAGGCCGTAGGCGTGCATCGCGTTCACGTCGGTCTCCATCGCCTCGCGGGTGCCCGACGACACCACCGCCTTGCCGTCGTTGTGCACCTGCAGCATCAGCTTGGTCGCCTTCGACTTGGAGTAGTTGAAGTAGGTCATGAACACGTGCGTGACGTAGCTCATCAGGTTCACCGGATCGTCCCAGACGATGGTCACCCAGGTGATCATCTCGACCGGGGCGTCCTGCGGACGTTCGGCCAGCACGGTGCCGCCCTCGGGCACCGCGGGCTGCGTGGCGGACGCGTAAACCATGGGGGCATTCTGGCAGACAGCGCCGACAGCTCACCCATTACGCTGACGCCCATGCTGAACTCGACGGCGCTGCTGACCGACCACTACGAGTTGACGATGGTGCGCGCGGCGATGCGGTCCGGCGCCGCCTTCCGGCGCTCGGTGTTCGAACTGTTCCCCCGCCGGTTGCCGACCGGACGCCGCTACGGAGTCGTCGCCGGCGTGGGCCGGGCCCTCGAGGCGATCGAGGCGTTCACCTTCGACGACGAGACGGTCGCCTTCCTTCTCGACCGGGACATCGTCGACGAACCGCTCGCGCAGTGGCTGGCCTCCTACCGGTTCGGCGGCAGCATCTGGGGCTATCCCGAGGGTGAGGTGTACTTCCCGGGATCGCCGCTGATGATCGTGGAGGGGTCGTTCGCCGAGGCGGTCATTCTCGAGACAGTGCTGTTGAGCATCTACAACTACGACTCTGCCGTGGCGTCCGCGGCCTCGCGGATGACCGCGATGGCGCAGGACCGACCCTGCATCGAGATGGGTTCGCGCCGCACCAACGAGTACTCGGCCGTGGCGGCGGCCAGGGCCGCATTCGTCGCCGGCTTCGCCGCCACCTCGAACCTGCAGGCCGGACGCCGCTACGGCGTCCCCACCCGCGGCACGGCCGCGCACAGCTTCACCCTGCTGCACTCCTCGGAGCGAGAGGCGTTCGAGGCGCAACTGGGCGCGCTCGGCGAATCGACCACCCTGCTGGTCGACACCTACGACATCGACACCGCGGTGCGCACGGGCGTCGAACTCACCCAGGGACGGCTGGGTGCCATCAGGCTCGACTCCGGCGACCTGGCTGAACTGGCGGGCGAGGTCCGGGAGCTGCTCGACTCGCTGGGCGCGACGAACACGAAGATCATGGTCACCTCCGACCTCGACGAATGGCAGATCGCCGCGCTGCGCGGCGCCCCGGTCGACGGCTTCGGCGTCGGCACGTCGCTGGTCACCGGCTCGGGCGCGCCCACCTGTGGCTTCGTCTACAAGCTGGTGGCGCGTGCTGACACCGACGAGCCGGACGCCGCCCTGCTGCCGGTCGCGAAGAAGAGCGTCAACAAGACCAGCATCGGAGGTCGCAAGTTCGCGCTGCGCCGGCTGGACGCACGTGGCAAGGCTGAGGCGGAGGTCATCGGTATCGGCGCACCCCCCGAAGGTGACACCAACGACCGTCCGCTGCTGGTCGAGCTCGTGCGTGACGGCGCGATCGTCGGCGCCGAGCCGCTGAGCGCCGCCCAGGAGCGACACGCCCGCTCGCGCGCCGAGCTGCCGCTGTCGGCGCTGAAGATGTCGCGTGGCGAGGCGGCGATCCCGACACTGATGCTGGACGCGGACGGCAACAGCACCGACAACCCGTACGCGAGGAGTGAGGCATGAGCGCGAGTGCGCGGGCAGGGATGAGCCGATGAGCAGGGTGCTGATCGTCGTCGACGTGCAGAACGACTTCTGCGAGGGCGGCTCGCTGGCCGTCGCCGGAGGGGCCGCGACGGCGTCCGCGATCTCGGACCGGCTCGCGGGCGGTGCCGGCTACGACCACGTGGTGGCCACCCGCGACCACCACATCGACCCCGGGTCGCACTTCTCCGCCACCCCCGACTTCGTGGACTCATGGCCCCCGCACTGCGTGGCCGGGACGCCGGGCGCCGACTTCCACCCGAACCTGGCCTGGCGCGACTTCGACGCCGTGTTCGACAAGGGCGAGTACGCCGCCGCGTACTCCGGTTTCGAAGGGGCGGACGCCCTGGGCGACGGTCTCGCGGACTGGCTGCGCCGGCACCGGGCGTCCGAGGTGGACGTGTGCGGGATCGCGACCGACTACTGCGTGCGGGCCACCGCCCTGGATTCGGCGCGGGCGGGCTTCCCGACCCGGGTGCTGCTCGACCTGACCGCGGCGGTCGCGCGCGACAACGTGCCGGCCGTGGTCGATGAACTCGCCGCGGCCGGAGTCGAGGTGGAGCGCTGAACGCCCCGGCGGCAGGCCTGCCGGGCGACACCCCGGACGCCGACGCGGCAGGCGACGACGTCCCGGCTGGTCCGACGACGCCCGGACCGGTCGTGACGATCCGGTACTGCATCGACTGCCGCTGGCTGTTGCGGGCGCAGTGGTACCAGGGCGAGCTGCTGCAGACATTCGCCGACGAACTCGGCGGCGTGCTGCTGGTTCCCGCGCACGGCGGCATGTTCCGGGTGTTCGTCGGCGACACCACCGTGTGGAACCGCAAGACCGACGGCGGCTTTCCCGACATCGGCGAACTGAAGCGGCGCGTGCGCGACCTGGTTGCGCCCGGCCGGAGCCTCGGCCACACCGACGCCCACCGCGGCGGCGCCGTCAGCTCACCGAGCGACGAACCAGCGCGGTGAGGATGGCGACGTCATCGTCGTCGAGCTCGGTGATCGCCCACGACGCCGGCCACATCGTCCCCTCGTCGAGGTTGGCCACGTCGTTGAACCCGAAAGTCGAGTAGCGCGCGCCGAATTTGCTGGCGCCTTGGAAGAAGCACAACACCTTGCCGTCCTTGGCGTAGGCGGGCATGCCGTACCAGGTCTTCGGGTCGAGGCCGGGAGCGTTCTCGGTGACGATCTCGTGGATCCGTTCGGCGAGCCGGCGTTCCCCGTCGGGCATGGCGGAGATCTTGTCGAGGCAGTCCTGCAACTCGGCGGCCCTCTTGTTCGCGCCGCGGCCGGCCGAGCGACGCCGCTCGGCCATGGTCTCCTTCATGGCTGCCCGCTCCTCGGCGCTGAGGCCCGCGGTGTCGTTGGTGTTCCTGCTCATCGGGTGGTCCTTTCTGGTTGTGGTTCGGGTGTTGCACCCATGTCCGGTGGGAGTGATGGGCAGCGGCCTGACCGGTGCGTCGCGTCGGCCGGGGTGGGACGCCGGGGCCAACCCGGGCGTCACCCAGCCGGGTAGGCACATCAGCGCCTTCTCGGTCCGGACTCGACTGCTGTCATGGCTTCGACACTAGGCCGGACGCGGTGGCGACGCTTCTTGGATCCTGACCGGTTCGGCTGTGCCGATGCCCGCCGGCGAAGCGACCGGGAGGGTGCGGCGTCCGGTCACCCGCGGGTCGGCCGGGTGACCTGTTTGACGATGCAGCTGGGCAGGCCGACCAGCTCGCCGTGCGAACGGGAGCGGTAGGCACTGGGCGTCTCGCCGACGAGTTCGGTGAACCGGGAACTGAACGAGCCGAGCGAGGTGCAGCCCACCGCCATGCACACGTCGGTGACCGACTGGTCGGTGTTGCGGAACAGGGTCATGGCCCGCTCGATCCTGCGCGTCATCAGCCAGGCGTAGGGGGTTTCGCCGAAGGCCGCCCGGAATGAGCGTTGGAAGTGCCCGACCGACATCAACGCCTCGCCGGCCAGGCGCTTCATGTCCAGCGGCTCGGCGAAGTCGCGGTCCATCCGGTCCCGCAACCTGCGCAACCGGACGAGGTCGGCGGTGTTCACAGCCGCCAAGCCTGGCACATGACCCGGCCCGGACGAGTCAGCCCAGGGCGGTCAACCCGTCGGCCAGCGCCGGGTACCAACCACCAGGCGTAGTCATGGCCGCCGCGGTATTCGCGGTAGTAGTGGACGACATGTCCGGCGGCTCGGGCCGCGGCGGTGAACGAGCGTGCCTGCGGCACCATGTCGCCCTCGTCGGTGCCGACCTGGACGGCCAGCCGGGCCGCCCCGCCGGCCACCAGCGAGCGGGTCAGGTCGCCGGGCGAGTCGAAATCCCGTTCTCCGCCCCGGCGGAACCAGAACGAACCCGACTGCACCACCGCCCGCCCGGCCACCTCGGGGTGCCGGGTGACCACCCCGCGGCGGCCAGACCCCCGTAGCTCTGCCCGGCGACGATCAGCCGCTCCGGCTCCAGCGCTGAGCCGAGCCCGGCTTCGTGGCCGGCCACGACGGTGCACGCCTGCGCAACCAGCTCGGCGGCCCGGGTCCGGGTCGGTGGACGACGCAGCGGAAGCGCGGCCGCCTCGGCGACCGCGCTCCGCTGCTGCAGGGCACCGGTCACGCGTAGGCGTTGGCCAGTCGCTGCGCCATGTCGACGGCGCGGTAGTAGTCGAGCTTGAAGCTGGCGTGACCAGCGGGCCAGCGTGCCCGAGGTGGCCGCCTTGATCTTCTTCGATACGCGGGATGCTTCTTGATCGCGGCGACGGTGGCGTCGTCGGCGTCCACCAGCAGTACGTTCTCTGCCGTCAACCCGGCGACGGACTGCGGAACGTGGGGCGCACGGGACTTCCTTTCAGGTGGTTTTACGGCAGCAGATCGTTGCCCATATCGCCTAGGCCCAACTGCTGCCGATCGTCGCCCCGTGGTCGGTGAGACGGGCCCGGCGCAAGGTCCCTCCCCGGCGATCCGCACCCACCTGCCGGCGACTCCCGGAGCGGTCCCCGACGACCCGCGGACAGGCCCCGGTCGCGGCACGCTCACATGGTGCGCCGGTACCGCCCGCCGACCTCGAAGAACGCCTCGGAGATCTGGCCGAGGGACGCCACCCGCACCGTCCGCATCAGCTCGTCGAACACGTTGCCGCCGCTCAGCGCGACCCGCTTGAGGCGTTCCAAGGCCTTCGGCGCCTCGGCGGCGTGCCTGGCGTGGAAGTCGGCCAGCCTCGCCAACTGCGACTCCTTCTCCTCGGTGGTGCCGCGGGCCAGCACCGTCGGGGCGGACGCCTCGGCGTCCGGGTTCAGGAACGTGTTGACCCCGATGATCGGCATCGACCCGTCGTGCTTGCGGGACTCGTACAGCATCGACTCGTCCTGGATCAGCCCGCGCTGATAGCCGGTCTCCATCGCACCGAGGACGCCGCCCCGGTCGGCCAGCCGGTCGAACTCGGCCAGCACCGCCTCTTCCACCAGCGCGGTCAGTTGCTCGATTAAGTACGACCCCTGCAGCGGGTTGTCCACCGCCGCCAGCCCCCACTCGGCGTCGATGATCAGCTGGATCGCCAGTGCCCGTCGCACCGACGCCGGCGAGGGGGTCGTCACCGCCTCGTCATAGGCGTTGGTGTGCAGGCTGTTGGCGCTGTCGTAGAAGGCGCACAGTGCCTGCAGCGTGGTGCGGATGTCGTTGAACTCCATCTCGGCGGCGTGCAGCGACCGTCCCGAGGTCTGGATGTGATACTTCAACTTCTGCGCCCGCTCACCCGCCCCGTACCTCTCGCGCAGCGCGACGGCCCAGATGCGGCGAGCGACGCGTCCGATCACCGAGTACTCGGCGTCCATGCCGTTGGAGAAGAAGAACGACAGGTTGGGCGCGAAGTCGTCGATGGCCATGCCGCGCGCGAGGTAGGCCTCGACGTAGGTGAAGCCGTTGGCCAGGGTGAGCGCGAGCTGGGTGATCGGGTTCGCCCCGGCCTCGGCGATGTGATACCCCGAGATCGACACCGAGTAGAAGCCCTTCACCCCGTGCTCGATGAACCACTCCTGCACGTCGGCCATCGCCCGCAGCGAGAAGTCGGTCGAGAACAGGCAGGTGTTCTGGCCCTGGTCCTCCTTGAGAATGTCGGCCTGGACGGTGCCGCGCACCCGCCGCACCACCTCGGGGTCGCCGGCCGCATCGATGGCGGCGTTGAAGAACATCGCCAGGATGGTGGGCGCGGGGCCGTTGATGGTCATCGACACCGACGTCTTCGGGTCGGCCAGGTCGAAGCCGGCGAAGGTGTCCTTCATGTCGTCGAGCGTCGCGATGGACACCCCGGAGGTGCCGACCTTGCCGTAGATGTCGGGACGGCGGTCCGGGTCGCGCCCGTACAGCGTCACCGAGTCGAACGCCGTCGACAGCCTGGTCGAGGGCTGGTCCTTGGCGAGCAGGTGGAAGCGCCGGTTGGTGCGGGCCGGGTCGCCCTCGCCGGCGAACATCCTGGTCGGCCGCTCCCCCGACCGCTTCAGCGGGAACACGCCGGCGGTGAACGGGAACGCCCCGGGACGGTTCTCCTCGCGCAGGTAGCGCACCAGCGCCCCTGTTTCGGGGTCGGACGGCACCGCTACCTTGGGCAGCGACAGCCCGGACAGCGTCTCGGCGATCGGCCCGGGGTCGGCGCCGGCCGCACGCCAGGCGTCGAGCAGGTCGGCGGCCGCCCGCGGTAGCGGCGCCCGGTGCCCGGCCAGGACGCCCGGGTCGTCCAGCAGCGCGGCGACGGCCTCGAGATGGTCGTGCCGGCGGACCTGCTCGACCAGGTCGGTGGTCTGCGCGTGGTAGTCGCGGACGGCGTCCGCGACCTCGGCCAGATAGCGCTCGCGGCCCCGCGGAATGATCGACTGCGTCGGGCTGCCGGCCGGCGCGGCGGGGGCACCCGTACCGGTTTCCCCGGGCGTCGTGGTCGACGAGCCGGGCGTCGTCGAGGCCTCGTCGGGCTGGCCAGCGGGGACCCCGGCGTCCGCCAACAGGCCGAGCAGCCGGTCGAACAGCCGGTTCACGCCGTCGTCGTTGACCCGGGAGGCCACCGTGCCCAGCACCGGCTGGTCCTGCCAGCGTTGCCCGAAGGCGCCCCGGGCACGGATCAGTTGCCTGGCGACGTCGCGCAGGGCGTCCTCGGCGCCGCGGCGGTCGAACTTGTTGATCGCCACCAGGTCGGCCACCTCGAGGGCGGCGATCTTCTCCAACTGGGTGGCGGCGCCGTACTCGGGGGTCATCACGTACAGCACCAGGTCGGCATGGTCGGCGATGGCCGCGTCGCCCTGACCCATGCCGGGGGTTTCGACGATCACCAGGTCGTGCCCGGCCGCGCCGCACGCGGCGATCATCTCGTCCAGTCCGACCGGGACGCCGCCGGGCGCCCCGCGGGTGGCCAACGACCGGAAGTACACCCCGCCCAGGGCATTCATCCGGATCCGGTCGCCCAGCAGCGCTCCCCCGCGGCGGGCGGTGGGATCGATCGCCAGGACCGCGATCCGCAGGTGCGGCGCGCGCCGGCGGAACCGTAACAGCAACTCGTCGGTCAGCGACGACTTGCCCGATCCTCCGGTGCCGGTGATACCGAGCACCGGCGGCCGGGCGTCCGGCAGGTCGAGCCGACGCCCTTGCGCGAGCAGGGTGATCGTCCGCGGCAGCGACGCGCCCGCCGGTTCGGCGTCCAGCTTGCTGCGCTGCACCCCCCGGCAGGCGGCGATCACCTCGTCGGCCATGCCGGTCAGTCCCAGCCGCTGGCCCTCGGCCGGGCTGTAGATCATCACGCCCCGGGAGGCCAGGGCGGCGATCTCGTCGGCGACGATCACTCCACCGCCGCCGCCGAACACCTTCGCCGGCGAGCCCCGCTCGGCGAGCCGGTCCACGAGGTAGCCGAAGTACTCCAGGTGTCCGCCCTGGTAGGACGACACCGCCACCCCGTCGGCGTCCTCGTCGACCGCGGCGGTGACCACCTCTTCGACGCTGCGGTCGTGGCCCAGGTGGATCACCTCGGCGCCGCGCGACTGCAGCACGCGCCGAATCACGGTGATGGCCGCGTCGTGCCCGTCGAACAGGGCGGCGGCCGTCACGATCCGCACCGGTGATGACCTCATACCCCCCATTAGTTCACCGGCCGGCACGAGTGTCGAGCCCGGCCCCGCGGGTGCCGACGGCCGGCGCGTCCCTCGTCGTCGGTCCGCCCGACCGGGGTCGCGTCCGACCCGGCACCGTCGGAGCCGTGGCGCCCCCCAGAAACCTGGTGGGCAATTGTCCCACCCGTAGTGGGATACCGGCGCGGCGCGCACGCGAGCAGACTGGCGCCGTCCATCACGACCCGGGGAGGAATCGGATGAAGGTGCACCTGCGCTTGAGCGGCCTGCGACTGGCCGCCATCGCATCGTCCGCAGTGCTGGGAGTGGCGCTCATGGGAGCGCCCTCAGCGATGGCCGGCGGCGGCCACAAGGGGGGTCCCGGGGGGCCGAAGGAGCCCGTGGTCTTCGCGACCGGGCTGGACAACCCCCGGCAGTTGTCGTTCACGCCCTGGGGAGACCTGCTCGTCGCCGAGGCCGGTGAGGGGGGCAGCGGACCGTGTGTCACCTCTCCTGAGGGCGGAAACTCCTGTTTCGGCACCTCCGGCGCGATCACGATGGTGACCAGCAGGGGCAAGCAGTTCCGGATCGTGAAGAACCTCCCCTCGATCGCCGGTGAGGGCACCGGCGAGTCGGCGTCCGGTCCGAGCGACGTGGCCTTCGGCCGCAACGGCCTGACCGTCCTGATCGGCCTCGGCGCCCCACCGGACGCCCGTGCCGCACTGCCGGCGGCCGCGCAGAAGATGGGCACCCTGTCCCGCGTCGGCTGGAACGGCAAGCTGCAGGTCATCGCCGACCTTGCCGCCTGGGAGGGCGCGAACAACCCGATCGCCGACCCCGACAGCAACCCCAGCGGCATGCTGCTGGAAGGCGGTAAGTACTTCGTCACCGACGCCGGCGGCAACACGGTGCTGTCGGTCAACCAGCGCGGCCGGATCAAGCAGGTGGCCGCCTACGACAGCCGCCTGGTGGACTTCGCCGGGCAGCAGGTTCCGATGCAGTCGGTGCCCACCTCGGTGGCCACCCGGGGTTGGGACGGGGCGCTGTACGTCAGCGAACTGACCGGCTTCCCCTTCCCGGTCGGCGGCGCGAACATCTACCGGGTCGATCCACGCACCGGCAAGTCGACGGTGTACGCGACCGGGCTGACCAACGTCACCGATCTCGCCTTCGACGGCCGCACCCTGTACGTGGTGCAGCTCGCCAACAACGGTCTGCTGGCCGGCCCGACGGGCTCGGTGGTGAAGGTGAAGCCCAGCGGCACCACCCCGGCCGACCACACCACCGTCGCCGGCGACCTGTTCGCGCCGTACGGCATCGCGATCCGCGGCGGTAACGCCTACGTGACCACCGGCGCCATCGCCAAGGACGCGGGCCAGGTGCTGAAGATCAGGCTCTGATTCGGCGCAACCGATCTCGACATCGCCGGCCGCTTTCGCCTAGGCCTCTTGCTTTCGCGTCACAACCCGAAAGCAAGAGGCCAACCCGAAAGCCGTCGGCGATGTCGAGATCGTGCTGCGCGGCCCAGGTCGTCGGCGTCCCGGGGCTCGACCGGACGGAGCCTGAACGTCACGCCTGCCCGCTCAGTCGTTCCTCGACGCGCTCGACCTTGGCCGACAGTTGGTCGTCGAAGCCCGGCCGCAGGTCGGCCTTGAGCACCAGCGACACCCTCGGACTGAACCGCTGCACCGCCTCGCAGGCCTGTTTGATGACGGTCATGCACTCGTCCCAGTCGCCCTCGAGGGTGGTGAACATCGCGGTGGTCTCGTTGGGCAGGCCGCTGGCCCGCACGACCGCGATCGCCGCCGCGACGGCCTCGCTGACCGACCCGTCCGGTTCGCTGGAGGTTGCAGGGGCCACCGAGAACGCAAACAACATGCAGCCAGGCTAGGCGAAGCGCCGCCAAGGGTTTCGACACCCTCAGCCAACGGTTTCCGGCACGCTCAACCAGCGGTTCCCAGCGGGCCATGCCCGGCTCAACAGGCGGACGCGTCCACGCAGTCGCTGACCCGCCAAGCATGGGCGGCGACCGCCGCCTTGGCGCACGACTCCTGGAGCGGCTCGGGGTGGTCGAACGACTCCACCTGCACCTGCCAGCGGCGTCCGTCGGCGTGGATCACCTCGATCGCGTCCCCGGCCGTGCGCGCGGTCAGCGCGTGTGGGCGAGCCTCGCCGGTGAGCTGCCGCACGTGCGCCTCGGCGACCGCCTCGGCCGGAGCGAGGTGCCCGCGGCCGCGGTCGTGCCTGGGGCCGAACGTGTCGGTGGCGAGCAACCCGGCGTCCGCGGCCTTCAGCGCGGCGTCGGCCACCTCGTGGGTGAGCCGGGCCAGCGACTGTCCGTTGGGCAGCACCACCCCGGTCGGTGCAAACCGGTGCCCCCCGGTGTGGGTGCATTCCCAGACCCGGCCGGGGTGCTCCCGTTCCAACTCCAGGGCGATCGGACGCCCGCGCAGCGCGCAGCACAGGTCACGTTTGGCGTTGGCGCAGACCAGCAGCACTCCCCCGGCGGCTTCCTGCAGCCAG
This sequence comes from Micropruina sonneratiae, assembly GCF_025972045.1. GTDB lineage: Bacteria > Actinomycetota > Actinomycetes > Propionibacteriales > Propionibacteriaceae > Micropruina > Micropruina sonneratiae. The sequence continues at coordinate 201,684 of NZ_JAPDHX010000003.1, read as the reverse complement.
TCGATCCGTCCGGCCAGGTCGGCCGGATCGGCACCCGCCAGCTCGTCGAACGGCAGGTCGAGCACCTGCTCGGGCTCGGCCACCCACCCGGCGAGCAGCCACGGCGTCCCGGCCAGCCCGCCGGCCACGAACACCTGCCGGCGTCGGTGGTCGTGCTGGTCGGCGTGGCTGGCCGGACGCCGGATCAGCAGCGCCCGCCCCCCGGCGTCCAGCGCCGCGGACTCCAGCGCACCACCGACGGCCGGGTCTAGCCGGGACTGGGTGAACGCCTTGTTGCCCCACGGCCCGTTCTGCTCGACCGCCACCCAGAACGATGCACGGGGCGCCGTGCCCCAGGCCGGCAGCCCCGCGTCGTCCCAGGCGAACGAGCAGGTCATCGCGGCATCCGCCGCCACAACGCCCGGGGAACGAACCGCGCCACGAAGAACAGCGCCCGCAACTGCCACGGGATCCATACCTCGACCGGGCCGCCGTCGGTGATCCGCTTCACCACGGCCTCGGCGACCTGCGCCGGGGTGGACGAGAACGGCGCGGGCGTCATGCCGTCGGTCATCCGTCCGATCACGAAGCCGGGCCGGGCGATGATCAGGTCGACGCCGCTGCCGTGCAGGGCGTCGGCCAGGCCGGAGGCGAAACCGTCCAGCCCGGCCTTGGCCGAGCCGTACACGTAGTTGGCCCGCCGCACCCGCTGCCCAGCCACCGACGAGAACGCCACCAGGGTTCCGGCTCCGCGGGCCCGCATCCGGTCGGCGAAGGTGGTCAGCAGTGCCGCCTGGGCGACGAAGTCGGTGTGCAGAATGCGCACCACCTCGTCCACGTCGGCCTCGGCCCTGCGCTGGTCGCCGAGGACGCCGAAGGTGAGCACCGCGATGTCGATCGGTCCGGCCTCGGCCTCGATGGCGTCCACGACCGCGGCCTGGCCGGCGACGTCGTCGGCATCGAAGTCGTAGTGCAGCACGCGGTCGGTGCCGGCCACGTCGGGCCGTTCGCCCCCGGCCCGGGAGGCGAGCACGACGGTGTTGCCGGACGCCAGGCGTCCGGCGATCTCGAGACCGATCTCGGAGCGCCCGCCGAAGATCGCGACGACGCTCATCGCGGCACCGCCGTCACAGCGTGGCCCGCAGCGCCCGCAGCCGGGCGAGGCTCGAGTCACGGCCCAGCAGTTCGATCGACTCGAACAGCGGCGGCGACACCCGCGAACCGGTGATGCCGACGCGGACCGGACCGAACGCGAACCGCGGCTTCAGGCCGAGTCCGTCGACCAGGGACGCCCGCAGCGCCGCCTCGATCGAGGCGGTGTCGAACGCGTCCAGTCCCTGCAGCGCCTCGATCGCGGCATCCAGCACCTCGGCGGAGTTCTCGCCGAGCTGGGCCCGGGCGTCGTCAGCGACCACCAGGTCGGCGTCCGTGGTGAACAGGAAGGCCACCTTGCCCAGCGCCTCGGACAGCACCCCCAGCCGCTCCTGGATCAGCGGGGTGGCGCGGCGCAGCAGATCGACCTTCGCCGGGTCGGGCTCGGCCCACTCGCCGGTGAACCGCAGGTGCTCGACGATCCGCTCGGCGAGTTCGTCGGAGCTCAGCGAGCGGATGTACTCGCCGTTGAGCCAGTCCAGCTTCTTCAGGTCGAAGACGGGGCCGACGGTGTTGACCTTGGCCCAGTCGAACGCGGCCACGAACTCCTCGAAGGTGGCCTTCTCGGATTCGCCGACCGGCGGGTAGGCCAGCAGTTGCAGGAAGTTGCGCAGCGCCTCGGGCAGGTAGCCCTGTTCGCGGAACCACAGCAGCCGGGCGGCCGGGTTCTTCCGCTTGGAGATCTTCGACTTGTCGGTGTTGCGCAGCAGCGGCATGTGCGCGAACGCCGGCGGGGTCAGGCCGAGGAACCGGTACAGCAGGACGTGCTTCGGCGTCGAGCTGATCCACTCCTCCCCGCGCACGACGTGGGTGATGCCCATCAGGTGGTCGTCGACCACCACGGCCAGGTGGTAGGTGGGAAAGCCGTCGGCCTTGAGGATCACCTGATCGTCGGGGCGCGGCGCGCTCACCTCGCCGCGGATCACGTCGGTGAACTGCAGCGGAGCGTCGTCGGGGATCAGCATCCGCACCACCGGGGTGGGGCTGAACCCGGGCAGGGCCGCACGCTCGTCGCGGGTCTTGCCGTAGCAGAGCCGGTCGTAGCCGGTCACCGGCGCCTTGGACGCCTGCTGCTCGGCCCGCAGCTGCGCCAGCCGCTCGGGCGAGCACCAGCAGTGGTAGGCGTGACCGGACTCGATCAACTGCTCCACGAAGGGCCGGTAGGTGTCCAGCCGCTCGGACTGCCGGTACGGCGCGTAGGGGCCCCCGACGTCCGGGCCCTCGTCCCAGGGCAGGCCCAGCCAGCGCAGCGTGTCGAAGATCTGCCGTTCGGAGTCGGCGACGTAGCGCGCGCGGTCGGTGTCCTCGATCCGCAGCACGAAGGCCCCACCGGTGTGCTCGGCGTAGGCCTTGTTGAACAGGGACATGTAGGCGGTGCCGACGTGCGGGTCTCCGGTGGGCGACGGCGCAACACGCAGGCGTGCGGGAGTCTGAGTCATGGCCGGTTCAGCCTACCGTGGCGGCGCCGGACGGCCGGCCGCCCCCTCATCCCGGCGTACGCCGGGATCCCACCGCACCCCGGACAAGGGGCAAGCCCGGGATGACGAAAGACTCCGTACCCGGCGAACGCGGGATCTCCCCCGCCTGGCTACGAGGTCAGCACCGGTCGATAGGACGCCACGGCCAACGTCACGTCGATCACGGTCAGGGCCAGCACCAGACACGCCCCGACCACCAGCCGATCGGACGCCGGCCAGCCTCCGATGATCGCCACGGCCCCGAACACCGTGGCCAGCAACACCGGAACGAATCGCAGATAGCCCGGCAGCAGGACCTGCCACAGTTTCGCCCGCTCGCGTCCGCCCCGCCCGAACCAGCCGTCGGCCAGCGCCCACGCATTGGCGAGCGCCATCGCGACCGCCGTGAGCAGCAGCGTCCACCAGCCTCCGCTGACCCCGGCCATGACCAGCAGGATGATGGACCACACGCCCACGATGAGGCCGAGAACGCCGATCATGATCGCGTAGTGCATGCTGAAGAAGCCGATCACGGCCCGATCGCCCGGCATGGTGCGCAGCCGGATCACGGTGGTCAGCACCGACAGCAGCAGCCACAGTGCGCTGTAGGCGAGCAGATCCTGCAAGGCGATCACGCCACGCCACAGCGGCCACAGCGGCAGCAGCGAGCCGACGAGGATCAGCACCAGTTGCACCAGCGCCGCCGTCCGGGCCGGCAATCGGTCTGCGAGTGCGCTCAGCGCGGTGAAACCGAGCACCCGGGCCAGTTGTTGCATCCCGCCATGCTGCCCGATCCGCGGGGCACCCTCCGCCCGAGGACGCCCCGCGAACAGGGCATGTGATCGGTTGCCCAGGACGGTGGCCGATCGAGCGGCCCGTTCCAGGCCGCTCAGGGCACCAGCCGGGGAACGATCAACCAGGCACCCACGACGAGCGCCGCGAGGTCGAAAACGAGGAAGAACCCCACCCAGAACAGCCCCGGCACCCTAGTCAGCCGGCCCAGCTGGTCGGCGTCGCTGCTGGATCCTCGCCCACGGCGCCGGGTCGCCTGCAACTCCAGCACGGTCTTGGGTCCGGCGAGCAGCAGGAACCAGGTGACCAGGTACGCGAACAGCGACTGCACAGGGGCCGAGGCCCACCACGAGACCGCGAACACCACGAAGCCGGCCACCAGCATCACGTACAGCCCCCGGAAGTTGCGGATCTTCAGCAGCATGGCGGTGAGCAGCAGCAAAGCCGTCCACAGCACGGCCAATGCGTGTCGCTGATGCAGCAGCCCGGCGGCCAGCAGGCCCAGCAGGCTGGGGGCTGTATAGCCGGCGGCCGCGGTCACGATCATCCCGAGCCCGCGCGGCTTCCCCCTCGACAGGGTCAGCCCGGAGGAGTCCGAATGGAGCCTGATCCCGGACAGCTTCCGTCCGGTCACCAGCGCCGCCAGCGCGTGCCCGCCCTCGTGGGCGATGGTGACGGCGTGACGGGCCGGCCGCCAGGTGGGCCGCAGCATGACGATCAGCACCGCCACCACCGCGGTCAGCCAGATGGCGGTGATCGCCGGCGGGTCCTGGACGCCGACGATGTCGGTCCAGATCCGTTGCAGCCGAGTCATCTCACGAACCCCGCCCACACGGGCCAGTTCACCCGGCTCGGTCCCGCGTCCGACCCGGCGGCCCACCGGAACGGGGAAGTAGGGGCTGGCACGCACTCCAGTGTAGGAAGCTCCCGGAGCGCGGCCGGGGACTCCGCCCCGGCGCGACCGAAACCCCTCGGGAGGCAGACACGGACGCCGTAATGCGACAGAATCGAAATCGTTCCGGCCGACGACGTTTGGAGGAGGATTCAGCATGACTGAACTCATTGACAAGGCACTTCAGGACTCCACCGACACGAAGGCGATCATCAGTGGTCGCGACGTGGTGGGTCAGACCGGTGCCCTGTTCAAGGAGTTGTTCGGCGACGCGCAGTGCATCCTGGTGGCCGACGGCAACACCTGGGAGGTGGCCGGCGAGCAGGTCAGGGCGTCCCTCGAAGCGGCCGGTGTGACGGTGGTCGAGCCGTACATCTTCCCCGGCACGCCCACCCTGTACGCGGGCTACGAGAACGTGGAGAGGCTGCGGGATCACCTCAGCGGCGTGGACGCCATCGCCTGCTCGGTCGCCTCCGGCACTCTCAACGACATCACCAAGCTCGCCTCCGGCGAGTTGGGCCGCGGCTACCTGAACGTGTGCACCGCCGCGTCGATGGACGGCTACGCGGCCTTCGGCGCCTCGATCACCCGTGACGGGTTCAAGATCACTCGGGACTGCCCCGCCCCGGCGGGGCTGGTCGCCGATCTCGACATCATGGCGGCCGCGCCGCAGCGGCTGACCGCCACCGGCTACGGCGACCTGATCGAGAAGGTGCCCGGCGGCGCCGACTGGCTGGTCGCCGACGAGCTCGGCATCGAGGCCGTCGACGACAAGGTGTGGGATCTGGTGCAGCCGCCGCTGGTGGCGGCCCTGTCCGACCCCGAGGGTCTGGCCGCCGGTAATCCCGATTCGATCGGTCTGCTGGCCGAGGAGCTGATCCTGTCCGGCCTGGCCATGCAGGCGCACCAGTCGTCGCGCCCCGCCTCGGGCGCCGGCCACAACTTCTCCCACCAGTGGGAGATGGAGGGTCACGGCCTCAGCTGGGAGCCGCCGCTGTCGCACGGCAACAAGGTCGGCATCGGCACCGTGGCCTCCTGTGCGGTCTACGAGTTGCTCCCGAGCCTCGACGTTGCCGGCGTCGACCCCGAGCAGCGCGCCGCCGAGTGGCTCAGTCCCGAGGACAACGACGCCCGGATCGAGGCGCTGCAGCCGCTGCCCGCGATCCGCGCCGCCGCGCTGTCGCAGTCCCGGGCCAAGTACGTGCCGAAGGACCAGATCGCGGCCCGCGTCCAGCTGATCAAGGATCACTGGGCGGCCATCCTCGAGCGGGTCGGGCCGCAGGTGATGACGCCCGCCGACATCGCCGACAAGCTGCGCCGGGCCGGCGCGCCGTACCATCCGGGCCAGGTCGGCATCGACCAGGAGAAGCTGAAGCTCACCTACTATCAGAGCCAGACGATCCGCTCGCGGTACACGATCTTCGACGCCCTGTTCGAGCTGGGCCTGTTCGACCAGGTGGTCGAGACCCTGTTCGCCCCGGGCGGCTACTGGGCCGAGACCCCGATCCCCACCGAGGGGCACCTCGACCCGCAGGACTGAACGCGAGCGACGGGGGTGGGACGCCTGGCGTCCCACCCCCGTCGGCGTCCGGTCAGTGCTGGCCGTAGACGTTCTGGTACCGCTCGTAGAGCGAGTCGATCTTCTCCTGCGGGATCGGGATCGGGTCGCCCAGTTGTCGGGCGATGTGCACTCTGCGGGCCACCTCCTCGCACATGGCGGCGGCCTTGACCGACTCGCGGGCGTTCCTGCCGACCGTGAACGGGTCGTGGTTCTGCATCAGCACCGCGGGCGAGCGTGAGGCGCGCAGGGTCTCGACGATGCCGCGTCCGATCGAGTCGTCGCCGATCAGCGCGAACGGCCCGATCGGCACCGGCCCGCCGAACTCGTCGCCCAGGCGGGGGCGGTCACGTGCGCGTCGATGTTGCCGACCGAGACCGGGATGCCGGCCTTCAGGCCGGTCCAGTACGCCGCTTCGACACTGAGCTCGCCCGCCTTGTCACCGAGCTGCCCGACCGGCGCGGCGAGCTTCTCCTCGACCGACGTTCTCGAAATCGGGATCGAGACCCTTGAAGTAGTCGGTGGTGGAGGGGAACTGGCCGTCCTGGAACAGGGCCTTGTACCCCGTGGCTCCGGCCGAGCGGACGTAGTTCCAGGTGAGCTGCCAGACGATCCAGTCGACGGCGTCCACGAAGTGGTCCATCGTGTGATGGACCTCGGGGTCCTTCTCGAGGGTCTCCAGCAGCTTCGGAATGGCGAACTCCGATGACAGCGTGTTGCCGTACCGGCTCAGCCACGGCTCGTTGCGCTCCTTCGCCAACGCGATCATCCGCTCGGCCTGCTCCTGGCCGCCGTGGTGCTTCCACAGCTTCACGTACGCGTGCGGCCGGTTGCGGAAGGCGGGCTTCATGCACAGCGGCACGCCCCGGAATCGGTCGGCATGACCGTCGCCGAGGTGAAGTCGGTGCCCAGCCCGATGATGTCGAGCGGGTCGACCCCTGCGAGCCTAGCGAGGGCCTTGTGCGGTGTCAGGTGAACGTGACCCGGGCCGGACGCCGACGCGGCCTCAGCGTCCGGGGCCACCGCCGGGACCCCCGCCGAACCCACCGCCGGGACCCCCGCCCGGACCGCCACCGAAACCACCGAAGCCGCCGGGACCGCCCAAGCCCCCGAAACCGGGCGCACCCGGCGGCCGGCCGCCCCAGTGCCCGCCGAACAGGCCCCCGAACAACCCGCCACCACCGAACAGCCCGCCGGGACGGTCGAACAGCAGGTTGAACACCGCCGAACCTGCGAAGCCCGCAGCCAACGACGTCCAGACGGTGCGCTGGGTGCTGTTCTGCGTGCCGAACAGCCGCTCCATGGTGCCCGGCTGACGCACCTCGAGCCGGGTCGCCGAGCGGGCCAGGGCGGCCGGCGAGTCGTCGGTGGGCGTTTCGTCGGTGGTGGCCAGCGCCCGCAGCACCTCCCGACGCTCGTCTGCGCTGAGCTGCGCGAACGCCTCGGCGTGCGCCTGCTCGATCTGTTCGGGGGACGCCGTTCGCACCAGGTAGCGGTAGCGCTCGACGGCGTCCGTGCTGGTGGCCGGGTAGCTCTCATACGTGCTCATGTCGATCCTCCTGATAGTGCTTCCAGCACATCAGGGCAGGCTGTGCGCGGCTGGTGAGCCGATCCGTCGCCGGCTGTGAACCGCCGGCCGGGGGTTCCGCGTTCTCAGCAACGCCCACTGCTTTCGGGTTGCCCGACTGCTTTCGTGTCACAACACGAGAACACCCCGCTTGGGTGAAAGCAGTCGGCGTTGCAGAGAACAGAGGTCCACCGGACGCCCGACCGCTGAGGCACCGACCCTCCCCCCCCCCCCCACTCGCACGGGCTGTCCACCGGATCAGGCGGCGACGCCTCGATTGGTAGGTTGGGATGCATGACCGCCGTGCCTGCCGCCAACGATTTCATCCGCGACATCGTCCGGCGGGACAACGACCGAGGCACCTACGCCGGACGCGTCCAGACCCGGTTCCCACCCGAGCCGAACGGCTACCTGCACATCGGCCACGCCAAGGCCATCGTGGTCGACTTCGGCATCGCCGAGGACTTCACTGGCGTGTGCAACCTGCGCCTGGACGACACCAACCCCGACACCGAGGAGACCGAGTACGTCGACTCGATCGTCGACGACATCGAGTGGCTCGGCTACTCCCCCGCCCGGGTGCTGCACGCGTCGGACTACTTCGAGCAGCTCTACGCCTGGGCCGAGTATCTGGTGACCAACGGCAAGGCCTACGTCGACGACTCCGACAACGAAACCATCTCGGCGCAGCGCGGCGGCTTCGGCAAGCCCGGAATCGAGAGCGAGTTCCGCAACCGGACGCCGGAGGAGAGCCTCGACCTGCTGCGCCGGATGCGCGCCGGAGAATTTCCCGACGGCTCCCGGGTGCTGCGGGCGAAGATCGACATGCAGCACGAGAACATGCAGCTGCGCGACCCGGTGATGTACCGCATCAGGCACGCCGACCACCACCGCACCGGCGACACCTGGGACATCTACCCCACCTACGACTGGGCGCACGGCCAGTCCGACGCCATCGAGGGCGTCACCCACTCGATCTGCACGCTCGAGTTCGACACCCACCGCGCCCTGTACGACTGGTACCTGGAGCAACTGCCGCTGCCCGGCGACCAGCCCAAGCAGATCGAGTTCGCCCGGCTCGAGTTCACCCACACGGTGACCAGCAAGCGCCGGCTGAAGAAGCTCGTGGACGAGGGCGTCGTCGACGGCTGGGACGACCCCCGGATGCCGACCCTGCGGGCGCTGCGCCGGCGCGGCTATCCCGCGACCGCGATCCGGGCGTTCTGCCGTGACATCGGCACCACCCGGACCAACAGCCGCCAGTCGATCGAGGCGCTGGAAAGCTACGTGCGCCGCGACCTGAACGCCACCTCCCAGCGCCGGATGGCGGTGCTGAAGCCGTTGAAGCTGGTGCTGACCAACTGGCCCGAGGGTCAGGTCGAGCACTTCGAGGTGGCGAACAATCCGGAGAATCCGGACGACGGCGTCCGCTCGGTGGCGTTCACCGGCGAACTGTGGATCGAACGCGACGACTTCGCCGAGGTGCCGCCGCCGAAGTTCTTCCGGCTCTCGCCGGGCCGCGAGGTCCGGCTGCGCGGCGCCTACCTGGTCACGGCCACCGACGTGGTGAAGGACGCCGACGGCACCGTCGTGGAGGTGCACGCGACCTACGACCCGGCTTCCCGGGGCGGCAACGCGCCGGACGGCCGCAAGGTGAAGTCGACGATGCACTGGGTGTCGGCCCCGCATGCGGTGACCGGCACGGTGGCGCTGTACGACCGGCTGTTCTCGGCGACCGTGCCGGGCGAGCGCACCGGCGAACCGCTGGACGACCTCAACCCCGACTCGCGCGAGGTGCTCACCGACTGCAGGTTGGAGGCCGCCCTGGCCGAGACCGCACCCGGTCAGGTGGTGCAGTTCGAACGGCTCGGCTACTTCGCCCACGACCCGCGGGAGGCGCTGCTGTTCCACCGCACGGTCGGGCTGCGCGACGAATGGGCGGCGATCCAGAAGCGTCAGGCTCACTGAGCCAGCCGCCGAGCCGCACCACCCGCTCAGCCAGGCCGAGCGCCGGGCACCGCCCGGCTCGTGTCGTCGGCCTGGGCGGCGCGGGTCAGCCAATAGGCTCGTGGCCATGAAGGACCGGCTCACCCCGCTGACCATCCCCTCCCGCAAGGGACGCCTGGCCATCGTCACCGGAGCCAGCAGCGGCGTGGGCAAGGCAACCGCGCGGGCGCTGGGCCTGGCCGGCGCCGACGTGGTGCTGGCCGTCCGCAACGTCGAGAAGGGCGAGGCCGTCGCCGCCGAACTGCTGGCCGAACACCCCGAGGGCAGCCACACCGTCGCGGAGCTCGACACCTCCGACCTCGGGTCGGTTGCGTCCTTCGCCGACCAGTTCGCCGACCGGCACGTCGACATCCTCGTCCTGAACGCCGGGATCGGCGGGACGCGCAAGCGCCAGGAGAGCGTCGACGGACACGAACTGGTGATGGCCACCAACTACTTCGGCCACTTCGCGTTGACCGCCCGGCTGCTGGACGCCCTGCGGCGGGCCAGTCGCGCGCGCGTCGTGGCACTGGGATCCATCGCCGCCCGCGCCGGCCATATCCGGCCCGACGACCTCGACCTCACCCGCGGCTGGTCGTCGTCGCGCGCCTACAGCAACAGCAAACTCGCGATGGTGATGTTCGCCCGCGAGCTGCAGCGCCGCAGCAGCGCGGCGGAATGGGGGCTCAACGCCCACGCGGCGCATCCCGGCTGGTCGGTGACCGGGCTGTTCCCGGACAATCCGCTGGTCGGAGTCGGCCAGGTGCTGGCCGGCGGCGTCCACCTGATGCAGTCCGCCGCCGACGGGGCCCAGCCGGTGGTGTTCTGTGCGGCCAGCCGGCAGGCCGCCGCGGGCGGCTACTACGGGCCGATCGGGCCGCTCGCCACGTCCGGCCCGGTCGGACGGGCACCGCTGCCCCGGCGAGCCCGCTCCGAACGCGCCCTGACCGCCCTGTGGGAGGCGACCGAGGAGCTCACCGGGCTCAGCTTCCCCCGCTGAGCATCACCGAAGACCGCCCGGCGCCGACGGGGCGACGAACGAGAACCAGGGCCCACGACACGTCGTGGGCCCTGGTTCAGGGAATGCTCGGGTCAGGCGCTAGCGACCGCGTCCTACTCGGTGGACGCCGGGGCCGAGGCCAGGACCTCCTTGGGCCGGGCCAGCGACCCAAGTGCCCAGCCGAGCAGCAGGAACATGAGGCCGAGCCCGATGACCAGCAGGCTGACCCCGTAGGCCAGCACCGAGGTGAACAGCGACGCCCGCAGGAACGAGGCGTTCATCATGGTGGTGCGCAGCGCGGTCAGCTCGTCGGCCTTGGCGGTGTCGCCGGAGTTCTTGGCCGCGGTGATCTCGGCGCCCAGCTCGGCGTAGGTCTTGCCACCGCTGGCGGTGAGGGCGTGGTGATTGATGATCTCGGCCTGGGCGTAGGCGGTGATCGGATCCTGAACCTTGGCGCCGGGCATCAGCGGCGAATCGGCGGGCACGGTGATGTTCTCGGCCGACAGCTGGCTGGTGACGACCGCCCAGGTCGTGACACCGCCGCCAACGGCGACGAGTCCGAACAAGACGCACAGGACGGCCACCAATCGGGCCGATTTGGAAGACTTGATCATGATGTGACGACTCCTCGTAAAGGGGCATGGCCGACGAGGATTCCGGGTCAACGGTGACCGATGGGAACCGGAGCAAACACCCCTCGTCTACGACGCATTGTAGTACAAGTGGCTATTAATAGCACAAGGCCCCCCACCCGGTCAGGTGGGGGGCCTTGCGGCAGCTGATCAGATCACTTGATGATCTTGGTCACGCGGCCGGCGCCGACGGTCCGGCCACCCTCGCGGATGGCGAACTTCAGGCCGTCCTCCATGGCGATCGGCTTGTTCAGGTGCACGGTCATGTCGGTGTTGTCACCGGGCATCACCATGTCGGTGCCCTCGGGCAGCTGAACCACACCGGTCACATCGGTGGTGCGGAAGTAGAACTGCGGGCTGTAGTTCGAGAAGAACGGCTTGTGACGGCCACCCTCCTCCTTGGTCAGCACGTAGACGTTCGACTCGAAGTCGGTGTGCGGGGTGGTCGAACCCGGCTTGATCACGACCATGCCGCGCTCGACGTCGTCCTTCTTGGTGCCGCGCAGCAGCAGGCCGACGTTCTCACCCGCACGACCCTCGTCGAGGATCTTGCGGAACATCTCCACACCGGTGATGGTGGTGGTCTGCTTCTTGTCGGCGATGCCAATGATGTCGACGGTCTCGCCGGTCTTGACGATGCCGCGCTCGATCCGGCCGGTGACGACGGTGCCACGACCGGTGATCGTGAACACGTCCTCGATCGGCATCAGGAACGGCTTGTCCGTCTCCCGCTCGGGCTGCGGGATGTACTCGTCCACGGCGTTCATCAGCTCGAGGATCGACTCACCCCACTTCTCGTCACCCTGCATGGCCGGGAAGGCGGCGACCCGGACGACCGGGGCGTTGTCGCCGTCGAACTCCTGGGCGTCCAGCAGCTCGCGGACCTCCATCTCGACCAGCTCGATGAGCTCCTCGTCGTCGACCATGTCGCACTTGTTCAGCGCGACGACGATCGCCGGGACGCCGACCTGGCGGGCCAGCAGCACGTGCTCGCGCGTCTGCGGCATCGGGCCGTCGGTGGCGGCCACGACCAGGATCGCGCCGTCCATCTGGGCAGCGCCGGTGATCATGTTCTTGACGTAGTCAGCGTGACCCGGGCAGTCCACGTGGGCGTAGTGACGAGCCTCGGTCTGGTACTCGACGTGCGCGATGGAGATGGTGATACCGCGCTGCCGCTCCTCCGGCGCCTTGTCGATCTGATCGAAGGCCGAAACCGCGTTCAGCTCGGGGTACTTTTCGTGCAGCACCTTGGTGATCGCCGCGGTCAGAGTGGTCTTGCCGTGGTCGATGTGCCCGATGGTGCCGATGTTGCAGTGCGGCTTGGTCCGCTCGAACTTGGCCTTTGCCACTGAGGCTCCTTCTGGATGTCGCCACGCGCGGTTCGCGCGGCGTCGTTTGGGTTGGGATATGGTCCCTGGTCACGGTCCGCGCTGCGGGCGCGAACCCTACCAAGTCTTGTCTACGGGCGCGAGAGAGTCAAACTCAGGCGGCGCCGCCGCGGCCCTTCGCGATGATCTCGTCGGCCACACTCTTCGGGGTCTCGCCGTACTGGCTGAACTCCATCGAGTAGGACGCCTGGCCCGAGGTCTTGGAGCGCAGGTCGCCTACGTAGCCGAACATCTCGCTCAGCGGCACCAGCGCGCGCACGACCTGGTTGCCATGCACCTCCTCCATGCCCTGGACGCTGCCCCGGCGGCTGTTGATGTCGCCGATTACGGTACCCAGGTAGTCCTCGGGGGTGGTCACCTCGACGGCCATCAGCGGCTCGAGCAGGGCCGGGTCGGCCTTGCGGGCGGCCTCCTTGAAGACCATCGAGCCGGCGATCTTGAACGCCAGCTCCGAGGAGTCGACGTCGTGGTAGGCGCCATCAACCAGGGTGACCTTGATGTCCTCGACCGGGTAGCCGGCCAGCGGGCCGAACGCCATCGCCTCTTGGATGCCCTTGTCCACCGCGGGAATGTACTCGCGGGGGATGCGGCCGCCGGTGACGGCGTTGACGTACTCGTAGCCCGAGCCGGCTTCCATCGGCTCCAGGTTGATGATCACCTTGGCGTACTGACCCGAGCCACCCGACTGCTTCTTGTGGGTGTACTCGATCTTCTCGACCGGACGCCGCAGCGTCTCGCGGTAGGCCACCTGCGGCTTGCCGATGTTGGCCTCGACGCGGAACTCGCGCTTCATCCGGTCGATCAGGATCTCCAGGTGGAGCTCGCCCATGCCGGCGATGATGGTCTGCCCGGTCTCCTCGTCGGTGTGGACGCGGAAGGTCGGGTCCTCCTCCGCCAGCCGCTGGATGGCGACCGACAGCTTCTCCTGGTCGGACTTCGACTTGGGCTCGATGGCCTGCTCGATGACCGGGTTCGGGAAGTCCATCGACTCCAGCACGACGGGGTTCTGCGGGTCGCACAGGGTGTCGCCGGTGGTGGTGTCCTTCAGGCCCATCACCGCAACGATCATGCCGGCGCCGATCGACTCGATCTCCTCACGCTTGTTGGCGTGCATCTGGTAGATCTTGCCGATTCGCTCCTTCTTGCCCTTGGTGCTGTTCAGCACGGTCGTGCCGGCCTTGAGCATGCCGGAGTACACCCGGACGAAGGTCAGCTTGCCCAGGTGCGGGTCGGCCGCCACCTTGAAGGCCAGGATGCTGAGCGGGTCGTCGTTGGACGGGTGCCGTTCGATCACCGTCTCCTCGTCGCCCGGCTTGAACCCGTCGATGGCGGGAATGTCCAGCGGCGAGGGCAGGTAGTCGACAACGGCGTCCAGCATCGGCTGCACACCCTTGTTCTTGAACGAGGTGCCGCAGATCACCGCGGTGATCTTGTTGGCCAGCACGGCGCGACGGATGGCGGGCTTGATCTGCTCAGGGGTGAGCAGCTCGCCCGAATCCTCCGCCTCGAGCCACAGCTCGGCGAAGTCGTCGTCGTGGTCGGCGAGCAGCTGGACGAGCTCGTCACGGGCCTCGGCCGCGGCGTCGGCCATGTCGGCCGGGATCTCCTCGACGGTGTAGTCCTCACCGATCGCGGTCTCGCCGCGCCAGGTGAGGGCGCGCATGCCGACCAGGTCGACGACGCCCAGGAAGTCGGCTTCGGCGCCGATCGGCAACTGCAGGATGGCCGCGGTGGCGTTCAGCCGCTCGCGGATCGTCTTCACGCAGTAGTCGAAGGATGCGCCGGTGCGGTCGAGCTTGTTGACGTAGCAGATCCGCGGGACGCCGTACTTGGTGGCCTGGCGCCACACCGTCTGGGACTGGGGCTCGACACCGGCCACGCCGTCGAACACCGCCACTGCGCCGTCGAGCACGCGCAGCGAACGTTCCACCTCGACGGTGAAGTCGACGTGCCCGGGGGTGTCGATGATGTTGATCTGGTGGTCTTTCCAGAAACAGGTGGTCGCGGCCGAGGTGATGGTGATGCCGCGCTCCTGCTCCTGCTCCATCCAGTCCATCGTGGCGGCGCCGTCGTGCACCTCACCGATCTTGTAGTTGATGCCGGTGTAGAACAGGATCCGCTCGGTGGTGGTGGTCTTGCCCGCGTCGATGTGGGCCATGATGCCGATGTTGCGCACCTTGGCCAGGTCGGTGTTCACGTTGATAGCCACTTGTGAGGCTCCTCGAAATTCTTGATTCCAGTTGTGGGCGGGCAGGCGAGAAGCCCTCCCCCGGGGATCGCCCGGGTGGAGAGCCTCAGATCACCAGCGGTAATGGGCGAAGGCGCGGTTGGCCTCGGCCATCTTGTGCGTGTCCTCGCGACGCTTCACCGAGGCACCCAGGCCGTTGGACGCGTCCAGCAGCTCGTTCATCAGCCGCTCGGTCATGGTCTTCTCACGACGCTGCCGCGAGAAGCTGACCAGCCAGCGCAGCGCCAGGGTGTTGGCCCGGTTGGGCTTCACCTCGACGGGCACCTGGTAGGTCGCACCGCCGACGCGGCGGCTCTTCACCTCGAGCGCGGGGCGGATGTTGTCCAGGGCCTTCTTGAGGGTCTGCACGGGATCAACGCCGGTCTTGGCCCGGGTGCCCTCAAGAGCGGAGTAGACGATGTTCTGCGCAACGGTCTTCTTGCCGTCGAGCAGGATCTTGCTGACCAGTTGCGAAACCAGCGGCGAGCCGTAGACGGGGTCAACGACGACCGGGCGCTTCGGTGCGGGGCCCTTGCGCGGCATTACTTCTCCTTCTTCGCGCCGTAACGGCTGCGAGCCTGCTTGCGGTTCTTGACGCCCTGGGTGTCGAGCGAACCGCGGATGATCTTGTAACGGACGCCGGGCAGGTCCTTCACCCGGCCACCGCGAACCAGCACCATCGAGTGCTCCTGCAAGTTGTGACCCACACCGGGGATGTACGCGGTCACCTCGACACCGGAGGACAGCCGGACGCGGGCCACCTTGCGCAGCGCGGAGTTCGGCTTCTTCGGGGTGGTGGTGTACACACGCGTGCACACGCCGCGCCGCTGCGGGGAACCCTTGAGCGCGGGCGTCTTGTTCTTGCTGACCTTGTCAGTGCGGCCCTTGCGGACCAACTGCTGGATGGTGGGCACCGGCTGGTATCACTTTCCGTCGTGGTTGGAGGCACGTTCTCGCGAACGTGATTCGCTGTGGGGTGTCGCGTCGTCGCTGACGTAATCGTCGCGGCGGGCACACACGATGGTCCGGTCGCCCGAACACAACCACCAAGATTACCGTTTGGCCCGCAGGATCGCAAAAAGAGGGGTTCCGGTAGGCAGCGACCGTGCGGAGCGTCCCCTCAGCCGTGCCCGCCGCTGCTCGACCAGCCCGGCAGGCCCGTCCGCCCGCCCTCCCCCGCTGCGGTCAGCGCGGGTACAGCTGCACCTGGCTGGCCTTGACCGACAGAAAGACCTCCAGGCCTGGTACCAGGCCGAGCTCGGCGACCGCGGCCAGGGTGAGGTCGACGGCCAGCGTCTGCCCGCCGGCGAGGCAGCCGAGCCGGACGCCGTCGCCGCGCCGCTCGACCACCCGCACCACAGCCGGCCACACGTTGCGCGGGCTGCCCTCGGGATGCCGCAGGTGCACCGCGATCGCCGCCGGATCGATCAGGCCGAGGGTGGCCGTCCCCACGCGAAGCGGGGCGGCCGCCAGTCCCTGCACCACCAGGTCCCCGGCCCGCAACGCCTCGGCGTCAACGGCCCGGCCGGCCAGCAGGTTGCGGCCGCCCAGGCTGGCCAGGAACTGGTGCCGCGGCCGGCGCAGCACGTCGGCGACCGCGCCGTCGGCGACCACCCGGCCCCGCTCGAGCACCACCACCCGGTCGGCCAGTCGCCACAGGTCGACCAGGTCATGGGTGACCAGCAGCGCGGGCCGCCCGGCCTGCTGCAGGCGCTCAGCGAGCACCTGGCGGATCTCCGCCGCGCCCTGCACGTCGATCGTGGCGAGCGGCTCGTCGAGCAACAACGCCCCGGGGTCGGACGCCAGCGCCCGGGCGATCGCGACCCGTTGCGCCTGCCCCCCGGACAGTTGCCAGGGCAACCGGTCGGCCAGCTCAGCAGCCCCGACGCGTTCCAGTTCGGACGCCGCCCGCCGCCGCGCCGCGGCGCGGCCCCGGCCGTGGCCCTGCGACCCGAAGGCGACGTTCGCGGCGACGTCCATGTGCTCGAACAGCAGCGGACGCTGCGCCAGCCAGCCGATCCGTCGCCGGTGCACCGGCACCCGCACCCCCGGGGCGTCCAGGGCGCGCCCGGCCAGCTCGATCCGGCCGGACGCCGGCGGCAGCACCCCGATCACCGCCTCCAGCACCGACGACTTGCCCGCACCGTTGGGACCGATCAGCGCACAGGTCTGGCCGGCCGGCACCGCAAGCTCGATCCGGACGCCCCGGCCGGGCAGGTCGATGTCGATCAGCAGGCCGGTCACCCCGCACCCCCGGGCGTCGTGGCGGCGCTCGCGGTCGCCCTGACCCGGGCCGGGCGTCGGCGTCCGAGCAGTCCCGTGCCGAGTACCAGCAACGCGGCCAGCACCAACAGCACAGCGGCCAGCGCGAGTGCGGTGTCGGTGTCGACCTCGCGCTGCAGGTAGATCTCCAGCGGCAGGGTGCGGGTGACGCCCTGCAGCGACCCGGCGAACGTCACGGTGGCCCCGAACTCGCCGAGCGAACGTGCCGCGGCGAGGCTCGTCCCGGACACGATCGCCGGCAGCAGCGAGGGCAGCGTGATCCGCCACAGCACCCGGCTGGGCCCGGCACCGAGCGTGGCCGCCATCAGCTCGGCGTCGGCGTCCAGGCTGCGCAGCGCCCCCTCGACCGCGACCACCAGGAACGGCATCGCCACGAACGCCTGCGCGATCACCACCGCGGCGGTGGTGAAGCCGATCTCGACCCCACCCAGGCTGAGCAGCCGGCCGACCGGGCCCCGGCGTCCGAGCGTGACGAGCAGAGCCAGGCCGCCCACCACGGGCGGCAGCACCATCGGGACCGTCGCCACCACCCGGCCCAGCGCGGCCCACGGCCCTCGCAGCCGGGCCAGAACCAATGCCAGCGGCAGGCCGAGCAGCACGCTCAGGACCGTGCTGGCCAGGCACGTACGCAGGCTCAGCCACAGCGCATCCCGCGCGGCTGGTTCGGTCAGCAGCGCGGGCACCCTGACCCAGGGCACCCGCAGCAGCAGGCCGATCAACGGCAGTCCGATCAGCAGGGCGCCGACGCTCGCCAGCGCCGCCACCCAGCCCGGCACGGTGCGGGTCACGGCGTCCGGAAGCCCGCCCCGGTCAATACCGTCCGGCCCTGTTCGGAGCGGACGAGGGCGATGAAGTCGGCGGCAAGTTGCGGCTCGGGTGCTCCTTCCACCTGCACGATCGGGTAGTTGTTCACCACCTGGTCGGCTCCGGGAATCTCGATGCTCTCCACGGCGTCGCCCGCTCCGGCGGCGTCGGTCACGTAGACGATGCCGGCGTCGGCTTCGCCCGCGGTGACCTTGCCGAGCGCGTCGGTCACCTTGGACTCCTCCGAGACCGGCTTCAGCCTCACGCCGAGCTTCTCGGCGAGGGCGCTCGTGGCCGCGCCGCAGGGCACCTGGGCGGCGCACACGACGAGCTTGCGCCCGTTCAGCGAGTCGTCCAGGCCGGTGACCTCGCCGGGGTTGCCAGGCGGCACCACCAGGGTGAGCACGTTGCGTGCGAACACCTCCGGCTCGCCGGCGGTCCGGCCGGCATCCACCGCCTTGGTCATGTTTGCCTCGTCGGCGGACGCGAACACGTCCGCCTTGGCTCCGCCCCTGAGCTGGTCGACCAGCCCCGAGGAGCCGTCGAAGGTGAACGCCACCGTGACGCCGGGGTGGTCCGACTCGAACTGGTCGCCGAACGCCGTGAAGACCTTGGTGAGGGACGCCGCGGCGAAGACGGTCAGCCGTCGCTCGGAGGTCCCGGTGCAGCCGGCCAGCACCAAAGCGCCGACCACCAGCGCCGCCAGGGCGAGGCGCAGCCGCCTCATCGCGCGGTCTCGATTGTGACGTTGGTGGCCTTCACCACTGCCGTGGCCAGCGATCCGACCTCGAGGCCCAGATCCTGGACGGCCTCGGTCGAGATCAGCGACACCACCCGGAACGGCCCGCACTGCAGGTCGACCTGCGACATCACGGCGTCCGACACCACCCGGGTGACCAGCCCGGTGAAGTGGTTGCGCGCCGAGCGGACGCCGGCTGCGCCGTCCAGCGCATCGGTGCGGCCGGCGGCAAGGTCCTGTGCGAGAGCCACCAGGTCGGCACCCTCGACCACCTGCCGGCCGGCGGCGTCCTGACTCGTGGCGAGGCGTCCGGCCTCGGCCCATCGGCGGACTGTGTCATCACTCACGCCCAGCAGCACAGCCGCCTCGCGGATCCGCAGTTGCGTCATGCGCGGGACTGTATCACCGCAACTGCGGATGCATTCACCGCTCAGGCGCGGTCACCGCCAGGGCCCCGCGAACCCACCGACCCGTCATCCCGGCGGACGCCGGGATCTGCGACCGCACCCCACCACTCGTAGATCCCGGGGCAAGCCCGGGATGACGGAGACTTGCCCGGATCGAAGCTGTCGGGCTCAGGCGATGGGCTCGACGAGCTCGCCCAGCGCCCGATCAGCCGGTGCAGGCGGGACCCATCCTGCGCAGGTCCTCCAGCGCCAGGTTCTGGTTGTCGAGCGCCTTGAGCATCTCGACCCGCTGCGCGTGCCGGCCGCCGGCGGGCTCGGTGGTCAGGAAGGCCTCGACGATCATCCGCGCCTCACCGGGCCCGACCACCCGCTCGCCGACCGCCACGATGTTGGACGCGTTGTGCTGTCGCGACAGCCGGGCCGTGTACGGCTCGGAACACACCACGGCGCGGGCGCCGGGAATCTTGTTGGCCGCCATCGAAATGCCCACGCCGGTGCCGCAGACCAGGATGCCGAGGTCGTACTCCCCCGCCGACACCTTGTGGCCGACGACCGCGCCGGCGTAGGGGTAGTCGACCTTCTCGCCCACCGCGGGGCCAAGGTCGTCCACCTCGTGACCGAGTTCGCGGGCTTGTTCGACCATCTCGAGCCGGAGAGCCACCCCGGCGTGATCACTGTGAGCAACGATGCGCATGGCCCCACCCTAGGTCAGACGTCGTCACCGGGGTCACCGACCGCCGCACAGCCAGCGGAGGACCCGCGGGTCGCGGCGCACCCGCCTGGCATGCCGAACGGCCCCGGGGAATCCCCCGAGGCCGTTCGTCAGCGGTCAGCTCAGCGCAGGTCGCCGATGTCGAACTCGTCCAGCGACACCGACAT
Organism: Micropruina sonneratiae; assembly: GCF_025972045.1. GTDB lineage: Bacteria > Actinomycetota > Actinomycetes > Propionibacteriales > Propionibacteriaceae > Micropruina > Micropruina sonneratiae. The sequence continues at coordinate 181,942 of NZ_JAPDHX010000003.1, read as the reverse complement.
GCCGTTACCGGCCATGTCGTAGTCGTACGGGTCGTAGCTGAGCTCGTAGGCCGCGGCGCGCGCCTCCGCGGTCGGCTCGACCCGGATGTTGCGGTACCGCTCCAGGCCGGTGCCGGCCGGGATCAGCTTGCCCAGGATGACGTTCTCCTTCAGGCCCACCAGGCTGTCCGACTTGGCGTGGATCGCCGCGTCGGTGAGCACCTTGGTGGTCTCCTGGAAGGAGGCCGCCGACAGCCACGACTCGGTCGCCAGCGACGCCTTCGTGATGCCCATCAGCACCGGACGGCCCTGGGCCGGCATCCGGCCCTCGGTGACCATCTGCCGGTTCTGGGACTCGAAGGTGTTCCGGTCGACGAGCTCGCCCGGCAGCATCGAGGTGTCGCCCGACTCGATGACGGTGATCCGCCGCAGCATCTGCCGGATGATGATCTCGATGTGCTTGTCGTGGATCGGCGCGCCCTGCGTCCGGTACACCGCCTGCACCTCTTCGACCAGGTGCTCCTGCACCTTGCGCAGGCCGCTGACCCGCAGGACGTCCTGCGGATCGGGCGTACCGGCGTAGAGCTGCGCACCGGCCTCGACGTGATCACCGTCGGTGACCGAATGGCGCACCCCGGTGTTGTCCTCCCACTCGAGGCGGACGCGACGCGGCAGCACGTACTCCACGTCCTCCTCGCCGTCGTCGCGGACGATGACCAGCTTGCGGTTGCGGTCCCCGTCCTCGATCCGGATGCGGCCGGCGGCCTCGGCAATCGGGGCCTTGCCCTTGGGCTGGCGGGCCTCGAACAACTCGACCACACGGGGCAGACCCTGGGTGATGTCGTCCCCGGCCACACCACCGGTGTGGAAGGTACGCATCGTCAGCTGGGTGCCGGGCTCACCGATCGACTGCGCCGCGACGATACCCACCGCTTCGCCGACGTCGACCAGCTTGCCGGTGGCCAGCGAACGGCCGTAGCACATCGCGCAGGTGCCGGACGCCGCCTCGCAGGTCAGCACCGACCGCACCCGCACCTCGGTCACGCCGTGCTTGACCAGCTTGTGGATGTTGACGTCGCCCAGGTCGACCCCGGCCTTGACCAGCACCTTGCCGTTGGCGTCGGTGATGTCGGTGGCCAGCGTGCGGGCGTAGACGGCGGTCTCGACGTTGCGCGCCGCGACCGGCTTGCCGTTGCGCCCCTCGGCGGCGATGACCTTGGTCAGTCCGCGCTCGGTGCCACAGTCCTCCTCGCGGATGATGACGTCCTGGGAGACGTCCACCAGCCGGCGGGTGAGGTAACCCGAGTCGGCGGTCCGCAGCGCGGTGTCCGCCTGGCCCTTACGGCCACCGTGGGTGGAGATGAAGTACTCCAGCACGCTCAGGCCCTCACGGAAGTTGGACTTGATCGGCCGGGCGATGATCTCGCCCTTCGGGTTGGCCACCAGGCCTCGCATGGCGGCGATCTGGCGCATCTGGGTCATGTTCCCTCGCGCGCCGGAGTGCACCATCATGAAGATCGGGTTGTCACGGGTGAAGTTGGCCTCCATGGCCGCGGTCAGTTCCGCGGTCGCGTCGGTCCACAGCTGCACCAGCTCCTGGTGCCGCTCTTCGTCGGTCACCTTGCCGCGCTCGTACTGCTTGGTGATCTTGGCGGCCTTCGACTCGTAGCCCGCCAGGATCTCCGGCTTGGACGGCGGGGTCTGCACGTCGGAGATCGACACGGTGACGCCCGAGCGGGTGGCCCAGCGGAAGCCCAGGTCCTTGAGCCGGTCCAGGGTCGCCGCGACCTCGATCTTCGGGTACCGCTCCGCCAGGTCGTTGACGATCTGGCCCAGCTTCTTCTTGCCCACCTCGACGTTCACGAACGCGTAGTCGGACGGCATCGCCTCGTTGAACAGGGCCCGGCCGAGCGTGGTGCTCAGCAGGAAGCTGCCGTCGGCCCGCGCCTCGACGCCCTCGGGGGGCACGATGTCGCGGAACCGGATGGTGCACGGGGCACCGATCCCCAGCTCGCCACGGTCGAACGCCATGATCGCCTCGGACACCGAACCGAAGGTCCGGCCCTCACCGGGCAGGCCCGCCTGCTCGAGGGTCAGGAAGTAGTGGCCGATGATCATGTCCTGGGTGGGCATGGTCACCGGACGACCGTCGGCCGGCTTCAGGATGTTGTTCGTCGACAGCATCAGGATGCGAGCCTCGGCCTGCGCCTCCGCGCTCAGCGGCAGGTGCACGGCCATCTGGTCACCGTCGAAGTCGGCGTTGAAGGCGGTGCAGACGAGCGGGTGGATCTGGATCGCCTTGCCCTCGATCAGCTGCGGCTCGAAAGCCTGGATGCCGAGGCGGTGCAGGGTGGGTGCACGGTTGAGCAGCACCGGATGCTCGGAGATGACCTCCTCGAGCACGTCCCACACCACCGGACGCTGGCGGTCGACCATCCGCTTGGCGGACTTGATGTTCTGCGCCAGGTTCAGGTCGTCCAGCCGCTTCATCACGAACGGCTTGAACAGCTCCAGCGCCATCGCCTTGGGCAGGCCGCACTGGTGCAGCTTCAGCTGCGGGCCGACCACGATGACCGAACGGCCCGAGTAGTCGACGCGCTTGCCGAGCAGGTTCTGGCGGAACCGGCCCTGCTTGCCCTTCAGCATGTCCGAGATGGACTTCAGCGGCCGGTTGCCCGGGCCGGTGACCGGACGCCCGCGGCGTCCGTTGTCGAACAGCGAGTCGACGGCCTCCTGCAGCATCCGCTTCTCGTTGTTCACGATGATCTCGGGCGCACCCAGGTCGAGCAGTCGCTTGAGCCGGTTGTTGCGGTTGATCACGCGGCGGTACAGGTCGTTGAGGTCGGAGGTCGCAAACCGGCCGCCGTCGAGCTGCACCATCGGGCGCAGGTCCGGCGGGATGACCGGGACGGCGTCCAGCACCATGCCCGAGGGGCTGTTCGAGGTGGCCAGGAACGCCGAGACCACCTTGAGCCGCTTCAGGGCGCGGGTCTTGCGCTGCCCCTTGCCGGTGGCGATGATCTCGCGCAGCGAATCCGACTCGGCCTGCAGGTCGAAGGTGGCGAGGCGGTTCTTGATCGCCTCGGCGCCCATGTAGCCCTCGAAGTACTTGCCGAAGCGGGTCTTCATCTCGCGGTAGAGGATCTCGTCGCCTTCGAGATCCTGCACCTTGAGGTTCTTGAACCGCTGCCACACGGCGTCCAGCCGGTCGATCTCGCGCTGCGCGCGGTCACGGACGGCCTTGACCTCGCGCTCGGCGCCGTCGCGGACCTTCTTCTTGATGTCGGCCTTGGCGCCCTCGCTCTCGAGCTGGCCCAGGTCCTCCTCGAGCTTGGCCAGCCGGGTGTTCACGTCGTTGTCGCGACGCTGCTCCAGCTGCTTGCGCTCCACCTCGATCTTGGCCTCCAGTGAGGCCTGGTCGCGATGCCGGGCCTCGACGTCGACCGCGGTGATCATGTACGCGGCGAAGTAGATGACCTTCTCCAGGTCCTTCGGCGCAATGTCCAGCAGGTAGCCGAGCCGGCTCGGGACACCCTTGAAGTACCAGATGTGGGTGACCGGCGCGGCCAGCTCGATGTGCCCCATCCGCTCGCGGCGGACGTTGGAGCGGGTCACCTCGACGCCACAGCGCTCACAGATGATGCCCTTGAAGCGCACCCGCTTGTACTTGCCGCAGTAGCACTCCCAGTCCCGGGTTGGGCCGAAGATCTTCTCGCAGAACAGGCCGTCACGCTCGGGCTTGAGCGTGCGGTAGTTGATCGTCTCGGGCTTCTTGACCTCGCCGTGGCTCCACTCGCGGATCTGGTCCGCGGTGGCCAGACCGATGCGCAGCTCGTCGTAGAAGTTGACGTCAAGCACGTGTGTTTTCTCTCTTCTTTCGAAAACTGATCTGAGTTGTTGCGACTGAGCTGTGAACTCAGACCTCGTCGAGGGCGGCGAACGAGTCGGCACCCGGACGGCGGGACAGGTCGATTCCGAACTCCTCGGCGGAGCGGAAGTCGTCCTCGGAATCACGAAGCTCGACGACCTGGCCGTCGGAGGACAACACCTCGACGTTCAGGCACAGCGACTTCATCTCCTTGACCAGGACCTTGAACGACTCCGGGATGCCCGGCTCGGGGATGTTCTCGCCCTTGACGATCGCCTCGTAGACCTTGACCCGGCCCGGGACGTCGTCGGACTTGATGGTGAGCAGCTCCTGCAGCGCCCAGGCGGCGCCGTAGGCCTCCAGGGCCCACACCTCCATCTCGCCGAAGCGCTGACCGCCGAACTGCGCCTTTCCGCCCAGCGGCTGCTGGGTGATCATCGAGTACGGACCGGTCGAACGGGCGTGGATCTTGTCGTCGACCAGGTGGTGCAGCTTCAGCATGTAGATGTAGCCGACGCCGACCCGCTCGGGGTACGGCTCGCCCGAGCGGCCGTCGAAGAGCTGGGCCTTGCCGCCGGCGTCCACCAGCTTGAGGCCGTCGCGCTGCGGGTGACCGTGCTCGAGCAGGCCGGCGATCTCGGCCTCGTTGGCACCGTCGAACACGGGCGTCGCGAGGCGGGTGTCGCCGTCCACCTGACCCAGGCCGACGTCCTTGAGCCGGTTGGCCCAGGGCTCGTCCACGTCGGTGATGTCCCAGCCGGTCTTGGCGACCCACCCGAGGTGGGTCTCCAGCACCTGGCCGACGTTCATCCGGCTCGGCACGCCCAGCGGGTTCAGCACGATGTCGACGGCGGTGCCGTCCTCGAGGAACGGCATGTCCTCGACAGGCAGGATCTTGGCGATGACACCCTTGTTGCCGTGACGTCCGGCCAGCTTGTCGCCGTCGGAGATCTTCCGCTTCTGGGCCACGTAGACGCGCACCAGCTGGTTCACGCCGGGCGGCAACTCGTCGCCCTCTTCGCGGTCGAAGACGCGGACGCCGATGACCGTGCCGGTCTCGCCGTGCGGCACCTTCATCGAGGTGTCGCGGACCTCGCGGGCCTTCTCGCCGAAGATGGCGCGCAGCAACCGCTCCTCCGGGGTGAGCTCGGTCTCGCCCTTCGGGGTGACCTTGCCGACCAGGATGTCGCCGGTGCCGACCTCGGCGCCGATGCGGATGATGCCCCGCTCGTCCAGGTTCGCCAGCATGTCCTCGCCGACGTTGGGGATGTCGCGGGTGATCTCCTCGGCGCCCAGCTTGGTGTCGCGGGCGTCGATCTCGTGCTCCTCGATGTGGATCGACGTGAGCACGTCGTCCTGCACCAGGCGCTGGGACAGGATGATCGCGTCCTCGTAGTTGTGCCCCTCCCACGGCATGAACGCCACCAGCAGGTTGCGACCCAGCGCCATCTCGCCGTTGTCGGTGCAGGCGCCGTCGGCCAGCGGACTGCCGACCTCGACCCGGTCGCCCTCGGCGACCAGCGGACGCTGGTTGATGCAGGTGGCCTGGTTCGAACGGGTGAACTTGGCCAGCCGGTAGCTGCGGTAGGTGCCGTCGTCGTTGGCGATGTCGATGATGTCGGCGCTGACCGAGGTCACCACACCGGCCTTCTCGGCCACCGTGACGTCGCCGGCATCGACCGCGCCGCGGTACTCCATGCCGGTGCCGACGAACGGCGCCTCGTTGCGGATCAGCGGGACGGCCTGACGCTGCATGTTGGCGCCCATCAGGGCCCGCGACGCGTCGTCGTGCTCGAGGAACGGGATCAGCGCCGTCGCCACCGACACCATCTGGCGCGGGGAGACGTCCATGTACTGCACGTCGGCGGGCGCCACCTCGTCGGCGTCGCCGTGCTTGAGCCGCACCAGCACCCGGTCCTCGGAGAAGCGGCCCTGGTCGTCGAGCACGGCGTTGGCCTGCGCGATGACGTAGCGGTCCTCCTCGTCGGCGGTCAGGTAGTCGATCTGGTCGGTGACCCGGCCGTCGACGACCTTGCGGTACGGCGTCTCGATGAACCCGAACGCGTTCACCCGGGCGAAGGAGGCCAGCGAACCGATGAGGCCGATGTTCGGGCCCTCAGGGGTCTCGATGGGGCACATCCGGCCGTAGTGGCTGGGGTGCACGTCGCGGACCTCCATGCCGGCACGGTCACGCGACAGGCCGCCGGGGCCCAGCGCGGAGAGCCGGCGCTTGTGCGTCAGCCCCGCCACCGGGTTGGTCTGGTCCATGAACTGCGACAGCTGCGAGGTGCCGAAGAACTCCTTCAGCGCGGCCGACACCGGACGGATGTTGATCAGGGTCTGCGGCGTGATCGCCTCGATGTCCTGGGTCGTCATCCGGTCCCGGACGGTGCGCTCGAGGCGACCCAGGCCGATCCGGAGCTGGTTCTGGATCAACTCGCCGACGGTGCGCAGCCGGCGGTTGCCGAAGTGGTCGATGTCGTCGGTCTCGACCAGCACGTCGCCGAGGGTCTCGCGTCCCTCGTGCAGCGCCACCACGTAGCGGATCGCCGAGACGATGTCCTCGACGGTCAGCACCTGGGTGTCGAACGGCAGCGACAGGCCGAGCTTCTTGTTGATCTTGTACCGGCCGACCTTCGCCAGGTCGTACCGCTTCGGGTTGAAGTAGTAGTTCTCCAACATCGCCTGCGCGGCCTCACGGGTCGGCGGCTCGCCCGGACGCAGCTTGCGGTAGATGTCGAGCAGCGCCTCGTCGGTGTTGGCGGTGTGGTCCTTCTCGAGGGTGAGCCGGATCGACTCGTACTCGCCGAACTCCTCCAGGATCTGCTCGTTCGTCCAGCCGAGCGCCTTGAGCAGCACGGTGACGTTCTGCTTGCGCTTGCGGTCGAGACGGACGCCGACCATGTCGCGCTTGTCGACCTCGAACTCCAGCCAGGCGCCCCGCGACGGGATCATCTTGCAGGTGAAGATGTCCTTGTCGGAGGTCTTGTCCGGGGTCTGCTCGAAGTACACGCCCGGGGAGCGGACGAGCTGCGACACCACGACACGCTCGGTGCCGTTGATGATGAACGTGCCCTTGTCGGTCATCAGCGGGAAGTCGCCCATGAAGACCGTCTGGCTCTTGATCTCGCCGGTGTCGTTGTTCATGAACTCGGCGGTGACGAACAGCGGCGCGGCGTAGGTGACGTCACGGTCCTTGCACTCTTCGACGGAATGCTTCGGATCCTCGAAGCGGTTGTCGCGGAAGGACAGCGACATCGTCTGGGACAGGTCCTCGATCGGAGAGATCTCCTCGAAGATCTCTTCCAGCCCGGACTTGGTGTTGACGTCGGTGCGTCCTTCGGCGAGGGCGGCGGAGACGCGGTTCCGCCAGGTCTCGTTACCGATCAGCCAGTCGAATGACTCGATCTGCAGATCGAGCAGATTCGGGACCTCGAGAGGTTCGGCGATCTTGGCGAACGAGATCCGCCCGGAGGCGGAGACGACATTGGTGTTCTTCGACGCAGAGCGCGAGACGGCCAAGGTGATGGTCCTTCCAAGAAACCCGGCGTCAGCCGGTTCTTTGCACGCGAAACGGCCCGCGTCAAATCACGGGTCGTGGGTGAGCGATGGGCAAACAAGCACTATAGTACACCGGCTACAAGTCTTCAACTCGGCCGGTGCTGTCGAGACAGCCCCCGTGGGGCTGATGCTTGGCGGTTGTTCGCGCCGGCGCAACGGTGAGCCGACGATCGCAGCCTACTGCACCTGCATCGAGTCGGTGGAGGTACTGCGCAGGCCCCACCGAGCCGACCGTGCGGCGACTGACCATTGACCAGGAGTTGGATATGACCAATGACGACTGCGACCCCGCGGTGACGACGGGGGCCCGGACACGGCAAAGGGGCCGCTCTGGGGGAGCAGCCCCTGTAATCACTGAATCGGTGTTCGCCTCGGGCAACGGGAGGAAACTCACAAGGCGAACACCGATCAGCAGTGCCCATCAACGACGCTATCGGGGGGTTGTGCCGTCGATGTGTCAATCACACCATCACTTGACACGCCTGTCAACTAACGGATGCGACACTGTCCATATCGTGGACGTTGCCGCTTCCAGGTTTGCAGCACGCTGCCAGCACTCGTTGGCCTGACGGAACTGTTCCTGCTTGCCATACAGTCCTGCGGCGCGGACGTAGGCGCTGCGGGCCCGCTCGGTGCGACCCAGGTCGAGTTCGATCTCGGCTAGGAGTTCCTCGCCGCGGCCGTTGCTGATGACGGCCGGCCGCATCGCCTCGTCGGCGAGCAGTGCTGTCACCAGGTCGTGGGCGCGCTGCGGTTGACCGTCGAGAAGCTGCAGCTTGGCCTCCGCGTGACGCAGCTCGAACACGTCGAACACGCTGCCGATCAGGTTCAGCCCGCCACGCGACGCGTCGAGCATCTCTTTCACGCCGTCGGTGATGCCGGCGTCCAGGCGACAGGTGGCGGCGGAGCGGTTGAGGCGCAGCCACAACCGCAGGTCACGCCGCGGGCTGAGTAGCTCCATCGCCAGGTCGTGCAGTTCCAGACCCTTGCTGATGTTGCCCGACTTGTAGGACGCCGTGCCCAGCGCCCAGTAGATGACGCCCCGGGCGTGGCCCGACTCGACGTGCAGCGAGACGTCCTCGAGGCGTTGGCACAACCGATCGGTCTCGGCGGTGGGACGGCCGGCCTCCAAAGCGGTGCTGATAAGGCACATCAGGGCGTCGGCAAGCACGATCGGGGGCGCATCGGTCGACAACTCGACGGCCTGCCCGGCGTGCACCAGCGCCATCGGCAATTCGTCACCGACCCGGTGCGCGGTGGCGGACAGGCACAGCGCCTGGGCCCGCAGGGTCGGCGACGACAGCGCGACCTGGTGGGTCGCCAGCAGTTCGGCGAAATGAATGGCGTCGGCGTAGTCGCCCTCGGCCAGCGCGGCCTGGGTCTGAACGTAGAGGGCCTGCCAGTGCCGCTCGAGCTGCCCGGCCTGCAGCGCAGAGGCCGCCGCTCGGGTCGCCAGCTCACCGGCGGTGGCCCAGTCACGGTCGTACCAGGCCCGCTCGGCGACGAGCAGGTGTTCGAGCGCGTGGGTGTTGTTGTCAAGGCTGTCAATGGGCTCGGGCAGGCTCGGCTCCATGCCAAGCTCGTCAGCCGTCACGCCCAAACGCATGGCCAGAAACTCGATGACCTCGGCTGAGGCGGCACGCCGGCCGCTCTCCAGGTGCGAGATGTAGCTGCCGCTGTACCGGTCGCCACCCAACTCGGTCTGAGAGAGACCCATCCTTTTCCGGGTAGCGCGAAGCCGTGCGCCAAACCCGTCCTGGGTCAGCGAAGCGGTCAAGTCGCACCTCCTAGGGGCTTTTCCAGCCAGTCTGACCTTTAGTTGACACGTCCGTCAAGTCTGCAGTAGCGTTTGTCAACAGATACAGCACACTTCCGGGGGAACCATGAACAAGACCTTCCGCAAAGCCCTCGTGGCCGTCGCGGCGCTACTCGCCATCTCGACCGTGCCCGTCGCCTCCAACGAGTCGACCCAGGCATTGGGCGGGTTCGGCGAGTGGCCTGTGAGCAGGATCATCTCCAACCGCTGATCCTTCCACCTGATCCAGCCTCCCACCCCCGTAGGCACAATCGGCGGCGGAACCTCGCGTTCCGCCGCCGATTCTGTGTGCCATCTCCCTCGCCGACCGCCACGGTGAGCCGTCCGCCGCCCGACTGGGACGTCCGGGCCAGGTTGCGGAAGGCGTCCCGGCACAGCACGACGGCGGCACCCGTTCGGGTGCCGCCGTCGTTGGTGTAGCTGGTGTCAGCTCACTTGATGGTGACGCTGGCGCCGGCGGCCTCCAGGGCCTCCTTCGCCTTGGCGGCCGCGTCGCGCGCGACCTTCTCCAGGACCGGCTTCGGGGCGGCCTCGACCAGATCCTTGGCCTCCTTGAGGCCCAGGCTTGTGAGCGCGCGCACCTCCTTGATGACCTGGATCTTCTTGTCACCCGCGGACTCGAGGATGACGTCGACCTCGGAGGACTCCTCCTCGGCGGCGGCCTCGCCGCCCTCGCCGCCGGCGGCGGCGGCCGGAGCGGCAGCAGCGGCAACCGGGGCCGCGGCGGTCACGCCGAAGGTGTCCTCGAACTGCTTCACGAACTCGGAGAGCTCGATCAGGGTCATCTCCTTGAAGGCGTCAAGGAGTTCGTCGGTGCTGATCTTCGCCATGATGGTGTTCCTTTCGTATTACTTCGATGCAGCGTCAGCCGCGTCTTCGGTGGCCTCCGCAGCGGGCGCTGCATCGGTTGCCGGGGCGTCCCCGGCCTGCTTCTGGTCGGTGAGCGCGGCCAGGACGCGAGCGGCCTGGCTGAGCGGGGCGGCGAACAGGCCCGCGGCCTTCGCCAGGTTGCCGTTCATCGCGCCGGCGAGCTTCGCAAGGAGCACCTCGCGAGACTCGAGGTCGGCGAGCTTCTTGACCCCTTCGGCGTCCAGGACACGACCGTCCATGACGCCACCCTTGATGACCAGATGCGGGTTCGCCTTCGCGAAATCACGCAACCCCTTGGCGACGTCGGCGACGTCCCCGGAGATGAAGGTGATCGCCGTCGGGCCGGACAGCTGGGCGTCCAGTCCCTCGATGCCCGCCTCACGGGCGGCGATCGTCGTCAGCGTGTTCTTCGCGACGGCGTAGCTGGCGTTCCCACCCAGCGACCTGCGCAGATCCTGCAGGTCCTTCACGGTGAGACCGCGGTACTCGGTCAGTACGGCGGCAGCCGCGTTGGTGAAGCTATCCTTCAGCTCCGCCACGGCGGCGACCTTGTCGTCCCTCGCCATGAGTCTCCTTCCCACTTCCGTCGATGCCTCAGACGTGGAAAAACCCCGGCGCACGCAGGCGACCCGGGGCGAACTCTGAGGAGCTGTTCAGGTGTACCTGCGCGGGCGATCGTTGATCCTTAGGACACCAGGCGGTGTCACCAGCGGTCTTCGGCACTGACAAGGATACGCGAGGCCACCGGCGCCGACCAAATCGCCGGCCGCTCGGGAGGGTGCGATCGAGCTGACGATCGGCCGGGCGCCGGGCAGCGGTGTGCGCACGGGCCCGCCCAGAACGAACCAGCGCCCACGAATGATCGTGGGCGCTGGTCGGTCGCGGCGGCGGCGGTTGCGTCCGGCGCCGCTGTCAGTTCACTCGGCGGGCTTGACCCGGGTGGGGTCGATGGCCACGCCGGGGCTCATCGTCGACGAGGCGGTGACCTTCTTCAGGTACCGGCCCTTGGAGGACGACGGCTTGAGCCGCAACACCTCGTCCAGGGCGGCGAAGTAGTTCTGGGTCAGCTGCTCGGGGGTGAACGAGGCCTTGCCGACCACGAAGCACAGATTGGCGTGCCGGTCGACGCGGAACTCGATCTTGCCGCCCTTGATGTCGCTGACCGCCTTGGCGACGTCCATGGTCACGGTGCCGGTCTTGGGGTTCGGCATCAGCCCGCGCGGGCCGAGGACGCGGCCCAGGCGTCCGACCTTGCCCATCATGTCCGGGGTGGCCACGACGGCGTCGAAGTCGAGGTAGCCGCCGCTGATCTTCTCGATCAAATCGTCGGCGCCGACCTCGTCGGCACCCGCGGCGGTGGCGTCCGCGGCCTTCTCACCAGTGGCGAAGACGAGGACCCTTGCCGTCTTGCCGGTGCCGTTGGGAAGGTTCACGGTGCCGCGGACCATCTGGTCCGCCTTCCGCGGGTCGACGCCGAGCCGCATCGCGACCTCGACGGTCTCGTCGAACTTGGCACTGGCGTTGTTCTTGACGATCGCCAGGGCCTCCTCCGGGGTGTACTGCTGATCGGCGTCGCGGTTGTCGGCCGCGGCCCGGTAGGCCTTGCTGCGCTTCATGCTGGTCTCCTTGTTCGTCGGCCCCGTGTGGCCGATCTGCCAGGCGCGGTGCGGGCGGGTGCCCTGCCGCTGGGTTGGGTGGTTCGGTTGTGGCTCCGCGGTCAAGCCAGGCTCGACCGGCGGATGCCGGGCGGGCTCAGCCCTCGACGGTGATGCCCATCGAGCGGGCGGTGCCCTCGACGATCTTGGCGGCGGCCTCGACGTCGTTGGCGTTCAGGTCGGGCAGCTTGGTGGTGGCGATCTCACGCACCTGGGCGGCGGTGATGCTGCCGACCTTGTCGCTGTGCGGACGCGCCGAGCCACTCTTCACTCCGGCGGCCTTCTTGATCAGTTCCGCGGCCGGAGGGGTCTTGGTGATGAACGTGAACGTGCGGTCCTCGTAGATGGTGATCTCGACGGGGATGACGTTGCCACGCATGGCTTCGGTTTCTGCGTTGTACCGCTTGCAGAACTCCATGATGTTCACGCCGTGCGGGCCGAGCGCGGTGCCGACCGGCGGGGCCGGGGTCGCCGCACCCGCGTTCAGGGCGACCTTGACGATGGCCGCTACCTTCTTCTTGGGAGGCATTTCTGTGGGTCCTTACTGGTTGTGTAACTGGTTCGCGAACTAGACCTTGGCGATCTGGTTGAAGGTCAGGTCGACCGGGGTCTCCCGACCCAGGATCTCCACCAGCGCCTTGAGCCGCTGGCTGTTCGCGTTCATCTCGGTGATCGTCGCGTGCACCCCCGAGAAGGGGCCGTTGACGACCATGACGGAGTCGCCCACCTTGAAGTCGGCGACCTCGACCTTGCGGGTGCGCTTCTTCGGGCCGCTGCTCGCGGCGGCTGCCGCGGCCAGAGCGGCCGGGGCGAGCTGGTCCTCGACCTCCTGCAGCGACAGCGGCACGGGGGCGTTGGCGTGCGCGACGAAGCCCGTCACCGAGGGGGTGTGCCGCACGGCGGCCCACGACTCGTCGGTCAGCTCCATGCGCACCAGCACGTAGCCGGGCATCCGCGTCCGGGTGACGGTCTTGCGGGTGCCGTTGCGGGTCTCGACGACCTCCTCGGTGGGAACGACGGACTCGAAGATCAGCTCCTCCATGCCCAGGGTCTTCACCCGGGAGTCGAGGTTCTGCTTCACCCGGTTCTCCATGCCGGAGTAGGTGTGGATGACGTACCAGTCACCGAACTGGCTGCGCAGCTTCTCGCGCAACTCCTCCAGGACGGCCTCGTCGCCGGGATCGGTCTCGTCGGACTCCTCGGTGGCCGCCTCAGGCTCGCTCAGATCGATCGACAGGCCGTCGTCGTCGGGTTCCTCGGTTTCGGGGACGCCCAGGTCAACCTCGAAGTCGTCCGACGGGGTGGGCTCGTCGGCCGGCCCGAGGTCGATCTCGAACTCGGGCTCGTTGGTGGCATGCGTATCAGACACAGTGTTGCTCTCTCGTTGACTCTCTCGCCTCAGCCGAAGATCTGCAGCAGACCCCAGCCGAACAGCAGGTCCAGTGCGCTCACGTAGAGGATCACCAGCAGGACGAACACCAGTACCACGATGAAGTACTGGCGAAGCTGGGTGGCCGTCGGCCAGACCACCTTGCGCAGTTCGCCGGCCGATTCGCGGACGAAGGCGACCGGGGTGGTGCGCTTCCTGGCGTGGGACTCCGACGCACGGCGGCGCCGCGTCGCCTTGCCCTTGCCACTGGGGGCCGCTTCCGGCTCGGACTCGGCAGCCTTCCGCTTCGGACGGTTGTCCGCGGCGGCCTGCGCTACCGTGCGCGCCGGATCCTGGGCAGCCTCAACGTCGTTGTCGCCATCGACGTCGTCCTTCTCCTGCGCCACAAACGATCCTTCGCACTCGGTCGGTCCCAGCAGGGCAAGAGGGACTTGAACCCCCAACCTGCGGTTTTGGAGACCGCTGCTCTGCCAATTGAGCTATTGCCCTTCGTGGTGAACTCTGCCGAGGCTACCCGTGCCTTGTGGGCGCGATGGGCATGGCCGATCCGGGTGAGATCACCAAGACAAGGAGTGTACCGGCCTTCACGAGCCGAGTCGAACCGGGCGTGGTCAGGAGCGTCGAACGTCGGCGATGGCCGCACAGACGTGCTGGATGTTCCCCTCGTTGAGGGCGGCGACGCAGATCCGGCCCTTGTCGGTGCCGTATACGCCGTGCTTCTCCCGCAGCGCCACCATCTGGTCCCGGGTCAGTCCCGAGTAGCTGAACATGCCCACCTGCGTGGCGATGAAGCCCATGTCGTCGACGCCGGCGGCCTCGAGCCCGGCCACCAACCTGTGCCGCATGGCCTTGATCCGGTCGCGCATGACTCCCAGTTCGTCGACCCACAGCGCCCGCAATTCCGGGTCGGTGAGGACGGTGGCCGCCAGTTGTGCACCGTGGGTGGGCGGGTTGGAGTAGTTGGTGCGGATCACGATCTTGTCCTGGCTCAACAACCGGGACGCCTCGTCGGCGTCCGCGCAGACGATCGACAGGGCGCCGACCCGCTCGCCGTACAGGCTGAGGCTCTTGGAGAACGAGGTCGAGACCAGCAACGGCAGGCCGGTGGCGGCGAAACGGCGCACGACCGCGCCGTCGGCGTCCAACGATTCGGAGAAGCCCTGGTAGGCCATGTCGAGGAAGGGCACCAGGCCGGCGGCGGTCACCGTGTCGATGACGCGGCCCCACTGCTGCTCGGTCAGGTCGTAGCCGGTCGGGTTGTGACAGCAGGCGTGCAGCACCACGATCGTGCCCGCCGGCGCGGCGGCCAGATCGGCCAGCATGCCCTCGACGTCGACCCCGTTGGCGGCGGCGTCGAAGTAGCGGTAGCTCTCGACGGTGAACCCGGCCCGGGTGAACAGCGCCTGATGGTTCTCCCACGACGGGTCAGAGATCAGCACCTTCGCCTCCGGCGAGAGCCGGCGCAGGAAGTCGGCACCGATCTTCAGCGCACCAGTCCCGCCCAGGGCCTGGACCGTGACCACCCGACGCTCGGCCAGTGCCGGCGAATCGGCCCCGAACACCAGTTCCTGGACGGCCCGCACGTAGCCGGGCAGCCCGTCGATCGGCAGGTAGCCGCGCGGCTTGGGATCCTCGGCGAGTCGCTGTTCGGCGCGCCGGACGCACTCGAGCAGGGGCAGCTTGCCGGTGGCGTCCTGGTAGACGCCGACGCCCAGGTTGACCTTGTCCGGGTTCGTGTCGGCCTGGAACGCCTCGGTGAGGCCGAGGATGGGGTCGCGCGGGGCAAGCGGAACTGCAGCGAACAGCGAGGACATGGCGCTCAGTCTAGGGCGGTACCCACCATCACCGGCTCGGGTACCAAGGTGACTCCGAAGGCGTCCCGGACGCCGTCGCGGACCGTGCGCGCCAGCGCCACCAGGTCGGCGCTGGAGGCGCCGCCGCGGTTGGTGAGGGCGAGGGTGTGCTTGGTCGACAAGGTGGCAGGCGGCGTGCCGAACCCCTTGTGGAAGCCCGCCGCCTCGATCAGCCAGGCGGCGCTGGACTTGACCCGGCCGTCCGGCTGCGGGAAGCGCGGCGCGCTCTCGGGCAGGCCGGCCGCCTGCTCGGCGGTCAGGATCGGGTTGGTGAAGAACGAGCCCGCGCTCCAGGTGTCGTGATCGGCGTCGTCCAGCACCATGCCCTTGCCGCGGCGCAACGCGAGAACGGCCTCGCGGACCTGCCGCATCGGCGCACGGCCCCGCTCGTCGGTCTCGAGCCGGCGACGCAGCTCGCCGAACCGCAGCGGCATCGACAACGCGCCTTGGAAGAACTGGAAGGTGACGCTGAGCACCACGTAGCGCCCGGGTTCGGACTTGAACCGCGACGTGCGGTAGCCGAAGCCGCAGTCGCCGACGGCGAAGGTGCGGAACTGGTTGGTGGCGCGGTCCCAGGTGCGCACGGTCTCGATGGACTCCGACACCTCCTGCCCGTAGGCGCCGACGTTCTGGATCGGGGTGGCGCCGACGGTGCCGGGAATGCCGGACAGCGCCTCGACGCCGCGCCACTGGTTGGCGATCGCGTAGGCGACGAAGTCGTCCCAGTTCTCACCTGCGGAGACCTTGATGATGGCGCCGCCGCACTGGGCCGCGTCCTCCTCCAGGCTGCACACTCCCCCGTCGACGCCGATGCTGCGGGTGGCGACCTCAATCACGGTGCCGTCGAAGCCTTCGTCGCCGATCAGCAGATTGGAGCCGCCGCCGAGCACCAGCACCGGCTCGCCCGCCGCGTCGGCGGTGCGCACGGCGTCCACGAGCTCGGTCTCGGTGGTGGCGGTGACCCAGCTGCGTGCCGGACCGCCTACCCGCAACGTGGTGTGGTCGGACAGCCGGACGGTGTCGATCGTCTCGGTCACAGCCGGACCTCCGCGGTGGCGGCGCCGAGCACCCTGGTGTCGCCGAACAATGCCTGCAGGGCGATGGTGGCGACGCCGTCGGCCACCTTGGTCACCGTGCCCGAGAAGGTGACGGTGGACCCGTCGTCGGTGTCCTCCACCGGCACCGGCCTGGTGAAGCGGACGTAGTAGCTGAGCACCCGCGCCGGGTCGCCGACAGCGTCGGTGACCACCCGCAGCGCGGTGCCCATGGTGAGCATGCCGTGCGCGATCACCGTGGGCAGGCCCACCTCGTGCGCCTTGCGCTCGGACCAGTGGATCGGATTGAAATCGGTGGACGCCCCGGCGTAGCGGACCAGGGTGGCCCGGGTGAAGCTGGTGGTGATGCTCGGCAGTTCGGTGCCGACCTCGAGCGTGGTCATGCGTCCTCCCCGGGTGCGTCGGGCCAGGTGTGCAGCAGTGTGGAGGTGGCGTCGCAGACCCGCTCACCGTCGGCGTCCAGGCCGACCACCACGGTGATGAAGGCGCTGGAGCCGCGCGCCCGGAACTTCTCGATGGTCAGCGAGGCCGTCACGGCGTCCCCCACCCGCAACGGACGCCGCCAGGCGAACCGCTGGTCGGTGTGCACGGTGCGACTCAGCGACAGCTCCAGCTCGGGGTCGTCGAACATCGCCCTCCAGGCCGCCGACGACAGCACCACCGCGAAGGTGGGCGGTGCCACGGCGTCCGCTCCGGCGTAGTGCGGGTTGTCACGCTCGCCCAGGGCCGCGGCGAACTCGGCCACCTTCGCCGCGCTCACCACGTACGGCGGGGTGGGCGGATAGCTGCGGCCGATGTGGCTCTCGCTGATCATGACGTCAGGGTAGTGCGTGGCCCCGGCGCCCCACAGCGGCCGGACGCTCCGGGGAGCGGGTGCGCGAAAAAGCCGCCCGACGCTGCGGGCGGCTCGTCGCGTTCTGGGGTGCTGCGCTCAGCGGGTTTCGCGGTGCGCGGTGTGCAGGTGGCACTTGGGGCAGAACTTCTTCAGCTCAAGACGATCCGGGTCGTTGCGCCGGTTCTTCTTGGTGATGTAGTTGCGCTCCTTGCACTGCGTGCACGCCAAGGTGATCTTCGGACGAACTTCCGACTGCTTCTTGGCCATCGCCTTGCTCTCTCTCTTTCACCGTTGCCGGTCCGTGGTAGCGGGAGCGGGACTCGAACCCGCGACACAGCGATTATGAGCCGCTTGCTCTACCGCCTGAGCTATCCCGCCCCCGTTCGGAGTACCCAACGGGCACGATGGGCGGTTTGTTCCATCACCCCAAACGCAGAGCCCCCATGCGGAATCGAACCGCAGACCTTCTCCTTACCATGGAGACGCTCTGCCGACTGAGCTATAGGGGCCTGGACCGCGTGAAACATTACACGACCGATCGTCTCGTCCTCAAATCGAGGGACGGCCCGCGCGGCACTCAGCCGTCGACGGCTCCGACCGGGCTGATCTCTGTGAATCCGAGCCGGCGGTACAGGTGGAACGCGTCGGCCGACGTCTCCTCCTGGGCGTTCAGCGCGATGCTCTCCCACCCGAGCCGATGGCAGGCCTCGGCGGCCGACAACAGCAGCAGGGTGCCCAGCCCACGCCGACGATGGTCGGGATGGACGAACAGCTCGATCACGAACGGCACCGCGGGAATGCCCTCCCACGGCGGGCTGGTCACGGTCTGGACGCACCCGAGCAGTGTGCCGTCGGCGTCCTCGACCACCAGCGAAGCCTGCTCGACGGGCGTGCCGTACTCGCCGGCGAAGACCCCCTCCATCTCTTCCACGGCATCTTCGAGGTCGACCGCAGCGACACCCTTGGGGTAGGAATCCCAGTACAGCGCGCCCAGGGCGTCGGCATCGTCGGGAGCCTGGGGACGCAGGCGCACCCCGGCCGGGACGTCCGGCTGGGTGAGTGGGAGGCTGCGCTGCATCAACACGGCGCCCATTCTAGGTCGTTTCGCGTAGCCCGGGGCGCAAGCCGGGGGCGCGGGTCGCCGCTCAGGCCCGCACGAAGATCTCCACCCGGCGGTTGAGTTGGCGGCCCGCGGGATTGTCCTTGCTGTCCAACCGTTTCGGGGCGTGGTGTCGGGGGTGTCGCGGCGGTGTCGCAATCCGGCGACATGGTGTGCCGCTGCCGCCTCGCGGCCCCGGCGCCGGGGATCCCACCACATTCCCCCAGACGACGGAAGCCATCCGTGATCCAGGCCATATGGCCTAGTCAGGATGGCTTCCAACGGGTGGCAGGTGTAGGATTCGAACCTACGTAGGCGATGCCGACGGTTTTACAGACCGCTCCCTTTGGCCGCTCGGGCAACCTGCCGTTGGTGGTGTGGGCCGAGGAACAAGATAGCAAGTCCGACGGGGCGCGGACCAATCGAGACGAACGTGAGGTGAGGACGGACGATGGCGGGCGACAGCTCCTTCGACGTGGTGAGCAAATTCGACCAGCAGGAACTGGAGAACGCGGTCAACATGACCGCCAAGGAGATCCGGAACCGCTACGACTTCAAGGGCACCGAGGCCGCGATCCGGGTGTCCGGCGACGTGATCGACATGGAGGCCTCCGGAGAGGAGCGGGTGAAGGCGATCCTCGACGTGCTGCAGACCATGCTGGTGCGCCGCAAGATCGACCTCAAGGCGCTCAAGCCGGGCGACCCGCGGATCAGCGGCAAGATCTGGAAGCTGACCGCCACCATGCAGCAGGGCATCGCCACCGAGGACGCCAAGCGGATCGCCAAGCTGATCCGCGACTCCGGGCCCAAGGGCGTCAAGACGCAGGTGCAGGGCGACGAACTGCGCGTCTCCAGCAAGAAGCGCGACGACCTGCAGGCCTGCCAGAAGCTGATCCGCGAGGCCGACTACGACTTCGCGGTCCAGTTCGCCAACTACCGGTGAGCGCCCGCGGCAGGGCCGCCCACAGCAGGGTTCGGCATCGGGGGCGCGGTCGTTGCGCGGCCGGGCCCGACCGGACCTCGCCCCGAAAAATGCCGCACCTCCTCACGGGTGAAACCCATACCGCGAACGCCTTTCGCGCACTGGGGTCGTAGGTGGGCGGAGGGGCTCGCCCACATTCAACCGTCGCCTCGGCGACCAACGGTCCCTACCTCGTGCGCAGCATGACGGTGGGGTGACCGCATCGCCCCACCGGTTGCGCGCACCTCCGACCCACGGTGGGTCGGCCGCGACGCGAAAAAATCCCACTGGCATTCGAAATCGAATCCGTGCACGCCCTGGAGGTGCTGGACTCGCGGGGGCGACCGACGTTGACGGTCAGCCTCACCTTGGCCGATGGCGCGACGGCCGAGGCCGGTGTGCCGTCGGGAGCGTCCACCGGAACCCGTGAGGCCGTCGAACTGCGCGACGGCGACCCGGCCCGCTTCGGAGGCGCCGGGTGACCAAGGCGGTCGGCAACGTCAACGGCGAGCTCAACGAGCACCTGAGCGCGCGGTCCTGGAGCGACCTGGCCGAGGTGGACCAGGCGATGCGCGACCTCGACGGCACGCCCAACAAGGCGCGCCTGGGCGCCAACGCGCTGATCGGCACCTCGATGGCCCTGGTCCGGGCACTGGCCGCCAGCGTGGCGGCGGAAGGCCACTCCACCGGGCTGGGCGACGAGGGCGGCTTCGCGCCCAAGCTCGCCGAACCCGAGGAGGTGCTGCAGGTGATCGTCAACGCCATCGACGACGCGGGCTACCCGACCGGACGCCAGGGCGTGGGAATCGCGCTCGACCCGGCCGCCTCGGAGTTCTTCAGCGACGGCGGCTACAAGGTGAACGGCCAGCAGTTGAGCAGCGACGACATGATCGCCCGCTACGCCGCCATGATCGACGCGTTCCCGATCTGGAGCATCGAGGACGGCCTCGGCGAGCAGGAGCCGACCGGCTGGCAGCGGCTGACCGCGGAACTCGGCGACCGCGTGCAACTGGTCGGCGACGACAAGTTCTGCACCAGCCAACTCCCGTCGTCGGCTGCCGCTACCCTGGCGGGCTGTGAGCAGGCTGCGGGTCGCGACGGCGAACGTGAACGGCGTTCGCGCCGCCGTCCGCCGGGGGTTCGGCGATTGGCTGGCCGATCGGCGCCCGGACATCGTCGCGCTGCAGGAACTGCGCTGCCCGGTCGATGAACTGCCGGTGCAGGCGTGGCCGGAGCACCAGTGGGCCTACCACCCGGGGCTGCTGGCCGGCCGCAACGGGGTCGCGGTGCTCAGCCGGTGGACGCCGTCGGCGGTGCGGATGGGTTTCGGCAGCCAGGCCTTCGACCACGAGGGCCGCTACCTGGAGATCGACGTCGAACCGCCGGACATGGCGCCGTTGACGGTGGGCTCGTTGTACCTGCCCAAGGGCGGACGCCCCGAGGACGGCCCGTCCTTCGCCGCGAAGCAGCGCCGCAAGCTGCGCTTCATGGCCTCGTTCAGGCGGTACCTGACCACCGCGCGGCGCACGGCTTTGCGGCAGGGACGGGAGTTCCTGGTGATGGGCGACTTCAACATCGCCCACACCACCGACGACCTGGCCAACCCGGGCGCCAACCGACGCTACCCAGGCTTCATGCCCGACGAGCGCGACTGGTTCGGCACCCTGCTGACGCCGCGGACGCTGACCGACGTCGTCCGGGCGCTGCATCCCGGGGTGAAGGGGCCCTACACGTGGTGGCGGTGGGGCGGCCAGGCGTGGGATCGGGGCACCGGGTGGCGGATCGACTACCAGCTCGCCTCCCCCGGCCTGGCCGCCGCGGCCGTGGCGGCGGGGACGGATCGCGAGGCGTCCTACGAGGCGCGGATGAGCGACCACTCGCCCGTGGTCGTCGACTACGCCTGGTGACCGGCGCCGTCAGAGACCGGCGAACAGCGCGTCCACCTCGGCGGGGTCGACCTCTTCGAGGCGGGCCGGACTCCAGGACGGGTTGCGGTCCTTGTCGACCACCTGGGCCCGGACGCCCTCGCGGAAGTCGGGGCGCAGCACCATCGGCACGGCCAGCGCCAGATCCTGGCCGAGCACGGCGGCCACGTCGGGCAGGGTGGCCGCCCGCCGGATCGCCGCCAGGCTCACCGCCACCGAGAACGGGCAGCGCTGCCGCAGCTCTGCCCCGGTGGCGCGAGCCTCGGCGTCCGCGTGCTGCTCGAGCCGGGTGACGATCAGCAAGGGGTCGTCACCGGCGTAGCATTCGTCGATCCAGTGCCGACGAGGCGGCAGCAGTGCCGGCGGGACCGCACCCTCGGCACGATCGGCCAGGCCGATCGCCACGGCGTCCGCCGCACCCACGCTGCCGCCGGTCAACGCCAGGTGGGTGCCCAGCTCGCCGGGCGCCCGGGAGAGCTCGTACAGCACACCTACGTCGGGGAAGATGCCGATGATCGCCTCGGGCATCGCCAGCCGGCTGTCGGAGCGGACGACCCGCTCGGGGCAGTGCGCCGACAGCCCCATGCCGCCGCCCATCGTGATGCCGAACATCTCGGCCCGGATCGGCTTGGGGTAGTTGGCGATCAGCGCGTCGACGGCGTACTCGATGGTGAAGAACGCCTCGGCGGCAGCCGCACCGCGCTCGACCAACTCGGCGCGTAGGGCGCGGATGTCGGCACCCGAACACAGTCCGCGCTCCCCCGCGCCGCGCAGCAGCACGCGCTCGACACCGTCGTCGTCGAGCCAGTCGCTCAACCGTTCGCCGATCGCGATCAGCATCGCCACGCTCAACGCGTTGATCGCCCGCGGCCGGTTCAACGTGATCAGGCCGACGCCGTCCGCCACGTCGAAGGTGACCTCGTCGGTCATCGGTGTACTCCCATCGTTCGGTGCTCGTCGAAGTAGCGGACCAGCAGGGTGATGATCAGCGCCAGCCCCGCCAGGCCGAGTGCGATTCCGGTGTCGTTGCGCCAGGCCAGGTTGCCGGCGCCGTAGCCGAGCAGGACGCTGGTGACCGCCACCGCGACCCGCTGCACCCGTTCGGTGGGCCGGGTCAGCGGCAGCAGCAGCCCACCCCAGAGCAGGTACCAGGAATGCATGGCGGGGCCCAGCAGCGCGACCACCAGGTACGACCAGGCCAGGAACGTCACCGGTTTGCGCCGGGCGACGGTGACCGCGAGGTAGGCCACGATCAGCGCGGACGCCACCACCCCGGCGACCAGCAGGCCGCCGGCGATCTGGCTGCCCAGAGCCGGGTACCCGGCGGCCACCAGCAGCAGCCGGACGCCCTCGCCGATCAGCGACAGCGGTGCCAGGGTGACCACCCGGCCGGGCACGTCGAGGGCGTTGATCCAGCCGAAACCCAGCCCGGTGGCCAGCGAGATCGCGACGAAGGTGGCCACAGCGATCGCCGAGGACAGCACCGCCCGGCCCAGCTTGTTCAGTACGTGCTGGGTGTTCCATTGCCAGGGCAGCCCGATCAGGGCGACCGGATAGGCGGCCAGCAGAGCCGGCTGTTTCACCGCGGCCGCCACCCCGACGATGATCGCGCCCAGCCAGACCCGTTGCGGACGCTGCAGGGTCAGGTACAGCGCGAGGATGATCAGCCCGATCATCAGCCCGTCGTTGTGCATGCCGCCGACCAGGTCGATGATCAGCAGCGGGTTGATCGTCGAGAACCAGGCGGCGAGCTGGACGTCGGTGCCGAGCCGGGCCGCCAGGCGGGGCAGGAAGTACACGATCAGCACCACGCCGATCAACGCGGGGATGCGCATCAGCAGGGTCGAGTAGTACGGGTTCAGCCCGCCCAGCACCACCATCAGGTGGGAGATCTGCAGACTGAGCGGGCCGTAGGGGGCGGCTGTGTAGCGCCACACCCAGGCGACCTGGTCGGCGAACGCGCCCGGAAGCACGCTGACCGGGGTGTCATAGGGATTCAGCCCGTTGTGCAGCAGCCAGCCCTGCGCCGCGTAGGAGTAGGCGTCGTGGCTGAAGATCGGCGGTGCGAACAGCAGCGGCAGGCTCCACAGCAGGCCGACGGCCCAGTGCTTGAAGTCGAGGTAGAGGCCGGGCCGGAGCCGAAACCAGGCGTCGACCAGCAACACCACCGCGGCCACCACCAGAGCGGTGCCGATCACCTTCGCCGGCCAGGTGTCCCAGCCCAGCGCCCGGATCGGCGCCCACCAGGGACTGTTCTGCGGCAGGTAGGCCGGGGTGAGCGAGCCCACGAACAACAAGGTGGTGGCCAGCAGTCCACGCCTGACGGCCGGCACGCGCCACGCGGTGACGATATCGTGCCAGTAGCCCGCCAGCACCTCCCGGGTGGGCCACCGCAGCCTCGGCACGGCCGACGCCTGCTCCAGCTCTCTCACCGTGATCCTTCGTCCGTGCCCCCGATGTGCCCAGCTCAGCGTAACGGTGGACCCGCCGAACCGCCTTAGCGCCCCACAGCGTCGGCTGACCACTGATAGAGCCATTCCCACGCCGATTAGTAGTACCAATATGCGAGAATCGCCGCCCGGATGCCGAACCACCCCGGGGTGCGGGGTAATTTCGCCCCCATGTTGCGCCACATCGCACCGCACAGGGTGACCCGCCGTCACCGCTGCCGGTCGCGCCGGTGCGGCCGCGCGATGTGTTGCGCCTGAGTTGTCTCACCACGATCGAGTTCCCCGGCCCGGTCCCCCCACACGTCCAGGAGATCCCATGAACACATCTGCGCCCGCCCGAGTGCGACCCCCGCGCGAGGGCCGTAGCAACGGCCAGTGGCTGGTCGACGGCACGACGCCGCTCAACCACAACGAGGAGTTCAAGGCCGAGGACAACCCGCTCAACGTGCGGCAGCGGATCGAGACCGTCTACGCCCAGCAGGGCTTCGACTCGATCCCCGAGGACGACCTGCACGGCAGGTTCCGCTGGATGGGGCTGTACACCCAGCGCCGCCAGGACATCCCCGGCAGCCGGACGGCCTCGCTCGGCCCCGAGGAACTCTCGGACAAGTACTTCATGCTGCGCATCCGCATCGACGGCGGTGCGGTCAGCACCGACCAGTTGCGAGTGATCGGCGGCATCAGCCGCGAGTTCGGACGCGACAGCGCCGACATCTCCGACCGGCAGAACATCCAGCTGCACTGGATCCGCATCGAGGACATGCCCGAGATCTGGCGCCGGTTGGAGTCGGTCGGGCTGATCACCACCGAGGCGTGCGGCGACTGCCCCCGGGTCATCCTGGGCTCGCCGGTGGCCGGTATCGCCGCCGACGAGATCATCGACCCCACCCCGGTGATCGAGACGATCGTCGAGCGGTACATCGGCGAACTCGACCTGGCCAACCTGCCGCGCAAGTTCAAGACGGCGATCACCGGCCACCCCAGCCTGGACGTCGTGCACGAGATCAACGACATCTCGCTGGTCGGCGTTGTGCATCCCGAACTTGGCCCCGGCTACGACCTGTGGGTCGGCGGTGGCCTGAGTGTCGCCCCCCGGCTCGCCGAACGCCTCGGCGCCTTCGTCAGCCAGGATCGGGCTCCCGAGGTGTGGGCGGGCGTGGTCGGCATCTTCCGCGACTACGGCTACCGGCGGCTGCGCAACAAGGCCCGGCTGAAGTTCCTGCTCGCCGAGTGGGGGCCGGCCAAGTTCCGCGAGGTGCTCGAGAACGAGTACCTCGGCTACGCACTGCCCGACGGCCCCGCCCCGGCGCCGGCCACCGACGCCGGCGACCACGTCGGCGTCCACGCGCAGAAGGACGGCCTCTTCTACGTCGGCTTCGCGCCCACCGTCGGCCGGGTGTCCGGGCCCATCCTGGACGCCGTGGCGCAGGCCGCCGAGCGTGTCGGGTCGCAGCGCGTACGGTTCACCCCGCACCAGAAGCTGCTCGTCCTGGACGTCCCCGGCGACCAGGTCGCCGGCCTGACCGAGGAGCTCAAGGCACTCGGCCTGCACGCCGACCCGAGCCCGTTCCGGCGGCACACCATGGCCTGCACCGGCATCCAGTACTGCAAGCTGGCCTTCGTCGACACCAAGGACACCGCCACCGCCACCATCGACGAGCTGGAGCGCCGGCTCGCCGACGTCACGCTCGACCTGCCGATCAGCCTGCACCTCAACGGCTGCCCCAACTCGTGCGCGCGCATCCAGACCGCAGACATCGGGCTGAAGGGCCAGATCCTGACCGGCGCGGACGGCGAGCCCGAGTTCGGCTTCCAGGTGCATCTCGGCGGCGGACTCGCCTCCGACAACCGCGAGGAGCCCGGCCTGGGCCGCACCGTGCGCGGGCTCAAGGTGAGCGCCGAGGAACTGCCCGGCTACGTCGAGCGGGTGGTCCGCCGCTACGCCGCGGACGCCGACGCCGGCGAGACCTTCTCGGCCTGGGCCAAGCGCAGCGACGAGGAGGTGTTGCGGTGAGCGCCGGCACGATCGAGCGGCGCAGCGTCGAGGAGCTGAAGGCGCTGGTCGAGTCGGCACAACGGCACGGCGCCGACTGGAGCGCCGACGACGTCGCCGCCTGGACCGCGGAGCACTTCGCCGGCCGGGTCGCGGTGGCCTGCTCGATGGCCGGCGACACGGTCGTGCCGCACCTGGTCGCCCGGCAGCTGCCGGGCGTCGACGTACTGTTCCTGCAGACCGGCTACCACTTCCCCGAGACCATCGCCACCCGTGATGCGCTGGCCGCGGCCGCGCCGGTGCGGATCGTGGAGGTGCTGCCCGAGCAGACCGTCGCCGAGCAGGACGTGACCTACGGCGCCCGGCTGCACGACCGGAACCCCACGTTGTGCTGCCAGTTGCGCAAGGTCGACCCGATCAACTCCACCCTCGGCGAGTACGAGGCGTGGGTGACCGGGGTGCGGCGTGAGGACAACGCGCTGCGCGCCAACACCCCGCTGGTGGAGTGGGACGAGAGCCACCAGATGGTGAAGATCAACCCGATCGCGGCCTGGACCCACGACGAACTGGTCGGCTATGCCCGCGACCACGACGTGCCCACCAATCCGCTGCTCGAGCAGGGCTATCCGTCGATCGGCTGCGCGCCCTGCACCCGTCCGGTCGCCCCGGGCGAGGATCCCCGCTCCGGGCGCTGGGCCGGTCAGAACAAGACCGAGTGCGGGCTGCACGTGCATGACGAGGACGCCGCCCCGGCGCCCCGCTTCGGCACCGTGTTGCAGGAGTTGAAGCTGACGCCCGGCCGGGGCACGGGAGCCGCCTGATGCGACCCGTGACGCAGACCGCCGTGGCGTCCGACCCTGTGGAGCGCACCAGGCCGGTCACGGAGGGCGCGTGACGACCGCGAATCCCCTGGTCCTGGCCGTGCACGGCACCCGCTCGGCCGCCGGCACCCGCACCTCGCAGCAGCTGGCCGCGGCGGTCGCCGCCGCCTGCGGCGCCGAGGTGCACCTGGGTTGGGTGGACATCCACCGGCCCACCCTGACCGACACGCTGCGGGCCCTGCCGGCCGCCGTGGTGGTGCCGGTGTTCCTGACCAGCGGCTACCACGTCACCTCCGACATCCCGGCCGCCATCGCCGCGGCCGGCGGCCGGTCGAGCGCCACCCCGCTGATCGGCGCCGACGTGCTGCCCGCGGTACTGGAGAACCTGCGCGCACTCGGCGACGTCGACGCCGTGGTGCTGGCCGGCGCCGGCTCGCTGCGGCCCGGCGCGGTCGGCGAGGTGCAGGCGGCGGCGCAGGCTCTGTCCCGGGCGGTCGGACGCCCCGCGCGGGCCGGCTTCGTCACCGCCGCGTCCCCCACCGTGGCCGAAGCGGTCGCCGAACTGCGCGCCGCCGGCCACCGCCGGGTGGCGATCGCGTCGTACCTGCTCGCCCCCGGACTGTTCAGCGAACGCCTGCAGGACGCCGGTGCCGACGCGGTCAGCGAACCGGTCGGCGTCCACCCCCTGCTCGTCGAGGAGATCGTTCAACGCTGGCGCATCGCCGGCACCCCCGACCAGGCCCCGTCCCGACTGAAAGCCGTCAATGACTGAAGTTCTCGACCAACCAGTAAGCTGGCTCGGATTGTCACAACAGAGGGAGGGCGACGCCCGCATGAGCGAGGTTCGCAGCGTCGACCGGGTCGTCATCCGTTTCGCCGGTGACTCCGGCGACGGCATGCAGTTGACCGGAGACCGGTTCACCTCAGACACCGCACAGCTGGGCAACGACTTCTCGACCCTGCCGAACTTCCCGGCCGAGATCAGGGCGCCCGCCGGCACCGTGGCCGGGGTTTCCAGCTTCCAGGTGCACTTCGCCGACTTCGACATCCGCACCCCGGGCGACCGGCCCGACGTGCTGGTCGCGATGAACCCGGCCGCGCTGAAGGCCAACCTGCACGACCTGCCCCGCGGGGCGGTGATCCTGGCCGACACCGCCGACTTCACCACCCGCAACCTGGCCAAGGTCGGCTACCCCGCCGACCCGCTCACCGACGGCACACTCGACGCCTACGAGGTGCACGCCCTCGACCTGACCGGCCTGGCCGTCGCCGCCGTCGCACCGTTCGGGTTGGGCCGCAAGGACGCCGCGCGCACCAAGAACATGTTCGCGCTGGGCCTGCTCACCTGGCTGTACAGCCGCCCCGAGCAGGGCACGCTGGACTTCCTGGCCCGCAAGTTCGCCGGCAAGCCCGACATCCGCGACGCCAACGTGGCCGCCTTCAAGGCCGGCTACGCGTACGGGGAAACCACCGAGGTGTTCACCGCCCGCTACCAGGTGGCGCCGGCGCCGACCCCGCCGGGTACCTACCGGCAGATCACCGGCAACACCGCGCTCGCGTACGGGCTGATGGCCGGCGCGGCGAAGGCCGGGCTGCAGCTGTTCCTGGGCGCCTACCCGATCACCCCGGCCTCCGACGTGCTGCACATCCTGTCCCGGACCAAGGACCACGGGGTGATCACCTTCCAGGCCGAGGACGAGATCGCCGCCGTCGGGGCGGCGCTGGGCGCCTCGTACGCCGGCGCGCTGGGCGTCACCAGCACGTCCGGCCCCGGCATGGCGCTGAAGATGGAGACCATCTCGCTGGCGGTGATGCTCGAGCTGCCGCTGGTGATCTGCGACGTGCAGCGGGCGGGGCCGGCGACCGGCATGCCGACCAAGACCGAGCAGGCCGACCTGTTCCAGGCGGTCTTCGGACGCCACGGCGAGGCCCCGCTGCCCGTGATCGCCGCCCAGTCCCCCGGCGACTGCTTCGACACCGCGGTGGAGGCGGTGCGGATCGCGCTCACTTACCGCACCCCGGTGATCCTGCTGTCGGACGGCTATCTGGGCAACGGCGCCGAGCCGTGGGCGGTGCCGAACCTGGCCGACCTGCCCGCCATCGACCCAGGGTTCGCCACCGAGGTGCCGGCGGACGGCGAGTTCCTGCCCTACAGCCGCGACGACAAGCTGGCCCGGCCGCTTGCGGTCCCCGGCACCCCGGGAATGGAGCACCGCATCGGCGGCATCGAGAAGGCGGCCGGCACCGGCAACGTCAGCTACGACCCCGACAACCACGAGCACATGGTGCGACTGCGGCAGGCGAAGGTGGAGGGGATCGCCGACACCCTGGCCCCGCTCCAGGTGGACGATCCCAGCGAGGCCGCCCGGGTGCTGGTGGTCGGCTGGGGCTCGAGCTACGGCCCGATCTCGGCCGCCGCCCGCCGCGTCCGGCTGAGCGGTCGTCCGGTGGCGACGCTGCACCTGCGGCACCTGAACCCGCTGCCGCACGATCTGGGCGCGATCCTGCGCTCCTACGACCGGGTGATCGTGCCGGAGATGAACCTGGGACAGTTGGCGATGATCCTGCGCGCCAGGTACCTGGTCGACTGCGAAAGCTACTCCCGGGTCCGCGGCCTGCCGATCTCGTTGTCGGAACTGGCCGAGGACCTGATCGCCATCATCGACGGAAAGGACGGACGATGACCGCGACCACCTCCTCCGGGCTGTCCGGGGTGCCGCTGGCACTGACCCCGCTGAACCGCAAGGACTTCACCTCCGACCAGGAGGTGCGCTGGTGCCCGGGCTGCGGCGACTACGCCGTGCTGGCCGCCTTCCAGGGGCTGATGCCGCAGCTGGGTATCAGGCGCGAGAACACCGTGATCGTGTCCGGGATCGGCTGCTCGTCACGCTTCCCGTACTACGTGGACTCCTACGGGATGCACTCGATCCACGGCCGCGCGCCGGCGATCGCGACCGGCGTGGCCACGGCCCGCGACGACCTGGCCGTGTGGGTGATCACCGGTGACGGAGACGCCCTCAGCATCGGCGGCAATCACCTGATCCACGCGCTGAGGCGCAACGTGAACATCACCATCCTGCTGTTCAACAACCGCATCTACGGTCTCACCAAGGGTCAGTACTCTCCGACGTCCGAGCTGGGCAAGGTGACCAAGTCGACCCCCGTCGGCTCGGTGGACTACCCGTTCAACCCGATCTCGTTGGCGCTCGGCGCAGAGGCCGGGTTCGTCGCGCGGACGATCGACTCGGACCGGGCGCACCTGACCGAGGTGCTGACCGCCGCCGTCGCCCACCGTGGTGCGGCCCTGGTGGAGATCTACCAGAACTGCCCGATCTTCAACGACGACGCGTTCCTCGAACTGAAGGGGCCCAAGGCGCCGGGCGTGATCCGGCTGGTCGACGGCCAGCCGGTGACGTTCGGGCCGGACGGCGCTAGGTCCGTGGTGCGGCGCACGGACGGCTCGCTCGAGGTGGTGGACACCGCCGACGCCGACCCCGCTCGGGTCGTCGTCCACGACGCCCGGGCCGACGACCCGACCGCGGCGTTCGCGTTGTCGCGGCTGACCGACACCGGCGTCCTGCAGCAGGCGCCGATCGGCATCTTCCGCGACGTGGACCGGCCGTCGTTCGACGACGGCGTCCGCGAGCAGGTCGAGATGCCCTCGCCCGCCGAGAGACTGACGGCGCTGCAGGGTCTGCTGAACGGCTCGGACACCTGGACGGTCAACTGAGCCGACCGCCGGCGGTAGCGGATCAGTCCTGGTCGGAACCGGCGCGAGGCGTGGCAGCGACGGCCAGCAGTCCACCCAGCAGGCCCAGGTTCTTCAGCGCCTGCAGTTGGTTGGCGGCCTTGGCCTGCTCGTCACCCTTCCAGAACGGGTGGCCCGCGAGGGTGGTCGGCAGCAACGCGCCGGCGACGGTCAGCGCACCGAGCCGCGGAGCGATCCCCAGGGCCATGGCCAGGCCACCGGCGACCATCGCGCCGCCGTTGAGCCGTACCGCCTGGTCCGCGTACTCCTCGGGGATGCCGAACGCGGCGGCGGCCTTGGTCCGGCCGCCGGGTTCCTTCGCGGCCTGGTAGCCCAGCACGATGAAGGGGGTGCCCAGCGCGACTCGCGCCAGTGCGGAGAGCAGAGACATCGGTTGTTCCTCTCGATCGTCGCGGCCGGAGCCGCCCGAATCAGTCTATGGGTCGACGCCTGCCGGGCGGCCGCCCGCTCACGCCGACGTCCGACCAGAGCACGACCCCCGGACGCGCGGCGTCCGGGGGTCGCAGGGTGGAGCTCAGGGGTCCTGGCGCCCGCCGTCGTCGTCGGGGCCGGCCGTGTCGGCCAGGTCGGCCGGATCGGTGGTGCCTTGCGGGTCGTCCTCGACGGAGAGGTTGCCGAAGTCCTGCTCGGTGACACCGGCGTCGGTGTCACTCTCGTGCTGCTGCTCGGACATGGTGATTCGCCTTCCGGTTTGATCGTTGTCGGCAAGCCTCGCCGGGCGGCTCGGCGAGCACAACCCCCGAACGGGTGGCAGCACACGATACGGCGAGGCCGAGGCGACGGCGCAGCGCATAGGATCGCCCGGTGACCGCGTTCGATCTCGACCCTGGCGTCCGGGCCCAGGACGACCTGTTCCGACACGTCAACGGCCCGTGGCTGGCCAGCACGGCGATACCCGACGACAAGCCCTCCTACGGCACGACCACGGTGCTCAGGGACGCCGCCGAGGACGCGGTGCGCGACATCGTCACCGGCCTGACCGGCGCCGAGCCGGGCACCGATGCCGCCAAGGTGCAGGACCTGTTCTCGTCGTTCATGGACACCGAAACCGTCGAGCGCCGCGGCCTGGCGCCGCTGGCGCCGCTGCTCGCCGAGATCGACGCCATCGACGACCTGCCGGCGCTGCTCGACTACTTCGGCCGCAGCGTCCGGCGCCGCACCGGATCGCCGCTCGATGTCGATGTCGATTCGGATCCGGGCGACCCGACCCGGTACGCGCTGTTCGTCGGCCAGTCCGGGCTCGGCCTGCCCGACGAGGAGTACTACCGCGACGAGCGCTTCGCCGACGTGCTGGCCCGCTATCGCGAGCACGTCGCCACGACCCTGGAGTTGGCCGGCCTGGACGCCACCGGGGCGGGCTCGGTGGTCGAACTGGAGACCGAGATCGCCGCCCGGCACTGGGACAAGGTGCGCACCCGCGACCTCGTGCAGATGTACAACCCGGTCGCTCCCTCGTCGTTCGCGCGCACCGTGGACTGGCTGCGGATGTTCACCGCCGCCGGGGTCGGACCGATCGATCAGCTGATCGACGCGCAGCCGTCGTTCGCCGTCGAACTGGCCGACCTGCTGGGCGCCGAGCGCCTGCCGGCCTGGCGGGCCTGGGCCCGCTTCCACCTCATCTCGGCGTTGTCGCCGTACCTGCCCGAGCAGTTCGTCGCCGCCCGGTTCGCCTTCTACGGCACCGTGCTGCACGGCATCCCGACCAACCGGGAGCGGTGGCGACGCGGCATCGCCCTGGTCGAGCGTTGCCTCGGCGAGGCGGTCGGCCGGCTGTACGTCGAACGGCACTTCTCGCCGGTGGCGAAGCAGCGCATGGATGAACTCGTGGCCAACCTGGTCGAGGCGTACCGGATCTCGATCAGCGAACTGGACTGGATGACCGAGACCACCCGCGCGCAGGCGTTGGACAAGCTGTCCAAGTTCATCCCCAAGATCGGCTACCCGGACCGGTGGCGGGACTACACCGCGCTCGAGATCCGCGCGGACGACCTGCTGGGCAACGTGCTGCGCTCGGCGGAGTTCGAGGCCGCCTACGAACTCGCCAAGCTCGGCGGCCCGATCGACCGGCACGAGTGGTTGATGACGCCGCAAACGGTGAACGCCTACTACCACCCGCTGCGCAACGAG
Source organism: Micropruina sonneratiae (assembly GCF_025972045.1). Classification (GTDB taxonomy): domain Bacteria; phylum Actinomycetota; class Actinomycetes; order Propionibacteriales; family Propionibacteriaceae; genus Micropruina; species Micropruina sonneratiae. The sequence goes on along the minus strand of NZ_JAPDHX010000003.1, from coordinate 149,915 downwards.
ATCGTCTTCCCGGCCGCGATCCTGCAGCCGCCGTTCTTCACCGCGGACGCCGACGAGGCCGTCAACTACGGCGCGATCGGGGCTGTGATCGGCCACGAGATCGGGCACGGATTCGACGACCAGGGCGCCACCTGCGACGGCGACGGCAAGCTTCGGGACTGGTGGACGCCCGAGGACAAGGCCGCCTTCGAGGAGCGCACCCGGGCCCTAGTCGAGCAGTACAACACGTTGAGCCCGGCCGAGACCCCCGGGCACGACGTCAACGGCGAACTCACCCTGGGCGAGAACATCGGCGACCTGGGCGGGCTCGCCATCGCCTACCAGGCCTGGCGGCTGGCGATCGGCGACGAGGAACCCGAACCCATCGACGGCCTCAGTGGTGCGCAGCGGCTCTTCTTCGCCTGGGCGCGGGCCTGGCAGCAGAAGATCCGGCCCGAGGCGCTGATCACCCAGCTCACCAACGACCCGCACGCTCCCGACGAGTTCCGCTGCAACCAGGTGGTGCGCAACCTGCCCGAGTTCTACGACGCGTTCGGCGTCACCGGCGACGACGAGCTGTGGCTGCCGCCCGAGGAACGCGTGAAGATCTGGTAGCGGCACCCGTCATCCCGGGGCAGGCCCGGGATGACGGACCCGGCGTGCTCAGAGTGCGGGTCCGTGCCAGGGGGCGACCTCTTCGAGGGCCGCGGCCAGCCCGAGCAGCACGTCCTCGCGGCCGAAGGTGCCGCCCAGCATCACCCCGATGGGCAGTTCCGGCGAGCCGGCGCCCGCGGCGGTGGCGGTGTGCAACGGCAGGCTGACGGCGGGTCGTCCGGTCAGGTTGTACACCGACGTCCACGGCGTGAAACGGGTCTGGGCGGCGAAGTCCCCTGCCGGGTCTGCATCGTCGCGCAGGCTGCCCAGCACGGCCGGCGGCTGCGCCAAGGTCGGCGACAGCACCACGTCGAACCGCTCCCACGCCCGCGCCACCTGCTGGGTCAGCAACTGGATGGACGCCAGCGCGCCGGCGAACTCGAGCGCGCTCGCCCGGCGTCCGGCGTCGCGCAGCCAGCGGGTCAGCGGGGTGAGCAGCGGCTCGGCCCCGGGCGGCAGTGGGATGCTCAAGGCCCCCAGCGACCAGACCGAGGCGAAGGCCTGCCACTGCTCGGCGGCGAACGGGACGGCCGCCTCGGTGACATCGTGCCCCAGCCCCTCGAGCAGGAGCGCGGCCCTGGCGACGGCGTCAAGGCAGGCGGGGTGCACGTCGGCGTCGTCGGCGATCACCGGAGTGGTGAGCAGGCCGACCCGTAGCCGCGCCGGGGTGCGGCCGCAGGCGGCCAGGTAGCCGCCCGGCGCGGTCGGGGCCCAGTAGGTGTCGCCGGGGTGTGGCCCGGCGAGCACGTCCAGGGCCAGCGCCGTGTCCCGGACCGTCCGGCTGAGCACACCGTCGGTGCCGAGTCCCGGGCCCGGCGGCCGGTTGCCCGACGAGATCAGGCCGCGGCTGGCCTTGAACCCGACCAGCCCACAGGCGGACGCCGGGATGCGGATCGAGCCGCCGCCGTCCGAGGCGTGGGCGATCGGCGCGATACCGGACGCCACCGCGGCGGCCGCTCCCCCACTGGAGCCGCCCGCCGAACGGGTCGGATCCCACGGCGTCACGGCGGGCGGGCCGGTGTCGGGTTCGGTGTAGCAGGGCAATCCGAACTCCGGGACGTTCGTCTTGCCGATCATGCTGGTGCCGGCGTCGGCGAACCAGCCCACGATGGGGTCGTCCGTCTCGGCCACCACCCCCTGCAGCGCGGCGCTGCCGGCCGCCCACGGCAACCCGGCGACCTGGTTGAGGTCCTTGATCGGGCACGGCACGCCGGCGAGCCGGAGCCGTTCGCCGGCGCGGATCCGCCGGTCGGTGTGCCGGGCGTCTTCGAGCGCCCGCGCCGGGGCGACGTGGGTGAACGCACCGAACTGCGGCCCGCGCTGCTCGGCGAGGGCAAGGGCGGCCTCGGCCACCTCGACGGCCGACAGCTGCCCGGCATTCACCTCCCGGGCGATGTCCAGGGCGGACAGCGAGGTGTAGGTGGAGGCGTCCAGCATGGCCGCCATCCTGTCACCTCCGCCCTGCCCCGGCGGTCACGACCGGGAGGTGGCGTCGCACCGACCAGAGATCCCGGGTCAAGCCGGGATGACGTGGCCCGCACCGCCCGCAGGTCCCGGGTCAAGCGCGGGAATGACGTGACCTCACGTCATCCAGGCGCACGCCGGGATCTAGGAGGCCGTACTAGCGACAGCGAGGACTCAGTCCTGGATCTTCTTGGGGTCGAGGATGCCCGAGATGGTCGGCTCGAACGCGGGGCCGAGCTGCTTGACCGCGAGGCGGCCGACCAGTTGCTGGTCGGTGGTGACCCGTTCGGAACGCCCACTGCCCAGGAAGGTGATCGTCCAGTGCAGCAGGGTGGTGATCCGGTTCTTGAAGCCGACCACGTAGATCAGGTGCAATCCCAGCCAGGCCAGCCAGGCCATGAAGCCGCTGAACTGCACCTTGTCGCTGATCTTGGCGACCGCCCCGAAGCGGCTGATGACCGCCATCGAGCCCTTGTCGAAGTAGCTGAACTTCTCGGTGACCGGGGTGCCGTTGTGCTCGCCGATGATCTTCTTCGCGGCGTACTTGGCGCCCTGGATGGCCACCTGCGCGACGCCGGGCAGCCGGTCCAGCGCCATCATGTCGCCGATCACGAACACCTCCGGGTGTCCGGGCAGGGTCAGGTCGGGCTGCACCGGCACCCGCCCGGCCCGGTCGGTCTCGATGCCGCACTGCTCGGCCAGCGTCCGACCCAGCGGGCTGGCCTGGACGCCCGCGGCCCACACCTTGCAGATCGCGTCGATGCGCTCGGTGCTGCCGTCGGGGTTCTTGATGTCGAGGCCGGTCGCGTCGAGGTTGGTCACCATCGCGTTGAGCTTCACCTCGACGCCGATCCGCTCCAACTCCTTCTGCGCGGCCGCGGACAGCTTCGGACCGAACGGCGGCAGCACCACCGGGGCGGCGTCGAGCAGCAGCACCCGGCACTGCCGGGTGTCGATGTTCCGGAACGACTCGACCAGCGTCTTGTGGCACAGCTCGACGATCTGACCGGCCAGCTCGACCCCGGTGGGGCCGGCGCCGACGATGACGAACGTCATCAGCGAGCGGCGCTCGGCGGCGTCCTGGCTGAGCTCGGCCATCTCGAGCGCGCCGAAGATGCGGGCGCGCAGCTCGAGCGCGTCGTCGATGCTCTTCATGCCGGGCGCGAAGGTCGCGAAGTGGTCGTTGCCGAAGTACGACTGGCCGGCGCCGGCGGCGACGATGAGATGGTCGTACCGCAGGATGATCTGTTTCGACAGCTTCTCGCCCACCACGATGCGGCTGTTCAGGTTGATCGAACTGACATCGCCGAGCAGCACCCGCGCGTTCTTCTGATTGCGCAGGATGTCGCGGGTGGCGGGTGCGATCTCGCCGCTGGAGAGAATGCCGGTCGCCACCTGGTACAGCAGCGGCTGGAACAGGTGGGCGGTGGTCTTGCTGATGAGCGTCACGTCCACGTCGGCCCGGGCCAGGGCGCGCGCTGAGAACAGGCCACCGAAACCGGAGCCGATGATGACGACGTGGGGACGTGGCATGGGCTACTCCAGGGAACTGTCGAACGGCGGCTGTCTCGGGTCGAGTCTGCCGCCCGTGCGGAATGCTGGCAAGCGTGAACGCTCTGTGGGACGGCTCAGGCGCTGCGCGAGACGATCTGATCGCACAACTCGTACAGCGCCTCGCGGGCGACCGACGCCGGCAGTCGCGACAGGTGGTCCTTCGCCACCTGGGCCCGCCGGTCGACCTCGGCCCGCGCCTTGGCCAGCGCGTCGTGCGAGCGCATCAACCCCAGCGCCTCGGCCAGCTCGTCGGAATCGTCGAGCGGCCGACCGATCAGTTCACGCAGCCGGGCGTCCGCGGGGTCGTCGGCGGAGCGCACCAGCAAGGTCGGCAGCGTCCAGACGCCCTCGCGCAGATCGGTGCCGGGCGTCTTGCCGGTGGAGTCGCTGGCGATGTCGATGATGTCGTCGCTGAGCTGGAACACGACGCCGATCTCCTCACCGAAGGCTGCCAGCGCCTGCAGCACGGGCTGGGGGGCGCCGCACACCATGCCGCCGAACACCGCCGACGCGGCGATCAGCGAGCCGGTCTTGTCGGCCACCACCTGCAGGTAGTGGCCCACCGGGTCGTCGTCCGCGGCGGGCCCCCGCGTCTCGGCGATCTGGCCCTGCACCAGCCGGGCGAAGGTCTCCGCCTGCAGCGTGACGTACTCGACGCCCAGGGTCGCCACGATCGAGGACGCCCGCGCGAAGAGGAAGTCGCCGATCATGATCGCCACCGAGTTGCCCCACCGGTGGTTGGCGCTGTCGGCACCGCGACGCAGCTCGGCATCGTCCATCACGTCGTCGTGGTACAGGCTGGCGACGTGGGTCAGCTCGACCACCATCGCCGCCCGCTCGATCGCGTCGTCGTCGGCCCCCGGATACAGCTGCGAGGCCAGTGCCACCAGCAGCGGCCGGAACCGCTTGCCGCCGGCGTTGATGATGTGCGACGCCACCTCGGTCACGAACGGCGTCTGGCCGAAGGCGGACGCCGACAGCCGCGCTTCGATCGACTGCAGGCGCTCGCTGATCGACTGCGCGAACGAGGAGTCGACGCCGATCTCGAGAGTCACACTTCTTCCTTGCACTAGCGGGGTACGCACGGACGGATCCGTGTGGCGCGGGGCCGCCGGCTCGACCGGGTTCTCAGCTTAGCCTCAGCGCAGGAAGGTGCTCGCAGCGGTCGCCAGGTCGAGAACCGGGCCCGGGAACACGCCCAGCACGGCCACCCCGATCGCGGCCACGGCGATCGGCAACCAGGTGAACGCGCTGGCCCGGCCGACCACCACACCGTCGACCGGCTCCCCGAAGAACATCACCACGATGATCCGCAGGTAGAACACTGCAGCCACCAGGCTGAGCAGGACGGCGACGATCACCAGCCACTCGAACCCGCCACGCCACGCGGCGGCGAACACCGCCCACTTGCCGATGAAGCCAGCCGTCAGCGGGATGCCGGTGAAGCTGAGCATGAACAGCGCGAAGATGCCGGCCAGCAGCGGGCTGGTGCGTCCCAGCCCCGACCAGCTGGCGATCGCGTTGGCCTCACCGGACGCGTTGCGCACCATCGTGATGACGGCGAACGCCCCGACGCTGGCCAGGCCGTAGACCACCAGGTAGAACAGTGCCGAGCCGACGCTGTCGAGTGGGCTGGTCGGAGAGCCGGCGTAGGCGCCGACGACGGCGGTCATGATGAAGCCGGCGTGCGCGATCGAGCTGTAGGCCAGGGTGCGCTTGATGTCGGTCTGGGTCAGCCCCCACACCGCGCCCACCACCATCGTCGCCACCACGAGCACCGCGAGCAGCGGCTGCCACGACCAGCGCTCGCCCGACAGCGCCACGTAGAACACCCGCAGCGTCGCGCCGACCGCGGCCAGCTTGGTGCAGATCGCCATGAAGCCGGTCACCGGCGTCGGGGCGCCCATGTAGACGTCCGGCGTCCAGTTGTGGAAAGGCACCACGCCCACCTTGAACAGCAACCCGACGGCCAGCAGGCCCATGCCGGCGTACAGCACGCCCGAACCCATCGTCGGGTTCTGCACGGCGGTGGCGATGGCACTGAGATCGAACGAGCCCGCGTAGCCGTAGAGCAGCGCGACCCCGAACAAGAAGAAGGCCGAACTGAAGGCGCCCAGCAGGAAGTACTTCAGCGCCGCCTCCTGCGACAGCAGCCGGCGCCGGCGCGCCATGCCGCACATCAGGTACAGCGGCAGCGACAGCACCTCGAGCGCCACGAACATGGTGATCAGGTCGGCGGAGGCCGGGAACACCATCATGCCGCCGAGGGCGAACAGCGCCAGCGGGAAGACCTCGGTGTGCTCGAGCCGGGCGGCGGACGCCTCCGCCTCGGCCCGGCTGCCCGGCACGGTCGCGGCGGACGCCGCGAAGGCGCTCACCCCGCCGTTCAGTTCACGCTCGGCGAAGACCAGGATGGAGATCAGCCCGAACACCAGTAGGGCGCCCCACATGAAGTAGGTGGGGGCGTCCAGCATCATCGAGCCCATCGCGACCGGACCGCCCAACCCGGCCCGCCAGTTGGTGACGAGCAGGACGCCGGCGACGACGATGCTGGCGACGGTCAGGAACACCTGCGCGAAGAACCGCTGCGCCCGGGGCACCACGGCCTCGGCCAGGATGCCCAGGATCGCCGCGATCAGCACCAGCAGCACGGGTGCGATCGCCCGCCACTCGACCGTCATCACTTCTCTCCCTTCGCGGGCGCGACCGGGTCGGTCAGCTGCATCCGCTGCATCGCCGCCTGCGCGGTTGGTTCGGTCACGGCCATCACCGGCCCCGGCAGGAAGCCGAACAGCAGCATCAAGCCGATCACCGGCACCAGCACGGCCTTCTCGCGGCCGTCGAGGTCGGTGGTGATGTGCCGCTGCGTCGACTCGGTCACCGGGCCGGTCATCGTGCGCTGGTAGAGCCGCAGCCCGTAGGTGGCGGCCAGGATGATGCCCGTGGCGGCGATCGCGGCCACCCACGGCGTCCGCGACCAGGTGCCGGCGATCACCAGGAACTCGCTGACGAAGGTCGACATGCCGGGCAGTGAGATCGCCGACAGCACGGCCAGCAGCACCGAACCGGCCAGCACCGGTGCGACCTTCTCGACACCGCCGAAGTCGTTGATGTCGGCCGAGCCACGGCGCTTGATCAGGTACCCGACGGCGAGGAACAGCGCGGCGGTCGAGAAGCCGTGGTTGACCATGAAGAAGATCGAGCCGTTGATCGACTGGGTGGTGAACACGTAGATGCCGAGCACCATGAAGCCGAAGTGGCTGACCGAGGTGTAGGAGACCAGCCGCAGCAGATTCGTGGACGCGATCGCGGCCGCCGCCCCGTAGATGATCGACACCAGCGACAGGACGATCATCACCGGCGCCACCCACGCGCTCGCCTCGGGGAACAGCCCGATGCAGAACTTGATCATGGCGAAGGTGGCGATCTTGTCGAGGATGCCGACCATCATCGTGGACGAGCCCGGCGTGGCCTGTTCGGCGGCCAGCGGCAGCCAGGTGTGCACCGGCACCATCGGCGCCTTGACCACGAAGGCGATCAGGAAGCCGATCATCAGCCAGCGGCCCAGTTCGGTCGGCATCGGCAGCGCGGCCAGGTCGGCCAGCAGGTAGCTGGGCGTCCCGCCCAGCGACGCCGAGGTCGCGAACAGCCCGATCACCGAGGCGAGCAGGATGAACCCACCGATCAGGTTGAACATCAGGAACTGCACCGCGGCGACCCGGCGCCGGGCGCCGCCGAAGCCGCCGATCAGGAAGTACATCGGGATCAGGGTGGCCTCGAAGAACACGTAGAACAGCAGTACGTCGTCGGCCAGGAAGGTGAACAGCGCGGTGCCCTGCAGCGCCAGCGCCATCGCGAAGTAGCCCTGCGCATCCCACCGACCGTGGCCCGCGACGTCCCATTCGGCGATCATCACCACCGGCACGAGGAAGGTGGTGAGCAGCACCATCACCAGCCCCATGCCGTCGAGGCCGAGGGCCCAGTAGGCGCCGAAGGCGCGGATCCAGGGTTGCCGCACGGCCAGGTCCGTCCCGCCGAGGTACAGCACGGTCACGGCGACCGAGACGGCGAAGGTGAGCAGCGCGAAGGCCAGGCCGACGGGGCGGGCGGCCCGGCGCAGCGGCAGCGCCAGCACCAGCGCCCCCACCAGGGGCAGCAGGCCCAGGACGGTGAGCCAGGGGAATGTCATCTCGTCTCCTCCCTCAGCCGACCAGGCCGAGGATCAACACCGCGCCCACCGCCAGGACGCCGAGCACCATGGTCAGCGCGTAGCTGCGGACGTAGCCGTTCTGCGCCCTGCGGCCGGCCACGCTCAACCCGCCGATGGCGTCGGTGAACGTACCGACGAAGCCGTCGATGCCCTTGGCGTCGGTAGTCACCGCGGCCCGGGACATGGCCAGCACCGGCTGCACCACCAGGACGTCGTTGACGCTGTTGCCGTAGAGCTCGTTGCGTCCGGCCCGAGCCACCAGGTTGCCCTGCGGAGCGGTGGCCGGAACCTCGCGGCGTCCGAAGACCAGCCAGCCGACCAGCACCCCCAGCGCCACCACGGCCATCGTCGCCCAGCCGATCGGGGTGGGCAGCAGGTCGACCTCATGCGCGTGCGCGCCCGTCGCCGGCTCGAGCCACTCCTGGATCCACCAGTTCATCACCGCACCGGCGCCGATGCTGAGCACGGCCAGCACCACCAGCGGCACCGTCATCACCGCCGGCGACTCGTGCGGATGGACGCCGTCGGCCCAGCGCTTCGCGCCGCCGAAGGTCATCAGCATCAGCCGGGTCATGTAGAACGCCGTCACCCCGGCACCCAGCAGGGCCAGCGAACCGATCAGCATCGACTGGCCGAAGGCGGCCTCGATGATGTGGTCCTTGGAGAAGTAGCCGGAGGTGAGCGGGAAGCCGATGATCGCCAGGTAGCCGCAGGCGAAGGTCCAGAAGGTGACCGGCAGGTACTTCCACAGGCCGCCGTAGTGCCGCATCTCGACGTCGTCGTCCATGCCGTGCATCACCGAGCCGGCGCCGAGGAACATGTTGGCCTTGAACGCACCGTGGGTGAGCAGGTGGAAGATCGCGAAGGCGTAGCCGGCGGGGCCGATGCCGGCAGCCAGCATCATGTAGCCGATCTGGCTCATCGTCGAACCCGCCAGCACCTTCTTGATGTCGTCCTTGGCACAGCCGATCCAGGCGCCGGCCAGCAGCGTGACGGTGCCGACCAGCACGACGGTGGTCGCGGCCACCGTGCTGAGTTCGAAGATCGCGTGGCTGCGCACCACCAGGTAGACGCCGGCGGTGACCATGGTGGCGGCGTGGATGAGTGCCGACACCGGGGTCGGGCCCTCCATGGCGTCCAGCAGCCAGGCCTGCAGCGGCACCTGCGCGGACTTGCCGCAGGCACCGAGCAGCAGCAGCAGGCCGATCGCGGTCGGCCACGGGCCGACCAGGTTCGCCGCGCCGTGATTGACTTCGCTGAAGGCGGACGAGCCGAACTGGGCCAGCATCGCCGAGATGGCCAGCACCATGCCCAGGTCGCCGACCCGGTTCATCACGAACGCCTTCTTCGCCGCGGCGGCGGCTGACGGCTTGTGCTGCCAGAACCCGATCAGCAGGTAGGACGCCAGACCGACGCCCTCCCAGCCGACGAACAGCACCAGGTAGTTGTCGGCCAGCACCAGCACCAGCATCGCGGCGACGAACAGGTTCAGGTAGCCGAAGAACCGGCCCTTGCGTTCGTCGTGGGCCATGTAGCCGAGTGAGTAGACGTGGATCAGGCCGCCGACGCCGGTGATCAGCAGGCAGAACAGGATGGACAGCTGATCGACCAGCAGGCCCACGTCGAGCTGCCACGCGCCGGTCGAGAACCAGGTGTACAGCGGCACGGACACGGCCCGGGCGTCCGCCGGCGCGGCGAGTTGCTGGACGAACAGCGCCACCGCCAGCGCGAACGAGCCGGTGATGGTGGCCACCGCCAGTGCCGGCCCGGCCTTGCCGAGGAAACGCCCGAAACCGAGGATCAGCAGGGCACCCAGAGCGGGCAGCGCGATCATCAGCCAGGCGTAGCCGAACAGGCCGGTGGCGGCGACCGGGTCGACGATCTCCAGGCCGATCATGCGCGCACCCCATTCATGCGGTCAGTCATTGCAGCGGGCCTCACTGGTTGAGCAGGTTGGCGTTGTCGACCGAGGTCGAGCGACGGGTCTTGTAGATGCTGACGATGATGGCCAGGCCGACGACCACCTCGGCGGCGGCCACCACCATCACGAAGAAGGTGGCCACCTGCCCGTCGAAGCTGCCGTGGTGCCAGGCGAAGGCGACCAGGGCGAGGTTGGCGGCGTTGAGCATCAGCTCGACCGACATGAACGCCACCAGCGCGTTGCGCCGCACCATGACGCCGATCGCGCCGATGGTGAACAGGATCGCCGCCAGGTAGAGGTACTGCTCGATCACAGCTCTTCCTCCTCTTCGTCACTCACCCGTTGGGCGCCGGCGAAGGTCTCGGCGGTGAGCTCCTTCAACTGGGCGCTGTCCAACTGGGCACCGCGTTCGGTGAGCGTCGCGCTCACCGACTCCTGCGCGATGCTGCCGTCGGGCAGCAGCGCAGGGGTCGCGATCGAGTTGCTGGTGGCGAACACGCCGGAGTTGGGCAGCGAGCCGGGGTGGGCGCCGCTGGTCGCGTACGCCCGCATCCGGGCATCGGCCAGCTCGCGCTGGCCCAGTTTGGGCCTGGTGCGCTGCGCGTGCGCCAGGATCATCGCGCCGACCGCGGCGGTGATCAACAGCGCAGAGGTGAGTTCGAAGGCCCACACGTAGCGGCCGAACAGCAGCTGCGCGACCCCCTCGACATTGCCGCCGGCCGCGACCGTCGCGCCCTCCATGGTGTCGGCCGGGGCCGTCACCGCGCCACCGATGGAGAACACCAGCAGGCCGAGCAGCCCGAGCGCGCCGAGCGCCGACAGCACCCGCTGGCCCTTGATCGTCTCGATGATCGAGTCGGGGGTGTCCACGCCGACCAGCATCAGCACGAACAGGAACAGCATCAGGATCGCGCCGGTGTAGACGATGATCTGGATCGCGAACAGGAACGGGGCGTCCAGCGAGGCGTACAGCACCGCCAGGTTGACCATGGTCAGCGCCATCGACAACGCCGAGTAGACGGCCTTGCGGAACAGCACCAGGCCCAGCGCGCCCAGCACCATCAGCGGGGCGCAGATCCAGAACACGACGTTCATCGACCCTCCCCCGCCGGGACGCTGGAGGTGCGGGTGTCGGGCGTCCCGGTCTTCGGCAGGCCGAGGAAGTAGGTCTGCTCGTCATCGCCGAGCCGGCGCGGATGCGGGGGCTCCTCCATGCCGGGCAGCAGCGGCGCCAGCAGCCGGTCCTTGGTGTAGATCATCTTCTCGCGGGTGGTGTCGGCCAGCTTGAACTCGTTGGTCATGGTGAGCGCCCGGGTCGGGCACGCCTCGATGCACAGTCCGCACAGGATGCAGCGCAGGTAGTTGATCTGGTACACCGACCCGTACCGCTCGCCCGGCGAGAAGCGGGCCTCTTCGGTGTTGTCGGCACCCTCGACGTAGATCGCGTCGGCGGGGCAGGCCCACGCGCACAGCTCGCAGCCGACGCACTTCTCCAGGCCGTCGGGCCAGCGGTTCAGTTGGTGCCGGCCGTGGAACCGCGGCGCGGTGACCTTGACCTTGCCCTTCTCGGGGTAGCCCTGGGTGAAGGTCTTGCGGAACATCGTCCGAAAGGTGACGCCGAAGCCGGCCCACTGATCTGCGAAGGAGGCCATCAGGCGTCCGTCCTTTCCGGTTCGGCCGGCAGCACGTCGACCTGTTCGGGCAGTTTCTGTCCCGGCATCGGCGGCACGGGGTAGCCGCCGGCGAAGGGATCGAAGGCGACCTCCTCGACGATGTCGGGTTCGGGTTCTCGATCGAGCAGCCACCACAGGGCGAACAGCGCGACGACCACGACGCCGGCGATCACCATCACGGTCGGAGTGAACCAACCCTCGGCGCGGGCGATCCGCGCCGTGGCGACCAGCATCACCCACACCAGCGAGATCGGGATCAGCCACTTCCAGCCCAGGTTCATGAACTGGTCGTAGCGGAACCGGGGCAGGGTGCCGCGCAACCAGACGAACACCGAGATCAGCAGCTGCACCTTGAGCACGAACCACAACGGTCCCCACCAGCCGGTGTCGACGGCCGGGAACAGCGCGTTGATCGGCCACGGCGCGTGGTAGCCGCCGAGGAACAAGGTGGTGGCCACAGCAGAGACGGTGGCCATGTTGATGTACTCGGCCAGGAAGTAGATGGCGTAGCGGAAGCCGGAGTATTCGGTCAGGTAGCCCGACACCAGTTCCGACTCACACTCGGGCAGGTCGAAGGGCGCGCGGTTGGTCTCGCCGACCATCGAGATCAGATAGATCACGAAGGACGGGAACAGCAGCAGGAAGTACCAGTTCTGCAGCCCCAGATCCCAGTGGATGCCGAACTGGGGCAGGTCGATGATGAACGGCTGGCCCTGGGCGTCGACGATCTCTGAGGTCGACATCGACCGGCTGTACAGGAAAACCGCCACCAGGGCCAGGCCCATGCTGAGCTCGTAGGAGATCATCTGCGCCGAGCTGCGCAGCGCCCCCAGCAGGGAGTAGGGCGAGTTGGACGACCAGCCGGCCAGCACGAACCCGTAGATGCCCACCGACGCGACGGCCAGGATGACCAGCACCGAGATCGGCAGGTCGGTGGCCTGCAGGCGCGTCCGCACCCCGAAGATCTCCACCTCGCCGCCGAACGGGATCACCGCCCACGCGGCGAAGGCCGCGGTGCCGGCGATCAGCGGCGCCAAGGTGAATAGCACCCGGTCGGCCGCTTTGGGCCGGAAATCCTCCTTGATGAGGAGTTTCATGCCGTCGGCCAGCGCCTGGCCGAGGCCGAACGGGCCGTTCATGATCGGTCCCAGGCGATGCTGCATCTTGCCGACGAGGCGGCGCTCGTACCAGACGTTGAAGATCGTCCAGACCAGCAGCACCACGAACAGCACCACGACTTTGATGAGCACCAGCCACCACGGGTCGGTGCCGAACAGGGAAAGGTCGAGCGGGATCATGCCTCACCTCCCGGGACGGAGACGCTGACGCTGGCGCCGTGCACCAGGCCCAGCTCGGACAGTGCCGTCCCGGGCGCGTGGGCCGGCACCCAGACGGTGTCGGGGGCCATCGCGGGGACGATCTCCAGCGGCAGCGTCAGCCAGCCCTCGGCGTTGCCGACGGTGACCGCGTCGGTGAGCCCGTATAGCTCGGCCACCTCGGGCGAGGTGCGGGCCAGCACGGGCTTGGCGGTCGCCTGCAGCGCCGGCTCGCCGTCGTTGGAGCGCGAACCGTCGATGAGCTCACGCCAGGTCGCGAGGGCCAACTCGCCCTCGGCCGGCTCGAGCACCGCACGGCCGCGGTTCAGCGGCACCTTCACACCCTCCCAGGCGCCCAGCTCGTCCAGTTCGGCGAGCGCCTGCCGCGCCGTCCGGACGCCGAGCGGCCGGCCCATCGCGTCGGCCAGCGCCGCCAGCACCCGCAGGTCGGTCATCGGCTGGTTCGGCTGCTTGATCACCGTGTTCACCCGGCCGCGGCGATGCTCCCAGTTCAGGAAGTGACCGGGCCGCTCCTCGATCAGCGCGATCGGGAACACCACGTCGGCGCGTTCGGTGACCTCGCTCTGCCGCTGCTCCAGGCTGATCACGAAGGACGCCTCGTCGAGGCTCTCCCGCACGTCGTCGGCGCTGGTGAAGTCGGCCGGCTCGACGCCGCCGACGACCAAGGCCAGGCCGCCGCCGCGGGCCGCGGCGAGTTGCGCGTCGGCGTCCAGCCCGGTGGTGCCGGGCAGCGACTCGACTCCCCACGCCGCCTGGACGTCGACCCGCGCCAGTACCTCACCGGCCGGACGCCCGCCCGGCAGCAGGTTGGGCAGGCAACCGGCCTCGATCGCTCCGCGGTCGCCGGCCCGGCGCGGGATCCAGCCCAGCCGGGCACCGGTGCGGTCGGCGAACTCGGCCGCGGCGGTCAGCAGGCCGGGGATCACCGCGGCCCGCTCACCCACCAGCACGATGGTGTCGGCGTCCGCCTCGATGCCGGCCAGCGCCTCGGCCTCTGCACCGGGGACGGTTGCCACCAGTTCGGCCTTCAGCTTCACCGACCCGTTCGACGCGTACGGGGCGACGGTGACCACCTTCGTGCCGTTGCGGAGCACCGCCTTACGCAGCCGCAGGAAGACCATCGCGGCCTCCTCCTCGGGCTCGAAGGCGACCAGCACGACCTGCTTGGCGCCCTGCAGCGCGGTGTAGCTCAACGTGTCGGAGTCCAGCACCGTGCCGGCGACCCGGTTGGCCAGGAAGGCGGCCTCCTCGTCGCTGTGCGGCCGGGCCCGGAAGTCGATGTTGTTGGTGCCCAGCACGTGCCGGGCGAACTTGCTGTAGCCGTAGGCGTCCTCGATGGTGAGGCGGCCACCGGTCAGCACGCCCACCTTCGAGCCGGCGGCCCGGAGCCCGGCCACGGCGGCGTCGATCGCCTCTGGCCAGGACGCCACCCGCAGCACGCCGTTGTCGCGCACCAGCGGACGGGTCAGCCGGTCCTCGCCGCGGGCCGATTTGAAGGCGAACCGGCCCCGGTCGCAGTTCCACTCCTCGTTCACCTCGGGCGCGTCGCCGGCCAGCCGGCGCTTCACCTGGAAGTGCCGGTGGTCGGTGCGCAACTGGCACCCGCCGGCGCAGTGCTCACAGGTGGTCGGCGTGCTGACCAGGTCGAACGGACGGCTCTGGAAGCGGTACGAGACGCTGGTCAGCGCCCCGACCGGGCAGATCTGGATGACGTTGCCGGAGAAGTAGGAGTTGTACGGGTGATCCTCGTAGTAGCCGACCTGCTGCAGCGCCCCCCGCTCGACCAGGGTGATGAACGGGTCGCCCGAGATCTGTTCGGAGAACCGGGTGCAGCGGGCGCACAGCACGCACCGCTCGCGGTCGAGCAGGATCTGCGCCGAGATGTTGATCGGCTTGGGGAAGGTGCGCTTCACGCCCTCGTAGCGGCTCTCGCCGGCACCGGTGCTCATCGCCTGGTTCTGCAGCGGGCATTCGCCGCCCTTGTCGCAGATCGGGCAGTCCAGCGGGTGGTTGATCAGCAGGAACTCGATCATCCCCTTCTGGGCCTTGGCGGCGGTGGCCGAGGTCTCCTGGGTGAGGATCTTCATGCCCGGGGCGCACTCCAGGGTGCAGGACGCCTGCGGCTTGGGCATGCCGCGTCCGTTGCCCATGTCGGGCACCTCGACCAGGCACTGGCGGCAGGCGCCGACGGGATCGAGCAGCGGGTGGTCGCAGAACCGTGGAATGGCGACGCCGATCATCTCGGCGGCCCGGATGGCCAGCGTGCCCTTCGGCACCTGCACCTCGGTGCCGTCGATGAAGACCGTGATCAGGTCGCTGGCGACGACCTCGCCCGGCTTGGCGGTGACCGTCATGCGTGCGCCCCTTCCCGCTCGTCGGCGACCTCGAACAGTGCGCTGCGGCCGTAGGGAAACAGTTCCCAGGCCGGGGTGTGCATGCCGGCCTCGAACTCGTCCCGGAAGTACTTGATCGCACTGGTCAGGCAGGCGACCGCCCCATCGGCCAGCGCACAGAACGAACGCCCGCCGATGTCGTCGGCGATGTCGAGCAGCTTCTCGATGTCACCGCTCTCGGCCCGGCCGGCCTCGAACTTCTTCAGGATCTGCACCAGCCACCAGTTGCCCTCGCGGCACGGCGTGCACTTGCCGCAGGACTCGTGCTTGTAGAACTCGATCCAGCGCAGCGTGGTGCGCACCACCGAGGTGGTCTCGTCGAAGCACTGCAGCGCCTTGGTGCCGAGCATGGTGCCCGCGCCGGCCATCGACTCGTAGTCGAGCGGCAGGTCGAGGTGCTCGGGGGTGAGGATCGGCGTCGAGCTGCCGCCCGGCGTCCAGAACTTGAGTTCGTGGCCCTCGCGGATGCCGCCGGACAGTTCGAGCAGCTGGCGCAGGGTGACGCCCAGCGGCGCCTCGAACTGGCCGGGACGCTTGACGTGCCCCGACAGCGAGTAGATCGTCATGCCCTTGGACTTCTCGGTGCCCATCGACGAGAACCAAGACGCCCCGTGGTCGATGATGGACGGCACGGAGGCGATCGACTCGACGTTGTTGACCACCGTCGGCGAGGCGTACAGCCCGGCCACGGCAGGGAACGGCGGCCGTAGCCGGGGCTGCCCGCGACGCCCTTCCAGGGAGTCGAGCAGCGCGGTCTCCTCGCCGCAGATGTAAGCGCCGGCACCGGCGTGCACGACGACCTCGAGGTCGTAGCCGCTGCCGAGGATGTTCTTGCCCGCGTAGCCGGCCGAGTAGGCCTCACGGACCGCCTGCTGCAACCGCCGGACGACGTGCAGCACCTCGCCGCGACAGTAGATGAACGCGTAGGAGCAGCCGATCGCGTAGGCGGAGATGATCACGCCCTCGACCAGCGTGTGCGGGCTGGCCAGCATCAGCGGCATGTCCTTGCAGGTGCCCGGCTCGGACTCGTCGGCGTTGACCACCAGGTACTTCGGGTTCGGGTTGTCCTTGGGCACGAAGGACCACTTCATGCCGGTCGGGAAGCCGGCGCCGCCGCGTCCGCGCAGGCCGGACTCCTTCACCGTCTCCATCACCTCGGCGGGGCTCTGGCCCAGCGCCGTCCGCAGCGCACGGTAACCGCCGCGGCGTTCGTAGTTGGTCAGCTTCCACGCGCGCTCGTCGGCCCAGTTGGCACTGAGCACCGGGGTCAGCACGTCTGTCACGCGGCACCTCCCTGATTATCCGAGGCCTCGTCGGTGGGCGTGGGGACCGGAGGCGGGGCGTCCGGCGCCCGCCAGCCCTTCTCCCGGGCGACCCGCAATCCGAGGGTGGACGCCTCACCGGCCGTCGGGCCCTCGTCGGCGCGACCGTCGGGGAAACCGGCCAGCACCCGCTCGGCCTCGCGCCACGAGGTGAGCGTGGCACCGCGGGGCGACTTCACCGCGGTACCCGCGGCCAGGGCGTCCAGTAGTTCGTCGGCCTTGGCGGGGGTCATGTTGTCGAAGAACTCCCAGTTGACCATCATCACCGGGGCGAAGTCGCAGGCGGCGTTGCATTCGATCCGCTCGATCGAGAAGGTGCCGTCGGCGGTGGTCTCGCCCTCGTGGATGCCCAGCTTGTCGCAGACCCGGTCGAGCAGGTGGTCGCCGCCCATCACCGCGCACAGCGCCGTGGTGCAGACACCGACGTGGTGCCGGCCGCCCGGACGCCGCCGGTACATCGTGTAGAAGGTCGCCACCCCCGACACCTGCGCGGTGGTGATGCCGAGCACCTCGGCGCAGGCGCGGACGCCGGCCGGGCTGATCCGGCCTTCGACGCTCTGCACCAGGTGCAGCATCGGCAGCAGCGCCGAACGCGGCTGCGGGTACCGGGCCGCGATCTGCCGCATCTCCTCGACGGTGGCGTCGGTGATCGCGGTGGCGGTGTCCTCGTAGTCGATGCCGCCCGAATCGGGGAACCAGGACTCGAACTCGTGACCGCTCATCGGTCGACTCCTCCCATCACGGGGTCGAGCGAACCGACCGCCACGACGACGTCGGAGATCATGCCGCCCTCGCACTGGATCGGCACCGACTGCAGGTGGTTGAACCCCGGGTCTCGCATGTGCACCCGGAACGGCCGCACGCCGCCGTCGGAGACGACGTGGCAGGCGATCTCGCCCTTGGGCGACTCGATCGGCACGTAGGCCTGGCCGGCCGGCACCCGGAAGCCCTCGGTGACGATCTTGAAGTGGTGGATCAACGCCTCCATGGATTCGCCCATGATGTGCTTGATGTGTTCGTGGCTGTTGCCCTGGCCGTCGGGGCCGACGGCCAGTTGCGCCGGCCAGGCGATCTTCGGGTCGGCCACCATCACCGGCTGGCCGACGGACGCCTCGAGCCGGTCGGCGCACTGCTCGACGATCTTCAGGCTCTGCCACATCTCCTCGAGCCGGATGCGGAACCGGGCGTAGGAGTCGGAGGAGTCCCAGCCGTCCTCGGGCGTCCAGGCGATGGCGTCGAAGTCGTAGGTCTCGTAGCCGCAGTAGGGCTGCTGCTTGCGCAGGTCCCAGTTGTAGCCGGTCGAACGCAGCACCGGGCCGGTCACGCCCAGGGCCATGCAGGCGCTCAGGTCCTGGTGGCCGACGCCGATCATCCGCATCTTGAAGATCGGGTTCTCGTTGCAGAACGCGGCGTACTCGGGCAGGTGCTTGTGCAGCCAGCTGATCAGGTCGCGCAACTGGGCGATGCCGGTCTCGGGCAGGTCGTTGGCCACACCGCCGGGCCGGATGTAGGCGTGGTTCATCCGCACGCCGGTGACCGCCTCGAAGAAGTCGAGGATCATCTCGCGCTCGCGGAAGCCGATCGTCATCACCGTCAGCGCGCCGATCTCCATGCCGCCGGTGCCGATGCAGACCAGGTGCGAGGCGATCCGGTTGAGCTCCATCATCAGCACCCGGATGACGTTGGCGCGCTCGGGAATGTCGGCCTCGATGCCCAGCAGCCGCTCGACGGCCAGGCAGTAGGCGACCTCGTTGAAGATCGGGGCCACGTAGTCCATCCGGGTGACGAACGTGGAGCCCTGCGTCCAGGTGCGGTACTCCATGTTCTTCTCGATGCCCGTGTGCAGGAACCCGATGCCTGGCCTGATGCTCAGCACCGTCTCACCGTCGCACTCCAGGATGAGCCGGAGCACCCCGTGGGTGGACGGGTGCTGTGGGCCCATGTTGATCACCAGGATCTCGTCGGAGCGTTCGGCCTGCTCGGCCGCGATCTCGCCCCAGTCGCCGCCCATCGCGGTGTAGACGGTCCCCTCGGTGGCCTCGCCCGGCTGGGCGTAGAAGTCGGTGCTGCTCATCGGTAGATCCTCCGCTCGTCCGGCGGCGGGACGGTCGCCCCCTTGTACTCCACCGGGATGCCGCCCAGCGGATAGTCCTTGCGCTGAGGGAACCCGACCCAGTCGTCCGGCATCAGGATGCGGGTCAGGTGCGGGTGCCCGTCGAAGACGATCCCGAACATGTCCCAGGTTTCGCGCTCGTGCCAGTCGGCGGCGGGGTAGATGGCTACCACGCTGGGGACGTGCGGGTCGGCGTCCGGCGCCGTGGTCTCGACGCGGAGCCGCCGGTTGTGGGTCATCGACTGCAGGTGGTAGACGACGTGCAACTCGGCACCGGAGTCGTCGGGGTAGTTCACCCCGGACACGCTCGGCAGGAACTCGAAGCGCAGCTCGGCGTCGTCCCGCAGCTGGCCCATCACCTCGGTCAGCTTCTCGCGGGCGACCAGGAAGGTGAGCTCGCCGCGGTCGAACACGACCCGGACCAGGGCGTCGGGCACCAGCCGCAGCAGGCGCGAGGTCACCGAGGAGTACCAGCCGTCCGACGGCAACCCCTGATTCGGCAGTTCCACGGCGCGCACCAGCCGGCCGTAGCCGGAGGTGTCGCCGGAACCGTCGGACCACATGCCCCGGCGGGTCTCGATGACCAGCGGTCCGGCCGGGACCTGGGCGACGGCGTCCAGCTGCTCGTCGGGTTGGGCGTCCTCACGTTCCAGGCCGGCACCGGGCGCCGAGGCGCCGTCGTCGACATGGCTGTCGACGGTCTTCTCCTCGCCGGGCGCCTTGTCGTCGGCGGGCGGAGTGCTCGCGGGCTTGTCGTCGCTCATCGCATCAGCCCCTTCATCTCGTGGGTGGCCATGGCCTCGAGCGCCGCCTTCTCCTGCGCCTCGAGCTCCTCGAGCTCGTGGTCGCCGATCGGCCTCTTCATCACGATCTGCTTGCGCAACTTGAACATGGCGTCGATCAGCATGTCCGGGCGCGGCGGGCAGCCCGGGACGTACATGTCGACCGGGACGATGTGGTCGCCGCCCTGCACGATCGCGTAGTTGTTGAACATGCCGCCCGAGCTGGCGCACACGCCCATCGCCATCACGTACTTGGGGTTGGGCATCTGGTCGTAGACCTGCCGCAGCACCGGCGCCATCTTCTGGCTGACCCGGCCCGAGATGATCATCAGGTCGGCCTGCCGCGGCGAGGCACGGAACACCTCCTGGCCCCAGCGTCCGGCGTCGAACCGCGGCGCGCCGTAGGTCATCATCTCGATCGCGCAGCAGGCCAGGCCGAAGGTGGCCGGCCAGAACGACGCCTGCCGCATCCAGCCGAAGATGCCCTCGACGGTGGTCAGCAGGACGCCCTGCGGAATCTTGTCCTCAAGCCCCATGACGGACCCCCTGACAGGTGCTCGTGGTCGTGCGTGCGGTCAGTCCCATTCCAGGCCTCCGCGACGGATCTCGTAGAAGTAGGCGACGCCCAGCACGAGCAGGAAGATCATCATCGCGCCGAAGCCGAAGACGCCGAGATTGTCGAAGGCGACGGCCCACGGATACAGGAAGGCCACCTCGACGTCGAAGACGAGGAACATCATCGCGGTGATGTAGTACTTCACCGGGAAGCGGCCACCGCCGGCGGCCGCCGGGGTCGGGTCGATGCCGCACTCGTAGGAGTCGTACTTGACCCGGTTGTAGCGACGCGGCCCGACCAGCAGGCTGAGCACCACCGAGACTCCCAGGAACGCCAGCGCCAGCAGCATGATGCCCAGGATCGGGATGTAGGGACTCACGATTGCCTCCGTCCGGTCATGCTGCGGGAACCACCCTCGATACGGTGTGGATCACGCGATCCATCCAATCACCTTCCTTGGTGTCATAAAGGTGGGCCAGCAACTTGATGGTGAAGCGCATCAGCGCGGGCCGCGGCAACCCGTAGCGGGTGCACACCCGCATCACCTGCGGGTGCTCGATCAGCTTCACGAAGATCTGGCCGAGCCGGAAGTACCCGCCCCACTCGTGGGCCAGCTGTGCCGGATAGGACGCCAGCGCCTTCTCGGCGGCCGGCGTCCCGACCCCCTCGGCGTGGGCGCGGGCGACGACGTCGGCCGCCAGCTCGCCGGCCTCCATGGCGTAGGGGATGCCTTCGCCGTTGAACGGCGAGACCATGCCGCCGGAGTCGCCGACCAGCAGCAGCCCACGGGTGTAGGCGGGCTTGCGGTTGAAGGCCATCGGCAGGGCGGCGGAGGCGATGCCGCCGACCTGGTTGTCGGGAGTGAAACCCCACTGCTCGGGAGTGTTGGCGAGCCAGGTCTGCAGCAGTTCGCGGTAGTTCAGCTTCTGCGAGGTCGCCGTGGACGCCACCGTGCCCAGCCCCACGTTGCAGGTGCCGTCGCCCATGCCGAAGATCCAGCCGTAGCCGGGCAGCAGGTTGGACTCCCCCGGCTTGCCGTCCCACAACTCCAGCCAGGACTCCATCCATTCGTCGTCGCTGCGCGGCGAGGTGAAGTAGGTGCGGCAGGCGACGCCCATGGGGCGCTTGGCGTTCTTGAGCAGGCCCATCGACTTGGCCACCGGTGAGGAGTTGCCGTCGGCGGCGACCACCAGCGGCGCGTTGAACGTGCGGCCGTCCTTGGTGGTCACCCCGGTCACCCGTCCGCTGCGGTCGTCGATCACGGCCCCGGTGACGTTCGCCTGCTCGTACAAAGTGGCGCCGCGCTCGACGGCGCGGCGGGCCAGCAGTTCGTCGAAGTCGGCGCGCTTGCGGACGAGGCCGAACGACGGGAACTCGGCCAGTTCGGGCCAGGGCAGTTCGAACGGCTCGGTGCGACCTCCGTAGACGCGCAGGCCCTTGTTGTGCAGCCAGCCGGCCTCTTCGGACACGTCGATGCCCAACCGCAGCAACTGCTTGGTCGCTCGGGGGGTCAGGCCGTCACCGCACACCTTGTCGCGCGGGAACCGGCTCTTCTCCAACAGGGCCACCGTCAGACCCCGATCGGCGAGCCAGCAGGCAGTGGTTGCGCCCGCGGGGCCGGCCCCGACGACGATGACGTCCGCCTGTTCCTCGGACATGTCACTCCTCGTCGAATTCTTGCTCATTGCCCGTCGGGCACGGCCAGTCTAGGCACGAAATGACACGACAGCCATTCGAGCCCACCCCTGGGCGGTGGCTAAGCTTCCCGGGTGATCTCAGCGCCTCCGGCCGCCCCCACCCTCGCCCGCACGGTCGCTATTAACGACCCGGGATCGTTGGCAAAATACCTAGTCGATCAGACGTCGGTGGCCTGGATCCGGCGCGGCGAGGGCATGGTCGGCCTGGGCTGCCACAGCTCGGTCGAGGTGGCCAGCCCGGCCGAGGCGGACGCCTGGTGGAGCACCTTCGTGGCCGGCCTCGAGCACGACTCCGAGGTGCACGGCGTGGCCGGTGCGGGACCGCTCGCATTCGGATCGTTCTGCTTCGATCCGGTGCACACCGCCGCGGTGTCGCGGCTGGTCGTTCCACGCATCATCATCGGACGCCGGCAGGGCCAGGCGTGGCTCACGGTGCTCGGCGACGGTCCCCTGGCGGTGCCCGCGCCGGGTCCTTCGGTGCAGGAGCCGGACGGGGTGCAGATCACTCTCGACACCGAGGCGCAGGCCCGCTGGAAGCGCCGGGTGGCCGAGGCCGTCCGCCGGATCGAGACCAACGGTCTGGAGAAGGTGGTGCTGGCCCGCTCGGTGACCGCGCGTGCCCGGCGGCCGCTCGACGCCCGGTACCTGGTCGACACCCTGGCGCGCGAGTACCCGAGTTGCTGGACGTACTCGATCGACGGCCTGGTGGGCGCCTCGCCCGAGATGCTGATCCGGCGTGAGCGGGGCCTGGCGACGTCGCGCATCCTGGCCGGGACGATCCGGCGCAGCGGGTCGGAGGAGACCGACCTGAAACTTGCCTCGGCGCTGGCCCGGTCGTCGAAGAACCTGGGCGAGCACGAACTGGCCGTTGCGTCGGTGGCCGAATCGCTGGCGCCGCTGTGCTCGGGCATGAACGTGCCGGAGTCGCCGTACGTGCTGGAACTGCCCAACGTGCTGCACCTGGCCACCGACGTGACCGCCGTGGCGCACAAGAAGGCGAGCGCGCTTCGCCTGGCTGCGGCGCTGCACCCGTCGGCGGCGGTGTGCGGCACGCCGCGGGCGGCGGCCCGTGCGGCGATCGCCGAACTCGAGGGCCTGGACCGGGGCCGCTACTCCGGACCGGTCGGCTGGATCGACGCCCGCGGCGACGGCGAGTGGGCCATCGCCCTGCGCTGCGGACTGATCGACCCCGACGACCCGGCCCGGATCGACCTGTTCGCCGGCTGCGGCATCGTCGAGGGCTCCGACCCCGACGAGGAACTCGCCGAGACCCAGGCCAAGCTGGTGCCGATGGTCAACGCCCTGCTGGGCTGAGGTGGCCGGTCAAGGTTCTGCACCCGAGATCCCGGGGCAAGCCCGGGATGACGAACCACCGGGCCACCGTCAGCCGCGTCCCAGGGCGCCGGCGGTCGGGCAATTGAAGCGACGGGCGGCCGCGATGCCGACGTCGTTC
Source organism: Micropruina sonneratiae (assembly GCF_025972045.1). Taxonomy (GTDB): domain Bacteria; phylum Actinomycetota; class Actinomycetes; order Propionibacteriales; family Propionibacteriaceae; genus Micropruina; species Micropruina sonneratiae. The sequence continues at coordinate 126,807 of NZ_JAPDHX010000003.1, read as the reverse complement.
ATGTGCCGCACGACGATCGCGAGCGCTTCGCCGAGGCCGGTCTCGGTGTAGGGGACGCCGTGCTCGCGACAGTGCGCGAGCACCAGCCGGCGCGCCTTGGACAGGTGCGGGCGCGGCATGCTCGGGAACAGGTGGTGCTCGATCTGGTAGTTCAGTCCACCCATCAAGGCGGTCATGAACCAGCCGCCGGAGACGTTGCGCGAGGTCAGTACCTGCTTGTCCAGGAAGTCGAGCCTCGAGTCGGCGGGCACGATCCGCATGCCGATGTGGTTGGGCGAGAACGTGATGCCCATGTACAGCCCGAACACCAGCACCTGGACGCCGATGAACGCGAACGCCATGCCCAGTGGCAGCAGCCAGAACACCACTCCCAGGTACAGCGCGAAGCGGCCGGCGAGCAACGCGAGTTCGGTCTTGCGGCCTTCGACCCGCCCGCGGGACAGCAGCGTGCGGACCGACTGGCCGTGCAGGTCCAACCCGAGCAGGGTCAGCAGGGGGAAGAACAGCCAGCCCTGCCGGCGGGTCAGCCAGCGCCTCAGCCCACGGCTGGCGGCGGCGTCCTCGCTTGTGAAGCTGGCGAAGTCCGACTTCAGGTCGGGATCCTTGCCGACCTTGTTCGGGTTGCCGTGGTGGCGGCTGTGCTTGTTCATCCACCAGGAGTAGCTCATGCCGACGAAGAAGGTGGCCAGCACCCGGCCGAGCCGGTCGTTGGCCGGGCCGGACGCCAGCACCTGCCGGTGGGAGGCCTCGTGCCCGAGAAAAGCGAACTGGGTGAAGATGATCCCTAGGGCCGCGGCGATCAGCAGCGTGAACCACGAATCCTGCAGCAGCACCAGAGAGGTGAACGCGCCGCCCAGGGCCAGCAGCAACAGCCCGAAGATCGAGAAGTAGAACCAGCGGGTGCGGGCGTTCAGCCCCTGGTCACGAACCCGGCCGGCGAGTTCGGTGAAGCTCCTGGCACGGTTCGCGAACTGTTCGCGCCTGTTCGGGGCGTGGGTGGTCGTCATCGGCTCCGCTTCTCCACCGGCCCATCGAAAGAACCCGGGCGGCGCCTCAGGGAACGGTTACGCCAGCGTAGCTTGCGCGACGGCGATACCCGCAACGGCCTGCCCGAAGGGTGGGCCGACGCGACGGGGACGATGAGGAGTTCCGCCGTCCCAGCGCGGGGCGGCGCACCGGGCCCGCTCCCCCGTGGTCGTGATCAGCGAGTGGGGCGCTGCACCCTGATCTTCTGCCCGCCGGGCGCCTTCGCGGCGTCCTTCTCTCGCTGCAACTGCTCCTGCTGGGCCTTCATCTCGTCCATGTTGAACGTGCCGCGCAGGAAGATGAACGCCACGAAGGCGATCCCGAACGACCACATCGCGGACCCGCCGAGCATCACCGGGGCGGTGATCAGCGCCACCATGTCGAGGCCGCGGAACAGGTTCAGGATCAACATCGGCGGGACGGCGCCGGATTCGGTCGCCACCATCGGCGTGTTGAAGTCGACCTTCTTCGCGGTCACCCAGCGCACCGCACCCAGCCAGCCGGCCAGCGCGGTCACCAGCGCGACGGTCAGGCCCTCCAGGGGCGTCCGCTCGGCACCGCTGGAGGTGATCCCGACGAATGCGGGCACCGTGGCGGCCGCCCAGACCAGCGCGAGCAGCAGCGGCACCAGCATGGTGACCGTCTTCACCTGTGAGGTGCGGAACGGGAACAGCCGGGCCAGCCCCCCGGTCCGCGACAGCACCCGCAGCATCGACAGGAACGGGATCAGCACCACGACCAGGACCAGCCCCGAGATGAACGGGTTGAGGGTGGTCATGCCGAGGGCGTCCATCGCGTACGGCGCCACCACGGACGCCGCCAGCGGCACCAGCGGACGGGGGAACCTGACCAGGCGTTGCAGGTCGCGCCACAGCAGTGACTGCAGGCCCTGGCCGCGACCCGCGGTGGGGGTGACGTGGCCGCGTTCCACGGCGGCCCGCTCGACCACGATGTCGCGGATCAGGCCGAAGTCGAGGGCGTACATCGCGCCGGCCATGCCGGACACCAGCGAGCCGCCGGAGACGAGCCGGGCGCGCCGGATCTCTCCCAGCCGCCGGGACGCCACGACCAGTTCGGCCACCAGCAACACCAGCCCCAGAGCGGCTGCCGCGGCCGGAGCGAGCGTGGTCACCCCCTCGGGCAGCGCCAGCTGCCACCAGCCGGCCGCCACCGCAACGGTCAGCAGCAGGGTGGCCAGCGCGAGCAGGGCGAGCAGGGTCTGGACGACCCTGGTCACCACGGTGCGCTCCCGGGTCTGTTCGGCGGCGGCGAAGGCGAGCACCGCGGCCGCGCCCACCCCGTCGGCCAGGGTCCACAGGCCGATCTCCATGGGGCTGGAACCGCTCAGCGCCGCGGTCAGCGCACCCAGCAGGGCGCCGACGAGGCCTCCGGCGATCAGGGCCAGGCGGAGGCGTCCGGACAGCAGCCGGGAGCGTTCGATGGGGGCGTCCATCAGCCAGAAGCCCTCGGCCGCGGAGACCAGGACCGGGCCGAACAGTCGACCAACGGCGAGCGCCAGGCCGAGCACCGCGAACCAGGTCGCCCACGGCACCAGCGTGCGGGCCGACAGGCAGGACACCGCGGTGCACGACGCCATGGTCGACTGTGCCTTCAGCACGAGATTGGACAGCATCGCGCCGATCATCAACACGCTGAAGATCGCGACGTAGGCGTCCTGGACGGCGTCCCAGATCGACCGGGTCGCGCGGCCGTGCCGCCAGTCCTGGATCTGGTCGTGCAGGTCGCGCTCGTCGACGTACTCGGCCGGGGCGTCCGGCAGGAACCAGAAGGTGTGCTGCACCAGCTCGGGTGCCGCGGCGGCGTCCGGCTGCGCGACGAACTGCGCGGAGCGGATCAGCTTGCGGGACTTCTTGCTCACGCGCCGACCTCGTCGGCGGCCGGCTCGCCGACCCGGACGATGCGGGTCGCGACGGCGTCCACCAGTCGCGGCTCGTGGCTGGCCATCACGATCGCCAGTCCCCGCTGGCGCTCGGCCGCGAGCCTGGCCGCCAGCCACTCGACACCCTCGACGTCGAGGCGCTGCTCGGGTTCGTCGAGCACCAGCAGCTTGCGGGGCCGGACGAAGGCGGTCGCCAGCGCGAGCCGTCGGCGCTGCCCGGACGACAGCGTCCCGGGCAGCTGCCCGGACTGCGGCACCAGCTGCACCTCGTCGAGCACCTCGTCGACGGCCGTCTCCGGATCGGGCACGCCGTGGGCGCGGGCCAACAGGTCGAGATGCTCGACCACCGACAGGTCGGGGAAGAAGTCCAGATCGTCGATGACGGTGGCCACGTCGCGGCGAACCTCGGGGTTGGTCTCGCTCATCGTGACGCCGCTGACCTCGATGCTGCCCTCGTCGGGCTGCTCCGCCCCCACCAGACAGCGCAGGATGGTCGACTTGCCGGCGCCGTTGCGTCCCGTCAGCGCGATCGCCTCGCCTTCGCGCACCTCGAGGTTGAAGTCCTGAACGATGACGACCGGGCCGAACGCCTTGCTCAACCCGGCCACCTTGAGCACTGTGCTGCGTTTGGCCATGGTCAGGATTGTCCCCCACAACCCCGGCCGACCCCGAATCGTGGCGCGGTTGGTGCGGGCGGCGGCCGTTGGGGGCGTCCGTTCTCAGCAACGCCCACTGTTCTCGGCTTGGCGGGCTGCTTTCGTGTTGTGACACGAAAGCAGTCACGGTTGCCGAAAGTAGTCGGCGTTGCTGAGAACGGCGAGCGCCCGGCCGCCCAGAGACGACCCCGAACCGCGACGTGTCGGTGCGGCATGGCAGGCTATGCCGAGTGGTGGAACTGAAGGGTGCCCGGGCGACCCTGGCCAAGCGCCGTGCCGACGTTGCAGCGATGTTCGACGGTGTGGCGGCCCGCTACGACCTGGTCAACGACGTGCTCACCGGCGGCCTCGACCGGGGCTGGCGGCGGGCCGTGCTCGAGGCCGTGGCGCCGCGTCCGGGCGAGCGGATCCTCGACCTGGCCGCCGGCACCGGCACGTCGTCCAAGCCGTTCGCCGACGCCGGCGCGCTGGTGGTGCCGGCCGACCTCAGCCTGGGCATGCTGCAGGTCGGCAAGCAGCGCCAACCCGCGCTCGCCTTCGTCAACGCCGACGCCTTGGCGTTGCCGTTCGCCGACGACGCGTTCGACGCGGTCACCATCTCGTTCGGGCTGCGTAACGTCGAGGACACCTCGGCCGCGCTGGCCGAGCTGCACCGGGTCACCCGTCCCGGGGGGCGGGTGGTGATCTGCGAGTTCAGCACGCCGGTGTTCCCGCCCCTGCGTTGGGCCTACCACCGGGTGGCGCTGAAGGCGTTGCCGCTGGTGGCACGCCTGACCTCGTCCAACCCGGTGGCCTATGAGTACCTGGCCGAATCGATCCTGGCCTGGCCGGCGCAGCCGGTGCTGGCCGACGCGATGGCTGCCGCGGGTTGGGGCCGGGTCGCCTGGAAGAACCTGTCGGGCGGCATCGTCGCGCTGCACAAGGGCCTGGCCTGAAAGTCGCGAGACTGTGGAATTCACCCTGGACGCCTATGCGGCCCGCAGCTGTCCGGTCAAGACGCACAACGCCTTCCATCCGGGGTTGAGCCTGCCGGCCGGCGACGAGGGTCTGCGTGAGGTGTTCCACGGCGGCGTGGCCTTCTCGGCCGAGGTGCTCGACGCCCTGCTGGCCGGGTTCGGCGGATCGGTGCTCGACGGCCGTGAGCTGACCCACCTGCCCGCCGCCGAGCAGGAGGCGGTTGCGATGCGGGCGCTGGGCGCCGGGGTCCAGGTGCTGATCGGTCCGCTGCTGCCGCGGGACGGCGTCGGGCACCGAAGCGGCCGCCCAGACCTGTTGCTGCGGGCCCCCGAGGGCGGCTACCACCCCGTCGAGATCAAGTTTCATCGGGTCACCGACCAGCGCAGCGCCGCCTCGCAATTGACCTGGTCGGCGCTGTCCGACCCGGCGAACCGGCAGGTGCTGCCCGGCTACCGGTTCCGGAACACCTGGCGACTCAACGACCTGCTGCAACTCGCCCACTACCAGCGGATGCTGCTGAGGCTCGGCTACGCGGCGTCCGAGCCGCTGGCGGCGGTGGTCGGGAACGACGAGCTGCCCGGGCTGGGCCGGGTGCTGTCGTGGGTCGACCTCGACGCGCCGCTGCTGCCGCCGAGCCCGCGGGCCCTCGCCGACGCGGCACCCGAACCCGTCTCGGCGCTGCAGCGCTACGACACCGAGCACGCGTTCCGGGTCGAGGTGGCCGAGGTGGCCTCCGCGCTCGAGCCGGGCGACCCGCCGGCCCTGCTGCCGATCGCGAACCGCGAGTGCGGCTGGTGCCAATGGTGGGACGTGTGCCGGCCGCAACTCGACGACGACGACCTGAGCCTGCGGATCTCCAAGTCGCCCCTGGACGTGCACGAGATCCGCGTGCTGCGCGACCTGGGGGTGGCGACCGTCGCCGAGCTGGCCGCGACCGACCTGGCGGGTCTGCTGCCGGAGTACCTGCCCCGGGTGACCCACCGGATCGGCGCCGAGGAGCGCTTGCGGCTGGCCTGGCGTCGCTCGGTGCTGATGCAGCGCGGCGTCGACTTCGACCGCGTCACCGAGGGTACGATCGACGTTCCCCGCGCCACCGTCGAGATCGATCTGGACATCGAGACGTCCGTGGACGACCGGGTGTACCTGTGGGGGTTCCTGGTCAGCGACAGCCGCGACGGGTCGTGCTACTACCGTCACTTCGGCGCCTTCGAAACCCTCGACGACGAGGCCGAACGTAATCTGGCTGCGGCCGCGATGGGCTGGCTGCGCGACCTGGTGGACGGGGTGGATGCGCTGGTCTACCACTACTCCGACTACGAGGTGGTGCGCCTGCACCGGCTGGCCGACGGATCCCGGACGCTGACGTGGGCCGAGGAGTGGGCGCAACGACATTTCGTCGACCTGTTCACCTACATCCGGACGCACTTCTTCGGCACCCAGGGCCTGGGCTTGAAGGTGGTGGCGTCCCGGGCGGCCGGGTTCCGCTGGCGCGACAGCGACCCGGGCGGGCTGAACAGCCAGTCCTGGTTCCACGAGGCCGTCACCGGCGAGACACCCGAGATCAGGGCCGCGGCTCGGCAGCGCGTGCTGGAGTACAACGAGGACGACGTCCGGGCCACCTGGCACGTGCGGCGGTGGCTGCGCACGCTGTGACGGACGAACCGGGAGAACCGTTCCCCTGGACCCCTACCCTCCGATGGCGTTGAGCTGCCGGTCCAGCGCGCGGCGTCCGGCGCGGTCGACCGACGCCACGATCACCTCGACGCCGCTGATCGGGCGGACGAGGGCGGCGGCCAACTCTTCCAGGGTGCCGACCCGGTCGGCGGGGACGCCGTAGCCGACGGTCACCAGCGCCGGGTCGACGCCCGAGGGGGTGGCGAAGACCCGTTCGAAGACGTCGGCGTAGCGGTCGGCGCCGTACTCCAGGGTGGCGAAGATGCTGCCCCCGGAGTCGTCGGCGACAACGATCCGCAGGTCCGGACGCCGCTCGCCCAGCCCCGCGGCCAGGCCGTTCAGGTCGTGCAGGAAGGTCAGGTCGCCGCACAGCAGGGTGGTCGGCTCGTCCATGGCTAGCGCCACCCCGACGGCGGTCGACACGGTGCCGTCGATACCGGCCAGGCCGCGGTTCGCGAACACCCGTTGCCGGCTCAGCGGCGCCAGGTCGGCGTCCCGGATCGGTTGGCTGCTGCCCAGCACCAGGACGCCGCCGGCCACTGCGTCCGCCACCGCCGCGGCGACCGCGGGGCCGGTCAGCACCGGCTGCGCGGCGACCAGCTCATCCACGGCGGCGCTCAGCGCGGCGTCGGCCGCCGACCAGCGCGCCCACCAGTCCGGATCGCCCTCGGCAACCTCGACCCATGGCACCACCGATGAGGCCCGCCACCCCGGATCGACCCAGCCGCCCCCCGGAGCCACCACGACGATCTCGACATCATCACTTGCCAGCAGCCGGTTCACCGGGCGGGAGAGGGTCGGGTGTCCGAACACCACCACCCGTTCGACCTCGCCCGCGAGCGGGCCGGCGAGCAGCAGGCGTCCCGTCCGCAGGGCGGCCGCGCGGGCGTTGCTGGACGGCTCGGCCACCAGCGGCAGCCCGGCGCGGTCAGCCAACGCCGCCACTCTGCGACCCACGTCGGGGGCGGCGTCCCCGCACAGCAGCAGGGTGCGCGGGCCGGCACCCAGAGCCACCGGCTCGGCCCGCCCGGAATCGGCTCGCATCACCGGCCGCACGCGCGGAAACGGCTCCTCGTCGCCCACCAGGGGTTCGGCGAGCTCGACGTTGAGGTGCACCGGGCCCGGGGCGGCCGGATCGGCGGCGAGCAGGCAGGCACGCGCCACCTGCGCCGGCCAGGACGCCGCGGGAGCGGTGGACGACACCCGGGCCGCCCAGCGCACGAAGGCACCGAACAGCCCGACCTGGTCGGTGGTCTGGTTGGCGCCGAACCCCACCATGGCGGCGGGCCGGTCGGCGCTCACCACCACCAGCGGCACCCCGCCGTGATGCGCCTCCATCACCGCGGGCAGCAGGTTGCCGACCGCGCTGCCCGACGTGGTGACCACCGGCACCGGCAGTCCGGACGCCTTCGCCAGGCCGAGCGCCAGGAAGCCGGCGCTGCGTTCGTCGTAGCGGACGTGCAGCCGCAGCAACCCGTCGAGCTCGGCCCGGGCCAGGGCCAGCGCCAGCGGTGCGCTGCGCGAGCCGGGCGCCAGCGCCACCTCGCGGACGCCCTGGGCCACCAGTTGGGCGATGATCGCCGTAGCGCAGCGTGGAGACGTCATCGCTGCTCCTCGGCCGCGGTCGCCAGGCCCAACGAGCGGTGCTCGGCCACGCTCGACCAGCGCTCCCGCCACCAGCGGTCCAGCTCGGGCCCGGCCGGCCACGAGCCGGCGACCGGTTCGGCCCGCCGCACCGGCAACGTCCCGGCCCGCGCCACGAGCGGCTCGGCCACCACGTCGCCGCCGAGCAACTCGACCGTGTTCAACCCGCAGGCGTAGGGCAGTTCGGGCAGTGCTGCGGCCAGCGCGACCCCGGCCGCGATCCCGACCGAGGTCTCCAGCGCCGACGACACCACCACCGGCAGGCCGAGCCTCTCGGCAAGCTCCAGGCAGCGCCGGACGCCGCCCAGCGGCTGCACCTTCAACACCGCCACGTCGGCGGCCGCGAGCGCCACCACCCGCTCGGGATCGCCGGAGCGGCGGATCGACTCGTCGGCCGCGATCGGGACGTCGATGCCGGCCCGCGCCAAAGCCAGCCGGAGCTCGGCGAGCTCCTCGACGGTGGCACACGGTTGCTCGGCGTACTCCAGCTCGAAGCGGGACAACGCCCGCAGCGCCCGCACCGCCTCGTCGATGCTCCAGCCGCCGTTGGCGTCCACCCGCACCCGCCCGGACGGGCCGAGCGCGTCGCGGACGGCCTCGACCCGGGCCAGGTCGTCGGCGAGCCCCTGGCCACGGTCGGCGACCTTCACCTTGGCTGTCGAGCACCCCCCGGCGAGCGCGAACGTGCCGGCGCGTTCGGCGTCCACGGCCGGGACCGTGCTGTTCACCTGCACCGAATCGCGCACGGCCTCGGGCCAGCCCCGCACCGCGGCCTCGACCGCGGCGTCCCGCCAGGCGTCGATCTCGGGCCGCTCGTATTCGGGGAACGGGCTCCACTCGCCCCAGCCGGCGGGGCCGTGCAGCAACAGCCCGGAGCGTCGCACGATGCCGCGGAACCGGGTCCGCAGCGGCACGTCGTAGCTGCGCAGCGCCTGCGGCCCGGGGCCGGCGGGTGGGCCGTCCATCAGGCGCCGATCACCAGGCCGAGGGCGAGGCCGGCAGAGGCCACCAGCTCACCCAGTCCGACCAGCTTCAGCACGCCGATCAGCGATCGGCCGGTGCCGCCGGCGAGCACCTCGCGACACGGACCGGCCAGCGCCACCAGCGCGACCAGGCCCAACAGGGCCCACGGCGTCGTGGCGAAGGCGACCAGCACCACTGCGGCCATCGCGGCGGCGACCAGAACGACGAAGAACCAGCGGGTGCGCCGGTCGCCGAGCCGGGTGGCCAGGGTGCGCTTGCCGGCCGCGGAGTCCCCGGTCAGGTCACGCAGGTTGTTGGCGACCAGGATGGCGCAGGCCAGCGCGCCCACCGCCACCGCCGCCGCCCAGGTCGCCGGGGGTGTCCCGCCCACCTGGACCAGCACGGTGCCGCCCACCGCGACCAGGCCGAAGAAGACGAAGACGAACACCTCACCCAGCCCCAGGTAGCCGTACGGACGCCGCCCGCCGGTGTAGAACCAGGCCGCGGCGATCGCCGCCGCACCCACCAGCAGCAGCCACCACATGCCGGTGATCAGCACGATGCCCAGCCCGGCCAGGGCCGCGACGGCGAAGCACGCGAACGCGGCCGCCTTCACGCTGCCCGGGGAGGCCGCGCCCGAACCGACCAGCCGCATCGGGCCGACCCGCTGTGCGTCGGTGCCGCGGATGCCGTCGGAGTAGTCGTTGGCGAAGTTCACGCCGATCTGCAGCGACAGGGCGACCACCAGGCACAACACCGCCGACCCGGCCGACAAGGCGCCCTCGAACCAGGCCAGGCCGGTGCCGGCGAGCACCGGCGAGACCGCCGCCGGCAGGGTGCGCGGACGGGCGCCCTCCAGCCATTGACTCGGACTGGCCACTCAGCTCCCTTCGGCCCACAACCGGCGCAGGCTCGCCCGGTCGATCTTGCCAGTGGACGTTCGGGGCAGGCCAGCGACCCGGCGCAGCTCGCGCGGCAGCGCAGCCGGCTCGAGGCGTCCGGCCAGCCGGGAGCGCAGGTCGGCCACGGTGAGGTCGGCCTCGGCAACGGCCACGATCCGGGTGCCCCACCGCGGGTCGGGGACGCCCAGCAGCGCGACGGCGCCCGGCCCGAACTCGTCGTCGACGGTGCGCTGGGCCAGGCCAAGGTCGACGTTCAGCCCGCCGGTGATCACCACCTCGTCGATGCGCCCCAGCACCTGCAGCCGCCCCCCGGACCAGCTGCCCCGGTCCTGGGTGCGCAGGGTTCGCCCCGCCGGGCCCACGACCAGGGCCGACGCCGTGGCGTCCGGATCGAGTCGGTAGCCGGAGAACACGCCGGGCGCGGTGATCTCGATCCGCGCGGCGGCGGCGAGGTCGACCCGGACGTCCTCCAGCGGGACGCCGTCGTAGACGCAGCCACCGCAGGTCTCGGCCATGCCGTAGCTGGTGACCAGGGCGAGGCCGGCGTCCCGGCCCCGGCGCAGCAGCTCGGCAGGCACCGCCGAGCCGCCCACGACGACGGCGTCGAACCCGGCCAGCGCGCGGGTGGCGGAGGCAGACTCGAGTGCCCGATGCAGTTGCGCTGCGACGACCGAGACGTAGTTGCGGCCGCTGCCCAGCGGCAGCTCCGACAGGTCGGACGCCACCACGCTCGCCCGGCTGCCGGCGACGGCGGCGCGGGCCGCGGTCATCATGCCGGCCACGTAGTGCAGCGGCAGCGGGCAGACCCAGTCCCCCGCCCCGCCGAGCCGGGCGTGCAGGGCCTCGGCGGAGGCTCGGATCGCTTCCCGGGTGAGCAGGACGCCCTTGGGGTCGCCGGTCGAGCCCGAGGTGCCGATCAGCACGCCGATGTCGTCGCCGAGCGGCTCGGTCTCCAGGCGCCAGCCCGCGGGGACCGACGCCGGGTCGGCCACCACGGCGACGCCGGGGCCACCGGCCAGCACCTCGGCGACGCCGGGCACCACGTCGGCGCCGGCGATCAGCTCCGTACCCACGTTTTCACCCTACTGTCGGCGGGTAGATTGGGCGCATGCCGCGCATCCTGCCGGTGGTGCTGCTCGCACTGCTGGTCATCTACTGCCTGATCGAGGTCGCCCAGGCCGACCCCGACCGGGTGCGCGCGCTGCCGCGCTGGCTGTGGGTGGCGCTGATCATTCTGCTGCCCGGACTGGGCGCCATCGCCTGGCTGGTCGCCGGACGTCCGCTGCGGACCCAGCCGCCACCCAAGCGACCGCGTGCCCCCGACGACGATCCGGACTTCCTGCGCGGGCTCTGACCCGCGACGTGCGGCTCGGCGGACCGTCACCGCGGGGCCTCGACGGCCCCCAGTGGGCCACTCCCGACACCCACCCCGAGCGGTCAGCCGGCCAGGAGACACCTGAGATTTTCCTTAACATCAATCATGTGGCACCCTCGTCGGGTGCCCTTTCTCGTCCGTCCCGCGCTGGCGGCTGCCGCCGCGCTGTGCCTGGCGACCGGTTTCGCGACCGCGCCGGTGGCGCATCCCCAGCGGCCGGTGGAGGTGGACGCGGCTTCGACCCCGCCCGTCGACCGCGACTCCGAGGCCTCCCGAGACGACGCTCGCCCCGCCCTGCTGCCCGACGTGGTCAACGCCGCGGCCCGGCGTGAGGCGGCACTGAGCAGGACCGAGGCCGACATCGCCGCCCGCGAGCGGTCGCTCCAGGTCAGCGACTTCGTGAAGCAGCGCGCCGCGGCTGAGAAGAAGCTGCGCTACGCCGAGAAGGTGAAGCGGCTCGGCTACGACCCCAAGACGTCCGATCCCAAGGACATCGCGAAGCAGATCATGCTCAGCGCACACCACTGGGGCAAGGACCAGTTCACCTGCGTCAACAAGATCTGGACGCAGGAGTCGCAGTGGCAGTGGAACGCCGACAACCCGACGTCGAGCGCCTACGGCATCCCGCAGGCGTTGCCCGGCTCGAAGATGGCCAGCGAGGGTGCCGACTGGCGGACGAACCCCGTGACGCAGATCAAGTGGGGGCTGAAGTACATCAAGAGCACCTACGGGACGCCGTGCCAGGCCTGGGCCTTCAAGGCCGGCCACGGCTGGTACTGAGCCGTCCCCAGGCGGGACCGGACGTCGTCGCGCGGTAGGTGTGACTAGTTGCGGCGCTCGACCGGGGGGATGATGCCGTCCTCGATCGCCCGGCGGAACAGTTCGAGCTTGTTGTTGGCCGGACGGTTCACCTGGGTGTACTTGACCCGGATGCGCTTGAGGTACTCCTTCACGCTGTTCTCGGTGATGTAGAGCGTGCCCGCGACCTCGGGGATCTCCAACCCGGCCACGTAGAGCGACAGGACCTGCTTCTCGCGCGGGCCGAGCTGGGCCGCGACGTAACTGGTGTCGGACTCGATGGCGCCCAGAATCTCCTGCGACAGCACCATCTGGCCGTTGGCGACCGCCTCCAGCGCCTCGATGGTCTGGGCGATCGGCTCGGCCTTGCGGCACACCCCGTCCGCGCCCCCCGCCAGCGCCCGGCGCACCAGCCGCATGTTGTCGGCGATCGAGTAGACCAGGATGCGGTAGCCGCGCTCGGCCAGCTTCTCGACGTTGTCCTTGGGGTCGGAGTCGTCACCCAGCGACAGGTCGAGCATCACCACGTCGGCGTCGACGTCGTCGGCCAGGAACTCGTCCACGTTCTCGTGCGAACTGACCACCTCGACCCTGTTGCCGGCGTGCTGCTCCAGGGCGGCGCCGACGCCCAGCCGGATCGCTTCGTGATCGTCGATGATCGCGGTCCGGATGGTGGGCGAATCGGTCATGTCTTCCTCACTGTCACGGTGCCGGCCTCGTCAATGGTAGTGAGGTTACGCTCCGCGTCGACCTGCAGGATGGTGACCGCGTCGGCGTACCCCTCGGGGGCCGTCCTGGCGACGATCCGGCCACCGGTCGAGGTACGGACGAGCTGCTCCAGCCGTCGCAGGGTGGCCAGCCGCACGGGTTCGGGCAGCCGCGAGCCCCGGTTGTCCACCAGCACCACCTCGACACCGCGTCCTCGAGCGGCCTGGATGGCATCCGAAACTCCTTGTGACACGAGGTTGCCGGCCCGCAACGCATCCCTCAGGCGACCCTCGAGGATGCGGCACGCGTCCCGCTCCTGCGCGCTCAGTTGATGGTTCGGATCGGCCAGGTTCTGCAGCAACGGCCCGATCTGCTCGCGCAACTGGGTGAGCCACACCTCGCGCAGCACCAGTTTGGAGAAGCTGTCGGCCATCGCGTGGGTGTTCTCCCGCGACGTGCTGCGCACCCGGACCAGTTGCTCACCGATCGAGCGCAGGCCGCGCATCACCAACGTCGCCAGGGTGACCCACAGCACTGGCCCGAAGACGACGTCCATCAACTGGTAGGGACCCTGGTCGGTCTGCACCGACCACACGATCGACTGCACCAGGAAGATCGCCAGCCCCACCCACGCGGCGGTCCGTTGGCCACGGACCAGCACGGCGATCAGCAGCACCATCACCACCGAGTAGTGCCAGGTCGCGTAGCTGGGCATCGAACCCTCGCGCAGCACCGCGTACATCAGGTGGGTGACGGTCGTCAGGCAGAACACCACCAGCCCCGCTTCGAGCGTGGTGATCACCCGCTCACCCGAGCGGTGCAGGGCGATCCCGGTCGCGATGATCGCGACCCCCTGGGCGACCAGCACCGGCACCGGGTCGGACGCCGACAACGTCGAGATCAACCCGACCAGCACCTGCACGCCGACCACCAGCCAGACCAGGAACAGGAACAGCTCGACCCGCAGCACCGAGCGCAGCGCCTCGGACGCCCGCCGCCGCGAGATCGGTGTCCGTGGCCGCTCGGTCTGGCCGCTCCACCGCAACCTGACGACGGTGCCCTTGCCCGGCGCCGAATCGATGTCGACGGTGCCGCCGATGCTTCGCATCCGCTCGGTCATCGACACCCGGATGCCGAAGCGGTTCTCGGGCACGTCGGTCGGGTCGAAGCCCTTGCCGTCGTCGCTGATGTCGACCCGCAGCGACTGGTCCCCGTTGACCACCCGGGCCGAGATGCCGATCGTGACGTTCTCGGCCTCGGCGTGCCGGGTCACGTTCAGCGCCGCCTCACGGCAGGCCTGGCCGAGGATGCTGGCCACGTTCGGGTTGACCGTGAAGCCCTCCCCCGCCGAATCGAGCTCGACCTCGGCCTGCGGGCAGACCGGCTCGACCATGTCCTCGATCAGCCGGGCGAGCTGGTGGGGCGACAGCGGCTGGCCGGAATCGGTCGGGGCGCCCGCCTCGGCCAGCGTGTCCAGGGCGGCACCGGCCAGTTCGGCGACCTCGCTGCGGGGCTGGTCGGTCTGCACCGCAGTCACCAGGGTCGTCATCACACGGTCATGGATGATGCCGTCCAGCATCGCCCGCTGGCTGCTGAGGGCACGGTCGATCGCCCGGTCGGCCTCGACCCGCTGCGATTCGGCCGTGGTGGCGTCCAGCTCATCGACGGCGGTGGCGAAGAACTGGATGAGCAGTAGCAACGCGGTCGGCAGCACGAGCAGGGTCAGCACGTCCTGGACGGCCTCCAGGGGCTCCACCGCGCCGCCGGCCGGGGTGAGACGGACGAAGCCGAACGTGATCGCCGCCACCACGGTGTAGACGAAGCCGACGGGCACCGTGGTCGCCATCGCCGCACACACTGCCGCGATGCCCAGGCACATCCATAACCAGGGGCCCTCGGTCGCCTTGGTGGTACTGGTCCAGGCCCACACCCAGGTGGCCAGGCCCAGCAGCGTGACGAGGGCGTAGGCGCCGCACAACCAGCGGACATCGCCCAGCGACCAGGCGTACAGCGGCATCAGCAGGGTGAATCCGACGATGCCGCCGCCCACCACGACGAGCCAGATCGGGTGCAGGTCGGGCACCTGCCCCAGCGCCATGAACAGGGCCGGAACCAGGGTGGCGAGGCAGGTCATCGCGACGGCGCGGGCCAGCCACAGCCGCAGCCCGGCAGCACTGGCGCCCCGGGTGGGATCGGCCCGGCCCAGGTGCCCCGCGGACTTCGTCAGGGTTGCGCCGCTCACCGTCACGGGGCGGCTCGCAACGCGCGGGCCCCGCGCAGCCGGGGTGGGGCGAAGGCGTCACCACTGTGCGGCGCAGCCGTCGGGGCAGGCGCAGTGACCCCCCACTGCGCGTCCTTCATGGAGTCATACTGCCACCGGGGCCATAGCGATTCCAGCGCGAGCCGGTCGGCCGGGGCGAGGTGCCGGCGCCCGCACTCCTCAGGCCGTGTAGTCGTTGCTGAAGGCGTCCGTGGCCGTGACCGGCGCCGCGATCAGGTCGTGCTCCTCCAGGAAGGACGCCATCGCCTGCCACTGCGCGGGGTCAAGCGCCGAGGCGAAGCGGCCGCCGTCGAGTGCCATCACCTGCAGGGTGGCGGCCAGCACGGCGGTGGTGTTCGGCCTGGATTCCTCCGTCCAGCCCGGGATCCGGCTCGCCGCGGCGTCGACGGCGGCGTCCGGGTCAGCGGCCGTCGCCTCGATGGCGCGGTCGGTGGCGGCGACGACGGCGCGCACGACGTCGGGGTTGGCCTGCGCGTACGCCTTCGTGGTGAGCAGGCTGGCACTGACCAGCGGAACGGTGCCGGGGGCGACGTCGATCGCCCGGGCCGCGGTGCCCGCCTGCTCGAGCTGGACGAGTTCGTTGTTGCGGAAGCCGACGATGGCGTCGACCTTCTTGGTGGTCAGCGCCGCCACCTGGGTGTAGCCGACCTCGACGATCTTCACGTCGTCCTCGGTGAGCCCAGCGGTGGCGAGGGCCAGTTGGGCGGCGAGCCACGACTCGCCGTAGCGCCCGGGCACGCCGAGCGAGCGGTCCTTCAACCCGGACAGGTCGTCGATGGGCGAGCCGTCCAGCACGATCACCTGCACCGGGAACGCCTTGTAGTAGGCGCCGACCGCGATCACGTCGACCCCTTCGGCGCGAGCCTGCATGGCCTCGCTGCCGGCCGCGACCAGGAAATCCTCCGTGCCGGCGGTGAGCGCGGTGAACAATCCCTCGGTGGAGCCGTGGTGGCGCAGGCTGACGGTGGCCGGGACGCCGCTGAACAGCGACTGCTCCTCGGCCACGTAGAACGGGGCGAACTGCACGTTGGGGATGTAGCTCAGCCCGATCACCGCCCGGGCCGCGCCGGTCGGGGCGGACGGCGTCCCACTCGCGGGGGCGGTCGTCGCGCCGGCACCGGTGCTGCACCCCGCAGCGGCCAGGGCGAGGGCGGCGGCCAGGAAGGTTCGGCGATGCATCGGTCTTCTCCTCAGGTCAGCGACTCGACGATGGCGGAGCGGCGCTCCCACCAGGTGATCAGCGAATAGGCGCCGGCGGCGATCAGGCACAGCCAGGCGATGGTGGCGAACATGCCGGTGGTGTCGACCGCATCGCGCTGCACGGTCAGCACGGTGCCCAGGCCGGCGCCGCCCATCACCATCTCGCCCACCACCGCACCGGTCACGCTCAGCGCGAAGCCGTTCTTGAAGCCGCCCAGCAGTGACGGCAGGGCCAGCGGCGCCTCGATGTGCCGCAGCAGGGCGAGGCTGCCGGCGCCGTCGAGCCGGGCGGCGTCCGACAGCTCGCGCGGGGCCATCCGCAACCCCACCACGGCGGCGACCAGGATCGGGAAGAAGACGATCAGCGCGCACAGCAGCACCACGGGCACCAGTCCGTAGCCGATCCACAGCACGAGCAGCGGCGCCAGGGCGATCGCCGGAATGGCCTGGGTGGCGCCGAGGAACGGTTGGACCGCGTCGGAGAACCAGGCCGAGCGATGGATCGCCACCGCCAGCGGCAGTGCCACCACGGCGCCCAGCAGGCAGCCACCGAGCGCTTCGGCGAGGGTGACGGCCAGGTATGGCCACAGCGTGCCGGCGGTGGCGTCCGTCCAGAGCCGGGCCAGCACCCGCGCCGGTCCCGGCAGCAGCACCGGCGACGCGACGGCGGCGGCCAGCGACCACAGCCCGAGCAGCACGACACCCAACAGCATCGGCGCGATCACGCGCCGGTGCCTCGGGTTCAGCCGCCTCATCACATGTCCTCCGGTTCCGTTCGTGGACCGGGGGTCGGCGCGGCAGGGTGCGCCGATGGCGACGCACGCCAACGGCGCGAGTCACCCGTGCTGCCTCCCATCCGGACTTTCACCGTCGGTCCCGGAATTCCACCGGATCAACCGCTGCCTGGGCAGCGGGTCGCGGACTGTCACCGCCGGTTCGGACTTACACCGACCCCGGAGCACGAATCGCGCACAGTCTAGTACCACCCCGCCGCTGGATAGGGTCGGGCCCATGCAGCGACCCGACCCCGTGCGAGCCGTGGTGTTCGACTTCGACGGCCTGCTGGCCGACACCGAGAAGCCGTGGGGGGTGGCCGAGCGGTCGATGTTCACCAGCCGCGGCGTCCCCTACGGCGACACCGAACGGGCACTGTTCCTGGGCACCGCCGTCGAGACCACCGCGGCGATCATGGCCGACTATTTCGACGAACCGCAGCCGCGGGTGCTGGCCGACCTGCTGGCCAGGGCCCGCGACGAACTGGCGGCCGGCTCCGAGCCGATGCCGGGCGCGGTCGACCTGCTCGGACGCCTCCGGGTGCCGTTCGCGGTCGCCAGCAACACCCCGCGCGACCTGCTGGATCTGTCGCTGGCGGCGTCCGGCCTGGGCGAACTGGTGCCGGTGTCGGTGTCGGCGAGCGAGGTGGCGGCGTCCAAACCGGCGCCGGACGTCTACCTGCGCGCCTGCGAGCTGCTCGGCGTCCGGCCCGCGACGACGGTGGGCATCGAGGATTCCCGCACCGGCGCCGCCGCGGCCCGCGCGGCCGGGATGTACGTGGTGATGGTGCCCTCCGGCCCTTGTGATCCCGATGATGCCGACTTCCTGGGGGCGTCCCTGAGCGACCCGGGGCTGCTGGAGCTGCTCGGCCTCTGAGGCCCCCACAGCCCTGCCCACAGCTGACCACAGCGAACACACAGGTCGGTTTCCTAGCGTCGAAGCGCAATCGCTGAGGAGACCCAATTCATGGCAACTGAGACCGACCAGGTCGACACCGAACCACTTCCGACCGATACCGCCGAGGAGGAGGCGGCGCCGCCGAGCAGGCGCCGTTTCCACATGACGGGCAGGCGGTGGCTGTGGCTGTCCGTCGCGCTGGCCCTGATGCTGGCCGCCGGTTTCGGCAGCTACCTGCTGTTCCGCCCGCGCGCGGCGGGCGCCGCACAGGGCATGAGCCGCACCGTCGAGGTGACCCGGGGCACCCAGACCCTGACGGTCGGCCTGGACGGCACGCTCAGCCCTCGCAAGTCCTCCGACGTCAACTTCACCGTGTCCGGCACGATCACCGCCGTGTACGTGAAGGCCGGCGACACGGTGAAGAAGAACCAGAAGCTGGCCCAGATCGACGACGGCGACCTCACCAACGCCGTCGACGTCGCCGAGGCCAACCTGACCACCGCGCGAACCAACTACTCCGAGGTGGTCGACAACAACGACGGCAGCAGCGCCGCCATCGCCTCCGTGAAGGCCCAGGTCTCCTCCGCCAAGGCGGCGTTGACCAGTGCCCGGCAGAACCTCGACGACGCCGTGCTGCGCTCCCCCATCGCCGGCACGATCGCCTCGGTGAGCGCCGAGGAGGGCGACACGGTCAGCGGCAGCGGCTCGTCGTCCGGCTCGACGTCGTCGGGCTCGGGCGGCGGATCGAACAGCGGGGGGTCCGGCGGCTCCGGGACCAGCTCGTCCACGAGCAGCACCGCCCAGTTCAGCGTGATCTCCACCTCGACCTGGAAGGTCGAGGGCACCGTCGGCAGCACCGACCTTTCCTCGATCAAGGCCGGGCAGAGCGTCGCGGTGACCCCGTCGGGCGCCACCGAGTCGATCAAGGGCACGGTGGCCTCGGTCGGCATCGTCGCCAGCTCGTCCTCCAGCGACGGGACGGCCACCTTCCCGGTGGTGATCAACCTGTCCGGCACCCACTCCGACCTGTACTCGGGCACCACGGCGAGTGCGGTGATCACCACCGGCACCTACGACGACGTGCTCAGCGTCGCCACCGCGGCGATCAGCACCTCGGACGGCAAGTCCGTGGTGACCAAGGTGGACGGCACGTCCACCAGCGTCGTCGAGGTCGAGACCGGCCGGGTGTTCGGTGACAGCACCGAGATCACCTCCGGCCTCGCCGAGGGCGACCAGGTGCAGATCACCTTCACCCGCCCCTCCGGCACCAGCACGACCGGCAGCGACCAGAGCCAGGGCGGCGGTTTCGGCGGCGGCGGCTTCGGCGGTGGCGGCTTCGGCGGCGGCGGGGGCGGTCAGCCACCGGGCGGCGGCGGCAACGGCAACGGCGGGAACGGACCGTGACGATGACCCGGATGCTCTCGATGCGCGACGTGCGCAAGACCTATTCGACCGGCGTGGTGAAGGTGGACGCCCTGCGCGGCGTCGACCTGAGCGTCGACGAGGGTGACTACCTGGCCATCATGGGCCCCTCCGGCTCGGGCAAGTCGACGCTGATGCACATCATCGGCTGCCTCGACATCCCCACCGCCGGCACCTACGAACTGGACGGCACCGACGTCAGCAAGATGACCGAGAAGGAGCTGGCCGAGGTGCGCAACCGCAAGATCGGCTTCGTCTTCCAGCAGTTCAACCTGCTCTCCAGCCTGTCGGCGCTGCGCAACGTGGAACTCCCGCTGGTCTACGCCGGCGTCCCGGCCGCCCAGCGCAAGCAGCGGGCCATGGCCGCGCTCGACAAGGTCGGGCTCGCAGACCGCGTGCAGCACCGGCCCGGTGAGCTGTCCGGCGGCCAGCAGCAGCGGGTCTCGGTGGCCCGGGCGCTGGTCACCGACCCGGCCCTGCTGCTCGCCGACGAACCCACCGGCAACCTCGACTCGCACTCGACCGCGGAGATCCTCGACCTGTTCGCCGAACTCAACGGGGCCGGCCGCACGATCGTCATGATCACCCACGAACTGGACGTCGCCCAGCAGGCCAAGCGGACCGTGTTCATCCGCGACGGGCTGCTGAACTCCACCGACGCGCTGCTGGCCGGGACGGTGCAGTGATGGAATGGTCCGAAACCATCAAGACCGCCGTCGCTGCGCTCAACGCCCGGCGGATGCGGTCCCTGCTGACCATGCTCGGCATCCTGATCGGCATCGCCGCGGTGATGCTGACCGTCGGACTCGGGCAGGGCACCCAGCAGCAGATCACCAGCCAGATCAATGCGCTGGGCTCGAACATGATCATCGTCTCGCCCAGCCAGACGACCACGTCCGGTGGTTTCCGCGGCGGCGGTGGTGCGGCGTCCACCCTCACCACGGCGGACGCCGCCATGCTGGCCGATCCGACGGTGGCGCCCGACATTGCCGCGGTGGCGCCCATCTCGAGCGTGTCCGGCTCGCTGCAGTCGTCGTCCACGACCTGGACCTCGACCGTGGTCGGCACCGTGCCGGACTGGCAGACGGTGCGCGCCCGCGAGGTGGCGTCCGGCCGGTTCTTCTCGACCTCCGAGGTCGACAGCGCGCAGAGCGTCGCGGTGATCGGCTCCGAGACGGCGACGGAACTGTTCAGCAGCGTCAATCCGATCGGGCAGAGCGTCAGCATCAACGGCCAGTCGTTCACCGTCATCGGCGTGCTCGCCGAGGCGGGGTCCTCGCTGTCCAGCAACGAGGACGACACCGTACTGGTGCCGCTGACCACGTTCGCGAACCGGCTGTCCACCTCGACCAGCGTCAACAGCGTCTCGTCGATCTACCTGTCCGGTAAGGACGCCGACAGCCTGTCCGCGGCCTATCAGCAGGTGCAGACCGCCCTGCTCGCCGCGCATCAGGTGACCAGCGACGACGCCGACTTCTCGGTCAGCACCCAGGCGTCCCTGGTCGAGACCGCCACCTCGGTCAGCGGGGTGCTCACCCTGCTGCTCGGCGGCGTCGCGGGAATCTCGCTGCTGGTCGGCGGCATCGGCGTGATGAACATCATGCTGGTCTCGGTCAGCGAACGGGTCCGCGAGATCGGCCTGCGCAAGGCGCTCGGCGCGACGCCGGCGGTGATCCGCCGGCAGTTCCTGGTCGAGGCGGGCATCCTCGGCACGCTGGGTGGTGTGCTCGGCGTCACCATCGGCGTCGTCGGTGCGGCGATCCTGACCCTGACCCTGTCGATCGACGTGGCCGTCTCGGTCCCCGTCACCCTGCTCGCCCTGGTGGTGTCTCTCGGCATCGGCCTGGTCGCGGGCGTCTACCCGGCGTCGCGGGCCGCCAAGCTGGCCCCGATCGACGCCCTGAGGAGCGAATGATGGCAATCAACCCACGCGTCCGCGGGGTGATCATCGCCGGCACCGCGCTGGCCGTGGTCGCCGGCGCCGGACTGACCGCAGCGATGGCGTCCACGTCGGGCTCGAACCGGTACGTGACGGCCGTCGTCGGTACGGGTGACGTCACCCAGACCTACAGCACCAGCGGCAGCATCACCCGGACCAACACCGCCGAGGCGTCGTTCGCGGTGGACGGCACCATCCGGTCGGTCACGGTCGCGGTGGGTGACACCGTGCGTGCGGGCGACCTCTTGGCCGTGCTGAAGAAGGGCCCGCTGCAACTGGCGGTGCTCGAGGCCGAGACGACGGTGGCCGAGGCCAAGGCGTCGCTGTATTCGGCGGAGAATCCCTCCAGCACCTCGAGCGGGACGGGCTCCGGCTCGGGTGGTTCCGGCTCCGGAGGAAGCAGCTCGTCGGGCTCGAGCTCCGATGGTTCCAGTTCGGTTGGTTCCAGTTCGGTTGGTTCCAGTTCGGGTGGTTCCAGTTCCGGTGGTTCCGGTTCGGGTGGCACGTCCTCGGGCGTCACCATCGACCCCACCGCCCTGGTCGCCGCGACCAAGCGGGTCACGGACGCGGTGAGCGCCGAGCAGACGGCGTGCGAGCCGGTCTTCGGCAGTTTCTCCGACACCGATCCTGACCCGTCGGCCAGCCCCAGCGCCTCGGCGTCGGCGTCCGCCAGCCCCACCGCGTCGGCCGAGCCGACCGGCTCAGCCGACCCGACGGCGACGGCCACGCCCAGCGCGTCGTCGTCACCGACCGACGAAGCCAGCGCCTCCCCGAGCCCGTCGGAGAGCGCCACCGAGTCGGCCACGGCGTCCGCCTCGTCGGGCGTCATCAAGAACCAGTCCGACACGATCGAGAGCAACGACCCCAGCACCGCCGAGCTCAAGGCCTGTGGCGACGCCCGGGCGGAGGTCAACCTGGCCACCCAGGCGCTGCAGGCGACGGTGAACCGGCTGGTCAGCACCGGGTCGTCCGCGGGTTCCAAGGGGACCTCGGGCACCACGACGTCGCGCGGATCGTCGTCCGGCACGTCGTCGGGCACGTCGTCGTCGGGCAGCAGTTCCTCCGCTTCGTCGAGGTCGAGCGGCTCCACTACCACCGTGAGCGCGTCGCAGGTGGCCTCGGCCAAGGCCAAGCTGCTGGAGGCCGAGCAGGCCCTGCAGGAGGCCGAGGACGACCTGGCCGACGCCGAGCTGGCCTCCCCGATCTCGGGCACCGTGGGCGCCGTGGACATGGCGGCCGGCGACGACTCGGGCACGATCACCATCGTGGGCAAGGGCAACGCCCAGGCCACCTTCGAGTTGCCGTTGAAGACCCGCACCCTGATCGCAGCCGGGCAGGAGGTCACCGTCACGCCGGCCGGTTCGACCACCACCCTGACCGGCACCATCACCTCGATCAGCGCGGTCGAGACGAGCGGCACCTCCGGCGATTCTCCGACCTACAGCACCTCGGTGACGATCTCGGATCCGGACGCGCTGCTCGCCTCGGGCTCGAAGGCGACCGTCGACATCCCGGTGCAGTCGGCCAGCAACGTCGTCCGGGTGCCGGCCTCGGCCGTCACCCCCACCGGGACCGACGCCGCCACGGTGAGCGTGGTGGACAGCGCCGGGGCCGACACGGCGTCCACCGTGCAGGTCACCACCGGCGCCGTCGGTGCCGGCTGGGTCGAGATCACCGACGGGCTGACTGCCGGGCAGCTGGTGGTGCTGGCCGACACCACCGCCGACATCCCGTCGAACAGCACCAGCACCGGGCGCTCCGGCAACCGCTGAGGCCGGGTTCCAGGCAGCGGCCGGCGCCCGGGGCGAGACCCTGACGCCGGCCGTCGGCGCCGTGGGCACCTCGCGCGGTCACTCCTGAGGGTGACCGATGGCGTTGGCGCCCGACGACCGCCGTTTCGTACCATCGAAACCGACGCCCGCGAACTCTCCGGGCGCCGGTTCTGGGGGGAATCACATGGTGCGAAAGATCATCGCTTCCGTCGCGTTCGGCAGCGTCCTGCTGCTGCCGCTGGCCGCCGCCGGGCCGGGCGACGCCGTGGCTGCACAGCCGAGTCTGGTCGGGGCGGCCGCCCCGAGCGGTAAGACCGGCGTCTACAAGAACTGCACCGCGTTCAACGCGAAGTACAAGCACGGCGTCGGCAAGAAGGGCGCCAAGGACAAGGTCAGCGGCAAGTCCAAGCCGGTGACCACCTTCAAGCGGTCGACCGCCATCTACAAGAAGGCCATGGCCAACAACAGCGGCCTCGACCGCGACAAGGACGGCGTGGCCTGCGAGAAGCGCTGAGGTCGCCGGACGGGCCGCGGCTCAGGCCAGGCGTCCGTCCTTGACCACGCTGCGCACCAGCGGGACGCCGGGCCGGTAGGCCAGGTGCAGGTGGCTGGGGGCGTCCAGCACCACCAGATCGGCGACCGCACCCGGTCGCAGGACGCCCAGGTCGTCGCGCTGCAGGGCGAGCGCCCCGCCGCGGGTCGCGGCCCACACCGCCTCGTCGGGGGTCAGGTGCAACTCCCGCACCGCCAGCGCGATCACGAACGGCAGCGAGGTGGTGTAGGACGTGCCCGGGTTGCAGTCGGCGCCCAGCGCCACGGTGACCCCGGCGTCCCAGAGCCGGCGGGCGTCCGGGTAGCGGTTGCGGGTGGAGAAGTCCGCGGCCGGCAACAGCGTCGCCACTGTGCCGGAGCCGGCCAGTGCCCCGATGTCGGCGTCGTCGGCGTGGCAGACGTGGTCGACCGACGCCGCCCCCAACTCGACGGCCAGCTGGATGCCGGGGCCCTGGTGCAACTGGTTGCCGTGCACCCGGACGCCGAGCCCGGCGCGTTGCCCGGCGGTCAGCACCGCCCGGGACTGGTCGGCGTCGAAGGCGCCGATCTCGCAGAACACGTCGATCCAGGACGCCAGCGGCGCGCACGCGGGAATCAGCTCGTCGATCACCAGAGCCACGTAGGCGTCCGGACGGCCTCCGAACTCGGGCGGCACCACGTGCGCCGCCAGCAGGGTCGTGAACGGCGTGTGGCTACCGGCGACCTCGAGGGACCGGCGCTCGTCAGGCACGGTCTGGCCGTAGCCGGACTTGATCTCAACCGTGGTGGTGCCCTGCGCCAGGTACTCGGCGCGCAGCCGGGCGACGTTGGCGTGCAGCTCGGCGTCGGTGGCTGCCCGGGTGGCCGCCAGGGTCGAGCGGATGCCGCCCGCGGCGTAGCGCTCCCCCGCCATCCGGGCGGCGAACTCCTCCGCCCGGTCACCGGCGAACACCAGGTGGCTGTGACTCTCGACGAACCCCGGCACCACCGCCGCACCGCCGGCGTCCAGCACCTCGTCGACACCGCGGTCGGCCTGCGTGCGCGGCCCGACCCAGGCGATCCGATCGCCGTCGACGAGCACCGCGGCGTCGGGGATCACGCCGAGCCGATCGCCGTGGACGGGGTCGTTGGTGACCAGCGACCCGATGTTGTCGACCAGCAGGCTCATCGGCTCAGCCTTCCAGCATCGGCACCCGGACGCCGCGCTCGCGGGCGACGTTGGCCGCGTGGGGGTAGCCGGCGTCGACGTGCCGGATGACGCCCATGCCAGGGTCGTTGGTGAGCACCCGCTCGAGCTTGGCCGCGGCCAGATCGGTGCCGTCGGCGACGCACACCTGCCCGGCGTGGATCGAGCGGCCCATGCCGACCCCACCGCCGTGGTGGATGCTGACCCAGGACGCCCCCGAAGCCGTGTTGACCAGGGCGTTCAGCAACGGCCAGTCGGCCACGGCGTCCGTGCCGTCGAGCATCGCCTCGGTCTCGCGGTAGGGCGAGGCGACCGAACCGGAATCGAGGTGGTCGCGACCGATGGCGATCGGACCGACCTCGCCGGCGGCCACCATCTCGTTGAACTTCAGCCCGGCGCGATGCCGTTCGCCGTAGCCCAGCCAGCAGATCCGGGCCGGCAGCCCCTGGAACGCCACCTTCTGCTGCGCCATGGTGATCCAGCGCCTCAGGTGCTCGTTCTCGGGGAACAGCTCCAGGATCGCGGCGTCGGTGCGGCGGATGTCCTCGGGATCGCCCGACAGCGCCGCCCAGCGGAACGGGCCCAGGCCCTCCTCGAACAGCGGCCGGATGTAGGCCGGCACAAAGCCAGGAAAGGCGAAGGCGTCGGCGAAACCGCCCTTGCGGGCCTCGTCGCGGATCGAGTTGCCGTAGTCGAACACCTCGGCGCCGGCGTCCTGGAAGCCGACCATGGCGGCCACGTGAGCGGCCATCGCCGCTTGTGCATCGCGGGTGAAGCCCTCGGGGTCGGCCACGGCGCGGGCCTTCATGTCGGCGAACTCGTAGCCCAGCGGCAGGTAGGCGAGCGGGTCGTGGGCGGAGGTCTGGTCGGTGACCACGTCGACGACGATGTCGCCGGCCCGGTGGCGCCGCAGCAGTTCCGGCACCAGTTCGGCGGCGTTGCCGAGCAGTCCGATCGACAGCGGACTCCGGTCGGCCTTGGCCTGATTGGCCTGCGCGATCGCGTCGTCCAGATCGGACGCCTTGGCGTCCAGGTAGCGGTGTTCGATGCGCCGGTCGATGCGGCTCTCATCGCAGTCGATGCAGATCGCGACGCCGTCGTTCATGGTGACCGCGAGCGGCTGCGCACCGCCCATGCCGCCCAGCCCGGCGGTGAGCGTGATGGTGCCGGCCAGGGTACCGCCGAAGCGCTTCCGGGCGACCGCGGCAAAGGTCTCGAAGGTGCCCTGCAGGATGCCCTGGGTGCCGATGTAGATCCACGACCCGGCGGTCATCTGGCCGTACATCATCAGCCCCTTGGCCTCCAGCTCGCGGAAGTGCTCCCAGTTCGCCCAGTCGCCGACCAGGTTCGAGTTGGCGATCAGCACCCGCGGCGACCACTCGTGGGTGCGGAACACCCCGACCGGCTTGCCCGACTGCACCAGCAACGTCTCGTCGTCGGCCAGCGTCTCCAGGGTGCGGACGATCGCGTCGAACGCCTCCCATGAGCGCGCGGCCCGCCCGGTGCCGCCGTAGACCACCAGGTCGTCGGGGTGCTCGGCGTTCTCCGGGTCGAGGTTGTTCATCAGCATCCGCAGCGCCGCCTCCTGCTGCCAGCCGCGGCAGCGCAGTTCGGCGCCGCGCGGGGCTCGGACGGGGCGGGGTCCTGACATCGGTTCTCCTGGCGGGCTCTGGGGCGGACGGGCCGCCGCTGATCGGTGACGCCACCAGCTTCCGTGAGGCGTTCGCACGCCGCACGGCCGGCGTTCGGCACATCTGGAATCCGAGACAGGCGCCCGCGGTGGCACCGGGTGCACGGGTGAGCCGCCCCGCTACGGGCCGAGGGTGCGCGGCGGGTCACCGACCGGCAGGATGGTCCAATGGCCACCGAATCCAGCACCTCGCCGGCGGTCGGCCGCGCGCTGGATCTGCTCAGCTACCTCGCCGAGCGCACCGGGACGGTGCCGGCGTCCACGATGGCGCGGGATCTGGGCCTGCCGCGCTCGTCGGTCTACCACATTCTCACCGTGCTGACCGAGCGCGGTTTCACCGTCTACGTGCCCGAGGCGAAGGGGTACGCGCTGGGCGCGGCCGCGTACCGGTTGGCGTCGGCGTTCACGATGCACGACCAGCTCGAACGGCTGGCCAGGCCGGTGTTGCGGACCGTCGCCGCCGCCGCGGGAATCACCGTCCACCTGGGCATCCTGCGCGGCGCCAGCACGCTGTACCTGTTGAAGGAGTACCCGCCCAAGCAGAGCGAACTCGAGCCGCCGTTGGTGACGGCGGTCGGCGTCCTGCTGCCCGCGCACCTGACCGCCAACGGACGGGCGATCCTCGCCCACCTGCCCGACGAGCAGCTGCGCGCGTTGTACAGCCGGCCCGGCGACTTCGTCTCCAGAACCGGACGCGGGCCGCGCTCGCTGGGCGAACTGCACACGGCGCTGGCCCTGGAGAAGGCCCAGGGCTGGTCGGAGGAGGTGGAGCTGATCGCGGCCGGGCTGCGATCGGCGGCCGCCCCGGTGTTCGACCTGCACGGCCAGCCGGTGGCGGCGATCAGCTGCACCTGGCGCTCACGGGTCGCCCTGCGCGACCCGTCGGACCTGATCGGCCACCTGATGAAGGGGGCCAGGGAGATCACCCGCCGGCTCCACTGAGCGTGACCTGACATGGGGACGGTTCCTTTTTCAGGCCACGCTGCCTGCGTGGCCTGAAAAGGAACCGTCCCCATTTCAGGCCGGGCGTCACTCCAGCGGGCCGGTCACCGCCTCGGCGGCCTCGATCAGGGCGCCCGCCTTGACCAGTCCGACGACCGCCTCGAGCTCGGGGGCCACGAACCGGTCCGGGCCGGGCCCTTCGACCGCCGTGCGGACGCGGTCGCGCACCGCCGCCGTCGCCGGGGCCGGACGCCGCTCGCGCAGGTCGAGCGCGCGGGCGGCGCTGAGCGCCTCGCCGGCCAGCACCCGGGCCAGCCCGTCGAGGGCCCGGCGCAGTTTGCGGGCCGCGTGCCAGCCCATCGACACGTGGTCCTCCTGCATCGCCGAGGACGGGATCGAATCCACCGACGCCGGCGCCGCCAGCCGCTTCAACTCCGCCACGATGCCGGCTTGGCTGTACTGCAGGATCATGTGTCCCGAGTCGACCCCCGGGTCGCCGGCCAGGAACGGCGGCAGCCCATGGCTGCGCCGCACGTCGAGCAGCCGGTCGGTGCGTCGCTCGCTCATGGACGCCACGTCGGCCACCGGGATCGCCAGGAAGTCCAGCGCGTAGGCGACCGGGGCACCGTGGAAGTTCCCGTTGGACTCGACCCGGCCGTCCAGTGTCACCACCGGGTTGTCGATCGCCGCGGCCAACTCGTTGCCTGCCACCCACAGGCAGTGCGCCAGGGTGTCGCGGGCGGCGCCGCTGACCTGGGGCGCGCAGCGCAGCGAGTAGGCGTCTTGCACGATCGGGCAGTCGTCGACGGCGTGGGACGCCGCGATCTCCGAGCCCTGCAGCATGGCCGCGATCACCCGCGCGCCCGCCGCCTGCCCGGGCTGCGGTCGCAGCGTCTGCAGGTCGGGCGCGAACACCCGCGGCGTGCCGAGCAGCGCCTCGACACTCATCGCGGCGGTGATGTCGGCGGTGGTCAGCAGGCCGGCCAGGTCGTGCCCGGCCAGGATCAACTGGCCGAGCATGCCGTCGGTGCCGTTGATCAGGGCCAGCCCCTCCTTCTCGGCGAAGGTGACCGGCGTGATTCCGGCGTCCGCCAGCGCCTCGGCACTCGGCCGTCGCTCACCGGAGGCGTCGCGGACGTACCCCTCGCCCATCACCGCCAGCGCGCAGTGCGCCAACGGCGCCAGGTCGCCCGAGCAGCCCAACGAACCGTACTCGTGCACCACCGGGGTGAGCCCGGCGTTCAGCAACGCCGCATAGGTCTCGGCCACCACGGGCCGGACGCCGGTGCGTCCCGTCGCGAGGGTGGACAGCCGCAGCAGCATCATCGCCCGGACCACCTCGCGCTCGACCTCGGGCCCGGTGCCGGCGGCGTGCGAGCGGATCAGGCTGCGTTGCAGGTCGGCGCGGCGATCGATCGGGATGTGCCGGGTGGCCAGCGCGCCGAACCCGGTGGAGACCCCGTACACCGGCCGGTCGGACGCCGCGAGGGCCTCTATCCGACGGCGGGTCGCGGCCAGGGCCGCCAGGGCGTCCGGGGCCAGCGCGACCCTCGCCTCCCGGCGTGCGACGGCGACCACCTGCTCGGGGGTCACCGGGCCCATCCCGATCTCGACCGTGCTGTCATTCATCGCGGCGGCTCCCTTCACGCCACCACCGTGACCCTCGAACCCCGTCCAGAACAGCCGACCCCCGGATACCGTCTCGGATCCGAACAGAAGCCTGGCATCGCGTCGCTCCTTCCTCTGGCCGGCCCGGCGGGCGCAGGTCGACAATGCGGGCTTGGCGGGCTGGGACGCTTTCATCTGCTATGCGCGCGCGGCGCCGGGGGACACGGCGGTCGCCCTGCAGCGGGGGCTGGAGCGGTTCGCCCGGCCCTGGCACCGGCGCCGGATGGATCCGGGTGTTCCGCGACGACAACGCCCTGTCGACCAACCCGGCTCTGTGGAACGCGATCGAGGAGGACCTGAGCAGTGCCCGGCACCTGATCGTGCTGCTCAGCCCGCGCGCCGCGGCGTCGGAGTACGTCGACCGCGAGGTGCGTTGGTGGCTCGACCACAAGGGGCAGGGGTCGGTGCTGCTGGTGCTCGACGACGGTGAGCTGCACTGGGACGCCGCCCTGGACGGCTTCACCCCCGACAGCACGGTGCCCTCGCTTCGGGACGGGTTCAGCGAGGAGCCGGTGCCGGTGCCGCCCGGCCTGGACGGGGTGCCGCGCAACTACCTGATGATGCCCGACGGAACGACGCTGCTCACCGGTTACTACGGCGACACCTCGACCGGCGCACGCCGGAATCCCCGGTCACCGCTCAGCCCTCGAGCAGGCCCCGGATGTCGTCGGCGGTGAGCGGTGCGGCCAGGTCGCCGGCCTCGCCGACCACCTTGGCGAACAGGTCGCGTTTGCGTTGCTGCAGGGCGACCACCTTCTCTTCGATGGTGTCGGCGCTGACCAGGCGGTACACCATGACGGGCTTGTCCTGGCCGATGCGGTGGGTGCGGTCGATGGCCTGCAGCTCGGCGGCCGGGTTCCACCAGGGGTCGAGGATGAAGACGTAGTCGGCCTCGGTCAGGGTCAGCCCGAAACCGCCCGCCTTGAGGCTGATCAGGAACACCGGATCGTCACCGGCGCGGAACCGGGCGATGCGGTCGGCCCGGTCGCGGGTACGGCCGTCGAGGTAGGTGGTGCCGATGCCCTCGTCCTCGAGCCTGTCCCGGACCAGCTTCAGGTAGCGGGTGAACTGGCTGAACACCAGCGCCCGGTGGCCCTCGGCGGCGAGTTCGCCGACCAGTTCGATCAGCGTGTCGACCTTGGCCGACACCGCCGCCTGATCGGGCAGCACCAGCGCGGGCGACAGCGCCAGTTGGCGCAGGGTCGTCAGCGAGGACAGGATCGTGATCCGGTTCCGGCCGAGGTCGTCGACCAGGCCGAGCACCTTCTTGCGTTCGACCGCCAACTGCTTGTCGTACAGCCGGCGATGCCCCGGGGTCAGCTCGATCGACAGCACCTGCTCCTGCTTCTCGGGCAGTTCGGCGGCGACCGTCTCCTTGGTCCGGCGCAGCATCAACGGCCGGACGCGGCGGTGCAGCCTGGCCAGGGCGTCCGGGTCGCTGCCCGACTCGATCGGCTTGCGGTAGCGCTCACCGAAGCTGATCGGGTCGGCGAACAGGCCCGGCGCCACGATCGACAGCAGCGACCACAGGTCCATCAGGTTGTTCTCCAGCGGGGTGCCGGTGATCGCGAACTTGGTGCGGGCCGACAGCTTGCGCACCGACTGGTACCCGCGGGCCTGGCGGTTCTTCACGAACTGCGCCTCGTCGAGCAGCACCACCTGCCAGGGCTGCGCGACGTACTCGGCCTCGTCGAGGCGCAGCAGCGTGTACGACGTCACCACCAGGTCGGCCCCGGCGGCGAGCTCGGCCAGCGATTCGGCACGCCGTTTCGCCGTGCCGGTGACCACCCGCACCCGCAGCCCGGGCGCGAACCGGGCGGCCTCGGCGGCCCAGGTGCCCAGCACCGAGGTGGGCGCCACGACCAGCATCGGGGCTTCGCGCTCGCCCTCCTGCGCCAGCGCGCAGGCCAGGGCCAGGGCCTGCATGGTCTTGCCCAGTCCCATGTCGTCGGCGAGGATGCCGCCGAGCCGGGCCGTGTACAGGTAGTGCAGCCAGCGGAACCCGTGCAACTGGTACGGGCGCAGGGTCGCCCGCAACCCCGGCGGCGGATCCACCTCGGGCAACTGCTCGAGGTCGAGCAGCGCCGAGACGGCCTGCTGCCAGGCCGCCGACTGCCGGGCCACCACGCCCAGGGAGACCAGTTCGTCCCACAGCCCGGCGTGCTCGGTGCGCAGCCGCAGCTGACCGGTGCCGTCGGCGGCGAACTCCTGTGCCTCGGCGATCAGCGCGCGCAGCTGCTGCAGTTCGGGCCGCTCGAGGCTGAACCAGGTGCCCGACGGCAGGATCAGGTGGGTCTGCCCGGTGGCCAGCGCGGTGAACAGTTCGCGGTACTCGATCGGTTCGCCCTCGATGCTGACCTCGACGTCGAGGTTGAACCAGTCACTGCCGTGGGCGGGGTCGGCGACCTCGACCCGCACCTCGGGCGCCTCGGTGGCCAGCCGGTAATCGGCCGCCTGCCCGGTGGTTTCGACGATCACACCGGCCCGGGTCAGCGACGGGATGCCCTGCTCGACGAGCAGGGCCGTGTCGGGGCCGATCAGCCTCGCCCGTTCGAGCGGACGCCGCAGGCCGGCGGCGACGTCGACCAGCGGCCACGGGCCCTCGGGCAGCGCCGCGAGCAGGGCCTCCTCGGCGTCCGGGTCGCGCAGTACCGGCTGGCTGCCGACCGGTTCGAGGTCGACGTCGAAGGCGTGCTCGCCGACGGTGTACCGGTACGCCCAGGCGAGCTGCGCCACGTGGTCGGGTTCGAAGCCGACGGTGAGTCTCAGCCGCGGCGGCTCTGCCTCGGGTAGCTCGACGTCGGGATCGATCTCGAGGGCGACCATCCGGCGCAGCGTCGGCGGATACTGCGCCGCGAAGGCGGGCAGGTCGTCCTCGGGGATGTCGAGCCGCGAATGCCGCAGCAGCAGCGCCTGCTGACCCTTGCTCAGCGGCTCGGCGAACGGCACCAGCACCAATTCGTCGCCGGAGTCGACGACGAAGCCGTGCGGGGGCTCGCCGATGAGGTCGGCGTAGGGGACCGCCCGCTCGAACTCGCCGGAGCGGGCCACGGTGCGCAGCCGGACGCCTCCTTCGGTGCGGCTCAGGCGGCTGGCCAGCACCGCCGGCTGGTCGGCGATCCGGACCGCGCCGGTGTCGCGTCCCGGCACCAACTCGACGCCGGCCGCCACCGCCGCGCGCAGCCAGTCCCAGGCGCCCGGACCCAGTTCACCCAGCCACAGTTCGTCCTGGCGCCTCGAGTAGTAGCCGGAGGACCGCTCATTGCGGGTGCGCGCCAGCCCGGCCAGCGCCGTCCGGTGTTCCTCGAGGAATTGGTGCATCCAGGGCTGCTGGACGTTGTCCCAGGTGATGCCCGCGCGCACCCAGCGCTCGGACCTGCCCCACACCATCGGCCGCAACGCCACGCCGGGGCCGCCACGAGTCACCTGCAGTGCGAGCGGCTCACCCCGTTCGGCGGGACGCGCACTCTCGGCGATCTCGCTCAGCGCCCGTTGCCACGACGGCGTGGCGGCACGCACGCTGACCGTGCGCATGTGCCACAGCAGCGCCGCGGAATGCTTGCAGCGGCTGCGGACCGGGCAGGTGCAGGTGGCGACCAGCGTGCCGGTGCCGGCCGTGCGGGTGACGACGGTGTGGTAGCTGCGGAAGGCGGAGCCGCGCACCTCGGCCTGGACGATGGTGCTCGCCCCGCCCTGGGCCACGGTGATGTGGCCGACTCTGCCCTGCTTGGCGTACTCCTGGCCGCGGGCCAGGGTCGTGGCGCCGAACAACTCGGCCAACGCGCGCTCGGACATTTCGAGCACCCAGTCTGGATAGCTGCGGGAACTCATCGGCAGGCACGAATCCCCGACGTGTGAAGCCGGCCGGTCTGCTGCACGCGCTGCCTCTTCCCACGCTCGAGCTGGACGATGATCAGTCAACCAGTGTGCACCGACACTTCCCGCTCGCACCAACCGCGGCCTCTCGCGGATGGCGGGTGGGAGCGCGACAATACTTCGGTGTTGCTCCCACCCACGGTCGCGGCGGGCGTGCGGGACGGTTCGGTCTCGCTGGCCTTCCGACGCTGGCGGCGTCCGGACGTCCGGCCCGGGCAGCAGTTTCGTACCTCGGCCGGCGTGATCCGGGTCGAGTCGGTCGAGACCGTCGACCCGGCGTCCATCACCGAGTCGGACGCCGCCCTGGCCGGCCACCCGAGCGCCGACTCGGTCCGCAAGCGACTGTCCGGCGAGGACGGCTGGACGACCTACCGGATCGGGCTGGGCTGGGCCGGCGAAGACCCGCGGATCGCGCTGAGAAGCGCCGACGAGCTGTCCGACGACGACGTGGCCGCGCTGGACCAACGCCTGGAACGGCTCGATCGGGCCAGCACCCACGGAGCCTGGACGATGGCGACGCTGGAGCTGATCGGACGCCGCCCGCAGGTCCGCGCCCCCGACCTGGCCGCGGAGTTCGGCCGCGAGACCGCGCCGTTCAAGCTCGACGTGCGCAAGCTGAAGAACCTCGGGCTGACCATCAGCCACCCCGTCGGCTACGAGCTCAGCCCGCGCGGCCGCGCCTACCTGGCCAGGACGGGGCGAACCGGCTAGGCGTTACCGCCGCCGTCGACGCTCAGCGCGGCCCCGGTCACGTAGCTCGATTCGTCGCCGGCCAGCCAGACGACCGCCGCAGCGATCTCGGCCGGCTCACCCATCCGGCCCAGCGGACGGTCGGCGGCCTCGGCCAGGAAGCTGGTGGTGTCCTGAGCGAGCTGGTTCGCCTCGTTGCGCAGCATGTCGGTGTTCACGTCGCCCGGGTTCACCGAGTTGACCCGAATGCCCTGGGGTCCGTGGTCGATGGCCAGGGCCCTGGTCAGGTTCACCACCGCCCCCTTCGAGGCGCAGTACGACACCGCACGGCCACCGCCCTTGAGTCCCCAGCCCGAACCGGTGTTGATGATCGAGCCACCACCGGCTGCGGCCATGATCGGCACCACCTCGCGGCACATCAGGAAGATCGAGCGGACGTTCACCGCGAAGACCCGGTCCCACTGCTCGACGGCGGTCTCCTCGACCGTTGTGCGCACGATGATGCCGGCGTTGTTGAACACCACGTGCACGCCGCCGTAGGTCTCCACCGCCGCAGCCACGACCGCCTTGATGTCGGCCCGCTGGAGACGTCGGCGGTGACGCCGATCGCCACGCCGCCTGCCTCGGTGATCCGGTCGGCGACGGCCTGCGCCGCTTCGCCGTTGATAGCCGACGTGGAGAAGGGCCCACACCATCAGCCAGCAGACGTCCCGGTAACCCATCGTTGCCTTATTTTCGCCTGTGTGTCGGTGCTGGTCGCATCCCGGCACCGGACGCGGCGGGCGGGACAGTCCGGCGTCCCGCCCGCCCGGGCCGGTCAGAGCAGCGCCGTGGCCTCGTCCTGGATCGCCTGCGCCACCGCTTCGGGGGTCGCCTTGTTGCGGAACAGCTCGTCCAGATGGGTGCTGTAGACCTCGTTGAGGATCTTCTGGCTGTTCTCGGTGTACAGGTCGCCGATCCGCGCGGACGGCAGCGACTGCATGGCCGCCTCGAAGCCGTCCGGCATGCCCTTCAGCATCGTCTCCGACGTGCGCGCCGCGTCCTGGATCGGGATCCAGTCGTGGTCGGCGGCCATCTGCTCCTGGAAGGTCGTCGCCCGCCAGATCGCGAAGGTCTGGGCCGCGGTCAACGCCGCGGACGCCTTCGGGATCACCCAGCCGCCCAGCCAGTAGGGCATCACGCTCTGGCCCTGGTACAGCGGCAGCGGCGCGATCCCCCAGCCGTCCTTCATCTGCTGGTAGGAGGCGATGCCCCAGGTGCCGCCCGGCATCATCGACACCACCCCACCGGCGAAGCCGCCGGCTGAGTTGTTGGCGTCGCGCTCGTCCGGCCGCGGGGCGATGTGCTTGGTCCACATCAGGTCCTGCACGAAGCGCAACGCCTCGACGACCTTCGGGTCGGTCATCTGGAAGGCGGTCGGCTCCAGCGGCTTGTCGAAGAAGGCCGTGCCGGCCGCCCAGGCCAACGTCTGGATGCCCCACCACGCGCCCAGGTCGCCGATGTCGAGACCCCACCGGGTGACCTTGTCGCCGCTCTTCTGGGTGAGCTGGCCGGCGACCTCGATGACCTTGTCCCACGTCCAAGTGGCGTCGGGGTAGGCGATGCCGGCGTCGTCGAAGTGTTTCTTGTTGTAGAACAGCGACATCGACTGGATGTTCTCGGGGATCGCGTACAGGTCGGTGCCGTCGAAGCGCCACGGGTCGAACAGCGCCACCGGGTACGTCGACCCGTCCGCCAGCTCGGAGGCCGACACAGCCGGCTGCACGTTCTGCAGCAGGTCCTTCTTGTAGTGGGCGTAGGCCTGGACGTCCCAGTAGTACATGTCGAACGGCTGGTTCGCGGCGTACTGCAGCTGGATCTTCTGCCAGTACTGGTCGTAGGGCAGGAAGTTGATCTTGGCGGTGAACTTGCCGTCGAACTCCTTGTTGAACGCGGTCACGCTGCTCTTGAAGTTCTCGTCGATGGCCGTGCCGTTCGTCCAGGCGTAGACGGTGAGGTCGGTGGAGCCGATCACCTCCGTCGAGGCGGCCGTGGGCGCGGCCGAGGACTCGGTCGCGCTCGGGCCGCTGCAGGCGGCGAGGGCGAGGGCGGAGGCGGCGAGACCGCCGCCGAGCAGCGTCCGGCGAGCGATGCCGGTGGCGCCGTCAAGGGGCACTGGAGTCATCGTGGGGAGTCCTTTCCTGTGGTCGTTCGATCGGGTCACTTGTTGATCCCGGAAACCGAGATGCCGTTCACGTAGTACCGCTGGGCAAGCAGGAACACGATGATCGACGGGGCGGCGGCGATCATCGTGGCGGCCGTCAGCATGTGCAGCTGAGGCCCGATCCTGGGGCTGCCGCCGAAGCTGGACAGCGCCACCGAGATCGTCCACTTCGACTCATCGGTGAGGTAGATCAGCGGGCCGAAGAAGTCGTTGTAGGTGCCGACGAAGGTGAACACCGTGACGGTCGCGATGACCGGCATGCTCAGCGGCAGGAAGATGCTCCACCAGATGCGGAAGTAGCCGGCGCCGTCGATCCGGGCCGCCTCCTCCAGCTCGCGGGGCAGCGACAGGTAGAACTGCCGGAACATGAAGATGAAGAAGGCCGAGCCGAAGAACGCCGGGACGATCAGCGGCAGGAAGGTGTTGATCCAGCCGATCTTGTTGAAGGCGATGTAGGTGGGCACGAGCGTGACCGTGGCCGGCAGCATCATGGTGGCCATCAGGACGCCGAAGATCGCGTTGCGGCCGGGCGCACGCAGCCGGGCGAAGCCGTAGGCGCTGAACGAGCAGCTGAGCAGCGTGCCGACCACCACCGAGGTGACGATGATGGCGGTGTTCAGTGCGTAGTTCTGGAACGGGACGAGGGTCAGCACCTCGGCGTAGTTGCTCCACTGCGGGTCGAAGAACCACACCGGCGGAACCTCCAGCGTCTGCTGGGCGGTCTTCAGCGAGGTGAGGACCGTCCAGGCGACCGGCATCAGCACCAGGAAGCAGCCCAGGCTGAGCAGCAGCACCCGCACGGACGCCTCGGTGCGGCTGATGCCGACCCCACCCTCCTTCGACCTGATCCGATGGGCCATCAGTCGTCACCCGCCTCGGTGTGCACCCACAGCGGCAACGAGCGGAAGACCAGGGCGGTCAGCACGAGGGTGATCGCGAACACCACCCAGGCGATGGCCGAGGCGTACCCCATCTCGAGATAGTCGAAGGCGACCCGGTAGAGATAAACGGGCAGCAGCAGGAAGGCGTTGCTGGGGTTGCCGTTGGCCAGCACGAACGGCTCGGCGAACACCTGCAGGGCGCCGATGATGCCCATCACCAGGTTGAAGAAGGTGACCCCGGACAGCATCGGGACGGTGATCGACAGGTGCTGGCGCAACTTGCCGGCGCCGTCCACCTCTGCCGCCTCGTAGAGTTCCTTGGGGATGCCCTGCAGGCCGGCCAGGTAGATCAGCATGGTGCCGCCGAACCCCCACACGCCCATGAAGATCAGCGACCAGATCACCCAGTTCTCGTCGGTCAGCCAGCCGGGGCCGTCGATGCCGAACAGGCCGAGGATCAGGTTGAACAGGCCGTGATCGGTGTTGTAGAGCATCCCCCAGACCCGGGCGACCGCCACTCCGCCGATCACCGACGGCAGGTAGTAGGCCGAGCGGAAGAAGCCCATCACCGGCAGCTTGGCATTGAGCAGGATGGCGACCACCAGGCCGGCCAGCATGCTGCCGGGGACGACCACGACCGCGTACAGCATGGTGATCCGCAGCGAATGCCAGAACAGCTTGTCGGAGACCAGCTTGGTGTAGTTCTTCAGCCCGATGAACTCCGGCGAGCTGAGCATGTCGTAGTCGGTGAAGCTCAGCCACAGCGACGCGATCATCGGGCCGATGGCGAAGACCAGCACGCCGAGCACGGCGGGCGTCATGAAGATGTAGCACCAGAGGGCCTCGCGGCGCCGTAACCCGCTCAGCCGCTGCCGACGGGCGCGGCGTTGCCGGCTCTGCGCCGTCGTCGTCGTGGTCACACCAGAGCTCCTCTGACCTGGTACTTAATCCACTGAGCGGATTAAGTCTCATGATCGGCCACTGCGACACTAGGGTCAAGAGCCGGAGCGAAACCTGTGCGCCGGCCCGGTCCTCCCCCCGGGATCGTGCGTCGACTACAGCCGGACGGTGAGCCCGCCGTCCACGCGTAGCGACTGGCCGGTCACGTAGGTGTTGTCCGCGCCGGCGAGCCACAACACCGGGGCGGCGATCTCGGCGGGCGTCGCCGCCCGGCCGAGCGGCAGGCGTCCGCCCTGCTGGTAGACGGTGCGGAACTCCTCCCCCTGCAGTTCGTCGACGCCGTCCACGACGGACATCCGGGTCGCGACGAAGCCGGGCGACACCGCGTTCACCAGTACCCCGCGGGGCGCGAGTTCGATCGCTGCCACCCGGGTGGCCGCCTCCAGGCCGGCCTTGGCGATGTCGTAGCCCAGCGCGCCCGGCTCGCTGACCTGGGCGTGCACGCTGGTCACGTTGACGATGCGTCCCCAGCCGCGCTCGGCCATGCCGGCGCCGAGGTGTTTCATCAGCAGCACCGGCGCGTGCAGGTCGATCGCGAGCAGCCGGTGGTACTGCTCGAGGTCGAGGTCGAGCAGTGGCAGGGTCGCGTAGCTGCCGGCGCAGTTGACCAGCACATCCACACCGCCCAGGCCGGACGCCGTGCGCGCCACGGCGTCGGGGTCGGCCAGGTCGACGGTGCGCACCTCAAGGCCGTCCCGGCCCGGCTCCAGATCGAGACCCGTCACCACCGCCCCCGCCGCGGCCAGAGCCAGGGCGACGGCCCGTCCGATGCCGTTGCTGGCGCCGGTCACCACCGCGCGGCGGCCGTCCACGCCGGTCACGGAACCAGCTCCGGGGTGCGGTACAGGGTCTGCCCGTTGAGCACGATCTCGACCTCCTGCAGGTAGGGGCTGACGGCGTCCAGGTCGAGGTCGAGGCCCAGCCCCGGCCCCTCGGGCAGGCGGATCAGCCCGTCGTCGCCTGGTTCGAGGTGGTCGCGGGTGAGCCCGCGGGCCAGTGGGCTGGACTCCACCGGGTACTCGCACAGCCGGCCGCCCGGTTGCCCCGCGTAGGGCAGCAGGGAGGCCACCAGCGCCAGGTGCGAGGTGAACGTGTGGTTGACGAAGGTGACCCCGCGGCCGGCGGCGTACCCGGCGACCGCTGCGGCCGGCCCGATGCCGCCCATCCGGCCGGTGTCGATCTGGATGAACCCCACGCCACCGTGGTCGATGAGTTGCCTTGCCAGATGGGTGTTGTGCGCCCCCTCACCGCCCGCCAGCCGCACCCCGCGGCAGCGCCGGGCCAGTTCGGCGTGCGCCGCCAGTGCCCCGGCGACGAACGGCTCCTCGAGCCACACCACACCGGCCCGTTCCAGGGCGGGCAGCCGGGCGGCGGCGGCCTCGATGTCCTCGCCCCACACGGTGCCGGCGTCCACCAGCAGGTCCACCTCGTCACCCAGGCCGGCCCGGGCCGCGGCGACCTGTTCGGCGTCCGCCTCGACCGAGCCGGTGCCGTACGGTCCCCACCCGAACTTGGCGGCGGTGAACCCCGCCGCCACCACCTGGACCGCCTTGTCGTGGGTCTGCTGCGGATCGTCGCCGAACAGCTGCGACGCGTACGGGCGCCGCGGCTGCGGCTGGGCGACGCCGAGCAGTTGCCACACCGCGACGCCCCGGGCCCGGCCCAGCAGGTCCCACAGCGCGATCTCGACCCCCGACCAGGCGTGCGGGGTCTGCAGCAGGTCGAGCCCCCGCTCGGCGACCCGGCGCGCGAGGCGTCCGATGTCGGCGACGTCGTCGAGGCGCTCACCGAGCACCGAGTCGAGGACGCCGTGGCACGCCGAGTGCGACGGCGGCGTGACCAGGGCGGCGATCGTGGGCAACGGGGAGGCCTCGCACTCGCCCCAGCCGGTGTGCCCGCCCGCCCGGACCCGCACCAGCGCCATGTCCTGGCTGCCGTCGCCGATGTCGCGCAGCTGCGGCACCGCCAGGTAGAAGATGTCGACGGCCTCGATCCTCATCGGTTCTCCTCGCTGGTGTGGGTGTGCGTGCTCACAGTCGCTCCCCCTCGACCCGGACGCCGTCGCCCGCCCCGGCGATCGACGTGACCCGGGCCAGGCCCGAGTAGAGCACCGCGGTGACGGTGGTGGCGAACGCCTCGCCCGGGGCCAGCACCCGGTGCCGACCCGTCTCGACGCCCTCGGCGACCGAGAGGCCGAGACCGGTGCACGGCTCGAGCACCACCACCTCGAGGCCGCGCCAGCCGCCCCACGAGGCGAACGTCCAGCAGGCCGGGTAGGCGGCGGCGTCGAAGGCCACCCCGATGCCGGTGCCGTCGCCGCGGGTGGCGGCGCACCAGCCCTGGGTCAGGTCGGACGCGAACAGCAGCTCGGCGGTGCCCGGCGGCGCGGGCGCGGCGAAGTCGGACTGCCCCGGCCAGGCGAACCGGTCACCTCCAGCCCCCGCGCGGGGGCGTCCGAACGGGCCGACCTCGACCCGGCACCCCGAAGGCAGGTCCACGCGCGAGCCGGCGTCGAGCGCCACCGCAAGGTGCTGCTTGTGCAGCATCGGCAGCTCGTCGCGTCCGGTGTTGGTCACCTCGACCTCGCAGGCCAAAGCCGGCGACCCGGGCGCCAACCGCAGCGTCCGGCGTAGTCGGCAGCCGGAGATGCGGCCGTGCAGGGTGAGCTCGACGGCGGCGTCCGGACCGGGCAGCACCCGCCACGCCCAACCCTCCGACCAGGTCTCGCCGTGGTCGGGGAACGGCTCGCCGGCCAGTTCCTCGGCGAGGTCGTTGGGGAACAGCTCGTCCCAGCCGCCGATGAAGTTGTCGTCGTAACCGGACCCGAACGGCACCGGCGCCGGCTGCAGGCGGGGGTGGTGCCACAGCGGCTGGACGCCGGTGGCGAGGTCGGTGATCTCCCAGACCCTCCCGCCCAGGCCGGGCAGCACCACCACCCGTAGCCGGTCGCTGGCCAGCGCCACGGCGTCCAGCCCGGACAGCGACCAGCCGGTCTCGACCCGGGCCCAGCCTGTTGCCGGCGTTGTCATCGCGGCCCCTCTCGACGGCGTCGGCGAGTCGTCCTGCGGGCGGAGCACCCGCGGCGATTGACTAAGTCTGTCAATTTGACGAAACTGACTCAACAGTTTCACGCCTGCGAAGGAGCACGGGTGCGCGACAACGAGTGGCTGTACCGCGGACGCCTGGGTCGGTTCCTCGAAGAGCTGATCGTCCCCCACCAGTACGGCGAAACCCGGCCGCTCACCCTGACCGCCTGGCCCGTGCCGGACGAGCCGGTGCCGTTCGCGCAGGCCGTGGCCCAGGACTACCGGCCGTTCCAGGTCGGGTCCACCTGGGGTAAGGGCTGGAGCACGCTGTGGTTCCACGTCACCGGCGAGGTGCCGGAGCGGTGGCGCGCCGACAACGTCCCCTACGAGATCGTGGTGGATCTGGGCTTCCGCAAGGAGCTGGACGGTAGCCAGGCCGAGGGACTCGCCTTCCGCCCCGACGGAACCATCATCAAGGCGATCGAACCGTTCAACCGCTACCTGCCGGTCGAGCACCCCGAGGTGATCGACTTCTACCTCGAGGCCGCGGCCAACCCCGAGGTCGCGGTCGGCGGGTCATGGCACCCCACGCCGTTTTCGTCCAAGGCGACCGTGCCCGACGAGCCGCTGTACGTGCTGCGCACCTTCCACCTGGCCCGGCGCAACGTCGAGGTGTGGGAGCTGCACCGCGATCTCGAGGTGCTCGCGGGCCTGGCCGAGGAACTGCCGGCCGACCTGCCCCGCCGCGCCGAGATCGTGGTCGCGCTGAACGCCGCCATGGACGCCGTCGACCCGCACGACGTGCCCGGCACGGCCCCCGCCGCCCGGGCGGCGCTGCAGGGCGTCCTGGCCAGGCCGGCCAACGCCAGTGCGCACCGGATCGTGGCCACCGGGCACGCGCACATCGATTCGGCCTGGCTGTGGCCGGTGCGCGAGACCGTCCGCAAGTGCGCCCGCACCTTCGCCAACGTGATCGCGCTGGCGACCGACCACCCCGACCTGGTGTTCTCGTGCTCGTCGGCGCAGCAGTACGCGTGGGTGAAGCAGTACTACCCCGACCTGTGGCAGCGGCTCAAGGACGCCGTCGCGGCCGGCACCTTCGTCCCGGTCGGCGGCATGTGGGTCGAGTCCGACACCAACATGCCCGGCTCGGAGGCGCTGGCCCGGCAGTTCGTCTACGGCAAGCGGTTCTTCCTCGACGAGTTCGGCTACGAGCCGCTGGACGTGTGGCTGCCCGACTCGTTCGGGTACTCCGCGGCGTTGCCGCAGGTGGCGAAGGCCTCCGGCTCGCGGTGGTTCCTGACCCAGAAGATGTCCTGGAACGAGACCAACGTGCTGCCCCACCACACGTTCTGGTGGGAGGGCATCGACGGCACCCGGATCTTCACGCACCTGCCGCCGGTTGACACCTACAACTCGACTCTGGCGGCGTTCGAGCTGGCCAAGGCGCAACGGCAGTACGCCGAGCAGGGCCACGGCACCGTCTCGCTGGTGCCGTTCGGGTACGGCGACGGGGGCGGCGGACCGACCCGCGAGATGGTCGCCCGGGCCCATCGGACGGCCGACCTGGAAGGCTCGCCCACCGTCCGGATCGCCACCGTGCACGACTTCTTCAGCGAGGCCGAGGCCGAACTGGAGCACCCGCACACCTGGTCGGGCGAGATGTACCTGGAGACCCACCGCGGCACCTACACCTCGCAGCACCGGACCAAACAGGGCAACCGGCGCAGTGAGCACCTGCTGCGCGCCGCCGAGTTGTGGGCGGTGACGTCCGCCGTCCGGGCCGGCACGCCGTACCCCACCGACGAACTGGCCGACTGCTGGCGCACCGTGCTGCTGCAGCAGTTCCATGACATCCTGCCGGGCTCGTCCATCGCCTGGGTGCACCGCGAGGCCGAGGCGAACTACGCCCGGGTCGCCGAGACGCTCGAGGCGATCATCGACCGCTCGCTGCGTGC
This sequence comes from Micropruina sonneratiae, assembly GCF_025972045.1. Taxonomy (GTDB): domain Bacteria; phylum Actinomycetota; class Actinomycetes; order Propionibacteriales; family Propionibacteriaceae; genus Micropruina; species Micropruina sonneratiae. The sequence continues at coordinate 84,308 of NZ_JAPDHX010000003.1, read as the reverse complement.
CCTGGCCGGCGAGGGCGACATGTCGCTCACGGTGAACTCGGCGCCGGTCGCGCTGGACGGGGTGGCGCCGTTCGCGATCCAAGCCGCGCCGGCCGATCCTGCCGCGAACCCGGCATCGTCGCCCCACCTCGCCGTCTCGGACGCCGAGGCCGGCGGCTGGCTGATCGACACCGGCGCCGTCCGGGTGGTGCTGGACGCCGAGGGCCTGATCCCGTCGGCGGTTCACCTGGCCACCGGGCGCGAGGCGGTGGCTGAGGGGCGGCGGTTCGGGCTGCTGCAACTGCACAACGACCGACCGTCGATGTACGAGGCGTGGGACATCGACGGGCACATCAACCGGATGGTCACCGATCTGGACGGCCCCGCCAACGTCCGGCTGGTCGAATCCGGCGACCGCCGCGCGGTGTTCGAGGTGGTCCGCCGCCACCGCGACAGCACGTTGAGCTACCTGATCGCCTTCACCGCGGGTTCGGCGGCGATCGACTTCGACTTCGACATCGACTGGCACGAGCAGCGCACGCTGCTCAAGTTCGCGTTCCCGACCAGCGTGTTCACCGACCGGGCCGCGTCCGAGATCCAGTTCGGGCACCTGCACCGGCCGACGTACTCCAACACCACCTGGGACGCCGCCCGCTACGAGACAGTCGCGCACCGCTGGGTGCAGGTCGCTGAGCCGGGCTTCGGTTTCGCGGTCGCCAACGACTCCACCTACGGTCACGACATCCGCCGCGACCACGCCGGTGAACGCTCCTCCGGCACCACCGTGCGCCTCTCCCTGCTGCGCGGGCCGAAGTTCCCCGACCCCGACACCGACCAGGGCCGGCAGCGGCTCACGGTGTCCGCCGTGGTGGGAGCCGACATCGCCGACGCGATCGTCGCGGGCCAGCGGCTCAACCAGCCGCTGCGTGCGCTGGCCGGGGCCCACGGCGTCGAGCCGCTGCTGCGCTGTGAGGCCCACGGCGTCCTGGTCGAGGCGGTGAAACTCGCCGAGGACGGCAGCGGCGACGTGGTCGTCCGGCTGTACGAGTCACTGGGGGCGCGGGCGCACGGACGCCTGCACGCCGGCTTCGGCTTCGACTCGGTCGAGCGCACCGACCTGCTCGAGCGGGTCCTGCCCGACGCGCCCGTCGAGCACGACGATGACCCGGTCACGCTGGCGCTGCGCCCGTTCGAGATCGTCACCCTGCGCTTCAGCGGGGTGCGGGCATGACGCTGACGCTGAGCGGGCAGTGCCCGTGGGCGCAACGGTTGGCTCCCCTGCTGGAATCCGCCATCGACTGCGTGCTGCACAACGTCGTCCCCGGTCGCGGCCCCGACGAGCCCATGCACTACCTGCGGGCCGGCAGCGGCTACCCCGATCCGTGGACGAGGGACGCCGCGATCAACGCCTGGCAGGCGGGGGCGTGGATGCTGCCGCAGGTCAGCGCCGACACGCTGGCAATGGTCTGCGAGCCCGACGGCACCGCGGTCACCTGGGACGACCAGTGGTGGGACCAGATCAGCTGGGTGCTGGGCACGCACATGCTCGCCATGGTCAGCGGCGACCCGGTCGAGGCGGCGCGCGGCCTGCGGATCGGGGCGGCCACCCTGGCCCGGCTCGACCAGCGCGCCTTCGACTGGGCCACCCGGCTCTATTGCGGACCGGCGGTGATGGCCGACGGCATCACCGGCTACCCACCCGCCCTGCACGACCCGGGCCGGCCGGAGGGCTCGTTCGTCCTCGACCATGCCGCCACCCATCGCATCCACTGCCTGTCCACCAACGCGCTGTACGTGCGGGCGCTGCACTGCCTGGGCGACCTGGCCGCGCTGGCGGGCGAACAGCCCGAGCCCTGGCACCGGCGCGCCGACGAGTTGGCCGCCCGGGTCGCGAGCCGGTTCCGGACCTCGCCGGACGAACCGTTCGGCTACCTGATCGCCGACGGCCGGCTGTCGGGTGAACAGGAGGGGCTGGGGGTCGCCCTGGCCATCCTCGCCGGCGTCGTCGGTGGGCCGGACGCCGCCGGTGTCGTGGCCGGGGTGTGCGAGGCGCCCGCCGGCCTGCCCGCGGTGTGGCCGCACTTCCCCGGCTACGACGACCAACGATTCGGCCGGCATGGCGCCGCGGTGTGGCCGATGATCCACGGCGTCTGGGCGCAGGCGGTCGCCACGACCGGCGACAGTGCACGGTTCGGCGCCGACCTCGAACGGTTCTGCCGGCTCATCGAGGACAGCGAGCTGGCCTTCTTCGAGCTCTACCACCCGTTCAGCGGCGACCCCGACGGCGGTTGGCAATCCGGCCATCAGTGGGCGTCCGAGCCCGACCAAACGTGGTCGGCGTCCGCCTTCATCGGCACCGTGCTGTACGGCCTGGCCGGGCTGCGGCCGGGCCCCGACCGGCTGGGTTTCGCGCCCTGCCTGCCACCGGGCACCGAAGCGATCACCCTACGCGGGCTGAACTGGCGCTCCTCGGCGTTCGACCTGGAGCTGCGCGGCTCCGGGTCGCACGTCGAGCGGGTGCTGGCCGACGGCCGCGACCTGGACGGCCCGTGGCTGCCCGCCGGTGAGACGCCGAGGGTCGTGCAGGTGCACTGCAGCCCTGGGCCCGGGCGATGACCGGCGTCGCGCTCGCCGCGCCCAGGCACGACGCGCTGACCCTGCAGCCGATGCTGCAGGACCTGCCCAACCCCTACGGTCAGGTGACCCGCTGCGACCTGACGGCCACCGTGAACGCCGGCGAGACCGACGTCTCCGACCTGGCGACCGTGCTGGTCGAACTGGCACCCGGGGACTGGACGGCGCACTGGTTCAGCTCCGACTGGGGCGACGAGTTCACTCCCCGCCGGCAGCCGCTCGGTCCCGAGCCGCTGGAGTTGCGGAACACCACCGGTCGCTCGTCGAAGGGGCTGCACCCGTGGCTCGCCCTCGAGCGTGGCGACGGCCGCACCGTCGTGGTCACGCCCGCGTGGAGCGGCAACTGGCGTCTCGACGTCGAGCCGGCCGGGGCCGGCTTCGTGGTGCGGGCCGGCATCTCCCCGTGGCGGTTCAGCCGCCGGGTCACCCCCGAGCAGACCTTTCGTGCCCCGACCGTGTACGTCTCGAGCGCTCCGACAAGGGCGGACGCCACGGCGGCGCTGGCCGCCGCGGCGTCGGCATGGGTGGTGCCCCGGACGCCGGCCGTGCCGCTGACCTGGAACCACTGGTGGCCCTACGAGGATCGCGAGATCGACCACGACACGTTCCTCGCCAACGTCGAGGTGGCCCGCCGGCTCGGCTATGAACTGGCGGTGCTGGACGCCGGCTGGTTCGGCGGCGCCGACGCCGACTCGGACTGGTGGCGCATCCGCGGCGACTGGGACGCCGAGAACACCGTCCGCTTCCCCGCCGGGGTGGCCGGGCTGGCGCGGGCCACCCGCGAGCAGGGGCTGCAGTTCGGCGTGTGGTGCGAGGTGGAGGCGCTCGGTGACGATGCCGCGGTGGCCGCCCGGCGTCCGGAGATCGTGGCCCGCCGCGACGAGCCGGGGTTCGCCGGCGCCCGCGAGGGCGACCCGGGCTGGCTCGGCTACGTCTGCCTCGGCTCCCCCGCCGGCCGGGCCCACGTCCTGGTCACGCTGGACGATCTGGTCGCCCGCACCGGGGCGTCCTGGCTGAAGGTCGACTTCAACCTGGACCCCGGCCCCGGCTGCTCGCGCACCGACCACGGCCACGACGCCGGAGACGGCCTGTACGAGCACTACCGCGGGCTCTACGAGGTGCTGGACGTGCTGCGCGACCGGCACCCCCAACTCATCGTCGAGGACTGCAGCTCGGGCGGGCTGCGCCTCGACCTGGGGCTGCTCGGCCACGTGCACTGCGGCTTCCTGTCCGATCCGGACTGGACCGAGTTCCAGCTGCAGCTGCTGTGGGGCGTCAGCCAGTTGCTGCCCGCGGCGAGCATCTTCCACTTCAGCGAGTCGCAGTGGCGCACCTTCCATCCGTTGCAGAACCTGGACCCGGCCACTATCGGCGTCGAGACCTTCGACGCGTCGCTGCGGGCGGTGATGCTGCACCGGTTCGCGCTGTCGTTGAAGCTGCCCGAACTGTCGGCGGCGCTGCGCGAGCGGGTCATCGAGCATGCCGCGGTCTACCGGGAGCACGTGCGGCCTCTTCTGCAGGAGCACGGGGTGATCCGGCCGCTGACCGCGCAGCCGCGCCGCGAGGGCGGCGGGGAACGCTGGCCGGCCTTCCAGCTCACCGCCCCGGCACGTGCCGCTCACGTGGTGATGGCGGTGGCGCTGCCCGGCGCGGCCGCGACGTGCCGGCTGCGTCCGTTAGGCCTGGCGGCCGCGGCCCGGTACACCGTGACGCTGCTGGGGCCGGGCGCGCCGGCGTCCGACCTGGGCACGGTGGCCGGAACCGGTGCCGAGTTGATGACGACGGGCATCGAGGTGGGGCGCGGCTCGGGCGCCCAGTCGTGGCTACTGCTGATCGAGCCGGCCGAACCCCCGGCGACCCCCGCGGGACCGGTCGATGACCGCTGACCCCGCACCGGACGACGCGCGACTGCTGGTCGGTGACGGTCAGTGGCTGACCCATCCCGACCCCGGGTCCGGGACGCGGGCGGTGCGGCTGAGTGACGGACCGACCGGGTTGCGGCGCGAGTCCGGCGACCGCACCCTGCCCGCCACCTGCTTCCCACCGCCGGCCACCCTGGCACAGTCGTGGGACACCGGGCTGCTCCGCGAGGTCGGAGCCGCGCTGGGGGCCGAGGCCCGGGCGCTGGGCGTCGACGTGCTGCTCGCCCCCGGCGTCAACCTCAAGCGAACCCCCTTGTGCGGACGCAATTTCGAGTACCTGTCGGAGGATCCGGAGGTGGCCGCCGCGTTGGCGGTGGCCTACGTCGACGGCGTCCAGTCCACCGGGGTGGGGTGCTCGCTGAAGCACTTCGCCGCCAACAACCAGGAGCACGAGCGGCATTCGATCTCGGCCGACGTCGACGACCGGACGCTGCGTGAGCTGTACCTGCCCGCCTTCGAGCGGGTCGTGCGCGAGGCCGACCCGTGGACCGTGATGTGCGCCTACAACAGGCTCAACGGCGTCCACGCCAGCCGGCACCGCTGGCTGCTGACCGACCTGCTGCGCGACGAATGGGGCTACCGCGGGCTGGTGGTCTCGGACTGGGGCGCGGTGCACGACCCGGTCGCGGCGGTGGCGGCCGGCCTCGACCTGCAGATGCCCGGCGACGACGGCGCGTCGGTGGCGGCGATCCGGGCGGCGGTGGCCACCGGCGACCTGGCCGAGGCCGACGTGAGGCGCAGCGCCGACCGCGTCCGCACGCTGGCGCAGCGCTGCGGGCCGGCGTTGGCAACGGTGGGCGTGCCGCCGGCGCTGGCCGGGGAGCATCACGAGGTGGCCGTGCGGGCCGCCGCGGCGGGGACGGTGCTGCTGGCCAACGACGGCACGCTGCCGCTCGCACCCGGCACCCGGATCGCGGTGATCGGGCGGCAGGCGGCCGAGCCGGTGCTGCAGGGCGGCGGTTCGGCGCGGGTGGTGCCGACGCGGGTCGACACCGTGCTGGCGGGGCTGAGCGCGGAGCTGGGCGACGAGGCCGTGCAGTACGCGCCGGGGTACGACTGGGAGCCGGTCATCGACGGACGCCGGGTGCCGCGGGCGGCGTCCGACGAGCGAGCGCGGGGGTTGCGCGACGAGGCGTTGGCGCTGGCCGCCGACGCCGATGTGGTGCTGCTCTGCCTGGGGCATCCCGACTGGGTCGAGTGCGAGGGCTACGACCGCACCGACCTCGACCTGCCCGACGACCAGGACGCCCTGGCCGCCGCACTGGCGGCGTCCGGCGGTCCCGTGGTGGTGAGCCTCACCAGCGGCGCTCCGCTGACGCTGGGGCCCTGGCGCGGAGCGGTGGCGGCGCTGCTGCTGCCCGGCTTCGGCGGGCAGGCCGGCGGCGCGGGACTGGTGCGGGTGCTGCTGGGCGCGGCCGAACCCGGCGGCCGGCTGACCGAGACCTGGCCGCTACGGCTGGCCGACACCCCGGCGGCCCCCACCTATCCGGGCGAGCGCGGGCACGTCCGCTACGGCGAAGGGGTGTTCGTCGGCTACCGCTGGTACGACGCGCTCGACCGGGACGTCGCCTACCCGTTCGGGCACGGGCTCGGCTACACCGGCTTCGAGCTGTCCGACCTGCAGCTCGAGGTGCTGGACGCGGCCGCGGGTGCGGCGCGGGTGCCGGTCGAGGTGCGCAACACCGGCACCCGGACCGGCACGGCCGTGCCGCAGCTGTACGTGGGCGAGCACCAGTCGCTCATTCCGCGGCCGCCCCGCGAACTGCGCGCCTTCGCGAGGGTGACGCTCGACCCGGGCGAGTCCCGGGTCGTCGAGTTCGAGCTGGACGCCCGCGCCTGGGCCTTCTGGGACGTGGTCGGCTCGGCCTGGCAGCGGCGTCCGGGACTGTTCACCGTCTCGATCGGGTTCTCCGCGCGCGATCTGCGGCTGCACACCACCGTCGAGTGGCCCGCCGATCCCTCGGCACCTGCCCTGGTCTCGGAGGAGGAGCTGGCCGAGCGCCTGCAGGGCCGCTGACCGGACCGGGGGACGGTTCTCACGGACGAGACGGAGCCGCTCAGGCCTCCAGAGCGATCGCGGTCACCGCGGGCGCGAAGGCACGATCCAGCACCAGGCAGGCCGCCCCCACCGCGATCACGTCGTCACCCAGGACGGTGCCGACGAGGGCAACCGGACGGTCGCCCGGACGCCCCAGCAGGTCGGCGGCGACCAGCGCCTCCAGCCGGGGCAGGTACACCCCGCGCAGCCGCATCCAGGTCGGTCCGCCGATCGCCACGGCGTCGGTGTCGAAGAGGTTGGCCAGGGTCGAGATGGCCTTCGCCAACTGCCTCGCCGAGGCATCGACGAGGACGAGGGCGCCGGGTTCCCCGGCATCCACCAGGGCACACAGTTCCGCGAACGACTCGTCGACCCGGACCGGGTCGGAGGCGTGCACGGCCTCGAGGTGCCGGCCGGCCAGCAGCCGCGACTGCACCGCCTGCTCGACCAGCGCCGCCGGGCTCAGCGTGGCGCCCAGGCAGCCACGGCGTCCGCACTCGCACAGCGGGCCGTTGTCGTCGACGTTCAGATGCCCGATGTCGCCGGCGTTGCCCGTCGACCCGCGAATGATGCTGTCGTTGTCGGCGACGCCGAGCCCGATGCCCGTGCTCAGGTACAGGAACAGCGAGTGGGCCTGGCCGAGCGTCGCGCCCGTCCACCGCTCGCCGATCGCGCCCGCCACCACGTCCTTGTCCAGCAGCACCGGCAGCCCCAGTTGGGCGGCCAGTTCGTCGACCACCGGCACGTAGCGCCAGCGCGGCAGGTGCGGCGGCGCCAGCACCGAGCCGTTCGCGACGTCGATCGGGCCCGGGGCGGCCACCCCCACGCCGGCCACGAGTTCGCCGGGAACCCCCGCCTCGTCGAGCAACGCCGGGACCGCCTCGGCCAGGTCGGCGATCACCCGTGTCGGCTCGACCTGCGCCGGGCTCGGCATCCGCATGTGCGCCACGACCTCGCCGCGCAGGCTGACCACGACCACGGTGACGAACAGTGGGTCGAGGTGGACGCCGACGGCGTAACGACCCTGAGGGTCGAGGGTGAGCGGGGTGCGCGGCTTGCCCAGACCGCGGGTGACGCGGTCACCCTCGAGCAGCAACCCGGATTCGAGCATCCGGCGGACGATGTTCGAGACGGTCTGGGCCGACAGGCCGGTCTGCTCGGCCACCTCCACCCGGCTGAGGCCGTCGCGGGCCCGCCGGATGGCGTCGATCACGACAGCCTCGTTGAACCCGGCGACGCGCGACAGGTTGGTGCCTCGTCGCAGCGCCCGCATCGATCTCACCTCGGCTCTGGGGTGGAAAACACGTAACTCAAGTCAATGTAGTTTGTCTGCGCCGCGCTGTCTCTACCGTCCGCCCGTCCAGGAGTGGTCCGTCGGACTCACCGTTCGAAGGACACCAGCACCTTGCCGGGGGTCGGATCGCCGGCGGCGAGGGCCGCGAAGGTGGCCGGTGCCTCGGCGAGCGGCACCGTGCGGCTGATCAAGGCGTCGGCAAGCTGGGGCGTACCGGCCAGGGCCTCGGACGCCGTGGCGAAGTCGAGGCTGGAGTAGGCGAAACTGCCGGTCAGCATGCGCTCGGCCGTCGTCACGTCGAACGCCGCGAGTTCCAGCCGCGGCGAGGCCATGCCGACCAGGCACACCGTGGCGCCCGCCTCGGTGGCCTGCAGACAGTCGGCCACCGAGCCCGACGTGCCGACCGCGTCCAGCGCGCACGACGCCGCCCCGGTCAGTGCCAGCACCTGCTCGGCCACCGGTCCGTCCGCCGGGTCGATGACCACCGCACCCAGACCGGCGAGCAGGTTGCGGCGCGGCGCGGACGGCTCGCTGACCACCACCGTTGCAGCCCCCGCCTGGCGCAGGGCCACCACCACCGACTGGCCGATCGGGCCGCCGCCGGTCATCAGCACCGTGGCGCCGGCCACCCGGGGCAGCCGGGCGACGGCGTGCGTGGCCACCGCCAGCGGCTCGATCAGCGCCCCGTGCGTCAGCGGCATCCCCGCGGGCAGGGTCACGACGTTGCGGGCCGGCACCACCAACGACTGCGCGAAGGCCGCCGGAAGGTCGGGCCGCACGCCGATGACGTACTTGTCCGGGTGCTGTTGCTCGCGCCCGCGCCAGGCGTCGGCGTCCGCCTCGGGCACGACCACGGGGTTGACCGTGACGGCGGTGCCGGGCGCGGGGCCGGCGACCCCCGGGCCGACGGCACGCACCCGTCCGGAGGTCTCGTGCCCCATCACCTGGCCGGGCCGGCGGCGTCCGTTCGCACCGGTGTAGCCGTGCAGGTCGGTGCCGCAAATGCCGGTGAAGCCGACGCCGATGAGCACCTCGCCCGGCCCGGGCGTCGGATCGGGCAGTTCGACGACCTCGAGGCGGCCGAACTCGGCCAGTCGCAGGGCCCGCATGTCAGCGCGGCCCGACGACTCGCTGGCGTTGCACCCCGAGACCGGTGACGCCGAGTTCGACGATGTCGCCGGCCTGGAGGAACACCGGCGGCTCCAGCCCCATGCCCACGCCGGGCGGCGTCCCGGTGTTGATCAGGTCACCCGGCTCCAGCACCAGGAACTGGCTCAGGTAGTGCACCAGGAACAGCGGGTCGAAGATCATCAACGAGGTGCTGCCGCTCTGCCGCCGGACGCCGTTGACGTCCAGCCACAGGTCGAGCCCGCCGACGTCCGCGAGCTCGTCGGGGGTGACCAGCCAGGGCCCGCACGGATTGAACGTCTCGGCGGACTTGCCCTTGCACCACTGCCCGCCTCGTTCGGTCTGGAAGGCGCGTTCGCTGACGTCGTTGACGACGACGTAGCCGGCGATGGACGCCGCCGCATCGGCCGGGCTCGCCAGGTACGAGGTGCGGCGTCCGATCACGATGCCGAGTTCGACCTCCCAGTCGGTCTTCGTCGAGCCGCGTGGAATGCGGACGTCGTCGTTCGGCCCGACCATCGTGTTGGGAGACTTGGTGAACAGGATAGGCTCGGCGGGCACCCGCTGCCCGGTCTCGGCCGCGTGGTCGCGGTAGTTCAGCCCGATGCACAGGATCTGGTGCGGGCGCGCGATCGGCGCCCCGATCCGCTCGCCGGCGAACCGGACGCGGTCGCCCTCGGCCGTCCGCCCGGCCACCACCTCGGCGAGCCGGTTGAGCCCGTCCGAGCCGAAGAACCGCTCGTCGAAGTCACTGAACTCGTCCGAGACGTCCAGGTAGTGCTCCTCGTCGAGCCGGACGACCGGACGCTCGCTGCCCGCCTCGCCGATCCGCATCAGTTTCACAGGACACTCCTTTGTGGTCTGACGGTGGCACGCACGCTACCCGCATCCACGGGGTTTCGCCATTGACTGGATTAATACGCCGGACACAGCATCCTGACGCCTCAGGCCTCCCCGCGGAACCCCAGCTGGGCCGAGAGCCCGGATGCCGCGGCGATCACCTCATCGGCCCGCTCACGTTTGGGTCCCGTCAGGCCGGCCTCCTGCCAAGAACCGCTTTGTGGTTGATTGGTGGCTGGTGGTCGCCGCGTCGGACCACAGGAACCGACATATGGTTGCAATAGATACCCCCGGGGGGTGTATATACCCACCACAAACCGGTTCAACGTCCAGGACCGTCGACCACCTCCGTTGATATGAACCAGAAAATGGTCAGACGGCAGCCCGGCGGGAGTTGCCCGAGCGGCTGCGCCCGGCGCTGCCACGCTGGGAGAACCTGACCACGTTGTCGCCGACGGCGGCCGGATTGCGCGAGCCGCGGGCAGCGCCCCAGCCGCCGGTGGTCGCCGGTTGCTTCGTCCGGCGCTGGGCGGGCGAGCCGTCCTCGGTGCGGGTGCGCGGGGCCTGACCGGCCCGGGCGCGGGAGGACGAGTTGCGGGACGACGAGCCGCGGTTGGCGCCCGGCGCGGCGGTCGCCCCCCGGCGTCCGACACCGCTGGAGCCGCGGGGCTTGCCGCGCCCGGACGCCTGCGGCTGGGCCGCCGACTTGGTCGCGGCGGCGGGGTGCGCCTCGCCGGGCGGCACGGGCAGGGCCGGCTCGCCGGCGAGGGCGGCGACGCGGTGATCGCCACCGGCGACCGGGGTCGGCTCGACGCTGATCCTGGCGGCCCGGGCGAGCGCCTTGAAGTCGGAGCGCTGCTCGGGCAGCACCAGGGTGACGACGTCGCCGTCGTGTCCGGCCCGCGCGGTGCGGCCGGAGCGGTGCAGGTACGCCTTGTGCTCGGCCGGCGGGTCGACGTGCACGACCAGGCCGACGTCGTCGATGTGGATGCCGCGGGCCGCGATGTCGGTGGCGACCATCACGCTCACCGAGCCGTCTGCGAACGCCTTCAGGCCACGCTCGCGCGCGTTCTGGGACAGGTTGCCGTGCAGCTCGACGGCCGGCACGCCGTCGGCGGTCAGGTCGCGGGCGAGCTTGCGGGCCTGGTGCTTGGTGCGGGTGAACAGCAGCCGCCGCGTCCGGCCGGCGGCCAGGGTGCGGACCACCTGACGCTTGGTCGCCGGCGAGTCGACCAGCAGCACGTGGTGGGTCATCTCGGCAGGCGCGGACGCCGCCGCGTCGACCGAGTGCACCAGCGGTTGGTGCAGGAAGCGCTTCACCAGCGCGTCGATGTGGTGGTCGAGCGTCGCCGAGAACAGCAGCCGCTGGCCGCCGGCGGGGGTGGCGGCGAGCAGCCGGGTGACGGCGGGCAGGAAGCCAAGGTCGGCCATGTGGTCGGCCTCGTCGAGCACGGTCACGGCCACGTCGCCCAGGCTGGCGTGGCCCTGTCCGATCAGGTCCTCGAGGCGTCCCGGCGTGGCGACGACGATGTCGGCGCCCTGCCGCAGCTGGCGGACCTGGCCGGACTGGTTGACGCCGCCGAAGATCGTCATCACGCTCAGGCCGGACGCCTCGGCCAGCGGCCGCACCGTGGCCAGGATCTGGCCGGCCAGCTCGCGGGTCGGTGCGAGGATCAGCGCCCGCGGATGTCCGGGGCGGGTCCGGGCGGCGACGCGTCCGGCCGACGGGACGAGCCGGGCCAGCCGGGCGACCACCGGCAGCGCGAAGGCGAGGGTCTTGCCCGAGCCGGTGCGGCCCCGGCCGAGCACGTCGCGTCCGGCGAGCGTGTCCGGCAGCGTGGCGGCCTGGATCGGGAACGGGGCCGTGAGGCCGCGCGCCGTCAGCGCGTCGACCAGGGGTTGCGGGACGCCGAGCGCGGCAAAGCCCACGGCGGTATAGGTGTTGGACACGAAACGTCTACTTTCACAAGGAGTGTTCACCACGGTCCAAGTCCGTGGGCGGCGGTGCGGACACCTGCCAGCTCGACACGGAATGTGGTGCGATGCGGGTCGCGACGACCGCGACCTGTCCCACAGTATTCCACACAAAGCCACGGCGGCGCGCACCACGACCCCCGCCAACCCTGGTATTGTCGGTGGTCGCACCAGTTGCACACCTGTCCAGGTTGAGCAGGCCGGTCGGCGTAACACCCGAAGGTTCGCAGTTCAACACGCCGATGGTTTGCTCGCCCCGCGATCCGGGTCGATCATTCCCCGAGTCCCCCGTCCGTCGCCGTCCTTCACGGACCTCGCACGAGAAACGATCCGCATCATCGCAACACCCGCAGCATCCCGGCCGGTCCTTCACCGGCTCGTTTCGGCTGCCCGCAGCACCCGCGCCGCCCGGCCGACCTGTCCCGGACGCCGGCTCCGAGGTGCTGCCCACCCATGGATCCCGCCCCGGCATCTCCGGGATGGAAAACCGGGGCGCACACGGCGCCCCACGAAACAAAGGAAAGATGACATGGCCACTGGCACTGTCAAATGGTTCAACTCCGACAAGGGCTACGGCTTCATCGCCCCGTCCGACGGCTCGCCCGACGTCTTCGCTCACTTCAGCGCCATCGAGGGCCACGGCCGCCGCGACCTGTTCGAGGGCCAGCAGGTCGAGTTCGGCATCGAGCAGGGCCAGAAGGGCCTGCAGGCGACGAACATCCGCGCCCTGTGAGCCACCCGCCGGTGTGAGTCGGGCAGCCGTTCGACTCACACCGGCCGCTCAGCCCACCCGCTGAGCACAGCGAAGCGCCGATCCCCGTGCGCCGCCCGCCACCGTGAGGGTGAGTGCGCACGGCCGGCGTGAACCGCGGCTCGTTCGACGAGCGCGGAACGGAAGGGCTCGATCAACCAGTACCGGGTCGCGGTCAACGTGTGCATCGACATGACCCGTGCCCCGCAACGGCGCGCGCTGCCGATGGACCTGCGGGCGCAGGGCACCGTCGGCGACGCCGCTCCCGCGCTGGGCGATCCGCTGCCGGCGGACGCCTCAACGATCGTCCGGCGGTGGCCTGCTACCACCTCGTCGACGACCGCCGCTGCGAGCCGTTCGCGGTGCACGTCGTGGAGGCGTCGGACGCCGGCATCACCGACCTCACGCACTACCTGGGCGCCTCGGTGTTCACGCTGCTCGGCCTGCCGGCCGAAATCGTCACGTGATCACCGACCAGTTTCGGCGGCCCGTCCCGTCTGACTGATCGGAGGGCGGAACCGCCGCCCGCGACACGAAGGAACGACATGTCCGCACCCGTCAGCGCCCACCTGTTCTACTCCGTCAACGGCGTGGCCCGCGATCCGCACCTGTTCCAGTTCGACGCCTTCGGCGAGGCCGAGGGCGAACTGATGACCACGGCCCTGGAGGGCGTCACCGACCTGGTCATCGGCCGGAAGCTGTGGCAGGAGTGGAAGGACTACTGGGCCACCGCCGACGACCCGTTCGGCGCCTTCATCAACCCGGTCCGCAAGCACGTCATCTCCTCGACCCTGCAGGGTCCGCTGGAGTGGAACAGCACCGTCGCCGTGGGCGACCCGGTCGACTACGTCCGCCGGCTCGCGGCGACGGCGGCCGGCCGGGTCAGCGTCGCCGGCGGCGTGCAGACCGTGCGGTCGTTGTTCGTCGGCGGCGCGATCGACACCCTCACGCTGACCATGCACCCGGCCGTGACCCCCGACGGCGGGCGGCTGTTCGACGAGTCTGTGCCGCTGACCCGACTGCAGCTGGTCGATTCGGTGATCACCCCGGCGGGCAACGCGGTGCTCACCTACTCGCTGCGGCCCTGAGACGGTCGTGCCCTGCAGGTGACCCTGAATACGGTGCACTCGTCCGGCCACCCGGACCGACCCTGGGGCGAACCGCCGCCTAGGGGCGGCGACGAGTGCACCGTTTTCAGGAACCCGGCCGGAAACCTTGACCCGCCGCCGCGGCCCTGGCCACACTGAAGCACCCTCCCCGCACTGACCGCCCGCCTGTCGTCGAGGAGTGCCGATGCGTCTCACCCCCTTCCGCCACCTGCTGATCGGCCTTGTCGCGCTCGGCCTGGCCGCCGGATGCACATCGGGTCCGCCCCCTGTCGACACCGGGCCCACGACCTCCGGCAGTGCGGCGCCGAACGCACCAGAGCCCACCGCACCCGAGCCCAGCGCCTCGGCGACCACCCCCGCAGGACCGGCCGCCGACGCCATCCGCCACCTCGACCCGGCCGGGTTGGACTGGCAGTGGTTCGAGAGCCACTCCCAGATCACCGCGGTCGACGTCACCAAGCCCGACAGGCACAAACGCACCTACACGATCGGCAAGCCGGTCTATTCCGACGCCAACGCCGACGGCCTGGAGGACATGGCGGTCTCCATCGCCCAACTCGACGGCAACGGCTACCGCGAGCAGTGGCACATCTGGCTGGCCGGTGCCGACGGGACCCCCGAACAGGTCACCATCCCGATCGCCTGGACGGTGCGCTGTGGCGACGGCACCAGCAAGGTGACGGCGACAAAGGGCGGCTTCAAGGTCGTCGAACGGCTGCGTGAACCGGTGATCGACGACCACCTGCCCTGCTCGAGCCCGGGCACGTTCAAGTCCACCCGCAGGGTGGGCGTCGAACGGGTCGGTGAACTGCCCGCGCTGGTCAACCTCGACGACCGGCGCGGCTACGGCGGGGTCTGTCCCACCCAGCAACGCACCGAGACCGGGCGGGTCAAGGTGTGGGGCGGCATCGCCCCGACCAATGCCGCCCCGCTCACCATCGACGGCAAGACGATGTACATGATCCTCACCCACCCGCACGGCCTCACCCAGAACGCCGACCCGATGCGGCTGGTCGCGGTGTGGCCCGCCGGTGGCAACTCCGACGACCGCATCTGCGTCTGGACCGATCCGGGCCGCTACGAGTCGAGCTGAACCCTCACCTGCGCCGCCGCCGGTGCGCCGAGCGCGTTCGGTCGCATCACTCACGGCGCCGCCGCACGGTGCTGGACGCCGACCGGCGGCTCGGACTGGACCGGCAGCGCGGGTGCCACCGAGCCGTCCGGCCTGCGAAGCTGCTGCAGGACGATCCGCCCCGCACCACGCGCCTGCACCGGCGCGATGAGCCGACGGATGTCGCGGTCGGTGTGAACGGCAGGATCGATGGTCACTCGTACTTCGTGGTCGACATAGGAGGCGACCACCAGCTCGAGCGCCTGGAACGCCCGCACCTCCGGAGGCGGCCACCCCGGTCACCGCCCCGTACTCCTCGGGCAGCGCCTTGATGTCGAGCCCCACCCAGTCGAGCTGCGGCAGCAGACCCGCCAACCGGGACGGGTACGCCCCGGCGGTGTGCAGGCCGACGGCGAACCCCGCGGCTTGCACCTCGTCGACGGCGCAGGCCGTTGCCGCCTGCCGGGTCGGCTCGCCGCCGGAGAACACCACACCGTCGATCAGGCCACGGCGTCGTCGCAGTAGGTCGCGCCCCCTCGCCCAGGGCACCCGGCCGGCGATCCCGGGGTCGAGCAGGTCGGGGTTGTGGCAGTACCCGCAGCGCCCATGGGCAGCCCTGCAGGAGGGCGGTCGCCACCAACCGTCCCGACCAATCGCACGTCGACAGCGGGGTGAGGTCGGCGATCGCCAGGCCATCGGCGCCTGCGCCGATCGTCCTGGTGCCCGGCCGGATCGATTCGGCCACCAGGGCCGGTCCGGTCGTCATGCCCCGACCAGCTCGGCCCGCTCCGGCACGAACGGTGTCCGATCTGCGTATTCGCCCGGCCGGTGCACGGCCGCCCCACACGGTGCCGCCGCCCGGTCCGTTGCCCACGGACAGACCCCCGCCGGGGGCGCCACGACGTCCGGCCCATAATGGTCCGGCACAACGGAAGGCAGGCAGATGACAGCAACCACCACCCCGCAGGCGAACGGCGCCGCGCAGACCGGCACCTCGCGGGTGAAGCGGGGCATGGCCGAGATGCTCAAGGGCGGCGTGATCATGGATGTGGTCACCGCCGAGCAGGCGAAGATCGCCGAGGACGCCGGCGCCGTCGCCGTGATGGCGCTGGAGCGGGTGCCGGCCGACATCCGGGCTCAGGGTGGCGTCGCGCGGATGAGCGACCCGGACCTGATCGACGGCATCGTCTCGGCGGTCACCATTCCGGTGATGGCCAAGGCGCGGATCGGGCACTTCGTCGAGGCGCAGGTGCTGCAGGCGCTGGGCGTCGACTACATCGACGAGTCCGAGGTGCTCACCCCCGCCGACTACGCCCATCACATCGACAAGTGGCAGTTCACGGTGCCGTTCGTGTGCGGCGCGACCAACCTGGGCGAGGCGCTGCGGCGGATCACCGAGGGGGCGGCGATGATCCGCTCGAAGGGCGAGGCCGGCACCGGGGACGTCTCGAACGCGACCACCCACATGCGGCAGATCCGCGCCGAACTGCGCCGGCTGTCGTCGCTGCCCGCCGACGAGCTGTACGTCGCGGCCAAGGAGCTGCAGGCGCCCTACGAGCTGGTCCGCGAGGTGGCCGAGACCGGCAAGCTGCCCGTGGTCCTGTTCACCGCCGGCGGCATCGCCACCCCGGCCGACGCGGCGATGATGATGCAGCTCGGCGCTGAGGGCGTGTTCGTCGGCTCGGGCATCTTCAAGTCCGGCAACCCGGCGCAACGGGCCGCCGCGATCGTCAAGGCGACCACCTTCTACGACGACCCGGACGTCATCGCCCAGGTGTCGCGCGGCCTCGGCGAGGCGATGGTGGGCATCAACGTCGAGGACGTCCCCGAGCCGCACCGGCTCGCCGAACGCGGTTGGTGAGCACCGTCCGGGGCGGTGGTGGTCGCTCAGGCGCCCTTCGTCATCCCGAGCTCGCCCCGGGATCCCTACCGCCCGCCCCACTCCGGGAGCCCCGGTGACGGCGGCGCCCGTCGTCGGCGTCCTCGCCCTGCAAGGCGACGTCCGCGAGCACGTTGCGGCGCTGACCGCCTGCGGGGCGTTGCCGCGACCGGTGCGGCGTCCGGCCGAGTTGGACGGGCTGGCCGGGCTGGTCATCCCCGGCGGCGAGTCCACCACCATCGACAAGCTGGCCCGCGCCTTCGACCTGCGCGAGCCGCTGGTCGCGGCGCTGCGAGCCGGCCTGCCCGCCTTCGGATCGTGCGCGGGCATGATCATGCTGGCCGACCGGCTCGTCGACGCCCCGGCAGACCAGCAGACCTTCGGCGGCCTCGATGTCACCGTGCGGCGCAACGCGTTCGGACGCCAGACCGACTCGTTCGAGGCCGACCTCGATTCCGGCTGGCCCGCCGGCGGCGCCTTCCGGGCGGTGTTCATTCGGGCGCCCGAGGTGGTCGGGTGCGGGCCGGACGTCGAGGTGCTGGCGAGCGTGCCGCGTCCGGACGGCGCCCGGCACGTGGTGGCCGTCCGGCAGGGCAACCTGCTGGCCACCGCCTTCCACCCCGAGATGGGGGGCGACCCCCGCGTCCACGCCGCCTTCGTCGCCCTGGCCCGGGCCGCCGGCTGACCCTCGCGACAT
Organism: Micropruina sonneratiae; assembly: GCF_025972045.1. Lineage (GTDB taxonomy): Bacteria > Actinomycetota > Actinomycetes > Propionibacteriales > Propionibacteriaceae > Micropruina > Micropruina sonneratiae. The sequence goes on along the minus strand of NZ_JAPDHX010000003.1, from coordinate 66,952 downwards.
TGCGCGCGTCCGGTCACGTTGCGGGTGTTGCAACAGCCGCAACGGGTCCGCAGGCGCGCAACGTCACCACGCCCCTGCCCGGGTCGCCGGGGACGACCTGCTGCTACGGGGTGATCCGGTTGCCGTCGCCGACCACGTCGCGCTTCTCGATGCTCTGCGCTTCGACCTCGTTGTCGTTGCCGTTGATGGTGAGCAGGCCGATCCGCGTCTCGACCTCGAAGCTGTTGTGATCGCCGTTCACCAGCAGCGCATTGGCGCTGGTCAGCGACAGGTCGTTGTCCTGACCGGAGACAGAGCCGTTGGTCACGTCGTCGGTCTCGAGGTCGTTGCCGTCACCGCTCACCTTGAGCGCGGCGACCGCCCTGGCGTCCACGTCGTTGTTGTCGCCCTGCACGGTAAGCACGGCGATCGGTCCGGCACTCTCGACGTCGCTGCCGTCGGCGCTGAGGCTCACCGCGTCGCAGTCTCCGGTCAGCCAGTAGTCGCCGGCGCCGTGGATCGCGTAGCCGGTGCCGGCCTCGCACTGGGTGGTCGAGCCCGCGGCGAGGCTCACCCAGGTGGCCGGCTTCGAGGCGTCCGGCGTCCCCGTCGCCGGGCCGGCCGACGCGGTGGCGCGCGCGGTCGAGACCAGCGTCCCGATCGACGGCGTCGGGGGCGCGGCCGGCGTGCCGGTGCAGGCGGTGAGAACCAGCAGCCCAAGCCCGGCCAGGCCCGCCGCACGGGGCGCTGTTCGACTCATGGCCGGATTCTAGGCACGGGGTTGCCGCGGTGTGGCGGGACGCGGCCGTCAGCGCTCGGCCTGCCAGGCGTCCACGAACTGCTCCGGGGTGAGCGGACGCCGTTGCCAGCCGAGGCGTCCGGCCAGCCGCATGAGCTGCGGCGCCTCGACCGCCGCGGCGGCCAGCACGTCGTCCTGCCCGAAGACCTCCGCGGGCGGGCCGTCGGCGAGCACCTCGCCGCGCGCCATCACCACCACCCGCTCGAAATGCTCGGCGGCCACGTCCATGTCGTGGGTGATGGCGATCACCGTCCGGCCCGCGGCCGCCAGCGACTCCACCACCCCGGCCACCAACTCGACGCCGCGGGCGTCCTGGCCGGTGGTCGGCTCGTCCAGCACCACGACGTCGGTGCACATCGCCAACACTCCCGCCAGCGCCACCCGTTTGCGCTCGGACAAGGACAGATGCATCGGATGGGTGTGAGCGGTCGCGGCCAGCCCGACCTGCTCCAGTGCCTCCACCGCCCGCGTCGTCACCTCGGCCCCGGTGACCCCGAGGTTGCGCGGCCCGAACTCGACGTCGGCCAGCACGGTCGAGGCGAAGATCTGCTCGTCGGGGTTCTGGAACACGTAGCCGACCAGGGCCGCCAGCTCGGCGATCGGGCGTCCGGTGGTGGGCCGGTCGCCGACGGTGACCACCCCCGCGGTGGGCTGGTGGATGCCGTTCAGGTGCCGCACCAGGGTGGTCTTGCCTGCGCCGTTCTGGCCGACGATCGCCACCCGCTCGCCGGGCGCGACGGCCAGGCTCACCCCGCGCAACGCCTCGACGCCGCCCGGGTAGCTGAACCGGACGCCGTCGAACCGCACCGCGGTCATCGCGGGCCCCCGAACGTCTCCACGGCCTGCTCGAACGAGACGGGCAGCACGCCGCCGTTCAACAGCCCGCGATCCCGGGCGATCCGGGCGGCGCGGGTGAAGCGTGTGGCGCCGATCCCCCACTCTTCGGTGTGGTCGTCGGCGAGCACGGTGGTCGGGTCGCCGTCGGCGACGATCCGCCCGCCGGCCAGCACCAGCAACCGGTCGGCGTAGGCCTGCAGCAGCTCCTGCTTGTGCTCGAAGACGATCACGGTCAGGCCCGCCTCCTCGAGCGTGTTGAGCACGTCGAACACCAGCCGGGTGCCTGCCGGGTCGAGTTGCGAGGTGGGCTCGTCCATCACCAGCACGGGGGTGCGCAGCACCAGCATCGAGGCGATGGCGACGAGCTGCATCTGCCCGCCGGACAGCGCGTACGGCGAGCGGTCGAGCAGGTCGGTGATCCGCAGCAGCCGGGCCACGTCGTCCACCCGCTTGGCCATCTCGGCGCGAGGGGTGCCGACGTTCTCGAGCCCGAAGGCGATCTCTTCGCGGACGGTGTACTTGGCGCCGGAGATCTGGTTGAACGGGTTCTGGATGACCAGGCCGACCTGACCGACCGCCTCGACCAGCGACAGCTCGGCCAGATCGCGCCCGCCGACCGACACGGTGCCGGTGAGGTCGCCGCCGTCCACCTGCGGAATGAACCCGCTGATCAGCTTCGCCAGCGTGGTCTTGCCCGCCCCGGACGCCCCGACCACCCCGGTGATCGACCCGGCCGCGATCTCGAGCCGGACGCCGTGGAGGACGGGGCGGTCGGCGTCCGGGTAGGCGTAGGTGACGTCGTCGAGCACCACGAAGCCCTGGTCAGTCATCGGCCACCTCCCGACGGAAGAACGGTCCCCCCGGTCCACAGCGCAGTGAGCACTCTCACCGCGACCCCCACACGAACGGCGCCACGATCGCCACCGCGGCCAGGGCCGGCATCACCCAGCGCGCCACCCGCTGGGCCGTGGTGTCGGGCACCGGCACCAGCGACGTGCGGCGTGCGGTCGAGCCGAAACCGCGCGCCTCCATGGCCGTCGACCGCTCTTCGACGTCGGTGAACATGCCCAGCACGAGTGGCCCGAGCAGCGGCATCAGGACGCCGAGCCGGCGCAGCGGATTGCGTGGAACGGCCAGGCCGCGGGCCTGCTGCGCGAGCAGGATGCTGTCGGCCCGGTCGCGGAACGACGGGATCAACTGCAGCGTCGAGGAGATGATGTAGCTGAACTTCGGCGACAGGCCCTTCTCGGTCAGCGCCGACATCAGCTCGCCGGGGTGCGTGGTCAGCACCAGCAGCACCGACGCGCACACCAGGCACGCCAGCCGCGCACCGATCGTCGCCGCGAACAGCAACCCTTCGGTGGTCAGCGCCAGCGGACCCCACTCCCACAGCACGGTCTGCCCGCCCGGGTAGGTCAGCCCCTGCACGAGCACCAGCATCGCCAGCACCGGCAGCAGCAGCCGCAGCGCGAAGCCGGCCAGCACTCCCCCACAGCCGGACGCCACCGCCGCCGGCACGATCACCAGCAGCAGCACCCCCACCCCGACCCACCACTGCGCGATGGCGAACACCACCACCAGCAGGCACAGCAGCGCCACCAGTTTGGTGACCGGGTTCAGCCGGTGGACCGGCGATACCCGCTCGACGTACAGGGTCGTCGACACGCCCGCTCAGGCCGCTTTCACGCCGGGACGCCGGAACACCCGGTACTCGCGGACGAACGGGAACCGTTGCAGGAACCGGCTCGGCAGCGCGGTCAGGATGAGCACCACCACGGTGAACGACAGCAACTTGTCCAGCGGGTCGGACAGCAACCCCTGGAAGGTGGTGGACGCCAGCAGCGAGTTGCCCCAGGCCTGGAACATGCCGACCAGCGCGCCGGTGCCGGGCGCGGTCACCCCGCCGAAGACGAAGGCGGCGATCGGCGCCGAGATCATCGCCGCCACCACCCCGGTGACGGCGCCGGCGATGGGCGCGAGCCACACCCGGCGGAACATGCCGTAGCGGGCGGCGTAGCCGGCCATCAGCCCGATGACCACCTGCACCACGGCGAACGGCAACACGGACGGGCTCAGGATCAGCCCCCAGATCACGTTGGTCAGGATGCCGGTCACCACGCCGGCGGCCGGCCCGGCCAGCACCGAGATGAGCACGGTGCCGATCGAGTCGAGATAGACCGGCAGGGCCAGCACGACGACCAGCTGCCCGACGACGATGTTGAGCGCTATCGCCACCGGCACCATCGCGATCGTGACGGTGGAGAGCCGGTGGATCGACCCGGCGGCGATCAGTACCGCGCCGACCAGGTAGCCGGCCATCGCGATCAGCCCGGCCGGCGCCGAGGCGTTGTCGGCGAGTTCCGTCGGCTGCGCGATGACCAGGTACAGGTAGGTGGCCAGCACGATCAGGGTGCCGATCACGATCAGGGCGAGGTTGCGGGTTCGGTTGGCGTTGCCCTGTCCGGTGGTGGTCGTGCTCACGGGTCCTCCTGGCGAAGTCGTTGTCACATTGTGCTCAGCCGACCCGCCGGGCGAGCGCAGCGACCCGCTCGATGGCGCGCCGGAAGAACTCCTCGGGGTCGGTGTCGACCACGATGTCGGCGTTCGGCTCGCGGCCCCACATGCCTCGCCAGTCGGCGACGGTCTGCCCGCGGGTGAGGGTGCCGGCCAGTTCCACGTCGACGGTGGCGCGCCGGGTGGTCGCCAGCGCCGGGTCGAGCGCGACGGCCGCCGCGAACGGGTCGTGCATGTGCGCCAGGAACCCCTGGTCGTAGAGCCGATGGAACTCCATATAGAACCGGACGGCGTCACTCAGGTGCCGCACCACCCGGTTGGACGCCTGCGAGCGCCGGCCGGGCGGGTCGTCCGGATCGATGATCTCGGCCGGGGTGCTGCCGCACGCCTCCGCGAGCGCCGCGATGTGGTGCGGACGCATCTCGATCCGTTCGGTGACGTCCAGGGCGCAGATGACCGGACGCCGCCCCTCCGGCAGGCCCGAGAAGGCGTCGAAGACGATCCTGGCGGCGTCCGGGTCGACGGCGACGTTCCATTCGGTGGTGGGGTTGGTGTTGCCGGGATGGTTGAACGCACCCCCCATCACCACGATGCGCTTCAGCAGCCGGGGCAGTTCCGGTTCGAGCTTGACCGCCAGCGCCAGGTTGGTGAGCGGCCCGGTGACCAGTCCGGTGATCTCGCCCGGACGCCGGCGCGCGTTGTCGATCCACACCTGCGTGGCGTGCCGGGACGACAGCGCGCGGGTGGGTGCGGGCAGTTCGGCATAGCCGATGCCCTGCGGTCCGTGGGTCTCCTCGGTGGTCATCAGCGGCGCAATGATCGGCACCTCGGCACCGAGCGCGACCTCGACGTCCGCGTAGCCGCACAGCTCGAGCCAGGCGAGGTTGTTGGTGGCGACCTGCCGGGCGGTCACGTTGCCGGCCGTGCAGGTGATGCCGAGCAGTTCGGCCTCGGGGCTGGCCATCAGGTACAGCAGGGCGAGCGAGTCGTCGATGCCGGTGTCGACGTCGACGATCAGCGGGACTGTCTGCTCGGCCACTGTTCCCCCTTGCCACGAGCGTGCTGCGGGCCGCGATCAATCTAGTGCGGACCGGCGGCCACGACCAGTGGCCCGGAACTCACACCCGTGGAACCACCCGCGCACGGTGGGCGTGTGCCCAGGGTCCGCCACGCACCCCAGTACGGGGCCACCAGACGAAATTGCTGGGCTGCAACTTTCGGTCCGCACTCACAAAACGCACCCGGAAAAGTGCCTTCTATGGTGTGAAGCACCTCAACGAACTCCTGGTGGCCGGGCAAGGCGTCCTGCTCCGCCGCGAGGAGCGGTCTCTCAGCGTTCAACTCGACTACTGTCTGCGGACCGGCTCGCTCGTGTCGACGCTGCCCGGCATCTACACAGCCCCACAGCCCGGCTGGCAGGCGCGGATCCGGGCGGCCGACGCGTTTCGGGCGGGCTGTGTGATCACGGGCGCAGCGGCAGCCCTGATCACCTGGTGGCCCGAGTGCCCCATCACTGAAGTGTCCGTGGCGGTGCCCCACAAGGTGCGCGGGAGCTATCCGGGCTTCGTGTGGGAGCAGCGGGAGGTTCATCCCGACCTGATCGCGCACACCGAAGGCCTGCGGGTGGCCGGGCCCGCCTTGTCGGTCCTCGACCTTCTTCCTGCTTTGGGTGGCACCGTGATCGACGAAGCCCTGCGACGGGGCGCCGTTCAGCTTGCCGACCTGTGGCAGGCACTCCGCCTGTCACCCCACCGCCCGGGCAATCATCTACGTCGTGACCTGCTGGAGGACTCCCGCGACGAACCGTGGTCTGAGGCTGAGCGGGAGGCGCACCGACAGCTCAGGCAGGCTGGTCTGACGGGATGGCGAACCAACCACCGCGTCACAGTGAAGGACCTGACGTACTTCCTCGACATCGCATTCCCCAGACTTCAGCTCGCCATCGAGATCGACGGCTGGGCTCACCACCACACCAAGAAGTCGTTCGTCGCAGACCGTTGGCGCAGCGTGCGTCTCAGCACCGCCGGTTGGTTGGTCCTACCGTTCGCAGCCTCCGCGGTTCTGGAGGAACCCGACGCCTTCGTCGAGGCAGTTCGTGAGGCGGTTGAGCACCGCCGTGCCGCGCAAGAGTTCTGACAACTGCATGCCAGTGACCCAGCCGATCAGTCACTGACTGGTCCAGCGGATCACTGGCATGCAGTTTTCAGACAAACCCCCGGAACAACCCTTGTCTGGAGTGCCTTCGCCGTGCCGCCCAGCTCAGCCGTCGACCCCGTCGATCAGGCCGCTCATGGCCCGCACCTGTTCCAGCAGCCGATCGCGGAGGTCGACCCCTGGTGTACCGGCGATGACCATCGCCGAACTGACGGCCGTGATCACGATCCCGAAGGCGAGCCTGGCCGCCTGCGGGTCACCGACCCGCTCGTCGATCAGGGCGTGGAACGGCTTCAGCCGTTGCAGGGTCTGCTGCCAGAAATCCATCAGCAGCGCCGGGTGGGCGCGCAGCATGTCCTTGATCCGCGGATAGTCGGTCGGCAACGCGACGTTGCGCGAGACCAGCTCGCAGGCGTCCACCACCAGGTGGCCGGTCGCCGCCAGGAACCGTTGGCGTTCGGCCTCCGGGATCTCGGCGACGGGCAGGTCGAAGGCGGCCGCCAGCTTGGTCGGGTAGTAGTTGAAGAAGGTCCGGGGCGACACCTCGACCTCGTCGCAGATCTCCTCGATCGTCACGTCGTCGGCGCCGCGCTCGGTGACCAGCCGCAACGCCACCGAGTGCAGCGCCGCGCGGGTGGCCCGCTTCTTGCGCTCCCGCAGCGACGTGCACGGTTGTTCGGTCACGTTCCTCATCATCCCAGCCCGTGCGCCGCTGGGGGCGGCGATCTCCGCGGTCACGACGACGCCCGCTCGGTGCTGGGCGTGTCGGCCTCGGCCGCTGTCTGATCGTCAACCACGGTCGGCGAGTCGGCGTCGGTCTGCGCCCCGGCCTCCTCAGCGGCCGCTTCGGCGGCGGCCGCCCGCTCCTGCATCGCCGAGCGGGTCCGCAGGGGCGGCACCCGGAAGAACCAGGTGATGACGAACGCCAGCAGCATCACGCCTAAGCCGACCCAGTAGATCGTCACCACCGAGGTGTTGAAGCCCGCCAGGAACGGCTTGGTGAGCCGCGGATCGGCTCCGGTCAGGAACGAGGTGTCGCTCGAGCTGGTCTCGGTCTTGACGTTGTCGGTGTCGCCGTTCTTGATCGACTTGACCATCTCGGGCACCAGTTCGTCGATGATCGCCCGGCGCTGCACGGGGTCGCTGTAGTCGATGGTCAGCTTGCCGTCGACGACGCTGAAGTGCTTGTCCTTGGCGACCTTCTTCAGCGCCTTGGCCTCGGCGTCGGGGACGAGCTCCTTGACCTTGGAGTTGATCAGCTTCTCGACCTTCGACAGCTGCTTGGCGCCGGCGCTCAGCTTCTTGGTGCCGGACGCCGCGGCCTGCGTGCCCGTGGTGAGCGCGCTGCCCTTCTCGGCCGCCGTGCTGGCGCCGGTGGCGAGCTGCTTGGTGCCGGTCGCCAGTTGCTCGGTACCGGACGCCAACCCCTTCGATCCGCTGGCCAGCTGGGCCAGCGCGTCGGACAGCCCGGGCTTGCCGGAGGCGCCGTTGAGGTAGCCGCTGGTGGTGTAGACGCTGGTGCCGAGCGCCTTCATGGCGGCGCTGACGGCGGTCTGGTCGTCGGTCAGCTTGCCGCAGGCGGTTTCGTCGCCGCCGGCGCACTTCTGCTGGTCGGTGCCGAGTGACGTCATCGCGGCACTCAGTTCGGCGAAGTCGGCGGTGGCCTGCTTGGCGTTCTTGGCGGCCGTCTTCTCGGCGGTGCTGACCTTGGCCAGTCCGGTCGAGAGCTGGCCGGCGCCGGTGGCGATCTTGGCCGCACCGGTGGCCAGCTGTTCGGCACCCGTGCCGATCTGGCCGACGCCGTCGACGAAGGCGCCGGTGCCGGTGCTCAGCTTGCCCAGCCCCTTGCTGACCGCCGAGACCCCGTTGGCCAGCTTGCCGGCGCCCTTGGCCGCGCTCTTGTGGACGGCGTCGGCGACCTTCTCCCGCACCGCCGCCTCGACCTTGTCGTGCACGGTGTCGGTGGCGTCGGACAGCTTGTCGTCGACCTTGTCCTTGATCTTGTCGACGATCGGCGTCCACATCTGCGCCATGATCGCGGCGTTCTCGGGCGCGTTGGCGACCGCGGGGTCGAGGGCGGCGTCCAGCGCGTCGGTGAGGGTCTGCTCGTCGGTCAGCGAGTTGGTGATGTTGGCGGGCAGCAGGCTGAACAGCAGCGACAGCATGATCGCCGTGCCCAGGGTGCCGCCGATCTGCCGGAAGAAGGCGGCCGAGCTGGTGGCCACGCCGATGTCGCGCGCTTCGGCGGACGCCTGGGCCGACATCGTCAGCGTCTGCATCAGCTGGCCGAGGCCGAGGCCGATGACGAACATGGCGATCATCAGGTACCACAGCGGCCGGTCGAGCGTGATGAACGCCAGGATGCCGAAGCCGACGGCGGTGGTGAAGGTGCCGGTGATCGGGAAGACGGCGTACTTGCCGGTGCGCATCACGATCTGGCCGGAGCCGATCGAGGCGATCATCACGCCGACCATCATCGGCAGCGTCGCGAAGCCCGATTCGGTCGGGGTCAGTCCGTTGACGATCTGCAGGTACAGCGGAATCGTCAGCATGGCTCCGAACATGCCGAAGCCGACCAGCACGCTCAGCACCACGGTGGTCGAGAAGGTGCCCGAGGAGAACAGCCGCATCGGGATGATGGCGTCCGAACCCATCGCCCGTTCGACCAGGATGAACGCGAGCAGGCCGACGCCGCCGATCACGTAGCAGGTGATAGACCCGGCCGACGTCCAGCCCCAGTCGCGGCCCTGTTCGGCGACCAGCAGCAGCGGGGCGAGGGTGCCGACGACGAGGGTCGCGCCCCACCAGTCGATCCGCGGATGCCCGTGCGACTCGTGCGGCAGGTGCAGGAAGGCGATCACCATCAGCAGGGCGATCGCACCGACTGGCACGTTGACCAGGAACACCCAGCGCCAGCCGGACACCCACAAGATGGTGTCGGTGCCGGCGAACAGTCCGCCGATCAGCGGTCCGATGACGGACGCGATTCCGAACGTGGCGAGGAAGTAGCCCTGGTACTTGGCGCGCTCGCGGGGAGCGAGAATGTCGCCGATGATGGCCAGCGGCAGCGACATCAGGCCGCCGGCGCCGAGGCCCTGGAAGGCGCGGAAGGCCGCCAGGCCCAGCATCGAGGTGGCGAAGCTCGACAGCAGCGACCCGAGCACGAAGATGGTGATGCTGACGATGAAGAGCGGACGCCGTCCGAACTGGTCGGACAGCTTGCCGTACAGCGGGGTGGTGACCGTCGCCGCGATCAGGTACGCGGTGGTCACCCAGGCCTGCTGATCGAGACCCTGGAGATCGTCTCCGATGGTCCGGATCGCGGTGCCGACGATCGTCTGGTCGAGGGCGCTGAGGAACATGCCCGCCATCAGCGCGTAGATGACCAGCATGATCTGCCGGTGACTCATGATCGGGTTGGACGCCTCGCTCGGCTCGACGGGGCGTTCCAGAGTGGCTGCGGCCACGGTTCCTCCTGCTACATGCGAAACGCCACCGAACTCTGCGGCAGCGCATGATTACGGTAACGCAGATTTGCAGCAATGCAAAAAGATGGGCGCATGGTGGTCGGGGTCGCTCCAGCCGGTGGGCCCACGCGCCCAGCCTGTCCGGCTGCCGCTGCCGTGGGGGCCGCGCCCCAGCCTCGACCCCCGTCATCCCGGCGCACGCCGGGATCTCTATCGACCCGACCTGGCGTCCCGACCCGTCACGCCGCCGCGCGCGGAATCTCATCACGCCCGGGAATCCTCCGCCCCGCTCGCCGGTTGCACCTGCCATGACGACGATGCGTGCAGCGACCTATGACCACTTCGGCGACGATTCCGTGCTGGCCGTGACCGACCAACCGCTCCCCCGGATCGCACCCGGCGAGGTGCTGGTGCGGGTCAAGGCCGCCGGGGTGAACCCGGTCGACTGGAAGGTGATGTCCGGCGGGCTGGAGGCCATGATGGAGACCCAGTTCCCGGTCGTCCCAGGCTGGGACGTGGCCGGCGTCGTCGAGCAGGTGGGCATCGACGTGACCGACTACGCGGTCGGCGACGAGGTGATCGGCTACGCCCGCAAGGACTGGGTGCACGGCGGCACGTTCGCCGAGTTCGTCGCGGTCCCCCGTCGCTGCCTGGCCCGCAAGCCCGAGCGGCTGAGCTGGCAGCAGGCCGCCGGGCTGCCGCTAGCCGGTCTGACCGCCTACCAAGTGCTGCACCGCCTAGGCCTGGACGCCGGCAAGACAGTGCTGATCCACGGCGGCGCGGGCGGGGTGGGCTCGTTCGGCGTCCAGGTCGCGGTGGCGGCCGGCGCCCGGGTGATCGCCACCGCGTCCGAGAGCAACCACGAATACCTGCGCGACCTGGGTGCAGAGCCGGTGACCTACGGCGACGGACTGGCCGACCGGGTGCGGGCGCTGGCGCCGGAGGGCGTCGACATCGTGGCCGATTTCGTGGGCGGCGTCCTGGACGCCACGCTCGCGGTGCTGGCCGACGGAGGCGTCCACGCCTCGATCACCGACCCCGCGGTGCTGGGCGCCGGCGGACAGTGGATGTGGGTGCACCCCGACCCCACCGACCTGGCGGCCCTGGCCGAACTGGCACAGTCCGGGGCGGTCGACGTGACGGTGACCGCGACCTTCGCCCTCGACCAGGTACCGGACGCCTTCGCCCTCAGCCGCGAGGGACACACCCGCGGCAAGATCGTGATCGACCTCACCTGAGCCCCGGTGTGGACCGAGGGGACGGTTCCCCTCGGTCCACTTCCCAGCGAACGCCCTGCGAGCCGAGCTTGGCCAGCCTGACCACGCCTCATTTGGACGCCCCCAAGACCGCGTCCCGGCCGCGATTGCTAGGCTCCGGAAATGCTCGACGACCGCGTCCGCGAGTCCCTGCGTGCCTTTGTTGCTGAGCGTGACTGGGCTCAGTTCCACACGCCCAGCAATCTGGCCAAGAGCATCGCGATCGAGGCCGGAGAGTTGCTCGAGTGCTTCCAGTGGAACGACGATGCCGACCTGGAGCAGGTGCGCGGCGAACTGGCCGACGTCCTCACTTACTGTGCCCTGCTGGCCGATCGGCTCGGACTCGACCCGTCCGAGATCGTCCTCGACAAGCTGGCCGTGACCGGTGCGAAGTACCCCGCTGACCAGGCGCGCGGCAGGAGTGATCGCTATGACGTCCTTTAGGATCGAGCACCTCACGTTCGACAATCAGGCTGTCGCCGCCTGGCAGCCGATCGACATCGCGCATTCAAACTGGCCCGTGGTGTACGCACTCAACAGCGCCCGCGAAATCTACATCGGCGAGACCCTGGACGCCGCTGGGCGCTTCCGCCAACACTTGGGCAAGCCCACCATGGCCCCGCTTCGCACCATTCGCGTGGTGATCGACGATACGTTTAACAAGTCCGTCTGCCTCGATCTGGAGTCGTTCCTGATCAGGCTTCTGGCGGGCGAGGGCCACTTCCAGGTTCTGAACGCCAACGCGGGCATCACCGATCGCAACTACTACGACCGGAACCGCTACCAGCAACTCTTCGGCGACATCTTCGACGAACTGCGCAGGGAGGGGTTGTTCCAGCGCAGCATCAAGGACATCGAGAACAGCGACCTGTTCAAGTTGTCGCCGTTCAAGTCCCTCAGTGAGGACCAGGCGCTGGTCGTCCTGGACATCATGGAAGGCTTGTTCGACGATCTGGAAGCGGGTCGTAGGCACTCCATTGTCATTCAGGGGGATCCCGGCACAGGCAAGACGATCGTCGGCATCTTTCTCATCAAGCTGCTGCGGGACATCCAGACCGCCGATCTGCACGACGAGTTCTACACCGAGTCGGTGTTCTCAGACTTCTTCCTGCCCGATTACGCCAGCCTGCTGAAGGACTGCCGCATCGGTCTGGTCGTGCCCCAGCAGTCACTGCGCGACTCGATCAGGAAAGTGTTCCGACAGACACCCAAGCTGGCGCAGCCCATGGTGCTGACACCGTTCGACGTCGGCAAGAGCGACGAGGAGTGGGATCTGCTCATCGTCGACGAGACGCACCGGCTGAATCAGCGCGCCAACCAGTCTTCCGGCATGCGGAACCGCGACTTCGGGCTGATCAACCAGAAGCTGTTCGGCGCCGACGACTACAGCCGGACGCAGCTCGACTGGATCGAGGCCAAGAGCCGCTACCAGATCTACCTGTTGGACTCGGCTCAGAGCGTGCGCCCGGCCGACCTGCCGCCCGCCCTCGTCGCCTCCCTGATCGACATGGCTCAAGCCGACCAGCGGCTGTACCGTCTGCACTCCCAGATGAGAGTCCGGGCCGGCAGCGACTACGTGGGGTACGTACGCGGGGTTCTGGACGGCAGTGTCACCGTGCCCCAATCCTTCGGCGACTACGACCTGAGGCTGTACGACGACTTCGCGGCGATGCAGCACGCCATTCAACGTCAGGATCGACGCCACGGCCTCGCGAGGTTGGTGGCGGGGTTCGCCTGGCCGTGGGCGAGCAAGAGGAACAAGGCGGCTTACGACATCGAGCTGGACGGCGTTCGACTGCGGTGGAACAGCACAGACAAGGACTGGATCAACTCCAAGGGGTCGCTCAACGAGGTCGGTTCCATCCACACGGTGCAGGGTTACGACCTCAACTACGCCGGCGTGATCATCGGCCCTGACCTTCGCTTCGACCCCGTCACTGGCCGGACGACCTTTCACCGCGAGTCGTACTTCGACGCCAAGGGCAAGGAGAACAACCCGCGCTTGGGCAGGACGTACACGGACCAGGAGCTGCTCGGCTTCGTGCGGAACATCTACTCGGTTCTGCTGACGAGAGGGATGCGGGGAACCTACGTATACGCGGTGGATCCCGCACTGCGCGAGCACCTGCGCCGCTTCATCCCTGCTGCTGCGTGATGCCCGTCGCTCGGCGAATCAGCGACGCATCTCGAGCTCAAGCGGGCGATCGCGCTGGCCATTCGAAGTATCGGCTGCCGCGCCGTTCTCGAAGCAGTTCCAGCCGGAGAAGACATGGGAGGGTGGCGCGCGGATGTGCTCGGCATCTCGCCGACTGGCCGTCGAACTGGCGTTCGAAGCCCAGCTCGCCGAAATGACAGTCGAGGAAGGTCTCGGCGCACCGATCGCTACGCAGCCGATGGAGTCGGGTGCGTGGGGGTGTCGTCCAAGGAACGCGTCCTGGATGTCCGCGTTGCCGAGCTGTCATGTGCTTACCGCGGACGGCCCGCTCACTGCGGACCGGGGGCTGGCCCGACTGGTCACGAAGGGGCCGCTTGCACGGTGGGAGCAGGCGAGCCCGTCAAGTTTCACAAGGTCGCACGGTGGGAGCAGGCCGAACCCGTCAAGTTTCACAAGGTCGCACTAGGACTTCTCAACGGCCGGATTGAGGTGGTGAGCGACCACAGCTACGCCGAAACCTCGGGTGACCGCAGCCGTTTCATCCGCGACGCCGTGCTCGTGGTTGGGGCTGAAGACGTCCGGCGACTCGCGTCCCTCAGGGCGGCAGAGCGCGACGCCAAGGCCAGGTTCCGCGGGTCGCACGAGTCGCACGAGAGAACTCGCCTCGACCATGCTCGACACTCAGCCAACCTCACGGCGCCATACGAACGCCACACCGCGTGTTTCAACAGGCTCTTGCACTGGCGGCCTCCGATCTCGGGTGCAGAGAGATCTGCCTTGGGGTACCGCGAAGCCTTGGGATGGCGTCTTTCCCACACCATTGAGGTTGGCTCGCGGCTCAGATGCAACGGCTCGTGCCGCCGTCCTGTTGGCTCAACCAGCGGGAAGCGAGGCCCGTCTCTGGGCGGTTGTGTGCCCAGTGGCCGGCAAGGCGACTCCTGCGCTCGGCCGGGGTTGGCGGCGACGCGGCGTTCGCGTTCTCGTCGAGTCTGTGGGCGAGGCCCGTAGGGTCGCGGACAGCCTGGAGTGGTCAGCGTCGGCACTCACAGTCGTGTCCGGAACTGAATCAGGAGGGGACGACAACGCAAGCACCGATCGTCGGAGACGTCTGAGACTTCGCGAAAATGCCGATTGTTCCAGACCAGGGGCCGTGGCAGTCTGCCGACCATGACCGACTTCTCCGTCGAGTGCGCGGCCGGCAGCCTGCGCTCCTTGTCCGAGTCCGCGCCGGTGGCTCACTTCGCGCATCGATGGACGGACGGTGGCGTGGACGTGAGCGCCGATTTCACCGGCGCCCATTTGCTGCATCTGTCCGTCGCCGCCTGCGTCCTGAACGACCTGTATCGCGAGGCCGACAAGCGTGGTGTCATTCTGGACGGTGTCCGGGTAACAGCCTCCGGTGGCTTCAGCGACGACTGGGCGTCCACGGGCATCACTTACCGGGTTGACGTCGACTCCCCCGCAGAGGTCGCAGTTGTCGATGAACTCGTCGCGCTGGTGGACGAGATCGCCGAGATCCCGCGCGCGGTCCGTGCCGGTGCCGGCGTGCAGCGCACAGTCTGACTTGGCGCTCGGGTTCTCCGGTTCGGCGGGCCGCCCGGACGAGCCTGCCTGAGAGGGTTAGTCCCGCCTCAGCCCGGCGAGCAACAGTGCCACCGCGGCTCTCGACGACGACCGGATCGCAGACGACGCCGAATCGGGACACCCACTGGTCGGGGCTATCGTGGTCTGCATGAGTGCCCGTGTGGTCGCCTGCCCGTCGTGCGGCACCAAGAATCGCGTTCCCGTGGCCGGCAAGGGGCGTGCGCAATGCGCCTCGTGTCACACCTCCCTGCCCTGGCTGGTGGACGCCGGCGATGACGACTTCACCGCCGCCACCGAGACCGGCCAACTGGTGCTCGTCGATCTGTGGGCGCCCTGGTGCGGCCCGTGCCGTCAGGTCGCCCCCGTACTGGAACGCCTCGCCACGCACTACGCCGGACGGGTGAAGGTGGTCAAGGTCAACGTCGACGACAACCGCCGTATCGCCCAGCGCTTCGACGCCAGCAGCATTCCCACCCTCGTGATGCTGCGTGACGGCAGGCCCGTGGCGCGCCTGGTCGGCGCCCAACCCGAGCCTGTGCTCAAGGCCCGCATCGACGCGCTGCTCGCGCCCTGACTCCTCGCCCCTGACTTCGCTGACCAATCGCGCCCTGACTCCTCGCCCCTGACTTCGCTGACCAATCGCGCCTGACTCGTCGCGCCCTGCTTCAACGCGTCTTGATTCAACGCCACGCCAGTACCCTGACCCATGACCCAGCCCGACAACGTCGAATACGGTGACCGCGAGGTCGCGCTACCCAATGAGATTCTTCGTAGCGTGGTGGGCAGCGGCGTGCACGGCATCGCCATCGAGGGCACCGACGACCACGACGAGATGGGCGTCTACATCGAACCTCCCGAGTACCTGCTGGGCGTCGAGCGACACCGCGACGACTACATCTGGCGCACCCAGCCCGAGAGCGTCCGCAGTGGGCCGGGCGACACCGATCTGGTCATGTACAGCCTGCAGAAGTACCTGCGGCTGGCGATCAAGGGCAATCCGACGGTGATGCTGCCCCTGTTCGCACCCGAGCAGTCACTGGTGGTGCTGACGCCACTCGGTGAAGAACTGCGAGCTCTGCGGACGTCGTTCCTGTCGCGCCTGGCCGTCGAACGCTTTCTCGGCTACATGCGCAGCCAGCACGAGCGCATGCTCGGACAGTCGAAACGCAACGTTCCCAACCGTCCCGAACTGATCGTCAAGTACGGCTGGGACGTCAAGTACGGCAGCCACGCCCTACGACTGGCCCATCAGGGCTACGAGATCGCCGGCACCGGCACCCTCACGTTGCCGATGCCGACCCGCGAACGTGAGCAGGTGCTAGCCGTGAAGCGCGGCGAGGTGCCCCGCGACGAGGTGTCGCGCGAGATCGGACGGCTCGAAGCCGCCGTCCGCGACCTGCTCGACACCGGCCGGACGCCCGTGCCCGCGACAGCCGACTACACCCTGATCTCTGCCTGGGCGGTCAACGCGCAGCGCCGGCACTGGCGTTGGGTGTAGGTCGGCGATCAGCGGCGAAGGAGTAGCCGTGCGATGGTCGCCTTCTCTTCAGGGGTGCCCCATCGGCCGGTCGCCTGTTCCAGCACGTTGAGGGTTGGGCGTGACCCGTGCCACAGGGCCAGGTCGAGGCGTCCACCTGGGTCGTGCCAACCCAGGTCGCGGTAGATGGGCGTCGCGGCGTCGTGATGCTGCCGCCAACTCTGCCCCGCCGCGGTGACGAGCAGAGCCAGCAGACCTGCATCGCGCTCGAACTCGCGGCCCAAAGGGAGCCGAGATCGAATGTGGCTCAGCAGGCCCACCGGATCGTCGACCACCTTCTGCCCGGCCTTGGTAACGCTGAGCACACCCTTCGACTTGCGCACCAGGCCCAGTGCCGTGGCCGACTCGCGCAGGTGGTACACGGGCATCGTGTAGTCCTCGCGATTGCCTTTGCCGACGAACTCGATTTCCAGGTCGAGGTCGGCGACCAACCTCTCAACCACGGCGGGTGGCAGATAGCCGGCAGCCGTCAGCCTGAGCCGACCGCCGACCAGCCGCATGAAGTGCTGATACCTCGACACGGCACCCGCGATCAGCTCGGGCTCGGGCTCGACCCACCCTGCCAGCGCCCGATTGAGCAGACTCTGCAACCCTCTGGGCGACGAGATCGTGCGCACCACAACGATGGCTGGCCTTGCTGCAAGTTCGTCGCCGTGTGTGCCTCCTCACCCACGGGTCGACACATCGCTTTGGTTGCCCTGAAGGTCAGGCAGGTTCGACCGTCCGGCCCTGGTTCAGGTGATGGACGCCTCGTAGATCGACCCGATCGATGCGGCCAGCGTGGCGTCGAACTGGGCGTCGCTCTGATCGACCCGCAACCCCTCGGTGAGCGCCCGGCTGAAGCTGGCGATCACCCCGTGGTTCTGGGCCAGCAACCGGTTCGCCTCGTCGCGGCTGTACCCGCCCGACAACGCCACCACGCGTAGCACGCTCGGGTGGGCCACCAGGTCGGCGTACAGGTCGGGCTCGCTCGGAATGGTCAGCTTCAGCATTACCCGCTGCCCCTGCGGCAACGACCCCAGCCGGCTCAGAATGCCCTCGGTGACCAGTGCCTCGGCCTCGGCCTTGTCGGAGGCCTTGATGTCGACCTCGGGTTCGAGAATCGGCACCAGCCCGGCGTCGAGAATGCGCCGGCCCACCTCGAACTGCTGATCGAGCACCGCGTCGATGCCGGCTTCGTTGGCCGCCTGCACGAACGAGCGCATCTTGGTGCCGAACACGTGCTTGGAAAGGGCGTGTTCGAGCAGTGCGTCCAGTTCGGGCATGGGCTTCATCACCCGTGCGCCGTCGGCGGCCTCGGCCAGCCCTTTGTCGACCTTCAGAATCGGCACCACGCCCTTCACGTGCCACAGAAAGTCGGGCACGTCGATGCCGTCGATGTCGCGGTTCATGGTCTGCTCGAACAGAATCGCCGCCAGAATCTTGTCGCCGCTGAACGCCGAACTGGTGATGATGCGGGTGCGGTAGGCGTGAATCAGGTCGAACATCTCGTCGTCGCCCGAGTAACCGTCGGGTTCGATGCCGTACCGTTTCAGCGCACCCGGCGTGCTGCCACCCGATTGGTCGAGGGCGGCCACAAACCCCAGGCCCTGACCCATTCGCTCGTACTGTTCGGTGTTCATGGCTCCTCCTCTCACGTCGCCGCCGAGGGTCGCCACTGACCGTCGGTGGGGCCGTGAACACCTTCAACACTACGCCGAACGAACACACGGCAAGGCGCTTTCAGCCAGCCGTCACCCTCACCCCGCCGGTCGGTCTCGACAAGCACGACCAACAACCGGGTCGATCGGGCCCGTCCCACCACGTAACTGCCCTCGTGACACGTCGCTGCCTGCCTGCACGCGGGCGGTTACGTGCCACAAAGGCAGCTACGTGGCGAAACAGCACCAGATGGACGTCCACCGGCCCGGCAGCACACCACCCCCGACTCGGGTCACAAGATCCCGGCGTCCGCCGGGACGACGTGGTTCGTAGGCTGGCCTGGATCAGTCCGGCAAGGTAGGACAGGAGCAACCGTCGCTCAAGGCAACGGACGCGACCATGCGGGGGCCGACACGCTCGACCAAAGGAAGCTCCAAGCGGAGCGGGGCCGCCCCTGTCAGGGCGTGGTCGGGCGTTTGCGCACAGCGAGGCGCTAGCCGAGCAGTTCCGCAAGGGCGGGACAGGGGCGGCCCCGCTCCGCGGAACAGACGCAACCACGGGGGTCTCGACAAGCTCGACCAACGCCACGCTCGACCAACGACAAGCTCGACCAGCGATACGTCAGAAGTCCGCCGCTGGGCGGGTCAGCAGGTGATCAGCCGCGGCGGCGAGAAACGCCCGAAACTGCTCAGTCTGATCTGCCTGCTGGTGGCGCTGCTCACCGCCCTGATCAGCGGCAACGGGGCGGTCGCGGCCCTGATTCCGGTGGTGGTCGTGGTGGCTATCAGGGTGGGCATCGCTGCTGCAGATGCTCATGGCGCTGGCCTTCTCGGCGCACGCCGGCTCGCTGCTGGCGCTCACCGGCACAGCGGTCAACATCATCGTGAGCGAAGCCGCCGCCGACGCCGGGGCTCGTGCACCGCTACGACATCGGCCGCGCGACGGGGGTGGACGTACCCCGCGACCCCACCGATGCCGACGTCGTCGCCCAGGTGGTGCGAGACCTGGGGCTGGCTTGGACGGGCCCCGCGTTCGTTCTGCGGTTGAGCGGCACCGGCGTCGGCGAGTGGCAGGTGAGGGCAGGGACGCCTGATGACGCCGCCCTCGTGACCCTCGACTCGGTCGACTACCTTCGGCACCTCTCGGGCCGGGCCGTCAGCCCCGACCTGTTCGCCGGCACGCCCGAGTCGGTGCGCGGTCAGCTGCGAGACGCCCGGGTTCTGATCGCTGCTCACGCCAGCGCTGTTCACTCCCCCTCACTGGTCGAGCAGATGACGCGCGCCGGCCCTTTGCTCACATGAAAGCCGACGCCCTGGTCGGCGCCGGTGACCGGGCCGGACGGTTTCGACTCAGCTGGGCCTCCCCTCGGTTCATGGTGGGCGCGAACCTACTGCGGGGCGACGACGATTTCGAGATCATGGAGCGATGAGACCCCGTCGTGACGCATCCAAGCCGGGCCAGCGGTCGGTCTGGGACTTCCCTCGTCCACCGGCGTACGAGCAGTGGCACGAGCACGTCGAGGTGCGCTTCGCAGGCCGGACCATCGCAGCCACCGACGACGCGTGGTGCGTGCTCGAAACCTCGCACCCGCCCACCTACTACCTGCCGCTCTCGGCCTTCGAGCCGGGCGTTCTGCGCGAGGTGGACGGCGTCGGCACCGTCTGCGAATGGAAGGGTGCCGCCAGCTACTACGACGTGGTGGTCGGCGACCAGGTGGCCGCACGGGCCGCCTGGACCTACCGCAACCCCCGAGGCGACGCCGCCGTGCTGCGCGATCACGTGGCGCTCTACGCCCGTGAGATGGACGCCTGCCTGGTCGACGGCAGTCCGGTCACGCCCCAGCCGGGCGGGTTCTACGGGGGCTGGATCACCCCCACTGTGAGCGGGCCGTTCAAGGGGTCACCGGGCACGATGGGGTGGTGAGGGCTCTGGCCTCTCACCCGAGGCTCGCACCGTTGAAGCGCGAGTGGCGCGGGCGCTAGCCGTCGAACCTTCCCTTGGTGACACCCTCGGAATCGGACGGCCGGTCGTGCGAGGCGTACTTGCGCACCAGGCTCATGTGCCCGCCCAGCACTCCGCCGGCACTCAACGCCGCCGCAGCCACCCCGGTCAACGCCGCGGCCGCCGGCGACCAGCCCCGCCGCCGGGTCAGGTACGACAGCGCCGAGGCCACCGCCGCGGTGGCGTTGAGGCCCGCGTGGGCGATGCCGACCCGTTGGGTGCGTTCGTCGGCGTGCACCCACTCCGCCCAGCCGCTGAGGGCCGCCGGCGCCAACGTGACCCAGGCCAGCCCCATCAGCAGCCGCGACTGTGCCTGTGCCTTGCGGCCCTGCACCACGTCGAGCACCGCCGCCGACAGCACCGCACCGATCGGCACCTGCACCAGCACCGGGTGCAGTGCGTGACCCAGCGGACGTCCCCTCAGCGCATCGCTCACGGGGCCCTCGCCCAGCAGCGAACCCATCGGTTTCGCCATCTCTTCGGCCGCCCGGCCCAGGGATTCGCTCTGCTCGAGCCGCTCCATGAAGGCGGTGGTCGACGTTGTCGCTGCGTGCGCTGCGGGCATGGGTCCTCCTGAAGTCCGACTGGCCTCACGCTACGCCGCGCAGCACCGTTTGCAGCCATCCCTTGGGCTGTTCCGTCCGTTGGGGTGTTATCGCGCGTCGGCAGCGTTTTTCACCCCCTGGCAGGGGTTCATGCGGTGGCGATGGTGGCAGTATCAGGGTGAGCGTGCGAGGGGTGCGATGACGAACAGACTTGTCGCCGGTGCGGTTCTGCTGCTGTCGGCTGCGCGAGCAGGCCGGCGTCCGACGCTCCCGCGGTCGCCGTCGCCCATACCCGCGCGTCGGTGGCGAGTCGAACCCTCGCCGTTCGGCTCGAGCTCGACCTGCGCAGCACCGCCGCCTACACGCAGGTGATGCTGCAGACCAGCCGCGACGCGATCGCCGACGCCCAGCGTGAACTCGCCGTCGCCCCCGAAGCCGACCACGAGCGCTGGGCCGTGGCCACGCCGATCGTCAGCCGCGCGGCGTCCGAGGTCAGCGTTCTGGCGCGCACCGGAGCGAGCCGACTGACCGTAGACGATCTGACCCGGCTGAGCGACTGCGACGACGACGTGGTGATCTGCTGCGCCTCCGTGGACGCCAAACTGCTGACGTCCAGCTGCCCCAACCGGGACTTCACCAACGTGCGACGAAGGGTCTTTCCGTCGCACAGGGTGGACGTCGCCACCAGTTGAGGTAACGGGCTCACCTGAGTGAGGGACGACACCGTGGGTGCGGTGACCTACGCCGCAGGCGGCGCGGCCAAACCGGCGGTGCCCGCCGCAGCAGCGGCAGTCGCAAGCAATGTGGGCAGTGACATGGCAACTCCTTCATCAGACGTGGTCGGCGGCGCCACCTGCGGTGCACAGCGTCTGCGCCCGACTGTCAGAGAGCCGCCGTGGGTCTGTGATGCACCCCAAACAGGCTGCGACCCTCCTTCGCCGGCAGGTTCCACCGGCGTGCCGAGATTCGCCCCGCATCGAGCGGTCGGTGTGGACAAGCCCGGTGGTGGTTCGCCGCACCCCGGACGCCTTCCGTCAGGCGGCATCCTGCGAGTACACAAGTGCGCTGTAAGGGGCGATGGTGAAAGCGGCCGACGAGCTTTGCTGATCCCACGGTTCGTGCTCGGCGTGCAGGTCGCCGGCGTGAACGCAGCCGAAGTCGTGGCCGAACATCGGGGCGTCGGTGTTGCAGCGCAAGCGCCAGACACCCGGCCGCGGTAGGCCGACTCGGTAATCGCCGACCACGTGGGCGCTCAGGTTGACGGCCACGACCACGTCGTCGCCGGCACCGCCGCGCCACCAGCGGTGATACACCAGCAGCTTGCGCTCGCTGTCGACGCGCAGCAGCGCAGTGTGGGCTCCCCTGAGTCCGGCGGTGGTGCCGTTCAGGTTGCGTCGCAGCCCGATCAGCTGGCTGGCCAGGTGCAGGAACCCCGAATGCCGCTGGGCCTTGTCCCACCGCAGCGGCCTGCGGTCGTCGAACCACCCGTCCTCACAGAACTCCTGACCCTGAAACAGTAGGGGCATGCCCGCCGAGGTGAGCGTGAGGGCCAGGCCGAGGGCGGCTCGCTTGCGCGACGGCCACGAGTCGGCGGCGCCCGGGTTGATCGTCTCCGGTACCCGTGATCGTCCGTTGGCGACCTCGTCGTGCGACTCGGTGAAAACGACCCGTTCGTGGGCGGCGCGCAGGTAGTGCCCCGTGACCGCCCGGGCGACCGCAGCCACGTCGCGGTCGGCGTCCCACGGGGTTTCCAGCGCGCGCCGGACCGGATGGACGAAGTCGGCGTCCCACTGGGAGTGAAAACCCAGCCCGCCGTGCTCGACCGGCGCGGTGACCAGCGGGTCACGCTGCATGTCTTCGGCGATCAGCAGCTTCCACGGCTGCCGCGAGCGTAGGTCGGTGGTCACCCCGGCCAGGTAGCGGTGCCCGCCGGCGATGCGGTCCTGCGCACGGTGGGTACTGCCCCACCGCGACCGCACGTAGTTGGTGCCGTCGAAGCGCAGGCCGTCCACGCGGAAATCCTCCAGCCACATCCCCGCCGAGTCGCGCAGAAAGTTGCGCACCTCGCGACGGTCGTAGTTGGGCCGGGTGGCGCCCCAGGGCGTGAGGGCGCGGCGGTCGTTGTAGAAGTACTGGCCTCCGTAACCCCGGCGGTACGACCCGTCGAAGCGCCAGAGGTCAAGGTCGGTCGGGCCAAGGTGGTTGTGCACCACGTCCAGAATCACCGCGATGCCCCGCTCGTGTGCGGCGCGGACGAACCGGGCGAACGCGTGCGGGCCGCCGTAACTGGGTTCGATGGCGAACAGGTGGGACGGGTTGTAGCCCCAACTGCGCGGCCCGGCGAACCCGAAGGGCGGCATCACTTCGACCGCGTTGACGCCGAGCCGCCGCAGGTGATCGAGCCGGCCGATCGCCGAGTCGAAGGTGCCCGGACGGTCGTCCGCTGCGGCGAAGGTGCCCACATGCAGCTCGTAGAGCACCAGGTCGTCCCAGCCCGGCATCTCGAACGGCTGATCGCCCCAGTCGATCGCGCGCGGGTCGAACACCACCGCGTCGCCGCGGCTGTGGGTCACCTGCCGGGCGAACGGGTCGATGCGCCACCGGTACGGCCCACCCCGACGCAGCAGGAACTTGTAGTGCGAGCCGGCGTGGGCCTGCTCGACGAAGACCGACCAGGTGCCGGACCGTGCGTGGTCGGGGGCCATCGGCACCCGGCCCTTGGCGTGCCACCCGGAGAAGTCGCCGGTCACGTGCGCCGTGCGGGCGTTCGGCGCCCAGACCCGAAACGTCACCCCGCCGTGGTGGGGCACGGCGCCCATGCCGGCGTGCGGTGACGGGGCGATCGGCACGGTCACCACTGTACGCACGCATGCTGGGTTTGGTGTGAGCGACCTCATGGCGACGTGCCACCAGCGCGACGATGGTGATGGCAGGAAACTCACCACCCTGATCGTTGACTTCGGCCCCGGTCGATCACCGTGACCGGT
The DNA here is from genome assembly GCF_025972045.1 of Micropruina sonneratiae. GTDB lineage: Bacteria > Actinomycetota > Actinomycetes > Propionibacteriales > Propionibacteriaceae > Micropruina > Micropruina sonneratiae. The sequence goes on along the minus strand of NZ_JAPDHX010000003.1, from coordinate 43,496 downwards.
TCTTACGCGGCGGCCGGCAGCACCGCGTGCACCCGCCAGAGGTTGCCTCGCCCTGCACCTGTCGGCCCGATCTCGGCATAGCCACCCAACTCTTCGGCACGCACCCCGATCGAGGTGCGTCCCATTCCTGCGGTGAGGTTCGTGTCGCCGGCCGGCAGCGGGTTGGTCACCGTCACGGCGACGGCCTGCCGGCCGACGTCGACCGCCACCCGGGCGGTTTCTCCCGGCGCATGGCGGTCGGCGTTGGTCAATGCCTCGCTGACGATCCGGTACAGCGCCAGCTCGACCGCCGGAGGCAGGTCCACGGTCGCGTCGGGGCACACCAGGTCCGCCCCGGAGCGTGCGGCCCTGGTGGCGATGGCCCCCCACAGGCCGCGCTGCTCCAGCTCCAGCGGCCACAGCCGATAGACGACCCGACGCAGCTCGGTCACCGCGACCCGCAGGTCGCTGCGGGCGGCGTCCAGCGAGTCCCTGGCGGCTTCAACGTCGGTGGCCAACAGGTTACGGGCCGCGTCCGCACGCATCACGGCGCCGGTGAGCAGCGGACCCAGACCGTCGTGCAGGTCACGGTGCAGGGTGAGCTGCTCCCGTTCCCGTACGTCTGCGAGCGCGGCCCGGGCGGTGCGAACCTCGGTGAGCAGTGCGCTCTCGCGCGCCAGCAGGCTGAGCGGCAATGCCACCAACTGCAGGGCGGTCCGATCGTCGCGGCGCAACTGTCGCTCACCGACCCGCAACGTGATCCGGAACGACAGGTCGTCGGGCGCAGCTGAGCCTTCGGCCGACGCGGGCTGGGTGCGCAGCGGAAGCGTCACGATGACGGAGCCGGAAGGCGCCGGCGAGACGCCCACCGCGAGGACCCGATCGCCGGCGACCAGCTCCATCCTCGGCAGTCGCAACTCGCGAGCAGCGTCGGTGAGGGCCGAGGCCACCACCTCGGTCTCGGCGCCGCGCCGATCGCCGACCAGCCAGGCCGTCGCGGCAGGGTCCAGGCGGCCCCCGTACAGAGCCCGGCCGACGGTGCGTCGCAGCAGCGTCAGCAGCGGTGCGTACAGCAGCACCACGGCCACCGCGGTCACGACGTGCACGAGCCGTTCGGCCTGCGGTGGCACGACCGTCAACAGCGCCGACACCACCGACGCGTAGAGGGCGATCACCACGATCACGGCCAGGGCGTGCAGCGCCAGCGAAGACGACGTCACCAGCACCATCGCGACGACCGCGATCGTGACCAACGTGCCGACGGCGGCCGCGATCACACCACCGGCCGGTACCACCTCCGGCGGGGCGAAGAAGACCGGAAAGGACGTGACGATGCCCGCCAGCAAGGCACCCCCGATCGCCAGACCGGCCCATTCCGACCCGCGCCACGCCGGCACGACGAGAACCACGACCACGACGGCGACCAGCACGGTCAGCACCGCCGCGGCCACCGCGGTCACCCCGAGCTGACCGGTTGCCGGGTCGGGGCCGATGTCGAGCGCGGGCACCAACGCCACCAGTGAGATCAGCACCGCCAGCACCAGGCCGATGCGCCGGATGATCATCGCCCGTACCCCGCCTCGCGAGCCCGCACGATCGCCTCGGCGCGGGTGGCGACGCCGAGCTTGAGAAAGATCGACGACACGTGGTTGCCCACCGTCTTCGCAGCGATCCCCAGGCCTTGCGCGATCGCAGGGTTGGACGCCCCCTGCGCAATCAGGGTCAGCACGTCGTGCTCTCGCACGGTCAACTCAGGCAATGACTCGCCGGCCGGACGGCGGGTGACCCGTCCCAGCACGTGTTCGGCGATCCGCGGGGCCAGCACCGCCGACCCGCCGGCCACCGTGCGCAGAGCACGCTCGATCTCTTCGGGCTCCGCGCCCTTGAGCAGGTAGCCGCGCGCGCCGGCGGCGAGGGCGTCGGCGACCAGTTCGTCCTCGTCGAACATCGTGAGAACCAGCACTGCGGTGCCGGGCAGGTCCCGCCCGATTCGCCGTGCGGCCTCCACGCCGTCCACGTTCGGCATCCGCAGGTCGAGCACCACCACGTCGGGACGCGACAGCAGTGCCTCGCGAACCGCCTCGGCGCCGTCCGACGCCTCGCCGACGACCTCGACGTCGGCGAGCGTGCTCAACAGCGCGACCAGACCGCCACGCACGATCGGGTGATCGTCGGCGACGAGCACGCGAATGGGAGTTGGCATGGCGGCATTCTCTCCCGCCGGACGGCCGTCGCTGTAGGGGCCGGCCCCCAGATGAGCCGGGAAGATGTCCGGGCGGTTCCTCTTCGTGCCCGTTGGTTGAGCATGTCGAAACCCGTTGCCACAGGCTCTCGACGGCCCGACACGGGTCTCGACAAGCTCGACCGACGGCGTGGGGTGGGCGTCCCGGTTCGGCCGGGCGATCAACCCGACAATCACCCGGCGGATCGCGGTTCAGCCCCCTGGGTGTGGGACGCCTGCCGCAGCAGGCTCGTTGTCGGGCCGAACCGCGGTCCGACCGAACCTGTGAAGGAGTCAACCATGGCCACCATCAATCCGGCGATGCCCGCCCTCGCCCCGGCTGTTCCACGCCGTCCCGTCTCGCTGCGGATCGGCCTCGCGCTCGCGGCCGCCTTCACCGTGCTCAACGCCATCCCGGCTGTCTCGGAGATCGGCCTGGACGGATCCGCGTGGGACATCCTGGTGATCTTCCTCGCCATCTACTGCCCGTTGACGGCGTTGGTGACCCTGGCGCTGGTGCCGCTGGCCTGGAACGGCCGGCGCCGACCCGCCCAATGGGTGGCGGGCATCCAGGTCGCTTCCATCCTGACCCTGTGGCCGCCGTTCGTCCTGGTGTTCGTCGACGGATTGCCGCTGATGGCACCGATCAGCGCGGGCGTCAGCTACCTGCTCGCCCTGGTGGCCGCCTGGCTGATCCTGCGCGGAATGCGCGCCTCCGACTCCTGAGGGAAGCCCTGATGGCTCCACAGCCCGGCCAAGTTGGGCTTCGATCACCACTTACGAGAGGTCGGTGATGGACGCGGCTCGCTATCATCGCCGTCGTCTGAAGGAGCCTGCCGTGTCATTGAAGAACCATGCCGCTGCGGCGTCCGCCGGCGCCGTGGCGGCCAATGCGGTGCCGCACCTGGCACACGCGGTCATGCGGCAGCCCTTCCCCACGCCGTTCGCCGATCCGCCGGGACGCGCGGATTCCTCCCCGAGGCTGAACGCGGTGTTGGCGGGCCTGAATCTCGCCACTGCTGCCTGGTTGGTGGCCACGCAACGGCGCCGGCTCGGTCGACCGTCGTTCTGGCTGGTCGCGGGCGCGTCAGGGGTTGCGGCCGCATTCGGTCTCGAGGTGTACTTCCGAAGCCTCGATCACCACGTGATCCCCCAGCGGTCGTCGCCCTGACCTGGTGGGCCCTCCTGGGATCGATCCCAAGACCCGCGGAGCTTGATCGCCGAAAGGTCGGGCACCACCCACCGGCTCATGGGCGCGCCGACGGACAGACCCGCGGCCGCTACTGCACCGCTGGCGCGCTCCTGCGCGAACGGATGCAGAGGCTCCGCGACCAGCGCGTGGCTTGAAAGGACCCCTACCCGGGGCTCACCTCCGAGATCCCCGCAGAGGCTGCGCAACACGGGATCTGGTAGACCGCCTCAAGCAGTGGCCAGGTATGCCTCTGCCCAGAGATTCCGGCGTTCGCTGGAGTGACGGAGCCCTCGGGGGCACCAGTCCGTTCTAACCCTGAGAAAGGTCTCGACAAGCTCGACCGACGACTGGTGGGCCCACTGGGAATCGAACCTAGAACCCGCGGATTAAAAGCACGCGGAGAACTGGGTTTTGGCTAGGTAACCTACGGTCGCGTAATCCCCTCGTGCAACAGTCGTGCGACAGAACAGCACCACCGAGGTTGTCGCTGACTGTCGACAGATGCGACTATCTGTCTACACTTGGTTACCATCGCTGAGGAGGTCGGGATGAACACTGTGACGACCAAGAACGCTGCCGCCCATGGCACATCGAAGGCACAACTGGCGCGCGGGGCAAGGGCGGGTCGCTACGAACGCATCGCACGCGGGATCTACCGCCCCACGGACGCCGAGGCCGCCGACCTGGACTGGATCGAGGCGGCCGCCCGGCGCCCCGATGCGATCATCTGTCTGGTGTCGGCGCTGGCCCATCACGGCCTGACCGACGAGATCCCCACCACCCTCGACGTCGCGCTCCCCCGCGGATCCCGCATCCCCGCGACCGCCGGCGCGATCACCTGGCACCTGTTCGACAAGTCGACCTTCGACGTCGGCCGCGAAGAGATCCCGATCCCCGGCACCGACGGCCTGACGATCGGCATGTACAACGCACAACGATGTATCGCTGACGCATATCGCCTTCGTGGCGAACTGGGGTATGAAACGCCGACCGCGGCCCTGCGCGTCTGGCTGGATCGCGGCGGCCAGCCGGCGGAGTTGATCTCGGTGGCCACCAAGCTTCCTCGAGCCAAATCGCCCCTCCTGCAAGCGCTCCAAGCACTGACCTGAACGATCGAGTCCCGTGATGCCCGAGACGCACGAAGGGAACCCCCGTGGCCGGCGCTAGCGATTCCGCAGACGTCCGCCGAACCGACGCCGCCGGCATCGATCGGTGCACAGCCGTTCGGCGGTCGAGCGAGCAGGTTTTCAACGAGTTGCAGCGCCTCGCCCGCGCCGACGGCAGAACCACTGGTAGGCCTGTCGCCACCCAGGCCTATCTCACCCGTCACATTCTCGAATCGTTCCTGGCGCGCCTGGCGATCACCGGGCATGCCAGGCAGTTCGTCCTCAAGGGCGGCCTTCTGATGGGCGCCTACGCAGTTCGAAGGCCCACCAAGGATGTGGACAGCAATGCGATTGGTGTTCGCGTCAGTGAGGAATCGCTCACCCGGATCGCACGAGAGGTGGCCGCGCTCGACGTAGCCGATGGCGTTGTGTTCGATGCCGGCCGGCTCACGCTGGGGACCATCCGTGAGCAGGTGGGCTATCGCGGTATCAGACTGCGGATGCCGGCCACGATCAGTAGCGCCCGGGGCGAGCTCGCCTGGGACGTATCCAGTGGCGACCCGATCGTGCCGCCTCCCAGGTTGATCGAGCTTCAACGGGTTCTCGGCGACCCATCCCGATCTGGTCCTATGCCCCAGAAACAGCCATCGCGGAGAAGGTCGTCACACTGCTCGAGCGTGGCATCACCTCCACCCGCTGGCGCGACTACGTCGACATCGTCCAACTCCATCGAGGGCAGCGAACCGATCCCGCGGCTCTCCGTGAGGCCCTGGAGGCGGTGGCTCACTATCGGAATGTGGAGCTGCGCGCGGTCGAGACCGTGGTCGACGGCTATGGCGCGGCGTCCCAGGCGAAGTGGGCAACCTGGCGCCGAAAGAACGGTGCGCAGGATCTGTGCGAAGGAGCTTCTGGATGACCAGATGAGGCTCATCGCGCACGCGTTGAACCCAATGCGGCTCATCACAAACGAGGGTGTGGCGGGGGTGTGATCGACAGCGGCGCGTCGGTGTGCGGGTAGGGGTCGAGGTCTCCCGATGATGGGAGTTCTCACACAACCCGTCTGGAAGACCTCGACGTGCCTCACGCTACCTTCGCTTGCCCTGACCTGACCACGTTCTGCCGCGTCGACGAACTCGGTTTGGTGGTGGTCGGGCAATGGCTCGAACCTGGCCGGGCGGTGCTGGCTTGCCGGGTCGTCGAGCCCGACCAGTGGTGCCACCGTTGCGGTTGCCAGGGCACGGCGTGCGGCACGGTGGTCCGCCGGCTCGCCCACGAACCGCTCGGGTGGCGACCCACGATCCTTCAGGTCACTATCCGCCGGTACCGATGCACTGGGTGCGGACACGTATGGCGGCAGGACACCACGAAGGCCGCCGAGCCGCGGGCGAAGCTGTCCCGGCGCGGGCTGCGGTGGGCGCTGGAGGGCATCGTGGTGCAGCACCTCACCGTGGCCCGGATCGCCGAAGGGCTGGACGTCAGTTGGAACACCGCCAACGACGCGGTGCTGGCCGAAGGGAAGCGGGTGCTGATCAACGATCTAGGCCGGTTCGAGGGTGTCACCACGATCGGGGTCGACGAGCACGTGTGGAGGCACACGCGTAAGGGCGACAAGTACGTCACCGTGATCATCGACCTGACCGGGCCACGCACCGGCAACGGTCCAGCCAGGCTGCTCGACATGGTCGAGGGCCGCTCCAAGAGCGTGTTCGCCACCTGGCTCGCTGAACGCGACCAAGCCTGGCGAGACGCCGTCGAGGTGGTCGCGATGGACGGCTTCACCGGCTTCAAGACCGCCACCAGCGAGGAGTTGCTGACGCGGTCGCGGTGATGGACCCCTTCCACGTCGTCCGCCTCGCCGGCGACGCACTCGACAAGTGCCGCCGCCGAATCCAGCAAGACCTCCACAGCCACCGCGGCCGGGCCGGCGACCCGCTCTACTCCGCCCGCCGCACCCTGCACACCGGGACCAGCCTGCTCACCGACAAACAGAAGACCCGGCTCGATGCCCTGTTCGCCAACGATGACCACGTCGCCGTCGAGGTCACCTGGGCCGCCTACCAGCGAATGATCACCGCCTACCGCAAACCCGACCCGACCCGCGGCCATGATCTGATGAAGCAACTCATCGGCAGCCTCAGCAGCGGCGTCCCGACCGCGCTCGTCGAACTCCGATCGCTTGGCCGGACCCTGAAACAGCGGGCTGCTGACGTGCTTGCCTACTTCGACCGGCCCGGCACCAGCAACGGCCCCACCGAAGCGATCAACGGCCGCCTCGAACACCTCCGCGGTTCCGCTCTCGGTTTCCGGAACCTCACCAACTACATCGCCAGATCGCTGCTCGAAACCGGAGGTTTCAGACCCCAACTACACCCTCGATTGTGAAGAGCCAGCAAACCCCGCCGAAGTAGTCGGTGAGGATCGCGTCTCCTCCGTCACCGCGTTCTAGCGTCGCTGTCAGACCCAACCGCCACGCATATTCCGGACCAAGAGCCCGTGCGAAAGACTCCGCTCCGTACCGGTGGCACTCGTCGGCCACCAGCAGCCCGGGCTGCGAGCGTGACAGCACTGCTCGGTGGATGGCTGACTGCACCGTGGTCACCATCACCTGCCACGAGCTCTCGTCACCGATCCGGGTCGACACATGGGCAACCGGCAAGAGCTCACGAAGGCTGTTCACCCACTGCTGCTGCAGCACGAGAGTTGGCACCATCACAACCGCGCGGACGCCCGACTCCAGTGCCTCGGCAATCGCCGCAATGCCAACCCGCGTCTTGCCGGCTCCGGTCACCGCCTGTACCACGCCGCACTGCCGCAGATCGGACCAGGCATCCAAGGCGTCACGCTGCCACGGAAACAAGCTCAGGCCGGGATCAGAGGTTGCAGCGGGCGGCGCTGCCATTGACTGCTTCAGCCGTTCCAACTCATTGAGACGTTCCTGGAGACGAACTATCTCGTCGTCGATGCTGAGGTCATCCAGCACGGCAGTGGGCTCGGTTGGGAATTGGTGTCTACGGCGACGCGGGGCCATGGAATGGTCTTTGACTTTCTCAAGATCGAACGGCTCATTCATGGTGCCATGTGCTTCCGACAGTCTCCGCCTGAACCGATGCATCAGTCGTTCAGCGACGCCGCGTTGCCGGTAAGTTGAGCAGAGCGTCCGAGGAAGGGAGTGAGCAGACTGTGGTCAACGACCGCTGGGTCGAAGTCACCCCCTCCCAGTTCGCACACGAAGCCGAAGGCCTCCGCATCGCCAAGAGGCTGATGCCAGACCGTGCCCCTTACCGTGCCTGGACCAACTTCGAGTTCCGTGACGACCGCGGCAACTGGGCCGAGGTCGACCTGCTCGTGCTTGCCCCGGACGGGCTGCACTTGATCGAGTTGAAGTACTACTCGGGGCGACTCCAGGGCACCGACCAGACCTGGCGGCGTGACGGCCGTGCCCCCGAGGACTCTCCCCTGCTCCTGGCCAATCGCAAGGCCAAGCGGCTGCGCTCCAAGCTAATGACGGCTTACGGCGAGTGGTTGCGCAACCACTCCTTCCGTGACGCCCCCAACCCGCGCGACGGCATCCCATTCATTCAGGAAGCGGTCTTTCTGCACCACCCCGACCTGGTCTGTGCACTGCCAGATTCGGCACGCATCGGCCTCTACGGCCTTCCGGATGACGACCGTCCGGGCGCACTCGACCCGATCACCGACGTGTTCGACGGCGATCCCCGGCCCAACACTCGCATTTATGAGAACGCCGTGGTCGGCGCAATGCAGCTCATCGGTGTGCGTGCCCACCCCCGCGAAGCGGGCTCCTTCGTCCTCGACCCGCAGCCCTTGGACGACGGTCCCGGTTGGCAGGACTGGCTCGCCACCCACAAGCACCTGCGCAACCAGCGCCGCCGGATCAGGTTCCGCACCGTCCCCGAAGGATCGTCCGAGCAGGCCCGCAGCCAGGCCCGGTTGCTCGCCGCCCACGAGCTGCAGGTCATGCAGCGGCTCAGCCACGACGCGATCCTGCGGCCCGAGGACTATGTCGATTCCGAACTCGGCCCCGGGCTGGTCTACCCCTATGACTCGTCGTGGCAGCGGCTCGACCTGTGGCTGGCCGGCCGGCCCGACGGGCTCGACTTCGACACCCAGCTCGACCTGGTCCGGCAGATCGCCGAGGCTCTTCAGTACGCACACGGCAAGAACGTGGTCCACCGCCGGCTGAGCCCGCACGCCGTGCTGATCAGCACCACGCACGACGGACGCCCGCTGGTCCGGCTCACCGACTGGCAGGGCGTCGGACGCACCGACGCGGCCACCTCCACCCAGGCCACCCGCGGAGTCACCGCACTGGCCAGCCTGGACGCCGACCAGCTACCGGTCGCCGAGCGATGGATTCACGACGGCTTCACCGCCCCCGAAGGTGTCCTGGCCGCCACCCGCAACCGGCTGCGGCTGGACGTGTTCGGACTGGGCGCGCTTGCGTTCTACCTGTTCACCGGCGGCCAGCCGCCGGCCCGCACGGCGGCCGACCTGAAGTCCCGCCTTCATGACCAGGACGGCCTGGACCTGTCGGTCGAGTTGCCCGCCGCGCACAGTGAACTGCGCCGGGCCGTGCTGGCGGCAACCGCGCCGTCGGTCTCGGAGCGGCTGCCGGACGTCGCCGCCTTCCTGTCCATCCTCGACGCGGCCGTCCAACCGGCGGTCGCCGAAGTCACCGACCCGCTCGACGCGGGACCGGGTGCGATCCTCGGTGACCGCTTCGAACTCACCCACCGTCTCGGTGCCGGCTCCACCGCCGTTGGCCTGCTGGTCCGCGACCACCAGCATCCGGACGAGGCCGAGCGGGTGCTGAAAGTGGCCGTCGACGACGCCGCCGTCCGCCGCCTGGAGGAGGAGGCGGACACTCTCGGCCGGCTGAACAGTCCACGCATCGCCAAGCTGATCGAGGGTCCGCTCGACGTCGGGGGCCGCTGGGCGCTGCTGCTGGCCAGCGCCGGGCAGGAAACGCTGGCCACCCACCTGGGCAACCGCGACCGGCTCTCGCTCGACCTCCTGGAGCGCTGGGGCACCGATCTGCTCGAGACGGTGATCGCCCTGGATTCGGCCGGCGTCATGCACCGCGACATCAAGCCCGCCAACCTAGGCGTGCGGGAGGCCCGAGCGGGCAACAGCAACCGGGCCAAGCACCTGATGTTGTTCGACTTCTCACTGTCGAAGGCGCCGGCGTCCGACACCCAGGCCGGCACCCGGCCTTACCTGGACCCGTTCCTCGGCGGACGACGCCTGTACGACTCAGCGGCGGAACGGTACGCCGCCGCTGTCGTGCTGTTCGAAATGGCCACCGGCCACACCCCGGTCTATGGCGACGGGCTCAGCGAACCGGCCGCCATCCGTGACGAGGCGACCATCGATCCCGACGACTTCGACGCCTCCGCCCGGGCGCGCCTGGCCGCCTTCTTCACCCGGGCCTTGGCCCGGGACGCAACCGCCCGGCACCACACCGCCGACGAGATGCTGCTGGAATGGCGGGCCTGCTTCCCGGAAAGCTCCGTGGTGCCCGCCAACGCCGACGAACTGGCCGCGAACGCCACCGCGGACACTCCCCTGGCCCAGTCCGGGCTCACCCCCCGGGCCATCTCCGCGTTGGAGCCGCTCGCGGTCAGCACGGTCGGCGAACTGGCCGCCGTGGACGCCGTCCGGCTCAACCGGCTGCCCGGCTCGGCAGTCGCCACCCGCGACGAGATCAAGCGTTTCGCCAAGCTGTGGCGGTCGAAGTTCGCCCGGTCGGCCCGCGGCTGGCGTCCGGTCGAGCAGCAGGCCACACTGCCCGGACCGCACGAGTGCGCCGACCTGCTGCTGGACGCCGCCCGCACCGGCCGCAACGACAAGGCGGTGGTGCTCGCCTCGCATCTGCTCGGGGTCACCGGCAGCCTGGACGCCAACGCCACCCAGGCCGAACTGGCCGCCTCGTTCGCCCCGCCGGTCACCCGGGGCCGGGTCAGTCAACTGTTCGGCGTGCTGCAGGACCGGTGGGCCACCGTCGAGTCGGCCCGGGAGTTGCTGGACGGCCTGGCCGACGCCGTCGACGTCCGTCTGGGTGAGTTGGGCGGCGTCGCCACCTTCGACGAACTGGCGAAGCACCTGCTGGGGCTGATGGTGCCCGCCGCCGACAACGCTGACGCCCAACAGGTCCGGCTGGCCGAGGGCATGCTGCGCTGCACGATCGAGCGGCGCGCCGCGCTGGACCGCGCCGAGGCACCGGACGAGCAGGACGACGGCGGCTGGTTCCAGCGTCGCCGCGAGCATCAGCCGGTGCTGGTCGCCACCCGCCACGACCTGCTCGACGTGGCCGAGGCACTCGGCCGGCGCGCCGATCAACTGGTCGCCGAGGTGAACCTCACCGGCACCGACGCGCTGGTGCCGGCGGCCCGGGTAACCGCCGCTCTCGCCGCCGTCATGGACGACGCGACCACTGCCCGGACCGCCTCGCCCTTCGACGGCGCTCCCGACGGCCCCCGGTTGGCCCGGCTGGCTGCCCGGCTGTCGACCTGCGCCGGGGCATCCGCCACCGGTGAACTGCACCACCGCGACCTCGGCGCCGCCGAGGCGCTGCGGCAGGTGCTGCCGGCGGTGGTTCCCGGCCAACCGCACACCGCACGAAACCTGCAGCAGCGGGTCCGCTCCCGGTTCCCCGACCTGCCGCCACTGCCGCGCCGCACCGACCTCGACCGCATCGTCATTGAGGCGGGTCTCGGCCTGCAGTGGGATCCGGCCCGCGACGCCTACCTGGTGCCGGACGCCACCATTCGCGACACCACCGGCCTCGATTCGCGCCCGGCCACGATGGTGACCGGGCCGGTCTCGACGGTCGGCCCGGGAGCGGTCGGCCAGCGCCTGCGGGACAGCCGGGAGCGCCGTTCGTTCCTCGCCCTCGGCGTGGGCGCGCTGCGGCTGGAGAAGTTCCTGAATGTGCTGCGCGACCGCTTCGACGCCGTGGAACTCGACCTGTCCGGCGCCCTGATGGACGCCCTGGCCGACACCGCCGCCGCGGCCGGCATCAGCTGGGCCGACGTGCTCAGCGCCGACACGCAAGCGGAATCCTCGAGACCCGGCCAGGGCCTGCGGGCGCTTGTCAAGCGGTCGCTGCCCGCGGTCGGTGCCGCCGTACGGCAGGCCCTCGACGACGCCGCCGGACGTCCGGTGGCGCTGGTGGACGGCTCGCTGCTGGCCCGCTACGACGCGCTCGACCTGCTCGCCGGCTGGATGGATCTGGCCACCGCACGTCCCGCCGCGGTCTGGCTGGTGGTGCCCCAACTGCCCGGCAACACCGGCGCGATGGTGGACGGCCGTTCGCTACCGCTCACCGCCCCCAGCCAGTACGTGCCGGTGCCGCCGGACTGGATCGATGCGCAACAGCAGGAAGGACGCGTGTGACCACCCACGACACCCTGGTCGCCGACCTGAAACGGCAGGTCCTGTCGCTGGAGAAGGACCTGCGGGAACGCATCACGCTGCCCGCCTTCGACGGGGACTGGAAGCGCGAGCACGCCGCCGCCGTAACAGGTGACCGCACCGCCGCCGGGTACACCGCCTGGGCCGACGACCGTGTCACCCAGGCCGCCGTCTCGTGGGTGCTGACCACGGTGTTCATCCGGTTCTGCGAAGACAACCGGCTGCTCGGCCCGGTCTGGATCTCCGGCCCGCCGGAGCGTCGCCAGGAGGCCCTGGACGCCCAGCTCGCCTACTTCCGCAGCCATCCGGAAGACACCGACCGGGAGTGGCTGGAGCAGGCGATCAACTACCTGGCCGCCACGCCCGCCACCGCGGGCCTGGTGGACGACCAGGCGATGCTGCACACCGTGTCGCCGTCCGGCCAGGCGGTCACCGCCCTGCTGGAGTTCTGGCGCCGCCGCGACGCCGACGGGGCCTTGGTGCACGACTTCACCGACCCCGACCTGGACACCCGCTTTCTCGGCGACCTCTACCAGGACCTCTCCGACCACGCCAAGAAGACCTACGCGCTGCTGCAGACCCCGGAGTTCGTGGAGGAGTTCATCCTCGACCGCACCCTCGACCCGGCCCTGGCGGACCGGCCTCTCGACGGCTTCAAACTGATCGACCCCGCCTGCGGCTCCGGCCACTTTCTGCTCGGCGCGTTCCGCCGCGTGCTGGCCCGCTGGGACGCGGAAGCCCCGGGGCTCGGCACCCGCGAGCGGGTGCAAGAGGCCTTGGACGCGGTGTGGGGTGTGGACCTCAACCCGTTCGCCGTCGCCATCGCCACCTTCCGGCTCACCGTCGCCGCACTCAAGGCCGTGGGCGAGAACTCCCTGGAACGCGCCCCCGGCTTCCGCTACCACGTGCTCGCCGGCGACTCGCTGTGGTTCAGCCACGACCAGGACACCCTGTTCACCCACAGCGACGACTTCGCCTACTCCACCGAAGACAAGGACGCCCTGGTCGCCGCCCTCACCCGCGGCCAGTACGACGCGGTGGTCGCCAACCCGCCCTACATCACGGTCAAGGACAAGAAGCTCAACGCCGGCTATCGGGAGCGCTACAACTACTGTAAGGGCACCTACGCGCTGACCGTGCCGTTCATGGAACTGCTGTTCAAGCTCGCCAGGCGCGGGGACGGCAGCCAGCCCGCCGGCTGGGTGGGCCAGATCACCTCCAACTCGTTCATGAAGCGCGAGTTCGGCGCCCCGATCATTGAGGACTTCCTCGCGCACCTCGATCTGGTCGAGGTGATCGACACCTCCGGCGCGTACATCCCCGGACACGGCACGCCAACACTGATTCTGGTGGGTCGCAATCGCTCGCCGCGCACTGTAACCGTTCGGGCGGTGCTTGGGATTCGGGGTGAGCCGGGACGTCCAGAGCAGGCGCGGAACGGAAGGGTCTGGGCTTCCATAGTCGCCCACGTGGATCGCTTTGACTACGAGGATGACTGGGTCACGGTCAGCGAGGCGTCGCGCAAGAATTTTGTGAAACACCCGTGGGCACTCGGTGGCGGTAGCACCAGTACTGTCGTCCGGGCGCTAGGAGTATGGACGCATCGCTTGAAGGATCTCCTGCTGGACATCGGCTACTCTGGTCAGACCAATTCCGACGGCGCCTTTCTTGCACCAGAGGAATCAATGAGGCGTCGGCACCTTGAACCCGAGCTCAATCGCCCCTTTGTGGTTGGCGAAGATATTCGTGACTACGGTCTTGCGGAGGGAGAATGGGCAGTCTTCCCGTACATTGCTGGAAAGCTAGCTAACCTCGCAGAGTGGCCTCAGACACTGCGCTGGATGTGGCCCCTCAGAACCCTGCTATGGAGCAGAGCCACCTTCTCGGGTGGCTCATACCTACAGGCTGGCCGCTCATGGTGGCAGTGGCACCAGATTGCGCTCGCAAGGGCTAACCGACCTCGCGCTCTGAGTTGGGCCTTTGTCTCGACTCACAACCATTTCGCGTTAGCCAGAGGAGAACTGGTATTCAACCGGTCAGCGCCGTTCTTCCAACTCCCTGACTCGGCGACCGAGGATGACCACCTGAAGCTGTTGGGGGTGTTGAACTCGTCCACGGCGTGCTTCTGGCTCAAGCAGAACAGCTACCCTAAGGGCGGTGATCCGGTCGGCCCCGACGGCGCGCGCGTGTCGCAGCAGCCGTGGTCTGACCGCTACGAGTTCACCGGCACCACCCTGCAGGACTTCCCGCTGCCAGAGTCCCTGCCCCTGGAGCGTGGCCGCACCCTCGACACGCTTGCCCAGGAACTCTCCGCCCAGCAGGTCTCCGCCCTGATCGCGTCCACGCCACCCACCGCCGACCTGCTGCGCGCCGCCGAAGCCGCCCAGCACTCGCTGCGCGGCCGGATGATCGCCGAACAGGAGGAACTGGACTGGGAGGTGTACCGGCCCTACGGCCTGCTCGACGACGACCTCAGCTACGACGGGGACCCGCCCGAAATCAAGCTGGGCGAGCGAGCCTTCGAGATCGTGCTGGCCCGCAGGATCGCCGCCGGCGAAGAGCAGACCACCTGGTTCGAACGGCACGGCTCCACCCCGATCATCGCTATCCCCTCACATTGGCCGGCCGACTACCGCGACCTGGTGCAGCGGCGGATCGACGCCATTGATTCCGTCGATGCGATCCGGTTGCTGGAGGCCCCGGAGTACAAGCGGCGCTGGTCGTCCGAGCCGTTCGCCAAGCAGGCCGACAAGGCGCTGCGCGGCTGGCTGCTCGACCGGCTGGAGAACCGGTCGCTGTGGCTCAACGCGCTCGGCCAGCCCACCCCGCACTCGGTCAGCCAACTGGCCGACCTGCTGGGCCGCGACGCCGATTTCCGCGGCGTGGTGGAACTGTGGAAGGGCGTCCGCGACGTCGACCTGGTCGCCGCACTCACCGAACTGCTGGAACCCGAAGCGGTGCCCCACCTGGCCGCGTACCGGTTGAAGGAGTCCGGGCTGCGCAAGTTCGGCCAATGGCAGCACACCTGGGCGCTGCAGCGCCAGGAGGACGCGCTGCGCCAGGTGCAGGTCGCCGGCGGTACCGAACCCACCGAGGCCGAGCAGAAGGCCGCCGACCAGCAGGCCGACGCGTTCGCCGCCACGATCCCGGTGCCGCCCAAGTACACAGGAGCCGACTTCCGCAAGCAGTCCTACTGGAGCCACCGCGGCAAGCTCGACGTGCCCAAGGAACGCTTCATCGCCTACCCGGGCGCGGGTCGGGAGACCGACCCCACTCCCCTGCTCGGCTGGGCCGGCTGGGACCACGCCCAGCAGTCCCTGGCACTGGCCACCATCATCCAGGCCCGGCAGGGCGAGGGCGCCGCCGACAGCGTGCTCGTGCCGCTGGTCGCCGGCATGGCCGAACTGCAGCCCTGGGTGGAGCAGTGGCACGCCGCGATCAGCCAGGACTACGGGGTCAGCCCGGCCGCGTTCTGCGCCGAACAACTGCGCGGCCACCTGCAGGACCTCGGCCTGACCGTGGACGACCTCGACGCCTGGCGGCCCGAACCCGCCACGCGCAGAAGGAGAGCACGCCGATGAGCGCCCTGCTGCGGGACATCTTCACCATTCCGGAGACCACCTCGACCGCCGACTACGTGCTGCGGCTCACCGAGAGCGTCGATGAGGCCCACCTGGCCCGCACCATCGACGAGTACGTAGTCACGTCCGAACTGTCCCGCGCCTTCGACACCGCCCTGGCGGTGGTGGCGGACGCGATCGGCTCCAACACCAGCAAGGGCGCCTTCCTGACCGGCTCGTTCGGCTCCGGCAAGAGCCACTTCATGGCCGTGCTGTATGCGCTGCTGGAGCAGTACCCGCCGGCCCGCGCCATTCCCGAACTGGCCGAGACCGTGGCCCGGCACGACCCGGAGTTGCAGGGCCGCCGCGTACTGCCGCTCACCTTCCACCTGCTCGGCGCCACCTCACTGGAGCAGGCCCTGTTCGACGGCTACCTGCGCCAGGTGCGGCAGCTGCACCCCGATGCGCCGCTGCCACTGCTGCACCAGACCGCCCGGCTGCTGGAGGACGCCGACGCGCTGCGCGCGCGGATGGGCGACGACGCCTTCTTCGCCGGACTCAACGAGGGCTCCGGCGAGGCTGACGTGTGGGGCGCGGTGCTGGGTGGCGGCGGCACCTGGACCGCGGACACCTATGCCAGCGCCCAGGCGGCCGCCCTGGACGACCCGCGCCGCGCCGAACTGGTCAACGCCCTGCAACAGCGCTACTTCACCGCCTACACTCGGCACGCCGCCTACGTCGGGCTCGACGAGGGGCTGACGGCGATCTCCACCCACGCCCAGTCCCTGGGCTACGACGCGGTGGTGCTGTTCCTGGACGAACTGGTGCTGTGGCTGGCGTTCCGGATCCGTGACCGCGCCTTCTTCGGGGCCGAAACCCAGAAGATCACCAAGCTGGTCGAGGGCGGCCAGGGCGGCCGGCCCGTCCCGCTGATCTCGTTCATCGCCCGGCAGATGGACCTGCGCCGCTGGCTGGCCGACTCCGGTGCCAGCGGCGCCGAGCAGCAGGCGCTCGACCAGGCGTTCCGGTACCAGGAGGGCCGCTTCCGCGAGATCCGGCTCGGCGACGACAACCTGCCCTACGTGGCCAACAAGCGCCTGCTCACCCCACGCAACGCGGAGGCGAAAGCCGAGATCGACCGCGCCTTCGAACGCCTCGACCGGCGGGCCGAGTCGTGGGACGTGCTGCTCGACGGCGTCAACACCGACGACCGGCACCGCGGCGCCGACGCCGCCCAGTTCCGGCTCACCTACCCGTTCAGCCCGGCGCTGGTGTCCACCCTGCGGTCGCTGGCCGGGGTGATGCAGCGGGAACGCACCGCGCTCAAGGTGATGCAGCAGATGCTGGTGGACCGCCGCGACACCCTGACCATCGACGACGTGATCCCCGTCGGCGACGCGTTCGACTACCTGGTCACCGGCGGGGCCGGCGACCAACCGCTGGACGAGGCGTCCGCGGCGCTGTTCCGGGCGGCGCACACGCTGTTCCGGGAGCGGCTACAGCCGATGATCCTCAAAGAGAGCGGCGTCAGCGCCGCAGACCTGGACGATGAGGCGTCCCTGCCGCCCACCCTGAGCAGCGAACTGCGGCTGGCCAAAACGCTGCTGCTCAGCGCGGTGGCGCCCAACGTGCCCGCGCTCAAGGCGCTCACCGCGGGCCGGCTGGCCGCGCTCAACCACGGCTCGATCCGCTCCCCCCTCCCGGGCGGTGAGGCGGCGGTGGTGATGTCGAAGCTACGGCTGTGGGCGGCGCAGGTGCCGGAGATCAGGGTGGAGGCGACCGGCCGCAACCCGCTGGTGTCCGTGCAGCTCTCCGACGTCGACTACGAGAGCGTGGTCGAGCGGGCCAGGGGCGAGGACAACGACGGCCGCCGCCGCGACCTGATCAAACGGCTGGTCGCCGACGCGTTCGGGGTGGAGCGCCTGGGCGACCAGGACATGCTCGGCGCCTACACCCACCGGCTGATCTGGCGCGGCTCATGGCGTGAGGTCGACCTGGTGTTCGGCAATGTCCGCGACGCCGGCTGGCTGACCGACGACCACTTCCGGGCCAGGCCCGGCACCTGGCGGTTCGTCATCGACCACCCGTTCGACGAACCCGGCCATTCCACCTCCGAGGACTTCAGCCGGATCGACGGCTTTCGGGCACACAACTGGAACGAGCGGACGATCGTCTGGCTGCCGCGGTTTTTCAGCGAGGCCCGGCTGCGCGATGTGAGCCGGCTGGTGATCCTCAACTACCTGTTCGACGGCACCGGGGAACGCTACGCCAACTACGCCGACCACCTGTCCGAGACCGGACGGGTGCAGGCCCGGGCGATCCTGCAGTCTCAGCGCGACGCGCTGCTGCACACCGTGCAGCGGGCCATCCAGGTCGCCTACGACGTCGAGTCGCCCACCGGCGGCGACGACGTGGTGATGGACGCCGCTCACCCCGAGGTGTACTCGTCGCTGACGCCGAGCTTCACCCCGCGACCGCCGGCCGGAGGCACCCTGAAGCAGGCGTTCGTCCGGCTGGTCGCCGACGCCTTCAGCGCCACCTTTCCCGGCCACCCCCGATTCGAACCGAGCGACGTCGAGGTGCGGGTCCGGGAGTTGCAGGCCACCTACACCGCGGTCGAGCAGGCCCTGGCCGACAAGGAGAACCGGGTACCGCTGGGCCCCGACGCCGCCACGGTCCGCCGGATCGCGAACCCGCTCGGGGTCGGCAAGGCCGCCGAAACCCACTTCTTGATGGGCGACGACTACTTCAGCGCGTGGGGCCCGGAGTTCGAACGCCGGCTCGGCGCTCGCGGCGGCGACGAGAACGACCCGGTCACCGTCAGCGAGGTGCGCGGCTGGATCAACGCCATGGAGCCCGCCAAGGGCCTCGCCGAGAGCGTCGGCGACCTGGTGATCCTGGCGTGGGCGGCCTTGCGCCGCCGGGCCTGGTTCGCCCACGGCGCCCCCATTCCCACCCCCAAGCCGGGCACGCTGCGCAACGAGATGGAGTTGCGGGTGCAGGCCATGCCCGATGGCGCCACCTGGACCGCGGCCACCCACCTGGCCGGGGTGGTGTTCGGACTGACCGCCTCGGTCTACGTGACCCCGGCCGAAGTGGCCAACCTGGCTGACAAGCTACGGGAGGAAGCGCTGAAACTCAGCGATCCGGCCCATCGGCTCGTCAGCGCTGTCGAGCTCGCCCGCACCAGACTGGCCCTGACCGCCTCCCCCGAGACGGGCCGGCTGCAGACCGCGCGGCAGGGGGCAGAGCTGTGCGAAGCGCTGCGCGGACTGAACGGGCTACGGCTGATCCAGCGGCTGGCGGCTGCCCACTTCGCTGAACCGTCGCGGGTGGGCCGCTCCCTAGCCTCAGCGGCCACCGTGGCTGGCCAGCTCACCGGCTTCTCGTGGAACCGTCTCGACCCACTGCTGACCGCGTCGCGGCAGCAGGGGCCGCGCGCCGACGAAGCGTCGCGGATTCTGGGCCGGTTGCGTGGTGCGGTGCTCGACGACGAGTTCGTCACCCCGGTGGCGCCCGCGTTGAAGCGGGCCGAGGACGACCTGTTCGCCTGGCTCGCCGAGCCGACGCCGCCGCCCGGACCCACCCCTCCCTCGCCGGACCCGGTGCCACCGCGCAGGCCCGGCGGGACGCGGCGCATCCGGCGCGGCCAGGGCGCCGAAGCGGTCGTCGCGGACCTGAATCGGTTCGTCGCCGAGCACCCGGATGACGACATCATCGTGGAATGGCGCACCGAGTGAGTGCCGACGTCGTTCCCAGCGCGCCAGTGACGCCGGCGATGGCCCGGGTGCTGATCGACCAGGCCCGGGCCGGCCGATACACCCACGGCGTGCTGGGTTTGCGCTCCCGGCCGGGCGCGACCCCGGAGGTGTCGTTCACGCACCGTGACCAGCCGGTGCGGATCGTGCCAGCCGGCTCCGCGCTGGCCGTCCGCGAAGCGGTGCGCGGCGCGATGCGGGACGGCTGGCTGGTGGTGGTCACCGACCGCAGCGAGGACGACCTCGGCCCTGGCCTGCTGGCCCGGTTCACCTGGCAGCGGCTGCGGCACGCCGACCCCTGGCAGGCGGTGCAGCAGCGGTTCAGCGCACAGACCATCGACGCCCGGCTGCTGCGGCTGGCGCATGCCCGCGAGGTGGCATCCGGCCTGCTGGAACTCGCCCCTGCCGACGGCTGGCCACCGGCGCCGGCCGGGGTGCTGACCCGCGATCACGCCTTGGGTTGCCTGGCCCGGGCCGAGCTTGGCGTCGGCACCGGGCCGCTGGACCTGATCGCGGTGTTGCAGTGGTCCACCAACCCCGGCTTGCCCGGCATGGTGGCGCGGCTGCGTGGCCGGGCCGGCGAGCAGACCGTCGACGCCACCCTGGCCTGGATCGCAGACGCCGCGGGTGAGGCCGGGCCGTTCGTCGCCGCCCTGCTGCGCACCGGCGCACCCACCGACCTGGTGCCGCTCGGGATCGTCCTGGACTGCCTGCTCGGCTCCCGGCGCACCCAGGAGGCCGAGGTCGCCCTGGCACGGCTGCAGCACCGCTGGGGCGACGTGCCCCGCACCGCCCTGGCTGCGACCGGCCGACTGGCCGTCGTCACCGTCTCGGGCCTGCTGGACGGCCGGGCGACCGTGGCGGACGCGCACCGGCTGCTGGCCCGCGCCGATGACCTCCTCGGTGAGGCCGGCGCTGACGCCCTGGCCGAGACATCCTCCGTGCTGCGGGCGGGCCTCACCCTGCGGCTGCGCGCGCTTGCCGAACAACTCCGTCGCGACGATCCGGGGGCGCTGGAGGCGGCCTGGCTCCGGGTCGACGACCATCGGCTGGCCGATGAGGATCCCCGGGTGGCGCCCGCGCTGGCCGGCGTCCGGCTGGCCCGGTGGCTGCGCACCCCCGACGAACCGCACGACCGTGGCCTGGCCGCGAGCGCGGCGGCGCACCTGGACACCGATGCCTGGGTGGACTCGGCCGTCAACGACGCCGAGGCGGGCGTGGACGACCCCGTACTGGCCGGCGCCCTGGAACAGGTGCTGCAGCGGGTGCAGGCGCGCCGCGACGCGCACGACCTGGCGTTCGCGGCGGCCCTTGCCCGCGAGGGCGGGGCGGAGGCACTGGCCGGGGTGTTGCCCATCGAGCAGGTGTTGCCCGATATCGTCCTGCCCCTCACCCGGAGCCACCCCACCCTGCTGCTGGTGCTGGACGGCATGAGCGCCGGGGTGGCCACCGAGATCATCGCCGACGCGGTCGAGAAGCTGGACTACGGCCTGGTCGAGTGCCTGGTGCCGGGAGCCACCCGTCGCACCCCCGTGATTTCCGTGCTGCCAAGCGTGACCGAGATGAGCCGCGCCTCGCTGCTCAGCGGGCGGCTGGCCCGCGGGCAGCAGGATGTGGAGCGCCGCAACTTCACCGAGTTCGCCCGCGCCCACGGCCTGGGCGATGCGCCGCTGTTCCACAAGCGGGGCCTGGACACCGGGCGGGGCGGCTTCGCCGTCGCCGACGAGGTGCGACTGGCGATCGGCGACACCGACCGGTACCGGCTGGTCGGCTGCGTGCTGAACACCATTGACGATGCCCTCGATCGCACCGACCCCGGCGGCACCGACTGGACCGCCGACACCGTCAAGCATCTGGCCCCGCTGCTGCGGGCCGCCCGGTCCGCCGGACGGCTGATCGTGCTCACCTCCGACCACGGCCACGTCGTCGAGCGGCGCCGCGGCACCCAGCGCGGCGCCGGACTCGGCGGCCGCTACCGGGCCGCCGCCGATGCGGTGGCCGACGACGAGGTGCTGGTCAGCGGGCCGCGGGTGCTGACCCCCGAACACCGCGCCGTGCTCGCCGTGAACGAGCGGCTGCGCTACGGCCCGTTGAAGGCCGGGTATCACGGTGGGGCGGCGCCCGCCGAGGTGGTGGTGCCGGTGGTGCTGCTCGCGCCGTCCACGCTCGACCACCGCCTGGTCGCCGCACCTGTTGCCCAGCCGGACTGGTGGGAGGCGACCGGGATCGTGGTTCCCGCGTCGGCGGTGCCAATCCCCGAACCCGTCCCGGCAACGCCGCA
Organism: Micropruina sonneratiae; assembly: GCF_025972045.1. Lineage (GTDB taxonomy): Bacteria > Actinomycetota > Actinomycetes > Propionibacteriales > Propionibacteriaceae > Micropruina > Micropruina sonneratiae. Next base: position 21,965 of record NZ_JAPDHX010000003.1, on the reverse strand, counting down.
ACCCGACCTCTTCAGCACCGAGCCCGAGCCGGCGCCGTCCGCGGTGGCGGGGCTGGGTGCCGCACTGATCGGCAGCCCCACCTACCAGGCGCAGAAAAGCCTCGCGGGCCGGGTCGCCGTGACCGACCGTGACGTGGCCGGTCTGGTCGACGCGCTGGCCGGCGCGCCGGATCGGCGGCTGTCCGCGGCCCGGGCTGCTGCGCAGCTCGGCGAACCGGTGGCCCGGCTGCGCTTCGCCATGAGCCAGGTGACCAAGTTGCTGAACGTCGAGGGCTACCCAGTGGTCTCCACCGATCCGGCGACCCAGGCGGTCAGCCTGGATGTCGGCCTGCTCGCCGAGCAGTACGGAGTGCGGGCGTGACCACGGTGTCGCCGCGACGGCGCCGGGAGGTGATCGACGCGCTGCGCCGCGGCACAGTCCCGGCCAACGGGTTGGACCTTCTGGCGGTCGGGCTGGAGCGGTTCCAGCCGGCCTTGGACGCGGAACTGTCCGCGGCATCGTCCGGGTCGGCGGTGTTCAAGGCGGTGCGCGGCGAGTACGGCTCGGGCAAGACCTTCTTCACCCGGCACCTCGCGGAGCGTGCGCTACGACAGGGCTGGGCCACGGCGGAGGTGCAGATCTCCGAGACCGAAACGCCGCTGCACCGGTTGGAGACGGTCTACCGGCGGATCACCGAGTCGCTGCGCACCGCGACCGTGCCGCCGAGCGCGTTCCGGGCGGTGCTGGACAGTTGGCTGTTCACCCTCGAGGCGGACGCACTGGCCGCCAAGCCGGCCTTGGGTGGCGGGTCTGACCATGACCTGACCGTGGCCGTCGAGCGGCTGCTGGAGGCGCGTCTGGCCGGGGTCACCAGCAAGACGCCTGCCTTCGCCCAGGCCCTGCGCGGCTACCGGGCCGCCACCCTGGCCGGCAACGCGCCCGTCGCGGACGGCCTGGCGGCCTGGATCGGCGGGCAACCGCACGTTGCCGCGTCCGTGAAGCGCGTTGCCGGGCTGCGCGGCGACCTCGACCACTTCGGCGCGATGGCGTTCCTGCAGGGCCTGCTGACGGTGCTGAAGGACGCCGGACACCCCGGGCTGCTGGTGGTGCTGGACGAGGTGGAGACGCTGCAGCGAGTCCGTGGCGACGTGCGCGACAAGGCCCTGAACGCGCTGCGGCAACTGATCGATGAGGTGGATTCGGGCCGCTACCCCGGCCTGTACCTGCTGATCACCGGCACGCCCGCGTTCTTCGAGGGGCCGTCCGGGCTGAAGCGGCTGCCGCCGTTGGCGCAGCGCGTGCATACCGACTTCACCACTGATGCCCGGTTCGATAACCCGCGCGCGGTGCAGGTGCGGCTGCCCGGCTTCGACCGCGACAGCCTGGTCGCGCTGGGGGTCAAGGTGCGCGACCTGTACGCCGACGGCAGCGCACAGGCCGACCGGGTGCGGTCGGTGGTCGACGATGCCTACCTCAGCGACCTCGCGTCGGCGGTGGCGGGCTCGCTGGGCGGACGGATCGGGGTGGCGCCCCGGGTGTATTTGAAGAAGCTGGTCGGGGACGTCCTCGACCGGGTCGACCAGTTCGCCGACTTCGACCCGCGGACCCACTACGCGCTGACCGTGGGCGATGCGGAACTGACCGATGTGGAGCGCAATGCCGCGCATGGTGGTGCCGACCTGGATGCGATCGACCTGGACCTGCCGGAGGGCTGATGGGCGGCTTCGACGCCCTGCATCCGGCGGTGCAGCATCACATCGTCAACGAACTCGGCTGGCGGGCGTTGCGTCCGCTGCAGGAGGCGGCCATCGATCCGCTGCTGAATGGGGAGGACGCTCTGCTGCTCGCCCCGACCGCGGGCGGCAAGACCGAGGCTGCGGTGTTTCCCGTGCTGTCGGCGATGGCTGCTGAGGACTGGCGGGGGACGTCCGTGCTGTACGTGTGCCCGCTGCGGGCGCTGCTGAACAACCTGGAGCCGCGGATCGACGGCTACGCCCGGTGGGTGGGGCGGCGGGCCAGCGTTCGGCACGGTGACACCGGTGCTGGTGACCGGCGCCGTCAGGTTCTTGATCGGCACGACATTCTGCTGACCACGCCCGAGTCGCTGGAGGCGATCCTGGTGTCGGCCACGGTCGACCCGCATGTGGTGCTGGCCGACGTCCGCACGGTCATCGTCGACGAGGTGCACGCCTTCGCCGGTGACGACCGTGGCTGGCACCTGCTGGCGGTTCTAGAGCGGGTGTCGCGGATCGCCGGCAGGCCGCTGCAGCGGATCGGGCTGTCGGCGACGGTGGGCAATCCCGAGGAGTTGCTGGGCTGGCTGCAGGGATCGAACCGGTACGTCCGGCCTGCGTCGGTGGTGTCGCCGGCGGCGTCGTCCGCGACCGCAACGGACATGCAGATCGACTATGTGGGCTCGGTCGCCAACGCCGGAACAGTCATCTCGCGGGTACACACCGGTGAGAAGCGGCTGGTGTTCGCCGACTCGCGGCGGGCGGTCGAACAGCTCGCCGTTCGACTGCGCGAACTGGACGTGAACACTTACGTGTCGCACTCCAGCTTGTCGGCTTCGCAGCGGAGGCGGTCGGAGGCTGCGTTCGCCGAGGCCCGTGACTGTGTGATCACCGCCACCTCCACCCTGGAACTCGGCATCGATGTGGGCGACCTGGACCGGGTGATCCAGATCGGCGCCCCGGGAACGGTGGCGTCGCTGCTGCAACGGCTGGGCCGGACCGGGCGTCGTCCGGGAACTGTACGCAACATGCTGCTTCTGGCCACCGACGCCGAGCAACTGCTGCAGGCGGCGGGGCTGGCCCTGTTGTGGTCGGAAGGCTATGTGGAGCCGATCAAGGCACCACCGACGCCGGCCCACATCGCCGCTCAACAGGTGTTGGCGCTGGCGCTGCAGGAGGGCCGGATTGGCCGAAACACCTGGCCGGAGTGGCTGACCGGGGTGGACCTGGCGGAGCCGTCGAGATTGGCGGAGATCGCGGACTGGTTGGTGACCTCCGGCCATCTGGACGCCGACAGCGGCATGTTGTTCATCGGCCCGGCGGCGGAGCGTCGTTACGGCCGCCGGCACTTCATGGAACTGATGAGCGTGTTCACCTCCAGCCCTGAGGTGACGATCCTGCACGGACGCGAGGAGGTCGGCACGGTCTCTCCGATGGTGCTGGCGACCCGGGTGCAGGGTCCGCGGGTGGTGCTGCTGGCAGGTCGGGCCTGGCAGGTGACGTCCATCGACTGGTCCCGGCACCGGGCCTGGGCCGAGCCGACCGACGCCTCCGGCAAAGCACGCTGGTCCGGGCAGCCGATTCCGCTGTCCTTCGAGTTGGCCGATGCCATGCGCAGAGTGCTGCTCGGCGATGCGCCAGCAGGGGTTGGTTTCACCCAGCGTGCGGAGCGCCAGTTGGGCGAGTTGCGCCAGGACTGGGCGGATCGGGTGGACCGTGACCGGACGGTGGTGCTGCGCACCGACAAGTACACCAACTGGTGGACGTGGGCCGGAAGCCGGGCGAACGCCACCCTGGCCGCGGTGCTGGCGGAGGCAGACCCGGCACTGCTCAGCGACAGCGATCAGTTCGACAACCTGCAGATTGCGCTGCGAGGCGAGGTAAGGGTGGATCAACTGAAAGCCGCCCTGAACGTGGCCGTGGCTAGGTACGGGCCAGAGCTGAGCGGCGCCGTTCCGGTCATCAGCCAACAAGCCGTCGACGGGCTGAAGTTCTCCGACCTGCTCCCACCGAAACTCGCGGTCGACACCCTGGCTTCGCGTTCTGCTGATCGGCAGGCCTCTGCGATAACATCTGCGCGGCAAGTCCTCTGGCGAGCCTGTGAACCTGACTAGGGGTGGAGGATTACGTTCTGGTGAGCAACGACCGCGGGTTTGGATAACGTCACCACTGCGCCTTTGCGCCGGATCCGGTCGCAAAGGTATCCCAGGCGTTCAACCGCTCGGCTCCACTGGAAGGGGTGGAATATTTGGCGAAGTATGACGCCTTGGTCGAGTTGCTCAATGCGCAGGGCTCGCCGTGGGTCAGCTTGAGCCTGGCGCAGATCTCGGAGGCGATTCCAGGTGGCCTTCCACCCTCGGCGTACACACTCGCAGGGTGGTGGGCAAATGACTCGGTCGGTCACGTCCAGTCGAGAGCGTGGCTCGCAGCAGGGTGGCGCATGATCTACGCAGACCTTGCCGCGGGCGAGGTTGACTTTGCGAGGGATCCGACGCCGTCACAAGCCACCTCAGACGCTCAACCGTCCGCCCAACAGATTGGCGGAGTGGCGTTGCCGGACCGCACTCACACCTTTGAACAAGCGCGCGATCGATTCCATAACATCCTTCCAAGCGTGATGGCGAACCCGTTGGACTATAGGATTTGGCGCCCCAGTTGGAACGACGCAGATCCCCTGGACGGAGACGTCATGCGGCTGCGCCGGCTCCTTGCGCAGGCTGCGTTGGGCAACCCGCTGGATGGTGAGGTGGCGAGTCTGCGCATGGCTCTTATCGACCAGCGGGTGGACGGGGAGTTCACGGCCTTCGCGTGGCTCGAGATACAGCTGGTGCGGGCATTGTTCAGTCAAGGTCGTGACGCTGAAGCGCACGAGATTCTGCGGACACTTTCGCTCGACCAGGGAACCGAATACTGGATCATGCAGCTTAGCTCCCTCGTCGGCGCCCACATGGCAGCGCACGCCGGTCGCTGGGAGGAGGCGCTGGATCGCCTGTGCCACGTCCTAGTCTGGGACTTCACGGGTGGTTGGAACCCTGACTATGTACTTCGTGCGCTGTACGAGATCGCGGTGCTTGAAGTCCTACCCGCGACAGGTTTCCCTTCAAGAGCAGACGTTGCGCAACTGGCTCTTTTTGTAGCCGACCAGGCAGAGCCCTGGCGTGGGACTTGGTACAACGAACACGTGCAGGCGCAACTCCGGGAGCTCGCAGCGAAGGACAATTAGGACTCGAGACGCGCCGCCTCGTCGGAAAGTCCCTGAGTCTCTTCCACCATCAAGCAACACTCGCTTTGGACCGGGTGGCCGCCAGACGGCCGGTGGATCTGCCACAGGCACTGCATCCCCGCACGTGCAATAGATCCCGGCCCACTCCGAGATGCATGAGGTCTGTGGCACTTGGAGGGTTCTGATTATTCCGTAGCCGTCGGGGCGAGGACGATCGTCCCTGTGACTCGTGCACGTGTCGCATTGACGGCGCTCGACGGTGCTCTCGAGCGTCCGCGATAGGGAGGGATTTTCAGATCGCGTCGGACGCAACGCAGGGTCCCGCCGATCGCCATTGGCTGGGGCGGCGCGCCGTGGCAGTCTGCCGCTCATGACTGACTTCTCCGTCGAGTGCGCGGCAGGCAGCCTGCGCCCCTCCGAGAACGCCACGGTGACGCACTTCGCGCACCGCTGGACTGATGGTGGCGTGGACGTCACCGCCGATTTCACCGGCGCCCACCTGCTGCATCTGTCCGTCGCGGCCTGCGTCCTGAACGATCTCTATCGGGAGGCAGACGCAGTCGGCGTCGTACTGGACGGCGCTCGGGTCACAGCCTCCGGTCATTTCAGCGACGCTTGGGCGTCCACCGGCATCGATTATCGAGTTGAGGTGGACTCCCCCGCCGCGGCCGCCGTGGTCGATCAGCTCATCGACCTGGTCGACCAGGCCGCCGAGATCCCGCGCGCGGTGCGAGCCGGTGCCAGCGTGCAACGCACGCCCTGACCTGGTGTTCCGCCGTCGAGCCTGCCTCGTCACCCCGATCGAACCTCGTCCACACCCGCACCCCGATCACGTGCCACGCTCCCGGATCCATCGGGCCAACGTGGTCGGCCCTGCGCTCGGGTCACTTGGAACAAGCCTTGACGGCTGGCCAGCCGCCCGACAAGCCCCGCTGTCGTAGCGAAGAACTTGTAAGCCAACGACGTCACCGTACGACTGTGCAGTGTGGCCCGTCGGCTCTCTGCTGTACTGGTCGATCCGGATCGTGTACTCGCGAACGTAGGCCGGGCCACCCAGGTTGGCGCCCAGCGCGACCGAGACCGAATACATGCCCGGCCGCACCCGCAGGCAGCGGGTCATGCTGATCGCAGCGGTGCCCCATGAGGATCTGTACACCACGTAGGAGTAGCCCTGCTCGGTCGGCCCACCGTCACCCCGTCAACCTTGATCGCCGCCCCCACCGAGTTCGCTCCCGACTTGATCACCGCGCCGGAGAAGGTCACGATCAGCAACTCGGTGGAACCCTGCGACGACGACGTGGTGATCTGTTGCGCCTCGGTGGACGCTGCTGATGTTCAGCGGACCGGCCACGGACCTCACCAACGTCCGGTGGGTGGTCTTGCCGTCACAGACGGACGATATCGACGCCACCTCCGGCAGCCGTCCAGGGACCCCGCAGCTGGACGAGGGACGACACCTCGGGTGCCGCTACCTCCCCCGCCGGCAGCGTAGCGAAAGCGACCGCTGCAACGGCGGCCACGGCGGGGATGTGCCGACTCACGACACGTTGATCGGGACTCGACCACGTCCACGAACCCCTGGATTTCCTAAGAAGTTGGCGTCAGCGTCCGAAACAGGTGGATTTCAGCGGCCTAAAGGGAGTGTGAGGACATTTCGCAACTCGCCCCTACACCGGCGCGCCAACGTGAAAGTGTGCCAGGTGGCCTTGGTGGGGCACGGACCGAGCGTCGCCCTGGACGTGCAACCCAATGCTGTGTTCCTCCGGCTCGCTGCCGTGCCATCGTCCACACAGTGCCTGGTACACATCCATGGCCGTCCATCTGTCCCGATCGACCCCGTTTTCGCAGGTACAAGGGGTGTGAGGATCCTTCTGCGGCGGTGCCGGCCATGATGAGCCTGCACAAGCTGACCGCCGGGTCGGGGTATGACTACCTGACCCGGCAGGTCGCCGCGCAGGACTCCACCACCAAGGGCCACACCAGCCTGGCCGACTACTACGAGCAGAAGGGCGAGTCGCCCGGACGCTGGCTGGGCTCGGGTCTGGTCGGCATCGAGGGCCTGGAGGCCGGTGATCAGGTCACCGCGGATCAGATGCTCTCCCTGTTCGGCATCGGCGATCATCCGCTGGCGCGAGGGCGACTCGACGCACTGGACAACCACGCCACGGCGAGAGACGTCAAGAACGCCATGCGGCTGGGCCAGCGCTGGGGCATCTACAGCGGCGGGGAGGCGTTCGCCGACGAGGTCTCCCGGCGGATAGCGGCGTGGAATCGGGCCAACGGACATCCGGACGGCGCTCCGGTCACGCAGGTCGTTCGTGCCTCTATCCGGACGGCGGTGGGCCTGGACCGCTTCCAGGAGAGGTTCGGACGGGCCCCGCTCAATCCGCGGGAGCTGACCGGGTTTATCGCGCGGGACTCGCGTCCGAGCCGCCAAGGCGTGGCCGGCTACGACGTGACGTTCTCGCCGGTGAAGTCGGTGTCTGCGCTGTGGGCACTGGTCGATCCGCAGACGGCCGCCCGCATTCAGCATTGCCACGACTTGGCTGTCGCGGACGCCTTGCGCTACATCGAGCAAGAGTCGCTGTACACCCGTCGGGGACGCAACGGCGTCCGGCAAGTGAAGACGCACGGGCTGGTCGCCGCCGCCTTCACGCACCGTGATTCGCGGGCCGGCGATCCCGACCTGCACACGCACGTGGCGGTGGCCAACAAGGTGCAGGCGGTCGACGACGGCGACTGGCTCGCCATCGACGGGCGGCTGCTCTACTTGGCCAACGTGGCCGCGTCGGAGCGCTACAACACTGCGCTCGAGCAGCACCTGACCCGGGACTTGGGGGTGCGGTTCGTCGACCGTCAGGACGGCAGGGACGTCCGACCGGTGCGCGAGATCGCCGGCGTCGACCCGGCTCTGCTGCGGCGCTGGTCGCAGCGCGATCTCGAGATCAGGACGGCTCAGGGCGAGCTGGTCGGCGACTTCCAGCGCGAACAGGGGCGCACCCCGACGCCCGGCGAGCAGCACGCGCTGGGTCAACGGGCCACCCTGGAGACGCGGGAGGCGAAACATGAGCCACGCTCGCTGGCCGAGCAGCGAAGGGCGTGGGCGGCGCAGGCCGAAGCCGTGCTCGGACGTGGTGGTGTGGCCCGGATGGTGGCTGCCGCATTGAATCCTGGCCGGGCGGAGCGGCGTCCGGTGGACGAGGCGTGGCTGGACGCGACGGCGGCTCGGGTGGTCCGCGTGGTGGAGCGCAACCGGGCGACGTGGCAGGTGTGGCATGTGCGTGCCGAGGTGGAGCGGCAGGTGCGGCGCTCTGGTCGGATTGTGTCCGAAGCAGCGGCGCAGTGCCTGGTCGACCTGGCGCTGACCAGGCATTCCATCCCCCTGGACACCGCCCGGGACATGCCCGGTGACGTGCCCGAACCGATGCCTCTGCGGCGTGCGGACGGCACGTCGATGTACGTCGTGGCGGGCTCGGCCAGGTACTCCTCGGCGCCGATCCTCGCCGCCGAGCGCCTGCTGCTCGCCACCGCCGGGCGTCGTGACGGCATGGTCGTGGGTCAGCGGTCCATCGACCTGGCGCTGCTGGAGGCACACGCGAACGGCGTGCGGCTGAACGACGGACAGGTCGAGCTGGTGCGGGCGATGGCGTCCTCAGGGTCGCGGTTACAGGTGGCGATCGCACCGGCGGGCGCGGGCAAGACCACCGCCATGAACGCGCTGGCGTCGGCCTGGCGGGAGGCCGGCGGCGACGTCATCGGGTTGGCACCGTCGGCGGCGGCCGCGGACGCGCTCGGCCAGCAGCTGGGCGGCCACGCCGACACCATGCACAAGCTCACTCGGGGTCTGGACGACGAGCGGCTGCCGGGCTGGGCGGCGGGCATCGGGCCGCGGACTCTCGTGGTGATCGACGAGGCGGGCATGGCCGACACCCTGACCCTGGAACAGGTGGTGTCATTCGTGGTGAGCCGTGGCGGCAGCGTCCGGCTGGTCGGTGACGATCACCAGCTCTCAGCGGTTGAGGCGGGCGGAGTTCTGTGTGAGATCGCCACCGAGCACGGCGCCGTCCGGCTGGACGAAGTGGTCCGGTTCTCCGATCCGGCGGAGGCGACGGCGTCGCTGGGGCTGCGGCAGGGACGTCCGACCGCGCTGGGTTTCTACCTCGACCGGCAGCGGGTCCACGTCGGAGACGCCACCACCACCCTGGACCAAGCGTTCGCCGGCTGGGTGGCGGACCGTGCCCGCGGCCTCGATTCGCTGATGCTGGCGCCGACCCACGACCTGGTCGCTCAGCTGAATGCTCGGGCTCGGGCGCAGCGGTTGGGTGGGCGCTTGCCGGGCCGCGAGGCATCGCTGGCCGACGGCAATCGGGTGTCAGCGGGCGACACGATCGTCACCCGACGCAACGAGCGGCGGCTGACGTATTCGCGGCACGGGTGGGTACGCAACGGGGACCGTTGGACAGTGCTGGCGGTCGGGCGTGACCAGAGTCTGACCGTGGCGAACGCGTCCGGGTGGCAGGTGCGACTGCCGGCAGGGTACGTCCGCGACGATGTGGTGCTCGGCTACGCCAGCACGATCCATGGTGCGCAGGGACTGACCGTCGATTCGATGCACGGCGTGCTCAGCGGGCAGGAGAGCCGCCAGCAGCTGTACACGATGATGACTCGTGGCCGGCACGCCAATCACGTGTACGTCACCGCGGTCGGGGACGGTGATCCGCATTCGCTGCTCCGGCCTGAGGTGGTCCGGCCGCCGACGCCGACCGAGCTTCTGGAGGCGGTCCTGAGCCGGGACGATGCGGCGCTGTCCGCAGTCGGGTCGCTGCGTGAGCAGTCCGATCCGGCGCTGTTGCTGAAGCCGGCGGTGGATCGCTACGTCGATGCCGTCGGCGTGGCCGCCGAGCAGGTCGTGGGCGCCGATCGAATGGCGGAGATCGAACGATCCGCCGACTCGATGGTGCTGTGGCTGACCGAGGCGGCCGCCTGGCCGGCGCTGCGCACGCACCTGTTGACGATCGAGGCGTCAGGAGGCGACTCGATCCAGGCGCTGCGACGGGGGATAGATTCGGGCGGTTTGGACGACGCTCAGGATCCCGCGGCGGTGTTGTCGTGGCGACTGCAGCCAATCGCTCGAGGTGGTCCGCTGCCGTGGCTTGACGGAGTTCCCGAAAGCCTGCGCGCCGACCCGGTCTGGGGTGTGTACGTGGAGGCAAGGCAGCAGCTCGTCCGGGAGTTAGCGGACGAGGTGCGCAATGGCTGCGCCGAGCGGCGGCCGGCCTGGCTGGCGGACATGCCCCTGCCACCCTCGCCCGCGCTGGCCGCCGAGATCACGGTGTGGAGATGCGCCATGGGTGTTTCGGATGGCGACCTTCGTCCGACCGGTGCCGCGCAGCCGGCCGCTGCCGCTGCACGTTGGCAGTACCGTCTCGACCAAGCGCTGGTGGACGAGCACCCGGAGGTTCGGCAGTGGACCAACTGGCTGCGCGACACCGTCCCCGACCTGCAGCGCGATCCTCACACTGCGGTGGTAGGACGCCAGGTGGCCGCCTGGGCTGCTGACGGCGATCCAGTCCGGCGTTGGGTGCGAGACGCCGTCGCGGACGGCCTGCTCCCCGACGACCACCCCGCCGCCGCCCTCGCGTCCCGCATCGAACGGCAGCGCACTGCACCGCCGATCTGGGAGACCGTCGAGCCGATCAATCTGCATCGTCGACCCGAGGACATCGCGCCTCCCATGTCCCGCCCGCCGTCGCACGGCCCACGCATCTGAACCCCAACAGAAGGAGCAAAGCCATGCCCACCCGCCGTGTACCCAACCCCCAGCCCGAGTACCTGTCGATCGCCAAGGCCGCCGCACTGTACGACGTGTCGGAGACCTTCCTACGGAGGAGAATCAACCAGGGGCAGCTCTCGGCCGTTCGCTGCGGCCGTCAGATCATCCGCATCGGTGCCGCCGATCTCGCGAAGCTGTTCCGCAAGATCCAGAGCGCGGACGACTTCTGAACCGGAATCTCTCAGCAATTGGTGTCGGTGCTGCTGAGTAGCGTCGGTCACAAGCTTCTTCGATCCCGGGAGAAACCCATGACTGATCCGGAACGCATCCTCCTCGCGGGCGACCTGCACATGAACACGCGCGCCGCCCACGAGGTGATCGACCACGCTCAAGCCGTCGACGCCGACCTGATCCTTCAAGTCGGCGACTTCGGCTACTGGCCACGCGCCGAGCACCGGGCCGGTGTCGAGTACCTCACCCTCGTCGATGACGCGTTAGCGTCAGCCGGCCTTGAACTCTGGTTCGTGCCCGGCAACCACGAGGACTGGCCAGAGCTCGCGAAGCTGCCGATCGGCCGCGATGGCCGGAGAGCCGTCGGAGCGCGCATCTTCGAACTTCCCGCCGGGTACCGCTGGACGTGGGGTTCAACTCGGTGGCTCGCCGTCGGCGGCGCTCCGTCGGTCGACAAGCACTTACGCACAGAGGGGGTCGAGTGGTTCCCAGAGGAGGAGTTGACCGAACCCCAAGCCGCCGCGATCATCGACGCCGGTCGCGCAGACGTGGTGGTAGCCCACGACGCACCGATGGCGACCCCGTTCCTTCGCGAGCGCCTGCAGCAACACGTTCCTCCCCCGCTCCGCCGCAACTGGTGGCCACTCGAGGCCGTCGTCCGTGCGGATGCCCACCAGGAACGCATGCGCCGCATCCTCGACGGCGTGCAGGCGTCCCGCTGGTTCCACGGGCACCACCACGTCCGGTACTCGTCGACCATCGAAGCCGCTCATGCAGCAGTGCGCGTCGCGGGGTTGGCTTTGGACGGCACACCACCGAACGAGCTCACCCTGCTCGTCGACGCACAGGGCGAGGAGCTCCCACTGCCATGACGCAGTCGTGGAGCAGAGTCAGGGACTGGGCAGACCTCTCGCCAGGGCAGCGCCCAGAAGAGCCACAGCCGTCTGGACGGCAAGGGTCGCCTCGGCTTCGCTCACTGGACGGGCGTCAGGCCGACCGAGGCGCTCAACGGACGGCTCGAACACCTGCGCGGCCGTCCATCGCGACCACCTCGACCGCGTCACGGAAGGCGTCGTCGCGGTCGGCGAGCCAGGTCTTGAACGCCGCCTTCGACCGGCCCTCGACCATGTCCAGCAGCCTTGCTGGGCCGGCGCCATCGCGGACCGGGGTGAGGTCGATGATCACGGTAACGTACTTGTCGCCACGCCTGGTGTGGCGCCAGACGTGCTCATCAGACGCCAACGACCTTCACGCCCTCAAACCGCGTGGGGTCGTTGATCAGCAGCCGCTTGCCTTCAGCCAGGACCGCGTTATTGGCGGTGTCCCACGCGACCCCGAGTCCCTCGGCGACACGGGCGACGGTGAGGTGTGCGACCACGATCCCTTCCAGCGCCCACCGCAGCCCGGTGCGCGAGAGCTTCGCACGTGGCTCCGCCGCGGCGCTGGTGTCTTGGCGCCACACGTGTCCGCAGTCGGCACAGCGGTAGCGGCGCACTACAACTTCCAGCACGGTCGGTCGCCAGCCCAGCGGCTCGTGGGCCAACCGCCGGATCACGGTGTCACGCGCAGCGCCTTCGCTGCCGCACCGTCGGCACCACTGATCTGGTTCCACCACGCGGCACGCGAGGACCGCACGATCCGGTTCAAGTCGTTGTCCGGTCACGCTCAGACCGAGGCCGTCGAGTCGAGCGAAGGCGGTCAGGTCAGGGCGGCCGAAGCCGGCCGGCGGGGTAGCGTCGGACACGTCGAGGTCTTTCGGATGGATGGCGTAGAAACCTCCATCGTCGGGAGACCTCGACGTCTATCTGCGGACCGACGCGCCCGGCCGACCTACACCGTCATCTGAGAAGACCCCTGAAACGTCTTCGACGACGACGGGGCCGGCGAAGAGGAGGGCGCGGTGAGCTAAAGGAATGGAGCATGCTCGGCTTCGACGCCGCCGCAAGCTCCGGTGAAACGGTCGGTACTGGTCGGTCGTCGTCGGTCACCACCGGATGGCGGCGTCCCCCACGCTCGGCGTTTGCGCAGGTCAGCGGCTCGTTCGCCAAGTGGGCGCATCAAGCGATAGACGCAAAGCCGACGTGATGAGGTCGTCGGTTCGATTCCGAAAGGCGGCTCCGGCGAACCGCCCCTGACCTGCGGAAACGCAGGGCAGGGGCGGTTCGGTTCTGGTGGTCGCGCGATGCGCTGGCCTCACGGCTCTGCCCGACACCGACGTCGCTCTCCTCTGCGACGGACCCCTCGCCGGCTGAGCGCTCGCGGCCGGCATCCTGTCCGTGTGCCGATAGGCCTCGCACCGCTCGGCAACGCAGCATGGCGTTGTGTCGCGACCTGGCGGCGGCTCGGCGGGGCGCGATCGTCTCGTGCGTTGGCGGACTACGGGAGCTTGGACGCGAGGACGTCGGCCGCCAGGATCTCGGGTGCTGCGCTGAGGAGGTGCTGGTTGGCCATCAGGGCTGCGACGATGGCGCCGTTGGCGTGGGCGTCGCGAGCGGCCTCGTCGGGGAATGCATCGAAGATCCAGAAGGTGTCGGCGTGGGTCCTGACCGCGAACCAGACAATCGTTCCTACTTCTTCGTTGGCGAGTGCGACAGCGCCGGCGAGCAGATCGGCGAGCGCGTCGTGCTGTCCATCGGCCGCGACGATCTTGGCGACGAAGGCATACGGAAGTGATGCGGGTGTGGACATGAGGGACTCTCCTTGAAATCGGGGTTCTTCGTGGGACGAGTTCAGCGTATGACGAGCGAGGGCCGGTGGGGAGTGGCGTATACGGCAGTATTGCTATTGTTTACGTCATGCGTATCGGACTGATCGCGATCGACGGCTGCTTCGGATCGGCTATCGCGTCGATCATCGACATCGTGCGGGTGGCCGACGGAGCCCGCGGCGATGTCGACCCGCGGATCGACCCGATCGAACTCGCCATCCTCGGACCGAAACGGCGAGTGACCACGACGTCATCGATGACCCTGTCGGTGGACCACCCGCTGTCGGAGTCCGGAGAGTTCGACGTGGTCGTCGTCCCTGCGCTTGGAACCCTTACGGCCGCCGCTACCAACGACGCCCTCCAGAGCCGAGATGCTCGTTCGGTCATCGCCTCGCTCGGGCGCCTCGACGAGGCGACCACCCGGATCGCCGCGGCGTGCACCGGCGTGTTCGCTGTCGCCGAGACCGGACGGATGCATCATCGGCGGGCGACGACCAGCTGGTTCCTGGGGCCGGAGTTCCTGAAGCGCTATCCGACCGTCGCCCTCGATCTCGACACCATGGTCGTGGCCGACGGGAACCTCGTCACCGCCGGCGCCGCGTTCGCCCACATCGACCTCGCGCTCTCACTCGTGCGATCGATCAGCCCCGACCTGGCCCAACATGTCGCCAAGCTCCTCATCATCGACGAGCGCCCGTCGCAGGCGGCCTTCGTCGCCTACGAACATCTCCGGCACGAGGACCCGATCGTCGTCGAGTTCGAACGCTTCGTGCGCGCCCGCCTGGACGAACCGTTCAACGTCGCCTTCGTCGCGCAGTCGCTCGGCACCAGCCGGCGCACCCTCGAACGACGAGTCCGTGCGGCGCTCAACCTCACTCCGCTCGGCTTCGTCCAACGGCTTCGCATCGAACGAGCTCGGCACCTCTCAGCAACCACGGACCTCACCTCCGCCGAGATCGCGCTACGGGTCGGCTACGCGAACGCCGAGACTCTGCGCTCCCTCCTGCGTAGGGAGCGACGCCGTTCCTGACCTATCGCCATGCCTGTAGCCGGTGTGCTAGTGCTCGACTGGAACCACCTCTCAGCACGTCGCGTCGACGCTCCTGCGTCGCCCCCTGGACGACCCACTCGACACGCCCGCAGCACAGGCCATGTGACGTGTCCCGGCTTCCCGGACGGTCGGGGTTGGGTGGCTGTGATGTCGCTGCGTTCTCGTCGAGGGGGTCAGCAGACTCGATCAGGGTCGATTGGGATGAGACGCGAAGGCGGTCAGGTCAGGGCGGCCGAAGCCGGCCGGCGCGGTAGCGTCGGTCACGTCGAGGTCTTTCGGATGGATGGCGTAGGAACCTCCATCGTCGGGAGATCTCGACGTCTATCTGCGGACCGACGCGCCTGGCCGACCTACACCCTCATCTGGGAAGAGCCCCTAACGCGTTGCTTGGATCAATCAAGCTGCAGTCCTGGGTCTTATGGTCAGTACATGGAGATCATCCCGCTAACCGCACTCCTTCCCGCAGACCTAGACCCGTCAGCGTTCAAGGTCCACTTCGCTGTGTGGAATGGCATCACTCAGCCCATGGATGCCCTCGCCAGCAGTCAGGAACAGTGGCAGGCCTGGCAAATGTGGCGCGGCGCAAAGGACGACTTCAACCGCGACTTCATTTTCTCGCTAGCCCAGGACAAGAACGACCTGACGCTGTGGCTGTTCGGCGGGATCTGGAAAGTCCTGGAACGCCGACCCGAACCTAGAGCCGACTCGTACACCGTCGAGCTCCGTGAGGACCTGATGGGGCCGTTCATCCGTCGGCTCATTATCCGCCACAAACTGGTGGGCAGGAACCGACGGCGATCGATGGAAACGGTCCTCCCCGCGATGAGCGTCTCCTCAATCCTCGAGGAACCCTTCGCCGGTGAACCCTTTCCGGGGCACGACCGAATCAACCACAGCCTCTCTGACCTGCAGGCAGTCGTTGCTCAGGCCCGCGCCGATTGGCGGATCGCACTCGAAAGCATGAAGGGCGTCTACGTCATCCACGACAAGGAGACCGGACAGCGCTACGTCGGTTCCGCCTACGGCGATACCGGCATCTGGCATCGCTGGGCGACGTACGCAACCACACTCCATGGCGGCAACGTCGGCCTGCGCGAACTCGTTGAGGCCAAGGGCGAGGAGTACTACCGCACCAACATGCGGTTCGCGCTCCTCGAGTACTGGTCTATGCGGACCGACGACGCCCACGTCCTCGAGCGAGAGAGCTATTGGAAGGAAGTGCTCCACGCACGATCGCTCGGCCACAACAAGAACTGAGCAGAAACGTCGCTGACGCCCACAATCAGTACCGACGCTGACCACATCCCCTGGAGTTCTTCGAGCCATCGCCCTCCAGGTCTGCTCGCTTCTGGTATGAGCCTGGGATTGAATACATCCCGCAGCCGAAGGTCGCGACCGGCTCGCGCGAAGAGCGGCAGATGCGGATGTCTCGGACCGAGGGCCCGCGCGGCGTGGGGGCTGCGGCCGTTGGTGTTCCCGGCGATGTCGGCTGTCCTAGGTCCTGGATCTCCCTCGGGCTTTTTTCCCGGCGTTGAGGAGGCGGGTCGCGGTGGGTTCGGGCAGGTTATTGGTGGTTGCTTCCAGTGCTCGGGCGACGGTGTCTGCCATGAGTTGGGCGAGGGTGTCGTCGTCGACGCTGTGGGCGGGCGGGATCAGCGATCGCGTCATGAGGAACCCGGCCAGGACTCCGGTGACGATGTGGATCTGTTCGCTGGTTGACTGGTCGGTGCGGATCTCTCCCCGCTCTCGAAGGTCGTAGAGGAAGTCGGCGAAGGAGGCGATCCGGTCCTGGTAGATGATCGATGGCGGCAGCCGCTTGAGTTGTTTACCCCAGATGGCGCTGTTCTCGACCAGGACCGCGACCAGCAAAGGGCGCTCCAGCAAAGCTCGTGCAGACTCCCTGATCAGGGCTTGCACTGTCCTCGGCGCAGCGTCGCTGACCTGAGTGGCGAGCGAGTCCTGTTCCCGGTGGACGAGGTCGAGGAAGAGCTCCTCGCGGGTGGACCAATGCTCGTACAGGGTCCCCTTGGAGAGATCCACCGCGCGCGCGATGTGGTCCATCGAGATCGCGTCATAGCCGTGCTCGAGGACCAGGTCGGCGGCGGCGTCGAGGATCCGCTGGCTACGCGACTGGAGCGCATCGACACTCAGCGGTGGGCGCCCCCGGCCCCGCACTGGTTTTTTGACAGCAGTTCCTTCCATTGTCAGAATAATAGCGGAGTGGGCCCGCCGGAACCGAGGAGGCACCGATGACAGGTCACGAAACATGTGTGGAGCGACACGGCTCGACGATCCACATGTGGTCCACGGGGTCGCGAACCGATCCGGCCGTCGTGCTCACCCACGGCGCGGCGATGGACCATCATTCGTTCGACCCACAGATCGACGCCCTGGTCGAGGCCGGCTTCCGTGTACTCACCTGGGACCTACGCGGACACGGCGCCTCCCAACCCATGGGTGACTCGTTCGACCTCGATATCGCCGTCGATGACCTGCTCGCCGTGATGGACACCGGCGAGGCCCCGACCGCGTTCCTGGTTGGGCACTCTTTCGGCGGCTACATCGTTCAGGGCGCCGCCGCGAAGGCCCCACAACGGGTCCGCGGCCTCGTCGTCGAGGGATGCACAGACCTCAGCGCCAAACCCTCCGCCCTGCTCGCCCTGCTCGCCAAGTTCGCACCAGGCCGGGTCGCGCGCATGCCCCTTGAAAGAATGCGAGCCGAGTCGGTCAAGGCGATCAGCAGCCGCCCCGACGTCACAGCCCAGGCCCTCGAGGCCACGGGCGCACTGACTCGAGACGCCTACACACAAGTGATCATGGCCGGGCTCGATTGCCTCACCCGCGATTCCGGACTCGGGGACAACTACCAGCTCCCCTGCCCAACTCTGATCACCTACGGACAACTCGACAAGGCCAACGGCGGCATCTTCCCCAAGTCAGCAAAGCCTTGGGCAGCCCGCCAACCCTACGCCGAGCAGACAGAGATTCCCAGGCCGGGCACACCGCCCACCAGGACAACCCCGAAGCATTCAACACGATCCTGACCGGGTTCCTCAGCCACGCCGCCACACCCGCCTGAGCGATCGAAGACAAGACCGGCGCACCGCGGCATGAGCGTATGGGCCCGGGGGCCCTCAACTGGCTTCGTCGCCGGTATGTGGCGGCATGGATCGGGGGTCCGGCGGCGGCACTCTCGAGTGGCAGGCACGTAGGACTGCTCCTGAAAGCTCCATCTCAAGTGGGAGGATCCGTCAGAGATGAAAAGCGAGGAGGGTGCTGGAATGATGCCACCGAAGTTCGCCTCCAGCGTCACTAGGGCTCTAGGAGTCGATAGGGTGCAGGATCTCGTCGACCTATCGCTGCGCGCCCAAGAACTGACAGCCACGGTGGGGGACGAGTGGTGCACAGAGTTCTGGGTTGCACCAATGACGCCCGCGCAGGCTGAGGGGTGGCGGCGATCGGCAATCGAGCTTCGCGAGACTTGGTCGTTTGTGAATCTCAAGAGCGGTGGGGTCCTTGCAGTGGATGAAGTCCCAGACCACGCCCTCTCCCAGCCAGTTGCCGCCGTGACCTATCCCGCTCTCCTCAGCCAGCTGTGTGCTTGGTGGCTATTCCATGCTTGGAGAGGTGCAGATCTCGTAACGGACGCAGTCTCCGGGATTGCCTCATGGCGCTTGACTACCGCACCCTTGGCGGCGAGGGCCCTGATCGAGCAAGTGGGTTGTCTATTGCATGAGTGCAGGTCTCTATTCAACGCATGGGCTGATGCCAAGGCTGGGCGTGCGGGGAGCGCAGCACGGGCTGAAATGGTGAGATCTAAGATGACGCCTGTTCTGGTGAAGACATCCATGGGGACCCGTATCAGCGGCTCTCCAGAAAGACTACAGGCGCCCAATGTTCTCACTTACGTGAAGAGGCTTGAAAAGATGACCGGGGAGAAGCGCTACAGCAAATGGTACGACTGGCTTTCCGATGCATCACATCCAGCATTCGCCGCAAGGATCGCGTCTAGTAGCGAAGCGATGGTCCACGAGACGGGGGCATTGGCCTTTCGGTTTGTCGCGAAGGGTCCATTGTCGAGTGCTCCGCTAGATAATACCGGAAAAGCGATCGCCGACCGGATCCGGCCGCAGTTCAACGAAGTGGCTGCGCACATAGCTGACTCAACAGCCGCGGCAGCTAAGACTTACTTCGAGGCTTTGATCCAAGCCCGGCAGCTGGTAGACGACTTTGCTATCACAACCCGCGCTGGCGCCCTGACGCAACGCCACCTGTGGCCTGCACCACTCCCAGCCAGAACCGGTCACCCATGCCCCTGTGGATGCAATAGACGTGACGGGGGCATTCACCGCTGGGGACAGCCCACTCCTGTCTTGAACCTCTTGGGGTCGTAAAGCAGTGCACGCTCACCTGTACCCGTTGATATCCGGTCATTGCCGCCCCCCGTAGTAGCCGTGACCTTCCCGCGCGGGCGGCGGACGCGGTCGTGCGCTCGGGAACCGAAACCAGAGGCTGGCCTTGCACACGCTGCGCGGCATGAGCGCGCGAGTGAGCGGCACCGCAATAGTCTGACTCTCGTGACAGACGGACTTCTCCGGGCGACGGCGCTGCGCTGGACGAGTGATGACTTCCCGGGCTGGGTCGAGGTCGTTGTTGAGGACGCGGGAGGTCGAGCGCACCACATCGTTGAGAAGCTCCCGGTCCTCACGGTGCATGAACTCAGCGCCGACTCGGTCTTCCCGGTTGAGATTTGGCTACGGGGAGAGATGGAGGGGCCCGACGCCGAGGAAGTCACCCTCACCTTGGACCATGGAGTGGAGACCGTCGCCGGCCTTCGGCGGCTTACTGTTTTGACCCAGAACGTGCGCTGGCTTTAGTTCGACGCGCAGCGTCATTGCGGTTGTGCGGTCGATTCCGTTGCTGACGAGGCTTCGTACCCAAATAGCGCGGTCAACCGCGCCATCTCGCTGCCATCGACGATGTGACCTTCAGGGACACCACCTCCGCGCACGAATCTGACCACGTCTCGGGGCAGCGGCCTGAGTCGCTGCAAAGCGCCACCGGCCGGCGGCGTGTGGAGGAGTTCCCAGGCGTGCCCCGAGGCCACAAGTGGGTGTTCGATCGTGACTCCGGGAGAAGAGACCGCGGTAACGGCCATCCCCGGGGTGGCAAGCGACAGTACGTGACAGTCGGCGATCGTGCCATCGTCCATGAATACGTGCGCAGGGACGACGAGTTCGTGTCGAGTCCCGGCCTTCTTGAAGTCGGCCCGGTGAATGAATACCGACACGTGGTCGGGAATGCCGTTGCCGTCGGTCAGCCACCGCACATCGGGCGCGGATTCGAAATGCCACCGGACGAGCTTCTGCAGGCGAGGGTTCTCCAATGTCGAGTCGGGATGGCCAACGAGGAGGAGAACCTTGGCCCACCACAGCCCGACCGCTCGCCAGTCCTCTCGGGTGCACTCCCCTCGCCACCCGTTGAGCGCGAGTGGCCCGACGACCGGCTTTGCGGGCTCTTCGATCGTCATGTTCATGCTTTGGTTGCAGGCGTAACAGATCCCGAGCATCACCCGCTGTCGCTGGCTCCCCTTGATCTGGGTGCGGTCGCGTGTCAGGAGCGGCACGCCGTTGAGTGACCATCCGAGTGGCGGGGCTCCATGCCGGTCCATCCGCTGCAGGAACCAATTCGACCACACGTGCTCGCGGGTGCGAGTGGCTGCGCTTCGGCAGATCGCGCATACGGCGGTCGACATGTCCCAGAGGCTACGCACCGACCCGTCCGATTGCAGGGGGATCGCTGGCTCTTGCCTTCTCTCGGATGTCAGGCGGAGGGTCCAAGCCATTGGACAGTCGGTTGGGTAGGTTGCCCGTGTGGGCGGCTACCCTGAACCAGCGCTACCCGCATCTCGGCTACTTGTCGACCGCGCGGACGGCATAATCGGATGGTCTTGGTGCCTTCAGCGAGAGGCGGTAGGTGCTCACGCACCACTTCTCGGGAAGTAGACCCGGGGGGGCATGCTGCGCGGCACCCGGGTGGCAGAGTGGCGGGCATAATGTGCGGTCATGCGATTCCAGCTCAACGGCGAGACCTTCGACGTAGACCCGGATGTCGCTCGCTCTCGAATCCTGATGTCGGTTCCGGACCCTGTTCGCACACATTGGGTCGAGATCGACGGACGCCGCTGGCCGGCCAAGCAGGCGTTCGAGGCGGCGACCGGGATCAGGCGGTCGGAGTACATCTCCCACACGGCCGTGCGGCTGTTGGCACGGCTGGGATTCCACACCAGCGAGATCCCCGGGCCAGATGCTGCATTCCCCACCCCAACCCCGCCGCGGCCGCAACTACGACCGGCCATCACACCGTCCGAGGCCGCCGAGGCGTTCGCAACCCTCGACACCTTCCTCCAGCGTCAGCCCTGACCCGAGCGGTCAGCAACCTCGAGGCCGCCTTGGCCGGCGCGGACCAGGTAATGGCCACTCATGTCGCGCACAACACTGACTTCGATTACACGGTCATTGACTCCGCTCTGATCGTCCGCGAACGCGTCGGTGTCCTCGACTCTTTGATCCATGCCGCGGTAATCACCCAGACCCTCCCGCTGCTGCTGGAGGAGGGCGAGCAGCTCCTCAAGCGACCCTCTCTCGCGGCAGGCAACGATCCGCAACGGATCTTCGATCTCGAAACGAACCTGCGAGTCGCCGAGTTCAAAGTCGCCCAGTGGAAGGGCGCCGACAGTCTCCGCCAACGCGGCCTCGTCGCCGACCTCGTCGGCCTCGCGATGGACTCGACAGGTCGTCGGCGGCAACTCTTCGTCGTGGGCGACCTTCCCAAACACTTCCTTCAGACAAGCAAACGCCCGGTGGTCAACCTCCTTTCGAAGTCCGCATTGAGGCTGCGAACCTCGGAGATCATTAGTCCCGAGACCACGGTGGCCAAGTTCACGCATGACTCCGACGTGGAGATCATCGACTAGCGCGGTGGTTTCCCCGCCTGAATCGCTAGAACCATGCGGAGCGCGCAGACGGCGGCATGAGCGGATGCCCGCCGAGCCTGAGCCAAGCGGTTCAGCCCAGGAGTTCGGGATGCAACCGCAACCATACAAACGTGGCCAGTGGGATGATGGCCAGTGTAATAGCCAGAACTCGAAGCAACCAGTGGGACTTGGTCCTTCGGAATGCTAACCACCAACACATCTGCATCACCGCGCACAAGAGGATCAACAGCACTCCGGGCCACGGCTCGCCCGCTTGGTAGTCGTAGCAGC
>NZ_JAPDHX010000002.1 GCF_025972045.1 Micropruina sonneratiae | reverse complement strand
CAGCAGCACCCCGCCGGGAAGTGCGACGGCCAGTCCCACCGCGCACCCGACCGAGACACCGACTGATGTGCCGAGCCCCACCGACGACCCCAGCCCCCCCCACCACCCCCCCCCCCCCCCCCCCCCCCCCCGCCCCCCCCCCCCCCCCCCCCCCCCGGGCGCCCCCCGGGGGGGGGGGGGGGGCCCCCCCCCCCCCCCCCCCCCCGCCCCGTCCCGGGCCGCACCAGTTCGGCGATCCGGACGCCGGCGGCGGCCAGCACCTCGAAGGTGCGGGCCGAGGTGAAGGCGACCACGTCCGGCCGGCCGGCAAGGGCCGCGGCCAGGGCGTCGGTGGCCAGCGGCTGGGTCTGGGTGAGGGCGGCGGTGGTGACGGAGACGCCCTCGGCAGCCAGCTCGTCGGCCATCGCCGAGGGGGGCATCAGCACCCGCAGCCCGCGTAGTGGAGCGACCCGGTCGGCCAGCTGTTCGGCCATGGCGGAGGCCTGATTCGCCGGCCCGGTCAGCGTGTCGGTGCGCACCTGGGTGGCCAGCAGCCGGGCGGTGATCGTCAGGTTGTCGCCCGACACCCGGGCGAGTGCCCCGAACGGGGCGGCGCAGCCGGCCTCGACCAGGCGCATCACGGCACGTTCGGTCTCCACCGCCACCCGGCTGGCGGCGTCGTCCAGCTGGCCCAGCAGGTTGCGCACCTCGTTGTCGTCTGCCCGGCACTCCAGGGCGAGGGCGCCCTGCGCCGGGGCGGGCACCAGTATCTCGGGGGGCAGTTTCTCGGTGATGGCGTCCGCCCTGCCCAGGCGGTTGAGGCCGGCCACCGCCAGCACCACGGCGTCCAGGTCGGCGCCGACCCGGCCCAGCCGGGTGTCGACGTTGCCGCGCAGGTCGACGATGGTGAGATCGGGGCGTACGGCGGCCAGTTGGGCGGCCCGGCGGGGCGACCCAGTGCCGACCGATGCGCCGGGTGGCAGCGTCGCCAGGGTCAGCGCGTCGCGGGCGCACAGCGCGTCGCGGGGATCCTCCCGGCGCGGCACGGCACCCAGCACCAGGCCGTCGGTCGGTGTGGTCGGCAGGTCCTTCAGCGAATGCACGGCCAGGTCGCAGCGACCATCCAGCACGGCTTCACGGACGGCGGCGACGAACACGCCGACGCCGCCGAGGCTCGACAGCGGGGCGTCGGTGACGTCCCCGAACGTCTTCACCCGCACCAGCACGACGTCGGCGCCCAGGGCGCGCAGCGCGTCCGCGATCTGTTGGGATTGGGCCAGCGCCAGCCGGGAACCGCGGGTTGCGAGCCTGATCTGCACTCATCCGATCTTGCCGTACGCCGTCGGTACCGACGCCCCGATTCCGGCGATCGGCGGTGCCGCATTTGTAGTAGTTTCAACTAATAACAGGTAGACTGCAGGTATGCGTAAGTCACGCGACATCGAATGCTGGCTGACCGACATGGACGGCGTGCTCGTCCACGAGGACCAGCCGCTGCCCGGGGCGGCCGAGTTGATCCAACGCTGGGTGGACACCTCCAAGCGCTTCCTCGTGCTGACCAATAACTCACTCTTCACCGCACGCGACCTGGCCGCCAGGCTCAAGCGTTCGGGCCTGCGTATCCCGCAGGAGAACATCTGGACCTCCGCCATGGCGACCGGCGCCTTCCTCGCCGAACAGCCCGGCGACAAGACCGCCTTCGTGATCGGCGAGGCCGGGCTGACCACCGCCCTGCATGACGCCGGCTTCGTGCTGACCGAGGTCGATCCCGACTTCGTCGTGCTCGGCGAGACCCGGAACTTCTCGTTCGAGGCGATCACCAAGGCGATCCGGCTGATCGTCAACGGCGCCCGCTTCATCGTCACCAACCCCGACACCACCGGCCCCTCCAAGGACGGTCTGCTGCCCGCCGCCGGCTCGGTGGCGGCGATGATCACCGCTGCGACGAACCGCCAGCCCTACGTGGTCGGCAAGCCGAACCCGATGATGTTCCGTTCCGCCATGCGCCGCATCGAGGCGCACTCCGAGACCACGGCGATGATCGGCGACCGGATGGACACCGACATCGTGGCGGGCATGGAGGCCGGCCTGCACACCGTCCTGGTGCTCAGCGGCCTGACCACCATGGACGACGTGGCGCGGTACCCCTTCCGGCCCAACCAGGTGCTGGGCGGGGTCGACGAACTCATCGACCAGATCTGACCCGCCGCCCGCCGCCGCGCACCCCGTCGCCGCGCACCTATGCGGGCGCTCACCGGCGGGTCGTCTTGGAATAATCATTCCTGGTGCGGCATAGTAATCACCATGTCCGTACGGATCGCCGTCTCCGGCTGCACCGGGTACGCCGGGGGTGAGGCGCTTCGCCTGCTACTCCAGCACCCCGACGTCACCATCGGCAACCTCACCGCCAAGTCCAGCGCGGGCACCCGCTTCGGCACCCACCAGGCACACCTGCTGCCGTTGGCGGACGCCGAGGTGCTCGACACCACCGTCGACAACCTGGCCGGCCACGACGTCATCGTGCTGGCCCTGCCGCACGGCACGTCCGGGGCCATCGCGGCCGAGCTCGCGCAGGCGTCGCCGGAGGCGCTGCTGATCGACCTCGGCGCCGACCACCGTCTCGAATCCGCGGAGGCCTGGCGCGCCTTCTACGGCGGGGAGCACCCGGGCACCTGGACCTACGGCATGCCGGAGCTGCTGCTCGCCGACGGCGTCCGGCAACGCACCGAACTGGCCGGCACTCGCCGCATCGCGGTGCCCGGCTGCAACGTCACCGCCGTCACCTTCGCCCTGCAGCCCGGCATCGCCACCGGCCTGATCGAGCCGACCGACCTGGTTGCGGTGCTCGCCAACGGGGTCAGTGGCGCGGGCAAGGCGCTCAAACCGCAGCTGCTCGCGTCCGAGATCCTCGGCTCGGCCAGCCCGTACGGCGTCGGGGGGGTGCACCGGCACATCCCCGAGATCGAGCAGAATCTCGGCAAGCCGGGCGGCGACACGATCCGGATCAGCTTCACCCCGACCCTGGTGCCGATGGCCCGCGGCATCCTGGCCACCTGCACCGCCCGGCTGGCCCCCGGCGCCGACGCCGGCACAGTGCGGCAGGCGTGGCAGGAGGCCTACCGCGACGAGCCCTTCGTGCACCTGTTGCCCGAGGGTCAGTGGCCGAGCACCGCCGGCACCCTGGGCGCCAACACCGCGCTGGTGCAGGTCACCGTCGACGAACGGGCCGGACGCCTGGTCGCCGTCTGCGCCATCGACAATCTGGTCAAGGGCACCGCCGGCGCGGCCGTGCAGTCGATGAACCTTGCGCTGGGCCTGCCCGAGACCACCGGACTTTCCACGATCGGAGTCGCACCGTGAGCGTCACCACCCCCAGGGGGTTCACCGCAGCAGGCGTCACCGCCGGCATCAAGGCGTCCGGACGCCCCGACCTGGCCCTGGTGGTCAACAACGGACCGAACGCCCACGCCGCCGCCGTGTTCACCAGCAACGCCTTCAAGGCCGCGCCGGTGCAGTGGTCGATGCAGGTCGTCGCAGACGGACGCCTCGCCGCGGTCGTGCTGAACTCCGGCGGCGCCAACGCCTGCACCGGTCGCGACGGTCTGGCCGATGCCCGGCAGATGGCCGAGTGGACCGCGGGGGGCGTGGGCTGCGAGGTGACCGACGTGGCCGTGTGCTCGACCGGGCTGATCGGCGTCCGGCTGCCGATGGACAAGGTGCTGGCCGGCATCGAGCTCGCCGCGCAGGATCTGTCCGACGAGGGCGGTGACGCGGCGGCCGAGGCCATCATGACGACCGACACCCTGCCGAAGCTGGCCGAGTACCACTCCGACCAGCACTGGGCGATCGGTGGCATGGCCAAGGGTGCCGGCATGCTCGCCCCGGGCCTGGCCACCATGCTGGTCGTGCTCACCACCGACGCCGCCGTCCCCTCCGAGCAGCTGGACGCCGCCCTGCGCACCGCGACGAGCTTCACCTTCGACCGCACCGACTCCGACGGCTGCATGTCCACCAACGACACCGTGATCGCGCTGGCCAGCGGTGCGGCCGGGGTCGAGCCGGACGCCGACGAGTTCACTGAGGCGCTGACCGGGGTGTGCCACTCGCTGGCGACGCAGCTGCTGGCCGATGCCGAGGGGTCCGCCCACGACATCGCCGTCCAGGTCACCGGAGCAGCCTCCGAGGACGACGCGCTGGCGATCGCCCGCGCCATCGCGCGCAGCAACCTGTTCAAGTGCGCGGTGTTCGGCAACGACCCGAACTGGGGCCGCGTGCTGGCCGCCGCGGGCACCGTGCCCGCGACGTTCGACCCCGAGCACGTCGACGTGTCGTTCAACGGCGTCGGCGTGTTCGTCGACGGCCAACTGGGCGCCGACCGCTCCGAGGTCGACCTGTCGGCCCGTGAGGTTTCGGTCGAGCTGAACCTGCACGCGGGCGAGGCGACCGCGACCATCTGGACCAACGACCTCACCTACGACTACGTCAAGGAGAACGCGGAGTACTCCACATGAGTCCCCTGATCCGGACGTCGGACGACTCCTCGGCCCGGGTGGCCACCGCCGAGAAGCTGATCGAGGCGCTGCCGTGGCTCGAGCGCTACGCCGACTCGATCGTGGTGGTCAAGTACGGCGGCAACGCGATGGTCAACGACGAGCTGAAGCGCGCCTTCGCCGACGACGTGGTGTTCCTGCGACGCTGCGGGCTGAAGCCGGTCGTGGTGCACGGCGGCGGTCCGCAGATCTCGTCGATGCTGGGCCGGCTGGGCATCGCCTCGGAGTTCCGGGGCGGTCTGCGGGTCACCTCGCCCGAAGCGATGGACGTCGTCCGCATGGTGCTGGTGGGGCAGGTGGGGCGCGAGCTGGTGGGTCTGCTGAACGCGCACGGGCCGCTCGCGGTCGGGCTGTCCGGTGAGGACGCCGGCCTGTTCACCGCCACCCGCCGCGGCACCGTCGTCGACGGCGAGCAGGTCGATCTGGGCCTGGTGGGCGAGGTGACGACTGTGCGTCCCGAAGCCGTGCTCGACCTGATCGCGGCGGGCCGCATCCCGGTGATCGCCACCGTCGCCCCCGACGCCGACGGGCACGTGCACAACGTCAACGCCGACACCGCCGCCGCCGCGCTGGCCAGCGCCCTCGCCGCGCAGCGGTTCGTGGTGCTCACCGACGTCGAGGGCCTATACGCCGACTGGCCCTCGCGCGAGTCGCTGATCGCGCAGATCTCCGACACCGAACTGGAGGCGCTGCTGCCCACGCTCGAGGCGGGCATGATCCCCAAGATGGAGGCGTGCCTGCAGGCCGTCCGAGGCGGGGTGCCGCGGGCGACCATCATCGACGGTCGGGTGCCGCACAGCCTGCTGTTGGAACTGTGCACGGCCGAGGGCCTCGGCACGATGGTCAGCCGCGCACCGCAATCGACGAAGGAGCAGCCATGACGCTGGCCACCCCGGGCACGCAGGCAGCGCTGCAGGCGCGTTACGACAACGCGCTGATGAACACCTTCGGGCCGCCCAAGCGGGTCTTCGTCCGCGGCGAGGGCGCGCACCTGTGGGACGCCGACGGCAACCGGTACACCGACCTGCTGGCCGGGCTGGCGGTGAACGCTCTGGGCCACGCCCACCCGCAGGTGATCGCCGCCATCTCGGCCCAGTTGGGCACGCTGGGTCACGTGTCGAACTTCTTCGCCACCCCCACCCAGATCGCGCTGGCCGAGAAGCTGGCCGGCTTCGTCGCCGCGAACGACCCCGAGCTCCCGGCCCGGGTGTTCTTCACCAACTCCGGCACCGAGGCCAACGAGGCGGCGTTCAAGATCACCCGGCGCACCGGCCGCACCCGGCTGATCGCCATGCAGGGGTCGTTCCACGGGCGCAGCCTCGGCGCCCTCGCCCTCACCTCGAACCCGGCCTACCGGGAACCCTTCGAACCGCTGCCCGGCGAGGTCGTCTTCGTTCCCTACGGGGACGCCGATGCACTGGCCGCCGTCGTCGACGAAACGGTCGCGGCCGTGGTGGTCGAGCCGATCCAGGGTGAGAACGGGGTGGTGGAGCCTCCGTCGGACTACCTGGCGATGGCCCGCGACCTGACCGCCGCGGCGGGCGCGCTGCTGTGGATCGATGAGGTGCAGACCGGCATCGGGCGCTGCGGTGACTGGCTGGCGAGCGCGGCGTCCGGGGTGACGGGCGACATCGTCACCTTCGCCAAGGGTCTCGGCAACGGCTTCCCGGTGGGCGCGTGCGTGGCCACCGGCCCGGCGGCGTCGCTGCTCGGTCCGGGGTCGCACGGCACCACGTTCGGCGGCAATCCGGTGGCGGCCGCGGCCGGGCTGGCGGTGATCGGCATCATCGAACGCGACGGGCTGCTGGCCCGGGTCGAGGCCGCGGGGGATCGGCTGGCCGACGGCATCCTCGGCCTGGCGCACCCCGGCATCGCCGCGGTGCGGGGCCGTGGCCTGCTGCGCGGCGTGGTGCTGACCGATCCGATCGCGCCGGCGGTGGCGGACGCCGCCCTGGCTGCGGGCTTCGTGATCAATGCGCCACGGCCCAACGTGCTGCGACTGGCGCCGCCGCTGATCATCTCCGATTCCGACCTGGACGCCTTCGTGGCCGCCCTGCCCGGCCTGCTGGAGGCGACGTGACCGAGTCGAGGACGCCGCAGACCAAGACGGCGCGACAGGCCCGGATCGTCGAACTGATCAGCCGCGAGCCGGTCCGATCGCAAAGTGAGCTGGCCGGGCTCCTGGCCCGGGAAGGGGTTCCGGTCACCCAGGGAACGCTCAGCAAGGACCTGGTCGACGTCGGCGCAGTGCGGGTACGTCAGGGCGACGGCGAGTTCGGCTACGCGTTGCTGGCCGGCGAACGGCCCGGTGACTCCTCGGTCTCCGCGCTGCGGCTCTCGCGGCTGTGCGCCGAACTGCTGCTGTCGGCCGAAGGCTCGGCGAACCTCGCCGTACTGCGGACGCCGCCGGGCGCGGCCCAGTACTTCGCCTCGGCCATCGACCGGGTGGCGATGACCGAGGTGCTCGGCACCATCGCCGGCGACGACACGATCGCGGTGATCACCCGCGACCCGGCCGGGGGCGCCCGGTTGGCCGAGACAATGCTGGCGATGAGCCACAATCCGCGAACCGAGTGACCAGCGCGGGCGTCCGGTGTGACGCCGCCACGGCCGCCATGAGGGCGGCCACGACGAACGGAGTGAGATGACGCACGACACCGACCCTGCCGACGGTTCCGCCGCGGGGGTGCTGTGGGGTGGCCGATTCGCCGGCGGCCCGGCCGAGGCGATGTTCGCGCTGTCGGTATCGACCCACTTCGACTGGCGGCTGGCCCGGCACGATCTCGCCGGGTCACGAGCCCATGCGCGCGCCCTGAACCGCGCCGGCCTGCTCACCGACGACGAGCTGACCGCCATGCTGGCAGGCCTGGACGACCTCGAGGTCGACGTGGTCTCCGGCGGCTACGTCGCGGCTCCCACCGACGAGGACGTGCACGGGTCGCTGGAGCGGGGCCTGATCGAGCGGGTGGGTCCCGAACTGGGCGGACGCCTGCGCGCTGGCCGCTCCCGCAACGACCAGATCGCCACGCTGCTGCGGCTGTACCTGCGCGAGCAGGCGCGGGTGGTGGCGTCGGGGATCGCCGAGGTGGTGGGGGCGCTGCACCGGCAGGCCACCGCGCACCTCGGGGCGCCCATGCCCGGCCGGACCCACCTGCAGTCGGCCCAGCCGGTGCTGCTCAGCCACCATCTGCTCGCCCATGCCTGGCCGCTGCTGCGCGACGTGGACCGGCTGCGCGACCTCGACCACCGGCTGGCGCTGTCCCCGTACGGCTCGGCCGCCCTGGCCGGCACCTCGCTGGGACTCGATCCCGAGGCGGTGGCGGCCGAGCTGGGCTTCGACGGCTCGGTGGCCAACTCGATCGACGGGACGGCTGCCCGCGACCTGGCGGCCGAGGCCGCCTTCGTGCTGGCGCAGGTCGCCGTCGACCTGTCCCGGATCAGCGAGGAGGTAATTCTGTGGGCGACGGTCGAGTTCGGGTTCGTCTCATTGGACGACGCCTGGTCCACCGGCTCGTCGATCATGCCGCAGAAGAAGAATCCGGACGTCGCCGAGCTCGCCCGGGGCAAGGCGGGCCGGCTCATCGGCAACCTGACCGGACTGCTCAGCACTCTGAAGGGACTGCCGCTGGCCTACAACCGCGACCTGCAAGAGGACAAGGAGCCGCTGTTCGACTCGCTCGACCAGCTGCGGGTGGTGCTGCCGGCGATGGCGGGCATGATCGACACCCTCGTCTTCCACACCGAGCGGATGGCCGCACGGACGCCGCAGGGCTTCACCCTGGCCACCGATCTTGCCGACTGGTTGGTGCGGCAGCGCGTGCCGTTCGCCCGGGCGCACGAGATCTCGGGTGCCGCTGTGCGCTACTGCGAGGCGCGCGGCATCGACCTTCCTGACCTCACCGCCGGTCAACTCGCCGAGATCGACCCGGTGCTCACCCCCGAGGTGCTCCAGGTGCTCACCGTCGAGGGCTCGATCGGCTCCCGGGACGGACGCGGCGGCACCGCCGGCGTCCGGGTCGCCGAACAGCTCGACGACGTCGAGGCGCACCTGGACGCCGCACGCGCCTGGGCCACCACCTGACCCACCCAGTCATCCCGGCCCTCGGCATCCCGGCATCACCGTCATCCCGGCACCACCGTCAGCCCGGCGAACGCCGGGATCTCAACCCGCACCCACCGCCCCACCCACCGTGGGCCCCCGCAAACCCGGTCGAACGTGCGCACTAGCATGGCCCGGGTGACCGATGTGCTCGATGAACTCACCTGGCGGGGGCTGATCGCCCATTCCACGGACCCGGACGCCCTGCGCGCCCACCTGGCCGCGGGGCCGATCACCTTCTACGTGGGTTTCGATCCGACGGCGCCGAGCATCCACATGGGCAACCTGGTGCAGATCATGCTGGCCCGGGCCCTGCAGCGCGCCGGTCACCGACCCATCCTGCTCGTCGGCGGCTCAACCGGACTGATCGGCGACCCCAAGCAGGCCGGCGAGCGGTCGATGAACCCGCGCGAACTGGTGGGGGAGTGGGTCGCCCGGATCCGCGATCAGGTCAGCCGGCTGATCTCCTTCGACGGCGACAACGGCGCCCAGGTGGTCAACAACTACGACTGGACGGCAGAGCTCTCGACCCTGGATTTCCTCAGGGACGTCGGCAAGCACTTCCCCGTGAACCGGATGCTCGATCGAGAAGTGGTGAAGGCCCGGCTGGAGTCGGGCATCTCCTACACCGAGTTCTCCTACGTGTTGCTGCAGTCGCTCGACTACCGCGAGCTGTTCCGGCGGCACGGCTGCACCCTGCAGACGGGCGGTTCCGACCAGTGGGGCAACATCACCGCGGGGGTCGAGCTGATCAGGCGCTCCGAGGGTGAGCGGGTGCACGCCCTGGCGACCCCGCTGCTTACCAAGGCCGACGGCACCAAGTTCGGCAAGACCGAGTCGGGCACGGTGTGGCTCGATCCGGCGATGACCTCGCCGTACGCATTTCATCAGTTCTTCCTGAACTCCGAGGACGCGAAGGTCATCGACTACCTCAAGGTGTTCAGCGAACGCCCCCGCGAGGAGCTCGAGGACATCGCCGCCCGCAGCGCGGAGGCCCCGCACTTGAGGATCGCGCAGCGTGCGCTCGCCGACGACATCACCGACCTGGTGCACTCGCCGACCGAGCGAGAGGCCGCGACCGCGGCCGCGCAGGCGATCTTCGGACGTGGCGAGCTCGCCGGGTTGAGCGCAACCACCCTTCGAGCCGTCGCCGACGAACTGGGTGCCGTCGCACTGCCGGCCGGGGCGGAACTGCCCAGTGTGGTGGACGCCATGGAAGCCGCCGGCGTCGTGTCCAGCAAGTCGGCGGCTCGCCGGGCCATCACCGAGGGCGGCGCATACCTGAACAACGTGAAGGTGACCGACCCCGCGGCGCAGCTCGAGCAGGGCGACGTCTTGCCCGGTGGTGTGGTGGTGCTGCGCCGCGGGCGACGCACCGTCGGCGCCGTCACGATGTGCTGATGGCAATGAAACCCCTAGTCAACGGCACGACACGCCCGGACGTGCGGGCCGATTTGACCGCGCTGTAACGGCTCCGTAATGTTTACCAAGCCTTCTCGGTGAGACGGACGGGCCGGAGAGATCCGGATCGGACGGGCCGGAAGGATCCCAACCCACAACAGCACGGGTACGGTGTGCCTCCATGCCAGGAGCCGCCAAGACCCGACAGTTGTCGCGGACTGGGAGGGGCCCATCAGCCCGGTTTGACACCGGGAAAACGGCCTCAGTAGAGTAGGCAAGGCCTTCTCGGTGAGACGGACGGGCCGGAGAGATCCGGATCGGACGGGCCGGAAGGATCCCAACCCAAAACAGCACGGGTACGGTGTGCCTCCATGCCAGGAGCCGCCAAGACCCGACAGTTGTCGCGGACTGGGAGGGGCACCATAGCCCGGTTTGACACCGAGCACAAGCCCCAGTAAAGTAAGTCGAGTTGCCCCAAGCAACGGCCCGAGGGCCTGAGCGCGGTGCGCACCCGAAACTTGAGAACTCAACAGCGTGCTTGAAAGTCAATGTACAGCGCATCCTCTCGAGGATGTGCGAATTAATATCCCGTCTGCATGAGGTTCGCTTCATGCAACGAGATTCCTTTGATTATTGATAGATCCAGCAATGGATCCTGTCAGTGTCAAACAATCCTTTGACAGCAATGCCGGCTCGTCCGGTGCTGAAAATTTTCAACGGAGAGTTTGATCCTGGCTCAGGACGAACGCTGGCGGCGTGCTTAACACATGCAAGTCGAACGGTGACGAGAGAGCTTGCTCTCTCTGATCAGTGGCGAACGGGTGAGTAACACGTGAGCAACCTACCCTTGACTCTGGGATAACAGTTGGAAACAGCTGCTAATACCGGATACGAACTCAGCAGGCATCTGCCGAGTTGGAAAGCTCCGACGGTCAAGGATGGGCTCGCGGCCTATCAGCTTGTTGGTGAGGTAACGGCTCACCAAGGCTTCGACGGGTAGCCGGCCTGAGAGGGCGACCGGCCACACTGGGACTGAGATACGGCCCAGACTCCTACGGGAGGCAGCAGTGGGGAATATTGCGCAATGGGCGAAAGCCTGACGCAGCAACGCCGCGTGCGGGATGACGGCCTTCGGGTTGTAAACCGCTTTCAGCAGGGACGAAACTGACGGTACCTGCAGAAGAAGCACCGGCTAACTACGTGCCAGCAGCCGCGGTGATACGTAGGGTGCGAGCGTTGTCCGGAATTATTGGGCGTAAAGAGCTCGTAGGCGGTCTGTCGCGTCGGAAGTGAAAACTCGGGGCTTAACCCCGAGCCTGCTTTCGATACGGGCAGACTTGAGGAATGTAGGGGAGAACGGAATTCCTGGTGGAGCGGTGGAATGCGCAGATATCAGGAGGAACACCAGTGGCGAAGGCGGTTCTCTGGACATTAACTGACGCTGAGGAGCGAAAGCGTGGGGAGCAAACAGGCTTAGATACCCTGGTAGTCCACGCCGTAAACGGTGGGCACTAGGTGTGGGGGACTTCCACGTTCTCCGTGCCGTAGCTAACGCATTAAGTGCCCCGCCTGGGGAGTACGGCCGCAAGGCTAAAACTCAAAGGAATTGACGGGGGCCCGCACAAGCGGCGGAGCATGTTCATTAATTCGATGCAACGCGAAGAACCTTACCTGGGTTTGACATATACCGGAAACATCTGGAGACAGGTGCCCCGCAAGGTCGGTATACAGGTGGTGCATGGCTGTCGTCAGCTCGTGTCGTGAGATGTTGGGTTAAGTCCCGCAACGAGCGCAACCCTCGTCCTATGTTGCCAGCGGTTCGGCCGGGAACTCATAGGAGACTGCCGGGGTCAACTCGGAGGAAGGTGGGGATGAGGTCAAGTCATCATGCCCCTTATGTCCAGGGCTTGAAACATGCTACAATGGCAGGTACAAAGGGCTGCAATACCGCAAGGTGGAGCGAATCCCATAAAGCCTGTCTCAGTTCGGATTGGGGTCTGCAACTCGACCCCATGAAGTCGGAGTCGCTAGTAATCGCAGATCAGCAACGCTGCGGTGAATACGTTCCCGGGCCTTGTACACACCGCCCGTCAAGTCATGAAAGTCGGTAACACCCGAAGCCGGTGGCCCAACCCTTGTGGAGGGAGCCGTCGAAGGTGGGACCGGTAATTAGGACTAAGTCGTAACAAGGTAGCCGTACCGGAAGGTGCGGCTGGATCACCTCCTTTCTAAGGAGCCATTGGCGAGGATTAATCACCTCGTCCAAGCGCCAGGTCTTTCACGACGAGCGTTCGTGAGGCCGGCAGGCTACTAGTGGAACATTGACCTGAAGCCGAGCACCCAGCTCGTCAGTACAACCCCGCAAGGGGAGTGGAACCTCGATGCATGGAGCGAAGCCCGAGAGCACGCTGTTGGGTCCTGAAGGGTCGGTTGCGCTAAGCAAACCCCTTCTGTGCGGCCGGCCGAGGTCACCTGGTTGAACCAGAGACCGAACCCGGATCCGCCCGTTTCTTGAGAACTGCACAGTGGACGCGAGCATCTTTGTAGTGAAATAACAAGCTACTAAGGGCAGTCGGTGGATGCCTTGGCATCAAGAGCCGATGAAGGACGTTGTAACCTGCGATAAGCCACGGGGAGCTGGTAAACAAGCTTCGATCCGTGGATCTCCGAATAGGGAAACCTCGAAAGAAACCGGAGTAATGTCCGGCGACCTCTACCTGAACACATAGGGTAGTTGGAGGGAACGTGGGGAAGTGAAACATCTCAGTACCCACAGGAAAAGAAAACAACCGTGATTCCGTAAGTAGTGGCGAGCGAACGCGGAAGAGGCCAAACCCAGCATGTGTGATAGCTGACAGGCGTTGCATGTTGGGGGTAGTGGGGCCGCACCGACCGGGCTGTTGACCGGTCAGAGAGTAAGAAAAGAGCGTTGAAGTCGAAGGACTCTGGGAAGTTCCGGCACAGAAGGTAATACCCCTGTAGACGTAAGCCGCTCTCTCTCGTGCGTCACCCCAAGTAATACGGAACCCCTGAAATTCCGTATGAATCTGGCGGGACCACCCGTTAAGCCTAAATACTCCTTGATGACCGATAGCGGACAAGTACCGTGAGGGAAAGGTGAAAAGTACCCCGGGAGGGGAGTGAAATAGTACCTGAAACCGATTGCCTACAATCCGTCGGAGCCTGCTGTGTCTTCGGACCCAGGGGTGACGGCGTGCCTTTTGAAGAATGAGCCTGCGAGTTAGTGGTACGTGGCGAGGTTAACCCGTGTGGGGAAGCCGTAGCGAAAGCAAGTCCGAATAGGGCGACATAGTCGCGTGCTCTAGACCCGAAGCGTAGTGATCTATCCATGGCCAGGGTGAAGCGACGGTAAGACGTCGTGGAGGCCCGAACCCACTTGGGTTGAAAACCGAGGGGATGAGCTGTGGATAGGGGTGAAAGGCCAATCAAACTACGTGATAGCTGGTTCTCCCCGAAATGCATATAGGTGCAGCGTCGCGCGTTTCTTACCGGAGGTAGAGCACTGGATGGTCTAGGGGGCCCACAAGCTTACCGAAATCAGCCAAACTCCGAATGCCGGTAAGTGAGAGCGCGGCAGTGAGACTGTGGGGGATAAGCTTCATAGTCGAGAGGGAAACAGCCCAGAACACCAGCTAAGGCCCCCAAGAGATTGCTAAGTGGAAAAGGATGTGGAGTTGCACAGACAACCAGGAGGTTGGCTTGGAAGCAGCCACCCTTGAAAGAGTGCGTAATAGCTCACTGGTCAAGTGATTCTGCGCCGACAATTTAGCGGGGCTCAAGCAATCCGCCGAAGCTGTGTCATTCGCATAATAACCAGGCCTTCGTGGTCCAGGTGTGCGGATGGGTAGGGGAGCGTCGTGTGCGCTGTGAAGCGGCGGGGTAACCCAGCCGTGGAGAGCACGCGAGTGAGAATGCAGGCATGAGTAGCGAATGACGGGTGAGAAACCCGTCCGCCGAATATCCAAGGGTTCCAGGGTCAAGCTAATCTGCCCTGGGTAAGTCGGGACCTAAGGCGAGGCCGACAGGCGTAGTCGATGGACAACGGGTTGATATTCCCGTACCGGCGAAACAACGACCCTGCCGAGGCAGTCAATGCTAAGCACGCAAGAGCCGGCGGCGGACTTCGGTCCAAGCCGGTTTGAGTCTGCGACCCACGACTGTATTAGGCAAGCTGCGGAGGGACGCAGGAAGGTAGCCCATCCCGGGCGATGGTTGTCCCGGGGTAAGTGTGTAGGGCGAGGTGTAGGCAAATCCGCACCTCATGCGCCTGAGACATGATGCCTTTTGGAGCTACGGCTCCTGAAGTGGGTGATCCTATGCTGCCTAGAAAATCTTCGTGAGCGAGTTGTTAGCCGCCCGTACCCTAAACCGACACAGGTGGATAGGTAGAGAATACCAAGGCGATCGAGAGAATCGTGGTGAAGGAACTCGGCAAAATACCCCCGTAACTTCGGGATAAGGGGGACCTGACGTGTAACAGGATTTACTCCTCGAGCACTGAGGGTCGCAGAGACCAGGCCCAAGCGACTGTTTACTAAAAACACAGGTCCGTGCCAAGTTGAAAGACGATGTATACGGACTGACTCCTGCCCGGTGCTGGAAGGTTAAGGGGACGTGTTAGCGCAAGCGAAGCACTGAACTTAAGCCCCAGTAAACGGCGGTGGTAACTATAACCATCCTAAGGTAGCGAAATTCCTTGTCGGGTAAGTTCCGACCTGCACGAATGGAGTAACGATTTGGGCGCTGTCTCCACCACGAACTCGGCGAAATTGCACTACGAGTAAAGATGCTCGTTACGCGCAGCAGGACGGAAAGACCCCGGGACCTTTACTATAGTTTGGTATTGGTGATCGGTACGACTTGTGTAGGATAGGTGGGAGACTGTGAAGCATGGACGCCAGTTCGTGTGGAGTCGACGTTGAAATACCACTCTGGTCGTTCTGGTTATCTAACCTAGGTCCATCATCTGGATCAGGGACAGTGCCTGATGGGTAGTTTGACTGGGGCGGTCGCCTCCCAAAATGTAACGGAGGCGCCCAAAGGTTCCCTCAGCCTGGTTGGCAATCAGGTTTTGAGTGTAAGTGCACAAGGGAGCTTGACTGTGAGAGGGACACCTCAAGCAGGGACGAAAGTCGGGACTAGTGATCTGACGGTGGCACGTGGAAGCGCCGTCACTCAACGGATAAAAGGTACCCCGGGGATAACAGGCTGATCTTGCCCGAGCGTCCATAGCGACGGCATGGTTTGGCACCTCGATGTCGGCTCGTCGCATCCTGGGGCTGGAGTCGGTCCCAAGGGTTGGGCTGTTCGCCCATTAAAGCGGCACGCGAGCTGGGTTTAGAACGTCGTGAGACAGTTCGGTCCCTATCCGCTGCGCGCGTAGGAATCTTGAGAGAGGCTGTCCTTAGTACGAGAGGACCGGGACGGACAAACCTCTGGTGTGCCAGTTGTTCTGCCAAGAGCACGGCTGGTTGGCTACGTTTGGAAGTGATAACCGCTGAAAGCATCTAAGCGGGAAGCACGTCTCAAGATGAGGGTTCCCACAGAGTTAATCTGGTAAGGCCCCCGGAAGACCACCGGGTTGATAGGTCGGATGTGGAAGTGCAGCAATGCATGGAGCTGACCGATACTAATAGGCCGAGGGCTTGTTTCCTACAAAGATGCTACGCGTCCACTGTGCGGTTCCCGAGTAACGGTCGGGAACGCGATCGAAAACTCCATAGAGTTACGGTGATCATGGCGAGCGGGAAACGCCCGGCTCCATTCCGAACCCGGAAGCTAAGCTGCTCAGCGCCGATGGTACTGCAGGGGGGACCCTGTGGGAGAGTAGGTCGTCGCCGGACATTTAAAACACCCCCGTGGGTGCCAGCAATGGCTCCCGCGGGGGTGTTTTGCGTCCCCGGTCGGTGAACGGCACACTGGTGCGGGTGACCAGCGAGCAGGAACCGGCCGACGGCAAGGGGCAACAGAACGAGCGTCCAGCGCGGGGCTCGGGTGCTGCGGGCCGGGGTCGGGCAGCCGGCCAGGGCGGTGCGAAGCCGTACCGGGCGACTGGCGCCGGGTCACCGCGCGGTGGTTCCGGCGGCACGAGCAGAACATACCGTGGCTCAGCCGGCGACTCGCGGCCCGGGCGTGCGCCCCGCAGGCGCGACGCCGGGCAGGACGACGCAAAGCCGTATGGGACCTCGTCAGCCGGTAGGGCTGGTGGCACCGGTAGGCGACCAGAAGGTCGCCGCGCAGGATCCGGCTCCTCGGCGGGCCGTTCCTCACGCCCCCGCACCGAAGGCGGCTCGGGGGGTTCGCAGAGTCGGTCCGACAGCCCCCGCTATGGGGCCGGTTCTGGGCGCCCGCAGAGCCGATCGTCCAGTCCACGTTCAGAGGGCGGTTCCGGGCGTTCGCAGAGTCGGTCCGACAGCCCTCGCTACGAGGGCGGCTCGGCACGCCCGCAGAGCCGGTCGTCCAGCTCGCGTTCAGAGGGAGGATCGGGACGCTCGCAGAGTCGGTCCGGCAACCCTCGCTACGAGGGCGCATCGGGGCGTCCGCAGAACCGCGGGTACCGTCCCCGGGCGGAGGGGACGGCTCGGCCCGAGGGCACCCGTACGTCGCGTCCGCGCTCGGACGAGGGGGCGCGGCGTTCCGAATCCCGGCAATGGAGCTCCGATCAGCCCGGCGCCGTTCGCCGTGCCGCGGGTCGTGACGCTCGGGCTGGCCAACCTCGTGGCGTCGACGCTGCCCGGCGTGGCGCCGACAGAGGCCGCTCCGACGAGCGGCAGAGCTCCGGGCGCGGGCGTTCGGACGACCGCCAGGGCGGTTACCGGCCCCGCGGGGAAGGGCGATCGGACGATCGCCAGGACGGCTACCGTCCCCGTGAAGAAGGACGTCCGCGGCGTCAGGACGGCCCAGGGGTGGCCCAGCGGCGTCCGCAGCCGGCCCGCGACCGGGGGCCGATCGAGGAGCGGGAGCCGCTGCATCCGGGCCTGGAGCCTCGCCCGGACGAACCGGCGACGCCCACCGATGTCGATCTGGACCTGCTGTCGCGCGGGGTGAAGGCCGAACTGCGCGGGCTGA
Source organism: Micropruina sonneratiae (assembly GCF_025972045.1). GTDB lineage: Bacteria > Actinomycetota > Actinomycetes > Propionibacteriales > Propionibacteriaceae > Micropruina > Micropruina sonneratiae. Next base: position 625,428 of record NZ_JAPDHX010000002.1, on the reverse strand, counting down.
GCAGCGAACGGGCTGAGAAGGTTGCTGCCCATCTGGCGGCCGCGGCGGAACTCGTGGATGTGGACCCGGCCCTGGCCTATGCCCACGCCGAGGCGGCGCGCCGTCGCGCCGCACGCCTGCCCGTGGTGCGTGAGGCGGCGGCCACCACCGCCTATGCGGCCGGCGAGTACGCCGCGGCACTCAACGAGTTCCGGGCCCTGCGCCGGATGACCGGCAGCGACGACTTCCTGGCCGTGATGGCCGACTGCGAGCGGGGGCTCGGGCGTCCGCAGGCGGCGTTGAAACTGATCCGTGAGGGACTGGCCACCCAGCCGCCGATCGCCGCCCGGGTGGAGCTCAAGCTGGTCGAGGCCGGTGCGCGCGACGCCTTGGGCCAGCGCGATGAGGCGGTCCGGCTTCTGCGTCAGGAGATCGAGGCGGTCGGGCCGCGCGGGCCCAAGGCTGCCCGTGCCCGGTTGCGCTACTACTTCGCCGAGTTGCTGGCCGGGTCTGGTGACGAGGCCGGCGCCGAGCAGTGGTTCGGAGCGGCGCTGAGGCTGGATCCCGACAACGAGACCGGGGCGGCCGAGGCCCTCGCCGCCCTGCAGGGCGTCACGATCGAGTTCGACGAGACCGAGGACGCTGCCGAGCCGGCTGCGGCCGAGGATGGCGGCACGACCAGCGTCGGCGAGCCGCAACCGGCCGTCGCGACGCAGGAGGAGCCTGGGGAGGGCCAGTGACCGAACGGATCATCGACGACCATGACGTCGCCTTCTTCGACCTGGACGGGGTGATCTATCTCGGACCGGTCGCCGTGCCGGGGGCGGCGGAGGGCATCCACGCCGTCCTCGAAGCGGGCGCACGGGTCATGTACGTCACGAACAACGCGGCGCGCAGCGCCGAAACGGTCGCGGAGCACCTGACCAGCCTGGGCTTCGAAGCCGGAGTGGACGACCTGATCACCAGTGCTCAAGTGGCGGCCAACGTGCTCGCCGAGACCCTCACCGCAGGCAGCCTGATCCTGGTCGCCGGCACCAGGAACCTGGTCGACCTGGTCGAGGGGGCCGGCTTCCGGGCGACCGGCAACGCCGACGACGGCCCGGACGCCGTGCTCCAGGGCTACAGCCCGACCATCCCGTGGGGCCTGCTGGACGAGGCGGCGATAGCCGTGCAGCGCGGCGCCACGTGGTACGCCACCAACGACGACCGCACCCGTCCCACCGACCGGGGCCTCGTGCCCGGCCTCGGTGCCCAACTCTCGGTCGTGGGCATGGTGGTGCGCCGCAAACCGATCGTCTTCGGCAAGCCGCACGCGCCGATGCTGGACTTCGCCATCCGGCACACCGGTGCGCGGCGTCCGATCTTCGTGGGTGACCGGATCGACACCGACATCATGGGCGCCAACCGGGCAGGGATGGCCTCGATGCTGGTGTTCACCGGTGCTCACGGCAAGCGGGACCTGATCGAGACCGGTCCGGGTGACCGGCCCAGCTACATCGGCGCCGATGTCCGCGCCCTGCTCGAACCGCCCCGCGTCGCGACCCAGGAGGGCCACGCCTGGCTGTGCGGAGCGGCGTCCGCGCGGTTGAAGGACGGCCGGATCCTGCTCGAGGGCGAACTGACCGGCCAGTCCGGTCAGTTGGACGCCCTGTGGGCGCTCGCCAACCTGGTCTGGGCCACCAACGCCGACGCGACCGAAGCCCTGGACCGGCTCGACCAGCTGCACTGAGCACGCCGCCAGGTCCCATCGGCGGCACACAGGGGCCCGGACAGCGGTTGCCGCTCGACCTGCCGTCACCCGGCGGTATCCTGCGAGGGACCCGAACGCCACCGGGTCCCGAGAGTCAGGAGCACCCGTGCCGGCTGGAAGGCAGCCCACCACCACCGACCTTGCGTTCATCGCCGTTTTCGCGGCCCTGATCGCCGTGCTGTCCGTGGTCCCCGGCATTCCGATCGGGCCGGTGCCGATCACCCTGCAGACCCTCGGCGTCGCCCTGGCGGGCCTCGTCCTCGGGCCCTGGCGCGGCTTCGGTGCGACCATGCTGTACCTGGTGGTCGGCTTCGCGGGGCTGCCCGTGTTCGCCGGCGGCACCGGCGGCCTGGGCGTGCTGGCCAAGCCCAGCATCGGCTACCTGCTCAGCTTCCCGATCGCGGCGGCCGTGGCGGGCCTGTTGGCCGTCCGGTTGGCCCCGGCCGGGCGCCGGCTGCGGTTCCTGTGGCTGTTCGTCTCAGGGTTCGCCGCGTCCATCCTGATCATCCACCCGGCCGGCATCCTCGGCCTGATGACGATCCTGCACGTCGACCTGCCGGCCGCGATCGCCATCGACCTGCCGTTCTGGCCAGGAGACGTCGTGAAGAACCTGGCCGCGGCCGGTATCGCCCTGGCCGTCCACCGGGCCTTCCCGGCGCTGCTGACGCAACGGGTGCCGGTAGCCGCCTGAGGTGATCCGGCTCAGTGACGTCGGGGTCCGGGTCCCCGTCGCGGGCCCGCCGGGCAGCAAGGTGCTGCTCGATCACGTCGACCTGCGCCTCGCCGAGCACCGCATCGCCCTGGTCGGCGCCAACGGCTCGGGAAAGTCCACCCTGCTGCGGTTGCTCAACGGGCTGATCGTGCCGACCTCGGGCCGGGTCGAGGTCGACGGCCACGACACCCGCACGGAGTCCGCCGCCGTCCGCCGCCGGGTCGGCTTCACCTTCACCGATCCGTTGAGCCAGCTCGTGCTGCCCACGCCGCTGGACGACGTCGAGCTCAGCCTGCGCGCCCGCGTCCGCGACCGGGGGGAGCGCCGCCGCCTGGCCCTGGACTGGCTGGATCGTTACGGCCTGGCGGCGGTCGCCGAGCAGAGCATCTACGACCTCTCCGGCGGTGAGCGGCAGCTGGCGGCCCTGGTGAGCGTGCTCGCCGTCGAACCCTCGACCCTGGTCTGCGACGAACCTACCACCCTGCTCGACCTGCGCAACCGCAACCTGGTCAGCCAGGTGCTGAGCGCATTGCCGCACCAGGTGATCGTGGCCACCCACGATCTGGCGCTGGCCGGGCAGTGCGAGCGGGTCCTGCTGATCGACGCGGGTCGGGTGTGCGCAGACGGGGCGCCGGCCGAGGTGCTGGACCGCTACCGGGAGCTGATGGCATGAGACCCACGGTGTCGGTGTTCGGCGGCCACCTGCCCGGCGACTCGGTGTGGCACCGTGCCGGGGTGGGGTGGAAGTACCTGGTGGTGCTGGCGCTGACCCTGCCGGCGCTTTGCGTGCAGCAGCCGTGGCTGACGGCGACCGGACTGGTGGCGGTGGTGGGCTGCCTGGCGCTGTGCCGGCTGCCGGCCCGGGCCATGTTCGCGATCCCGGTGGCCCTGCTGGTGCTGCTGCTGGTGCTGGGCGTCTTTCAGCTGGTGGTGGGCCGGCCCGACCTGGCGTTCGTGGTGCCCGGCAACGTACTGCTGGCCGTCTGGGCGGCGCGGCTGATCATCGTCACCACGCCCGCCTCGGTGCTGGTGGACGCGCTGGTCGCCGCCGCCGACCGGGTGCCGTTCGTCGACGGTGAGCGGTTCGGGTTGGCGGTGGGGATCATGCTGCGCAGCGTCCCGTTCCTCAGCGGCGCCTTCTACGACGTCCGGGACGCCGCCCGCGCCCGCGGCCTGGAACGACACTGGGTGGCGCGGCTGACCCCGGTCGTGGTGCGTGCGGTCGGCTTCGCCCAGGCGACCGGGGACGCCCTGGCGGCGCGCGGGCTGGCCGAGGGGCGCCCGTCGGCTCCGCACCCGCGCGTCTAGGATGCAGACCGTGACCGCTTCCACCTCCGACCAACCGCCGGTGACGGGGCATGCCGCCATCGACGAAGCGCTGTCCCGGCTCGACCTGTCGGGCCCGGTCGGCGAGCACGCGTCCGCCCTCGACGAGGTGCACCGGGTGCTGCAGGACGTGCTGAACCCGCCCCGGGAGGCCTCCGAGCGGTGACCGCGCGGCTCGACCAGGAACTGGTGCGCCGCGGGCTGGCGCGCTCGCGCGGCCAGGCCGCCGAGGTGGTCAGGGCCGGACGCGTCCAGGTCAACGGACGCCGGGCGTCGAAGCCGGCAACCATGATCGGCGACGCCGACGCCTTGAGCGTCGAGGAGCCCGACCATTACGTGTCACGGGCCGCCCACAAGCTGCTGGGCGCCCTCGACGACAGCGGCCTCGTGGTCGCCGGCAGGGTGCTGGACGCCGGGGCGTCCACCGGCGGGTTCAGCCAGGTCGTCCTCGAGCGCGGCGCCGAGTCGGTGCACGCCGTCGACGTCGGCCACGGTCAGGTGGCGCGGCAGGTCGCCGACGACCCCCGGGTGGTGGTGCACGAGGGCCTCAACCTGCGCGACCTCACCCTCGACCATCTGGGCGGACGCCGCGTCGACCTGGTCGTCGGCGACGTGTCGTTCATCTCCCTGAAGCTGCTGCTGGCGCCGCTGTTCGGGGTGCTCACGCCCGAAGGGTCGGCGTTGCTGCTGGTCAAGCCGCAGTTCGAGGTCGGCCGCGGCGGCCTGGACGCGCGCGGCGTCGTGCGCGACGAGGCTGTGCGCACCAGGTGCGTGGACGAGGTGGCCGAGCAGGCGGCACGGCTCGGCCGGCCCGAGGTGTGGCGCGGCCCCAGCCGGATCGCCGGGGCCTCCGGCAATCAGGAGTGGTTCCTGCTGTTGCGCGGACGCCGGTGAGTGTCGGCCGCCACGGCTAGGGTGAGCGCGTGGGAACCAGTCGCTTCGTCACCGTGGCCCTGCACGCCGGGCGCCAGGCCGCCCTCGACGCTGCCGCGGGGTTCATCGCCGGCATGACCGAGCACGGCATCACCTGCCTGCTCGACCCCGGTCACCGCACGGTGCTGGGCGGTGCCGGCGACACCCTCGAGCTGACCGCCGAGACCGGGCGACGCAGCGAACTCGTGGTGGTCTTCGGGGGCGACGGCAGCATCCTGCGCGCCGCCGAATGGGCCCTGCCCCTCGACATTCCCGTGCTGGGGGTCAACCTCGGACACATCGGTTTCCTCGCCGAACTCGAGTCGCATCAGGCCGGCTCACTGATCAGCCACGTGGTCGGGCGCAACTACACCGTCGAAGAGCGCATGACGATCGACACGATCATCACCGACGCCGACGGCGCCGAGGTGTGGCGCTCGTTCGCCATCAACGAGGTGTCGATCGAGAAGCTGGCCCGGCAACGGATGATCGAGGTGCTGGTCCGGGTCGACGGCAGGGCGCTGTCCCGGTGGGGCACCGACGGTGTCCTGGTAGCCACCCCGACCGGGTCGACCGCCTACGCGTTCTCGGCCAACGGCCCGGTGCTGTGGCCCGACATCGACGCCCTGCTGCTGGTGCCGCTGTCGGCGCACGCCCTGTTCAACCGGCCCCTGGTGATCGGGCCGCACTCGACGGCGTCCATCGAGATCCTGCCCTCCAACGAGAGCCAGGCGGTGGTGTGGTGCGACGGACGCCGCACGATCGACATCTCCGCCGGCATGCTGGTCACGGCCCAGGTCGGTACCCACCGGTTGCGGCTGGCCCGCATCTCCGAGCGCCCCTTCGTCGACCGGCTCGTGCGCAAGTTCGAGTTGCCGGTCGAGGGCTGGCGCGGTGTTGCCCAGCGACAGCAGCATGCTGACTGAGCTGCGGATCAGCGACCTCGGGGTGATCGCCGAGGCCGTGCTCGAGCCGGGGGCGGGGTTCACCGCGGTGACCGGCGAAACCGGCGCCGGCAAGACCATGGTGGTGACCGGGCTCTCCCTGCTGCTGGGCGCCCGGGCCGACAGCGGGCTGATCCGGCACGGCGCGTCGCGGTGCGTCGTCGAAGGCTCGTGGACCCTCGCCGACGACGTCGCCGACGAGCTCCTCGAGCTGGGCGCCGAGGTCGACGACGGCGAGGTGCTGGTGTCGCGGCAGATCGGCCGCACCCGGTCGCGGGCGCTGCTCGGCGGTGCCGCGGTGCCGCTGGGGCGGGCGACCGGTGTGGTGACCCGTTGGGCGGCGATCCATGGCCAGTCCGAACAGGTGCGGCTCGGTACCGCCGAGCGGCAGCGCGAGGTGCTGGACGCGCACGCCGGCCCCGAGCAGGCCGACCTGTTGCGGCGGCACGCTGCCGCCTGGGCGCAGCGGCGGACGGCTGCGGCCCAACTGGCCGAACTGACCGGGGCGGCCCGCGAGCGGGCGAGGGAACTCGACCTGCTGACGTTCGGCCTGAACGAGATCGAGCACGTCGACCCGCAGCCCGACGAGGATGTGACCCTGGCCGCGGAGGCGCACCGGCTGCAGGCGGTCGACGACCTGCGGCTGGCCGCGCACACCGCTGCGGTGGCGCTCAGCGGCGACGCCGAGGCGTGGGACGATGCGCCGAACGCGCTGGGGTTTCTGGCCGCCGCCCGCAAGGCGCTCGAGGGCGCCGCGGTCGACGACCCGACGTTGGCCGCGCTTTCCGAGCGGGCGGGGGAGGCGTCGGTGCTGGTCGCCGACGTGGCCGCCGACCTGGCCGGCTACCTCGCCGGGCTCGAGGCCGACCCGAACCGGCTGGAGTGGATCGCCGAACGACGCGCTGCGCTGCAGGGGCTGCTGCGCAAGTACGGCGCCAGCGTCGCCGAGGTGTTGCAGTGGGCGTCCGACGCGGCCGCCCGCAGTGGCGTGCTGGCCGGTGGCGACGAACGGGTGGCCGAGTTGCGGGCGCTCATCGACACCCTCGACGGGCAGTTGGCCGCCACGGCGGAGGCGATCAGTAGCGGCCGGCGGGCGGCGGCGTCCGACCTGGCGCAGCGGGTTCGGGCCGAGCTGGCGGCCCTGGCCATGCCGCACGCAAGCCTCGAGTTCGACCTGGCGCCGGCACCGATCGGTGCGCACGGCGCCGACCAGGTGACGATCATGTTCAGCGCCAACCCGGGGGCTTCGCCGGCGCCGCTGGCGAGGGCGGCGTCCGGGGGAGAGCTGTCCCGGGTGCGACTGGCCCTCGAGGTGGTGCTGGCCGCCGGGGCGTCCGGGCAGACGTTCGTGTTCGACGAGGTGGACGCCGGGGTAGGCGGCACGGTCGCGCTCGAGATCGGACGCCGGTTGGCGCGGCTGGCCGAGCATGCCCAGGTCATCGTGGTGACCCATCTGGCCCAGGTCGCCGCCTTCGCCGAGGACCACTTCGTGGTGGCGAAGGCAAGCGACGGGCAGGTCACCACCAGCGGCATCCGGCGCGTCGAGGGACCCGAGCGGCTCGACGAGCTGGCCCGGATGATGGCCGGCCTGGAGGGCTCGGCCAACGCGCACGCCCACGCCGCCGAACTGCTGCGGGCCGCCACCGGGTGACGCACGTCCCGGTCCGTGGAGTGACCAGGACCAGTCCTCCCAGCCGTCGGTCGCGTCTGGGCGGGCGCGGTGGTCGTCGGTGCCCCGCGGGCGGGCGCGGTGGTCGTCGGTGCCCCGCGGGCGGGCGATCGGCGGGCCCCGCTGGGGGACGCCCGCCGGGCCGCACCGGAATCGCGTCCGGATCCCGTTGGTCGGCCCCTGGCGGCAGTGTCACAGCCGGGGCGGCGGTTCTCATCAACGCCGACTACTCGCACCTTGGGTACCTGCTCTCGCGTTGCAACATGAAAGCAGTCGGCGTTCCCGAGAACAGTGGGCGTTGCTGAGAACGACCCACCCCCCTGAACGGCGGGTGCGGCACGAGCGGCGGAGATCCCGGGGTCAACCCGGGGAGGAGGAAGCCTCTCCGTACTCCCTCGTGCCCCTCCCGCCGCGCGCGTACCTGACGGTCGTTTCCATCCTGTCGTTCCGGCGGACGCCGCGTGATCGTCGAGCTCCTGTGCGCCACACACCCTGTCCCCGCACCGTGAACACCGGCCTCCAGAACCGGCCCGTGACGATCTCGTGACGTCGCGCGCCGAATCGCGCCCACGGCGTCCGCCGCTATAGGGTGAAATCCCGTGGGAAACAGCGGCAGCACCAAGCACATCTTCGTGACCGGAGGCGTCGCCTCCTCGCTCGGCAAGGGGCTCACCGCCTCGAGCCTCGGAAGCCTGCTGGTGGCGCGCGGGCTGCGGGTGACGATGCAGAAGCTCGACCCCTATCTCAACGTCGATCCGGGCACCATGAACCCGTTCCAGCACGGGGAGGTGTTCGTCACCGAGGACGGCGCCGAGACCGACCTCGACATCGGCCACTACGAACGCTTCCTCGACGTGAACCTCAACGCCGACGCCAATGTGACGACCGGCAAGGTGTACTCCAACGTCATCGCCAAGGAGCGGCGCGGCGACTTCCTGGGCGACACCGTCCAGGTGATTCCGCACATCACCAACGAGATCAAGGACGAGATGCTCTCGATGGCCAGCCGCGACGTCGACGTGGTGATCCACGAGATCGGTGGCACCGTCGGCGACATCGAGTCGCTGCCCTTCCTCGAGGCCGCCCGACAGGTGCGCCGCGACGTCGGACGCACCAACGTGCTGTTCATCCACGTCTCGCTGGTGCCCTACCTGGGCCCGTCGGGCGAGCTGAAGACCAAGCCCACCCAGCATTCGGTGGCCGCGCTGCGCCAGGTCGGCATCACCCCGGACGCGATCGTCTGCCGCTCCAACCGCGACATCCCCGACGGGGTCAAGCGCAAGATCTCGCTGATGTGCGACGTCGACGAGGAGGCGGTGGTGTCCTGCCCGGACGCGCCGTCGATCTACGACATTCCCAAGGTGCTGCACGCCGAGGGGCTGGACGCCTACGTGGTGCGCCGGCTGGGCGTCAGCTTCCGCGACGTCAACTGGAAGAAGTGGGAGGACCTGCTCGAGCGGGTGCACCACCCCAAGGAGGAGGTGACGATCGGGCTGGTCGGCAAGTACATCGACCTGCCGGACGCCTACCTGAGTGTGTCCGAGGCGCTGCGGGCCGGTGGTTTCGCCAACCACGCGAAGGTCAACGTGCGCTGGATCGCCTCCGACTCGTGCGAGACGCCGGCCGGCGCGGCCGCGCAGCTGGGCGAGCTCGACGGAATCGTGGTGCCGGGCGGCTTCGGCATCCGGGGGGTCGAGGGCAAGCTGGGCGCCTTGCGCTACGCCCGCGAGAACGGCATTCCCACGCTGGGCTTGTGCCTGGGCCTGCAGTGCATGGTGATCGAGGTGGCCCGCAACCTGTGCGGGCTGCCGGACGCCGCCTCGACCGAGTTCGAGCCCGACACCAACGCGCCGGTGATCGCGACCATGGCCGAACAGGTGGCGATCGTGTCCGGCGAGGGTCAGATGGGTGCCACCATGCGGCTCGGCTCGTATCCGGCGGACCTGGTCAAGGGGTCGCTGGTGGCGAAGCTGTACGGCAGCACCCGGGTGGCCGAGCGGCACCGGCACCGCTATGAGGTCAACAACGCCTACCGCGACGAACTGGCGGCCGCGGGGCTGCGCGTGGTGGGCACCTCACCCGATTCGACGCTGGTCGAGTTCGTCGAGTTCGACCCCGAACGGCACCCGTTCTACCTCGCCACTCAGGCCCATCCCGAACTCAAGTCGCGGCCCACCCGTCCGCACCCGTTGTTCGCCGGGCTGGTCGGCGCCGCACTGCGCCGCAAGCTGGACACCCGGCTGCCCGTCGGCGAGGTGGAGTCGTGACGGCGCCCGGGCCGCGGCCGATCGGCCGCGACGAGGCCCGCGACGTTCCCACCCGGTGGCGGATCGCTTCGCACACGGTGCTCGGCGAGGGCGCGGTCTCCGACTACGTCGACGACGTGGTGATCACCCCCGGTGGTGACGAGATGCATCGGCAGTACCTGCTGCACCCGGGCGCGGTGGCGGTGATCGCCATCGACGAGCAGGACCGGGTCGTGGTGGTGCGCCAGTACCGGCACCCGGTCGGCTACCAGCTGATCGAGCCACCGGCGGGACTGCTGGACGCCGACGGCGAATCGTGGCTGGGTGCGGCCCAGCGCGAACTGGCCGAGGAGGCGATGCTGGCCGCCGACGACTGGCGGCTGCTGATCGACATGTTCACCTCCCCGGGCTGCAATTCCGAGTGCATCCGCTTCTTCCTGGCCCGCGGGCTGCGCCCGGCGCCGCGTCCGGACGGCTTCGTCGTCGAGCACGAGGAGGCCGAGATGGAGGTGTGCCTGGTGCCGCTGGCCGACCTGCTCGACGGCATCTACGCGGGCGATGTGCAGAGCCCCACGGTGGTGGCGGGCGCGCTCGCCCTCGAGGCGGCCCGGCTCGCCCGACGCCTCGACTCGCTGCGCCCTGCCGACAGTCCCTGGCCCGCCCGCGATGTCCGGCGGGGCAACCTCGAGGCGATCGCCGGACTGGGCTGACCCATGGCCGTCGAGCGGGTGGTGGACGCCTTCCTCGACCACCTCACCGTCGAGCGCGGGGCCTCGGTGCACACGGTCGCCGGATACCGCCGCGATCTGTCCCGGTACGCCGCCTTCCTGGCCGGCCGCGGCATCACCGAGTTGTCGGACGCCGGTCGGGCCGACGTCGCCGCCTTCGCCGAGCATCTGCGCAGCGGCGAAGGCGAGCATGCCGCACTGGCCGCCAGCAGTGTGGCCAGGGCGTTGAGCGCGGTGAAGTCGCTGCACCGCTTCGCCGTCGACGACGGGGCCGTCGTCGACAACGCGGCGGCCGGAGTGTCGCCGCCGCAGGCCGGACGCCGGCTGCCGAAGGCGCTGTCGCTGGCGCAGGTGCAGGCGCTGCTGGACAGCCCCGACACCACCACCCCGGCCGGGCTGCGCGACGCCGCCCTGCTCGAGTTGCTGTACGGCACCGGGGCGCGGATCTCGGAGTTGACCGACCTCGACGTGGACGACGTGAGCGGGCTGAGCGCCGACCCCGAGGCCGGGCTGCGGCTGTTCGGCAAGGGCCGCAAGGAGCGGGTGGTGCCGGTCGGCTCGTACGCCCGGGCTGCCGTGGATGCGTGGCTGGTGCGCGGGCGTCCGGCCCTGCTGGAGCGGGCGAAGGCGTCCACCCCGGCGTTGTTCGTGAACACCCGGGGCGCCCGGCTCAGCCGGCAGTCGGCCTGGGCTTTGCTGCGCGAGCATGCCGAGCGGGCCGGAATCACCGCCGAGATCGGTCCGCACACCCTGCGGCACTCGTTCGCCACCCACCTGCTGGACGGCGGCGCCGACGTCCGGGTCGTGCAGGAACTGCTCGGGCACGCCTCGGTGGCCACCACCCAGATCTACACGCTGGTCACGGTCGAGCATCTCCGTGAGGTGTTCCTGAGTTCCCATCCGCGGGCCCGCTGACCCACCCCCAGGCCGGGGAGCGGGTGCACCATCGAGCAACAATTCTTAGTCTGCGGAATTCATCTCGGAGTCGCGCCGTTGGCCCTAAAGTCTGACGCGACAGCAAAATTGTGTGCGCGGTTTCACTCCCTACGAGGCGAGCAACGGGTTCACCGTGGTCGGCCGCGGCGACGTGACGTTGAACAACGGCGAACTGGAAGGGTCGGGCGCCGCGTTCGGCACCATCGCCGCCGGCCGTGAGAACTATCCGATCGTCCACATGGCGGCGGGCCAGGCGGACTACGCCGCTCCGACGGTTGACGGCCGGAGCGTCCGCATCCTCGCCGGCGCGTTCGTGGGCACGGGCTCATTGGATATCTCGAACCGCAACGCACCCACCGCGCGGGATCTGAACGCCACCGGCGCGCACGGTCACCGTGGACGGCCTCACCCTCGGGGCGATCTGGGCTCGCTCGGCGAATCTCCGGTTCGACTCAGGGGTGTCGACCAACGGCCAATGGTTCGCCCAGGACATCACCACGTCGGGCGGTGGCGAGATCCATCACGGGCCTTCGGCGGCCGGCTGCTCTGCGGCGCCGACTCGACGCCTTCGCCCAGCGCGCCGACGACACCGACGCAGACGCCGACCACGCCGATGGACACGCCCACCGCGCCGATGGAGGCCCCGACCACGCCGACTGAGGCCCCGACCACACCGACCGGGACCATGCCGACGCCGACCGACCCGACCTCCTCCTCGAGCGGCCGACGGCCCACCACCCAGCTGCCGCAGACGGGCTCGGGAGCAGATCCTGGTTGGCTCGCGGCCGGCCTCGGCGTGGCCGTGACCGGACTGGTCGTGCTGATCGGCTCCCGACTCGCTGGACAACGCCGCTGACGACCGACGACTCGCGGACGGCGACCACAGACCCCGGCCATCCCCCGGCCGGGCTCGAAGCCGGCGAGCACCTGCTCAGTGTCCGGGTGCTCGCCGGTGGGGCGTCCGGTCAGGCGTCGAGCATCTTCTTCATCTGGTCGATCTCGGCCTGCTGGCTGGTGATGATCGCGTCGGCGAGGGCGCGCACCTCGGTGTCGCTGCCCTCGGCCTGCACCTGCTTGGCCATCGTGACCGCCCCCTCGTGGTGGCCGATCATGCCGGTCAGGAAGAGCTTCTCGGCCTCGGTGCCCTGGGCGTCCTCGATGGCGTCCAGCTGTTCCTGGGAGAGCATGCCGTCCATGCCGCCGTGGCCGGTGTGGTCGCTGTGCTCGGAGGCGCCCCACTCCTTCAGCCATCCCTTCATCTGGTCGATCTCGGGCTGCTGGGCGGCCTTGATCTGTTCGGCCAGCTTCGTCACCTCGGCGGAGATGCCCTGCTTGGCCAGGATCAGGTCGCTCATCACGACGGCCTGCTCGTGGTGCGGAATCATCATCTGGGTGAACATCACGTCGGCGGAGTTGGCGGACGCCGCGGGGCTGGACGCGGCGGGCGAACCGCTGGTCGTCGCCACAGGCGTGGCGGCGGCCTGACAGCCGGCGAGGGCGAGGAGGGCGGCGACGGGGAGGGTAATCCTGGCAAGAGCATGCATGTGTCGAAGATACCCCCCGTGGGTATGCCGCGCGGGCGTTCCGGAACAGCGGTCCTGCCGTTCGCCCGGGCGGGCCCAAGGGCGCGCGGGGGAGGAGGCGGGCGGGAACGGCGCGACGCCGACACGCCCCGGCGTGGTCCCGGCGATCGAGCTCGTGGGTATTAGCGTCTTTATCGACACTTTGGAGGTTCTTGTGACCCAGATCACCACTGAGGCGCTGTTCGAGACCGACGCCGACACCGACGTCGAGGCCGGCCCCGAACTCGGCCCGACCGGACGCCCGCTGCCCGACCTGCCCGAGCCGACCCCGCCCGCCCAGCTGGGCACCCGGCGGGCGCTGATCATCGCCATGTGCAACCAGAAGGGCGGCGTCGGCAAGACCACCACCACGATCAACCTGGGCGCGGCGCTGGCCGAGACCGGACGCCGCGTGCTGCTGGTCGACTTCGACCCGCAGGGCTCGCTGTCGGTCGGCCTGGGCATCAACCCACACACGCTGGAGACCAGCATCTACAACCTGCTGCTCACCCGCGACCACGACGTCCACGACATCATCACCGAGTCGGTGGTCGACGGGCTCGACATCCTGCCCGCCAACATCGACCTCTCCGCCGCCGAGGTGCAGCTGGTGTCCGAGGTGGCCCGCGAGCAGACCCTGAAGCGGGTGCTCGCGCAGGTCCGCGGCGAGTACGACGTCATCCTGATCGACTGCGCGCCCTCGCTGGGGCTGCTGACCGTCAACGCGTTGACCGCAGCCGATCGCGTCCTGATGCCGCTGGAGTGTGAGTTCTTCGCCCTGCGCGGCCTGGCGCTGCTCAACGACACCATCGGCAAAGTGCAGGACCGGCTGAATCCCGAACTGGAGATCGTCGGCATCCTCGGCACCATGTACGACTCCCGGACGGTCCACTCGCGTGAGGTGCTCGAGCGGGTCGTCCAGGCGTTCGGCGACAAGGTGTTCCACACCGTCATCCGGCGCACCATCAAGTTCCCCGAGACGACCGTCGCTGGCGAGCCGATCACCACCTATGCGACCAACTCGCCGGGAGCTGGGGCGTACCGGATGCTGGCCCGGGAGGTGTTGGCCCGATGCCCCGGCGCGTAGCGCTGCCCGGTGCCCAGGAACTCTTCCGCGCCACCGAACCGCCGGGCGGAGTGCGACCGTCGGGCCGGGTGAAACACGACGAGAAGATCACCGTCTACGTCAGCGCCGACGAGTTGCTCGCCCTCGAGCATGCCCGGCTGGCGTTGCGCGGCCAGCACGGCATCGCCGTCGACCGTGGCCGGTTCGTCCGCGCCGCGATCGCCCTGGCGATGGCCGATCTGGACGCCAATGGCGAGGAATCCGACCTGATCCGGCAACTCGACGCGTCGTGACCGCCGCCGTCAGCGAGGCCGTGCCGGGCTTCACCGTGCACCTGGCCAACTTCGAGGGACCGTTCGACCTGCTGCTGCAGCTCATCTCGCGGCACAAGCTGGACATCACCGAGGTGGCGCTGTCGGTGGTCACCGACGAGTTCATCGCGCACGTCCGGGCCGGTCAGCACGAGGCCGGCGCTGGTCGTTGGGATCTGGAGCAGACCAGCCAGTTCATCGTGGTGGCCGCGACGCTGCTCGACCTGAAGGCCGCCCGGCTGCTGCCCCAGGGCGAGGTCGACGACCCGGAGGATCTGGCCCTGCTCGAGGCGCGCGACCTGCTGTTCGCCAGGCTGCTGCAGTACCGGGCGTTCAAGCAGGTCAGCGGCTGGATCGCCGACACCCTGACCGAACAGGACCGCCGGTTCGCCAGGCCGGGCGGGCTCGAGGACCACTTCAAGGCGTTGCTGCCCGAGCTGCGGTTCACCGCAACCGCTGACGAACTGGCGTGGCTGGCCGCCCGCGCCCTCACCCCCGAACCTGCCGAACAGGTGTCGCTGACCCATCTGCACGCGGCGCAGGTGAGCGTGCGCGAGCAGGCGGACATCGTGATCGCCAGGCTGCGCGAGCAGGGGTCGGCCAGCTTCCGTGACCTGACCGCGGACGCGGGGGAGCGGCTCGTGGTGGTGGCGCGGTTCCTTGCCCTGCTCGAGCTGTTCCGTGAGCGCGCTGTCGCCTTCGAGCAGCTCACTCCGCTGGGTGAGCTGCGAGTACGGTGGGTCGCCGGAGAGGCCGACCAGATCGCCATCTCGGCCGAGTTCGACCTCGACGATTCCCAGGAGGCCCGTGATGACGCAACCCGATGACGGCGGCGCGCTTGGCGTCGCCGAGTCGCCGGGCAGCCACCTGCTCGCCGCGGCGGACGAGTCGCCGGCCGTCGCGCCGGACGCCGAGTCGATCGCGGCACCGCTCGAGGCGCTGCTGCTGATGGCGACCGAGCCCGTCCCCACCGTCGACCTGGCCAACGCCGTGGGAGCGCCCGTCGAGGTGGTCGAACAGGCGCTCGCCGCGCTCGCCGACTTCTACGACCAGACCGAGCGTGGGTTCGAGTTGCGCTTCGTCGGCGGTGGCTGGCGGTACTGGACCCGCCCGCAGCACGCCGAGCTGATCGGTGCCTGGCTGGTCGAGGGTCAGCACAGCCGGCTCTCCCAGGCGGCGCTCGAGACCCTGGCGGTGGTCGCCTACCTGCAGCCGATCTCACGCGGTCGCGTGTCCGCCGTGCGGGGGGTGAACGTGGACGGCGTGCTGCGCACCCTGGTCACCAGGGACCTGGTGCAGGAGGTCGACCGTGACGCCGAGTCCGGCGCGATGCTGTTCGGCACCACCGGCCAGTTCCTGGAGCGGTTGGGCCTGGCGAGCCTGGACGACCTGCCGCCGATCGCACCGTTGCTCCCGGACGCCGCCGAACTCGAGGCCGAACTGATGCTCTCGTCGGTCTCGCGCGAGCAGCCGGGGGCGGACGGCACGCCGGTCGAGGAGGGCGAGCCCTCGCCATTCGAGTCCGACACCGCGCTTCCGGAACGATCCGCCGGCGGCGACCCCAGAGCCGATGACGAGGAGACGCGGTGAGCGACGAAGAAGGCATCCGGTTGCAGAAGGTGCTGGCCTCGGCAGGGCTCGGATCACGCCGGCACTGCGAGCAGCTCATCGAGGACGGCCTGGTCGAGGTCAACGGCAGGATCGTCGCCGAGCAGGGGATGCGGGTCGACCCCCGCCGGGACGTGATCCGGGTGGACGGGGCACGCATTCCGCCGCCGCGCCGGCACCTCTACCTGGCCTTCCACAAGCCGCGCGGGGTGGTGTCGACGATGGACGACCCACAGGGTCGCACCACCATCGCCGACTTCCTGGGCCGGCGCAGCCGCGAGGGGTTGTTCCATGTCGGCCGGCTCGACACCCCGACCGAGGGCCTGCTGCTGATCACCAACGACGGTGAGTTCGCCCAGCGGATGGCCCACCCGTCGCACGCCGTCAGCAAGACCTACGTGGCCGAGGTCGAGGGCGTGATCGAGAACGTCACGCTGCGTCGGCTGGGCCGTGGCGTGAAGCTCGAGGACGGCCCGGTCCGGCCCGACGCCATCAAGCTGATCCAGCGCGGCGGCACCCGCAGCATCGTCCAGGTGGTGCTGCACGAGGGACGCAACCGCATCGTGCGGCGGATGTTCGAGTCGGTGGGTCATCCGGTGCGCCGGCTGAGCCGCACCGCGATCGGGCCGGTCAAGCTGGGCCAGCTGCCGGTCGGTGAGATGCGCGAGCTCAACGGCACCGAGTTGGGCGCACTGATCGACCTGGCAGGCCTGTGAGCCGTCGGGTCATCGGGATCGAGACCGAGTACGGGCTGTCCGCCCGCCGCGCCGATCCCGGCCGTGGCTCGCAGCCCGGTGGCGTCCGGTTGAGCGGTGGGGAGGCGGCCCAGCGGCTGTTCGCCCCCGTCGAGCGCGAGCACGCCAGCTCGAACGTGTTCCTGCGCAACGGCGGCCGGCTCTACCTCGACGTCGGCTCGCACCCGGAGTACGCGACCGCGGAATGCGCGTCACTGGGCGACCTCCTCGTCCATGAGCGGGCGGGTGACGAACTGCTGGTGGCGCTGGCGCAGCGGGCCGAGGCCGACGGCGTGGAGGCGGGGGAGCCGGTGCGGTTCCGGCTGCTGAAGAACAACGTCGATCCGCACGGCAACTCCTACGGCTGTCACGAGAACTACTGCATCGGGCGCGGGCTCGACCTGCCGTGGCTGGCGGCGGCGGTGACGCCGTTCCTGGTGACCCGGCCGCTGCTGTGCGGCGCCGGCCGCTGGACGCCGGACGGTTTCGCGATCAGTCAGCGCGCCGAGGTGCTGCACGACGAGCTGTCGTCGATGACGACGCGCACGCGTCCGTTGATCAACACCCGCGACGAACCGCTGGCCGACCCGGGACGGTTCCGCCGGCTGCACGTGATCTCCGGCGATTCGAACCTGTCCGAGCCGTCGGCGGCGCTCAAGGTGGGGTCGCTGCTGGCGGTTCTGGACGCCGCCGAGGCGGCGGCCGCGGGGCGTGGGCCCGCCCTGCCGGCGCTCGAACTCGACGACGTGCCCGGCTCGCTGCGCGCCGTGTCGCGCGATCCGCGGGCGGTGCTGCGGCTGGCGTCCGGCGCGACGATCAGCGCGGTCGACGTGCAGCGTCGGTATCTGGCGGCGGTGGGTGAGTCGGCCGCGGCGCCGCGCTGGGCGCGGGTGCTTGACGCCGTCGAGGCCGGCGCCGAGGACGACCTGGACGGCGAGGTCGAGTGGGTGACGAAGCGGGCGCTGCTGCGCCGCTACGCCGAGGCCCGCGGCTTGTCCTGGGCGGATCGCCGGCTGGCCCAGGTGGATCTCGCCTTCCACGAGCTCACCCGGGAGGCCGACGGCACTCCACGGGGCCTGTTCCGCCTGCTCGAGGCCCGGGGCGCCGCGGTGCGGCTCACCGATCCGGACGCCGTGACCCGCGCCCTGGTCGAGCCGCCCAGCGACACCCGGGCGGTGCTGCGCGGCCGGCTGATCTCGGCCGCGCAGCGCGAGAAGCGGCGCTACACCGTCGATTGGCTGCAGTTCACAGCCCACGACCTGCCCGTGGCCGGGGGCCGGCGCGGCGACCAGACGGTGCAGCTGCCCGATCCGCTGGCCGTCGCGGACGACGCCGTCGAGGCCATGCTGGCCGCCCTGTCGGCGCCCTGGGTGGCGCCCTGACGCTGTCCTTCGTCATCGGGGGCTTGCCCCGGGATCCCGGTCGCCCGGCAGGAGATCCCGGCGTTTCGCCGGGATGACGGGTCAGGACCGGCGCATTCGACCCACCGGCGGGCGGCGTCCGGACAGCACAGTCAGGTCGACTACAGTCGGGGGGTGCCTTTTGCCGCTTCCAAGACCGCAGCCGCCGCGATCTGCGCTGCAGCCCTGTTGACCCTCGCCGCCTGTGGTTCCGGCGCAGACCCGTCGGCGACGCCGACCGACACGGCGTCCGCGTCGCCCTCGGCTTCGGCCTCGGCGTCCGCCTCGGCCAGCGCGACGCCGACGACGACCATCAAGCCGTCGAACAGCCTCGCCGACATCACCGTCAAGAACCCGGAGTTCGGCAAGAAGCCGACGGTCGTGGTCGACGCGCCATGGGCCATCGACAAGACCCGGGTCAAGGTGATGACCGAGGGCGACGGCCCGGTGGTCAACCCGTCGTACGTGTTCGCGCACTACATCGGCGTGAACGCCCGCACCGGCAAGGTCTTCGACGGCAACTTCGGCTCGACCGAGGCGATGTTCGACCTCTCGTCGGTGGTGCCGGGGTTCAAGACCGCGCTCGAGGGCAAGAAGGTGGGCAGCCGCGTGCTGGTCGCCATGCCGGGCTCGGACGGCTACGACTCCTCCGGCGGCAACTCGAGCATCGACGTCCAGGTCGGCGACACACTGATCTTCGTCATCGACATCGTCGACACGGTGCTGACCGGGCCGACCGGCAAGGCCATCACCCCGCCCAAGGGCCTGCCGACGGTGACCGAGGCCGACGGCAAGCCGACGATCACGATCCCGCAGTCCGACCCGCCGGCCAAGTTGGTCGTCCAGCCGCTCACCGCCGGCAGCGGGCGCAAGGTGACGGCGAAGGACGTGATCGCGGTCAACTACGTCGCCTACTCGTGGCAGACCGGCAAGGTGATCGAGGACAAGTACGACGCCGTCGACGGCGGACTGCTGTCCAGCACCATTCCCGGCTGGCAGAAGGGGCTGGTCGGCAGGAAGGTCGGCCAGCGGGTGCTGCTGGTGCTGCCGCCCGAGGACAACTACCCCCAGGGCAGCAACAGCCCGCCGGTCACCGCCGGTGACACCCTGGTCTACGTGGTGGACATCCTGTACGCGGCCGAACAGAAGAGCTGACCGGCGGCGTCGAGCCTCCCCTGGCTCTCCGGGTCACTTGGCGCCTCGCTGCCCGCGGCAGGTGGTGTCCCGGCGTGAGCGGACCCCTCGGTGGACGTCAGTCCGGCGCGTCGTAGGGGTCCACGAGCGGGCGCAGCCGCTCCAGCGCGGTGCGCAGGGCGGCCACCGCGCCCGGGCCGAGGTGATCGGCCCACTCGGCGTCGAGGCGCTCCTCGGCCGCCCGTGCGGCCTGTTGGGCCGCCAGGCCGCGCGGAGCCAACCTGATCAGCCGGGCCCGCGCGTCGGACGGATCGGGGTGACGCTCGACGTACCCGTTGCGCTCCAACTGATCGACCAGAAAGCCGGCGGTCTGCTTCGTGACCTGCGCGGCACGGGCCAGGTCACTGAGCCGGCTGCCGCCCTCATCGATGCGCGCCGCGAGCCTGAACTGGGCGACTGTGGCCGTGAACCCGGCCCGGCGCAGCTCCTCGTGCAGCCGCTGCTCGTAGCCGCGGGCGGCGATGAAGGCCAGCAGTCCCAGCGATGCTGTTGACATGATCGTCAGAGTAGCTGACTATCTAGTCATCGGGGCTGACCAACAGGGGGTGGGGTGGTGCGGGAAGACGAGATCTGGGACGTCGTGGTGGCCGAGCGAGCTGCGCTGGCGTCCGTTCTGGCGGGGTTGACCGAAGCCGAGTGGGATCACCCCTCACTGTGCGCGGGGTGGCGCGTGCGCGACGTGGCGGCCCACCTAATCGCCGGGCCGCAACTCACCTGGCCGAAGCTGCTCGCCACCATGCCCGCGATGCTGCGGTACGGCTTCAACGGCATGATCCTGCGCGACGGACGCCGCCGCGGCGACTCCCCGGTTGCCGACATCCTCGGCCAGTACGCCCGCTGCGCAGGGGACCGGTCGTGGTCGGCCCGCGCGAGGCGCTGATCGACGCCCTGGTGCACCCGCAGGACATCCTGCGTCCGCTGGGCCGCACCCACACGCCGGCGCCCGAGTCGTCCGCGGTGGCGGCCGACCAGGCCCGGGACCGGGCCAAGGCGCTCGGCTCGGTCGCGATCGTGCGGGCCGCTCGGTTCGAGGCGACGGACGCCGACTGGGCGCGCGGCGACGGCGCCGTCGTGGCGGGCCCCATCCTCGAGCTGTTGATGCTCTCGACCGGCCGCGCGCCGGACTGGGAGCAGCTCACCGGCGACGGCCTCGACGGCGTCCGTCACGCCGTCGCGGCGGGGCGCTGACCGATCAGTCCACCGGGCCAAGGACCCAGGGCTCGCGCGGCAGTGCGGCCGGGTCGAACCGGGCCAGCAGCGCCCCGGGCGAGACCGACTCGTCGCGCCCGGCCAGGTTCAGCGAGTGCGCCAGCAGGGTGAGTACCCGCCCCGCGGTGACCCCGGCGTCCGCCAGGTCGGCGAGGGTGACCGCGCCGTCCCGCTTCGCCAGCCGCCCACCCTGTGGGTTCAGCACGAGGGGCACGTGCGCGTACTGCGCCATCGTGCCGCCCAGCCTTCGGGTGAGCCAGGCCTGTCTCGGCGAGCTGCTCAGCAGGTCGTCGCCGCGCACCACCTGGTCGACGCCCTGGGCCACGTCGTCCACCACGACGGCGAGGTTGTAGGCGGGGACGCCGTCGTTGCGCACCACGACGAAGTCGTCCACGACGCCGCTCACCTCGCCGGCCCACAGGTCAGTGACGGCCTGCACCGCCCCGTGGGCCCGGACCCGGATCGCCGGGGTGCGGTCCCGGCGCCGCTGCTCGCGCTCGGCCTCGGTGAGGTGCCGGCAGGTGCCCGGATAGGCCCGGTACCCGTCGCCGTGCGGGGCCGATGCCGCCTCGGCGATCTCGCGGCGGGTGCAGAAGCACTCGTAGGTGTCCAGCCGGGCCACCGCGTCGGCGTAGCGTGCCAGCCGATCGGACTGCCACACCGGCTCGCCGTCGAAGTCCAGGCCGATCGCGGCCAGGTCGGCGATCTGCCGGGCGGCGACCTCGGGGGCGGCCCGCACCCGCTGGGTGTCCAGGTCCTCGATCCGCAGCAGGAAGGCCCGCCCGGTCGAGCGTGCCAGCAGCCAGGCGACCAGCGCCGTCCGGAGATTGCCCAGATGCAGGTCCGAGGTGGGGGAGGGTGCGAACCGGCCTGCCATGAGCCGATTCTGGCGCATCGGTGGACGGGGTTGGCCGCCGCACCGGTCTGAAAACTGCGGGCCAGTGCCGCGCCGCACCAGTCGTCGACCGGATGGGACGTCACTGGCTTGCGGCCATCCGACTCGGACCCACCCAACGGCCCTGGGCCGCGCGACCCGGCCCCGCTGGTAACGTCACGTACCGACACCGCAGGGGAGGGATCGATGGCGCCACGCAAGTCCGAGCGCATCATGAACCTCGCGATCTGCCTGCTGATGGCCCGCCGCTTCCTGGACAAGAGCCACCTGCGCGAGGTCGTCGAGGGCTACTCCGGGCTGTCGGACGCGGCCTTCGATCGCACCTTCGAGCGTGACAAGGACGATCTCCGGGCGATGGGCATCCCGGTCGAGACCGGCAGCAACTCCCCGCTGTTCCCCGACGAGATCGGCTACCGCATCCGTCGGCAGGATTTCGAGTTGCCGCCGATCGACTTCACGGCCGCCGAGGCCACCGCCCTCGGCCTGGCCAGTCAGGTCTGGGGTACGGCGGCGCAGGCGGAACGCACCACTTCGGCACTGGCCAAGCTGCGGGCCGCCGGAGTCGACCCCGACGCGTCCCGGCTGAGTGGCATCAGCCCCAGCATCGGCGCCAAGGAGCAGGCCTTCGAACCGCTGTGGCAAGCGACGATGTCGCACACGGCGGTGTCGTTCGGCTACCGCGGGGTCCGCCGCGAGGTGGAGCCGTGGATGCTCACCTACCGGCGCGGCTCGTGGTACCTGCTGGGCCTGGACCGCACCCGCGGCGCGGCCCGGATGTTCAAGCTGACCCGGTTCGAGGACGCGCCGCAGACGGTCGGCAAGCCCGAGTCGTACCGGGTGCCCGACGACGTCGACCTGGCCGAGCTGTCCCGTTCGCTGGAGCCCGCGCCCGCGGCGTCCGAGGCGGTGGTGGCGATCCGCGGCGACAAGGCGCCCGGACTGCGCCGCCGCGGCGTCCCGACCGAGACGACCGCGGCCCTTCCGCCCGGCTTCGCCGCCTGGCGGGTGCCGTACTCCTCCGACGCCGAGTTCGTCACCGAACTGTGCGGCTACGGTCCGGCGGTGCTCGTGCTGGAGCCGCTGGAGGTGCGCCGCCACGTGGTCGAGCGGCTGGGGCAGGTGGTCGCCCGATGAGCACTTCGCTCGAGCAGGTGTCCCGGCTGCTGGCGCTGGTGCCCTACCTGCAGGCCCGTCCGGACGCCGACCTGGCCGCCACCGCCGCGGCGTTCGGGGTGACCCCGCGCCGGCTGCTGGCCGATCTGGAGGTGCTCTGGTTCGTGGGCCTGCCGGGCGGACTGCCGGGCGACCTGATCGACATCGACATGGATGCCGTGCAGGAGCAGGGCAGGATCAGCCTGTCCAACGCCGACTACCTCTCACGCCCGATGCGGTTCACCATCGAGGAGGTGACCAGCCTGATCGTCGCGCTCCGGGCGGTCCGCGAGGTGACCGGCGGCGCCGCGGGCGCCGCGGTCGATTCGGCGCTGGCGAAGCTGTCACGGGTGGCGGGCGCGCAGGAGAGTCGTCGCGTCGGCTTCGCGGTCGCCACCTCGGAGAGCGCGATCAGGGACCGCCTCGCCGAGGCGATCGAGGCTCGTTCGGCCGTGCAGCTCAGCTACGACGGCTTCACCCGCGCCGAGACGACCACGCCGGTGGTGGAACCGCACCGGCTGAGCGTGCGTGACGGCTACGTCTACCTGGAGGCCTGGAGCCGCGACCGGCAGGCGTGGCGCACCTTCCGCCTCGACCGGATCGCAGCCGTCGACGCCGCGGCCGGTGGTGTGGCCGAGCGGGGCGAGCCCCCGGTGTTCGACGGCGGCTGGCTCGAGGTGCGTCCGGACGCCGCGATGGTCACCTTGACCGTCACCGATCAGGCCCGATGGATCGGCGAGTACTACCCCGTGCGCTTCGTCGAACGGGTCGAGCGCGGCTGGCGCGTCGGCCTGCTGGTGGCCGACCCGGCCTGGCTGCGCGGCCTGCTGCTGCGGCTGGGTCCGCAAGTGCTCGACGTCGAGCCGGCCGAGGCGTCCAGCTCGGCGCGGGCGGCCGCCGAGGAGACCCTGGCGCTGTACCAGAGCCTGCCCGCGGGTTGACCAGCCCCAGCGTTGGGGTGCGGCGAGGGTCCCGGGTTCGCACTCTCGCAGCGGACGCACAGCCGATTCATGGACGCCCCGGCGGGCCGATCGGTTAGTCTCGCTGCATGATCTGGGTGTGGGTCTTCCTCGGCATCGCGCTGGCCGGTGTCATCACCGTGGCGTCCTACGGGGTGTGGCTGGCACACAAGGCGGCGGACCTGTTCAGCGAACTGCAGATGATCGGCACTCGTGCCGAAGAACTGGCCGAGTTGGTGTCCCAGGTGAAGATCCCATCGACTGACTAGACTCACCGAGTTACTCGCAACCTAGGAGCGCAGCAGAATGTTCGGCCTTCCCGGCGGTATGGAATGGGTCATCCTGGCCATCATCGCCCTTCTGGTGTTCGGCGGCAGCCGACTCGCCAACGCCGGCAAGAACGCCGGCAAGGCGATCCGCGAGTTCAAGGAGGAGACCTCCTCGCTGAAGAAGTCGGACGCCCCTGAGCAGACCACCCCGCAGGTGCCGACGGCCACGCCGACCACCACCGCGGAGCAGACACCTCAGGTCTACGACGGCGAGATCGTCAACGAACCGAAGGACAAGGGCCAGCAGGCCTGATCCGAGGTGGCCCGACGCTTCAGCCTCGGGTGGCTCAAACCGCCCCCCACGTCCCCCGACGGGGTGATGTCCCTCGGTGACCACCTGCGCGAGCTGCGCTACCGGGTGGTGTTCTCGCTGGTCTGGATCGTGCTCGGCATGGTGGTCGTCGCGATCTTCTACAACCAGGTCTACCTGTTCCTGGCCCAACCCTGGCTGTACGCCCGCGACATCATCAGCGCCACGAACCCCGAGATCAGCACCCAGATGGTGCTGTCCGGGGTGACCGCCCCGCTCACGCTCGCGCTCAAGATCTGCGGCGTCGGGGGACTGGTGCTCGCCGCACCGATCTGGCTGTACCAGATCTGGGCCTACATCGTGCCCGCGCTGCTGGCCAAGGAGAAGCGCTGGGCGCTCATCTTCCTCGCCGTGGCGCTGCCGTTGTTCCTGGCCGGCGTGACCGTCGGCTACCTGATCCTGCCCCAGGGCATCTCGGTCCTGATGGCCTTCACCCCGCAGTCGGTGCCGATCACCAACCTGATCGAGATCGACAAGTTCCTCGAGCTGATGCTGCAGCTGATGGTGGTGTTCGGGCTCGGCTTCCTGATGCCGGTCGTCGTGGTCGGCGCCAACCTGGTGGGTGTGCTGAAGGCCAGGCAACTGGCCAAGGCCCGCACCTACGTCATCTTCGGCTGCTTCGTCTTCGGCGCGGCGGCCACGCCCTCGACCGATCCGTTCTCGATGCTGGCCCTGGCAGTGCCGATGGCGCTGCTGTTCGTCCTGGCCGAGGTCGTCTGCCGGTTCAACGACAAGCGGCGCGACCGCCGCGCGGCGGCGGAACTCGTCGGCACGTGAGCACCGCCGCCCGGCGCTTCGATCTCGTGGTCAACCCCACCGCCGGACGGGGCCGGGCCGGACGCATCCTGCCCACGGTGACCAGGGTGCTGAACGAGGCGCTGCCGGGTGTCGACCTTCGGGTGATCACCGCCACCGCGACCGCACACGCCGAGGAATCCTGCCGGGCCGCCGCGACCGAAGCCGACGCCCTGCTCGTGATGGGCGGGGACGGCATGGCGCACCTCGGACTGAACGCGTGCGCGGGCACCACGGTGCCGTTGGGGGTGCTGCCCGCCGGGACCGGCAACGACCTGTGTCGCGGGCTCGGCCTGCCGCTGCGCGTCCGGGACGCCGTGGCCGCCTTGACCCGCGACAGGGTCAGGACGGTCGATCTCGCCCGGGTGCAACCGGCCGGCGGCGGCGTCCGTTGGGTGGGGTGTGTGGTGTCGACCGGCTTCGACTCCAGGGTGGCGCTGCGGACCGCCGCCATGCGGGTGCCGCTGGGTCCGTTGGCCTACGCCTGGTCGGCGCTGGCCGAACTGCGCACCTTCGTCCCGTTGCAGTACCGACTCGGCATCGACGGCGCCCGGCGCGAGCTGTCGTCGATGGCGGTGTTCGTGGCCAATGCCGAGTTCTTCGGTGGGGGCATGCGAGCCGCTCCGGGGGCCGACGTCACCGACGGGCTGCTCGACGTGACGATCATCCATCCGGTCTCCCGGGGGGTGCTGCTTCGGCTGCTTCCGACCCTGTACTCGGGCCGCTTCGTCAGCCACCCGTGCGTCGAACGGTTGCGCGCGACCGAGGTGGTGGTGGACGGCGACGGCCTGGTGGGCAGCGGCGACGGGGAACCCCTGGGTGAGGTGCCACTGATCGTGCGGGCGGTGCCCGGAGCGCTCACCGTTCTGGGCTGAGCGGGCGGTAGGTTGGCCGCGATGAGCATCGCGTCCGACACCCTGTCCGGCTTCGCCGCCGGCTACGACTTCCCCCTCGACTCCTACCAGGTCGAGGCGTGCCGCCACGTCGAGGCGGGCTCCGGGGTCCTCGTCGCGGCACCCACCGGGGCGGGCAAGACGGTGGTCGGCGAGTTCGCCGTCCACCTCGCGCTGGAGCGCGGCACCAAGTGCTTCTACACCACCCCGATCAAGGCGCTGAGCAACCAGAAGTTCCACGACCTGGCCGACCGCTACGGCGCCGACCGCGTCGGGCTGCTGACCGGTGACACCTCGATCAACGGCGAGGCCGACGTGGTGGTGATGACCACCGAGGTGCTGCGCAACATGATCTACGCCAACTCGCCGACGCTGCGGCGGCTCGGCTTCGTCGTGATGGACGAGGTGCACTACCTGGCCGACCGGTTCCGCGGGGCGGTGTGGGAGGAGGTCATCATCTCGCTGGCCGAGTCGGTGCAGGTGGTGTCGCTGTCGGCCACCGTGAGCAACGCCGAAGAGTTCGGCGCCTGGCTCGACGAGGTGCGCGGCAACGTCCGGATCGTGGTGTCCGAGCGGCGTCCGGTGCCGCTGTTCCAGCACGTGATGGCCGGCCGGCGGATCTACGACCTGTTCGCCGGCGATGCGCCGACCACCCAACCCACCGTGGGTGCGAACGCCGACGTCAACCCGGAGCTGTTGCGGCTGGCCAAGGAGGAGTCGCGGGGCGTCCGCGACGATTCGCGCAAGCTGCGCAGCCGCAAGGTGCGCAACAGGATCGAGCAGCGCCGGCCGCGCTCGACGCTCATTCCGCGGCGGGACGCCACCGTCGAGCGGTTGGACGCCGAGGGGCTGCTGCCCGCCATCCACTTCATCTTCAGCCGGGCCGGCTGCGACGCCGCCGTCGGTCAGTTGATGCACTCGGGACTGCGGCTCACCACGCCGGCCGAGCGACGCGAACTGGAGGAGATCGCGGGGCGGCACACCGCCGGACTCAACCAGGCCGATCTGGCCGTGCTCGGCTATGGCACCTTCCTCGCCGCGCTGCGCAACGGCATCGCCGCCCACCACGCCGGCCTGCTGCCGGCACTGAAGGAGTGC
This sequence comes from Micropruina sonneratiae, assembly GCF_025972045.1. Taxonomy (GTDB): domain Bacteria; phylum Actinomycetota; class Actinomycetes; order Propionibacteriales; family Propionibacteriaceae; genus Micropruina; species Micropruina sonneratiae. The sequence goes on along the minus strand of NZ_JAPDHX010000002.1, from coordinate 598,711 downwards.
GTCGAGGAGGGCTTCGTCCGTGGCCTGGTGAAGGTCGTGTTCGCCACCGAGACCCTGGCGCTGGGCATCAACATGCCGGCCCGCAGCGTGGTGTTGGAACGGCTGGTCAAGTACAACGGCGAGGGCCACGTCCCGATCACCCCCGGCGAGTTCACCCAGCTGACCGGACGCGCGGGCCGGCGCGGCATCGACATCGAGGGTCACGCCGTGGTGCTGTGGCAGACCGGCATGGATCCCCGCGCGGTGGCCGGGCTCGCGTCGACCCGTACCTACCCACTGCGCTCGTCGTTCGCGCCCACCTACAACATGGCGGTCAACCTGGTCGGTGCGGTGGGCCGCGAGCGTGCCCGGGTGCTGCTGGAACAGTCCTTCGCCCAGTACCAGTCCGACCGGGGCGTCGTCGGGCTGGCCCGCACGATCGCCCGCAACAACGAACGCGTCGCAGGCTACCTGCGGCAGGCGCACTGCGACCGCGGCGATTTCGCCGAGTACGCCCGGCTGCGCGCCGAGATCTCGGCCATCGAGGCGGACGCCGCCCGCAACCGCAAGGCGGACCGGCGTGCCGAGGCGATGAGCGTGCTGCTGGAACTGAGGCCGGGCGACATCCTGCAGGTGCCGTCCGGGCGGCACGGCGGCTGGGCGGTCGTCGTCGACCCGGGGTTGGCGAAGGGCGACCCGCACCCCCTGGTGATGACCGAGCAGCGGCAGCTCAAACGGCTGTCCAGCGCCGACTTCCCGACGCCGCCGCTGGTCGCCGGCCGGATGCGGATACCGAAACACTTCGATCCGCGGCAGCCGGCGTCCCGGCGCAATCTGTCGGCGGCCTTCCGGTCGAAGCTGGCCCAGATCGACCTCACCGCACCCCGACCCGACGCGGCGGCGATGGACGCCGATGCGGCCGATCGGATCGCCGAGCTGCGCCGCCGGCTGTCGGCGCACCCGTGTCACGACTGCCCCGATCGCGAGGAGCACGCCCGCTGGGCGGAGCAGGCGCTGCGGCTCGAGCGGGAGAGCGCCGGGTTGCAGCGGCAGGCCGATCGGCGCACGAACACGATCGCGGTGAAGTTCGACCGGATCTGCTCGGTGCTGGAGTCGCTGGGTTACCTCGCCGAGGGCGGCGATCGGGTCACCGACGCCGGCCGGATGCTGGCCCGCATCTACTCCGAACTCGACCTGGTCAGCGCCGAGTGCCTCCGGGCCGGGGTGTTCGACGGCCTGTCCGCACCGCAGCTGGCCGCCGTGCTGTCGTCGCTGGTGTTCGAGTCCCGTGGCGGTGACAAGCACCAACGGCCACCCCGGATGCCCGACCGGGCCAGCGAGGCGGCCCAGACCCAGGTGCGCAGGGTCTGGCGCGAGGTGGGACTGACCGAACGGGACCACCGCCTGGAGCGTGGACCGGAACCCGACATCGGCTTCGCCGAGCCGATCCACGCGTGGGCCGCCGGTGAGCCGCTGGGTGACGTGCTGGACGCCTCGGGGCTGACCGCGGGCGACTTCGTCCGCTGGGCCAGGCAGGTGGTCGACTTCGCCGGCCAGCTCGGCCAGGCGGCCGGCGCCGGAGAACTGCGCACGACCTGCCGCGAGGTGATCGACCGGGTGCGGCGCGGGGTGGTGGATGCGGCCCCGTTGGAGGACTGACCTCACAGCGGGGGGCCGGGCGAGGCCATGCGCCCACGGCCGGCCGGCGGGCATCCGGGGGCAGGACGCACCATTACGCTGACGCCCATGAGCGTCGCGATCCGCGTCATCCCGTGCCTGGACGTCCACGACGGCCGGGTGGTAAAGGGCGTCAACTTCCTCAACCTGCGCGACGCAGGCGACCCGGTCGAGCTGGCCGCGACCTACGGTGAGGCGGGTGCCGACGAGCTCACGTTCCTCGACATCTCCGCCTCGCACCAGGGCCGCGAGACCACCCACGACATGGTCCGCCGAACCGCCGAGACGGTGTTCATCCCGCTGTGTGTCGGCGGGGGAGTGCGCTCGGTGGCCGACGTCGACACGCTGCTGCGCACCGGCGCCGACAAGGTCGGCATCAACACCGGCGCGATCAACCGGCCGGGTGCCATCGACGAGATCGCCGAACGCTTCGGCAACCAGGTGCTGGTGCTCTCCCTGGATGCCCGGCGCGAGGCGGGGCAGCCGTCCGGCTACGGAGTGACCACCCACGGCGGACGCGCGTCGGCCGGCCTGGACGCCCTGGAGTGGGTCCGTGAGGCCGTCGACCGTGGGGCGGGGGAGATCCTGCTCAACTCGATGGACGCCGACGGCACCACCAACGGCTTCGACCTGCCGATGATCGAAGCGGTGCGCGCGGTGGTCGACGTCCCGGTGATCGCCTCCGGGGGAGCCGGCGCCGTGCAGCACTTCGTGGACGCCGCCCGGGCCGGGGCGGACGCCGTACTCGCGGCGTCGGTCTTCCACTACGGCACGCTGAGCATCGCCGAGGTGAAGGACGCCCTGGCCGAGGCCGGCTTCCCGGTGCGCCGGCTCGTCGCCGGGTAGGACGAGAACCGGCCCTCGTCATCCCGGCGACGCCGGGATCGCACTCGTGCGCCCACGGCGGGCAGAGATCCCCGGGGTAAGCCCGGGAATGACCAGCGTGCGCTGGTCGAGGGACGAGTCCGGGCCGAACCCTCAGCCGGCGGCCGGACCCAGGTCGTTCACGTCGTCGGGCAGCACGCTGCCCAGAATGCGGGTCGAGGGCAGGGATCATCGGCTGCAACCGCTGCTCGAGCAGCGCCGACCGGTGGGTCTCCTAGGCGCACCGCTGGCGACGATGCTGAGGTCGGTGCCGGCGGCGAGCTGGGGCCGCTCGCGGCGATGGGTCGGATCATCGGCCCGGCCCGCTTCATCACCGCCGTCGCGGTCGGGGGAGTGGCGCTAGATTGCGGGACATGGCCTGCCTGTTCTGCTCGATCGTCGCCGGCGAGATCCCGTCGCGCCAGGTCTATGCCGACGATCACGCGATCGCCTTTCTCGACATCAACCCGTGGAAGCGGGGCCACACGCTGGTCATCCCCAGGCGTCACGTCGATGACCTGCTGGCCGCCGGTGAGGTGCTGACCGAGATCGCGCCGGCGATCAGCGCCACCGCCCGGCTGCTGGCCGACAGGCTGGCGGCCGACGGCCTCAACATGCTCTCCAGCTCCGGCGCGGTGGCCGGGCAGGAGATCTTCCACCTGCACGTGCACCTGGTGCCCCGCTACGCAGACGACGCCGGCCTGCGCACCCTGTTCGATCGGGGCGCCGCCGACGACCTCGACGAGGTTCAGGCGGCCCTCACTCACTGACCGCACGCGCGCGCCGGGGGCGACCCGCGGACGCCGGCGGTCAGCTCACCCGCACGGTGCAGCCACCGCCGGTCAGGCAGGTGATCGTTCCGTGCTGAAACCTCGACAGGGTGCCGGTGCTGGTCTTCTTCACGTCGGCGGTCGGGAAGCCCAGGGTACCGGCCGGACCGCCCGCCGAGCGGTACACGGACGCCGCCCGTCCGGACAGCCGACGCGACCCGGTCGCCTTCGACCAGTACAGTTCGCCTTCCTCGAAGGGGGCGAACAGCCCGCCGGCCACCTTCACCTCGCTGGCGCTCGGCCCGCCGAGGCGTCCGGTGGTACCGCCCAGCTCGCCCTGCCAGCGTTCGTGGTTGCCGGTGCCCGGCTTGAGCCCGCCGTACACCGCGAACAACCGCTCGCGCAGGCCGAAGGCGGCCCGGAACGCCGCGCCGCTGACGCTGACCGTGCCGCGGCTGCCCGTGATCACCACCGTCTCGGCCCGGCCGCCCCACGCGCCCGCGCCGTCCCGGGCCGACACCCTGACGCTGCGCAGACTGCCGACGGCCGGGTAACGCTGCTCGACCGCGGTCGAGGAGAACCAGGTCGACCATTTCTGGTTCTTCATCCGGCCGTCGTAGGGATCGGGTTTGGCCACCAGGTACGACGTCCCCCCGGACGCCGTGTGCCCGCCGTTGCTCGAGGAGAACATGGTCAGCGCGATAGCCGAACCCGCCTTGAGGATGCGGTCGGCCGTCGCCGCGACCGCTGCGTTTCCGCCCGATGTTTCGTAATCCTGCCCCTGGTACACCTGGCACGAGATGGTGTCGCACAGGTCGTAGATCGACAGCTGCGGGTTCGCCTGGAAGCGCGCCGCGTACGACCTCGCCGCGACGGACTGAGCCTGTACCGCGGCCTTCGCCCACTCGGTCGGCATCTCGCTGGGGACGACGCCGCGCAGGTAGTCCTCCATCGGCACGGTGTTCACCGTGCGCGCGCCCGAGCCGTAGAAGCGCAGCGCCACCGACCCGCGATAGTCCCGGTTGCCGCCGCCGGGCAGCCGCAGCTTCACGATCGCCCGGGTCGGGTTGTCGAAGCTCCACACCCGACCCGAGTCGAGCGCGACCGTCTTCCTCACCCACACGCCCGCCGTGCTGTAGTACTGCAGCACCCGCTTCGAGCCGGACCGCACGATCCGCCACTGCCGGTATCTCGACCCGGTGGGCAGGGTGGCCTTCGCGCCGGCCGAGTCGCGGACCCGAAGCCCCTTCTCGGGCACCACGTTCAGCATCGAGTCGGTGTCGGCGCTGACCCAGACCTTGATCGTGTTGCCCGCCTTGAGTGATGCGAGGGTCGTGCCCGGGTAGTAGAACGCGAGAATCTCTCGGTAGCTGAGCCCGGCCACCGCTGCGCCGTAGGCGCCGTACTGGGACATGCCGATGCCGTGTCCCCACCCGGAGCCGGTGATCACCAGATAGGAGTTGACCGGGGTGACCGCCTCGTCGGCCCGCGCGGGCGGGGTTGCGGCGTCCAGTCCGGCGGCCACGAGACACAGGCCGGCCAGTGCGGACGCCCACCGGCGGGGCCGGCCCCGGCTCTCGGGGCGGGGTCGGACGGGAGGGACCGCTGCGGCTCGCGACATGGTGTTCACCTTCGGGGGACGGATCCGGACATGGTCACCCGGATGCGGCGCCGGGCACAACCGTTGGCGGCCAGGCGGACGCCGAGTCGTGACCAGAGGTCGAGTGCGCCGGGCCGGGCGGGGGAGGGAACCGGGTCGGGGAGCACAATGGCGGCATGAGCCGACTCCTCGACGACGACGAGATCACCCGCCAACTGACCGACCTGCCCGGCTGGTCCCGTGAGGGGGACGCCCTGGTGGCGTCGGTGGAGGCACCCGACTTCCCGGCCGCGATCGCCCTGGTGGACGCCGTCGCCGCCGACGCCGAGGCGACGAACCACCACCCCGACATCGATATCCGGTGGCGCACCACATACTGGCGGCTCAGCACCCACTCCAAGGGTGGCGTGACCCAGCTCGACGTCGAACTGGCCCACCGGATCGCCGACGCCGCCCACGGCCTGGGTGGGCGCTTCCTGACCTAGTCGCGCCGGCGGAACGAGCGGCGCCCCGCGGGATCCGGCGGCCGGCCCGGGCATCCGGGTGCGTTCGGGCAATGGTGCGGCGTTGCCGGGACCGTCCGGTCCGCCCAGCAAGCCGGGCCGAGGGGTGGACGCGGCGTCCACATCCTGGAAATGGGCGCGGCGAGGTTGACACCCCGGCGGGGCGCGGCCAAAACTGTCCTCGTGCGGATTTTCTTCCTCGTACTTTCGTGAGCGTGTCAGCCGACGCCGATTAGTCGACCGACACGCACCCTCGCCTGCCGACGCAGCGGGGGTTTTTTCATGCAGGGAACCCGCCAACCCGTATCCAGAAAGGGGTCACGATGACCGAGACCATTGCGCCACCGATGCTGACCGGGGCCGAAGCCCTCGTCGAGTCCCTGGAGCGGGTGGGGGTAGAGGTCATCTTCGGCATCCCCGGCGGCGCGATCCTGCCGGCCTACGACCCGCTCGCCCAGTCGAAGCTGATCCGGCACATCCTGGTGCGCCACGAGCAGGGCGCGGGGCACGCCGCCGAGGGCTACGCGCTGGCCACCGGCAAGGTCGGCGTCTGCATGGCGACCTCCGGCCCCGGCGCGACCAACCTGGTCACGGCCATCGCCGACGCCTACATGGATTCGGTTCCGATCGTCGCCGTCACCGGCCAGGTCGGCAGCAGTTCGATCGGCACCGACGCCTTCCAGGAGGCGGACATCCGGGGCATCACGTTCCCCATCACCAAGCACAGCTTCCTGATCACCAAGGCCGAGGACATCCCCGCCGCGATCGCGGCGGCCTTCCACATCGCCAAGACCGGACGCCCCGGGCCGGTGCTGGTCGACATCGCCAAGGACGCCCTGGCCACCGCAGCGCCGTTCGTCTGGCCCGAGACCATCGACCTGCCCGGCTACCACCCGGTCACCCAGCCGCACGTCAAGCAGATCCGCGAGGCCGCCCGGCTGATCGCCGAGGCGAGTCGCCCGGTGCTCTACATCGGCGGCGGCGTGATCAAGGCCGGCGCGGCCGACGAGCTGGCGAAGCTGGTGGAGATCACCGGCATCCCCGTGGTGACCACCCTGATGGCGCGCGGCGCCGTCCCCGACAGCCACGAGTTGAACATGGGCATGCCGGGCATGCACGGCACCGTCGCGGCGGTGGGCGCGCTGCAGCGGGCCGATCTGCTGATCGCACTGGGCACCCGCTTCGACGACCGGGTGACCGGCAGGCTGGACAGCTTCGCGCCCGGCGCCAAGGTCATCCACGCCGACATCGACCCGGCCGAGATCAGCAAGAACCGGCTGGCCGACGTGCCGATCGTCGGCGACGTCCGCAACGTGATCGCCGAACTGAACGGCGTCCTGCGGGGCGCCGACCTGCCCGACTACGTGGCGTGGCGGCGCTACCTGGGGGCCATCAAGGCCAAGTACCAGGTGCCGACCGAGCCCACCCACGAGGGCATGCTCTCGCCCGAGTACGTGATCAAGCGCATTGGCGAGTTGACCGGACCGGACGCCTTCTACGCCGCGGGCGTGGGCCAGCACCAGATGTGGTCGGCGCACCTGCTGCCGTTCGAGAAGGCGGGTCGCTGGCTCAACTCCGGCGGCGCGGGAACGATGGGCTACTGCGTGCCGGCCGCGATGGGGGCCCAGGTGGGTGCCCCCGACGCGATCGTGTGGGGCATCGACGGCGACGGCTGCTTCCAGATGACCAATCAGGAGCTGGTCACCTGTGCGCTGGAGGGCATCCCGATCAAGATCGCGGTGATCAACAACCAGAGCCTGGGCATGGTGCGGCAGTGGCAGACGCTGTTCTACGGCCAGCGCTACTCCAACACCGACCTCAAGACGCTGCGGGTGCCGGACTTCCAGAAGCTGGCCGAGGCGATGGGGGCGGTGGGCCTGCGCGCCGAGCATCCCTCCGAGGTGGACGCCGTGATCAACAAGGCGCTGTCCATCACCGACCGGCCGGTCGTGGTCGAGTTCGTGGTGCACAAGGATGCGATGGTGTGGCCGATGGTGGCCGCCGGCACCAGCAACGACGACATCAAGATCGCCAAGGACCTGGCGCCCGACTGGGAGGACGAAGAACTGTGAACACGCACACGTTGAGCGTGCTGGTGGAGAACAAGCCGGGCGTCCTGGCCCGGATCGCCGGCCTGTTCGCGCGACGCGGTTACAACATCGAGTCCCTGGCGGTCGGCCCTACCGAGCGGCCCGAGCTGTCCCGGATCACCCTGCAGGTCGGCGTCCTCAACCAGCAGTTCCTCGAGCAGATCACCAAGCAGCTGAACAAGTTGGTCGAGGTGCTCAAGATCGTCGAACTCGAGGACAACGCGGTGCGCCGCGAGCTGGTGCTGATCAAGCTCAAGGCCGATCCCGCCACCCGCAGCCAGATCATCGAGATCGTCCAGCTGTTCCGGGGCAAGACCGTCGACGTCCAGAACGAGTCGCTGACGATCGAGGCCACCGGTTCGCCCGACAAGCTCGAGGCGCTGCTCGAGATGCTGCGTCCGTACGGGGTGCGCGAGCTCGTCCAGTCCGGCCTCGTCGCGCTCGGCCGGGGCAGCAAGTCGCTCACCGACCGTTCCAAGTCAGACAAGATCCGCACGCCAGTGCGCAACAACTAGGTAAGGAAGAAGACACCCATGGCAGAGATGTTCTACGACGACGACGCCGACCTGTCGGTGATCACCAACCGGGTGGTCGCGGTGATCGGCTACGGCTCCCAGGGTCATGCGCACGCGTTGTCGCTGCGCGATTCGGGGGTCGACGTGCGGGTCGGCCTGCGGCCCGGGTCGAAGTCGGCGGCGAAGGCCGAGGCCGAGGGGCTGCGGGTGCTGAGCGTGGCGGACGCCGCCGCCGAGGCCGACGTCATCATGATCCTGGCGCCGGACCAGTACCAGCGGACGATCTACGCCGAGGAGATCGCGCCCAACCTGCAGGAGGGCGACGCGCTGTTCTTCGCGCACGGGTTCAACATCCGCTTCGGCTACATCACCCCGCCGCCCGGTGTCGACGTCTGCATGGTGGCCCCGAAGGGCCCGGGGCACCTGGTGCGCCGCGAGTACTCCGAGGGCCGTGGCGTCCCGGTGATCGTCGCGGTCGAGGTGGACGCCTCGGGCGAGGCCTGGCCGCTGGCGCTGTCCTACGCGAAGGCGATCGGCGGGCTGCGGGCGGGCGGCATCAAGACCACCTTCACCGAGGAGACCGAGACCGACCTGTTCGGTGAGCAGGCGGTGCTGTGCGGTGGCGTCTCCAAGCTGGTGCAGACCGGCTTCGAGGTGCTCACCGAGGCGGGCTACCAGCCCGAGGTGGCCTACTTCGAGTGCCTGCACGAGCTGAAGCTGATCGTCGACCTGATGTACGAGGGCGGCATCGCCAAGCAGCGCTGGAGCGTCTCGGACACCGCGGAGTTCGGCGACTACGTGTCGGGTCCGCGGGTGATCGACGCCCAGGTCAAGAAGAACATGCAGGCGGTGCTCGCAGACGTCCAGTCGGGCGCGTTCGCCAAGCGGTTCATCGACGACCAGGACGCCGGCGCGCCGGAGTTCGCCAGGCTGCGCGCCGAGGGCGAGGCGCACCCGATCGAGGCCACCGGCCGCGAGCTGCGCAAGTTGATGGCGTGGGTGAAGAGCCACGACGACGACTACGTCGAAGGCACCGCCGCACGCTGAGTGAGCCTGCGTCCCGCAACCACCGGGACGCACGGGAACGGGCGCCACTCCCCACGAGGGGGTGCGCGCCCGTTCTGCATCTCGGCCCGTTGTGGGGACGGTTCCATTTCAGGCCACGACCCGGGCGTCCCGATCTGCCATCTGAGATTGGCCTGAATCGGGGACGGTTCGATTCAGGCCACCGGGCCGAGCTCCTGCGTCAACCGCGATGCCCTCGTGGCAGTGGCCGGGGCGCCCCGGCCACCCGGCTGAGTTTGGCCTGAAATGGAACCGTCCCCATTTCAGGCCGCGCGGCCCACTGCAGTGACGCCGAGCGCGGCCGGAATTCTGCCGAACCACAGCGGTTGTACACCTTCTGTTCACCTGGTCCACAGCGCCCGTTAATCCTGGGGCTCGACGCTGAGCGCGTGACACTCGAGTTACTCCTGCTGATCCTGGTCATCGGCACGGCCATTGCGTTCGACTTCACCAATGGCTTTCACGACACGGGCAACGCGATGGCGACCTCGATCGCAACCGGTGCCCTCAAGCCCAAGGCCGCTGTCGCGTTGTCCGCGGTCCTCAACCTCGTCGGCGCGTTCCTGTCGGTCGAAGTGGCGCTGACCGTCACCAACGCGGTGATCAGGATCCAGGACTCATCCGGCGCCCCCAAGTCCGAGTTCCTCGCCAACAACGGCCACGCGCTGCTGATGATCGTCTTCTGTGGGCTGATCGGCGGCATCCTGTGGAATCTGCTGACCTGGCTGCTGGGCCTGCCCTCGAGTTCCTCCCATGCGCTGTTCGGCGGCCTGATCGGTTCGACCCTGGCGGCGCTGGGGCTCGGCGGGGTGAACTGGATGGGCGACGGCTCCAAGCTCGACGGCGTGTTCGGCAAGGTCATCCTGCCCGCCTTCGCCTCGCCGGTCGTCGCCGCCCTGGTGGCGACCATCGGCACCTGGCTCGTCTACCGGATCACCGCCGGTGTGGCCACCCGCTACGCCGAAGGAGGCTTCCGCTGGGGACAGATCGGGACGGCGTCGCTGGTCTCGCTGGCGCACGGCACGAACGACGCCCAGAAGACCATGGGCGTCATCACCCTCGCCCTGATCGCCTACGGCACGTGGACCGACACCACCAGCGTCCCGCTGTGGGTGAAGGTGGTCTGCGCGCTGGCGATCGCGGCCGGCACCTACACCGGCGGCTGGCGGATCATCCGCACCCTGGGCAAGGGCCTGGTCGAGATCTCCTCCCCGCAGGGGATGGCGGCAGAGGCGTCCTCGGCCGCGGTCATCCTCACCTCCAGCCACCTCGGCTTCGCCCTGTCCACCACCCATGTCGCGACCGGTTCGATCCTCGGCTCGGGCCTGGGCCGCAAGGGTGCCGACGTCCGCTGGGGCGTCGCGTTGCGGATGGTGCTGGCCTGGTTCATCACCCTCCCCGCGGCCGGCCTCGTCGGCGCCGCCTGCTACTTCGTCGGCAACGGCATCGGGGGCTACGCCGGCGTCCTGATCGTGTTCGCCGCGCTGGTCGGACTGACCGGCTGGATGATGCTGCACTCGCGCCGCACCGCCGTCCACGCCGGCAACGTCAACGCCGACTGGCATCCCGAGGCCACCCCGGGCGCATCGGTGGCACCCGTCCCCGTCCCGGTCAAGGCCTGAGGAGGCCGTCATGTTCCAACTGTTCGGCAACGCGCTCGGCCAGGTGGTGGTCATCTCCGTCCTGGTGGGCGCCGGCCTGCCGGCACTGTTCGCGTTCGGCGTCCGGGCCCTGGCGCTCGGCAGCGGCGGCGCCGCTGAGGTCGACCACCGGCCCGGCCGCCCGGCGCTCACCGTGGTCGCGTACCTGTGCTTCGCGCTCGTGCTCGCCGTGATCGCCGCCGGGATCACGATCATCGTGTCGTCGGGCCTGGGCTATCACGTATCCTTTGACAACGTCATTCCGACGTTCGCGAAGAAGTGAGCCGAATGATCGGACGCCGCCGGGCGACCGGCGACGAAACGATCGTCACAGCCGCGGCTCCACGACGGACGTGACCGACCGCCGCCGCACCCCCCGCGGCGCCCGCCGGCAGGCGGGGGCCACCGGTTCGGCGGAACCACCGCAGGGTTGAGGAGCAGTCCCGTGTTGTCGCGTATCGAGCGGGTCGTCAACTGGTTGAAGGGCGGCTATCCGCACGGCATCCCCGAAGCGGACTACGTGCCGCTGCTGGCCGTGCTGCGCCGCCGGCTGAGCGTGGAGGAGATCGCCGAGCTGGCCGACCGGATCGTCAGCGCCGGCCTCGTCCCGGCCGAGCGGGTGGACGTCGGGGCCGAGTACCTGCGCGTCACCGACGAACTGCCCAGTGAGGACGAGTTGCGACGCGTCAGCACGCTACTGGCGGCGTCCGGTGTGGACGTCTCGTACGAGCAGCCGACCTGGGGCCGCGACACCGACCGATGACGCCTTGGGACACGTCCGCCGCGCTTCCAGCCGGCGGTGCCTGGGGAGGGCGCGGGACGGTGTGGCAAGCTGGCCGCGTGACCACGCAGACGCGGCCCGCCGACCCCGGGCTGACCGCTCAGCAGGTGGCCGAGCGGGTCGCCCGCGGCCAACGCAACGACCTGCCGCCGCGCTCGGGACGCAGCACCGCCGAGATCGTCCGCGCCAACGTGTTCACCCGCATCAACGCGATCCTGGCCGTCCTGCTGGTGCTCGTGCTGAGCACCGGCTCGTGGATCAACGGCGCCTTCGGCCTGCTGATCATCGCCAACTCCGTGATCGGCATCGTCCAGGAGCTGCGCGCCAAGCGCACCCTCGACAGCCTGGCCGTGGTCGGCGAGGCCCGGCCCCGGATCCGCCGCGACGGCGTCGCCCGCGAGTACGGCCGGGAGGAGATCGTGCTCGACGACCTGGTCGAGGTCGGCCCCGGCGATCAGGTCGTGGTCGACGGCGAGCTGATCGAGGCCGACTACCTGGAGGTCGACGAGTCGCTGCTGACCGGCGAGGCCGATCCCGAGCCGAAGCAGGCCGGCGACGAGGTGATGTCGGGCAGCTTCGTGGTCTCCGGCAGCGGCTGCTTCCGGGCGACCAAGGTCGGGGGCGCGTCCTACGCCGCGCAGCTGACCGCCGAGGCGGCCCGTTTCAGCCTGGTCAGGTCCGAACTCACCAAGGGCATCAACAGTATTCTGCGGGTGATCACCTGGGTGCTGGTGCCGGTCGGCCTGGCGACGGTCTGGGTGCAACTCAGCCACGCCGGCGAGGACTGGCGCCGGGCCATCCTGGCGATGGCCGGGGCGTTGGTGCCGATGGTGCCCGAGGGGCTGGTGCTGCTCACCGCCGTGGCGTTCGCGCTGGGCGTCATCCGGCTGGGAAGGCGCAACTGCCTGGTCCAGGAGCTGCCGGCCATCGAGGGCCTGGCCCGGGTCGATGTGGTCTGCGCCGACAAGACCGGCACCCTCACCGAGAACGGCATGACGTTCGGCGAGTTGCGGCCGGCCGCGGGGGCGGACGAGGACGCGGTGCGGACCGCGTTGCGCCAGTTGGCGGCCAGCGATCCCCGACCCAATGCGTCGATGCGGGCCATCGCCGAGGCGGTGGGCGCCCCCGATCCGGCGTGGCCGGTGCTCGCCAAGGCGCCGTTCACGTCGGCCAAGAAGTGGTCGGGCAGCACCTTCGTCGGCCCGGACGGCGCACCGGTCAGCTGGGTGATCGGGGCCCCGGACGTGCTGGCCGAGCAGGGCGAGTCCGTGGCGTCCGAGGCGGAGCGGATCGCGTCCTCGGGCCTGCGGGTGCTGCTGGTCGGGACGGCGCAGCACCCGGTCGACGACCCCGACGCCCCCGGCGCGGTCACCGCCCAGGCGTTGATCGTGCTCAACCAGCTGATCAGGCCGGACGCCGCCGAGACCCTGGCGTACTTCACCGGCCAGGGCGTCGGGCTGAAGGTGATCTCCGGTGACAACGCCGCGTCGGTGGGCGCCGTGACCCGCTCGCTGGGGGTGGTGTCCGGCACGGCGGTCGATGCTCGCACCCTGCCGGAGGACCCCGAGGGGTTCGCGAGCGCAGTGAACGACACCGACGTGTTCGGACGGGTCACGCCGCATCAGAAGCGGGCGATGGTCGCCGCCCTGCAGTCCCGCGGTCACGTCGTGGCCATGACCGGCGACGGCGTGAACGACGTGCTGGCCCTCAAGGACGCCGATCTGGGGGTGGCGATGGGGTCGGGGGCGTCGGCCACCCGGGCGGTCGCCAAGATCGTGCTGCTCGACGACCGCTTCGCCACCCTGCCGCACGTGGTGGCCGAGGGGCGCCGGGTGATCGGCAACATCGAGCGGGTCGCCAACCTCTTCCTCACCAAGACCATCTATTCGGCGCTGCTGGCCCTGCTGGTCGTGCTGTGGCGGGTGCCCTTCCCGTTCCTGCCGATCCACATCACGATCACCGGCTGGTTCACCATCGGGATACCCGCGTTCCTGTTGTCGTTGGCCCCGAACAGCGAGCGGGCGCGACCCGGCTTCGTGCAGCGGGTGCTGCGCCTGGGCGTGCCGGCCGGCGTGATCGTCGGAGTGTTGACCTTCGTCACCTACCTGCTGGTGATGCCGCCCTCGGGCGCCGGGGAGGTGGCGATGCGGCAGGCGAGCACGGCAACCCTGGCCTGCATGATCGTGGCCGCCACCTGGGTGCTGGCCGTCGTGGCCCGTCCGTACCGGTGGTGGAAGGTGGCGCTGGTGCTGGCCTCGGCGCTGGCCTACCTGTTGATCTTCAGCTGGCCGTTCACCCAGTCGCTGTTCCTGCTCGACGTCGGCAACGCCGCGGCGATGTCCACCGGACTGTTCGCCGGCCTGGCCGGGGCGGCGCTGATCGAGTTGGTCTGGTGGGCGCGCGGTGCGCTGTTCGCAGAACCCCGCGTCTTCTGGACGCCGCGCGGCGCGGACGCCTGAGCGTCGGTCATCCGGCGAATCGCCGGTCGAGCGGGGAGACCCCAGCCCGGATCCCGGGGCAAGCCCGGGATGACGTGGGAGACCCGGCGCTTCCCGTCATCCGGCGGACGCCGGAATCTCAACTCAGGCGGGCAGGCTCTCAGCCGAGCCGGGCGACGATCGCGTCGCCGACCTCGGTGGTGGAGCGCTTCGCGCCACCGCGCTCGGCCACGTCGGCGTCCACCGCGGCGTCGATCCGTGCGGCGTCCTCGTGGCGTCCCAGATGGGCCAGCAGCAGGGCCATGGAACTGATCGTGGCGGTCGGATCGGCGATGCCCTGCCCGGCGATGTCCGGGGCCGAGCCGTGGACGGGTTCGAACATGGACGGGAACGCCCCCGACGGGTTGATGTTGGCCGAGGCGGCCAACCCGATGCCGCCGGTGACTGCCGCGGCCAGGTCGGTGACGATGTCGCCGAACAGGTTGTCGGTGACGATCACATCGAAGCGCTGCGGATCCTGAACCAGCATGATCATGGTGGCGTCGACGTGCAGGTAGTCGGTTGTCACCTCGGGATATCGGGCGGCGACCGCGGTGAAGATCCGGTTCCACAGCCCGCCGGCGTTCACCAGCACGTTGTGCTTGTGCACCAGGGTGACCTTCCTGCGGCGCCGCATGGCCCGCTCGAAGGCGTCGGTGACGACCCGCTCGACACCGCGGGCGGTGTTCACGCTGACCTCGTTGGCGACCTCGAACTCGGTGCCGGTCTGCATCGAGCCGCCGACGCCGCAGTACAGGCCCTCGGTGCCTTCGCGCACGACGACGAAGTCGATCGGGCCGCGGGCGACCACGGCGTCCGACAGGGGGGTGACGACGCCGGGGTAGAGCTTGGAGGGTCGCAGGTTCACGTAGTGGTCGAAGGCGAACCGCAGCTTGAGCAGTAGGCCGCGCTCCAGCAGGCCGGACGGGATCGCCGTCGAGCCGGGCGCCGCGCCCACCGCGCCGAGGATCAACGCGTCGGCCCGGGCCAGCTCGTCCAGCACCGAGTCCGGGAGCACCTCGCCGGTGCGCTGCCAGCGCTCGGCGCCCAGGTCGTAGTGGGTGAAGTCGAAGGCGTCGGCGCCGACGGTTGCGGTGAGCACCTTCAGGCCTTCGGTGACGACCTCGGGACCGATCCCGTCTCCGGGGATGACAGCGATGTTCTGAGCCACCCCGTCACCCTAGGCAGCCGTCCAGCACGCGAACCGTGAGTCTCATAATCCTTCGCGTGGCGGGCCCCAGGCACACGAGTATTGTCCTGCCCATGCCGCTGACCTTCCCGCTGACGCCCACGAGCACCCCGTCCACGCCCGACACGATCGCCACGATCCACGCCGACCCCGGCTTCGGCGTCCACTTCACCGATCACATGGCGGTGGCGACCTGGTGCATCGGCGAGGGGTGGAGTGGCGACGCGGTGGTCCCGTACCGGCCCTTCGAGCTCGACCCGGCCAGCGCGGTGCTGCACTACGCCCAAGAGGTGTTCGAGGGACTGAAGGCGTATCGGCACGCCGACGGCTCGATCTGGTTGTTCCGGCCCGAGCGTAACGCCCAACGGATGATCGCCTCGGCACGCCGGCTGGCGCTGCCCGCGCTGCCCGTGCAGGACTTCCTCACCTCTCTGGAACAACTGGTCAGGGTGGACGCCGCGTGGGTGCCGGACGCCGGGGGCGGCGAGGCGAGCCTGTACCTGCGCCCGTTCATGTTCGGCAACGAGGCCTTCCTCGGCGTCCGGGCCGCGCATCGGGTCAGCTACGCCGTGATCGCCTCCCCGGTCGGCCCCTACTTCGCCGGCGGAGTGAAGCCGGTCAACATCTGGTACACCGACGAGTACAGCCGC
The DNA here is from genome assembly GCF_025972045.1 of Micropruina sonneratiae. GTDB lineage: Bacteria > Actinomycetota > Actinomycetes > Propionibacteriales > Propionibacteriaceae > Micropruina > Micropruina sonneratiae. The sequence continues at coordinate 582,911 of NZ_JAPDHX010000002.1, read as the reverse complement.
GCGGGCAAGGGTGGCACCGGGGCCGCGAAGTGCGGCGGCAACTACGCCTCGTCGCTGCTCGCGCAGCAGGAGGCGGCCGACAACGGCTGCTCGCAGGTGTTGTTCGCCGATGCGGGCAGTGGGGTGAACACCGAGGAGCTCGGCGGCATGAACATCGGGGTGATCACCGCCGACGGGGAACTGATCACCCCGGCCCTGACCGGCACGATCCTGGAGGGCGTCACCCGCGACTCGATCCTGACGGTGGCCGCCGACCTCGGCCTGCGTCCGGTGGCCCGGACGATCACCCTGGCCGAGATCTTCGACCGGGTCGACTCCGGAGACATCGTCGAGGCGTTCGCCTGCGGGACGGCCGCCGTCCTCACCCCGGTGGCGGAGTTCCGGTCGAAGGACGGGAACCACGTCGTCGGCAGCGAACCAGGGGAGCGGACCATGCAGCTGCGGTCGGCCGTTCTCGACATCCAGTACGGCCGCGCCGAGGACACCCACGGCTGGCTGCGTCGGGTGGTGTGACGCCACACCCGCCCGCCGTCGCCGCCCGGTGGCCTTCCGGTCTGCCCTGAGGCTCGCCCACATGGTCAGGCGAGCGTTGGCCGGGCGGGGGGCGGTGGGGGAGCCGAGGGCGTCCGGCGCCCGCCCGTCCCGGCGATGAGGACGCCGACGAGCACCGTGGCCAGCCCCAGCCACTGCCCGCCACTGAGGGTTTCGCCCAGGACGATCACGCCCAGGCCGGCCGCGGTGATCGGTTCGGCCAGGCCGAGGGTGACCGCCGATGCCGCGGTCAGCGTCCTCAGTGCCGTCCCCATCAACAGATATGCGGCGACCACCGTGACCGGTCCCAGCCAGGCCGCCATCGCCACGCCGCGGGGTTCGGCCAGCCAGCCGAGGTCGGTGGACGGCAGGATGGCCGCGGCGATCAGCCCGCTCACGCCGAGGATGGACGCCGTCGAGATCACCGGCCGGACGCCTCGGCGCAACAGGGTGGCGGCGCACACCGCGTAGGCGGCGTAGGAGGCGCCGGCGGCCATTGACAACGCCAGGCCGACGGGGTCGAGACTCCGGGCGGCACCGATCGCGCCGGACAGCAGGACCAGACCCACGACCGCCACCGCGGTGGCCGCCAGCCAGCGTCCCGTGGGCCGGCTTCCGCTCAGCCACTCGAACAAGCCCGCGAACAGCGGGCTGGAGCCCAGCGCTGTCACGGTGCCGACCGCAACCCCGTTGGCGAGGGTGCCGGCGAAGAACGTCGCCTGGAAGGACATGATCGCTGCCCCGCCCAGCACCACCCAGCCGAGCTTCGGGGTGAGGCGTGGCGTCCGGACGCCCTCGCGGCGCCACCAGACGATCAGGCCGACGGCGGCCAGGATCAGCCCGCCGCTGGCCTGGCGGACCGCGCCCACGCTGAGCGGGTCCATGCCCGCCGGGCCCAGCGCCTGCGCCGTTCCCGTCGTCCCGAAGAGCACGGCGGCCGCCACCATCAGCAGCGGAGCGCCCGACGTCGCGGTCGACGACGAGGCGACGGGGACGGGCACGGCGGTCAGAGTACGGGGTGCGGGCCGGTGCGCAGCCCGCTACCACGGTGCTGATACGTCGCAGTGCCGCCCCGGCGTCCCTTCAGGCTCGCCCAACTACCGAGCGCTCGCGAAGGTTGGCGAGCGCTCGGTAGTTGGGCGAGTCCCGGCTGCCGGCCGAGCCGCAGCGGAGTTCAGCCCAGGGCGGCGACGGCGGCGTCGTAGTCGGGCTCGTCGCCCACGCTCTGCGTGATCTGGACGTGCCGCACGAGGCCGTCCACGCCGGCGACGATGACCGTCCGGGCCAGCAGGCCGCGCATCGGCGAAGCGAGCATGGTCAGGCCGTAGTCGGTGCCGAACGACGAGCGGAAGGCCGAACCCATCACCACGTTCTCGATGCCTTCGGCCCCGCAGAAGCGCGCCTGGGCGAACGGCAGGTCCTGCGAGATGCACAGCACCGTGGTGTCCGCCAGCCCGGACGCCAACTCGTTGAAGCGGCGCACGCTCAGCCCGCACACGCGGGTGTCCACGCTGGGGAAGATGTTCAGCACCAGTTTGCGGCCCGCGTAGTCGTCCAGGGTGCACTCGGACAGGTCGCCGCGGGTCAGCGTCAGCGGCGGCAGCGGTGCCCCCACGGCGGGCGGGTCTCCGGCCGTCGCGGTGTCGGTGCCCTTGTAGTTGGTCGTGGCCATGTCGCCTGTCTAGTCCGCGCAGCCTCCGCAGACAACCCGCACTGCCGCGACCCGGCAACCGTCTCAGAGATCCCAATCAGTGGACGCACGCCGACGCTTCCGAGGCGTGAACACCAGGGTTCCGGCCAGCGGGACGCCGCCAGCGGAAGCGGATCTCATTGCCTGAGACCCTTGGCTCGCCGCGGTCCCCGGTTGCACACTCGATTGGTTGTAGCGTCGCAGTGACGCTTGAACTCCGCACCACCACCGATCGAGGATCAATGTCGAGTCTTCCCGTTGCACCGGACACCTTCCACGTCTTCGACACCACGCTGCGCGACGGCGCGCAGCAGGAGGGCCTGCGGCTGACCGTCGCCGACAAGCTGCGCATCGCCGTCCATCTGGACGAACTCGGTGTCGACTTCATCGAGGGCGGCTGGCCGGGCGCCAACCCCAACGACACGGCCTTCTTCGCCGCGGCCGCCGAGGGCGAACTCGAGTTGCACCACGCCGAGCTGGTCGCCTTCGGCTTCACCCGCCGGGTGGGTGCCACCGCCGCCGACGATCCGCTCGTCCAGGCCCTCATCGACGCCCGCACCCCGGTCGTCTGCATCGTCGCCAAGAGCCACGCCGGCCACGTCCACCGAGCCCTGCACACCACGCTCGAGGAGAACCTGGGGATGATCCGGGACACCGTCGAGCACCTGGTCGCCGCGGGCCGGCGGGTATTCGTGGACTGCGAGCACTTCTTCGACGGCTACAAGCTGAACCCCTCCTACGCGCTGGAGTGCGTCCGCACCGCGGCCGAGGCCGGCGCCGAGGTCGTCGTGCTCTGCGACACCAACGGCGGCATGCTGCCGTCCCAGATGGGCGACGTGGTGACCGCGGCCGGCGCGATCGGCGTCGACCTCGGCGTCCACTGCCACAACGACACGGGCTGCGCCGTGGCGAACACCCTGGCCGCGGTCGACGCCGGCGTGATGCACATCCAGGGCACAGTCAACGAGCACGGCGAGCGCACCGGCAACGCCAACATCATCACGTTGATCGCCAACCTGCAGCTGAAGTACGGCTGGTCTCTGGTGCCCGACACCGCGCTGCGCGAGGCGACCAGGATCAGTCACGCCATCGCCGGCATCACCAACGTGCCGCCCAACTCGCGGCAGCCCTACGTCGGCATGTCCGCGTTCGCGCACAAGGCCGGACTGCACGCCTCGGCGATCAAGGTGGACGCCAACCTCTACCAGCACATCGACCCCACACTGGTCGGCAACGACATGCGCATGCTGGTCTCCGACATGGCCGGCCGGGCCAACATCCAGCTCAAGGGCTCCGAGCTCGGCTACGACCTGTCCGACCGCGAGCTGGCCGGCCGGATCACCGACATCGTCAAGCAGCGTGAGATGGAGGGCTACAGCTACGAGTCCGCCGACGCCAGCTTCGAACTGTTGCTGCGTGAGGAACTCGGCCTCGGCGACACACACTTCGACGTACTCGCCTGGCGGGTGCTGACCGGACACGAGGTGAAGTCCGACGGGGACTCCGAGGCGACGGTCAAGCTGCGGGTGGACGGGACGCCGCTCGCCTTCGTGGCAGACGGGCACGGGCCCGTCAACGCCCTCGACCTGGCCCTGCGCACCGCCTTGAAGCAGGCCTATCCGGTGGCCGACGACTACGAGCTGACCGACTACCGGGTGCGCATCCTCGACCAGGGTCACGGCACGGACGCCATCGTGCGGGTGCTGATCGACACCACCGACGGCCGCCGCACGTGGACCACGGTGGGGGTGGGCACCAACGTCATCGAGGCCAGCTGGGAGGCCCTGGTGGACGCCTACCGCTGGGGCATCAACCGGTTCCTGCGGGATTCGGCGGCCGACGACTCGGCCGAACTGCTCGAGGTGGACTACCTGGACGCCGGCCGGCAGCCGGCCGGCAGCGCCGCCCACTGAGGGCTCGGCGTCCAAGCCCTGGGGGCGCCGTGCCCGGGTGGGGCGGCAGCGGGGTGGGGGTTGTCAGGCGGCGCCAACCGGAGGCGGGACCCCGACGATCTAAGATCGGCGCATGACCGACTCCCATGCTCACCTGCGGGTCGGCCACGCCCAGCGGGACGCCGCGATCGTCGAACTGCGCCGGGCCGCCGCCGAGGGCAAGCTCACCGAGCAGGAGCTTTTCGAGCGCATCGCCGGCGCCCAGGCCGCCCGGACCTACGGCGAGCTGGAGCAGGTGCTCGCGGACCTGCGCCCGCCCGCGCCCGAGCAACGGGTGCTGTTGCAGCAGGTGGAGGCCTACCCGGGGCTGTCGCCGACGGCGGTGCCGGCCGCCCCGTCGTCCGCCCCGCCGGGCTTCTCGCCCAACGACCCGCTGGTGCTGAACGCCGGGTTCACCGGCGCCAAGCGGACGGGCCCGTGGCGGGTGCCGCCTTTCCTGCGGGTGCAGGCGCTGGCCGACACCGTCCGGCTGGACTGTCTGCAGGCCGTCGCCGCGAGCGAGGTGATCGACCTGGAGGTGCTGCCCGGCGCCGCCACGGTGCTGGTCATCGTCCCCGAAGGCTGGGCAGTGCAGTGTGACCGGCTGAGCAAAACCCTCGGCACGGTGGTCTCCAAGGTTCCCGATCAGGCGTCCTGGGGCAATCCGCTGATCGTCGCCCGCGGCTCGATCGGCCTGGGCACGTTCCGGGCCCGGGGTGCCAACTGGTTCGACCGCCGTCGCCTCGGCCAGGATCGCTGAGGTCGCCGCCCGACGGGAGGCTGTCAGATCGACCACGCCGAGCCGGCTGCGTTCGATCAGCCGCGCGCCCTGCGGGTGCACCGGGCACGCGCGGCCCGGTTGGTGGTCAACCGGCAGCCGATGGAGCCGTCCCGTGCGGGTCCCGGCCCGGTGCCGTGCCCTGTGGCGGGCCGTTGAGCTGCCGGACGGCTTCGGTCAGCTCCGCCACCTGGGCGCGCAGTTCGGCGATCGAGGTCTCGCCCTCGTCCTCGGCCCGGCCGGGCCTCGATACGCGCTGCACCAGCCAGGCGGCGACCGTGGCCGTGACCACGCCGATCAATGCCACGCCGGCGATCATCAGCACCGCCGCCACCAGCCGTCCCTCGAACGAGACCGGGTAGTGGTCGCCGTAACCAACCGTGGTGATGGTGGTCAGCGCCCACCACAACGCCGTGCCGAAGTCGGTGATGTTGGCGCCCGCGACATCGCGCTCTGCTGCAAACTCGGCCAACCCCCCGGTGTAGAGCAGCAGCACCGTGGACACCCCCACGTAGGAGGCGACCCGGCCCTGCAGTGAGCTGGCCGCCCGGCGTTCGATGAACCGCAGCAGCACGAACAGCCGCAGCAGCCGCAACGGTTGCAGCAGCGGCAGCACCACGATCAGCAGATCGAAGATGTGCCGGACGAAGTACTCGCCGCGTCGCTTCGCCAGGAGCACCCGCACCAGGTAGTCGACGGCGAACACCGCCCAGGTGACGTAGTCGACCACCTGCAGCAGCAGGCGCAGCCGGGGTGACAGGTCGGTGGCCAGGATCTCCCACGAGTACGCGACCAGGAAGGCCACCGCTGCGACGGCCAGCGGCCAGGCGGCGGCGTCGTCCCAGCGCTTGACGGTCCAGCGTCGGGGGGCACGGCCTCGACGAGACGGACGCGCAGCCTGCGGCTGCCGGCGCGACGAGCCCTGGTCGGTGGAGCCCTGCGATGTCACGACCGCCAGTGTGCACCCATGAACCGGTCCCGGGCACGCAGGTCATCGCCTGATCAGCCCTCGGTCAGCACCCCGCGCGTCCAGCGCGCCGCCGGGATCGCCGGGATCGCCGGAACTGTCCCCGTTGTCGGTGGGACGCTCCGGCGGAGCCGTACCGGCGTCCCGGTGCCGGCGGTGCGGGGACGGTTCTCGGGGACGACTCAGGAGGCCCGGGCCAGGATGACGCTCGCGCCGGCGTCCACGAAGTCGGCGTCCCGATCGTCGAACCACTGGCCGTTCTCTCCGAGGTAGCGGAAGGCGACGATGTAGTCGGACGGCAGGGTGACGGTGGCACTCATGGTGCCGTTGGAGCGCTTCTTCAGCGGCACGGTGCCCGGCGTCCAGTCGTTGAAGTTGCCCACCACGGACACCTTGCCGGCCGGGTGGTCGGCGGGCAGGGCGAAGGTGATCTTGCGGGTGGACGACGAACGCGAACCGGTCAGCTTCAGCATGGTGTGTCAGGCCTTTCACAGAACTCGAAAGTGATCTCAGTGGGGTCGGGCACCGAGGCCGGGGGGAAGGCTGCCCGCGGCCACTCTGTCAGGTATTGGTAGATGTGACTATTTCGAGCGTGTCCGCCCCGGGACCCGTTCCTGCACCCTCTAGGCTGGTGTGAATTTCCTGCTTCCGGAGCCCCTGCGGACGGACGGGCGGCGATGCCTCGGCTGCTTCGCGCGAGGTCGTTTATGGCCCGTTTACGGCGTCCTCGGACAGTGGTTCCAGGTTCAGAGAGAGCCTGGAAACCAGGAGGAGACATGACCATCACCAGCATCAGCACCAGCACCGTCGGCGCAGTCGCCGGCACCCGGACGCATGCCGCGCCGGGTGCCGACCGGCCGACGCGCCGGCGGATCCTGTCCCGGCGCGATGTGCGGGTCGGGGTCGAGTGCCGGAAGATCCGCTGACCACCCGATCGGGTCACCCGGCGATTCGCTCCAGCAGGAGCGGCTGCGGCTCGCCCGGCTCGTCGCCCACCGACCAGCCACCCTCGAGCGCCTGGGCGGCCCGGTCGAACCGCTCCGGGGTATCGGTGAGCAGGGTGAACAGCGGCTGCCCGGCCCGCACCCGCTCTCCCACCCCGGCGTGCCACAGCACTCCGGCCGCGGCCTGCACCGGGTCCTCCTTACGGGCCCGGCCGGCGCCCAGCCGCCAGGCCGCGACGCCGACTGCCAGGGCGTCCAGGCGGGTCAGGAAGCCGTCCCGGGGTGCCTCGATCACCCGCTGGTGGCGGGCGCGGGGCAGAGCGGCGTCCGGGTCGCCGCCCTGACCGCGGATCATCGCCCGCCACGTCTGCAGCGCCCGGCCCGAGGCGAGGGCCTCGGCCGGATCGGCGTCCAGTCCGGCCAGGGTGAGCATCTCCCGCGCCAGCGCCAGGGTGAGTTCGACCACGTCGGACGGCCCGCGCCCGTTCAGCACCTCGACGGCCTGGGCGACCTCGACGGCGTTGCCGGCGGCCCGGCCCAGCGGCATCGCCATGCTGGTGACCAGGGCCACGGTCGCGACCCCGGAGCGCCGGCCCAGCCCGACCATGGTGCGGGCCAGTTCGACGGCCTGCTCGCGCTGTCGCATGAACGCGCCCGAGCCGGTCTTCACGTCGAGCACCAACGCAGGGGTGCCCTCGGCGATCTTCTTGCTCATGATCGACGATGCGATCAGTGGAATCGACTCCACTGTGCCCGTCACGTCGCGCAGCGCGTACAGCTTGCGGTCGGCGGGCGCGAGTCCGGGGCCGGGTGCGCAGATGACGGCGCCCACCTCGTCCAGCAACCGGATCAGGTCGCCGGGCTCGACGTCGGGGCTCCAGCCGGGAATCGCCTCCAGCTTGTCCAGGGTGCCGCCGGTGTGCCCCAGGCCACGGCCGGACAGCTGGGGGACCGCGGCCCCGCATGCGGCGACGATCGGGGCCAGCGGCAGGGTGATCATGTCGCCGACCCCACCGGTGGAGTGCTTGTCGACGACCGGACGGTTCAGCCCGGCGAACGACATCCGCTCACCGGTGTCGATCATCGCCTCCGTCCAGCGGGTGAGTTCGGCGGCGTCCAGGCCACGGAAGACGATCGCCATCGCCATCGCGGCCATCTGCTCCTCTGCCACCTCGCCCGCGGTGTAGGCGGCGATCAGCCAGTCGATCTCGTCGGGGCCGAGCCGACGTCCGTCCCGTTTGGCGCGGATCAGGTCGACCACGTCATAGCTGCTCATGGCGCGAGTATGGCAATCCGGGCCTGACCGGCGCAGCCGTCGGGGCCGGTTAGGCTGCGGTCATGCGCATCGCCCGTTACGTCGCCGACGACGGCGACCCCCGGTACGGCATCGTCGAACTCGAACAGGACGCCGGCGGTCACCCCGATTCGATCGCCGCGATCTCCGGCGACCCGCTGGCGGGCGCGGTGAACTACACCGGCGAACGCGTCGCGCTGGACGACGTCCGGCTGGTCAGCCCGGTCATCCCGCGCAGCAAGGTGGTGGCGATCGGCAAGAACTACGCCGCGCACGCCGCCGAGTTCAACTCCACGGTGCCGACCGAACCGCTCACCTTCCTCAAGCCCAACACCTCGGTGATCGGGCCGGGTGAGCCGATCCTGTACCCACCCGAGACCGAGAACCTGCACTTCGAGGGCGAACTGGCCATCGTCATCGGCCGGATCTGCCGCCGGGTGCCCGCCGAGCGGGCCGCCGACGTGATCTTCGGCTACACGATCGCCAACGACGTCACCTGCCGCGACCTGCAGGCGAAGGACAAGCAGTGGAGCCGCGCCAAGGGCTACGACTCGTTCTGTCCGCTCGGCCCGTGGATCGTCACCAACCTGGGCCTGGACGAGGTGGCCGACCTGGAGATCTCGACCACGCTCAACGGCGAGCCGCGCCAGTCGTCCACCACCTCGCTGATGGTCTACGGCATTCCGCGGCTGATCGAGTTCGTGACCAGCTTCACCACGCTGCTGCCCGGCGACGTCATCCTGACCGGGACGCCGGAAGGTGTCGGTCCGATGCTGCCGGGCGACTCGGTGTCGGTGACGATCGAGGGCATCGGCACGCTGACCAACCCGGTCGTGGCGGAGGACTGAGGTGGCGCCACCGCCCGCGCGGCGCACGTCGTGGGTCGACTCGATCGCCACGGTGCCGACGCCGACCGGCGTCCGCTATGACGAGATCCTGCTCGGCGCCGAGGACCGGCCCAAGCTGCGTTCCGCCGTCGGCATCCTGTCGGGCCTGCTGCTGTTCTTCGTGTTGACCCCGTTGGTCGGTGTCGGGCTGTCCTGGCTCGGCTGGGTGCTGCTGCGGCCGGGCGTCGACTTCAGCGCCTGGTCGAAGGCGCTGAACGCCTACGAGCATCCGTGGGGCATGCTGTCGGGTCACCTCGCGCTGGCGATGCTGATTCCGATCTCGCTGGCGATGGTGCTGTTCGTGCATCGCCGGCACCCGAAGTGGCTGGCGTCGGTGCGGCCCTGGTTCCGCTGGCGCTACCTGCTGCTGTCGCTGGGATTGGCCCTGGTGCTGTTCAACGTGGTGTTGCTGGTGCAGAACCTGGGCCAGCCCTTCGGGACGCTGCAGCCGCAGCCCGGGTTCTGGGTGTTCCTGGTGGTCATCGTGCTGACCTCGCCGTTGCAGGCGGCCGCTGAGGAGTTCTTCTTCCGCGGCTACCTGCTGCAGGCCTTCCACACGTTGGCGCCGCGCAGCCCCTGGTTCGGGGTGGTGTGCTCGGCCGCCCTGTTCGCCCTGTTCCACGGAACCCAGAATCTGCCTCTGTTCCTCGACAGGTTCTGCTTCGGCGTCCTGGTCGGCGTGCTGGTGGTGAAGACCGGCGGGCTCGAGGCGGCGATCGGCGCGCACGCGATCAACAACGTCCTGGCGTTCACCTACGCCGGCCTGAAATCGACCATCGCCGAGGTCAAGGCGACGCAGGTGATCGGCTGGGGCGACTTCGCCTGGGACGTGGCCGGGTTCGGCCTGTTCGCGGTGGTGGCCGTGCTGCTCGGACGCCGGCTCGGCCTCGCCACGACCACGCCGGGCACCCGCAAACCGGAGGGCGTCGACCCCTGGGACCCGGTCGTCCGGTCCTGACTCCTCACGTCCCGCACGCCACCCGGGGGATCGCGTGTCGACCCCGGCGGGTGGCCGATCTCGACATCGGCGTCCGCTGGCGACGAACCGACGCCGATGCAGGGTTACAACCCGAAATCGGACGCCCAACCCTCCAGCGGGCACCGATCTCGACATCGGCGGAGTCGAGATCCCGGCGTGCGCGCAGGTGGCTGATGGATTGCGTCATCGCAGGCCTGCCCTGGGCGTGCCGGCCTGCGTTCCCCGGCGCGGTGCTGCCGGAAAGCGTCCGCCGATTTGGAGGGCGCCCGGCCGATTCGGTAACGTTGTCCCTCGGCTGGTCCGCAGGGGCCGGCGATGGGGTATGGGGTAATTGGCAGCCCGCCGGATTCTGGTTCCGTCAGTCTAGGTTCGAGTCCTAGTACCCCAGCGCAGAGGATTCGCCGCAGCTGCGCTGGCTTTGGTAATCTTCTTGTTCGTCGCCGCGAGGCGATCGCTAGGGCCCCGTTGTGTAGCGGCCTAGCACGCCGCCCTCTCAAGGCGGTAGCGCGGGTTCGAATCCCGTCGGGGCTGCAAGGCACGAAAGCGGCTTCCACTGGGTATAACACCCGGCGGGAGCCGCTTCGCATGTTCCAACCTCAAGCCCTCGGGACACGTACGGGACACGAACGCTCAGCCGAGTAGCGCGTCGAGGCGGTCGACGGCGGCGTCTGAGCCGTCGGGATACAGACCGCCGTAGCGGGTGAGTGTGAAGGCAACGCTGTTGTGGCCCGCCCACTCCGAGACCTCGCGCACGTTGCAGCCGGCGGCGACCAAGATCGACACGAAGCTGTGCCGCAAGCCGTGAAAGGTGAAGCCGTCCAGACCCGCCGCGGCGACCGCTCGCCTCCAAGTCTGACGACCGAAGGTGCCCCTATACAGAGGCCCGCCCGTGGTCGTCGTGAACACGAGAGCATCCGGCGACGGCTCAACATACTGATCGAGGTGGTTCGCGATTCGACACATGATCGAGCGCGCAACCGGCACCGTGCGACGCGACCTAGCGGTCTTGGGCTCTTGGCCGAGCTGCACCTTCCCGCCGACCTCAATGGCCGTCGACATCACCGTGATCCGTGATCGCAGCGGGTCGACGTTCTCGCGGGTCAGCCCAATCGCTTCACCCCACCGCAGGCCGGCGAAGGCTCCCACCAGCACGAGCGCGCGGTACCGATCAGGGATTTCATCAACGAGGCGCTCCACCTCGTCCCTGGTTAGGTATCGAGGCCGCTTCGCCTTCTCAGACGGAAGCGATACCTTCTGAGCAGGGTTGGCCGATATGCGACGGTCCTCAACGGCAGCATCCAGGCACCGCCGCAAGGCGAACACAGCCTTACGCACAGTCGCCGGCGACAGTTCCTCGGCCAACAGATCAGCCACCCATGCCCGCACCGCGCCGTTCGTGATCTTGATCAGCGGCACATCGCCAAAGCGAGGGAGCACCTGGCGTTCCATCGTCGTCACCAAGCGGGCATGAGTGGTGGGCCGCAGATCGTGACGAGTCGGCAGCCACTCCTTCGCCCAGTCCTTCAAACGAACGTCTCCGCGGCGAGGGTCGTGCCAGGTGCCGGCGCCGAGGGCGACCTCAATCTCTGCCTTGCGCCGCTCCGCGTCACTCAGCCGAGCGAAGGTCTCGGAGTGCTCCCGAGCGGACGCGTCCCGATAACGAAGCTTGTACCGGACAACAGCGCGAACCCGGCCCGACCGATCTGTTCGTTGAAGCTCGCGCCGCTCAATCGAGGCCATGATCTGCCTCCTCGAGGCACCCCTTCAACCACGACTCAACCGAAGCCCGGCTATACCTGACGTGCCGCCCCATCTTGTAAGCGCGCGGACCCTCGTTACGGTGCCGCCACGAATACAACGTGCCAATCGGCACCGACAACAACTCAGCCACATCGGCCATCGTCAACAGCTTCTCAGCCACGGATATCCACCCCCTGGGGTCTGGGAACGTAGGTGCTTCGCCCTCCCCGACGTTGGGAAGGAATTGGTGGGTCATGTCTGCCCCGTCAAGGGCACTTCGTGTCACTGCGTGATTCGCTTCGCTCTCCCTTGACCGGTCAGCCCTGACCCACGGTGGGCAGTCATCGGGGAGGTCGAAGCGGTCTGCGGTCACGGCGGCATTGCTGAACGGCCTTGCTGAACTTCACGGGCTGCTTCGTATTCGGTTCGCCAGCGTCGCCGTTCTGCGACCGCCAGCATGACTACCTCGGCGTAGGTGGTGTGGTCGCCTTCGATCTGTTCCCACACGAACCGGGCACGCCCATCGGTGGTGGTAACGCTGGCCGAGAGCCGTTCCACGTCGGGGGCGACCAAGCCGGCCGATTCCAGTGCTTCGCGTACGACTTCGGCGCGGTCTGCCCGGTGCCTGGCGAGTGTCTTGGACGACCATTTGCGCGACACCAACACGCGCCGGCCACCAAGCCCCAGGTGCTCGCGCCGATGCGCTTTGCCGTTACAGAAGCCCGGCGCCAGGTGGGGACCGGCGTGCTTGGGTTGGATGCCGTAGCGCAGCCAGTTCGCGCAGCGTTCGGAGCAGGGCAGGTAGCGGAGCTCGAGATGCAGCCGGTCGATGTGTGCGCGGCGGCGCGCTTCTTGGTCGTCGTCGTTGGTGCCGACCACGTCCTTGGTGAGGTACTTCGTCAAATAGCGAATGGCGCGGTCGGCGTCGGGCTGGCCGCGCACGATCCCTTGAGCGTCGAGCTGGCTGCCGAATCTCATCACGTGCGCCGGCGCCGCGTCGGGATCGATGTCGATGGCGTCGAGGGATTCCTCCCAGGTGGGCAGCAGCTCACCGGTGCGAGGGTCGGCGTAGTCGGTGCCTGTCCAGCGGGGCAGCTCGTCAACGTAGATGGCGTGATCGAACGCGGGCCACCAGACTTGCAGATACGTGGCGGTGACTACCTGGCGCAGCACCTTGCGTGGAATGACACCCCGGATCGCGGCATGCAGATGCGGAGCTAGCCGGCGCTGCGGTTCGATGGCCGAGAAGTACTGCAGGTTGAAACCCGCCGTTCGGCGCAGTGTCTTCCAGAACTGATCGAGCAGTCGCGGGAACAGCATCGCGTCCAACGCCGTCCGCCGATAGTCGTAGGTGGCCGGCGTGACTGGTGCCCCGTCGTGAATCGCGCCGTACGACGGCAACGTGAGCGTGATGAACATCGACGGGCGGTGCTCCTTGCCGTCCCGGCCGCTGAACACCACCCCGACCGTGCGGTCACTCATTGGCACGTGCGGAAGATCAGGCACGTCTTGGCGGCGCTTGGTCGACCGGACACGTCTGCCGGGAGTGATACCGCCAGTATCAGGGTCGGTGTTGTCGCTGATACTGCCGGTATCACCCGGTGCGGCGTTGTCGGTGATACCGCCGGTATCAGCCTCTGGTTCGTCGGTGCGATGCCAGCCCTCGGTGCATTGCTGCATCCTGAGCCGTCGAGCCTTGCCAGCGCAGGCCGGGCATACTGCCTCACGGGTCGACCCGCACGCCAACGCCACCCGCGACACCGCGCCGGTTTCACGGTCGGTCACGCGGCGCAGCAGCGGTCGGGCGCATACGCCTTCGGCCTCGGCCAATTCGCGGGCCATGCCGGCGGTGATCTGTCCCACGGTGGCGAGCATCACGACACCATGCGGAGTTCTTGGGCACGCTCCCGCAGCCAGTCGTCCAGGTGGAAGGCGTCTTGCTCGATTGCCAGGAATGCGGCGGTGCGGTCTTCGCGGGTCAGGCCTCCGCGGATCGGTGCGGGGTCGTCCACCACCAATGCGGTGACGAGGCATTCGGCCTTCACGGGGCAGGCAGCGCACAGGGCCGGCGTCGGTTCGACTCCTTCGGAGCACGCTGTCTGGGCGGTCCAGGAGGGGCAGCGCCAGTTCACGTCGACCTCCTGGACGACGATGGCCCGGTACTCCATGCGCAGGAATTGCAGCAGCCGATCAGCTTTGACGTTGCTCATGCTGCGTCCTCCTGCCCGCGCGAACGGCTGCGGCTGGCGCGCTGCGGCTTCTCTGGCGGCTCGGGCACCACGATGGGCACCTGGCGTGGTGCGGGGTGGGTGGAGGCGATCAGCCGGATCAGGGCATCGGTGACGTATGCGGCTCGGAACCGCTCGACTTCTCCGGTCTCATTCACTGCGAAACCCACGCCAGGTGTCGAGCGGCTGATGTGATGCGCTTCGGCACCCCGCCGGCGGGCTCCCTCACCAAGAACCATGTCAACCTCGGCAGCCTCGTCCAGGCGCAGCGATACCTTCTGCGGGAACATGTGCCGCATGCCGATGGTCTCTTTGCGCGGGTCTTGCACGAACGCGAACACGTAGTAGCCGACCGCTCGGCCTACCGCGAGAATGCGCCGCAGCGCGGCATCGACCCGCTTCAACAGCTCTCGGTCGGTCTCATAGGCGACCAGAACGGCAAGCTCGTCAATCAAGACGATCACCATCGGGTCGGTCCGCGTCGGCTGATGCAGTCTGGTCACTCCAGCCAGGCGAGCCGCGCGAGCATCACAGGCGGCGGCGGTCTCTTCGAGCATGACGGCCGCCTCAGCTGACGTTCGAGCCAAGCGGGTGAACAGCGCTGCCCCCATGGTCAGCTCCATTGACCCCTTCAAGTCCGCGCCGTGATACTCGACCAGACCCGAGCGAATGTTCGGTGCCTGACCAAGGATCACGTTCCACATCACTGACGCCTTGCCCGCACCGGCCACGCCGACGGTCAGTGTCGACACCCGCAGATCGAGCAGGAACGGATCGCCCGACTCGGCGCGCCCGATCAGAACCGAATCGATCGAGCATCCAGCCGCGATCGGGTTCGGGCCGACGAAATCGACCAGGCCGGCCAACGAGTCTGTGAACGACCAAACCAGGCGGCAACCCGTCCGGCGTTCGTTCGGAACCACGCGCAACCCCCGAGCATCGACTGCCGTGCGGAGCCGATCAGCAACCGCCTCGAAATCTGCGACAGTCTGGCCATTCACCAAACCCACCAAAGCGGTCAGGTCCCCATGCCGATCCCAACGGGGCCGGCCCAAGGCGGGAAACGTCCGACGCGATGAACCGGTCACGCGGTCGGTCACAACGAGGCCGCAGGAGTCCATCAGCGACGGCCACTGCTGTCGAACCCGCCGAACCACCCGGCGCCGACGCATCGGCTCACCGATTAGCCGCCGGAACGAGGCCGGCGACACGCGGCACCAGAAGGCCAGCCCGAGCAAAACCGCGAGGGCACCCCAAACAGGTGCCATGTCGACACCCAGCGCCCGGTACAGCAGGGCAACGCCCACGAACCCCAGCAACCCAGCCGGGTGCCGGCGCAGCAGCCGAGCGAAACCGCCCAGCCACCACGCCAGCTCGCGACGAATCGCACGGACGATGCTCACCTCACGCCGCCTTGTTGTCGCCACGGCGAACCTCGGCCAAGCCGGTCGCCCGCAGGGAGTACGCGATCCGGGGTCGCCCCATGCCTTCCTTGAGGTAAGGGGTCACCGAGAGTCCTTCAAGCCGAACGGGACGGACCGGCAAGCCGGCAACCTCGGCGGGCGGCACCGGCTGTACGTCAGCGATGATCTTGACCTTGAACGTGCGTTCGCGGGCCTCCGGGTCGAAGTCCATGACATCGACGACCCAGATGCGCTTGCCGGTTGCGGCGTCGAGTTGCTGCACCGAGTTGTCCCCGCTGGACTTGTCGAAGTCTCTTTGCGCGCTCACCGCACCGACGATTCCCACGCCGTGCGGAAACGCCTCATCGAAGTTCACACCGAACGGTCCTCTGACGCCCATCGCATCCTCCTAGTGTTCTAAGCAGTGACCATCACTGTTCCAAACACTATGCACCACTGATCTAAACAGTGTCAAGAGTGCTTAGATGTGTGTCGCTGAGGACGAACTGCACTTCTAGACTCTCTGACATGGCTCAGGGCGATCACACATCAACCGGTCGCCTCGCTGATCGGGTGGCCGACGACTTGCGCGCACGCATCGCGGCGGGGGAGTACAAGCCCGGCGACAAGCTGCCGTCGCAGAACGAGCTCGCCGCCAGCTACCAAGTTGCCAAGATGACGGCGTATCAAGCGATCACCCAGCTTCGCGAACAAGGCCTGGTCTACGCACGCCACGGCAGCGGGGTCTACGTCACTGAGCCGCCGGTGGCAACTTCGCTGTTCACCGCTGTCTCGGCGGCCGCCGCGACGGGTCACCTAACAATCGACGCGCTCGCGCCCAACGCTCGACTCCTCGCGGCCGCGCTCCGCGCACCCCTGGCGCGGGTGGTAGCTGGGATTGACGAGGCGCCGGCCGGCCGAATCCGCCTCATGGCCACTACGCAAGACGTCGAGGACTACTCATACCTGCAACTGTGCGACGACCTGGAGGCGCACCCGACGCTGACGCTGGAGAGGCGCATCATCGGGCTAAGCTCCCAGTTCGGTTTCTTCCTGGTCAACGAGGCAGACCTGTTCCTCGGCCTCAGCTCGGAGGATCACGCCTCACTCCCACCGGCAGTGGTGGCAGAACAACTGATTCACGCTGGCAGAAGTGATACCGCCGGTATCAGTCAGATCAATGGAGTGCGAGATTGGTTCGCCCAAGCTTGGTGAATCTCGAAGAGACTATGCTGCCTGCCACGCGAACTCTGACGCGAAGCGCCCAACCCCAAGGAGAAGCCGTCGTGAACAGAACAACGTCCTATCAGCTCACAGAATCTGACATCGAACGGCGCAATGCATTCATCGCCCATTGGGAAGCCAAGCACGGACTTGTGCCTGCCTACGATCTGCCCAGCCGCCCAACAGATGGTCGGTATCGGATTGACGAGCGTTTTCGGCACTCGGCAGAGACTTGGTATATCGATCACTTCCGCATGTATATAAGCGCATACGGCCTGATTCTCATATTTAGCCCGTATGTCAAAGATTTGGAGAAGCGCCTCGACGACCGCGTCACGCCTGACGAACTTGAGGCCGTCAAGGAATCGGCAAGCCTAAACCATGCCGTATTCGCGGTGGGCAGGGTATGTGAAGGCATTTATGCTCAATCATCTCAGACGCTATACCCGGATGAGAGGCGAATCCACACTGTCACTGTCGTGTTCATTATACCGCTCGTAGGTTATGCGGCAGAAGCGGCCGACCTGGCGCAGCAACTCGCGAAGCCATTGAAGTTCCGCGCCAAGGACCTTCACCCCAACCGGCGCTAAGCCAAACCATGGCCATTTTGCCGAATCTGGCTCTACTCATTCAAGGCACGGCTTCGCCGCGCTCGCTGCGGTCCGTGTCCTCACTCGCTACGCTCGCTGCGGGCCGGTCCTCGCTGGTGCCCCCGGCACGTATCCAGGTCAAAGTTCCAAACCACCTAGTCCTCAGGCTCACACTCCGTCGGATGTGGTGCGATCTTCTTGCGTTCCGCTGTCGAGAGCTGTGCAGCCAACTCCTCGACCGACTTGCCCGCAACATCCGTCCTCAAGGTTGGGATATCTACTCGAACCCCGCGAAGGTCTTGAATGCGCCCCTCAACCTCCCCGAGTCCCAGAATCCCTGAATCAAATGGGATCGTCCCAAAAGCACCCAAACCGACCCACGACCCCTTCATCACATCTTTAGAGCACGGATCATCCACCCAGTCAAGGGCCGTTACGTAGCTGTGGCCAACTTCAAGCCTGGATGCATTGGTTAGGGCGAATGGGCGCTCACCGGTGCCATTGTTATTGTTGAACACCCACCCTGCCGCTTGCTGCCGAATCTCTTGAGGGGCCTCAACCTTGCCGCTTTCGGCGGTCCATATCAAGCGATCAACCCTAAGCACGACTTCTCGTGAAATCATGCCCTCTTCGCGTTCCAGATCCTCATTCGCAATCTTGCCCCGCACCTCGTTGACCACGGTCACAGCAACGACGAACTCTGCACTCGATGCCCAATCGCTAGCGGATCGACTCCCTGTGCGGTCACGTCCTTCTCCAAGCACCACCGGCGCAGCAACGGTCTGCGTGGGACGACCCCCCGTGGACGAAGCGGTGGGTCCCGCGTTGTACCCACAGCCTGAGACCCCTAGCGCCACAACTACGAGAGCCATGACGGTTGCCTTTCGTTCCATCATTTCTACTCCTAGTAGACAGTATTTATCAAATGAGCGCTCGCCGCGCCCAACGAGCCGGGAAACTCGTCCTCGTTGACCATGCAGCCTAAGCGCGCATCACCAGGATCCAGCACCGGAGACGCGTCATTGCCGTGGACCAACCCAACTGCGTGGCCCATTTCGTGGCACGCCACTGAACCTGAGAACGATCGGTAGTAGGGATTGGCTATGCGCACGTAAGTCTGGTCACAGTCCCACTGAGGATCACCGTTGACCGCGTCGTTACACCACGTAATCCCAAGCACGCTGCTTGGGAGCGGCTTGGCCGACTCGGCTTCCTCTAGGATCAAGTCTGTTTCCCCCGAACCTGAAAAGACTGGCGTGCTATCGTAGTGGACAGTCAAATCTGTAGGATTGTATTGGCTCGACAAGACGCTTTGAGCCGATGCTTTGTCATCCGCCTCCAACTCGCCAGGGTCCCCGCTATCCGCATACCAGTACCACCCGGAGCTATCGGTCTGACACACCACTGCCACCGGATCTGTTGGCCCGCTCGCATTCTCGCAGAAGTGGAACGTCGGGTACGTATTGTATGTGTTAGTCGGGACTATCCCGTCATAAGTGTGCGAGGCCGTCGAAGGAGCCGCTCGTAAACGAAAGCACGCCGGCCGTGGCTACGAGCACGCACAGGGTTCGCAACAGATATCTCGTCAGGTCCGCCATCGGAGCAATTTACCATCCTTTGGGCCGTCCAGCCAGAGCGAAATTTAACCTGAGTAAATCCTTAGAAGTCGAGGAACCGCAGATGCGCTCCTCGACGACACCGGTCGCCCACGCAACCCCGTCAGGGACACAGACGAGACACAGGCGGGTCAGTTCGCCCGCTGAGCGTGACAAGCCAACGAAGGCAATCAAGGCTCGGCGGTCGTTCTCTTTGCCCCCTCAGGATGCTCCCACTTGCCCTCTCAAGGCGGTAGCGCGGGTTCGAATCCCGTCGGGGCTGCAAACGGAAAACCCCCTCGTCAGAGGGGGTTTTCGCATGTGCGGACGAGTGCGGAGCGCGCCTCGGGGAGTCGATCCACATCGGGCACCGTAGTCGGTGCCCGATGTGGATCAACCCGTGCGAGCCGGAGCCGGCGTCGCCGGGGGCGGGGTTTCAGCCGGCGTCGGAGAGCCGCTTGCGCAAGACCGCCGAGGGCTTGAAGCCGGGGGAGCGGCCCGCGGGAATCTCGATCGGCTCGCCGGTGCGGGGGTTGCGGCCGGTGCGGGCGGCCCGTTCGCGGGCGGTGAAGGTGCCGAAACCGGGCAGGGTGACCTGCTCGCCGTCGGCCACCTCGGCTGCGATGAGGTCGAAGACGGCACTCACCGCGTCCTGAGCGGCGTGGAGGCCGAGCCCCGTCCGGGTGGCGACGGCGGCGACGAGTTCTCTGTTGTTCAAGGTTCTCTCCTTCGGTGCGACCCGTCCGGGATCAGCCGGGCAGGTCGGGTGGTGTGGGATCGGGCAGGGAAATCGTGGCGGCCGTCAGCCAGGCTCGATGAGCCCGCGCTGGTAGGCCCTGACGAGGCGGCGCGGCACCCGGTACTCGATGCCCGCGAGACGGATCGGAACCAGGTCGATCGGCGCGGCCCTCCACTGCGAGCGCCGGTGCCGGGTGTTGCTGCGCGACTGCCGGCGCTTGGGGACGGCCATCACGACCACCCCGCCAGCGCGCCGTCGACGGGTCCCAGCCACGGCTCGAGACCGTCGGAGCCGACCTCCCAGTACCGTCCCCGCTCGGCGAGCTCGGCGTCGGTGAGCAGGCACGACTCGAAGGCCCGGGCGACCCGCTCGCGCTCGTCGTCCACCCCGACCACAACGATCCGGGTGAGCGGCTCGCCCGCCTCCCACTGGTCGGTCCGGCCGATGCTGACCATGCCGCCGGCCCCGTCCCACTGGCACACCTGAGTGGGCCGGCTGGGCAGCCAGAAGCACCCGCGCGAGCGGCGCCTGCCCCGGCCCAGCAACTCGATCCGCTCCTGAAGCCGGACGGGGTGGAAGGGCCTGTCGGAGCGGAAGTCCAGCACCCAGGCTCGGCTGCCGTCCATCGCGGGCAGGGGCTCGCGCCGGACGACCTGCACCCAGTCCTCACTGTGCTCGTGACGATGGATGCCGGCGACGAGTTCGTGGGCGTCCAGACCGGCCACGGAGCCGACCAGGCGCGCGTCGGGCCTGGCCAGCGCCCGCAGCAGATCGGACGCCGCGGCGTCCGCCTCGTAGGCGACCACCGCGTCGGCGTACTCGACCATCGCCGAGGTCGTCTCGCCGACACCGCGGGCGTCGTCGCCGCGGACGGGAAGGTCGCGTTCGGTGAGCAGGTCGTCACCGAGCAGATCGTCCGCCACCGTGGCACCCTCGAGTGCGACAACGGTCGCCGCCACCCGCAAATGCGGGCCGGCCGCCGGCTGGTAGCCGAGCACCCGGCACACCTGGGTGGCGTCGGCGGTGACCGGCAGCTGGGCGATCACCGCCTCCCATCGTCCGGACGCCGCCAACCGCTCCATGGTGGGCACGACGTCCTCGCGGATGGCGCAGCTGACGCAGGCGTGCTGCACGTCGATCTCGGTCCGTTCGAGCAGGCCGTCGGCGTCGGAGACGGTGCGGATCAGCACCTCGCGGTGGGGATCGATCTCGTGCCGCAGCGCGACGGCGGTGGGCAGGTCCCACTGCAGCGCCACCGCGGTCGCCGCCATCGGGGGCTCGGCCACTCCACTCACCAGGATGACCGGCACCGGCCGCAGGCTCGCGCTCATCCCTGCCTCGCCTTCATCCGTGGGTTGCGCTTGTTGATCACGAACACCCGGCCGCGGCGGTGCACGATCTGGGCGCCGGGCAGGCGCTTGAGCGCCCGCAGCGAGTTGCGCACCTTCATCGGCGACCTCTGCTTGAGCCGTAGCGGCGCTCGAAGGCCTGCACCCGGCCCTCGGTGTCGACGACCCGGCTGCGCCCGGTCCAGAAGGGGTGGCTGGCGCTGGAGATCTCCACGTCGACCAGGGGGTAGGTGCCGCCTGCGTGCTCGACGGTGCGGTCGGTGGCCACCGTCGAGCGGGTGAGGAAAATCAACCCGGCCGAGGCGTCCCGGAAGACGACCGGACGGTAGCCGGGGTGTGTGTGTCTGCTCATGACGCGCTAGCCTAGATGCAAATGATTACCACTACCAACACAGTTCACGAGAGGAGCGACATGGCTCGCACCTGCCAGGTGACCGGGGCCCGTCCCGGCTTCGGCAACAACGTGCCCCATTCGCATCGCCGGACGCGGCGGCGCTTCGACGTCAACGTGCAGAACCGCGGCTACTGGGTGCCCAGCCTGGGGCGCACCGTGCGCCTGCGGCTCAGCGCGCGCGGCATCAAGGTCGTCGACCGGCGCGGGATCGAGGCCGTCGTGGCCGACCTGCTGGCGCAGGGGGTGCGGTTGTAATGGCGAAGGGGAACCGCGACCTGCGCCCGATCGTGAAGCTGCGCTCCAGCGCCGGCACCGGATACACCTACGTCACCCGCAAGAACCGCCGCAACGACCTCGAGCGACTGGTGCTGCGGCGCTACGACCCGGTCGTGCGCCGGCACGTCGAGTTCAAGGAGACCCGCTGATGGCCACGACGTCGAAGATCGTCGCCCAGCGGCGGCGAGCCGCCGTGGTGCAGCGCTACGCCCGGCGGCGTGCGGAGCTGAAGCGGTTGGCCCGGACGGCCGAGTCGCTCGACGAGCGGATGGCGGCGCAGCGCGCCCTGTCCGGGCTGCCCCGCGACGCCTCGCCGACCCGGCTGCGCAACAGGGACGCCGTCGACGGGCGGCCGCGGGGATTCCTGCGGGTCGCCGGGGTGTCGAGGATCCGGTTCCGTGAGCTCGCGCACGCCGGTGAGTTGCCCGGGATCACCACGGCGTCCTGGTAAAGGCCGGCACCCAGCGTGGACGCCGGCCCCGCGACGGCCGGGGGCGGCATCGTAGGGGTCATGGACATCGCCACCCTGCAGCGGCTGTGCGCCCGCACCTGGCCGGGCCTCGAGCAGGACCGGCTGGGGGAGTGGGAGTTGCGCGCCGCGGGCGGCTTCACCAGCCGGGCCAACTCGGCGCTGCCGATCGGCGACCCCGGACTGCCGCTGGGCGACGCACTGACCGCGGTCCAGGGCTGGTATGTCGCCCGCGGCCTGGCGCCACGGCTGCAGGTGCCCTCGAGCCTGCCGACCGGGCCCCAGCAGGACGCCGCGGCCGGGGTCCACGAGCTGTGCGACGAGCGCGGCTGGGCGGCCGAGCCCTGGACCGCGGTCATGGTGCGGGACACCCGATCGGCTCCGCCCGTCTGGCCCGACCCGGTGGTGCCCGCCTGGACGCAGGCGCCCGGCGCGGACTGGCTGGGCCTCTACCACCATCGCGGAGCCACCCTGCCCGAGGCGGCCCGGCGGGTGATCGAGGCGGCGCCGGCGTCCTACCTGAGCGTGCGCGCCGGGGATGAGCTGCTCGGCATCGGCCGGGCCGCGGTCGCCGGCGACGTCGTGGTGCTGACCGCGATCGAGGTGCTGCCGGCCCATCGCCGGCGCGGACTCGGCACGCTCATCACCGCCGCCCTGGCCCTGCGTGGCGCCGAGCAGGGGGCGACGATGGCGGCCCTGCAGGTGTTCGCCCACAACAGTGCGGCCGTGGCGCTCTACCGCCGACTCGGCTACCACGACCATCATCGCTACCGGTACCGTCACCTGCCGCAGCCGTAGTCACAGCGGAATCTCGAGTGCCGCCTGAGCGCCGGTTCGGGGAATCGGGCCCGGCGAAGTTACGATGAGGGCGTCAAGTACCTGGAAGGACCGCGGTGCGTAACCCCACCATCACCCTTTCCACCCCCTCCGCCGCTGATGCCGCCCCCGTTCGGGGACGTCGCAAGCTGGTCGCAGCGGGTGGAGTAGCAGCAGCCCTGTTGGCCATGACGGCCGGCTGTGCCGTCTCCCCGGCCGCCGCGGGGGTGAACAGTCCCACCACCGCGGCCCCGGTCGCCACGGCCACCGCGTCCGCCACCGCCACGGGCTCGGCCACCGGCACCGCCTCGGCGACGCCCCAGCCGAGCGCCACCAAGACCGCCGAGCCCAACCCGTGGACGCTGTTGAGCGACTCGGTGCGCAAGAAGTTCAAGTCCTGCAAGTCGACCACCGTGCGGCCCGGCTCGTCCGGCGCCTGCACGACGCTGCTCCAGAAGGAGCTGAAGAAGGCCGGCTTCTACCCGTGGTCGGTGTCCAGCTACCTGAGCGTCGCCGGGGTCAACGCGGTGCTGAACTACCAGCGTTCGCGCGGTCTGGACGCCGACGGCTTCGCCGGCAAGTCCACCTGGCTGGCGCTGGCGTCCAAGGCGCCGACGGTCTCGAAGGAGCTGCCCAAGACCTGTTTCACC
Organism: Micropruina sonneratiae; assembly: GCF_025972045.1. Lineage (GTDB taxonomy): Bacteria > Actinomycetota > Actinomycetes > Propionibacteriales > Propionibacteriaceae > Micropruina > Micropruina sonneratiae. The sequence goes on along the minus strand of NZ_JAPDHX010000002.1, from coordinate 559,437 downwards.
AAGGGCGTCGTGCTGTGCGTCGACCAGGCGCACCGCAAGCTGTACTGGCTGCGCAACGGCGAGATCATCAAGACCTTCAAGGTGCGGCTCGGCGGCTACGCGCAGCACGCCAAGACGTACATCTGGCGCAACTTCCCGACCGCGAACGGCACCTGGAAGGTCTACGACAAGCAGGTGAACCCGTACTCGGAGAACTACGGCAGCGGCGCCATGCCGTACAGCACGATGTTCTACCCGGACATGTACGTGCACTATTCGCCGGGCTTCAACAGTTCCGGCTACGCCTCGTCCAGCCACGGCTGCGTGAACATCCGCAAGCTCTCCGACGCGCAGTGGATCTTCAAGAAGACCCCCATCGGCGCCAAGGTGCACATCTACTCCACCAAGGCGACCGCCTGATCACCGGACGCCCGAAGGCCCCCGCCGCGGCGGGGGCCTTTCGCTGTCCGGGTTCGGGGGTGGCGGCCCGGGGGGTCGGACGGCGGCGTACCGCTCAGCGCCCGAGGTAGCGATCGGGCCGGTGGTTGAGCCCGAGCACCAGTCCGAGCAGCATCGCCCCCGCGGCCGACAGCGCAACGGTCAGCGGCGGGACCACGCTCAACGAGACCAGGATGACCACGCAGTCGAGCCCGGACTGGACCAACCCAGCCTTCACGCCGAGGCGCTCCTGCGCGATCAGGGCGATCGTGTTGAAGCCGCCCAGGCTGCCGCCGTGCCGGAAGATCACCAGCATGCCGAGGCCGGCCAGCAGGTTGCCGGCCAGGACCCCGTACCCGCCGGTCAGCGGACCGTCCACCAGCAGAACCGGGTGGACGCTGGTGAACACCGAGACCAGGGTGATGGCGAGCAGCGTCCGCACCGTGAACCGCCAGCCCTTCATCCGGTAGGCGATGATCAGGAACGGCAGCGTGATCACCAGGTACAGCACGCCGAGGGGGGCACCGGTCGCATAGGTCAGCAACAGCGCGAGCCCGGCCGTGCCGCCGGTGACGGCGTGCGCCGCGTGCAGCAGATGCATGCCGAGGGACACCACGAAGGTGCCGATCAGCAGGGCCAGGGCGTCCTCGATCGGACGGTGCCGAAGGGCGCCGGCCTCGGTGGCCGGGCGGGGCGGGGCGAGAGTCATCGGCTGCTCCTTCGTGGTCGCTCCGGTGGACCTCGATGGTCGCCGGTGGGTGACACGCTGCGCAACAAGCAATGAACTAGCTGAGCAATCTGCGCAGCATCATCGTTATTCATACAGCATCGTGACCAATACAATGCGAGCCATGGCCATCGACCCTCTCGACGCCCGCATTCTGCTCGCCCTCGACGACGATCCGGACGCCACCACGCTGGGAGTGGCGCGGAGGCTGGGCGTGGCCCGCAATACGGTGCAGGCCAGGCTCAAGCGGCTCGCGACCTCCGTGCTGCGCGGGTTCGGGCAGCGAGTCGACCCCGCCGCGCTCGGGTACCCGCTGGTCGCCTTCGTGTCGCTGCGGATCAGCCAGTCCAGCCAGGTGCAGGCGGTGGCGGGGCTGGCCGAACTCCCGGAGGTGATCGAGGTGCACGCCACCTCGGGGGACGCGGACCTACTGCTGCGGGTGGTGGCGCGGGACACCGCGCACCTGTACAGGCTGACGAACCGGATCACCAACGTGCCCGGCGTCCAGCGCAGCGACAGTGCGATCTCGCTGACCGAACTGCTGCCGGCGAGAACCCGTCCGCTGCTCGAGCGCCTTGCCCAGGAGCAGTAGCAGTCCCGTCAGCCCTCGGCGCCGCTGCGGCGCAGCACCTCGCTGAGCCGCTCGGCCGCGGCCATCACAGCCGGGGCGTGCAGGCGTCCGGGCTGGCGGGAGAGTCGCTCGATCGGGCCGGACACGCTCACCGCGGCGATCACCTTGCCCGAGGGGGAGCGCACCGGCGCGGACACCGAGGCCACGCCGTTCTCGCGCTCACCGACGGACTGGGCCCAGCCGCGGCGGCGCACGGTCGCCAGGGCCACCGCGGAGAACGACGACGACAACAGGCCGCGCTGGATGCGTTCGGGGTCCTCCCAGGCGAGCAGCACCTGGGCCGCCGAGCCGGCCGACATGGTCAGCTGCGAGCCGACCGGCACGGTGTCGCGCAGCCCGGCGGGTCGTTCGGCCGCGGCGGCACAGACCCGCATGTCGCCCTGCCGCCGGAACAGCTGGGCCGACTCGCCGGTGATGTCGCGCAGCCTGGCCAGCACCGGGCCGGCGGTGGCCAGCAACCGGTCCTCGCCGGCGGCCGAGGCCAACTCGGTGAGCCGGGGGCCCAGCACGAACCGTCCTTGCAGGTCGCGGCTGACCAGACGATGATGTTCGAGAGCGACGGCGAGACGGTGCGCGGTGGGGCGGGCCAGACCGGTGGCCGTGACCAGGCCCGCCAGGGTGGTCGGACCCTGCTCCAGAGCGGTCAGCACCAGGGCCGCCTTGTCCAGCACTCCGACACCACTTGAGTTGTCCATAGTCTGATACTGCCGTCTCGAATCCTGATATGCAAGTTTCCGGACGCGTATTGTGGCGAGAGGCCGGTGCAACGGCGCCACAGAGCCGGAGGAGGCAGTCATGGGCAGAACCCTGAGCGACAAGGTATGGGACGATCACGTCGTCCACAGCGCCCCGGGCGAGCCGGACCTGCTCTACATCGACCTGCACCTGGTGCACGAGGTCACCTCGCCGCAGGCCTTCGACGGGCTCCGGATGGCCGGCCGCAGCGTCCGCCGGACCGACCTGACGATGGCCACCGAGGACCACAACACCCCGACGCTGAACATTCTGGCCCCGATCGCCGACCCGGTCTCGCGGCTGCAGGTCGACACCCTGCGCCGCAACACCGACGAGTTCGGCGTCCGCCGGCATTCGCTGGGCGACAAGGACCAGGGCATCGTGCACATCATCGGCCCCCAGCTGGGCCTGACCCAACCGGGGCTGACCGTCGTCTGCGGCGACAGCCACACCGCCACCCACGGCGCGTTCGGCGCGCTGGCGTTCGGCATCGGCACCTCCGAGGTCGAACACGTACTGGCCACCCAGACCCTGCCGCAGCCCCGTCCGAAGCGGATGGCGGTCAACATCAACGGCACCCTGGGCGAGGGCGTCACCCCGAAGGACGTCGTCCTGGCGCTGATCGCGAAGGTCGGCACCGGCGGCGGTCAGGGCTACGTGGTCGAGTACCGCGGCAACGTGATGCGCGAGATGAGCATGGAAGGTCGTATGACGATCTGCAACATGTCCATCGAGTGGGGCGCCAAGGCGGGCATGGTCGCACCCGACGACACCACGTTCGCCTACCTGAAGGGCCGCCCGCACGCCCCCGAGGGCGCCGACTGGGACGCCGCCGTCGAGTACTGGCGCACGCTCTACACCGACGACGACGCGGTCTTCGACGTCGAGGTCGACCTCAACGCCGACGAGCTGACGCCGTTCGTCACCTGGGGCACCAACCCGGGCCAGGGCGTCCCGCTCGGCGGCGTCGTGCCCACCCCGGGCCAGTTCACCGACCCGGTCGAGAAGGCCGCCGCCGAGCGCGCCCTGGAGTACATGGCGCTCGAGGCCGGGACGCCCATGCGCGACATCCGGGTCGACACCGTCTTCCTGGGGTCCTGCACCAACGGCCGCATCGAGGACCTGCGACTGGCCGCCTCGGTGATCAAGGGCCGGCGGGTCGCCGACGGCGTCCGGATGCTGGTGGTGCCGGGTTCGGCCCGAGTGCGCATCCAGGCCATGGAGGAGGGCCTCGACCAGGTGTTCAAGGACGCCGGGGCCGAATGGCGCGAAGCCGGCTGCTCGATGTGCCTGGGCATGAACCCCGACCAGCTCGCGCCCGGCGAGCGTTCGGCGTCCACCTCGAACCGCAATTTCGAGGGACGCCAGGGCAAGGGCGGCCGTACCCACCTCGTCTCGCCGCCGGTCGCCGCCGCGACCGCCATCCGAGGCACCCTGTCGTCGCCGGCCGACCTGGCCGCCCCCGTCAACGTCTGAGGAGCAGCGCACATGGACAAGTTCGACACCCACACCGGGGTGGCCGTCCCGCTGCGGCGCAGCAACGTGGACACCGACCAGATCATCCCGGCCGTCTACCTGAAGCGGGTCACCCGCACCGGCTTCGAGGACGGCCTGTTCGCCGCGTGGCGCAACGACCCCGAGTTCGTGCTCAACAACGAGGCGTACACGGCCGGCTCGGTGCTGGTCGCCGGGCCCGACTTCGGCACCGGCTCCTCACGCGAGCACGCCGTCTGGGCCCTGCAGAACTACGGCTTCAAGGTCGTCATCGGCTCGCGCTTCGGCGACATCTTCCGTTCGAACTCCGGCAAGGCCGGCCTGCTGATCGCCACCGTCGACCAGGACGTCGTCGAGCTGCTGTGGGCCTTCGCCGAGGCCGTCCCGGGTGCCGAGCTCACCGTCTCGCTCGTCGACAAGACGATCACGGCGGGTTCGGACGTCTTCGCCTTCGACATCGACGACTACACCCGGCACCGGCTGCTGGAGGGTCTGGACGACATCGGCCTGACCCTGCAGCACGAGGCCGAGATCAGTGCCTTCGAGGCTCGTCGGCAGTCCTGGCTGCCGCGCACCCAGCCCGCCCGCACGGCAGGCTGAAACGGGCCGGATCGCCTAGTCACCCTCAACTTTTCCGGGCCCAACGCCCGGGTTTGTTGCAGTTTGGACACGGCCGGAGCCGTGCCGCTGTGGGGCTGTGGGGGCGGCCAGTAATCTGAGGCGACCCCGCCCCCTGAGGAGTCAGATGTCCCGCGCCGCACTGTCGCTGTCGACGGTGAACCGTGCCCCCGTCGAGCCCGCCTTCCGCCGGTTGGCCCGCGTGGCCGGACCGTTGCTGCGCTGGGTGACCCGGCAGGACTGGCGCGGTGGTGACAAGGTGCCGCGATCCGGCGGAGTGATCGTGGTCGCCAACCACATCTCGAACTTCGACCCGGTGGCGCTGGGGCATTTCCTGGTCTGGCACGGCCGCTGGCCGCGGACGCTGACCAAGAGCGAACTGTGGCAGATCCCGATCCTCGGGACGCTGGCCCGCGAGCTGGGACAGATCCCGGTGGAGCGCCGCACTACCCGCGCTCGCGAGTCACTGGACGCCGCGGCGTCCGCCCTGGAACGCGGCGAGTGCGTGGTGATCTACCCGGAGGGGACGATCACCGGTGATCCCGACGGCTGGCCGATGACCGGACGCCCCGGAGCCGCCCGGCTGGCGCTGCGGACCGGCGTCCCGGTGATCCCGATCGGGCAGTGGGGCGCGCAGCAGGTGATGCCGGGGCGGCGGGTACGGCTGCCGAAGTTGTTCCCGCGCGCCACGATGCAGGTGCTGGTCGGCGACCCCGTCGAGCTCGACGACCTGCGTGAGGCCAGCGAGTCGCCCACCGCCGCCGCCGAGGGCAGCCTGCGGATCATGGACGCCATCACGGCCCTCGTCGGCGACCTGCGCGGCGAGACCCCGCCCACCGAGCGCTACGACCTGCGCGCCGGCAGGCGCATCCCGCGCGACTGGGCGGGCGAGGCAGTCTGAGCGCGGGCGGCGGGACCGCCGCAACGGCGGGAACCCGTGCGCCGGGGCCCGACGTTGAGCCTCGTGGACCAACGTCTCCCACTAGGGTGGCTTGCACCGCCGAATCAGGAGGAAGCAATGCCGCAGCGCACCCGGGTGGGCATCGTCTTCGGTGGCACCAGCCCAGAGCATGACGTCTCCTGCCTCACCGCGGGCGGCGTCGGGCGGGCCATCGATGCCGACCGTTTCGAGGTGGTCGGCATCGGCATCACCCCGTCGGGCCGCTGGGTGCAGATCGACGCCGACGAGGTCCGTGCGCTGCGCAAGCAGGGCGAGACGCTGCCCCGGCTGGGCGAGTCCCGCAGCACCGCGGTGCTGCTGCCCGGCACCGACGGCGGTGGCCGCATCGCCAGCCTCGAGGGGGACCGGCTGGTCGACGTCCGCGACTTCGACGTGGCGTTCACGCTGCTGCACGGGCCGTTCGGCGAGGACGGCACCATTCAGGGCATGTTCGAGATGCTCGGCATCCGCTACGTCGGCTCGGGCGTGGCGGCCAGCGCGAACGGCATGGACAAGGACCTGATGAAGCGGACGCTGAGCTCGGCCGGCCTGCCCGGCTGCCGGTTCGCGACGATCACCGCCCGGCAGTGGGAACAGGAGCGCGAGGCGTCCCTGGCGCGGATCGTGACGCTCGGGCTGCCGCTGTTCGTCAAGCCTGCCCGGGGCGGCTCCAGCGTCGGGATCACCCGGATCGACAGCCTCGACGACCTCGACGACGCCGTCGCGCTGGCGCACACGTTCGACCCGAAGCTGGTGGTCGAGGAGGGCGTGCTGGGTGCCCGTGAGGTCGAGTTCGCGGTGCTCGGCGGACGCGGCGGCGCCCCACGGGTGTCGCTGCCCGGCGAGATCGTGCTGCGCGACCCCGACACCTTCTACGACTTCGAGGCCAAGTACGTCTCCGACGACGACGCCGTGCTCAAGGTGCCCACCGAGATGGACGACGAGTTGCGCCGCCGCGCCGCCGACGTCGCCGCCCGCACCTTCGAGGCGATGGACGCCGAGGGCCTGGCGCGGGTCGACCTGTTCCTGACCGCCGACCGGCGGGTGCTGGTCAACGAGATCAACACGATGCCCGGCTTCACTCATATCTCGATGTTCCCCGCGCTGTGGGCGGCCACCGGCATCGACTACACCACCCTGATCACCGATCTGATCGAGCAGGCGCTCGAGCGCCCGCTCGGCCTGCGCTGAGCGATGCTCGGGGTTCGACCGGCGGCGCCGGCCGGCCGGTGGTCGGCCACGGCCGTGGCTGTTGTCCGCACCTGGGGCCGGAGGGCCTGAGCCGTGCGGCTGTACCTGTCCTCCTACCAGCTGGGCGACCACCCTGAGGAGTTCGTCCGGCTGACCGGTCGCCGGCGCTCCGGCTGGCTGGTGATGAACGCGCTGGACGGCGGCGACGAGGCGCGGCGGCGAGCCGACACCGGGGTCCAGCTCGGTCGGCTGGCGGCCCTGGGGCTCGACGCCGACGTCCTCGACCTGCGCGAGCACACGCCGGCGTCCCTGGCCGCGGCGTTCGGCGAGCCCGGCTTCCTGTGGGTGCGGGGCGGCAACGTGTTCACCCTGCGGATGGCGATGGCCCGCGCCGGCCTGGACGCCCTGGTCGTCGCCGGACTGGCCTCCGACGCCTTCGTGTACGCCGGCTTCAGCGCCGGTCCGTGCGTGCTGGCGCCGTCGCTGCACGGTCTCGAACTGTGCGACCCGGTCGAGCGGTGCGAGGCCGCCTACGGCGGCGTCCGGTTCGACGGGCTCGCCGTCCTCGACCGGCCGGTGGTGCCGCACCTGGACTCTCCCGGGCATCCCGAGACGGATCTGCTGCGACTGGTCGCCGACGCCTACGAGGCGTCCGGGCAGCCGTACTGGGCGTTGCGGGACGGGCAGGCGCTGATCGTCGAGGGTGCGGCGTTCCGCATCGAATAGGTGATCGGCCGGACCTGGACGCCGCGCAACCGGCCTGCCCGCACCGTGCCAGCCCCACCGGGTGTGACAAAAGTCCCACCCAGGTGTGGACGCATTCCCCTACGGGCCACTCATCGCGCCCGCCTAGCGTGAAACACGTCGGAGAGTCCGGCCCTAAAGCCCCGGAGGAATCATGAGCACCACCCTTGAAAGCCCTTCCGCCACCTCGCTGCCACGGCGGCTCGCACGGTATCCCGAACTGGTCGCCGCGGTGGCCGCACCGATCTGCGCGCTGGTCACCTGGCTGCTGCTGATCGTCGTCGGCGGCGTCGACCTCACGGTGCAGCTCGGCGGCGCGGTCACGAGCGTGGGCTGGGTCGCGGTCGCCGTCACCGCCTGTGTCGCCGGCCTGGTCGGCCTGCTGGCGCTGCGGCTGCTGCGCCGGATCACCCGACGAGCCCGCGGAATCTGGACGGCGCTGGCCGTCCTGGTGCTGATCGGCTCGATGACCGGACCCCTGGCGGCCACCAACCCGGCCGCGCTGTGGACGCTGGTCACCCTGCACGGCGTCGTCGCGGCCGTGGTGATCGCGATCGGCTGGCGCGCCCGCTGGTGACCGGCAGGTCGACCCGTCGGTTAGCGTGAAGCCATGCGTGCCAACCCGGCGCTGCCGCGCAACGCCTCGGTGCTGATCTGGGTGCCGGTGCTGCTCGCCTCACCCCTGGTCAGCCTTCGAACAGGTGGGTTCGGCGCCGGCGGCGTCATGCTCGTCGCGATGGTGGGGGCCGCGGCGGTCACGGGTGTCCTGGCCAGCTGGCCGGCACCGACGGCGATCAGCGTGGTGGCGTGGCTGGCGGCCGCGCTCGCCGCCACCGTCGGTTCACTGCTGTGGGACGGCTGGGCGCCGGCGTGGCTGATGATCGCGATGATGGCCGGGGTCGCGCTGCCGAAGCTGGCGGTCTGGCCGGCGGTACCGCTCACCGCCGCCCTGGCCGCCTGGCTGCAGTACCGCTGGGATCCGAGCCTCGAACAGGCCCTGACCAGGGTCTTCGTGGTGGGCCTGAGCGGAACCACCGCGGCGGTGCTGAACCGGCTGCTGGTCGCCAACCGCGAGTTGCGCCGCACCCGCGAACAGCTCGCGGCGGCCGCCGTGGCGCGCGAGCGCGACCGGGTCGCCCGCGACCTGCACGACGCCCTCGGTCACACCCTTTCGGTGCTGGTGGTGAAGGCGGCGGCGGTGCGGCGGTTGATCGGCACCGATCCGGACGCCGCGGCGCAGCACGCCGCCGACATCGAGACGGTGGGCCGCACGGCGCTGACCCGGGTGCGTGAGGTGGTGCACAACGCCGCTCCGCCCGACCTGCGCACCGGCCTGCAGGCCGCCCGGGAGGCCCTGCGGGCGGCGGGCATCGAGGTCACGGTCTCGGCCGCGGCCGGGGACGACCCCGCGGGTGGTGAGCCGCTAGCGTGGGCGCTGCGCGAAGGGGTCACCAACGTGCTGCGGCATTCGGCGGCCTCGACCTGCCGGATCGACCTCACCCGCGGCGCCGGCGGGCTGCGGCTGACGATCGCGGACGACGGGGTCGGGCATCTCGGTCCCCGCGCCGACGACAGTGGCGGCCTGGCCGGGCTGCGACGGCGGCTCACCGCCGCGGGAGGTTCGCTGCAGGTGCTCCCCGGGGCGTCCGGCTTCACCCTGATCGCGGAGGTGCCCGATGACCAGTGAACCGATCGGCGTCCTGCTGGCCGAGGACCAGGCCATGCTGCGCGGCGCGCTCGCCCAGTTGCTCGACCTCGAGGACGACCTGCGCGTGGTCGCGCAGGTCGGGGACGGCGGCGCGGTCGTGTCCGAGGCGCTGCGTACCCGGCCCGACGTGGCGCTGCTCGACATCGAACTGCCGGGGCGCAGCGGCCTGGACGCCGCCGCCGAGCTGGCCCGCGCACTGCCCGGGTGCAGGGTGCTGATCCTCACCACGTTCGCCCGGGCCGGGTACGTGCAGCGCGCGATGGCCGCCGGAGCCAGCGGCTTCCTGGCCAAGGACGGCCCCGTCGAGTCGCTGGTCGAGGCCATCCGGCGGGTGGTCGCCGGCGGCACGGTGGTCGATCCGGAACTGGCCCGGCATGCGCTTCGTGAGGCGTCCAGCCCGCTCAGCGAGCGGGAGCGGGACGTCCTGGCCGCCGCCGAAGACGGCTCCACGATCGCCGACATCGCGTCCCGGCTGCACCTGTCCGCCTCGACCGTGCGCAACTACTTGTCGGCCGCGATCGGCAAGACCGGCACCCGCAACAAGGTCGAGGCGGCTCGGCTGGCCAGGGACAACGGCTGGCTGTGACCGTATGGCTCTGCCGTCTCGCCGGCCGGGCCGCCGGAGCGAGGCCGGCCTATCACGTCGGTTCGAGCGTCTCGGGTTCCTCGCGGTCGCGGATGGTCAGGGTCAGGTAGACGATCGAGCCGATCCAGACGCAGATCAGGCCCGCCCAGTACACGCCGCTGACGTGCTCACCGAAGACGGTGATGCCCAGCAGGAACTGGATGGTGGGTGCCACGTACTGCAGCACGCCGAGCACCCCGAACTCCAGCCGGGGCGCGGCGACGGCGAAGAACCACAGCGGCAGCGCGGTGACCGCACCGGCCGCCACCAGCAGGACGCTGATCGCCCAGGCCGACCCGAACTGGCCGTCCGAACCCAGCCACAGCAGGTAGGGCAGCGCCAGCGGCGTGAGCAGGGCCGACTCGATCAGCAAGCCCTGCAGCGCGGTCAGCGTGGAGCGCTTCTTCACCACCCCGTACAGTCCGAAACTGAACGCCAGCGCCAGCGACACCCACAATCCCTGCCAGCTGCCGGCCGAGATCACGACCACCCCGAGCAGGGCGATGCCGCCGCCGACCCGGCTGCCCACACTCAGCTGTTCGCGGAACAGCAGGACGCCGAGCAGCACGTTCACCAACGGGTTGATGAAGTAGCCCAGGGACGCCTCGACGACATGGCCGTTGGCGACCGCCCAGATGTAGACCAGCCAGTTGGTGCCCACCAGCACCGCGGCCGCCATCAGCGGCAGGATCGTCCGCCGCGTGAACACCCGGGTGCGCAGCCAGTCCCACCGGCTGCGCAGCAGCAGCAACGCCAGCAGCACCAGCGCGAACGACCACACGACGCGATGGGCCAGGATCTCCAGCGGGCCGGCTGGTTTCAGCGTGGCCAGGAAGGGCGGCAGGAAGCCCCAGAGCAGGTACGCGGCCACCGCGGCGCCGAGCGCCCGGTTGCGGCTGATGGGGGACACCCTGGGATGCTTCCACCGGGTAGCCCCTAAGCTCAACTTTCATGGCGGGACGCACGGTCGGTGACACCACGGAGTTCGAACTGATCGGGGCCATCACGGCCGGTCTGCCGACCGGTCCGGCGCTCCGTGTCGGCCCGGGCGACGACTGCGCGGTGTTCGGCGCCGACGGCGACGTCGCCGTCTCCACCGACACCATGGTCGAGAACGTGCACTTCCGCCGGGCCTGGTCAGGTCCCGCTGACGTCGGGCGCAAGGCCGTCGCCGCCGCGGTCGCCGATCTCGAGGCGATGGGTGCGCGCGGCATCGGCGTGGTTCTCGCGTTGACCGTTCCCGCCGAGCTGGAGCTGGCCTGGGTGCAGGAGTTCGCCGCCGGCGTCCGCGAGGAGTGCGCCAATGCCGGCGTGCTGCTGCTCGGCGGCGACCTGACCCGCGGACGCGACATCATCGCGACCGCCACCGTCCTCGGCGACCTGCAGGGCCGGCCGCCGGTCACCCGCTCGGGGGCCCGGCCCGGCGACGTGGTTGCCGTGTGCGGACGCCTGGGCTGGGCCGCCGCGGGCCTGACGGTGCTGAACCGGGGCTTCCGGTCGCCGCGGGCCGTGGTAGTGGCGCACCGGGTGCCCGAGCCGCCCTACGGCCAGGGCCAGGTGGCGCAGCAGGCCGGGGCCTCCGCGATGATCGACTGCTCCGACGGGCTGCTGGCCGACCTCGGCCACCTCGCCGAGGCGTCCGGCGTGGCGATCGACGTGGACACCTCCCGGCTCGACGTCGCCGAACCGCAGAGCGTGGTGGCCGCGGCGGTCGGCGGGGGAGACCCGCTGACCTTCATCCTCACCGGCGGCGACGATCACGCGCTGCTGGCCACCTTCTCCGCGGACGCCGTGCCCGACGGCTGGCGGGTGATCGGCTCGGTCTCGGCCGGTGACCCGCAGGTCACCGTCGACGGGGCCGAGTGGGAGGGCGACAGCGCCGGCTGGCGGCACTTCTGAGCGTCCCGGCCGCCGGCCCGCCGAAAGACACTGTGAGCCTGGACATTGAACTCGATGTCCGAACTCACACAGTCCTGACGCTCAGCCGGGCTCGGCGACCGACCCGATCACCGTGCGTGGGTCCGCGCCGGCCGCCCAGGTGCCGTCGGCCAGCCGGGCGATCGCGTGCGCGTGCCCGACCGCGGAACTCAGCGGTGGCAGGGCGGCCAGCCGGTGACCGCCCTCGGCGAGCCCGTTGAACCACCCCGCCGGGGCGTCCGCCTCGACGGCGACCGACACCTCGCTCGAGGTCCAGGTGTCGAAGCCGGAGTCGCTGCGCAACGCCCAGCGCGGCGCGGCCACCGCGGCGGCGGGAGGTTCGGCATGGTGGAACAGCCGGGCCGCGAGCTGCAGCAGGATCTGCGGCTGCGCGTCGCCGCCCATGGTGCCGAAGACGGCCCGCAGCCCGGCCTCGTCGGTGGCCAGCGCCGGGACGAGGGTGTGCGGCGGACGGCGTCCGGGGGCCAGCTCGGCCGGATGCCCGGGCTGCAGCGAGAAGCCCAGTCCCCGGTTGTGCAGGTTGATGCCCGTGTTGGGCTCGACCAGCTGCGAGCCGAACCCCGACGCGTTCGACTGGATCAGCGACACCCCCATGCCGGCGCCATCGGTCACGCACAGGTAGGTGGTGTCTCCGGCGCCACCCGGCCCACGGCGTCCGGCGCGGTCGGGATCGACCAGTGAGCGCCGCCCGGCGGCTGAGGCGATCAGCGCGGCGCCGTCGGCGTGGTCGGACAGCACGGCGGGCCGGTCGTGGGCGGCGGCCGCAGCGCACTCGATCAGCAGGTGCGCCCAGCCGGGGTCGTCCGGATCCGGCAGGTCGACCGACGCCGCCAGCATTGCGGACGCCGGCAGCAGGTAGCCCTGCGACGGCGGCGGCGCCACCCACAGCTCGACGCCCCACGCGGACGCCCGCAACGGTTCCCCCCAGCCGGCCGAGTTCACGGCCAGGTCGGGGGCAGCGAAGGTGCCACCGGGCAACTCGAGCAGTCCGGCGCCGAACTCGCCGCCGTAGAAGCCGTCGCGCCCCGTCGCCGCAATCGCTCGCAGAGCCCGAGCCACACCCAAACGCCGCACCCGCGCGCCCGGACCGGTCGCCTGGCCGGCCAGTTCGCTGAGCTGCTCGCGGGCCGCCGGGCCGAGCCGGCCCACCGACTCGGCCAGCGGCGCCTCGGCGCGGAAGCCGCACTCGGCCAGCATGATCGCCGGCGCGAACACCTCGTCCAGGTCGCGGCTGCCGAACTGTTCGTGCAGCGCCAGCAGGCCGTCGACGCAGCCGGGCATCGTCACCGAACGGGGATCTCCGAACAGCGGCATCGACCGGTGCCCGGCCGCTCGCAGTTCGGACGCCGACGAGCGGGCGCCGGCCCGGCCGGCCGCGATCAGGCAGTCCTCCTCGTCGTCGGCGTACACCAGGGCGAGCAGGTCACCGCCCAGTCCGCACAGGTGCGGGGCGGTCACCGCCAGCACCGCGTTGGCGGCGATCGCGGCATCCACCGCGTTGCCACCGCCCCGCAGCACCGCGGCGCCGGCCTCGCTGGCGCGATGGTCGGCGCTCACCACGAACGGCACGGTGCTGCGCACCCCAGCATCGTAGGCCGACCCCCGAGGTCGCGCTCCCGGCGGAGCACCGGCCGGGCCCGACGGCGTGGGCGCTGTGCCAAGTCACAGCCATGTCCTAGGGTGACGGGCATGGCGACCCGCGCGTCTTCCCCGTCGCGGTCACGTAACAGCGCCACGCGCAGTTCCGCACCGCGGTCGTCCGGAAGCAAGAAACCACCAGCCCGCTCGTCCTCGCGCGCCCGCAGCAAGGGCGCCGGCAAGTCCTCGCCCGGGCTGCTCCCCGCACTGGGCCGCGGCATCGCTGCGACCTGGAACGCCCTGGCGCGTGGCGTCGGCTATCTGGTCCGCGGCGTCGGCAACGGTGCCCGCGACCTCGACCCGGCACTGCGCCGCGACGGGGCCGGACTTGCCCTGATCGGTCTCGCCATCGTGATCGCCGCCGAGTTCTGGTTCGGCATCCCCGGCACCTTCGGTCGCTGGATCCACATCGGCGTCACCACCGTGTTCGGTTCGCTCAGCGTGGCCCTGCCGCTGTTCGGCCTGGCGATGGCCTGGCGCACGCTGCGGCACCCCGAGCACAACGGACCGGCGGGACGGCAGGTGGTCGGCTGGAGTTCGGCGCTGCTCGGCCTGCTCGGCCTGATCCACATCTCCAAGGGCATGCCCCGCTTCCCGGACGCCGACGCCGTCCGCGAGGCCGGGGGAGCGCTTGGCTTCATCGCCTCCACCTTCGTGGCCGACCTGGTCAGCGTCTGGGTGGCGGTGCCGCTGCTGGTGCTGCTGCTGTTCTTCGGCGTCCTGGTCATCATCGGCATGCCGCTGCACGAGCTCGCCACCCGTTTCGCCGAGTTCAAGGCGAAGCTGCCGGCCCGGCCCGAGAAGCCCGCAGCGGGTCCCGAGCTGAAGTTCGGCGTCGACGAGGCCTACGACACCCCGATCGTCGGCGACATCGAGCCGGCCGAGATCGACCACTGGGCCGACGACGAGCTCGAGGAAGAAGCGAGCCCGGTGACCGCCGGGAAGGCTCCCGCCGCCGTGCCGGAGGTGGAAGCCGATGCCCCCCTCGCTCATCCGGACGCCGCGGCGAGCCTGCTCGCCCCCGAACACAGCCACGTCAGCGGTGTCGCCGAGCAGCCCCCGTTGGCCGGCGACGTGGCCTACGTGCTGCCCCAGCCGCAGGTGCTCAAGGCCGGCTCGGTGCCCAAGGCGCGAACCCAGGCGTCCGATGCGGTCGTGGGCCGGCTGACCGAGGTGCTGCGCCAGTTCGACATCGACGCCACCGTCACCGGGTACATGCGCGGTCCGACGGTGACCCGCTACGAGGTCGAGCTCGGCCCCGGCGTCAAGGTCGAGAAGGTCACCGCACTCGGCAAGAACATCGCCTACGCAGTCGCCTCGGCCGACGTGCGCATCCTGTCGCCGATCCCCGGCAAGTCAGCGATCGGCATCGAGATCCCGAACGCCGACAAGGAGATCGTGTCGCTGGGCGATGTGCTGCGCAGCCCCGTCGCGCGCAACGACCACCACCCGATGACGGTCGGTCTCGGCAAGGACGTCGAGGGCGGCTACGTGGTCGCCAACATGGCCAAGATGCCGCACCTGCTGGTCGCGGGCGCCACCGGCTCGGGCAAGTCCAGCTTCATCAACTCGCTGATCACCTCGGTGATGATGCGGGCCACCCCCGACGAGGTGCAGCTGCTGCTGGTCGACCCCAAGCGGGTCGAGCTCACCCACTACGAAGGCATCCCGCACCTGGTCACCCCGATCATCACCAGTCCGAAGAAGGCCGCCGAGGCGCTGCAGTGGGTGTGCCGCGAGATGGACACCCGCTACGACGACCTGGCCGCCTTCGGCTTCCGGCACGTGGACGACTTCAACAAGGCCGTCCGGGCCGGCGCGGTGAAGCTGCCGCCGGGCTCGGAACGGGTGCTGGCCCCGTACCCGTACCTGCTGGTCGTGGTCGACGAGCTGGCCGACCTGATGATGGTGGCCCCGCGCGACGTGGAGGACTCGATCGTCCGGATCACCCAGCTGGCCCGGGCTGCCGGCATCCACCTGGTGCTGGCCACCCAGCGACCCTCGACCGACGTGGTCACCGGCCTGATCAAGGCCAACGTGCCCTCACGGCTGGCGTTCGCGACGTCGTCGATGACCGACTCGCGGGTCATCCTCGACTCGCCCGGCGCCGAGAAGCTGGTCGGACAGGGCGACGGGCTGTTCCTGCCGATGGGGGCGTCCAAGGCGATCCGGGTGCAGGGGGCCTGGGTCACCGAGGCCGAGATCCGGCAGGTGGTCAAGCACGTCACCGAGCAGCTCCAGCCGCAGTACCGCGACGACGTCGCCGCGCCGGCCGAGTCGTCGGCCAAGGTCGCCGAGGACATCGGCGACGACCTCGAACTGGTGCTCGAGGCGGCCACCCTGGTGGTGAACCTGCAACTCGGGTCGACCTCGATGCTGCAGCGCAAGCTGCGGGTCGGCTTCGCCAAGGCCGGGCGCCTGATGGACATCCTCGAGACCCGCGGCATCGTCGGTCCCTCCGAGGGCTCCAAGCCGCGCGAGGTGCTGGTCAAGCCCGACGACCTGGACGAGGTGCTGGTCAACCTGCGCGAGGGCTGAGCGGCGATCGAGACGTGGTCTCGTCGCGCTCGATCCTGACAACGGTGCAGTCGTCACCACGGGGGAGAGGCCGCTCGCCTCAGCATCGGCGGGGCCGGTCGAACGAGTGCACCGTTTTCAGGGTCGCCCGGCGCACAGCCCGCTGGGATAGCCTGCTGAGGTGAACGCACGCGTGCATCTGGTCAGCCTCGGTTGTGCGCGCAACGATGTCGATTCCGAGGAACTACTGGCCCGCCTCGAGGTCGGCGGCTTCGAGATCACCGACGACCCGGACGCCGCGGACGCCGTGGTGGTCAACACGTGCGGCTTCATCGACGCCGCCAAGAAGGACTCGGTCGACACCCTGCTGGCGGCGTCCGACCTCAAGGAGTCGGGGCGGGCGAAGGCGGTGGTCGCGGTCGGTTGCCTGGCCGAACGCTACGGCTCCGAACTGGCCGACGCGCTGCCCGAGGCCGACGCCGTGCTCGGCTTCGACGCCTATCCCGACATCGCCGACCGGCTGCGCTGGATCATGGCCGGCGGCCACCACCAGGCGCACGCCCCCCGCGACCGGCGGCTGCTGCTGCCGCTCGCGCCCGCCGACCGGCCCGGCGCGGCCGACACCGTGGTGTTGCCGGGACACGGCCCCACCGAGCGCGGCGGCTCACCGGCGAGCGGCCCGGCGGTGCTGCGTCGCCGGCTCGACGACTCCCCGATGGCGCCGCTCAAGGTCGCTTCCGGCTGCGACCGGCGGTGCACCTTCTGTGCGATCCCGTCGTTCCGCGGTTCCTACCTCTCCCGTCCGCCCGGCGAGCTGGTGGCCGAGGCGCGCTGGCTGGCCGAGCGCGGCGTGAAGGAGCTGTTCCTGGCCAGCGAGAACACCTCCTCCTACGGCAAGGACCTGCGGGCCGGTCCGCAGGCGCTGGAGAACCTGCTTCGCGAACTGTCCCGCGTCGAGGGCATCGAGTGGCTGCGGGTGTCGTACCTGCAGCCCGCCGAGCTGCGTCCCGGGATGATCGAAGGCATGCTCGGCGTCGACAAGGTGGTGCCCTACTTCGACCTGTCCTTCCAGCACGCGGCGCCCGCGGTGCTGCGCCGGATGCGCCGCTTCGGCGACCCGGACTCGTTCCTGGGCCTGCTCGACCGGGTGCGCGCGGTGGCCCCGGAGGCCGGCATCCGCAGCAACGTGATCGTGGGCTTCCCGGGCGAGACCGAGGCCGACCTCGCGACGCTGGCCCAGTTCGTCTCGGCCGCCCGGCTGGACGCCATGGGCGTCTTCGGCTACTCCGACGAGGTGGGCACCGAGGCTGAGACCCTGACCGGCAAGCTGCCCGACGACGTGGTCGCCGAACGGGTGGAGTCGATGTCGATGCTGGTCGAGCAGGTGTGCGCCGAGCGGGCCGAGGCCCGCATCGGCCAGCGGGTGCAGGTGCTGGTCGAGCAGCCGGACGGGGTCGGCCGGGCCGCCCACCAGGGCCCGGAGGTCGACGGCACCACGCGTGTGGCGGGGCGGGCCGCTCTCCGGGTCGGTAGTCTCGTGTGGGCCACCGTCACCGCCGCCGATGGCATCGACCTGATCGCAGCCGAGGCCCGATGAACGAACAGCCGAGCCGGCTCAATGCCGCCAATGCGCTCACCGTGCTGCGTCTGGTCCTGGTGCCGGTGTTCGCGTGGATGCTGCTGAGCCATCCGGCCGAGCTGTGGTGGCGGCTGGCGTCCACCGCAGTATTCGGCATCGCCATTCTGACCGACGCCGTCGACGGCAGGATCGCCCGCAAATACAACCTGATCACCGACTTCGGCAAGTTGTGGGATTCGATCGCCGACAAGGCGCTCACCGGGATGGCGTTCGTCGGGCTGAGCATCCTGGGTGAACTGCCGTGGTGGATCACCGCGCTGGTGCTGGTCCGCGAGTGGGGCATCACCTGGATGCGGGTGGCGATGCTGAAGTACGGGGTGATGGCGGCCAATGCGGGCGGCAAGCTCAAGACGGTGCTGCAGAGCGTCGCGCTGCTGTTGTTCCTGCCCGGGCTGCCGCTGATGCCGGGGTGGTTGCAGTGGCTAGCCTGGGCGGTGATGGCGGCAGCGGTGCTGGTGACGGCCGTGACCGCCGTGCCCTACATCCGCGAGGCTGTGGCGCTGCGTCGCGCCGGCCTGGCCGAACAGGAGAAACGATGACCGACCTGTCCATGGCCGAGATCGTTGGCCGCACGCTGGCCGAGCGTGACCTGACCCTGGCCACCTCGGAGTCGCTGACCGGTGGGCAGTTGGGCGCGACCATCACCGCCGTGCCGGGGGCGTCGCGCTACTACCTGGGCGGAGTGGTGGTCTACGCCACCGAGCAGAAAGCCCGGATCGGCGGCGTCAACCCCGAGGTGCTGACGAAGTACGGCGTGGTGTCGGAACAGACCGTCGTCGAGATGGTGATGGGCGTCCAGGAACTGACCGGTGCCGACTACGCGCTGGCCGCGTCCGGGGTGGCCGGACCCGACCCGCAGGAGGGCCACCCGCCGGGCGAGGTCTGGATCGCCGCCATCGGCCCCCGGATCGGGATGTTCCAGCCGCCACCGGTGGCCCTGCGGTTCGAGTTCGAGGGCGACCGGCAGCCCATCCGCAGCAAGACCGTGGACGCCGCGCTCGAAATGCTGCGCGACCTGCTCGACCCCCTGCACGAGGGGTGAGGGCTCGGGTTTCGCTCCAGCCCATCCGGCCGGCGGACGCCTGTCCCGGCCGGTGGGGTCCGGTTTGAGCCCGCAGCCCTGGGGTGCTCGGCAGGAGCGCCGGTCGGGCCGGTCGCCTGCTGTGCCGGGCGGGCGGGAACATAAGCCGCGCGACGCGTGTTGAGGCTGAGCGTCTGATCGGAGGATGGGTGGGTAGAGTCGTGGGCATGATCGCAGCCGAACCACAACGGCCGCAGCTGTTGCGCGAGCTGCTGGGCGAGTCGTTGCGCGAACTGCGGACGGCCGACCAGCGCACGTTGCGTGAGGTGTCCTCGGCGGCGCGGGTCAGCCTGGGCTACCTGTCCGAGATCGAACGGGGCCAGAAAGAGCCCTCGAGCGAGCTGTTGAACGCGATCTGCGGAGCGCTCGGAGTGCCGCTGTCGAGCGTGCTGCGCCGGGTCAGCGACAAGTACGACGACCACGACGTCGTCGCGCACCTTCCGGTGCGCTCGGCCCGCGTGGCCGCCTGAGGTGCGCGAGGCAGAACTCTGGGCGCGACTGACCCGTCATCTGGGCGGTGGCTACGCGCTGGTCTGGGCCGAGAGCCACGTGATCGGCGAGTTGGGCAGTCGCACGGTGCGGCAGGCTCTCGCGGCCGGTGTTCCGGCCAAGCAGGTCTGGCGTGCGGTGTGGCAGAACCTCGAACTGCCCGCCTCCGAACGCTGACGGCGTGTCGGGCTTGTTTCGAACATCTGTTCGGTAGGCTGCTTGCTGACGCAGGAGTGGTTATCCACAGGCCCGGACGAGTGTGACTCTTTTGTCAGACCTTGTTCGTAGGGTGACGACAGAACCTGAAACACGCTGGCACGACACCGACGGGGAAGGACACCAGAACATGGCGATTGCAGATCGCGAGAAGGCGCTCGAGGCGGCACTGGCCCAGATCGAGAAGCAGCACGGCAAGGGCTCGGTGATGCGGCTGGGCGATGAGACCCGGCAGCCGATCGCAATCATTCCGACCGGGTCGATCGCGCTCGATGTGGCGCTCGGCATCGGTGGCCTGCCGCGCGGCCGGGTGGTCGAGATCTACGGCCCCGAATCCAGCGGCAAGACCACGGTGGCGCTGCACGCCATCGCCAACGCCCAGGCGGCGGGCGGCATCTGCGCCTTCATCGACGCCGAGCACGCGCTCGATCCCGAGTACGCGGGCCGGTTGGGTGTCGACACCGACGCATTGCTGGTCAGCCAGCCCGACAACGGCGAGCAGGCGCTCGAGATCGCCGACATGCTGGTGCGGTCCGGGGCGCTCACCCTGATCGTGATCGACTCGGTGGCGGCGCTGACGCCCCGCGCCGAGATCGAGGGCGAGATGGGCGACAGCCACGTCGGCCTGCAGGCCCGGCTGATGAGCCAGGCGCTGCGCAAGATGACGGGTGCGCTGTCGGGGGCCGGCACCACGGCCATCTTCATCAACCAGTTGCGCGAGAAGATCGGCGTCATGTTCGGCTCTCCCGAGACCACGACCGGTGGCCGGGCGCTCAAGTTCTATTCCTCGGTCCGGCTCGACGTGCGCCGCATCGAGACGCTGAAGGACGGCTCCGAGATGGTCGGCAACCGCACCCGCGTCAAGGTGGTGAAGAACAAGGTGGCGCCGCCGTTCAAGCAGGCCGAGTTCGACATCCTGTACGGCCAGGGCATCAGCCGCGAGGGCAGCCTGATCGACCTCGGCGTCGAGACGGGCCTCGTCCGCAAGGCCGGCGCCTGGTTCACCTACGAGGCCGACCAACTCGGCCAGGGCAAAGAGAACGCCCGCAACTACCTGAAGCAGAACCCCCAGATCGCTGACGAGCTCGAGCAGCGCATCCTCAAGCACCTGGGCATCGGTGAGCCCGCCGAGGTGCCCCCGGGCATCGACCCGGTCACCGGCGAGGTGACGTTCTGAGCCCGCTGCGGCGATCGGCACGGCCGGCATCGGAGTCCGAGGTGCTCGACTCCGACGCCGGCCCTGACGCCGACCCCGTGGCAGTGGCGCGCGAGATCGCCCTGCGGCTGCTCGACGTCCGCGACCGGACGCGGCACGAGCTCGAACTGGCCCTGGTCAAGAAGCGGGTGCCGCCCGAGGCGACCCGCGAGGTGCTCGACCGGCTCGCGGAGCTCGGTTTCATCGATGACCGGCGGGTGGCGGTCGCGACCTTCGACGCCCAGCAGCGTCGGCTGCGCTCGAGTCGTGCACTGCGCCAGGAGTTGCGCACCAAGGGTGTCGACGCCGAGCTGATCGACGCCGCCGCCGACGCCGTCGACGACGGTACCGACGAGGCGGTCGCCCGGGCACTGGTCGCCAAGCGGCTGCCGAGCTTGCTTCGGCTGCCCCATCAGGTCCGCTACCGGCGCCTCGCCGGCCAGCTGGCGCGGCGAGGTTTCGCGCCGGGGGTGATCTCCCAGGTGCTGCGCGAGCTTCCGCGCGGGGAAGACGAGCCGTCCGCGACCGACGGCGACGCGTCGATGGTGCCCGCCGACGAGTGGTACGACGGGCCGCCGGGCCGGTAACCGTGGCGCGACAAGGTGCGCCGCTTGATCGGTGGGCGTGCTGCGCCTAACCTCACCATCAGGTGCGTCAACGATTCATCAACCCATGCGATCGACTTTTCAACGGGCTACTCACCCGGCTAGTGACTAGGAGTTCCGTCCACCCCCACGGCGGAGCGGGACGGCGACGACTGAGGTTCTTCCTCGGCGTCGCCTGATTGACATGTTGATAGTGGCCTTGGCGTACCCACTGTGGTGGACGACGACGGGAGGTATCCGATGGATCCGATGCAGTTGCTCGCGATCGTCGCCGTCGTCCTGGGGCTCGTGCTGGTCGGACTGACCCTGGTCGTGGTGTCGATGGTCCGCAACCAGCAGGCGGCGCAGAAGCAGGCCGCACGCCGGGTCGTCGAGGCCGAGAAGCAGGAGCGATCCCGGTTGCAGGCTCTGGTCGCCCGCGTCGATCCGATGGCGCGCAAGGCCGAGGGTGATGAGATCCTGGCGGCGGCCAAGGCCGAGGCCGAACGGGTGCGCGCCGAGGCGGCGCGGGAACGCGCCGAAGGCGAGGCCGCTGTCCGCGTCGAGCGTGACCGTGGCAGCAAGCTGCTCGAGGAGGTCGAGCGCCGCGAACGCCGGGTCGGCGAACGTGAGGACGCCAACGCCGGCCTGCAGCGCAAGCTCGACGAACGCTTGGGCGACCTCGAGGTGAGGCTCGCCGAGTTGGAGTCGCGCCGCGAGGAGCTCACCGAGGCTGAGCAGCGCCAGCGCGGAGAGCTCGCGCGGATCGCCGGCATGACGTCGGAGGAGGCCAGAGCCGAGCTGCTGAACCAGGTCGAGCACGAGGCCCGCCTGCAGGCCGTCCAGCTGAGTCGTGAGATCGAGGCCGAGGCCAGACGCGACGGCGAGGCCAAGGCCAGGCAGATCATCGTCGGTGCCATCCAGCGGCTCGCCACCGAGCAGACCACCGAGTCGGTGGTGACCACCGTTCCGCTGCCCGGCGACGAGATGAAGGGCCGGATCATCGGCCGCGAGGGCCGCAACATCCGAGCCTTCGAGCAGACCACCGGGGTCAACGTGATGATCGACGACACGCCCGAGAGCGTGCTGTTGTCGTCGTTCGACCCGGTCCGCCGCGAGGTCGCCCGGCTCACCCTGACCGAGCTCGTCGCCGACGGCCGCATCCACCCCGCCCGGATCGAGGAGGTCTACGAGCGCAGCAAGCGGCGTATCGACGAGATCTGCCTGCGGGCCGCCGAGGACGCCGTCGCCGAAGTCGGGCTGACCGACCTCGATCCCGGCCTGCTGCCCACCATCGGCGCGCTGCAGTACCGCACCTCCTACGGGCAGAACGTGCTCAAGCACCTCGTCGAATGCGCCCACCTGGCCGCTCTGATGGCCAGCGAGTTGCAGATCGATCCCGCGCCGGCGAAGCGGGCCGCGTTCCTGCACGACATCGGCAAGGCGCTCACCCACGAGGTCGAGGGCTCGCACGCCAAGGTGGGCGCCGACCTGGCCCGCCGTTTCGGTGAGCAGCCCGACATCGTGAACGCCATCGAGGCGCATCACAACGAGGTCGAGCCCAGGACCGTCATCGCGGTGCTGACCCAGGCGGCGGACGCCATCAGCGGTGGACGCCCCGGTGCCCGCCGCGAGAGCCTCGAGGTGTACGTGAAGCGGCTGCAGCGGCTCGAGGAGATCGCCAGAGCCCACGAGGGCGTGGACAAGGTGTTCGCCATGCAGGCGGGCCGAGAGATCCGGGTGATGGTGCAGCCGGACGCCGTCGACGACGCCGCCACCCACGTGATGGCCAAGGAGATCGCCAAGCAGGTCCAGGACGAGCTCACCTACCCGGGCAGCATCAAGGTGACCGTGGTGCGCGAGTCGCGGGCAATCGAGACCGCGCACTGAGCGTTCGTGGTCGGCCCCGCTGCCGCCGCGGCACTCCCGGCGGGCAGGCCCGGGTCAGCCGGCCGGCCGCGGACGCCACCGCGACGGCCCGGCCAACACCACCAGGTAGCCGTCGGGGTCGCTCAGCCAGATCTCGGACTGTGCGGCGTTGGGATTCACGTGCGGTTCGGTCGTCACGGTGGCGCCGCAGTCGCGGACCCGGCGCACGGCATCGTCGAAATCGCTGACCTCGAACCACAGCGCCACGCCGTTGCCGAGCGGGACGGAGGCGTCGGCCAGGTAGCCGTGATGGTCGGCGACGTCGATCCGGTGCAACTGCAGCATCAGCTCGCCATCCACCAGCACCTGCTCGTACTCGTCACCGCCGTGTCCGCTGGTGCCGCCCAGCACGGCGCAGTACCACCGGCTTGAGGCCGGCACGTCACGGACGCAGACCAACGTCTGGTTCCAGATCATCGCCCCATCATGCCCACTGCAGCCGCCACCCGGCGAGGCGGGGTGGCGGCTCCGGACGGGTGTCAGGCCTGCGCGGGCGTCCAGCGCGGATCGCGGCCGAGCTTGCCGAGCAGCTTGTCCAACCGGCCGGCGTCCGGGGGCACCTCGACAGGCTGGGCGCAGATGCCCTCGCTGTACAGCGCCTTGCCCCAACCGTCGGCGGTGGCTGCCAGGCCGGCCGCCTCGTCCTCACGGATCGGGCTGGGCTGGCCGGTGGCACGGGCGACGTCCCAACCGTGGATGACCAGGTCCCAGCCGTAGAAGTCCGCCATCGTGTCCCCGATCGTGGTGGGCCCGAAATAGCCGTCGAAGGTGGTCTCGGCAACGCCGTCGCGTTCCAGGACGCTCAACGCGGCCGCGGCATGGCCGCGCCAGGCCTGCCGGGGATCGGAATCGGCGGGCACCGTCCCGGCATCATCGGCCAGGCCGTGGCGTCGCAGGAAGTCGTTCTGGGTGGAGATCACGTGGTCGACCACGTCCGCCACCGTCCAGCCGGTGCAGGGGGTCGGGGCGTCCCAGCGCCCCGAGGCGCCCTCCAACACCTGCTCGAAGGTGGCCGCCCGGGTGCGGAAGATACTGATCGTGTCAGTCGTCGTGTTGTTCATGCGGCCACGCTACGAGCGCCCGGGCGGGTTGCATTGTGATAATCCGACGCATGGCAGTCGCTTCCCAGCGCGACCCGGCGGGCGCCGGCGATCCGGTCGACCGGGCCCATCTGACGACGGCGTCCCGGCCGTCGCCGCCGATCCACCGCTACCCGGCCTCGGACTTCGTCACCGACCTGATCACGCGGTACTGGTTCCCGGTCTGGTCGCTGACGGAACCCTCGACGCAGCGCACGCTGCAGTTCCCGGTCTGTCTGATCGTGATCAGCAACAGCTACGCCCGCTTCTACGGCGTCACCCGCGGGCTGTCGCAGGTGGTCCTCGAGGGCGACGGGTGGGCGGCCGGCGTGCTGTTCCGGCCGGCCGCCGGCCGCCTGCTGCTGGGCCGCCCGGTCAGCGAACTGGTGGACGACTACGTCGACCTGGACGCCTTGACGACCCTCGACGGCGCGGGACTGGTCACCGCGGTGCGGGCCGCGCTGGCCGCCGAACCCGGCGCGCCGGCGTCCCACCGGGCCGCGATCGCCGCCTACGAGGACACCGTGGCCGGCTTCCTCCCGGTGGACCAGCAGGGTCGGCTGATCAACGCCATCATCGACTGGCTGGACGATCATCCCGAGGTGACCCGGGTCGCCGACCTGGCCGACGCCTTCGGCCTGGGCGAGCGGGCGCTGCAGCGGCTCGTGGAGAACCGGGTCGGGCTGAGCCCGAAGTGGCTCATTCAGCGGCGTCGGCTGCACGACGCGGTCGCCCAGCTCAAGGCCGGCGGACGCTCCCTGGCCGACCTGGCCGCCGACCTCGGCTACGCCGACCAGGCCCACTTCACCCACGACTTCCGCACGGTCACCGGGTTCACGCCCGGCCACTACCAGGCCGACCAACCCGACTGAGCGGGCCGGCTGCCCGGCGCAACCGCGCTCGGACCGGCGCTGGGGGGCAAGCGTTGGTGCACCCGGTAGGATTGCGCACCGTCATGACTACCACCGCGCTGCCTCGCACCTACCAGGTCATCACCTACGGGTGCCAGATGAACGTCCACGACTCCGAACGGATCGCCGGGCTGCTCGAGGACGCCGGCTACACCCCGCAGGTCGAGGGCGAGCAGGCCGACGTCGTGGTTTTCAACACCTGCGCGGTCAGGGAGAACGCCGACAACCGGCTGTACGGCAACCTGGGGCATCTGGCGCCGGTCAAGGCCGGGCATCCCGGCATGCAGATCGCCGTCGGCGGCTGCATGGCCCAGAAGGATCGTGACGTCATCGTCCGCAAGGCGCCCTGGGTCGACGTGGTCTTCGGCACCCACAACGTCGGCAAGCTGCCTGTGCTGCTCGAACGCGCCCGCGTCGAGCAGGAGGCCCAGGTCGAGATCGTCGAGGCGCTCGAGGCGTTCCCGTCGGCCCTGCCGACGCGGCGGGAATCGCCGTACTCGGCCTGGGTGTCGATCAGCGTCGGCTGTAACAACACCTGCACCTTCTGCATCGTCCCGCAACTGCGCGGCAAGGAGACCGACCGCCGGCCCGGCGACATCCTGGCCGAGATCCGCGCGCTGGTCGACGAGGGCGTCCAGGAGATCACCCTGCTCGGCCAGAACGTCAACAGCTACGGGGTCGAGTTCGGCGACCGCTTCGCGTTCGGCAAGTTGCTGCGCGCCTGCGGTGAGGTCGACGGGCTGGAACGCGTCCGGTTCACCTCGCCGCATCCGGCCGCCTTCAGCGACGACGTGATCGCCGCCATGGCCGAGACGCCCAACGTCATGCCCAGCCTGCACATGCCCCTGCAGTCGGGGTCGGACGCGGTGCTGCGGGCGATGCGCCGGTCGTACCGCTCGACCAAGTACCTGGGTATCATCGACCGGGTCCGGGCCGCGATGCCGGACGCCGCGATCACCACCGACATCATCGTCGGCTTCCCGGGTGAGACCGAGGCCGACTTCGCCGAGACACTGCGGGTGGTGGAGGCGTCCCGGTTCTCCGCCGCCTTCACCTTCCAGTACTCGATCCGCCCGGGGACGCCGGCCGCGACGATGCCCGACCAGGTGCCGAAGCAGGTCGTCCAGGAGCGCTACGAGCGGCTCGTCGACCTGGTGGGCGACCTGGCCTGGCAGGAGAACCAGAAGCTGGTCGGCCGCGAGGTCGAGGTGATGTTCGCCGCCGGGGAGGGGCGCAAGGACGCCGCCACCGAGCGGCTCTCGGGCCGGGCACGGGACAACCGCCTTGTGCACGTGAGCATCCCCGAGGGGACCGAGCGGCCGCGTCCCGGCGATCTCGGCACCGTCGAGATCAGCTACGCGGCACCGCACCACCTCGTCGCCGACGGGGGAGTGGCGAACCTGCGCCGGACGCGGGGCGGCGACGCCTGGGACGCCCGGCACACCCCGCGCAAGAGGCTGATCGGCCTGGGCCTGCCGAAGCGGGTCGGCGCCGCCGGCTGAGCGCCCGGTCGGCGTCCCCCATGCGTGCCGGGCACCTACCGCGGTCGCCGGTCGCAGGCCCACCTGGCCGATGACCCGCGACCGGCTAGGCTCCGCACGTCGACAGAAGGGTGCGTAGGCATGATCAGTTACGTGGCGGGCTGGCTGGTGTTCCTGGTCACCCTCGGCGTCATGGTGGGGGTCGCCGCGATGGTGCAGGGCCGGCTGCCGTCCCGGGCGCGCGGGCTGATGTGGGGCGGCGTCGGGCTGCTCGTGATCGGACAGATGTGGTCGGTGCTGCAGGTCTACGTGTTCAGCCAGCTGCGGCTCCCGATGTGGGGCTACTCGGTCGCTTCGGTGGCCGGCACCGTGGTGCACCTCGTCGCGGTCGTGCTGTTGCTGCTGGCGATCGGACGCGCCGCCACCAGTGCTCGGCCGGGTCAGCCGGCCGGGACGGGTTACCCGCCGGTCGGCGGACCGCCGGTGGGCCAGGCCCCGGCCGAGCCGTTCGATCAGCAGCGGCAGCGCGCCCCGTGGGGAGAATCCGCTACCGGTGCCGACCAGCCGTACGGCCGGCCGCAACCCTTCGGCCAGCCCGGCACCTGGGGCGACGAAGGCACCCGCCGCTGAGCCGGCGGGAGCGGTCTACCGGCCGAGACCCCGGTAGTCCTCAGGCGGCCGTCTTGTCGAAGGCCTGTTCGATCAGGTCCAGGCCCTCGTGCAGCAGCTCGTCGGAGATGCTCAGCGGCGGCAGGAAGCGCAGCACGTTGCCGAACGAGCCGGCGGTCAGCACCACCAGTCCCTGCGCGTGACTGGCCCGTGCGACCGCCGAGGTGAGCACCGGGTCCGGGTCCTTCGAGCCGGGCCGTACCAGCTCGATCGCCATCATCGCGCCGCGTCCCCGGACGTCCCCGATCGCCGGCTGCCGGGCCGCGATGCCGCCCAGCCGGTCGCGGAAGATCGCTTCGATCTCGCGCGCCCGGCCGGTCAGGTCGTGGGTTTCCATCTCTTCGATGGCGCCCAGGGCCGCCGCGCAGGCTATCGGGTTGCCGCCGTAGGTGCCGCCCAGGCCGCCGACGTGGACGGCGTCCATCAACTCGGCGCGACCGGTCACCGCGGCCAGCGGCAGCCCGCCGGCGATGCCCTTGGCGGTGGTGATCAGGTCGGGCACCACACCCTCGTGGTCGCAGGCGAACCAGTCGCCGGTGCGGCAGAACCCGGTCTGGATCTCGTCGGCGACGAGGACGGCGCCGTGGTCGGCGCACCACCGCTGCAGCCGTGGCAGGAAGCCGTCCGGGGGCACGATGAAGCCGCCCTCGCCCTGGATCGGCTCGATGATCACCGCCGCCACCTGGCTCTCGCCGACCTGCACGTGCACCTGCGACTCGAACTGTTCGAACGCCTCCTCGGCGACGCGGGCGGGGTCGCCGGGCCAGCGGTAGGGGTAGGCCATCGGCGTCCGGTACACCTCCGAGGCGAACGGACCGAAGCCGTGCTTGTAGGGCATGTCCTTGGCGGTCAGCGCCATGGTGAGGTTGGTGCGGCCGTGATAGGCGTGGTCGAAGCAGACCACCGCGCTGCGTCCGGTCGCGACCCGGGCGATCTTGATCGCATTCTCGACGGCCTCGGCGCCGGAGTTGAACAGTGCCGTCTTCTTGGCGTGGTCGCCCGGCGTGAGTTCGGCCAGTCGTTCGGCCACCTCGACGTAACCCTCGTAGGGGGTGACCATGAAACAGGTGTGGGTGAACCTCTCGACCGCCTGCTGCACCCGCGCGACGACCGCCGGGGCGGAGTTACCGACGGTGGTGACCGCGATCCCCGAACCGAAGTCGATCAACTGGTTGCCGTCGGCGTCCACCACGATGCCGCCGGACGCCTCGACGACGTAGGCGGGCACGATGGTGCCGACCCCGTCGGCCACCGCGGCGGCCTTCCTGGCGGCCAAGTCGATCGATCGGGGACCGGGCACTGCGGTGACCAGCCGACGGCGTTGCTCGACGGGCATGACGACTCCTCCACTCGTGGTGTGTCGTGTCCATCCTCTCCGCCGTCGAGCCATGCTGTCGAATACTCGTTTGCTAACGGATCCATGCGTGCTGGGCATAGAGTGCTGCCGAGGAGGACGCCGTGGAACTCCGCACCATCGGGTATTTCGTCGCCGTGGCCGACGCCGGGTCGGTCAGCGCCGCGACCAGGGTCACCCATGTGACCCAACCGTCCCTGTCGCGGCAGTTGCGGCAACTCGAGAAGGAGCTGGGGTTGGAGCTGTTCACTCGGCGGGACGGACGCCTGGTGCTGACCCCGGCCGGGCGGCAGTTCCTGCCCGCGGCCCGCGACCTGCTCAGCCGTGCGGAGGCCACCCGGTCGGCGGCCGCCCAGATCAGGGCGGGCGGCCTGCCCAGCGTGACCCTCGCCGCGCCGCCGGTCACGCTGAACGACCTGCTGGCTCCGTTCTTCGCCACCCTGGGCCCCGACGACCCGATGCCACGGGTGCAGCCCTTGGACGCCACCGACGAGTACGGGGCGCTGGAGCGCGGGGCGGACGTGGTAATCGGCACCCGCCCGCCGCCCATCACGCTGGCGCGGACGCGGGTGGCCACGCTGCCGGTGATCGCCTATCTGCGGGCCGACCATGAGTTGGCGGTCCGCCGGCGGGTGACGCTGGCCGAGTTGCTTCGACATCGGTTGCTGGTGCCCACCGTGGACAGTCACGCCCGGCGCGCCCTCGACACCGCCGTCGAGGCGGCGGGGCTGCCGGTGCCCGACCTGGTCGAGTTCACGTCGTCGCACGTCGCCCAGGCCGTCGCCGCGGCCGGGCGTGGCGTCGCGGTGGTGTCCGACGACCCGCGCTACGGCCTCGTCCAGGTGACCGTGGACATCCCGGCGGGCGCGCTGAGCATCGCGCTGCATGCGGCCTGGCAGCCGCACCATCACGGCGCCGAGCAGCTGGCGGACCTGGCCGACCGCTTCCGCCGCTTCGTCCGCGACCGGTACGGGCAGGACGCCTGAGCGGCAGGCGTCCAGTGGGGGGCCTCAGCCCTCGAAGCCGTGGTACTGCATCACGTGCTTGATCCTGGTGTAGTCCTCCAGGCTGTACATCGACAGGTCCTTGCCGTGCCCGGAGTGCTTGAACCCGCCGTGCGGCATCTCGGCGACCAGCGGAATGTGGGTGTTCACCCACACGCAGCCGTAGTCCAGCCGCATCGAGAGCCGAGCCGCGGTGCCGGCGTTCGACGTCCACACCGACGACGCGAGGCCGTAGGGGGTGTCGTTGGCCAGCCGGACCGCCTCGTCCTCGTCGACGAAGCGCTGCACGGTGAGCACCGGTCCGAAGATCTCGGTGGCGACCAGTTCGTCGTCCTGGCGCAGGTCGGCGATGACGGTCGGCTCGTAGAAGAACCCGTCGCGCTGCACGCGGCGTCCGCCGGTGACAACGCTCGCGTGGGCCGGGGCCCGTTCCACCAGGCCCGAGACGTGCGCGAGTTGGCGCGGGTTGTTGATCGCGCCGTACAGGATGTCCTCGTCGGCCGGGTCGAAGCCGGTGCGGGTCGCGGCGGCGGCCTTGGCCAGTTCGGCGACGAACGCGTCGTACACACCCGCCTGGCACAGCACCCGGCTGGCCGCGGTGCAGTCCTGGCCGGCGTTGAACAGTCCGGCCACCGAGATGCCCTCGACCGCCGCGGCCAGGTCGGCGTCGTCGAAGACCACCACCGGAGCGTTTCCACCAAGCTCGAGGTGGGTGACCTTCAGGTCGGCGGCGGCCGCGGTGGCGACCGCCATTCCGGCCCGGGTCGAGCCGGTGATCGACAGCATCCGGGGCGTCGGGTGGGCGGTCAGCGTGGCACCGGTCTCGCGATCGCCGCAGACCAGGTTCACCACCCCCGCGGGCAGGATGTCGGCCAGCTTCTCGGCCAGCCACACCGACGAGGCGGGGGTGGTGTCCGACGGCTTGAGCACGACGGTGTTGCCGGCGGCCAGCGCCGGGGCGAGCTTCCAGATCGCCATCATCATCGGGTAGTTCCACGGGGCGACCTGGCCGACCGGGCCGATGGGTTCGCGCCGGATCGAGGAGGTGAAGCCCCGCATGTACTCACCGGACGCCCGGCCGTCCAGCACCCGGGCGGCGCCGGCGAAGAACCGCACCTGGTCGACCATCGGCCCGATCTCCTCCGAGGCGGTCAGGTTCTTCGGCTTGCCCGTGTTGCGGCACTCGAGGTCGACGAGTTCGTCGGCGCCCGACTCGATCGCGTCGGCGAAGGCGAGCAGCGCCTGCTGGCGCTCCGCGGGGGTGCTCCAGCGCCAGCTCTCGAAGGCGTCCGCTGCGGCCGTGAAGGCGGCGTCGATGTCGGCAGGGCCTGACTTCGGCGACGTGGCGTACACCCGCCCGGTGCTCGGATCGGTGATCTCCAGGGTCTCGCCCGAGACCGCCGGCCTCGCCTCACCGGCAATGATGTTGTGCAGTACCTCGACCTCGGACACCGGATTCCTCTCGTCATTGCGTGAAATCGCTCGCGAATTCATGGTGTGCTCGCACCATCACAGTAATGCTTCACAGGCTGGCGGGGTCGCTGCCCCGAGGTCAATGACCTTCTCTGCATGGCGGTCATGCTCGGTTGGCATGACTGCAAGCCAGCCCGGGCATGGGGACGGGGCCGGGCGAATCGCCCGGCCCCGCCGTGTAGATATCTAGATCGTACGAAAGATCGAGCCGATCAGGTCTGGGGTTGTTCCGGAGTGCCGGAGCCCTGCCGAACCTGACCCTTCAGGAAGTCCTGAGCCTGATCGACCTGGGCCGCATGCTTGCTGTCCGTCTTGGAGTCCACGAAGTCGCCAGCTTGGTCGATGGCGCCATCGATCTGATCCTCATGACCGCTCACGGCCCCTTTGATCTTGTCGACGAATCCCATTCGGCCTCCTTTCTCTCGCACTCCCGGGGCGAACCCGGCTCACGGCCATTGTTACCCCGTCATCCGGCCAGGGCCAAGGGGATGCGCCGAACTGTGCGGCACAATGACGGCGTGTCGACCCCGCTGTTGGTGATCAACGGCCCCACCGCCAGTGGCAAGAGCGCGCTCGCCGTCGGTGTGGCGCAGAGGTTGCGCGAGCAGGGCCGTGCGGCCGAGATCATCAACGCCGACTCGATGCTGGTCTATCGCGGCATGGACATCGGGACGGCGAAACCGTCCGCCGCCGAGCGGGGCGGGGTGACCCACCACCTGATCGACATCCTCGACGTCACCGAGACCGCCAGCGTCGCCGACTTCCAGCGGCTGGCCAGGGACGCAGTGGCCGACTGTCGTGCCCGCGGCGTGTTGCCGATCCTGGTCGGCGGGTCGGCGCTGTATGTGCACGCGATCCTCGATGCGTTCGAGTTTCCCGGCACGGACCCCGCGGTGCGCGCCCGCTTGGAGGCCGATCTTGACGCCGCGGGCGCCGAGGCGCTGCACCAGCGGCTGGAGGCGCTGTCGCCACAGGCTGCGGCCGGCATCCTGCCCGGCAACGGCCGACGCATCGTCCGGGCGCTCGAGGTGATCGAGCTGACGGGGTCGTGGCAGCCGAACCTGCCGCAGTGGCAGTACGCGCTGGGCGACGTGCTGCAGTACGGGCTGGAGATTCCCCGCAACGAACTGGACGCCCGGATCGACGCCCGGGTGGAGCGGATGTGGGCCGACGGGCTGGTGGCCGAGGTGCGCAATCTGGCCGCGCGTGGCCTGCGG
Source organism: Micropruina sonneratiae (assembly GCF_025972045.1). Lineage (GTDB taxonomy): Bacteria > Actinomycetota > Actinomycetes > Propionibacteriales > Propionibacteriaceae > Micropruina > Micropruina sonneratiae. Next base: position 527,193 of record NZ_JAPDHX010000002.1, on the reverse strand, counting down.
GACGGTCGGACCGCCTCACGCGCCCTCGGCTACCGCCAGGTACTGGCCTTCCTCGACGGCGAGCTCAGCGAGGACGAGGCCCGCCTGCGCACGGCGTCCGGCACCCGGCGGTTCGCCCGCAAGCAACTGGGCTGGTTCCGCCGCGACCCGCGGATCACCTGGCTGCCGGCGTCGTCCGAGGGACTCGCTGAGCACCTGGTCGGCCAGCTGCCACACTGACCGACCTCATTTTCGCCCCGCGCTCGCCATCGGGCGGTGCCGGTTTGACCCCCGGCCCGTGCTGGGGTGGAATTCCGGAATGCTCGCCTTCGCCAAGGGACACGGCACGCTGAACGACTTCGTCTGCTTCAGCGACGCCGAGGGACGCCTCGAGCTGTCCGACGAGCAGTTGCGCTTCCTGTGCGACCGGCGGGCAGGGATCGGGGGCGACGGCACGCTGCGCGCCGTCCGGGCCAGGCACGTGCCCGGCTACGAGGGCCACGGGGACGCCTGGTTCATGGACTACCGCAACGCGGACGCCTCGATCGCCGAGATGTGCGGCAACGGTCTGCGGGTGTTCCTGCGGTATCTGGAGCAGGAGGGCCTGATCGACGAGTCGCCGGTCGACATCGTGACCCGCGCCGGCGTCCGGCACGGCGAGTTCCTGCCCGACGGACAGATCTGCGTCACGATGGGCACCCCCACGATCGGGCCCGATCCGATCACCGTGACGGTGGCTGGTGAGTCGTTCCCGGCACGAGTGGTCGACGTCGGCAATCCGCATGCCGCCGTCGTGCTCGAGCCCGGACGGCTGGCGGGCCTCGACCTGAGCGTGGAGCCCGGCTACCCGGCCGAGGTCTACCCGAACCAGGCCAACGTCGAGTTCGTGGAGTTCGCCGGTGACGACCGGGTCGTGATGCGGGTCTGGGAACGCGGCGTGGGCGAGACGTTCTCGTGCGGGACCGGCACGGTGGCAGCGGCCGTGGCCGCGGCCACGGCGTCCGGCCACAGCGGACGCCGGTGGCGGGTCGACCCGCCCGGCGGCTCGCTGGTCGTCGACCTGAGCGGGCCCGAGGCGACACTGACGGGTCCCGCCGTCATCGTCGCTCGTGGCACAGTGAACCTGTGACCGAACTCCGATACGACGACGCCGCCGACCCGGAGCAGACCGACGTCGACGGCGACCAGCTCGACCTGGCCGAGCGGCTGTCGCTGCGCCGGGTGGCGGGCATGTCCACCCAGCTGGCCGACATCACCGAAGTCGAGTACCGCGACCTGCAGCTCGAGCGGGTGGTCCTGGTCAGCGTCTGGACGACCGGGTCCCAGGTGGACGCCGACAATGCCGTGGCCGAACTCAAGCTGCTCGCCGAGACCGCGGGGTCGCAGGTGCTGGAGGCACTCGTGCAGCGCCGGCAGCACCCCGACCCGGCCACCTTCATCGGTCGCGGCAAGGTCGACGAACTGCGTGAGGTGGTGATCGCGACCGGCGCCGACACGGTGATCTGCGACGGCGAGCTCGAGCCGGCCCAGCTGCGCAACCTGGAGGACCGGGTCAAGGTCAAGGTGATCGACCGCACGGCGCTGATCCTCGACATCTTCGCCCAGCACGCCAAGAGCGCCGAGGGCAAGGCGCAGGTCGAACTGGCCCAGCTGCAGTACCTGCGGCAGCGGCTGCGCGGCTGGGGCGGCAACCTGTCCCGGCAGGCCGGTGGACGTGCGGCCGGCGGCGCCGGCATCGGCGGACGCGGCCCCGGCGAGACCAAGATCGAGACCGATCGGCGCCGGATCCGCCACCGGATCTCGGTGCTGCGCAAGCGGCTGCGGGCGATGGACGAGGTGCGCTCCACCAAGCGACAGGAGCGACGCCGCAACGAGATCCCGTCGGTGGCTATCGTCGGCTACACCAACGCCGGCAAGTCGTCGTTGCTGAACCGGTTGACCGGCGCCGGGGTGCTGGTCGAGGACGCCCTGTTCGCCACCCTCGACCCGACCACGCGCCGCGCCGAGAGCGTCGATGGCCGGGTGTTCACGTTGACCGACACCGTCGGTTTCGTCCGCCATCTGCCACACGATCTGGTCGAGGCGTTCCGCTCCACGTTGGAGGAGTCGGTGCTGGCCGACCTGCTGCTGCACGTCGTGGACGGCTCCGACCCCGACCCCGAGGGGCAGATCAGGGCGGTGCACACCGTGCTGGGCGAGATCGGTGCGGCCGACGTCGCCGAGCAGCTGGTGATCAACAAAACCGACCGGGCCGACGCCCTCACGTTGGCGACGTTGCGTACCCGCTACCCGGACGCCGTGTTCGTCTCGGCGCGCACCGGGGACGGTGTCGCCGAGCTGAAGCGGCGGATCGAGGAGCGGCTGCCCCGGCCCGCGGTCGAGGTTTCGGTGCTGCTGCCGTACGAGCGTGGCGACCTGGTGAACAAGATCCACACCAGCGGCGAGATCGTCGTGCTTGAGCACACCGCGGAGGGCACGGCGGTGACCGCCCGGGTCAACTCCGGCCTGGCCGGTGAGCTCGAGCCCTATCGCGTCTGACCGGAGGTGCCGGCCCGGGCCACGGCGACGAGACCGGGCCGCCGCTCCGGCACGTCCGACTCCTGCCGGGCCTGTGCACAGGCCCGAATAGCGGCGTCCGGTTCCGTGCGGGCTGCACGGTAGGTTGAACCGGTGCCAGAGACCGACCTGACCGAGGCGATCCTCGCCGCGGCGGTCGAGGGGATCCACGGTGCCCAGCGTCCCGGCCAGCACGAGATGGCGGCGGCGGTGGCCGAGACCCTGGCCGGCGGCGACCACCTGCTGGTGCAGGCCGGCACCGGTACCGGCAAGTCGCTGGGCTACCTGGCACCGGCGCTGGCACACCTCGTCCAGGCCCCCCAGGACCGCGTCATCGTCGCCACGGCGACGCTGGCGCTGCAGTCCCAGCTGGCGCACTCCGACATTCCCGCGGCCTTGGACGCCTGCGCGACGGTCACCGGTAAACGTCCCAGCCACGCCGTGCTCAAGGGGCGCACCAACTACGCCTGCCTGTACCGGGCCCGCGACGGCCAGGGTCCCGAGCAGGACACGCTGATCGGCGGCAGCGACCTGGCTGTGGCGCTCACCTCGTCGGCTGCCGATCCGGCCTCGAAGGTGGGGGCCGAGGTGGTCGCGCTGCGCGGCTGGGTCGAAGAGCAGGCGGTTGCGCGGGGGCTGGCCGACCGTGACGACGCACCCACTCACACCGCGCAGGCGTGGGCGCAGGTGTCGATCCCGGTGCGCGAGTGCCTGGGGGTACAGCGCTGCCCGTTCGGGTCGGAGTGCTTCGTCGAACGGTCCCGCGACACGGCCCGCTCGGCGCAGCTGGTGGTCACCAACCATGCGTTGCTGGCGATCGATGCGATGCACGGCGGCACGGCCCTGCCCGAACACGAGGCGGTGATCGTCGACGAGGCCCACGAACTGGTCTCCCGGGTGACCGGTGCCGCCTCGCACGAGCTCAGTCCGCAGTTGATCGAGCGGGTCGGACGTCGGTGCCTCAGCTGGCTCGACGACGAGCTGGCGCTGGAGTTCCTGGACGCCGGCGAGGCGCTGCGGGCGGCCCTCGACGAGGCGCCGCTGGAGCGGATCGAGGACGCCGACGGCCCGTTGCCGACCACGCTGCGGCTGGTGCGCGACGTGGCCCGCCGGGTCGTGTCGGCGATGGGTGGCGGCGACGACTCCGACAACGACCGCAAGCAGGCGGCGGCCGCTGCCAAGGAGGTCTTCGACATCGCCGAGCAGCTGGCCCGGATCGACCCGCACGACGTGGTGTGGGTGTCGGAGCGGGAACGCTCCGGGCGCCAGGTCAACCAGGCACCGCTGTCGGTGGCCGGGCTGATGCGCACGGGCATCTTCGCCAAGCGCCCGGTCGTGCTGACCTCGGCGACGTTGTCGATCGGTGGTTCGTTCGACGCGGTGGCGTCCACGGTGGGGCTGACCGGTGCGCAGGCGTCCGAGGGCGACGACGAGACGGAGCCGCCGAGGTGGCGCGGGCTCGACGTCGGTTCGCCGTTCGACTACGGCAGACAGGGCATCCTGTACGTCGCCAAGGCGCTGCCGCCGCCAAGCCGCGACGGCATTGGTCCCGACACCCTGGCCGAGGTGGCAGAGCTGCTCTGGGCCGCGGGCGGACGAACCCTTGGGCTGTTCGCCTCGCAGCGAGCCGCCGAAGCCGCGGCCGTCCACTGCCGCCGCGAGCTGCCGGACGCCGAGATCCTCTGCCAGGGCGACGCCCAGCTCGGCGAGTTGACCAGACGCTTCATCGCCGAACCCGCGACCAGCCTGTTCGGCACGCTGTCGTTGTGGCAGGGCGTCGACGTGCCCGGTGACACCTGCCGGCTGGTGATCATCGACAAGATCCCCTTCCCACGCCCGGACGATCCCTTGCTGCAGGCCCGGCAGCGGGCCGTCGCCGAGCGCGGCGGCAACGGCTTCATGGCCGTCGCGGCCACCCACGCGGCGCTGCTGCTCGCCCAGGGTTCCGGACGCCTCATCCGCCGGCTCAGCGATCGCGGTGTGGTCGCAATGCTCGACCCGCGGCTTATCACCGCCCGCTACGGCAGCTATCTGCGGGCCTCGATGCCGCCGTTCTGGATGACCACCGACCGCGAGACGGCGATCGGCGCATTGCGTCGCCTCGGCGAGCAGTAGCCGCTGGTCGAGCCAGTCCAAGCTCTGCGGTGGGCGCCCCGAAGCTGTTGGTCGAACTCGTCGACGCCGCGCTGGGACGCACTGCCTCGCGGTTAGGGGCAGGGGGCGCGGCCCACGCGGCTACGACCCGAGGAGCTCCGCCCAGCGCGCGGCGTGTTCACCGGCCAACTCGACGATCTTGGTGCGGCTGGTGTTGCCGGCGATCAGCCGCACGTCACGGGCGGGGAGCCCGAACGCCGTCGCCACCGCCTTGAGTGCGGCCTGGGTGGCGCGGCCGTCAACGGCGGGCGCCTGAACGGCGACGACCAGGGTGTCGTCGCCGTAGCGTCCACCCACCCTGGTCCGGCCGGCACCGGGCTTGACCCGGATGCTGATTCTGATGTCAGACCCGCCGCAGCACCGCGACGACCTTGCCCAGGATCGAGGCCTGGTTGCCGTCGATGGGGGAGTAGGCCGGGTTGTGCGGCAGCAGCCACACCTGCCCCTCGGTGCGCTTGAAGGTCTTGACCGTCGCCTCGTCCTCGAGCAGGGCGGCCACGATGTCGCCGTTGTTGGCGTTCGGCTGCTGCCGCACGACCACGAAGTCGCCGTCGCAGATGGCCGCCTCGATCATCGAGTCGCCCTTGACCTCGAGCAGGAAGAGGGTGCCGTCGCCGACCAGCTGCCTGGGCAGCGGGAAGACGTCCTCGACGCGCTCCTCGGCCAGAATCGGACCGCCGGCGGCGATCCGGCCGACGACCGGCACATTGATTGCTTCGGGCAGCGCGTCACCGATGCCGGTGATGTCGACGACGTCGGTCTCGGGGTCGACCGGTGCCGTGTCGACCCCTGCCGCCCCGGAGATCGACTCGGGCAACCGCACCTCCATGGCACGTGGCCGGTGCGGGTCGCGGCGCAGGTAGCCCTTCGCCTCGAGCTGCCTGAGCTGGTGGGACACGCTTGAGGGTGATGCCAGCCCGGCCGCCTCACCGATCTCGCGGATGGTGGGCGGGTAGCCGCGCGTGCTGACCGCCAGGTGGATGAGTTCCAGGATGCGGCGCTGCCGCGGGGTGAGGCCCTCGGTGTCGGCCGGACCGTCGGGCAGTTGGGTGATCTTGGCCATCTCGAGCTGCTCGGCCACCTGGGCGTTGCTCGGGCGACCGACGGTCATCTTCGGTGGTTTCTTGGGCGGACGTCCGCGTCGCGGGGTCTTGTCGAATGGGTTCCTACCAGCCATGCGACAAGGGTAGGGGTCGCCGCCGACGATTTGTACAAACGTTCGAGCGTGTCGCCGGATTTGTTCGAATTGCGCGGATCGGCCGGCTGCGGCCCCGGGTCGGCCCCGGAGGTGGTCCGGCCTCGTGCCCGTGACCCGTCCGGACGACCCGTGCCGGTTGCCGGCGAAAACTGTCAGACCCTGCCTGTTGACTCATTCCAACGCCGCAGAACGGTCGGAACACAGGTACGAATAGTGCTTGCGCGGGGCCGCTTGGCGGGTAACAATGAGATCGAACGTATGTTCGAGGAAGGAAGTGCGAGATGAGCGCGATGCTGGTTGATGAGACCGTCCAGACGGCTGCGGTGAACCCGGCGACGACCCGTCCGCGGTGGCGGCACGTCCCGCGGCAGCGGGGGCCGATCGCTCGCCCGCAACACCCGGCGACGTCCGGGTCCCGCCCGCTGGGGCCGGCGGCGCCGCTGATCCGCCGCGCAACGCCGGCGGCGGCCGAACCGGTCGTCGAGGTCGCTCCCGGCTGGCGGTTGACCAGGCGTGGGCTGGCCGTGGTGATGGCGGTCTTCCTGTCCGTGGTGGCGGCCGGGGTGGTCACCCTGGTCGCTGGTTTCCTGGCCGTGTCCAACGAGCCGGTTCAGGCTCCGGCCGCGGCCGTGGCCGTGCAGGTGCCCTGAGGCACGCTGTGTTCCCTTGGGGTCGGCGGGTGACCGGGACGGCCGGTCGCAGTCGCCGCCCTCCGCAAGCGAGTTCGGGCCAGTTCCGGTCGCGACTCGCCGCATCCCCCGGAACACGCCGTAGCTCTGTTGCGTTGTACGTGGTACCGGCGTAGGGTCCAGATCTAGTAGTTACACCGCTGTGGTTCATCCACAGATTGTGGTTCTTGTCCACAACATCTCCACAGCCGGTACACACGCCCCTCCACAGGGGAGGGTGCGCACGCTACGCGAACGAGGGGGTCGACCCGTGCACTGCCCGTACTGCCGGCACACCGACTCCCGCGTCCTGGACAGCCGCGTCGCCGAAGACGGCGCCGCGATCCGCCGCCGGCGCCAGTGCCCCTCCTGTGAGCGCCGGTTCACCACGCTGGAGCAGATGCAACTGGTGGTGGTGAAGCGATCCGGCGTGGTCGAACCCTTCTCGCGCGACAAGGTCGTGACCGGCGTCCGCAAGGCCTGTAAGGGCCGCCCGGTCTCCGAGGCCGACCTGGCGCGGCTCGGCCAGCAGGTCGAGGAGGCGCTTCGCGCCGGTGGCCAGGCCGAGATCCCCGCCGACGACGTCGGCCTGGCGATCCTCGGTCCGCTGCGCAGCCTCGACGCCGTCGCCTACCTGCGCTTCGCGTCGGTCTACAAGCACTACGACTCGGTCGAGGATTTCGAGGCCGAGATCGAGAACCTGCGCGGTCAGCTCGTCGTCCCGCGCTGAACCATCGCCCCCGCCAACTCCCCAAGGAAGGCATCAGTAATGACCGAAACCGCCCGTGCCGGCAGCCGCCGGAACGCCAAGCCGTCGGGCCTCACCATCGAGCGCGTCTTCACCACCGAAGGCGTGCACCCCTACGACCAGGTCACCTGGGAGTCGCGCGACGTCGTCCAGACGAACTGGAAGACCGGTGAGACCGTGTTCGAGCAGCGGGGTGCCGAGTTTCCCGACTTCTGGAGCGTCAACGCGTCCACGATCGTCACCACCAAGTACTTCCGCGGTGCGGTGAACACCCCCGCCCGCGAGACCAGCCTTCGGCAGTTGATCGACCGCGTCGTGCACACCTACCGCGCCGCCGGTGAGTCGAACGGCTACTTCGCCACTCCCGCCGATGCCGAGGTATTCGAGCACGAGCTCACCTGGATGCTTCTGCACCAGGTCTTCAGCTTCAACTCGCCGGTGTGGTTCAACGTGGGCACCAAGGCGCCGCAGCAGGTCAGCGCGTGCTTCATCCTCAGCGTCGACGACTCCATGGACTCCATCCTCAACTGGTACAAGGAGGAGGGGTTCATCTTCAAGGGTGGCTCGGGGGCCGGCCTGAACCTGTCCCGCATCCGCTCCAGCAAGGAACTGCTGTCCTCGGGCGGCACGGCGTCCGGGCCGGTGAGCTTCATGCGGGGCGCCGATGCCTCGGCCGGCACCATCAAGTCCGGAGGCGCCACCCGGCGCGCGGCCAAGATGGTGGTGCTCGACGTCGACCATCCCGACATCGAGGAGTTCATCGAGACCAAGGCGCGCGAGGAGGACAAGATCCGTGCCCTGCGCGACGCCGGCTTCGACATGGATCTGGGTGGCCGGGACATCGTCAGCGTCCAGTACCAGAACGCCAACAACTCCGTCCGGGTCTCCGACGAGTTCATGACCGCGGTCGAGGACGGCGCGCAGTTCGGCCTGCGGGCGCGGATGACGGGCGAGGTGATCGACACAGTCGACGCCCGTGAGCTGTTCGGCAAGATGGCCAAGGCGGCCTGGGAGTGCGCCGACCCGGGCATCCAGTACGACGACACGATCAACGCCTGGCACACCAACCCCGAGACGGGCCGGATCACGGCGTCCAACCCCTGCTCGGAGTACATGAGCCTGGACAACAGCTCCTGCAACCTGGCCAGCCTGAACCTGCTCAAGTTCCTGCGCGACGACGACAGCTTCGACGCCGCAACGTTCGTCAAGGCCGTCGAGCTGGTCATCACCGCGATGGACATCTCGATCTGCTTCGCGGACTTCCCGACCGAGGCGATCGGGACGACCACCCGCGACTACCGGCAGCTCGGCATCGGCTACGCCAATCTGGGTGCGCTGCTGATGGCGGTCGGGCGTGGCTACGACTCCGAGGGCGGGCGCTCGCTGGCAGCCGCCATCACCTCGCTGATGACGGCCACCAGCTACCGCCGCTCCGCCGAACTGGCCGCGATCGTCGGCCCGTACGCGGGGTACGCCCGCAACGCGACCGCGCACCAGAAGGTGATGCGCAAGCACCAGGCGGCCAACGACGACGTCCGCACCTTCACCGATTTCGACGCGGTGATCCACGACACCGCCAGCGCCGAATGGGCGAAGGTCGTGACACTGGGCGCCGCCAACGGGTTCCGCAACGCCCAGGCGTCCGTGCTGGCACCGACCGGCACCATCGGTTTCATGATGGACTGCGACACCACCGGCATCGAACCCGACTTCTCGTTGGTGAAGTTCAAGAAGCTGGTCGGCGGCGGGTCGATGCAGATTGTGAACCAGACCATCCCGCGGGCACTCAACGGGCTCGGCTACACCGACGAGACGGTCGAGGCGGTCGTCGAGTACATCGCGCAGCAGGGCCACGTGGTGAACGCTCCCGGCCTCAAGCCCGAGCACTACGAGGTGTTCGACTGCGCGATGGGCGAGCGGGCGATCAAGCCGATGGGCCACGTGCGAATGATGGCCGCGGTGCAGCCGTTCCTGTCGGGCGCCATCTCCAAGACCGTCAACCTGCCCGAGACGGCGACGGTCGACGAGATCGCCGACGTCTACCTGCAGGGCTGGAAGCTCGGCCTGAAGGCGCTGGCGGTCTACCGCGACAACTGCAAGGTCGGTCAGCCGCTGTCCGACGGCAAGAAGTCCGAGGCGAGCGCCGAGGCCAAGGCCGAGCCCGAGGTCCGCATCGAGTACCGCCCGCGCCGGCAGCGGCTGCCCAAGTCGCGGATGAGCCGGACGACCTCGTTCTCGGTCGGCGGCGCCGAGGGCTACCTGACCGCCGGTGCCTACGACGACGGACGCCTCGGTGAGGTGTTCCTGAAGCTCGGCAAGCAGGGCTCGACCCTGGCCGGGGTGATGGACGCCTTCTCGATCGCCATCTCGATCGCGCTGCAGTACGGCGTCCCGCTCGAGACCTACGTGCAGAAGTTCACCAACATGAAGTTCGAGCCGGCGGGCATGACCGACGACGCCGACGTGCGGATGGCCCAGTCGATCATCGACTACATCTTCCGCCGCCTGGCGCTCGACTACCTGACCTTCGACGAGCGTGCCGAACTGGGGATCCACACCTCGGCCGAGCGGGCCCGCTACGTCGAGACCGGGTCGTACCTGTCCGAAGAGGACGAGGCCAACCTGATCGAGTCCGAGGCGCTGAAGAACGACGCCGGCGACGAGGTCGCGGTGCACGAGGACGGGCCCAATCAGCCCGCGCTGGTCGAGGCCAAGCCGCACTCCACGGCCGAGGTGCTGGAGAAGATCTCCGGGCTCGCGATCGACGCCCCACTGTGCATGACCTGCGGGACGAAGATGCGGCGCAGCGGCAGCTGCTACATCTGCGAGGGCTGCGGCAGCACCAGCGGCTGCAGCTGACAACCCTCGGTTCGAGCGTGTCGAGACTCCCCGATCGGGTCTCGACACGCTCGAACCGCTTCTCGTCCCCGGGGTCGAGTCGCGAGTGCCCATGGCGACCCCGTCATCCCGGTGAACGCGAATCCCGGAGACTATGGACCGTGCGCCGGAATGCCGCCTAGCGTGGACCCATGACCCAGACCATGACCGCGTGGCTCGCTCACGCGGGACGTCCCCTGCAGGACACCTTCACCGCCGAACAGGTCCCGGTGCCCGAGTTGCGACCCCGTGACCTGCTGGTGCGGGTGCGGGCGGTCTCGATCAACCCGGTCGACACCAAACAGCTCGCCCGGCTCGAACCCGGCCAGGCCAAGCAACTCGGCTACGACGCTTCCGGTGTCGTCGAAGCCGTCGGTGCCGAGGCCGGTGGGTTCGCCGTCGGGGACGAGGTCTACTACGCCGGTGACGTCACCCGTCCGGGTACGAACGCCGAGCTGCACGCCGTCGACCACCGGATCGTCGCCCACAAGCCGCGCAGCCTGGACTGGGCGGCGGCAGCCGCACTGCCGCTCACGACGATCACCGCCTGGGAGTGCCTGTTCGACAAGCTGCGGCTGGGCGCCGACAGCGCCGGCGTCCTGCTGGTCGTCGGCGGTGCAGGTGGGGTGGGCAGCATCATGATCCAGCTCGCCAAGCAGCTCACCGGCGTCACGGTGGTGGCCACCGCGAGCCGGGACGCCTCGCGCGCCTTCGTCACCGAGCTCGGTGCCGACCATGTGGTCGGTCGCAACCTTCTCGACGAGGTGTCCGCGGTCTCGCCGGGCGGCGTCGACTGGGTGTTCTCGTCGTTCACCGCGGCCAACCTGGCCACCTACCAGCAGCTGCTGAAGCCGTTCGGTTCGATCGTCGCCATCGATGACGACCCGGGTTCGATCCTGCCGTTGAAGCCGAAGGCGATCAGCTTCCACTGGGAGTACATGTTCGCCAGGACCGGCCACGACACCCCCGACGTCGACGAGCAGGGCGCCCTGCTGGCGCGCACCGCCGAACTCGTCGACGCCGGCCGGCTGCGGACGACGCTGCAGCGGACGCTCAACGGTCTCAACCCCGCCACTCTCGCCGAGGCGCATGCCCTGGCGCGCTCGGGCGAGGCGGTCGGCAAGCTGGCCATCACCGTCGACTAGCCGCCAAGGCCCGCCGTCGCCCACTGGTCGGCCTACGTGCCGTCGGTGGGGGCTGCCTCCGGCTCGGTCTCGATGCTGCCGCCCCGGGCCGAGCGGGCCTGGCGCGCGATGAACCAGGCCAGGCCGGCCGCGGCCACGACGGCCACAGTGACGGCGAGGGCGGGGGAGCGCTGCCACAGCAGGGCCAGCGCCTCCAGACCGACGAAGCCGACCGTGCCGTACAGCAGCGCCCACGCGACGGAGCCGATGATGGTCGCCGGCAGGTAGCGCACCAGCGGCATCCGGGTCGCGCCGGCGGCCAGGTTGACCAGGGTCTGCACGCCGATGGTGAGGAACGACACGGTGACCGCGGGGGCACCCCAACCATTCACCCGCTCGATGGCGCGCCGGTACCCGGCCGAGTCCATCAGCCTGGCGACCCTGGTGCGGTGAGCCCCGCCGGCCACCAGGCGTCCGACCCAGTAGGTGGCGTTGGTACGCACCAGCACGATGCAGAACAGGGCGGCGACGATGATCGGGAACGGCGCGTCCCACTGGGTCGGATCCACTCCCACCGCCTTCCCCTTCGAGGGGCCAGTCTAGGCGGCGGACGGCGGTGGGGCAGGGCCCCACTAGGGGCCGGACGCCGCGGCAGGCGCGCTCGCTGCGCGGCGCAGCCACCCCATCCCCACGCCGAGCAGCACCAGTCCGACCGCCGACCAGGGCCGCAACGGGTGCAGCACCATGCCGTTCAGCCAGATCAGTGCGGTGCCGGCGGTGAGCAGCAGATAGGCACCGATCGCGCCCCGCACCGGAGTCTCGCCGAGCCGGGGCACCAGCGCGTATTCGGCGCGGCCGATCAGCGGCACCACCGCGACGATGATCGCCCAGGTCAGCACCGCGACCGCGACCTGGGACAGCAACACGCTGGTCAACGCCGGTGCCGCCACAGTGACCGCGTACAGCGCGACCGCCGCGATCACGATGCACGGGATGTGCCACAGGTAGGTGGTGACGGCCAGTGCGTTGGCCACGCCCAACCCGCGCTCCACCCGGGGCGGCAGGGTGGCCGCCACCCCGGCCCGTTCCAGCAGCCCCAGCAGCGCCGTCTGGCCGAAGCCCAGCACGATCATCGCCGCCGTCGGCGGCAGCACGTTCGCGACGGGAATGTCGCCCAGCCCGATCGACGATCCGGGGTACCCGAAGCCGGCGATCAGCACCGGAATCGTGGCGGCCGAGAGGACCAGCGCCAGCCACGGCACCCAGGCCCGGCCCCGCCGGAACCAGCCGCGGTGGTAGGCGATGCCGAGTTGGTGGCACAGCGGCCACACGGTCACCAGGTTCAGGTAGCGCAGGTCGTTGGTGCCGGACGCCATCGCCCAGGCGTCCACGGCGACGGCGAGCACCGTCAGCGCCAGCATCGGCAACACGCCGAACCGGTCGTGCAGGGTCACCATCAGCGGCGCGACCCCGACGATCACCAGGTAGGTGGCGATGAACCACAGCAGCTGCGCGAACTGCACGCTCAGCGCCACGGTCGCGCCGGCGTCCCACAACCACGCGGCGGCGGTGCCGAGCAGCGTGAAGAACCCGGCGAACACCAGCAGCGGCCCGACCAGGCGGCGCGCCCGCGACGTCAGGTAGTAGGTGTAGCCGCGGCCCTCGGCACGCATCCGGTCCACCACCAGGGCGTGCGCGAAGCCGCCCGCGATGAAGAACAGCGGGATGATCATGATGAACCAGCTCGCCGTCCACCAGGCTGCGTGCGGCCGCGGCGCCCAGGGCACCATCGCCGGCGCGCCGTCGACCACCACGATGCGGTACAGCAGGCAGTGGAAGGTGACGACCACGAACACCGACAGCGCGCGGGCCAGGTCGATCAGGTGGTTGCGCTGGGTCATCGGCGGTCACTGTACGCGTCCCGACGCCGGGGCAGGGGCCGCCGCCCCGCCTCCGGACGCCGCCTCGCACCGGCGCCGGTCGCTCTAGGGTGAGTGCGATGCAGGGTGCGCTCTCCGGCTTCTTCACGATCGGGACGATCGTGGCCGCGGGCGCGCTGTTGGCCCACTTCAGGGTGCTCGGCGACCTGCACCGCGCCCTGCTGAACCGCCTGGCCTTTCTGGTCGCGTCCCCGGCGCTGCTGTTCTCGCTGGTCTCCCGGGCCGACCTGGCACACCTCTTCTCACACACCCTGGTGGTGTCGGTGCTGGCGATCGCGATCGCCGCGGCCGGCTACCTGATCGGCGCACGAGCGCTGTTCGGGCGTCCGAACGCCCGCACGATCGTCGGCACGCTGTGCGCCAGCTACACCAACGCCGGCAACCTGGGCCTGCCGATCGCCGCGGCGATCATGGGCGACATGACCTGGATGGCGCCGATCATGCTGGTGCAGGTCGGCTTCCTGCAGCCGGTGGCGCTGGCCCTGCTGGACACCCGGGCGGCGCGGCACGCCGGCGAGCCGATGCCCTGGTACAGCTACCTGACGCTGCCGCTGCGCAATCCGATCACCACCGCCGTGCTGCTCGCGATGGCGGTGAACCTGTCCGGCCTCGGCGTCCCCGATCTGGTGATGGCCCCGATCGAGCTGGTCGGCGCGATCGCGGTGCCGGCGATGCTGCTCGCCTTCGGCGTGTCGTTGCGGCTCGACCCGCTGCCGAGGCCCGGCAGGCAGTTCAACGAGGTGGTGCTCATCCAGGTCGTCAAGGTGCTGCTGATGCCCTGTGCCGCCTGGGCGTTGGGGATGGCGTTCGGGCTGTCCGGGCACGAGCTGCTCGCCGTCACCGTGATAGCGGCCCTGCCGGCGGCCCAGAACATCTTCGTGATCGCGTCCCGCTACGAGGTGGGCGAGCTGCTGGCCCGCGACTCGATCTTCATCTCCACCATGCTGTCGGTGCCGTCCATCACGCTGATCGCCGCGCTGCTCGGCTGAGCCGACCGGGGCACGGGCGCCATTCCGGCGCGCCCTGATCCGAACCCGAACCGCCGAGGCGTTCCACCTTCACGCCGGGCTTGGCTAGGTTGGGCGCGTGGATGCCGACAACAACGCCAGCGAGGTGCACTCGTTCGACCTCGACCGGAGCACCGACCAGGCGTGGGCCGAGTTCGCCGGACGCCTGGGCGAGGTGATCTCGCACATGGATCCGGGCGCGACCCTGCGCATCGGGTCGCTGGCCACCGAACAGGAGGGCACGGCGCCGTTCGTGCTGTTCCGCTGCGGCCCCGAGGAGCAGCTGGTGGCCGAGGCGGCCGGCAACGCCGCGTTGAGCGAGGAGTTCCAGCTCGACGACGGCCAGCTCGGACAGCTCGAGGCGTTGGGCTGGCAGCCGCCGAACGTCGACGACGAGCACCCGAGCGAGAACTTCTGGCGAGTCGGCGACCAGGAGGGGGCCGGCGACCTGGCGGCCGCCGCCACCGAGGTGTTGCGATCCGTCTACCGGGTGCCGCACCCGGCTTTCCTGGCGCCCGATCAGCTGGCTGAGATCCTCACCCCGCCCGGGGCGAAGGAGGCGCCCACCACGACCTTCGACGACGAGGACCTGGCTGCCCGGATGGTCGCCGGCAAGGCCGACCTGGACCGGTTGATCGGGGCCGAGCTCACCGAGCTGCTCGGCCACCCGCCGCTCCAGGACGACGACGGCGACTTCGCGCTGCGGGTCGGCTCGACGATGGTGTTCGTCAGGGCCACCAGCGACGCCCAGGAGGTGCTGGTGTTCTCCGCGGTGGTCCACGACGTCGAGGGCCGCAGCCGGGCGATGGAGGTGCTGTCCGACCTGAACACCGAGGCCCGCTTCGTGAGGTTCATGCTGATCAAGGACCGTGTGTTCGTGTCGCTGTCGATCTTCGCCCAGCCGTTCGTGCCTGCACACCTGCACCAGGCGCTGCGGGCGGTGTCGGTCGTCTCGGACGAGATCGACGAACACCTGGCGGCCAAGCTGCGCGGCCGCACCACGTTCGCCTCCGACGGCTGACCGATCTAGCCGTCCGACGGAATTGCGGACCCGAATCGCGCCTTTCGTCGCTCGCAGTGGCTAGCGTGGAGAGCATGTCAGCAGCCCTGCCTGAACTCACCGAATCCGAGCTAGCCGGTATCGACGCCTGGTGGCGGGCCAACAACTACCTCACCGTCGGCCAGATCTACCTGATGGCGAACCCGCTGCTGCGCGAACCCCTGGCGCCCGAACACATCAAGCCGCGGCTGCTCGGCCACTGGGGCACCAGCTCCGGCCTGGCGTTCATCTACGCCCACGTGTCGCGGCTGATCCAGCACACCGGACAGGACTGCCTCTACATCACCGGGCCCGGTCACGGCGGCCCCGCCCTGGTCGGCGCCTCCTACCTCGAGGGCACCTACACCGACGCCTTTCCGCACATCACCCAGGACAACGAGGGTCTGCTGAAGTTCTTCCGGCAGTTCTCGGCTCCCGGCGGTATCCCCAGTCACGTGTCGGTGACCACCCCCGGCTCGATCCACGAGGGCGGCGAGCTCGGCTACGCACTGATTCACGCCTTCGGCTCGGTCTTCGACAATCCCGACCTGCTGACCATCGCGGTGGTCGGCGACGGTGAGGCCGAGACCGGTCCGCTGGAGGGCTCCTGGAAGGGCATCTCGTTCGTCAATCCCGAGCACGACGGCGCCGTGCTGCCGATCCTCCACCTCAACGGCGGCAAGATCGCCGCACCGACGGTGCTGGCACGCAAACCGTACGACGAGGTGCACGGCCTGCTCACCGGTCACGGCTACGACGTGATCGAGGTCGAGGGCGACGACCTGCCCGGCATGCACTACCGCTTCGCCGCTGCGCTGGCCGAGGCCTACGGCACGATCAAGGCCATCCAGGAGCAGGCTCGCGAAGGCAGTGGTTTCACCGAGCGGCCGCACTGGCCGATGATCGTGCTGCGTTCCCCGAAGGGCTGGACGGGCCCGCACGAGGTCGACGGCGTGCAGGTCGAGGGCACCTGGCGTGCCCACCAGGTGCCGCTGTCGGGGGTCAAGACCAACGCCGCCCACCTGGCGCAGCTCGAGGCGTGGATGCGCTCGTACCGGCCCGAGGAGTTGTTCGACGACACCGGCCGTCCGGTCGAGTTGGTCCGCCAGGCCAACCCCGAGAAGTCGGCGTCCATGTCCGGCACTCCGTACGCCAACGGCGGCCTGCTCAGTGAGCCGCTCGACCTGCCCGACTTCCGCGACCTCGCGGTCACCGTCGAGCAGCGCGCCACCGAGCGCATCGAGTCGACCCGCAGCCTGGGCGAGTTCATGCGCGAGGCCTACGTGCGCAACCCCCACACGTTCCGGCTGTTCTGTCCCGACGAGACCAATTCCAACCGCCTGGGGGCGGTCTTCGAGGCGTCCGACAGGGCCTGGATGGAGGGCCTGACCGACATCGACGTGAAGCTCAGCCACCGTGGCCGGGTGATGGAGGTGCTCAGCGAGCACAACTGCCACGGCTGGCTCGAGGGCTACACGCTGACCGGACGCCACGGCCTGTTCGCCACCTACGAGGCGTTCGCGATGGTGTCGGCCAGCCAGACCATCCAGCACGGCAAATGGCTTCAGGAGGCGTCCCACCTGCCCTGGCGGGCCGACGTGCCGAGCCTGAATATCCTGCTCAGCTCGACGGCCTGGCGCAACGACCACAACGGCTTCAGCCATCAGGGCCCCGGCATGCTGCAGGTGGTGCTCAACGGCGGCGCCCAGCATTCCCGGATCTACCTGCCGCCGGACGCCAACTGCCTGCTGTCGGTGGCCGATCACTGCTTCCGCAGCAAGAACTACGTGAACCTCATCGTCCAGGACAAGCAGCCGCAGCCGCAGTGGTTGTCGATGGACGAGGCGATCGAGCACTGCACCCAGGGCGCCTCGATCTGGGAATGGGCCGGTACCGAAGAGGACGCCGACGAGCCCGACATCGTGATGGCCTGCGCCGGCGACATCCCCACCCTGGAGACGATCGCGGCCGCGGAGCTGATCAAGTCGCGGCTGCCCGACATCAGGCTGCGGGTGGTCAACGTGGTCGACCTGATGACGCTGATGCGGCCCAAGGACCATCCGCACGGCATGAGCGAGCTGTACTTCAAGGAGCTGTTCACCGACAACCGCGACGTCGTCTTCGCCTTCCACGGCTACCCGGGTGCCATCCACCAACTGGTGCACGGGCGTCCGGACGCCGACCGGTTCCGGGTGCGGGGCTTCATCGAGCAGGGCACCACCACCACGCCGTTCGACATGGTGGTGCGCAACCGGGCCTCCCGCTACCACCTGGTGATGGACGTGCTGAACAACATGAAGGTGACCCGGCGCGGATCGGGCGACCTGATGCGGTACTGCGAGAGCCAGCTCGAGCGGCACCACAGCTACATCATCGAACATCTCGAAGACCTGCCGGAGGTGCGGGATTGGAAGCTGGGCGCAGGGGTGGTCTGAACCCTAGTAAGGTCGCCCCCATGGCGCAGTATGGGCACCTGACCACGCTGGATGCGGCGGAATGCCGGTTGTTGCTGGCGACCCGCACCTTTGGCCGGGTCGGCTGGAACTCCGCCTCGGGCGTGCAGATCCTGCCGGTCAGCTACGGACTGGTCGACGACGTGATCGTCTTCCGCACGATGGCGGGTTCACCGCTGGCCGAACTCGTTCGCCCGGTCGAGGTGTCGTTCCAGGTCGACGACCTGGATGCGGACACCTCGACCGGTTGGAGTGTCCTGGTGCACGGCACCTCGGGGGCGCCGGTAGCGTCGCTGCCGGCCAACATGCCGAGTCCGTGGGCGCCGGGCGACCGACCCATGGTGATCGGCATCCAGCCCGATCACTACGCGGGGCGCTCGATCGCGGCCGACTGAACGCGGGACCTTTGATTGGAGGGGGAATGCCGAAGCCCTACAGCGGGCCGCCGCCGATCCTGGTCGGCTACGACGCCTCGGACGACGCGGTCGAGGCGCTCGAGTACGCAGCGGGGATCGCGGCCGCGACCAAGACCATGCTGCAACTGGTGTTCGTCGCCGACAACACGGTGGTGAACAGCGCCTGGGGAGTGGTCACCGACGGCGCCGATGTGCAGGCGACCGCTCGCAGGCTGCTGGTGGACGCCGCCGCCGTCGCGAACTCCCTCGGCGTGGCCAAGAAGCGGATCCGGATCAAGGTCGCGGTCGGCACCCCGGTCGGGGTCCTCACCCAGCTCAGCCAGAACTGCTCGATGGTGGTGGTCGGCCGGCGCACCCACGGCGACAATCGCCAGCTGTCCGGCTCCACGGCCGTCGGGCTGGCCGCTTCGGTGCGCTGCCCGTTGGTGGTGGTCGCCGACGCGCCGCACCACGACGGCCCGATCGGCGTGGCGATCGAGGCGGGCGGTCCGGGTGATGCGGCGCTGGAGTGGGTGCTGACCAACCCGCTGTACGCCGGCCAGGACGTCCAGGTGATCAGCATCTGCAAGGCACCCTCCGGCAGGATCTTCCGTTCCGCCGTCAGCCAGGAGCAGATCGACTCCGCGGTCGTGAACACCGCCGCCGAGCAGGAGCGGCAGGTCCGTCGCGTGCTGGCGCGTCACCCGGACGCCCCGGCGGTGACCACCCAGGTGCGCTACGGCGCTCCGGTCGACGAGCTGGCGTCGTTCAGCGACTCGCTGTCGCTGCTGGTGCTCGAGGCGAACGTGCGCTTCCCGACCTATTCGATCGGGAGCGTGGCCCGCGGCCTGATGACCTACGCCAGCTGCCCGGTGGTGCTGGTCAAGTAGTGGCCGGGGCGTTGCGCCTGGCGGTCGACCCGGGCCTACCGATCGCGGCATGGGCGGACGAGATCGTGACCGCCATCCGCGACCACCAGGTGGTGATCGTGGCGGGCGAGACGGGCTCGGGCAAGACCACCCAGCTGCCGAAGCTCTGCCTGGCGGCCGGGCGGGAACGGGTCGGTCACACCCAGCCCAGGCGGATCGCGGCCCGCAGCCTGGCCGAACGCATCGCCGAAGAGGTCGGGACGCCGCTGGGCGAGGTTGTCGGCTACCAGGTTCGATTCACGGCGAAGACCACCCGGCAGACCCGGGTGAAGGTGATGACCGACGGCATCCTGCTGGCCGAGATCGGTCACGACCGTGACCTGCGCCGCTACGACACCCTGATCATCGACGAGGCGCACGAGCGAAGCCTCAACATCGACTTCCTGCTGGGCTACCTGAAGCAGCTGCTGCCGCGGCGTCCCGACCTGAAGGTGATCGTCACCTCGGCGACGATCGACACCGCCCGGTTCAGCGCGCACTTCGACGACGCACCGATCATCGAGGTGTCCGGCCGCACCTACCCGGTCGAGCTGCGCTGGCGTCCGGTGATCGAGGGCGGCACCGACAGGGACCTGATCGACGGCATCTGCGACGCGGTCACCGAGCTGGTGCTCGACGGGCCCGACGGCGACATCCTGGTGTTCTGCTCGGGTGAACGCGAGATCCGGGACGCCGCGGACGCGATCGCGGGCCTCGACTGGCCCGGCATGACCAGACGTGAGGTGGAGATCCTGCCGCTGTTCGCCCGGTTGTCGGCGCACGAGCAGCACCGGGTGTTCAGCGCCCACCGCACTCTGCGGGTGGTGCTGGCCACCAACGTCGCCGAGACGTCGCTGACGGTGCCCGGCATCCGGTCGGTGGTCGACCCCGGCTTCGCCCGGATCTCGCGCTGGTCGGCCCGGACGAAGGTGCAGCGGCTGCCGATCGAACCGATCTCGCAGGCGTCGGCGAACCAACGGGCCGGACGGTGCGGCCGGGTCGCGCCCGGGGTGTGCATCCGGCTCTACGACGAGGAGGACTTCCTGGCGCGGCCCGAGTTCACCGAGCCGGAGATCCTGCGCACCAACCTGGCCGCGGTGATCCTGCAGATGGCGCAGGCCCGGCTGGGAGACATCGCCCGATTCCCGTTCGTCGAACCGCCCGATTCGGCCCAGATCAGCGACGGCGTGCGGCTGCTCACCGAGTTGGGCGCGATCGAGACCGACCGCGCCACGACGGGGGCGTCGAAGGCGGGGACCTCCGCTGGTGGGGTCTCGGCCCACCCGGGCGGCGGACGCGGACGCCGGGGCCGCGGCGACGGCGTCCGGCTCACCCCGATCGGTCACCGGCTGGCCAGGCTGCCCGTCGATCCACGGCTCGGCCGGATGCTGGTCGAGGCCGAGCGGCAGGGCTGCCTGCGCGAGGCCCAGGCCGTGGTCGCGGGCCTGACCGTCCAGGACGTCCGCGACCGGCCGGCCGAGTTCCAGCAGCAGGCGGACGCCCTGCACCGGCGCTTCTTCTCCGACGCCCTCGAGGCCGGCGCCGAGGGCAAGCAGACCGACCGCGACCCGTCCGACATCGCCGCCCTGCTGCGGCTGTGGCGCTACCTGCAGCGCAGCCGCAAGGAGCGCTCCGGCAACGCGTTCAGGCGGATGTGCCGCGAGGAGTACCTGAACTTTTTGCGGGTGCGTGAGTGGGAGGACCTCAACGCCCAACTCAAGACCGTCTGCCGTGATCTGGGCATGAACCGCAACGCCGAACCGGCCGGGCTCGACCGGGTGCACCTGGCGGTGCTGTCCGGCCTGCTGTCGCACGTCGGGTTACTGGACGAACGCGAACGCGACCGGGGCAGGCCGGGGGAGCGTCGCCGCCGCGGCCCCCGCGAGTACCTGGGCGCGCGGGGCTCACGCTTCGCGATCAGCCCGGGCTCGGCCGCCGCACGGATCAACCCGCCGCTGGTGATGGCGGTCGAACTGGTCGAGACCACCCGGCTGTGGGCGCGCACCGTGGCGCCGATCGAGGAGACCTGGATCGAGGAGGTCGGTGCGCACCTGCTCAGCCGCAGCTACTCCGAGCCGCGCTGGTCCGCCCGCTCGGGGCAGGTGGTGGCGACCGAACGGGTCGCGCTGCTGGGGGTCCCGATCGTGGCTGGGCGGACCGTGTCCTACGGCCGGATCGACCCGATCGAGGCGCACCGGATCTTCATTCAGTCCGCCCTGGTCGAGGGGCAGTGGCACACCCGGCACCATTTCTGGGCCCGCAACGAGGCCGCGCGGGCACAGGCCGAGCAGCTGGCCGAACGCACCCGGCGGCTCGACCTGCTCGCCGACGACGCCAGCCTGTTCGCGTTCTACGACGCCCGGGTCCCGCCCGACGTGGTGTCGGTGGCCCACTTCGACCGTTGGTGGCGCGACGCCCGCCGCCGCGACGAGCACCTGCTCGACCTGTCCGGCGACGACCTGCTCACCGACACCGAGGTCGACACCGATTCGTTCCCCGACCACTGGACCAGCGGCGAGGTCGACCTGCCCGTCAGCTACACCTTCGAACCCGGCGCCGGCTCCGACGGGGTCACGGTCGCCGTCGAGCTCGCCCAGCTCAACCGGGTGGCGGCGTCCGACTTCGGGTGGCAGGTGCCCGGGCTGCGGCAGGAGCTCGCCACCGAACTGATCCGGACGCTGCCCAAGCAGTGGCGCGCGCGCCTGGTGCCGGCGCCGGACACCGCCAAGCGGGCGTTGGCCTGGCTGGCCGAGCATCCGGTCGCCGGCGAGCCACTGCCGGCGGCCCTCGGCCGCGCGGTGCGGAGCCTCACCGGCGTCCAGGTTCCCGACGAGGCGTGGAACGGTGAGGCGGTGCCCGATCACCTGCGGGTGCGTTTCGTGGTGACCCGCGACGGTGAGCAGGTGGCCACCGGCAAGGACCTTCCGGCGCTGGCCGAACAGCTGGGCACCCAGGTGCGCGCCGAACTGAACGCCGGCGCCGCCGAGCACACCCACGCCGGGGCGACGAGCTGGGAGTTCGGCTCGATCGCCGAGCAGGTGGACGGCGCCGTGGTGGGCTACCCGGCGCTGGCCGACCACCGCGACAGGGTCGGTGTGACGGTGTTCGCGACCAGGGACGAGGCGATCCGCTCGCACGCGCTTGGCCTGCGCAGGCTGATCGTGCTGACCAGCCCGGACCCGACCAACTGGGTGGTGTCCCGGATCAGCAACCCGGTCAAGTTCGCGCTGGCCGCCTCGCCGTACCCCTCGGTCCCGGCGCTGCTCGCCGACTGCCGGCTCAAGGCGACCGGGTCACTGGCGGCGGCGTCCGGCTCGTCCTGGCAGGTGCGCGACGCGGACGCTTTCGCGGCCCTGCGCGACCGGGTGCGTTCCCGCACCGCGGAGACGATGCTCGACACGGTGAACGCCGCCGCCGACGTGCTGCAGCGCCACCAGCGGGTCCAGTTGGCGCTGCCGGGGGCGCCGCCGCCGGTGCGCGCAGACGTCGCAGAGCAGCTCGCCGGCCTGGTCCATGCCGGGTTCATCGCCGCCACCCCCGACCCGTACTGGGGACGGCTGCCGCGCTACCTGCACGCCATCGAGCTGCGGCTGTCCGCGGCCCGGAGCAACCCGGGGCGCGACCGCGTCGGCGCCGAGGTGATCGACCAGCTCGAGGACGAGTACGCGGCCCTGTGCGCCCGCTATCCGGCCGGGCCGCTGCCGGGTGATGTCGCCGACGTCGGCTGGCTGTTGGAGGAGCTGCGGGTCAGCCTGTTCGCGCAGAGCCTCGGCACGGCCGCTCCGGTGTCGGCCAAGCGGGTCCGCACGGCGATGGCGGCCGTGGCCCCACCGCGCTGACGGCTCGGGCGTCCGGTCGGGCGGTTACCGCGCCGGGAGCTTCACGGGATCAGCACCAGCCCGCCGGGACGGTTCCAGGCATGCCCGACATGACCACCCTGCTCGACGAGATGGCCACCGAACTCGGCCGCGAGATGGGTCCGGCCGCCGCCGAGAGGGCTGGTCGACGCTGCTGCGCCGGCACGGCCACGAGATCCGGCGGGTGCTGCTCGCGCACCGCGACGGTGGCCGGCTGTATGCCGGTCGGCGGTTGCGCGACCTCAGCCTCGTGACGGCCATGGAGGGGCCGCTGGCGGTGCTGACCGGTGCCGGCCTGTCGCTGTCGCTGGCCGTCCTGGCCGCCCAGTCGGTGCTCGACCTGACCGTCGGGTTCGTGATCGAGGAGCAGCACCGGGCCTCGCACGAGTCGGGCGAGTACGCGGCCGAGGATTGCCGCGCGCTGGTCGGCGACTCGTTCCCGCTGACCGCGGCCGCCAGCGAGCCGATGCTGGCACCCGCCGACGATCGGTACGCCGAAGCCCTGGAACTCCTGATCGCCGGCGTCGGCGTCCGGCTCGCCGAGGGGCGCGGCGCTTCGCCCAAGGCGTAGTCCCTGCGGGATCGCGGAACCCGCGCGGTAGGGTGGCGGGGTGCTCGATCCCCGGTTGCTGTACACGTTCGACCCCGAGGTGTGGGCCAGCCTGGACGCTGAGCGCCCGGTGCTGCTGCACCTGTTCGAGGGGTATGTGGACGCTGCCTCGGTGAACCGCGGACTCTCCGCCCACATCCTGGCGCACTGCTCCCACGAGGTGCTGGCCGAGTTCGACCACGACCAACTGCACGACTACCGCAGCCGGCGCCCACAGATGGTGTTCGACACCAACGCCTGGGTCTCGATGAACGACTTCTCACTGCTGCTGCACAAGGTGATCGACGCCGACGGGACGCCGTTCCTGCTGCTGACCGGACCCGAGCCGGACACCCAGTGGCGGCGCGCCGCCCACGCGGTGCTGGGCATCGCCGAACGGCTGCACTCGGCCCTGCTGCTGACCGCCCAGGGTGTGCCGATGGCGGTGCCGCACACCAGGCCCACCCTGGTCACCTCGCACTCCACCGATCCGGCCCTGGCCACCGGGAACCCGCTGTGGATCGACCGGATCCAGATCCCCGGCAGTTTCTCGGCGATGCTCGAGTACCGCGCCGGGCAGGCGGGGCTGACCGGGCTGGGCTTCGTGGCGCACGTGCCGCACTACCTCGCGCAGTCGAGCTTCCCGCAGGCCATCGCCGCGGTGTTGCGGCGGGTCAACGACGCGGCGGGGCTGAACATCCCGCTCGGTGACCTGGACGACGAGGCCGAGCAGCAGCTGGCCACGATCGCCGCCGAGGTGCAGGAGGATTCGGAGTTCCCGGCGGTGCTGGCGGCGCTCGAGGAGCAGTACGACCAGCTGTCCGAGTCCGGCCGCACCTCGGTGCCGACCGCGGACGAGATCGGTGCCGCGGTGGAGCAGTTCCTCGCCGAGCAGGACGGCGACTCCGCAGACGGGCGGGGCTGACTTGCCCCGCACCACCGAGGAGTTGCTGGGCCTGCTCGACCTCGAGAAGCTCGACACCGACCTGTTCCGCGGCCCCCACCCCGAAACCGTGCTGCAACGCTCGTTCGGCGGCCAGGTGCTGGCCCAGGGGCTCAGCGCGGCCTATCGCACGGTGACCCCCGAGCGGCTGGCGCACTCGCTGAACGCGTACTTCCTGCGGCCGGGCTCGCCGGTGACGCCGATCCTGTACGTGGTCGAGCAGACCCGGGACGGCCGCGCCTTCAGCCAGCGCCGGATCGTCGCCCGGCAGAACGGCAAGCCGATCTTCTCGATGGTGTGCTCCTTCCACGTCCCCGAAGGGGGTCTGGACCACGCCGAACCGTTTCCGGCCGGGGTGCCCCGTCCGGACGAGTGCCGTCCGGCCGCGCAGGTGCTGGGGGAGCGGTCCGCGCGGCGGGCCGCGTTCTGGGAGGCGGAATGGGGAGCGTTGGACGCCCGCTACGTCACCGAACCCCCGCTGGAGGCCACCGGTGGGCCCTCGCAGATGCAGTTGTGGATCAAGGCGGCCTCGGCGCTGCCCGACGACCCCCGCATCCATCAGATGGTGCTCGCCTACTTCTCCGACATCACGCTGCTCAGCGTCAGCACCCTGTCGCACGAGGTCGAGTTCATGTCATCGCGCATGCAGGCCGCATCGATCGACCACGCCATGTGGTTCCACCGGCACACCCGGGCCGACGAATGGCTGCTCTACGACCAGTCGTCGCCGTCGGCCTCCGGTGGGCTCGGCTTCTCCCAGGGCAGGTTGTTCGGCGACGGCGGCCCGATCGCGGCGTCCTGCGCCCAGGCCGGGCTCATCCGCGTGCTGGACGCCTGAGCGCTGGGGGCGGTTCCGGCGGTCCACCCTGATCGGCGGGCGCCGACAGTTCAGCCGCCGAGGCGTCCGACCAGCTCCTGCGCCTGCTGCTGGGTGAAATTGCCCGAGATCTGCACGGTGCCGCCGGTGATCGGCGCCGCCACCTGGGGTGCGGTGACGAGGTCGTCGCCGCCGAGCACCAGCGCCAGCCGGTTGCGCGGGTCGGTCTGGCCGGCGATGCGTCCGGTCAGCGTCTCGAACTTCTCGGCGTCCGCGTGGACCAGTTCGAGGGTGACGACCCAGGCACCGGAGCCGTCCGCTCTCGCCTCGACCGAGCGCAACTCCTGCACGGTGAAGGCGGCCGCGTCGAGCTCCAGGCATTGTGACTCGTTCGCCGGATCGGGGAAGACCAGCCCGGCGTCCGAGCAGGGCGCCGGGCTGCTTGCGATCACCGCATGGACGCTCAGCGGCCGGGTCGGGCGCGGACCCCACCCGAGCAGGGTCGGCATCGTGCACCCGGACGACACGGCTGCCACCACGATGGCGCCGAGCAGCAGCTTCAGTCTGCGCATCCGCCCAGTATGCCGAGCGGTGGGCCCGCCCGGGGACGACGTCGTCGAGGTGCTCCCTCAGCTGGTGAGGCCCACCTGGGGCGGGGTCTCACCGAGCTCGGCGTACTCGTCCTCACTGAACAACCGCGAACGGATCAGGAAACGGAAACCGGTCGGGCCCTCCAGCGAGAACCCGGCGCCGCGTCCGGGCACGATGTCGATCGTCAGGTGGGTGTGCCGCCAGTATGCGAACTGGTTGGCGCTCATCCACACCTCGACCAGGTCGTCCTCGTCCGGCTCGTCAGTGGCTCCGGGCTCGCGCACGTCGATCGTCCCGAGCAGGGTGTCGGCGTCGGAGGTGATGAAGTCGCCCCTGGGGTAGCACATCGGCGACGACCCGTCGCAGCAGCCGCCGGACTGGTGGAACATGACCGGCCCGTGCTCGCCCCGGAGGCGACGGATCATCTCCGCCGCCTCCGCGGTCACTCCGACGCGCGAGACTGTCATCGCGTCACCGGGTGCATCAGAAGAAGCCCATCGCCTTGGGCGAGTACGACACCAGCAGGTTCTTGGTCTGCTGGTAGTGGTCGAGCATCATCGCGTGCGTCTCGCGGCCGATACCCGAGCCCTTGTAGCCGCCGAACGCGGCGTGCGCCGGGTAGGCGTGGTAGCAGTTCGTCCACACCCGGCCGGCCTGGATGTCGCGGCCCGCCCGGTAGGCGGTGTTGGTGTCGCGCGACCACACCCCGGCGCCCAGGCCGTAGAGAGTGTCGTTGGCGATCCTGATCGCGTCGTCGTAGTCGTCGAAGCCCGTGGTGGCCACCACCGGGCCGAAGATCTCCTCCTGGAAGATCCGCATGCTGTTGGTGCCGGTGAAGATCGTCGGTGCCACGTAGTAGCCGTCGGTCAGGTCACCGCCCAGGTCGACCCGCTCGCCACCGGTCACGATCGTCGCACCCTCCTTGGTGCCGATGTCGATGTAGGACAGGATCTTCTCGAGCTGGTCGTTGCTCGCCTGGGCTCCCATCATGGTGGTGGTGTCGAGCGGGTTGCCCTGAATGATCTTGCGCACCCGCTCGGTGGCCGCCGCGAGGAACGACTCCTTGATGGAGTTCTGGATCAGCGCCCTGCTCGGGCAGGTGCACACCTCGCCCTGGTTGAGGGCGAACATGGCGAAGCCCTCGAGCGCCTTGTCGTAGAAGTCGTCGTCGGCGCTGGCCACGTCGCCGAAGAAGATGTTGGGGCTCTTGCCGCCCAACTCGAGGGTGACCGGGATGAGGTTCTGACTGGCGTACTGCATGATCAGCCGGCCGGTGGTGGTCTCGCCGGTGAAGGCGATCTTCGCGATCCGGTTGGACGAGGCGAGCGGCTTGCCCGCCTCGACGCCGAACCCGTTGACCACGTTGATCACACCGGGCGGCAGCAGGTCGGCGATCAGCTCCATCAGCACCATGATGGACGCCGGGGTCTGCTCGGCCGGCTTGAGCACGACCGCGTTGCCGGCGGCCAGTGCCGGAGCGAGCTTCCAGGTGGCCATCAGCAGCGGGAAGTTCCACGGGATGATCTGGCCCACGACGCCCAGCGGCTCGTGGAAGTGGTAGGCGACCGTGTCGTTGTCGATCTGCGAGATCGTGCCCTCCTGGGCGCGCAGTACGCCCGCGAAGTACCGGAAGTGGTCGATGGCCAGTGGGAGGTCGGCGGCGAGGGTCTCGCGCACGGCCTTGCCGTTGTCCCAGGTCTCGGCGACCGCGAGGGTCTCGAGGTTCGCCTCCATCCGGTCGGCGATCTTGAGCAGGACGTTGGCCCGGTCGGCGGCGCTGGTGCGTCCCCAGCCGGTCGCGGCGGCGTGGGCGGCGTCCAGCGCGGCGTCGATGTCCTCCGCCGTGCCGCGGGCGATCTCGGTGAAGGGCCGGCCGGTGACGGGGGAGGGGTTCTCGAAGTAGCCGCCCTTGGCCGGCGCCTTCCAGTCGCCGTTGACCCAGTGGTCGTAGCGGGACTTGAAGCTGGCGGGCGAGCCGTCGGTGTTCGGTGCTGCGTAAACGGTCATGGAGACGTCCTTGTCTGCGCACCGCGACCGGTCCGTCCGATCGCGTGACCGGAAGGTTAGAAAACCCGGCGTTGCATCAGGGTTGCAACGATCACCGCAGTGCCCGGTCGAGGGCGTGCAGGTGCTGGTGGACCTCCGGACGCCTGGGCGACGACGGCGGCATGGTGGCGGCGGCCAGCGACCAGACGGCCAGGTCGTCACGGCCGAAGGGCGTGTCGGCGAACGCGAGCAGGGCGTCCGGGTCGCCGCCGGCGAGCAGCCGGCCACGGACGCCCCGGTGCAGGTCGTCCCGCAGCCGCACCACGCCGGGAGCATGGGACGCCGGCAGGACCGGCCCCCGGTAGCGGGCCACCGCGGCCGACAGCCGGCCGGCCTCGAGCTCGGCCCACACGTCGCCCAGGTCGGTGACCAGTGGGGGCAACCGGTACGGCTTGGAGGAAAGCTCGAGCGGACCGAGTGCGAGCCGCAGCCGGGACAGCTCGGCCCGTACCGTCACCGGGGCCAGGTCGTCGTCGCTCAGTTCGACCGCGAGTTCGGCGCTGGACAGGCCGTCGGGGTGCTGGCTGAGCAGCAGCACGATCTCGCTGTGCCGCAGGCTCAACACCTGATCGATCCCGGCGCCGTGCAGCATCGCCTGCCGGCGGCCCAGCACGGCCAGCTGCGGGCGTCCGGCCGAGGCCTGCCGGGTCGGGTCGCCGAGCGAGAGCTGCTGCAGCCGCAGTTCGGCCTCGACGGCCGCGACGGTGGCCCGGACCAGGGCGAGGGTCTGCGGGGTGGCGCTGTGCGGTCCGCCGGTCAGGTCGAGGACGCCGAGGATGGTCCCGTGGGCCGGGTCGCGGATCGGCGCGGCCGAGCAGCTCCACGGGGTGACCGCCCGCAGCAGGTGCTCGGCACCGACGATCTGCACCGGACGGCCCAGCGCCAGCGCGGTGCCCGGGGCGTTGGTGCCCGCTGACGCCTCGCTCCAGTCCGCGCCGGGCAGGAAGTGCATCGCCTCGGCCCGGGAGCGCAGCGCGTGGTCGCCCTCCACCCACAACAACTGCCCCGCCGCGTCGCTGATCGCGACCAGCAGACCGGCATCGGCCGCCGCCTCCACCAGCAGGTGTCGCACCACGGGCAACGCCCGGGCCAGCGGATGGGCTTGCCTAGCCAGCGCCAGGTCGTCGGAGGTGAGCCGGACCGGGGCCAGCGTCCGTTCGGGGTCGACGCCGCTGCGCACACTGCGCTGCCAGGATTCGGACACGACCGCCCGGACGCCTTCGTCGACCGCGCCGGAACTCACGAAGTCGTCGTGCAGCCGGGCGAGGCCGCGGCCATGCCGCGGTCGGTCACGCGCGGGCACCGTCGCCCCCGTCTGGAGACCCATGGGCACACCCTAGTCGGGCAGTCCAGAGGCTTCACCGGGTCGATCCGCCGAAGACGGCGACCGGACCCTGTGATCGGTCAGCACCCTCATCCCGGCGGCCGGGATGCCCCAGGGCCCGGGGGAGAGACCCCGGGATGACGGGTGCTGTCGCTGGCCCCGGGGGGCGTCCGTTCTCATCAACGCCGACTGTTCTCGGCTTGGCCGGCTGCTCTCGTGTTGCAACGCGAAAGCAGTCACGGTTGGTGACAGCAGTCGGCGTTGATGAGAACGGTCAGCCCCCGGGAAGGCACCGGACGCCACCAACAAACGGCCCGCCCCGGTGTGGGGCGGGCCGTTGGGGGGTCCTGCTCAGGCGGCCAGTTCGTGCGCCGTGCGCAGCTTGGCGATGGCGTGCCGTTCGATCTGGCGGACGCGCTCGGCGGTGATGCCCCAGACAGCGGCGATGTCGGCCAGCTTGGCCTGCCTGCCGTCGACCAGGCCGTAGCGGCGCCGCACCACATCGGCGGAGCGCTCGTCCAGCGACGACAGCATGCCGTCCAGGCGGGCGCGGTCCTCGGCGTCCAGCACCATCTCGTCCGGTCCGGGTGACATCTCGCGGGCGAGCAGGTCGCCCAGCGCGGTGTCGCCGTCCTCCTCGACCGGGGCGTCCAGGCTGACGTGGTCGCGGGCCAGCCGCAGCAGGTCGACGACCTGCTCCTCGGTCAGGCCCAACTCGTCGGCGATCTCGACCAGTTCGGGCTCGCGACCGAAGCGGCGCTCCAGCGTGCGGCGGACGGCCGACACCTGGTTGACCTGCTCGGCCACGTGCACCGGCAGGCGAACGATCCGGCCCTGTTGCGCGATGCCGCGCGAGATCGACTGGCGGACCCACCAGGTGGCGTAGGTCGAGAACTTGAAGCCCTTGCTGTAGTCGAACTTCTCCACCGCGCGGATCAGGCCAGTGTTGCCCTCCTGCACCAGATCGAGCAGCGGCATCTGGGCCCGGCCGTACTTGCGGGCGACCGAGACCACCAGCCGCAGGTTGGCGGTGATGAACTGTTGCAGGGCGGCGTCACCTTCGGCGGCGATGCGTTCGAGTTCGTCGGTGCTGGCACCGTGGGGACGCGTGGCCTCCACGGTCTCGGCGAGCAGCGCCCGGGCGAACAGGCCGGCCTCGATCCGTTTGGCGAGGAACACCTCCTGTTCGGCGGTCAGCAGGGGCGTCTTGGCGATGCCGTCGAGGTACAGGCCCACGGCGTCCTTGCCATCGATTCCGTCGGTGCTCCGGATGCGGTGCGCAGTCGAGATCATGCGTGTCCTTTCGCTTCGTCATCAGTACAACGCAGCGCGGAGCGCGGATCTTCTCGTGTTCGCCCTCAATGAACCCTGAAGGCACCCCTGCGGGTCAATCCAAGACCACAGTCGTACCCGGGCCGCTACCGGCGGGGGTGGGCAACCGTTGCGCCCGCCTGGTCGATGATCCAGGCCAGCTCGAACGCGAGGTCCTTCCAGGCCTGGTAGCGGCCCGAGACGCCACCGTGCCCGGCCACCATTTCCGTGCGCAGCAGGATCGGCCGGTCGGTGCCGTTGGTGACGGTGCGGCGCAGCTGCGCCACCCATTTGGCGGGCTCGGTGACCTCGACCCGGCTGTCGTTGAGGCTGCTGGTCGCCAGCACCGCGGGATACTCGCGGGCGGCCACGTTCTCGTAGGGGGTGTAGGACTTCATGCACCCGTACACCGCGGGGTCGTGCAGCGGGTCGCCCCACTCCTCCCATTCGGTGACCGTCAGCGGCAGGTCGGGGTTGAGGATCGTCGTCAACGCGTCCACGAAGGGCACGTCGGCATGGACGGCGCGGAAGGCGTCCGGGGCGAGGTTCACCGCGGCGCCCACGGTCAGCCCGCCGGCGGAGGCGCCCTGGGCCACCAGACGGTCGGGCGAGGTCCAGCCGGACGCCGCCAGGTGCCGGGCGCAGGCGACGAAGTCGCTGAAGGTGTTCGGCTTGGCCAGCAGCCGGCCCTGCTCGTACCAGGTCCGGCCCAGTTCGCCGCCGCCGCGCACGTGCGCGATCGCCCACACGAAGCCGCGGTCGAGCAGGCTCAGCCGGGGGATGGAGAACCACGGCGACATGGTCGTCTCGTAGGCACCGTAGCCGTACAGCAGCGCCGGGTTGCCGCCGTCGGCCACCAGGTCGGCCCGGTGCACGATCGACAGCGGGACGCGGGTACCGTCCGGGGCCAGCGCCCATTCCCTGCGTTGCACGTAGCGGGTGGGGTCGTAGCGCCCGTGGACGGGGTGGTCGAGCACCTCGGTCTGCTTCAGGGTGCGGCGCGCCCCGGTGTCCAGCCGGTACTCCTCGAGCCGCCGCGGGGTGACCAGCGACTCGTGCACGAGCCGGATGCGGTCGGTGTGTGGATCGTCGGCGGACACCGCGCCGGCACTGAACAGTTGCTCGTCGAACGGGATCGGGGTGGGCGGACGCCAGCCGCCCGCGGCGTCCCGGGCCAGCACCTCGATCAGCGGCAGCCCGTCGCGGCGGGACTGCAGCACCAGGAAGTCGGCGTAGGCGTGCACGCCCAGCAGCCGCACCCCGGGGCGCTGCGGCACCAGCGACTGCCAGTCGCCCTCGCCGGACGCCGTGAACGGCGCCCGGGCCAGCTCGAACTCTGTGGCGCCGTCGTTGTGCACGATGTACAGCCCGTCGGTGCCGACCTCGACGTTGTACTCGACGCCGGGCCGGCGTGCGGCCACCAGCCGGGCGTCGGCGTCCGGTCGGTCGACCTCGAGCAGGCGGTACTCGCAACTCTGCTTGCTCTCCGCCCCCAGCAGCACGTGCCGGCGGTCCCGCGCTTCGTCGGCGTTGAGCCAGAACCGCTCGTCCGGTTCATGCAGCAGCAACCGGTCGGCGGCATCCGAGCCCAGGGTGTGCAGCCAGATCCGGTCGGTGCGCCAGCTGTCGTCCAGGGTCAGGTAGACGAGGGCGTCGTCGCCGCACCAGCAGCCGCCGCCGGCGATCTCGACAGGCGGCACCGGCACGTCCCGGCCGTCGGCCAGTTCGATCACCCGCAGCCGGAACCGTTCGTCACCGCTGACGTCCTCGCTGAAGGCGAGCCGGCGCCCGTTCGGGGACACGTCGCACAGCCCGAGGGCGAAGAACGCCCGGCCCTGCGCCAGCCGGTTCTCGTCGAGCACCACCTGCTCGCCCTCGGGCGGCTGCGTCACGTCGGGAATCAGGTCGGGATCGGCGGCCGGCAGCCGGCAGTGCACGGGGTAGTCGAGGCCCTCGACGGTGCGGCTGTAGTACCACCACGTGGAGCCGTCGGTGTGCCTGACCAGGTCGGGCACCGACAGGTCGGTCTGCCTGGTGCGGGCCAGGATGTCGCCGTACAGTTCGTCGCGCAGGCCGTCCAGGTGCGCGGTCGAGGCGACCGTCCAGGCGTTCTCGGCCGCAAGATGGGCCAGGAACTCCTCCGAGGTCTTGTCGGCCATCCAGGCGAAGTCGTCGATGAACTCGTCCCCGTGGTGGCGGCGCGGGCTGGGACGTTCGGCTGGCCGGGGCGGTTGCGACATGCCCGCAACCCTAGTCAGCCCGGCCTGTTTGGAATGCCATCGTTCGCGTGCCAGAATGGGCGAGGCGCCGGCCATTGACAAAGCCCGGATGGCGTGCGCCCAAATACTGGAATCCGAGAGGCTACTTGTGTCACCACGCTCCAGCGCCGCCGCGAAGTCCGAAACCCCAACTACCCAGGCCCAGGCTCCGCGCCGACGCCGGGCCGCGTCCGCCTCGAAGGAGCCGGCCGCCCGCGGCCGCAAGGCGAAGCCGGTCGCCGCCGTCCCGACAGAGATCGACGAGAACGCCGAGCCGCAGGACGCCCCCGACCAGCTCGAGGATGACGCCGAGGCCGAGGTCGTGCCCACCGTCGAGGACGTGCTGGCTCCCGAGGCGGTCGACGTGAAGTTCGCCCGCGAGGGCGACGACGTCGTGCTGACGGTCGGTGGCAAGCGACGCTCTCTCGACGATGTGGACGACTCCACCTTCGAGGAGGCCAAGGAGGCCGAGACCGAGAAGGAACTCACCGAGGACGAGGGCTTCATCGTCTCCGACGCCGACGACGCCGACGAGCCCGAGCAGCAGGTGATGGTCGCCGGCGCGACCGCCGACCCGGTCAAGGACTACCTGAAGCAGATCGGCAAGGTGGCCCTGCTGAACGCCGAGCAGGAGGTCACCCTGGCCAAGCGGATCGAGGCCGGCCTGTTCGCCGAGGAATCGATGACCAGCGGCCGCACCGTTGCCGAGGACGACCTGGACGACTACCTGTGGATCTCCGAGGACGGCCGGCGCGCCAAGAACCACCTCCTGGAGGCCAACCTGAGGCTGGTCGTCTCGCTCGCCAAGCGCTACACCGGCCGCGGCATGTTGTTCCTCGACCTGATCCAGGAGGGCAACCTGGGTCTCATCCGCGCGGTGGAGAAGTTCGACTACACCAAGGGATACAAGTTCTCCACCTACGCCACCTGGTGGATCAAGCAGGCGATCACCCGCGCGATGGCCGATCAGGCCCGCACCATCCGCATCCCGGTGCACATGGTCGAGGTGATCAACAAGCTGGCCCGGGTGCAGCGCCAGATGTTGCAGGATCTCGGTCGCGAACCCACCCCGGAAGAGCTGGCCAAGGAACTCGACATGACGCCGGAGAAGGTCGTCGAGGTGCAGAAGTACGGCCGGGAGCCGATCTCGCTGCACACGCCGCTCGGCGAGGACGGCGACTCCGAGTTCGGCGACCTGATCGAGGACTCCGAAGCGGTCGTCCCTGCCGAAGCGGTGAACTTCACCCTGCTGCAGGAACAGCTGCACGACGTCCTGGACACGTTGAGCGAACGTGAGGCCGGCGTGGTCAGCATGCGCTTCGGCCTGACCGACGGCCAGCCCAAGACGCTGGACGAGATCGGCAAGGTCTACGGCGTCACCCGCGAGCGCATCCGGCAGATCGAGTCCAAGACGATGAGCAAACTGCGGCACCCGTCGCGCTCGCAGGTGCTCCGCGACTACCTGGACTGAGCCGTGTCACAACCCGGCGAGAGCGCCGTGTCACCGACACTGGTGCCGAAGCTGGTGCTCGGCCTGATGGTCGTCGCCTGTGCCCTGGCGGGCTACATCCTGTTCGGGTTGTCCGTCGATCATTACACGCTGCCCGCACCGGGGGGCGGCACGACGCCGGCCACCCACACCTACCCCGAGCGGGTGGCGTTGAGCTGGCTGGCCTGGTTCAGCGCGGCGGGGGCCGGTGTGGCCCTGTTCCTGCTGCTTCGCCGTGGGCTGGCCCCGGCACGGTGGGTGTGGGTGCTGCTGACGGTGGCGACAATGGTGGTGCTGAACGCCGCGCTGCTGATGTCGGCACTGCCCACCCCGACGTACTGACCCGGCGGCGCCGGCTGACGACGGACGCGGCGCTCAGCCGAGGGCCGTGGCGAACGCCCGGTGCAGCCGTTCGCCGAACAGCACGAACCTGATCAGCCGGACGCCGTCGGCCGGGTGTCCGCGGACGGCGTCCACCGCGATCCGGGCGACGTCGCCGGCGTCCCAGCCGTAGACGCCCGCACTGATCGCGGGGAAGGCGATGCTGCCAGCACCCAGGTCGACCGCGACGTCCAGGCTGCGGGTGAAGCAGGACGCCAGCTGGGCCGGGTCGGTCTGGCCGCGATGCGCGTTGGGGCCGACGGTGTGGATCACCCAGCGGCAGGGCAGGTCGAACGCGTCGGTGGCCACCGCCTCGCCGACCGGCAGGCCGTCGGGCCAGGTGGTGCGGCGCACCCGCCGGCACGCCTCGAGCAGCTTGGGCCCGGCGGCGGCGTGGATCGCGCCGTCGACGCCACCCCCGCCGCCCAGCGACGAGTTGGCGGCGTTCACGATGGCGTCGGTGGTCTCGGTGGTGATGTCGCCCTGGACTGCTTCGATCGTGGTCACCCCACCAGCCTCGCACCTGCCCCAGCGAGGGTCGAGACCTCGCCGGCCGAGGGGTCCGGACCGGTGCCGGGGGAGTGCTGCCCGAACCTCCGGAGCGGGAGTTGCGGGGCGATAGTCTGGCCCGCATGCCCGAACACAACCATGACCGCTTCAACTCGGCAGTGGTGGCACACCTGCCGGTCGCCATGGAGGCGCAGGAGTCGCTGGCGGCGGTCGTCGACCTGAACGCCCCTTACCAGGCGGCCATCGACCAGGCCACGCTCACCATCGGCGGGCGCCCGCTGCACGTGGTGCTGCTGGGCACCGTCTCGAAGCAGACCAATACCTGGCTGTGGTCGTGGGCGAATCAGGGGTTCGCCTCGGACATTCCCGCCATCGCCCCGGCGAAACGGGTGACGGACGTGGCCGACTCGTGGGGATTGTGGGAACTGGCCGAGCCCCGGTTCGGCCTGGCGGGCGTCCTGGACACGGGCCTGGGCGCGGGTGCCAGCATCGCCCTGGTGGCGGCGCCGATCATCGGGGCGACCGCGTTCTACTCCGCCGACTACGGTGCCGGAACCGCCTACTTCGGCATCCTCGACCCGGCGGTGCCGCGGGTGCGGCCTCAGGCGGTGACCTTCCCGCGCCGGATCCTGGACGCCGTGGGCCTGCGCCCCGAGAATCCCCGCTCCCAGGTGCTCACCTACGCCTCTGTGCACGACCTGCGGGTGACGGGCGACGAGCGCCAGCTGAAGGTGCACATCGGCGGCGACGTGATGGGCGTCCAGTTCGATGACCAGGGCCGGATCACCAACATCAGCGGCAGCCTCGGCCCCAACGCACTGCAATGACGCCCTCGCTGGCCGACCTCGCACCGGGCTTCGCGGCGACGATCATCGGCGCCGTCCGGCGGGAGTACCCCAACGCCCCCCGGCACGTGATGACCGGACCGGACGACATGGCCAACCCGAGCCAACT
Organism: Micropruina sonneratiae; assembly: GCF_025972045.1. GTDB lineage: Bacteria > Actinomycetota > Actinomycetes > Propionibacteriales > Propionibacteriaceae > Micropruina > Micropruina sonneratiae. The sequence goes on along the minus strand of NZ_JAPDHX010000002.1, from coordinate 491,077 downwards.
GCACCCGGCCTTCTACGGCTGCTTCGACTGGCATTCGGCGGTAGAGATGCACTGGGCGCTGCTTAGGCTGCTGCCGCTGCTGAACGGGGCCGATCGCGAGGAGGCCGAACGGGTGATGGATGAGCACCTGAGTGTCGACAACGTGGCGACCGAAGCGGCGTACCTGGCCGCCCATCCCGGCTTCGAGCGACCCTACGGCTGGGGATGGGCGCTGGCCTTGGCCGAGGCGTCCGAAGGGACGCGCTGGGCCGATGCCCTGGCCGTGCTCGCCGGGCGGGTGACCGCGGCCTGGCTGGATTGGCTCCCGCGCACCGCACTGCCCAACCGGCAGGGGGCCCACGCCAACACGGCTTTCGCCCTGGCCAGGTCGTGGCCGTGGGCGCGGCTGCTGTCCGAGCGTGGCGACGGTGCGCTCGCCGAGCAGATCACCCTGACCGCACGGCGCTGGTACGGCAACGACCGCGACTACCCCGCCCAGTGGGAGCCCGGCGCCGGCGATTTCCTGTCCCCGGCACTGGCCGAGGCGGAGCTGATGTCCCTGGTGCTGCCCTCGCGCACCTTCGCGCTCTGGCTCGACATCGCCCTGCCGGGGCTCGTCGAGGGCCACCCGGCGACGCTGTTCACCCCGCTGACGGCGATCGACTCCAGCGACGGCCAGGCCGCCCACCACCACGGGCTGAACCTGCACCGGGCGGCCGGCTTCCGGGTGCTGCAGCGTCGGCTCGGTACGTCCGTGGTGGTCCAGCGGGCCGCCCGGCACCACCTCAGCGCCGGTTTGGCCGAGGTGCGTGGCAGCCACTGGATGGCCGAACACTGGCTGGCCGCCTACGCCGTGCTGGCGCTCGACTGAGCCGGGCGGCGTCCGCGACTCCGAAGGCCCGCGACCACGACGAACGCCCCGGACATTGCGTCCGGGGCGTTCGTGGAAGTGGCTCAGTTGAGTTTGTCGGTTTCGTCCTGAATGTTCAGCGCGACCTGCTTCAGCCGGTCGGCGTGCGCCTTGCCGTGGTGGGCGCAGAACAGGAGCTCGCCCGCGGGCAAAGTCACCCGAAGATAGGCCTGCGCCCCACAACGATCACAGCGATCCGCTGTGGTCAGCTCCTCCACTGCAGTCATGCTCATCGCGTTCCTCCCTGTTCGTACTTGAGTCTACCAGTGTCAACTCTTGGCGAGGCCGGTTTGTTCCGTGCCGCGAGACTACCCCCGCGCACCAGCGCGTCCCGCGCAGCGTTCGGACGCCGCGCGTGGCGCGTCCGGCGGTGGGGGTCCACCAGAGTGTCGGCGCTGGGCGCTAGCCTCACCACGTGACCACGAAAGGCAAGCCCGGGGCCGAGGGCCGCGACTACGAGGCACGGCACCTGCTGGTGCTCGAGGGGCTCGAGGCGGTGCGCAAGCGGCCGGCGATGTACATCGGCTCCACGGACACCCGCGGCCTGATGCACTGCCTGTGGGAGATCATCGACAACGCCGTCGACGAGGCCCTGGCCGGCTTCGGCGACTCGATCCGCGTCGAGCTCGGCGCCGACGGCAGCATCAGCGTGCACGACGTCGCCCGTGGCATCCCCGTCGACATCGAGCCGCGCACCGGCCTGTCCGGGGTCGAGGTGGTGTTCACCAAGCTGCACGCCGGCGGCAAGTTCGGCGCCGGCTCGTACAACGCCACCGGCGGCCTGCACGGCGTCGGCGCCTCGGTGGTGAACGCGTTGTCGTCCCGGCTCGACGTCGAGGTCGACCGCAACGGATCCACGTGGGCGATGTCGTTCCGCCGCGGCGTCCCGGGCACTTTCGCCGGCGACGGCCCGGACGCACCCTTCACCCCGGGCGGCACCCTAGCCAAGGCCGGCCGGGCCGGCCGGGGTCGGACGGGCACCCGGGTGCGGTACTGGCCCGACCGGCAGATCTTCCTGCCCGATGCACAGCTGTCGCTGGCCAACCTCGTGGCCCGGGCACGGCAGACCAGCTTCCTGGTGCCGGGGCTGGAGCTGACCGTCATCGACGCGCGCTCCGACGAGCCGACCACCGAGGTGTTCAAGCACGACGGCGGCATCTCCGAGTTCTGCGACTTCCTCGCCACCGACGCACCGGTCACCGAGGTGCTGCGGTTGCAGGGCTCGGATTCGTTCACCGAGACCGTGCCGATGCTCGACGCCGACGGCGCGATGACCCCCACAGACGTCGACCGCACCCTGACCGTCGACATCGCGCTGCGCTGGGGCGCCGGTTACGACGCCACCCTGCAGTCGTTCGTGAACATCATCGCCACCCCGAAAGGGGGCACCCACGTCGCCGGCTTCGAGCGCGGCCTGGTGAAGGCGTTCGGCCGGGGGCTCGAGGGCACCAGGCTGCTCAAGGCGGGCGACGACGTCGTCAAGGACGACATTCTCGAAGGGCTCACGGCGGTGGTGACGGTGTCGCTGGCCGAGCCCCAGTTCGAGGGCCAGACCAAGGAGGTGCTGGGCACCCCGCCGGTGACCCGGCTGGTGGCTCGCATCGTCGAGAACGAGCTGGCCGACTTCCTCACCTCGAACAAGGCAGCGTTGCGCACGCAGGCCCGCGCGGTGATGGAAAAGGTCGTCTCGGCGTCACGCACCCGGGTCGCTGCCCGCGCCCACAAGGAGAACCAGCGTCGCAAGAATGCACTCGAGTCGAGTTCGCTGCCGGCCAAGCTGGCCGACTGCCGCAGCACCGACGGCGAGCGCAGCGAGTTGTTCATCGTCGAGGGCGACTCGGCGATGGGCACCGCCAAGCTGGCCCGGAACTCCGAGTTCCAGGCGCTGCTGCCGATCCGCGGCAAGATCCTCAACGTGCAGCGGGCCAGTGTCGGCGACATGCTGAAGAACGCCGAGTGCGCGTCCATCATCCAGGTGGTCGGCGCCGGGTCGGGGCGCACCTTCGAGCTCGAGCAGGCCCGCTACGGCAAGATCATCTTCATGGCCGACGCCGACTCCGATGGCGCCCACATCCGCACGCTGCTGACGACGCTGTTCTTCAAGTACATGCGACCGATGATCGAGGCCGGCCGGGTCTACACCGCGGTGCCGCCGCTGCACCGCTTCGAACTGACCAACCCCCGCAAGGGGCAGGAGAAGTTCATCTACACCTACAACGAGGCCGAGTACCAGCGGAAGCTGGCCGAGCTGACCAAACGCGGGGTCGGGTTCAAGGAGCCGCAGCGTTACAAGGGCCTGGGTGAAATGGACGCCGACCAGCTCAAGGAGACCACGATGGATCCGCGGCACCGCACGCTGCGGCGGATCGCGGTCGAAGAGGGCGAGTCGCTCGAGCAGGCGATGCTGACCTTCGAGCGGCTGATGGGCAACGACGTGGCCCCCCGCAAGGAGTTCATCGTCGCCGGCGCGTACGCCCTGGACGCCGACCGCATCGACGCCTAGGAAGGTCTCGACGAGTCCACCAGCGGCACGCCGGTGCTGCCACCCCGCCGCAGATTCCTTCTCTCCCGGCGGCGATCGTCATCCCGGCGAACGCTGGGATCTCGCGCGCGGGAGTGTCCTGGGATCCCGGGGCAAGCCCGGGGAGACGGGCTCCAGGGCGGGCTGACGGACACCAGGACGGGATGACGAAGCGTCCCCGTCAGGCGTCAGGGGTGCAGGGGGTGCGTGGCCGCGAAGGCGTATTGGGCGTCGAAGATGTCGGCCAGCCGGTGGTAGGTGGCCGCCTGGATCTCGCCCAACTCCCGGTACAGCTCGTGGTTGTCCGGGTCGGGTTCGGTGGTGGCTCCGTGCTTCGCCATCGCGGTGGCGGCGTCCTGCACGCTGTCGTAGCGGCCGGCGGCTGCCATCGCCATCACCGCCGCACCCATCGCCGACACCTCCTCCGTGGGGCTCTCGGTGAGCGGCAGGCCGATGGCGTCGGTCATGATGCGACGCCACAGCGGTGACCGCTGCCCGCCGCCCACCGCTGTCACGGTGCGCAGCGGCACGCCGGTGGTGGTGGCCAGCCCGGCCAGGTTGCGCGCCATCTCGATGCTCAGCCCCTCCAGCGTCGAGCGGTACAGCTCGGGGCGTCCGTACGCGCCGGCCAGGCCCACGATCGCTCCGTGCGCGACCGGGTTCCAGAACGGGCTCTGCACCGCGTTCCAGTAGGGCAGCGTGACCAGCCCCCCGCAGCCGGCGGCCACCGAGGCGGCGGCCTCGTCGAGTGCCGGGTCGGGACGGCCGCCCAGGTTGGGGTCGCCGAGCTTGTCGCGGAACCAGCCGGCCAGGTAGGCGCCCGAGTTCTGCACGATCTCCAGCACGTACTGGCCCGGGATGCCCGCGGCGTCGGTGCGGAACACCGGGGCGTGCTCGTAGTCGGGGGAGTGGACGCCGGCGACCAGGGCGGTGCCCATGTTCAGGTACGCCTCGTCGAGCCCGATCGCGCCGACACCGAGGGCGGCTGCCTGACCGTCGCCGCAGGAGGCCACCAGCTGGACTTCCTGGTCGATGCCCCAGGCCGAGGTGATCGCCGAGTCGATGGGGCCGATCACCGACGCGGCCGGCACCAGCTCGCAGAGCTGCTCGCGGCGCAGGCCGGCGTGGGTGATCATCTCGTCCGACCAGTCCAGGTGCGCCATGTCGAACAGGCCCAGGCTGTCGGCCGTGGCCGCCGAGTCGACGAAGCGCCCGGTCATCGCGTGCACCAGGTAGGCGTGAACGCCGACCAGCTTGTGCGCGCTCGTGACCAGCTCGGGTTCGTGGTCGGCCAGCCAGGCGATCTTGTAGACCGACGGCGTCACGTCGGGCTGGAAGCCGGTGAGCTGGTGGATGTGTTCGCTGCCGATCCGGCGGACCTGCTCGGCGGCGCGGCCGTCCAGCCACAGGATGCCCGGCCGCAGCGGCTCACCCTGCTCATCGACGAGGGTGAAGGTCTGCCGTTGAATGGTGGCGCAGAGATGGCTGATCCGGGCGCGGTCCCCGGGCTCCAGCTTGCCGACCGCTTCGCCGACGGCGGTGTCGGTGCTGCGCCACCAGTCGTGCGCGTCCTGCTCGTAGAAGTCGACCCGCGGCGTCTGCATGGCGAACTCCGCCTTGCCCTCGGCCAGGACGGTGCCCTGATCGTCGACCACCAGGGCCTTGGTGCTGGTGGTTGAGCTGTCGATACCTATGACGAGTGGACTGGACACGGGTGCACCTCTCTGTGCGTGACGTCGCTGGGGTCTCCTACCGGTTTCGGTCCTGTCGAGACTAGCGGGCCTCCCCGGTGTCGCGGCCGGCCTGGGCCGAACCCCACCGCCCGCATCCTGGCGATAGCCTGCCGCCATGATCATCCCCGAGTCGCAGGTCCCGACGATTCTGCTGCGGTCGGAGGAGCGGGCCAGTGAACGCCGCACCCCGATCACTCCGCAGGGTGCGGCCGAGCTGCAGGCCGCAGGCATGCGCGTGCTGGTGGAGTCGTCGCCGGTGCGGGTGTTCACCGACCAGGAGTACGCAGCTGCCGGGCTGCCCATCGTTCCCGCCGGAAGCTGGGTGACCTCACCCACCGACACCGTGGTGGTGGGCATCAAGGAGTTGCCGCCGGAACCGGCCGAACTGCGGCACCGGCACGTCTTCTTCGGCCACGCCTACAAGGGACAGCACGACGCAGAGGAGCTGCTGCAGCGCTTCGTCGCCGGCGGCGGCCAGCTGCTCGACCTGGAGTATCTGGTCAACGACGACGGACGCCGAGTGGTCGCGTTCGGCTACTGGGCAGGCTTCGTCGGCGCCTCGCTCGCCGCCCTGTCGCTGGCGGGGCGGTTGACCGTTCCGCTGCAGCCGCTGCTGCTCGACGACCTGGCCGGGCAACTGGAGGACGCCGCAGCAAGCCTCTCGGAGGCGTCCGCCGTGGTCACCGGCGCCTGGGGGCGGGCCGGACGCGGTGCCACCGACGCCCTGCACCTTGCCGGCGTGGAGGTGGACCGTTGGGACCGCGACGACACCGCCAACCTGGATTCGGACGCGCTGGTCGGCCATGACCTGCTGGTGCACTGCGTGCACGCCGACACTCCGCAGCCGCCGTTCCTGGTCGAGGCCGACCGTGACCGTCCCGGCCGCAGGCTGCGGGTGCTGGCCGACGTGACCGCCGACGTCACCTCGGACCTGAACCTGCTGCCGGTCAGCGACCGGCACACCACCTGGCCCGAGCCGGTCCGCCGGATCTGGGACGATCCGGTGCCGCTGGACGCCATCGTGATCGACAATCTGCCGTCGCTGCTGCCGCTGCAGGCCAGTGAGGACTTCTCCAAGGGACTGGTGCCGCTGCTGCCCGGTCTGTTCACCGGCGAGCAGGTCTGGCAGCGCGCCGCGGAGGTGTTCGCCCAGGCCGTGGCCGGGCGACACTGACCGTGTCGGCCGCGCCGCGCACGGCGCAGGCCGCGATCCAGCGGACGCCGATCGGGCCGGCGGAGCGGGGAGCGCTCCGCCGGCCCGGCGGGGATGCTCGCACCGGGTTCAGACGATCAGGCCGTACCGGTACCGGGCCTCGGTCAGTTCACGGTGCGCGATGCGCGACTCGAGAACCTCGCGGGCCTGCCGCGCCGGTAGCGTGACGCGGTCGGTATCGATGGTCCGGCCGTCCTGATCGCTGCGCCGTGCCCAGCGGATCAAGGCGAGTCCGCCGTACAGCGCGAGCCGGTCGAGCAGGTTGAGGCTCCGCAGTTGCGGAGGGTGCGAATGGTCGGTTCTGGATTCCACAATGGTGTTCATGATCGGATTTTCCTTGTCGAAAAGGCAGGGTGAAATAACGTCGCCGCCGAATGCTGGCAGGACGGAATTGAATGAGTGTGAATGCTTGGGTCGCGTCCCCGCAGTACGGGGTCGCCGTTGGCGCAGTGGTGCGTCGAGCGGCCGACACTCCGGCGCGGCAAGCCAATAGAACCCTATTGATCAGGGGTTATGGATGCCGTTCAGCAGACGTGGCCCAGGGTGTGACGTGACCGACAGGTCGAAGTCAGCACTGCCCGAGGCCGGCCAGCACGGCATTGCCGTCGCCCGGTGTCGGAACCTTCGATGTCATCATGCTCCCGGCCTCCTTTCGTGGATCGTGCCGTTTGTCGAACACAAAGATAAACCCGGCGGCCGGAAAAATACAACCCCGGCGCACGGAGTTTCGCGAGCGGGCGGAATCAGCCGGCCAGGGCCAGGGCGAACGGCAGCACGGCGCCCGCTCCCGCCCGGCGCAGCAGCCGGGCGGCCACCGTCATCGTCCAACGGCTGTCGATGAGATCGTCCACCAGCAGCACCGGTCCGGTCAGCTCACCCAGCCGGCTCGCCATCGACTCCGGGACGCCGAACCGATCCCACAGTTCCCGCACGCGGTACGCGCTGTTGGTGCCACCCCGTCCAGGCTCGGCGCCGGGGTTGAGGGCCAGCGGACCCAGCGGCTCGAGGCGTCCGACCCGGGCGACACCGGTTGCCAGCGACTCGACCAGCCGGGGCCGCCCCAGGCTGGGCACCCAGGCCACCGCGGCCGGACGCTCGGCCCAGTCCCAGCCCGCCAGCACACGCAGGGCGGCCCGGCCCAGCTCGGCCGGCACCTCGGCGTCGACCGGACGCCCGTCGGCGTCGGTGGCGAACAGGTCACGCAGCGGGCCGCCCCAGCCCAGGTCGGTGAGCCGGGCGACCACCCGGCCCTGCTCGGCCTGCTCGCCAGGGGCCAGCTTGCCGGTGACCGGCTTGCCGTCGCCGTGCACGCCCAACCGGTCGAGCCCGCTCGGCCACAGGGAGCGGGGGGCCACGGGCACGCCGACCCGGTCGAGGTCGTCGGCGGCGGAGCGGGCGGTCTCGACGGTGACGTCCGTCGCGTACCAGGCACCGGCACAGACGTCGCAACGGCCGCACGCTGCCGAGTGCGGGTCGTCCAGTTCCTCGGTCAGGAAGGCCATCCGGCAGCTGGTCAGTTCTTCGTAGGCGAGCATCGCCCGCTGCTCGGCGACGCGGGCGGCGGCGATGCGTTCGTAGCGTTCGGCGTCGTAGTGCCAGGGCCGGCCGGTGCCGACCCAGCCGCCCGGTACGTACTCGACGGCGCCGTCCACCGCCAGCACCTTGAGCAGCAGTTCGAGCGGACCGCGACGCAGGTCGACGCGGGCCTCGAGGGCCGCCACCGACAGCGGCCGGTCGGCCTCGGCTAGCGCCGCGAGGGTGGCGTCGGCCCGGGTCTGGGTGGGCATGGCATTGGTGGCGAACCAGTGCCAGATGTCGCGATCTTCGATGCCGGGCAGCAGCAGCACGTCGGCCCGCTCGGTGGCGCGCCCGGCGCGTCCGACCTGCTGGTAGTAGGCGACCGGGGAACTGGGCGCGCCGATGTGCACGACGAAACCGAGGTCGGGCTTGTCGAAGCCCATGCCCAGCGCCGAGGTGGCGATCAGCGCCTTGACTGAGTTGGCCTTTAGCGCCTCTTCCGCGGCGAGGCGTTCGGCGGCGTCCGTGCGGCCCGTGTAGGGCAGGACGCGGTGGCCGGCCCCGGCCAGGAAGGTGGCGGCGTCCTCGGCGGCCGAGACGGTCAGGCAGTAGACGATGCCGCTGCCGGGCAGGCTGTCGAGGTGTTCGGCCAGCCAGGCCAGTCGCCGGTGCGCGGTGCCCAGCTCGAGCACGCCCAGCCGCAGCGAGTCGCGGGCCAGGGCGCCGCGCAGGGTGAACACGTCACGACCACCGGCGCCCAGCTGTTCGGTGACGTCGTCGACCACCCGCTGGTTGGCGGTGGCCGTGGTGGCCAGGACGGGGACGTCGTCACCCAGCTCGGCGATCAGGTCGCGGATGCGGCGGTAGTCGGGCCGGAAGTCGTGCCCCCAGTCGCTGATGCAGTGGGCCTCGTCGATCACCAGCAGGCCGAGCCGGGAGACCAGCCGAGGCAGTTGCTCGGCGCGGAACCGCGGGTTGACCAGGCGTTCGGGAGACACGAACAGCACGTCGACGGCGTCGGCGTCGAGCAGTTGTTCGATGTCGCGCCACTCGGTCACGTTGGCGGAGTTGATCGCGGCGGCCCGAACGCCGGCCCGTTCGGCGGCGGCGACCTGGTCACGCATCAGCGCCAGTAGCGGCGACACGATCAGCGCCGGGCCGGCGCCCTGGCGGCGGCGCAGCAGGGCGGCGATGAAGTACACCGCGGACTTGCCCCAGCCGGTGCGCTGGACGACCAGGGCGCGGTGGCGATGGGCGACCAGGGCCTCGATCGCCTCGAACTGGCCGGGGTGGAACTCGGCGTCCGGTCGGGCGGTGAGACGGCGCAGGACGGCGACGGCCTCGGCGCGCAGGTCGATCGTGGTGGCCCCGCTGGACTGGTCGGTCATGGGTTCACCGTCTCACGCTGCACCGACAGAGCGCGCGAGTGCGGCGTCCGGCTGTGGACAACTCCGGCAGGAACGGCTCCGGGGTCAGGCGAGCTGGGTGAGCAGGCCGGTGTCGACGTCGTAGAGGAAGCCGCCGACGCTGGCCAGCCCGTCGATCAGCGGGTGCGACGCGAGCCGCTCGACATCGGCGCGCACGTGCCGTTCCTGATCGGGGTCGGCGCCCACCGCCAGGTTCGAGGCGTCCCGGCCGGTGGCCTCGCCGACCCGCTGGCGCATCTCGACGTCGTCGCACGACGCCATCGCGCACCGGGTGTGGGCGATGACCATGATGCGGGTCACCCGCAGCAGCGACACCCCCAGGATGCAGCCGTTCAGGGCGTCCTCGGTGACGTGGCCACCTGGGGTGCGAATGATCTTCGCCTCACCCAGGAACAGTCCGATCATCTCCAGCGGCTGCAGCCGGGAGTCCATGCAGGTGACGACGGCGACGCCGGCGTGGGCGTAGCCGTCGAAGTTGCGGGGCGCCGAGGTGGCGTAGCGCCGGTTGGCCTGCAGCAGGTCGTCGAAGGTGTCATCCACGCGCTCACACTAGTTGGCCGGACGCCGCGCCGGTCGACATCCCGAAGGACGCCGGGATCTTGTCGTGGGCGGAGGTGGGATCCCGGGGCAGGCCCGGGATGACGAAGGTGGGTCGGACTGTCGGACTGTGGCGGACTCAGTCGTGGAAGCGGGTGGAGATCGCGGCGATCGGCTGGCCAGCGGGGGTGCCGGAGCCGTCGCGGCGGGGATCCTCGACGGGCAGTTCCACCGGCGAGCCGGACGCCGCCGCCGCCACCGCCGGGGTGGGGCCCACCCAGGCCAGTTGCAGCACGTCCTCGCCCTTGAGGAACCGCTGGCATCGGACGCCGCCCGTGCCGCGGCCCTTGCCGGGGTACTCGGCGAACGGGGTCACCTTCACCGAGCCGGCATCGGTGCCGGGCAGCGCCTTGGACGAACCGGCCACCGACACCACCACGGCGTCCGCCTGACGGCTGGCGCCGAAGAACACCACCTTCGCCCCGCCGGCCAGCTTCACCCCGGCCATGCCGCCACCGGCCCGGCCCTGGGGCCGCACCGCGTCCGCCGGGAAGTGCAGCAACTGGGCGTCGGAGGTGACGAAGACGAGCTCCAGCTGGTCGTGGGTGAGTTCGACCGCGCCGACCACCCGGTCGCCGTCGTCGAGCCGGATGATGTCGAAGGCGTCCTTGCCGATCAGTTCGGGGTTCACCCGCTTCACCACGCCGCGTTCGGTGCCCAACGCCCAGCCGTACAGGCCCTCGGCCAGGGAGCTGACCGCCAGCACCTTCTCGCCCGGCTCGAGGGTGAACAGCTCCGCCGCCGGCGACCCGCCCTGCAGGTTGGGCGCCTGGGCGGTGGCCGGCACCGACGGCAGGTCGATGGTCTGGCCACGGACCACCCGCCCCAGTGAGGTGAGCAGCCCGAACTCGCCCCGGGCGGTCGAGGTGCAGGTGCTGACGATCACGTCGTGCGCGGCCCGGCCGCCGCCCGACGGCAACGGCTCGGCGGTGTCGGTGCGGGCCAGCAACCCGGCCGACGACAGCAGCACCCGGCACGGGTCGTCGGCGATCTCCAGCGGGGTGGCGGACGCCTTCGCCTTCGCCGCCGACACCGCGCCGCCGCCGGAGGCCAGCAGCACGGTGCGCCGGGGCGTCCCGTGGGTACGGGCCACCTCGTCCAACTCGTCGGAGACCACCTGCCGCAGCCGGACCGGGTCGTCGATGATGCCCTGCAGGTCGGCGATCCGGGCCTGCAGCTCGTCGCGTTCCTTCTCGAGCTCGATCCGGGAGAACCGGGTCAGCCGGCGCAACTGCATGTCGAGGATGTAGTTGGCCTGGGTCTCGGTCAGCTCGAACGCCTCGATCAGCCTCGCCCGGGCAGCGGCGGCATCGTCACTGCTGCGGATGATCGCGATCACGTCGTCGATGTCGACGATCGCGATCAGCAGGCCCTCGACCAGGTGCAGCCGCTCGGACGCCCGGCCGAGCCGGAAACGGGTGCGGCGCAGCGTGACCTCGAGCCGGTGCTCGAGATAGACGGTCAGCATGTCCCGCAGGCTCAGCGTGCGCGGCTGTCCCTCGACCAGGGCGACCGCGTTGATGCCGAACGAGTCCTCGAGCTTGGTCTGCCGGTACAGCTGTTCGAGCAGCGCCTCGGGGTTGAACCCGTTCTTGATCTCGATCACCAGCCGGGTGCCGTTGGCGAGGTCGGTGAGGTCCTTGATGTCGGCGATGCCGGTCAGTTTCTTGGCCTGCACCAGGTTCTTGATCTGCTCGATCACCCGCTCGGGCCCGACCATGTAGGGCAGTTCGGTGACCACGATGCCCTTGCGCCGGGCATGCACCTGCTCGATGCGGGCGGTCGCCCGGATGCGGAACGTGCCGCGACCGGTCAGGTAGGCGTCCTTCACGCCGTCGAGGCCGACGATCTTGCCACCGGTGGGCAGGTCGGGGCCGGGGACGAAGCGCATCAGCTCCTCGGAGTCGGCCTCGGGCTGCGCGATCAGGTGCTTCAGCGCCTGCACGCACTCGATCAGGTTGTGCGGCGGAATGTTGGTGGCCATGCCCACTGCGATGCCGGTGGAGCCGTTGACCAGCAGGTTCGGGAACGCGGCCGGCAGCACGACCGGCTCGGTCTCCTTGCCGTCGTAGTTGGGCTTGAAGTCGACGGTGTCCTCGGCCAGACCCGCCGTCATCGCCGACGCCGCCGGCGCCATCCGGCACTCGGTGTAGCGCATCGCCGCGGGTCCGGCGTCCAGCGAGCCGAAGTTGCCGTGACCGTCGACCACCGGCAGCCGCTGCGCCCACGGCTGGGCGAGCCGGACCAGCGCGTCGTAGATGGCCGAATCGCCGTGCGGGTGCAGCAGGCCCATCACCTGGCCGACGACCCGGGCCGACTTCACGTGCGGACGGTCGGGCCGGATGCCCATGTCCTCCATCGTGTAGAGGATGCGGCGCTGCACCGGCTTCAACCCGTCGCGGGCGTCGGGCAGGGCCCGGCTGTAGATCACCGAATAGGCGTACTCGAGGAAGCTGGTCTCCATCTCGTCGGAGATGTCGACATCGACGATGCGTTCGATCACCTCGTCATCGGCCGTGGGACGGGCCACCGCTATCGCTCCTTCACTGGGCACTGCTCAGGGCCGATTGTGGCCCTTCCCGGACGCCGCGGTCGCCACTGACACGCGGCCGGACCGCTCTGGGCGGGGCCGCCGGCGCCGGCGGGCGTCGCCGCGGTCGGCGGCGTGGGATCAGTCGGCCAGGTCGAGCTGGCCGGCGAGCCTGCCCGCCAGGCCACGTCCGTCCGGCGCCTCCACCCAGGTGGAATCGGTGTCCACCAGTTCATCGGGCTCCTCCAGCGGCATGTTGGTGCCGTGGGCCAGCACCTGCTCGGTGGGGGAGAGTTCCCGGATCGCCACCGCGGCCACGTGGGTGGGGTGCGAGCGGGCGAACTCGGCGTAGATCTCCGGATCGTGCTGCCCGTCGTCGCCCACCAGCAGCCAGGCGATCTGCGGGAAGTCGGCGGCCAGCCGCAGCAGGCTGGTGCGCTTGTGTTCCATGCCGGAGCGGAACCACCCGGTGTTGGTCGGCCCCCAGTCGGTCAGCAGCATCGGTCCGCGCGGGTAGCCGTGCTGGGCGAGGAAGCGCTGCAGGAACTCGTAGGTGTTCCAGGCGCCGGTGGAGAGGTACAGCATGGGGGCGCCCGGGTGGGCGTCCAGATACCGGCGATAGAACCGGGCCATGCCGGGGATCGATTGCCGGTTCGACTCGTCGCGGACGAAGCTGTTCCAGGCCGCGATCATCGGCCGGGGGAGCCAGGTGGTCAGCACCGTGTCGTCGATGTCGGAGACCAGCCCGAAGCGGGTGTCGGCCGCCACGATCAGCACCTCGCACTCCACCGGATCGGAGCCCGCGGTGCGCACGGTCGCGGTGTGCCAACCCGGCTCGAGGCCGTGCCCGACGATCCGCTGGTCGAGGTATCCGCCCCGGTCGGTGGTGACCGACATCGTCCGTTCGCCGATGCTGACCTGCACCTTCACCCGCACGCACGGGGCGGTCAGGAAGCTGCGCCAACCGCGCCGTTTGACGAACTCCTTGGTCGCTCGGCCGAGCTGGCTGCGCGACCAGTGCGGAACCAGCACCACCCGGGCCAGCAAGCGGGCGAAGTCGGGTGAGCCGTAGCCGGTGTAGCCGATCACCTGCTCGCGCCACTGCAGGCCACGGAACAGCGCCTCGAGGCGCCGGTCCATGAACTCCTCGGCGCGGGCGGCGATGAACGGTTTGGTGCTCACCGGCCCCACGCTATCGGTGCGTCAGCGCATTGGCGCTCGCCACCCCCGACAGACTTGGGGGCGTTTCCGGCCGCGTGACAAGATGAGCCGGTGACCTCGCTCGCACTGCCGGCAGACCTTCGGCGGGACATCGACGCCTGCGGCTACTTTCCCGATCTGATCGCCGAGACGGTGGCGATGGCGACCGCCGGCGAACGCGTTCTGCACCACGTCGTCCATCACGAGGCGACCTTCGCCCGGGACGAGATCCAACGGCACCTGTCGGTGCTGGTGCTCACCGCGACCCGGTTGATCGTGGGCCACACCGACGAGTCGGACGCCCCGGGCGAGGCCGGGCAGGCGATGTCGACCACCGAGTCGGTGGCGCTGGACAAGATCACCTCGGTCGCGCTCACCCGGGTGGTGGCGCATCCGGAGCGCCACGGGGCCCACCGCTCGTCCGACATCGAAACGTGGCTCAGCGTCGGCTGGGGTACGGCGCGGCGGGTCGAACTCGAGCCGGCGCACTGCGGCGACCCCGACTGCGACGCCGATCACGGTTACTCGGGCACGCTCGCCGCCGACGACCTGACGGTACGGATGAGCGTCGCCGCCGACGGGGCCGACAACGTGGCCGCTCTGGTGTCCTTCGCGACCGCTCTGCAGGTCGCCTCCGGCGGTGGCCGGTGAGCCGACCCGTCCTGCCCGGCTACGGGGCTTCGACGCTGTCGGACGTGCTGCCCAGCATCGCCGCGGTGCTCGGCGTCCCCGGCCGCGACGACGTGCTCGGGCTGCCGGCCGCGCAGCGCTTCGTCGTCTTCCTGGTGGACGGCCTGGGCCGCGACCTGCTGCGCGGGCGGGCCGATGCGGCCCCGACGCTGGCGGCCCTGCTGGACGCACCGGCGACCAGGATGATCACCGCGGGCGCGCCGAGCACCACCGCCACGTCGGTGACCTCGCTGGGCACCGGGCTCACTCCGGGCCAGCACGGCATGGCCGGCTACACGTTCCGGCTGGGTGGCCGGATGCTGAACGCGCTGTTGTGGGAGGACGGGCTGAGCGGCCTGGACGTGCAGCCGCAGCTCACCATGTTCGAACGGCTGGGCAAGGCCGGCGTCTACTGCGCCACGGTCACCCCCGCCCGGTTCAAGGGCAGCGGCCTGACCACCTCGGCGCTGCGCGGCGCCCACTTCTTCGGGTTCGCCGAGGATTCCCCGGCGTCCTGGCGGGTCGAGTACGCGGCGCGGGCGGCGACCGCTGCCGAGAAGAGCCTGGTCTACCTCTACGACCGCGATCTCGACCACGCCGGCCACAAGTACGGCGCCGCGTCGCCGCAGTGGACGGCCGATTTGCGCCGCATCGACGCGGTGGTGGCCGACCTGCGGGCGGCCCTGCCCGACGACGTCGTGCTGGTGGTCACCGGCGATCACGGCATGGTCGACATCGACCCCGACCGGCGGATCGTCATCGAGGACGAGCCGGACCTGCGCGCCGGCGTCCGGCTGGTCGGAGGTGAGGGCCGCTTCCGCCAGCTCTACACCGACGACCCCTCGGCGGTGGCGGGACGGTGGGCCGACCGGCTCGGTCCGGACGCCTGGGTGCGCACCCGTGCCGAGGCGATCGAGGAGGGCTGGTTCGGCCAGGTCCAGTCCCGGCTGGCGGACCGCTTCGGTGACGTGCTGGTCGCGATGGCGTCCGACCTGGCCGTGATGACCACCACCCAGCCCAACGAGTTCGGCCTGGTCGGCATGCACGGCTCGCTGACGCCGGCCGAACTGACCGTGCCGCTGCTGGTCGGGTGATCCGATGCCGCAACTGATCTTCTTCACCGGGCCGATGAACTGCGGCAAGTCGACGCTGGCCCTGCAGACCGACTTCTCCGAGCAGCAGGCCGGACGGCGGGGGAGGCTGTTCACCCGCGACGACCGGGCCGGGTCGGCCACCGTCTCGTCCCGGCTCGGGCTGGAGCGGCAGGCGTCGGAGGTCACCGACGACTTCGACTTCTGGGGTTTCGTGATCCGTGAACTCACCCACGGACGCCGCGTCGACTACCTGATCTGCGACGAGGCCCAGTTCTACACCCCCGACCACATCGACCAGCTGGCCCGGATCGTCGACGAGTTGCAGCTCGACGTGTACTGCTTCGGGATCCTCACCGACTTCCGCACCCAGTTGTTCCCGGCCACCCGCCGACTGGTCGAGTTGTGCGACCGGATGGAGTTGCTGCAGGTGCGGCCCCGCTGCTGGTGCGGCGATCCGGCCACCCACAACGCGCGCACCGTCGACGGCCGGATGGTCACCGAGGGCAGCCAGGTGGTGGTCGGCGACATCGCGGGTGCGGCTCCGCAGGTGGTGGCCTACGAGGTGCTGTGCCGGCGACACCACCGGCGACACACCACGGCCGCGGTGGCCGGGGTGAGCGCGGCCGAGCCGCTGCCGTTCGTCGACTGAGGCGGCGGGTGCCCTTGGGGGGCTGGTGCTTTGCGGACAGGAGTGCGAGGGTGCACGAAGAGGAATCCTGAGAGTCTCCTGAAGGGAGTCACCCCCATGCGCACTCAGCGAAGAGTCCGCGCGATCGGCCTGTGCAGCCTTACGATGGTCGCCGCAACCCTGCCCGTCAGCCTGCCCACCGCGTCGGCCCAGCCGGCGCCGACCGTTGCCGTCGGCGTCCAGCAGGGCGTCAACGACCGCGGCGGCAAGGATCGTTCGAACCGCTGCCCGCAGCTGAAGCTCGCGGACAACTGGTACGGCGACAACGCCGAGCTGATCCAGACCGCCATCGACTCCTACGGCCGGTGCAGCTGGCCCAAGGGTCGCACCCCCCAGGTGCGCCCGTACGCGGTGTTCGACTGGGACAACACCGTGATCAAGAACGACATCTCGGACCAGACGATCTTCTGGATGCTGCGGCACGACAAGATCCTGCAGCCGCCCGGCCGGGACTGGCACAACACCAGCCGCTACATGACCGACGCCGGGGCCGCGGCTCTGCGCAAGGCCTGCGGCTCGCTGGCGCGACCGGGCAAGCCGCTGCCCACCAGCACGAACGTCACCTGCGCCGACGAGATCCTGTCGGTGCGCAAGACGCAGCAGACGACGTCCGGCGAGGAGGTCTTCGCGGGGGCGAACGAGCGCTACATGGAGGCGAGCTACGCCTGGGTGTCGCAGATCCAGCAGGGCTACAGGCCCGCGAAGCTGCGGGCGATCGCGGCCAAGGCCAGGGACGCCGCCCTGCGGGCCCCGATCGGAGCCACCCAGCAGGTCGGTTCGAGCACCGAGACGGCGTGGATCCGCTACTACGCCGAGATCCGGGACCTGATCAAGACGCTCAAGAAGGCCGGCATCGAGCCGTGGATCGTGTCCGCCTCGCCCAAGGAGTTCGCCGACGTCTGGGGCGCCGGGGTGGGGATCGACCGGGCGCACACCATCGGCATCGAGCAGCTCACGACCAGGGGCAAGCTCAACGGCCACCTGCGCGGCTGCGGCGGCCACGCCGACGGCACCGACTCGATCATGACCTACATCGACGGCAAGCGCTGCTTCATCAACCAGACCATCCTGGGTGTGAAGGGACCCCGGGCCATGAAGCCGATGCCGCGGGCGTTCCGGCCCGTGCTGGCCGGTGGCGACGCCACCACCGACGTCTCGATGCTGCGCGACGCGGTCGGGGTGCACGTGGTGCTCAACCGGAACAAGGACGAGCTGATGTGCCACGCCTACGACAACGCCGACGGCAAGTGGGCGGTCAACCCGATGTTCATCAAGCCGCTGCCGCGCAAGGAGGGTCTGTACCCCTGCTCGACGACGGCCTACACCGACGCCCAGGGCAACCCCGGGCCGGTGCGCCGCAACAACGGGTCGATCATTCCCGATCAGGCGGACACGGTCTTCGCGACCCCCTAGGGCGTCAGCCCCTTGCCCTCCGCTCGCACGACGACAGGGCCCACGAGTTTTCGTGGGCCCTGTCGTTTGCCGTCACGCGGGGACGGACCCCGCGCCGGGTCACTCCTTGGGTTTCGGCGCCCCGAACATGATCTCGTCCCAGCTCGGCACGCTGGCCCGCTTGCGCTTGACCGGGCGGGACGGCTCGTCGCCGGCCTCGTCGACCAGGCTGGGTTGCTCGGGCTCGGCCGGGGCGGCGTCGGTCTTCTTCCGGCCCGTCGGTCGCTTCGGTTGGACGGGTTCGGGCGCCGGTTCCTCCACAGTCTCGTCGGCAGCGGGGGCGTCGGGCTCGTCGGCGAGGTCGACCTCGACCTCGATGAGCTCCACGGCCACCGCCTCGTCGCCGAGGGCAGTGGTCTCGTCAGCGGCAGGTTCTTCGATGACCGTCTCGACCGCGACGGGCTCGTCCCGGGCGAGGTTCTCCTCGATCGCCGCCGGGTGGTCCTCGGGCAGCTCGTCGCCGTCGGAGGCCGGGGTCGGGTCAGCCACGGACGCCTCCGCCCCGGTCTCCTCCTCCTCCTCGTCGTCGGTTGCGATCGGGCCGGCGTCCGGCACATCGGTCAGATCCGCCCCGGTCTCGTCCTCGGCGGGTTCCGGTTCGTCGGGCACGGACTCGGCCGCGGCAGGCTCCGGCCCGGCGTCGGCGTCCGCCTCGACGTCGGTGATCTCGACTTCCTCGATCCGCTGTGTCGGCTCGGTCGGCTCGTCGTAGTCGTCGCCGGCCGGGCCCTCGTCGAGCACCGGGGCGGCGGCCTGCTCGGGCCGCGGTCGCACCAGACCCGCGTAGATCTGCACCGAATCCTCGTCGAAGCTCGAGAGCATGTCGTAGAGCACGTCCATGTTCGACCGGTCGCCTGGGACGATGTCGTAGACCCCGTCCACCTCGGCCAGGTCGCCCTCGGCGTACGCGTCCTCGTTGTCGGCGCCGTCGTTGTCGTCGGCTTCGTCGTCGAACTCGTCCACGTCGGGGGTGACGGCGAACTGCGGCTGGATCGCGCGCACGATCGCCAGCTCGTCGTCGAGTCCGAGATCATCGCCGTTCTCGTCGACCCGTCGCCTGCGCCCGGGCTGCGGGCCGTGCGAGGTGGTCTGTTCGCCGGTCAGCCACCGGGCGTCGTCGTTGGCTGCGGTCGAGAACCGACCGGTCTGGTCGTAGGTGAAGTCCGCCTGGCGCTGTGCCGACCCGGACTCGTAACTCAGCCGGACGGTCCAGCGCCGGTCCTCGGTGCGCCAGGCGTCCCATTCGACGGTGTCGGCGTCCACCCCACGCGACAGTAGGCGCTCGGTCACCACGGTGCGCAGGCTGCGGTGCGCGACGGCGTCACCGGCCCGCCGGACCGGGTTGGTCTGCGCGAGCCCGGCGATGTGGTCGCGCTCGGCGAGCACCGGCCCGGCGAACGGCTCGATCTTCTCCGGCGGGACGCCGGCGGCCTGTGCCACCGCCTCGAGCGACTCTCCGGCCCGGATCCGGGCCTGGATGTCGCGCGGCCGCAGTGCACTGTCCATGTCGATCTCCAGCTGTCCCATGCGTGCTCGGTCGTTGCGCAAGGCGGCCCGCAGCCGCTCGTCGGCCGGGATCGCCACCTGTTCGCCGCCCTCGACGACGACGATCAGGCTCCTCCCGTCGGGGCTCAACCCGAGTGGGCGGGCGGTGCGCATCGCTCGATCGCTCTCCTGTGTTCGTGCTAGGGGTAACCTACCGGGTCGGACGCGGCACGGCGCCTCGGCGGCCTGCGTGGCGGGGCGTCCCCATGGGTGAGATGCGCGAGCCGGGACCGGTCGCTTTTGGGCGCTTGTGGTATGTATGCGTGCGACACATTTGGGATTGAGCTGTAGATCAGTGAGCGCCGCCCCCGACAGAGGCGCTCCGGATGGAGATACGAAGAAGATGGCAACGGACTACGACGCCCCTCGCAAGACCGACGAGGAGAGCGAAGACAGCATCGAGGAACTCAAGACTCGCCGGAACGACAAGAACTCCGGCAAGGTCGACGAGGACGAGGTCGAGGCGGCCGAGTCGTTCGAGTTGCCGGGCGCCGACCTCTCCCACGAGGAACTGACCGTTCGGGTACTGCCCCGGCAGGCCGACGAGTTCACCTGCTACTCCTGCTTCCTGGTGAAGCACCGCAGCCAGGTCGCCTACACCCGCAACGGGCACTCCTACTGCGTGGACTGCGCCGACTGAGCGCCGGCTGTAGCCGGCCGCCGGGATCCCGGGATGATGAACATCTCGTAGGCCGTCATCCCGGCGGACGCCGGGATCCCGGGGCAAGCCCGGGATGACGAACATCCTTTACGGGATGACGGTGGGCGGGGGACGACGAGCGTCACCCGGCCGGGCGCCGGGAACTCCGCTCAGAGCTTGAAGTGAACCGTCGGACTGGTCGGCGCCGGCGTGCCCATGGCCTTCTCCCAGCGGTCGGCCGCGAAGCGGTTGACCAGCATCTGTGAGATGCCGATGCCCACGCCGCCGGCCAGCGCCCAGATCAGCGCCTCGGTGATCGGCGTGGCCGGATCGTTGGGGTCGGGCGGCTCGTCACCGGTGGCCACCTTCCAGGCTCCGCGGACCGCCTTCTGCGCGACCACCGCGCTCAACGCGCCGACCGCGCCGGCGTAGATGTTCCACAGCACGCGCTGGGACAGGTTCATCGTTCCTCCATGCTTTCCTGGGCGGGGGCGTCCGGATTCGTCGAGTCTAGGCGCAGGCCCGTCCCGGGCGTCCACACCCCTGCAGTGGGTCTAGGTTGGAAACGTGACGAGCAACTCGGCGCCCGCCTACACCGAACGACTCACCGTGCCGCTGTCGTACTGGGGGATCGGGCTGTTCTTCGGCCTCACCTTCGTGACCGCGGTCGCGTTCATGCTCGGCAACTGGATCCTGCTGGCCAGCACGGTCGGGGTGGTCGTCCTGGTCGCCTGGACGCTGCTGGCCTGGGGATCGCTGAGGATCTCGGTGGACGCCGGTGGCATCCGGGTGGGCCGCAGCGTGCTGGAGTGGCCCTACGTGGGCCAGGTGGCGATCGCTGACCGGGCGCTGCGGGGTCGCGTGCTGGCCCGGGGAGACGCCTTCCTGGGGCTTCGGCCCTACCTGCCCGGTACCGTCCTGATCGGGGTCGCCGACGACGCCGACCCGCACCTGTGCTGGCTGGTGTCGACCCGGGATCCCGACGGTCTGCTCCGGGCGATCGCGGACAACCGGCCCTCGGGCGGCGTCGGGAGGGTGAGCGAGTCCCGACTAGACTCCGGCGGGTGAGTTCGCCAGAGAACGTCCAGGTGCTGCTGAAGCGGTTGGACGACTCGATTCCGGTGCCGCGATACGCCCACGTCGGCGACGCCGGTGCCGATCTGGCGACCGCCGAGGACGTGGTGATCGCGCCCGGCGAGCGGGTGCTGGTCGGCACCGGAGTGGCGCTGGCGCTGCCGGCCGGCTGGGTCGGCCTGGTGCATCCGCGTTCGGGCCTCGCTGCCCGGCACGGACTGACCATCGTCAATGCGCCCGGTACCGTCGACGCCGGTTACCGTGGCGAGATCAAGGTGTGCCTGTTGAACACCGACGCTCGCGACGGCGTCCGGTTGAGGCGCGGCGACCTGATCGCCCAACTCGTGGTGCAGCGCGTCGCGACAGCGACATTCGTGGAGGTGGACGAGCTCCCGCCCAGTGATCGTGGGGCGGGCGGGCACGGGTCCACCGGGGGAATCAAGGGGTGGCTGAGCGCCACCGAACCGATGAAGGAGCAGGCGTGATCTTTCGACGCAAGGCCAAGGCACAGCCGGTCGATGAGCCCGAGCAGGACGTGACCGAGGTCGAGGCGTCCGGTCCGGACGAGGCGGACGGCGACGCCGCCGCTGTGCTGGCCGACGACGCCGAGGCGGCGGCGGACGAGGTGGGCGACGACGACGCGGCGGCCGAGGCCGACGACGATGCGGGCGCGGAGCTGCCGGCGGAGCTGGCCGACGCCGAGGACGACGAGGACGAGGGCGACGACGACGAGTCCGATGAGGACGAGGCGGACGACGACGGAGCCGACGAAGTCGACGAGGAGGCAGTCGACTGGCGCGCCGACGGGCCCTTCGACTTCGAGGAGGTCGACCTGAGTGCGGACGAGGTGCAACGGCTCGATCTGGGTGCGCTGATCCTCACCCCGTGGGAGGGCATGGGCCTGCAGCTGCAGGTGAACGAGGGCAACCAGCAGGTTGTCGCCGCCCTGGCGTTCTGGGAGCAGTCCGGGCTCGAGCTGGCCCTGCTGGCCGCACCGACCAGCGGTGGGCTGGGCGACGAGCTGCGCGAGGACCTGACCGAGGAGGCCGAGCAGGCGGGTGGCAGCGCCACCACCGCCGTGGGCCCGTTCGGTCCCGAACTGCGCCGGGTGCTGCCGGCCGAGGGGCCTTCCGGTGAGCAGCTGTTCCAGGTCAGCCGGACGTGGTTCGCCGAGGGCCCGCGCTGGCTGCTGCGTGGCACGCTGCTCGGCGAGGCGGGCCTGACCGAGGACGACGAGGGCGCCGCCGCGGCCTTCGTGGAGTTCTTCCGCAACGTCGTGGTGCGCCGCGGTGACGGGCCGATGGTGCCCGGCGAGATCATCGCGATGACCATGCCCACGGTGCCTCAGGCCTGAGCGGTGGCCGGCAACCCCTTCTCCCGGGCCATGCGGTGGCTGGGCCGGTCCACCGAGGAGCTCGATTCCGAGCGCGCTGTGCGGGTCGCGCAGGCGTCCGGCGCCCAGACGGTGTCGGAGTGCACCGACCGCCAGCGCGCCACCTTGCGTGGTCGGATCGCGGTGCTCACGCTTCGTCCGCGTAGCGGCACCCCCTGGCTGGAGGCCGAGTTCAACGACGGCTCGGGCAGCATCACGCTGATCTGGATGGGCCGCCGCGAGATTCCTGGTGTCATCGCCGGTCGTGAACTGAAGGTGACCGGCAGAGTCTCATGGGTGGACGGCCGACGCCGGATGTACAACCCCCACTACGAACTGCTCTGAGCCCCCGCTGCGCACGCACGTGTGCGGGAGACCCGCTCTGGACAGACCCCGGCCTCAGGCCTCGCCGACGGCCGTCTTGGCCGCGTCACGGTCCCGCGGGCTCAGGTAGTGCGCCAGGTCGGCCTCGAAGTCGGGGTCGACGACGAACAGCAGCTCGTCGGCCGCCTCGACGGCACCGTCGCGTTCCGGGGCACGCGCCACGCCGTCGCGGATGATCGCGACCAGCACCGCGTCGCCGGGCAGCGCCAGCTCGGCCGCCCGGACGCCGACGCGGGGGCTCGACTCGGGCAGCGTCATTTCGACCAGGTTGGAGTGGCCACCACGGAAGCTGAACAGCCGCACCAGGTCGCCGACCGTGACCGCCTCCTCGACCAGGGCGCACATCAGCCGCGGCGTCGACACCGCGACGTCCACCCCCCACAGGTCGTCGAACATCCATTCGTTGCTGGGGTGGTTGACCCGGGCCACGGTCCGGGGGACTCCGAACTCGGTCTTGGCCAGCAGCGAGTGCACCAGGTTGGCCTTGTCGTCGCCGGTCGCGGCGATCGCCACGTCGCAGGTCTCCAGCTCGGCCTCCTCGAGGGAGGCGAGCTCGCAGGCGTCCGCCAGCAGCCACTCGGCCTCGGGCACGCTGGCGGTCTTGATCGCCTCGGGCGCCCGGTCGACCAGCAACACCTGATGCCCGTTGGCGATCAGCTCCCGGGCGATGGATCGGCCGACGTTGCCGGCCCCGGCGATCACCACACGCATGTCGCGCCCCTCTCGACTGCCGCCCGCCGCAGCGGTGCGGTCACCATCAGTGCCTGGCCGGCGGTGCGCCGAACAGCTGCTCGACGTCCGCCTCGTGGTCGTTGTGCACGGCGACGTAGAGCAGATCGCCGTCCTGGAAGATCGTGTCGGGCTCGGGCACCAGGCCCACCCCGAAGCGGGTGATGAACGGGATCGGGCAGTGCGCCGCCTCTGCCATCGCCCCGATGGTGGTTCCCACCCAGCCCGCGTCGACGTCCAGCTCGGACAGCCGCACCGTGCCGGACGGATCGCGCCACTGCGGCTCGGCGCCCTCGGGCAGCAGCCGCCGCAGCACCTGGTCGGAGGCCCACCGCACCGTCGCGACCGAGGGGATGCCGAGTCGCTCGTACACCTCGGCGCGGCCCTCGTCGTAGATCCTGGCAACCACGTTGTGCACCCCGAACGTCTCCCGCACGACCCTGGCGGCCAGAATGTTGGAGTTGTCACCGCTGGAGACCGCGGCGAACCCGTCCGCCCGTTCGATGCCCGCCTTGATCAGCACGCCGCGATCGAAGCCGACGCCCTTGACCGTCTTGCCCTGGAAGGTGGGGCCGAGACGTCGGAAGGCGTCGGCCAGCGAGTCGATGACGGCGACCGAATGGCCCCGCTTCTCGAGGCTGCGGGCCAGGGACGACCCGACCCGGCCACAACCCATGATCACAATGTGCACCGCGGGCCTCCTGCCTAGTGGATCACCCATTGCGTCCGCGGCACAGTATAGGGAGCGTGCGTCACACGGCCGATCATTGGCCATCCCGTGCACGCTCCGGCCCGGCGGCTTATAGTCAGGCCGCGTGAGCATCACCGATGCGGTCAAGCGGCTGCTGGTCGGGCGCAAGCTGGCCAGCGCCCAACTGGGCGAGACGCTGCTGCCGAAGCGGATCGCGCTACCCGTGTTCGCCTCGGACGCCCTGAGCTCCGTCGCCTACGCCCCCGATGAGATCCTGCTCACCCTGTCGATGGCGGGCGTCGTCGGCTTCGCCTACTCGTGGCCGATCGCGGTGGCCGTCGCGTTCGTGATGCTGATCGTCGTGCTGTCCTACCGGCAGAACGTGCACGCCTACCCCTCCGGCGGCGGCGACTACGAGGTGGCGACGGTCAACTTCGGGCCGACGGCCGGGCTCACCGTGGCGTCCGCCCTGCTGGTCGACTATGTGCTGACCGTGGCGGTGTCGACGTCGTCGGGCGTCCAGAACGCCAAGGCCGTGCTGCCCTGGATCGAGGGACACGAGGGGCTGGTGGCGGCCGGGCTGATCCTGGTGCTGATGACGATCAACCTGCGCGGGGTGCGCGAATCGGGGACGGTCTTCGCGGTGCCCACCTACGGCTTCATGATCGCCGTGCTGGGCATGACCGCGTGGGGACTGTTCCGCATCTTCGTGCTCGGCGAGACGCTGGAGGCGCCGACCAAGAACTTCGACGTGGTCGGCTCGGCCGTCTACGACCCGTTCGTTGGCTTCGCCATGATCGCGTTGCTGGCCCGCGCGTTCTCCTCCGGCTGTGCCGCCCTGACCGGCATCGAGGCGATCAGCAACGGCGTCCCGGCCTTCAAAGCGCCCAAGAGCCGCAACGCCGCCACCACGCTGATGCTGCTGGCCAGCGTCGCGGTGTCGATGCTCGGCGGCATCATCCTGCTGTCCAACCTGACCGGGTTGAAGCTCGTCGATCCCGACGGTCACAGCCACTTCCGGGTCAACGGCGAGGTGGTCGAGCGCGACGTGGGCACCGCGATGGGGCAGCTGGCCTCGACGGTGTTCGACAACTTCGCCCCGGGGCTGTACTTCGTCATCATCGCCACCTTCGTCATCCTGTTCCTGGCCGCGAACACGGCCTTCAACGGCTTCCCGGTGCTCGGTTCGATCCTGGCCCGCGACGGCTTCCTGCCCAAGGCGCTGTACACCCGCGGCGACCGGCTGGCCTACAGCAACGGCATCCTGCTGCTGGCCGCGGCGGCGATCGGCCTGGTGCTGGCGTTCAACGCGTCGGTGACCGCGCTGATCAACCTCTACGTGGTGGGGGTGTTCGTCTCGTTCACGGTCAGCCAGGCCGGCATGATGCGGCACTGGTCACGGCACCTGCGCACCGAGACCGACCCCGCGACCCGCCGGCACATGCAGCGCTCCCGGATCATCAACGGCATCGGGCTCAGCTGCACCGGCATCGTGTTGTGCATCGTGCTGGCGGTCAAGTTCCTACTCGGGGCCTGGATCGCGATCCTGGCGATGGCCCTGCTGTTCGTCCTGATGCGCGCCATCAACACCCACTACAAGAAGGTCGAGACCGAGATCGCCGTCGAGCCGGGCGAGCGCAACCTGCTGCCGAGCCGCGTCCGGTCGGTGATCGTGGTGATCGGCATCAACAAACCCACCGTCCGGGCGGTCAACTTCGCCAAGGCGACCCGTCCGTCGTCACTCGAGGCCGTGACGGTGTCGGTGGACGCCGACGAGACCAAGGCGCTGCTCGACGAGTGGTACGCCGAGGACCTGGGCGTCCCCCTGCGGGTCATCGACTCGCCCTACCGTGAGGTGGTCTCCCCGATCATCGGGTACGTGAAGGGCCTGCGGTCGGACAACCCGCGCGACGTGCTGTGCATCTACATTCCCGAGTACGTGGTGGGGCACTGGTGGGAGCAGATCCTTCACAACCAGACCTCGCTGATCCTGAAGGCGCGGCTGAACTTCATGCCGGGCGTGATGGTGACCTCGGTGCCCTACCTGCTGGCCTCGTCGCGGCACGCCATCGACCGGGCGAAACGCAACCCCGCCGCGTGGCGGCAGACCGGCACCGGGGCGGTCCGGGCCGGGCAGCACCTGGACCGGGAGTGACGTGCAGCCCGGTGACCTGATCGGGCCCGTCCGGGTGGGTCCGATCGTGCACGGCGGGCACTGCGTGGCTCGCTGGGAGGGCCAGGTGGTGTTCGTCCGGCACGCCCTGCCGGACGAGTTGGTCGATCTGCGCGTCACCGAGGTGACCAGGCGCTTCGCCCGGGCGGACGCGGTGGCCGTGCGTGAGGCGTCCGAGCATCGGGTGCGGCCGCCGTGCCCCAACGCGGGGGTGTGCGGCGGCTGCGACTTCCAGCACGTGGCGCCGGCCTTTCAGACGGAGCTGAAGCGCCGGGTACTGGCCGAGCAGCTGCAGCGGCTGGCCGGGATCGACTGGGACGGCGAGGTCGAGCAGGTGCCGCCCGTGCTCGGTTCGCGGTGCCGGATGCGCTTCGTGAGCGTCGGCGACGGTCGGCTCGGGTTGCGTGCGCACCGGTCGCACGCGGTGATCCCGCTGCCCGAGGGCGGCTGCCCGATCGCGTCCGCGGCGATGCCGCCTCACCTGGCCGGGCCGGCCGAGGCGTCCGGCTCTGCGGGGGAGGGTGGCGACGAGGTGGTCGGCGTGGTCAGCCGCGAGGGTGGCGCGTTGTTCGCACCCGGTTCGGACGCGGTGGTCACCCAGCGGGTCGGCGAGCGGCCGTTCCGGGTGGCTGCGAACGGGTTCTGGCAGGCGCACATCGCCGCTCCCGAGGTGCTGACCCGCGCGGTGATGGCCGGACTGGAACCGCAGCCGGGCGAACGGGCCTTCGACCTGTTCTGTGGGGTAGGGGTGTTCGCCGGGGCATTGGTGGACGCGGGCTGCCGGGTCTGGGGCGTCGAGGGCAACCGTCGCGCGGTCGAACTGGCGCGCGGCAACGTGCCCGAGGCGTCCTTCCAGGCCGGGGACGTCGAGCGCACCTTGCGCAGGCTGCCCGGGCGCGCCGACCTGGTCGTGCTCGACCCGCCCCGCGCCGGGGCCGGCAGGGCCGTTATGGGGGCGGTGTCCCAGCGGCGTCCGCGGGCGATCGCCTACGTCGCCTGCGATCCGGCCGCCCTTGCCCGCGACCTTGGCTACGCCGCCGAGCTGGGCTGGCAGGCCTCCCGGATCGTCGGGTACGACCTGTTCGGGATGACCCACCACCTGGAGGCGGTCGCGATCCTGCGGCGCTGACGCGGCCCACGGGGACGGTTCCTGCGGTCCAGCGGCGGACCCTTGAAACCGTTCCCTCGGTTTGCCGTCGCCGGGGGGCGGGGGTGAGGTGTCCGGTTCCCTCGTACGCCCGCCGCTGGTGCCTCTAGAGTTGGGTGCCAGGTCGGAGCCGTTCGCGGCGACGCCCGGCCTTGAGGTATTATCTCGATATCGAGATATCTTGCCGGTGATCAACAGGAGGACCCGATGAGCATCAACAGTTTCGACGCCAGAACCACGCTCGAGGTCTCGGGGACGTCCTACGAGATCTTCGCGCTGGACACCGTCGAGGGTTCCGACACCCTGCCGTTCAGCCTCAAGGTGCTGCTGGAGAACCTGTTGCGCACCGAGGACGGCGCCAACATCACCGCCGACGACATCAAGGCGCTGGGCGCCTGGGAGCCGGACGACGAGCCGAACCGCGAGATCCAGTTCACCCCGGCCCGGGTCATCATGCAGGACTTCACCGGCGTCCCGTGCGTGGTCGACCTGGCCACCATGCGCGAGGCGATCGCCGACCTGGGCGGCGACCCGGCCAAGGTGAACCCGTTGTCGCCGGCCGAGATGGTGATCGACCATTCCGTCGTCGCCGACCTGTTCGGCACCCCCGACGCCTTCGCCCGCAACGTCGAACTCGAGTACCAGCGCAACCGCGAGCGCTACCAGTTCCTGCGCTGGGGCCAGGGCGCCTTCGACGACTTCGTCGTGGTGCCGCCCGGCACCGGCATCGTCCACCAGGTCAACATCGAGCACCTGGCCAGGGTCATCTTCCCGCGCGAGGTGAACGGGGTGCTGCAGGCCTACCCGGACACCTGCGTGGGTACCGACAGCCACACCACGATGGTCAACGGCCTGGGCGTGGTGGGCTGGGGCGTCGGCGGCATCGAGGCCGAGGCGGCCATGCTGGGCCAGCCGGTGTCGATGCTGATCCCGCGGGTGGTCGGCTTCAAGCTGTCGGGCAAGCTGCCCGAGGGCGCCACCGCGACCGACCTGGTGCTGACCATCACCGAGATGCTGCGCGAACACAAGGTCGTCGGCAAGTTCGTCGAGTTCTACGGTCCCGGCGTCTCGGAGGTGCCGCTGGCCAACCGGGCCACGATCGGCAACATGAGCCCCGAGTACGGCTCGACCATCGCGATCTTCCCGATCGACTCCAAAACCACCGACTACCTGCGGCTGACCGGACGCTCCGACGAGCAGATCGCGCTGGTCGAGGCCTACGCCAAGCGCCAGGGCCTGTGGCACACCGACGACGCCCAGCCTCGCTACTCCGAATACCTGGAGCTCGACCTGGCCACCATCGTCCCCTCGATCGCCGGCCCGAAGCGGCCGCAGGACCGGATCATCCTGGCTCAGGCCGCCGACGCGTTCGGCGAGGCCATCGGCACCTACACCGACGACGCCTCCAAGCAGGTGCACGTCACGCTGGCCGACGGGACCGACTTCGATCTGCCCACCGGCGCGGTCACCATCGCCGCGATCACTTCGTGCACCAACACCTCCAACCCGAGCGTGATGATCGGCGCCGGCCTGCTGGCCAAGAAGGCGGTCGAGAAGGGCCTCACCCGCAAGCCGTGGGTGAAGACGTCCCTGGCGCCCGGGTCGAAGGTGGTCACCGACTACTACGCCAAGTCGGGCCTCGACCAGTACCTCGCCCAGCTGGACTTCGACCTGGTCGGCTACGGCTGCACCACCTGCATCGGCAACTCGGGCCCGCTCATCCCTGAGGTCTCCGCGGCCGTCAACTCGGCCGACCTGGCCGTCACCTCGGTGCTGTCGGGCAACCGCAACTTCGAGGGCCGGATCAACCCCGATGTGAAGATGAACTACCTGGCCAGCCCGCCGTTGGTGGTCGCCTACGCGCTCGCGGGCCGGATGGACATCGACCTGCTCAACGATCCGCTGGGCGAGGGCTCCGACGGCCAGCCGGTGTACCTGCGCGACATCTGGCCGAGCACCCAAGAGGTCGAGGACGTCGTGAACGGCTCGATCTCGGCCGACATGTTCACCAGCCGCTACGCCGACGTGTTCGCCGGCGACGACACTTGGCGCTCGCTGCCGACGCCGACCGGTGACACCTTCGAGTGGGACGCCGACTCGACCTACGTACGCAAGCCGCCGTACTTCGAGGACATGCCCGCCGAGCCGGTGCCGGTCACCGACGTGTCGGACGCCCGGGTGCTGCTCAAGCTCGGCGACTCGGTCACCACCGACCACATCTCGCCCGCGGGCGCGATCAAGGCCGACAGCCCGGCCGGCACATACCTCACCGAGCACGGCGTGGAGCGCAGGGACTTCAACTCCTACGGCTCCCGGCGCGGCAACCATGAGGTGATGATCCGCGGCACCTTCGCCAACATCCGGCTGCGCAACCAGTTGGCGCCCGGCACCGAGGGCGGCTTCACCCGCGACTTCACCAAGGCGGACGCCCCGGTCGCCACCGTCTACGACGCCGCGCAGAGCTACGCCCAGGCGGGCATCCCGCTGGTCGTCCTGGCCGGCAAGGAGTACGGGTCCGGGTCGTCGCGCGACTGGGCCGCCAAAGGCACCGCGCTACTCGGGGTGACGGTCGTCATCGCCGAGAGCTATGAGCGGATCCACCGCTCGAACCTGATCGGCATGGGCGTGCTGCCCCTGCAGTTCCCCGAGGGCGAGAACGCCGACTCGCTCGGGCTGACCGGCGAGGAGACGTTCAGCTTCGAAGGCATCGAGGCGCTCAACGACGGCACCACCCCGAAGACGGTGAAGGTGACCGCCGACGACAAGACCTTCGACGCCATCGTCCGGATCGACACCCCGGGAGAGGCCGACTACTACCGCAACGGCGGCATCATGCAGTACGTGCTGCGGAGCCTGATGAAGTAGTGGCCAAGCGGACGGATCGGTCGGGGCGGACCCGCAGGGAGCGCGAGATCGCGGCCCGCTCGGCCACGGCGAAGAAGTCGCCGGCCAAGGCGTCCGCACCGGCCGGTGACCAGGCGGGCGCCACCGCGTCGGTGAAGGCGGCCGACTCCACTGCGGCGGCCAAGTCCGCCGGTGCAAAGGCGTCCACGACCCCGGCGGGCAAGGCGGCGGTCGCGACCAGGCCGCGCCGGGAGAAGCGGGTGCGCGCCGACCGGGTCGGCATCGGCTCCGAGCTGGCCGAACGGGTCGCCTGGTCGATGCTGGCCGGACTGGCCGCACTCATCGGCACCGGGCTGGTGCTTGCTCTGGCCGGTGCGATCGTGCCGGCGTTGTGCCCCGAGGACGACGGCACCTGCACCGTGGGCTGGATGGTGCTGGTCGGGGGAGTGAGCTACGTCCTGGCACTGCTCGGGGCCTGCGCCATCGGCGGCCTGGGCATCTGGTTCTGGGTCGCCTACCTGATCGGGTTCGCCCCGCTGGCGATCACGGCCATGATCGGTGAGTGGTGGTGGTGGACGGCGCTGGCCGTGTTGCCGGCGCTCGCCGGCATCGCGAGTTCGCCGTTCGGACGCCCCACGCAGCCCCGCGCCCAACGCATCGTGCTGATCGTGCTGGCCGTCCTCGCGGTGGCGACCGCGGTGTGGTGGTTCGTCTTCGCCGCCCAGTAAGTGACTCCCTCCCCACCGCTCGCCTCACTACCGAGCGCTCGCCAACCTTGGCGAGCGCTCGGTCGTTAGGCGAGCGCGAGAGGACGGCTGGCACGATCCTTGCCGGGCTTGTTATAGTTGATACCGAACAACTACAGCAGGAGGTGTCGTGCTGATCCGGATCGACCCGGCCAGCGACGTACCGCTCTACGAGCAGCTTGCCGCCTCGGTGCGCGCCCAGTTGGCCGCGGGATCGATCGCGGCCGGGGAGCGGCTGCCGGGGGCTCGCGACCTGGCGCAGTCCCTCGGCATCAACCTGCACACGGTGCTGCGCGGCTACAACCTGCTGCGCGACGAGGGGCTGCTCGAACTGCGTCGCGGTCGCGGCGCGGTGGTCGCCGGGTCGGCGGACGCCGTCAGCACCGCCGACCGGGCGACGCTGGCGGCGGCGCTGGAGGAGGTGCGCCGGGCCGCTCAAAGGCTGGGATTGAGCGCCGACGAACTGGCCACACTGGTGACGAAGGGATATGGCAGATGATCGAACAGGAACGTCCCTCGAGTGGCCGGGTCGTGATGGGGGCGGTCGCCCTCCCGTTGCTGATGCTGCTGCTCAGTGGGGCGGTGCTCGCGCTGTGGTGGGGGCAGTTGCCCGATCCGGTCGCCTCGCACTGGGACGCCGCCGGCCGGCCGGACGGCTTCAGTTCGCCCGCCGCTGTCGCATCCCTGCTGATGGGGCTGGGCGTGGTGGCCCTCATCGCGGCCGCCTGGGCCGGGACGGCCTCCACCTCGACGGCCGCCCGGTCGCTCGCGGCCCTGGCGTCCGGCACCGGGGGCTTCCTGCTGACGTCGCTGCTCGGCACCCTGGCCCCGCAACTCGGCGTCGGGGACGTCAGCACGGTGATGCTGCCGCTGCCCGCCTTCGTGGTGGGTCTGGTCATCGGAGTGGCTTGCGGCTACGCCACCTCCCTGCTGATCCCGCGCTGGGCCTCGCCCTTGCCGCAGGGCGTGGACGGCGTCCGGCCCGCCGAGCTGGGGCCGACCGAGGTCGCCGTGTGGAGCCGGGTCGCGCTGACCGCGACCCCCGGCATCGTGATCGCGGCTTCGGCCACCGCGCTCACCCTGCTGTTCGCCCTGGTCCTCGGCTCGGCGTGGATGCTGGTCGTCCCGCTCGCGCTGGGGCTGTTGATGGTGGCTGCGCTCAGCGTCCGGGTGACGGTCGGGCCGCAGGGGCTGCGGGTGGCCGGTCCGCTCGGCTGGCCGCGGGCTGTCGTCGGCATCGACGACGTCGCCGCGGTCGCCGCCGCCGAGGTACGCGCGATGGCCGAGTTCGGCGGCTGGGGCTACCGGGTCGCCGTGCGCGGACCGCTGCAGGGGGCGAAGGGTTTCGTGCTGCGGTCGGGCCGTGCGATCGTCGTCATCCGACGATCGGGTGGTGTCGAGCTCGTGGTGGTGGACGACGCCGGAACCGGCGCCGCACTGCTCGAGGGGTACCGCCAACGGGCGGCCCAGCTGCGCTGAACCCGGCCAGCGTTCGGTCTCGGCAGGTCACCGGGGCGAGCGCCGTCGGCTCGACTGGGTAGGTTGACCGGGTGCGTGCGCCGAGCCTGACCAGGCAGATCCTGAACCTGGCCGTCCCGGCGTTCGTCGCACTGGTCGCCGAACCCCTGTTCCTGCTGGTCGACTCGGCCATCATCGGGCACTTGGGGACGCCGCAGCTGGCCGGCCTCGGCATCGCCGGTTCCGTGCTGTCCACGGCCGTCGGGGTCTTCGTCTTCCTCGCCTACGGCACCACTGCGGCGGTCGCCCGGGCACTGGGCGCCGGGGCGTCCGACCGGGTGGTATCGGCCGGCGTGGATGGCACCGTGCTGGCCCTGCTGCTCGGCGTGGTCAGCGGCTCGGTGGCGACCGCCGCCGCGCCCTGGCTGTGTGCCGGGCTGGGGGCCAGCGGGGAGGTGCTCGTTCAGGCCGTCGCCTACCTGCGGGTCTCGGCGATCGGACTGCCGGCGATGCTGGTGGTGCTCGCGATCACCGGGGCGCTGCGCGGCGTCCAGGACACCCGCACCCCGTTGATCGTCTCGGTGGCCGGCTTCAGTGCCAACGCCCTGCTCAACTGGTGGTTCGTGTACGGGCTGGGCTGGGGGATCGCAGGCTCGGCGTGGGGGACGGTGATCGCTCAGCTGGCGATGGCGCTGGCCCTCGTCGCGGTGTGGGTGAGC
The DNA here is from genome assembly GCF_025972045.1 of Micropruina sonneratiae. GTDB lineage: Bacteria > Actinomycetota > Actinomycetes > Propionibacteriales > Propionibacteriaceae > Micropruina > Micropruina sonneratiae. The sequence continues at coordinate 458,024 of NZ_JAPDHX010000002.1, read as the reverse complement.
CGCGTCCGACGCTCGGGGGCGACCCTGCGGCTGCATCCGGCCGGGGTGCTGGCTGCCGCGACCAGCGGCGTCCCGCTGCTGGTCCGGACCCTGGCCCTGCGCGCCGTCCTGCTGCTCACCACCTGGGTGGCCGCCGCGCTCGGTGAGGTGCCGTTGGCGGCGCATCAGGTCGCCTTCACCGTGTGGACGCTGCTCGCCTTCGCCCTGGACGCCCTGGCGATCGCCGGTCAGGCGCTCACCGGCAAGGGGTTGGGCGCCGCGGACGTGGCCGGGGTGCGGCAGGCGACGGCGGTGATGGTCCGCTGGGGCGTGATCGGTGGGGCCGTGGTGGGGGCGGTGGTCGCGGTGGCGGGGCCGTTCATCGCGCCGCTGTTCACCACCGACCCGGCGGTGCGCTCCGCGTTGGTCGCCTCGCTGATCGTGGTCGGCATCGGACAGCCGGTCGCAGGCTACGTGTTCGTGGTGGACGGCGTGCTGATCGGGGCCGGCGACGGCCGCTGGCTGGCCGGCGGGATGATCGCGGTGCTGGTCGGCTACCTGCCCGTGGTGGCCGTGCTGCGGCTCAACGCGGACGCCCTGGCCGGCCAGGGCGCGGTTGCTGCCACGGTCGCGCTGTGGCTGGGCTTCACGGCGTTCATGCTGATCCGTTCGGCGATGTTGTGGTGGCGCGAACGCGGGGACGCCTGGCTGGTCACCGGGCTCGGCTGAGACCGGCGACCGGCGTCCGCTAGAGGACGACGAAGACCGCCAGCACGATCAGGAAGGCCATCACCGACTCGATGGCCTGCTGGATCGTCCAGGTCTTCAAGGTGGTGGCGACGTCCATGCCCATCAGGCGTCCGACAAGCCAGAATCCCGAGTCGTTGACGTGGCTGGCGAACACCGAACCGGCAGCGGTGGCCAGGGTGATGCAGACGATGTCGACCGCGGAGTAGCCGCCGGCGGCCACGGCCGGAGCCATCAGGCCGGCGGTGGTGACCAGCGCGACGGTCGCCGAGCCCTGGGCGAGTCGCAGCACCACCGACACGAGGTAGGCGGCCACGATCACGGGCAGTCCCAGGTCGGACATCGAATCCTTCAGCGCGTCACCGATGCCGGAGGTGCGCAGCACGCCGCCGAACATGCCGCCGGCGCCGGTGATCAGCACCACCGAGCAGATCGGGCCCAGGGCGCTGTCGACGATCTTCTCCAGCGCGGTGCCCTTCTCGCCGCGGCGCAGGCCGAGCACGAAGGAGGCGACCAGCACCGCCACCAGCAGGGCGACGGGCGCGGTGCCCAGCATGCTGAGCACCTGGAACCAGGTCGCGGACTTGTCGGCCCAGCCGCTGGCCCGGACGAAGTCCAGTCCCGTGTTGAGGAAGATCAGCAGCAGCGGGATCAGCAGGATGCCGATCACGGTGCCGACCGACGGCGGTTCCTTGACCTCGTCGGGATCGGCGTCGCCGAACAGGCCCTCGGTCAGGGTGAAGCTGTGCCGCTTGGCGACCTGGATGCCCCACAGGTAGCCGGACACGTACCAGGTGGGCAGCGCGACCAGCAGGCCGATCAGCAGCACCAGCCCGAGGTTGGCGCCGTACAGCTCGGTGGCGGTGACCGGTCCGGGGTGGGGCGGCAGGAAGACGTGCATCACCGAGAACGCGGCGGCGGCCGGGATGCCGTAGAGCAGCACCGGCCCGTTCAGCCGCTTCGCGATCGCGAAGATGATCGGCAGCATGACGACCAGGCCGGCGTCGAAGAACATCGGGAAGCCCATGATCAGCGAGGCGATGCCGAGCGCGAACGGGGCCCGCTTCTCACCGAAGATGGAGACGAGTCGTTCAGCCATCACCTGGGCGCCGCCCGAGTATTCGACCAGCTTGCCGAGCATCGCGCCCAGACCGACCAGCAGGGCGACCGAGCCGAGTGTGCTGCCGAAGGAACTGACCATGGTCGGCACGATCTGGTTGGTCGGTATGCCGGTGGCCAGCGCGGTCAGCAGGCTGACCAGGATCAATGCCAGAAAAGCGTGCATCTTCAGGGTGATGACCAGCACGAGCAGGACGGCGATCGCGCCGGCTGCGATACCGAGCAGGGGGCCGGCGCCGAGAGTCTGTACCCAGTCGTCCATCGAACACTCCTTCGTGTGGGGTGCACAGTGTCTATCACGACCCACCCCGGCCGGTCCCGCAAACCTCGACCTGCGGCTGACCGTGTCGGGGCGCCGGGTGGGTGGGGCGGAGATTCGGACCGGTCTGGACCGGCGTCCGGCTATGGCCTAGAATCGAACAAACGTTCGATCCAAGGGGGTAGGGATGGCGTCACTGGCGGATCGTCGCAGGGCGATGCAGGAGCGACAGTCCAGCATCTACGTGCCGCCCGGGTGGCCCGAGCGGGTGCGGCCACCGGGGGCGCCCGACTGGGAACTGACCGCGACCGAGTTCCTGCTCGACTGCTGCCCGGCCGACTATCGCCGCTACCCGTTGCTGCGCCGGCACCCGGTGGTGCTGGCGCGGTTCGCGGCGGTGTTCGTCGATGCGCAGGTGCAGGCCAGCCGCGAGGGGCTGGCCGGCGTCCGGGTCAGCCTGACCGAACAGGTGCCGCCCGAGGTGGTCAGCGACGCGGTCGAGGTGTGGTCGCAGCAACAGGCGGCGCTGGCCAGGCTGCACCGCGAGGTGGGGTTGGTCGAAGAGGCGTTGCGCGGGAAGAACTGGGTGCGCCGGCTCTGAGCGGACCGGCCCCGGTCGTCAGATCGGGGCGAGGTCGAACTCGTTGCCCTCGGGGTCGAGCATCCGGACCCAGCTGATCGTATCGCCGATCACACCTTCGCCGACCCGCGAGGCGCCCAGGGCGACGAGCCGGTCGACCTCGGCGGCGACGTCCGGCACGTGCAGGTCGAGGTGCATCCGGTTCTTGCCCTGCTTGGGTTCGCCGACGCCCTGGATCAGCAGCATCGGGCCGGACGCCCCCTGCCGCGGCAGCAGCACCGCGTACTGCTCGACGTCGTCGAGGCGGCGGTAGCGCAGCGCTTCGGCCCAGAACCCCGCCAGCCGTGCGGGATCGATCGAATCGAGCACGATGACGATCCCGACCTCCGGTTCGCTGTCCATGGGTGCCACCCTGCCCGTGCGGCGCAGCGGGCGTCCAGTCGCGAATCCGCACGTAGACTGCACGCCATGCCGTTGCTGGACCGCATCAACCACCCCCGCGACCTGCACGACCTGACCGACGACGAGCTCGTCGGCCTCGCCGCCGAGATCCGCGGTTTCCTGGTCGCCCACGTGTCCCGCACCGGCGGGCACCTCGGCCCGAATCTGGGCGCGGTCGAACTGACCATCGCGCTGCACCGGGTGTTCGACTCGCCGCGGGATCCGATCATCTTCGACACCGGCCACCAGAGCTACGTGCACAAGATCCTGACCGGACGCCGCGACCGCTTCGACACGCTGCGCCAGCCGGGCGGGCTGTCCGGTTACCCGAGCCGGGCCGAATCCGAGCACGACTGGGTGGAGAGTTCACACGCGTCGTCGTCGCTGTCCTGGGCAGAGGGCCTGGCCAGGGGATTCGCGCTGCGCGACGAGGAGCGCACCGTCGTGGCCGTGGTCGGCGACGGCTCCCTCACCGGCGGCATGACCTGGGAGGCACTGAACAACATCGCCGTCGAGCCAGACCTGCGGCTGGTCATCGTCGTCAACGACAACGGCCGCTCGTACACGCCCACCATCGGCGGCATCGCCAGCCGGCTGAAGGGCCTGGGCCAGCAACTCTCCTCGATTCGCACCGACCGGCGCTACGAACGCTCGCTGGCTGCGATCAAGCGCTGGGTCAGCCGGGCCCCGGTGGTCGGAGAATCGGCCTACGACGTCCTGCACGGGGTGAAGGCGGGCGTCAAGGACGTCTTCGCGCCGCAGGGCATGTACTCCGACCTGGGCATCAAGTACCTGGGGCCGATCGACGGTCACGACCTGACCGCGCTCGAGTTCGCGCTCGAACAGGCCCGGCAGTTCACCGGAGGGCCGGTCATCGTGCACTGCGTCACCCAGAAGGGACGCGGCTTCGCGGCAGCTGAGAACAACGAGGAGGACCGCTTCCACGCGGTGGGACCCATCGACGAGATCACCGGCGAGCCGCTTGCGGCCTCCACCCGGCGCACCTGGACGGACGCCTTCGGCGAGCATCTGGCCAGGATCGGCGCCACCGACGACCGGGTAGTGGCGATCACCGCGGCGATGCTGCACCCGACGGGCCTGGCCCGTTTCGCCCGGCACTTCCCGCACCGCACCTTCGACGTCGGCATCGCCGAGCAGCACGCGGTCGCGTCGGCGGCGGGGCTGGCTCGCGCCGGACTGCACCCGGTCGTGGCGTTGTACGCCACCTTCCTCAACCGCGCCTTCGACCAGTTGCTGATGGACGTCGCGCTGCACGGCGAGGGCGTCACCTTCGTGCTCGACCGGGCCGGCATCACCGGTCCCGACGGGCCCAGCCACCACGGCATGTGGGACCTGGCCCTGGCCGGCCTGGTGCCGGGGCTGCACCTGGCCGCGCCCCGCGATGAGCAGCGGCTGACCCGTGCGCTCGACGTGGCGGTCGGCATCTCGGACGCGCCGAGCATGATCCGCTACTCCAAGGACCCGCTGCCGGACCCGCTACCGGCGGTGCGCACCGACGGCGACGTCGACGTGCTGTTCGAGGACGGCGGACCCTCGGTGCTCGTCGTGGGCTGGGGGCAGTTCGCCACGCTTGCCGTCGAGGTGGGCAGGCGGCTCGCCCGGCAGGGCATCGGCGTCCGGGTCGTCGATCCGGTGTGGGCGCTGCCGGTCAGCGCCGACCTGATCCGGTTGGCCGGCGAGCACGACCTGACGATCACGATCGAGGACGGCGGGCTGGCCGGCGGACTCGGCTCCCGGCTGGCGCAGGAGTGCCGGCTGGCGGGAGTCGCCGCCGCCGTCCGCGAGTTCGGCGTCCCCCAGGCCTTCATCGACCAGGGTTCGCGCAGCGGCATCCTCGCCGCCCTGGGGTTGACCGCGCAGCAGGTGGCCCGGTACGCAACCGAGGTGGTGCTCGCCGCCGACCCGGCGACCACCGCCGCGGCCGCACGCCCCTAGGAAATCACCGCGCAGGGATATACCGATTTTCGACGTCGATGCCGATCGAAACGTTTCAGTGGCTCATTCTGGCGATCGAGGTCGAAAATCGGTATATCAGCGGGTGACGAATCCGGCGGGTTGGTCCATCGGCACGGGTGCCGGACGACGCGGGACCACCGCGATCGCCAGGCAGCCCAGGGTGGCGGTCAGGAACAGCGGCGTGCCAAGCAACCAGTCGCCCGCCTCGGTGTACAGCGTGATGTCGAGCACGGTGCCGGACTGCCGGGTGAGGGCCACGTAGGCGGTCGAGGCCACCGCGAGCAGGGCGTTCGCGCAATACAGCAGCACCCGGGCCGGGACCGGCCACGACGGCGAGCCCTCCCGGGTGATGTCGCCCTCGGTGAGCAGCCGCCAGACCAGCCCGAACAGCACCGCACCGATGCCGCTGAAACCGAGCGCCGCGCTGATCGGGTCGTCGAGGATTGCCCGGTGCGGGAACACCAGGCACAGCAGCAGCCCGCAGCCCAGCGCCGCGGCTCGCTGGGTGCTCAGACGTCCGGTCAGTGCCAGCCAGCCGCCGGCCAGCAGCAGGGCGACGGTGAGCATCCCGGCGAACTGTGGGACCGTGTCGGCGATCCAGTCCCGCAGTGGGGTCTGCCGCAGCAGGTCGAAGCTCGCCAGCACCGCCAGCGCCGTCAGGAACATGGCCGTCCAGGGCCGCCCCCGCCGCGCCGCCGGCAGCGCCAGCAGCACACCGATGATCCCGACACCCGCCCGCATCGCCGAAGGCATCCAGTCCTGCCGGGTCACCACCGTGTAGCCGTCGAGCAGTGCGAACAGCCACGCCGGCCCGGTCAGCCGGACGACCTCGCGCAACAGGGTGAGGACCGGTGAGACGAGCAGGTAGCCGGTGGTGCACACCGCGACCAGGTAGTTGAGCCGGGTGGAATCCTCGTCCAGGTCGGACCAGGCGGGCGGACGTCCCGCGACCCACAGGATCGGGACCAGCAGCAGCGCCAGCACCAGCAGCTGGCTCAACGAGGCGACCCAGCCCTGCACGCTGTTCTCGTGGTCGACCAACGCCCTGACCAGGCTCCAGGCGGCGACGCCGACCAGCACCACGGCCAGTACGCGCAGGGTCCCGCCGCCCAACTCCCTGGTGCCGGCCGCCACCGCCGAGAACGACGCCGTGACCGCGATCTGGGCCAGCGCGGCGCCGGCGACCAGCAGTGCCGGCAGGGCCAGCTGCGACAGCGTCTGGAGGGCACCCTCCAACGAGGTGCCGCGCCAGTCGACGGGAACCATGGACGCGTTCGCCGCCAGCTGGGTCGGAACGAACAGTGCCGTGCCCAGCGCGGCGGCGACCACGACGAACTCGCCCCAGGCGAAGTCGGAGCGCCAGCGCACCGCCACCAGCACGACGATCACCAGCAGTCCCAGAGCCGCGGGGACGAGGTTCAGCGGGTTCAGGCTGGCCTGCAGCACGAAGATGACCACCACCGAGCCGGTCAGCAGCACCGACAGGATGCGCACCCACCAGGGCAGATGCATGGCCGCGGCCTGGAACAGCGCCAGGGCCAGCACGCTCGCACCGCTGCACAACACCACACCGACCTCGGGCACGGTCGCCCCGGTGCCGGTCACCACCAGGTCGTCCCATCGGCGCAGCGGCCCGGCGACAACCACGGTGAGGGTGAGTGCCGCGTAGACGGTCAACGAGGCGAACACGATGGCCCGCAGCCCGGTCGGCCACCCGGCCGTGCGGGGGCGTCCCTCCACCACCGGCCGGACGACGGTGAGCCGGACCAGATCCACCAGCACGGCCCAGCCGGCGCGCAGGGCCCTCACGACGCCCGCCACCGATAGCCCACCGAGCCGTACGAGAGCATCGCCAGGCCGGCGTTGGTGGTGAGGAAGGTCTGCGTCCCCGAGTCCAGGTCGCTCTCCTGGGTGGGCCAGGACGCCCGCTGCGCCCCCGTCGCATCGAACAGCAGCAGGTTGGTGCGGTCGCTGACCAGCAGCTGGTCGCCCACGGCGGCGATGGAGGTGGGGCGCAGGCCCGCCTCCCAGGCTCGGGTCCCGTCGCCGCTGTGCAGCGCCAGCAAGCCATCGCCCTGCCGGACTACCACCACGTGGGCCAGCGCGTGGATCGAGTTGCGGGCACCCGGGACGGAGGTGCGCCAGGCCAGCGAGCCGTCGTCGAGGCGGTAGCCCCGGACGAAGCCGTCGGTCCGCGACGCGACCACCGCCAGCCCTGCGGCGACGGTGAACGACTCGGGCTGGTCGAGTTCGAGCGAGTGCACCTCGGCGCCGTCGGCGCGGTAGCTGCGCAGGTTCCCGGCCTGATCCATCACCGTCACGACATCGCCGCTCACGCTCGGCGGTTGGCGGATCTCGTTGGGCACCTGGTGCCGCCACACCAGCGCCCCCGTGGCGGCGTCGTAGGCCGAGACGCCGCCGTCGAGCGTGGTCACCACCGCGAGGTTCGAGAGCCGGACGGGCGGGGCGCCGGTGGCGTCCGGCAGGTCGGCCTGCCACAGGAACTCGCCCTCGCTGCCGTAGGCGACCAGGCGGCGTTCGGCAGTGGCGGCGAGCACCACCCGGTCCACCGCGAGCATCCCGGTGATCGCCCCACCGGGATGGGCGGCCCAGCGGGCGTCCACCTGCCCGTCGTCCCAGCCGCGGGCCACCAGGTCTCCGCCGATGTTGTTGGCGAAGACCACCAGCTCGCCCGGCAGCACGACCGGTGCGACCCGCGGGCTGAGCGCCATCGGGGGCAGGCCGGTGAGGTCGCGACGCTCCAGCCCGCCCCGAGCAGTGATGGTGAGCGGTACCGGGTCGGCGATCGGCGTCCGGCCCGACCACACCGGCCATCGGTTCACCGCCGAGGCGGTGTCGTCGCCGAGGGTGGTGGCGGTGATCCCGCGACCCGCGCACCAGGTGGTCGTCGAGGACGAACTCGCCGGGTCCGTGCCGCCGCCCAGCCGGATCGTGCCGGTGACGGCGACGCAGCCGTCCCCGGCCGCGGAGGCTCGGAACTCGGCCGAGTAGGGCGACTGGTCGTCCAGGGTGGTGGGGGTGCCGCCGTAGGCGGTGCCGGCGACCGACCACTCCTGGCCGTCGCGGACGCCGGAGGGCAGCATCAGCAATCCGGGCCGGAAGGCCAGAAACCGGTCCGGCCAGGTCGCCACCCTCAGCTCGAGCCCGGTCGTGAGGGCGGCGAAGAGCTGGGTGCCCCGCTCCTTGACCTGGACGTCGGCGTCGGCGGTGAGGCTGCTGATCCGCACCCAGGTGGTGCGCTGGAACTCGTCGTTCTCGGTGGCGGCGTACCCCAGCGTCGACGGCCCACTCTGCAACGCCCCCAGACCGGGCCCGACGAGGTATTCGTCGACCTGGTCGCCGCCCGCGGAGTGCTCCAGGACCACCCGGGCGCCGGAGGCCGGCAGGTACCGCGTCGCCGCGGACGCCTCGCGCGCCTCGGTCGGCCGGCCGGTGACGGCGGCCGCCGTCATCAGGGCGGCGATCACGGCTATCACGAGGACGGTGGCCAGCACCCCGCGGGAACGGCGCGGCGCCGGGGCCGGCGCAGGCCAGGACGGTTGAGGGTGGTGGCTCCACGGGCCGGGAGCAGCGCCGGCCGGGTGCGGGTGCGGATAGGAGGTGTCAGGGAGGCCGAAGGAACTCGGGGCCGCCCAGGGGCCGGGAGCCTGCGGCGGGGGCGGCTGGGGCAGCGGCGGGCTCGGTGCGGGCGTCGGTTCCGGGCTGCCGAAGCTGCCGTGCGGCAGGTGACCCGGATCAGACACGCGCTCACTATAGGCAAGGCCGGGGCGATCGCTACTGGTGCGCCAGCCGCTTCGTGATCACCGGCACCAGCAACTCCCGTTGCCAGGGCCGGACCAGCTCGGCGGCCAGCGCGGCGTCCAGGGCCTCTGAGGTGGCCGCGGTCGGCGGCTTCCACAGCACCCGGCGCAGGGCGTCCGGGCTCACCAGGTTCTCCACCGGCAGCTCGAGCTTCTCGGCCAACTCGACCACGGCGGGCCGGACGGCGTCCCAGCGGTGCGCGGCCTCGGGGTTGCGCAGCTCCCAGGTGCGCGGCGGCGGTGGGCCCTCGGGGGCCAGGGTGCGGGGCGGCAACTGGTCCCGGGTCAGCGCCGCGACCCGGTCGAGGGCCGCCAGCCAGCGGGCCCGGTAGCGGGCGGGGAACCGCCAGGCGAACTCGGGTACGGCGGCCAGGTCGGTGCCGCCCAGTCGCTTCACGTCCGGCGAGTTCTGCCGCGCCGCCAGGGCACTGATCGCACGGTCGGGCAGCACCTTGCCAGGCGCCCGGTCCAGGCCGGCCGCCACCTCGTCGCGCGTCTGCCACAGCTCGCGGACCACGGCCAGCGCCCGCGGCGTCCGGACGGCGTGCAGTCCCGAGGTGCGCCGCCACGGGTCGACCCGCGGCGCAACGGGCACCGACGCCCGTTCGACGAGGAAGGCGAACTCCTGCTGGGCCCATTCGGTCTTGCCGGCGGCCTCCAGGCGTTCGGCCAGCCATTCGCGCAGGTCGGCCAGCTTCTCCACGTCGAGTGCGGCGTAGTTGAGCCACTCCGGCGGCAGCGGACGCCGTGACCAGTCCGCCGCGGAATGCTCCTTGCGCAGCACCAGGCCGAACGCCTCCTCGACCAGGGTGCCCAGGGCGACCCGCGGCATGCCCAGCAGCCTGGCCGCCAGCTCGGTGTCGAACAACCTGGCCGGCAGCAGCTTCACCTCGGCCAGGCAGGGCAGGTCCTGGCTGGCTGCGTGCAGCACCCATTCGGCGTCAGCCACCGCGGCGGCGAGGTCGCTGAAATCGGCGAGGTCGCCCTTGTCGGCGAAGGCGGTCGGATCGATCAGGAAGGTGCCCGCACCCTCGCGGCGCAGCTGGATCAGGTACGCCTTCGCGGTGTAGCGGAACCCCTGCGCGCGTTCGGTGTCGATGCCCATCGGGCCGGTGCCGCCCGCGAGTGCGGACCGGGCGGCGGCGAGGGTGTCGGGCGTGTCGATGACGTCCGGAACACCGTCGGCCGGGGCTTCGAGGACGAGTGGCTCCGCCTCGGCCGGATCGCTCACCGGCGTCGGCGGGGGGACATCACGACGACGCCCTCCGGCAGCGGGGGCAGCCCGGCCGTCGTGCACAACAGTTCCGACCAGCTCATCAGGTGCCGGGTGACGTCGTCGGCCGAGCCGACCAGCGCCGTCCAGGACGCCCGGATCTCGATCTCGGCGCGGGGCGGGTCCGCCGACATCGCCCCGAACGCCCGCGACGACACGGCGGTCACGGTGCCGCTGGGGGCGGTGTAGTCGGCGTCGTAGCGCTCCAACGCGTCGGTCAGCCACGACCAGCCGACCTCGGTGAGCAGCGGGTCGGCGACCATTTCCGCGTCCACTTCGGCCCGGGCGTAGGTGACGCAGCGGAAGTCGCCGTCCCAGGACGGGTTGCCGTCGGGGTCGTGCAGCAGCACGAGGCGTCCGTTGCCCAGGTCGTCACCGCCGACCACCACCTCGGCCGCGACAGCCACGGCGTGCGGAGCGATCCGTTGCGGTGCCGGGATCTCTTCGATCACCAACTCCGGACGCCAGTGCATGGCCTGCAGCGCGGCCACCGCGTCATCGAACAACCCGATACCGCCGGCCATGGTTCTGCGCGCACCTCCCACGGTGGAGACAGTAGCCGCGGGTTCGTCCCCCACATGGGTGACTCGCCGGGCGGCGTCCGGCTCACTGGGTCGAATCGGGCTCCAGCACGAGGCTGATGGAATTGATGCAGTAGCGCTTGTCGGTGGGGGTGTCGTAACCCTCGCCGGTGAAGACGTGACCCAGGTGCGAGTCACAGGTGGCGCAGCGCACCTCGGTGCGGACCTGCCACATTGACCGATCCTCGATGTAGCGGACGCTCTCGAGTTCGGGGGCGAAGAACGAGGGCCAACCGCAGTGCGACTCGAACTTGGTGTCGGAGGTGAACAGCTTGGCGCCGCAGCCGCGGCAGTGGTAGGTGCCCGGGGTGGTGGTGTCGGTGTACTCACCGGTGAAGGGACGCTCGGTGCCGGCCTCGCGCAGCACGTGGAACTCCGCCGGGGTGAGCATGGCGCGCCACTGCTCGGGCGTCCGGAACTGGGTCGGATCGAGCTTCATCAGGGTCTCCTTCGTTGAAGGTCAAGGGTAGTCACGTACGCTGACCGGCATGGCCGAGCCGCCCGTGGAACTCGAGCTGGACGGCCGGGCCGTCCGGATCTCCAGCCCCTCCAAGCCGTACTTCCCCGACATGGGACTCAACAAGTTGCAGGTCGCCGAATATTTCCTGGCGGTCGGTCCGGGCATCCTGGCCGCCCTGAAGGACCGACCCACGACCATGGAGCGCTGGCCCAACGGCGTCACCGAGGCGTCCTCGCTGGTCGGCCCGAAGAATCCCGACGGCGACGCGTTCTACGCCAAGCGGACGCCCAAGGGCGTCCCCGACTGGGTGCAGCAGGCGACGATCACCTTCCCGTCGGGCCGGACGGCCCAGGCTGTTGCGCCGGCCGACCTGGCGACCATCGTGTGGATGGTGAACCTGGGCACGGTGCGGTTCCACCCCTGGCCGGTGCGGGTCCCCGAACCGGACCTGGTCGACCAGTTGCGGATCGACCTGGACCCGCAGCCCGGAACCGACTTCGCCGACGCCGTGGTCGCCGCGCTGGAACTGCGCACGGTGCTCGCCGAGGCGGGGCTGACCGGCTTCGCCAAGACGTCGGGTGGTCGCGGGGTGCACGTGTTCGCGCCCATCGAACCCGCCGACTTCATCGATGCCCGGCACGCGACGATCGCGATCGGACGGGCGCTGGCCCGCCGGCTGCCCGAGCGGGTGACAGTCAACTGGTGGAAGGAGGAGCGCGGCGAGCGCATCTTCGTCGACTTCAACCAGATGGCCCGTGACCGGCTGATGACGTCGGCGTACTCGATCCGGCCCACGCCCGCGGGGCGGGTGTCGGCGCCGGTGACCTGGGATGAGCTCGATCAGGTGTCGCCGGACGACTTCACGCTGCTCACGATGCCGGCCCGGTTCGCCGAACTCGGGGACGTCTGGGCGCCCTTCTATGCGACGGACCCGGCGCCGATCGGCACGGCGCTGGAGTGGTACGCCGCGGACGACGCCGACGGGGGTGCGGAGATGCCCTACCCGCCGGAGTACCCGAAGATGCCGGGCGAGCCGCCCCGGGTGCAGCCGTCCAAGAAGAACCCGGCGAACTGGGAGTGAACCGGCTCGCTGGTCGGGACGGACGGGTTCCCTTCATTCAGGCGGAGCCGGAAGTGGGCCGGTAGGCCCGTGCCGAAGTCGGAAGTGGGCCGGTAGGCCCGTGCCGAAGCCGGAAGTGGGCCGGTAGGCCCGTGCCGAAGCCCACCGTCGTCCAGGCCACCGATGTCGAGACGGCTGACGGGTGGGCGGATCGCTGCCCGGCTGGAGGGTTACAGCCCACCAGCGGCCAGGTTTCCCTTGATCGGACGCCGATGTCGAGATCGGCTGGCCAGTCCCGCCATCCCCGCGGACGCCGATGTCGAGATCGGCCTGCCATTCCCGTCATCCCGGCGGACGCCGGGATCCCGCCCGCCCGTCAGGCGGCCTCAGAGCGCGGCAGCCACCTCGTCCGAGGTGAGCGGGTGGCTGAACATCGGGTAGTCGAACCGGATCGCGTTGGCGTGTTCCTCCTGGGAGGTGGCTGCGACGCAGTCGGTCAGCGTGATGACCCGGTAGCCGTTCTCGTAGGCGCTGCGCATCGTCGACTCGACGCAGCAGTTGGTCAGGAACCCGCCGAGGATGACGGTGTCGATGCCCTTGCTGCGCAGGATGAAGTCGAGATTGGTGCTGGCGAAGGTGTCCAGCCCGCGCTTGCCCTCGATCAGGATGTCGCCCTCTGCCGGAGCCAGGTCGTCCACGATGGCTGCGCCCCAGGTGTCCTTGACGAAGGCGTTGCCGCCGACGACGCCGGCGAGGATGCCGTAGGGATGCCTGGTCAGCTCGAGGTAGCCGGGTGCGAAGGTGATCGGGGCGTGCATGATCGTCACCCCGGCCGCACGGGCCTTGTCGACGAACACTTTGGTGTTGTCGAGCATGCCGGTCGTCTCCATCACGCCGGCCACCGCGCCGTGCAGGACGCCACCCTCGGTGGTGAACTCGTTCTGGAACTCGATCAACACCAGGGCGGTGCGCGTCGGGTCGAGGGTCAGGGCATCGTCGGACATCTGGTTCTCCTCCTCGTTGAGTGCTCCGATAGCAGTCCAATCGAACCACGCCCCCGCTGCCGCCGGAGGGGGTTGCACCGGGCCGGCAGAGATCGGACGCCGGGCGCCCGGCCCACATCGCCCACCCTGTGCGACGTCGCCCGGACGGGGCCGGCCCGCACGGGTGCGGGCCGGGTGTTCAATGGGGTCCCATGCAGCTGCCCGTGATGCCGCCGGTCAAGCCGATGCTGGCCAAGTCCGTACCGTCCATCCCGATCGGCGAGTTCTCCTACGAACCGAAGTGGGACGGCTTTCGCTCGATCATCTTCCGCGACGGCGACGAGGTCGAGATCGGTTCGCGCAACGAGCGCCCGATGACGCGCTACTTCCCCGAGGTCGTCGAGGCGGTGCGGGCAAACCTGCCGCAGCGGTGCGTGGTCGACGGCGAGATCGTGGTGGTGGTGGGTGATCGGCTCGAGTTCGAGGTGCTTCAGCAGCGGATCCATCCCGCGGCCAGCCGGGTGGCGTTGCTCTCGGAGCAGACGCCGGCCAGGTTCATCGCCTTCGACCTGCTCGCGCTGGGTGACGACGACCTCACCGGCCGGCCGTTCGAGCAGCGCCGCGCGCTGCTCGAGAAGGCGCTGGCCGGGGCGGGCGAGCCGGTCCATCTGACGCCCTGCACTCGCGATCACGCCCTCGCCGGGCAGTGGTTCGACCAGTTCGAGGGTGCCGGGCTGGACGGCGTGGTCGCCAAGCCGCTGGCCGGCGCCTACCAGCCGGACAAGCGGGTGATGTTCAAGATCAAGCACCAGCGCACCGCCGACTGCGTGGTGGCGGGGTATCGGCTGCACAAGGGCAGCGACGACGCGATCGGGTCGCTGCTGCTGGGTCTCTACAACGACGCCGGGGAGCTCGCCTCGGTGGGTGTGATCGGCGCGTTCCCGCTCGCCACCCGTAAGTCGCTGTTCGCCGAGCTGCAGCCTCTGGTCACCAGCTTCGACGATCACCCCTGGGCGTGGGCGAAGCAGCAGGACGGCGCTCGGACGCCGCGCAACTCCGAGTACAGCCGGTGGAACGTCGGCAAGGACCTCTCCTTCGTCCCGCTGCGCCCCGACCTGGTCGTCGAGGTGCGCTACGAGCACATGGAGGGCGTCCGGTTCCGGCACACCGCTCAGTTCAACCGGTGGCGTCCCGACCGGGATCCCCGCTCGTGCACGTACCAGCAGTTGGAGGAGCCGGTCGGCTACGACCTGGCCGACATTCTCGCTCCGCCCGCGTGACCGCTCGTCCGGCCCCGGCGAAGCGGCGTCCCACTGACCCGGTGGGGTGGTTTCCCCGCGCGGCCACTCCCGCCCGGCGACGGGGTGCGACACACTACGGGAATGGCAGCCAAGAAGAAGAGCACGAAGAAGTCGAAGTCGTCGGGGTCGAAGGCCCGGCAGGTCGAGCCGCTCAGCCGGCTGCTGCGCCTTCCTGAAGGACCCGTCGACCTGTCGAGCATCGACACCCGTTCCACCGCCGGCTACCCGGGCACGGGCAAGGAGGACGCTCCGGCACTCACGGCGGCACTCGAGCCGGAACTGTCCGACCTGCAGGAGCGGCTCTACGCCAACGGGCGCTCCGATCCCGAACAGGCGCCGAGCGTGTTGGTTCTGTTGCAGGGCATGGACACCTCGGGCAAGGGCGGGGTGATCCGGCATGCGATGGGCATGGTCGATCCCCAGGGCATCCAGTTGACCTCGTTCAAGCAGCCGAGCAAGGAGGAGTTGCGGCACCACTACCTGTGGCGCATCCGCCGGGCCCTGCCCGATCCCGGCATGATCGGCATCTTCGACCGCTCGCAATACGAGGACGTCCTCGTGGTGCGGGTCGACCAGCTGGTCCCGGTCAGCGAGTGGAACGGCCGCTACGACGAGATCAACGCGTTCGAGAAGAAGGCCGTGGAGTCGGGAACCACCATCATCAAGTGCTTCCTGCACGTGTCCTTCGAGGAGCAGAAGGCGAGGCTCGCGGCACGGCTGGACAGCCCGGAGAAGTACTGGAAGTACAACCCGGGCGATCTGGACGCCCGCGCGAAGTGGCCCGCCTACCAGCAGGCGTACGCCGACGCCCTCGAGCGCTGCAACACCGGGTACGCGCCCTGGTTCATCATTCCGTCCGACCGCAAGTGGTACCGCAACTGGGCGGTGGCGCAGTTGCTGCGCGAGCACCTGATCGGACTCGACCTCTCGTGGCCCGAGGCGACGTTCGACGTGGCCGCCGAGAAGACCCGGGTGGCCAAGGCCTGAGGTCGTTGACGTGCGACTCCCCCGACCGGAGCTCCGGCGGGGGAGTGGCGCTGTCTGACGCCGGCGAACGGCGGCGGGTTCAGGCGATGGTGAGGTGCCGGGCCGGCTCCTCCTCGATCTCCTCGAAACCGAAGTCGAGCAGGTCCATCGCCGCGAAGGCGTAGCGGGCCAGGATCAGGTCCATCACCTCGTGGGCCGAGCCGAGGGGCTCGCTGACCGACACCACGCCGCAGCGTTCGGCCAGGTCGGCCTGGGCGTGGAACAGCTCAGTTGCGGTGAGGAAGAACGACCCGACGGCGATGTGCCGGCGACCCTGCGCCCGCAGCCCCTGGACGGCTTGCGACACCGACGGGCCGGAACCGTCGGCCACCGCGGTCAGGCAGGGCAGGCGGTGGTGGGTCGACCATTGCCGGGCCCGGCGGGCCAGCAGCGCGTTGCCGCGGACGTCGCCGGTGCGGGCCGCGGACAGCACCAGACCGTCCAACTCGAGCACGCGGTGGGCTGACAGGGAGGCACGGAGCCGCTGGTCGAGCACGGTCAGCAGGCTCACCTCCGGGCCGATCGGACGCGACACGCTGACGCGCAGGTCGCCGTGCAGGCCGCGCAGTTTGGTGGCCTGGGCGAGCACTCGCTCGTCGGCGTCGATGGCGTGGGTGAGCTGCAGCGGCACCAGCACGATCTCGGTGATGCCCTGCTTGATCAGCTGGGAGACAACCTGACTCGGGCTGGGGGAGCAGTGCTCCAGAAATGCGCAGTGAACCGAGAGGCCGGCGCGCATGCCCTGCAGGCCCTGCCTCAAGGAGTGCGCCACCTGCGAGACCTGGGAGTCGGTGCTGCCCATTCCCACCATCACCAAGGCTGGAGCGGTCATGATGTGCCCTCTCATGCGTCACATATCCGGCGGCTCCATTGCCAGCGCTTTCGTGCTACCAACTTCTCGCGTTGCTTGTACCAGACGCAAGTTCACCGCCCATATGATGGTACGGAAATCCATATCCCGAGACAAATCGGCTCGCAGAGCGACTGGTGACCCCGGCTTTCCTGAGGATGCACCAAGAATCTGACGACCGGGCGGTTCAGGAATCCCGCCGATCGGAAGACCTTGTGACAGCCGCGAAGAACAGGGTCAGGTTGCACCGGCGCCGGCGGCCGGTCCACTCGTCGGGGCGCCGAGCGCGACCAGGTTGCCGTCCGGATCGCGGATCTCGGCCACCCGTTCCCCCACGGCATGTCCGCGGGGGCCGAGACCTGCGTGCCGCCCGCTGCCAGTGCGGCCGCATGGGCGGCGTCCACGTCGTCGACGTAGCACCACAGCAAGACGTTGTCGCCCGGAGTGGCCGCGTCGACCCGGGTCACGCCCAACGAGCCGGAGCCCACGGTGAGGCCGACGTAGGCGTCCTCGAACCGGTAGTGGACGGTGGCGCCCACGGCGTCGCGGTAGTACGCGGCGAGGCGCGCGACGTCGGTGGTTCGCAGGATCGGGAACACGTTGTTGGCCACCGTGGCCGGCACCCGACGTCGGCGTCGCGCGCTCATCAAGGCACGGCCCGGCCGGCCGCGGCTTCACCCTTTGCAGGGTGGTGTCGGCGCCGCCCCAAGGCGTAGGCATGGCTGGAGGGACGCAAACCCGCGCCCCAATGATGGCCGTCACAGCGCTGTGACGGTGCTGCGAAAGTCCTACTCAGGAGGTTCGGCATGGCGACGGTGTTGTGGATTCTGGCGGCGATTCTGGTGATCTCCGGTGTGCTGGCGATCATCCGCAAGCAGTTGGTCTGGGGGATCGTGCTGATCGTGGTCGGCCTGCTGGTCGGCCCCGGTGGAGTCAGCATCTTCACCTGATCCCGCCCCAGCGGCCCAGGCCGTCAGCGCAGCGGCACGATGTAGGAGCCCACCTGCGCGATCAGTTCGCCGCGAAAGGTGAACAGGTCGCTGTAGGCGAAGCGGAACTCGCCCGCCCGGCGATGCCGGCCGTTGCCCTGACCGGTCACCGCGGCCACCTCGTCGGTCTCGACGGTGCGGTCGACGGTGCGTTCGGGACCCCCCTCGAAGGCCGGGTTCTCGATCTCGGTGTCGAACTCGGCCCGGCCGTGGGTGGTGCGGACGCCGTGCACGTGCCAGACGACGTCGTCGGTGAGGCAGTTCAGGATCGCGGCGTGACCGCCGGAAACCGTCGAGATAGGTGTCGATCAGGTCGGTGTGGCTGCCCATGGATGCGCCTGCCGGGTCGCGATGGAGGGCGTCGAGGATGGCGGCCAGGCCCCGCCTCGCCTGCTCTGTCCGCAGCGCCACGGGCACCCGGTGCTGGCGGACGGTGACGGTGGTTGTGTCGCCGTCCGCGGTCAGGCTGATCGTGGTCACCAGACCCGTGGACGCCTCGGTGAACACCAGCCGGCCCGGTGGCTCGACGATGTCGTAGCGAAGCGCAGGACGGTGCCGGGTGAGGCGTCGCTGCGAGGCAGGGAGACCAGTTCGAAGCCGCCGCCGACGCGCAGCTCGATCCGGACGCAATCGGCCGGCACGTGGGCGTGGCTGCCGCCCCAGAAGGCGGCAAGGTCGGCCGGCGTGGTGAAGGCCGTCCAGACCCGCTCGATCGGGGCGGCGACCCGCCGGGTGGCGATCAGGACGTCGCCGGTCAGGGTGCTGTCGGTCATACCGCGTCGCCCTGCTGGGCGTTGGTCGGCTTGGCCAGGTGGGCGTCCAGGCCGTCGAGCCGGTCGCCCCAGTCGCGGCGCTGCTCGGCGATCCAGCTCTCGGCCTGCGCCAGCCGGTCGACGTTGAGCCGGCAGGGTCGGCGCTGCCCCTCGACCCGTTGGCTGATGAGGCCGCAACGCCGTAGCACTCCTACATGCCGGGAGACGGCCTGATGGGTGAGATCGAACGGCGCGGCCAGCTGATTGACGGTGGCGTCCCCGTGTGCGAGCCGCGCCACCATGGCTCGGCGGGTCGGGTCGGCGAGGGCCGCGAACAGGGCGTCCAGCTCGGTGGGCATGACGTCCACCCTAAGTGCAATGATTCAGTTGCGCAACGGAAGTATTGCAGAGCGTTCAACCGACGGACGGCTCGGCGTCCGGCGGAGTGGCCGCCCGATCGGCGGGATCGGGGTCGGCGTCGGCGGCGCCCGCGTCGGTGCCGGAGGTCGCCGCGGCCACGATCAGATCGGCGCACAACGGGTAGCCGAGCCGTCCGCTGTTGAGGCACAGGTCGTACTGGCGCCGGTCACCGAAATGGGTGCCGGTGAAGAACTGCTGGTAGCGACTGCGGGCCTTGTCCATCCGGGCGATGTACTTCTCGGCCTCGTCCCGGGGAACCCCGTCAACGCCCACGGCGCGCTCGATCTTGGCGGCGAGATCGGTGCTGTAGACGAAGGCGCTGAGGAAGGGCACCTTCGCCTCCCGCAGGATGCTGTCCGCGCAGCGTCCGATGAACACGGCAGGTCGGGTCTGTGCCGACTCGGTGATCACCTGGGCGATCGCGCCGAACATCTTGTAGGGCAGCGCGGCGGCGTCGGGGTCGGTCACGCCGATGATCGAGAGGTTCAGGTACTGACCCGCCGACACGTGTTCGTCGAACGCCTCGAGCTGGTTGGCGGGCAGCCCGCGTCGCTGCGCGGCGGCCGCCATGATGCCGGTGTCCAAGAAGTCGAGACCGGTGCGTTCGCTGATCAGCCGGCCGATCTCGCGGCCACCGCTGCCGAACTCGCGGTTGATCACGATCGACTTGATCATGCCGTGCTCCTCTCTGGGCCGATCAAGGCCGAACGGCCCTCAGCAGCAGGCTACGCTCACCACGCCGTGCCCGGGGATGACTCCCGCCGATCACCCGGGGCGACCGCCGGAGCCGTTCCCAGCACGTTCTACAGGGCGGCGCCGATGCGCTCGGAGAACTCCACGAGCCGGTTGGAGAAGCCCCATTCGTTGTCGTACCAGCCGAGCACCTTGACCTGGTTGCCGACCACCTCGGTCAGCGGTGCATCGAAGATCGACGAATGGGGGTTGCCGACGATGTCTGCCGATACCAGCGGGGCTTCGGAGTACTGCAGGTAACCCCGCAGGGGACCTTCTGCGGCGGCCCGGGCGAAGGACTCATTGATCGCGGCCACGCTCGCCGGCTGTCGCAGCACGGCGGTGAGGTCGGTGATCGAGCCGACCGGTACCGGTACGCGCAGCGCGAACCCGGTGAGCCGCCCGTCCAGCTCCGGGATGACCTTGCCGATGGCCTTGGCCGCACCGGACGAGGTGGGAATGGTCGACACCGCGGCGGCCCTGGCCCGGCGCAGGTCGGAATGCGGTGCGTCGTGCAGCCTCTGGTCGCCGGTGTAGGCGTGGATGGTGGTCATCAGGCCGCTCTCGATGCCGAACGCGTCGTTCAAGACCTTGGCCAGCGGCGCCAGCGAGTTGGTCGTGCACGAGCCGTTGGAGAACACGTCGGCCGCCGCCGGGTCGAGGTGGTCGTCGTTGACGCCGAGCACGAAGGTGGGGACGTCGCCCTTGGCGGGAGCGGAGACGATCACCTTGCGTGCGCCGCCGTCCAGATGGGCGCGAGCCTTCGTCTGGTCGGTGAAGAAGCCGGTCGACTCGATCACCACGTCGGCGCCGAAGTCACCCCACGGAATTTGGGCCGGGTCGCGCTGCGAGAGCACGGTGAAGGTGTCGGCCCCGACGCTGATCGTGTCCCCGTCGCGCGACACCCCGTCCAGGTGTCCCGAGACGGAGTCCCACTCCAACAGGGTGGCGAGAGTGGCGGCGTCGGTGAGATCGTTCACCGCCACGACCTGGACGTCGTCGTTGGCCAGCGCGGCGCGCAGGTAGCTGCGGCCGATCCGACCGAAGCCGTTGATGCCGATCCGAACAGTCATTGTGGATTCCTCTCGTGCGGTGTCGCGGCTGAGGTCGCGGCGGGTGGGGACGCCGGCGCGGACGCGCGCAGCAGTTCGAGGGCGCCGGCTCGGGCGTCCTCGGAAGGGCGAGGATCCTGCGCCGCGATGGACAGCACGTAGCCGCCCTGGATGGTCGCGGCCAGCAGGTGTGCCAGGCGGTCGGGATCAAGGGTGTCGCTGAGTTCGCCCAGGGCGACAGCCTCACGGATCACCATGACGAGCGCATCGTGGACGGCGGCGAAGGCGTCGGCGATCGGCTTCAGCAGCCCCGGATCGCCGGCCACCAAGGGATCCTGCGTCATCCGCCCCACTTTGCAGCCCTTCAACACGGGCAGGGGGCGGGTCAGGTAGGCCTCCAGTCTGTGCAGCGGGTCGCCGGGAGCGCTCAACAGTTGCTCGGTGGCCGGCAGCAGGTCGACGCAGTTGCGCTCCAGTGCTGCCAACGCCAGATCGCGCTTACTGGGGAAGTGGTGGTACGTGCTGCCCTGGCCGACCCCGGACTGTTCACGGACCGCGCGCGGACTCGTCGCCGCATAGCCGCGCTGCCACATGAGTTCGCCCATCGCCTGCACCAGGCGCTCTCTTGAGTCCACGCCTCGAATGTGCATACCTCTAGGTACAGCCACAAGGCGGTCAGTGGAGATGGCGGTCGGCAACAAGGGAGTCAGGCGGATAGAGGAGGGGGTGTAGCTCGACGTCGGGCCGGGTGCAGGTCCATCAAGGCCGGCATATGCCGAATCCCGCCCTGATCGATGGTTTCGCACCTAGTCAGAGCGGGATTTGCGGGTGGGCGATACTGGGTTCGAACCAGTGACCTCTTCGGTGTGAACGAAGCGCGCTACCACTGCGCCAATCGCCCGCGGCTGATCACGATACCCGATCTGCAGGGTGCTTCGCACATCGGCGGGCGTGGGCGTCCAGCCGAATGCTCGGTTTGCCTGCCCGGAGTGGGGGTTGTTATGGTTGCATGCGCACCGAGAGCCCGGCAGGGTTCGAGGAAGCACGCGGACGTGGCTCAGTTGGTAGAGCATCACCTTGCCAAGGTGAGGGTCGCGGGTTCGAATCCCGTCGTCCGCTCGGAGAGGGTCTCGTACCTTGCCGCGACGAGGCCGGTTCCCACCGGTGGAGTGGCCGAGAGGCGAGGCAACGGACTGCAAATCCGTGTACACGGGTTCGAATCCCGTCTCCACCTCGGGCGGTTGGCGCAGTTGGTAGCGCGCTTCCCTGACACGGAAGAGGTCATCAGTTCAAGTCTGGTACCGCCCACCAGCAGCACCCCTGGTCAGGGCACCGTCCCTGGCCAGGGATCCACTTCTTGGCTGCCGGCAATCTGACACACCCGGCCCTACCGTCCGCCGCCGGGGAGCAAGCCCGGTCCTGGCCGGCTCCTGACACAGTGACGAACCGCAGGGGACGCTCGTCCTTGACCGGTGTTCGACAGCGAGCCCGCGATCCAGCCGTATCCGGAGCAGGTGTCACGCGAGATCTGGAACGACACCGCCTTCACGCCGCTGCCCCTAGTGCTCGCCTGAGCCGATCCTCATAGGGTCTGCTCAGGTCGTGCCCGAGAGCGACAATCACTGCGTGGAGCAGCAGATCGACCAGGTGCGACTCGCGGACGGTACCCGAGTCGGCTTCGCGGTCGCCGGATCGGGACCACCGCTGATGTGGCTGCCGGGCTGGGTGTCGCATCTCGAGCTCGGCTGGGCGTTCACCCAGGAACGCCGCTTCTACGAAGCGATCGCCGTGGAGCGGACGTTGATCCGCTACGACCGACCGGGGTGCGGCCTGTCCGATCCATGTCCCAGCGCCGATCCGATCGCACTCGAGATGGAGGTGATCAGTGCCGTCGCTGCGGCCGTGGGCGCCGAGTCATTCGACCTCATCGCCACTTCTTTGTCCGTGCCGTTCGCCCTGATCTGGGCCGGTGCTCGGCCAGAGACCGTTCGTCGTCTGGTCCTGTACGGAGGCTGGCTCCGCGGCGACAACCTCGGCCCGCGCGGCGTGCGCGAGCACATTCTCGGCCTCGTGGAGCAGCACTGGGGCTTGGGGTCCGACGTGCTCACCGACATCTTCGCTCCCGATGCCGACGCGGGGTTCCGGGCCGCGTTCGCCCTGTATCAACGCAGATCCTGCGACGCCGCAACGGCGCGCCGGCTGCTCGCTCTCGGCTACGACCTCGACGTCACGGCCGACGCCGCGAAGGTGGTCGCTCCCACGACGGTCATCCACCGCGAGGACGACCGGGCCGTGCCGGTCGCCGAGGGACGACAAGTTGCCGCCGCCATCCAATCCGCCGCCTTCGTCCAGCTACCGGGGCGCTCGCACATCCCGTTCGCCGGTGACAGCCACGCCTTGATCGACTCCATGCGATCCGGGATGGGATTGCCACGATCGCCGGCACGCTTCCGTCCGACACTCACTCGTCGGCAGCTTGAGGTTGCTGCCCTTGTCGCCGAAGGCATGTCCAACCGCCAGATCGCCGAACGTCTGGTGATCACCGAGCGCTCCGCGGAGACGCATGTCGAACGCATCCGCTATCGGCTCGGGTTCCGCAACCGAGCCCAGATCGCTGCCTGGTACGTCACCTCGCACGCCGAATAGCGGTACTTCCACGACTGCCCCGCCCAGCCCGCTGCGCCCAGGATGAGCAGTGTGGACCACCCCGTGCCCCGAGATCGCAGAAGGACCTGACCACATGTCGCTCTACAGTCGCCTGTTCACCCGCTGCTACGACCCGTTCCTTTCGCGGGGCGAGGCCGCCGGGATGCGCGCGATCCGCCACGAGGTGCTGGCGGACGCAGACGGCCGCACGCTCGAGATCGGCGCCGGGACCGGCCTCAACCTGCCGTTCTATCCGTCCACCGTGACGAGTTTGACCCTCACCGATCCCGAAGCGGCGATGATCCGGGCCCTGCAGCGGCGAGCGCGGGGCGGCGAGGGTTGGCTCCGGATCGTCCAAGCACCCGCAGACAGGCTTCCCTTCGCCGACGACTCCTTCGACACGGTCGTCTGCACGCTGGTGATGTGCACGGTCCCAGAGATGGCCGCGACTCTTCGGGAGGTCGACAGGGTGCTTGCCCCCGACGGCCAGATTCTGTTCATCGAACACGTGCGTGCGACCGACGCTCGACAAAGCCGCTGGCAGGACCGGCTGTCCCGGCCCTGGCACGCGATCGGCTACGGCTGCCACTGCAACCGAGACACCGCCGAGGCCATCACCCAAGCCGGGTTCACCAGCGCCACCCTCCGAGCCGAACAATGGTGCGGCATGCCACGAATCCTCCAGCCACTGATCGTCGGCCAGTCCGTACGCCGACCCGACGACAGCGAGTCTGGTCGCCCGGCGACATCAGCGCCGCGCCGGGTACGGCCCGGTCAGCGAGACCCTTCAGCGCCGTCGATGCCGCAGTGAACGTGCCGACCGATCACCGCAGTCGGCTCAGGCTCCCGGAGTGGAGACGCTCACCGCAAAGGCGACCGTCGATCCGGCTCAACCCCGTGAAACGGGTCACCCGCGCTGGTGGGAATCACGTCGATGAAAGTCACCCCCGCGGGGGACAGCTCGCGCTGGCCTTCCTCATGGCGATTCCATAGAGTGCCTGGAAGGGGGAAGGCCAGCGGCCACCGGCAGGGGGGAAACGAAGCCGGGCGGCACTGGCTTACAACGGGAGAAAGCTGCTCTGACAAGGGGCTCAACTTTCCTGATTCTGGCTGAGGCCGGATTCCGACCGGGGGGATCGGAGTCCGGCCTCAGTGGTGTCTGCACGGCCTGCAGCCAACCAGGTCCAGGCGTGTGACGGACGCCGTCGCGTGGCCGCAGAGCGGCAGACCCTCGTTGCCGGTGGGACCCGAGTGAGGAATTCGTGGTGCCGCCGAGCCAGATCGTCGACGGGTGTCGGCACTCGGCCCCGGCACGGCAGGGCGGCTCGGTTGCGGCACAATGGGCCGGGTGTCCAGCGGGGACACTCTCATCCGTGGAAGGAAGTCTCGTCGTGTCTGTCTCCATCACCGTGGTGCGCCCCGATTCGCGCGAAGCCCGGGTGGTCGAGACCGAGACCACCGGGCTCGACCTGTTCGGCGCCGACCGCACCGTCGTCGCGATGCGGGTCAACGGGGATCTGCGTGACCTCAGCCGTGCGCTCGACGCCGGCGACGAGGTCGAGCCGGTCGCCATCGACAGCCCCGACGGGCTGAACATCCTGCGGCACTCCACCGGGCACGTCACGGCGCAGGCCGTCCAGGCGCTCTACCCCGACACCAGGCTGGGCATCGGCCCGTTCATCGCCGACGGCTACTACTACGACTTCGACACCGCACGTCCGTTCACGCCCGAGGACGTCGCCGCGATCGAGAAGCAGATGGGCCAGATCGTGCGCGAGCGGCAGCGGTTCGTCCGCCGCGTGGTCAGCGACGAAGAAGCCCGCGCAGAGCTGGCGTCCGAGCCGTACAAGCTCGAGCTGATCGGCATCAAGGGCGACTCCGGCGAGACCGAAGGCGCCAGCGTCGAGGTGGGCGGCGCCGAGCTGACCATCTACGACAACGTCCGCCGCGACGGCAGCGTCGCCTGGAAGGACCTGTGCCGCGGCCCGCACGTGCCGCACACCGGCTACCTGAACGCCTACGCGCTGATGCGCACCTCCGCGGCCTACTGGCGCGGCGACCAGCGCAACGCGCAACTGCAACGCGTCTACGGCACGTCGTGGCCGACCCGGGACGACCTGAAGGCGTACAAGTTCCGCCTCGAGGAGGCCGCCAAGCGCGACCACCGCAAGCTCGGTGCGGAACTGGACCTGTTCAGCTTCCCCGACGAGATCGGTTCGGGCCTGCCGGTCTTCCACCCCAAGGGCGCGATGATCCGGATGGAGATGGAGGACTACTCCAGGCGCCGGCACGTCGAGGCGGGCTACTCGTTCGTCAACACCCCGCACATCACCAAGGGGCACCTGTTCGAGACCTCGAAGCACCTGGAGTGGTACGCCGACGGCATGTACCCTCCGATGCGGGTCGACGAGGAGCGCGACGAGCAGGGTCACGTGACCAGGCAGGGCGCCGACTACTACCTCAAGCCGATGAACTGCCCGATGCACAACCTGGTCTTCCAGAGCAGGGGACGGTCGTATCGCGAGCTGCCGCTGCGACTGTTCGAGTTCGGCCACGTCTACCGCTACGAGAAGTCGGGCGTGGTGCACGGGCTGACCCGCGCCCGCGGCTTCACCCAGGACGACGCGCACATCTACTGCACCCGTGAGCAGATGAAGGACGAGCTGGCCCGGCTGCTCACCTTTGTCCTCGAACTGCTGCGCGACTACGGGTTGGACGACTTCTACCTGGAGTTGTCCACCCGCAACCCGGACAAGTCCGTCGGCGACGAGCAGACCTGGGAGGACGCCACCCGGGTGCTGGCCGAGGTGGCCGAGGCGTCCGGACTGGAACTGGTGCCCGACCCGGGCGGTGCCGCCTTCTACGGCCCCAAGATCTCCGTCCAGGCCAAGGACGCGATCGGCCGCACCTGGCAGCTGTCAACGATCCAGCTCGACTTCTTCGAACCCGAGCTGTTCGAACTCGAGTACACCGCCGCGGACGGCAGCCGGCAGCGGCCGGTGATGATCCACCGGGCCCTGTTCGGCTCGATCGAGCGGTTCTTCGGCGTGCTGCTCGAGCACTACGCCGGCGCCTTCCCTGCGTGGCTGGCCCCCGTCCAGGTGATCGGCCTGCCGGTCGCCGAGGAGTTCAACGACTACCTGGCCGGCGTGCTCGACCGGCTGCGGGCGCGCGGCGTCCGGGTCGAACTGGACGCCTCGGCCGACCGGTTCGGCAAGAAGATCCGCAACGCGTCCAAGGCCAAGGCGCCGTTCGTGCTGATCGCCGGCGAGGCCGATCGCGACGCCGGTGCGGTGTCGTTCCGCTACCGGGACGGTTCGCAGCGCAACGGCGTCCCGGTGGACGAGGCCCTGCGGCTGATCGTGGGCCACATCGCCGGCCGCAGCAACGCCGACCCGACCGCCGGGAACTGACCGCGGTGGCGTCCGAGCCGGTGGTGGAGTCTCCCGGGGAGCGCCCGGGGGACCCCGACGGCTTCCAGCGGCTCTGGACGCCGCACCGGATGGTCTACATCGGGGGCGAGAACAAGCCCACCGACAGCACCGCCAAGCAGTGCCCGTTCTGCCGGGCTCCGCAGCGAGACGACGCCGACGGCCTGATCGTCCATCGCGGCGTGGCGGCCTACGTGGTGATGAACCTGTACCCGTACTCGCCCGGACACCTGCTCGTGTGCCCCTACCGGCACG
The DNA here is from genome assembly GCF_025972045.1 of Micropruina sonneratiae. Classification (GTDB taxonomy): domain Bacteria; phylum Actinomycetota; class Actinomycetes; order Propionibacteriales; family Propionibacteriaceae; genus Micropruina; species Micropruina sonneratiae. The sequence goes on along the minus strand of NZ_JAPDHX010000002.1, from coordinate 431,290 downwards.
TCTCCGACTACACCGACGCCACCCCGGCCGAGGTCGCGGAGATCGCCGGACTGACCCGTCGCGCGATGCGGGTGGTCAGGTCGGTCAGTCACCCGGCCGGGTTCAACCTGGGCATCAACCAGGGCGACGTGGCCGGGGCCGGCATCGCCGCCCACCTGCACCAGCACGTCGTGCCGCGCTGGCCCGGTGACGCGAACTTCCTGCCGGTGGTGGCGCAGACCAAGGCGGTCCCGCAGCTGCTCGACGACACCCGCGCGCTGCTGGCGCAGGCGTGGGACTCCGCCTGAGTTCCGAAGTGCCCGGCCGTGCCTCGGTTTCGCGGCGGCAGACCGGGTGCTCGGGGTGACCGGCCGGCAGTTTTCAGACGGATCGCACCCGGGGCGGTCCGGCCGCCGGGCCGTCCGCGACCCTCAGCACTAGTCTGGGAGCGTGTCAACCGGCGAGCCCTACGACACCGAGCGCATCCTCACCCTCCCCAACGTGCTGAGCTTCGTTCGGCTGCTGGGTGTGCCGTTGTTCCTGTGGTTGCTGCTGGCCCGGCAGTACGACCTGCTCGCCGTGGCGGCCCTGGCCTTCCTTGGCGCCACCGACTGGGTGGACGGCTACCTGGCCCGCAAGTGGAACCAGCGTTCCAAGCTGGGTCAGGTCCTCGACCCGCTGGCCGACCGGCTCTACATCCTCGCGACCCTGATCGGGCTGGCGATGCGCGAGATCATCCCCTGGTGGATGGTGCTGCTGCTGGTCTCGCGTGACGTGCTGATGGCCGCCGTGGTGCTGCCGTTGCTGCGCACCCGTGGGTTCATCACCCTGCCGGTGCATTTCCTCGGCAAGACGGCTACCTTCTGCCTGCTGTACGCCTTCCCGATGGTGCTGCTGGGCGCCAGCGCCGAACCGTGGGGGCTGGCCTTCCGGGTGGTCGGCTGGGCGTTCGCGCTGTGGGGGGCGGCGCTGTACTGGTGTGCCGGCCTGATGTACCTCGGCCAGACCCTCGACGTCCTGCGCAGGTTCCCGCGGGTCGGCCGCGGTGACCGGCCCTCCACCACCGCTGCCGTCACCCGGTCCGGATGAGCCCCCGCACCGCCGTCGGTGCCCGGCGTCCGGACGCCAGCATGGACCTGCTCACCGACCTGTACCGCGACGCCGTCGACCCGGACTACTCGGCTGCCACGACACGGCACCGGCGCTGGTGGCTGGTGGTGCCGGCGACCCTGTTGATCGGGCTGATGCTCGGCACCTCGATCGGCGACACGCTCCGGACGGCGCCGGCCGAGCAGGTCGAACGCGATCAACTCGTCACCCGGATCGAGGACGCCTCCCGCAACGTGGACGCGCTGCGCACCAGGATCGGCGCGCTGCAGCGGGAGAACGCGCGGCTCTCCGACGCCGAGCTGGGCGACGACCCCGAGGCCCGGCTGGTCCAACGACAGCTCGACCTGCTGGCTCCCGCCACGGGCATGCAGGCGGTCACGGGCCCCGGCGTGGTGCTGACCGCCGACGACGCCGAGACCGTGGCCAGGGGCAGCAAGGTGGTCGACGTCGACGTCCGCCAGGCCGTCAACGGACTATGGCTGGCCGGGGCCGAGGCGATCGCGGTGAACGGCCACCGGCTGTCGTCGCGCACGGCCATCCGTGGCGCCGGCGACGCGATCACGGTTGACTACCGGTCGCTCACCCGGCCCTACCGCATCGAGGCGATCGGCGACCCGGACGGGTTGCTGCAACGCTTCCCCGCCACGGCCGGCGGCGCCTGGTGGGCCTACCTCAAGCAGAACTACGGCATTGCCTACGAGCTCTCGTCGGCGGGTAGTCTGCGGCTCGATGCCGATCCCGGCCTGGGCCTCCGCTACGCCGAGCGGATGCCGTGAAGGGGGTGAGTCCGTGTTCGCCATCGTCGGGCTGATCATCGGGATCGCCCTGGGCATCTACCTCGAGCCGACACTGCCGGCCGGCCTACAGCCCTACCTGCCGATCGCGATCGTCGCCGCCCTCGACGCCTTGTTCGGGGGCTTCCGGGCCTACCTGGAGCGCACCTTCGACGACAAGGTGTTCGTCGTGTCCTTCTCGTCCAACGTGCTGATCGCTGCCGTGATCGTCTGGATCGGCGACCAGATCGGGGTGGGCTCGCAGCTCTCCACAGCGGTGGTGGTGGTGCTGGGCATCCGCATCTTCACCAACGCGGCCGCGATCCGACGGGCACTGTTCCATGCCTGAGCCACTGGACGCGCCGGACGAGGGCGAGCGCCGCGACGGCCAACCGGCCGATGCCGGGACGGCGTCCGACGGCGGGGGAGTGACGGATCAGGCCGAGCAGCCGGACGCCCCCCGCCGGGCGATCGTGGACGAGGCGTCCGATCCCGGCACGATCGGCTGGCGGGAGCTGGTCCGCGACTTCGTCAAGCCCGGCCGGGCCCAGGTGGTCTTCGCCGCCATCCTGCTGGTGCTGGGGCTGGCGGTGGCCATGCAGGTCCGCACGCTGGCCTCCGAGACCGACTACTCGACCCTGAGGCACGACGACCTGGTGCAGATGCTCGACGACCTGACCGCCGAGAGCCGGCGGCTCGAGGCCGAGATCGCCGACCTCGAGGCGACCCGGACCCGGCTGCAGAGCGGCGTCGACTCCGAGCGGGTGGCCCGTGAAGAGGCCCAGCGGCGGCTCGACGTGCTGGCCATCCTGGGCGGCACGGCGCCCGCCCAGGGCCAGGGGGTGCGGATCACCATCAACGACCCGCAGCGCAAGGTCACCGCCGAGTTGCTGCTGAACACCATCGAGGAGCTGCGCGACGCGGGGGCCGAGGTGATGGCGATCAACGGCACCGTGCGGGTCGTCGCCTCCACCTGGTTCAGCTCCGACGCGCAGGGGCTGCTGGCCGCGGGGCAGCGGATCAGCCGCCCGATCATCATCGAGGTGATCGGTGACCCGCACGCCCTCACCGAGGCGGTCAGGTTCAGTGGAGGGCTGGTCAGCGAGGTCGAGGACGACCGGATCGGCGGCACCGTCACCGTCGTCAGCGACGACAAGGTGACGATCACCGCCGTGGTCGCGGCGCCCGACAATCGCTACGCCAAACCCGCCTGACCGACTGCCGCCCGGTTTTGTTCCCGGTCGTGAGGGGATGGCGATGTGGGTAGTGTGTGCGCAGGATGCCGCGGCATCCGACCAACCCGTTTCACGGCCAAGGAGTCACGCTGTGTATCCCGAGGATCTGAAGTACACCGACAAGCACGAGTGGGTACGCACCGGGAACGGTTCGACCGTTCGCGTCGGGATCACGTCGTATGCGGCCGACGCGCTGGGCGACGTCGTCTACGTGTCCTTGCCCCAGGTCGGCGAAGAGGTCGCCAAGGACGATGCCTGCGTCGAGGTCGAGTCGACCAAGAGCGTCTCGGACGTCTTCTCGCCCGCCTCCGGGGTGATCACGTCGGTCAACGAGATGCTCACCAGCACTCCCGAGGTGATCAACTCCGATCCGTACGGGGACGGGTGGATGTTCGAGTTGGAGATCAACGATCCCTCCGAGCTCGACGAGGCGATGGACGCCGACGCGTACGCCGAAGTGGCCGAGCAGTAGCCAACCGTCAACCTCTGGCTTAGCCTGAAGCCCTCCACCCTTCCCCTAGCCATCACCGCGTTCGTGCAGAAAGGCCTGGACGATGATCAAGTGCCCCGCCTGTGGACACGACAACGCTGACACGAACAATTTCTGTGCCAACTGCGGGACGTCGCTGGCGAAGGTGACCGGGGACACCACGCGGGTGGGCCTGCCGGTCGATGCTACCAGCCCCGAGGACTCGCTGATCGACGACCTGAGCGCCGAGGACCAGAGCGCGATCTCGCAACTCCCGCCCAACTCGGCGCTGCTGATCGTGCGTCAGGGGCCGGCTGCCGGTGCCCGTTTCCTGGTCAACTCCGACGTGACCACCGCCGGACGGCACCCGCGCTGCGACATCTTCCTCGACGACATCACGGTGTCGCGCAACCACGCCCGGCTGACCAGGCGCGACGGGCACATCTGGGTCGAGGACGAGAACAGCCTCAACGGCACGTACGTGAACAAGGCCCTGATCGATGGACCGGTGGCGCTGCGGCGCGGGGACGAGGTGCAGATCGGCAAGTTCCGGATGCTCTTCTTCAACCACCCGGGATGAGCTGAATGGCTTACGGACTGCGCAGCATCGGTCAGGTCCTCTCGGTCCTGAAGGGAGACTTCCCCGACGTCTCCATCTCGAAGATCCGCTTCCTGGAGAGTGAGGGGCTGATCTCGCCCGAGCGGGCCCCGTCGGGCTACCGCCGTTATGCCGAGTCCGATATCGCGCGGCTGCGCTACATCCTCACCGTGCAGAAGTCGCACTACCTGCCGCTGAAGGTCATCCGCGAACATCTGGAGGCGATGGACCGGGGCGAGGAACCGCCGCGGCTCGAGCCGCTGACCGGTGCGGCCGCCGTCACCGAGGTGCCCTCGGTGACCGCGGGCAACGGCAACGGCCCGCAGCCGCGCAGTTCGAAGCGCCCGATCCGCATCACCCGGCGTGAGCTGCTCGAACTCAGCGGGCTGTCCGAGGGAAGCCTCGCCGAGCTCGAGCGGCACGCGCTGGTCAACCCCCGCCGGGGCACCGTCTACTACGGCCGGGATGCGTTGACGGTGGCCGTCGCGGCGCGCAAGCTCGCCGCCTACGGCATGGACGCCCGGCATCTGCGCGTGGTGAAGCAGGCCGCCGAGCGCGAGGTCGGGCTGATCGAGCAGGCGATCGCACCGCATCTGCGGCGCAGCCAGTCGCCGCATCAACTGGCGCAGGAGGTCACCCAGATCGTCATGCACGCCCACGCCGCCATCATGCGGTCGACGATGCCCCAGTAGTGCCCAGGAGGTGAGCGGTGCGTGAGTTGACGGTGGTCGAAGTGCGGCTGGATGCCGAGCAGGGCTCGCCGGTGCTGATCCTCAAGGAGACCGGGGGAGAACGTCAGGTGGCGATCTGGATGACCGCCGCCGGGGCGTCCGCCATTCTGGGGGCGCTGCAGGACGCCGATGAGGACCACCCGTCGAGCCACGAGTTGATCCTGTCGATCGTGCGGCATCTGGGCGGCGAGGTCTCCGTGGCGCACATCGTCGGGCACCAGGAGGGCGTGTTCTACGCCGAGTTGATCATCGACGGGCGTCCGGTCGCCGCCCGGCCCTCGGACGCGATCGCCGTCGCGCTGCGGGCGGGTGTGCCGATCAAGATCGCCCAGGGGGTACTGGACGCGGTGGGGGTCGTCCCGACCGCGGACCAGGAGGAGGCGGAGGCTCCCAACGAGGACCAGGTGGAGCAGTTCCGGCAGTTCCTCGACTCGGTGAACCCCGACGACTTCGAGCCCTGAGAGCGAATGACAACCCTGAGGTTCAGGTGGAGGGTTGGTAGGCTGGGGCGATCCGCCGCGGCGTGTCGTTGACCGTCTGGCTCCAGCGCGCCTAGCGTCGTGGGGGTCAGGCGTCCGGTGCTCGCGGCCGGCCGCACCACAGCAGCGAAGGCGGATGACGTGAACGGACCGGACGAGGCGGCGGAACATCCTGCGGATACCCAGGGCCTGCTCTTCGACGGTGACTTCTCGCCGATGCCCGAAGACCTGGGGTTCCGCGGCCCGGTGGCCTGCGGCGCCGCAGAGATCACCTACCGCCAGCTCGACTACTGGGCCCGGACCGGCCTGGTGGTGCCGGAGATCCGTCCCGCCGGCGGCTCGGGCACCCAGCGGCTCTACAGTTTCCGCGACATCCTGCTGCTGAAGGTCATCAAGCGGCTGATCGACGCCGGCATCTCGCTGCAGCAGATCCGCACCGCCATCGACCACCTCCGCGCCCGCGGCGTCCAGGACCTCACCCAGGTCACGCTGATGAGCGACGGGGTGTCGGTCTACGAGTGCACCTCCGACGACGAGGTGATCGACCTGCTGCGCGGCGGCCAGGGCATGTTCGGCATCGCACTGGGCGGGGTGTGGCGCGACATCGAGGGCAGCCTGTCCGCACTCCCCAGCGAACGGGCCCACGAGGAGCAGCAGCCCCTGCTGACCGACGACGAACTCTCCAAGCGTCGCCGGGCCCGCGCCGCCGGCTGACCGGCCCTCCGGCCGCCCGCGATCGTCGCACCGGACGCCCCGCTCGCTGACATCGGGCCGCCGGCACCTGCGCGTCGCCCGGGCCCGCCGAAGGTGAACCGCAACGGGCGCTGGGATAGCGTGGCCCCGGGCGATTCGGACGCCCGCAGTGAGCCACAGGAGAGCGAGCGCATGGGTTCCTTCACCCTTCGTCATATCGGTGCAGTCGGCGGGGATCGGGAGGCCCTGCTGAGGGCGGTCGGTTACGACAGTCTGGACGCCTTGAGCGCCGCGGCCGTGCCCGCCGGCATCCTGCAACGAGCCGCGCTGGACCTGCCGCCGGCACTGGACGAGGCGGCCGCGGCCGCCGAGCTGGCCGCCTTCGCCGCCGCCAACAATCCGCGCCGGGCGATGATCGGACTCGGCTACCACGGCACCATCACCCCCGCGGTGATCCGCCGCAACGTGCTGGAGAATCCTGCCTGGTACACCGCCTACACGCCCTACCAGCCCGAGATCAGCCAGGGCCGGCTGGAGGCGCTGCTCAACTTCCAGACGATGGTCAGCGACCTCACCGGACTACCCACCGCCGGGGCCAGCCTGCTCGATGAGGGCACTGCCGTCGCCGAGGCGATGGCGCTGGCCCGCCGGGTGACCCGCAAGGGGTCGGTCTTCCTGGTCGACGCCCAGGTGCTGCCCCAGACGCTGGCCGTGGTGCGCACCCGCGCGCTGGCCACCGGTGTCGACGTGGTCGTGGTGGACGGCGACCTGGTCGAGGCGCTGCAGACGCACGAGGCCTTCGCGATCGTCGTGCAGGTGCCGGGCGTCGACGGCGGCCTGCGGACACCCGACGAACTGCGCGCCCTGGCTGCTACCGCCCACGACAACAACGCCACCGTGATCGCCGCCGCCGACCTGCTGGCGCTGACCCTGCTCACCGCGCCGGGGGAGTGGGGCGCGGACGTGGCGGTGGGCAGCACCCAGCGGTTCGGCGTCCCGCTGTTCTACGGCGGCCCGCACGCCGCCTACATCGCGGTGCGCGACGGCATGGAACGACAGCTGCCCGGACGGCTGGTCGGCCTGTCGGTGGACGCCGACGGCACCCCGGCGCTGCGACTGGCCCTGCAGACCCGTGAGCAGCACATCCGCCGTGACCGGGCCACCTCGAACATCTGCACCGCCCAGGTGCTGCTGGCCGTGGTGGCGTCCATGTACGCGGTCTACCACGGCCCGCAGGGCCTGCGGGCGATCGCCGATGGCGTCCACGACAAGGCGCGCCGCCTCGCCGCCGCGCTCGAGGGGCACGGGGAACTCACCAGCGGCTCGTTCTTCGACACGCTCACCGTGCGGGTGCCCGGCCGGGCCACGGACGTCGTGGACGCCGCGGCGGCCGGCGGCGTCCAGCTGCGCCTGGTCGATGACGACACCGTGGGGGTCAGTGTGGGCGAGGACGCCACCGAGACCGACCTGGCCGCGGTCGCCGAGGCGTTCGGCGCGGCCCCGCCCACCGACGCCGGCGCCGGCGACCTGGCCGGCCACGTCCGCGAGGTCGACTACCTGACGCACCCGGTCTTCAACAGTCGGCACAGCGAGACCGAGATGCTGCGCTACCTCAGGGGCCTGGCCGACCGGGATTTCGCGCTCGACCGCGGCATGATCCCGCTCGGCTCGTGCACGATGAAGCTGAACCCGACCACGTCGATGGAGGCGATCAGCCTGCCCGGGTTCGCCAACCTGCACCCGTTCGCGCCGGCCGCCGACGCGCAGGGCTACCTGGCGATGATCACCCGGTTGTGCGACGCGCTGGCCGAGATCACCGGCTATGACCGGGTCTCGGTGCAGCCCAACGCCGGCAGCCAGGGCGAGTTCGCCGGCCTGATGGCGATCAGGTCGTACCACCTGGCCAACGGCGACGAGCAGCGCACGGTCTGTCTCATCCCGGCCTCGGCGCACGGCACGAATGCGGCCTCGGCGGTGATGGCCGGCATGAAGGTCGTGGTGGTGAAGACCGCCGACGACGGCTCGGTTGACCTGGCCGACCTGCGGGCGAAGATCGCCGCCAACGCCGACACCCTGGCCGCGATCATGGTCACCTATCCCTCCACGCACGGCGTCTACGAGGACACCATCACCGACCTGTGCGCGCTGGTGCACGACGCCGGAGGCCAGGTGTACGTCGACGGTGCGAACCTGAACGCTCTGCTCGGTCTGGCCAGGCCGGGCAGGTTCGGCGCCGACGTCAGCCACCTCAACCTGCACAAGACGTTCGCAATCCCACACGGCGGCGGCGGCCCGGGGGTCGGGCCGGTCGCCGTGCGCGAGCACCTGGCGCCCTACCTGCCCTCGCATCCGCTGCTGGCCGAGGCCGGCCCGGCGACGTCCTACGGCCCGGTCAGCGCGGCACCATTCGGCTCGGCCGGTGTGCTGCCGATCAGCTACGCCTTCATCGCGATGCTGGGGGCGGACGGCCTGCGCGAGTCCGGGCAGGCGGCGGTGCTGGCCGCAAACTACGTCGCCAGGCGCTTGGCGGAGCACTATCCGATCCTCTACACCGGCGCCAACGGGCTGGTCGCCCACGAATGCATCGTGGACCTGCGCCCGCTGACCAAGGCGACCGGGGTGACCGTGGACGACGTCGCGAAACGCCTGATCGACTACGGCTTCCACGCCCCGACGATGAGCTTCCCGGTCTCCGGCACGCTGATGATCGAGCCCACCGAATCGGAGTCGAAGGCCGAGCTGGACCGGTTCTGCGACGCGATGATCGCGATCCGGGCCGAGGCGGACGCCGTCGCCTCCGGTGAGTGGCCGGCCGACGACAATCCGCTGCACAACGCCCCGCACACCCCGGCGCGGGTGCTGGCCGACGAGTGGGCACACCCCTACCCGCGCAGCCTGGCCGCACGTCCCGGCGGGCAACGCCTGGGCAGCCTCGGGACCGGCGCCACGGACAAGTACTGGCCCGCCAGCGCCCGCATCGACGGCGTGTTCGGCGACCGCAACCTGGTCTGCTCGTGCCCACCGGTGGAGAGCTACGCCGACTGACCTGAAATGGGGACGGTTCCTTTTCAGGCCATTCTCAGGGATCACGAACCACGAGGTCTGGCCTGAAAAGGAATCGTCCCCATTTCAGGCCACCGGACGTGATCGGGTGCCACACGTTCAGGTGTGCGACGCCGGGAGTCCGTCCGGCTAGGCTGAACGCGCCCGCTTGACGAAGGGACGGCCCATGCCGCAGTGGCTCGAGAAGCTGAAGGACAAGCCGTGGATCGCTCACCTGCTGCGGATGCAGGAGCGGTTCACCGCACGGCTCGGCAACCAGTTCGCGGCCGCCATGTCGTACTTCTCGGTGCTGTCGCTGGTGCCGATCCTGATGTTCGGGTTCTCGATGCTCGGCCTGACTCTGACCGTGCTCCGTCCGGACCTGCTCGAGTGGGTGCGCCAACTGATCACGTCGCAGTTCAAGGGCAACAACCTGGGCGACCAGATCAACGTGATCGTCGAGCAGGCACTGAACTCGTGGGCGACCCTGGGCATCATCTCGCTGCTGATCTTCACCTGGTCGGGCGCTGCCTGGGTGGCGAACCTGAAGAGCGCCGTCCGGACGGTGATGCGCGCCGACCTGGACGTCACCGAGAAGAAATCCAACATCGTCGTAGAGACGCTTATCAACCTGGGCACCCTGATCGTGATGCTGGTCTCCATCCTGGTGATCTTCATGCTCTCGTCGGTGGCCACCTATCTCTCCAGCGCGGTGCTGTCCTGGCTGCAGTGGCCCGAAAGTTTGGGCACCAGCCTGCTGATCAGCCTTGCGCCGATCCCGGTGTCCTGGCTGGTCGGCTTCTGCCTGTTCTCGTTCCTGTTCAAGATGTTCGCCGAGCAGCGGTTGCAGCGTCGGGTGTGGATCACCGGCGCCGCCATGGGTTCGCTGGGCCTCGGACTACTGCAGTACCTGGCTTCCTACATCACCGGTCTGTTCTCCGGCAACGCCGCCGCGCGGGTGTTCGGCCCGGTCATCGTGCTGCTGCTGTTCTTCAATCTGTTCGCCACCCTGATCCTGATGATCGCCGCCTGGATGGCGACCGCGCAGACCGAGCCGGTCTACCGCTCGCCGTTGGTCCGGGACGTCCCCGACGCCCCCGCCGAACTGGACGAGCCGGTGCCGATGGTGCGGCAGGCGGTCGCCGAGAAGGCCATGAAGGCGGGCCTGGGTGCCGGTTGGGTGCTGGGAGCCGCCACGGGGGTGGGGCTGGGCGCGATCATCGCGGGCGTCACGTCCTGGCTCGGACGCCTGCTGCGCCGGCCGTGACCGGGCGGAGGCCGTCGGCACGTGGCGGGGTCGAACCCTTCCACGTGATGGAGGTGCTCAAGGCCGTCGCCGCCCGGCGGCGCAGCCACGACGACGTGATCCTGCTGTGCGTCGGCCAGCCGGCGACGCCCGCCCCGTCCCCGGTGCTGGCGGCGGCGGAGCAGGCGCTGCGCAGTGACGTGCTCGGCTACACCGAGGCGGTGGGCACCCTGGCGTTCCGCACCGCGATCGCCGGGCACTACCGCGACCAGTACGACCTGCGGGTCACGCCCGACGAGATCGTGGTGACCACCGGGTCCTCCGGCGGCTTCCTGCTCGCCCTGCTCGCCGCCTTCGACCCCGGTGACCTGGTCGCCATCACCCGGCCCGGCTACCCGGCCTACCGCAACGACATCGTCGCCACCGGCTGCCGGCTGCTCGAACTCGACTGCGGCCCGGCTACCCGCTACCAGCCCACCGTCGCCATGCTCGAGGCCCTGGACGAGAAACCCGCCGGCCTGGTGATCGCCAGCCCGGCCAACCCGACCGGCACCATCATCGGGTCCGACGAACTCGGCGCGATCAGCGCCTGGTGCGCTGACAACGGCGTCCTGCTGATCAGCGACGAGATCTATCACGGGATCAGTGTCGAGCGATCGACCCCGTCGGCCTGGGGGTTCAATCGGGATTCGGTCGTGGTGGGTTCGCTGTCGAAGTACCAGTCGATGACCGGCTGGCGAGTGGGCTGGCTGCTGCTGCCCGAGGCGTTGCGGCGTCCGGTCGAGTTGCTGCAGGGCAACCTGGCGATCTGCGCCCCGGCGATCTCGCAGGCCGCCGGGGTGGCGGCCTTCGGGCCGGACGCCAGGGCCGAACTCGACGGCCACGTCCGGCGCTACGCCGCCAACCGTGACATTCTGCTGGCCCGGCTGCCCGAACTGGGCATCACCAGCTTCGCCCCGCCCGACGGCGCCTTCTACGCCTGGTGCGACATCGGCCACCTGACCGACGACTCGCAGCAATGGTGCGCCGACGTGCTGGCCGCGACCGGCGTGGCGCTCACCCCCGGCATCGATTTCGACCCGATCGAGGGGCACCGCTTCATGCGGCTGTCGTTCTGCGGCACCGGTGCCGAGATCACCGAGGGCATCAACCGGCTGGTGGCGCACCTGGGCTGACCAGTAGGCCGGCGGGGGCGGACGCCGGCGGCGTCCCGGGCGTGGACGCCGTCAGCGCGCGATGTCTGCCCAGGTGCCGCCGGTGACGGCGACCAGGTCGGCGGGGGACAGCTCGGCCTGCAGCCCGCGCTTGCCGGCCGACACGTAGATCGTGTCGAAAAGCTGCGCGGTCTCGTCGACTACCGTGGGCAGGGGAGTCCGCTGGGCGATCGGCGAGATGCCGCCGATCACGTAGCCCGACGATCGCGCCGCGTCGGTCGGCTTGGCCATGGCGGCCCGTTTGGCGCCCAGCGCCGCGGCGAAGGCCTTCAGGTCGAGCTGGCCGGCGACTGGCACGACGCCGACGGCCAGCTCCTGGCGTCCGTGGCCGACGTCGACCACCAGAGTCTTGAAGATGCGCAGCTCGTCGACGCCCAGCTCCCTGGCGGCTTCGGCGCCGAAGTCGCGGGTGTCGTCGTGATGGGTGTAGGGGTGCAGGGTGAACGCGATGCCCGCGGCGTCCAGCGCTTCGGTGGCGGGCGTCCCGCCCGCATGCTTGGCCACGGCTCCACCGTAGCCGGGGGACTAGGTTGATCTCGTGCAGGCTGAGGAGTTCCGCGAGTACGGCCACCGACTGATCGACTGGATCATCGACTACCACGGCAGGCTCGGCGATCTTCCGGTGCAGGCGCAGGTCGCCCCGGGCGAGGTCGCGGCGAAACTGCCCGAGCACCCCGGCGAACCGGACGGTTTCGACGCGCTGCTCGCCGACCTCGACGACGTCGTCGTCCCGGGCCTCACCAACTGGCAACACCCCGGCTTCTTCGCCTGGTTCCCGGCCAACACCGGCTATCCGGCGATCCTCGCCGAACTGGTGTCGGCCGGCCTGGGCGTGCAGGGCATGAGCTGGGCCAGCAGCCCAGCGGTCACCGAGGTGGAGACCCGGATGATGGACTGGATGGCCGACCTGCTCGGCCTGCCGGACGCCGTCCGCTCCACCAGCGCCACCGGCGGCGGCGTCATCCAGGGCTCGGCCAGCGAAGCCACCCTGACCTCGATCCTGGCCGCGCGGTGGCGGGCCACACAGGGAGCGGTGAACGCCGACGGCGACACCACCAAGCTGGTGGCATATGCCACCTCGCAAGCCCATTCGTCGATCGAGAAGGGCCTGCGGATCGCCGGCGTCGGCACCGCCAACCTGCGGGTCGTGCCGCACGACGAGGACTTCGCGATGCGGCCGGACGCGCTGGCCGAGCTGATCGCCGCCGACCGGGCCGCCGGCCTGGTGCCGTTCTGGGTGTGCGCCACGATCGGCACCACCAACACGTTGGCGATCGACCCGGTGCGCACCGTGGGCGAGATCGCCAAGCGGGAGAACCTGTGGCTGCACGTGGACGCTGCGATGGCCGGCATCGCCACCCTGTGCCCCGAACTGCGGTGGCTCAACGAAGGGCTCGAACTGGCCGACAGCTACGGCACGAACCCGCACAAGTGGATGGGTGTCACCTTCGACTGCAACCTGTTCTACACCGCTGACCGGGCGAGCCTGCTGGGGGCGTTGAGCATCCTGCCCGAGTACCTGCGCACGGCGGCGGCCGAGTCGGGGGCCGTGATCGACTACCGCGACTGGCAGGTGCCGCTGGGCCGCCGGTTCCGGGCGCTGAAGCTCTGGTTCACGCTGCGCACCGACGGCGTCGCCCCGGCGCAGCAGATGATCCGCGACCATGTCGCCTGGACCCAGGAACTGGCCGGCTGGGTGGTTGCCGACGACCGCTTCGAGATAGTGGCGCCGCATCCGCTGAACCTGCTGTGCCTGGCGCTGACGGCCGGCGACGCGGCGACGGCGGAGCTGGTGGAGCAGGCCAACGCCTCCGGCCGGATGATGGTCACCCGCACCGTGCTCGACGGCAGGACGGCCCTACGGTTCTCCGTCGGCGCCCGCAACACCCGGCTGGCCGACGTCCGGGCCGGTTGGGAACTGCTCCAACGGCTCGCGCCACCACGGCCCGGGCAGCAGTCCGGCGACGAAACCGAGCAGGATCGCCGGACCGTGGTTGTCGCCGAGGACGGCCAGGACGACGCCGAGCACCGGTAGCACGATCAGCAACGGGTTGAGGCGGCGGTGCGGCAGCACGGCGCGGGCGGCCATCAGCGCCACCAGCAGCCACGTCGCGACGGCGCGCCACAGTGCGTGGCCATGGGCCGGACGCCACAGCCGGCAGGAGACCAGCCCGCCGATCGCCGCCACCATGGCGGCGATCAGCAGTGCCGCGGTCATCGCCGCCCGGCGTGGGCTCAGCGGACGCCGAGCAGGTCGACGACGAAGATCAGGGTCTCGCCCGGCTTGATCACGCCGCCGGCGCCACGGTCGCCGTAGCCGAGATGCGGCGGGATCACCAACTGGCGGCGGCCACCGACCTTCATGCCGAGCAGCCCGCGGTCCCAGCCTGCGATGACCTGGCCGATGCCGACCTTGAACTGCAGCGGCTCACCGCGGTTGTACGAGGCGTCGAACTCCTCGCCGCTGGAGTGCGACACCCCCACGTAGTGCGCGATCACCGTGCTGCCGGCCACCGCCTCCTCACCGGTACCGACGACGATGTCCTCGACCACCAGGTCGTCAGGGGCTTCGCCGGGAAAGTCGATCTCGGGCTTCTCACTAGTCATGCCTCCACCCTTGCACGCCCGGCAACTCCCGGGCACCGCGTCCCGGGGTCTCGCCGAACGAGCCGGTCGGGATCCTTCGTGTGGCCGGGCGCCCGAGTGCTCCCGCCACTCACCAACCGGGCAGGCGGCGGGGCGGGCGGCGGCGTCCGTAGAATCGCAGGGTGATCCGCACCCTTGACCTGCGCGGGCAGGCCGTCGACTACCGCACCGTCGTGCCTCGGGCCCCGATGGACGTCGAGCATGCGGTCGAGTCGGTGCGGCCGATCTGTGACGCCGTCGCCGAGCGTGGCGAGGACGCCCTGCGCGAGTTCTCGCAGCGGTTCGACCGCTGCCTGCCGGAGAGTTTCCGGGTGCCGGCCGCAGCCATTGCGGACGCCGAGCGGAACCTCAGCGCCGACCTGCGGGCCGCGCTGGTGGAGTCCATCCGGCGCCGCCGGGCAGTCGCCGAGCGGGAGGGCCGCGCCGGCACCGTCCGGGTCGAACCCGCGCCCGGGGCGGTGGTCGAGGCGCGCACCGTCGCGGTCGACCGGGTCGGGTTGTACGTGCCGGGCGGGCTGGCGCCGCTGGCGTCCTCGGTGCTGATGAACGTGGTGCCCGCCCAGGTGGCCGGGGTGTCGTCGATCGCGGTGGCGTCCCCTCCGCAGGCCGAGTTCGGCGCCCTGCCGCATCCGACGATCCTGGCGGTGTGCGCCCTGCTCGGCGTCGAGGAGGTGTACGCGGTGGGCGGTGCGCAGGCGATCGCCATGTTCGCCCACGGCGTTCCCGGCCTGTGCGAGCGGGTCGAGATGGTCACCGGACCGGGCAACATCTACGTGGTGGCGGCCAAGCGGCTGCTGCGCGGCGTCGTCGGCATCGACGCCGAGGCCGGTCCGACCGAGATCGCGATCCTGGCCGACGATTCCGCCGAGCCGGCCTTCGTGGCCGCCGACCTGATCTCGCAGGCCGAACACGATCCGCTCGCCGGGGCGGTGCTGGTCACCGACTCGACCGGGCTGGCCGACGCAGTCCGGGCCGAACTCGAGCCGCAGGTGGCGGCCACCCGGCACGCAGAGCGGGTGCGCACGGCGCTGGGCGGTGAGCAGTCCGCGATCGTGCTGGTCGACGACCTCGAGCAGGGGTTGGCCGTGGTGAACGCCTACGCCGCCGAGCACCTCGAGGTGCAGACCCGCGACGCCTACGCGGTGGCGGGCCGCGTCCGCAACGCCGGTGCGATTTTCGTCGGGTCGTGGTCGCCGGTGTCGCTGGGCGACTACAGCGCGGGCAGCACCCACGTACTGCCCACCGCCGGCTGCGCCTGCCACTCCTCGGGGTTGAACGTGAACAGCTTTTTGAAGAACGTGCACGTCATCGACTACTCCCGCGACGCCCTGCTGCAGGTGGCCGGGGTGGTGGAGACCTTCGCCGGGGCCGAGAACCTGCCCGCGCACGGGGCCGCGGTCACGGTGCGCCGTGGCGGGGGTCGGACGGCGGGGGCGGCCGGCGGCGGGGCGGCGGACGAGATCCCGGCGTCGGCCGGGATGACGAAATCGGCGGCCGGGATGACGGGGTCGTCCGCCGGGATGACGACGGCGGGGGACCTGCGGTGAGGCCGGGGCCGACCCTGGCCGACCTGCCGCTGCGACCGGAACTGGTCGGTGAGGAGCCCTACGGCGCACCGCAGCTCGACGTGCCGGTGTGCCTGAACGTCAACGAGAACCCGTTCCCGCCGAGTGCGGAGATCGCCGCCGACATGGCGGCCACCCTGACCGCGGCCGCGACCGGGTTCAACCGGTACCCCGACCGTGAGGCGACCGCGCTGCGCGCCGCGCTGGCCGAGTATCTGGGCCACGGGCTGACCATCGACAACATCTGGGCCGCCAACGGTTCCAACGAGGTGATGACCCACGTGCTGGGCGCCTTCGGTGGGCCCGGTAGGACCGTGCTGTCGTTCACTCCGACCTACTCGATGTATCCCGAGTACGCGCGCAACACCCACACCGGCTACGTCACCGCCCCGCGACGCGAAGACTTCACGTTGACCGCCGAGCTCGTGCTGTCCGCGATCGACGAGCACGACGCCGACGTGGTCATCATCACCACCCCGAACAACCCGACCGGTACCCGGACGCCGCTCGCCGTGACCGAGGCCGTGCTGGCCGGCACCGACGCGATCGTGGTGGTCGACGAGGCCTACCAGGAGTTCTCCAAGCATCCCGAGGACACCGCGCTCACCCTGCTGCCGCGGTTCGGCAACCTGATCGTGAGCCGCACCATGAGCAAGGCGTTCGCCCTGGCCGGCGGCCGGGTCGGCTACCTGGCCGCAGCCCCCGCCATCGTGGACGCCTGCCGCATCGTCCGGCTGCCCTACCACCTGTCGGCGCAGACCCAACTGGTCGCCGAGGTGGCCCTGCGGCATGCCGCCTTCCTGCTCGGCCAGGTGGACCAACTGCGCCGCACCCGCGACGAGATGCTGGTGCGGCTGCCGCGGCTCGGCGTCGACGTGATCGACTCCGACGCCAACTTCTGCCTGTTCGGCCCGTTCACCGACCGGCATGATGTGTGGCAGCGGCTGCTCGACCGCGGCGTCCTGATTCGCGAGACCGGCCCGGCCGGCTGGCTACGGGTTTCGGCCGGAACGCCGGAGGAGACCGAGACGTTCTACACGGCCCTGGCCGAGGTACTGGAGGAGATCCGATGACGGCACGCACCGCGGTGATCGAGCGGTCGACCAGCGAATCGACCGTCCGGGTGTCGCTGAATCTGGACGGCACGGGCGCGTCCACGATCAGCACCGGCGTCGGCTTCTACGACCATATGCTCACCGCGCTGGCCAAGCACTCGCTGATCGACCTGGACGTGACCACCACCGGTGACCTGCACATCGACGGCCACCACTCGATCGAGGACACCGCGATCGTGCTCGGCCAGGCGCTCAAGCAGGCCCTGGGCGACAAGCGCGGCATCGTCCGCTTCGGCGACGCCACGGTGCCGCTGGACGAGGCGCTCGCCCATGCCGTCGTCGACGTCGCGGGCCGACCGTTCGTGGTGTGTGAGGGCGAACCCGAGGGCCAGGTGTACGCGCTGATCGGCGGCTCCGGCGTTCCCTACGCCGGTTCGATGACGTATCACTTGATGCAGTCCTTCGCGATCAACGCCGGCATCTGCCTGCACCTGCGGCTGCTGGCCGGGCGCGACCCGCACCACATCGTCGAGGCCCAGTTCAAGGCGGTCGCGCGGGCCCTGCGGATCGCGGTCGCGATCGATCCGCGGGTGGCCGACGCGATCCCGTCCACCAAGGGTTCGTTGTGAGCGCTGCCCGGGTGGTGGTGCTCGACTACGGGTCGGGCAACCTGCATTCGGCGACCAGGGCGTTGACCGCCGCCGGGGCCGACGTCACCCTGACCGCCGACCCCGAACGCGCGCTGGCTGCCGACGGCCTGGTGGTGCCGGGCGTCGGCGCCTTCGCCGCCTGCATGGCGGGACTGGAGGCCGTCGGCGGACCGGAGCTGATCCGGGCCCGACTGGACGCCGGGCGTCCGGTGCTCGGCATCTGCGTCGGTCACCAGGTGATGTTCGAGCTGGGTGTCGAGCACGGCCACGACGCCGCGGGCGTCGGCGTCCTGTCGGGCGTGGTCGAACGGCTGCACAGCGAGCGGCTGCCGCACATGGGCTGGAACACCGTCGACGCCCCGGACACCTCGACCCTGTTCGGGTCGGTGGGCGAGCAGCGGTTCTACTTCGTGCACTCCTACGCGGTTCGGTCGGCCGAGGGCCTGCCCACCGACGCGACTGTCACCTGGGCCGAGCACGACGGCGATCGGTTCGTGGCGGGTGTCGAGATCGGAGTGCTGTCATCGACGCAGTTCCACCCCGAGAAGTCTGGGCAGGCCGGGGCGGTACTACTACGCAACTGGGTGGGCACCCTGCGCTGAGCGGTCCAGACTGGCCGGATGGACTTCGACTCCGACGGCCTGGTCGCCGTCGCCACCGAGAACGGCTTCACCGGCGCGGTGCGGCTGGAGACCGACGACGGCGTCATCTACGAGGGCGCGTTCGGGCTGGCCGACCGCGCGCACGGCGTCCCGAACACGCCACAGACCCGGTTCGCGATCGCAAGCGGCTCGAAGACGTTCATGGCGCTGGCGGTGCTGTCGCTGGTGGCCGACGCGACGATGAGCCTGGACGACCCTGCGCGCCGCTGGCTCGGCGACGACCTGCCGCAGGTGGACGACGCGGTCACGCTGCGCCTACTGCTGACCCACACCTCGGGGGTGGGGGAGTACCTCGACGACGACGCCGAGAAGGACGAGTACCTGACCCCGGGCGGCATGCAGGACTACAACTGCGCCGAGGACTTCCTGCCGCTGCTCGACCAGCCGATGATGTTCGCCCCCGGCACGGACTTCGAGTACAGCAATGCCGGCTATGTGCTGCTAGGCGTGCTGGCCGAGCGCGCCTCGGGGGTGCGGTTCCAGCAACTCATCCGCGATCGCGTGTTCGCCCCGGCCGGGCTGCAGGGCACCGACTTCCTGCGCTCCGACGCGCTGCCCGGCGACGTCGCCATCGGCTACCTGTACCCCGAGGGCCTGCGCAGCAACATCTTCCACCTGCCGATCGAAGGGGCGCCCGACGGCGGCGCCTACATCTCCCTGCCCGACTGCCACCGGTTCTGGCGGGCCCTCGAGTCCGGTGCCATCGTGCCGGACGCCCTGGTGCGCGAGATGACCACGCCGCCCGACGGCCGCGACCCGGACGACGACTACGGGTTCGGGCTGTGGCTGCCGCGACCCGGCGCTTGGCAGCTCACCGGCGAGGACTCCGGGGTGTCGTTCTGGAGTGAGTACCTGCCCGCCGCCCGGGTGTCGTTCACCTCGGTCGCCAACCTCGACGACAACCTGGCCGCCGGGAAAGTTCATCCGCGACTGGGTCCGGGCCACCTACGAATAGGCCCTCCACTAGCCTGGACGCCGTGGCACGGGTACTGGTGACGGGAATGTCGGGGGCGGGCAAGTCGACCCTGCTCGCCGAGCTCGGCCGCCGCGGACACCGCTGCGTCGACACCGACTACGACGGCTGGGGGTGCGCCAGGGGTGGTGGGACGAGCCGCGGATGGCTGCGCTGCTCGACGCCCACGCCGAACTGGTGGTGAGTGGCACCGCCGAGAACCAGGGCCGGTTCTACGAGATCGCCGGGTACCACGAGACCGTGGAGCCGCTACTGCGCCGCGGGGCCACCCTCGAACTCGACGCGCGGCGTCCGGTCGGCGACCTGGCGGACGCCGTCGAGGCGATGCTCGAGCCGCAGCGCGCCAGCATGCAGCCGCTGTGAAACCCCTGCGGCACTTCACCGGTACACGGTGGTGGCCGTTGCTCCGCTGGGCCCGCTGCCGGCTGAGGCGTCCTACCGGCCAACCCGAATCGGCCCCGACCCCGCAGCCCGGCTATGGTCTTTCAGCGTGACCGCACTCACCCTGTTGCCCGCCGTCGACGTCCAGAACGGCCAGGCCGTCCAGCTCACCCAGGGGGTGGCTGGCTCCGAGAAGGTGTTCGGCGACCCGCTCGCGGCTGCGCTGCGCTGGCAGGACGCCGGCGCGCAGTGGCTGCACCTGGTCGACCTGGACGCCGCCTTCGGACGGGGCTCGAACGCCGTGGTGATCGCGGCGATCACCGACCGGCTGAGCCTCAACGTGGAGCTGTCGGGCGGGATCCGGGACGACGCGTCCTTGGAGCGCGCGCTCGCCACCGGCTGCCGCCGGGTCAACATCGGCACCGCCGCGCTGGAGGATCCGGCCTGGTGCGAGAAGGTGATCGGCGAGCACGGTGACCGGATCGGCATCGCCATCGACGTCAAGGGCACCCGGCTGGCCGCTCGCGGCTGGGTCCGCGAGGGCGGCGACTGGGCCGAAGCGGTCGAGCGGCTGTCGGCCGCCGGCTGCGCCACGTTCGTGGTCACCGACGTGAAATCCGACGGCATGCTGACCGGACCCAACCTCGACCTGCTGCGCGACGTGGCGGGCCGCACCGATGCCGAGGTCATCGCCTCCGGCGGAATCGCCCGCCTCGACGACCTCTCGGCCCTGCGCGAACTGGTCCCTGCGGGCGTCACCGGCGCGATCATCGGCACCGCCCTGTACGTCGGCAACTTCACCCTGCCCGACGCTCTGGCCGTGGCGTCCGGGCAACCCGGCTAGATTGGCCGAAGGAGGCGACGATGCCCACACCGGCAAAGAGTCACGGCTGCACCTGGCACTGGCTGTCCCAGCAGGACCTGTCCGAGATCGCCGGGCTGGTGGCCGCCGAGGAACACTTCGGCGACGCCACCCATCATCACGACCTGAACGCACTCCAGGCCGCGGTGGCCCGCGAGACCGTCCGCGACACCCGCACCGGGGTGGTGCTGCGCAAGCCCAGCGGCACCCTGATCGCCTATGCCTGGGTGCGCCTGCCCGAACAGGGGGAGCCGCCGAACCGGCTGCACCTGCACGGCGGGTGCCACCCGGCCTGGCGCGACGAGGGCGTCCAGGACACGCTGCTGCGCTGGCAGGTGGACCGGTCGGTCGAGTGGTACCGGGCGCACGGCGAGGGCCGGGGCCCGCTCGAACTGGTGATGCTGGCCTCGGGCAGCAACCTGTTCCTGGCCGAGACGCTGCCGGCCTCCGGTTTCCGGGCCCAGAAGTGGTACCACGCGTTGCAGCGCAGCCTCAGCGAACGAACGTTCGCGGCGTCGGTGCCGGGCATCACCCTCGAACAGTTCGGTCCGGGCTGGAGTGAGGCGGTGCGCAGGCTGTACAACTCCGCGGTGAGCCACCCGGCCGACGTCCTGGACGCCGACGCCTGGCGCTGGGGCCTGGCGAGCGCCGACATCCGCGACGACTGGTCGTGGGTGGCGCTGGACGGCGACGCTCCGGTCGGCTGGGCGCTGAACTGCGAGACGAACCTGGCCGGTGACCGCGCCGGCTGGACCGAGTACCTGGGCGCGCAGCCCGCCTGGCGCAACCGGGGACTGTTCACCGCGCTGCTCGCCCGCAGCAACGAGGCGTTCTGCGCGGCCGGCCTGGCGATCGCCGGCATCGGCGTCGAGACCGACTCCGATCAGGGCGCCCGGCCCTACGAGGCCCTGGGCTACACCAGCATCGACTCGATGGTCTGGTACGTGAGCCATCCGGCGACCGATAGAATCGAGGCCGCGAAAACGGACGAGCAGCAGATGGGACGTACATGAGCGGACACTCCAAGTGGGCCACCACCAAGCACAAGAAGGCCGCGATCGATGCCAAGCGCGGCAAGCTGTTCGCCAACCTGATCAAGAAGATCGAGGTGGCGGCGCGGGTCGGCGGCGGTGACCCCGGCGGAAACCCCACCCTGTACGACGCCATCCAGAAGGCCAAGAAGAACTCCGTCCCCAACGACAACATCGACCGCGCGGTCAAGCGCGGCTCCGGTGTCGGCGGCGAGGCGGTCGACTACACCGAGATCATGTACGAGGCCTACGGCCCCGGCGGCGTGGCGATCCTGATCGAGTGCCTGACCGACAACCGCAACCGGTCGGCGTCCGACGTGAAGGTGGCGGTCACCCGCAACGGCGGCACCATGGCCGACGTCGGGTCGGTGTCGCGGATCTTCGACCGCAAGGGCGTCGTCGAGGTCAGCAAGGCACAGAACGGCCGGGAGGTCGGCGAGGACGACCTGCTCGAGGCCACCCTGGACGCCGATCCCGAGGACGTCTCCGACGAGGGCGAGACGCTCAAGGTGATCTCCGACCCGAGTGTGGTCGTCGACGTCCGCAAGGCCGTGCAGGAGGCCGGCCTCGACTACGACTCGGCCGAGGTGCAGTTCGTGCCGCAGTACACCCAGGCGATCGACGCCAAGGATGCCGCCGAGAAGTTGTTCCGGCTGCTCGACGCGATCGAGGACGTCGACGACGTGCAGACGGTGTACTCCAACGAGGACGTCCCCGATGAGGTGCTCGCCGAGCTCGAGTGACCCCCCCGCCGCGCGGGTCGTTCCCGCGCCGGAGCCGCGCCGTCGGTTAGTATCCGAACATCTGTTCGGCCGATGGGAGTTCTAACCACATGCGTGTGCTGGGGGTCGACCCGGGCCTGACCCGCTGTGGGGTGGGGGTCGTTGACGGCGTCCCCGGCCGGACGCCGACGCTGGTCGAGGCGGGCGTGATCCGCACCCCCGCGGACGCCGAACTGTCCAGCCGGCTGCTCGCCATCGAGACCGGCCTGGATGAGTGGATCGGCCGGCACCGCCCCGACGTCATCGCGGTCGAGCGGGTGTTCAGCCAGCACAACACGATGACGGTGATCGGCACCGCCCAGGCCGCCGGCGTCGCGCTGTTGCTGGCCGCGCGGCACCGGCTGCCCGTGCACCAGCACACGCCCAGCGAGGTCAAGGCCGCGATCACCGGCTCGGGTCGCGCCGACAAGGCCCAGATCGCCGCGATGGTCACCCGGGTGCTGAAACTCGCCGAGGCGCCCAGGCCCGCCGACGCCGCGGACGCCGTGGCGCTCGCCGTCTGCCAACTGTGGCGGGGCGCCGGTCAGGCCAGGCTGGCCGCCGCGGTCGACCTGCAACGGCGCGCCACCACCCACACCCGCCCCGACCGCAGGAGGAGAGCATGATCGCCCAGCTCACCGGCACCGTCGTGGCCGCCGGCACCACCTGGGTGGTGGTCGACCTGAACGGGTTCGGCGTCCGCGCCCTGTGCACCCCGGCCACGGCCTCCGCGGTTCGGATCGGTCAGCCCACCACCCTGGCCACCTCGCTGGTGGTGCGCGAGGACTCGCTGACCCTGTACGGCTTCGCGGACGCCGACGAGCGGGACTGCTTCGAACTGGTCCAGTCAGCCTCCGGGATCGGTCCGAAGATCGCCCAGGCGGTCGTCTCTGTGCTCAGCCCGGACGCCCTGCGCGCCGCCGTCGCAGCCGAGAACATTCCGGCCCTGACCAAGGTGCCCGGCATCGGGGTGAAGGGCGCCCAGCGGCTGGTCATCGAGTTGAAGGACAAGATCAACACCCTCGCCGCCACCTCGGCAGCCGCGCCGGCCACGGCGTCCGGGCAGCAGTGGCGCGACCAGGTCAAGGGCGGGCTGGAGGGCCTCGGCTGGTCGGCGCGCGACGCGGACCGGGCGTGCGACGGCGTCGCCCATCTCGTCGAGTCCGACCCCGCCACGCCCGTCGCCGTGCTGATGCGCGCCGCGCTCCGTAGCCTGGCCAAGTGAGCGAACGGGACGCGATGGCTGACCGGCACGACGGCGCCGAAGTGATGGATCCGCACGCCCAGGACGGCGAGCTGCTGGCCGAGTCGGCGCTGCGGCCCTCGACCCTGGGCGAGTTCGCCGGTCAGCCGCGGGTCAGCGACCAGCTCTCACTGGTGCTGGACGCCGCCCGACACCGCGGCTCGGTGCCCGACCACGTGTTGCTGTCCGGCCCGCCGGGACTGGGCAAGACGACCCTGGCGATGATCATCGCGGCCGAGCTCGGTTCGCCGATCCGGATCTCGTCGGGGCCGGCCATCCAGCACGCCGGCGACCTGGCCGCCATCCTTTCGGGGCTGACCGAGGGTGAGGTGTTCTTCCTCGACGAGATCCATCGCATGTCGCGTCCGGCCGAAGAGATGCTGTACCTGGCGATGGAGGACTTCCGGGTCGACGTGGTGGTCGGCAAGGGTCCCGGGGCGACCGCCATCCCGCTCGAGATACCGCCGTTCACCCTGGTCGGCGCCACCACCCGGGCCGGCCTGCTGCCCGGTCCGTTGCGGGACCGCTTCGGGTTCACCGCCCAACTCGACTTCTACGACACCGAGGCGTTGCGTTCGATCGTGCGCCGCTCGGCGTCGTTGCTGGGCATCAGGCTGGAAGGGGGGACCGACGAAGTGATCGCCTCGCGGTCGCGCGGCACCCCGCGGATCGCGAACCGGCTGCTGCGGCGGGTCCGCGACTATGCGCAGGTGCGGGCCGATGGACGCCTCGATCCACGCACCGCGATCGCGGCCCTGGAACTGTACGAGGTCGACGAACTTGGTTTGGACCGGCTCGACCGGGGTGTCCTGTCGGCCCTGTGCGAGCGCTTCGGCGGTGGCCCGGTCGGTCTGTCGACGCTGGCGATGGCCGTCGGCGAAGAGGCCGAGACCGTCGAGGAGGTTGCCGAACCGTTCCTCGTCCGCCAGGGCTTCCTGATGCGGACGCCGCGGGGGCGGGTTGCGACCCCGCGCGGCTGGGCGCATCTGGGGCTGGTGGCGCCGCAGGCGTCCGAACCGGATCTGTTCGGTGACGGCTGACTACAGCGAGCGTCGGAATCGGGCTTTACAGTCGCCTCGGCTACAGTTGTGCGTCGGTGGCCGGGCCACCGTTGTGTTGTCTACACGAAAGTAATCCACATGGGTGACATGGGTAGCACCGTCCTGATGCTTGTGCTGATGGGCGCCGCCTTCTACTTCCTGCTGATCAGGCCGCAGCAGAAGCGCGCCAAGCAGCAGACGGAGATGACCAACTCCCTTGCCCCCGGCGCCCGCGTGATGCTGTCCTCCGGCGTGTTCGGTACCGTCCGGCACCTGGGCGAGCGGCAGGCGATCATCGAGATCGCGCCCGGCATCGAGATGACCGTGGTGAAGCAGGCGATCGTGAAGACGCTCACCCCCGAGGACGACGAGTTCGAGTACGCCGACGACGATGATGTGGTCAGCGACGATGTGGACCCTGACCAGGTGGCCGACGACGAGTTCGCCGCGTCGCCGTTCGACACCATCGAACCCTCGGACTTCGCCGAGCCGAAGCCGTCCACCAGCTCCGACGACGACCCGAGCAATCCGTCCAGCAACACCCAGAAGTGATCCTCGGGGGCTAGCACGACGTGGCAACCACAAGTAGGCATCACAGCCATCCGCTGCGCACCCTGATCGTCTTCGGGCTGTTCTGTGCGGCCCTGGTCGGTTTGATGGCGCTGGGCAACACCTGGACGCCGAAGCTCGGCCTCGACCTGCGCGGCGGCACCACCATCACCCTGACGGCCAGCAACACCACCGGCGAGGGAGCAGTCAGCGCCGAAAGCCTGGAGCTGGCCCGGACGATCATCCAGCAGCGCGTCGATTCGATCGGCGTCGGCGAGACCGAGGTGACCACCTCGGGCGACCGGCAGATCGTGGTCAGCGTGCCCAACGTTCAGCAGGACGAGTTGGTCCGCATGGTCGGCCAGACCGCACAGCTGTACTTCCGGCTCGTCTACGCGCAGGAGTCGGTGAGCGGCGGCACCACGACGGACCCGTCGGCACAGCCCACGACCGAGGCGTCCACGGAGCCGACCACCGAGGCGTCCACCGAACCCACCACTGTGGCGACGACCGAACCTTCGGCCTCGCCGACGGTCAACCAGCGTCCGCTGCCGAACCTGCCCACGCCGGTGCCGAGCCCGCGGCCCAGCACCCCCGCCGCCGTCCAGCCGACCACCCAGGAAGTGCTCGATTGGACGCCGTCGGAGCGGGACCAGAGCGACTACACCAACTTCCAGTGCGGCGACGACTTCCCCGACGTTTCCGACCAACCGCTGATCACCTGCGACGAGGCCGGCACGACCAAGTTCCTGCTGTCGCCGGCGGTCATCTCCGGCAAGGATCTGGTCACCGCGTCGGCGGGCATCCCGACGAACCAGGTCAGCTGGGTCGTCAGCCTCGAGTTCAACAGCACCGCCGCGGCCACCTTCGAGACCGTGACCAAGGCGATCTCGACCAAGACCAGCCCGCAGAACCAGTTCGCCATCGTGCTGGACGGCACCGTGATCAGCGCTCCCTACGTCAGCGAGTCGATCGCCGGCGGCCGGGCGCAGATCTCCGGCTCGTTCAACCAGCAGTCGGCCACACAGCTCGCCAACGTGCTCAAGTACGGCGCGCTGCCGCTGGCGTTCGACGTCTCCAGCGTCGACAACGTCTCGGCCAAGCTGGGCGGCGAGCAGCTCGAGGCGGGCATCATCGCGGGCATCATCGGCCTGATCCTGGTGGTCGCCTACAGCATCGTGTACTACCGGGCGCTGTCGATCGTCGTGGTCAGCAGCCTGGTGGTCGCCTTCGGCATCACCTACGCCATGGTGGTGCTGCTCGGCCAGGCGATGGGGTTCGCGCTCAACCTGCCCGGTGTGGCCGGCCTGATCGTGGCCATCGGCGTCACGGCTGACTCGTTCATCATCTACTTCGAGCGAATACGCGACGAGGTGCGCGACGGACGCACCCTGCGCACCGCGATCGAGGTCGGCTGGGTGCGCTCGCGGCAGACCATCCTGGTCGCCGACGGCGTGTCGCTGCTGTCGGCCGTGGTGCTGTTCATCCTCGCCATCGGAGCCGTCAAGGGCTTCGCCTTCACGCTCGGCCTGACCACACTGATCGACATCGCCTGCGTGTTCTGGTTCACCAAGCCGCTGGTGTCGCTGCTCGGCCGGACGAAGTACTTCGGCGAGGGCCGCAGGTTCTCCGGCTTCGAAGCCGAGCATCTCGGTGCCAAGCACCAGCCGCCGCTCCACCGTCGGCGTCCCAGGGTGACGGCGGCCGCCGCCGCCGGCAACAAGGTTGCTTCCGGCAAGGCCGGGGCGAAGGCGTCCGGCGCGGGCCCGGCGGTGCAGGTCGCCGAGGTCGAGACCGAGGTGGCCGACGCCGAGGTCGCGAGCGACGAGACGGCGTCCGGTGCCGAGGCGCCCTCGACGAAGCAGGCGGAGGAGAACTGATGAGCACCGCCACCGAAACCCCGGAGACCCCGGTCGAGAAGCCGGCGACGCCGGCCAAGAAGGCGAGCTTCGCCCACAAGCTGTACACCGGCGAGGTCAGCTACGACTTCGTCGGCAACCGCAAGCGCTGGTACATCGTGTCCGCCGCGCTGCTGGCGATCTCGGCCCTGGCCATGATCGTGCTCGGCCTGAACCTGGGCATCGAGTTCAAGGGCGGTGCCGATTTCACCGCACCGGTGAGCGTCACCGCGGACACCACCGACCAGGTGCGCTCGGCGGTGCAGGCGCTGAACCTGCCCGACAACGACGACGTGAGCGTCACCACCGTCGGCGAGGACCAGGTGCGGGTACAGACCCGTTCGCTGAGCGTCGACGAGGTCACCCAGGTCAAGCAGGCGATCGCGACGGCGGTCGGCGGCATCGAGGTCGACCAGGTCGGCTACAGCCTGATCGGCGCCTCCTGGGGGTCGATGATCACCCAGCAGGCGATCATCGCCCTGGTCGTGTTCCTGGTGCTGGTGTCGCTGCTGATCTGGGCGTACTTCCGCAACTACAAGATGGCGATCGCGGCCATCGTCGCGCTGCTGCACGACCTGGTCATCACCGTCGGCGTCTACGCCCTGGTCGGCTTCACCGTCACCCCGGCCACCCTGATCGGCGTCCTGACGATCCTCGGGTACTCGCTGTACGACACGGTGGTCGTGTTCGACAAGGTGCGCGAGAACGTCGCCGACCTGAAGAACAGCCGGCAGACCTACACCGATGCTGCGAACGCCGCGGTCAACCAGGTGCTGATCCGGTCGATCAACACGACGATCATCGGCGTCCTGCCCGTCGCGGCACTCACCTTCACCGGCGCCTTCATCGTCGGCACCGGTCCGCTGAAGGACCTGGGCCTGGCGTTGCTCGTCGGCATGATCGCCGGCGCCTACTCGTCGATCTTCATCGCCGCGCCGCTGCTGGCGCAGCTCAAGGAGGCCGAGCCCGAGATGCGCGAGCATCGCGAGCGGCTGGAGCGGCGGGCCAAGCGGCACAGCGAGAAGGACGTCGCCACCGAGCGGTCCAAGCGGGTCCTGGTGACCGACGGCAGCGGGCCGCTGGCCGAGGTGGACGAGGGCGTCGAGCCCGAACGGCTGGGGCTGGTGAGCGCCAACGAGTTGGCCCGGCAGCACCGCGTCCAGCCGCAGCGGAACACGCGAGCCAAACGGAGGAAGTGACGTGAGCGACGCCGACCGCCGGTTGATCCTCGACCTGATCGAAGACATTCCCGACTTCCCCAAGCCGGGTGTGGTGTTCAAGGACATCACGCCGCTGCTGGCGTCGCCCAAGGGGTTGCGGGCGGCCATCTCGGCCCTGGTCGAGCTGGCGCCGGAGAGCATCGACGTGGTGGTCGGCATGGAGGCGCGGGGGTTCATTCTGGCCGCGCCGGTCGCCCTCGAGCTGGGGGCCGGGTTCGTGCCTGTCCGCAAGCCCGGCAAGCTGCCCGGTGACCTGTACTCGGAGCAATTCGCGCTCGAGTACGGCCACGAGACGTTGACGGTGAAGACCGACGCGATCCTGCCCGGTGCGCGGGTGCTGGTCGTCGACGACGTGCTCGCCACCGGCGGCACCGTCGGCGCCACCGCCGCCTTGGTCAGCCGCCTGGGCGCCGAACTGGTCCACGTCGCCGTCCTGATGGAGTTGGGTTTCCTGCCCGGCCGGGAGAAGCTCGCCGAGCTCGGCATCGATCAGTACTCGGCGGTCGTCACCGTCTGAGTGACCTGGACCGTGGGGACGGTTCTTCCGGTCCACGGACGCCGGTCGGCCCTGGCCTCCGCAGTATGATGCAGACCTGCCGAAGGGGAACCGGGTGAGCGACAGCGTCCATGGTCCGTACGGGGCCGGAAACGGCCTGCCGGGAGAGCCCCGCGCCCTGACCCATCCGGGCAACGCCCCTGACCAGCCGCGGATGCGCATGCGGCACGCGCTGGCCCGGCTCGGCGCACCGAAAAACAGCCAGGCGGCCGTCCTCGACCCGCTGGTCAAGACGCTGCGGGCCACCCACCCCAAGGCAGACATCGCGGTCATCGAGCGCGCCTACCGCACAGCCGAGCACTACCACGCCGGACAGTCCCGCAAGAGCGGCGACCCCTACATCACGCACCCGCTCGCCGTGGCCACGATCCTGGCCGAGCTGGGCATGACCGAGACCACGCTGTGCGCGGCGCTGCTGCACGACACCGTCGAGGACACCTCGTACACGATGGCGCAGCTGACCGCCGACTTCGGCTCCGAGGTCGCCACCATGGTCGACGGGGTGACCAAGCTCGACAAGGTCACCTACGGCGAGTCGGCCAAGGCCGAGACGTTGCGCAAGATGGTGCTGGCGATGAGCCGCGACATCCGGGTGCTGGTGATCAAACTGGCCGACCGCCTGCACAACATGCGCACCCTGGGCTTCCTGCGCCAGGACAAGCAGGTCGTGATCGCCAACGAAACCCTGGAGATTTTCGCCCCGCTGGCCCACCGACTGGGCATGAACGCGATCAAGTGGGAACTGGAGGACCTCGCGTTCGCCACCCTGCACCCGAAGATCTACGACGAGATCGTCCGGATGGTCGCCGCCCGGGCCCCGCTGCGCGAGAACTACCTGCGCCAGGTCATCGACCAGGTGCGCGACGACCTCAACGAGGCCAAGATCAAGGCGACCGTGTACGGACGCCCCAAGCACTACTACTCGATCTACCAGAAGATGGTCGTCCGGGGCCGCGACTTCTTCGAGATCTACGACCTGGTGGGCCTGCGCATCCTGGTCGAGACCCAACGCGACTGCTACGCGGCGCTCGGCGTCCTGCACGCCCGGTGGAACCCGCTGCCCGGCAGGTTCAAGGACTACATCGCGATGCCGAAGTTCAACCTGTACCAGTCGCTGCACACCACCGTGCTCGGGCCCGACAGCAAACCCGTTGAGTTCCAGATCCGCACCCAGGAGATGCACCGGCACGCCGAGTACGGCGTCGCTGCGCACTGGAAGTACAAGGAGGGCGGCAAGGTCACCCCCGCCAACGACCTGGCCTGGGTGCGGCAGATCACCGAATGGCAGCGCGAGACGGAGGACCCGGGGGAGTTCCTCGACACCCTGCGGTTCGAGATCAACACCACCGAGGTGTTCGTGTTCACGCCCAAGGGCGACGTGATCTCGCTCCCTGCCGGCTCCACTCCGGTCGACTTCGCCTACGCCGTGCACACCGAGGTCGGTCACCGCACCATCGGCGCCCGGGTCAACCAGCGGCTGGTGCCGCTGGAGTACCAGCTCAACAACGGCGACCAGGTGGAGGTACTCACCTCGAAGTCGCCCAACGCCGGCCCGAGTCGCGACTGGGTGAACTTCGTCGCCAGCCCCCGGGCGCGCACCAAGATCCGTCAGTACTTCATGCGCGAGAGGCGTGAGGAGTCGATCGAGCAGGGCAAGGAGGCGCTGGCCAAGCAGTTGCGCCGCACCGGCCTTCCCGTGCACCGGTTGCTGTCCGCCGAGCATCTGGCCGCCCTCGCCCGGCATTTCCGGGTCGCCGACACCAACGCGCTGTACGCCGCGATCGGCGAGGGCACCGTCAGTGCGCAGAATGTCGTCGAGCGGCTGATCGCCGCCGAGGGTGGCGCCGAGGAGGCCGCGGAGGCCAGCGTCGAGGACCATTCGGCGATCATCGGCACCAGCGCCAGCAAGCGCCGGCGTCCGTCCCGCCGGACCAACGACATCGGCGTGGTGGTCGAGGGCCACAACGACATGTGGGTGAAGCTCGCCAAGTGCTGCATGCCGGTGCCGGGGGACGACATCATCGGCTTCATCACCCGCGAGGAGGGCGTCTCGGTGCACCGCTCGGACTGCACCAACGCCGACAACCTGCGCGCCAAGCCCGACCGGCTGGTCGAGGTGAGCTGGGCCACGCCGTCGGCCGATTCGAGCTTCCTGGTCGCCGTGCACGTCGAGGGCCTGGACCGCTCCGGGCTGCTGTCCGACGTCAGCCGGGTGATGACCGAGCACCACTCGAACATCATTTCCATGTCGGCCAACACCAGCAAGGACCGGGTGTTCACCATGCGGTTGCAGTTCGAGACCCCCGACCCGACCCACCTGGCGTCGCTGACCAACGCGCTCAAGCGCATCCCCGGGGTGTACGAGGCCACCCGGGTCAAGTCCTGACCATCCGCGCAGGCGTGCCGGCGTCCGGGTTCGTCTCCTAGACTCCATCGGAACCGGGACGCCGACGGCCAGGAGGTACGCCATGTTCCGCTCCCTCGCCCAGCACGCCCGCGTCCGGGCCCTGACGGTCGGCAGCGTCGCCGTCGTCGCGGCCCTGGCCGGCTGCGCGCCCGCCACCCCGGCCGAACGGACGCCGGCGCAGCCGGTCGCCGCCGACGCCGGACCCGCCCCGGCGTCCGCCGCCGAGACCCGGGCCCGCAACGTCATCCTGATCCAGGGCGACGGACTGGGGGTCGCCCACCGGGAGTTGCTGCGGCTCGCTTTGAAGGGCCGCGACGGCGAACTGCGCATGAACCGGATGGAGGTCACCGGCCTGGTGCACACCGACCCCGCCGACGCCAAGCAGGGCGTCACCGATTCGGCCGCGGCGGCGACGGCCTACTCGACCGGGCTGCGCACCGTCAACGGTGCGGTCGCCGTCGACCCCGCCGGCAAGCCGCTGCGCACCCTGCTGGAGCGGGCCCGGACGTCGGGACGCTCGACCGGACTGGTCACCACCGCGCAGGTGACCGACGCCTCACCGGCGGCGTTCAGTGCCCACGTCAAGGACCGCGGTCAGCACAGCGAGATCGCCCGGCAGATCCTCGAACACTCCACGGTGGACGTCGTGCTGGGCGGCGGCGAGGACTGGTGGTATCCCGCCGGCAACCCCGGGGCGTGGCCCGACAAGCCGGCCAAGGACCGCTCGGAGAAGAGCCGGGGAACCAAGGGCAACCTGGTCACACGGGCCAAGGAACTCGGCTACCACTACGTGCGCAACGCCGACGAACTGGCCGACATCACCGGCGGCAAGGTGCTGGGGTTGTTCGCCAACGAGGAGATGTTCGAGCACGCCGGTGAAGGTGACGGCGACCTGTACCAGCCGGCGGTCAGCCTGCGCACGATGACCGGTCGGGCGCTGGACGTGCTGGCGCAGGATCCCGACGGGTTCTTCCTGTTCATCGAGGAGGAGGCCACCGACGAGATGGCCCACCACGGCAACACCAAGCTGATGATCCGCGCCGGCGCCGCGCTGGAGCGGACGGTCACCCTGGCGCTCGACTTCGCCGCCCGGACGCCGGGGACGCTGGTCGTCGTGATGGGCGACCACGACACGGGTGGACTGGCCATCGAGAACATCGACTCCGGCGACGAGAGCGGCAAGGGGGAACAGGCCGAGGACACGGTCACCATCGACGGCTCCACGCTGAAGGTGAGCGTCGACTGGACCACCGACGGTCACACCGGCGCCGCGACACCGATCACGGCGTCCGGGCCGGGAGCGGAACGGCTGGCGGGTTTCATCCGCAACACCGACGTCCACGACGCGGTGCTGGCCGCCATGGGCTGAGCCCCGCGACCGCGCGAACCCGGCGCCGGCGGGGCTGTCGGAGCTCTGCTCAGCGCGAGAAGTCGGCCAGCGTCTCCCGGGTCTGGTCGAGCCAGGTCTGGTAGGTGTTGATCGAGTCCCGGGCCTTGTCGGCGGCCTTGCGGTCGCCGCGGGCCTCGGCCTTGGTGATCTTCTCGTTCAGCTTGTCGATCTCGGTGCTGAGCATCGCCACCGTCTCCTCGGCGCGCGAACGCGCCTCGGGATCGGTGCGCTTCCACTCGGCGTCCTCGGCCTCGCGGATGGCCGACTCGAGTGCCCGGACGCGGTTGTCCAGTCCCCGGATCGACTCGCGCGGCACCTTGCCCAGCGCGTTGTAACCCTCGAGGAAGGTGCGGAAGGCGGCCCGGGCCTCGGCCACGTCGCCGACCGGGACGATTTCGGCCTCGGCCTTGCCGAGCAACTCCTCCTTGGCCTCGAGGTTGGCCTTGAACTCCGCGTCCTGCTCGGAAAGGGTCGCCTGGCGGGCGTTGAAGAACTGATCCTGCAGGCCGCGGAACTCCGCCCACAGGGCGTCGTCGACCTCGCGCGGGGCGGCTCCGGCGGCCTTCCACCGCGCCATCAGGTCGCGGAAGGCGCCCGAGGTGGGTCCCCACTCGGTGCTGTCGGCCAGCGTCCTGGCCTCGGCAATGATCTGCTCCTTGATCCGCTTCGCACCCTCGCGCCTCTCGGCCTGCTCGGCGAACTGCGCCTTGCGGCGCCGCGTGTAGGTGGTGCGGGCGGTGGAGAACCGGTGCCACAGCGAGTCGTCGGTGGCGCGGTCGATGCGGGGCAGCGCCTTCCACTCGTCGAGCAGGGAGCGGAAGCGGTTCACGCCGCCCCGCCAATCGTTGCTCTCGGCGAGTTGCTCGGCCTCGGCGACCATCCGCTCCTTGGTCGCCTTCGTCTCCTCGGCCTGCTTGGCGCGCTCGGCCTTGCGGGCTTCGGAAGCCTGGGCCAGGACGGGCGCCAGAGCCTCGAGCCGAGTGGCCAGCGAATCGAGGTCGCCGACCGCGTTCGCGCCGGCCACGTTGCCCTTCACCGTGTTGATGCTGCCGCGGGCCTCGTCGGGGGACAGCGCGCCGGAGGCGATCCGGCGCTCCAGCAGACTGACCTCGAGCTCGAGTGACTCGAACCGCCTGGTGTAGAAGGCGAGTGCTTCCTCAGCGGACACGTCCGGTATCTGGCCGACGCTGCGTTCGCCCTCGGCGGTGCGGACGTAGACCGTCCCGTCGGGGTCGACGCGGCCGAAGTCGGCCGGGCTGGATGAAGTCATGGGGTCCATCTTGCCGCATGCCCGAACGTTTGGGGACGTTGACCACTCGGCCGGCCGATAGGCTGGCGGTCGTGTTCCTGGCCTCCTTTCCCGCCGGCCCGTGGCAGGCGAACTGCTATCTGGCAGCCGTCGATGCCGGCCGCGAGTGCGTCGTCGTCGACCCCGGCGTGGACGCCTTCGACCCGGTTCGGATCACCGTCGAGCAGCACGGTCTGACCCCGGTCGGCGTGCTGCTGACCCACGGCCACATCGATCACGTCGCCTCCGCGACGGCGGTGGCGGACGCCTGGGGCGTCCCGGCGTGGATCCATCAGGCCGACCGGGAACTGCTCACCGACCCCGCCGCCGGGCTCGGCCCGGCGGGCCGCGGGCTGCTCGGCCAGGTTCTCGGCGACGAGACGCTCAGCGAGCCGGCGGACCTGAGGCTGTTCGAGACCGGGGTGGAGGTGGCGGGGCTCACCTTCGAGGTGATCCACGCGCCCGGCCACCGGCCCGGTTGCGTGATGTTGAGCACCCGGCTGGTCGGCGACCCGCGCGGCGACCTGGACACGGTGGTGTTCTCCGGCGACGTGCTGTTCGCCGGGTCCATCGGCCGGACCGACCTGCCCGGAGGCGACCACACCGTCATGCTGGACACGCTGCGCGGGCCGGTGCTCGAGCTGAGCGACACGGCCGCGATCCTGCCCGGGCACGGTCCGCAGACCCGGATGGACCGGGAGCGGGCCACCAACCCGTACCTGCAACCGAATTATCTAGGTGGTGCCACGACCCGATGAGTCGTCCCAAGCCGTTGAGCGGCTTTCCCGAGTTCCTGCCGTCCGAGCGCATCGTCGAACAGCGCGTGCTGGCGTCCCTCGCCACGACGTTCGAACTGCACGGCTTCGGCTCGATCGAGACCCGGGCGCTGGAGCCGATGGAGCACCTGGCCCGCAAGGGTGAGATCGACAAGGAGATCTACGTGGTGCGCCGGCTGCAGGCCGAGCGGCACGGCGGGGGCGGGGACCGCGACGAACTGGGGCTGCACTTCGACCTGACCGTGCCGTTCGCGCGCTACGTGCTGGAGAACTCCGGGCACCTGACCTTCCCGTTCCGGCGGTACCAGATCCAGAAAGTGTGGCGGGGGGAACGTCCGCAAGAGGGGCGCTACCGCGAGTTCCTGCAGGCCGACATCGACATCGTCGGCCAGGACGTGCTGGCCGCCCACCACGACGTCGAGGTGGCCCGGGTGATCCTCGAGGCGCTGGAGCGGCTGCACACCGAGTTCGGGGTGCCGCCGGTGCTGATGCGGGTGAACAACCGGCGGCTGGCCGAGGGCTTCTACCGGGGGCTCGGCATCGACGACCACCTCGCCGTCCTGCAGCGGGTCGACAAGCTCGACAAGATCGGCCCGGCGGCCGTGCAGCAGCTGCTCACCGACGAGCTCGGGCTCAGCGCCGAGGTGGCGGCGCAGTGCCTGCGGCTGGCCACCATCTCGGCCCCGGACGACTCGTTCGTCGACCGGGTGCAGGCGCTCGGCGTCCGCAACGAGTTGCTGGACGACGGCCTGGAACAGTTGGCGGCCGTGGTGCGCGCCGGCGCCGCAGCCGCGCCGGGTCGAATCGTGGCCGACCTGAAGATCGCCCGCGGCCTCGACTACTACACCGGCACCGTCTACGAGACCGAGATGCAGGGGTTGGAGCACCTCGGCTCGATCTGTTCCGGCGGGCGCTACGACTCGCTGGCCTCCGACGGCCGCACCAGCTACCCCGGGGTCGGGCTGTCGATCGGCGTGTCGCGCGTTCTGGTGCCGCTGCTGGCCAGGGGCACGCTGGCCGCGACCCGGTCGGTGCCGACCTGCGTGCTGGTCGCCGTGGACGCCGAGGAGACCCGCGCCGAGGCCGAGGCGACGGCAGCACGGCTGCGCGCCCGCGGCATCCCGACCGAGGTGGCCCCCAAGGCGGACCGGTTCGGCAAGCAGATCCGCTACGCCGACCGCCGCGGCATCCCGTACGTGTGGTTCTCCTCCGGCGAGGTGAAGGACATCCGCTCCGGCGACCAAGGGCCCGCCGACCCGGACTCCTGGACGCCACCCGCGGACGACCTGCGTCCGACGGTTCGGCGTGCCTGAGTTGCCGCGGCGCACCGATCGGGTCTGGGAGGACGAACACCGTCA
Organism: Micropruina sonneratiae; assembly: GCF_025972045.1. Taxonomy (GTDB): domain Bacteria; phylum Actinomycetota; class Actinomycetes; order Propionibacteriales; family Propionibacteriaceae; genus Micropruina; species Micropruina sonneratiae. The sequence goes on along the minus strand of NZ_JAPDHX010000002.1, from coordinate 395,410 downwards.
TTCCGGCGAACGCCGGATCTCTGAGCTGCACTGAGGTTGCGGACGACGAAACGCCCCGTCATCCCGGCGAACGCCGGGATCTCAAGCCACCGCCGAACACCCACCGCGCCCTGCCTCAGCCGGCACAACGGCACCCATCAAGTGCCGTCGGGGTACCCGCCGCGGTGCAACACCATCGGATGGTGGGCGGCACGCGTCTGCAGTTCGGCAACACTCGTTCCTGCCGGCTCGACGTGGCGCAGGATTTTGCCCCACATCGCATACGACACCAGCTACGGCTCTTCGCCGCGGCGTCCGGCCTTCTGCTGCAGAGTCGTCGTGTGCGGCATCCGTTTCTCGAACAGGTTGTCGAGCTCGATGGTGTGGGCGACCACCAGCTGTCCCTGCAGGGTCTACAGCGGCGTCCGTTCCGTCATGCACAGAAAGATCGGCGTGCCGGGCACCGGCGGCGCGGCGCGTCTGGCGGCTAGGCAGGCCCGGCCGCGAACGTGCGCGCGTACTGCTCGCCCAGGCCGGTGTACTGCTCGCCCCAGGTGACGGTGTCCGGGTCACGGTCGGCGACTGCGGCGTCCAACCTGTCGAGCCAGTACTGCCAGCCCGGCCCGACGTCGGCGACGTTCACCTGCGGCTCGACGAGTTGGGCGAACCGCAGGGTGGTGAGGCCGAGGTCCTCGGTCAGATCGAGTTGGAGGGTCCACAGCTGCGTCGGGTCCGGGTTGTCGTTGCGCAGCCGTAGCTGCCGGGGTGGGTCGCAGCGCTCGAGCACGTAGTCCTCGTCGGGCGCGTCGTCCTCGTGAGTCCAGTGCAGGGTGATGCGTCCCGCCGTGGGGTCGCCGGTCCAGGTGCCAAACCAGCGGTTCAGCCGGACCTGATCGGTGCAGCAGTCCCACACGTCACGGATCGGGGCCCGGTAACTGCGCTCGAAGACCAGGTAGGTGCCGTCATCGCGGCGTTCGGGGAATCCGATGGTCATGCTGTCTCCTCAGTGCTGTGGTGGGTGTCGGAACGCTCGGACGAGCGCTCCCGGACGGTGCGGCGTACCTCGAGCTCGAGGGCGTCCAGGGCCCGTTCGGCGACCGGTGGGTGTGGTCGCAGGGCTGCCACGAACGCCTCCACCGGGGCCAGCGCTTCGGGGTTCAGGCAGTAGTGCGTTTCGCGTCCGCTCGGGAGCGGGGTCACCAGGCCCGCTTCGCCGAGCAGACGTAGGTGCTTGCTGACCCCCGGACGCGAGATCGGTACCTCGGCGGCCAGGTCGACCACCCGCCGCGGTCCGCCGGCGAGCCTGCGCAACAGGACCCGTCGCGTGGGATCGGCGAGTGCCGCGAAGACGTCCATGGGTGATAGGTAACTGTATGGTTACTAATATGTCAACCGCAAGCTCGGGCAGCACTCGAACAAACGAACGATTAGCAGTACGATCGCCACATGACCATCGGCTTTCAGGCGGGCCTGTTCTCCGACGTCGCGGTGGAGGTGCCGCCGTTGGTCGGCCGAGTCGAGCGGGTTTCGTTGAGCAGGGGAGCGTGGGTGGACCTGGTGCCCGGCTGGGTGGCGGGCGCCGACGAGGTCTTCCCACGGCTTGTCGAGGGCATCCCGTGGCGCGCCGAGCGTCGCGAGATGTACGACCGCACCGTCGACGTCCCGCGGCTGCTGTGCATGTACGCCGAGGGCGAGCAGTTGCCCGACCCGGTGCTCACCCAGGCGAGGGCAGAGCTGAACCGGCACTACGCCGACGAACTGGGCGAAGAGTTCGTCACCGCCGGCTGCTGCTACTACCGCGACGGCCGCGACTCGGTGGCCTGGCACGGCGACCGTGTCGGCCGCAGCCGCCGCGAGGACACCATGGTCGCGATCGTCTCGTTCGGTGCGCCGCGGCACCTGTCGCTGCGGCCCGCGGGTGGACGGCTGCACGGTTCGTACCCGCTCGGTCACGGTGACCTGATCGTGATGGGCGGCTCCTGCCAGCGCACCTGGGAGCACGCGATCCTCAAGACCGCCAAGCCGGTCGGCCCGCGGATCAGTGTCCAGTTCCGTCCCCGGAACGTGTTCTGAGGGTTCGTCATCGGGATGGCGGATCCGTAGGGATGGCGGATTCTCGGCCTCAGTGCACACCTGTCGCAACGCGACATTGTCCCTGCGGAGGGGTCGATGGTGGTCATAGTCCCGAGGGGGAGTGTTGCGGGGTTTCGGCCATGACCCAACGGCAGTCCGCCCAGTACCGGCACGCCCAGGCGGTCGAGCCAGTCCGACATGACGTTGTCGAGCGTCCACCCGGCTCCCGTTGGCGCGCCGGCCTCCCGTTGGTGGCGCTTGTCGAGACCTCCGCCGGTCGAGCCTGTCGCGACGCCCCGGCCGGAGGCCAAAGTGCGGATGTCGCTGGGCGAGCCTGTCGCGACTCCCGGCCGGAGGCGGGTGGCGGTTGTCGTTTCGGGTCTGGTCTCGGGATTTCGGGGGTGGGCTCCTTGCTGTCATGTTCGCAGTCGGGTGAGGAAGCGGGCGTGGATGCGGGGTTTCTGGTGGGGGTCGATTCTGCGGGGTGGCCGGATTTCGCTGGTGCCGTCGTCACGCAGGGTTAGGGTCCAGCGGTCGGTGGTGGGGTTGTGGCTGGGTTCGATGATGGCGTGGTGGTGGGGGCACAGCAGTGCCAGGTTGTGCAGGGCGGTGGTGCCGCCGTTCCACCACGGCACGATGTGGTGGGCGTGGCAGGTTTCTGGTGGGTTGTCGCAGCCGGGGAACACACAGCCCTTGTCTCGGTGATTGAGGGCTGCCCGGATCGGCGCGGTGACGAGGCGTTGTTGTCGGCCGACGTCGAGGACCTCGGAGGGACCGCCGAGCACGATGGGCAGGATGTCGGCGTCGCACAGGAACCGCCGTAGCACGCTGGGCGCGATGCCCTGCCCCGTGCCGGTCGTGCCGGTCGTGCCGACGTCGCGGGCCTGTCGCAGCAGGGTGTCGTAGGACAGGGTGACCACGAGCCGGGGCCGGTCCCCGCCCAGGCAGGGTGCGAGTGCTTGGTGCTGGTGCCGCTCGACGAGCCGGCACAGTGCATCGGCCCGGCGCTGACTTGCGCTCGGGGTGGCTTGCAGCGGGTCGAGGGCTTCGAGGCCGCGTGTGATCTGCGCGGTGTAGCTGTCGATGAGTTTCCTAAACGGGTCGGCATCGACCACCGGGAGACTGCCGCGGATCAGCACCGACCCGTGCCCGTCATCAACAATGTTGAGGAACCGGCGGGCGTGGGCCAGCCTTGCTTCCCTTTCGAGCCGGCCGGCCTCCCGGGCCTCGACCGTCTCCGGTGACAGCACCTCCACCAGGTGATGAGTCAATCGGCGCAGCTCGGCACTGTTATGTGTCTGGGCGAACCCGATCATGGTGGATTCACCCTCGATGATCTGGTCGGTGTCGAAGTCGTCGGGCAGTTCGGCCAGCACACTCGTGATCGCTTCGGCCTGGGTAGCCGACACCTCACCGGTGCGGGCGGCTTCACCCACCAACCCGAACTTTGTCAGGCCTTCACCGGCACGGATCAGCCGGCGTGCTTCGCGCGGGGTGAGCCGGGCCGCGTCGGCCAGCCAGGTCGTGGTGGAGGTGCCGTGCACCTGCACCGCCACCTCGTCGGCCTCGACACCGGCCATCAGTCCCTGCACCCAGATGCTTACTCGGGAGGCGACCCGCACCGCCGCCACCCCCAACCCCAACCGCTGCTGCGGAGACTCCAGCCGGAGCCGGTCATCGGTCAGGGCGTCCAGAACGCCATCGAGCAGCGCGACCAGATCCGGGTCGCTGTGATGCCCGAACGAGTTCTCCATACCTCACACGCTAAACACCGCCCCTGACAGTTTTCGAACACCCAGCAAGTTATCCACAAGTATCAGAACCAGTTTTTATTTATCCACAGATCACCGTTGACCCCTTGATAAATCGGACAAGACGCTCCGCCCGACTGGCTCGACAACCGAGATCCCGGGGCAAGCCCGGGAAGACGAACAGGGTCCCGGGGCAAGCCCGGTAAGACGACACCAGCGACACCTCGCGGGATCCCGACGAGATCGCCCGGCGGAAGCGTGTGGATCGGCGACAGCACGAACCCCCCACAGCTGCGACCACGACCAACCAAAGCCGGCACCTCGTTTCGACGCGCCGCGGCGTCCCCACCTAGAATCGTCGGAGCGCTCCCGCACCGTCTATGCGGGGCAGAGAAAGGAACATCGCCATGCTGCGGACCCATCAGGCCGGGACCCTGCGCGCCTCCGACATCGGAGCCACCGTCACTCTCACCGGATGGGTGGGCCGGCGGCGAGATCACGGCGGTGTCGCCTTCATCGATCTCCGGGACGCCTCGGGCGTCGTGCAGGTCGTCGTCCGCGACGAGGTGCTGGCGGCGTCCGGTGCCCACGAACTGCGCAACGAGTACTGCATCAAGGTGATCGGTGTCGTCGAGGCGCGGCCCGACGGCAACGCCAACCCCGACCTCCCGACCGGCGAGATCGAGGTGGCGATCAGCGAACTCGAGGTGCTCAACCCGTCCGCGCCGCTGCCGTTCCAGATCGACGAGCGGGTCAACGTGGGTGAGGAGGCCCGGCTCAAGTACCGCTACCTCGACCTGCGGCGGCCGGCCCAGGCCCACGCCCTTCGGCTGCGCTCCAAGGTCAACGCGGCGGCCCGCCGGGTGCTGGACGCGCGCGACTTCGTCGAGATCGAGACCCCGACGATGACCCGCTCGACGCCCGAGGGCGCCCGCGACTTCATCGTCCCGGCCCGGCTGGCGCCCGGCTCCTGGTACGCGCTGCCGCAGTCGCCGCAGCTGTTCAAGCAGTTGCTGATGGTGGCCGGCATGGAGCGCTACTACCAGATCGCGCGCTGCTACCGCGACGAGGACTTCCGGGCCGACCGGCAGCCCGAGTTCACCCAGCTCGACATCGAGATGAGCTTCGTCGAGCAGGAGGACGTGATCGAGCTCGGCGAGTCGCTCGCCAAGGAGATCTGGTCGCTGATCGGTGCCGAGCTGATCACCCCGTTCCCGCGGCTCACCTATCGCGAGGCCATGGACCGCTACGGCTCCGACAAACCCGACCTGCGCTTCGAGGTGCCGCTGACCGACCTGACCGCGTTCTTCGCCGACACGCCGTTCCGGGTCTTCCAGGCCGACTACGTCGGCGCCGTGGTGATGCCCGGTGGGGCGTCCCAGCCGCGCCGCACGTTCGACGCCTGGCAGGAGTGGGCCAAGCAGCGCGGCGCGCGCGGCCTGGCCTACGTGACGATCGCCGACGACGGCACCCTCGGTGGACCGGTCAGCAAGAACATCTCGGACGCCGAACGCGCCGGTCTGGCAGCCGCGGTCGGCGCCAACCCGGGGGACTGCGTGTTCTTCGCCGCCGGGGCCAGGTCGTCGTCGCAGGCACTGCTGGGTGCCGCCCGCAACGAGATCGCGAGGCGCTGCGACCTGATCGAGCCCGGCGCATGGTCGTTCCTGTGGGTGGTCGACGCCCCGCTGTTCAAGCCGGCGGGCGAGGCGGTCGCCGAGGGTGACGTGGCGGTCGGCGCCGGTGCCTGGACGGCGGTGCATCACGCCTTCACGTCGCCGCAGGACCTGGACGCCTTCGACACCGACCCCGGCAACGCGCTGGCCTGGGCCTACGACATGGTGTGCAACGGCAACGAGATCGGCGGTGGCTCGATCCGTATTCACCGCCGCGACATCCAGGAGCGGGTGTTCGCGGTGATGGGCCTGGGCGAGGAGGAGGCGCAGGAGAAGTTCGGCTTCCTGCTGGACGCCTTCAAGTACGGCGCACCGCCGCACGGCGGCATCGCGTTCGGCTGGGACCGGATCGTCGCCCTGCTGTCGAACTCGGACTCGATCCGCGACGTGATCGCCTTCCCCAAGAGCGGCGGCGGTTTCGACCCGCTCACCGGGGCTCCGGCTCCGATCAGCCCGGCTCAGCGCAAGGAGGCCGGTGTGGACGCCAAGCCGGCCGACGCCAAGCCTGCGCCTGCTGCGGCGGCCGGCTGACCCCGGAGCCGAGCGAGCGCCCGGGTGGCCGCGCCGCCCGGGCGCTCGCTTGAGGTGGCGCGGCCTATTCGCCGGTCCGGCGGCGCGCCTTGACCAGGACGTCGATGACGTCCCAGGCCGACACCACGACCACGCTGATGACCACGATCGTGCCGACCACCTGCGACACCGCCGGACCTCCGCTGGGGACCAGTGCGGTGAAGAACGCAGGGTTGATCAGCGAGCCCTGGCTCGCCAGCCACACGACCCCGCCGGCGAAGCCCAGATCGACCAGGGCGTTCGCGACCGCCAGGCGCATCGTCCAGCGTCCGGCGCGGTGGGCCAGGATGCGCACCAGGGCCTCGGCGGCCAGCACGACGAACAGGCCGGCCAGCCACCACGGGGTGAGCGCCGGGTGCAGGAAGGACACGTCCAGGCCGGGCACCAGGCCGACGGTGGCGTCCCACACCACCACGCCCGCGAACAGGGCGAGCATCACCAGGCTGGCGACGAGGTCGCGGGTGGTCGTCGAGGGCTGGCGCTGCTCGGGGAGGCTGTCCGGGTCCCAGGCGGTCGGCGTCGCGTCCGCGGGGGTGCTGCGCTCGATGAAGGCGAAAGCCAGCGTGACCCAGAAGGCCGTGTGCACGGCGACGCTGAGCGCCACGGAGACCGCGTTGCCGATGACCGCGCCGGGTGAGGCGCCGATCAGCAGCTGGCCGATCGCCACGCCGAGCGCCGACAGCGGCACCAACATCGCCCAGAGCAGGCGCAGCAGTCGCCACCAGTCCAGGAAGTGGCGCGGACCGATCAGCTGCAGCGGGCGGTCGACGTAGCGGGCGGCCAGGCGATCGGGATCGCCCAGCGCGGTCAGCACGGCGTGTTCGGCCGCCGCGGGGGTGTCGCCTGCCTCGACCCGGGCCTCGATCTGGTCGTCGATGGACGCCCGCAGTTCGGCGGCCAGGTCGCCGCGTTGAGCCTCGGGCACGCCGCGCATCGCGGCGTCGAGGTACCGGTCGGTGAGGGTGGCGATCATGGACGGCGCCCTTTCGGTTCGGTGGTCGGCAGCAGGTCGATCGCCTGGGCGATCGTGTGGAAGTCGTCGGTGAGCGTGGCGGCCAGGCGTGTGCCGGCCGGGCTGGTGCGGTAGAACTTGCGCGGCCGCACCTCGTCGGTGTTCCACTCGCTGACCAGGTGCCCCTGCTTCTCGAGCCGGCGCAGCAGCGGATACAGGGTGTTGGCGTCGGTGTCGAAGCCGCGTCCGTTCAACTCCTCCAGCAGGGCGTAGCCGTAGTCCGGACGAGTCAGCAACCGCAGGCAGGCCAGCACCACGGTGCCGCGACGCAGCTCCTGCAGGTGGGTCTCGTGGACGCTGTCTGACATGGCTGACACTATAGTGTGTGTCACACACTATAGTCAATGACGCAGGTTCGTTCGGGCGCGCGGGTGCACCCGCTGTCAGACATGCCGCGAGGGGCCGTCCGATCGCTCGGACGGCCCCTCGGGCCGGTTCGTCAGCGCAGGCCTCGACGCGGACTGTCGGCTCAGTCTCTCAGCGCAGGTCGTCGGCGTTCGCCAGGTCGTCCTGCTCGTCGTCGTCGGGATCGCTCGCCAGCAGGCCGTACAGGCTGCGCTTGGCCTCGGCCAGGACGCGGGCCGCCTGCTCCTGCTGGACGCCGCTGCCGGAGCGGGTGAGCTCCTGCGCCGCCTTGGCCAGCGAGCCGAACTCCTTCCACAGGCTGCGCAGGGCCTCCGGATGCTCCGGGGCGTTCTCGGCGTTGAACGACTCCCAGGGCTTGGGGTCGATCTGCTCGGCGGCGCTCCGCCCCGGCTCGGTGAGCCGGTAGGCCTTGGCGCCGTTGTTGTCGAACTGCTCGATCAGGCCCTCGTCCTCGAGTTGGGACAGTGCCGGGTAGATGGCGCCCGGGGACGGCTTCCACCCGCCGCCGGTCCTCTCGGCCATCGTCTGAATCATCTGGTAGCCGTTCATCGGCTCTTCGGCCAGCAGCGCCAGGACGGCCTGCCGGACGTCGCCGCGCCGGGCCCGCCCACGGCGTCCGCCCGGACCGCCGAAGCCGCGCGGACCGCCGAAGGGTCCGCCCGGGCCGAAGGGCATCCCCGGGCCGAAGGGCGTGTTCGCGCCGAACATCGCCTCGAAGGGGCCACCGCGCCGGTGGCCTTCGCCGTGGCCCCCGCGACGGGGGCGACGGTCGCTGTAGTCATTGCCGCGTTCGTGTCGCGGATCGAAGTTCTGGTTCCTCATCGGAACTCCTTTCGTTGTGTCTCGATGTATTAAAGATATATCGAGACTGTTCAGAACGCAAGTCAGCTCGGCGACATCCTCAAAACACCGACCGACCACGACCAACTCGACCCGGGTGCGGAGATCCGTCGGCGCGCACTCGTAGACTCGGCGCGGTGGAGGACCTGTTCGGCAACCCAGACCCCGCGACGCCGACACCGGGCGGCTCCCTGAGCACCCCCTCGGCGGACGCCCCGCTCGCCGTGCGGATGCGGCCACGAACCGTCGACGAGATCGTCGGGCAGCAGCACCTGCTGGGTGCCGGGTCGCCGCTGCGCCGGCTCGCCGAGGGCGATGCCGCCATGTCGGTCTTCCTGTGGGGGCCGCCGGGGGTCGGCAAGACCACCATCGCCTCGGTCGTCTCCCAGTCCGCCAAGCGCCGGTTCGTCGAACTCAGCGCGGTGACGGCCGGCGTCCGCGAAGTCAGGGCCGAACTCGAGACCGCCCGGCGCGAGCTTGCCAGGGGCCGCGCCACGGTGCTGTTCGTCGACGAGGTGCACCGCTTCTCGAAGGCCCAGCAGGATGTGCTGCTGCCCGCCGTCGAGAACCGGCTGGTCACCCTCATCGCCGCCACCACCGAGAACCCGTCCTTCTCGGTGATCGCCCCGCTGCTGTCGCGGTCGCTGCTGCTCACCCTCAAGCCGCTCACCGACGACGATCTCGGCACCCTGATCGACCGGGCGCTGGCCGACGAGCGCGGCCTGCGCGGCGACTTCACCCTCACCGACGAGGCCCGCTCCGACCTGTTGCGGCTGGCCGGCGGGGACGCCCGGCGCGCGTTGACCTATCTCGAGGAGTCGGCGGCAGGGGCGGCGTCCGAGGGGTCCGACAGCATCACCGCGGCGGCCATCAGCCGAGCGGTCGACAAGGCCGCGGTCCGCTACGACAAGGACGGCGACCAGCACTACGACGTGATCAGTGCGTTCATCAAGTCGATGCGGGGCTCCGACGTGCAGGCTGCGCTGCACTACCTGGCCCGGATGCTCGAAGCCGGCGAGGATCCCCGCTTCATCGCCCGCCGGCTGGTGATCGCCGCGAGCGAGGACATCGGCATGGCCGCTCCGTCGGTGCTGCAGACCTGCGTGGCCGCCGCGCAGGCCGTCCAGTTGATCGGCCTGCCCGAAGCCCGGATCAACCTCGCCCAGGCGGTGATCGCCTGCGCCACGGCACCGAAGTCGAACGCGGTGGTCGTCGCGGTGGACGCGGCGATCGCCGACGTCCGGGCCGGACGGAGCGGCCAGGTGCCGCCGCACCTGCGCGACGCCCACTATCCGGGTGCGAAGTCGCTCGGCCACGGCAAGGGCTACCAGTACGCCCACGACTTCCCGCACGGGGTCGCGGCTCAGCAGTACCTGCCCGACGAACTTCTCGACGCGCGCTACTACCAACCCACCGACCACGGCAACGAGGCCGGGATGGCCGAACGATTGGCCACCATCGACGACCTGCTGGGTCGGGACAAGCCCCGCAAGGGTTCCGGCCGTAAGCGGTGAGCCGGACTGGCAGGCTGCCCCCGCCGGCGGGTTGGATGAGCTGACAGCCACCGACCTGGAGATTCGTGCCGTGACCTACCTGCAGAACCACATCGGCGACCTGGCATACCCCGCGCCACGTCACTTCAACCCGGTGTGGGCGCAGAAGCGGATCCCTGCCCGCACCAAGGCGGCCACCACCTGGCTGCTGCTCGCGGCCATGCTGGGGACCCTGGTGCTGATGCTGTGCTTCAGCCAATACGGCGACGTTCCCGACAGGGGCCGCGGGAACCTGCTGACGTTCATGGCGGCGGTGGCCGTGCCGACCGCCGGCCTGTGGGTGTGGGCGTTCGTGCGCTGGGAGGCGGCCCGCAGCGGGCTGTGGCGAGCGCAGCGCGACTACAACGAGGCGGTCGGACGCCGCGAGCCCACCCCGCAGGAACTTCAGGCCCTGCAGCTGGCCACCCCGTGGGACTACGCCGACAAGACGTGGGGGCACTCGCTGGCCCGGTTCCCGTGCGAACGCGAGGTGGGCCACCTGCCGGACTGGGGGCGCCGCTTCGCGATGCTTGAGCCGGGCACCATCACCGACCACCGCGCCGCCCTGATGGAGTGGTGGGGCATCGGTACCGCCACCTCGTACCGGGCCATGGCGCGCAGGCTCTTCGAAGGCCTGCACAGCCGCAACCTCGATCAGGAGTACCTGGCCAGTGCGGACGCCGCGATCCTCATCGACCACCTGGCGGGGCTCTCGGAGCTGCCGCACGAGTACATCGACCAGTGCATCCACGGTTCGGTGGGTGAACGCGGCCGGCGGCCGCCGGCCCGATTGTGGGGTTGGGACCTGGGCCGGATCTCGATCATCGCGCGCGGCGCCTACGGTGCGGGCCTGATCGAGGCGGACGAGGCGTGGCGCGACATGGCCGCGGCGTCGGCCATGGTGCGCACCATCTTCGCCAGCCGTGAGGAGTACTACCGCAACGTCAGGCTCGGCTTCGCCTTCTGGAGCCAGGACTACGAAAGCAGCCACACGTTCGGCCGCGCGTGCCTGGCCGCGCTGGCCAACGCCGAGGGCTGGCCGGTGCTGGCTCAGCCCTGGCTGCCCGGCGAGGCCGAGTTGCCGCCCCAGGTCTGGAACGGCTGGGACGCCGAGCCGACCGACCAGGGAACCGTCCACTGAGCAGCGTCCGGCCACGAGCCGCCACCGGGGTGGACGTCGGCGAGGAGCCGGCCGGTTCGTCCCGCCCGTGTGTCCCCGAGGGGCTCAGCGCAGGTAGCCGAGCTGGGGGAGGGCGGCCCGGTAGTCGGTGAGCAGCCGGCCGGCGAGGCTGGCCGAGTCGACCAGCGGGTGGTGCATCAGCGCCAGCCGCGCCGCCCGGGCGGAGCCCGTGGTGGCGGCCTCGATCGTCCAGCGCTCCACCTGTTTCACGGTGCCGACCAGGCCCTTGGCGTAGTCGGGCAGGGCCGCGATCGGGGTCGGGTGGACGCCCCGGCCGTCGACCGAGCAGGGGGCCTCGATGACCGCGTCGTCGGCCAGTTCGGCCAGTCGGCCCGCGTTGGGGGTGTTGAGGATGAGGCGGGCCGGCTCGTCGCGTCCGATCGCCCGCATGATGGCCAGAGCCACCCCCTCGTAGCCGCCCGAGACCAGGTCGAGCGGGTCACGTTCGAAGCCGCCGGCCGCGTTCCTGTTCGCCTCGCCGTAGGTGCGTTCCCGCTCGGCCCTGGCAGCCTCCCAGGCCGCCAGGGCGGCGTCCGGTGAGGTGGGGCAGTCGCGGTAGAACGCGTCCTGCTGCTTGGCCAGGAAGTCGCCCCGGCCTCCGCCGGTGCCGGCCTCGCGGCGGAAGTAGAACCAGTGCAGGTACTCGTTGGGGAGCGCGCCCAGGTCGCCGATCACCTGCGGGCCGAACAGCCGGCCCTCCTCGAAGGACGCCAGCGCGGCCGGGTCCGCTATCAGGTCCGGCAGCCGGTCGACCCCCTCCACGAGCAGTCCGCGCAGCCAACCGAGGTGGTTGAGGCCGACGTAGTCGGCGACCGGACCGACGGCGTCCACACCGAGGGCGGCGGCGGCCCGGCGGGCCAGCGCCACCGGCGAGTCGCAGATGCCGACCACCCGGGGATGCACGGCGGACAGCGCCTCGGTGACCATGCCGGCCGGGTTGGTGAAGTTGATCAGCCACGCCTGCGGCGCCAGCCGCGCCACCAGCCGGGCCAGTTCGAGCGAGGCGGGGATGCTGCGCAGCGCGTAGGCGATGCCGCCGGCGCCGACCGTCTCCTGTCCGATCAGCCCGTGGGACGCCGGAACGCGTTCGTCGATCACCCGGGCGGCGGTGCCGCCCGCACGCAGCGCGGAGAACACGAAGTCGGCATCGGCCAGCGCCTCGGCGGGGTCGGTGTGCACGGTTCGGCGCAGCGGACGCCGGCCGGACGCCTGCGCGGCGGTGACCCGTTCGATCACCGCCAGCCGGTCGGCGTCCACGTCGAACAGCGCGACGTGGTCGATGAGGTCGTCGGCCAGCAGCGCAGCATGCACCAGGGGCACCCGGAATCCGCCGCCCCCGACAATGGTGAGTTTCACCCCGCCAGCCTAGGGAGAACGAGGCGACCGGGCTCGCCGTCCCTGTCGCTGGTCGAGCGTCGAGGTGCGGTGGGGGGTGGTTCGGTCACCCCGGGGCCCGGGATCGCCGTGGTTGGGCGGGGTGAGAGATCCCGGCGTTCGCCGGGAAAACGGTGTTCGTGGCTGGATGACGGTGGTTCCGTCATCCCGGGCTTGCCTCGGGATCCCCGGTGGCGGTTTCGTCATCCCGGGCTTGCCCAGGGATCCCCGGTGGCTGACGACACCCAGTCCCACCCCTTGCGGGCAGGCGGTCGCCTGGACGGCCGTGTCAGGATCGTCGCATGACCAGCATCCTGTGGCTGCGCCGCGACCTTCGTCGAGGCGACCACCCGGCCCTCGCCGCTGCCGCAGCGGACGGGCCGGTGCTGCCGTTGTTCGTGCTCGACCCCGAGTTCTTCGACGACGCCGGCCCCGTCCGGCAGGCCTGGCTGGCCCGGACCCTGCGCGCCCTGGACGAGTCGTACGAGGGCAGGCTGTGCCTGCGCAGCGGCCGGCCCGAGCAGGTGCTGCCCGAAGTCGCGCAGGAGTTCGGTGCCCGCAGCGTGCACATCTCCGCCGAGACCGAGCCGGCCGGTGCCGCCCGCGACGAACGTGTCAGGGCCGCGCTGGCCGAGCACGACATCGAGCTGGTCGCCACCGGCAGTCCCTACGCGGTCACCCCCGGCCGGATCCTCAACAAGCAGGGCAACCCGTACCGGGTGTTCACGCCCTTCTCGCGCGCCTGGCGCGAGCACGGCTGGCGCGGCCCCTCCGGCGAGCCCGCCGGGCTGCGGTTCCGTCACGGCGAAGCGGACGCCGCGGTGTGGCGGACGCTCGACGCCGCGGCGTCCGCCGATGGACTGCCCGAGCTGCCGCCCGCCGGCGAGCGGGCCGCCCTCGATCGCTGGCACGCCTTCGTCGAGGACGACCTCGACGACTACGACACCGACCGCGACCGGCCCGACCTCGACACCACCTCGCGGCTGTCGCCGTATCTCAAGTTCGGGGTGCTGCACCCCCGCACCCTGCTCGCCGGCCTGCCCGGACGCCGGCCCCGGGCCGCCGACCGATTCGGCACCGAACTGGCCTGGCGCGAGTTCTACGCCGACGTCCTGCACCACAACCCCGACTCGCTGTGGCACGACCTGCGACCCGAGCTGAAGGCGATGGAGTACAGCGACGACGCCGCCGGCCTGCGGGCCTGGCGCGAGGGCCGCACCGGGTACCCGTTGGTGGACGCCGGCATGCGCCAGCTGCTGGCCACCGGCTGGATGCACAACCGGATCCGGATGGTCACCGCCAGCTTCCTGGCCAAGGACCTGCACGTGTGGTGGCCGGCCGGGGCCCGGCACTTCCTGGCCCACCTGATCGACGGCGACCTGGCCTCCAACAACCACAACTGGCAGTGGGTGGCCGGCACGGGCGCCGACGCCGCGCCCTATTTCCGGGTGTTCAACCCGGTCGGCCAGGGACAGCGGTTCGACCCCGACGGGCACTACGTGCGGCGCTGGGTGCCCGAGCTGCGGCACCTGGCCGGGAGCGCCGTCCACGAGCCGTGGGACGCCCCCGACGGCTACGCCCACGGCTACCCCGAGCGGATCGTCGACCACGCCGAGCAGCGGGCGGTGGCGTTGCAGCGCCTCGAGGCCGCGCGCGATCGCTGACACCGCCCGCCAGGGTGGGAAACGGCCGCAGCGGGTGCGTTAGGCTGCATCAGACACTGTCAGCACGTGAGGAACCCGCATGTCCGTTGGAGAGATCGCCGGCCTGATCGCGGCCATCGCCGCCGTCGCACTGGTCGCCTTCTGCGCCGTCCCGCTGCTCAAGCTGGGCCGGGTGCTCGAGGAACTCCGGCTGACCGTGCGCGACCTCGGGCATTCGTCGGTGCCGATCCTGCACGAGCTGAAGAGCACCGTGACCGCCACCAACGACGAGCTCGGCAAGCTCAGCCTGGTCACCGAGGACGTCTCCAAGGTCAGCCGCCAGGCGGTGGTGGTGAGCGAGAACGCCGCGCAACTGACCACGCTGTTCTCGGCGACGCTCGGCGGCCCGCTGGTCAAGACCGCCGCGTTCACCCACGGCGTCCGGCAGGCCATCAAGGGCAAGCGGAAGGTCGCGAAGTAATGGGACGCCGGCTGCTGTGGTTCGCGGTCGGCGTCGGGGTCACCGCCGTGCTGGTGATCAAGGGCCGCGAGTACTACCGGCGATTCACGCCCAAGAGCGTCACCGAGCAGGTCGAGAAGACCGCCGCCAGCGCGCGCGGCTGGGTCGAGGACTTCGTCCAGACGTTCAGCAGTTCGATGGACGAGCGCGAGCACGAACTGCGCGAGGCTCTCGGCCTGGTCGGGGAAACCCTCCCCGACCAGGAGGCCCCTCGCACCTGACCAACCCGCCGACGCCAACCGCCGGCACATCCGATCGGACTCAACCATGAAAACCGCCGAGATCCGGCGTCGCTACCTCGACTTCTTCGTGCGCAACGGCCACACCGAGGTGCCGTCGGCGTCCCTGGTCTACAACGACCCCACCCTGCTGTTCGTCAACGCCGGCATGGTGCCCTTCAAGCCGTACTTCACCGGCGCCGAGGACGCCCCGTTCGCCCGGGCGGTGAGCGTCCAGAAGTGCGTCCGCACCCTCGACATCGAGGAGGTGGGCAAGACCACCCGGCATGGCACCTTCTTCCAGATGAACGGAAACTTCTCCTTCGGCGACTACTTCAAGGCCGGTGCCATCGAGTACGCCTGGGAGCTGGTCACCGGCAGCGTCGAGGACGGCAACTACGGCTTCGACCCCGAGAAGGTGTGGGTCACGGTCTACCTCGACGACGACGAGGCCGCGGCGCTGTGGCGCGGTGTCGGCGTCCCCGACGAACGCATCCAGCGCCGCGGGCTGAAGGACAACTACTGGCACATGGGCGTTCCCGGCCCGGGCGGTCCGTGCAGTGAGATCTACATCGACCGGGGGCCGGAGTTCGGGCCCGACGGTGGCCCGATCGTCGACGAGGACCGCTTCCTGGAGATCTGGAACCTGGTCTTCCAGACCGAGGAACTGTCCGCGGTCCGTGCCAAGGACGACTTCGACGTGCTCGGACCGCTGCCCAGCAAGAACATCGACACCGGCATGGGCCTGGAGCGCACCGCGTACCTGCTGCAGGGCGTCGCGAACATGTACGAGATCGACGAGATCTTCCCGGTGATCACCGCCGCGGCCGAGCTGGCCGGCACCCGCTACGGCGCCGACCATGAATCCGACGTCCGGTTGCGGGTGGTCGGAGACCACGTCCGCTCGGCCCTGATGCTGATGACCGACGGGGTGACCCCCGGCAACGAGGCGCGCGGCTATGTGCTGCGCCGGCTGCTGCGCCGCTCGATCCGGTCGATGCGGCTGCTCGGCGTCCACGACCCGGTGCTGCCCGAGCTGTTGCCGCTGTCGAAGTCGCTGATGGAGGCGTCCTACCCCGAGGTCGGCAGTGAGTGGCAGCGGGTCTCCCAGGTCGCCTTCGGCGAAGAAGAGGCGTTCCGCCGCACCCTCGAGGCGGGCACCCGGATCTTCGACCTGGCGGCGTCCGAAGCCAAGCAGGGCCACGCCGGCGTGCTGGGCGGCGACAAGGCGTTCCAGCTGCACGACACCTACGGCTTCCCGATCGACCTGACTCTCGAGATGGCCTCCGAGGCCGGCCTCGAGGTCGATTCGGACACTTTCCGCACCCTGATGCAGCAGCAGAAGGACCGGGCCAAGGCGGACGCCCGGGCCAAGAAGGGCGGCGCGGTCAACACCGAGGCCTACCGCAGCCTGCGTGCGCGGGGAGAGACCCCGTTCCTGGGCTTCAACGACTTGAGCGTCGAGTCGAAGGTGCGCGGCATCGTCGCCGACGGCCGACTGGTGCAGTCGGCCCGGCCCGGCGACGTGGTCGAGGTGGTGCTCGACGAGACGCCGTTCTACGCCGAGGCGGGCGGCCAGGACGCCGACCACGGCGTGCTGACCGGAACCGGCCTGGAGCTGGACGTGATCGACGTGCAGCGGCCCATCCAGGGGCTGGTCGTGCACAAGGTGCTGGTCAACGAGGGCGAGCTGTCGGTGGGGACGCCGGTGCTGGCCCAGGTGGACGCCCCGGCCCGGTTCGCGGCCTGCCAGGCGCACACCTCCACCCACATCGTCAACGCCGGCCTGCGGCAACTGCTCGGGCACGGCACGCACCAGGCGGGTTCGTACAACAAGCCCGGCTACCTGCGGTTCGACTTCAACGCGAGCCAAGCGCTGTCGCCCGCCATGCGCAGCGAGCTGGAGGGCATCGTCAACGCCGCCATCCGCGACGACTTCGAGGTCACCGACCGCGAACTGCCGCTGGACGAGGCCAAGGCGCTCGGCGCGCAGGCGATGTTCGGCGAGAAGTACGGCAACGTGGTGCGGATGGTCGAACTGGCCGGGCCGTGGTCGCGCGAGCTGTGCGGCGGCACCCATGTTGCCCGCACGTCACAGATCGGCCTGGTCAACCTGATCGGCGAGCAGTCCGTCGGCTCCGGCATCCGCCGGGTCGAGGCGCTGGTCAGCGCGGACGCCTTCCAGCGCTTCGCGGCCGAGCGGGCCCTGGTGGCGACCCTGTCCGACACGCTCAAGACCCAGCCCGATCAGCTCACCGACCGCGTCGAGAAGCTGCTCGCTCAGTTGAAGGCGGCCGAGAAGACCATCGACGCGTACCGGTCCAGGGAGTTGCTGGCGGGGGCGTCCGCGCTGGCCGGCAAGGCGGTCGACGCCGGACGGGTCCGGCTGGTCGCCGAGCAAGTGCCCGGCGTCGGCGGGGGAGACCTGCGGCAGGTGGCGATCGACGTCCGCTCGGCGCTCGGCGCCGAGGCGTCGGTGGTCGCCCTGGTCGGCGGCACCGACGACAAGCCGCTGATCGCGGTGGCGACCAACGAGGCGTCCCGGGCGCTCGGTGCCCGGGCCGGCGCGCTGGTCGGTGTCGGCGCGGCGCAGCTGGGTGGACGAGGCGGCGGCCGCGACGACTTCGCCCAGGGCGGCGGCAAGCAGGGCGGGCCGGCAATCGCCCAGGCGCTGGCCGCGGTCCGCGAGGCGGTGGCCGCCCTTTGACCGGCGGGTCGGCTCAGGACGGGCTGCCCGGCGCCGGCGGCGGCTTTCGCCGCGGCGTCCGGCTGGCCCTCGACTGGGGCAGGGCCAGGGTCGGGGTCGCCGCCTGCGACCCGGACGGCACCCTGGCCTACCCGGTCGAGACCGTCCCGACGCCGCAGGCGTCCCACCGGCTGCCCCAGCTGCTGGCCGAATACGACCCGATCGAGGTGATCGTCGGGTTGCCGCGCACCCTCGCCGGGGGCGAAGCGCTGGCGGCCGAGCAGGTGCGGGCCCAGCTGGCTCCGCTGGTGTCGTCCCACCCCGGCGTCGGCTGGCGCTTCAGCGACGAACGACTGACCACCGTCGAGGCGTCCCGGCGGCTGCACAGCGCCGGCCGTAACACACGCCGCCAGCGCGCCGTCATCGACCAGGCGGCCGCCGTGGCAATCTTGGAGCAGGCGCTCGCCGTGGAGAAGGCCACCGGGGCGGCGCCCGGAGAACCGGCCCGATGACCGAAGGACTGTGATCATGCCCAAGCTGTTCCGCGAGTTGCGGGATCCGGAGACCGGCCGTTGGCTGCCCAAGGAGGTCTGGTACCGGGTGCGCGGCGCCGTCGCGGTGCTGCTGTCGCTGGCCGTCCTGGTCGGCGGCGGCTGGTTCGTTTACGGCAAGGTGCACGACGCCTGGCTGGCCTACCGCACCACCGACGACTACATCGACGCCGAGGGCGCGGCCGACGTGGTGGTCGAGATCCCGCAGGGCTCGACGGCCAGCAAGATCGCCGACATCCTGCTCGCCTCCGACGTGATCAAGACCGCGGACGCCTTCACCAAGGCCGCCGCAGCCGACCCCGAGGGTGCCAAGAAGATCCAGTACGGCCTGTACAAGCTGCGCACCCAGATTCCGGCCAAGACCGCGCTGGAGATGCTGCTGGATCCGGCGAACCAGATCAAGAACCAGTTCCAGATCCCCGAGGGGCTGCGGCTGTCACAGGTGCTCAGCACGCTGGCGAAGGCGACGAACGTCTCGGTGAAGAGCTTCCAGAAGGCGCTCAAGAAGCGCAGTCAGTTCGACCTGCCGAGCTGGATCGGCAAGAGCAACGAGGGCTTCATCTTCCCCGACACCTACAACCTGCCGTTGAAGCCGAACGCGGTGAACGTGCTCGAACTGCCGATCGCCCAGTTCAACAAGACGCTCAGCGACCTGGCCTTCGAAGAGCGGGCCGACGCGTTGGGCTACAAGCCGTACGAGGTGCTGATCGTGGCCAGCATCATCGAGCGTGAGGTGTTCCGCGACGAGGACCGGGCCAAGGTCGCACGGGTGTTCTACAACCGCCTCGAAGAGGGCATGCGCCTGCAGTCGGACGCCACCGTCGCCTACGCGGTGAAGAAGACCGGCACCATCTGGACCACCGACAAGGAGCGGGCGAGCGACTCGCCCTACAACACCTACAAGCACAAGGGCCTCCCGCCCGGACCCATCACGGCGCCGGCCCGCAAGGCGCTGGACGCCGCGGTGAACCCCGAGGAGGGCAAGTGGTTGTACTTCGTCCCGGTCAACCTGGACACCGGCGAGACGGTCTTCTCCGAGACCTACGAGGACCATCAGAAGGCGCTCGAGCAGCTGCATTCCTGGTGCCTGCAGAGCGAGGAGAACAAGAAGAAGTGCTCGTGAGGCCGTCACCGTATCGGCACCTGGTTCCAGCGCGATGAACCCACGCGCCGCGGTGCTGGGCTCGCCGATCGACCACTCGCTGTCCCCGGTCATCCACCGCGCCGCCTACGCCCACCTCGGCCTGGACTGGAACTACGACCGGGTCGAGTTGCAACCCGACCGGTTCGCGGGCTTCGTCGCCGGCCTGGACGATTCCTGGCGGGGGCTGAGCGTGACCATGCCGCTGAAGGAGGTCGCCGCCGGCGCCGGCGTCCCCGACGACGACGTCCTGCTCACCGGGGCGGCGAACACCGTCGTGCTGGGCGATGAACCGCACGTCCACAACACCGACATCCCCGGCCTGATCGATGCCTTGGCCTCGGCCGGGGTCGAGCGGGTCAGGGTGGCGACTATCATCGGCAACGGCGCCACCGCCCGCTCGGCGCTGGTGGCGGCCGTGCGGTTCGGCGCCGGACTGGTGGAGGTTCAGGGACGCGACGTCGGCCGGGTCCGCGCCCTGCACGACTGGGCCGAGCAGCGCCTGCCGGTCGAGGTGCAGCCGCGCAGCCTGGGTGCCCCGCTCGACCCCGCGTCCGAACTGTTGGTCTCCACCGTGCCCTCGGCCGCGCTGGAGGGACGCCTCGACGTGCTCGACATCGAGCTGTGCCCGGCGCTGCGGGCCGTGTGCGACGTCATCTACGACCCGTGGCCGACCCCGCTGGCCGCCCGCGCGGCGTCCGCCGGGCTGACCGTCGTGAACGGGCTCGACCTGCTGGTGCACCAGGCGCGTCACCAGGTGCGGCTGATGACGGGGCACGACGTGCCGGCCGGGGTGCTGCTGTCTGCCGTGCGGGAAGAGCTCAACGCGCGCGACGCGTCGTGACAGACTCGCAATCATGCTGCGCTACCTGACTGCCGGGGAGTCCCATGGGCGCGCCCTGGTGGCCACCATCGAAGGGATCCCCGCCCACGTTCGGGTCGGCACCGGTCACATCGCCGAGGCGTTGGCGCGGCGACGGCTGGGCGCCGGTCGGGGTGCCCGGATGAAGTTCGAGGCCGACGAGGTGACCCTGCTGGCCGGCGTCCGGCACGGCGAGACGCTCGGCTCGCCGATCGCGATCATGATCGGCAACACCGAGTGGCCCAAGTGGGAGTCGGTGATGGCCCCCGACGAGGTGGACGCCGCCCTGCTCGATTCGCAGGCCCGCAACGCCCCGCTGACCAGGCCCAGGCCTGGTCACGCCGACCTGGCCGGCATGCAGAAGTACGACTGGGACGAGGCCCGGCCGATCCTCGAGCGAGCCTCGGCCCGCGAGACCGCCGCCCGCGTCGCGCTGGGCCGGGTGGCCTCCAACTTCCTGCAGCAGGCCTGCGGCATCACCGTGGTGAGCCACGTGGTCGAGCTCGGCTCGGTCCGGTCGCTGGGCGGGCGCGTCCCCGGCTTCGACGACCGTGACGCGATCGATGCCGACCCGGTGCGCTGCCTCGACGCCGACGCCAGCGCCGCCATGCAGGCCGAGATCGCCGCCTGCCAGAAGGAGGGTGACACCCTCGGCGGAGTGGTCGAGGTGGTCGCGCACGGGGTGCCGGCCGGACTCGGCTCGCACAGCCAGGGCGACCGGCGACTGGACGCCCGGCTGGCCGGCGCGCTGATGGGCATCCAGGCGATCAAGGGCGTCGAGGTGGGCGACGGCTTCGAACTCGCCCGCAGCCGCGGCAGCCTGGCCCACGACGAGATCGCGCCGGTCGAGGGCGGCGTGTCCCGGCTGGCCAACCGTTCGGGGGGCACCGAGGGCGGGATGAGCAACGGCGAGCCGTTGCGGGTCAAGGCGGCGATGAAGCCGATCGCCACCATTCCGCGGGCGCTGCGCACTGTCGACGTCAGCACCGGTGAGGCGGCCGTGGCCCACCACCAGCGCTCCGACGTGTGCGCGGTACCGGCGGCCGGGGTGGTGGCCGAGGCGATGGTGGCCCTGGTGCTGGCCGAGGCAGTGCTGGAGAAGTTCGGCGGCGACTCGGTCGCCGAGACGGCCCGAAACCTGGCGTCGTACTCGGCACGACTCGCCGAGCGGGGACTGAGGTGACAGGGGCCACCATCGCGCTGATCGGGGCGCCGGGCGCGGGCAAGACCAGCGTCGGACGCCAACTCGCCGCGCGGCTCGAACTGCCGTTCGTCGACGTGGACGCCCGCATCGAGGCCGAGCAGGGCAAGCTGGTCCGGGAGATCTTCGCCGACTCCGGCGAGGCGCACTTCCGCGAGTTGGAGCGGGTCGCCACCCTGGCCGCGCTGAGCGAGCCAGGCGTCGTGTCGTTGGGCGGCGGCGCGGTGATGACCCCGGGGATCGCCGAGGCGGTGGCCGGCGTGTTCACCGTGTGGCTGCAGGTGTCGGTCACCCAGGCCAGTCGCCGGGTGGGGCTGAACCAGGCCAGGCCGTTGCTGCTGGGCAACCTGCGGGCGACGCTGATCAAATTGCTGGCGGAGCGGACGCCGGTGTACGAAAATCTGGCCACGATCACCGTCGACACCGATCGGTCGGGCGTCCGGGGGGTCGTGGAGCAGATCGTGGCGCAGTGGGAAGGGGTGGACCGGTGAGGATCTCGACCATCGACGTGACCGCCGAGAGCCCGTACCAGGTGGTGGTCGGCCACGGAGCCCTGGAGTTTCTCCCGCAGTACCTCGCCGACCAGCGTCGGGTGGCGGTCATCCATCCACCGCTGCTGCGTGACCAGGCGGCGAGGCTCGGCGCCTCGTGCGAGTGCGAACTGCTGCTGATCGAGGTGCCGAACGCCGAGCAGGCCAAGACGGGCGCCACCCTGCAGGCCTGCTGGGATGCTCTGGCCGGCGCCGGTTTCACCCGTTCGGACGCCATCGTCGGCCTGGGTGGGGGCGCCACCACCGATCTGGCGGGATTCGTGGCGGCCACGTGGCTGCGCGGCGTCCGCTACGTGTCGGTGCCGACCACCGTGCTCGGCATGGTGGACGCCGCCGTCGGCGGCAAGACGGGCATCAACCTGGCTGCCGGGAAGAACCTGGTCGGCTCGTTCTACGAGCCGTACACCGTGCTGTGCGACCTGGCCCTGCTGGAGAGCCTGCCCGAGCGTGAGATGCGTTCAGGGATGGCCGAAGTGGTCAAGGCCGGCTTCATCGCGGACCCGGCCATCCTCAGCATCATCGAGGACGACCCGGCCAGGGCGCTCGACCCGGGCGGCGACGAGATCTGCGCGTTGGTCAAGCGGGCCATCTCGGTGAAGGCCGCAGTGGTCGGCGCGGACCTGCGCGAGCGCACCTCGGTGGGGCGCGACGTCGGCCGAGAACTGCTGAACTACGGCCACACGCTGGGCCACGCCATCGAACGACACGAGGGCTTCCGCTGGCGGCACGGTGAGGCGATCAGTGTCGGCATGACGTTCGTCGCCGAGCTGAGCCGGCGGCTGGGCAGGCTCGACGACGACACCGCAGAGCGGCACCGCCGCATCCTGGCCGCACTCAAGCTGCCGACCAGCTACCCGGCCAAGGCCTGGCCGCAACTGCGCGAAGCGATGAACCTCGACAAGAAGACCCGCGGCGACGGGCTGCGGTTCGTCATCCTGGAGGAGCTGGGGCACGGCGCGATCCTCGACAACCCGGACGAGGGCGTGCTGCGCAACGCGTTCGAGTCGCTGGCGTAGGGGGCGCGATGTACACGCCCCGGCACTTCGCCATGCCGCCCGAGCTTCAGCAACGCATCCTGGCCGCCCCGGGAGTGGGCGACCTGATCACGCAGACCAGCGCCGGCCTGCTGGCCACCCACCTGCCGTACGTCTACGACCCCGACCTGGGCCAGCACGGCAGCCTGCTGCTGCACGTGGCGCGTCCGAACGAGCAGTGGCGCAGCGAAGCGATCGGGGAGTCGCTGTTCCTGATCACCCCGGCCACCGACTACGTGTCGTCGCTGTGGTACCCGAGCGCCGCCGAGTCGGGCAAGTACGTGCCGACCTGGGACTACGTGACCGTTCAGCTCTACGGCCGGCTGGTGGTGCACGACGACCTGGCCTGGACGACGATGGCCGCCGAACGGCTGATGGCGGCGCATGAGACCACGGTCGGGCCGGACGACATGCCGCCCGCCTACCGGGCGGGGCAGTTGCGGGCGATCGTCGGGCTGCAACTGGAGGTGACCCGGATCGAGGGCAAGGCGAAGCTGAGCCAGAACCGGACGCCGGCCGACGTCCGCGGCGTGGTCGACGGCCTGAGCGCCGCCGGCGCCGGCAAGACCGCGGGTCTCGTCGAGGAGTTCGCGCTGCCGGCGGCGGAGCGCCGGGCCGCGTTGATCGCCGACGTCGCGGCCCGGCACCGGGAACCCGCCCGGGATCTCGGTTTCGTCCCGCAGCGGCCCCACGGCTAGACTGAGCGGTCGGCTCACACTCGGTGAACGAAGGGTTTTCACGTGGCTTCCACCAACGATCTCAAGAACGGCATGGTGCTCGACCTCGACGGTCAGCTGTGGCAGGTGCTGTGGTTCCAGCACCACAAGCCCGGCAAGGGCAACACCGTCGTCCGCACCAAGCTCAAGCACGTGCTGAGCGGCAAGGTGGTCGACCGCACGTTCAACTCCGACACCAAGGTGGACACCGCGAACGTCGACCGTCGCGAGATGCAGTACCTGTACCACGACGGTGACGGCTACGTGTTCATGGACACCACCACCTACGACCAGTTGACGGTGCCCGACGACACGGTCGGCGACGCCAAGGACTACCTGCTGGAGAACCAGACGGCCACGGTCGCCATGCACGAGGGCAACCCGCTCTACATCGACCTGCCGGCCTCGGTCGAGCTCGAAGTGACCTACACCGAGCCGGGCCTGCAGGGTGACCGGTCGACGGGCGGCACCAAGCCGGCCACCGTCGAGACCGGCCTGCAGGTGCAGGTGCCGCTGTTCATCACCACCGGTGAGCGGGTCAAGGTCGACACCCGCGACGGCAGCTACCTCGGTCGGGTCTGACCGCCCGATGACCTCTCCTGCTGCGGCGCCCACGCCGCGCAAGCGGATCACCACCCCAGACGGCACCATCGCCGAACTGGTCGAGACCCGTCCGGCCGACGCCCCGGCACGCGGCTCGGTGCGGACCAAGGCCCGCAAGCGCGCCCTCGACATCCTGTTCGAGGCCGACCTGCGCGGCGTCCCGGCGCGGGAGTCGTTGGCGGTGCACAGCGCCGAGGCCGATCCGCCGGTGCGGCCGTTCACCGCCGACCTGGTCATCGGGGTCGCCGACAGGCAGGCCGAGATCGACCCGGTGATCAGCGAGTGCCTGGCAGCCGACTGGACGTTGGAGCGGATGCCGCGGGTCGACCGGGTGCTGGCCCGGATCGCCGTCTACGAGCTGCTGGAGGGCAGCACCTCCGCCGAGGTGGTCCTGCAGCAGGCGGTGCAGTTGGCGCAGGAACTCTCCACCGACGATTCGGCGGGCTTCCTCAACGGCCTGCTGGCCCGGGCCAGGGACCGGCTGGCACCCTCGGCCTGAGCCTGCCGCGGGGGTCGTCCCTTCTCTGCAACGCCGACTACTCGCCACAAACCCGCCTACTCTCGCGTTGCAACACGAGAACAGTCGGCGTTCCCGCCAATGGTCGGCGTTGATGAGAACGCCCGACCCCAGGACGCCCCAGGACGCGCCCCCCGGGGTCGGCCAGACACCGCCCCAGAACGCCGCCCAAACACCGCGCCAGTCACGAACTCCCTGAGGAACGGACGCCGTGGCGGCCCCTGCGCGTCAGTCCTCTTCGCCCTTGCCTCGCGGCCACTTGAAGAAGTCGAAGCCCACCAGCCGGCGGTACATCCCGACGCCCTCATAGAGGTGGGTGGCCCCGGTGGGGCTGTCGGCGTCCACGTGCAGCTTGACGGCGTCCCGCCCCTCGGCCGCGTAGCGCGCGAAACTGGCGTGCAGCAGCGCCTTGGCCACACCCTTGCCGCGTCCGGCGCGCAGCACTCCCAGGTTCGCGATGTACCCGGCGTTGTCGGACTCGGTATAGGCGTTGTGGCCGATCAGCGCGCCGACCACCTCGCCGTCCGCCTCGGCGACGTACCAGTGCGTCGCGTCGCCGAGCGGGTCGTCGGCCCGGCCCTTCGCCCACTCCTCGAAGGTGCGCTCGTGGAAGTCGAAATGGTCCCGGAACGACTCGGTGATCAGCTCGTGCATCAACCGCAGGTCCGGGCTGTCCGGGAAGTCGATCCGCAGGGGACGCACCGTCACCAGCGGGTTCGGCTCCGGAGCCTGATAGCCGTCGAGGTCGATCTGCATCTCGATGAAGGAACGGACCTGCTCGAAACCGGCGTCCTCGCGGTGCCGGCGCCCGAGCGCGTCGCCCTCGTTGACCCACGCATCGAGCCGGGGCCGCGCGACGTCGAACGAGTCCGCGATCGCCAGTGCCGTGGCCTCGGTCCAGGTCTGGCCGCAACGCCACAGGGCATCCACCGTCTCGTCCGGCAGCGTCCGGTCGACGGCCACCTGCACCCAGTACTTGTCGTCGAGGTGGCGGTACACCCGGGCCACGCCCACCCCGACGCCGTCGCGCTCGAACACCCGGGTGAAGCCGCGCTCTCGGGAGCGGGCGCTGTCGAACCAGTGCTCGACCTCGGAGGCGACCATGGACGTCTCACCGGTGCCCGCCAGGTCCTCTGCCTGCAGCAGGGCGAGCAGGGCCGGGACGTCGGCGCGGGTCGCCTCCCGGGCCGTCACCCCGGCGGGCAACGGGTCCGGCTCGGGGATAGTCACAACAGTCGTGCCGTCAGAAGTCATCGAACGAGCGTAGCGAGGCCCGCCCGGGCGTCCCAATCGGCACATCCGCCTCACCCCACTCGCCCAACTACGTGCCCGGTGTCGAGCATTAAGGCGCGAACCGCGCCGAACCCGATAGCGTAGAAGACCGATTCTTTACGCGAGCGGCGCTTCTGCGACTGGGTGTGCTGCGGAAAGGCCGACGATGACGATCAGTGATGAACGATCCAGCGGCGCGAAGCAGGGCTCTGTGAACCGTGCGACACCGAGGAAGATTCTGCGGGAAGTGACGCACCCTGCGTTGATCCCCGGGATCGGTGTGGAGGACACGCCCCGCAAGTTCGGGACGAACTGGGCGGTGTTCGGCATCGCCGGAGTCGCGGTCCTCGCGGTGGTGCTGTGGGGGTTCCTCGCTCCCGACAGCATCAGCGCAGCCGGGACAGCATCGCTGGGGTGGGTGACGGAAAACTTCGGCTGGTTGTTCTCGTTACTCGCGGTCCTCACGATCGTGTTCATGTTCGTCGTCGGTTACGGCAGAACGGGCGGCATCCGCCTCGGGGCCGATAACGAGACGCCGGAGTTCTCGACCGTGTCGTGGATCGCGATGCTGTTCTCCGCGGGTATGGGGATAGGGCTCCTGTTCTGGGGGCCAGCGGAACCGTTGGCGTACTTCAACGACGTACCCTACGGGTTCACCTCCGAGGCCGGGTCGAACGATGCGATGCTCGATGCATTGGCGCAATCGATCCTGCATTGGGGGCCGATGGCGTGGGCGTTCTACGCCCTCGTCGGCGGTGCCATCGCGTATGCCGCGTACCGGCGGGGCCGTGCCCCACTGATCTCGGCAATCTTCCGCCCCATCTTCGGTGAACGCACCGAAGGGTGGATCGGCGCGGTGATCGACGTGTTCGCGATCATCGTGACCCTGTTCGGCACCGGGGTGACCCTCGGCATGGGAGCGTTGCAGATCGCCAGCGGCGTGGAATACGTCTCCGGCATCGGACCGCTCGGCAACACGGGACTGATCGTCATCGTGACCGTTCTGACGGTCGCGTTCGTACTGTCTGCGGTGTCAGGGATCAAGCGCGGCATCCGCGCCCTGTCGAACATCAACATGGTCATCGCCGCGGTCATCGGCCTGTTCATCTTCATCGCCGGTCCCACCCTGTTCCTGCTCGACATGATTCCCGCAAGCGTGGCGGCGTTCTTCGGGGACTTGTGGACGATGCTGATGCGCAACCCGGGACAGGGTGAGGATGCGGCAGCATTCATGTCGTCGTGGACGAACTACTACTGGGCGTGGTGGATCTCCTGGACACCCTTCGTGGGGATGTTCATCGCGAAGATCTCACGCGGCCGGACACTACGGGAGTTCGTCACCGTCGTGATCGTGGTCCCGTCAGTGGTGTGCATCATCTGGTTCGGGATCATGGGCGGCACCACAATGCTCTTCGAGTCCCAAGGACTCGGGATCAGCGATGCCGGGTCATCCGAAGCGATTCTGTTCGCCGTATTCGAGCACCTCCCGTTCGGGGCGATCCTGTCAGTGTTCGCGATGATCTCGATCGTGCTGTTCTTCGTGACCTCCGCGGACTCCGCGGCGATCGTGATGGGCTCGATGAGTCAGCGCGGCAAGCCCGAACCGACCACCTGGGTCACGATCACCTGGGGCATCCTGCTCGGAGCGGCAGCCCTCGCGCTGCTCCTTGCCGGTGGGGAAACGGCACTGTCGGGTCTGCAATCGATCATGGTCGTCTCCGCACTGCCGTTCGCGATCGTCGTTGTCGGGATCATGATCTCCTGGGCGAAAGAACTCCGCACCGACCCTTACATGCTCCGCCACCGGTATGCGCGAGCCGCGATCGCCCAGGGCGTCCGCCGAGGCATTACCGACCACGGAGACGATTTCGTGTTCGGAGCCACCGAGGTAGCCGCCGACGAAGGAGCGGGCGCCGGGATCGACAGCGAAGACCCCGCCTTGACGGAATGGTACGAGACAGCCACCGGTCAGATGCCAATCGTCTCGGCCGAGGACGTGACCCGCACCCTCGAACCAGGCCGCATCCAGCCCAAGGGTCCAGACAACCCGGACCACACCGCATCCGGAGATGCCTCGCTCACCGTGGGAGAGAACCGGCGCGGCCACCGCGACAACCACCATGACACACCGCCCGAGAAGACGGCAGAGTAACGCCACACTCGCGGCCGTCCTCACCGCCCCGTTCTCACAGCGCTGTGAGAACGGGGCGGGTGAACTCAGGTGTGGCGCGTCGGGAAGCCTGGGCGACACCCTCGTTGGCATATCCAGCCCTCGGGGAACGACCGAAGGAGACCGATGACTCGCCTGGACCGCGTCCGTTCCGCTCGTGCCCGCTACCGGCGGTGGGTGACCACCGAAACCGTCAGCGGCATGCTGCTGCTGGTCGCCGCAGCTCTCGCGCTCGCATCGGCGAACTCGCCCTGGCATGAAAGCTATACCGCCCTGTCGGGCCTCACGTTCGGCCCCGAAGCCCTGCACCTGAATCTGAGCGTGTCGGCGTGGGCAGCGGATGGGCTGTTGGCCGTGTTCTTTTTCGTCGTCGGGGTCGAGCTGAAGCACGAGATCGTTGCCGGGAGCCTGCGCAACCCGCGTGAGGCTGCCGTCCCGGTGTTCGCGGCAGTGGGCGGCATGGCGACCCCCGCGATCTTGTTCACCGTGGTGATCCTCACCACCGGCGATACCGAGGCCCTGCACGGGTGGGCGATCCCCACGGCGACGGATATCGCATTCGCGTTGGCGGTGCTGGCGATCTTCGGGCGGGGCCTGCCGAAGGCGTTGCGGACGTTCCTGCTCACGCTCGCCGTCGTCGATGACCTGCTCGCGATCATCGTGATCGCCGTGTTCTACACCGGCACCATCGACGCTCTCGCCCTGGCCGCTTCGCTTGCGGCAGTGGCGGTGTATGCGGTGCTGGTACGGATGCGGCGCACCCGGTGGTGGCTTCTCGTTCCGGTCGCGGTCATCGCGTGGGGGTTCATGCACGCCTCCGGTGTCCACGCCACCATCGCCGGGGTGCTCCTCGGATTCACCGTCCCTGCCCGCCCCATCCACCTGGATGAGGGACCGCGCACTCATCGCTTCGATGAGACGATCCGCCCCTTCTCCAGCGGGGTCGCGCTTCCGGTCTTCGCGTTCTTCTCCTCTGGGGTATCCCTCCTGGACGGTGATGGCCCGGAAGGGATACTTGCCCAGCCTGTCGTTCTCGCGATCGTGATCGCCCTGGTTCTGGGCAAACTCGTCGGGGTGCTCGGAACGACCGCGCTGGTGACAAAGCTCACTCCGCTGCGGTTGCCCGACGCGACCGGACTGCGTGACCTGCTCCCGGTCGGGTTCCTCGCCGGGATCGGGTTCACTGTCTCCCTCCTCATCGCGGAACTGTCCTTCCCCGACACCGAGCACACCGACGGGGCGAAGATCGCGATCCTCATCGCCACCGCCCTGGCCGCGATCCTCGCCGCGACCCTGCTTCGATGGGATGCGCGCAAGACCCGACGCCGCGACATGAACGACGACGGCTTGCCCGATGCCGACACCGAGACTATCGAGTAGACGAGCTTGAACGAAGGTCGCTCCCGAAGCCCGACAGCAATAGAGAACGCGAACCGTGCTCGACTTGCTCACGCCGCTGGAATCCACCGAGGGGCGTTCTGCCGGATAACGCTGTTGCGCTTTCGGTCGGTGGCGGATAACTATGTCGCACTACCTCGATCTATGGGTTCCTCCACACTGCTTGCGGCCTGAGCGACAGCGATGCCCGGCCCGTCTGTGCTGGCTGTTGGTGGGCCATAACGCCGGTAGCTGATCGGGCTTGTGCCCTAGAGCCCACCGCCAACCTTCGCGAGCGCTCGGTAGTTGGGCGAGCGCCCGGAGGGGGTCGTCCACAACCTGTCGGTGGTCGGAGCAGTCCGGCGTCCTTGATAGTCTCGGCGAAGTTTGATCCCGCCCAGGTGGGGAAAGGACGCCCATGCCCTCAGGCTTCTTCGATCACGAACAGACTCCGGCGTTGTTGGTCCTCGAAGATGGGCGATCCTTCCGCGGCGTGTCCTTCGGGGCCACCGGCGAGACCTTCGGCGAAGCGGTCTTCTCCACCGGCATGTCCGGCTACCAGGAGACGCTCACCGACCCCAGCTACCACCGCCAGGTCGTCGTCGCCACCGCCCCGCACATCGGCAACACCGGCTGGAACGACGAGGACGACGAGTCGGCCCGCATCTGGGTCGCCGGCTA
This sequence comes from Micropruina sonneratiae, assembly GCF_025972045.1. GTDB lineage: Bacteria > Actinomycetota > Actinomycetes > Propionibacteriales > Propionibacteriaceae > Micropruina > Micropruina sonneratiae. The sequence goes on along the minus strand of NZ_JAPDHX010000002.1, from coordinate 365,317 downwards.
CGTCGTGCGGGACCTGTCCCGGGTCCGCTCCAACTGGCGCTCGAACCGCTCGCTGGACGACGAATTGCGTAACCAGGGCGTGGTCGGCATCGCCGAGCTGGACACCCGGGCGCTGACCAGGCACCTGCGTGAGCGGGGTGCGATGCGGGTCGGCATCTCCACCGAGGAACTCGACCCGGGCAAGCTGCTGGCCAAGGTGCTGCAGGCCCCGGTGATGGCAGGCTCCGACTTGATCGCCGACGTCACCGTCGAGGTCGAGGAGGTCGTCGAGCCTGTGGGGGAGAAGCGCTTCACCGTCGCCGCCATCGACCTCGGCATCAAGGACATGACACCGACCCGGATGGCCCAGCGCGGCATCGAGGTGCACGTGCTGCCTGCAACGGCCGGCATCGACCAGGTCCGCGAACTGGCCCCCGACGGGGTGTTCTTCTCCAACGGTCCCGGCGATCCCGCCACGGCGGACGCCCCGGTGCAGCTGCTGCAGGGCGTCCTCGACGAGGGCATCCCGTACTTCGGCATCTGCTTCGGCAACCAGCTGTTCGGCCGCGCCCTCGGCTTCGGCACCTACAAGCTGAAGTACGGCCACCGGGGCATCAACCAGCCGGTCAAGGACCTGCGCACCGGCAGGGTCGAGATCACCGCCCAGAACCACGGCTTCGCCGTCGACGCCCCGCTGGACGCCGCCACGGCCACCCGCTGGGGCAATGCGCGGGTGAGCCACATCTGCCTCAACGACGACGTCGTGGAGGGGCTGGAACTGACCGACGACGAGGACAACCTGCTCGCGTTCTCGGTGCAGTACCACCCCGAGGCGGCCGCCGGCCCGCACGACTCGGCGTACCTGTTCGACAGGTTCGTCGAGGTCATGCAGCGCCGCCGCGAGGGGCGCGCCGCGCCGGTCGACGACGTCCACCCCAGCCCCGAGCAGGAGAACTGATGCCGAAGCGGACCGACATCTCCTCGATCCTGGTGGTCGGCTCCGGGCCGATCGTGATCGGCCAGGCGTGCGAGTTCGACTACTCGGGCACCCAGGCCTGCCGGGTGCTGCGCGAGGAGGGCTACCGGGTGATCCTGGTCAACTCCAACCCGGCCACGATCATGACCGACCCCGAGTTCGCCGACGCCACCTACATCGAGCCGATCCAGCCCGAGTTCCTCGAGAAGGTGATCGCCGCCGAGCGTCCGGACGCGCTGCTCGCCACCCTGGGCGGACAGACCGCCCTCAACGCAGCCGTCGCCCTGCACGAGCGCGGCGTGCTGGCCAGGTACGAGGTGGAGCTGATCGGTGCCTCGTTCGAGGCGATCCAGTCCGGTGAGGACCGGGAGAAGTTCAAGGAGATCGTCGAGGCGCTGGACATCCCCGGCACCACCCCCGAGGTGGCCCGCAGCCGGATCTGCCACTCGCTGGACGAGGTGTTCGCCGCGGCCGACGACCTCGGCTACCCGCTGGTGGTGCGGCCCAGCTTCACCATGGGCGGGGTCGGCTCCGGCTTCGCCCACACCCCCGACGAGCTGCGCCGGATCGCCGGCACCGGCCTGTCGGCGTCCCCGGTCACCGAGGTGCTGATCGAGGAGTCGATCCTGGGCTGGAAGGAGTACGAACTCGAGGTGATGCGCGACAAGGCCGACAACGTCGTCATCGTGTGCTCCATCGAGAACCTCGATCCGATGGGCGTGCACACCGGCGACTCGATCACCGTCGCGCCGGCGATGACCCTCACCGACCGCGAGTACCAGGCGATGCGCGACGTCGGCATCGGGGTGATCCGGGCCGTCGGCGTCGACACCGGCGGGTGCAACATCCAGTTCGCGATCAACCCCGACGACGGCCGGATGATCGTGATCGAGATGAACCCGCGGGTCTCCCGCTCCAGCGCGCTGGCGTCCAAGGCGACCGGCTTCCCGATCGCCAAGATCGCCGCGAAGGTCGCCGTCGGCTACACCCTGGACGAGATCCCCAACGACATCACCGCCGAGACCCCGGCGTCCTTCGAACCCACGCTGGACTACGTCGTGGTGAAGGCGCCGCGGTTCGCCTTCGAGAAGTTCCCGACCGCCGAGAACACGCTGACCACGCACATGAAGAGCGTCGGCGAGGCGATGGCGATCGGCCGCAACTTCACCGAGGCGCTCGGCAAGGCGCTGCGGTCGCTGGAGGATCCCAAGGCCACCTTCGACTTCTCCGGCGAGATCACCGAGACCCTCGACGAGCTGCTCGACCACGCGTCCCGCCCGCACGACGGGCGCCTCGGCCTGGTGATGAAGGCGTTGCGGCTCGGTGCGACCGCCGAACAGCTGTTCGCCGCCACCAAGATCGACCCCTGGTTCCTCGACCAGCTGCGCCTGGTCGCCGAGGTCGCCGACCACGTCCGGGACGTCCCCGAACTGACCGCCGACGTGCTGCGGCTGGCCAAGCGGCACGGCATCTCCGACGAGCAGATCGCGGCGCTGCGCGGGCTGAGCACCGACGTGGTGCGCGGCGTGCGCTGGGCGCTGGGGGTGCGGCCGGTGTACAAGACCGTCGACACCTGCGCCGCCGAGTTCGCCGCCCGGACGCCGTACCACTACTCCTCCTACGACGCCGAGACCGAGGTGGCGCCGCGCACGAAGGCGGCGGTGCTGATCCTCGGCTCCGGCCCCAACCGGATCGGCCAAGGCATCGAGTTCGACTACTCCTGCGTGCATGCCGCGCTCACCCTGTCGGAGTTCGGCTACGAGACCGTGATGGTCAACTGCAACCCCGAGACGGTCTCCACCGACTACGACACCTCCGACCGGCTCTACTTCGAGCCGCTCACCCTGGAGGACGTGCTCGAGGTCTACCACGCCGAGGCGGCCGCCGGGCCGGTGGCCGGGGTCATCGTCCAACTCGGCGGGCAGACTCCGCTCAAGCTGGCCCAGGCGCTGAAGGACGCCGGGGTGCCGATCGTGGGAACCTCGCCCGAGGCGATCCACCTGGCCGAGGAGCGCGGCGCGTTCGGCCGGATCCTGGCCGAGGCGAAGCTCACCGCACCCGCCTACGGCATGGCGACGTCGGCGGCCGACGCGCTCGAGATCGCCCACGAGATCGGCTACCCGGTGCTGGTCCGGCCCTCCTACGTGCTGGGCGGACGCGGCATGGAGATCGTCTACGACGACCACTCGCTGGTCGGCTACATCGAGCGCGCCACCCACATCACCCCCAACTCGCCGGTGCTGGTCGACCGTTTCCTCGACGACGCCATCGAGATCGACGTCGACGCCCTCTTCGACGGCGACGAGCTGTACCTGGGCGGGGTGATGGAGCATATCGAGGAGGCCGGCATTCACTCCGGAGACTCGGCCTGTGCGCTGCCGCCGATCACGCTGGGCGAGGAGACCATCCACCGCATCCGGCACGCCACCGAGGCGATCGCCCGGGGGGTCGGCGTCCGGGGCTTGATCAACATCCAGTTCGCGCTGCTCGGCGACGTGCTCTACGTGCTGGAGGCGAACCCGAGGGCGTCCCGGACCGTGCCGTTCGTGTCCAAGGCGACCGACACGCAGCTGGCGAAGGCCTGCGCCCGGATCATGATGGGCGCCAGCATCGCCCAGTTGCGCGCCGACGGGACGCTGCGCCGCGGCGTCGACGGCACCGCCAACCTGGAGGCCGCCCCGCTCGCGGTGAAGGAGGCTGTGATGCCGTTCAACCGGTTCCGCACCGCCGACGGCGCCTGGGTGGACAGCCTGCTCGGCCCGGAGATGAAGTCGACCGGCGAGGTGATGGGGCTGGACAAGACCTTCGGGGTGGCGTTCGCGAAGAGCCAGACCGCCTCGTACGGCGACGTGCCGACCGAGGGTTCGGTGTTCGTCTCGGTGGCGAACCGGGACAAGCGGCACGCGATCTTCCCGGTGAAGCGGCTCGCCGACCTCGGCTTCACCGTGTACGCCACCGAGGGCACCGCGCAGGTGCTGCGCCGCAACGACGTCGAGGTGAGGGTGCTGCGCAAGGAGACCCAGGGTCCCGGCGCCGACGGCACCAAGACCGTCGTGCAGGCGATCATGGACGGCGAGATCAGCCTGATCTTCAACACCCCGCTCGGTGTGTCCGAGGGTGGCGACCCGCGCCGGGACGGCTGGCAGATCCGTTCGGCCGCGATCCTGTGCGACGTGCCCTGCGTGACCACGGTCGCCGGGCTGTCGGCGGCCGTCCAGGGCATCGAGGCGCTGCGGAGGGGCAACCTGGGCGTGAAGCCGCTGCAGGAGTGGAGCGAGGGCGTCCGCGCCGAACTGGAGGCCGCCGGCCGATGAACCCGCGGGTGGGCCTGGTCGACGCCGGCTACCGGGCGATCCTTCGCCCGCTGCTGTTCGGTTCGTACCACGGCGATCCCGAGGCCGTGCACGAGGCGATGATCGCCAACCTGGCCCGGTTCAGCCGCTCGCCGGGGGTGGTCGCGGCCACCCGGCTGCTGGCCGGCAGTCGTGGCGCCCCGGTCACCGTCGCCGGCATACCGTTCCCGGGACGGGTCGGGCTGGCCGCCGGCATGGACAAGGACGGCCGTGCCGCACTGGCCTGGCAGGCACTCGGTTTCGGCTTCGCCGAACTCGGCACCGTCACCGCCCAGGCCCAGCCCGGCAACGATAAGCCGCGGGTGTTCCGGCTGCGGCGCTCGGGCGCGCTGGTCAACCGGATGGGTTTCAACAACGCCGGCGCGGCCCGGCTGCACCACGAACTGTCGCTGCTGGGGGTCTACCGCGGCGGCGACGGGGCGGGCATCCCGATCGGCATCTCGATCGGCAAGACCAAGGTGGTACCGGTGCAGGACGCCGTGGACGACTACCTCACCTCGCTGTCCGTGGTGCTGCCGCACGCCGACTATGTGGCGGTCAACGTGTCCAGCCCCAACACCCCCGGGCTGCGCAGCCTGCAGGACGGCGGCGCGCTCGTCGAGCTGCTGACCGCACTGGTCGCCAGGGCGGCGGGCCGTGCGCCGCTGTTCGTCAAGATCGCCCCCGATCTGACCGATCCGCAACTGGACGAGGTGGTCGGCGCCGCCGTGGACGCGGGCGCCGCCGGGCTGATCGCGACCAACACGACGCTTGCCCGGGACGGCGTCGACCCGGCCGACCTGGTGCTGGCCGAACAGGCCGGCGGACTGTCCGGCGCGCCGCTGACCCGGCGCGCCCGCGAGGTCGTCGGCTACCTGACCCGGCACGTCGACCTGCCGGTCATCGGCGCCGGTGGGATCATGACCTCGGCGGACGCCGAGGCGATGTTCGACCTCGGCGCAGCGCTGGTGCAGCTCTACACCGGATTCGTCTACTCTGGCCCCGCGCTCGCGGCCCGGATCAACGCCCTGACCAGGAGGACCGCATGATCGACGGCTACGCGGAACGGTTGCGGCGGGTGACGCAGGCGCGGGGGGCGTTCTGCGTCGGCCTCGATCCGCACCCGTCCCTGCTGACGGCCTGGGGTCTGAGCGTGGATGCCGCCGGCGCCGAGACGCTGACCCGTCGGGTGGTCGAGGTGCTCGGTGAACGGGTGGCAGTGTTCAAGCCGCAGTCGGCCTTCTTCGAGGCGTTCGGGTCGGCGGGCATCGCCGTGCTCGAACGGGTGCTCGGCGACATCGCCGCGGTGGGGGCGCTCAGCCTGCTCGACGTGAAGCGCGGCGACATCGGCTCGACGATGCAGGCCTATGCCGACGCCTACCTGGTCGACGGGGCGCCGCTGGCGGCGGACGCGATCACCGTCTCGCCCTACCTGGGCTTCGGCTCGCTGCAGCCGGCCTTCGACCGTGCCCACCGCTACGGCCGCGGCGTCTACGTGCTGGCCCGAACGTCGAACCCCGAGGGCGGGCAGGTGCAGCTGGCGTCCGGTGGCGAAGACGCGGCAGCGGTGGCACAGCAAATCATCGACGCAGCGCGGCGCGCCAACGACGAGTCGGGGCAGCACGCCATCGGTCTCGTGATCGGGGCGACCCACGCCGACCTGGGCTGCGACCCGAGCGAGTTCAACGGCTCCATCCTGGTGCCGGGCATCGGCGCCCAGGGCGGCCGGGTGGCCAACCTGCCGGGACTGTTCAGGGACGCGGTGGCGCACGTGCTGCCCGCAGCCAGCCGTGAGGTGCTCGCCGCCGGGCCGGACGCCGCGGCCTTGCACGGCCGGGTCGACACTCTGCTCGCCACCCGGTGAAAGCCACCGAACTGCCCCTTCGCAAGGGTTTTCAGCACCCCGTTCGCCTTGTAAATTGTGGCAATCCAACGCAGGACGAGCGGTCCGGAGGTCACCGTGGCGATACCCCAACTGACGACGGAGCAACTGCAGGCCGCTCGGGCCGCGGCCACCGAGGCGCGTCGGGCGCGGGCCGCACTCAAGGCCCGGGTGCGCTCGGGAGAGTTGACGCTGGCCCAGGCGCTCGACCAGGCCGGCGACGACGAGGTTCTGGCACACGTCAAGGTGATCGACCTGTTGAAGGCGTTGCCCCGGGTCGGCGACAAGCGGGCGGGCCTGGTCATGGAGCGCTACGACATCGCCGCCAACCGGCGCATCCGCGGACTGGGGCGGCACCAGCTTGCCGGCCTGAAGGCCGAGTTCGGTGAGCGGTGACGTCACAGTCATCTCCGGCCCTACGGCCGTCGGGAAGGGCACCGTCGTCCGGGCGTTGAAGGCGCGGCACCCGGCGGTGTGGGTGTCGGTATCGGCGACGACCCGGCCACCGCGTCCGGGTGAGGTAGACGGCGAACACTACTGGTTCGTCTCGTCGGCCGCCTTCGACGAACTCGAAACCTCCGACGGACTGCTGGAGTGGGCGGTGGTCCACGGCCGGGACCGCTACGGGACGCCGTCCGCGCCGGTGCTGGACGCCCTGGCCCGCGGCGAGCGGGTGATTCTCGAGATCGACCTGCAGGGCGCGAGGCAGGTGAAGGCGAAGCTGCCGCAGGCACGACTGGTCTTCATCGCGCCGCCCGACTGGGACGAACTGGTTGCCAGGCTGGTCGGTCGCGGCACCGAGACAGCCGAGCAGCGCGAGCGCCGGCTGGTCACCGCGCGGGCCGAACTGGCCGCCGCGGACGAGTTCGACCACGTCGTCGTGAACGACGAAGTGGGCAGGGCCGTCGATGAGTTGGTAGACTTATTGGGCTTGTGATTTCTGCCTGTGCTCGTGTCGTCGGGCGCGTGCCGTCGGGCAGGGGCACATCCGCCACAACCGCAGGTGCGCAGACGCTGCGCGCCGCACCAACCGTGAGGTCGAACCTTTGACTACCCAGATCCCCGAGGGCATCACCAACCCGCCGATCGACGAACTGCTGACCCAGGTCGACTCCAAGTACCGCCTGGTGCTGTTCGCCGCCAAGCGCGCCCGGCAGATCAACGCCTACTACAGCCAGCTCGGCGAGGGCCTGCTGGAGAACGTGGGCCCGCTGGTCGACACCGGCGTCCAGGAGAAGCCGCTGTCGATCGCGCTGCGCGAGGTGAACGCCGGGGTGCTGGAGTGCACCGAGATCGACCCGGAGGCCGAGGCCGCCGCCCGCGCCGAGGCCGAGGCCGACCCCGACTTCACCGACATCAACCCGTTCAACGACGACCTGGCCTGAGCCGCCGATGAGCCGCATCGTGCTCGGCGTGGCCGGCGGGATCGCCGCCTACAAGGCCTGCCTGCTGTTGCGGCTTTTCACCGAGGCCGGGCATCACGTCACCGTCGTGCCCACCCCGAGTGCCCTGAACTTCGTCGGTGAGGCCACCTGGGCCGCCCTGTCAGGCAACCCGGTGCACACCCAGGTGTGGAGCGACGCCGACCAGGTGCCGCACGTCCGGCTCGGCCGCGAGGCCGACCTGGTCGTGGTGGCGCCGGCGACCGCCGACCTGATGGCGCGGGCGGCGTCCGGGCGGGCCGACGATCTGCTCACCAACGTGCTGTTGACCGCGCACTGCCCGGTGCTGATGGCGCCCGCAATGCACACCGAGATGTGGCAGCACCCGGCCACCGTCGCCAACGTGGCCACCCTGCGCGAACGGGGCGTCGTCGTCCTGGACCCCGACTCCGGGCGCCTCACCGGCGCCGACACCGGACCTGGGCGCTTGCCCGAACCCGAGCAGATCGAGGCGGTGGCGTTGTCGCTGCTGCACGAGCGGGTCGCGGCCTCGGCCCGGGAGCGCGACCTGGTCGGCGTCCGGCTCACCGTCAGCGCCGGCGGCACCCATGAGGCGCTCGACCCGGTCCGCTTCATCGGCAACTCGTCCTCGGGCCGGATGGGCATGGCGATCGCCCGCGCCGCCCTGCTGCGCGGTGCGCAGGTGCGGGTGGTGGCCGCGGCGATCACGGCGCCCGTGCCCGGCGCCGCCGAGCTGGTCCGGGTGGTGTCCACCGGTGACCTGGCCGAGGCGATGGCCGCGGCGGCGTCCGATTCGGACGTGCTGATCATGGCCGCCGCCCCCGCCGACTTCACCCCCGAGCGGCGCAGCGACGGTAAGCTGAAGAAGTCCGGCGACGAGGGCCTGACGGTGCGGTTCGTGCAAACCACGGACGTGCTGAAGTCGCTCGTTGCGGGCCGTTGCGACGGGCAGGTGATCGTGGGGTTCGCCGCCGAGACGGCCGCCGACCCGGAGCAGTTGATGGAGCTGGGTCGGGCCAAGCTGGCTCGCAAGGGCTGCGACCTGCTGGTGCTCAACGACGTCAGCGGGGGAGCCGTGTTCGGGTCCGCCGACAACGCCGTCACCATCATCGACCGCGGCGGCGTGGTCGACAGCCTCGCCGCCGACAAGAATCTCGTCGCGCATCGCATCCTCGATGCCGTAGTGAATGTGAGGAAGTCCCACTGATGAGCCGCCTGTTCACCTCGGAGTCCGTCACCGAGGGCCACCCCGACAAGGTGGCCGACTCGATCTCGGACGCCGTCCTCGACGCCCTGTTGACGCAGGACGTGGACAGCCGGGTCGCGGTCGAGACCCTGGTCACCACCGGCACCGTGCACGTGGCCGGCGAGGTGAGCACCACCGGCTACGTCGACATCGCCCGGCTGGCCCGCGACCGCATCCTGCAGATCGGCTACGACTCGTCGGACAAGTCGTTCGACGGCGACTCGTGCGGCGTCCTGGTCTCGCTCGGCGCCCAGTCGCCCGACATCGCCCAAGGCGTGGACGACGCCGGCGAGCACCGCGAGGGTGGCTCGGGGGACGCGCTGGACGCCCAGGGCGCCGGCGACCAGGGGCTGATGTTCGGCTACGCCTGCAGCGACACCGACTCGTTGATGCCGCTGCCCATCGACATCGCCCACCGGCTCGCACAGCGACTGACCGCGGTGCGCCGCGACCGGGTCCTGCCGTTCCTGCTGCCCGACGGCAAGACGCAGGTGACGATCCGCTACGACGGTGACGTGCCGGTCGCGGTGGACACCATCGTGGTGTCGTCGCAGCACACCGGTGCCGCCTCGTACGAGCGCGACATCAGGCCGGGCATCCTGCACGAGGTGGTCGAGCCGGTGCTGGCGCAGTACCCGGTCTCGACCGACGGGTTGAAGGTGCACATCAACCCGACGGGCAAGTTCGTGATCGGTGGCCCGATGGGCGACGCGGGACTGACCGGACGCAAGATCATCGTCGACACCTACGGCGGCATGTCCCGGCACGGCGGCGGCGCCTTCTCCGGCAAGGATCCCTCCAAGGTGGACCGGTCGGCCGCCTACGCGATGCGCTGGGTCGCCAAGAACGTGGTGGCGGCGGGGCTGGCGTCCCGCTGCGAGGTGCAGGTCGCCTACGCGATCGGACGCGCCCACCCCGTCGGCTTCTACGCCGACTGCTTCGGCACCGAGCAGGTGCCGCTCGAGCAGATCACCGCGGCGGTGCTGCAGGTGTTCGACCTGCGCCCCGCGGCCCTGATCCGCGACCTCGACCTGTTGCGTCCGATCTACTCGCTGACTACCAACTACGGTCACTTCGGACGCGAGCTGCCCGAGTTCACCTGGGAACGCACCGACCGTGCGGACGCCCTGGCGTCCGCGGTCAAGGGCTGACGGGCCGAAGGGTTCGGCCCGTCGGACGGCGCGGGTGCCGCGTTGCCGTGCCGCTGCCGCTCTGCAGAGCGGCACTGGCGGCGCAACCCGGCAGTCGTGCTGGGCGGGTCAGCGCCGGGAACGGACGAAGAGCGCCCACGCGCCGGCAATGGCGGCGAGCACCAGAACGATGCTGATCAGGAACGGCGCCTGCAGTCCGCCCTGGGCCCACTGCGGGTCGGCCATCGTCAGGACCCCCAGGACGAGTTGCAGCAGCAGCGGCACCAGCACCGCCCAGGCGACCACCCTGATCCACAGCCGGGGCCGCGGTGCGGGGGAGGGCGCGGCGTCGGCCAACTCCGCCGGAACCGGGTCAACCACCTGCAGGTGCAGGTCGGGGTAGTCGGCGAGCCCCTCGAGCTCGGGATCGTGCGGGATCAGGGTCGGACGACGGGCCGGTACGGGCCCCATCGGCTGCTGGTCGAACAGTGACATCGGAGCCTCCCGGCCTCAGGGGTAGTGCGAGCGTAGGTCCTTGTGTCGGCGAAGTCACGGACTGGTCCGGTGGTGTGGCCGTCATGCCGGCGGGGACTCCGTGCGCCCAGCGGTTCTCAGCAACGCCCAGTGTTTTCGGGTCCGGTGACTGCTTTCGTGTTGTGACGCGAAAGTAGTCACCGTTGGTGATAGCAGTAGGCGTTGCTGAGAACGGCCGGACCCCGGGCATGTGGTCGGTGCCTGTACCTTCCCGGCTTCAACATCCGGGGGAGGGCCGGCCCCCGGGGCACGTGGCCGGTGCTGCGTGGTGACCGGTTGCGGTGACGGTGCTGTCGGTATCGCCCTCTACGATCGCAGGCGTGGTCGAGTCCAGGGTTGCCCGGGTGGCGGTCGACGTGCCGTTGCCGCACCTGGACAGGTTCTTCGATTACTCCATCCCCGAGGCGATGGCCGGTGAGGTGGTGGCGGGCTGCCGGGTGAAGGTCCGTTTCGCCGGACGCCAGCGCGACGGCTTCGTGATCGCAGTGGTGGGTTCCTCCGACGCCGATCGTGAACTGTCGCCGCTGCTCAAGGTCGTCTCGCCCGAGCCGGTGCTGGCCCCGCAGATCGTGGCCGTGGTGCGGGCGGTCGCCGACCACTACGCAGGCACCTTCTCCGACGTGGTGCGGCTGGCGGTGCCGCCGCGGCACGCGTTGACCGAGAAGGCCGACCCCATCGACTACCCGGCGCCGGCCCGGCCGCAGCACCCGTTGGGGGTGGTCGAGCACTATCCGCAGGGCACGCATCTCCTGGCTGCCCTGGGTGATGGACGCGCGCCCCGCGCCGCCCTCACCCTTGCGCCGGTGGCGCGGCCGGTCGGCAACTGGGTGGACGCGCTGGTCGAGGCCGCGGCGGCCACGCTGGCGGGCGGGCGCGGCGCGCTGCTTCTGGTGCCGGACGCCGCCGACCTGGCCAGACTCGAGGCGCGCTGCGCCGCCGTGTTCGGCAAGGGCAGTTTCGTCACGCTGACCGCCGAGAAGGGCCCGGCGGCGCGCTACCGGGCGTTCCTGGCGGCGTCCAGGGGTGGGGTGCGGCTGGTGCTCGGCACCCGGGCGGCGGCCTTCGCGCCGGTCGCGGAGCTCGGGCTGGTGGCGCTGTACGACGACGGGGACGACTCCTGGGTCGAGCCGCGCGCCCCGTATCCGCATGCGCGGGTGGTCGCCGCGCTCCGGGCGGGCCTGGAGCAGTCCGGCTTGCTCTATGTGGGGTACGCCCGCAGCGCCGAGACCCAGGCGATGGTCGCGCGCAACTGGCTCGTCCCGGTCGAGGCACCGGCCGCCGTGCGTCGTGAGGAGTGCGCCGTCGTCCGGGCCACCGACGACGCGAGCCCGCTGGCCGGGCGCGACCCGGCGGCGCACTCCCGCCTGCCGCACGAGGTGTTCACGACGATCCGGGCCGCGCTGGCGCGGGGGCCGGTGCTGGTGCAGGTGCCGCGGGCCGGCTACCTGGCCGGGCTGGCCTGCGGGCGGTGCCGCACGGTGGCCCGCTGCCAGCACTGCGGCCATCCGTTGGCTGGTGAACGGGCCGAGCGGGGTGCGGCGCCGGTGTGCCGGGCGTGCGGCTCCCGGCCCGACGGGTGGCGATGCGGCGAGTGCGGCTCCGCCGAGTTGCGGGCGCCTCGGGTGGGGGTGCAGCGAACGGCGGAGGAGCTCGGCCGGGCGTTTCCGAACACGCTGGTGGTGCAGTCCTCCGGCGAGCACCGGGTCGCCGAGGTGCCTGACGAGCCGGCGCTGGTGCTGGCCACCCCGGGGGTCGAGCCGGTCGCCGAGGGCGGCTACGCGGCCGCGGTGCTGCTCGACGCCGAGCTGCTGCTCGCTCGGCCCGACCTGCGGGCCGGTGAGGAGGCGCTGCGGCGCTGGCTGGCCGCGGTGGCGTTGGTGCGCGGGGCGTCCGACGACGGCAGCGTGGTGATCGTCGGCGACGCGTCCGCCCGGGCGGTGCAGGCCCTCGTCCGGCTCGACCCGGTGGGCTTCGCCGAACGCGAACTGGCCGATCGGGCCGAGACCGGCTTCCCGCCGGTGACCCGGCTGGTCAGCCTCGAGGGCGACGCCCAGGCGGTGGACGACGCGGTGGCCGGCATCGAGGCCGAGGTCGGCGCGGCCCCGCTCGGTCCGGTGCCGGTCGGCGACGACGGCGTCCGGATGCTGCTGCGGCTGCCGATCTCGGGAGGCGCGGGCCTGGTGGCGGCCGCCAAGCAGGTGCAGGCCCACCGCACCGCTCACAAGCAGGACGGGGCGCTGCGGGTCCGGATCGACCCTGCAGTGCTGTAGCCACGGCCTGCGGGCGGCCCGCGGCGTCTCACATCGCGCGCCGCCGGACACGTCGCGCGCGTTCCAACAGCCGCAACGTGTCCGAACGCGCGCAACGTCGGTGCGTGGTGCCGTTTAGGCTGACCGGATGCGTGTCGTGTTCGCCGGAACCCCCGAAGTCGCCCTGCCGGCGCTGGCGGCGATCGCCGCGTCCGATCATGAACTGGTCGCCGTCGTCACCCGACCGGACGCCCCGCAGGGCCGGTCGAAGCGGTTGGTGCCCAGCCCGGTGGCCGCCTGGGCGGCCGACCACGGCGTCGTCACGCTCAAGCCGCAGCGGCCCCGCGACCCCGACTTCGTCGCCCGGCTGCGCGACCTGGCGCCGGAGGTGTGCCCGGTGGTCGCCTACGGGGCGCTGATCCCGGCCGACGTCCTGGCGATCCCAAAGCACGGCTGGGTGAACGTCCACTTCTCGCTGCTGCCGGCCTGGCGCGGCGCCGCGCCCGTGCAACGCGCGATTCTGGCCGGCGACCTACAGACCGGTATCTCGGTGTTCGACCTGGTGCCGGCGCTGGACGCCGGACCGGTGTACCGACGGGACGCCTCACCGCTCGGCGACACCGAAACCGCCGGCGACGTGCTGGCGCGGCTCGCCGAGCAGGGTGCCGGTGTGCTCGTGGAGGTGCTGGACGCCCTCGCCGCCGGGACGGCCACCGCCACACCGCAACCTGAGGACGGCGTCACGCTGGCGCCCAAGCTGACCGTCGACGATGCCCGCATCGATTGGACCGCCTCGGCGCTGGCGATCGATCGGCAGATCCGGGCCTGCAACCCCAACCCGGTCGCCTGGACCACCCACCGCGGCGAGCGGGTCAAGGTGTGGCTCGGCCGGGCGCGGGCCGGCACGGTGCTCGCCCCGGGGGTGCTCGCCGTCGACAAGCGCAGCGTCCATGTCGGCACCGGACGCGGCGTCCTGGAACTGCTGCAGGTGCAGCCGGCCGGGAAGAAGGCGATGGCGGCCGCCGATTGGGGCCGGGGGCTGGGTGCCGAGGCCGGGTCGTTCGAGTGAGCGGGTCCGGCAGCCGGGGTGCGCGGCCCGGGCGGGGCGGGTCCGGCCAGCGGGGAGGGTCCGGCGAGCGGGGGAGAGATCCCGGCGTTCGCCGGGATGACGGTTCGGGTCGGGGTGATGGGTCGGGCCGGGGCGGGGGGCCGCGCCGAGTCGGCGGTCGGGCCAAGGGTGACCACCGGGTCAGGAACGGCGAGGGGAGCGACCCGGCCCGACTGGCCGCATTCCGGACCCTGCGAGCCATCAGCGCCGAGGACGCCTACGCCAACCTGGCCCTCGCCGAGCACACCGACCGCTTGGACGCCCGCGACGCCGCCTTCGCCACGACGTTGGTGGCCGGCACCTGCCGGGCCCTCGGCCTCTACGACGCGATCATCGCCAGCGCGGGCGGGCGCCCGCTCAGCTCGCTGCAACCGGCCGTCGTCGACCTGCTGAGGCTCGGGGCCCACCAGTTGCTCGACCTGCGGGTCCCTGCCCATGCCGCCGTCGCCGCCACGGTGAACCTGGCGCGCGGTGCGGTCGGGCAACGGGTGACCGGCGTCGTCAACGCGATCCTGCGCAAGGTTGCCGCGCTGGACGCCGACGGCTGGGCCGGGCGGCTTCGTGACGAGCGGCCCGACGCGGAGGCGTTGCTCACCCGGCATCCCCAATGGATCATCGACGCCTTCGCCGAGGTGCTGCCCGCAGCCGAACTACCCGCCCTTCTGGAGGCCGACAACGCCCCGCCCACCCCGCACCTGGTGGTCCGGCCGGGCCTGGCGGAGGTCTCCGAGTTGGGCGGCACCCCGCTGCGCTGGTCCCCGTTCGGCGCCGTCGCCGACGGCAACCCCGCCGAGCTGGACGCCGTGCGCGAGGGCCGCGCCGGCGTCCAGGACGAGGGGTCGCAACTGGTCGCCTGGGCACTCACCCGCCCGGACGCGCCCGTGGGGCCCTGGCTGGACCTGTGTGCCGGCCCCGGCGGCAAGGCTGCGCTGCTGGCCGGCATCGCCGCTCAGGTCGGCACCAGGCTGCTGGCGAGCGAACTGCAGCCACATCGCGCCGCCCTGGTCGCCAGGGCCCTGGACGCCTACCCGGAGCCGAAACCGGTTGTCATCGCCGCCGACGGCACCCGCGCGGCCTGGCCCGCGAAAAGGTTCGCCCGCGTCATGCTCGACGCTCCGTGCAGCGGACTGGGTGCGCTGAGGCGGCGTCCCGAGGCCCGTTGGCGGCGTCGTCCGGCCGACGTCGACGACCTGGTGCCGCTGCAGCACGCCCTGCTCGCCAGCGCGATCGCAGCGGCGAGGCCGGGCGGGCTGATCGCCTACGTCACCTGCTCACCGCACCGGCGCGAAACCGTCGAGGTCGTCGAGGCCGCGTCCGGCGTCCGGATTCTCGACGCGGCGTCCGCGCTGCCCGAGGTGCCGGACGCCGCGCGCGGGCCCTACCTGCAGCTGTGGCCGCACCGGCACGGCACCGACGCCATGTTCCTTGCCCTGCTACGCAAGACCGGGCCGACCCATTAGGGTCGGAACCATGACGATGCGGATCACTCCGAGCATCCTGAACGCCGACCTCGCGAATCTCACCGGTGAGATCGCCCGGATCCCCAGTGCCGACGGGGTCCACATCGACGTGATGGACAACCATTTCGTGCCGAACCTGACCATCGGGCTGCCCGTCGTCGAGAGCATCCGGTCCGGCACCGACATGTTCCTCGACATCCACCTGATGATCGCCGAGGTCGACCGCTGGGCACCCGCCTTCGCCGACGCCGGCTGCGAATCGGTCACCTTCCACGTCGAGGCCTCGGACGCCCCCATCAAGACCGCGCGCGAACTGCGGTCGCTGGGTGCCCGCGCTTCCATGGCGCTGCGGCCGGCGACGCCGATCGAGCCGTATGCGGACATGCTCGGCGAACTCGACATGGTGTTGCTGATGACCGTCGAACCCGGCTTCGGCGGGCAGAAGTTCCTCGACCTGGTGCTGCCCAAGATCCGCCGCACCCGCGAACTGATCGCGAAGACCGGCGGCGACATCTGGCTGCAGGTCGACGGGGGAGTCTCCGTCGACACCATCGAACGCTGCGCCGAGGCGGGCGCCGACACGTTCGTGGCCGGGTCGGCCGTGTACGGCGCGCAGGACGCCGACGCCATGGTGATCGCACTGCGTGAGCAGGCCGTCGCGGTGTGCGCGCATTGACCCGCCAGCTGGTCGCCGTGCTGGGCCGCGGCGTCGTGCCCACCGAGCAGCCGGTCGCGACCGCCGACGATGTGGGTCTGGTCCGGGGTGACGGCTGCTTCGACGCGATGCGGGTGCTCTGCGGCGGCCCGGACCCGGTGGTCGAGAACCTGGATGCCCACCTTGCCCGGTTCGCCCGCTCGGCGGCCACGCTGGGCCTGGCGTTCGACGAGGACGCCTGGCGCGAGTTGATCGCCGACGCCGTGGCCGGCTGGGAGCCGGTGCCCGAAGCGGTGCTCAAGCTGGTGCTCACCCGCGGACCCGAGTCGAAGCCGGGGGCCCCGACCGGCTTTCTCACCCTCACCGAACTCGACCTGGACGCCATGCACGCGGCCCGCGCCGGCCTGCGGGTGCGGCTGCTGGGCCGCGGCTACGCCAGCGACGCGTTCGCCGACGCCCCGTGGCTGCTGGGCGGGGTGAAACTGCTCTCCTACGCGGTCAATGCCGCGGCGAAGCGCGAGGCGGCCCGGCACGGCGCCGATGACGCCGTCTTCACCACCACCGACGGCTACGTGCTCGAGGCGCCGACCGCGGCGGTGATCGTGCGCCGCGGCGAGGAGCTGATGACCACACCCCCGGGCGCCACCGGCATCCTCGACTCGATCACCGTCCGCAGCCTGTTCGAACGGGCCGCCGTCGACGGCGTCCAGGGCGGCTACGCGCTGATCCCCACCGCGGAGCTGCTCACCGCCGACGGCGTGTGGCTCGCATCCTCGATCCGCGGGGTGTGTCCCGTGGTCGAGCTCGACGGGCGCGAGCTGGCCACCGACGCCGACTACTCGGCCCGAATCGCCGCCTGGGGAGGCTTCTGAGCGTGCTCGACGACTCCTGGCTGGATAGACCCGGCAGCCGGGTGCTCGTCCGTCGGCGGGATTCCCGCAGCGGTGACTGGGTGGTGCTGCTGCACGGAGCGGGCGCGGACGGCGACATGTTCGCCCCGCAGATCGCAGCCGTTCCCGCCGACTGGGGGGTGTGCGCGTCGGACGCCCGCGGTCACGGCCGATCCAGGTTGGCCGGCGCCTTCGATGATCGCGGTCTACCCCTGGCGGACGATGCTGCGCCAGTCGGCGCGCGTCTCCAGCTTGACCGACGAGGGGCGCCGCTACCTCACCGAGGCGCTCGACCGCACCGGGAAGCGCCGCTTCGCCCAGATCATGTCCTTCGGGGCGGAGGCGCTGCGGCCCGACCCCGACTACCGGATGCCGGTCCCGACGCTGGCGCTGCTCGGCGACCACGACCGAGCGGGCCGGATCCGTGAACAGATCACCGCCTGGCCGCGGCGCGACCCGAGCGTGCGGTTCGCACTGGTGCCCGTTGCAGGCCACATCGCCAACCTCGATGCCCCCGGCTTCGTCAACGAGCAGCTGGGTGGCTTTCTCGGCTGGTGAGGTCGCGGCTCAGCGCGACGCGTGCCCCGGTGGCTGATTGCGCCGGCGCAGGTAGCGCTGGATCTCGGCCGCGATCGCGTCGCCCTGGGGTTCGGGCTGGTTCTCGTCGCGGCGTTCCTCGAGCGCGGTGATGTAGGCCGAGATGTCGCTGTCCTCGGCGGCCAGGTCGTTCACCTGGGTCTCCCAGTCCTGCGCCTTCTCGGGCAGGTCGCCCGGGTCGAGCGGCGTGTCCAGCAGGTCCTCCAGCCGGTCGAGCAGCGCCAGGCTCGCCTTCGGGTTGGGCGGTTCGGCCACGTAGTGCGGGACGGAGGCCCACAGGGACGCGGTGGGCAGGCCCACCACCGCACAGTCCGACGCCAGCACGCCCAGGATGCCGGTCGGTCCCTCGTAGCTCGACAGCTCCAGGCTGAGCGAGGTGGCGACCTCCTGGGTGGCGGCCGAGCCGTGCACCGGGACGGGCCGGGAGTGCGGCGAATCGGTCAGCATCGCGCCCAGCAGCACCACGATCTCGGGCTTCACCGTGCGCATCGCCGACACCAACGCCGAGCTGAAGCCACGCCAGTGGAAGTTGGGTTCCGGTCCACCGATCAGCACGAGATCCCGATCCGCCAGCGGCGCCACCAAAACCTCGGTGGTCGGCCACTGCAGCGTCCGCTCACCGCCCGAGGTGGTCGCCATCGTCGGTCTGTTGACCTGGAAGTCGTAGTAGTCGTCGGGGTCGATCGCGAACGCCAGCTTCGCCGAGGTGAGTGCAGCCAGGTGATCGATCACCCCGCTCGCGGCGTCCCCGGCGTCGTTCCAGCCACCGAACGCGGCCACCACGGCCGGCCGGCGCAGGTTCTTCAGCGACTTCACCTCTGCCATGGCGGCCATGCTACTCACGGTCTCTCGGCCGCCCGGACCGCTCCACCGCCCGGCGATTCGGAAAACTGCGTACCAGGTCACCAGCCGTGCAGTCGACCACTGGTGCGTCGAGCCACTGGCATCCAGGTTTCGGAGAACTGCCGCCGATCGGCGCGGCTTGGCGGTTACGCTGTGCCCGGCCGAGCCGGGGAGGGGGCGGCGGTGTTCGTCAGATTGTCCGGGGTGGTCAGTGCCGGAACCGACCAGGCCTCGCTCCGCGCCGCGCCGGGAGCGGTGGCCCAGGGGGCCATGGCGGCGCTCGCGGCCGCCGCCGGACGATTGCTGAGCCTCGAGCAACTGGCCGAGGCGATCTGGGACGACCCGCCCGCCAGTTGGCGCAACGCCCTGCACGTGGCGATCTCGCGGCTGCTCGACGCGCTGGGTCGCGACTGTTCGGCGTGTGCGCGATGGGGGTCCCGGGGCAAGCCCGGGATGATGGGTGCTCGTCGTCCCGGCGGGACGTCGTCATCCCGGCGGACGCCGGGATCTCGTGTGACGAGCGGGTCAGTCCTCAGGGTCGTAGCCGAGATTGGGCGACAGCCACTTCTCGGCCTCTGCCAGGCTCCAGCCCTTGCGGGCCGCGTAGCTCTCGACCTGGTCGCGGCCGAGGCGTCCGACCACGAAGTAGCGGCTGTCGGGGTGCGCGAAGTACCAGCCCGACACGGCCGCACCGGGCCACATCGCCAGCGATTCGGTGAGTTGGATGCCGGTGCGGCGCTCGACGTCGAGCAGCTCCCACAACGACCACTTCTCGGTGTGGTCGGGGCAGGCGGGGTAGCCCGGGGCGGGGCGGATGCCCCGGTACCGTTCGGCGATCAGTGCCTCGTTGTCGAGCGCCTCGTCGGCGGCGTAACCCCAGAACTCGCGCCGGACCCGTTCGTGCAGCCGTTCGGCGAACGCCTCGGCCAGCCGGTCGGCCAGTGACTCCAGCAGGATCGCCGAGTAGTCGTCGAGTTGCTCCTTGAACCCCTGTACGCGTTCGGCCGAGCCCAGGCCGGCGGTGACGGCGAAGCCGCCCACCCAGTCCGCCAGGCCGGACGCCCGGGGCGCCACATAGTCGGCCAGCGACCGGTTCGGAACGCCCTCGCGGTGATGGCCCTGCTGGCGTAGATGCTGCAGCCGCATCCGCACCTCGCTGCGGGTTTCATCGGTGAACACGCTGAGCTCGTCATCGGTGGACGCCGCCGGGAAGAAGCCGATCACGCCGTTGGCGGTCAGCCAGTTCTCCTCGACCACCCGGTCCAGCATCGTCTGCGCGTCGGCGAACAGCTTGCGCGCAGCCTCGCCCTGCGCCGGGTTGTTCAGAATGTCCGGGTAGCGGCCCTTCAGCTCCCACGCGTTCAGGAACGGCTGCCAGTCGATGTAGTCGCGCAACTCGGCAAGCGGGTAGTCCAGCAGCTCCTTCACTGGAGCCTCGGCCAGCAGCGCCGGCTTCGGCGGAACGTACCCCGTCCAGTCGATCGGCGTCCGGTCGGCCAAAGCCTCGGCGTAGGGGATCAGCGGCCGTTCGTTGCGCTTGGCTGCGTGCCGGTCACGGATCGAGTCGTAGTCGCGGGTCACCTCGGCCATGAATCCGGCTCGGCGCTCGTCCGACAGCAGGGACGCCGCCGTCGGCACCGAGCGCGACGCGTCCTTCACCCACACCACCGGACCGGAGTACTTCGGCGCCACCTTCACCGCGGTGTGCGCCCGGGACGTGGTCGCGCCGCCCAGCAGCAGCGGGATGGACAGCCCCAACCGCTGCATCTCGGACGCGAAGCCGACCATCTCGTCCAGCGACGGCGTGATCAGCCCGGACAGACCGATGATGTCGGCGTTGACCTCGGCGGCCTTGGCCAGGATCTTCTGCGCCGGCACCATCACGCCGAGGTCGAACACTTCGTAGTTGTTGCACTGCAGCACCACGCCGACGATGTTCTTGCCGATGTCGTGCACGTCGCCCTTGACCGTGGCCATCACGATCCGGCCCTTGGAGTAGGCGGCGTCGCCGGGCTGCTTCTCGGCCTCGATGAACGGCACCAGGTGGGCGACCGCCTTCTTCATCACCCGTGCCGACTTCACCACCTGCGGCAGGAACATCCGGCCGGCCCCGAACAGGTCGCCGACCACCCCCATGCCGTCCATCAGCGGGCCCTCGATCACCTCGAGCGGACGCCGCCCGGACGCGGCGAGCTCGACCCGCAGTTCCTCGGTGTCGGCCACGATGTGCTCGTCGATGCCCTTCACCAGGGCGTGGGTGATCCGTTCCCGCACCGGCAGCGAGCGCCACTCGGCCACCGTCTCCTCGGCGGGGCGACCGGAGCTGTTGAAGTCGGCCGCGATCTCGAGCAGCCGCTCGGTGGCGTCCGGACGCCGGTTCAGCACCACGTCCTCGATCCGCTCGCGCAGTCCCGGGTCGATCTCGTCGTAGACGGCCAGCGCCCCGGCGTTGACGATGCCCATGTCCATCCCGGCCGCGATGGCGTGGAACAGGAACACCGCGTGGATGGCCTCGCGCACCGGATTGTTGCCGCGGAACGAGAACGACACGTTCGACACCCCGCCCGACACCAAAGCGCCGGGCAGGTTGGCCTTGATCCAGCGGGTCGCCTCGATGAAGTCGACCCCGTAGTTGGCGTGCTCGTCGATGCCGGTGCCGACGGCGAAGATGTTGGGGTCGAAGATGATGTCCTCGACGGGGAAGCCCACCTCGTCACGCAGGATGCGGTACGCCTCGGCGCAGACGTCCTTGCGGCGTTGCAGGGTGTCGGCCTGGCCGGTCGCGTCGAACGCCATCACCACGATCGCAGCGCCGTACTTGCGGCACAGCCGGGCGTGCTCGACGAACGGCTCGACGCCTTCCTTCATCGAGATCGAGTTGACGATCGGCTTGCCCTGCAGGCAGCGCAGGCCGGCCTCGATCACGTCCCACTTCGACGAGTCGACCATCACCGGCACGCGGCAGATGTCGGGTTCGGAGCTGATCAGCTTGCAGAACCGGTCCATGGCGGCGACGCCGTCGATCATCCCCTCGTCCATGTTGATGTCGATGACCTGGGCGCCGCTCTCGACCTGCTGCCGGGCAACCTCGAGAGCGGTGGGGTAGTCGCCCTCGGTGATCAGCCGGCGGAAGCGGGCCGAGCCGGTGATGTTGGTCCGTTCGCCGACGTTGACGAACAGCGAGTCGGCGTCGATGGTGAGCGGCTCCAGCCCGGCCAGCCGCATGGCGGGGGCCGGCTCGGCCGGCGTCCGGGGTGCCGAGTCGCGGGCCGCCGCGACGATCGCCTCGATGTGTTCAGGGGTGGTGCCGCAGCAGCCACCCAGCACGTTCACCAGGCCGTCGGCGGCGAAGCCGGCCACGATGGACGCCATCTGCTCGGGGGTCTGGTCGTACTCACCGAACGCGTTCGGCAGCCCGGCGTTGGGGTAGCACGAGACGAAGCAGTCGGCGACCCGGGAAAGCTCGGCGACGTAGGGCCGCATCTCCTCGGCGCCGAGCGCGCAGTTCAGTCCGACCGCAAGCGGCCTGACGTGCCTGATCGAGTTGTAGAAAGCCTCGGTCACCTGCCCGGACAGGGTGCGGCCGGACGCGTCGGTGATGGTGCCGGACAGGATGACCGGCCAACGGCGTCCCTGCTGCTCGAACAGCGTCTCCAGCGCGAAGATCGCCGCCTTGGCGTTGAGGGTGTCGAAGATGGTCTCGATCAGCAGCACGTCGGCGCCGCCGTCGACCAGCCCGTGGGCCTGCTCGAGGTAGGCCTCCACCAGTTCGGTGTAGCTGACATTGCGGGCGCCGGGATCGTTCACCTCGTGCGAGATGGACGCCGTGCGGTTGGTCGGGCCCAGCGCCCCCACGACGTAGCGCGGCCGCGACGGGTCGGACGCCGTGGCGGCGTCGCAGGCCGCCCGGGCCAGCCGGGCCGAGGCCAGGTTCAACTCGTAGGCCAGCGCCTGCATGCCGTAGTCGGTCATGGAGATGCGCTGCGCGTTGAAGGTGTTGGTCTCGACGAAGTCGGCGCCGGCGGCCAGGTAGTCGCGATGGATGGAGGCGATGATCTCCGGCTGCGTCAGCGACAGCAGGTCGTTGTTGCCCTTCACGTCCTGCGGCCACGCCGCGAACCGCTCGCCCCGGTAGTCGGCCTCGCTGAGCTTGAAGCGCTGGATGACGGTGCCCATCGCACCGTCGAGGAAATGCAGCCGGGTGGCCAGCGCCTGCCGCAGGGTCTCGGTCGCGTCCGGGCGCAGCTCGCCGGCCGCGGCGTCCGGACGCGGGGCGGCGAGGGTGTCGGAGCGGCTGCTCACGGTGCGGGATTCCCTTTCGTGGAGACTGGCCAACTGTACGCGAGCGCGCACCGCCCGGCGTCGGCCCGTCGGCTGGTGGTCGGGAAGGCCCTAACCTTGGCACCGTGTCCACCTTCCTGCGGCCGTTGGTCGCCCTACTGAGTTGCGGGGCACTCGCACTGTCGGGGTGCGTCCGGACGCCGGAACCGCTGCCTACCGCGTCCACGTCGCCCTCCTCGACGGCGGGGCGCCCGTTCACGGTGTTGACCGAGCAGCGGGCGACCACGACCGACCCGGCGGGGGTGCGCAACGACTCCGAGGCGATGGTGGCTCTCGACCTCTACCAGAGGCTGATGCTGGTGCAGCCGTCCACCCAGCTGCTGAGGCCCGACCTGGCCAAGGAGTGCCTCTACACCGCAGAGACGGTGTTCGACTGCACGCTGCCGAAGGGGCTGACCTTCTCGAGCGGACACCAGCTGACCAGTTCGGACGTGAAGTTCAGCATTCAGCGCGCGCTGCGCCTCGCCCCCGAGCAGATGTCGATGCTGGGCGCGCTGCGCAGCATCGAAACCCCCGACGCGTGGACGGTGCGTTTCCGGCTGAAGTACCCCGACAACCAGTTCGGCTTCGGCCTGGCCGGGCCGGCGGCGTCCATCGTCGACGAGGACGCCTACGACGCCGACAAGCTGCGTCCGGTCGACCAGGCGCCGATCGGCAGCGGGCCGTACCAACTCGACTCCTGGGACAACAAGGGCCTGACGCTGACCAGGTTCGCCGGCTACCGGGGCCCGCTGGGCACCGACATGGACCGAATCCGGATCACCTGGGCCGATTCGGCCACGGCCGAGACGGCACTGGTCGACGCGAGCGCCGAGATCGTCTGGCGCACGCTGAGTCCGGCGGCCGTCGCCCGGCTCGAGGGCCGGATCAGCGAGGCGCAGGAGGAGAACCGGCAAGCCGCCTTCTACCGGTGGCAACTGCCCAGGGTCGTGCTGCAACAAATGGTGTGGTTGCCCGAGAGCAGGTATCGCAGCAACGCCGCCCTGCGCCAGGCACTCAGCAAGGCGCTGCAGCAGGACCGCACCGCCACCTCGATCCTGCCGACGCAGATCGAGGGTCACATCGACGCCTTCGACGTCGGTGGCGACCCGAAGATGCCGACCGTCGACAAGGGCATCTCCCTGCGGTTGAGGTTCACCGACAGCTCACCCGGGATGGAGGATCTGGCCCACCAGGTACGCGACCGGTTCGAGGAGCGGCTCGGTATCACCGTCCAGCTCGTCACCGAGACCGAGGACGCCGACCTCGAGCTGCGGGACAGCGCGCCGACCACGAACACCGCCCTGGGCTGGCTGCAGGACTACCTGCAGAACCCGTTGCCGGGCAGCGCCGACAAACTCGCTGACCTGGAGGAGTTGATCCGCTCGTCGAGCAAGTCCGAGGTTCAGGAGCCGGCGTTGGGCGAGATCCAGAAGCAGGCCGCCGCCGACGCGACCGTCGTCCCGGTCGCCGAGGCCGACGGTGTGCTGTTCCTCAGCCAGCGGGCCGACCTGGTCGGCGAAGCGTTCGGTCCTGGCTGGCAACTGGCCTTGTGGGGGGCACGATGGAAGAGTTGAACGGGGTCCGCACCGGCGCGCTGCAGCCGGGTGAGCGGGTCACCCTGACCGATCCCAAGGGTCGTCGGCACTCGGTGCTGCTGGCGCCCGGCGGCACGTTCCACACCACGAAGGGGGCCATCAGCCACGACGCGCTGATCGGCGGCCCGGACGGCAACGTGGTGCGGTCGGCCGGCGGCGTGGACTACGTGGCGTTCCGGCCGTTGCTGGAGGAGTTCACCGTCACCATGCCCCGCGGCGCGGCGGTGATCTACCCCAAGGACGCCGCGCAGATCCTGGTGCAGACCGACATCTTTCCCGGCGCGCGGGTCCTCGAGGCGGGCGTCGGCTCCGGGTCGCTGAGCATGCACCTGCTGCGCGCCATCGGGTCGGCGGGCCGGCTGTACTCCTACGAGCGGCGTCCCGACTTCGCCGACATCGCCACGCGCAACGTCGACGCCTTCTTCGGCGCGCGGCACCCGGCCTGGGAGGTGCGGGTCGGCGACCTGGCCGTCGACATCGGTCCCGAGCCGGTCGATCGCGCCGTTCTCGACATGCTCGCGCCGTGGGAGTGCGTGGACGCCGTCGGCGAGGTGCTGGTGCCGGGTGGGCTGCTGTGCTGCTACGTCGCGACCGCCACCCAGCTCGGCCGGACCATGGACACACTGC
This sequence comes from Micropruina sonneratiae, assembly GCF_025972045.1. GTDB lineage: Bacteria > Actinomycetota > Actinomycetes > Propionibacteriales > Propionibacteriaceae > Micropruina > Micropruina sonneratiae. Next base: position 340,488 of record NZ_JAPDHX010000002.1, on the reverse strand, counting down.
GCGCCCACGGCGGCTTCACCGAGCCGACCGGCTCGGAACTGTCGATCCGGCAATGGCATGCCGAGGGGCTGGCCATCCGGCCCGGACACAACACCACCGGCCACACCGGCTTCCTCGTCTTCACCCGCCGGCTCGCCCCGGGGGTGACCGCCCCGCGCCGGCGGCGGCGTCCGGCTCCGGGGGCGTACGGGCCCGACTACACCGGTCCGCGGCCACCGGGGGTCGGCGTCGAGGAGGCGCCGGAGTGACCCCGCCGCTGGACGAACTGGCGCAGGCCCGGGCGCTGGCCGAGGCCCGCGGGCGCGCCGCCGAGCTCGCCGAGCGGCGGCTCGCGGATGCCCGGGCCGACACCCGGTCGCTGGCGCAGCAGAACGAGAAGCTGAACGCCACCCTGCGCGAGGCGCGCGAGACCCTGCTGTCGCTGCGGGCGCAACTGGAGGCGCTGGCCAATCCGCCGCAGGCGCACGGCCTGGTGGTGGGTGAGCCCGGTGCCGGGTTGGCCGACGTGACGGTCGGAGGCCGGGTGCTGCGGGTCGCGCTCGGCCCCGAGGTGGACGCCGGCGCGGTTCCAATCGGTACGCCGGTGCTGCTCAACGAGGCGATGATGCTGGTCGGGCTCGCCCCGGCCCCGGCCCAGCAGGAACTCGTGGTGGTCTCCGACGTACTCGCCGACGGCCGGCTGCTGGTGACCGGCTCGGCGGGAGAGGAGAGCCTGCTGGTGGCCGCGCCGGCCCTGACCGGCATCAAGGCGGGCCAGACCGTTGCCGCCGACCGGCGCGCCGGGGTGGCGCTGTCGGTGGTGGAGCGCACCGAGGTGAACGACCTGCTGCTCGACGAGGTGCCCGACGTGGACTACGCCGACATCGGCGGGCTGGCACGGCAGATCGAACAGATCCGCGACGCCGTCGAGCTGCCCTTCCTGCACCGCGACCTGTACGCCCGCTACCAGCTGCCGGCACCCAAGGGCGTCCTGCTGTACGGGCCGCCGGGGTGCGGCAAGACGATGATCGCCAAGGCGGTCGCCAACTCGCTGGGCGCCCAGCTGGGCGGGGTGGGCAGTCACTTCCTGAACATCAAGGGACCCGAGCTGCTGAACAAGTACGTGGGCGAGACCGAACGGCAGATCCGGGTGATCTTCGCCACCGCCCGCGAGCATGCCGCCGACGGGCGTCCGGTGATCGTCTTCTTCGACGAGATGGACTCGCTGTTCCGCACCCGTGGCAGCGGGGTCAGCTCCGACATGGAGTCGACGGTGGTGCCGCAGCTGCTCAGCGAGATCGACGGCGTCGAATCGTTGAGCAACGTGATCATCATCGGCGCCACCAACCGCGAGGACCTGATCGACCCCGCCATCCTGCGTCCCGGCCGGCTCGACGTGAAGATCAAGCTCGATCGACCGGACGCCGCGGCGGCGGCCGAGATCCTGGCCAAGTACCTCACCGCAACGGTGCCGATGGCGCTGGGAGCCTCCGGTGGCGACCCGGACGGGACTCGACGGGCGCTGATCGACGCCACCGTCGACCAGCTGTACCGACGCAGCGACACCAACCGCTTCCTGGAGGTCACCTACGCCTCCGGGGACCGTGAGGTGCTCTACGTGAGCGACTTCGTCTCCGGTGCAATGCTGGCCAACGTGGTCGGCCGGGCCAAGAAGGCCGCGATCAAGGACGTGCTGGCGGGCCGACCCGACGGGCTGCTGCTCGACCACCTGCTGCAGGCCTGTGCCGACGAGGTGGCCGAGAACGAGGACCTGCCGAACACCACGAACCCCGACGATTGGGCCCGGATCTCGGGCCGCAAGGGTGAGCGGATCACGTTCATGCGCACCCTGCGCGGCGGCCGCCAGGTGCAACCCTGACCGCCAACCCCTGGGTTGGTCGGGTCAGGCGGAGGCACGACGGCGGCGACCCGCGATCAGCCGCCAGCCGAGCATGCCGAGGGCGAGGAACGCACCGGCGACGATGACGAAGCCGACCTCGACGCCGCCGCCGGACTCGTGCCTGATCCACATGCCGAAGGCCAACGTGCCGGCCCAGATCAGGGCCCCGTTCAGCAGGGAGTCGGTCGGGCGCTTCATGCCGATCATCGCGACGGTCAGGCCGAGCAGTGCGATCAGGAACGGCCAGGCGGTCAGCGCGATGCCGGCGGGGTCGGCCGCCTCGCCGTGCGAGAGGCGTCCGATCGTCGCGAATAGCAGCACGACCAACAGGTCGATTCCGAACGCTTTCCACCACGTCATGGCGCCACCCTAGGGGCAACCTCCCTACCATGAGGGGCATGCCGCTGCTGGGGACCGAAACCGAGTACGGCATTCTGGCGCCCGGCCGTGGCGACCTGCACCCGACCGTGCTGTCGGCGGCGGTGGTGGAGGCCCACGACGGCCCCGCGACCCTGGCCCGGCGCGACTCCGGCGACCCGATCCCGTTCGAGGACGCGCACAACCGCTTCCTCGGCAACGGCGCCCGGCTCTACGTCGACCACGCCCACCCGGAGTACTCCACACCGGAGACCACGTCGCCGCGGGCCGCCCTGCTGGCCGATCTCGCGGGCGATGCGATCGTGGCCCGCGCCGCGTCCAGGGCGGGGCAGCGGCTCGGCACCCCGGTCCGGCTGTTCAAGAACAACACCGACGGCAAGGGCGCGTCCTACGGCTACCACGAGAACCACCTGCTCGGCCGGGCCACGCCCTGGGAGCGGATCGTCGAGGGTCTGCTGCCCTACCTGGTGACCCGCCCGGTGTTCACCGGGGCAGGGCGGGTCGGCCTGGGCCAGGCGAGCCAGCGGCCCGGCTTCCAGCTGTCCCAGCGTGCCGACTTCTTCGAGGCGATCACCGGGCTGGAGACCACGATCCGGCGCCCCCTGGTGAACACCCGCGACGAGCCGCATGCCGACCGCTCGCGCTGGCGGCGGCTGCATCTGATCGCCGGGGACGCCAATCGTTCCCAGACCGCCACCCTGCTCAAGCTGGGCACGGCCGCCGCGGTGCTGGCCGGCATCGAGCAGGGCGTGCTGCGACCGGTACGGCTGGCCGACCCGCTGGGGGCGGTGCAGACGGTGAGTCGCGACCTGAGCTGCACGGCGAGACTCGAGTTGGCCGACGGACGCCGGGTGACAGCGATCGAGGTGCAGCGGGACTGTCACGCTCAACTACAGGCTTCGGGTCTTGGCGACCCCGACGTCATGACGCTGTGGTCGGAGACCCTCGACCGGCTGGCGTCCGACCCGAGCGGCTGCGTCGAACTGGACTGGGTCGCGAAGCTCAACCTGTTGGAGAGGTTCAGGGCCCGTGACGTCCTGGGCTGGGACCACCCACGCCTCGCCCAGCTCGACCTGGCCTGGGCCGACCTGGACGACGGGGTCAGCCCCTACGCCGCCCTGGTGCGGGCCGGACGGATGCCGCTGCTGTGCACCGACGCCGAGGTGGAGCGGGCGATCGACGAGCCGCCGCCCGACACCCGCGCCCGGGTGCGCGGCGGGCTGGTCCGGGAGAACCCGGACGCGGTGCTGGCGTTGGATTGGTCGTGGGTGCTGCTGAGCACCCGCCAGGGGAGCCGTCGACTGCGCCTGGACGACCCGTACCGGCACACCATGCCGTCCGACCTGGGCGGCTGACCCGGCGGGTGCGGGATGACGGCGTGGATCTGCGTCATCCCGGGCGTGCCCCGGGATCCCGGGTGGCGTTACTCCACCAGGAAGTCGTACCGGACGCCGCTGGGCGGCACCGACTCGGCCACCCTGGTGCGATGTGCCGCCCAGACGTGCAGGGTGCCGTCGGTCCAGCGGGCGGCCTGGTAGCTGCGCTGCACGATCAGCCCGCCGACCGGCACCTCCTCCTCGGGAATCAGCAGCGCCCCGTCCGGGCCGCCGCCGAGCAGGTCCGTGACGCTGTGCACCAGGCGGCCGCCCGCCACGTCGAGCACCGAGCCGCGGGCGAGCACGATCTGTTCGCCGGCCCCGGCGCGCACCGGCAGCAGCGGAATCCAGTGCGGCGGCGGCGCCTGGGCCAGGTGGTAGTCGGGGGCGACGTCCGGGTCGCCGGGTGGGTCGGCCGGCCTGGTCTGGCTGAGCGGCACCGCCGACTGCAGCGGCGACTCGACGATCCGCTCGATCGCCCAGCCGAGGTTGGCCTGCTCGTCGCGGGCCAGCAGCACCTCCTCGACCACCGGCCCCACCACCGGACGGGCGAGCCGGGGCGCCAGGTAGAGCAGGTTGCGGACGGTGGCGCCCTCGGGCGCCGCGGCGTCGTAGGGCAGCGCCTGCTGGAACATGCTCCAGCCCTCCGCCTGCGCCGAGCCGGTGCCGACCGGACGCAACAGGGTGCGTACCCCGAAGGTGTCGGTGACGACCAGCGACGCGGTGCGCACCAGCCGTCCGACCGGCAGGTCCACCCCGATCACGAACCAGTCGTTGCCGTAGCCGGACAGGGTTTCGATGAGCAGCACCTGGGCCAGGTCGGTCTCGGCCGGTGCCAGCGCGGACAGGTTGACCGCGGCGTCCTCGAACTCCCAGAAGCGGCGCGCCGGCAGCCCCGGCGCGGTGACCGGCGCGGGCATCACGGTGCGGACCAGCTGCTCGCCCGCCTCGGCCGGGGTGGTGCCGAGGTTCACCTCGCCGTTGACGTCGAACTCGTACCAGTCGAGCACATCGCTGTCGTAGCGCTGTGCGGTCAGCGTGGTCTCGTCGAACGGGCCGGTCCCGAGCCGGGCCGCCATCGACGCGGTGTATTCGAACCGGGTCGGCTGCCAGCTGGCGGCGGCCGGGTCGGCGTCGGCGAACAGGTCGGCGACCAGGGCGAGCCAGTCCGCGCAGGCCGCCCGCACCTCGGCCAGGTCGGCGGGCGCCACCTGCTCGCCGAACCGGGGCAGCGGACGTCCGGCCAGCTCGCCGCGCAACCGGCGGCCGTCCAGGCTGCGGCCACCGTGCAGCCGGGCGAAGCCGGCGCTCGCTGGATCGGTCGCGGCCAGCACCTCGTCGGGGTAGACCGGGACGGCGAAGGCGGCCACCAGTGCGGGCGCGTAGTCGCGGGAGACGCTCTGGCCGGCCAACACCCGCAGGAACAGCCGACCGGTGTCCACTCCGAGTCTGAGGCCGGCGAGGCCGTCCGCGGTGGCCGGCAGCGGGGCGCCGACCCGTTCGATCAGGGTTTCCAGCGGCGCCGCGGACGCCTCGAACCGCGGCGCCTGGGTCTGTGTCTCGGGCGGTACCGCGCCGGGGACGAACCGGGTCGGGGCGGCGGCCACGCCGCGCCACCGGGCCAGCACCGGGCTGCCGCCGTCCTGACCGGCGAACTCGCCGGTCTGCCATTGCCGGCCCAGCAGCCACAGCGGGTCGTGCACCGGAGCGGTGGCGCCGAGCGTCACGTCAGGGCGCAGCGGGTCCGGTTCGAGCCGGAAGAAGGTGGTGATCGACGCCATCTCAGCCTCCCGCCGGGGTCAGCGCGTTCGGGTCGGTGGAGGGTGCGTCGCCCTCGGCGTTGTAGGCGAGCACCGCCGCCGGCAGGTACTGGCGGGCAGCACCCAGCGCCTCGGGCGGCACCACCCGCAGGTGCGTCAACTCCAGGGTCTCCACCAGCACCTGGTTGAGCGAGGCCACGGTCCACGGCTCGTCGAGCACCGGCGGCACCGCGAGCAGGATCGCCTGCGGCGCCATCGACTCCGGCGGGTCGTAGCGGAACGCCACCCCGGTGGTCTCGCTCGCGGCAGGCACCACCTCGGCCCACTCGTCGATCAGCAGCCCGGCGAGCGCCGCACCCGGTCGCAGCGTCGCCCCGCCGACCACCAACAGGGACGCCGCCGCGTCCACGTAGTGTTCTGCGGGCAGCGCGTTCCAGGTGTCGCCCGCACGGTGGGGCACCTGCGCCACCGTCAGGTCGAGCACCGCGTCGGGGCCACCGCGAAGGGCGTCGGCCTCGCGCAGGGCGATGCCGAGCCGCGCCAGCGGCTCGCGGACCCGTTCCATCCGGGTCAGCCACACCTCGGCCGCCAGCGGGTTGCCGCCGGTCATCCCGGGGTCGTCGCGGGACGCGATCAGGGCCGCGGGGTCGGTGACCACGAAGCGCGGCACGGCGAGGAAGCCCGGCCCCTGCAGCGTCGCGAGCTCACGGCCCAGCGCCTTGGCGTCATCACTCGCCGCGACCGGCGCGGCCAGCCGGGCGCTGAGGTCGGCCAGCACGCGGACGGCCGCGGCCGGCCACCCGGACGCGGCCGTCGGCACCCCCGCCTCGCCGACCGCCAGCGACCACGTGGCCACCACCGCCGCCTGCAGCCCCGCGATGTCGTCGGGACGCCCGAGGGCGTCCGCCAGCCGGTCGGACGCCGCGGTCACCGCGCGCCGGGCCGCTGCGGCGCGTGCGGCCAGGTCGGCCACGTCGACCCCCGGCAGCGGGTCGGCGTGCGGCGGCTGTAGGCCGGTGCCGTCCAGTGCGGTCGCCGACGACACCAGGGCGGCCAGCGAACCGCCCAGTTCGAGCAGGGCGAGAAGGTCGGCGTCCGGCACCAGCTCCGCACCGGCCACGTCCCGGCCCGCGGCCACCGCCGCCCGGGCGGCCAGTTCCCGCAGTGCCGAGCCGCCACCGGCCAGCTGGACGAAGTCGGCCGCCGCCAGCCGCAGGTCGGGCAGCGGCACCGCGACCGACGGGTCGCCGGCCAGGGTGAGCGTGCGGCCGGAGGCGTGGCCCAGCAGCGAGCCGAGCCAGGCGTCCAGGGCCGGCTCGGCGGCGGCCCGGGCGGAAAGCGCCGGCAACCGCAGCGGGTCGGCCGGCTCTGCCGTGGAGCCGGGTGCGGTGGGGTCGGCGGTCGGGCCGGTCCACCCCGCAGCGGGGGAGGCGTCCGGATCGACGAGCACCAGCACCCGGTGGGTGACCGCCGCACCCGTGCGCGGCGTGGCCAGGAAGTCCAGGTCGGGCGGCGGCGCCAGGCCGCGATCGAGATCGGCGACGCTGCTGACCGCGCGGCTCAGGTCGCCGCGGGCGAACTGGTGCACCTGCTCGGCCTGCAACGCGTCCGCGGCGGCGTCCACGGCCGCGTTGAGGCCGCGCAGCACGGCGACCGCACGGCTGCGCTCGGAGTCGCTCGGCGTGTGGTTCATCGCCACCAGATGGTCGACCGCATGGTCCTCGCCGGCCGCCCACAGCTCGTGCAGCCGCAGCCCGTCCAGCCTGCGCGCCTCCGCCGGCAGCGACTCCTGGCCCGGCAGCGGCGCGACGTCGCGGGCGGGTCCGATCGCGAAGTCGAGATCGCGTTCGTGCAGATCGCGCTCGACCAGGTAGCCCAGCACCGCACCCAGGCTGCGGCCGGCCCGCACGCCGTCGAAGATCCACCGGGCCAACCGGACGCGCTGCGAGGTCAGGCTGACCGCGAACGGGTCGGTCGGGGCGCCGCCGTGGGCGAGGTGCGCGTTGCGGGCCAACGCCGCCACCTGGGCCTGCTGCACCGACGGCGCGTGGATGAACCCGGGGTCGTCCGCGGCGACCAGCAGGGGCCCCGGCTCGTCGGCGGGCAGCTCGGTGGCGGCCGGGCCCGCGGTCGGCGCCACGCCCTCCACCCAGCCGTACCCGCCGACCAGCACGCCGTCGGGCGCCGCGGCGCGCAGCTGCCCCAACCGGGCCGTGGCCAGTGCGGTCACCCAGGCGTCCAGCCGGTGCGAGGTCGCGTCCAGCGCGCCCAGCAGGTGCCGCTCAAGGACGGGCACCGGCGCCTGCGCCAGCGTGCCCAGGGCCGCGCGGAAGTCGGCCAGCGCCGGGACAGTGCCGCCGGCCAGCCGGGCCGCCACCGTGTCGCCCTCGGGCAGCGTGGTCGCGCGCCGGGCGGCCCAGCCGGTGACGTCGTCGCCGAAGCCGTACAGCTCGGCGTCCGCCGCACCCAGCGACAGCAGCCGGGCGGCGGCGTCGGCATGCTCGCGCAGCAGACCGTGGCGCAGCAGGGCGGCCAGCACCGACTCGGGTGCGTCCGTGCCCAACGCCAGGGCGTCGAGGTCGGCGGCCAGCAGTGCGTCGATGAACCCCACCTCGGCGCCGGACGACACCAGCGGCAGGGTGACCGGGTGAGCGGACGGCTCGTGCACCGCGAGCGCGCCGGGCAGCAGGCCCAGGCCGGCCGCCCTGGCCAGCGGCAGCGCCCGGTCGCGGGCGGCGTCCCAGAACCCGCCCCCGGTCACCTCGCGGAACAGGAAGCGCTGCAGGTTGTCGGCGAACCGGGCGCCCATGCTGCGGCGCAACCGCAGGTCGTCGGAGCGTCCTTCCAGCCGCAGCACGTCGACCAGGTCGGACGCCACGTCGCTGCGCCCGACCCGTGGCGCCAGGTCCACCGCGGGTCGCCAGCCCTCCTGCCGCACACCGGCCAGCACCCGGGCCAGCCGGGTGGTGCGCTCGTCGCCGGCGTACCGGCCCAGCGCGGTGACCGGCAGCAGGCCGTAGGGCTGCCGGCCGACCCGCAACGTCGGCAGCGGGCCCTCAGGTCGCAGGAAGCGCCGGGCGAAGTCGCGGGCCCAGTCGTGGCCGGCGGCGTCCACCCCGACGAACTGGGTCAGCCAGTACCCCCAGGTGGCGGGCCACAGCGCCCGGCCCATCGCCGCGGCCAGCAACGCGTCGGTGTCGCCGGCGTTCGGCAGGTCGGCCACCAGCTCCGGGTCGACGCCGAGGGCGCGCGCCGCGGCCGATCCGGCGGAGTCGGGGGCGGGCGTGACGTCCGCCGCACTCCAGGCGCCCGCGCCGGTGCTCGCCCAGCCCGACCCGGACGCCTCGGAGTTGTTGGTCGGCGTCTCCGGCAGCAGCAGGCCCAGGCCGGCCGAGTAGCGCTGCGCGGCCAGCAGTGCGGCCAGCCGGTCGGCTCCGGCCGACGCGTCCTGCCCGCCGACGCCGGTGGCGAGCAACAGGTCGACCGGCGTGCTCACCGGCAGCCGGACGGCCAGGCCGAGCCGCTCCGCCTCGGCGAAGTCGACCAGCCAGTGCATCCCGGCGTCGACGGCGGCGGTCTCGTGGTCGTCCTCGGCGGCCACCAGCGGCGCGGACAGGTCCGGGCCGACGGGGGGATCGGCGGTGATCGGCGCGCCGCTGGCCACCGCCACGACCTGCCCGCCGGCGTAGGCGGTCACCGTCCAGCGTTGCGGCAGCAACCGGGCGACCGGGGTGCGGCGGTCGTCGGACACCTCGACGGCGGGAAAGGCCGGTTCGGCAGGCAGCGGCGCGTCGTCGGCGACCTCGGTGGTCGGCCGCCGGTCCGGATTCGTCGGACGGGTGGCGCGCACCACCCAGCCCGCCCGGCCCGCGCCGTACCGGCCGGCCAGTGCCGTCCAGGCCCGCTGCTGGCGGGCCAGGTTCGTGCCGGTGCGCCATTGCAGGCGCCAGAAGTCCTTCCCGGCCTGCTGCTCGGCCGCCGACAGTCGTGGATCGTGCGCGTCGACGTGCACCTGGTCGGGGTAGATGCGCACCAGGAGTTCGTCGCCGGCGTAGCGGGTCTCCAGTCGCACCGGCAGCAGCGCCAGCGGGTGGCTGGCGGGTGCCAGCGGGGCGCTCAGCCGCGGATCGGCGAGCAGGGCGTCGGCGGTCAGCGGCGCGAGGTTCAACGCGGTGGTCATGATTCCGGCTCCCGCATCAGCACCGTGATCGGCATGGTGATCCGGGCGGGCAGCTGGCGCAGCCGGCCCGCCAGCGCCGCCGCGGAGGCGTCCGTCGCCGGCGCATGGCTGACCCCGTCCGGCGCCTGCCCCACCTCGAAGCCGAACCGGGGGGCGCCGGGCTGTTCGGCGATGCTGATCGCGTAGCCGTCCGCCTCGGCCAGGGCGATGGTGAAGCCGAAGAAGGTCACGTCGGGGTCGAGCGAGCCCCGGAACACCGGCAGCAGCGCCTGCGCCGGATCGGACCCCGTCCGGTGGGCGCTGACGACGGCGTCGGGGAAGCGGCGCATCAGCTCGCTGCGCAGCAGCAGCACGAACCGCTCCGGACGCAGCGTCGGCGCACCCAGGGTGCGCTCGCCCCAGTCGGCCAACTGCGGGATGTCGGGCGGCTCCGACGGTGCCACCGCGGCGTCCCAGAACCGGTCGAAGAAGGTGGCGGTCAGCGGGGTCGGGAACTCCCGCCACAGCAACTCCCGGCCGAACTCGTGGTTGAGCCCCACCATGAAGGCCTCGACGAAGGCGCCGTTGGTGCGTAACGCCAGTGCGGTGTCGGCCGGCACTCCGGCCAGCCCGGGCAGCAGCCAGTGCTGGCCCAGCTCGGCCAGCGAGTGCGCCATCGGGGTGTCGAAGCGGGGCGTGAAGCGCAGGTCGGGCAGGGGAGTATCGGCGGTGGCCGGCGGCGGGGGAGCGCTGAACAGCGTGCCGAGGGCGGCGGTGAAGGTGCGCACCGGCGCGGTGAGCGCCACCGCCTCGGTCATCAACGCGTCCAGCGAGACGCTGCCGGTGACGGCGCCCGGGTCGGGCCGCGCCGCCACGAACCCGGTCAGCTGCTTCGCGGCCACCGTGCGGAACAGTGCGGCCGCGGCCGAGTCGCTGCGCGGCGGATGATGCGGCGGGTCCTCGGGGGTCGCCGGCGTGGGAGGGGTCGGTGGCGTGATCGGCGTGTCGCGGGGTCGGCGCCGCCGCACCGGGGTGGGTCCGCCCCCGTCGTCGGCTCGGAGCGCCGGCCGGCTGAGCGCGCCGCCGCCGAGGTCGCCGGCCACCTCGCCCAGCGGAGGGAACGGTCGGGGGGCAGTGGGTGCCGGGGTCGCCGACACGCCGAAGGTCGGCTGCTGCGCCGAGGCGGTGACCGCCGCTGCGGTGAGCGCGGCCCAGGGCAGCGGGACGGGCGGCGGCAGGGTCGAGCCGACCGCGTCGAAGGTGAGCGGACCGTCCGGAGCGCCGAAGCCGCGGGCCACGACCGCGCCGGGCACCATGCTGCCGATCCAGTCCAGCAGCGGCGGCATGGTGCCGTCCCGCTCGGCGGTGCGGACGGCTGGGCCTCGCAGCCGGGTCACCCGGCGGACCGCCGAGCCGAGCGTGGCCCCCGGCAGGTCCGCCTGCGCCCACTGCGCCGCGAAACTCTGCCCGCCGGTGGCGGCCGGCGCGGCCATCAGGGCGCCCCGCAGCGGAGCCAGCACGAACAGGCCGGCCTGCGGCGACAACGGCGCGATGTGCCGGCGGTGCAGGCTCTGTGCCATCGCGAACCCGAGGGCGGCCAGGCCGACCAGCCGGGTGCCAGCGCCCAGGTCGACCGACTGGTCCCAGGCCGCGCCGACCAGGGTCTCCTGCTGGCGTTGCACCACCAGCGTGCCCAGCGCGGCCGCGACCCGGGCGGCCGGGTCGAGGTTCAGCTGCTCGTACCACCGGTCGGCGCCGGACGCGAGCGCGGCGGGTGAGCGGTAGGCCGAACCGTAGCGCGGTGGAGCGAGCAGCGGCTGACCGGCAGTAGCGGCGTCCGGCGCGTTCAGCACCGACCGCAGAGCGGTGGCGAAACGGCCGGGCAGGGCGGCGTCCGACCAGCGTTGCGTGGGTGCGTCCAGGGCCAGCAGGGCGCCGCCGAGCAGTTCCTGGGCGTCGTCGGTGCCGCTCAGGCCGAGGCCGGCGGTCGACAGGTCGAGCGGCCGCAGCCCGAAGCCGTCCTCGACCGGGCGGCCACGGATCGCCAGCGCCAGCGACTGGAAGTCGCCCTTCGGCCCGGTGGCGAAGCGCCAGTGGTGGTAGACCGGCAACTCGACGGTGCCCATGCCGTCGGCCCGCGTCCAGGCCGGGCCTTGCGCGTCGCCGACCTCGTCGCCCAGGCCGGTGCGGCGGCCGGCCTCGAAGGTCGGCACCACGCAGGCGAGGTAGCCGGTCTGTTCGGCCAGCAGCCGGCCGCAGACCAGCCGGGACAGGTTGCGGGCCGGGTCGCCGGCCAGCGCCGCCGCCACGTCCGCGCCGCCGGAGCCCCCGGTCATGACCACCTGCGCGTGCGCCCACGCCCACGAGTCGGCCAGGTCGGGCAGCTCCAGTTCCGGACGGGCGGGCGCGCCGATCCGCAACACCGGCAGCGCACTCGTGCCGGCAGGCTGCAGTTGCACACCCGGCTGCTCGCGCACCACCACCAGGCACAGCCAGGGGCGCAGCCTGCCGCCGCTGGCGGAGGCCGGGGTGAACAGCCACGGCAGGCCGGGGTCGTCGAACTCGACCAGGGCGAGGTAGTTCGATTCGAAGTTCTGGGCGTTGGGCGCCGGGTCGGTCCGGATCACCTGCTGCGGCGCCACCCCGGTGACCGCGCCCGGGCCGAGCAGCTGCACCGGCACCGCCGCGCCGGGGCTGCCGTTCACGCTCACCCCGACCGTCGTGCCGACCTGGTTCGCCGGATGCCCGGCCCGGTCGTCCGGCGGCAGGGCGACCGTGCCGCCCCGGCGCACCCAGGGCAGGAACAGCAGGCTCGTCTCGGTCATGACACCCCTGCGGTCCGGGCCAGTCCCAGCGTGGCCAGCCGCGGCGCGTCCGGACGCGGCACACCGCTGAACCGCTCGGTGGCCGAGGTGCGGGTCAGGGCCCGCGCGGACGCGCTGATCCGCAGCCCGGCCAGCACGTGGGTGGACGGCGCCGGCTGCGGTTGCGGCTGCAGCACCGGCACGCCGTCCGGGCCGACCACGATCTCGGTGTAGGCGAACGGGGCGGCCACGCCGGCGCCGGCGTCCGTGGCGTAGTCGTCGTTGCCGAAGCTCACCCCGGCCTCGCGCACCGTCATTCCCGGCGCCGACAGCCGCTGCGCCTCGGTCAGTTCGAAGAACTGGCTGTCGGGGAACTCGTCGTGCACCTTGTCCAGCTCGGTGATCACCCGGTCGCCGAGCTGGGCCGAGGTGATCGCGAAGCGGCGCTCGCGGGCGGGCACGAAGGCGCCGACCCGGTCGATGTCGCGATCGAGGTTCAGCGGCACGAATCCCTGCTGCACGACCAGCCGGCCCAACGGGTGCAAGGTCAGGCCGCCGGCCGCCGGGTCGGTGCGGACCCCGACCAGCTGCCCGGCGGTGGTCGGCAGTTCGGTGCGCCAGCTGAGCGGGTCGTTGAGCCGGCCGACCAGTTCGAGCAGCACGTCCAGGGCTTCGCTGACCAGCGAATCGCTGCCGCCGATCAGCACCTTGTCGAAGCCGACGGTGTAGTCCCACCACAGGATGCCGAAGCTGGCCTTGCCGGCCACCCGCAGCGGCAGCGGCCCCTCGAGGGTGCCGCTGACGTCCACCTTGAACAGGCTGCGGCTGCCGCGCTTGAGCTGCATCCCGGCCTTGAAGTCGGCGATGAAGTGCGGCGGCCAGAAGTTCACCAGCACGTCGAAGCCGATGTAGCCCTCGATCGAGAAGCCGAAGGCGGCCGCGTACAGCGAGGCGGTGGCGCCGAACTGCAGCGTGTTGGGGGTGATCGCGAGATAGGCCTCGATGATCAGCTTCGGGTTGTCGCCGCTGGTCAGCGCCACCGTGACCCGGGGCACCACCGGGAAGCCGACCGGCGCGGTGAAGCGCGGGTTGAACCCGCCGATGGCCAGCGCGAATCCCTGACCCCGGGCGCGCCGGAACGCGGCCGCCCCGGTCAGGGCGAACCGGCCGAACAGTTTCGACTCGTACAGCACCGCGTCCAGGGCGGCGAAGCCGGAGTCGAAGTCGAACTCGCCCACCACGTCGAGGTTCAGGGTCAGCAGCGGCGCCTTCTCCTGCGGCAGCACCGAACTCACCCGGCCGAGCACCAGCAGCCGGGAGCTGTCGGTGGTGCCGTCACGTTCGAGCATCAGCGCCAGGTCGGCGCGCAGCAGCGGGTTGGCGGCGGGGCCGAAGGTGAGCTTGACCAGCAACCCGTAGATGTGGGTGCCTTCCCGGGGCGGGAAGAACGTGCGCAGGCCGGCCACCATCTCGGGCAGCGTCTTGATCGGGTCGGCCGGGAACAGCAGGTATTTCAGCTTGCCGGAGGGCAGTGCGGTGCGTACCGCGGGTACGTCCAGGGTGCGGTCCGCGGCGTACAGCAGGCCCAGGCCGTCCAGGGTGATGAAGCCGGCGGTCAGCCCCAGGTGCTCAAGGGTGCCGATCAGGATGAACGAGGTGAGCGGGTTGCCCTGCCCGTCGCGGGTGGAGACCAGGCCCAGGCAGGTGAGCGTCACCCGCTTGCCGACCCGCAGCACGACGGCGCCGTAGTAGTCACCGCTGGCCGGATCGCGGTGCACGGCCCCACCGCCGCTGAACGCACCGGTGTCGATGTTGATCGCGACCCCGGTGGGCAGCGCGGCGTCCACGTGGGCGTCGACCAGCTTCAGGTTGCGGTCCTTCTGCAGCTTGGTCGTGCCGATTTCGGCGAGCAGGCCGAGCTGGTCGACCTTGAGGTAGACCGGCCCCCAGGTGGCGCTGAACGTGACCAGCGCGCCGGCGGCCACCGCCCAGCCGGTGGCGGGGGCGTCGGCCCGTCGGCCGGCCAGCCGGACCACCAGCTCGAGCAGGTTGATGCCGCTGCCCAACAGGTTGCCGCCGCCCAGCGGCAGCGTCAGGTCGAGAGTGGACGGCCCCGCGGGTCCCGTGGAGTCGAACGGCACCGGCTGGGTGGTGGTGGCGTCCTTGCCCTTGACCCGGTGCAGCTCCTTGATGAACCCGAGGTTGGAGTCGTAGCCCAGCGAGAAGCCGAACATGGTGCGGTAGGGCTTGCCGCCGAGCAGCTTGCGGACGAAGCTGTCGGCGCTGGAGCCGTCCACCACCAGGGCGCAGTCGTCGAACTGGGCCACCACCCGCGCGCCGGTGGCAGACAGGGTGAGCAGGAACGACATGCCGCCGAGTTCCACCCGCATGCCGGTGGCTCGGGGCAGCGCGTAGCTGATGCCGCTCTCGGAAGGCTTGGCGACGTAGCCGATCGTCGCCTCCAGCCCGGACGCCTCGGGGCTGGCCTGGATGCCGTCGGCGCCGCCGATCAGCAGGGCCGCGCCGGCGTCGCCCTTCACCGCCGCCCGGAACCGCCACTCGGGCGCGGCACTGACGTGCTGCGGGTTGAGCACCTGGTCGATGCCGAGCGAGCCGCCAAGGGCCAGGAACACCTGGTGCGGACGGGCCGGGGTGCCGATCCGGCGGGGCAGGTAGAGCCAGCTCAGCTTCAGTTCCTCGGTGGCCGAGTCGCCGTCGTGGCGCAGGGCCAGCGAGACCATCCGGCTGGCGAGCACGTCGGCGGCCGCGGGCCGCTGGTCGGAGTCGATGTCGAGCCCGGGGGCGTCCCAGCCGACGATCACGTCGCTGAGCATGTTCTCGTCGAACTCGTCCTTGGTCTGGTCGATCACGGCGATGGCGGCGAGGATGCCGCGGATCAACCCGTCGACGAACAGGAAGCCGGAGTCGCGCGCGGTCTGCAGGCTCGAACCGGACGCCCCCTCGTGGGTGTCGTCGAGGTCGTCCAGGGTGCGTCCCGGGTTCCAGACGAACGACACGATGGTGGCGAAGGACTGGAAGAACCGGCCGGCGTGATAGCCGCCGGCCCGGTGCGGCAGCGCCTGGTCGCCGGGGCCGTACGAGCCGGTCAGGTCCGAGGCGACCGCCATCGCCTCGATGATCAGGAAGAGTTTGGGCCAGCGCTGCCGCACGTAGGTGCTGCCGAGCACGTCGAACAGGCTGTTGACGAACGTGTCGGTGCGCCCGGACCAGTCGCTGCCGCCCCACGACTCGATCTGGTCGATGATCGCGCCGAGCAGCACGGCGATGTCGCCCGCCGCGGCGATGTCGGCCTGCAGGTCGCTGTCGACGGCGTCGCGATAGGCCTGGACCGACGCCAGCGGGGCCGTGGGCAGCACCAGGTTTCCGGCCTCGCCCTGGGCGCCGAGATCGCGCAGGATGGCCTCGCGGGCCTGGCGAGCGGTGGGGTCGGTGAGCAGCTTGCCGACGAAGACGATGAAGTCGACCACCTCGCCGGCCAGGGCGCGCAGCACGGACGAGGCGCTCATGTCGTCGGCTCCGGGATCGGCGCCGGCTCGATCGCGAACCGGCGCAGCCGCTCGGGCGGATCCTCGAACAGCGGGCCCAGCGGCGCCCGGTGCACCAGGTACGGCGCCATCACCGGCAGCTGGCTGTCGGGGTCGACCGCCTCGGTGTACACCTCGCCGACGGCGGTGATCAGGCTGCCGGTGCTCTCGAAGCGGCAGATGCCGAAGTTCGAGCGGAACAGCATCTGGCGGGTGTTGCGCATCCGTTCCAACGCGTGCTGGTGCCGCACCGCCACCTGGCGCAGCGCGTCGAACGTGGTGGCCGGGTCGGCGGCCTGGGTTTCGATCGTCGCCTCGTCCAGCGGGAACGCGCGGATCGGGGTCGGACGCGCCGCGTTCGGATCCTCCGGCGGCGGGTCGGGCACCACGTCGGGGCGGACGTCCAGCAGCGGCGTGACCCGCCAACGCCACTCCGGCGGCCTGGCCGGGTTCAGCCGGGACCGCTTCGCGTCGTCGTCCTCGCCGGCTGCGTTGTCGTCGATCCAGCCGTGGGTGGGCAGCAGCACCGGGCTGCGTAGCAGCTTGGCGCGGGTGATCGCCACCAGGTCGTCCTCGGTGCGTCCGGGCGGCAGCAGCACCAGGTCCTGCTCGGGCTGCGTCCAGCCCAGCCGTTCGACGCCCAGCTTGGCCCGGAGCAACTGCTGCAACAGCATCACCTTGGCGTCGAGGGCCTGCAGGTAGACCGGCATCACGTTCTTGAAGCCGCTGGAGGTGAACTGGGCGATTCGCGCCGGCGCGTTGCTGGTACCCCGCCAGTAGCTCATCAAGTTGGAGGCGGCGTTGTGCACGTCGCCGGAGAGCAGCACCACCCGGCCGTAGTCCGCCAGCCGCGACATCAGGTACTCGAAGGTGTTCTCGTCCAACGCCCAGGTCTCCAGCGCGTCGGGGTTGGTTCCGGGCATCAGCCGGGTGCCGGACTTCTTCTCCTCGGCCACCTCGTTGTGGTGGACGGCGTCGAAGATCCGGTAGATGGCCCGGTTCACGATCTCGTCCAGTACCGGCGGGCCGATCACCTGCAGCGGAGCGATCACCACCAGCACCTCGACCCCGGCGGGCAGCGGCGGCTTGGGGATCTGCTCGTCCAGCGCCTCCTTGGACACGTTGCCGGGCGGTCCGATCTCACTGACGTAGCTGCGCCGGGTGCGGTTGTCGAGAGCCACCACCCGGTGCCTGGGCCCGTCGATGGTGAAGTGCCAGGTGATCGGCGGCTTGACCGACAGGAACTCGCCGTTGGGCAGCGGCTGGTTGTCCAGATCGTGGCCGAACATCGTCGCCAGCGTGGTGACGGTGGCGGCGTCCGGTCCCTTCGTCGCCCCTTCCGGGAACAGCTTCTGCGCCGCCAGCAGCAGGTCGCCGGGCTGCTGGCCGCCGAGTTCGGGACGGGTCACCGAGGTCACGTCGTAGCGCCGCGGGTCGTTGCCCCAGTCCTGGAAGAGCGCGTAGGCGGTCATCGCGTTGGTCAGGATGGTCTGGCCCAGCCCGGTGCCCAGCACTCGGTGCCGCCACATCGGGGTGAGGAAGTAGTCGTCGGTGACGTCATGGTCGTCGAGGATCATGTAGGTCGGCACGTTGGCCAGCAGCCGCTGCGCCCGCCACAGGTTGCTCAGGAACTCGCGGTGCACCCGGTGGTTGCGGCGGCTGACCTTGGGCTTCTTGGCCTGCTTCTTCGCCTCGTCCTTGGCGCGGTCCCGGTCCTCCTGGTCCCGCTCGGCCTGGCTCAGCTTGGCCCGCCTGGCTGCTTCCTTCGCGATCTCCTCGGCCCGGACGGTGGCGTCGGTGAAGGTGTACTGCGGCAGCCGGATCGGGTTGCCGGGCTGCGGCAGCGCGACGGACTGGTCGTCGGTGAGCACGTCCAGCCAGCGCACCGGGCCGGACGGGTTCGCCGTGCCGGTGCGCAGCTGCGCGCCCGGAATCTCGACGCCCCAGCACGCCGGCGACCAGTAGAGCAGGTAGGCGGCGGCGAACTCGCCGAGGCTGATCAGGTGGTTCTTGCCGTCCTCGCTGGTCAGCTGGGCACTGCAGTTGGTGAGGTACAGCCGGTTGCCGACCCCGAACCAGGGCGGTCCGGCGGGCAACGGGTCCGCGGCGGTGTCGGCGGCCGGTTCGTCGTCGTAGGCGGCGTCCGGGTTCGCCGGGTCGACGGTGCGCTTGAGCAGTCGCACCGTGTCGACTGCGACGCGTTCCACCGGCGTCCGGGCCGGCTCTCCCGGACGCGGGTTGGCGGCGGGCGCGCTGCCGATCAGCTCGACGCCGAGCTCGACCACCCGCAGCATCAGCACGTCCTCGACGTCGTCGGCGTAGATCTGGTCGCCGCCCAGGAACAGTTGGTGCAGCCGGGCTCGCGGGTCGCCGACCCGCTCGGCGAGGTACTGGTCCATCCAGGCGAAGGCGTCGCCGTCGTCGTAGCCGGGCCGGCGGCACGACCCGTAGGCGATCTGCAGGTCGTCGAGACTGCTCGGCGGCAGCGCGAAGCTCGGCAGCATGCGGTCGGCGTAGCCGAGCGGGCCTGCGGTGGTGCCGCTGACCTGGTGGGTCTCCAGCAGCTTCAGCGAGTGCAGGTTGTTGGTGCCGCCGTCGGCCTCGATCCACAGGTTGTAGCTGTACAGCCGGTCGGGCTCGAACACCTTGCCGGAGGCCGGTGGCAGCCGGGCCGAGACCATGCTGAGGTAGAGGTGTTCGCCGATCCGGATCGCCTCGGCGCCCGGGAAGGGCGGGGGAGCGTTGGGGTCGGGCGGGTCGGCGCTGGAGCAGAAGACGGGGTTGGTGGTGTCGTGGGCCACCGTTCCCTCGAACACCTCCAGGGTGACCTCGGCCGGCGAACTGAAGGCCGTCCAGACGCTGACCAGTCCCGGGTCCACCCTGCGCAGGATCGGACCCGCCAGCAGCAGTGGAAGCTCCATCTCGCCCGCCTCAGGTGGTCAAACCTCTGGCACCGTACCTCCGGGTCGTCCCGCGGGTAACAGGGTAGAACTGCGTAGCGCCGGGAGCCGCCGAAGGCGTCCCAGCCGGTGCCGGTGGGTGCTGCGGCGGCTGAGCCGTTAGGCTGGGCGTTCGGACGGGAGAGGTCATGACGGAACGGATACAGCGGCAGCGCACCCAGCGTGCGGACGAACTGCCGTCCGACCCGAACCCTGCCGGCTTCGCGTCCGGCACCCGTCCCGCCGTCGACTACGACGCGATCCTCGACGAGATCGACTCGGTGCTCGAGACCGACGCCGAGGAGTACGTCCGCTCGTTCGTGCAGAAGGGCGGCCAGTGAAGGATCCAACCCTGACCCCAGCGGTGGTGATCGGAGCCGGGCTGGTCGGGGCGTCGGTCGGTGCCGCCTTGGTGAAGGCCGGCGTCGACGTCCACCTCATCGACGTCGTGTCGTCGCACGCCAGGGTGGCGGCGTCGCGCGGGTGTGGGACGACCGATCCGGCCGATCCGGCGTCCGTGCGCCTGGTGGTGGTGGCGGTGCCGCCGGCCAGGCTCGCCGACGTCATCGCCGACGCGCTGGATACCTACCCGAAGGCCACCGTGACCGACGTCGGCTCGGTGAAGGGAACGGTGCTGGCCGACCTCCGCGCACGGGGCATCAACCTGGCCCGCTACGTCGGCTCGCACCCGATGGCCGGCTCGCAGCGCGTGGGGCCGCTGACCTCGCGTCCCGACCTCTTCGTCGACCGCACGTGGGTGATCACCGAGCACGACACCGTGAAGGCCAAGGCCGTGCTGGCCGTCCAGCACCTCGCCGGGCTGTGCGGGGCGCGCATCGTCACCATGGGTGCCACCCACCACGACGAGGCGGTCGCCCAGGTGTCGCACCTGCCGCAGCTGATGAGCACGCTGACCGCGACCCGGCTCAACGAGGTGCCCGGCGAGCATCTCAAGCTGGCCGGACAGGGGCTGCGCGACGTCACCCGGATCGCCGAGTCGGACCCGCGGATGTGGACGCAGATCATCGAGGCCAACTCCGAGGCGGTTCGGGTCGAGCTCGAGGCCGTCGCCGAATCGCTGCACGACCTGCTCGAACACTGGGGCGAGCAGGACGCCCTGCGCCGGTTCCTGACCGAGGGCAGGCGGGGCACCAGGGCGCTGCCCGGCAAGCACGGGACGGCCGGCGGCGACTACGGCCAGGTCGTGGTCGCCATCCCGGACACCCCCGGCGCGCTGGCCAGGCTGTTCGCCGACATCGAGGCCGCCGGCGTCAACGTCGAGGACGTCCGCATCGAGCACGACCCCGATCGCGAGGTCGGTTACCTGGCCGTGCAGATCGCCAGGGCGGCCCGCGCCTCGCTCGAGGACGCCATGTCGGCCGCCGGTTGGACCGTGCGCTACACCGAGTCGATCTGAGGAGGACCATGTCGAAGCCACTCGTGATCGCCATCGACGGAACCAGCGGTTCCGGCAAGTCGAGCACCGCCCGCGGGGTGGCGACGAGGCTCGGCCTCGCCTACCTGGACACCGGCGCCATGTACCGGGCCGTGACGGTGGCCTACCTCGACTCCGGCGTCGACGGCGGGGACCCCGAGGCGGTCACCCGGGCGGTGATGGCCGCCGACGTGCAGCTCTCCACCGACCCGGCCCACCAGTGGGTGCGGGTAAACGGGCGCGACGTCACCGACGAGATCCGAACCCAGCGAGTCTCGACCAACGTGTCCACCGTGGCGGTCATCCCGGCCTGCCGCGCCGACCTGGTGAAGCGGCAGCGGGCCATCATCGAGGCGGCGCCGCAGGGCATCGTGGCCGAGGGCCGCGACATCACCACCGTCGTCGCCCCGGACGCCGACCTGCGGCTGCTGCTGAGCGCCGATCCGGAGATCCGGATGGCCCGTCGCCGGCTCGACCACGGCGGTCAGATCGACGACGCGGCGCTGCGCGACCAGATCCTGCGCCGGGACGCCGACGACTCCACGCTGGTCGACTTCACTACCGCCGCCGACGGCGTGGTCAGCCTGGACGGTAGCCTGCTCACCCTGGAGCAGGTCATCGACACCGTGGTGGCGCTCGCCGAGCACGCCGCCGAGGAGAGTACGGATGACTGAACAGACCGAGCAGACCGAGTCCGACGCCATCAAGCCGGTGGTGGCCGTCGTCGGCCGCCCCAACGTCGGCAAGTCGATGCTCGTCAACCGGATCATCGGACGCCGTGAGGCCGTCGTCCAGGACGTGCCCGGTGTGACCCGCGACCGGGTCTCCTACGACGCCACCTGGAACGGTCGCGAGTTCGTCATCGTCGACACCGGCGGCTGGGCGCCGGACGCGAAGGGCCTGGCGGCACAGATCGCGGAGCAGGCCGAACTCGCCATCGCGGCCGCCGACGCCGTGCTGTTCGTGGTGGACGCCTCGGTCGGCATCCAGGACGTCGACGAGGCCGTCGTGCAGGTGCTTCGGCGCAGCCGCAAGCCGGTGGTGCTGGCCGCCAACAAGGTCGACGACGCCCGCAACGAGGCCGAGGCGGCGATGATGTGGAACCTGGGGCTGGGCGAGCCGCACCCGGTTTCGGCGCTGCACGGC
The DNA here is from genome assembly GCF_025972045.1 of Micropruina sonneratiae. Classification (GTDB taxonomy): domain Bacteria; phylum Actinomycetota; class Actinomycetes; order Propionibacteriales; family Propionibacteriaceae; genus Micropruina; species Micropruina sonneratiae. The sequence continues at coordinate 319,067 of NZ_JAPDHX010000002.1, read as the reverse complement.
CGCGGCTCCGGTGACCTGCTGGACGCCCTGATGGACGCCCTGCCCGAGGCCCCGCGGGAGACCGACGAGCTGATCGGCGGTCCGCGCCGGGTGGCGATCGTGGGGCGTCCCAACGTGGGCAAGTCGTCGCTGCTGAACAAGCTCGCACGACAGCAGCGTTCCGTGGTCGACAACGTCGCCGGCACCACCGTCGACCCGGTCGACGAGCTGGTGGAGGTCGGTGGGGTGGTGTACCGCTTCATCGACACCGCGGGCATCCGACGCCGGGTGAAGGAGGCGTCCGGCCACGAGTACTACGCCTCGCTGCGCACGGCGTCCGCCATCGAGCGTGCGGAGGTGTGCGTGGTGGTGATCGATTCCTCCGACCCGATCGCCGACCAGGACCTGCGGGTGCTGACCATGGTCGAGGAGGCCGGCAAGGCGCTGGTGATCGCCTACAACAAGTGGGACCTGACCGACGAGGAGCGCCGCCGCTACCTGAACCGGGAGATCGAGCAGGACATTCAGGCGTTCGGGTGGGCGCCGTCGGTGAACATTTCCGCGCTCACCGGACGCGGCGTCGACCGCTTGAGCAAGGCGATCGAGGCCGCCCTGGAGGGCTGGGAGACGCGAGTGTCGACGGGCAAGCTGAACGCCTTCCTCGGACGCGTCACCGCCGCCCATCCGCACCCGGTCCGGGGCGGTAAGCAGTCCCGCATCCTGTTCGGCACCCAGGCGCACAACTGCCCGCCCACGTTCGCACTGTTCACCTCGGGTCAACTCGACCCCGGCTACGTCCGCTTCCTCAAGCGTCGGCTCCGGGAAGAGTTCGGCTTCGCCGGGACGCCGGTGCACATCGAGGTCCGCGCCCGCGAGAAGCGAAAGAAGTAGCGCGCCCACCCTCCGCCATACCGGCGAAGGTGTCCGTCATCCCGGCGAGCGCCGGGATCAAGACGCCACGGCGCAGCGCCCAACGACGATCCGTCATCCCGGCGAACGCCGGGATCTCAACGACGCTCTCGTGGCAGCTCCGAGGCAGCTGTCAGTTCTGCCCGGGCCATTGGTTCTGACCCTGGCCCGGGTTCGGCTGCTGACCCGGGTACTGCTGCTGACCCGGGTATTGCTGGCCCTGACCCGGGTATTGCTGAGCCTGTCCGGGGTACTGCTGCTGGCCATGACCGGGGTACTGCTGAGCCTGACCGGGGTACGGCTGAGCCTGACCGGGGTACGGCTGCGGGAAGCCCTGGCCGCCGTACCCGCCCGGCGCGTAACCGTACTGGGGCAGCGTCTTGCGGCGCACCTGATCGACGTACATGTAGGTCTTGTAGATCTGGATGAACGGCGTCGTGAACAGCGACACGGCCAGCTGCAGGACGATCGAGAGCAGCATCACGGGCAACGTCGCGAGCAGCAGGGTGAACATCTCGGCTGGGGAGGTGCCCGACCCGCTCGGGAACTGGCTGGCCAGCGACGGCGAGAAGGCGTTGGTGATCATGTTGATCACGAAGCTGATCGCCCAGATGGCGAGGGCGGGCAGCAGCGCATACCCGAGGGTCCGCCAGAACTCACCCTTGGTCAACTCGAAGGACCGCTTCATCGCATCGATGCCACTGACGCGTTCGATGGCGACGATCGGCACGAGGTAGAGCAGTCTGGTCCACAGGAACACCGAGAGCGGAACGCCGATCAGGAAGACCAGGAACATCAGACCGACCACGACGCCGGCGGCGGTGTCCGACCCGTTCCTGAAGGCCGCGAAGAGGACGCCGAAGAAGATCAGGTAGAACGCGATCACCAGGCCGACGAACATCAGGATGAGCGACACCATGCGGGGCAGGTAGCCCTTGGTGCGGGCGAGCAGGCCCTGAAAGTCGGGTCGCTGACCCTGGGCGATCTCGTAGGCGCCCAGCGCCATCATTCCGTAGGTCTTGAGCTGCAGCAGGGCGGCGGCCAGAGTGCCGACGGCAGCCACCAGCCCGGCCACGATCACGGCCGTGGCGACCGCACCGGTGTTGCGGCTGACGGCGCCGCCGCCACCGATCAGGAACGCGACCAGGATCACGATTAGCGTGAGCAGCGTCGGTGCGAGCACGAGCATGAGGAACAGCCCCAGGCGGCGCTTGAGTGCCTCGAACGAGGCGGAGAACAGGGCCGACACGTCAAGTGGACTCGGCCGGAGCAGGGGAGTGGGTGCAGTCACGCGCAGCAGTCTAGAGAGCCGATGGTCCGGCGCCGTGAGGCGCCCGGGCTCGTGTCGCCGGCATCGTTCGATCGGGCGGGTGAGAGTCTTGCCGCAGGTGACCAAGGAGCGAGCGCCCGGACGCCCCTCACCAACGGACGCCGTTTTGAAGGCCCCGGCACGGACCGTGTAGGGTGACGAGTCGGGGTTCACGCCCCGAGGCGGGCTGTGGCGCAGCTTGGTAGCGCACTTGACTGGGGGTCAAGGGGTCGCAGGTTCAAATCCTGTCAGCCCGACTGGTGTATGCCCTTGTGAGGGGCACAATTCAGGTGATGAATTCCCTTCTGGGGGCCTAGTAGATGGCCCACGCGTTCAGTCAGCCCAGTCTTCTTGCACGATCTCAGCCCAAGACCGTGCGCCCGATCCGGCCTCCTGATGTAGTCACAAGACACCAGGATTGTCGTGGCCTTCGTGGCCGACAGGAGCCTCTGGCTGCCTTCTTCATGTGCACCAACGCATGTGAGGAGAGCCCGATGTCCAGCATCGCAGCCGCCCGTTCCGGGGAGTTCCTGACGCTCGATGCCGCAGCGGAACCTGGGTGGTGGCCGAACTCAAGTCGGCCTCGGGTACAGCGCCCAGCAGGCGCTTGAGCAACTCGGCCGCGGGCTCGCCCAGTCGCTCGACCACTACGAGGTCTACGAGGACGCGGGCGTGATCCGTCGGCGTCAGTCGAGGCTGCGGGTGCGGCACTGCAGGCTGCCGCGGACCTCGACGCGTCCATCCACCTTCGCCAGGCCGTCGTCGACACCGCGCAGGCGGCAAGTTGTGGGCCGATCCCGCGGTGATCGCTGCGCGCAGGAAGGGCCAGGATCTGGGCTCGGTCGGCCGGCGGGCCATGCACATCGCGGCCGAGGCTGCCCAACTCCACCAGGCCGCGGTCACGAACCTGTTCTTCGGCAGGGACCAGGTCATGATGGCCTCCCGGTCGCTGGAAGGCGCGACCGACATGAGCAAGGCCGTCTTCACGGCCCGCCGGCGTGGCACCTGGATACCGATGCCCCGCTACGAACCCACCGGGGTCGAGGCCTACCGGGCCGCCACCAACGCCGCCAACGTCACCACAGCGGCCCGTCTACTCTCCGTCGCGACCGCCCGGCCAGCGCCGTCGTTGCCGTCGCCACCGACCGCCGTCGACTTCAGGCAGGGACGCATCATCGCCCCCCGAACCACGAGCCCCAGCGCACCTGCCCAGCGGATGACCCAGGAGCCTCCGTTCGGCATGGGAACCGGCGGGCCGGGCTCCTCGGGACCAGCACCGTCAATCGGCCGATAGCCAGGGCCGCAGCTCAGCGTCTGGTCAAATTACCCACATGCGAGAACGCTTCCGAACGATGATCTTCGCGGGCTCGTCGAGTCCCCGCCAGATCACGGTGAGTTGATTGTTCTCCTTGGTCGGCGATCTGAACTCGAACCGCTCCGACTTCCCGCCCTGAGGGTCAAGGTCGAAGACGTCAGGCAATCCGGACAGGTCCGGAGGATCGACCACCCTTAGCCCAGTCACCCGATCGGTGCCTTCATTGTGGATGCGGAAGGTGTGGTCGCGGTGGGTTTCCTCGTGGGCGGAGAGTGCTCCTCGTATCCGGTCATTGCGATCGCGTCGGTCGAGAGTGTCGTTGCGGTCGTTCTCCCGCTGGGCTTCGGCCGCGGCAGCCTCGGACGCGAGCGCGGATCGGCGTGAGTCTGACCGTGCAAGCAGTGCGACGATGAGGGCACCCGCCGATAGCAGAACAGCCACGATGGCCACGACCAGGCTCAGCCCCGAATAGCTCGACTCGTCCACGGTCGGAAGCGTAGAGCCCGGTCGGCCGGGGTGGGCTGACCGACCCGAACCGCCACGCCGCACGAAGCACACCGACGCAGCCGACTCGCCCGCGCTAGAAGGACGGAGTCTCGAAATCGGGGTAGGAGCGGTGTTCGTGTGCGTAGAAGCGAATGAGCTTGCACTCGGGACATATTGACGCGTGGCCGTCGAGCAGCGCCGGGAGGCCATGCCGCTTCCTCGCCTCGACGAAGGCCCTTCGGTCGAGCGATGCAGCTGACGCCGGGTCGACCCATTCGACTGGGATGCCACACATCTCGCAGTGATCCACGTCCGGGATGCTCAACATGCCCGGGAGTTGTGCGACGTCGGCGAAGTCGCCCTCTGGTTCGCTGGTGAAGCCGATGCTGTCGCAGTTCAGGCAGATCCATGCGTTCCCGCGCATCAGGGCAGCCTGGCCGAAGACCTCAGCGGCCTCAGCGTAGGCCGTGGGGTTCACCTTCCTGAGTTCGTCAGGGCTGACCCACCGGACGGGTCCTCCGCAGTTGTCGCAGACTTGCCGACCGAGCAGCGCCACCGGGTCTGGGTGCTGGTTGGGTGCCCGTAGCGACTCGCGGGTCTCTTGGTCGCGGAAGGCTGAGGTGTACTTCTGGCCTGTCGCCTTCATGCGTGCGCGGACGCGACGTTTCCGATTCTGATTGGACATCGATGCCACTCCTAAGAAACGGTGCACCCGCCGCGCCGGGGCACCTGTCAGTCGAGTTGCATGGTGCCAACGCAGATCCGGTGACCCCTGGGGAGCCTTGTCCTCGCAGCCCTTGGCGCGCGGGCCTTCGGGCTCAGAGATGGGCGAACCGGAACGCCCAATCGGGAGCATAGCGATCGGTCCGGCCCTCCGGGTCGAAGACACGGCACTCCGCCATCCTGCTGTCAGCGGGGTCCACTTGTTCGATCACCGGTCGGTCGACTCAGATGGTGTGACCGTGGCCAACCCGTGGCGTTCATCGCTCGGCGAGGACGCGGTAGGGAGACCTTGGAACAGGCGCTGGCGTTCGGCCGCCACGACCTCGCGGGCGAGTTCGGCTTCGGAGATGTCGACTGCCTCTGGTGAGCTGTCCTTGGTTTCGCTGAGGCGGGCGTATTCGTCGAACAGTTGCCTCTTGGTGGCGAGGATCTCGGTGATGCGTTGGTCGACGCCTTCTTCAGAGAGCAGTCGGTGGACCTGGACGGATTGAACTTGTCCCATGCGGTCGGCGCGGGCGATGGCTTGGGCTTCGATCGTGGGTTTGAGTTGCGGTTCGCAGATGATGATCACGGATGCTGCCTGGATGTTGAGGCCGGTACCGCCGGCGACGACCTGGGCGACCAGGACGGCGCCGCGGCCGGCCTTTGAGAAGTCATCGACCATCCGTTGCCGCTGGTCTGCGGCTACGCTGCACTCAACCGAGAGCAGCAACCCGCGGACGCGCTCGTGTTGAAGGTGCGCGAGGGAGCAGGAGGCTTTGACCCACGGCCAGGACGACTTCGGGGTGGTGGACATCAGGTTCGCTGCGTAGTGGGTTCGGCCGCGTCTTCGTCCGACGTACACGCCGGTGACGATCTCGACGACCGCGCTACACCACGATCGGGGACTCAACTACGCAACCAGCTCGTCCAGCCACGGCATGAGCATGCCGGCCCGATCCTCGCCAAGCCGGAGGATCTGCGCCGGCTCGGTGTAGTTCGTCGCCGCGAAATCCTGCGCATCGAGCCGATCGTGCAGGATGCCGACGTGTTGCCAGAACACTTGGTCGATTACATAGTCGGTATCCGCGTAAATCGTAGTCAAAGTGACTCGATCTTCTGGTTCACCTCCGAATAGCGTATTTGCGCCAAGCACAATCACGTCACCGAGTTTGACCGCCTGCTGCCCGAACTCGCTGAAAATAATCGCGGAGCCATCCCATATGACCATGACCCTCACGCAGTCGTATGCCGCTGGACTTACCGGGCGATGCGCCGTGTGTGTGCGAGCCATCAACGGCTGGAACTGACTCCATCCGGTCGCGTGCTCCGCCTCCATGTCGAACCCGGCCTCGACACCTCAGCCACTAGGACCTATAGGCAGGAGCGCCCGTTAGGAGAGAGTTCGGCTGGTGTTCGGAGGTCGCTTTCCACTACGGCGCTCCATCGAGTCTTGGGTGAAGTAGTCGTGTTCAGGTGCGCTGGTCAAACCCGACTGGAGCTGTTGGACAAGCCTCGCGAGCAGTCCCTTCCCTTCTTTCCGAGGAGGCAGCTTCCGCATAACTGCCTTAACCTCGGCAGAGGCATGGTCGAGCTGCCACAAAATCTCGTCGTGGGCGGCCTTCTCTCCTTCCGGTTCGACGTGGGAAAGTGCGAGAGCACCGTATGCAACCCCTGGAGCATGGGACGCCATATGAGCGGTCGCGACAGCGTGGCCTGTTGCCCTGGCCGCCGCGATAGCCGCGGGGCTAGAGACCTCACGCGCCGCAGCGTGGGCGCTGGCAGCCAACGCGCGTGCTACCCCGATGCGTATCTCATCGCGCGCGAAAGCCCGCGCTCCTTCGATAGCTTCGCGTGGCCTCGGGTCATCGGGCGCCTCGGCCAAGAACAGCGGCAACGTACGCTCGGCACAGTCAGCGGCCCACAAGGCGAGGATTCGGCGGTCGTTCTCACTGAGAGTGAGTGCGCCCGGTGTCTTGGTTCTTGGCCGGTCCTTCGCGAGCTGCGCTCGACCTGAGTTGGCACCCTCAGACTTGCGTAGGGACTGATCGAGTGAGTGCATCAACTGGCTGACGCGACTTCGCCCACACGGGGGGTGCGGCTACCGGCGGAGGACATCACTGAGCACCGCTGTCGCTCGCTGTCGAGACCTGTTCAGCAACGCATCGCCGAGGGTGGGGTCGCCTCCGGCTGTCAGCTCCGCGATGTGGGCCGCATTTGCAGCAGCACGCAGGATGTGACCGACCTGGCTCGCCTGAGCGATCGGATGCAGGTACGCCGCGGACGCCGCATCCCCGGCTGACTGTGCGGCGAGCCGTGCAGCTTCGGAGGGAGCAGAGCGAGCGGCCCGGTGAGCGTCGAGCGACGCGACGCGCTGCAGCTTGGTTCGGTTCGCCCCGTTGACGAACGTCCAGGCCGCCTCGATCGCGGCACGGGGACGCGGATCATCGGGCACGGCCTGCTCGAACACATCGAGCACGTCCTCGGCATGCATCACCACGTAACGCACGACGGTGCGGAGCTCGCCCATCGTCAGATCGAAGTCTCCTGGTACGGTGCCGCTGTGCTGTGCCATGTTCATCAATAGTATCCCTGAATAACCGTTGGCACTTGTCGCCAAGAAGCCAGCCAGGTGCCACTCCAACCCTCAAATGGAGGTCAAGGTGAGGTCCATCGACATCGCCCGCGAGCACGGCCTCTCCACGCAGGCGATCCGCAACTACGAGGAAGCCGGCCTCATCCCTCGGGCTCAGCGCAGCCCAAGCGGCTACCGGGACTACACCGCCGCTCATGCGGCGGGCGTGGCAGCCTATATGGCCCTCATCCCCGCCTGCGGCTATCCGTTCAGCCGTCGCATCATGCTTGCCGTAACCCGTGGCGCCCTAGACGAGGCGCTAGAACTCGTCGATCAGGGCCATGCCCTCTTGGCTCGTGACCGCGACACGCTCAGAACAGTCGAGACGGCGTTGAAACATCTCGGGGCGGACATCCCGCCAGAAGTGCGCGGAACACGGGTCAGGTACAGCATCGGCGAACTTGCCGGCCACCTCAGGATCAGCCCAGCCACGCTAAGGGCCTGGGAACGCGCCGGAGTGCTCAATCCGCAGCGCGACGCACACACCGGACACCGCCAGTACCACGCTCAGGATGTTCGTGACGCCGAGCTGGCGCACCTGCTCCGCCGGGGAGGCCAACCGCTCAGCACCATCAGAACCGTCTTGGTCGAGCTTCGAGACGCTGGCAGCATCCAGGCACTCAAAGGGATGTTGGCCGAATGGCGGAGTCAGCTCAGACTACGCGGACTCGCCCAGATGAACGGTGCTGCCCGACTCTTCGCGTACATCAATGCCTTTGACGGACCGATCTTCGGTCCGCTCAATGCGCCAGAAGAGCATCGATATCCGCCTACCTGAGCTGCGAGCACCCTGTGGCAGGTCGCTATCGCGTCATGAACTGCGCCCATGGACCCTTGTAGTCCGCCTGGTGTTCCCGCCAGTACGTGATGCGATCGATGTACTCGCTGACACGCCGCTCGACAGGTTCTCGACAGTTGTCGACTCCGCTACCCAGCACGATCGCAGTGAGGTCGTAAACCGGAAACCCAAGTGCATGCCCATTCGCGTGGACGACTCCGCAAGCTTGCCCGACGGCATGACACAGGGCAATATCGATCGGGGAGTCCAACTCCTTCGCGAACGCGTGACAGGCCAGGATAGCCCGCTTTGCAACTGGCATCTTGACCTCGCCAGCCGCCCATGCACGAGTCGTGTCGAGAGCAACTTGTGGGCGCGTCTCTTCTGGGTAACGTCGCCTCAGTGTTTCGACGGCCTGCGAGGCGAAGTCGAACGCCCAGAGAACCATCACCTTGTGGCTCTCGCGGTCGATGATGTGGCTCAGCTCACCGAACAGCGGACTGTTCTTGGGGAACAGAACCACATTTCCACGCTTCAGCTTCGACCTCGTTTGGTCGAGCCAGTCGGTCGCATCTGCTGTCATTCACATTCCTCTTCCACGTTCTTCGGCGGTGTCTGAGGCGACGCCGGCGGTGACGCTGACCACGCAGATGGCACAGCTCAGGAGGAAGGACGGAAACGCCTGTGGCCGTCGCGAGCAGTGACTCGGTGCGCCACAGACATCAATCCTATCACTGCACATTAGGTTGAGACTCTGTGCAGTTAGCAGTTCACATGGATCACGAAAACCCTCAATCAACGCTCAGCACAGATGTGTATCCGGCGTCGAGACTGCCGAGCACCGAAGCCGGTCGTGTCGGCTCCCAAGACAGCTTGAGCTCGGTGAGGGCGGCGACGGCCTGGAGCGGGAGCACCCCGTTGCCGAGGGCCGTTAGCTGCTGGTTCGGGCTAAGCCCGTGACGAACGTCGGTGACCCATCCGGCTTCGAGACCCATCCGCCACTCCACGAACTCCGGCGCCGGACGTGTCCCCGAATCGCCAGTCAGGAGTGCTGGTGCGGGAGCCGATCTTCCCGAGATGTGCTCCCACTGGGCGATCGCGCCGGCGTGGCGTTCCCAGCGATGAAGATGTCTTCGACCAGCGACCACAGCATCTCCGCTTCGCTGCCCCTGCTCTGCGAGCCAGCCGGCCCGTTGAGAGCGAGGTCGATGATCTGATGCGAGAGCGCGATCGTTCCCCGCCGTGCCCTCACCTGTTCCAGTGACTCTCCGCCGCGCGTCGAGTCCGTGGCGAGCGGCGTCCTGAACAGTGCCTTGGTTGCGGGCGGCGATGAAGATGCGGAGCCTGGGATGAGGAGCGCCGACAAGGGACGCTGGTAGGCCGACCCATTCCGCGTCATACCGCAGGTCGGCCAGGTCGCCGAGTACGGCGCCGGCTGCCCGGAGAGGTCGAACTGCGAGGTCTACAAGCGTGCTCGACGGCGAGGTCGAGCCCACCATAGCCCGAGAACAGCGACCCGACCCTGAGCGGGCGAGTTCGGTCGTGAGGGTCGTGCATGAGGGCTCCGGCTGACGGGTGATCCCCGGTCGGACCTCACGCACGAGGTCACCGCCGGGCTGGTCAGCGACCAGGTGCACGATCCCTCGAACGATCGCCGCCATTACCTCGTCGTCACTGATGCCATGACCCGCACTCGGCGCACTTCGGAGTCCGTGACTCAGGCGGAGCCGCCGATTTGTCTGGCTGAGGACGGGCTGCGGCCATCAGGGCTGCACCGAAAGGCAGTGGCATCCCTCATTTCCCGCGCACCAAGGTCTGCTGGACGTGTCGCGCCAGGTCGTCTCTCGGTGTTCACGAGTCCCGGACGTTCAATATCGCTGAATGGAACGTGGTCTTGAACAGTCGGGTGCACGTGTCGAGATCTCGGGGCCTTTTCTTGACTCAGGCGCTGCCCGGTCCCGGGGGAAGCGGGGCGTCCAGCAGGCGCGGCCGGTAGTCCAGCAGTTGCAGGCCCGCGTCGAAGGTACGGGCCTCGATCAGTTCGAGCACGACGTCCGGGTAGCCGTCGTAGATGCGCTCCTGCCCGGTCCGGCCGGTGATCACCGGGAACACCACGACACGGAAGCGGTCGACCAGGCCCGCGACCAGCAGGGAGCGCGCGAGGGACACGCTGCCGATCGTCGACAGCAGACCCGCACCCTGCTCCTTGAGTCGCCGCACCGCCTCGACCGCGTCGCCGCGCACCAACGTCGAGTTGTGCCAGGTCAGCGGCTCGTCGAGGGTGTTCGAGAAGACCAGTTTGGGCACGGTGTCGAGCGCGCCGACGCCCTCGGACTCCGAGGCGGCGAAGCCCGACATCAGCCGGTAGGTGTTGGCGCCCATCAACAGCGTGCGCGGTTTCTCCGAATCCTCGGCCAGCCAGCCGAGGTACTCCGGACCCTCCAGGCCCCACCAGCCCGGCCAGCCCTCCGCGGCGCCGTAGCCGTCCAGAGAGGTGATGTAGTCGACCAGTAGTTCCATGGCTCCTCCTCGCTCCATCGCGCAGAATGACTTCATTAAATGAAGCATGCATCACTTCCTCAAGTCACGGGTTATCGTGTGACCATGCCAACGCGTGCCTACGGCCAGTACTGCGGGTTGTCGCGCGCCGCCGAGATTCTCGGCCAGCGCTGGACGTTGCTGATCCTGCGCGACCTGCTCGTCGGGCCGCGCCGCTACTCCGACCTCGCCGCCGGCTTGCCGGGCATCCCGTCCAACCTGCTGGCGACCCGCCTCAAGGAGCTCGAGCAGGACGGGCTGGTGGTGCGCCAGGCGCGAGCCGGTGCCGATCGTTCGGTGGTGTACGCACTGACGCCCCGCGGTGAAGAGCTGCAGCCCGCGCTGGATGCGCTCTCCCGTTGGGGTGCGGCCGAGCTGCGCGAGCCGCGCGAGGGGGAGATCGTCACAGAGGCGTCGCTGGTCTCCGCGCTGCGGGTCGCGTCGCAGCACCGGACGCCGCCGCGCGGACGCCGGCGCGCGTTCACCGTCCGAGTCGGGCAGGCCGTGGCGCACGCGATCGTCGCCGATCGGGCCGTGGTGGTGGGGCCGGGCCCCGCCCAGCCGTCCGACCTGATCGTCGAGGGCGGCCCAGGATTCCGCGACCTGCTGGCCGGCGTGCTCGATCCGGCGGACGCCGTGGCCAGCGGTGCCGTCGAGGTCACCGGAGACCCGGCCCTGCTGGCGGAGTTCGTCGAGATCTTCCGCGTCCCCTACCGGGCGGACGCCGGGTAACGCCCCCGCCCCTCGGCGCGCACGTGGCTCGCCGGCCTCAGGCCGTCGGGAACTCCAGGTCCAGCAACTCCTCCGACGCCGCCCAACTGCGCGCGGCGTCCTCGGTGCTGCACAGTCGGGAGTACAGCTTCTGCTCACCGGGTGGTCCGCCGAGGTGGCCCAGGCCCTGCGGCCCGTACAGCGCGCCGCCGCGCGAGTCGGGTCCGGTCGCGGCCAGCAGGGCCGGCAGTCCCGCGCTGTCGGGTGTGCCGAACAGGACGCCCCGCCGCGACAGTCCCGCGATCAGCCGGTGGCCCAGCGTGTCGCCGGACCGTCCCAGTTCGGGGCGGGCCGCGAGCAGGCTGGTGGCAGCCACGCCCGGGTGGGAGAGATTGCTGCTGATTCCCCAGCCGTGCGATCGGCTGCGGCGGTCGAGTTCGAGGCCGAACAGTCCCAGTGCGATCTTGGACTGGCTGTACGCGCCCATGCCGCGATAGCCGTGCTGCCAGTTCAGGTCGTCCCAGTTGATGGCGCCCTGGTTGGCGGCGATGCTGATCTGGGAGGTGACCCGGGCACGGCCCTGCTGCAGCAGCGGCAGCAGGTGCCACACCAGTGCGACGTGGCCCAGGTGATTCGAGCCGTACTGCAACTCGAAACCGTCGGCCGTGGTTTGGCGCTGCGGGGGCGTCATCACTCCGGCGTTGTTGATCAGGATGCTGATCGGCGCGCGCTCCTGGCGAAGCGTCTCGCCCAGGGCGGCCACCGACGCGAGCGAGGACAGGTCCAGCTCGCGCAACGACACCGCGGCGTCCGGGTGCCGGCCGAGAACGGTGCTGATCGCACGCTCGCCCTTGGCCTGGTTGCGGACCGGCAGGACCACTTCGGCGCCCGCTCCGGCCAGCCGGGTGGCGATGCCCAGCCCGATGCCGTCGCTGCCCCCGGTGACGACGGCACGGCGTCCGGACAGGTCGGGAATGGTCAACTCATTGGGGATGCGGGCCATGTGCTCACTCTCGGTGCGCTGCTGCTGTCCACCACTCTTACCCGGTGCACGCGCCCACGAAAAGGGCGGGCCGGGTTCTTCAGCCGCGGACGGCGGCGGCGTCCGCGCTGCCCAGGTGGCGGCTGAGCGCGATGGGCGGCTCATAGACGTGGCTCTGGACGTCGACGCGACGGGTGCCGCACTCGGCGCAGCGCACGTACAACAGGTGGCCGATGGAGGTGCGGTGCCGGGATTCAACGCTCCAGGCGTGCTCGTGCGTGGGCTGGTCGGTGGCGGTCGTGATCGGGTCGAGATCGGGTGCAAGGGAGGTCATGACTCCACTGTGATGTAATGGCCTTATGCATCTCAACCCTTACGGCGAGTATGCGGTGTTGCTGGCGGCGTCCCTGGCCAACGACTGGCCGCCGGACGCCGACGGAATCGTGGAAAGGGCCCACGAACTGGGCATGACGATGGAGTTTCCGCGCTCCGGCGACGACCACCCACAGGTCAGGACGGTGATCGACGACTGGCTGCTGGTGGTCGACGAGGGCGACCCGCGGCTGCGAGCGGCGCTGCTCAACGGCCAGATGGCGGCGGCGACCGCGTACCCCCGGCTCACCGATCACGACGGGGAGGGCTGGCACCTGCACTACCGCGACGACGAGAAGAGTGTGGCGGAGGTGCTGGCCGCCGTGATCGGCGTCGGCACCGCCCTGCACCTCACCACCCGCGGCATGCACCGGTTGCACCGTTGCGCGGCCGACTGTGACGCGGTGGTCGTCGACGTGACCCGCAACGGACGCCAGCAGTACTGCTCGGTGCGGTGCGCCAACCGGGCCGCGGTGCGGCGGCACCGGGCCCGCGCCCGCTGACCGGCAGGCTCGGGCCACGACCGGACCGGGTCACGACGGGCGATGGCTCAACTCGGCGGCGGCACCAAATCGGGTCGCAGCCAGCGAAGAGCGACGCGGTTGAGCGCCCAGACGACCACCATGGCGGCACCCGTCCAGGGATGCCCCAGGCCCGCCAGCCAGGCGCCTGCGGCCACGAACAGCACCGCCTCGATCGTCCAGGTGGCCCAGCCCGGCAGCGTCACCGGTGCCCTCGGCGCGAGCAACAATCCCCATAGGACGGTGACCAGAGCGAACGCGGCGCCGGCAGCCAGCCACGCCCACAGGACGCCGCCGGTCGCGCCCGCGACACTCACGTAGCTGCAGATCTTCGCCCGCATCTTCCTGCCGACCATGCGGTCGACCTACGCGGCCGCCGCCGTGATCACCTTTATGACCGCGTGGAACAACTTCCTGTGGCCGAAGGTGATCCTCGTCAACAGCGCCTACCAGACCATGCCGATGCTGATCTCGAACCTTCGTGCCGGGTACGTCACCGACTACGGCATGCTGATGCTGGCTGTCTTGCTGGCCTCACTGCCGACGATGGTCATCTTCCTCGTTCTCCAACGCGCTTTCGCAGACGGCATCACAGGAGCAGTCAAGTGAGTTCTGATATTCGCACCCCGATCGACGCGCGCCCGAACGGGCGTGCTGAACCGGCCGCCGGGGCCGGTACGCCCGCCGGCTTCGACCCGTCGTGGATCGCGGACCCGACCAGGCTGGCGGCGAACCGGATCGCCGCCCATTCCGACCACCGCTGGTTCACCTGTGCGGACGAGGCGGCGTCCGGGGTCAGCGCCTTCGAGCAGTCGCTGAACGGCCTGTGGAAGTTCCACTTCGCCGTCAATCCCGGCCAACTGGTGCCCGGCTTCGAGCAGCCCGGTTTCGACTGCTCCGGCTGGGACACCATCACTGTGCCGGGGCATCTTCAGCTGCAGGGCTACGACCGCCCGCAGTACACCAACGTGCAGTACCCCTGGGACGGTCACGAGCAGGTCGAGCCGCCGCAGGTTCCGGCCCGGTTCAACCCGGTCGGCAGCTACGTCACCTGGTTCACCCTCGAGCACCCGCTCGCCGACGGTGAGCGGCTCAGCGTGTCGTTCAAGGGCGCCGAGAGCGCGATCGCGGTGTGGCTGAACGGTGCCTTCGTCGGATACGGCACCGACTCGTTCACCCCGTCGGAGTTCGACCTCACCGATGCGCTGGTCGAGGGCGAGAACCGGCTGGCCGCGCAGGTGTTCAAGTGGAGCGCCGGGTCGTGGATCGAGGACCAGGACTTCTACCGTTTCTCCGGACTGTTCCGCGACGTCGTGCTGTACCGGCGCCCCGCGGTGCACGCGCAGGACGTCCGGGTCGTCACCGAGGTGGCCGACGACCTGGCCAGCGCCGTCGTCACGCTGCGCACGACGCTGACCGGCGCCGGCGGCGTCCGGGCCGTGCTGGCCGGGGTCGGCGAGCTGACCGGCGGTGCCGGTGAGCTGTGCGTCACGATCGAGCAGCCGCGCCTGTGGAGCGCGGAGGATCCGCACCTGTACGACCTGACCCTCGAGGTGCTGGACGCCGCCGGTGCGGTCAGCGAGGTGGTGCCGCTGAAGGTCGGCGTCCGCCGCTTCGGCATCGAAGGCGGCGTGCTGTGCGTCAACGGGCGCCGGGTGGTGTTCAAGGGCGTGAACCGCCACGAGTTCGGGCTGCACGGCAGGGTGATGTCGGTCGAGCAGACCGAGGCCGACCTGCGGCTGTTGAAGGCCAACAACGTCAACGCGATCCGCACCAGCCACTACCCGAACAACTCGTTCTTCTACGAACTGTGCGACCGCTACGGGTTCTACCTGATCGACGAGATGAATCTGGAGTCGCACGGACTGTGGGACGCGCACGGCCGGGGCCGGATCGGCCTCGACCAGGTCGTCCCAGGTGACCGGCCGGAGTGGCGCGACGCCCTGCTGGACCGGGCTGCGAACCTGCTGGAACGAGACAAGAATCACCCCAGCGTGGTGATCTGGTCGTGCGGCAACGAGTCGTTCGGCGGCAGCAACATCCTGGCCGTCAGCGACTGGTTCCGGGCCAACGACCCGACCCGGCCGGTGCACTACGAGGGGGTGCACTGGGATCCCCGCCATCCGGGCACGACCGACATCGTCAGCCGGATGTACGCCCCGGCGTCCGAGATCGAACAGTTCCTGACCGAGCACCGGGACAAGCCGTACATCCTGTGCGAGTACGCCCACGCGATGGGCAACTCGTTCGGCGCCGTCGATCGGTACTTCGAGCTGGCCTACCGCGAGCCGCTGTTCCAGGGCGGGTTCATCTGGGACTTCGCCGACCAGGCGATCCGGCTCACCGACCGGCACGGCCAGCAGTACTTCGGCTACGGCGGCGACTGCGGCGAGGCCCCGCACGACGGCGACTTCAGCGCCAACGGCATGCTGTTCGCCGACCACACGCCCAAGCCGGCCGTCGCCGAGATGAAGTACCTCTACCAGCCGCTGGCGATCCGGGTGGACGCCGACGGCTTCGAGGTCGACAACCGGTACCTGTTCACCGCGAGCTCGGCTCTGTGCTGCCGCGCCGAACTCGTCCGTGAGGGCGAGGTGCTCGCCGCCGCGGAGGTCGCCACCGACGTCGCACCGGGTCAGAGCGGTCGGTTCGCCCTGCCGTTCACGGTGCCGGACGCCGCCGGCGAGTACGTGGTCGAGGTGACGTTCGCGCTGCCCGAGGCCACGGCGTGGGCTGCGGCCGGGCACGTGGTCGCCCACCAGCAGGCCGTGTTCCCCGTGGCCGGGGCCCCCGATTCGGCGGCCGGCGGCAGATCGGCGGCGCGTCCCAGGCCCGAGTACGTGGACGGCATCCACAACGTCGGCGTCCGCGGGCGGCACTTCCAAGCCCTGTTCTCACGCATCCACGGCGGGCTGCTGTCCTACCGGATCGGCGGCCGTGACGGGGGCATCGACTTGCTGCGCGGCGTCCCGCACCCCAACTTCTGGCACGCGCCGACGTCCAACGAGCGCGGCTGGGGGATGCCGTTCCGCGACGGGCAATGGCAGCTGGCCAGCCGGTACGCCAAACCGGCCGACCAGTCCGGGCCATCGGTCAGCGTCGGGGACGACGGTGTCGAGATCCGCTACCGCTACCTGCTGCCCACCGAACCGGCGAGCGCATGCGAGGTCGCCTACCTGGTCGACGGCGACGGGCGGGTCGAGGTGACCCTGAGCCTGGACGCCGGCGCGGGACTGCCGGACCTGCCGGAGTTCGGCATGCTGTTCGCGGCCGACGCCGCCCTGCACCGGCTGCGCTGGTACGGCGAGGGACCGCACGAGTGCTACGCGGACCGTCGCCTGGGGGCACGGCTGGGGGTTTGGGAGGGCGACGTGAGCACCCAGCTGACGCCGTACGTCCGCCCGCAGGAGGCGGGCAGCCACACCGGCGTCCGCTGGGCCGAGGTGACCGATGAAGCGGGGCGCGGGCTGCGCTTCGAGGCGTCCGGCCCGATGGAGTTCTCTGCCCTGCCCTGGACGCCGTTCGAGATCGAGAACGCCCTGCACCCGGTCGACCTACCGCCGATCCAGCGGACCATCCTGCGTCCGGCACTGAAGCGTCGGGGCGTCGGCGGCGACGACTCGTGGGGCGCCCGCACCCACCCCGAGTACCTGGTGGGCGCCACCGAGCCGCTGACCTTCCGGTTCGCCTTCCGCGGCATCGCCTGACGGCCTGTCCCGGTCGTCCCGGGGTGTTCGTCATCCCGGGCCTGCCCTGAGGGATCTGTCGGTGCCGCGCGGAGATCCCGGCGTTCGCCGGGATGACGGATCGCCTCAGGGCAGCCGGCGGTGCTTCGGGTGGGTGTAGGCCCGGGCCGCCTCGCTGGACAGGGCCAGCAGCACCAGCACGCTGAACGCCAGGTTGACCAGGTCGCCGCCCAGCCGTCCGGATTCCCGGTTCAGCACGCGGGTGAGGTAGACCGCCGAGGCGCTGATCAGGCTGACCGTGCACAGCACCAGCCGCGCCCAGTTCTGCCGGACGAGCAGCAGGGCGATCAGCGCCAGATCGGTCAGGGCCGCCGCCCCCACCGTGACGCCCACCACCGTCAGCACGATGCCCGGCGCATCCGCCGGGTCGATGCCGAGGGGTCCGTACAGCCCGAGCAGTGCGGTCACGGCCAGCACCAGGTTGGCCAGCCCGCGCAGCCCGGTGATGACGCTCGCGAACAGCACCTGAGCAGGGGCGATGGCGTGTTCGCGGCGGACCGGGGCGAGTGGTGCGGGCGGCTCGGGGGTGTCCCGGGTGACCACGGCGGCGGTGCCGGTACCGGACGGCGCCACCGCGGTCAGGTCGAGCACGGGCAGGTCCCCGTCGGTCTCGATCCGGTCCCCGCCGCCGTTGCGGGCGTGGTACCCGGTGGCGAAGTTCTCGATCACCCGCACCCGGACGGCGGCGTCCGCTGCCCGCACCGTGCTGACGATGTGGTCGCGCTCCTCGTCGATGTCCTGGCCGATCTTGTGCGTCACCTGCAGGGTGAACAGCGACAGCCCGACCCGGCGGTCGAAGGTTCCGGCGGCGAGCCAGTCCACCCGGCTGCCGCCGGGCAGCAGCCAGCCGTCGGGGCAGCGCCAGAACCGGACGTGGTGGCGTTGGCTCGGGCTGCCGTCGACCTCCTGCTGGTAGGCGAAATCCTGGCGGCGCTGGAACAGGAACAGCGGGCTGACCGGGGCATTGGCGTAGGTGTGACCCAGCACCGAGGACACCACGATCCGCCAACCGGTGCGCAGGGTGACCTCGTCGGCCCTGACCCAGCCGGCGTTGCGCATCGCGGTATGAACCTGGTCCGCGGTCCCGAGCAGCGCCAGGTTCACCGGGTCGCCCAGTAGGCCGTCGGCGGTCCGGGAGCGCCCGATGAAGTAGTCCGGCACGTAGATGCGGGTCAACAGGCGGTGGATGCGCGGCAGTACCAGGTAGGCGACCAGGGCCCAGAAGGCGAGCAGCAGCAGGGCGGGCCAGCCCGGCTGAATCCCCTCCAGCAAGGTGAGGTACGACAGGTACACCGACAGCACTCCGCCGGCGGCGAACAACCAGGCGTCCAGCCGGCCGGCCAGCCGGTTCTCGGCCACCTCGTCGGCGCCGTCCGCGCGGGCCGCAACCTGCTGCTCGGGCATGCCGTCCTTTCCCAGGTTGATAGCTGAGGCTACCCAAGCCGGTGCCGCCGAGGTCAGGGGTGGACGTTGCGCGCGTCCGGACACATTGCGGGTGCAGCAACGCGCGCAACGTGTCCGGCGGCGCGCGACGTGGGCGGGCGGCTAGTTGTCGCGCTGGGCAGCGGAATGATGTCGGTGCAGTCTCAGGCCTGCCCCGCGCCCAGGCCGGGCTGGCCGCCGCGATGACCTCCACCGGGCGTCAGGTGGGCACCTCGCTGGGGGTCGCCGTGTTCGGGACGGTGGCGTTCGCCGGGTTGTCGGGAACGATCGCCGACGGGCTGGCGGCCGCCGCCCGGCCGGCGTGGTGGATCATGGCCGGCTGCGGTGTGCTGGTGACCGCGTTGGCCATCGTCTCCACCGGTGTCTGGGCCGCGGGCACAGCCGAGCGAACCCGCGGGCGGATCGAGGCGTCGCCGGGCACTGCCTGGGCGGGCTGAGGATCGGGTTCCGGTACCGCGCAGACCCCGGTGGCCGGGTCGCACCAGCCCACGACCCCGGTGTCGACAAGCCTGGGGGTCGTCACGCCACACCACCCTCGGCCAGCGCTGCGACGGTCTGCTCGAGCACCTGGCCGTACCCTTCGACGCTCTGGGCGCCCGCGGTGGCGAAGCGGCGTCCGTACACGGTGAACGGGACGCCGGTCGCGCCCAGCGCCTGCGCCTCGGCCTCGTCGGCCCGCACCTCGTCGGCGTGGTCGTCGCCGGCCAGCACGGCCCGGACGGCCGCGGCGTCCAGGCCGGACGCTGTCGCGGCCGTCACGAGCTGGTCAGGGTCGAACGGGTCGAGGGTGCCGGCGAAGTAGCCGTCTTGGAGGGCGGTGAAGAAGGTCGTGCCCACCCCCTGGGTGTCGGCGTACTTCAGCAGCCGATGCACCGCGAAGCTGTTCGCCGTGCTGCGCAGCTCGGACCATTCGAGCCCGTCGGCGACGGCCAGGTCACGGATCCGCGCCTCCATGGCCTGCACCTGAGCAGCGCTGGCACCGTACTTGCCGGCCAGGTGCTCGTGCACCGGCTCGGGGGTTTCGGACGCACTGGGATCGAGCTCGAACGAGCGCAGGCGCAGTTCGAAGCGGTCGGCGTCGGGCCGCTGCGCGATGGCCGTGTCGAGCCGGTGCTTGCCCAGGTAACACCACGGGCAGCCCAGGTCGGTCCACAACTCGATGACGACGGGGTCGGTGTGCTTATCGGTCACTGTTCTCCTCAACGTGTGCTCCCACAGCACAACCGCGACGCGGGCCCGAACATTTCCGTGTGCGCTGCTGCGGGCGGGCTAGGCGAGGGCCCGCTCCAGGTCGCCACGGCCGTCGACCATCGCCGGCCCGTACCAGCTGAGCGAACGGCCCGAGATCAGCCGGCTCGGCACCGGCAGGGCCTCCGGCCCGTCGTCGTCGGTGAACGGGTAGGGCTCGTCGGGCAGCAGCACCAGGTCGGCGAGGGCGGCCGAGTCCGGGTCGGCGTGCGGGTAGCGCGGTTCGGTGACGGCATTGACCAGGCCCAGCCGCTGCAGGACGTCGTGGCCGTAGGTCAGCGGACCGATCCACATCCACGGGTCGCGCCAGATCGCCACTGCGACCCGTAGCGGCGGCAGGGTGGGCGGCGCCGCCCAGGTCGCCGCGGCGGCGTCCAGCCAGCCGGGCCGGCCCAGCCCCAGCGCCCGGTCGAACAGCCGGTCCAGGCTGGTCAGTGCCTGGCCCACGGTGTCGATGCTGGTGACCCACACCGCGACGTCCGCTGCCCGCAGCCGCTCGACGTCGAGCTTGCGGTTCTCCTCACGGTTGGCGACCACCAGGTCGGGGGCCAGCCCCCTGATCGCGGCCAGGTCGGGATTCTTGGTGCCGCGGACGCGCGTCACGGCCAGGTCTGCGGGATGGGTGCACCAGTCGGTCGCGCCGACCAACAGCCCGGGCGCGGTGGCGGCGATCGCCTCGGTGAGCGACGGTACCAACGAGACCACCCGCCGCGGCGGGCGGGGGAGCGGGACCTCGCCGCCCAGGTCGTCGTCCATGCCCCCATCCTGCCCGTGGCGCGCCCGGTCCGCTCCCGACCGCTAGAGTCCCAAGCCGAGGAGGTGGACGCCGATGCGGGTCGAGGTCGCTCCGGTCTGGGCGGTGGGCGTGGCGCTGGTGATCCCCCTGCTGGCCTCGTGGTTGGTCAGCTGGCTGGGCGACTTCCTGACCACGACTCTGGGCCAGAACGCCGCCGCGCTGGTCGCGGTCGACTTCGCCGAACTACCGGTGGGGGAGGGCTCGGGCCCGGCCCGGACGTTCCGGACGGGGCCTCGCGTGACGCGGCGGGATCAGGCGGGGGCCTTGGCCTTCAGCGCCTCGTACTCGCCGGCGTCGATCGTGCCGGCGTCCAGCAGGGCCTTCGCGCGCACTCTTGTCGGCCGGGCTACCCGCAACCGAACGGATGATGGTCAACGTGTAGCAGATGATGTTGCCCAGATTGAACCGGAATTCAGCCATTATTTGCACTCCCACTAGGTGATTCGCTGCCATTTCGGCTGCTGGGCGTCAGCATGGGCGTGGACGTGATAGAACGGCAGCGATTCCACCGGCGCGGCTGGCGCGCGTCCTCAACCCAGACCGGAACAGCATGGTGACAGCTCCCTTCCCGGCCACCCGCACGGCGTGGTTCCGCCGCCGTCTTTCTGTGCCGGCGCCGAGGGTGCCGGCGCCGGACCCCCCGCATGAGCGGGACGCCGCGCTGCGCCGCCTCGACGAGCTCTTCGCGCTCGATGACGGGGCCGACATTCCCGAGATGACCCGCACGCGCCTGCTGGAACCCGAGGTGGACACGCCGACCACGGTCGTCATCTGGCACGGCTTCACCAACGCGCCCTCCCAGTTTCTCGCCGTCGGCGAGCGGCTACAGGACGCCGGCTACCGCGTCCTGCTGCCCCGGATGCCGCACCACGGGCAGGCCGACCTGCTGAACCGTGACCTGAAGAACCTGACCGAGGCCGAACTGGTCGCGCACGTGAACACCTGCACCGACATCGCGGCGGGGCTGGGGCGGCGGGTCTGGGTGGTCGGACTGTCGGCGGGCGGGACGATGGCCGGCTGGGCCGCCGCGACCCGGCCCGAGGTGAGCCGGGTGGTGATCGCGGCGCCGCTCATCGCACCCAAGGGGTTCCCGATGCCGGCGGTACGGCTGTGCGTGAAGTACCCGCGCATCGTGCCCGGAATGTACATGTGGTGGGATCCGCGGGTGAAGGCCGACCTGGGCCACAGCCCGTACGCCTACCCGGGCTTCCCGCTGCCCGGCGTGGTGCCATTCCTGCATCTGTCCGAGTCACTGTTCGACGGCAGCGTCCGGGTCCGGCACCGGCTCGAACGGGCGGTGCTGGTCAGCAACAGCAACGACCTGGCCGTCAGGCAGGACGCCGCCCGCGCCTTCGGCGCCAGCGTCTTCGGACCCTCGGCCGACTACTACGGCGAGGCGGTCATCGATCCCGGGCTGAGCTGGGCCCACGACTTCGTCGACCCCTGGTCACCGGGTGCGGGGAGCACCGAGCAGGTGACGGCGATCCTGTCGGCCTGTCTAGGGCTGGGCGATCCGGCGGCCGGGGGAGTGCTGGTGCCGCCCCTGGTTGCGGAGCAACCCATCACCTGACCTCCAGCGCTCGCGGGGGACCGGCGGGCGTGAGACCGGCGAGCGGGAGTGGGCCGATGAGGACCGCCCACACGGTCCACGACACCGCTCAGCCCTTGCGGCGGGGCTTCTTCGGCCGGTCGTACCTGCTGAACCTGTCCCGCTTGTGGAACCCCTTGTCGCGGTTGGGTCCGGACCTTTGCCCGGGATGGCCCCCCTCCCGGTCGCGGGCGGACGCCGGGGTCAGGTCGATCAGCCGGCCCGAGATGCGGGTCGTCCGCAGGGCGTCCCAGGCGTCCTGGGAGAGGGCGGCCGGCAGTTCGACGATCGAGTGGTCGAGCCGGATGTCGATGTGACCGAAGTCCTCTCGGCGCAGCCCGCCCTCGTTGGCCAGCGCTCCAACGATGTGTCGCGGCGTGATCCGGTGCCGCTTGCCGACGGCGATCCGGTACGCGGCCAGCGCCGGGGTGTCGCCCCGTGGCGTGCGTTGCCCCGCGCCGCCGCGTTCGTCCTGGTCGGCGCGGTCGCGGTCCCGCCCTCGGCGCTCCGAGGGTTCCGGATCGGGTTCGAGCAGCAGCGGCTGCTCGCCCTGGCCGCGCAGCGCCAGGGCGGCGGCGACGTCCAGCGCGGGCACGTCGAACTCCTCGACGTAGTGCCCGACGACGGCGCGGAAGAAGGCCAGCCGGTCGGAGGCGAGCGCCTGGGTGATCTCGCCGTCGAACCGGCTCAGCCGGGTGGCGTTCACGTCCTCGGCGCTCGGCACCGGCACCAGCTCCAGAGATTGCCCGGTCGCGCGTTCGATGTCGCGCAGCAGCCGCCGCTCGCGGGGCGTCACGAACGAGATCGCCTCACCGCTGCGACCGGCCCGGCCGGTGCGGCCGATCCGGTGCACGTACGACTCGGTGTCGGTCGGAATGTCGAAGTTGACCACATGGCTGATCCGGTCGACGTCGAGGCCGCGCGCGGCCACATCGGTGGCCACCAGCACGTCGAGCCGGCCCGACTTCAGCTGGTTGATGGTGCGCTCGCGTTGGGCCTGAGCCACGTCGCCGTTGATCGCGGACGCCGAGAAGCCGCGGGCCTGCAGCTTCTCGGCGAGCGTCTCGGTCTCGTTCTTGGTCCGGACGAAGACGATCATGCCCTCGAAGTTCTCGGTCTCGAGCAGCCGGGTGAGGGCGTCCACCTTCTGCGGGTAGGGCACCAACAGGTACCGGTGCCGGACGTTCGGCGCGGTCGCGGTGCTGCCCTTGACGCTCACCTCGACCGGGTCGGTCAGGTACTTCTTCGACAGCCGCCGGATCGCCGGGGGCATGGTCGCCGAGAACAGAGCCACCTGCTTCTCGGCCGGGGTGGCGGCCAGGATCGTCTCGATGTCGTCGACGAAGCCCATGTTGAGCATCTCGTCGGCCTCGTCGAGCGCCAGGAAGCGCAGCCGGGACAGGTCGAGCGTGCCCTTCTCGAGGTGGTCCATGATCCGGCCGGGGGTGCCGACCACCACCTGGACGCCGCGGGCCAGCGCACTCAGCTGGACGCCGTAGCCCTGCCCGCCGTACACCGGCAGCACATGGACGCCGGCCAGCTTGGCCGCGTAGCTCTGGAACGCCTCGCACACCTGCAGCGCGAGCTCGCGGGTCGGGGCCAGCACCAGCACCTGCGGGTGGCGGCTGTGGGCGTCGAGCAGCTGCAGTGCGGGCAGGGCGAAGGCCGCGGTCTTGCCGGTGCCGGTCTGGGCCAGGCCGACGACGTCGCGACCCTCGAGCAGGGTCGGGATCGTCTCGGCCTGAATGGGGGTCGGGTGCTCATAGCCCAGCCCGCGCAGCGTCGACAGCAGTCGCTCGTCGAGGCCGAGGTCGTCGAAGTCGACCGCGTCGGCCGCTGAATCGGTGGAGGTCACCCCCCGACGGTAGTGCCTGGCGACCTCGGACGCCGCACCGGCCGTCCCGGGCCGGCGATCAGCCGGCCGAGCCGCCGCCGTGCACGGCGGCCATCGCCGTGCCGAAGCGGGTGGCCGAACCCGGGACGCCGCCCTGCCCGGGGATCCAGGCGCGCGGGCTGCCGCCGCCCAGCGGGATCACGTCGACCATGCCGTCACCGTTGCCCGCGTCGTCCGGGACGCCCACCAGGAAGGCCCGTTCGGTGACGCCGTGGACGGCGGCCAGGCTGGCGCCGAACCGGTCGCCCTCGGCGGCCGCGCCGGGCACTCCCGCGCTGTCCTGGGTCCACGTCCGGTCACTGGTCAGCGCACCCATCGGGAAGACCTGCACCAGGCCGGCATTGACGCCGGCCGAGGTGTTCTCGTCGGGCACCCCTACCGCGAGCCTCGTCCGGCTGCCACCCAGCCCGGGCGCGATCCAGGCCAGCGACCAGCCGAACCGGTCGCCCGCCTCGGCGGTCTGGTCGACCCCCGGCGTGTTCTGGTGCAGCGCGGTCTGCGCCACCAGCGATCCGCCCGAGGTGGCGAACAGCTGCACCAGGCCGGCGTTGCGGCGGCTGCCGACGCCCTCGCCCGGAGCCCCGATCGCGACCCGGCCGGTCGAACCGACCCGGACGGTGTCGACGGAGAAGCCGTACCGGTCGCCGGTCTCCGCCGAGTTGGGCACCCCCGCACTGTTCTGCCCGATCGAGGTGGCGGTGTACTCGTCGGAGAAGTACAGGTCGCGGATCAGCACGGCGTTGCCCGCGTCCACGACACTGCCGACGTTCTCACCGGGCACCCCCACCACGCAGTCGATGTCGCTGCCGCCGAGCAGCCAGTTGCACGACACGGCCGAGCCGAAGCCGTCACCGGTCTCGGGGTTGCCGGGGATGCCGGGTGACGCCTCGGTGATCCAGTGGTACTCCCAGCCCCCGTCATAGGCGGCGCGCACCGCGACGGCCCCGGCGTTGGGGTGGCCCTCCACGGTGGCGCCGGGCACACCGATGGCGAGCACGTGGGCATCCGGCTCCGGGGTGCCGCCCTGACCGACGTCCTCGACCCCGTCCACCACGGCACCGAAGCGCGCGGCGGCCTGCAACGGGATGCCGAAGGTCGTCGACTGGTACAACGTCGCCGCGCCGCCGCTGCCGAGCCCGCCCGGCCCGCCCCACAGCAGCCTGACCTGGCCGGCGTCGGCGACTGCGCCGACGTCCTCGAGCGGAATGCCGACCGCCACGTCGGTGTAGCCGTCACAGTCGGCGTCGAACGCGGTCACCGAACTGCCGAACCGGTCACCGGTTTCTGCCGTTCCGCCGACGCCGGCGGCCCCTTCGAAGAGGGTCTGCCGGCTGCCTTCGCCGATCCGGCCGTCGTTGTCCCCGTAGAGCACCACGATCCGGCCCGCGTCGGGATGGCCTGAGACGGTGGCGCGCGGGTCGGCCACGACGGCGTCGCTGTATCCGTCCCCGTTGAAGTCGGACAGCATCCCCGGTTCGCAGCCGTCGGCGTCCGCCCACGCCGGCGCGACCGGCACCGCGACGCCGACGCCGGCGACCAGGCCGGCGATGGCCAGGGCTGTACGTGCTCGCATGAAGTCCTCCCAGGATCCGTGGTCCACCCACGCGTCGGCTCTGACG
Source organism: Micropruina sonneratiae (assembly GCF_025972045.1). Classification (GTDB taxonomy): domain Bacteria; phylum Actinomycetota; class Actinomycetes; order Propionibacteriales; family Propionibacteriaceae; genus Micropruina; species Micropruina sonneratiae. Next base: position 293,496 of record NZ_JAPDHX010000002.1, on the reverse strand, counting down.
CGATGGGCCGTGCTCACAGGAGCAGCGCGGGCCGGGCCCCGATACGTCTGCTGCCGCACCGGCTCAGCGGCCGGCCGGGTGCAGCCCGATCAACGCGACGCCGACGATCAGCAGAACTGTGCCGCTCACACGCGGGCACGGCGATACCGCCCCCAGGCGCGTTCATTGGCGATGGCCCGCCAGCGGAAACTGATCGAGGCCGCAGCGGCCAGCACGACCCGAGGCCGAACAGAACCATTCCGATAGCGAGTAGGGGCTGGGCGAGTAGTGCGTCGAGGTTCATGGGAGTCCGTCCGGTGGAGGTTCTGGTGTGTCCAGCACACCAGGGGCGAACCGGGCAGCCAAGGGCGGCAGCGCGACAGCGAGGGTAGTGCGGGCACGACCCTCTCCGCGCTCGCCCCGCGACATCGTCGCGCGGCCCCCGGGATTGCGGCGGTCACGTTGCCGTGCTTCCTAGACTGGGGCGCATGTCCTACCGCCGCCTTGCCGCCGCCGCAGCCGTCGGCGTGCTCACCTTCGCCGGTTGCGCCGAGGCCGGTCTAACCGCCGAGGACGCCTACCGAGTAGGTTGCCCAGCCCTTGACGCGGTGGCCGCCTCGGGCGAAACCGTCGGCAAGGTCGCTTTGGTCGGGCTGGAGAAGTTGCGCGACTCGGGTCAGGTGAGTGGTGAGGCCAAGGTGTGGGTGGAGCGATCCATCACCTTCCTGGGCGATCCCGACAAGGTGAGCGAAGCCGACAAACAGTTCCTCAGGGACGGGTGCGCGACGCACGGCTACACCCTGCAGAACTTCGGCTGACGCCCATGGTGAACCTGTTCGGGCACCGGACGTCCGCCCGCGGCAAGGCCCGGGCGATCGAGGCGTTCTGGACGTGGTGGGCCGACCATTGCGACGAACTGGCCCTGGCGATCGGCGACGGGAGCATCCGCCAATGGGTGGACGGGATGAGCAGCAACGTGGGCGGCATCGATCCGGGGTTGGCCTGGGAGTTCGGGCCCGGCACCACCAGCATGCACCGGCTGACCGTCACCGCCGGCGGCGATCCGTCCCTGCGCCAGGTGGCCAGGCGCTGGTTGCGCGGCGCGCCCGCGCCGGACGCCACCTGGGAGTACGGCGACCTGCGCCCGGCGTCAGGGCTGTCCGACACCCTCGAGATCGGTGGGGTGGAGCTGCACCTGGATGACCTGAACGTTGCGGCCACCCCTCGGGGCACGGGCCTGGACGTGCTGGTCCACCACCCGGCGTTCGCCCGTATGCCGGAGGGCCTGCGGACCCAGATCAGTTTCCTGGGACTCGACAGCGCGGTCGGTGAGGAGGCGGTGGAGTTGTGGCTGGGGGAGATCGCCACCGCGGTCGACCGGCCCGAGGGTGCCCGGCCACTGGCAGACCTGCCGGGGCTGCTCGCCGAGGTGGCGGCGCAGGGGGCACCCGACGGAGAGATGGGCTGGACGCTGCTGCGCGGCGCCGGACCGAACGGCCCGGTGCTGGTCGCCTGCCTCAATCGGCTGTCGTCGGTGCAAGCCCCTGACTACGACCAACATGTGGCGGTGTCGGTACCGTTCAGTGACCGCACCCCGGACGGCTGGCCCGGTCGCGGCTCGTTGGCGCTGTTGCAGGGGCTTGAAGACCACCTCAGCGAGATCGTCGGGCGGTCGGGTCGGCTGGTGGCCGTCGAGTCGAGCGCCGGCGTCCGGACGTTCCACTTCTACGTCGACTCGACCACCCCCGCGGCCGATCAACTGCGGGTGGCCAGCACGGGCTGGCAGCAGGGGACGGTCGGCGTCCGCGGCGAGCCGGACCCGTCCTGGCAGGCCGTGGCCGCCTTCCGCAGCTGAGCGCCACAGCCGCGCCGGGCCGCGTGGCCGCCGCCGGGGCCTGTGGGCGACACTGGGAGACAGCACCACCGAGGAGGACCCATGGCACGACACCGCGTGTTCGACATGCGTTTCGCCGACCTGTACCCCAACTACGTCACCAAGGCCGAGCGCAAGGGTCGCACCAGATCCGAGGTCGACGCCATCATCGGGTGGCTGACCGGCTATGACGACGACGGACTGCAGCGGGCGCTGTCCAGGCAGGTCGACCTGGGGACCTTCCTCGAGCAGGCGCCCGCTTTCAACCCGAACGCCGCACTGATCAAGGGGGTGATCTGCGGCCACCGGGTCGAAGAGATCGAGGATCCGCTGATGCGGAAGCTGCGGTACCTCGACAAGCTCGTCGACGAGCTCGCCCGCGGCAAGAAGCTGGAGAACATCCTGCGCAGCGAACCGGCCGCCCGCTAGGGGTTCTCCACCCGGGGACGCCGGTGGCCCGCGGGTCAGGCAGGGTGCGAGTCGCTGCCGGCCTGGTCGGCGAACTGGGTGTGGTAGAGGTCGGCGTACAGGCCGCCGCGGGCGAGCAGCTCGACGTGAGTACCGCGTTCGGCGACCCGGCCGCCCTCGATCACCAGGATCTGGTCGGCGCCGCGCACCGTTGAGAGGCGGTGCGCGATGACGATCGACGTCCGGTCGGCCAGAGCGGCCTCCAGGGCGCGCTGCACGGCCGCCTCGCTCTCGCTGTCGAGGTGCGCGGTGGCCTCGTCGAGCACCAGCAGGCCGGGCGACTTCAGCAGCAACCGGGCGATGGCGAACCGCTGCTTCTCGCCGCCGGACAGCCGATGACCCCGGTCGCCGACCACCGTGTCGAGACGCTCGGGCAGCGACTCCACCAGATTCCAGACCTGGGCTGCCCGCAGCACCGCCTCGAGTTCTGCCTCGCTCGCGTCTGGCTTGGCGTACAGCAGATTCGCCCGGAGCGTGTCGTGGAAGAGATGCGCCTCCTGGGTGACCACGCCGATCCGGTCGCGCAGCGACGCCAGGGTGGCATCACGCAGGTCGAGGCCGTTCACCCGGATCGAACCCGAGGTCGGGTCGTACAACCGGGCCACCAGCGACGTGATGGTGGTCTTCCCGGCCCCGCTCGGGCCGACCAGGGCCAGCATCGTGCCGGGGGGTACCCGGAACGACAGGTCGTGCAGGATGTCGCCGCTGCCGAGCCGGTCACCGGTGGCGTTGCCCTCGAGCGAGGCCAGCGAGATCTCGTCGGCCGACGGGTAGCGGAAGCTGACGTGATCGACCTCGAGACCCACCGGGCGGTCGGGGATCGTCACGGCGTCGGGCTTCTCGGAAACCAGCGGCTGCAGGTCGAGCACTTCGAACACGCGTTCGAACGAGACCAGGGCGGTCATCACGTCGACCCTGACGTTGGACAGTGCGGTCAGCGGGGCGTACAACCGGGCCAGCAGCGCGGCGAGGGCCAGCAGGGTGCCCACCGTGAGGGTGCCGTTGACCGCCATCACGCCACCGAAGCCGTAGATCATGGCGGTCGCCAGTGAGGCCACCAGGCCCAGGGCGACGAAGAAGACCGACCGGTTCACGGCCAGCTGTACCCCGACATCGCGGACGCCCCTCGCATGGGTGGCGTACTCGGCATCTTCGCGCCCGGGGTCACCGAACAGCTTCACGAGCAGGGCTCCAGCCACGTTGAATCGTTCGCTCATCTGGGCGCCCATGTCGGCGTTCAGCACCATCTGGTCGCGGGTCAGGCCGGCGAGTCTGCGGCCGATGACCCGGGCGGGGATCAGGAAGAGCGGGACGAGCAGGAAGGCGCCGACCGTCAGTTGCCACGACAGCGACGCCATCGCCACGACGATGACGACCAGGCTGATCGCGTTGCCGACGAGGTTCTGCAGCACCGACGTGAACGCCTGTTGCGCGCCGATGACGTCACTGTTCAGCCGGGTGACCAGGGCGCCGGTCTGGGCGCGGGTGAAGAACGCGATCGGCTGGCGCAGCACGTGGCTGAACACCTCGGTGCGCAGGTCGTAGATGAGGCCTTCACCGATCCGGCTGGAGAACCACCGTTCGACCAGGGTCAACGCGGCATCGGCCAGGGCGAGCAGCGCGACGAGGATCGCCAACTGGACGACCAGGCCCGCGTCACCGGGAATCACCCCGTCGTCGACCAGCCGTTGCAGAAGCAGCGGCGAGGCGACCACCAGCAACGAGTCGAGCACGGTGAGGCCCAGGAAGATCGCGATGTAGCCCTTGTAGGCGGCCGCGTACGACATCACCCGCCGGCGCGTCCCCGGAGCCAACTGGTGACTGCGGACGGACGCGTCGCGGGTCATCGAGTTCATGACCTGCCAGCCGTTGCTCACGGCACCACATAACCACGCGGCACCGACAAACGTTCCCGTCGGCCCCCAACGGGCCACGGGGGACACCCTGCGGGGTGGCTGACCTGCGGCGTGCGGACCGGGTAGCGTGGCCGGCTTCCATGCCACCGCCACACACCCGGGAGCACCACCATGACCGACACCGCACGCACCGTTCTGGTCACCGGCGCCGGGTCCGGCATCGGCCGCGCCAGCGCGATCATGTTCGCCGCCCGAGGTGCCGAGGTGGCCGTGGTGGCGCACAGCCGCGGCACCGCCGACGACACGGTGGCCGAGATCCGCGCCGCCGGCGGGGTCGCGGAGCCCTTCGCGGCCGAACTGGCCGAGCCGTCCGAGGTCGAGGAGCTCTTCGCGCAGGTGGGGCAGCGGTGGGACAGGCTGGACGCCGTGGTCGCCAACGCCGGCATCAACGGTGTGTGGGCGTCGCTGGACGACCTGAGCGCCGAGGAGTGGAGCCACACCCTCGCCGTCAACCTCACCGGCACGTTCCTGACCGTCAAGCACGCTCTTCCGTTGCTTCGTGCGGCGGGGGAGAGCGCCGTGGTCGTGGTGTCGTCGGTCAACGGCACAAGGATGTTCAGCAACACCGGCGCCTCCGCCTACGCCACCAGCAAGGCCGGACAGGTCGCCTTCGCCAAGATGATCGCCGTTGAACTGGCCCGGGACCGCGTCCGGGTCAATGTCGTCTGCCCGGGCGCGATCGAGACCGAGATCGACGACAACACCGAGCAACGCAACACCGGCGGCCTGCGGCTGCCGGTGGAGTTCCCGCAGGGTCAGATCCCGCTCACCGGCACGACCCCCGGACGCGCCGACCAGGTCGCCGAGCTGATCGCCTTCCTGGCCTCGCCGGCGGCCTCGCACATCACCGGCACCGAGGTCTGGGTGGACGGCGCCCAGTCCCTGCTGGCCGGCTGACCCGGGCCGTCACCGCCCCGATCAGGTCTGCTCGCCCGACGGCACCGAGTCGGCATACCCCGCACCCCGGGTGCCCAAGGGCTGCTCAGGGCCGGGGGTGGTGTCGCGCACGGTCTCGTCCTCGGCCTCTGTGTTGATCTCGGCGCCGAGCCGGACGGCGTAGCTGGTCAGCCACAACCACAGCAACAGCACGGGGCAGCGCCGACGTCAGGCTCTCGACCTGCCGGGTCATGGTGGCGGGGTCGGTCAAGCGTCGACCCGGGCGTGGGTGCCGTGGCCGGCCCAGGACGCGCCGACGGGCCCCGGCGTGGCGCCGGGACCCGTCGATGGTTTCGGTGGTGCGGACCCGTGCGGGTCAGACCTCCTGCAGGCAGTAGACGGTGCCGCTGCTGTCGCTGCGACCCTCCCAGTAGACGCTGGTGGTGTCGGGCCAGTCGCCGCAGGCCATCGTGGCCATCACCCGGCTCTGCCTCTCGACGATGCCGAGGATCTTGTACTCGGCGTCCGCCGAGCCGCAGTCGACGACCTTGACGCTGTCGTCGCCGGTCTGCTGGACGCACTGGCCGACCGCCATCTTCGAGTCGAAGATGCCGCTGCGGACCAGGAAGCCGATGCCCAGAGCGACCACGATCGCGATCACGGCGCTGATCAGCCGCTTGCCGATGCCGTTGCTCTTCTTGGCGGGCTCCTGGGGCGGGACGAAGCCGCCCGCCGCCGGGGGATAGCCCTGCGGCTGGCCCTGACCCTGCGGCTGACCTTGGCCCTGCGGCCCGGTCGGGTACCCCTGGGGCTGGTTGGGGTCACCCTGCGGAATCGGTCCGGGGTACCCGGCGGCCGGATCCGGGTTCTGGGCCTGCGGGTCGTTGCTGCCGGGCGGTTGGTTCGCGCTCATCGGTGTCCTTTCTGCGCGAGCATGGTCAAGCTCGCCCGACAGTCTGCCAGTCTTCGGGGCGCAGGCCCTTGCCCCGGCATGGGGACTGCTCCCCGTCACGCGACCAGAACTGGCCGACGCGCGGGTTAGGTTTGAGCCGTGGACCCTGCTCCAACCGGGTCGGAACCGGTGCCTGGCGAGGAGGCAGTCCTTTCGCCCCGTAATGACATAATGCTGCTTATCGGACAGAGGCTGGATGGGTGGCGACACGATCGAACAGGCCCGGGCCTGCTCCCTTGCCCACCGTCGACTGGCAATTGGTTGGCCCGAACGGAATCGATCCGGAACTCGTCCTGCTGGCCTAGCCTGAACGGATGCCTGATCTGACCGTCGCCGGGCTCGCCAACGTTCGCGATCTGGGTGGGCTGCGGCGCTGTGACGGTTCGCTGACGCCGTCGCGGGTCTTCCTACGTGCCGAGTTGCTCGACCGGGTCACGCCGGCGGGCTGGGAGTTCCTGGCCGGCTATGGGGTGCGGACCGTGCTCGACCTGCGGCGACCCGACGAACACAGCGGTGAGGTCCCCGGCGACGTCCGATCTGTCCGGATCGATCTGGACGGCGCCGATCCGGAGTTCTGGGAACCGTTCGAAGCGGACGGGCGTTGGGGTACGCCGCTGTACTACGCCGATCATCTGGCGCGGCTGCCCGATCGACTCGCGGCCGTCCTACGGGCGATCGCCTCGGCCGGCGACGGCGCGATCCTGTTCCATTGCGGGGCCGGTTGGGACCGCACCGGCCTGATCGCCGCCGTCCTGCTGCGCGCGATCGACGTGACCGAGGACGCTGCTGCCGCCGACTATCTGGCGTCGTTCGACAACGCCGAGGCGATGGCGACACTGCACGGTCGCTCGTTCGACGTCGACGCCCGCCACGCCATCCTCGCCCGCTTCGGCCACACCGCCGAGTCGGCGTTCCGCGACGCCTATCGCAACCTCGACCTCGACGCCTGGTTCAGCCGGGCCCGAATCGATGACGCGACGCGAGTGGCGGTGACGACCTGGCGCGGGACGGCCGACCGGGCGCCCGGCTGAGGCGTCAATCGAGACAGAACTCGTTGCCCTCGGGATCCTGCATCACGATGAAACCCTGGTCGATCGCGTCGGCCTCGAAGCGCTGCACCCGGGTGGCGCCCAGCCCGACGACTCGCTCGCAGGCGGCCTCGAGCGCGGCCATCCGCTCCTCGCCCGTCAAACCGGCAGCGGCTCGCAGGTCGAGATGCAGGCGGTTCTTGACCTTCTTGCCCTCGGGGACCTGCTGGAAGAAGATCCGCGGACCGCGACCGTCGGGATCGACCAGTGCCGAGCTGGAGTTCCGCTCCTCGGCCGGCACGCCCGCCTTCTCGAGGAACACGTCCCAGGCCTCGAGAGGGTCGTCGCCCTCACCCAGTTGCATGCCTGGCGGGGCCGGATGGATGTAGCCGAGCACGTCGCGCCAGAAGGTGGAGAGGGTGCGCGGGTCGGCACAGTCGAACGTCACCTGGAACTCGAGAGCCATGACGGTACCCTAGAACATAGTTTCGAATACCGCCATAGTGCGGGTGACGTCGCGCTCTGTCGAGATCCCGAGGCTAGCCCGGGATGACGGAGTGTCGGGGCTCGAACCGCGGGTACCGCTCCCCCGCTGTCGGGATCCCCGGGCAAGCCCGGGATGACGGGTTCACCGACCCCCCCGGCGTTGGGCCGGGGTCACTCGAACAGGATGTACTCCGGTTGCGGCTTGAGTTTGAGCACTTCCTTGGGGGTCATCAATCGACCGCCGGTCGCGACGTCCTCTTCATAGAAGAGCTTGAAGCCGGCGTGCACGTAGGACGGGCGGGTCTTGATCACCCGCTTGTAGGTGGCGATCTTGGCGCCCGGCGACCCGATGCCGTCGACGGAGTTGATGTAGACGACTCCGGGGTGCTCCTTGAGTGCCTTGGGTTTGGCGATGATGTTCACGTGCAGCTGGTGGAACAGCATCACCTTCTGCGGCAGGTTGTTCGCCTCGGTCAGGTCGGACAGGTAGCGGGCGACCCCGTCCAACTCCTTGCCGCTCGTGCTGCCGTACACCCGTCCCGGAATCTGACCCTTGTTGACCGCCCACTCCGGGTCGAGCGCGACCCCGACGTTGGGGTGCTTGAGCCACTTCTCGAAGTACTTCACCTCATCGATGAAGTCGGCGCGCCCCGGCTGGATGTTGAGCAGCAGCAGCGCCTTGTGGGCGACGGCCGCGTCGTACCACTTCTTGATGATCGCTTCATCGGTGCGGCTGCGGAACATTCCGTCAGAGCCCGGCGAACCGTGCACGGTGACGGCGATGAGCTCCATCACCGGCATCAGCTCCCGGCCGCCCAGCCACTGCTGGCCGCGCTTCTCGATCTCCTTCATCCGCTCGTCCAGGCTGCCGATGCCCAGCCGTCCCTGCCCGGGCGCCCCCGGGTAGCCCGAGTAGCCGAACAGCCGGTACCGGGGGAACAACTCGGTGCCGCCGCGCGGCAACTCCTGCGTCGCAGGCTGGCTGGGCGACGCCGGTGTCGATGCGGACGCAGTGGCCGAGGTCGTCCCGGTCGGGCCGGCGGTCGAGGACGACTGGCTGGCCGTCGGCGGGGACTCGTCGGTGGGAGCCGAGGTGACCGGAGCGGCGGTACCGCAGCCGGCAAGAGTCAGCGCGACGGCCAGGGCGATGGCGGCGCGGGCAGGGGCAGAACGCATGCCGCCATCATGGCAACCGCGGCCAACAATCCCGCGCCGACCCACGGTTCGAAACCTGCGCGAACCGTTCGTGCCTCTCGGCGCCAGAACGGCTCAGAAGTTGATCATGTGGCCCGCGATGCCCTCGACGGTCTCCTTCAGGGCCTCCGACAGGGTCGGGTGCGCGTGAATGTTGCGGCCGACCTCGTCGGCGGTGAGGTCCCACTGCTGCGCCAGCGTCAGTTCCGGCAGCAGCTCGGTGACGTCGGGGCCGATCATGTGGGCGCCCAGGATCTCGTTGTGTTCGGCGTCCGCCACGATCTTGATGAAGCCGGACGCGTCACCCAGCCCCCACGCCTTGCCGTTGGCGCTGAACGGGAACTTCGACACCTTCACGTCGTAGCCGCGCTCCTTGGCCTGCTCCTCGGTGTACCCGAAGGAGCCGATCTGCGGCTGGCAGTAGGTGGCGCGCGGGATCATGTCGTAGTCGATCGGCATCGTCTCGGCGCCGGCGATCGTCTCGGCCGCCACCACGCCCTGGGCCTCGGCGGTGTGCGCCAGGGCCAGCTTCATCGTCACGTCGCCGATCGCGTACACCCCGGGCACGTTGGTGCGCATGTAGTCGTCGATCTTGATCGCACCGCGTTCGGTGAGCTCGACCCCGAGCTTGTCCAGGCCGTAGCCCTCGGTGCGCGGGGCGAAGCCGATCGACTGCAGCACGCGGTCGGCCTCGAGCACCTTGGTATCGCCGCCCTTGGCCGGGCTGACGGTCACCTTGACCCCCGAATCGGTCTCTTCGATGGCCTCGACCTTGGTGGAGGTCAGCACCTCGACGCCGAGCTTCTTGTACGCCTTGGCCAGCTCGCGGGAGATCTCCGGATCCTCCAGCGGCACCATCCGGTCCAGGAACTCGACGATCGTGACCTTGACCCCGTAGTTGGCCAGCACGTAGGCGAACTCGGTGCCGATGGCTCCCGACCCGCAGATGATGATCGACTCGGGCAGGTTGTCGGAGAGGATCTGCTCCTCGTAGGTGAACACGCGAGCGCTGCGCGTCGTGCCCGGGATGAGGCGGGTGGTCGAACCGGCCGCGATGATCACATTGTCGAAGGTGACGACCTCGGTGCCCTTGTCGGTTTTGACCTCGATCGTCTTGGCGTCGGTGAACGTCCCCCAGCCGTTGATCTCGGTGACCTTGTTCTTCTTCATCAGGTAGTGGATGCCGCCGACCATCCGATTGGACACGTCGCGGCTGCGGGTGAACGCCTTGCCGAAGTTGAACGTGACGTCACCCTCGATGCCGAACAGGTCCTTCTCGTGGGTGAAGATGTGAGCCAGCTCGGCGTTGCGCAGCAGCGATTTGGTGGGGATGCAGCCCACGTTGAGGCAGACACCGCCCCACCACTGCTTCTCGATGATGGCCACCTTCTGGCCGAGTTGCGCGGCCCGGATCGCGGCCACGTAGCCGCCAGGGCCGGCGCCAAGGACAACAACGTCGAAATGTGCGCTCATGGAACAGCAGACTAGTGGACCGGACGGCGTGTTGCCGCCCCGTGGCCGCGGAGCGATCACCCTTGTGGTCCGCCGGTAGCGATCATCGGTGCGGCCCATGGCCTATGCTGCCCGGGTGGCAGAGCTCTCCCCCACCAGTATCGGCTTCCTGATCCGCGATGCCCGCAAGCAGCGCGGGTTGAGCCAGCAGGAACTGGCCGACGAACTGGGTACCTCCGCCGATGTCGTCGACGACCTTGAGGCCGGCAACCGGGCCCTGTCGGTCGAACTGGTCAACCGGGTCGCCGAGGCTCTCGAACAACCCCTGACCACCGGCGGCGCCCTGCATCTCAGGATCCGCGGCGAGACACACCTGTCCGGCTCGATCGACGTCCGCTCGTCGAAGAACGCGGCGGTCGCGCTGCTGTGCGCGTCCCTGCTCAACCGCGGACGGACGGTGCTGAAGGGCATCGCCCAGATCGAGGAGGTGAACCGCATCCTCGAGGTGCTCACCAGCATCGGGGTGCGGGCCACCTGGTCGCCGGACCGCACCGAACTCGAGCTGGATCGCCCGGCCCGGCTCGACCTGGCCAGTATGGACGTGGTGGCCGCGCGCCGGACCCGTTCGATCATCATGTTCCTTGGGCCGCTGCTGCACGACGAGATGGCCTTCGAACTGCCCTACGCCGGCGGCTGCAACCTGGGCACTCGGACGGTCACGCCGCACCTGCACGCACTACGCCAATTCGGCCTCGACATCGTTGCCACCGAGGGCTCCTACCACGCCACGGTGACCCCGATCGACCCGCAGTCGTCGCGGTCCATCACGCTCACCGAGCGCGGCGACACCGTTACCGAGAACGTGCTGATGGCTGCTGCCCGGCACCCGGGCGAGACCGTGATCCGCAACGCCAGCAGCAACTACATGGTCCAGGACGTGTGCTTCTTCCTGCAGCAGCTCGGCGTCCAGATCGACGGAATCGGCTCGACCACCCTGCGGGTGCGCGGGCTGCCGGTGATCGACACCGACGTGTCGTTCGCCCCCTCGGAGGACCCGATCGAGGCGATGAGCCTGCTCACCGCCGCCATCGTCACCGGTTCGGAACTGACCGTGCGGCGCTGCCCCATCGAGTTCCTCGAGATCGAACTCGCGCTGCTGGGCGAGATGGGCCAGGCCTACGACCTGACCCCGGAGTACCCGGCCGAGAACGGCCGGACGCGGCTGGTCGACATCACGATCCACCCCTCCGAGCTGCACGCCAACGCCGACAAGATCCACCCCATGCCGTTCCCGGGGCTGAACATCGACAACCTGCCGTTCTTCGCCGTCATCGCGGCGGTCGCGCAGGGGCGCACGATGATCCACGACTGGGTCTACGAGAACCGCGCCATCCATCTGGTCGAACTGACCAAGCTGGGCGCGAACGTGCAGCTGCTCGACCCGCACCGGATCATCGTCACCGGCCCGACCCGCTGGCGTGGCCAGGAGATCATCTCTCCCCCGGCGCTGCGGCCCGCCGTCTGTCTGCTGCTCGCGGCGCTGGCCGCCCGCGGCACCAGCGTGCTGCGCGACGTGTATGTGATCAACCGCGGCTACGAGGACCTGCCCAACCGGCTGAACGCGCTGGGCGCCCAGATCGAGGTGTTCCGCGACTGAGCCCCCGGGCCTCAGCCCCGGCAGGACGAGGCGTCGTCGCCGCTCAGCGGACCCGGCTCACGTCGAAGTGGTACGTGGGTGCGACGATCTCGTCCTGGGCCGCCACCAGCTGCAACTCCGGCAGCCCCGAATCGGCGGTCTGCTTGAGCACCGAATAAACGACGTCGGCGGTGGCGCCGACGGCCTTCTCGGCCGACTCCGTCGCCAGCCAATGGCTCAGGAACATGGCTGCGGTCAGGTCGCCCGAGCCGGTGAAGGTGCGGTCCAGCCGGGGCGTGGTCACTTGCCAGGCGCCGTCACCGGTCACGGCCAGCATCGTCAGTTCGTCCTCGGCCGTGGCGGCGGTGACCACGGAGGTGACCAGCACCGTCTCGGGGCCCACCGCGCGCAGGGCGTGGGCGGCGTCGATCACCTCGTCGAGCGTGTGCGTCTCGCGGCCGGTGAGGAAGTCCAGTTCGAAGTGGTTGGGGGTGACGATCTGCGCCTGCGGCACCACCTGGTCACGCATGAACTCGGGAATGCCGGGCCGGACGAAGAAGCCCCGGCCCACGTCGCCCATCACCGGGTCGCAGCAGTAGACGGCCCGGGGGCTGCGCTGCTTGACCAGCGCCACGGCGTCCAGCACGACGGCGCCCACCTCCTCGGCCCCCTGGTAGCCGGAGAGCACGGCGTCCACCCTGCCCAGCACGCCCCGCTCGTCGATGCCACGGATGACGTCGGCCACGTCGGACGCCGCCAGCAGCGGCCCGCGCCACTCGCCGTAGCCGGTGTGGTTCGAGAAGTGCACCGTCAGCACCGGCCAGACCTCGACCCCGGAGCGCATCAGCGGGAAGGTGGCCGCACTGTTCCCGACGTGGCCGTAGGCGACGGAGGACTGGATCGACAGGATGGTTGTCACGAGGGCCTATTGTGGCCCACTGCGCGGGCGCCTGGGAAACGTCGGCACCGGGTCTGGTCGCCGGCCGGCTCCCAGTGCCGTTCGAGGGGTCTGGGCGAGGTCAGCACAGGAAGGCGTCGAGGGCCGCGGCCTCGGCCTCCAACGTGGCCGCCTCTGCCTCGCGACCGGCCGTCCGGTATTCGGCGGCGGCGGCCAGGCGCTCGTCGCGCTCGGCGCTGACGATCTCGAGGATGCGTTCGTCGTCGAGCTCCAGCCTGGACGCCTCGGCGGCACCCACGCCGACGGTCCCCCCGGCGACGTGCTCGCTGGTGGCGAGATTCGGTCCGGAGGTCTCGACGGTGACCGCCTCGGCGTTCTCGATCGCGGCCAGCGCCGAGCGGATCGCCGTCCGGGCCGGGGTGTCCCTGGCCTTCATCGCCCCCGGCAAGGCGTCGCGCAGCGCCTGCCGCAGCGGCACGGTGGAGTCGTTCATGCCTCCGATTATGGTCCCCGGTCACCCATACTGAGCCCGTGCGAGCCGGCGACTACCGATACTTCGACACACGTTTCGCTGCGCTGGCGCACCGGGGCGGCTTCCTGAGCGCGTCCGACGCCGCGCGCGAGAACACCCTGTACGCGTTCCGCCGTGCGGTCGGTCTCGGCTACCGCTACCTGGAGACCGACGCCCACGTGTCCACCGACGGGGTGCTGTTCTCCTTCCACGACGACACCCTCGACCGGGTCACCGACGCCACCGGCGTCCCCGAGCTGCTGCCCTGGGCGGAACTGCAGCGGGTCCGGGTGTCCGGGGTCGATCCGATCCCGAGCTTCGACGAACTGTTCGACGCGTTGCCCGAGGCCCGGTTCAACATCGACCTCAAGGTGCCGGCCGCGGTCGAACCGCTCGCCCGGACCATCGCCGCGCACAACGCCCACGACCGCGTCTGTGTCGGCTCGTTCCGGCCGTCGACGATCGCCGCCTTCCGCCGGCTGGTCGGACGCCGGGTGCCGACCGCCGTCGGAGCGCGGGGGGTGGCCTGGTACGCCTACGCGCCGCTGGCCAGGCGGATCGTCCGCTCCCCCGGTGTGGTGCTACAGATCCCGCCACGCACCTGGCACGATCGGGTGCCGGTGGTCTCCCGGGGTCTCGTCCGTGCAGCCCACCGGGCTGGGCGCGCCGTCCACGTGTGGACGATCAACGAGCGTGCAGAGCTGGAGCGGCTGATCGATATCGGCGTCGACGGCCTGGTCAGTGACGACATCGGTCTGCTCAAGCAGGTGCTGGTCGAACGGGAGCTGTGGGAAGGGAACTGATGCGGAGCACGCCCAAGCAGCGCGCCTGGTACTTCTACGACTGGGCCAACTCGGCCTACGTGACGACCACCGCGACGGTGATCCTCGGGCCGTACCTGACCAGCCTGGCGAACAACGCCGCCTGTCCCGATCTGGCCGAGGGTCAGCTCTGCAGCACTCCTGTGTCGCTGCTCGGATTGCAGGTGCTGCCGGGGGCGGTGCACCCGTTCCTGGTCACCATCTCGACCATCATCACCACCGTCGCGCTCCTGCTGGTCGGGGTGATCGCCGACCGGTCGAGGCATCCGCAGTGGTGGCTCGGCGGCCTGGCCTGGGTGGGGGCCGCGGCGGCGTCGGCGATGTTCCTGCTCGCCGGTGACAACTGGCAGCTCGGTGCGGTGCTGATGATCGTCGCCAACCTGTGCGTCGGGTCGTCCCAGGTGATCTACGACGGCATCCTGGTCCGGATCGCCCCGCCCGACGACCGCGACCGGGTGTCCAGCCGCGGCTGGGCGCTGGGCTACCTCGGCGGCGGCCTGCTGCTGGCCGGCAACCTGGGCCTGATGACGGCCTACGAGTCGTTGGGGATCAGCTACGGGCTCGCGATCCGGCTGAGCCTGCTGTCGGCGGGGCTGTGGTGGGGCATCTTCACGCTGATCCCGGTGCTGGGGCTGCGGAACCTGCCCGAGCGGGCCCTGGACGAGGTGGTGCACTCCCCCGCCGCCCGCCGCAACCCGCTGCGCCAACTGGCCGACACGTTCATCGACCTGCGCCGCTACCCGCAGACCCTGCTGTTCCTGGTCGCCTACCTGTTCTTCAACGACGGCATCCAGACGGTCATCGGCCAGTCGTCGCTGTATGCGCAGCTCGAACTGGGCATGTCGACGACGAACGTGATGATCACCTTCCTGCTCACCCAGTTCGTCGCCTTCGGTGGGGCGCTGCTGTTCGGCCGCATCGCCGGACGTCTCGGCGCGAAGCGCACCGTGCTGATCGGCATCACGATCTGGTTCGCGGTGGTGTCGGTGGCGTTCTTCCTGCCTGCCGGCGTGTTCGGCGCCCTGCTGGCACTGGGCGCGGCGATCGGCCTGGTGATGGGCGGCACCCAGGCACTGAGCCGGTCGATCTACTCGCAGCTGGTCCCGAGGGGTCGCGAATCGGAGTACTTCAGCTTCTACCAGGCGATGGAGCGCGGCACGAGCTGGCTGGGCACGCTGAGCTTCGCGCTGGTGTTCCAGTTCAGCCAGTCCTATCGCTGGGCGATCCTCACTTTGGTGGTCTTTTTCCTTGTCGGCGGTCTGTTGCTGGCCCGGGTCGACCTGCGGAAGGGAATCACCGACGCCGGAAATGCGTTGCCCAAAGTCCTGTGAGCCGCTTGGGCTCACGGAGTAGCGTGGTACCGGAGCGGCCCCCCTCGCACGGGGCGTCCGGTGGAGGGAGACGACATGGCTGAGCGATCGCTGCGAGGTTCCGGACTGGGTTCGAAGAGCTTCGCCGACGGTTCCGGAGTCGAGTTCGCGGCCCGTCAGGACGTCGGCTTCGACTGCCCCAAGGGACACCATTTCAGCGTCACGTTCGCCGAGGAGGCGGACCTGCCGACCGAGTGGGAGTGCCCGCGCTGCGGCGCCGTGGCGCGCCGTTCGGACGGCGTCGAACCCGAGGCCAAAGAGGTCAAGCCGCCGCGCACCCACTGGGACATGCTGCGCGAGCGCCGCTCCATCGAGGAGCTCGAGGATCTGCTGGCCGAACGCCTGGACGAGATCCGCGGTACAGACTGAGCCCCGTCTCTCGTCATCCCGGAGGACGCCCGGATCTCCGCCACGTCAGGGTTCGATTTCGCCCTTGATCACCATCGGGTCGGACGGCCGCTGGCGCGGCTGGTCCGCGGCCTTCGGCGCGGGATCGGGCACGGTGTCGCCCTCGACGATGTTCTCGCGGTCGACCCGGGCCCGCATCACGTCGATGTTGATGCCCGACCGGGCGGCGCGGCGGGTGATGAACAACTGCAGCAGACCGCGGGCCAGCGGCCGGGTGAACGGCAGCAGGAAGACCAGGCCGAAGATGTCGGTGAAGAAGCCGGGCAGCATCACCAGGATGCCGCCGACCACGATCAGCACGGGGTCGAGCAGCTCTCCGCCGGGCAGTTTGCCCGAGGCGACCGACTGGTTCAGCGCCCGCCACGCCTTGGCGCCCTCGCGACGCATCAGCCAGGCGCCGAGAACGGCCTCGCCGACCAGGATGGCGATGGTGGGCAGCGCGCCGATCCAGTTGCCGACGCTGACGATCAGCCACACCTCCACGATGGGCACCAGCAGAAAGGTGAGCAGCACCAGCGGCGCCAGCCACGGCCGGCGGCCCCGCGTCGCCGGCGAGCCCGGCTGGGCTCCCGAGGCCTGGTAGGGGCGCTGCGGCGTGGTCACTTCGCGGCGTCCTGGTCGGTTCGGACGGCGGCCGGTTCGGGCGCCCGGCCGCGGTCCATGCCCAGCCACTGCTTGACCTGGTCGACGCGGTGCGTGACGCCCCAGCGGGTGGTCAACAGCATGGCCTCGGCCACGATGTTGCCGCTCATCTTGGAGTCGCCCCGCTCACGCTCGATGAACTCGATCGGCACCTCGGCCACCCGGTAGCCCTTGGCGATGGCCCGCCGCGCCAGGTCGACCTGGAAGGCGTAGCCGGCGGACTCGATGTCGTCCAGGCCGATGCCGCGCAGGGTGTCGGCACGGAAGGCGGTGAAGCCGCCGGTGACGTCCTTGATCGGCAGGCCGAGGATCGTCCGCGACCACAGCGAGCCGCCCTGCGACAGCAGCTTGCGATGCCACGGCCAGTTCACCACCGAGCCGCCCTTGACCCACCGCGAGCCCTTGACCATGTCCGCGTTCTCGAGCGCGGCCAGCATGCTGGGCAACTGCTCGGGTTGGTGCGAGCCGTCCGCGTCGTGCTCGACCAGGACGCCGTAGCCGCGTTCGAGACCCCAGCGGAAGCCGGCCACGTAGGTCGCGCCCAGGCCCTGCTTGGCCTCCCGGTGCATGACGTGCACCTGGTCGTCGTCCGCGGCCAGTTCGTCGGCGATCCGGCCGGTGCCGTCCGGCGAGTTGTCGTCGGCGATCAACACGTCGGCGTCCGGAACCGCCACCCGCAACCGCTGCACGATCGGGGTGATGTTGTCGGCCTCGTTGTAGGTCGGGATGATGACGAGCACCTTACCGAGCTCTGGAGTGGTCACTGGGTCTCCTGGTTCGCTTCCGATTGTCCATTCTGCCGCACCCGCCCGGAGTGGTGGCCCTGCGCCGGTTGTGCGCCGGCTGTGTCTCCCCGGCGTCGCCACAACACCACGGCGAGCCCCAGCACGGTGACGGCGATGCCGGCGAGTTCCAGCCAGCCCGAGACGAGCACCGCGGGCGTCAGGCCGCTGCGCAGCGGCAACTCCACCACCCCGGACGCCGCTTCGAACTCCGGCAGGGTGAAGGCGACACTGCCGTCGGGGCGGATCAGGCCCGAGGTGCCGGTGGTGGTGACCACCAGGATGTCGCGGCGCAGTTCGGCGGCCCTGGCCCGGGTGATCCGGAACTGTTGCGCCACCTGTCCCGTCCCCACGTACATCGCGTTGCTGCTCTGCACCACGCTGAGTTGGGCGCCCGCGCGGACGGTGTCGTGCACGGTGGCGTCGTAGGCCACCTCGTAGCAGATCAGGTCCCCGACGGTGACCACTCGCTCGCCCAGGTCGATCGGCAGCACGCCCGGGCCGGTGCCCGGGACGGACTGGGCGCCGACGTAGCGCACCACCGGGAACAGTGGCTCCAGGATGCTGCGCAGCGGCACCCACTCGCCGAACGGCACCAGGTTGCGCTTGTCGTAGCGGGCCTGGGCGCCGGTGGCAGGATCCCACACGATCGCCGCGGTCTGCCGCTCGTCGACCCCCGGACCGTCGGTGATGGTGCCGATCAGCACCGGGACGCCGACCGCGGCCACCGCCTGCTTCACCAGGGCGTTGGTCTGGGCGTCGGCGAACGGGTCCATGTCGGTGCCGTTCTCCGGCCACACCACGAAGTCTGGCCGCGGCAGCTCACCGGACTCGATCCGTCCGGCGAGGCGTTGGGTCTCGGCGACGTGGTTGCGGGTGATGGTGCGAGCCTCCCCCAGCCCGTAGATGCCGCCGCCCGGTGCGTTGCCCTGCACGTAGCCCACGCTGACGCTGCCCGTCTCGGCCCCGGCCGGCACCAGCAGGCCCAGCAGGCCGGTGCACAGCACCGCCACCACGCCCGCCAACCCGCGCACCCACTGTGTGGGACCGTCGCCGACCAGCACGGCCCAGGCCACGAACTGTCCGGCCAGGGCGAGGGCGAACGTCGCACCGGGGACGCCCACGAGCGGCAACAGGCCGGCCAGTGGGGAGTCGACGCTCAAGTAGCCCAACCGCAGCCAGGGGAAGCCTTCGAAGGGAAAGTGGGAGAAGGCGTACTCCACGGCCAGCCAGCAGCCGGCCGCCAGGGGCGGCCACCACGGCGTCCGGCCCGACCAGCGCAGCAGCACCGCCAGCAGCGCGCTGAAGCAGGCCTCGAGTGCGGCCAGTCCGAACAGCGCCTCGACGAAGATGACGCTCAGCCAGGTGACGCCCAGCAGGTACTGGGTGAGACCGAAGCAGAACCCGGTGAGCGCCGCCTGCCACCAACTCGGGGCGGGCAGGACCAGCATGCTGAGCGCGGCGACGCAGCCGATCGTCAGCGCCCACGACCCCACCATGAAGGCCATTCCGCCGGCGGCGCCGACCGCCAGCCCCAGCAGGGCCCGGGCCCACCAGGGCACGGCACGCACGCGGTCGATCACGAAGGGATGCTACCCAGCGCTCGAGGTCGTCCCCGCCGGAGACCGGCCCGCCGCGGTCCGCCTCAAAGGACCGGGCGATCCTTGAACGGGACCGACAGCACCAGCGTGGTCAGGGTCTGGACCCCCACACCGACCCGCAGCTGCGACAGCAGCGCCTCCAGTTCGCCCGGGTTCTCGACCTGCACGATGCACAGGTGGCTGGCCTCGCCGGCCACCGAGTAGCAGGAGACCACGTTCGGGATCTGCGCGAGCTTGTCGGGGATGAGTTCGTCGACGGCCGGATCGGAGGCCTTGAGGGAGATGAACGCGGTCAGCAGCAGTCCCAGGGCGTCGGAACTGATCTCGGCGCGATACCCGGTGATCAGGCCCCGCTGCTCGAGCCGCCGGACCCGCTGCTGCGCCGCTGACGTCGACAGTCCGGTCTCCCGACCGATGTCGGTGTAGGACATCCGACCGTCGCGGGACAGCAGGGTGAGAATCTGGCGATCCGTACTCTCCATGGCTCAATCGTGTCACTATGTGCGGATGAACCGGCCGTTTCTGCAACTTTATGACACGGCATCGCTCTACTTCCGTGCTTTCTACGGTTTGCCGACCTCGCTGACCGGGGCTGACGGACGCCCCGTCAACGCCGTGCGGGGGCTGCTCGACTTCATCGCCCGGTTCGTGACCGAGTACCGGCCCACGCACGTCGCCGCCTGCTGGGACGACAACTGGCGGCCCACGTGGCGGGTGCAGCTGGTGCCCAGCTACAAGGCGCACCGGGTGCTGCACGGTGCCGTCGAACAGGTGCCCGACGAGCTGGTGCCGCAGGTGCCGCTGATCCGGGCCGTGCTGGACGCCGTCGGCATCGCCATCGTCGGTGCCGCCGACCACGAGGCCGACGACGTGATCGGCACTCTGGCCAGCACCGCGGCCGGACCCGTGGACGTGATCACCGGCGACCGCGACCTGTTCCAGCTGGTCGACGACGCCCGCGGCGTCCGGGTGCTGTCGGTGGTCAAGGGCGTCCGCAACCACGAACGGGTGACCGACGACTGGCTGCTGGCCAAGTACGGCATCACCGGAGCCGGGTACGCCGACTTCGCCACGCTGCGGGGGGACGCCTCCGACGGCCTGCCCGGCGTCGCGGGGATCGGCGAGAAGACCGCGGCGAAGCTGATCGCCGACCACGGCGACCTGGAAGGCGTGCTCGCCGCGGCGTCGGCGAGGAAGCTTTCCCCCGGGCTGACCGCGAAGCTCACCGCAGGCATCGACTACCTCGCCGCCGCCCGGGAGGTGGTGGCGGTGCGTCGTGACCTCGATCTGGGCGTCAGCCTCGACGACCTGCGGCTGCCGACCGAGCCCGTCCAGCCCGAGATGTTCGCCGAGCTCGCCGAACTGCTCAACCTCGGCGGGGCCGCCGACCGCCTGCTGAAGGCGCTGTCGCTCAACGCATAGGCTGCGGCCCTCCCCCGCCCACGGGGCCGGTGACACGTGTCCGACATCGTGTCGCAACCGGAAAGGCCGATTGCGGGGTTAGTCTTGGCAACGTCCTCAGCCAAGGAGTTCCGATGAGCAGCACGAGCACCCACGTCGCGCCGCTCGCCGGCGTGCGGATAGTGAGCGTGGTTGAGAACCCTCTACCAGTCGGAGGAGTTGGCACCGTCCCGCGCTCGTGCGGGGCGGTTTCTTTTTGCCGGCAGCAGCCAGCTGTCACCAGAAGGAGTCGTTGAATGGCCGTCCTCGTCCTGAACACCGACAACACAGCCCTGCACACGGTGTCGTTGCAGCATGCGGTCGGCATGCTGCTGCGCAAGGTCGCCGTGGTCGAAAGCGCCCACCCCGACCTGTTGTTCGGACCCTTTCCGCAGCCGGAGGTGCTGCGGCTGGTCCGCTACGTCAAGACCACGTTCCTGTACAGCCGGACGCCGGGCTGGACCAAGCGTGGAGTGCTGAAGCGGGACGCCCACACGTGCGGCTACTGCGGCGAACGGGCCGCGACGGTCGACCACATCATGCCGATCTCGCGCGGCGGCAACAACACCTGGACGAACACCGTCGCCGCTTGTCACGTCTGCAATGCGCGCAAGGCGAACCGGACGCCGGTCGAGGCCGGCATGCCGCTGCGACTCAAGGCGTACGCGCCGACGAGGTCGCAGTTGATGGTGGCCTGACGGCCGGCGCCCGTCCTCCCGGCGAACGCCGGGATCCCTTCCCCGCAGTTGGTCGGAGACCCCCGGTGACGAGTGGCGTCGCAGCTCGGGGCGGCGGTCAGCGGCTGAGCACGTACACCGCGGCCCCCGCGCGCAGGTTCGCGGCCCGGAAGCGCTTGCCGAGGGGTTCGCCGGCCAGCGACAGGTTGATCCGCTGGTCGATCACCAGGCCGAGCTCGGCGAACAGCTGCTCGACCTCGACGAGGGTGGTGAACCGGAGGTTCGGAGTCTCGTACCAGTAGTGCGGCAGCTCCTTCGACATCGGCATCCGGCCGCGCAGCAGCCTCAGCCGGTGCTGCAGCAGGCCGAAGTTCGGCACCGACACGATCAGCCGCCCGCTGATCCGCGCCATCTCGCGCAGCACGACCTTGGGCCGCAACAGCGTCTGCACCGTCCGCGACAGCACCACCGTCTCGTAGGACTCCGACGCGAACAGCTCCAGGTCGGAATCCAGGTCGAGCTCCATCACCGGCACGCCGGCCGCGACCGCGGCCAACACCTTCTGGGGATCGATCTCGACCCCGGTGCCGGCGCAGCCGTGCTCGGCGATCAGGTGCGCCAGCAGGGTGCCGTCGCCGCAGCCTAGGTCGAGCACCCGGGTGTCGTTGGGCACCAGGTGGGCGATCAGGGCGAGGTCGGGACGCAGGCTCACCGGACCGGCTCCCCCGCCGCGCGGGTGCGTGAAGAGATCCCGGCGTTCGCCGGGGTGGCAGGTGGTGCAACGCCGCTCATCACAGCCCCTCCCGCAAGGCCCGGTCGAACCAGGCGCGCAGCGTGTCGTGGTAGCGCGGTACGGGCAACAGGAACGAGTCGTGCCCCCAATGCGACGGAATGTCGCGGAAGCTGACCGGCTGTCGCGCGTGCTCCAGGTGTTTGACGATGCGCCGCGAATGGTCGGTGCTGAACCGCCAGTCGGTGTCGAACGACATCACCAGGAAGCGCACCGGGTCCGCCGCGATGCCGGCCACGGCGTCCGGCCTGCTGAACGGGTCGAAGTAGTCCATCACCCGTGACAGGTACAGGTACGACAGGGCGTCGAAGCGCTCCAGGAACACCCTGCCCTGGTGATCCAGGTAGCTCTCCACCGCGAAATCGATGCCGAAACCGGGCTTGTCCCGGTCCGGGTGCGGCGTGCGGCCGAACTTCTCGCTGAAGGCGTCCTCGGACAGGTAGGTGATGTGTGCCATCATCCGCGCGGTCCGCAGCCCGAGCCGAGGCACCACGCCCGCCTCGAGGTAGCGTCCGTCGCGGAAATCCGGGTCGTCCATGATGGCCCGCCTGGCCACCGCCGAGAAGGCGATGTTCTGCGCGGTCAGCCGCGACGACGCCGCCACCACCGCCGCGCTGGTCAGCTGCTCGGGGTATCGTAGCGCCCACTCCAGCACCTGCATGCCGCCCAGCGACCCGCCCAGCGCTGCCAACAACCGGTCGATGCCGAGATGGGCGAGCAGCGCGCGGTGCACGGCGACGAAGTCGGCCATGTCGAGCAACGGGAAGTCGAGCCCGTAGGCCCGTCCGGTGGCCGGGTCGATCGACGACGGCCCGGTGCTGCCCTGGCAGCCCCCGATCAGGTTCGCGCAGATCACAAAGAACCGGTCGGTGTCGAGCGGACGCCCCGGCCCGATCAGGTTGTCCCACCAGCCCGGTCGCTTCGCGCCCTCGTGGAAGCCGGCGGCGTGGGCGTCCCCGGTCAGCGCGTGGCAGATGAATACGGCGTTGTCCCGGTCGGGCGACAAGGTGCCGTAGGTCTCGTAGGCCACGTCGACCGGGCCCAGCGTCGCGCCGCCGGTCAGCCGCAGCGGGTCGTCCGCGGTGAACAGGCGCGCGACCTGGGTCTCGACCAGGCCAAGCGGGGTGGTGTCAGCCATGCGGGTGCGGCGTCCGGGTCAGAACTGGGCCAGCGCCTGGTCCAGGTCGGCGATCAGGTCGGCGACGTTCTCGATGCCGACACTGAGCCGGACCATCTCGGGAGCCACCCCGGCCGCCTTCAATTCGTCCTCGGTCAGCTGGCTGTGGGTGGTCGAGGCGTTGTGGATGACCAGCGACTTGGCGTCGCCGATGTTGGCCAGGTGGCTGAACAACTGCAACGACTCGACCAGCTTCGAACCGCCCTCGCGACCCGCCTTCAGGCCGAACGACACGATGCCGGCGGCACCCTTGGGCAGGATGCGCTGCGCCGCCTCGTGCCACTGGGAGGACTCCAGCCCCGGATAGTTCACCCAGGCCACCGCCGGATGCTGCTCCAGGTAGCGGGCCACCTCCAGGGCGTTGCTGCTGTGCCGCTCCATCCGCAGGTGCAGTGTCTCCAGTCCCTGCAGGAAGAGCCAGGAGTTCATCGGCGTCACCGCGGCCCCGGTGTTGCGCAGCAGCACGGTGCGGGCCCGGATGATGTAGGCCAGGTTGCCGACCGCCTCGGTCCAGACCACCTCGTGATAGGCGTGGTCGGGCTGAGTGAGGCCCGGGAACCGGTCGGCGTGTGCCGTCCAGTCGAAGGTGCCGGAATCGACGATGATGCCGCCGACCGAGGTGCCGTGACCGCCGATGTACTTGGTCGCCGAGTGCACCGCGACGTCGACGCCGTGGTCGAAGACCCGGCACAGGTACGGGGTGGGGACGGTGTTGTCGACGATGAACGGCAGGCCGAGGCTGTGCGCGGCGGCCGACCAGGCGTCCAGGTCGACCACGTTGACCAGCGGGTTGCCGACGGTCTCGCCGAACACCAGTTTGGTCTTGTCGTCGACGTGCTGCGCGAGTTCGTCGGGCTTCTCCGGGTCGACGAAGCGCACCTCGATGCCGAACTGCGGCAGGGTGTGGGCGAACAAGGCGTAGGTGCCGCCGTACAGGGTGGACAGCGCGACGATGTTGTCGCCGGCGTAGGTCAGGTTGAGCACCGCGTAGGTGATCGCCGCCGCTCCCGAGCTGGTGGCGAGCGCGCCGACGCCGCCCTCGAGCGCCGTCATCCGGGCCTCGAAGACGTTTTGGGTCGGGTTCATGATGCGGGTGTAGATGTTGCCGGGCACCTTCAGCGCGAACAGGTCCGCCGCGTGCTGGGTGTCGTCGAACACGTACGACGTGGTCTGGTAGATCGGCACGGCGCGGGCATTGGTCGCCGGATCGGCGTCCTCCTGGCCGGCGTGGACGGCCAGCGTTTCGGGCTGGTAGGTCATCGGTGGCTCACCCCTCGTTGGACAACCCGGCCAGCCTAGCGACGGCGTTGCGGTGGTCGGTGAGCACCCGCACTCCGGACGCTCGGCGAATCGTCAGGCGAGCGGCAGGGGGCGGGCGGGGACGGTGTGGACGACCCGGTGGACCGGGCTGGCCGGTCGCAGGTCGGAGGCCAGCAGGGCGAAGCCGGAGACGTCGAAGTCCTGGGCCGGGAAGCTCTCCACGATGCGCAGCCAGCGGGTCAGTTGGCCCGGACGACGGCGCCGGGCCAGGGTCAGGTGGGGGCGGTGCTTGGCGTTGTCGGAGGGCACCCCCACGCGATCGGCCGCCGTCCGCACCCGGCGGGCCAGCCTGCTCAGTTCGCTCGCACCGTCGGTGACGGCGTGGAACAGGACGCGGGCTGCCGCCGGGTCGGGGAAGGCGCCGGACCCGTCCAGGGTGAGCCGGAAGGTCTCCAGCCGGACGCCGTCGAGGGCCTCCTGCAACGGCTCGACACGCTCGTCGGCGACGTCGCCGAAGAACGCCAGCGTCAGGTGCCAGTTGTCGCGCGGCGTCCAGCGCAGGTCGGGGTCGGCGTCGCGGCGTGGCTCGACGAAGGCGTCCAGCGCGTCGAGCACGGAGGCGGGCAGAACGACGGCGGCGAACAGGCGTGTGGTCATCGCGGGAAGTGTAGGCGCGGGGCCGTCGGCGGTGGGTGAGACAATGAACCGTTACGAAAGGACACGATCACCCATGGCAGCGATCAAGGACCGCCTGAAGACCGAGTTGGTGGCGGCGATGAAGGCCCACGACGAGGCGCGCAAGTCGACGGTGCGGATGGCGCTGGCCGCCATCGCCAACGAGGAGGTGGCCGGCAAGGCGGCGCGCGAGCTCAGCGAGGGCGAGGAGCAGCAGGTGCTGGCCCGCGAGGTCTCCAAGCGCAAGGACTCCGCCCAGGCCTACACCGACGGACACCGCCCCGAACTGGCCGAGAAGGAGCTGGCCGAGGCGGGCATCCTGGCCGAGTTCCTGCCCCAGCCGCTCACCGAGGCCGAGATCGCCGCGATCGTGGAGGAGGAGGTCGCCGCGGTGGCGTCGGCTCTCGGCGAGAAGCCCACCATGCGGCAGATGGGCCAGGTCATGAAGGGCGTCACCCCGCGCATCGCCGGACGTGGCGACGGCCGGACGGCGGCGGCGCTGGTCAAGAGCGCCCTGGGCTGACGCCGACCTGGACGCCACAGCTGCGACCGAGCCGCCAAGCGGGGCCGGCGCGGGCGATCCACGGCCGAGCCCCTGCCGCGGCCCCACCCGCCCCGGGGTTCCGCCGGAACCTGCGGCGCCGTAGGGTCTGGCCATGAAGCGCGTGATCCCCGCACTGACGCTGGCGGCGCTGCTGCTGACCGGCTGCACGATCGGTGGGACGCCGGCCTCGACCCCGGCGTCCAGTACCTCGCCCAGCAGCGAAACCAGCACCTCGCCCACGGCCAGTTCCGACGAGAGCGGCGAGGCCAGCCCGACGCCGAGCGCGACCGACGGCGCCAGCGGCTACCCGAGCGACTCCGGGTCGCCCTCGGCCAGCGGCTCGATGCAGCCGACCGATTCGGTGTCGCCCAGCGCTTCGACGTCCGGTTCGGCCGGGGAGTTCCGCTCCCCCGGCGAGGTGCTCGACCTGTCCGGCGAGGTCACCATCACCGTGCTGGACAGCAAGCGCGCCAAGGTGTCGGGGCATCGCAACAGCCAGGTGCTGGTGATGGCGAAGACGTGCAACACCAACGCTCAAGCCGGCATCGAACTCACCTGGGACACCTGGGTGCTGCTGGGCCCCGACTCCGAGGAGTACCCGGCCAGCACGGTCAAGGGCACCAACGAGCCGGCGCCGGTCTACCCCAACGGCAACGGCCGGCTGTACAAACCCGGCCAGTGCGCCAAGGGCTGGATCGTGTTCGACGTGCCGAACGGGTCGCAACTCTCCGGCGTCCGCTACATGAACAGCACCGGCGACTCGGCCCAGTGGCGGCTCAGCGGCAACATCTGAGGCAGCGGTCGAGCCTCGCCCCGGATCACGTGCGTGCGACCAGGCCGATCGCCACGACGGTCTCGCGACGCCGCCCGGCTGTGTAGCGCTCGCGACACACCGAGCGTGCTCGCGGGCAACGACGCCCGGACCGCGGCACCGTAGCGTCGAAGTCGAGCCGGTCCCGGAAGTCCGGCTCGGCCGGGGGGAGGCCCGTAGCCGGCGGCGTGTCGTGAGCCGCGCCGCTGCACGGAGCAGCAACGGCCCGGTCGTGCGGCGATGCCGCTCGGCCGGGCCGTCCCCATCGGTCCTCTCCGTTACCCGGTCGAAGCCGCACTACCGGCGTGACGTGGCGATCGCGATCAATCCGTGGATGCCGTGGTCGCTGAGGCCGGTGTGGGACCTGTCGAAGCTCTCCCGCCCCGCAATGGGCCAGATCCTGTCCGAGGCGGTGACCGCGACCGCCCAGTACCTGATGGCCTGGATCATGAACGTGAATCAGCCCCGCACGGCGTTTCCGGCGCCGCTGCTCGCCATGGGCGGCCCACAGCAGGTCGCCCACCTCAGCGACAGCGACGGGGGCCTGATGCTGTTGCGCTACTCGAACGGCTGGACGCTGACCGACCTGAGCGCCGACGCTTCCTTCCCCGCCCCTGCGGAGGACCCAGTCACGGCGGTGGCGGGCTGGTCCGGCGACCAGCATCTGTACCGTAGCGCCGACGGAGCGATCATCCAGCTGTGGCGCGAGCAAGGCGTGGTGCACTGCACCGATCTCACCGCGGCGGCGAAGGCGCCCGGGTGCCGCGGCGATTCCCGTTTCGCGACACTGACCAGCCCACAGCGGCAGCTGTACTACGCCGCCACCGATGGCGCCCTGCACTGTCTGTGGTACCAGAACGGCTGGCAGGACACCGACCTGAGCGGGTTGACCGGTGCGCCAGGGCCGGCTCCCGGGACGGCGATCGCGGCAGGCGGACCCGGTCAGTTCGTCTACTACTTCGGCGTCGACGCTCATCTGCACTGCCTGTACTGCGATCCGCAGGGCTGGCATCACATCGATCTGAGCGCCACCGCCCCGGCGATGCGCCCACGGGCAGGCACGGCGCTGTCCGCGAGCTACCGGGCGGTGCTCCTGGTCGGCGGCGACGGCCACATCTGGATCCGGGTGGCGGTACCGGGGCCCAAACTGGTCGACCTGACCGCCGCCGCCGGAGCGCCCCCGGCAGGTGAGGGGACGCCCCTGGCGAGCCTGAGCGACCCGCAGGCCCAGCTCTTCTACCTGGCCGACTCCGGCCACGTCACCCAGCTGTGGTTCCAGGATCACTGGCGCTGCACCGACCTGACCGTGACCACCAACGCCCCGCCACCGGTGGCCGGCAGCGACCTGGTGGCACTGAACACCCCGCAGCCGCAACAGGTGTTCTACGTGGCCGCAGACAACCACGTGCACCAACTCTGGTACCAGGGCCAGTGGAGGCACACAGACCTGAGCGCCAGCGTGTGAGCCGGTTGGTCATCCCCTCTCGGATACAGCTAGCGCGCGAGTTCCTCCACGAAGCAGTTCATCAGCTGCCAGGAACTCTGCGAACCGGGATCGCGGTGGCCGACCGACCGCTCGCCCAGGCGCATCGCGCGTCCCTTCTTGGCGACCAGCGGGATGGTGTCGTCGGAGCCCTGCTTCATCCGGGCGACGAACTCCGTGAGCGCGGCGCCCGGGTCGGCGGCGTCCGCGGCTTCGAGCACGTCGAGGCCGGGCAGGTAGCTGTCCAGCATCGTCTTGTCGCCGAGCTGGGCCTTGCCGCGGGCCTGGATCGAATCGACTCCGGCCCGGAGCATCCGCCGCAGGTCGTCGAAGCTCACCTCGGTCTGGTCGGCCACCTCGGCGCCGGCCTTCATGAAGAAGCTGCCGTACAGCGGGCCGGACGCCCCGCCCACCTTGCGCAGCAGGGTCATGCCGACCAGCTTGAAGGTGCCGGCGATGTCGGTGTCGTCGGGGATCGCGTCGAGCTGCTTGACCACCTCGCGGAAGCCGATGCTCATGTTGATCCCGTGGTCGCCGTCGCCGATGTCGCCGTCGAGTCTCGTCCACTCGTCGCGGTTGGTCTCGGCGGTCTCCGCCATCCGGCGAAAGACTGCGATGAAGTAGTCGCGGTCGAAGTCAGCCATCCGAGGCGGCCCTCACTGCACCAGGTAGGGAGCGTTGAACGGCGCGTTCAGCCAGCCCTTGAGCTCGTCGTCGAGCCGCACCAGGGTGACGCCCATGCCGATCATGTCCATGCTGGTGGCGTAGTTGCCGACCATCGACTTGGCGATCGTGACGCCCTTGTCGGTGAGCACGTCGTGGACCCGGCGGTAGCAGATGTACTGGTCCATCAGCGGCAGCCCGCCGAGGCCGTTGATCATCACCGCGACCTCCTCGCCCGACTTCAGGTCCATGTCGGGCAGCACGATGTCGAGGATCTCGTCCATCACGGCGTCGGCCGGCTCGAGCTTCTTGCGTTCGATGCCGGGCTCGCCGTGGATGCCCATGCCGACCTCCATGTCGTCAGGGCCGATCTCGAAGATCGGTTCGCCCGTGACCGGCAGGGTGGACGACGACAGCGCCACGCCCATCGAGTAGGTGTTGTCGTTGGCCTTCTCGGCGGCGGCCTTCACAGCGTCCAGATCGGCGCCGGTGTTGGCCACGGCGCAGGCGGCCATCAGCACGATGACGTCGCCGGCCACACCCCGGCGGTCGGCCTTGTCCTTGGCCGAGTAGACGTCGTCGGTGATCAGCACGGTCTCGACCCGGATGCCGTCATCGGCGGCCATCTCGGCGCCCATGTCGAAGTTCAGCACGTCGCCCTGGTAGTTGCCGTACAGGAACAGGCAGCCCTTGCCCTGATCGGCCGCGGTGACCGCGTCGTAGCAGGCCATCGGGTCGGGTGAGGTGTTCACATTGCCGATCACGGCGGCGTCCGCGACACCCTCGCCGACGTAGCCCAGGAACAGCGGCTCGTGCCCGCTGCCACCGCCGAAGATGATGCCCACCTTCGGCTCGGTGCTCAGTTCGGTGCGCACGACGACGCGTTCGTTCT
Organism: Micropruina sonneratiae; assembly: GCF_025972045.1. Taxonomy (GTDB): domain Bacteria; phylum Actinomycetota; class Actinomycetes; order Propionibacteriales; family Propionibacteriaceae; genus Micropruina; species Micropruina sonneratiae. The sequence goes on along the minus strand of NZ_JAPDHX010000002.1, from coordinate 264,191 downwards.
CGGCCAGCTTCACCACGTCGCCGTGGGCCTTGACGTAGCCGTCCAGCATCTCCTCCACCGCGTCGTAACCGTCGTTGAGTAGGCGCTTCATGTGTGGTTCCTCTCCTGTCCGTGCGTGTGCCGCACCGTCGTCCGGCCGGGACGTGACCGCGGCAAAGGCCACGTCTGCGGGCCGGTGAACCTTGCTCGTGGCATTCGATCCCGACGTCGGTGCCGGGTCGTGCCTGTGTTCAAGCTATCGCATCCGGTCGGCCCAGGTACCCATCCCGGCTGTGAATTTCCACAGCAAAAGTCACAAGCCTGGCCGCTGGGCGGGACGGTCTCGACGAACGCGGCTGCGGCGCCCCCACGGTGGCCGGTCGTGAGTCGCCCACCCGCGGACGTCGCGGCAGAAACTCCTGGGCGCAGCCGGGTCATCGAGTGTCTAGGGTGTGCTGATGCTGTTCAGGACCGCCACCGCGGCCGACGCCCCGGCGGTCGCCGCCATTTACGCGCGCGAGGTCGAAACCGGTTACGCCACCTTCGACACTGCGGCACCGGACGCCGGGTACTGGCGCGGGCGCATCACCGAGGCCGGGGCGGGCCTGCACTTCCTCGTCGCCGAGGACGCCGAGGGCATCGCCGGCTTCGCCTGCAGCAGCATCTACCGGCCCCGCGGCGCCTATGCGCGCACGCGGGAGTCCACGGTGTACCTCACCCCGGCCGCCCAGGGCCAGGGAGCGGGCCGGGCGCTGTACGCCGAGCTGCTGGAGCGTGTGCGGGCCGACGGGATGCACACCGTGCTGGCGGTCGTGGCGCTGCCCAACCCCGCCAGCGCGGCACTGCACCGAGCGTCCGGTTTCGAGCCGGTCGGTACATTCGCCGAAGTGGGGCACAAGCTGGGCGCCTGGCGCGACGTCCAGTTCTGGCAGCTGATGCTGGACGCCGGCGACTAGCCGAGCGCGCCGGCCAGAAGGACGCCCAGCACCGTCACCGCAGCCAGCAGGATGCCGGCACGCACAAGGATGGTGTTCTGGATCGCGATCATGGCGCAGCTCCTCGGTAGGGGGTTCACCCGCAGGAGTCACGACTGCGCCCGCCAGATACATCCACGCGCTCGCCGGATACATGAGCCGCCCGAGTCGGCTGGACACGATCGGACACGCGCGCCGCGGCGTCCTAGGCTCGGGAGTGGAGGTGACCCTGTCCGATGGCGCACACGCACGACCACCACGGCCACAGCGGCACCGTGCACCGCTGGCGGCTGCAGGTCGCGCTCGCCCTGGTCGGGTCCTTCTTCGTGGTCGAGCTCGTCGCGGGACTCTGGTCGAGCTCCCTGAGCGTCCTGTCCGACGCCGGTCACATGGCCGCGGACACCGTCGGACTGGTGGTGGCGTTGTCGGCGTCCCACTGGGCGACCAGACCCGACCCGACCGGCCGCCGCACCTACGGCCGCTACCGGGTCGAGATCTTCGCCGCCGGGCTCAGCGTGCTGCTGATGATCGCGGTGTGCGGCTACGTGCTGGTCAGCGCCGTCCAGCGGTTGGGCACCGCGGTCGAGGTGCATGCCGGCGTGATGCTGGTCATCGGCGTCGTCGGCCTGGCCGTCAACGTCGTCGCGCTGCTGCTGCTGCGAGGTGGGTCGCAGGAGAATCTCAACGTCAAGGGCGCCTACCTCGAGGTGCTGGCCGACGCCCTCGGCTCCGTCGGCGTCCTGCTCGCCGGCCTGCTCACCTGGTGGACCGGCGCGTCGCTGTGGGACGCCGTGGTGGCGGCGGCGCTGGCGGTGTTCGTCGGCGTCCGGGCGGTGCTGCTGGGTCGTGAGGTGCTGCGGGTGCTGGGCCAGGCCGCGCCCAATGGCATCGACCCGGCCCACGCCAGGGAGCGGCTGGCCGGGGTGCGCGGTGTGGTCGAGGTGCACGACCTGCACCTGTGGACGCTGACCTCGGGAATGAACGTAGCGACCGCCCATCTGGTCAGTGCGACCGGCGCCGACCCGGCCGGGGTGCTGAAGGACGCCAGCGCGGTGATGCGCGACGAGTTCGGCATCGACCACGCGACCCTGCAGGTCGAGCCGTCCGGTTCGGGCGCCTGCCAGGGCACCGAGTGGTGAGCGGCCCCGCGGGTCAGTCCTCGAGCAGGCCCTCCTCGCGCAGCGTCGCCTGCGGCCGGCCTGCGCCCGGTCGGCGTGCGCGTCACCCAGCACCTCACGGCCCCTCATGCCCTCGTCATAGCCGTTCACCCGTCCATCCCTCCGTTCACGAACCCGCGCAGCGGGGCCGCCACCCGCGCGGGGGCCTCGGCGGGTGCCTGGTGACCCACACCGGCCAGCGTCGCGGGCGTCGAAGCCGGCCAGCGCCCGGCGCACGGCGGCGTAGCCGAACCGGTCCGCGGTCTGCAGGCTGCCCAGCAGCCGCAGCACATGGGGACGGTTCCATTTCAGGCCGCCCCTCCGTCCGCCTGAGGGGTCGGGCGAACACCCTGCCCACCAGGGCTTTCAGGCAATCCTGAGGATGGCCTGAAAAGGAACCGTCCCCATTTCAGGCCGGCGGTCAGCGGGCAGTCATGACGATCGGGTCGCCCTCGGTGATGGCGATGGTGTGCTCGCTGTGTGCACCTCGGGAGCCGTCGGCCGAGACGATCGTCCAGCCGTCGTCGGCCATTTTGATCTCGTCGGTGCCGGCCAGGAACCACGGTTCGATGGCGATCACCAGGCCGGGGCGAAGGGGGAAGCCGCGGCCGGCGCGTCCGTCGTTGGAGATGTGCGGGTCGCCGTGCATGGTGCGGCCCACGCCGTGGCCACCGAACTGGGTGTTCACCAGGTAGCCGTACTCGCGGGCCGTCGCACCGATGGCCGCGCTCAGGTCGCCGACCCGGTTGCCGGGCCTGGCCACCTCGATGGCCCTGGAGAGCGCCACCTGGGTGGCCTCGATCAGCTTCTGGTCCTCGGCCCGCGGCGTCCCCACGTTCAGGCTCAGCGCCGAGTCGCAGACCCAGCCGTCCACACTGCACGCGAAATCGAGGCTCAGCAGGTCGCCGTCGGCCAGCCGGTAGTGATGCGGCAGGCCATGCAGGACGGCCTCGTTGACGCTGGTGCACAGCACCTTGCCGAACGGTCCGCGACCGAACGACGGTGCGTAGTCGATGTAGCACGACGTCGCGCCGCGCTCGCGGATCATCCGGTGCGCCAGGGCGTCCAGGTCGAGCAGGTCGACCCCGACCTTGGCCGCCTCGGCCAGCGCGGACAGCACCTCGGCGACGAAGCGGCCGGCGGGCCGCATCTCGTCCAGTTGCCGGGGATTGAGCAGTTCGATCGCCACGCGGCACAGCGTAGGGGGCGTCCGAACGAAACGGACGCCCCCGGGGCCTGGTCGCCGGGTGCTGGACCCTAGACGTCCTGCGACTCGGACAGCCAGGCGGCGAGTTGATCCATGGTCTTGGCCTGGGCGGCGTAATCCATGGCGACGTAGGGGTTGGAGTGCACCTGCCCGGCGACCAGCGCCGGATGCGTGGCGAACGTGGCCTGCTTCTTCAGGTCCTCGATCTGGTAGCCCTCGTTGGACAGCAGGATGATGTCGCCGCCCATCACCTTGCCGGCGTTCTCCCAGCTGTAGATGTCCCAGTAGTACGCGCCGTCGGGGTCGAGCTCGGTCAGCTTGACGCCGAGACTCTTGTACAGCTCGGTCTGCGGCTCGTCTTCGGGCTTCACCAGGTAGATGCCGTCGGCGTCGGCGTACATCACGGTCACCTCGAGCGGGTGCTCGGCGGCCACCTTGGTGAGGTTGGCCGCCGCGGTGTCGAAGGTCGCCTTCGCGGCGTCGACGGTGGCCTGCTCGGCGCCGAGCGCGAGCGCAACCTTGGCGTTGCTCTCGATCAGACCGAGTCCGGTTCCGCCGACCTTGACCGCGATCACCTTGGCGATCGCTTCGATCTTGCCCTGCTGCTCGAGATCCTTCATGCCGTAGTAGGGCGAGGTGGAATCGACGGTGCCCTCGCGGTCGGACGGGTAGACCGCCGACACGATCAGGTCGGGCTGCGCCTCGGCCAACGCCTCGAGGTCGATCTCGCCGTAGGCGTTGCCGACGATCTCGATCCCGGTCAGGTCGTAGTCGGCGAAACGGGGATCCGACGCCACATCGACCCGGCCGAAGATTGCGACCGGGCGGATGCCGTAGCTGAGCAGGGTCAGCATCTGGTCGGCGAAGCCGGCGATGCGCTCGGGACGCGCCGCGAGGGTGACGGTCTTGCCGGTGTCGTCGGTGTAGCTCCAGCCGGTGTCGGCAACGGCCGACTGGGTGGCGGACGACGAAGCGGCGGGGGTTCCGGTGGAACTGCAGGCGGCCAGGGTGAGCAGCGCCAGCACGGCCGCCACCAGCAGTCGAGACTTCATGATCATGCAGGAAGGCTAGCCTAACCTAACTCGTCGTGCGCACTCGTCTCGGCGGACGTCAGGAAGGCACGTCGGTGGGGTCGAGCGGCACCACCAGCGGCCGTCCGGACGCCGGATCGGGAATGACCAGCGCCTCGAGCCCGAAGGCCGTCGCGAGCACCTCGGGGGTGATCACCTCCCACGGCTCGCCGTCGGCGAACACCCGGCCCTCGTGCAGCACGATCAGCCGGTCGGAGAACCGGGCGGCCAGGCTGAGATCGTGCAGCACCATCACGATCGTGCTGCCCTGCTCGGCGTTGATCCGGCGGACCAGCCGCAGCACCTCGAGCTGGTGACTCAGGTCGAGGAACGTGGTGGGTTCGTCGAGCAGGATCACCGGGGTCTGCTGGGCCAGCACCAGCGCGATCCAGGCCCGCTGCAGCTGCCCGCCGGACAACGCGTCGACCTCACGGTCGGCCAGTTCGGTCATCCCGGTGGCGGCGATCGCGCGCTCGACGGCGGCGGCGTCGGTGGCCGTCCACGGTCGCAGCAGCGTCTGGTGGGGGTGGCGGCCACGCATCACCAGGTCGCGCACGGTGGTGGCGGCGGGCGTCAGGGGTTTCTGCGGCAGGATCGCCAGCCGCCTCGCCACCTCGCGTGCCGACAGGCTGCGGATCGGCGTCCCCGCCAATCCGACGCTGCCCCGAGTGGGCTGCAGCAGGCGTCCGAACGCCTTCAACAGGGTCGACTTCCCGCAGCCGTTGGCGCCGATCAGGGCGGTGACGCTGCCCTGCCGGACCTCGACGGTCAGGTCACGGAAGACCTCCACCTGGTCGTAGCCGAGGGTGACCCGGTCGGCCAGCAACGCGGAATCGGTCATCGACGCTCCTTGCGGTTGTGACGGGTGATCAGCCAGATCAGGTACGGGGCGCCGACGATGGCGGTGACGATGCCGACCGGCACCTCGGTGCCGAACGCGACCCGTGCCGCCACGTCGGACAGCTGCACCAGAGCGGCCCCGACCAACGCCGAGGCGATCAGCGGCGGACGCGCGGTGCGGGCCAGCCGGCACGCCACCTGGGGTGCCACGAAGGCCACGAACTCGACCGGGCCCGCGGCGGAGACGGCCACCCCGGCCAGCACCGCCGAGGTGGCGATGACCAGCATTCGGTGCCGCTGCACCGCCACCCCCAGGCCGGTCGAGAAGTCGTCGCCCAGCTGGTTGATCTCCAGCGGCGCCGACTGGGTGAGCGCGAAGGGCAGCAGGACGGCCAGCACAACCACCATCGGCCACAGGCTCGCCCACGACACGCCGTTGAGGCTGCCCACCATCCACTGGGTGGCGGCGGTGACCTGGGTGAGCTGGGCGCGCACCAGCAGGAAGCTGGTCAGCCCGCCGAGGATCGCGGTCAGGCCGATGCCGATCAGGATCAGCCGGAAGCTGTCCACCCCCTGCCGCCAGGACAGTCCGTACACGGCCGCCGCGGCGAGCAGGCCGCCGATGATCGCGACCGCGGGAATGCCCACGCCGAGCAGCGAGGCGCCTACCGAGTAGCCGCCACCACCCAGCACGATGGCGACCACCGCCCCGGCGGACGCCCCCGAGGTGACGCCGAGGATGTCGGGGGTGGCCAGCGGGTTGCGGGAGAAGGTCTGGGTCAGCGCACCGGCCAAGCCCAGGCACAGGCCCACCCCGACCGCGACGCAGGCCCGCGGCAGCCGCAGCTCGAACACGATGAACTGCAGGGTCTGGGTGCCGCCGCCCAGCAGGGTGCTCCATACGTCCAGCACGCCCATCCGTGACGACCCGGCGGCGATGCCGACGGTGAACGCGGCCAGCACCAGCACGCCGCAGCCCAAGGTGACGGCCAGCACGCGCCACCGCCACGGCAGCGCGATCACTCCGAGGTCGATCCCGGACGTCGGGGGTCGGCCACCGGTGGACGGCAGCGCCGCCGTCCCCACGGGCCCGGCCGGGGTCCGCTCCCCCGGTTCGGCTGTCGCGCGGGTGCCCTGTTCGCGGTCCAGCGCCGCCTCGCCCTGCCCCGTCACATCGCCGCCAGTTTGGCGCGGCGGACGATGGCGACGAAGGCGACGCCGCCGAGCACGGCCAGCACGACGCCGACCGGCACCTCGGCCTGCCCGCCGCCGATCAGCCGGCCGATCACGTCGCAGGCGAGCAGGGTCACCGCCCCCACCAGAGCGGACGCCGGCAGCAGCCGATAGTGGTTGCCGCCGACCAGTGCACGCCCAACGTGCGGCGCGGTCAGCCCGATGAACCCCAACGGTCCGGCGACCGCCACCGCGCTGGCGGTGGTCAGGGTGATGGCGCCGAGCCCGACCAGCCGTGCCCGCCACACCGTCTCGCCCAGGCCGCGGGCCAGGTCGAGGCCCAGTGTCAGGCTGTTCAGCGACCGGGCGTTGACCAGTGCCAGCACCAGCCCGGCCAGTGCCGGCACCAGCACCAGTGACAGGCCCTCGAGCCCACGGCCACCCAGCGAGCCGACCACCCACACCCGGTACGCCTCCAGTGAGCTAGCATTGGTCAGCACCAGGAACGAGATGACCGCGTTCAACAGGGCGCTCACCGCCGTCCCGGCGATCGCCAACGGCACCGGATTGGCGAGGTCGCGGCTCAACGACGCCACCCCGAAGACCAGCACGCTGGCCACCAGCGCCCCGGCCATCGCGAGCAGCAGCGACACGCTCATCGAGTCGTGACCCAGCAGGTAGGCGCCGAGCACCACCGCGAGGCTCGCGCCGCTGGATACCCCGAACAGGCCCGGATCGGCCAGCGGGTTGCCGGTCTGGCCCTGCATGATCGTGCCCGCGACCCCGAGGCAGGCGCCGACCAGCAACCCGACCAGCGTGCGCGGAACCCGCGAACCCCACACCACCGCGTCAGGGTCGGACGCCGGGTCGAGCAGCGCCTGCAGCACCTGCGCCACGGAGATCGGATTGCTGCCCAGGGCCAGGCTGGCCAGGACGGCCGCCAGCAGTGCAACGCCCAGCAGGGCCAGGGTGTTGAGTCTCGCCGGATGCGTGGCAGCGAACACCGGCGATGACTTATGGTTAGCCTAACCTAACGCTTCGAAGGACGATGCATGGCCACCTACCCACGCCTGATGCCCAGCGACCCGCGGATGTTCACCGCCGAGGTCGTGAGATCGACCCGGCTCTCCCCTTCTTTCCAGCGGGTGACGATCGCGTCGGCCGAACTGGCCGGCTTCGACTGGCGCGGCCTCGACCACTGGTTCCGGCTCTTCTTCCCGCTGGGCGACACCACCGACCTGCAGCTGCCCGACGTGTCCGGCCGGCTGTGGTGGAAGTCGTACCTGGCGATCCCCGACGACAAGCGACCGCACTGCAGCAACTACACCGTGGCCGGCTACCGGCGCTTCGACGATCACGCCGAGCTGGACATCGACGTCGTGCTGCACTGGAACGACGGACGCCTGGGCGGGGTCGCCGGCTGGGCGTCGTCCGCGCGGCCCGGCAGCCCGGTGGGCATCCTCGACCAGGGGGTGCTGTTCGATCCGCCGGCGGGCACCTCGTCGTACCTGCTGGTGGCCGACGAGAGCGGCCTGCCCGCCGTGCGGGGCATCCTGCGTGACCTGCCGCCGGACGCCGTGGGCACCGCCATCATCGAGGTGCCTGCCCCCGAGGACGCTGCGCCGGTGCAGGCGCCGCCCGGCGTCCGGGTGTGCGTGCTGGCCCGCAACGACAGCACTGACTGCGTCGGCGCCTGCGCGTTGCAGGCGCTGGCCGAACTGGACGCGCCCCGCGACGACGCCTACGCGTTCGTCGTGGGTGAATCGAGCCTGGCCACCCGTGGCCGGCGGGCGTTGTGCCGGGCCGGGCTGGCCAAGGACCGGATCACCTTTTCGGGCTTCTGGAAGGCCTGACCCGCCCGACGCCCTCCAGCGCGGCGCCTGCACCGGGTACCGCTTCAGTCCGATCGCCATCCAGTACGGGATCAGTCCGATCCACTTCGGCGTGCTGATGGTCTTCACCATGTGCATCGCGGTGATCTCCCCGCCGTCGGCACCGGTGCTGTACGTCGGTGCCAGGACGGCTGGGCTCAAGGTCGAGGACGTCATCACACCGTTGATGCCGTTCTTCCTCGCCCTGATCGGCATGCTGCTTATCATCCGAGGACGAGGAACTCGGGGGCGCCACCTACTGCTGAGCCCGGCGGAATCCTTCGCGCCGGGCGTGCCGGCGCGACGCCCGCTGTGACGGCGACCGTCGGCGACTGAGACAATCGCGGCGTGGACTCGCACATCGTGCTGATCAGCGACCCGCGGGTGGTGGCCGTCCCCGTGCTCGAGACCGGTGAGCCGCTGGTCGACCTGGCCGGGGTCGATCGCGTCCGGATCGACCCCCGCAAGGCGTCCCCCGGTGGTGCCTGGCGCTTCGTCCGCGCGGCGCTCGCCGACCGGCTGGCCGCGGCGGCGGCGTCCCTGCCGGCGGGCATCGACCTGCTGGTCGTCGAGGGCTTCCGCTCCCCCACTCGGCAACGCCGCTACTGGGAGGGCTATCGATCCGAGCTCCTGGCGCACCACCCCGACCTGTCCGCCGACCGGCTTTACCGCCTGGCGAGTCGCTGGGTTGCCCCGCCCGACGTGGCGCCGCACTGCACCGGCGGCGCGGTCGACCTGACCCTGTGCGACGCCGCCGGGGTCGAACTGGATCTCGGCACCGCCCTCGACGCAACCCCCGAGCAGAGTTCGGGCGGCTGTTTCACCGCTGCCGCCGTTCCCCAGCCCGGCGCGGCCAACCGGGCCGTCCTGGTCGGCGCGCTGACCGACGTCGGGTTGGTCAACTATCCGACCGAGTGGTGGCACTGGTCCTACGGCGAGCGGTACTGGGCGTTCGGCACCGGGGCCCGAGCGGCCCGGTACGGGCCCGTCGAGTTGCCCGCCCGGCCGGACCCGAGCGGCGGTCACGACGTCGCCTGACGGCCGCTGTCCAGGCTCGCTCAGCCGGTCGGCGCCGGGTGGCCACCGTGCCGGCGCCCGAACGACACCAGGGCGGCCAGCACCGGCTCGACGTCCCGCCCGGCGGCGGTCAGCCGGTAGCGGACGACCACCGGCGGGCCTGGCTCCACGAGCCGCTGTGCCATGCCCGCCTCGCACAGCTCCTTGAGCCGGGTGGAGAGCACGGCGTCGGTGATCCCGGGCAGTCCGCGCCGGATCTCCGAGAACCGCTCCGCCCCGGACAGCATCGCCTTGAGCGTGGCTGCGGCCCAGGCCCGGCCCAGCACCGCCAACGCCGTCTCGATGGCGGCGCACTCGTCGTCCATGACTCCCCTTGGAATAACCAAGCAACTATGGTGTTCATAGTGACGATACCACTCGACGAAGGAACCTCATCGTGACCAAGAAGATCGGCTTCCTGTCCTTCGGGCACCACCGCGACGTTCCCGGTTCGCGGGTCCGGACGCCCGGGGCAGCGCTGCGCGACCACATCGGCCTGGCCGAGGCCGCCGAGGCGGCGGGCCTGGACGGCGCCTGGCTGCGGGTGCACCACTTCGACCACAGCCTGTCCGCACCGTTCCCGCTGCTGGCGGCGATGGCCGCGCGGACGTCCAGGATCGAGGTGGGCACCGGCGTGGTCGACCTGCGCTACGAGAACCCGCTGTACCTGGCCGAGGAGGCCGCGGCCACGGACCTGATCAGTGCCGGACGCCTGCAGCTGGGGATCAGTCGCGGATCGCCCGAGCCTGCCGCCGACGGGCAGGCCGCGTTCGGCTACACCCTCGCCGAGGGTGAGGACTGGGGACGCGTGACGCGCCGGCGGGCGGAGCTGTTCCGCCGCGCGATCGGGGGCGGGCCGGTGGCCCGGTCCCAGCGCGCCGTCAGCTCCGGCCGTGGGCCGGACCTGCCGATCTCGCCGGTCTCCCCCGGCCTTGCGCACCGGATCTGGTGGGGCGCCGGATCGCACGCCACCGGGGTGTGGGCCGGACAGGAGGGCTACAACCTGCTGTCGTCCACGCTGCTGCTGGCCGACGACGGGCGTCCGTTCCACATCCAGCAGGCCGACCAGGTCCGCGACTATCGTGCGGCGTTCGCCGCCGCCGGTGGGACCGGCGGGCAGGCCGCGGTCACCCGCAGCGTGTTCCCGATCACCACCGACGAGGACCGGCAGTACTTCGGCCTGGAGGGCGGCACCGGTGACGGCGTCGGCTTCCTGGACGGCACCACGGCCCGTTCGGGCCCCACGTTCGCCGGCAGCCCCGAGCGGGTGGCCGCCCAACTGGCCGCCGACGAGGCGGTGCAGGAGGCGGACTACGTGCTGTTCGCGCTGCCGTCGATGCTGGGCGTGGAATACAACGCCCACCTGTTCGAGAACCTGGCCGCGGTCGCCCGCGACCTGGGATGGAAGGAGTGAAACCCATGACCACCACGCTGGACGACTTCCAGGCGGCCGTGCTCGCCTTCAACACCCGTGACTACCGCTCCGCGATCGACGGGTTCGAGAAGGTGCTGCGGACACAGCCGGGGCACACCGATGCCCGCGAGTACCTGGCCCGCGCCCACTACCTGCGGGCGTCCCTGCCGCTGGCCGAGCGCGAGGCGCGCCTCATCCTCGAGAGCGATCCGACCAACGAGTACATCACCCTGCTGCTGGCGCGGGTGCTCGAACGGCAGAGCCGGCACGACGAGGCGGCCGGGATGCGCCGGGTGCTGGTGGCGCTGACCGGCGACGAACGGCACGCCGCCAACCACACCGCCCTGGCCTGAGCCGCCCTTCCCGTCATTCCGGCGGCCCTCGTCATTCCGGGGGCCGCCGGAATCTCTGATCCGTCCGGGATCCCGGGGCAAGCTCGGGATGCCGCGGGTGGGTCCCCTCCTTCAGCCTCCTCGTCATGGCGGGGCACGCCGGAATCTTCCGTTCCCACCGAGGGCTCGGGTCAGGAGGCCTCCAGCAGCCGCAGCCAGAGTTCGGAAGCGGTGGGGTAGCTCGGCACCGCGTGCCAGAGCTGGTCCAGCGTCATCCTGCCCACGATCGCCACCGTCGCCGCGTGCAGGAGCTCGGCGACCTCGGGACCGACGAAGGTGGCCCCGAGCACGCGGTCGTCCGTGCCGACCACCAGCCGGGCCTGTCCGTGCGGGTGGTCGATCAGCAGGCCGACCCCGGACGCCGCCGTGATCGGCACGTCCAGCGCACGCGCACCCGGGTCCGCCGCCTGGGCCTGGGCGAGCGTGGGCCCCACTGCGGCCACTTCGGGGTCGGTGAAGATCACCTGCGGCACCGGGACGCCGTCGGGGACCGCCGGCGCGGGGCGGTCGAGCGCCTCGGCCTTGAGCCGGTTGCCGAGGACGCGGGCCCGGTACTTGCCCCAGTGGGTGAGTTGCGGTTCGCCGGACACGTCGCCGACCAGGTGCAGCCAGTCGGGCCGCGTCTCGGCCGTGTCGCCATCGGGCAGGGCGTCGGTGTTCAGTGTCCGGCCCGCGGCGACCAGCACCTCGTCGAACTCCCGCACCTCACCGGCCAAGGTGAGGAACACCGGTCCGCCGTGCCGGCGTCCGAGGTCGGCGGAGAGTGCGCCCGGGCGTTGCGCCTCCTCGACGCTCACCTCGAGCAACACCTCGACGCCCGACCTTTCGAGCGACTCGCGGATCAGGTCGGCCGCGAAGGGTTCGATCCTGTCCAGCAGCCTGCTGCGCACGATCATCGTCACCCTGGTGCCGAGCGCGGCCATCCACGTCGCGGCCTCGCAGGCGACCACGCCGCCGCCGACGATCGCCAGCGTCTCGGGGATCTCACGGACGCCGGTGGCGTCCCGGTTGTCCCACGGGGCCACCCCGGCGAGGTTCGGCGGAATGCTGGCGCGGCTGCCGGTGGCGACCACGACGGCGTGTCGGGCGGTCAGCGTCCGGTCGCCGACGGTGACCTGCCGAGGACCGGTGACCCGGCCCTCGCCCCGGACGATGTCGATCCCCGCCGATTCGGCCCAGGACTGCTGTCCCGAATCGTCGTAGTCGCTCACCCAGTAGTCGCGGCGCGCGAGCAGGGCTTCGGCGTCCACCTCGGTGGGCCGGACGCCGCGCAGGTCCCGACTGGTGGCCGCGACCGCGGCCGGCCGCAGCAGGGCCTTGCTCGGCATGCAGGCGTAGTAGGAACACTCTCCACCGATCAGGTGGGACTCCACCAGTGCCACCGTCAGGTCCGTGCCCTGAACGGCGTACTGGGCGGCGTTCTCGCCCACGGGCCCGGCGCCGATGACAAGGAAATCGTAGGTATCAGTCACCGGCCCACTCTCGTCCGCATCGGCGGCGCGGGCAACACCCGTTCGACGGTCGTCGTCGCATTGATGACGAAGGGCCGGCACCCGTGACGGGTGCCGGCCCTTTCGCCGTGTGTTCGGGTCAGGACTTGCGTCCGGTGACCAGGCCGACGATCCACAACAGCAGCACCGCGCCGCCGATCGCGGTCAGCATGCTGAAGATGAGACCACCCCCGGCCACATCGACGCCGAACGCGCTGAGGATCCAGCCGCCCAGCAGACCGCCGACGATGCCGACGATGATGTTCATCAGGATGCCCATCTGGGCATCGGTCTTCATGATCTTGCTTGCGATCCACCCGGCGAGGCCGCCGAGGATGATCCAACCGAAGAATCCCCAACCGATCATGAGTATCGCTCCTTGTCTCGTGGTAGTCAGTACCTCAACCACTGTAGGCCGAGCTACCGCCGCGACACCCTCAGGGATGCCCTGGGTCGGCCACTCAACCCCTTGGGGTGAAGACCTATCAACTCACTGGACTCCCGATAGTTCAGCCTTCACACTGAATATGTGCAGATGAAGGATGGATCGTTAACTATCTGGGCCGTGGTGACGGCGGACCAGCGCAACAGCCGCCGCTCAACCGATCGGGTGCCGGACGCCCTGGCGGCGCTCGCCGAGGAGGTGGGCCACGCCTTCACCCTGCCCTTCGAGCGCACCGCCGGCGACGAGATCCAGGGACTCACCGACGACCCGGACGCCGTGGTGGCCACGGTCCTGACCCTCACCCGACTGCCGGACTGGCACCTCGGCATCGGCCTGGGCACCGTCGAACAGCCGCTGCCCGGGTCCACCCGGGAGGCCCGCGGTGCCGCCTACCTGGCCGCCCGCCGCGCCGTCGAGGAGGCCCGCACCTCCCCCGCGAACCTGCGGCTGATCGCCGGCGCCGAACCGGGCCCCGGGCCGTCCGGCCCCGCCTCCCCCGGTTCTGTCGGAACCGGCCCCTATGGTGAACGGGTCACGCAGCGAGCCGAGGCTGCCCTGGTGATGCTGCGTGCGCTGGTCAGCAGACGTACCCCGGAGGGTTGGGAGATCATGGACGTCCTCGACGAGGCGGGCACCGGCCGGGCCGCCGCGCACAGTCTGGGCATCAGCCCCTCCGCGGTGTCCCAGCGGCTCGCCCGCGCCGGCCGGGCCGAGTCGAGCCTCGGTGCCGAACTCGCCCGCTCGTTGCTGGCCGAGGCGATGGGCGTCGAGTCGTGACGGCCTGGCTGGTGGTTGCGAAGGTCGTTGTCGTGGCCGCCCTGGCAGCGGTCGCGGTGCTGACCGGCGGCCGGGTGGTACTCGCCGTGTTCCGCCGCGCAGAACGTTCCCGGGCGGCCGAACTGCCGCACGACCCCGAAGCGGCCGAGCAGACCGTCGCGCCGCTCACCCGGGCGGCCGCCACCCTTCGCGGCGGCGAGTGGATCGGCATGCTCGAGCGGCTCGCCGTGTTCGCCGCGGTGCTGGCCGGCTCGCCCGAGAGCCTGGCGGTGGCGATGGTGCTGAAGGGCTTCGCGCGCTACCCCGAGCTGAAGGCGACCTCGACCGGCGCTGCAGAGCGGTTCATCATCGGCACCTTCGTCAGTGTGCTGTTCGCCTGTGCCTGCGCGGGGTTGGCGGCATGGCTGATCAGGCTGTTCTGAGTCGCTGGCCGCTGTCCGGCCACCGCGCCATCGCCGAGCGACTGCTAGCGGCGTGGAGCGAACCGCACCGGCGCTACCACGACCGCAGGCACCTGTTCGAGTGCCTGGCGGCGGCGGCCGACCGCGATGCCGGGCGTGCGGAGTTGCTGGCGCTGTGGTTCCACGACGCGATCCATCGCAACCGCCCCGGCATCGACGAGGCTGCTTCGGCCGCGCTCGCCCGCGACCTGCTCTCCGGCGTCCTGCCCGAGGGCGACGTGGCCGAGGTCGAGCGGCTGGTGCTGCTCACCCGCGACCATCGGGTGTCCCCCGACGATCGGGCCGGGGCGGTGGTGTGTGACGCCGACCTGTGGGTGCTCGGCGCCGACCCCGTCCGCTACACCGAATCGGTGCGCGACCTGCGGGCCGAGCTGGGCCCGGCCGTCGCCGACTGGCGCCCCTGGCGCCGGGTGCGGCTGCTGCAGCGACTGGCGCGGCCGATCTACCACGGCGCCGAGGTGGCGGCACGCGAGGCGGCCGCACGGCGGAACCTGACCGCCGAGCTCGAATCGCTCAGCCCTGGTCGATCCTGACCACGTTGCCCGACGGGTCGCGCAGGGCGCAGTCCCGGACTCCCCAGAACTGGTCGGTGGGCGGCTCGAGCGCCTCGGCGCCACCCGCCACCAGCCGGTCGAACAGCGCGTCCAGATCGTCGGCGCGGAAGTGCACCCCGTTCAATGCCCCCTTGGCCAGCAGGTCGCGCACCGACTCGATGTCGGCGGGCGAACCGTCCAGGTAGTTGCTCAGCACCACAGCGACCCCCTCCTGGCCGGGTGCGGCGAGGGTCACCCAGCGATAGGTGTCCTGGGCGACGTCGTTGAGGAGTTGCAGGCCCAGCAGATCACCGTAGAACCCCAGGGCGAGTTCGACATCGTGCACGACCACGAAGCAACGGGAGATGGCGATCGACATGGCGATCAGGCTAGACGCATCGGCGGGCGGCGCGACCAGGATGTGGCCGGGCCCGGCCTCCGATTTGATCGGTGCCCAAAGGCGCCGTAGCGTTGCCCGGCTCGGAGATGGGGCGGCACGACGACGGGACGGCGACGCATGACCGACAGCCACTGGCTCACCGCGCGGGATCGCTCGGTGATCACGATCCTGCTGGTCGCCACGTTCGTGGTGATCCTGAACGAGACCGCGCTGAACGTCGCGCTCACCTCGGTGATGACCGACCTGGGTGTCGACGAGCGCACGGTGCAGTGGCTCACCACCGCCTTCCTGCTAACCATGGCCGTGGTGATCCCGGTCACCGGCTGGCTGCTGGAGCGCATCCCGACCCGATCGGCGTTCCTGCTCGCCATCAGCCTGTTCCTGGCCGGCACGCTGGCCTGCGCGGTGGCTCCGAGCTTCGCGCTGGTGGTGGCCGGCCGGGTGGTCCAGGCCAGTGGAACAGCGGTGATGCTGCCACTGCTGATGACCACCATCATGCAGGTGGTGCCGCCGGCGCATCGCGGCGCCGTGATGGGCAATGTGTCGATGGTCATCTCGGTGGCACCGGCTCTCGGCCCGACCCTGTCCGGCCTGGTGCTCCACTTCACCAACTGGCGCGGAGTGTTCGCGTTGATGGTGCCGATCGCGCTCACCATGCTGGTGCTGGGTGTCCGTCGGATCGCCGACGTCAACGAGCCCGCCGCGATCCCCCTCGACGTGTGGTCGATCCCGCTGACCGTGATCGGTTTCGGCGGTCTGGTCTACGGGCTCAGCCTGATCGGGGACGCCGGCGCACCCCTCACCGAGGCTGCCCTCGCCTTCGGGCTGGCCGGCGTCGCGTTGGTGGCCTTCGTCTGGCGGCAGCTCCGGCTGCGCGAGCGGGCGCTGCTCGACCTGCGGGCCTTCCGCCACGGCTCGTTCACGATGAGCCTGGTGGTGATGGCGCTGGCGATGATGGCGCTGTTCGGCACGATCATCCTGTTGCCGTTGCTGCTGCAGCGGGCACTGCACCTGGAGGCGCTGGGAGTCGGGCTGATGCTGCTGCCCGGCGGCCTGCTGATGGGCGTACTGGGACCCGTGGTGGGCCGGTTGTACGACCGGATCGGTGCCAAGCCGTTGATGCTGCCCGCCTCGGTCGTCATCGCCGCGGTGTTCTGGATGCTGTCGACGTTGCAGCCGCAGACCCCCTGGTGGGTGGTGCTCGTCTGCCACATGGCGATGAGCGCGTCCTTCGCGTTCATCTTCACCCCCCTGTTCACCATCGCCCTCGGTTCGCTGCCCAAGCCGCTCTACACCCACGGGTCGGCCATCGTGGGCACCGTGCAGCAGCTCGCCGGCGCGCTCGGCACCGCGGTGTTCGTCACGGTGTTCGCCGCCCAGTCCCACGCTCAGCTGGACGCCGGCGCGTCCCCCGAGGCGGCGCTGCTCGCCGGTTCGCACCCCGCCTTCCTGGGCGCGGGGGCGGTGTGGGTGCTGGCCATCGTCGCCATCGCCCTGCTGCGCGCGCCGCAGCCGTCCGACGAGGTGCCTCTTGCCGCGCACTGACCCTCTGGTGGGCCGACGCGGGGTACGGCACGATACGTCCATGACGAAGGCGTCCAAGCTCGACAAGGATCTGTACGAGTCGGAACTGCACCGGCTGCAGTCCGAACTGGTCGAGATGCAGGAATGGATCAAGCAGCAGGGCCAGCGGCTGGTGGTGATCTTCGAGGGCCGGGACGCCGCCGGCAAGGGTGGCGCGATCAAGCGGATCACCGAGTACCTCAACCCCCGCATCGCGCAGGTGGTGGCCCTGCCGGCCCCCACCGAGCGGCAGCAGAGCCAGTGGTACTTCCAGCGCTACATCCAGCACCTGCCCTCGGCCGGCCAGATCAAGCTGTTCGATCGTTCCTGGTACAACCGTGCCGGCGTCGAGCGGGTGATGGGCTACTGCAGCACCGAAGAGCACCGACGCTTCCTGCGGCAGTGCCCGATCTTCGAGCGGATGCTGATCGAGGACGGCATCATCCTGCGCAAGTACTGGTTCTCGGTCTCGGACAAGCAGCAGGAGAAGCGGTTCAAGTCGCGGCTCACCGACCCGATGCGGCGCTGGAAGCTCTCCCCCACCGATCTGGAGTCGCTGACCCGCTGGGAGGACTACTCGCGGGCCAAGGACGAGATGTTCGTGCACACCGACATACCGGAGGCGCGCTGGCACGTCGTCGAGTCTGAGGACAAGAAGCGCGCGCGGATCAACATGATCGCCCACCTGTTGTCGTCGGTGCCCTACCAGCACGTCGAACGCGAGGAACTCAAGCTGCCCAAGCGCCCCGCGTCCACCGGCTACCGGCGCACCGACCGCAGCCTGCAGTTGGAGGTGCCTGATCACGCCTCGGAGCTCGAGGACGGCTCCGGAGGCTACACCTACGTCGACCCCGAGGACGACGACTCCTGAACGGGCGGGTGCACAGCCCGACCGAATGGGGTGTAGGCACTCAAACGAAAAGGGGTGTCGAGGGTGAAATACTGGCCCCGTGCAGAGACGTCCCATCAGGGTGGCGCTGGTGAACGACTACGAGGTGGTCGTGGCCGGGCTGCTCCACATGTTCGCCAACTACTCCGAGCGCATCGAGGTGGTGAAGCTGGTCGCGGGGCGTGAGGTCCGCGAACGGGTCGACGTGGCCCTGTTCGACAGCTTCGGCACCCACTCCGGCGACGTGCCGCGGGTGGAGCGCGTCATCCACAATCCGTTGATCGGCCGAACCGTCATCTACACCTGGAACTTCCAGCCCGCCCTGATCGAGCGCGCCACCCAGGAGGGCGCGTCGGGCTACCTGTCCAAGACCCTGCCCGCCCGGCAGCTGGTCGAGGCGATCGAGCAGGTGCACGCCGGCAAGGTGGTGGTCAGCCCCTCGCCGAAGACCGCGAACCCCGCCGGTGGCAACTGGCCGGGCCGCGAGGAGGGCCTGTCCTACCGCGAGAGCGAAGTGGTCGCGCTGATCACGCAGGGCCTGTCGAACGCCGAGATCGCCCAGGGCATGTACCTGTCGCCGAACTCGGTGAAGAGCTACATCCGCTCGGCGTACCGCAAGATCGGCGTGATGCGCCGCTCCCAGGCGGTGTCGTGGGGGATGCGGCACGGCTTCTCGGCCGACTACGTCCGCCTCGATCCCGCCGACGTGTCGGCCTGAGCCGCGCCGCGGCTACTCGAACAGCTCCGGATCGCCCGAGCCGCGCCTGACGATCTCGACCTCGTCGCCGGTGAGATCGATGACGGTGGTCGGCTCGGTGCCGCAGTCGCCCGAGTCGAGCACGGCGTCCAGCGCGTGCCCCACCTGGTCGTTCACCGTCCAGCCGTCGGACATCGGTTCGGTCTCGCCCGGCAGCAGCAGCGTGCTCGACATCAACGGCTCGCCGAGCTCGTGCAACAGCGCCAGTGCGGTGACGTGCGGCGGCAACCGGACGCCGACGGTCTTCTTCTTGGGCTGCAGCATCACCTTGGGCGCCTCCCGGGTGGCCCGCAGGATGAACGTGTAGCCGCCGGGCGTGGCCGCCTTGATCGCCCGGAACACGTCGTTGCTCATCTGCACGTAGTGGCCCAGTTGGGCGAACTCGCTGCACACCAGGGTGAAGTTGTGCCGGGCGTCCAGGTGGCGCAGCTCGCGGATGCGGTCCAGCCCCGAACGGTTGCCGAGCATGCAGCCGAGCGCGTAACCCGAATCGGTCGGATAGGCCACCAGCCCGCCGTCGCGCAGGATGGCGGCGACCTGGCCGAGGGCGCGGGGCTGCGGATTGTCGGGATGGACGTCGAAGTAGCGGGCCACGGTGTATCGCCTCCTGTCGAGACCCGGCGCGGTGCGCCGGCCGGAGCGGCCAGAATGCCACCATGACGATCTTTTCGCTGACCGAGGACGAATTGCGACAGCGACAAAGCCTGAAGTGGCGCACCTACGACCCCGACGTGCTGCCGTTGTGGGTGGCCGAGATGGACACCGCGGTCATCCCGGCCGTCCGCCGGGCGCTGGAGGAGGCCCTCGACAACGGCGACACCGGCTACCCCCACGGCACCGGGTACGCCGACGCCTACCGCGCAACGGCGTCCTCGCGCTGGGGCCTGGAACTGGCGTCCGACCAGGTGCGACGAGGCGGCGACGTGATGAACGCGGTGCTGTGCGTGCTCGAGGCCGTCACCAACCCCGGCGAGGGAGTGGTGATCACCGCGCCCGTCTACCGACCCTTCTGGCAGGTGACCGGGGGCTACCGGCGGCGGACGGTGCCGGTGCCGCTGAGCCCGGCCGGACGCCTCGACCTGGACGCCCTGGCCGAGGCCTTCGCGGCCGACGACGTGACCGCCTTCCTGCTCTGCTCGCCGCACAACCCGACCGGAACGGTGCACACCGCCGAGGAGCTGGCGGCCGTCGCCGAGCTGTGCGACGCCAACGGCGTCCGGCTGATCGTGGACGAGATCCACGCCTGGCTGGTCGACCCGGGCACCACCTTCGTGCCGACCCTGAGCGTGCCGGCCGCGCAGCGGGCGGTCGTGGTCGTCTCGGCCGGCAAGGCGTGGAACCTGGCGGCGTTCAAGGCCGGCCTCTACGTCGCCGGACGTGATGCGGTCGACGTCCTCGATGCCCTGCCCCCGCTGGCGGGCCAGTCCACCGGGCACCTGGGGTCGATCGCACACACCGCCGCCCTGCGGCACGGGCAGGAGTGGGTCGACCAGGTCTGCGTCGAGGTGGCTGCGAACAAGCAACTGCTGAGCGACCTGCTGCACAACCTGGTGCCCGGCGCCCGCTACACCCCGCAGCCGGGCACCTACCTGGCCTGGGTGGACTGCACCGAACTCGGGTTGGCGCTGCCGGTGCGGCACTTCCTCGAGACCGGCAGGGTGGCGTTCTCACCTGGCCGGGACTTCTCCCCCGCGCATGCGCAGTTCGTCCGGATCAACCTGGCGGCCTCGCCGGCGCTGATCACCCGGGCCGTGGAGCGGATGGCGTCCTCGTTGCGCCGCCAGGCGGCCTGAGCCCGCCGGCACGACCGTTCGAAACCCGTCAGCGGATTCCGGTGCCGGCGCTCGGTCGCGGCGACAACGTGGCCCGGGCCCGCCCGACCGCTCAGTCGAAGAGCTGTGCCGAGGCGTCCCCGTGACCCTCGAGCCGGTTGATGCCGATCAGGCTGAGCAGCAGGGTGTCGACGCTGGTCGAGGTGATCACGCGGACCGTGCCGTCGGCCGCCACGGTCACACTGCCCCGTACGCCGGGCTCGGCGGCCAGCACCTCGCGGGCGGCCGCCACCGCGGAGGCGGTGTCGGGACGGCGTCCGGCCTGACGCTGCGCGGCGGTCGCGTCGGCCGCCGAGCGGGCGGCTGCCGCGGCGGTGAGTTCGGCGCGACGGTCGGCGGCGCTCTTGCGACCGCCGTCGATCACCAGGCCGGCGACCAGCAGCAGCGCCAGGACGACCACCACGACGAAGGCCGACAGCGCCTGGCCACGCTCGTCACGGTGTCGCTTGGCATCCACGCCACCAGTGTGCCCAACCCGGTGCCCTAGTGGGGGGTTGTCCACAGGTCCGAGCGTGCGAGGCAACGGCTGCCGCACTAGGCTGACGAACGACGTCCTCCCCCGCCAGAAAGGCCACAGTCCATGGTTCACAAGGTCGCGCTGCTCACCGCCGGCGGTTTCGCTCCCTGCCTATCCACCGCGATCGGCGGTCTCATCCAGCGCTACACCGCGGTCGCGCCCGAGATCGAGATCATCGCGTACCGGCACGGCTACCAGGGCCTGCTCAGCGGGGACTTTCTCGAGGTGGGCCCTGCGGTGCGCGAGAAGGCGCACCTGCTGGAGCTGTTCGGCGGCTCGCCGATCGGCAACTCGCGGGTGAAGCTGACCAACGCCAAGGACCTGGTCAAGCGCGGACTGGTGGCCGAGGGCGACGACCCGTTGAAGGTGGCCGCCGACCGGCTGGTCGCCGACGGCGTGGACGTGCTGCACACCATCGGCGGCGACGACACCAACACCACCGCCGCCGACCTGGCCGCCTACCTGGCCGGCAACGACTACGGCCTGACCGTGGTCGGGCTGCCCAAGACGATCGACAACGACGTGATCCCGATCCGGCAGTCGCTCGGCGCCGATACCGCCGCCGAGATGGGGGCGCGGTTCAGCCGCAACGTGCTGGCCGAGCACAACGCCGGGTCGCGGCTGCTGATCGTCCATGAGGTGATGGGACGCAACTGTGGCTGGCTCACCGCCGCCACCGCGCGCAAGTACCGCCAATGGCTGACGCAGACCGAGTGGCTGCCCGAGATCGGCCTGGACGCCAAGGCGTGGGACGTGCACGCGGTCTTCGTCCCCGAAGCGGTGATCGACCTGGAGGCCGAGGCGGCCCGGCTGCACGAGGTGATGGACACCGTCGGCAACGTGAACATCTTCGTCTCCGAGGGTGCGGGCGTGGAGAGCATCGTCGCCGAGATGGAGAAGGCCGGCCAGGAGGTGCCGCGTGACGCCTTCGGCCACATCCGGCTCGACAAGGTCAACCCCGGCGCCTGGTTCGGCCAGCAGTTCGCCGAGATGTTGGACGCCGAGAAGACCCTGGTGCAGAAGTCCGGCTACTACTCGCGGTCGGCGGCGTCCAACCAGTACGACCTGGACCTGATTCATTCGATGACCGATCTCGCCGTCGACACCGCGCTGCGCGGCGAGTCCGGTGTGATCGGCCACGACGAGGAGAACGGCGACGTGCTGACCGCGATCGCGTTCGACCGGATCAAGGGCGGCAAGCCGTTCGATATCACCCAGCAGTGGTATCTCGACCTGCTCGCCGACATCGGCCAGCCGGCCCCGGTCGCCGCCCCGCCGGCCGAGCACTGAGGTCCGGCCGGGCGCCGGCCGGGCACTGAGGTCCGGCCCGGCGCGGCCGGCGCTCGTCCCACGTCCGTCGCGTCCGTGCTCCGTGCGTGCTGCAGCGACCGCACCTGCGGCGTCCCGACCTGGCCGGCCCGGTCGCCACCGATGGCCCGGACGCCGCGGTCACCGGACTGCTGGGGCTGGTGCAGATCACCGACTTCCAACTGGCCGACCTGCTCCCCCCCAGCCCACCGAATTTTTGCAGCGGTTCGACGGCGATCCGGCGTGGCAGCGGATGCTGCCCGCCTACCGGCCTCAGAGTTCCTGCAGTGGCAGGCGCTCGCGATGGTCGCCCAGACGGCACGGGATCTCAGCGGGCGTACCCCCCGTCGACGTGCTGGTGACCACCGGCGACAACGTCGACAGCGCCCAGGCCAACGAGCTGGACGCCTACCTGCGGGCCCCGGACGGCGGCACCATCGACCCCACCGACCTCGGCGTCGGACATCCCGCCAGCCCCACCGGCGGCCCCGACCCGGCGTACTGGCACCCCCAACCAGGCTCGGCAGACGCGTGGTCGGCGAAGGGCTTCCCGGCCGTCTCGGGCGTGGTCCAGCGGGCCGCCGGGCCGTTCACCAGCCCCGGTGTGGGGGTGCCCTGGCTGAGCGTCTACGGCAACCATGACTGCCTGGTGCAGGGCCGCGCCCGGTTCCCCGAGGGATACGACGACTTCCTCACCGGAGCCGCCAAGCCGGTGCTGGCACCCCCGGGCTACACCCCCGACGCCGATGCCCTGCCCTCGCCGATGGCGCCCGGCACGTCGCGGGGATCCATCGGCCTGGGCTGAGGCCGGAACGCTGCTACCGAGGTTGCGCGCCGCCGGACACATTGCGGCTGTTGTGCCGCACGCAACGTGTCCGGACGCGCGCGACGTCGGTCGAGGGATGCTGCGGTAGCGGCGATCAGCTCAGTGGTGGCAGCGCCAGCGCTTGCTGCAGCGCGGTGCGTCCGCGTTCGAGCGCATCGTCGCGCAGCCGCAGCTCGGCCGAGATCATCGCCAGGAAGGTGTCGGCCGACTCGCGGGCCTCACGGGCCCGGGCGGCTTCGGTGCCCAGGTACGCCTCGGCGACCACCGTGTCCTGCAGTTCGCCCAACGCCTCGGTGACCTGCTCCCAGGCCTGGGCGAGCTGTCGCGCCGGTTGCCCGAACGCGGGCAGCAGCGCCTCCGAGCAGTAGCGGGCCGCCTTGGCGGCCTTCCGAACCTCGTGCCAGCGGTGCGGGTCGTCCCCCGAGGCCGCTGCTCTGGCCTCCTTGCGGCGCACGCGGGTCACGCAGCGGGCGAGCAGCGACGCGAGGACGTCGAGGCCGGCGTCCGCCTGCGACGACCGGATCGGCGGCTCGGCGAGGAATCGGTCGAACTGTTCGCGTAGATCGGTGTAGCGCGGGGAATCCATGGACGCCACCAACGCCCGGTGCCCGGTGGCGTGCACCTGCGTCAGGTTGTCCGTCAGCCGCGCCCTGGCCGGCAGCGTCACCTGGCCGGCCGGCAGTTGATCGAGCAGGCCCTGGAGCCGCTCGGCCAGCACCTCGGCGTCGCGGGGGGCCCCCAGTTGGTCGGCGTGCCAGGCCAGTTCGGTACGCAGCAGCCGGACCCGCTTGGCGGAGAACAGCGACGCGAAGGTGCGCAACGCGCTGCGTGCGCGGCGGGTGGCAACGCGGCTGCGGTGCACGGCGTCCGGTGTGTCGGTGCGGACGTCGTCGGCCCGTTCGGCCATCACCTCGGCCTGCGCCCGCAGATAGTCGAGCACGACCGACGCCGCAGGCGGCACGGAACCGGCGCTCACTGGCTGCCCGCCCTTTCGTCGGTGCGGACGACGCCGCGCTCGTCCACGACCTCGTCGGGCTGGACGGGTTCGCTTGGCACGGCGCGGTGCCGCGAGCGTGGTTGCCGGGCCACGGCCTCCTCGTCCGGACCGAGGGCCGAGCCGAGCAGGATCGGGGTGACCGCCGCGAACGCCCACACCGCCAGCGCGGACGGCGACCGAAGGGCCAGGGCGATCGGCACCGAGTCCCCGGGCTGCGCGGCGGCCAGCCGCTCGTCGAACGGGGCGCCGTCGAGCAGCTGTCCCAGCTGCCAGCACACCAGCCCGGCGATCACCCCCAGGCCGGCGGCCAGGAACGCCGACGGCCAGCCGATCGACTTGAACCGCCGCCAGGTCGCGACGCCCAGGCCGGCGCCCACCACCACGCCGATCACGACGTACCAGGCGTCCCCGGCGAAGAACTCCGTCAGGGCCCGTTCGGTGACACTCGCCGAGCCGTCGGCCTGCACCTCGTAGCTGGGCAGCCGCACCACCAGCCGCCACAACACCGCCGCGGCCATGCCGGCGATCAGCGCGGCGCCGGCGAAGATGGCCGCCGAAACCAGGTCGGTACTGCGGCTCGGCATCGTCTCGATGTCGTCGGTCGCAGGGGTCGGGGCGCTGGTCACGCCCCCACAGTAGTGGCTAGACGCTGACGCACGACGGACCCAGCAGAGCCTTCAGGTCGGCCATCAGCGGCGGGGACGGCAGCACCCGCAGGGTCTCCTCGAGCTTCCACACGGTCGTCCGGTTGCTCGAGGTGGTGAGCCGCACCCGAACCTCCGTAGCCCCCGGGTGGTTGGTCAGTACGGTGCGCAGCTGTTGCACCACCGCCGGGGTGCAGCGGGCGGCGGGCAGTGAGATCACCACCGGCCCGGACGGGCCTTCGGACACGTCGGGGAACGTGACGTCCGAGCCGCGCACCTCGACGCCTTCGTCCTTGTCGACGATCCGGCCCTTGATCCGCACGATGGTGTCGGTGGCGAGCGAGAGCGCAACCTGCTGGTACACCTTCGGGAACAGCAGCACCTCGATGGAGGCCTCAAGATCCTCGACCGAGACGATCGCCCACAGGTCGCCGTTCCTGGTCTGCTTGCGGGTGACCTGGGTGATCATGCCGGCGATGCTGGTCGGCATGTCGCGCGGCCCGTCCTCGGCGACGATCTGGCCGATGGAGTGCTCCCGGTTGGCGAGCAGCACGTGCTCCAACCCGAGCAGGGGGTGATCGGACACGTACAGGCCCAGCATCTCGCGCTCGAACGCCAGCCGGACGCGCTTCTCCCACTCCTCCACCTCGGGGATCGGCGAGCTGACCAGCGCCTCCCCCTCACCGAAGTCGCCGAACAGGTCGTCCTGGCCGTTCGCCTGGTTGCGCTTGAGGTCGATCACCTCGTCGACCTTCTGCTCGTAGCACTCCATCAACGAACGGCGGGTGTGCCCCAGCGAGTCGAACGCGCCGGCCTTGATCAGCGACTCGATGACCCGCTTGTTGCACACCACGAGCGGCACGTTGGACAGGAACTCGTTGAAGTCGGACGCCGGCCCGTTCGTCTCGCGGCCCCCGACGATGCCGTTCACCACGTTGTCGCCGACGTTGCGGATGGCGGCGAGCCCGTAACGGATGTCGGTTCCGACCGGGGTGAACCGCCCCTCCGAGGAGTTCACGTCGGGCGGCAGGACCTTGATGCCCATCCGCCGACACTCCGCCAGGTAGACCGCGGACTTGTCCTTGTCGTTCTTCACCGACTCGAGCAGCGCGGCCATGTACTCGGCCGGATAGTTCGCCTTGAGGTAGGCCGTCCAGTACGAGATCAGCCCGTAGGCGGCGGTGTGCGCCTTGTTGAAGGCGTAGTCGGAGAAGGGGACCAGGATGTCCCACAGGGACTTGATCGCACCGGCGGAGAATCCGTTGGCCTGCATGCCGCCCTCGAAGTTGACGAATTCGGCGTCCAGCACCTCCTTCTTCTTCTTGCCCATCGCCCGGCGCAGCTGGTCGGCGGCGCCCAGGGTGTAGTTGGCCACCTTCACCGCGATCTGCTGTACCTGCTCCTGGTAGACGATCAGGCCGTAGGTCAGGTCGAGGATCTCGGCCAGCGGCTCGGCCAGCTCGGGGTGGATCGCGGTGATCGGCTGCTTGCCGGTCTTGCGCAGCGCGTAGTTGGTGTGGCTGTTGGCGCCCATCGGGCCGGGCCGGTACAGCGCAAGTGCCGCCGAGATGTCCTCGAAGTTATCCGGCTGCATCTGCCGCAGCAGCACCCGCATGCCGCCCCCATCGAGCTGGAAGATGCCGAGGGTGTCGCCGGTGGCCAGCAGCCGGTAGGTGTCCGGATCGGTCGGATCCTTGCTGAGTTCGTCGAGGTCGATGTCGATGCCCCGATTGGCCTTCACGTTGGCGATCGCATCGTCGAGGATGGTCAAGTTGCGCAGGCCCAGGAAGTCCATCTTGACCAGGCCGAGCGCCTCGCAGCTCGGGTAGTCGAACTGGGTGATGATCTGGCCGTCGGATTCCCGCTTCATGATCGGGACGACGTCGAGCAGTGGCGCCGAGCTCATGATGACGCCGGCGGCGTGGACGCCCCACTGGCGCTTCAGCCCCTCGATGCCACGGGCGGTGTCGACCACCTCCTGCACCTCGGGGTCGGACTCGTAGAGTGCACGGAACTCGCCGCCCTCGGCGTAGCGGGCGTGCTCGGGATTGAACACCTCCGGCAGCGGGACGTCCTTGCCCATCACCGGCGGGGTGTAGGCCTTGGTGATCTTCTCGCCCAGCCCGAACGGCTTGCCCAGGACGCGGCCGGCGTCCTTGATCGCCTGCTTGGCCTTGATGGTGCCGTAGGTGACGATCTGGCAGACGTGGTCGTCGCCGTACTTCTCGGTGACGTAGCGGATCACCTCGCCCCGGCGGCGCTCGTCGAAGTCGATGTCGAAGTCGGGCATCGAGGGGCGTTCGGGGTTGAGGAACCGTTCGAAGATCAGCCCGTGCGGTACCGGGTCGAGGTCGGTGATCCGCAGCGCATAGGCGCACATCGAGCCGGCGCCCGATCCGCGACCCGGGCCCACCCGGATGCCGTTGTTCTTGGCCCAGTTGATGAAGTCGGCCACGACCAGGAAGTACCCGCAGTAACCCTTGTCGGTGATGACCCGGGTCTCGAACTCGGCCTGCTCGGTGGCGTAGCTGGGCACCCCCTCGGGGAACCGTACCTCGAGCCCGCGGCGCACCTCCTTGGCGAACCAGGACTGCTCGGTTTCGCCGGCCGGCACCGGGAACTGCGCCATGAACGTGCCGGTGCCCTCGTCGAAGTGGGTGCTGCAGCGCTCGGCGATGGCGAGGGTGTTGTCGCACGCCTCGGGCAGTTCGGCCCAGATCCTGCGCATCTCGGCGGGGCTCTTGAGGTAGTAGCCGTTGCCGTCGAACTTGAACCGGTTGGGGGTGTCGCGGTTGGAGCCTGACGACACGCACAGCAGGGTGTCGTGCGCCTCGGCGTCCTCGGCGTGCACGTAGTGCAGGTCGTTGGTGGCCACCAGCGGCAGCTTGAGGTCCTTGGCGATGCGGAGCAGGTCGTGGCGGACGCGGCGTTCGATGTCGAGGCCGTGGTCCATCAGCTCGCAGTAGAAGTTGCCGGCGCCGAAGATGTCGCGGAACTCGGCCGCCGACTCCAGCGCCTGCTGGTACTGACCCAGCCGCAGGTAGGTCTGCACCTCACCGGACGGGCAGCCGGTGGTGGCAAGAATGCCCTTGCCGTAGCGGTGCAGCAGTTCGCGGTCGGCGCGGGGCTTGTAGAAGAAGCCCTCCAGCGAGCTCATCGAGCTGAGCCGGAACAGGTTGTGCATCCCGTCGGCGTTCTCTGCCCACATCGTCATGTGCGTGTACGCGCCCTTGGACGCCACATCGTCACCGGTGCCGTCGCCGAACTGGACGCGCTTGCGCTCGCTGCGGTGCGTCTTGGGGGTGAGGTACGCCTCGAGGCCGATGATCGGCTTCACCGCACTGCCCTTGGCGACCTTGTACCACTCGTAGGCGCCGAACAGATTGCCGTGGTCGGTGACGGCCAGCGCCGGCATGCCCATCTGCTCGCACCCGCTGACGAGATCCTTGAGTCGCGCCGCGCCATCGAGCATCGAGTACTCGGAGTGGCAGTGCAGATGCACGAACCCATCGGCCATCGGCGGTTTCGACCTCCATGCGTCGCGTGTCAGCGGGCGGATTCGCCAGGGGGAAGTCCAGCGGAGAGGACCCACCCTAACCCTCCGCGCCGGTGCTTCCCGGCGACACGACGGGACGTGGTTGCGGCCCCGGCGTGTCGCGGCGTCCGCCCCCCGAACATGGCGCTCGCCCAACTACCGAGGGCTCGCCAACCTTGGCGGTGCGCTCGGTAGTTGGGCGAGCTGTCAGAAGTCGGGGCGGGGCTGGGGTCAGTCGCCGACCACCGCCGCCGTGGCTGCCGCGACCAGTCGGAGGTTGTGCGGTAGGGCCCCGTCGAAGCCCGGGGTGGACATGGTCAGGATCGTGGTGTCCAAGCGTGGGTTGTTGACGAACTTGGTGGAGAAGAATCCCTGCCACGAGTAGGCGCCGGGACCTCCCAGGTAGTGGATCGATCCGGCCGGCGCGTTCTCGCCCTCCTGGATGTCGACCATGTAGCCCCACTTGTTCTGGGTCAGCTGCCAGTTGCTCAGGTCGCCGATCTGGTTGGTGGTCATCAGCCGCACCGAGGCCGGGCTGAGCACGCGGACGCCCTCGAGTTCGCCGTTGTTGAGCAGCATTTGGGCGAATCGGAAATAGTCGGCGGTGGTGCCGTGCAGGCCGCCCGCACCGCTGAACAGGGTCTTGTGCTCGCTGAAGGTGTACTGCGGGCCGAGCATGCCCAACCCGAGCGGGGACGCCTCGGTCTGCTTCTCGCGGCGTCCGGCCCAGTACACCGCGGCGATCCGGCCCCAGACCTCCTCGGGCGGGAAGAACCACGTCTCGTTCATCTGCAGCGGCGTGAAGATGTTCTGCTGCAGGTAGCTGTTGAAGTCGAGCCCGGAGACGACCTCGACCAGCCGGCAGAGCACGTCGACGGAGTTGTTCGAGTAGTCGAACATCGTCCCCGGGTCGGCGATCAGCGGTAAGGAGGCGATCAGCTTGGTGTTCTCCTCCAGCGTGGTCGGCGGGGTGTTCAGGTCGTCGACCAGCCCGGCCTCGTGGTACAGCTTCGGCACCACGTGGTAGATCGGCGGCTCGAACAGTCCGTGCCACCAGGTGTTGGTCATCCCGGCAGTCATAGTGAGCAGGTCGTGCACGGTGATCTCCCGCGACGCCGTCCGCAGCTGGGTGACCGCCCAGTCCTTCACGACCGCGACCTTGGTGTCGGCGAACTCCGGCAGGTAGGTCGAGATCGGCTCGTGCAGCGCGATCAGGCCGCGCTCGAACTGCTGCAGCACCGCGACGGCGGCGACCACCTTCGACATGGACGCGAGCCGGAAGACCGAGTCGGTGGCCATCGGCACGTCGTCGTCGGCATCGCCGAAGGCCTTGAAATAGCAGACCTTGCCGTGCCGGGCGACAAGCACCACCGAGCCCTGGTAGGCGTTCTCGGCCAGGTAGCGCTTCTGCAGGGCGTCGATGTTGGCCAGGTACGCGCTGGAGACGCCAACCTCTTCGGGCTCCGCCTGGGTGATCAACTCTGAACTCACAACCAGTCCTCTCATCGGGTCCCGGCCGCCGGGAGGCGCTCACGGCTGTGTGAGCCGGCACGGCCGGGGTCTTCGTCTCCCGACTCTAGTGATCTGTCAGTTGTCCGGGGGGAAAGCCGCGCGGCGTCCCACGAGCACGATCAGGCCGGGGTCACCCGGCCCCGGTCGCCGTCGACCCTGACCCGGACGCCATCGCGCAACACGCCGGTGCCGGTGCCGGTCCCCATCACGGCCGGAATGCCGTATTCGCGCGCCACGATCGCGGCATGGGAGGCGATACCGCCGTGGTCGACCACCACGGCGCCCGCACGGGAGAACAGCGGGGTCCACGACGGGTTGGTGGCCGGACAGACCAGCACCTCGCCGGGCCGCAGCGCACCGAAACCGGCCGGGGAGTGGATCACCCGTACCGGACCCTCCGCCACTCCTCCCCCGCCGGCCACCCCGGTGACCAGCGCGTCGGAGTCGTCGCGCTCCGGGTACAGCGTGGCGGTGGCGATCAGCGGCGCCCCGGCGAGCTCCTGCCAGAGTGCGCGGCGGCGTCCGATCGCCTCGCGCAGCCGGGCGCCGCCGGCGCGGTCGGGGTCGGGCACCGAGCGCAACTCCTCGAGGGTGAGGAACCACACGTCATCGGCCTGGTCGATCGCCCCGGCTGCGGCCAGCCGGCGTCCGGCCTCGACGCAGGCGTGCCGCACCGGCGGCATCGCCCGGGTGACCTCGAAGTGGGTGTCCTCACGCACCTGCACCCCGGCGGACGCCCTGGTAACCAGCCGTCCGACCCAGTCGGCGCTGCGGGTCGCGGTGAGCACCGGGTCATGGAGCAGTCGAGCCAGCGCCGGTGCGAACGGCGGCGTCCCGGTCTTGTCGGGACTCGCCAGCAGCAGCTGGATGAGGGCCATCACCGTGGTCGGCTCGTCGGCCCAGCTCGGGTCGCGCAGCAGCAGCACGCTACCGGTCTCGCGGTGCCCATAGCGGAGGAGGAACGCCTCGAGCCGCTCCCGGACGTCCACGGCGTCGGGGTCGCGGCGGATCGCCTCGAGGGCGGCGGCCGGGCTCAGGCCGGCCAGCCTTTCGGCGAGGTCGGGCAGCCCGCGGAGCTGATCGGCGATCAGCGCCAGCGTGCCGTTCGCCCGGTCGGTCATGGTGGGCAGTTCCAGGATCAGGGCGCCGAACAGCTCACTGCGACGCAGCACCGCCAGCAGCAGCCGTAGCCGCAGCATCGCGCCGACCGCACCCGGCAGGTAGCCCACCCGTAGCTCGGTCATCAGGTCCACCAGGGCGGACGCCCGGGCCGGCACGGCGAGCAACTCGGCCCACTCGGCGCCGGCGACGTCGAGTGCGGCCAGGGTGCCTGCGTCGGCGTCGAAGCGCCGATAGGCGGGGTCGTCGCGCCAGGCGCGCGGGTCGCGGCGGGTGCGCCACAGGGTGCGCAGCAGCCGCAACGGGGTTCGTGCGGTCGGGTGCGGGTCGGGCGGCACATAGCTGGCCATCACCTCGTCGGTGGTGACCGCCACGTCGTTGAAGTCGACGTGGCCACCGACCAGTCCGTCGACGAGCCCCTCCACGTGGCGGCCGATGCTGCGGCTCCAGGCCGAAAGCTCCAACGGGTGGGGACGGCGCGGCAGAAGCTCGAGAATGACGGGCCCGACGAAGCGCTGCACGGCGTTCAGTGGCACCGGCGCGGGCGGCAGGGCGGTCATCGGCCGTGCCTGCACGATCGC
The DNA here is from genome assembly GCF_025972045.1 of Micropruina sonneratiae. GTDB lineage: Bacteria > Actinomycetota > Actinomycetes > Propionibacteriales > Propionibacteriaceae > Micropruina > Micropruina sonneratiae. Next base: position 232,872 of record NZ_JAPDHX010000002.1, on the reverse strand, counting down.
GATCCGCTCCCCCTCGATCGCCCACTCCACGTCCTGCGGGCCGCCGAAATGGGTCGCGATGCGGCGTCCGAGATCAGCCAGCCGGGCGAGTTGCCCATCGCTCGGCGCACCTCCCGCTCCACCGGCGTTCTCGTCGGTGACCGTGCCACCGCCCCAGGCCGCGCGGATCGTCACCTCGCGACCGCCCGCCCGCTGGCTGATCACCCGGTTGTCGGCGTCCAGCACCGCATGATCGGGGGTGACCAGGCCCGAGACGACCGCCTCGCCCAGGCCGGGGCTGGCATCGATCACCACGTGGTCGCGGCGCCCCGTGACCGGGTCGGCGGTGAACATCACGCCGGCGAGATCGGCGTCGACCATGCGCTGCACCACGACCGCGATGGCGACGGTGCTCTCATCGAGGCCGAGTCTGGCGCGGTAGGCGATCGCCCGCTCGCCCCACAGCGACGCCCAGCAGTCGCGCACGGCGGTGATCACCGCCGCCTCGCCCTGCACGTTGAGGTAGGTCTCCTGCTGTCCGGCGAAGGCCGCGCCGGGCAGGTCTTCGGCGGTGGCGCTGGAACGCACCGCGACCGGCCCGGCACCCAGCGACGCGTAGCCGTCGGCGATCGCCTGCGCGAGCGCCCCGGGCACTGCCAGCCGCCCCACCGCCGCAAAGCTGTGCGGGCCGGGACCCACCGCCGAGTAGTAGGCGGCGGTGGTCACCACGAAGCCTTCCGGCACGTCGAAGCCGGCGGCGATCAGCTCGCCCAGGTTGGCTCCCTTGCCACCGGCCAACTCGAGGTCGTGGCGACCGAGTCGTTGCAGCGGCAGGCAGAACGGGGCGTCCACCGACTCATCGTAGGGTTCGGTTCGCGTCACAGCTCCAGCCGGACGACCGCGCGGCGCGGGGTGGGCCGGTGCACCTCGGTGAAGCCGGCGCGGGTGAACATGCCCAGAGTGCCGACGTGGAGTTCCTCGGTGATCACCGCGGTGGTCAGGATCGGGTACCCCTCGATCGCCCGGGCACCGTGCAGCCGGGCGTGCTCGACCGCCGCCACCGCCAGCCGTGAGCCGTACCCTCGGCGCCGGTGCCCGGACCGGGTGGTGAAGCAGGTGACGGCCCAGACGCCCCGGTCGGCGCGGTTCTCGTCGCGGCCCTCCCAGGGAACCTTGAACGCCCGAAGCAGCCCGGCGTAGTCGGCGCGGGACTCGACGGCGCACCAGGCCACCGGTTGGTCGTCCTCGAAGCCGACCAGGCCGGGTCCAGGCGGGTCGGCCGCCTGCAGCTGCAGCCGGAAGGTCAGCTCCTCGCGGCCCAGCGCGGCGAACGACTCCCGTGGCGCGAGCTTGTAACGCTGGCAGTGACAGGTCGCGGCCGGCCCACGTGCACCGAACACCGCGGCGACAGCGTCCGCTCCGGCCTCGGCGGCCGGCAGCACCCGCCAGTTCCCGGCAGCCTCCCCTCCGGCGCCGGTGGCCGCTCGCCCGGCCGCCGCGGTCACGCCCCGAGCGCCTGTTCCAGGTCGGCCCACAGATCCTCCACGTCCTCGAGCCCCACGGAGAGCCGGACCAGGTTCTCCGGCACGGTGGGCGGCTCGGCAGGGATGCGACGGCGTCGCTCGAGCAGCGACTCGACCCCGCCCAGGCTGGTGGCCGGCACCCACAGCCTGACCGCCGCGACCAGGGCGTCGGCGGCCTCGCGTCCGCCGGCCAGTTCGATCGACAGCATGCCGCCGAAGCCCCGCATCTGTCGGGCCGCCAGGACGTGCCCCGGGTCGGACGCCAGGCCCGGGTAGCGCACCCGTTCGACCGCCGGATGCGCGGCCAGCCGCCGCGCCAGCACCCCGGCGCTGGCCTGCTGCCGCTCGACCCGAACGGCGAGCGTCCGCAGCCCGCGCAGCGCCAGCCAGGCCTCCATCGGGCCCAGGATGCCGCCGTGCAGGCCGCGGTAGGCGACGATCGCATCGAGCAGACTCGGATCGCGGGCCACCAGCACGCCGAGCACCACGTCGGAGTGCCCGGCCAGGTACTTGGTGCCCGAATGCAGCACCACCGAGGCGCCGAAGTCGAGCGGGTTCTGCAGCAGCGGGGTGGCGAAGGTGTTGTCCACCGCCCAGCGGACGCCGAGCCGATTCGCCGCCTCGCCGATCGCGGCCAGGTCGGCCACCTGGAGCAATGGGTTGGTCGGGGACTCGATGATCAGCCAGTCCGTGCCCTGCAGGGCCGCCAGCACCGCGCCGGTGTCGCTGACGTCGACCAGCTCGAGGCTGAACCGGCCGGCGGCGGCCAGCTTGCCCGCCAGGGACAGCATCGAGCCGTAGCAGGCGTCGGCCATCACCACCCGACCACCCGCCGGCACGAGGTCGAACAGGGCGGCGGCGGCGGCCATGCCGGCGCCGAACACCACGGCGGTGCCGCCCTCGAGCACACCGACGGCCTGCTCCAGGTCACGCCAGTTCGCGTTGTTCATCCGGGTGTAGATGCCCGGATCGGTGGCCCCGAACGGCTCCCACGAAACGTAGGTCGACGTCAGCTCCACGCTCGGGCCGACCGGTGCTCCCGCCTCGCGAGCAGGGCGGCCGGCGACGACGGCGCGGGTGGCCGGGCTCCAACGAGCCGGGTCGCTCATGCCTTCTCCTGTTCGTCGTCCCACCAGCGCAGCACGCGGGTGGCGTAGAGGGTCAGCCACGGCGACGGTTTGCCCACGGCGACGTCGATCGGGAACCACTCCTGGCCGGGCAGGTTCGCCTCCTGCAGCCAGCGACCGTCGGGCTGTCGCTTGGCCCTGACGATCTCGACCGCCTCGGCCAGCCGCGGATCGGGTCGGACGCCGTCGACCGCCGCCGCCCGGCGGAAATAGTCCAGGGCGCGGAGCACGTCGTAGCGGTACCGCGGCGGGTACGCCAGCAGGGTCGCCCACGGGGCCACCTGTTCGCCGGTCGAGGCCCGCCTGCGCAGCCCGCGCGACAGCAGGTACTCCTCTCCCCCGCGGCGCAGCGAGGCCAGGGATGCACGGTCGGGCCCGTAGACCTCACGGAACAGCAACGCCTCCAGCGCATTCAGCGTCGAGTGGTAGGACGACCGGGTCGAGCCGGTCTCCCATTCGCAGTTCCAGCCGCCGTCGGCCAGCCGGTGCTCGGCGAACCAGTCGACCAGGCCGGCCACGTCGGCGCCCAGCCAGGTACCGCTGGTCAGGGTGAAGCCGTTGATGCAGACGTCGACCTCGCCGCCCCAGTAGGGCAGGTCGTCGTACTCCCAGTGGCTGTTGGCGGCGAGCTTCTCGGCGGTGCCGGCCAGCGCGGCCGCGTCCAGCCCCCACCGGCACAGCGTGAACAGCGACCAGGTGGTGGCCGTCCAGGGCTGGCCCGGCTGGTGCTTCAGCCACGCCGACCAGTGGCCCTCGCCGGGGAAGTAGGCGCCCTGGGCCCACTGCCCGTCGGCGTCCTGCTGGGCGAGCAGCCGTGCACCCATGCCCTCGGTGGCGATGCGCGCCCGGGTGGCTCGCCAGACTGCTTCGGGGGCGCCGAGCAGGTCACGTTCGACCTGCCAGCGCAGTGCCGGATCGGTCGCCAACAGCCACTCGACGGGAACGTCAGGTTCGGTCATGGCGTCACTGTAACCAGGGTTCCGGACAGGACCCGTCCGGTTCATCGGCTAGTCAGGATCGATCATTCCGGCCAGCCGGGTGACGGTGTTCACGTTGCGCCCGGTCACGATCCGGGGCCGGGCCAGCGTGGGGAGTCGTGCCGCCAGTGCCGAGCGGCCCATCCCGTCGGGGAAGTGCACCCAGACGTGCTTGCCGGCCACCACGACCTCCTCGTTCACCGCGACGTCGACGAGCGCAGCAGCGAGGCCGGCCGGGGCCGGGCCGTCCAGGAAGCCGACCAGCACCTGCGAACCCTTGCCCTGCGGGAAGGGGTTGTCCGCCAGCAAACGATCGAGCTGCTGCTTGGAACGCAGCAGCACCTCCACCCGGAATCCGGTGTGCTCGGCGATGGCCCGCTCGAGCCTGCCGCGCACCGCGGCCGCCGATCCGGAACCGGTGAACACGACGTTGCCCGATGCCAACAGGGTGCGCACCTGCTCGAATCCGGCCTCCTCGGCCACCTCACGCAGGGTCGCCATGGGCAGCGTCCGGCCGCCCACGTTGACCGCCCGTAGTAGTCCCGCCCAACGCTTGGTCGCCATCGGCCCATCGTGCCCCGCCGGACGCCGTGCCGCCAGCGCCGCAGGCGCCGGATCAGGACGCCCGCTCGGTCTGGTCGGGACGTCCGGAACAGGTCGGCCTCGACGACGTCGCGCCGGCTGCGCCCCGAGTCGGGGGTGACGGGGAGGGCGAACGAGGCGAGATGGTAGCCGCGTTGCATCAGCGAACTGGTGCGCAACGCCTTGCACCGTCCGAAGGCCGGCCGCACCGTCTCGGGCCGTTGCAGTTCGACGGCGCCGATCTTCAGCGACCGGGCGAACGGCATCAACGCCAGTAGCGCCAGCAGGGTGGCCCGGACACTGCCGGTCGCGAACCGCTGCTAGAAGGTGGGGCCGTCCTCGGCGGCGGCCAGCTCCTGGGCGGTGGGGCCTTTGATGTAGCTGGTCGCGGTCAATCGGCCCTCGCGGGAGACGAAGGTGTCCGCCGCCATGGCCATGTCGGTGTTGGTGCAGCTGACCCCGAGCCAGGTGCCGTCGTCGAGCTTGACCAGGGTGGCCTGGATCACGCCGCGGCGCGGCTCGACAGGTTGTCGGTCGGGATCGACCTGGCCGGAGATCTGCCACTGCGCCATCACCACCGCGGCGTCGTCACCGAGCAACCGCTGGCTCACCTTGCTGAGCCGGATGGTGGCGTTGGCGAAGGCGTTCTGGAAGCCGAAACGCTGCGCCTTCACGATCGAGCGGCGGCCCGTCCACCACAGCCCCACGACATTGACGAAATCGGCGTCCTCGACGAACAGCCGGCCGATCGCGTCGGCGTCCTTGGCGTCCCACGCCCTGATGTACTCCTCGACCAGGTCGGTCGGCGCGACCAGCGGCCGCACCGCGGGTGAGGACGCGGGCAGGGGCAGGTGGACGATCTCGGCCGCCCGCCTGAGCAGCTTCTTCAGCTTGGCCACCGGCACTCCTTCTAGTCAGGACGCCAGCGTTGCGCTGCGCGGTCCGCGGGTCAACAGCGTCCACCCCTCCACGTCGGGCGGACGCCGAGCGCCGCCCGCCCCCGATCGGCCGGATCAGACCATCATCGGGCGCTCGGTGGGCAGGATCGGCTTCGGCAGCCGCGATCGCCCCTGCAGGTAGGCGTCCACCCCGTTGGCGCAGGAGCGGCCCTCGGCGATCGCCCACACGATCAGCGACTGGCCGCGGCCGGCGTCGCCGCAGACGAACACGCCCGGCTCCGAGGTGGCGTAGTTCTCGTCCCGGGCGATGTTGCCGCGCGGGTCGAGATCGACCCCGAGCTGGTCGACCAGGCCGCCCTTCTCGGGACCGGTGAAGCCCATCGCCAGCAGCACCAGCTCGGCCGGCAGCACCCGCTCGGTGCCGGGGACCGGCTCGAAGCGGCCGTTGACGAACTCGACCTCGGACAGCCGCAACTCCTTCACCGAGCCGTCGGCGTCGCCGATGAACTCGCTGGTCGACACCGCGTACACCCGGTCACCGGACTCCTCGTGGGCCGACGACACCCGGAAGGTCATCGGGTAGGTCGGCCAGGGCTGGTGCGCCGGCCGCTGCACGGGCGGCATCGGCAGGATCTCGAGCTGGGTGACCGAGGCGGCGCCCTGCCTGATCGAGGTGCCCAGGCAGTCCGCGCCGGTGTCACCGCCGCCGATGATGACCACGTGCTTGCCGGTGGCGACGATCTGGTCGGCGACCTCCTCGCCGAGCGCGGCCCGGTTGGCCTGCGGCAGGAACTCCATGGCCTGGTGGATGCCGTTCAGTTCACGGCCCGGCACCGGCAGGTCGCGAGCGACGGTCGAGCCGATGGCCAGCACGATCGCGTCGAAGCGCTCCTTGAGGTCGTCGCCGGAGAGATCGTCGGGGGTGCCGATGGGGCGCCCGGTCTTGAACACCGTGCCCTCCAGCCGCATCTGCCGCAGCCTGCGGTCGAGCACCGCCTTCTCCATCTTGAACTCGGGGATGCCGTAGCGCAGCAGGCCGCCGATGGCGTCCGCCCGCTCGTAGACCACGACGGTGTGCCCGGCCCGGGTGAGTTGCTGGGCGGCGGCCAGCCCTGCCGGACCGGAGCCCACCACTGCGACGGTCTTGCCGGTGTGCCATTCGGGGGTGACCGCGGTCACCCGGCGATCGCTCCACGCCCGGTCGATGATGGCGACCTCGACGTTCTTGATGGTCACCGGTTCGCGGTTGATGCCGACGACGCAGGCCGTCTCGCAGGGTGCCGGGCACAGCCGTCCGGTGAACTCCGGGAAGTTGTTGGTGGCGTGCAGCCGCTCGGTCGCACCCCGCCAGTCGTCGCGCCAGACCAGGTCGTTCCACTCGGGGATGAGGTTGCCCAGCGGGCAGCCCTGATGGCAGAACGGAATGCCGCAGTCCATGCAGCGCCCCGCCTGCTTGGTGATGATCGGCAGCACGGCCTTGCCGGGCGATTCGGGGTAGACCTCGTGCCAGTCGTGGATGCGCTCCGCGACCGGACGCCGCGAGGCGACCTCGCGGGGAGTGGTCATGAAGCCCTTCGGGTCAGCCATGCGCGGCCTCCATCATCATCGTGGTGGTTGCCTGTTCATCCAGTCCGGCCCGCTCGGCCTCATTCCTGGCGGCCAGCACCCGGGCGTAGTCGCGCGGGGTGACGACGGTGAACCGGGCGGACAGGCTGCCGCCCTCGAGCAGTCGTGTCGCGACCGCCGAGCCGGTCTCCTCGGCGTGCTTGACCAGCAACTCGCGGATGCGGGCCAGGTCGGCCTCGGTGGGATCGAGCGCGTCGACCATCTCGGTGTTCAGCCGGCTGGTGTCCAGGTCGAGCACGTAGGCCAGACCGCCGGACATGCCGGCGGCGAAGTTGCGGCCGGTCGCGCCCAGGACGAGGGCCTCACCGCCCGTCATGTACTCGCAGCCGTGGTCGCCGACACCCTCGACGACCGCGGTCGCGCCCGAGTTGCGGACGCAGAACCGTTCCCCCACCTTGCCCCGGATGAACAGCTCGCCGGAGGTGGCGCCGTAGGCGATCACGTTGCCGGCGATGATGTGCTCCTCGGCGACGAACGCGGCGTCCTCGGCGGGCCGCACGGTCAGCCGGCCGCCGGACAGGCCCTTGCCGAAGTAGTCGTTGGTGTCGCCGACCAGCCGCAGCGTGATGCCGGCCGGCAGGAACGCTCCGAAGCTCTGCCCGGCGGTGCCGCGCAGCGTCAGGTCGATGGTGTTCTCCGGCAGGCCCTTGCCCCTGGTGGCCTTCGTGACCTCGTGGCCCAGGATGGTCCCGACCGTGCGGTCGACGTTGCGCACCGCCAGGTCGGCGCGCACCAACTCGCCGGACTTCAGGGCCGGCTGGGCCAGCTCGATCAGCTTGACGTCGAGTTTGGCGTCCAGGCCGTGGTCCTGTCCGGTGATGGCGTGCAGCGGGCCGTCGGTGTCGACCCAGTGCAGGATCGGCTCCAGGTCGAGCCCGCTGGCCTTCCAGTGGTCGACCGCCCTGCGCGCCTGCAGCACCTCGACGTGGCCGACGGCCTCCTCGATGGTGCGGAAGCCGAGCGAGGCCAGGATCTCGCGCACCTCCTGAGCGATGAACTCGAAGAAGTTCACCACGTAGTCGGCGTGCCCGGAGTACTTGGCGCGCAACTCGGGGTTCTGCGTGGCGACGCCGACCGGGCAGGTGTCGAGGTGACAGACCCGCATCATGATGCAGCCCGACACCACCAGCGGCGCGGTGGCGAAGCCGAACTCCTCAGCCCCCAGCAGGGCGCCGATCACCACGTCGCGGCCGGTCTTCAGCTGGCCGTCGACCTGCACGACGATGCGGTCGCGCAGGCCGTTGAGCAGCAGCGTCTGCTGGGTCTCGGCCAGGCCGAGCTCCCACGGTCCGCCGGCGTGCTTGAGCGAGGTCAGCGGCGCCGCGCCGGTGCCGCCGTCGTGGCCGGAGATCAGCACCACGTCGGCCTTGGCCTTGGAGACGCCGGCGGCGACCGTGCCGACGCCGACCTCGGCCACCAGCTTGACGTGCACCCGGGCGCTCGGGTTGGCGCACTTGAGGTCGTGGATCAGCTGCTTGAGATCCTCGATGGAGTAGATGTCGTGGTGCGGCGGCGGGCTGATCAGGCCGACGCCCGGCGTCGAGTGCCGGGTCTTCGCCACCCACGGGTACACCTTCTGGCCGGGCAGCTGGCCGCCCTCGCCGGGCTTGGCGCCCTGCGCCATCTTGATCTGGATGTCGGCGGCGTTGGTCAGGTAGTCGGAGGTGACGCCGAAGCGTCCCGAGGCCACCTGCTTGATCGCCGAGCGGCGTTCCGGGTCGTACAGCCGGTCGACGTCCTCACCGCCCTCACCGGTGTTCGACTTGCCGCCGAGCCGATTCATCGCGATTGCCAGGGTCTGATGCGCCTCGAGCGAGATCGAGCCGTAGGACATGGCGCCGGTGGAGAACCGCTTGACGATCTCGCTGATCGGCTCGACCTCGTCGATCGGCACCGGCTTGCGATCGGAACTGAACTCGAGCAGGCCACGGAGCGTCATCAGCCGCTTCGCCTGGTCGTTCACCCGGTCGGTGTAGGCCTTGAAGATGTCGTAGCGCTTGCTGCGGGTGGCGTGCTGCAGCCGGAAGACGGTCTCGGGGTCGAACAGGTGCGGCTCGCCTTCGCGACGCCACTGGTACTCACCGCCCACGTTGAGGGTGCGGTGCGGCAGCGTGATCCGGTCCGGCGGGTAGGCCATAGCGTGCCGGGCGGCGATGCCGCGGGCAATCTCCTCCAGGCCGATGCCCTCGACCCGGCTGGTGGTGCCGGTGAAGTAGGCGTCCACGAACTCGGTGCTGAGCCCCAGGGCCTCGAAGATCTGCGCCCCGGTGTAGGACGCGATCGTCGAGACACCCATCTTGGACATCACCTTCAGCACGCCCTTGCCCAGCGCCTTGCGGACGTTGGCGACGGCCTGCTCGGGCTCGACCTTCACCAGCCATTCGCGGCGGGCCAGGTCCTCGGCCGACTCGAACGCCAGGTAGGGGTTGACCGCGGCCGCGCCGTAGCCGACCAGGAGCGCCACGTGATGCACTTCGCGGACGTCGCCGGCCTCGACGATCAGGCCCACCTTGCTGCGGGTCTTCTCACGCACCAGGTGGTGGTGGATGGCCGCGGTGAGCAGCAGCGACGGGATCGGCGCCAGGTCGGCGTTGGAGTGCCGGTCGGACAGGATGATCGTCCGGCAGCCCCGTTCGATGGACGCGGTGACCTCGGCGCACAGTTCGTCGAGCGTGGCCTTCAGACCCGCCGCACCCTCCTCGACCGGGTACAGGCCACGCACCACGTGGGTGTCGTAGGCCGGCATCGACCCGTCACGGTTGATCCGCACCAGCTTGGCCAACTGGTCGGAGTCGAGCACCGGGTAGCCGATCACGATGTGCTTGCACGAGTCGGGCCCGGGCTGAAGCAGGTTCCCCTCGGGTCCGAAGGTCGAACTCAGCGAGGTGACCAGCTCTTCGCGAATGGCGTCCAGCGGCGGATTGGTGACCTGGGCGAACAGCTGGGCGAAGTAGTCGAACAGCAGCCGCGGGCGTTCGCTGAGCACGGCCAGCGGCGTGTCGGTACCCATCGAGCCGATCGGCTCGGCGCCGCTGTTCGCCATCGGCGCCAGCAGCAGCTTGAGCTCCTCGTGGGTGTAGCCGAAGACCTGCTGGCGGCGCAGCACCGAGGCCGCGCTGTGCACCACGTGCTGCCGGTCGGGCAGGTCGTCCAGGTCGACGCGGCCCTCGGCCAGCCACTCGCCGTAGGGATGCTCGGCGGCCAGCGAGGACTTGATCTCGTCGTCGTCGATCAGCCGGTGCTCGGTCAGGTCGACGAGCAGCATCCGGCCCGGCTGCAGCCGGCCCTTGGCGATGACCCTGCTCTGCGGCATGTCGATGACGCCGGCCTCGGAGGCGAACACCACCAGGCCGTCGTCGCTGACCCAGTAGCGGCCCGGGCGCAGCCCGTTGCGGTCGAGGGTGGCGCCGATCAGGCTGCCGTCGGTGAAGCAGACGGCCGCCGGGCCGTCCCAGGGCTCCATCAGCGAGGCGTGGAAGGAGTAGAACGCCTTCCGGTCCGGATCCATCTCGGCGTTGTTCTCCCACGGCTCCGGGATCATCATCATCACCGCGTGGGGCAGGGACCGGCCACCCAGGTGCAGCAGCTCGAGGACCTCGTCGAAGGACGCCGAGTCCGAGCCGCCCGGGGTGCAGATCGGGAACAGCCGCTCGAGGTCGCCGGGCAGCGTGTCGGAGGCGAGCAGCGCCTCGCGGGCCCGCATCCAGTTGCGGTTGCCCTTGACCGTGTTGATCTCGCCGTTGTGGGCGATCAGCCGGTACGGGTGGGACAGCTCCCAGGCCGGGAAGGTGTTGGTCGAGAAGCGCGAATGCACCAGGGCGAGCGCAGACGCGATGCGCTCGTCGGACAGGTCGGGGAAGACCTCCGCCAGCTGCTGGGTGGTCAACATGCCCTTGTAGACGGTGGTCCGGGCCGAGAGGGAGGCGAAGTAGACCCCGGTCTCGTTGCGCGCCCGCTGCCGCAGCGGGTAGGCGAGCCGGTCGAGGTCGATGCCGGTCTCGCCGCCGGGAGAGGCCAGGAACAGTTGCTCGAAGACCGGCATCACCTCACGAGAGACCGGGCTGAGGGTGCTGGACTCGGTGGGGACCTCGCGCCAGCCGAGGACGTCGAGGCCCTCCTCGATGGCGATGTACTCGATGGTCCGCTTGGCCCCGGCCCGCTTCACCGGCGAGGTGGGCAGGAAGGCCATGCCCATCGCGTAGCCGCCCGCCTCGGGAAGATCGAAGTCGACGACCTGGCGCAGGAAGGCGTCCGGCACCTGCAGCAGCATGCCGGCACCGTCACCGGCGGCGGCGTCGGCGCCGGTGGCGCCGCGGTGGTCGAGGTTCTCCAGCGCGGTCAGGCCCTTGGCGACGATGTCGTGGCTGGCCTCGCCGCTCAACTGGGCGATGAACGCGACACCACAGGCGTCGTGCTCGAAGGCGGGGTCGTACAGTCCTTGCGCGGGCCTCGCGGGCAGAGGCGTCAGAGCCATGGGCGGTTCTCCTCATCTTCCGGCGTGTGGGAGGTCTGGGGCCGGAGGGTGCCGAAGCGCCCGCCGTCCGGCGGCTTCACAGCACGCGCTGGCAGCATACAAGGGTGCGTATTTCGTGAGGGTTACGACTGTTTGCATGATGGACGAGGTTCGTCCCCTGCTCTCGACGCAACCGGCGGCCCAACCTAACCTGTCCGCCATGACCAACACGCAATGGCAGCCCGTCGTGGACGCCAACGAGGGCGCCTTCGTGATCGAGCTACCGGCCGGCTGGCAGCACGACGCGCGGCTGGTGCGGGTCGGGCCGGCGGCCCGCCGAGCCGTCCGGGCGGCCTCCCCCGACGGGTCGGTGAGGCTGAGCCTGCACGACCCGGATATGCCGGACTTCTTCGAACCGTCCAGTGGCTTCTTCCCCACCCCGGGGGTGCACCAGCTCGCCCCGTTCACCGACGCGACGAACTTCCTGCCGCAGTACCTGCAGCAGCGGTTCGGCACCCTGCCGGGCTTCGCCGCCGGCGGGGCGCAGGCCGAGCAGGCGCTGGTCGAGGAGACCATGCGCAAGGCGGCCGCGCAGGGCGTCCAGCTGCGGGTGACCGCGGCGTCCGCCCCGTTCCGGTTCACCGATCAGGGCGCCCAGGTCGAGGCGCTCGCGGTCTGCACCACCAACTCCTTCGGTCCCGGTTGGGTTGCCGATGTGTGCGCCGTCTACGCCGTGGGCGGGGGGCAACCTGATCGCGACCTGCTGCTGCACGCGATGTCCTCGGAGCGGACCAACCAGCAGTGGCAGGGCGTCCAGAACGCCAACTTCGCCAACCAGCAGGCCGCCAACGCCCAGCAGAACGCGCTGTGGATGAATGCCAGCCAGGCGATGCACAACCAGCGAATGGGTGACATCGCCGCCGCGGGAGCGGCGAACACCGCGATCCACAACCAGCGGGTCGCGATGGGCGAGGCAAGCACCGCGGCCTACCTGAACCAGCTCAACCAGCCGTTCCAGGGGGTCCCCTCCGGTGTGGGGAGCGGGGACGGCCCGGGACTGGACCAGCAGCATTCGCTGATCAACTCGATCCGTGAGGAGGAGACGGTGCGGACGGCGTCCGGAGAGGACGTGCAGGTCGAGGCCGGCGCCGATCGCTACTTCATCGACGAACACAACCGGCAGTGGGTCGGCGCCCAGGGCAACGTGGACGCCAACGACTTCCGGGCCGCGGGGCTCGACCCCGACGACTACCAGGAGGGTCAGATCCGCCGCTGACGGATCGGGTGGTGGCACCTCGGCGCTGTCGCCGGGCCGGGCCGGCCAGGCCGAGGGATCAGTGCGGCCGCTCCGACTCCGGCGCGTCGGTCGAGGGCGCCTCCGGGTCGGGGGTGCCGATCGACCCGGTAGCGACCCGGTCGCCATCGTTGAAGGCGGCGTCCTGCTGGGCCTCCGGCTCGTCGGACGAGGCGTCCTGCTCGTCGGGGGTGGCGTCCTGATCGTCCGAAGCGACCTCCGTGTCGTCGTCGGCGTCCGGCTGGTCGGCGAGTGCCGCGTCACCGACGCTCAGGTTGACGCTCGGCTCACGTCCGGGCCTGTTCCTGACCAGCCAGATCAGCAGCGCCACCCCGACCAGGCAGATCAGGGCCGCGACGGCCTGGTTGAAGCGGATCGGGCCGAACGTGTCGTAGGAGAAGTCCAGGCGGATGCCCTCGGTGAAGAACCGGCCGAAGCCGTACAGCGCGATGTAGAGGGCGAACACCTTGCCCCGGCCGAGCCGGAAGCGCCGGTCCGCCCAGATCAGGGTCAGGGCAACCAGGACGTTCCACAACGATTCGTAGGCGAAGGTCGGGTGGAAGGTGGAGTACTGCTCGAAGCCTGCGACGCGGTGGGCGGGGTCGATCTCAAGCGCCCAGGGCAGGTCGGTGGGCAGTCCGTAGAGCTCCTGGTTGAACCAGTTGCCGAACCGTCCCAGCGCCTGACCGACCGCGATGCCCGGTGCCAACGAGTCGGCCAGCGACGAGAATCGCACCCCGAAGCGGCGGCACATCAGCCAGGCCGCCAGGGCGCCCGCGCCGATGGCCCCGTAGATGGCGATCCCGCCCTCCCAGATGCGCAGCGCGCTCCATGGGTCGATGCCGGGGGCGAAGTAGTCGCCCCAGTGGGTCAGGACGTGGTAGATCCGGGCCCCGACGATCCCGACCGGAATGGCGACCAGCACGATCGTCTCAAACTGCTCGGCGCCACCGCCGCGGGCCCGCCAGCGACGGCTGCCGATCGTCCAGGCGGCGATCATGCCGGCGATCAGGCACAGCGCGTAGATGTGCAGGTAGAACGGGCCGATCTGCCAGCCGCTGATCGGCGGCGAGGGAATGGACAACAGCACCCGCCCATCCTGCCGCATCGGCGAAGGACTCCCCGGGCGGCGGTCAGCCCTGAGCGGCCGCGAAGGTGTCCAGGTCGTCGGCGTAGGTGCCGATGGCCGTGCCCTGCGTCCAGACCAGCCGTCCCTTGCGGTCGGCGCCGAAGGCGATCACCTGGGTGGAATGGGTCACCTCGTAGCCGCCGTCGGCGGTCTTCGTGGTGCCCTCGATCGCGACCCCCATGCTGCGGGCGACCCGCTCGGTCTGTTCGAGCGGCGCGGTCAGGCCGATGAAGCTCGGATCCATCCGCGCCAGGTACTTCTGCAGCACCTCGGGCGTGTCGCGCTCGGGGTCGACGGTGATCAGCAGCACCTGCACCTCGGCACGGGTCTCGGGTGTGACCCGGTTCATGGCGCTGGCCCGGTCGGACATCGTCGCCTTGCAGATGTCGGGGCAGAACGTGTAGCCGAAGAACACCACCAGCACCGGCTTGTCGGTGCCGGTGCGCAGGTTGAACGGCCGGCCCGCCGAGTCGGTGAAGGTGGCGTCCGGCATGGTGTACGGCTGGGTCAGTTCGGCCCCGCCGTAGGTCTGCGCGCTGGGCTGGCCCACAGGGCTCACCCGGGCTGCCGGTCCCGCGCAGGCGGCGAGGACCAGGGCGGTCAGCGCCGCCACCAGCCCGGTCAGCGCCGCCCGCAGCGCCTGGGTCACCGGCGTCCGTTCATCGCCGGACGCCCTCGACCAGGTCGTCCAGCACGGCGGCGACCCCACCTCGATCGCCCGGCGTGCCGGCGTCGTCTGCGGCCAGCATCGCCTTGACGAACGCCGAGCCGACGATGGCGGCGTCGGCGTACTGCGCCACCTGTGCCGCCTGGTCGCCGTTGGAGATTCCCAGCCCGACGCCCACCAGGGTGTCCGGGGCGAGCGACCGGATGCGTCGCAGCAACTCGGGCGCGGCCGAGGATGCGGCGCTGCGGGTACCCGTGACGCCCATCACCGCGGTGGCGTACAGCCAGCCCCGGCAGGCGGCCGCGGTCTGTTCGATCCGTTCGTCCGACGACGAGGGCGAGACCAGGAAGATCCGGTCCAGACCGTGCGCGTCGGACGCCGCGAACCAGTCCGACGCCTCGTCCGGCACCAGGTCGGGGGTGATCAGGCCCGCTCCCCCGGCGGCGGCGAGATCACGGGCGAAGGCTTCCACTCCGTACCGGTCGACCAGGTTCCAGTAGGTCATCACCACCGGAACGGTCCCGGTGGCGGCGACCGCCTCCACGGCGGTGAACACGTCCCTGGTCCGGACGCCGCGCTCCAGCGCCCGGGTGCCGGCGCGCTGGATCACCACCCCGTCCATCACTGGGTCGGAGTACGGCAGGCCGATCTCGATCAGGTCCGCTCCCGGCGCATCGCCCTCGCCGCACAGGGTACGCAGCACGTCCAGCGAGCCGGGCACGGTCGGGAAGCCGACCGGGTAGTAGGCGACCAGCGCCTTGCGCCCCTCGTCGGCGGCCCGGTGCAGGACCTTTCCGGAGATGCCCTCGTTCACTGCTCGCCACCCACGGTGTCGTCCACGGAGCCGTCGATGCCGAACCATCTGATGGCGGTGTCGACGTCCTTGTCGCCGCGGCCCGACAGGCAGATCACGATGATCGGCCGGGCGTCCGGGTCGTCCTGCGCCAGTCGCTTGCCGAGCCGGATCGCCCCGGCCGCCGCATGGGCGGACTCGATGGCGGGCATGATCCCCTCGGTGCGGGTGAGCAGGCCGAAGGCCTCCATCGCCTCGGCGTCGGTGACCGGCTCGTAGTGGGCGCGCCCGGTGGCGGCCAGCCAGGAGTGCTCGGGCCCCACCCCGGGATAGTCCAGGCCGGCCGAGATCGAGTGCGACTCCAGGGTCTGGCCGTCGGCGTCCTGGAGGATGTAGGTGCGCATGCCGTGCAGCACGCCGACCGAGCCGCCGAAGATCGCCGACGCGTGCCGACCCGTCTCCACGCCGTCGCCGCCCGCCTCGAATCCGTACAGGGCGACCGACGGGTCGTCGAGGAAGTCGGCGAACATGCCCATCGCGTTCGAGCCGCCGCCGACGCAGGCGGTGACGGCGTCCGGCAGCCGGCCGAACCGCTCCTGCACCTGCGCCTTGGCCTCGGTCGAGATGACCCTCTGGAACTCGCGGACCATCTTCGGGAACGGGTGCGGGCCGGCCACGGTACCGATCAGGTAGTGCGTGTCGTCGACGCTGGCCACCCAGTCGCGCATCGCGTCGTTCATCGCGTCCTTGAGCGTCTGGCTGCCGGATTCGACGGCGATCACCTCGGCCCCGAGCAGCTGCATGCGGGCGACGTTGAGCGCCTGCCGGTCGGTGTCGACCTTGCCCATGTACACCCGGCACTCCAGGCCGAGCAGGGCGGCGGCGGTCGCCGTGGCCACGCCGTGCTGGCCCGCTCCGGTCTCGGCGATCACCCGGGTCTTGCCCATCCGCTTGGTGAGCAGCGCCTGGCCCAGCACGTTGTTGATCTTGTGCGAACCGGTGTGGTTGAGATCCTCGCGCTTGAGCAGCACGATCGCGTTGCCGCAGTGCTGCGCGAAGCGCTTCGCCTCGGTCAGCGGGGTGGGACGCCCCGAGTAGTTGCGCCGCAGGTCGTCGAGCTCGCGCCAGAACTCCGCATCGCCCATCGCCTTGTCGAACTCGGCCTCCAACTGGGTCAGTGCGGCGTACAGGGCCTCGGGGACGTACTTGCCCCCGAAGATGTCGTAATGCCCCGCGGCATCGGGTAATGACACGATCGATCCTCGGTTCGGTGGGTGGTGACCGCCCCACTCTACGCACTCGGTGCCGGTACCCCGGAGCGGGTTCACAGCGCGCTGTCGAGCCCGTCGACGAAGTCGCGCTGGGCCCGCGTCTCGGGCACCCGGACGCCGCGGGCGCGGCCGATCAGGGCCCACGCCTCGTCGGGCCGGACGCCTTCGAGTCGCAGCACGGTCGCCGCCAGCACCGACGAGCGGCCGATCCCGGCCCGGCAGTGGATGGCGACCGTGCGTCCGGCCAGCAGGTCGGCGCGCAGTTCTCGGGCCACGCCGAGGGCGGTGTCGGTGTCGGGGGTACCGAAGTCGCCGGTCGGCAGCCGCCGGAAGCGCAGCCCGGCCCTGGACGCCTCGGCGCGTTCGTGTCGCAGGCGCAGCACGTGTTCGTCCAGCCGGCCGAGCACGCTGACCAGGGTGTCGACGCCGGCCTCGCGCAGGGCGGCCAGGTCGGCCGCCAGGTCGTCGCCGCCCCGTGGTGCGGCCATCGTGGCCAGGCGCCCCGGCCCGCCGCGCTCGATCAGGTACAGCGTCGGCCCGGAGCATCCGGACGCCTCCGCCATCGTGACCACCACCCTTCGGTCGCCGGGGTGCGACCCCCTACTGCGTCGGCTGGACGACACGCCAACCGCCGGCGCGGTTGTTGGCGATGACGGCCCGGAACAGCGCGACCAGGGCGGCGTCGTCGATCCGGTCCCCCTCACGCAGCTGGATGGCCCGCGCCGTGGCGTTGCCGTGGCCCATCGGAGCGCCTCAGCCGCCGGCGGCGATGAACTCGGCGATGGCGGTGGTCGGGTCGCCGTGCCGAACCAGCGCCTCGCCGACCAGGATCACGTCGGCGCCGGCTTGGGCGACCCGGCGGACGTCGTCGCGGGTGACGATGCCCGACTCGGCCACCTTGACGACATCGGCCGGGATCAGCCCGGCCATCGTCTCGAACTGGGCCAGGTCGACCTCGAGGGTCTGCAGGTTGCGGTTGTTGACCCCGATCAGTGACGCCCCCACGGCGAGTGCCCGGCGCACTTCGTCGGCGGTGTGCGCCTCGACCAGGGCGGTCAGCCCCAGGCGTCCGGCCAGGTCGAACAGGTCGGCGAGCTGGCGGTCGGTCAGCGACGCGACGATCAGCAGGGCCAGGTCTGCCCCGGCGGCACGTGCCTCCCACAACTGGTAGTCGGTGACGACGAAGTCCTTGCGCAGCACCGGCACCTCGACCCGGGCCCGCACCGCCTCGAGATCGGCGAGCGAGCCGCCGAAGCGCCGCCGCTCGGTGAGCACCGAGATCGCGGACGCCCCACCAGCGGCGTAGCGGGCGGCCAGCGCCGCGGGGTCAGGGATCTCGGCCAGCGCACCCTTGCTCGGACTCGACCGCTTGACCTCGGCGATGACGGCGAGCTGCGGTGCCCGGAAGGCGGGCATCGGGTCGCGGGTCGGGGGCATGGTCGCGACCCGGGCCGCCAGTTCGTCCAGGCTGCAGCGCGCACGCCGATCCTCGAGATCCTCGCGGACTCCGGCGACGATCGCGTCGAGCACTCCCATGCTCAGGCGCCCTGCCCCAGGCCCATCCGGCTCATCACGCCACCCACGACGGGGGCGATCAGGACGATCGCGAGCGCGATCCAGAACAGCAGCCAGTTGGGGCCCATCAGGAAGGCGACGGTGCCGAGCAGGAAGCCGACCGCGGCGATCACGCTGCCGGCCCAGGCCGCAGGGGTCCGGCCGTGGTGGTAGTGCTTGTGACTGGTCGCCATGGTGCGCTCCTCGAAGTCTGCTGGGCGCCGAACACGCTCGGCGGCGGCTGAGTGCCTATTCTTGCCGCTCCGCCGACGCATCGCCAGCAGGGCCACGCCCGCGGTCGTCGGTCGGATCCTGCGTCGGGTCGTCGCCGGCGTCCAGTGCCTTCCAGGCGTCCAGGGCGGGGTCGGGGGTGGCCTTCGGGGGCCGCCGTTGCGGTGGCGGCAGGATCGCCGACCCTACTGCCCCCAACGCGGTCAGGACCACGGCGACCGTGTAGACCCACGGCCATGCCGTTGCGACGAAGGAGTCGCCGGCGCCGGCGACAGGCACGGTGGCCGGCGAGGCGGCGTACGCGGCCGGGACGCCGCCGGCGGCCAGCGCCGCCACCAGGCCCAGGACGATGCGGCGTCCGATCCGGGGCAGGAACAACGCCAGGAACGCCCCCGCCGCCGCGGCCAGCACCAGGGCCAGCACCCCGCCGGACGCCTGGGCTCCTGTCACAGCCGTGCGCCCCCCCGCGTTCCACCAGGGCTGGGTCGCGGCCAGCAGGGCGGCGCCGCAGCCGAGCCACAGCAGCAGGGTGGCGGTCGTCCGCATCGATCAGTCCCGATCGAGACGGCGCAGCCGGTGCGCACCCTCGATGGCCCGGATCACCGCCGCCGCCTTGCTGCGCACCTCGAGTTCCTCGTTGTGCGGCACCGAGTCGGCCACGATGCCCGCCCCCGCCTGGACGTGGGCGACGCCGTCGGCGATCACCGCGGTGCGGATGGCGATCGCCACGTCGGAGTCGCCGGCGAAGTCGAAGTAGCCGACCCCGCCGCCATACAGGCCGCGGCGGGAGACCTCCAACTCGTCGATGATCTCCATCGCCCGCACCTTGGGCGCCCCCGACAAGGTGCCGGCCGGGAAGCACGAGAGGGTCACGTCCAGCGCGGTGCGGCCCGGCGCCAGCTCGCCGATCACCGCAGCCTCCAGATGCATGATGTGGCTGTAGCGGCGCACCTTCATGAACTCCACCACCTCGACGGTGCCCGGCGCGCAGACCCGGCCCAGGTCGTTGCGACCCAGGTCGACCAGCATCAGGTGCTCGGCGCGCTCCTTGGGGTCGGCGAGCAGTTCGGCCTCGAGGGCGGCGTCCTCCGCGGCCGTGCGGCCGCGCGGCCGCGACCCGGCGATCGGGTGGGTCTCGGCGCGCCCGTTCTGCACCGTGACCAGGGCCTCGGGGCTGGAGCCGACCACCGCCAGCCCGGGCAGCCGCAGCAGGTACAGGTAGGGGCTGGGGTTGGTGCGGCGCAGGATGCGGTACACGTCGAGCGGATCGGCGTCGGTGGCCAGGTCGAAGCGCTGGGAGGGAACGATCTGGAACGCCTCGCCGGCCTTGATCTCCTCCACGGCGGCCCGCACCGCCGCCTCGTACTCCTCGGGGGTGCGCTGGCGGGTCAGCGGTGGATCCGCCAGCCCGGCGTCCGCCACGGCCAGCGCGGGGGCGGCAGGCACCGCCAGCGTGGCCGCCATCGCCAGGACGCGGTCGCGGGCGTCGGCCCAGGCGGCGTCCGCCCGTTCGGCGGTGTCGTCGAAGTTGAACGCGTTCGCGACCAGCCAGACCTCACCGCTGTGGTGGTCGAGAACGGCCATGTCGCTGACCATCATCATCACCAGCTCGGGCAGCCCCAGGTCGTCGGGGTTGGAATCGGGCAGCTTCTCCAACCGACGCACGACGTCGTAGGCCAGGTAACCCACCATGCCGGAGGTCAGCGGCGGCAGGGTGTCGTCGGTGGGGGTGTGCAGCAGGTCGAGGGTCTCGGCCAGCACCCGCAGCGGATCCCCGCCGGTGGGCAGGCCGGCGAGCGGGCGTCCGTGCCAGACGGCCTCACCGCCGGACTCCACGAGCGTCGCGACCGCGTTCACCCCGACGAACGACCAGCGCGACCACATGCCGTTGTCGGCCGACTCGAGCAGGAACGTGTTCTCGCGTTCGCCGCACAACCGGTGGTAAAGACCCACCGCGGTCAGGTCGTCGGCGACCAGCCGGGTGTACACCGAGATCACCCGGTGATCGGCGCGGGTGAGGAACTCCTCCAGGCTGGGAGTGATCGGCAACTCGGCCATCAGCGCTGCCTCCGCACGTCGGGGCCGGGGGCGGCGTCATCGGCCAGCAGGGTGTCGGCCACGAAGCAGGTCCGGGCGCCGGTGTGGCAGGCCGGGCCGCGCTGATCGACCAGCACCAGCAGCGTGTCGCCGTCGCAGTCGAGCCGCACCTCGCGGACGTGCTGGGTGTTGCCTGACGTCTCCCCCTTGACCCAGTACTCGCGGCGGCTGCGCGACCAGTAGGTGCCGCGCCTGGTGGCCAGGGTGCGGGCCAGCGCCTCGTCGTCCATCCACGCCATCATCAGCACCTCACGCGAGGTGGCGTCCTGGACGATCGCCGGCACCAGCGCGTCGGGGTTGCGCTTGAGCCGGGCGGCGATGGCGGGGTCGAGACTCACCCGGTCATTCTTGCAGGGCTACCCTGGCCCCATGCGCCGCGCCCAGACCGAACGAGCATTCACCTGCGACTCCCTGCTCGAGGTCGGCCCCGGTGCGCCGACGCTGTGTGAAGGGTGGACCGCCCACGATCTGGCCGCCCACCTGTGGTTGCGCGAGAACGAACCGATCAGCGCCCTGGGTTTCTTCATCCCCGCGCTCGAGGCCAGGACGAAGGTGCGCATGGAGCAGCTGCAACGGCAGCTCCAGTTCGTCGAGCTGGTCGACCTGCTGCGGGCCGGGCCGCCGCGGTGGTCACCGTTCGGCCTGCCGGGCGCCGACGAGGCCGGCAACAATGTCGAGTACCTCATCCACGGCATGGACGTGCGGCGCGCCAACGACCTGCCCGAGCCGGCCCGCGACGCCGACTTCGAAGGATGGGCCTGGGGCAAGGTCGCCAAGGCCGCCCCGCTGATGCTGCGCACCGCGCCGGTCGGACTGGTGCTGGAGTGGGCGGATCGGCCCGACCACGTCGTCCGTGCCACCAAGGGTGACCGGATCGTCACCGTGATCGGCCGTCCGTCCGAGCTGCTGCTCTACGCCTTCGGCCGGTCCGCGGACGCCGACGTCGAGCTCGTCGGGCTGCCGGACGCCGTCGCCGCCGTTCGCTGAAGCCGCCACCAGAGCGCCACCGCCACAAGCAGACCGGCCAGGTCGGCGGCCACGTCGAGCACGTCACCCTGCCGGTGCGGCAGCAGGTAGTGCTGGACGACCTCACTCAACACCGCGTTCGCCGCGAACGCCACGATCGGCCACCAGTGCCGCACCAGGAGCACGGCGAGGGACGCCGGCACCGCGAACCCGAGCGCATGGAAGACCTTGTCGGAGAACGGAAACAGGGTCCCCGCGCCCTCATCGACCGGGCTGTACAGGCCCCACAGGTGCGCCACTACCGCGACGGCCAAGGCGATCCCGAGCAGGGGCGTCCAGCGGGTCGGCATCTACCCAGTCTGCCAGCGGCCCCCGCGGTCCACGGAGACGGTTCTTCCGGTCCGCTCCCCGTCCGCGAGAACCGTCCCCGCGTTCCAGTCCGGTGGCCGGCCGGCTCAGCGGAGTGCCCGAAAATCCGCCTCTGACACAAGCAGTGCCCGTTCGCTGGAAGAATCGGGGCATGCGCGTCTACAACTTCTCCGCCGGCCCCGCCATGCTCCCCGAGCCCGTCCTCGCCCAGGCGCAGGCCGAACTGCTCGACTGGAACGGCTCCGGCATGTCGGTGATGGAGGTGTCGCACCGCAGCAAGGAGTTCGTCGCGTGCGCGGCGCAGGCCGAGGCGACGCTGCGCGAGATCATGGCGATCCCCGACAACTACAAGGTGCTGTTCCTTCAGGGCGGCGCCTTCGGGCAGTTCGCCGGGGTGCCGATGAACCTGTCCGCCGAGGGCGACGAGGTCGACTTCCTGCTCACCGGCGACTGGTCGGCCAAGGGCATCAAGGAGGCCGCCAAGTACGTGAACCCGGTGGCGCTCGTCGACGAGAAGCCCGGTAACTACACCAGGGTGCCCGCGCCGGGCAGCTACCAGGTGAACCCCAACGCCGCCTACCTGCACTACACCCCCAACGAGACCATCCGGGGCGTCGAGTTCGGCTACGTCCCGGACGCCGGTGACGTCCCGCTGGTCGCCGACCTCAGCTCGACCATCCTGAGCCGACCGATCGACGTGTCGAAGTTCGGCGTGATCTTCGCCGGCGCACAGAAGAACATGGGGCCGTCCGGCATGTGTGTCGTGATCGTGCGCGACGACCTGCTCGGCCGGGCCCGGGCCATCACTCCCTCGCCCTGGGACTACGCCCAGATGGCCGCCGCCGACTCGATGCTGAACACGCCGCCGACGTTCGGCTGGTACCTGCTGGGGCTGGTCTACCAGTGGGTCAAGGACCAGGGCGGTCTCGCAGCCATGGGCGAGCGCAACAAGGCCAAGGCGGACGCCCTGTACGGCTTCATCGACTCCTCGGACTTCTACTCCAATCCCGTCCAGCCCGACAGCCGCTCGTGGATGAACGTGCCGTTCCTGATCGCCAGGCCCGAGCTGGACAAGACGTTCGTGGCCGAGGCGGCCGCGGCCGGTCTCACGAACCTGGGGGGCCACCGCAGCGTCGGCGGCATGCGGGCTAGCATCTACAACGCGATGCCCCTGGAGGGCGTCCATGCCCTGATCGACTTCATGAAGGAGTTCGAGCGCAGCCACGGCTGACGCTGAGACGACCATGCCCTTTCGCATCCGCACCCTGAACGCCATCAGCCAGGTCGGGCTCTCCCGGCTGCCCGCCGACAAGTACACCGTCGGCCACGACGTCTCCGCCCCGGACGCCCTGCTCGTGCGTTCGGCCAGCCTGCACAACCAGCCGATCGAGCCGTCGGTGCTGGCCGTGGCCCGCGCCGGGGCCGGCACCAACAACATCCCGATCCCGGAGTTCTCCCAGCGCGGCATCCCGGTCTTCAACACCCCTGGCGCCAACGCCAACGCGGTGAAGGAGCTGGTGGTGGCCGGGCTGTTCCTGGCCGCCCGCAACATCGTGGATGCCGCCGCCTTCGCCCACCGGCTCGACGGCGACCACGCCACCATGGACAAGCTGGTCGAGGCGGGCAAGAAGAACTACGTCGGCTTCGAGCTGCCGGGCCGGACCCTTGGCGTGATCGGCCTGGGCGCGATCGGCGTCGAGGTGGCCAACGTGGCGATCTCGCTGGGCATGAACGTGCTGGGATACGACCCCGGCATCACCGTGCAGCACGCCTGGGCGCTGTCCTCTCAGGTCGAGCACGTCACCTCCATCGACGAGGTGCTGAAGCGCTCCGACATCATCACCCTGCATGTCCCGCTGATCGCAGCCACCAAGGGGCTGATCGGCGCGAAGGAGTTCGCCGCCATGAAGTCGTCGGCGGTGCTGCTCAACTTCGCCCGCGGCCCGATCGTCGACGAACCGAGCCTGCTGGCCGCCTTGGAGAACAACCAGCTGCGCGGCTACGTGTGCGACTTCCCGACCCCCACGCTGAACAAGCGGCCGCGCGTGGTGACCCTGCCGCACCTCGGGGCCTCCACCAACGAGGCCGAGGAGAACTGCGCCCGGATGGCCGCCGACGAGCTGCGCTGGTACCTCGAGGACGGCACCATCCAGAACTCGGTGAACTTCCCCGATGCCCGGCTGCCCCGCGCCGAGGGCACCCAGCGGCTCGCGATCAGCAACAGCAACGTGCCGAACATGGTCGGCCAGATCTCGACCATGCTGGCCGAGGCCGGGCTGAACATCTCCGACCTGCTGAACAAGTCGCGCGGCGAGCTGGCCTACACCCTGGTCGACGTCGAGGGGACGGTCCCGACCGAGGTGCTCGACCGGATCAAGGGCATCGACGGGGTGCTGCACGCCCGGGTGATCTGAACGGGGGCGTCGCCGATCACACCGGCCAGCGTCTTACCGGCATGGCCCGGCCCGCTCGACGATCCTCGACCCGGACGCCGACGAGCGCGCCGACATCCCTCGGGGTTCGCGCCTCACCGCGTCCGTCGGCCGGCAACGGGATCGTGTGACCGTGGCCGGCCGCTGAACACCGTGGCCACCCGGCTAGGGCGGCTCCTGCCGCTGGCACAGCGTGAGTGTCTCGCCGACCGGGTGCTGCCCGCGCTGCGCGACGCTCTGGCCGATCCCGCCTACGACTGGGCGGCCGAGATGCTGCTCACCCCTCCCCCGGCCCCGATCGTCCATCAGGAGGTGATCCGTACCGGGCTCGACGGACTCTCCGACGACCAGCTCGTCACCATCGCCTACGCCCTGATGGCCTCGTGCGGCGCCGAGGAACATGACGTGCTGACCGACCTCGAGCCGCTGCTGCGCGAGCGCCGACTCGTCGACGAACTGATCGAGCGTCGGGCGATGCGCGCGGTGCGTGCCTCACCGCACTCGATCGAGGAGGTCTCCGCCTGGGCACACGCCAGCTACTGGGTCAACGGACGCAGCAGCCACCGCACCTCGTACCGCCGTCAGTGCCAGCCAGACTGGTAGCGCCGACGAGGAGCGAAAGCAGACGCGAGGCAGATCCCGGCGGCCGCCGGGATGACGGGAAGTGCGTCATCCCGGGCTTGCCCCGGGATCTCCCAACCCTCGCGAGGGACGACGGGCGTCCCAAAGGCTGCGTCGAGGGTCTCAGCCGAGCCGTTCCATGATCAGCTCACGCACCCGGGCGGCGTCCGCCTGGCCGCGCATCGCCTTCATCACCTGGCCGATCAGGGCACCGGCGGCCTGCACCTTGCCGCCGCGGATGCGGTCCGCGACCTCGGGGTTGGCGGCGATCGCCGCGTCGACCGCTTCGGCCAGGGCGCCGTCGTCGGACACCACCGCGAGACCGCGCGCCTCGACCACCTCTGCCGGCGATCCCTCGCCGGCCAGCACCCCATCGATCACCTGGCGGGCCAGCTTGTCGTTGATGGTGCCATCTTCGATGAGGCTCTGGAGTTCGGCCACTTGGGCGGGTGTGATGCCGATCTCCTCGAGTTCGACGCCGGCGGCGTTGGCGCGCCGGGCCAGGTCGCCCGACCACCACTTCCGTGCCGCCGCCGGGGACGCGCCGGCGTCCACGGTGTCGGCGATCAGGTCCAGCGAGCCGCTCCCGATCACGTCGCGCAGCTCCAGCTCGGTGAAGCCCCACTCGGCGACCAGCCGGCGGCGGCGCTGCGCCGGCGGTTCGGGCAGCGTGCCTCGCAGCTCCTCCACCCATTCAGCCGCAGGCGCGATCGGCACGAGGTCCGGCTCGGGGAAGTAGCGATAGTCCTCGGCCTGCTCCTTGGACCGCCCCGGCGAGGTGTGCCCGGCGTCCTCGTGCCAGTGCCGGGTCTCCTGCAGCACCCGACCGCCCGCGGCGAGCACCTCCCCCTGACGCTGAATCTCGTACGTCAACGCCCGCTCGACCGAGCGCAGCGAGTTCACGTTCTTGGTCTCGGTACGGGTGCCCAGCACGTCGGAACCCTTCGGAGCCAGCGACACGTTGGCGTCGCAGCGCAGCGAGCCCTGCTCCATCCGCACGTCGGAGACGCCCAGGGCACGCAGCAGTTCCCGCAGTTGGGTCATGTAGGCGCGCGCCACCTTCGGCGCCGCCGCACCGGTGCCCAACACGGGTTTGGTGACGATCTCCATCAGCGGCACGCCCGCCCGGTTGTAGTCCAGCAGCGAGTGGTCCGCGCCCTGGATGCGGCCGGTCGAGCCGCCGATATGCGTGAGCTTGCCGGCGTCCTCCTCCATGTGAACGCGCTCGATCTCGACCCGGTACGTGACCCCGTCCACCTCGACCTCGGTCCAACCGTCGAAGCAGATCGGCTCGTCGTACTGCGAGGTCTGGAAGTTCTTCGGCATATCGGGGTAGAAGTAGTTCTTGCGCGCGAACCTGCACCAGGTGGCGATCGAGCAGTTCAGGGCCAGGCCGATCCGGATCACCGACTCGACCGCCTTGGCGTTCACCACGGGCAGCGCCCCGGGCAGGCCCAGGCACACCGGGCAGGTGTGGGTGTTGGGGGCCGCGCCGAACTCGGTCGAGCAACCGCAGAACATCTTGGACGCCGTGTTCAGCTCCACGTGCACCTCAAGACCCAGCGCCGGGTCGTAGGCCTCCAGCACCTCCTCGTAGGGCTTCAGGCTCACTGCTCTCCCCCGTTCTGCCGCGCCCACAGCCGGTCGGTGAGCACCCCGCCCCAACGCGCTGCGAGCTCACGCTCCAGCGCGGCACCGACGGCGTACACCCGGTCGTCGGCCAGCACCGGCGCCATCACCTGCAGCCCGACCGGCAGCCCGTCGGCCAGCCCGCACGGGAACGACCCTGCCGCGTTGCCCGCCATGTTGGACGGGATCGTGCACAGGTCGGCGGCGTACATGGCCAGCGGATCGTCGGTTCGCTCGCCGATCCGGAACGCGGTGGTCGGCGTCGACGGCGACAGCAACGCGTCGCAGGTCTCGAAGGCCGCCTCGAAATCGCCGGCGATCAGCGTGCGCGCCTTCTGCGCCGAACCGTAGTAGGCGTCGTAGTAGCCCGAACTCAGGGCGTAGGTGCCGATGATGATGCGCCGCTTCACCTCGGCGCCGAAGCCGGCGCCACGGGTCAACGCCATCACCTCCTCGGCGCTGTGGCTGCCGTCGTCGCCGACGCGCAGGCCGTACCGCATCGCGTCGAAGCGGGCCAGGTTCGAACTCACCTCGCTGGGCATGATCAGGTAGTAGGCGCCCAGGGCGTAGCGGAAGTTGGGGCAGGACACCTCAACGATCTCGGCACCGGCCGCGGCCAGGGCGTCCACGGCTTCGCGGAAGCGCTGCTCGACCCCGGGCTCGTAGCCCTCGCCGCCGAGCTCCCGGACGACCCCCAGCCGCAGCCCGGAGACGTCCGCGCGGCGGGCGGCGCCCACCACGTCCGGGACCGGCGCGTTGATGGAGGTGGAGTCCATCGGGTCCCAACCGGCGATCACCTGGTGCAGCAGTGCGGTGTCCAGCACCGTGCGGCCGCACGGTCCGGGCTGGTCGAGGCTGGACGCCATCGCGACCACGCCGTAGCGCGAGGTGCCGCCGTAGGTGGGCTTGACCCCTACCGTTCCGGTGACGGACGCCGGCTGCCGGATCGACCCGCCGGTGTCGGTGCCCAGGGCGAGGGGGGCCTCGAAGGCTGCCAGGGCGGCGGCGGAACCGCCACCGGAACCCCCTGGGATGCGGTCCCGGTCCCACGGGTTGTGCGTGGTGAAGTAGCCGGAGTTCTCGGTCGAGGAGCCCATCGCGAACTCGTCGAGGTTGGTCTTGCCGAGCACCACCAGCCCGGCGTCCAGGACGCGCTGGGTGACGGTGGCGTTGTAGGGCGGCTGCCAGCCCTCGAGAATGCGCGAGCCGACGGTCGTCGGTGCGCCCGTCATGCAGAAGATGTCCTTGATCGCGATCGGGACTCCGGCCAGCGGGCCCAGCTCGGCGCCGGCGGCGCGCCGGGCGTCCACCGCGTCGGCGGCGGCCAGCGCGCGCTCGGCGTCCACGTGCAGGAATGCGCGGACGTCGCCGTCCACCGCATGGATGCGGTCCAGATGGGCCTGCGTGACCTCGCGGGAACTGACCTGGCCCGACGCCATCGCCCGGCCCAGTTCGGCGGCGGAAGACTGCAGCAGCGCGCTCACTGCCCCTCCCCCAGGATCCGTGGCACCCGGAAGCGTTCGTCCTCGACGGCCGGGGCCGCGGCCAGGACCTGCTCGGCGGCCAACGACGGGCGTACCTCGTCGGCGCGGAACACGTTGGTCAGCGGCAGCGGATGGGACATCGGCGCGACGTCGTCGCCGGCCACTTCGGTGACCTGCGCGACCGATTCGAGGATCACCTCCAGCTGCGGCGCCAGCCGGGCCAGTTCGTCCTCGGACAACTCGATCCGGGCCAACGCCGCAAGGCGCGCCACCTCGGCTGTGGTCAGGGCCACCGTTGCTCCTCGCTCTCGTCCGGCCCACCATGCTAGTGGTGCGGCGCCGCCCGGCTCACCGCCCGCCGCTCGGACGCCTCCGCACCGGAACGCGAACGGCTGTAACAAATGTGCGGGACACTGGGGCGATGTTCCTGCTGCGCGTGGCCCTGCCCGACCGACCAGGATCGCTGGGAGCCGTGGCCACCGCCATGGGCACCGTCGGCGCCGACATCCAGGCGGTCGAGATCGTCGAGAAATACGAGGGCTTCGCCGTCGACGACTTCATGGTCGAGGTGCCGCTGGGCACCCTGCCCGATGCTCTGATCACCAGTTGCACCAGCATCGCCGGCGTCACCGTGCTGTGGTTCTCGCACTATCCGGAGGGTTGGGGACTCCAGGCGGACGTCGCCGTCCTCGACAAGATGACCGAGAACCCGCAGGAATCCGCCACGATCCTGACCCAGGCCGCCCCGACGGTCTTCCGGGTCCACTGGGCCGCCCAGGTCGATCGGGCCGACGGCCGGGTCGTCGCCCGCACCCCCATGGCCCCGGACGCCGAGACGCTGCCGGTGGCGGCGCTGGGCCGACTCGACACGGCCCGCAGCATCGAACTCGCCGACGAGTGGCTGCCCGGCTGGCCCGAGATGCTGGTGGCGGCAGCGCCGTTCCGCGACGGCACCGCGCTGCTCCTGGCCCGCAAGGGCGGGCCGGCGTTCATCAAGTCCGAACTGGCTCGGTTGCGCCACCTCACCTCACTCAGCGGCTGACCGGAACCGCCGGCTGAGCACGGCGAACGCTCTTACTTAGGTATGCTAAAGTTCAGCAGGTCGTCCGGCGCCTTTGCTGCTGGACGCCGACTGCGGCCGTCGAATGCGCGCAACTGTCCCGCGAAACGCGCGACGTCCGCACGTCGACCGACGGGTCGGGGGGCCATCGGTGATGCGGCTGTGTCGGCGCTGTGAGGGATGCCGGCACAGCCGCCGTCGGTCACCCGGCACAGCCACCGGGAGGCTCGCTCAGGCAGCGGCCTGCATCATCGTGAAGATGTACCAGCCGTAGAGGAACACCACCACCGCGGCGCCGACGAAACCCAGCGCCACCCACCAACGCATCCGCTTCTTCTGCCTGGTCGAGGGCACCTCGGCGGGACCCCACTCGCCGAGCTTCGGCCACACCCGGGGCGGCGCCCCGGCGTTCAGGTTCAGCTTGCTGTTCAGGCCCTCCACGCCGGCCAGTCTAGCCAGCACGCGCTCACACCCCCGCCCGCAGGGCTACGGGAAACCTGCCTCGCCGGCGAGAATGACCGCCTGGGTGCGGCCGGCGGGCGAGGTGATCAGCAGCAGCGGGGCCGGGCGGAACCGGGCCGTGCCTGAGCGGGAGACGGCGCGAGCTGCGGTTGTGGTGGGCGACGGGGTGGCCATCGGAACCTCCTGAACGTGGACGATGAGGCCACCGTCACAGTCGCCGCGTCCCGGGAGGCAGAGGCGGCGGACCCGGTTGCCCCAGGATGTTCCGGCCCGGCGCCGTCAGACGCCGGGGCGAAGGGCACGCAGCCGGCCCTCGACGTGCCGCCGCTCGGCGCCGTCGGGCATCAGCGACAACGCGGCCCGGAAGGCCTCGGCAGCCTCCGCCTCACGCCCGTCGCGGGCCAGCAGCTCGGCGCGCACCAGCGCGACCCGATGGTGCCCGGGCAGCCGCTCCCCCGCCGCCCGCAGCAGCGTCAGCCCCGCCGGGGCGCCGTAGGCCTCGCCGACTGCGACGGCCCGGTTCAGCCGCACGATCGGTGAGCCGGTGAGCTGCTCGAGCCGCCGGTAGGCCCGGGCGATGCCCACCCAGTCGGTGTCGGACACCGTGGCGGCCGTCGCGTGGAAACCGGCGATCAGGGCCTGCAGCCGCAACTGCTCCGCGTACCCGTCAGTAGGCGTCAGGCCGGTGAGCCGATGCAGACCCCGGGCGATGGCCGCGGCGTCCCACAGCGACCGGTCCTGGTCGGTGAGCAGCACCAGCGACCCGTCCGGCCGGGCGCGCGCGGCCCGCCGGGCGTGGTGCAGCTCCAGCAGGGCCGCCAATGCCTGGACCACCTCATGGTCCGGCAGCAGGTCCGCGGCCAGCACCGCGAGACGGACGGCGTCGCCGGCCTCCGCCACCCGCTCGACCTCGTCGTCACCCGGTGCGTACCCGGCCGTGAAGGCCAGATAGACGGCCCGCGCCACGTCGTCCGCACGCTCCGGCCACCGGGCCGGGTCCGGCACGCCGAAAGCCGCACCGATATCGGCCAGCCGCTTCTTGGCCCGGGTGAGCCGCGCCGCCATGGTGGGTAGCGGCACCAGAAACAGCCGGGCGATCCGCTGCGTGGGGACGCCCAGGACGAACCGCAGCGCCAGGGCGGGCCGGACGTCCTCGGTCAACGCCGGATGGGTGGCCATGAACAGCAGCGGAATCCGCTCGTCGGCCTCGGCGCCGGGTGGCGGGAGGGGCGGTGGGTGCGCCCGGGCGGCCACCGCGGCCCTGAATTCCGGAGCGGCACGGCGCTGTTCGGCGCGCCACGCATCGAGCAGCCGGCGCTGGGCGACGGTCGCCAGCCACCCGGCCGGATTCGCCGGGACGCCCTCGGCCGGCCATTGCCGGGCGGCGTGGGCGAAGGCTTCCGCCACGGCGTCCTCGGCCAGGTCGGGGCGACGGCTGGACCGGATCAACCCGCCCAGCAGCCGTCCCCACGACTCGGCGTGAACCCGGCCGAGGACGTCGCCGGCGCTCACTCGTAGGGGTCGACCGCCGGCTGCAACTGCATGTCGTAGGCCGGCAGCACCTGCAGCAGCTCGATCAACGTGTCCAGGTCGGGGGTCTCGATCAGGTAGTAGCCGCCCAGTCCCTCGATCACCTCGGCATACGGTCCCTCGGTCACCGACAGCGTGCCGCCGCGGGTGCGCAACGTGGTTGCGCTGGAGGGCCCGGCCAGGGCCTCGCCGGACAGGATCTCCACTCCGTCGCGTGCGGCGCACGCGGCGTCGAAATCCTCGAACTTCTTCATGCCGGCCGCCTGCTCCTCCTCGGTGAGCGAGTTCCAGGGCGGCAGTTCGCCGTCGCCGATCAACAACACCAGATACTTCATCGTGACTCCTCTCGGCTGCGACGGGAGGTTCCCGTCATCATGGTGTCGCCCGGCCCGCGGCGGAATCGACAGCCCAGCTGCGACCCGGTCAGGATTCCTTCGCGACCTCCGCGGCCGCCTCGGGGCCCTGGTCGAGCAGCACCTCGAAGCCATCGGCGTCCAGGATCGGACGCTTCAACGCCACCGCCTTGTCGTACTTGCTGCCGGCGTTGTCGCCGACCACCACGAAGTCGGTCTTGCCCGACACCGACCCCGACGACTTGCCGCCCCTTGACGTGATCGCCTCGGCGGCGCCGTCGCGGGTGTAGCCGGGCAGCGAGCCGGTCACCACCACCGTCAACCCGGCCAGCGTCTGTGGCAGTTGATCGCCTGACGCCTCGGGCACCTCGTCGGCGAGCCGGCAGCCGGCCGAGCGCCACTTGCGGACGATCTCGTTGTGCCAGTCGACGGTGAACCAGTCCCGTATGGCGGTCACCAGCGTGGGGCCGATGCCCTCGACGGCAGCCAGTTCCTCTTCGGAGGCGTTACGCAGCTTGTCGATGCCGGGGAAGGCGGCGGCGACGTCCGGCGCCACCCCCTTGCCGATGTGCCTGATCGACAGCGCCACCAGGAAACGGGCGAAGGGGCGCTGCTTGGCCTCGTCGAGGTTGGCCAGCAGCTTCTCACCGTTGGCGCTCAGATAACGGCCGTCGGCGTCCTCGCCCTTGCGGGGACCGCGGGTGAACATGGGGACCGTGACCAGCTTGTCGGCGGTCAGGTCGAACAGGTCACCCTCGTCGGTCAGCAGCCCCGCCGACAGCAGCGCATCGGCCGCCTGCCAGCCCAGGTTCTCGATGTCGAGGGCCTGCCGGGAGGCCAGGTGGAACAGCCGTTCGCGCAACTGCGCCGGACACGAACGGGTGTTGGGGCAGCGCAGGTCCGCGTCGCCCTCTTTCTCGGGGGCGAGTTCGGTGCCGCACGAGGGGCAGTGGGTGGGCATCACCCACTCGGTCTCGGTGCCGTCGCGCAGCGCCACCACCGGGCCGACGATCTCGGGGATGACGTCGCCGGCCTTGCGCAGCACCACCGAGTCGCCGATCAGCACGCCCTTGCGCTTCACCTCCGACGCGTTGTGCAGGGTCGCGTTCTCGACCGTCGAGCCCGACACGAACACCGGCTCCATCACCCCGTACGGCGTCACCCGGCCGGTGCGGCCGGTGTTCACCCGGATGTCGAGCAGCTTGGTCGTGACCTCCTCTGGCGGGTACTTGAACGCGATCGCCCAGCGCGGGGCCCGCGAGGTGTTGCCGAGTCGTTGTTGCTGCACCCGGTCGTCGACCTTGATGACCACCCCGTCCATCTCGTGTTCCAGGCCGTGCCGGTGCTCGGCGTAGCCGTCGATGAACTCCCACGCCTCGGTGAGCGTGGCGACCACCCGGTAGTGGCTGGACACCGGCAGGCCCCAGGCCTTCAGCAACTCGTAGCCGTGTGACTGGCTGTCGATCGACACCCCCGACACCTCACCGAGACCATGGCACAGGAACCGCAGGTGACGTGAAGCGGTGACCCGCGGGTCCTTCTGTCGCAGCGAGCCGGCTGCGGAGTTGCGAGGGTTGGCGAAGGGCGCCTTGCCTGCGGCGACCAGTCCTTCGTTGAGCGCCGCGAAGTCCTCGGGCTGCATGAACACCTCGCCACGGGCCTCGACCAGATCGGGGGCCTCGTCGCTCAGCCGCGCCGGGATCGCCGCGATGGTGCGGACGTTGGCGGTCACGTCCTCACCCACCCGGCCGTCGCCGCGGGTGGCGGCGCTGACCAACCGCCGGTCCCGGTAGACCAGGTCGAGCGCCAACCCGTCGATCTTCAGCTCGCACAGCCAGGCCGTCACCTCGGTCTCGCGGGTCGCCCGGGCCGCCCAGCGTTCGAACTCCTCGCGGCTGAACACGTTGTCGAGGCTCATCAGCGGCTGCAGGTGGGTGACCGGAGCGAACGTCGCCGACGGTGCGCCGCCCACCTTCTGGGTCGGCGAGTCGGGGGTCCGCAACTCGGGGTTGGCGTCCTCGATGGCCTGCAACTCGCGCATCAGGGCGTCGAAGTCGCCGTCACTGATCGTCGGCGCATCGGTGATGTAGTAACGGAACCGGTGCTCCTCGATCTGCTGCGCCAGCTCGGCGTGCCGGGCGCGGATGTCCTCGATCGTCACGGCAGTGAGACTAGCTGCCGGTACCGACAGTGCCCGCGTGGTTGCGGTCGGCGCTTGCGGGCCGGCGCTGGTCCGACACACGGGCCAGGTCTCGGGGTGGTCCGGGCCGCAGGCTCAGCTGAAGGGGTTGGTGACCATGAAGACCACGCCGATCGCACCGAACAGGTAGGCCCAATACTGCATCGGCACGAAGAACAGCGAGTGCCGGTTGGTCAGGCCGGAGCGGACCCGGGCGGCCTCCTGCTGCAGCACGTAGTTGCCGACGGCGTTGGGGTCGGCCGGGCGGTTGGGGTTCTGCGGGTCGCGCACGTTGTCGTAGGCGCCGCCACGCACCAGCGCGCCCACCTCGTTGCTGCGCCGCGCGTACCACTGCTCGAACTCCTGCACCGGCTTGGTCTTGTTCAGGTGCTGGCCGAGGAACCAGGTGCCCACCGCTCCGCCGATCACGGTCAGTCCGGCGAAGATGCCGCGCAGCCCCGGATTGGGCGAGATGAGGATGCCCAGCCCCATCGAGGCACCGACGATGAGCAGGGCGAGAACGCCCCAGCCGCGCCAGATGATCATGAGTCCGACTATAGAAGTTCCGCGCCGGCGCACCGGCGTCCACGCATGGGCAGCACTCCCCTGCTGCCGGCCCACCTGCCGACCATCGACAGGCGTGATCCCACGGCCTAGCGTGGGTTGATGCACACGCCCCTGTGCTCCCCTCCTGTCGCGCTGTGCCCACGGACATGAGTGACGATGCGCTGCCCGTTGCACCCAGCCTCGACCTGCTGAGGGCGAAGGCGTTCGTCGGCCGAACCACTCCGCTGGCCGCAATCACGGCGTTCCTGTTGGGTGCGGCTCCGCAATGGGTCCACCTGGTGCACGGCCCCGGTGGCATCGGCAAGACGACGCTGCTGGACGCCGTGGATCGGGCCGGCCAAGCGGCGGCCCGCCCCGTCCACCGGCTGGACGGGCGCGACGTGGTGGGTTCGCCCAGCGCCGTCAGCGAGTGGTACGGCTCGGTGGCCGACCCCACCGCACCCGGGCTGCTGTTGATCGATGGCTACGAGTTGCTGGCTCCGCTGGACGAGTGGTTCCGCACCGCCTTTCTGCCTGACCTTCCGGACGGCACCGTGACCGTGCTGGCCGGGCGGACGGCGCCGTCCGACGACTGTGGCTGGACGCCGGCTGGCGGGCCCTGTCCGCCACCCACGAGCTCGACCCGTTCGACGACCGCGAGAGTGACCAGTTGCTGGAGCGGCTGGGCGTCCCCGACGTCCGACGCGAACACCTGACCCGGCTGGCGGGTGGCCACCCGCTGGTGCTGGCGCTGCTCGCGGAGGCGAGCCGCCGGCGCCCGCGTCTGGCCGGGCTCGACGATGCACCCGACGTGGTCGCCCGGTTGTGCGCCCGGATCATGGACGACGTGCCCAGCCCCGCCCATCGGCTGGGGCTCGCCACCTGCGCCCATGCGGCCCAGGCCAGCCAGGACCTGTTGGCGCGCACCGTCGGCGACCGGGCCGACGAGGTCTGGGACTGGCTGGCCGGCCGTCCCTACGTGCGACGGGCCCAGCGGGCTGTACCTGCACGACGTGGTCAGCGAGCTCTTCGAGGCCGAGTTCCGGCACCGCTCACCCAAGGGCTACATGGCCTTGCACCGGGCGGTCGGTGGCTACTTCCTGGAGCGCGTCGACGATCCTCGCGAAGCTCACCCTGAGCGGGCCGCAAACGAGCTGCTGCTGCTGCACCGGGCAGGCCCACTGACCGCACGGACGGCGGGCGTCCCCGCCGCGACCCTGCCATTACTGTCCGGGCGACACCCTCCGACCACGGCTGGATGCTGAAGCTGATCGAGCGCGACTACGGCGCCCGCGAGGCCCGGATCGCCCGACGTTGGCTGACCCTGCCGAGCAGCAGGCCCTACCGGATCAGCGTGGAGGGCGGCGCGGCGGCATTGGTCCTACACGGCTACCTGACCGAACCCCCCCCGACGACCTGGAGGATCCCGTGGCCACGACCATCTGGAGCCTGGTGGCGCGGCACGGGCCGTTGCGGCAGGGGGAACGCATCGACGTCTCCCGGTTCGGTGCCGCCACGGGTGGCTGGCGGGATCCGCTGCTGCTGGCCAACGGTGCCGCCTGCGTTCTCGAATGGCGGCTGCGCGCCTCGGCGTGGAGCTTCATCGTCACGCCCGACGCTGCAGCGCTATGGACCCTACTTCGAGTACCTCGGCATGGAGCACATGTTCACCATGGACCTAGCGGAACGACCGGGCGGCGGGTGGGGTTGGGACCGGCGTCGGCTGGACGTCCCGGCCTTCGACGACATGATGGCCACGCGCGAAGTGACCGGTGAGATCGGTCCTCCGCCCGCGGGACTGCTCCGGCCTGCGCCGCTGGGCCGGGACGCGTTCGACCGGGCGGTGGCGCTGCGCTCGTCCATCTGTGTCGGCCCGACCGGCTGGCGGAGTCCCCGTTGCTCGGCTCGGCGCTGGTGCGGCGTCTGGACGCCGGCGAGCTGGCGGCCGTGCTGAGCCGCACCATCGTGCGGCTCGCGGACGAACCCAAGGGGGCGGAGCGTCGGCGGGTGCTGGAGCGCACCTACCTGCACGGTGCCCCTTCGCAGGAGGTGGGCGGCCGACCTGCTCGATCTGCCGTTCAGTACCTACCGCCGGCACCTCGCCCAGGCGGTGGAGCGGCTCTGCGACGTGCTGTGGGCCGTGGAGATCGGTGCCCTCACACCCGATAGTGGGCAGAAAGTGAGCAGCGACCGGCCTGGAGAGTGAGCACCGGGCCGAGGGACGGTACGGGCAGCCGCAAGGAGGCCCACCATGACCCACCGAACCCTCGACATCGCCGTGATCGGCGCCGGCCCGACCGGGCTGACCGCAGCCCTGCTGCTGGCCCGCGACGGCCACCGCGCGGTGATCTGCGAGGCGGAGGACCCGCAGGAGGCCGGCACCCGGCCCGGGGTCAGCCAGTTCCGGTTGCCGCACGTCGTGCTGCCTCGGTGGCACCACGAGATGGCAGTCGCGCTGCCCGACCTGATCCCCGCCCTGCGCGCAGCGGGCGCCTCGCCGTTCAACCTGCTGCACTGCCAGGGCGACCGCGTCACCGGCGGCCGGCAGCCGGGCGACGAGCAGTTCGACACCGTGGCGATCAGCCGTGTGCTGCTCGAACAGGTTCTCGGCGGGCTGGCCGCTGACCAGCCGGGTCTGGAGTTGTGCCGAGCGACAAGCGTGACCGGGCTGTTGCCCGCTACCGACGCCACGGGTGTGCGCGGACTGCGCACCGAGCACGGAACGCTGCCTGCCGTGGTGGTGGACGCCGGCGGACGCCGCAGCCCGGTGCCGGGCTCGCTTCAGCGGCTCTTCGGGATGCCGGTCACCGAGCGCCGGTCGGCGACCCGGCTCACCTTCTACGGCCGTCATTTCGAGTCAACGGGCGCCGCACCACCGCGCCCTCGCCCCATCCTTACCCACTACCCGTCGGGGTGACCGTGACGCGGCGACGATGCCGCCCGACTCGACCCATGCTGAGCTGTTCGCCTTCTTCCTGCAGGGCGTGGAGGCCGAGCCAACGACGTCCTGGAGCCGAACGAAGTGCGTGAGGTGCGGTTCAGCTACGTCGCCGAGGGCGCCGGCCGGGGCGAGTTCACCGCCCACCTGCACGGCACCGTCGACATCGATTCGCTGTTCCCGCGCGGCAACGGCAGCGACGGGGTCGCACCCGTCGAGGTGAAGCCGGGCACCCGGCCCTGACGGCTGGACGAGTCCGACGGGCCCTGCGGTCGCTACGACCGCAGGGCCTCGTCCACCAGGGGCGCAGCCCGGACCAGGGTGTTCAGCGCGGCCGCCGCCCCGCGAGGCGAGAAGCCCGCCAGGCCGCAGGCCGGGGTCAGCACCAGCCGGTCCGGAAGGTCGGCCAGTTCGAGCGGACGCAGCACCCGCAGCACCCGGTCGACCAGCTCGTCCGGGCTCCACAACCGTTCGGACGTCGTCGGCAGGCACCCCAGGTGCAGAGTGCGGCCGCCGTCGACGAACTCGGCGACCCCGTCCCAGTCGAGGACCGTCGCCTGGTCGAGCGACACGCCACCGAAGCCGGCCTGAGCGACCAGCACCGGCTCCAGCCCGCCGGCGCAGCAGTGCAGAACCGAGCCGGGGGTGATCACGGCCAGCAGGCCGAGCGCCTCGGCCGCCTCCGGGCGATCGATGCTGCGGTGCCGGAAGTAGCCGCCCTCGGTGGGCACGGCGCCGGCCAGCACCGACGGCAGCGCCGGCTCGTCGACCTGCAGCACCAGGTCCGCCTGGGGCAGCCTCGCCGCCAGCTCGGCCAGCAGGTCGGCGGTGCCCTGGGCCAGCGACTGGGCCAGGTCGCGGCGGGCGCCGCGATCGGCCAGCACCAGTCCACCGAGCGGGCGCAGGACACTGGCCGCCAGGGTCCAGGGACCCGTCACCTGCACCTTGAACGGCCCGCGCCACTCGTGCGCCTGTTCCTGCAGCATGTCGAGGTCGTCGCGCAGCGTCGTGCGAGCCCGGCGACCGTCGATGCCGGCGGTGTCGGAGAGGCGCCAGGTGCCGGCGTCCAGGCTCACCGGCAGGTCGACCAGCAGGCCGGCGGCGCGGCCTATCATGCCCGCCCAGGGGCCCCGAGCGGGTAGCTCGGGCAGGTGCGGCAGGCCACCGTCGGCGCCGCCCAGGGCGTCCAGGACAAGCCGCAGCGCAGCCGGGAAGTCGGTGCCGGGCAGCGACCCGACCCCGCTGACGCCGGTCATCAACGCGCCGTCGCTGCGATGGTGGCCGAGCCGACGACCCGGTCACCGTCGTAGCAGACCACGGCCTGACCAGGGGCGATGCCGTGGGTGGCCTCGTCGAGCTCGACCGTGACCGAGTCGGGGCGCCCCTCGATCAGTGCCGGCAGCGGGGCCCCGTGCGCCCGCACCTGCACCAGACCGCGCCAATGGCCGAGCACCGCCGTCTCTGCCCAAGTCGGCCGGATCGCGTCGATCCGACTGACCGCCAGCGATTCGTGCGGCCCGACCGTGACCGTGTTGGTGACCGGTTCGATGCCGAGGACGTAGCGCGCGCGCCCGTCCGCGGCGGGGACGCCCAGGTGCAATCCCCGGCGCTGGCCGACGGTGAACGAGTGGCTGCCGGCGTGCGAACCGACCACCACCCCCTGCTCGTCGACG
Organism: Micropruina sonneratiae; assembly: GCF_025972045.1. Lineage (GTDB taxonomy): Bacteria > Actinomycetota > Actinomycetes > Propionibacteriales > Propionibacteriaceae > Micropruina > Micropruina sonneratiae. The sequence continues at coordinate 194,428 of NZ_JAPDHX010000002.1, read as the reverse complement.
AAGTCGCCCGCGGACTCGCCGAGGTGGCGGGCCAGGAAGCCCGCCGTGTCGCCGGAGGGGATGAAGCAGATGTCGTGGCTGTCCGGCTTCTTGGCCAGGTAGAGACCGCGAGCGGCCGCCTCGGCACGGACGTCGGCCTTGGCGGTGTCGTGGCCCAGCGGGAACAGGCAGCGGCTGAGCTGGGCCTGGTTGAGCACGCCCAGCACGTAGCTCTGGTCCTTGGCCTGCTCGGCCGACCGCCACAGCTGGGTCCGGCCCTGCTGCTGGCGCAGGACGGCGTAGTGCCCGGTGGCGATGGCCTCGAAGCCGAGCGCGACGCCGCGGTCGAGGACCGCCTCGAACTTGATCTTCTCGTTGCAGCGCAGGCACGGATTGGGGGTGCGGCCGGCGGAGTACTCGGCGATGAAGTCATCCACCACGTCGGCAGCGAAACGGTCGGAGAAGTCCCACACGTAGAACGGGATGCCGAGTACGTCGGCAGCGCGGCGGGCGTCGTGGGAGTCCTCGAGCGAGCAGCAGCCGCGCGCACCGGAACGGTAGGTCTGCGGGTTCTTCGACAGCGCCAGGTGCACGCCGGTCACGTCGTGGCCGGCGTCGACCATCCGAGCCGCGGCCACCGCGGAGTCGACGCCGCCGGACATAGCAGCCAGAACACGCACCGACTGAGTTTATCGACCCACCCGCGCTGAACCGAACCCGGCCGTGTCGCAACCGGTCGAACGAGCTCAAGACCCCGCGCGCGGGCGGACTCGGACCCTCGGTCGTCGGCGGTCCTCGTCGTCCCGGGCTTGCCCCGGGATCTCGTTCAAGCGGGGTGTCTGTCAGTTGCGTCTGCGGGTGAGGAAGCGGGCGTGGATGCGGGGTTTCTGGTGGGGGTCGACTCTGCGGGGTGGCCGGATTTCGCTGATGCCGTCGGGGCGCAAGGTAAGGGTCCAGCGGTCGGTGGTGGGGTTGTGGCTGGGTTCGATGATGGCGTGGTGGTGGGGGCACAGCAGCACCAGATTGTGCAGGGCGGTGGTGCCGCCGTTCCACCACGGCACGATGTGGTGGGCGTGGCAGGTTTCTGGTGGGTTGTTGCAGCCGGGGAACACACAGCCCTGGTCGCGGTGATTGAGGGCTGCCCGGATCGGCGCGGTGACGAGGCGCTGGGTGCGGCCGACGTCGAGGACCTCGGAGGGACCGCCGAGGATGATGGGCAGGATGTCGGCGTCACACAGCAACCTGCGTAGCACGCTGGGCGCGATGCCCTGCCCGGTGCCGGTCGTGCCCACTGCACCACCATCGCTTCCGGCGACGGTTCCCGCAGCTTCCGGACCGCCGATCCTGTTCGGGCCGCGCTCCGCGCGGGCGTCGCGGGCCTGTCGCAGCAGGGAGTCGTAGGACAGGGTGACCACCAGCCGGGGCCGGTCCCCGCCCAGGCAGGGGGCGAGGGACGCCTGCTGGTGCCGCTCGACGAGCCGGCACAGCGCATCGGCTCGGCGCTGACTTGCGCTCGGGGTGGCTTGCAGCGGGTCGGCTGCTTCGAGGCCGCGTGTGATCTGCGCGGCGTAGCTGTCGATGAGTTTCCTAAACGGGTCGGCATCGACCACCGGGAGACTGCCGCGGATCAGCACCGACCCGTGCCCGTCATCGGTGAGGGTGAGGAACCGGCGGGCGTGGGCCAGCCTTGCTTCCCTTTCGAGCCGGCCGGCCTCCCGGGCCTCGACCGTCTCCGGTGACAGCACCTCGACCAGATGATGAGTCAATCGGCGCAGCTCGGCACTGTTGTGGGTGTGGGCGAACGCGATCATCATCGCCTCACCCTGCGCCACCTGCGCGGAATCGAACTCGTCGGGCAGTTCGGCCAGCACACTCGTGATCGCTTCGGCCTGGGTAGCCGACACCTCCCCGGTGCGGGCCGCCTCACCGACCAACCCGAACTTTGTCAGGCCTTCACCGGCACGGATCAGCCGGCGTGCCTCGCGCGGGGTGAGCCGGGCCGCATCCGCCAACCAGGTCGTGGTCGACGTGCCGTGCACCCGAACCGCCACCTCATCGGCCTCAACACCGGCCAGCACCTGCTGCACCCACGCATCGACCCGGGAAGCGACCCGCACCGCCGCCACCGCCAACCCCAACCGCTGCTGCGGAGACTCCAGCCGGAGCCGCTCATCGGTCAGGGCGTCCAGAACACCATCGAGCACCGCGACCAGATCCTGGTCGCTGTGATGCCCGAACGAGTTCTTCATACCTCACACGCTAAACACCTCCCCTGACAGTTTTCGAACGCCCAAAAAGTTATCCACAAGCACCACAAGCAGCTATTAGTTATCCACAGATTGCCGTCCGCCTCTTGACAAATCGGACAAGTCCCTCTGGCCCGATGGGCTCGACCAACGAGATCCCGGGGCAAGCCCGGGATGACGAACGGGGGACCCGGGGCAAGGCCGGTAAGGCGACACCGGCGACCCACGACACAAGTCTCGACTAGCTTCACCAACAGTGACCCGACCACGTCGAGACGAGCTCAGTACGCGGCCCTGGCCCTCGCCACGGCGTCCGGCAACACCGCCAGCACCCGTCCGACCGCCGCGGCATCGGTGCCTCGTCCCAGCGAGAACCTCAACGACCCGGACGCCGCCGCGGCGCTGCGACCCATCGCCAGCAGCACCTCGCTGGGCTGGTGGACGCCGGCCGTGCACGCCGAACCGGTCGAACAGTCGATGCCCGCGGCGTCCAGCATCAGGAGCAGGTCGTCGGCCCGACAGCCGTCGAAGGTGACGTTCAGGATGGCGGGACTGACCGGCTCGGTTCCGTTCACGACCACGGCGTCGATGCTGCTCGCGATACCCGAGGCGAGCGCCGAGCGCAGCGCCGCGAGCCGCCCCGACTCGGCGGCCAGGTCACCCACCGCCACCCGGGCCGCGGCGGCGAACCCGGCCGCGAGCGCCGTCATCGCGGTGCCGGAGCGGAGCTTACGCTCCTGTCCGCCGCCGAACCCGATGGAGGCGAGCGCCCGATCGCGCCGGGCCACCAGCGCCCCGATACCGACCGGTCCGCCCAGTTTGTGCGCCGTGACGGTCATCGCGTCCACGCCCAGGGCGGCGAAGTCGAGCGGAAGGTGACCGAAGGCCTGCACCGCGTCGGTGTGCAACCAGGCCCCGGACGCCTCGGCGGCGGCATGCACGGCCTCCAAGGGTTGCACCACCCCGGTCTCGTTGTTCACCAGCATGGTGGACGCCAGCGCGGTCCTCGAGCTGATCATCGCCTCGGCGCCGGGCACGATCCGACCCTCGCCACCAACTGCGAGAACGTCGACCCGGCCCGGAAGCTGTCCCACCACGCCGGCGACCGACGGATGCTCGGCGCCACCGATCGCCAGCCGGTCGCGGCCCTCGCGCGCGCGGGCCGCCCCGAGCAGCACCAGGTTGTTGGCCTCGGTCCCACCCGACGTGAAGACCACCTCGGTGGGATGCGCCCCGAGGCAGGCGGCCAGCGACTCGCGGCTCTCCTCGAGCAGCCGACGCGCCGTCCGACCTGCGGTGTGCAGCGAAGATGGATTGCCCGGAACCGACCACACGGCATCCATCGCCGCACGCGCCTGGGCCAGCACCGGTGCGCCGGCGGCATGGTCCAGGTACACCCTCACTGCCACTGCTCACCTCCCGACGCCACCTGCGAATGCGGCCGTTGCCACCTGCGAATGCGGCTGTTGCCGCCTGTTCCACCGTGCCAGACCTCGATTGACGGTCGCAGAATTCTTGTTCGTCACATCCGTACGGCACTATATGTAGCCGGTACCCGCTAGCCGTAGCCGGTGCCACCCGGCGGCCAGCACCGCCGGAGCTCGAGTCGTCCAGCCGAAGGCAGCACATGTCCGAGACCAGGTCCAGCGCACCGGCCACGTCCGTTCCCCTCGGTGCGCATCTGTTCGAGGACGGCACCCAGTTCGCACTGTGGGCGCCGCGCGCCGAGCGTGTCGAACTCGCGCTCGTCGACGACGAACAGCACCAGACCAACTACGACCTGCAGCTGAACGAGGCCGAGGGCATCTGGAGCGTCTTCGTACCCGGCGTCGGCGACGGTCAGCGCTACGGCTACCGGGTGCACGGCCAGTGGCGGCCCGAGGACGGCCAACGGTTCAATCCTGCCAAGCTGCTGCTCGACCCCTACGCCCGGGCGATCACCGGCTTCGTCGACTACCGCGGCCCGATCAGCGACCACACCACCGAGTCCAACTTCGAGTCCGACACCACCGACTCCTTCGGCGCCGTGCCGCTCAGCGTCGTGGTGGCGCCGAGCCCGCCGCCCACGCCGTTGGCCGAGCCGCTGCCGCTGGACAGGATGGTCATCTACGAGACCCACCTCAAGGGGTACACCCAGCGCCACCCCGAGGTGCCCGAGGGGCTGCGCGGCACCTACTCCGGCTTCGCCGACGACGCGGTGATCAGGCATCTGGTCGACACCGGCATCAACGCGGTGGAGTTCCTGCCGTTGCAGCACTTCGTCTCCGAGCCGTTCATCGTCGGCCGCGGCCTGGTCAACTACTGGGGCTACAACACCATGGGCTTCTTCGCCCCGCACGCGCCCTATACCAGCGCCACGTCCGGAACGCTGGGCGGTCAGGTGACCGAGTTCAAACACATGGTCGGCAAGCTGCACGAGGCGGGCATCGCGGTCATCCTCGACGTGGTCTACAACCACACCGGCGAGGGCGGCCACGAGGGGCCGACGATGTCGTTCCGGGGCATCGACCACGGCGGCTACTACCGGCTCACCAGCGACAACCGCAACGACTACGACGTCACCGGCTGCGGCAACGCGGTCGACACCTCCAACCCCCGGGTGCTGCAACTGGTGCTCGACTCGTTGCGGTACTGGGCGACCGAGATGGGGGTGGACGGTTTCCGCTTCGACCTGTGCACCACCCTGATCCGCGATCAGGCGCACCACGTCACCCAGGACCACGAGTTCAAGCGCGCGATCGCCGCCGACGAGGTGCTGTCCACCAAGGTGATGATCGCCGAGCCATGGGATCTGGGCCCCTACGGCTATCAGGTCGGACGCTGGGGGAAGGGTTGGTCGGAATGGAACGACCACTTCCGCGGCTACACCCGTGACTTCTGGCGGGGGGCGATCAACGGTGTCCAGGAGCTGGCCACCCGGCTGTCGGGGTCGTCGGACACCTTCGACCACAACGGACGCCCCGCCACCAGTTCGATCAACTTCGTGACCGCCCATGACGGCTTCACACTGCGCGACGTGGTCACCTACGACCTCAAACACAACGAAGCCAACTCGGAGCGCAACCGCGACGGCACCGACGACAACCGATCGTGGAACCACGGCTACGAGGGCGAGACCGACGACGCCGCCATCAATGCCGCCCGGCAACGCACGGCCCGCAACATGCTGGCGATGCTGCTGCTGTCCGCGGGCGTCCCGATGATCACCGCCGGCGACGAGATGGGCCGCACCCAGCAGGGCAACAACAACGCCTACTGCCAGGATTCGCCGGTGTCGTGGGTGGACTGGCACACCGCCGAGGAGTGGTCCGCGCAGACCGAGCTGACCCGCACCCTGCTGAAGCTGCGGGCGGAACACCCGGTGCTGCGCAATCCCGAGTTCCGCACCCACCGCGAACTGCGCGACGACAAGGGGCTCGACCTTGGCCGCTCCGAGGTGGCGTGGTTCTCCGAGCACGGCACCGAGATGACCCTCGACAACTGGCACGACGGCGGACGGCGCACCCTGGGCCAGTACGTCTCGGACTGCGAGGACGCGTTCCTGATCTTCGTCCACGGCGGCCCCGACCCGATCGAACTCACCCTGCCAGGTCAGCCCTGGTCGACCGGCTGGACCATCGTGGCGCACACCGGGCTGGACAGCGAGCTGCCGCACAAGCCGCTGGGTTGCGGAGCAACGGTCACCGTGCCCGGCGCAACCGTGGTGCTGCTGCGGGCGACGGTGCTCAACCATCCGCAGCCGGTCACCGCGACACCGCCCAGCCCCGACGAGGGCGACGACGACCCCGCCGGCGACGCGCCGGTCGCCCCTGCGGAGGGCGTCGACCAGCCTGCCGTCACGGTCGGTCCCGCCAACGCACCGGCCCACGGTTCATCGTCGCAGGACGACGCAACCGGTGCCGACGGCTCCGATGACGCCACCACCCCCGACGCCGGCGCCGCCGGCGACGACACCGCTGCCGGTCGGTCCTGACCAGCGGCCCCGGGCCACGCCTGACCGGCGCGCCCGCGCGGAGCCGAGTATGTCCGGCGATCGCTCGTGGGGCGCGGCCGGGGCCTCCCCGTGCGGCGGTCCCAGCCGCTAGGTTGGGGAATGTGAGCGAACAGACGCACGCGGGCGAGGCCGCCCCCCTGGAAGTCGACCTGTCCCCCACGATGACCGGCCCGTTCGGCTTCGGTCGCATCCCGGTCGCCGACGTGTGGCCGGTGATCGAGGGCGGCGCGTACGCCGCCAAGGCCACGGTCGGCGAGCTGGTCCCGGTGCGGGCCAACGTGTTCCGCGAGGGTCATGACGCCGTCAACGCCTCGGTGATCCTGACCGCGCCCGACGGCACCGAGACCCGCACCGACATGCACCAGCTCGAGCCGGCCGGGCTGGACCGCTGGGAGGCCTGGGTGCGTCCGGACGCCGAGGGCGCCTGGACGTTCCGTGTCGAGGGCTGGTCCGACCCGTGGGGAACCTGGCACCACAACGCCGAAGCCAAACTTGCCGCCGGGATGGACGTCGAGCTGGTCTGCCTGGAAGGCCGCGACCTGATGGAGAAGACCGCCGTGATCGCCGACGCTGCAGGCGAGCCGGTCGAGGCGTCCATCCTGCGCGCCACGGCCCAACTGCTGATCCCGCAGCGCAGGCCGGCCGACCTGCTGGAGGTCGTCAACGGGCAGGGACTGGCCGAGGCGATGCACACCTTCGGGCCGCGCGAGCTGATCTCGCCCACCGCCGACTTCCCGTTGTGGGTCGACCGCAAGCGCGCCCTGTTCTCCTCCTGGTACGAGTTCTTCCCGCGCTCGCAGGGCGCCCACTACGACGAGACCACCGGGCACTGGACCTCCGGCACGTTCGACTCCTCCCACGAACGACTCGAGGCAGCGGCGGCGATGGGCTTCGACGTCATCTACCTGCCCCCGATCCACCCCATCGGCGCCGCGTACAAGAAGGGCAAGAACAACACCCTGGACGCCACCGACGACGATCCGGGCTCGCCGTGGGCGATCGGCAGCGCCGCCGGTGGTCATGACGCCATCCATGCCGACCTCGGCGACTGGGACGCCTTCGACCGGTTCGTCGCGCACGCCACCGAGCTCGGAGTCGAGGTCGCGCTCGACTTCGCGCTGCAGGCGTCCCCTGACCACCCCTGGGTCACCGAGCACCCCGAATGGTTCACCACCCGGCTGGACGGCACCATCGCCTACGCGGAGAACCCGCCGAAGAAGTACCAGGACATCTACCCGATCAACTTCGACAACGACCCGCAGGGCATCTACAACGAGGTGCTGCGGCTGTTCAAGCTCTGGATGAGCCACGGCGTCCGGATCTTCCGCATCGACAACCCGCACACCAAGCCGGTCCAGTTCTGGGCCTGGATCCTCACCCAGCTGCGCAGGACCGATCCCGATGTGCTGTTCCTCGCCGAGGCGTTCACCAAGCCGCAGATGATGGCGGCGCTGGGCAAGGTCGGCTATCACCAGTCGTACACCTACTTCACCTGGCGGACGTCCAAGTACGAGCTCGAGGAGTACGCCCGCGAGCTGTCGGCCGAGATGGCGCCGTACTACCGGCCCAACTTCTTCGTGAACACCCCTGACATCAACCCGTTCCACCTGCAGTCGGGCAACCCGGCCCAGTTCGCCATCCGGGCGATCCTCGCCGCCACGCTGTCGCCGACCTGGGGGGTGTACTCCGGCTTCGAGCTGTTCGAGCACCTGCCACTGGCCGCCGGACGCGAGGAGTACCTCGACTCCGAGAAGTACGAGTACCGGCCGCGCGACTACAGCGCCCAGCCCAACCTCAACCTGCTGCTCGGCACCTTGAACTCGATCCGCCAGACACACCCGGCGTTGCAGCAGCTCCGCCAGCTGCATTTCCATCACGCCAGCCACGACGGGGTGATGGCCTTCAGCAAGCGCGACGGCGACGACGTGGTTGTGGTGGTGGTCAGTCTCGACCCCGACAACACCGTCGAGTCGGACGTCTGGCTCGACCTCGACGCGCTGGGCGTGCGCGGCGATAGCGTCGAGGTGCGCGACGAGCTGACCGCGGCCACCTTCACGTGGGGGGCGCGCAACTACGTGCGGCTCAGCCCGGGCACCCCGGCGCACATCCTGTACGTGCTCAACAACGGGTGACCGGCATGCCGCACTGGTGGTGTCGCCCCCTGCGCATTGCTGACAGGATGGCCAGATGACCGATCGAGTGCTCGCTGCCTGGTGGGAGGTCATCAGGAGTGCACGCTGGTTCGCCGGCAAGGGGCTCGCGGCGTCGTTGACGTCGCTCGAGGCGCTGCCCTGGCTGACCCGCGCCGGCGAGTTGCCGGCCGTGCGCCCCGAGATCGCCACCGTCGACTACCCCGACGGACGCCGGGAGCGCTACCAGTTGCTGGTCGGCTACACGGCCGAGCCGTCCGCCCCCGTAGTGGGCACCGTGGCCGATCCGACCCACGGCGACCTGCAGATCGTCGAGGCGCCGTCGGACGCCGACTGCATGGCCGCGCTGCTCACCGCGCTCGTCGACCCGGCCCACCCCGCCATGGAATGGATCACCGCGGAGTCGATCAGCCCCGCCGTCGCCACGAAGGTGTGGGCGGGTGAGCAGAGCAACACCACCATCACCCTGGGCGCCGACCGGATGTTCAAGGTGTTCCGCAAGCTCGAGGGCGGCCGCAACCTCGACGTCGAGGTGCTGGCCGCGCTGAACTCCTCGGGGATCACCCCCGAGCTGTACGGCACGCTGGTCGGCGACCTGCCGGGCACCGACGGTGGCCGGGCCGACCTGGGCATGTTCGTCGAACGGGTGCAGGGCGTGACCGACGGCTGGGAATGGGCCTGCGCGCGCTGCGTCGAGGGCACCGACATCAGTGTCGAGGCGTCCTGGCTGGGCAGCGCCCTGCGCGAGGTGCATCGTGGGTTGGCCGACGCCTTCGGCACCTCCACCACCTCGGGGGCGGCGGTCGCCGAGGCGATGGCCGCCCGGCTGGACGCCGCCGCCGCCCAGGTGAGTGAGCTCGCCGGCATCCGAGCCTCTGTCGAGTTGGCGCTGCGCTCGCTGGCGCACGCCGACCTGGTCACCCAGCGGGTGCACGGCGACTTCCACCTCGGACAGGTGCTGCACGCCGCCGGCGCCTGGACGATCATCGACTTCGAGGGCGAGCCGCTGAAGACGCTGGCGGAACGGCGCGAGCCCGACAGTGTCTGGCGCGACGTGGCGGGCATGCTGCGCTCGTTCGACTACGTGCGCAGCGCCCACCCCGACCCGGACTCGGCGGCCGCCCGTTCGTGGTGCGCCGCGGCCCGGAAGGGGTTCCTCGACGGGTACTGCGAGGGCGTCGAACCCGACCACGCCGTCCTCGACGCCTACGAGCTTGACAAGGCGATTTACGAGGTCGTCTATGAATCGCGCAACCGCCCCGACTGGGTTCACATCCCACTTGGTGCGGTCCATGATGTGGCACAACGGACGGCGCTGTCCCCCATGTACAACCCCAAGGAGAACTGATGGCACACGACCCACACGGCGGGCTCACGGGCTGGGATCTGGAAGGCTTCCACAGCGGTGGCGACACGGAGTTGTGGCGCCGGCTCGGGGCCCACCAGGTCACCTTGCACGACGACGAGCGCGGCGAGATCAGCGGCACCAGGTTCGCGGTCTGGGCCCCCAACGCGCAGGCGGTGCGGCTGAACGCCGACTTCAACTGGTGGACCGGTGACACGATGACCCTGATCCCAGGTTCCGGGGTGTGGGGCCTGTTCGTCGAGGGCGTCGGCGACGGCGCGCTGTACAAGTACAACATCCTCGGCGCCGACGGTGTGTGGCGCGAGAAGGTCGACCCGATGGCGACGTTCGCCGAGCAGGCCCCGGCCAACTCCTCCATCGTCTACACCAGCCAGTTCGTCTGGGGCGACGACGAATGGATGACGCAGCGCGCGCAGACCCGGCCGCACGAGTCTCCGATGTCGATCTACGAGGTGCATCTGGGCTCATGGCGCAAGGGCAAGACCTACCTCGAGCTGGCCGAGGAACTCGTCGAGTACGTGAAGTGGCAGGGTTTCACCCACGTGGAGTTGATGCCGGTCACCGAGCACCCGTTCGAGCCCTCGTGGGGGTACCAGGTCACCAACTACTTCGCGCCGCAGTCGCGGCTGGGGCGTCCCGACGAGTTCCGGCACTTGGTCGACGCACTGCACCAAGCCGGCATCGGGGTCATCCTCGACTGGGTGCCCGGCCACTTCCCCAAGGACGAATGGGCGTTGGGCCGGTTCGACGGCAGCGCCCTGTACGAGCACGCCGATCCCCGTCAGGGCGAGCACAAGGACTGGGGCACCTACATCTTCAACTACGGCCGCAACGAGGTGAAGAGCTTCCTGGTCTCCAACGCCCTGTACTGGGTGAGCGAGTTCCACATCGACGCGCTGCGGGTCGACGCGGTGGCGTCCATGCTCTACCTCGACTACTCGCGCAACGAGGGCGAGTGGGTGCCGAACCAGTACGGCGGCAACGAGAACCTGGAGGCCATCGACTTCCTGCGCTACGTCAACAAGCACCTGTACGAGCGGGTACCGGGCGTGTGCATGATCGCCGAGGAGTCGACCTCGTTCGGCGGAGTCACCAAGCCCGTCGACGCCGGCGGCCTGGGTTTCGGGTTCAAGTGGAACATGGGCTGGATGAACGACTCCCTGCGCTACCTGGCGCTCGAGCCGATCTACCGGCAGTACCACCATCACGAGATGACCTTCGCGATGGTCTACCAGTACTCGGAGAACTTCGTGCTGCCGATCAGCCACGACGAGGTCGTGCACGGCAAGGGTTCGATGATCAACAAGGTGCCGCAGGATTCCTGGCGGCAGTTCGCCACGCTGCGTGCGTTCTACTCGTTCATGTGGGGCTTCCCGGGCAAGCAACTGCTGTTCATGGGGTGTGAGTTCGGCCAGCGCACTGAGTTCAACGAGGCCACCTCGCTGGAATGGTGGGTCTCCGACCTGTGGGGCCACCACGGCCTGCAGCGCCTGATCAAGGACCTCAACGAGCTGTACGTGGCCAATCCGGCGCTGTGGAAGCTGGACAGCGACCCGGCCGGCTTCCGCTGGATCAACGCCGACGACGCCGGCGGCAACACCTTCAGCTGGGTGCGCTCCGACGGTGAGGGCGAGCACGTCGCGGTGGCGGTCAACTTCTCCTCCGAGCCGTGGCATCAGTACAAGCTGGGCCTGCCGAAGGCTGGGGTGTGGAAGGAGGTGCTGAACTCCGACGCCGGGGTCTACGACGGCACCGACTCGCACGGCAACCTGGGTCAGGTCGAAGCTCACGACGAGCAGTACAACGGCTGGGACGCCGCCGCGACGGTCAACGTGCCGCCGCTGGGAGCGGTGTTCTTCCGTTACGACGGTGACGGCGAGGCCGGCGAGGGTGACGTCGACGCCTGAGGAGTTCCAGGTCCAGCTCAAGGCGAGTGGGGATGTCGGCGTCCTGGAATGGTCGGGGCGCGCGTCCCAGGAGGTCGTCGACCGTGCGGTCAGCCTGGCGGCCGACGACGGGCTGATCGGCCGCGGCCTGCGTCGCATCGAGGTCTCATTGCCCAGCACGGACGCCGTGGGCCGGCGCGCATTGCACCGGGCCGGGTTCCGCTTGGAGGGCACCCGGCGGCAGGCGATCACCCTGCCCGACGGCAGTCATGGTGACGTGGTGCTCTACGCCCGGCTGGCCGATGACCTGGTGTACGGGCCGGGCGGCTTCACCGGGGTGATGAACGCCGTCCTGCCCCGCAAGAGGTTGATCGCGCACGCGCTGATCACCGACCCGTGGGATCGGGTGTGCCTGCTGGAGACGACGTTCAAGCCCGATTGGGAGCTGCCCGGCGGGATCGTGAACCCGCTGGAGTCGCCCTGGGACGGCGCGGTGCGCGAGATCGACGAAGAGTTGGCGCTGCAGCATCCCGTCGGCCGGGTGCTGGTCGTCGACTGGCTCGCCCCCTACCTGGGCTGGGAGGACGCCGTGGAGCTGATCTTCGACGGCGGCGCGCTGTCCCAGGAGCAGATCGACGCGATCGTGCCCGATCCCGGTGAGATCCGGGCCGTGCACTGGCTGGCACCGGACAAGGCCGCCGACAAGATGGCACCGTTCGCCCGGGGCCGGATGCTGGCCGCGGTGGCCTGCCGGCTCGGCGGTGGCTCCCAGTACCTCGAGCGCGGGCTTCCGCGCCGCGACGTCCCCCCTCCGCCGGCACTCGCCTAACTACCGAGGGCTCGCGAAGCCTGGCGGCGCTCGGTAGTTGGGCGAGGGCCGGAGACGGTGCGGACGGTGGCGGCAACCCGGGTCAGCGCACGGTGGCGTTGGACGCCGTGAACGTGTTGCAGACCTTCAGCGCGGCACTGCCCAGGCCGCGGTCCAGCCAGCGGGCCCGGGCCTTCGCCGAGCCGTGCTCCAGCACCTTGCCGGTCAGGGTGTCGTCGGCGATGGCGCGGGCGATCTCGACGAAGCCCTCACGGTCGGACGCGGTCAAGCCGGTATAGCGGGACAGGGCGTTCATCCCCGCGCCGGCGAAGCAGTCGGCCTGCAGCTCCAGCCGGCGCATCATCCGGGTGCGCTCCGCACCGGTCTCGGAGTAGTAGTAGGCGAAGGCCGAGGTGAAGATGCCGGTCCGCGCCTGCACCGCGTGCCCGAACTCGTGGGCCATGATCAGGTCGTAGGCGTAGTCGCGCTCGGGCAAGATCTCGTGCAACCGCGTCCCGAAGTAGATCTGCTGCGAGCCCGAGCAGTAGAACGCGTTGTGCGCGTTCATCCGTCCGCACGGACTGGTGGAGTCGCCGGTGTACACCGTCACCGGCGGATAGGGCATGGTGAAGCCGGCCGCCCGCACCTGCGGCCGCCACACCATCGTCAGGCACCCGGCCAGCCTGTTGAGGTGGGCCTTCAGTGCCGACGACGAAATCGTGGCCGGGTCGATCAGGCCGACGCCGCAACGGGTGGGCACCTTCACGCTGCGCCCGTAGAGGGCATTGTTCTTCGTCCACGTGCTGGCCCGGCTCCAGCTGGTCGGTTCGGGCAACGCCGAGGGGTCCTTGTCGGCCTTGCCCACGCCACTCGGGCCGGGTATCGGCGCGGCGCTGGTGGTCGTCGGGGTCGTCGGGGCGGTGCCGCTCGCGGTCGCCGTCGCGCGGGCGGTGGGGCTCGTCGAACTCACGCGTGGGGTGGGGGTCGGCGTCCGGGATGAGGCTGGGCTCGGCACCCGGGCGGTGGCCGAGGTGGACGCCGTCGAGGGCCCGGTGACGGCACTGAGGAACAGGCCGAACAGCGCCAGCAGCACCACCAGGACCGCCACCCCCAGCGCCGCCGAGATCACCGCGGCCCTGAGGCAGCCGCCACCACCGCGTCCGGACGCCGGGCCGGACCGGTACGGCCCGACGAAGCCCTGCCCGGGCGGAGGGTAGCCCCACGGCTGCCGGGTGGGGGGCGGCGCCTGCCACCCGGTCGACGGCGGACCACCGACCGGAGCCTGCTGCCACCCGGTGGGCGACTGCTGCGCGCCCACCTGCTGCGAGGGAAACTGTGGCTGCGGACCGCCGGGCTGCTGCTGCCATCCCCCCACCGCCTGCTGCTGCCAACCCGCTGCGAGCCGTTGCCCCGCCGAGGACGACTGGGGCCAGCCCCAGCCCGTGCCCTGGTTCCAGCCGCCGGAGAGCGGCTGTTGTGGCGGCGGCCAGGGCTGGTTCACAGCCGCAGGCTAGCGTCCCGCGAGTTCTGCTCGGCAGCCCGGGTGCGGGAGTTTCAGAACAGGGCGCTCATCAGGTCGCGACGGGCCTTGAGCACGGCGGGCTCGGCGGCGCCGACGACCTCGAACAACTCCAGCAGGCGCACCCGCACGGTCTCGCGGTCGGGGCCCGCCGACGTCCGGATCAGGGCGATCAGCCTGCCGAACGCCTGGTCGGGCTGGCCGGTCAACACCTCCAGATCGGCCGCCGCCAGCTGGGCGTCCACCGAATCGGGCTCGGCCTGCGCCGCGGCCAGGACGGCTGCCGGGTCGCTGCCCGTGGAGCGGGCCAGCAGCGCCACCTGGGCCCGGCCGGCCTTCGCCTCGGGATCGTTGGGGGTCTGCGCCAGGATCTTGTCGTACTCGACCACGGCCGCGGCGAAGTCACCCCGCTCGAGTGCGGCATCGGCGGCGGCGAAGCGGGGATCGGCCTCGTCGGTCTCGCCCGCGCCGCCGGCGACCGGCTCGGCCCGTCCGACCAGACCGTTGCTCGCCGCGACCTGCAGCAACTGGCCGATGACCGACTCGGCCTCGGCCTTCGACCGGGTGCCCTGGAACAACGGCGCCAACTGCCCGGCGACGACGCCGATTACCGTCGGCACCGCCTGGATGCCGAGCGCCTGGGCGATCTGGCCGGCCGCGTCGACGTTCACCCGAGCGAGCAGGTACGCGCCGCCGGCGGCATTCGCCAGCGCGATGAGGTCGTCCGACAGGGCCTGAGCGTTCGCCCGGGGCGAGTACAACTCGACCACCACGGGGTGCCGCGTCGACAGTTGCATCACCGCTTCGAAGTTCTGCTCGTCGACGTCGATCACGAACGAGGCGCCGGGGGGAACGGGCGGCGCCTTGGCGGCGGCGGCGATCCCGGAGAGGTCCATGGCGCGGGAAGTGAACTTCGGCAAGGTCATGGTGGCCATTGTGTCAAAGTTGGCGGGTGGTCCACGCCTCGCCGCTCATCGCGATCATCCAGCACCAGGCCGAGTGTCCGATCGCCCGGTTCGGTGACTGGCTGGCCGACGCCGGGGCCCGGATGGTGACGATCCGGCCAGACCTCGGCGCCCGGCTGCCCTCGCCCGGCGAGCTGGACGGACTGGTCGTGCTCGGCGGGGTGATGGGTGCCACCGACGACGCCGAGGCGCCCTGGCTGCCTGAGGTGCGCACCCTCATCGTGGCCGCCAGGGACGCCGGGCTGCCGACCCTGGGCGTGTGCCTGGGACACCAGTTGATGGCCGCCGCGCTCGGCGGACGGGTGCATCGCAATCCCAACGGCAAGCAGCGGGGGCTGCTCCCGATCGGCTGGACGCCCGCCGCGGACGGCGACCCGTTGTTCTCACCAGACCCCACCGTGCGCGGGGTGCACTCCAACAACGACGTCGTCGCCGACCTCCCGGCCGGCGCGACCGTGCTCGCAGTGGCACCCGGAGGCGAGCCCCAGGCGGTGCGGTTCGCGCCCGCGGCGTGGGGTGTCCAGTGGCATCCCGAAGTGGATGACGAGGTGTTCGCGACCTGGTGCGAGCTCGAGCCGCCCGAGAGCGAGGAGGCGGCCCGCGAACTGGTCGCGGAGGTCGCCGGCGCGAGTGCCGAGCTGGCGGCGGCCTGGCAGCCGCTCGCCCGGCGCTTCACGGCACTGTGCGGTGCCGGCGCCGCCCGCGCCGATTGAACCCCGGCCGCGGAATCGCAGGATGGACCAACCGCGGCAACCCCTCGCCCAGCAGGTCCCGGCTTGGCATGATGGCGGACATGGTTCATGAACGCGCTGGGCAGGTCGCACTGCCCGAAGACCTGGTTGACGTCGACGCGATGATCGCGGCCTACTACGACCTGGTACCCGACCCCGACAACGTCGATCAGCGGGTCGTCTTCGGCACCTCGGGGCATCGCGGCTCCAGCCTGAAGACGTCCTTCAACGACCTGCACATCGCCGCGACCACTCAGGCGATCGTCGAGTACCGGGCGTCACAGGGGGTGGAGGGTCCGCTGTTCATCGGCAAGGACACCCATGGCCTGTCCCTGCCGGCGTGGAAGACCGCGCTCGAGGTGCTGATCGCCAACGGCGTCGACGTGCTGGCCGAACGCGAGGACGAGTACACCCCGACACCCGCGGTGTCCCGGGCCATCATCGTCTACAACCGCGACAACGACGGCCCCCGGGCCGACGGCATCGTGGTCACTCCGTCGCACAACCCGCCCACCGACGGCGGCTTCAAGTACAACCCGCCGCACGGCGGCCCGGCCGACACCGACGCCACCTCGGCGATCGCCGCCCGCGCCAACGAGTTGATGGCGGCCCCCGAACAGATCCGGCGCGGCCGCTCCTACGACGAGATCGCCGGCGAGGTGGAGCGGCACGACTACCGCACCGCCTACTGCGAGGATCTGAAGAACGCCATCAACCTCGACGCCATCCGCGAGGCCGGTCTGAAGATCGGTGCGCATCCGCTGGGCGGCGCGTCGGTGCAGTACTGGCAGTACATCGCCGAGCATCTCGACATCGGCCTGGAGGTGATCGACGACACCGTCGACCCCACCTGGCGCTTCATGACGCTGGACTGGGACGGCAAGATCCGGATGGACTGCTCCAGCCCGTACGCGATGGCCTCGCTGATCGAGAACAAGGACCGCTTCGACATCTCGACGGGCAACGACGCCGACGCCGACCGGCACGGCGTCGTCACCCCGGACGGCGGCCTGCTCAACCCGAACCACTACTTGGCGGTGGCGATCTGGTACCTGTACAACAACCGGCCCGGGTGGAAGCCGGACGCCGGCGTCGGCAAGACGCTGGTCAGTTCGTCCTTCATCGACAAGGTGGCCGCCGACCTCGGCCGCACCCTGGTCGAGGTGCCGGTGGGATTCAAGTGGTTCGTGCCCGGCCTGATGACCGGCGACATCGGCTTCGGCGGCGAGGAATCCGCGGGGGCGTCCTTCCTGACCCTCGACGGCCAGACCTGGACCACGGACAAGGACGGCATCCTGCTGTGCCTGCTCGCCTCGGAGATCCGCGCCGTGACCGGGAAGTCGCCCTCGCAGATCTACGCCGAGATGGAGGCCAAGTACGGTCACAGCGCCTATGCCCGGGTGGACGCCCCGGCCAACCGTGAGCAGAAGGCGAAGCTCGCCAAGCTGTCTCCCGAGGACGTCACCGCGACCGAACTGGCCGGCGAGCCCATCGTCGACAAGCTCACCCGCGCACCCGGCAACGACGCCCCGATCGGCGGGCTCAAGGTGACGACCGAACACGCGTGGTTCGCCGCCCGGCCCTCGGGCACCGAGGACGTCTACAAGATCTACGCCGAGTCCCTCAAGGGCGCCGAACACCTCGCCGAGGTGCAGGCCGCGGCCAGGGACGTGGTCAGCGCCGCCCTGGGCTGAGCACTCCTCGCACGACCCACCGGTCGGGTGCGCCTGGACCACGGTCCCGGCGGCCCGGCCGGTCGTCGGCCCCGGATCCCGGCATGACTCCCCCACGTCATCCCGGCGAACGCCGGGATCTCAGGTGCCCCCGAAGCGGATCCCGTGGCGAGCAAGGGACGACAGTGCCCCTCGGCGCGCGATGCCGGTGCCGGCCTACCCGCCGCTGGCGATGTCGGAGGACTGTACGCGTCCGGTCAGCCCGGCGCTGATCACGACCTTCTGGAACAGGTGCAACCGCGCGTCGGGGTCGCCGACGAAGTCGATCTCACGCAGGCCCTGGTCCTGGGCGGCATTCTCGAAGACGAAGTTGGCGTAGCCGAAGACCTGGCCCCACAACGGGCGCTGCATCGAGATGTCGAGCACCCGGGCCAGCGGCATCGAGGCGCAGCGCTGGTCGAAGACGCCGTGCACCCGGTAGACGCGCAGGTTGGTGACCACGAAGCGATCCATGTACTCGGTGTGCATGCGCCAGAATCCGTTCAACCCCAGCACGAGGCCGGCGGCGAGCGCGAGCCACCAGAAGTGACCCAGCCAGGGCATCACGCCGAACGCCGCCATCCCCAGCAGCACCCGCGTCCCCGGCCACAGCCTGGTCACCCAGTGCCGGCGGATCTCATCGAGGATGACCTCGCCCTCTTCGTGGATCAGCCGGTCATCGACGTGCGGGTCGAGGAAGCGTGACCAGCCCAGTTTCAGCTGTTCGCTCGAGGGGGTCGTTCCTACGGCCACCGCGGCCTCACTCGGACAGCGCGACGAAGAACCGGCCGATGGCGTCGAAGGCGCCGAAGAAGCTCTTCACCGCGGACGCCGCGGCCTCTGGCCGGGTGAACAGGTAGTACAGGCAGAAGCCGACCGCGAGCACGATCAGGATGGTCTTGATCCACTTGCTCATCTCAGCCTCCGGGGAAGACGGCTCAACACACGTACTGTGCCATCTTGAGCGCCATTGGGGAACCGTTGCGCCCGCCACGCCGTTTCCCCCCGGCACATTGTCAAACCCTCAACCGTGACTTCAAGGATGTGCCACGCTTGAGTCATGAGCGACGATCTCTTCATCTGTATCGACCATGTTGGTCTCGCCGTCCCCGACCTGGACGAGGCGATCAAGTTCCACACCGAAGTCATGGGTTGGCGGGTGCTGCATCGTGAGGAGAACGAGGAGCAGGGTGTCGCCGAAGCGATGATCGGCACCGGCGACCAGGGCCCCCAGAACGCCCAGATCCAGCTGCTGGCCCCCCTCAACGAGAACTCGACGATCGCCAAGTTCATCGACCGCAACGGCCCCGGCATGCAGCAGCTCGCCTACCGCGTCGCCGACGTGGACGCCGTGTGCGCCACCCTGCGCGAGCGGGGCGTCCGGCTGCTCTACCCGGAGCCCAAGCGCGGCACCGCCGGCTCGCGGATCAACTTCGCGCACCCCAAG
Organism: Micropruina sonneratiae; assembly: GCF_025972045.1. Taxonomy (GTDB): domain Bacteria; phylum Actinomycetota; class Actinomycetes; order Propionibacteriales; family Propionibacteriaceae; genus Micropruina; species Micropruina sonneratiae. The sequence goes on along the minus strand of NZ_JAPDHX010000002.1, from coordinate 175,625 downwards.
GACACCGGCGGCGTGCTGCTCGAATTGGTTGAACCGCCGAAGGGGTGAGTCGCCGCTGTTGCGACGACCGGAGTGAGTAGCATCGTGGGCACAGCTACGAAAGGACCCCCGGGTGAGCCAACAGCCTGAAGAGACAGTGGGCCTCGATCTGTTCGACGAGACCGCGAGTGCTGCCGGCAGCTTCCCGCATTCGATGCTCGGTTACGAACGGCAGGCCGTCGACGCCTACATCCGCGACATCGAACGGCAACTCAGTTCCGCGAAGCGCAAGGTGCGCTCGCTGCAGCGCCAGTTGTCGACCAAGGCCGAAGAGACCGACTACTCGCGGCTGGGCACCCACACCGGTGACCTGCTGCGGGCCGCCGAGGCTCAGGCCGCCGAGTTGGTCAAGGCCGCGCAGGTCGAGGCGCAACGCATCGTCGACGACGCCAGCACCGAAGCCGGGCAGCTCAAGCACGACGCCCAGGAGGGTGTCGCCAAGGCACGCACCAGTGGCCTGGACGACCTGAACCGGCTGCGTGACGAACTGGCCGGTCAGACCAGTGCCGAACTCGCCGTCGCGCAGGAGCAGGCCCGCACCCTGCGTGAGGCCGCCGAGAGCCACCGCGCCATGGTCCTGGCCGACGCCGAGCGCACCGCGTCCGCGCTGCGCGACCAGGCGGCGCTGGAGGCCGAACGGATCCGGCAGAGCGCCCAGCGCGAGGCGGCCGACGTCCGCGCGAGCCTGGCCCGCGAACATGACGAGGCGCTCGCCGCCCTGCAGCAGCGACAGGACGAGGTGAGCGCCCAGCTCGGCGAACTGGCCGACAACGCCCGCCTGCAGTCCGAGCGGTTCGGCGTCCAGCTCGCCAACGATTCGGCGCTGATGGACGAGCGGCGGCAGAAGGCCCTGGCCGAGGCCGACCAGATCGTCGTGGCCGCGAACGACCAGGCGCGCGCGACGCTGTCCGAGGCACGGGCCAGGGCCGCCAAGCTGGTCGCTGACGCCGAGATCGCGGCGTCCGGGCGGGCCGAGAAGCTCAAGCGTGAGACCGAGCGGCTCAACCAGCGCAAGCAGGCCATCGTCGCCCAGTTGGAGAGCCTGTCCTCGCTGGCCAAGGGCAGCGTGGCGGAGTTCCCCGATGATCTCGAGGACGAGGTGAAGGCCGTGGCGCAGGCCGCCGACGACGCCGTGCGTCCCGAGGAGGCGTCCACCGACGAGCAGCCGTCCGCCACCGACCTCGACGACACGGCGGTCGAGGCGCCGCTCCCGCCCGTCGACACCGACGACGACGCCACCCGGGTGCAGCCCGCTGCCTCCGGTGGGGGTAAGCGTCGCTAGCCGATGACCGCGCAACCGGACGAGGCGGGCGGCGTCCCGGCGGTTCCGGATCAGCCGTCGGCGACGCCCGATGCGGCACGGCCGCCGGCATCCTCACCGACGCCGGCCGGCCGGCCGCGAGGCTGGCTGCATCGGCTGCGGCGGGTCACCCAGCCCACACCGGCCGACCTCGATCCGGAGGCCACCCGGGCCGGCCCGCGGCATGAGATCACCCTGGGCCGGCGCAGCCCGTTCGCGATCGGCTTCTTCATCACGCTGGGCGCACTCACCGCGGCCGGACTGGTGTTCGGGCTGTACCGCATCGCGTCGGTCGTGGTGCTGGTGCTGTTGGCGCTCTATCTCGCTCTCGGCCTCAACCCGCTGGTCGACGGCCTGGCCAAGCGGGGGCTGCGCCGGGGGCTGGCCGTCCTGCTGGTCGCCCTGGCCGGGTTGGCCCTGCTGGCGCTGGCGATCTGGGCGATCCTGCCGGTGGCGACCGAACAGATCAACCGCCTGCTGCTGAACGCGCCCGCCCTGCTCGACGAACTGCGCGACAACCCGCAGATCGCCGACCTGGACGCCCGCTACGGGATCATCCAACGCGTGAGTTCGTTCCTCACCTCGGGCGAGTTGCTCACCACCCTTTTCGGCGGTCTGTGGGGCGCCGGGCAGGTGGTGGTCAACATCGTCCTCAGCACGATCGTGACGATCGTGCTGGTGATCTACCTGCTGGCGTCCATGCCCACCTTCAAGGACGCCCTGTTCGAACTGGCGCCCGCGTCGCGGCGTCCGAGGGTCCGATATCTGGCCAACGAGATGTTCAGCCGCATCGGCGGCTACGTCACGGGGCTGTTCATCGTGATCACCTGTTCGACGACGGCCGCCTACCTGTTCTTGAACATCGTCGGGATGGGCCAGTACGCGCTGGCGCTGGCCGTGGTGGTGGCGCTGTGCGCGATCATCCCGCTGATCGGCTCGACGGTGTCGATGGTGATCGTCTCGATCGTCGCGTTCACCTTCTCGCCCACCCAGGGCTTCATCACCCTGGCCTGGTTCCTGATCTACCAGCAGATCGACAACTACTTCATCCAGCCGCGTGTCTTCCAGCGCTCGGTGAACGTGCCGGGGCCGCTGGTGATCCTGGCGGCGCTGGCCGGTGGCGTGCTGTACGGGCTGCTGGGCGCGCTGCTGGCGATCCCCTCCATGGCCGCGCTGATGCTGCTCTACCGCGAGGTGCTGGTCCCGGCGCTCAACCGCCGCTGAGGCGGTGTCGGGTTGCGCAACGCGCCCTCGTGCCCACCGCTTCTCCATGCAGCACTGCCCCGGTCGGCTACAGCGCCGTCCAGCCTCAGAACAGCCGGTCCTCGGCGTTGTCCAAGCCGCGCAGCAGGTCGTAGTCGACGGTCACGCACGAGATGTCGCGGGTGCCGGCAAGGGTCCGGGCCTGCGGCTTGATCAGTTGGGCGGCGAACACGCCACGCACCGGCGCCAGCAGCGGGTCGGCGTTCATCAGGCTCAGGTAGCGGGTCAGCTGCTCGACACCGTCGATCTCGCCGCGTCGCTTCACCTCGACGGCCACGTAGGAGCCCCGGTCGTCGCGGAACAGCAGGTCGACCGGGCCGATCGGGGTGAAGTACTCCCGCTGAACGAGCGACCAGCCCTGGCCGAAGGTCTCCGGGTGCTCGGCCAGCAGTGCCTGCAGGTGCGCCTCCACACCGTCCTTGACCAGGCCGGGGTCGACGCCGAGCTCATGGGACGAGTCGTGCAGCACTTCGGCGATCGAGATCAGCAACGTGTCGTCGTCCTTGTTGCGCAGTTCCCACAGTTCGGTGAAGTCGGAGTCCTCGGGCACGGTCACGGTCAGCGTGCACGGCGGATTCATCCAGTTCAGGGGTTTGTAGGCCCGGTCGTCGGCATGGATCGACACCGAGCCGTCCGCCTTGGCCAGGATCAGCCGGGTGGCCAGCGGCAGGTGGGCGGTGAGCCGTCCGGCGTAGTCGACCTGGCAGCGGGCAACGAGCAGACGCACCCGGCCACCGTAGCCGATGCGGAACCGACCCGGGCTCGGGCGATAGGCTCTGGGACGTGCCCAAACGACCCAGCAAACACCTGCGCCCACCGCGCCCGCTGTCGTCGTCGCACGCTGCCGCGGTGGACAAGATCGACGGCCGTTGGATGACCCAGTCGATGCCGGGCCAGTCCGCCGTCAAGGAGTACCGCTGCCCGGGCTGCCAGCGGGTGATCGCGGTCGGCACCCCGCACGTGGTGGTGTGGCCGCACGTCCCGTCGCTCGGCTCGGCCCGTGCCGTCGACGAGCGCCGCCATTGGCACACCTCGTGCTGGAACAGGAGGCGCTGATGGGCCTGTTCACCCAGCTGATCGGCGACGGGCGTCCCGATGTCGTCTTCCTGCACGGACTGTTCGGGCGGGGCAAGAACTGGGCGGGCATCGCCCGCGCGCTCGCCGACGACGGCCACACCAGCGTGCTGTTCGACCTGCCCGACCACGGCCGCTCACCCTGGACGGACCGCTTCGACTACGCAGCGATGGCCGACGAGGTGGCGAGCGAGCTGCGGCTGCGGCTGGGCAGCGCCGCCAGGGTCTGTGTCATCGGGCACTCCATGGGCGGCAAGGTGGCGATGCTGCTGGCGTTGCAGCATCCCGAGCTGGTCCGCTCGCTGGTCGTGGTCGACATCGCCCCGGACTTCTCGGCCGGTGTCGAGGCCAATGTGCCGCTGGTGGCGGCGATGCGGGCCCTCGACCTGACCGCCCTGGAGCGTCGCTCGGACGCCGACCGCATCCTGGCCGCCGACGTCCCCGACGCGGCGGTGCGACAGTTCCTGCTGCAGAACCTGAAGCTGACCCGGGCGCCGGGCCAGCGCAACGAGTGGCGGTGGGAACTGAACCTGGACCTGCTGGGCGCCGAGTTGGACGCCGTGGCGGGCTGGCCCGATGTGGGCGAGGTGAGCTACCCGGGGCCGGTGCTGTGGGTGGGCGGCGAGAACTCGCCCTATCTGCGCGAGGAGCATCGTGCCGCCATGCTGCGGCTGTTCCCGGCGACGAAGCAGGTGTGGATCCCCGGCGCCGGCCATTGGGTGCACGCCGATTCGCCACGGGAACTCACCGCCGAACTGACGGCGTTCCTGGACGGCTGAGCCGTCGCCGTCCGGCCCGGCGGGCGCCTGCCGCAGTCGATAGGCTGGCCGCATGGTCCACCTGACGAAGATCTACACGCGCACCGGAGACCACGGCAAGACCCGGCTGTCGGACATGTCACTGGCCGCCAAGACCGACCTGCGGGTCGAGGCCTACGGGCAGGTGGACGAGGCGAACGCGGTGCTGGGCGTGGCGACCGCCCGCGGCGACCTCCCGACCGACCTGCAGGACGCCCTGCGGCTGATCCAGAACGAGCTGTTCGACCTGGGGGCCGACCTGTCCACCCCCCTCGCCGAGAACCCGCCCTGGGAGCCGCTGCGGATCATCCAGGCCTCCATCGACCGGCTCGAGGGCTGGTGCGACGAGTACTCGTCACAGGTGGGCAAGCTGGATTCGTTTATCCTGCCAGGCGGCACCCAGACCGCGGCCCAGCTGCACGTGGCGCGCACGATCGTGCGGCGTGCCGAGCGGACGGCGTGGCGCGCGGCGGAGGCGCACGGCCTCGACGTCGAGGGCGGGCTGAACCCGCTGGCGATCACGTATCTCAACCGGCTGTCCGACCTGTTGTTCCTGGCCGCCAGGGTCGCCAACACCGAGGTCGGCGACGTGCTCTGGGTGCCGGGCACCGACCGTGCCCCGGCCGAGCCGAAGGCGGCCAAGCGCCGGCGGCGCGCCGAGCAGGTCAACGAGGAGTCGGACGCCGACTGAGCGCCCCCGCGGGAGTGACGGGCGCGGTCGCCGAGCGACCCGCCGCGGGGCGGCCTGAAAAGGAACCGTCCCCATTTCAGGCCGGCGGCCCCGAACGGGCTAGTCCGGGGAGGTCGGTGAGAGCCGGTAGCGCATCCCCGGCGGGGACGCCTCGAGCCAGCTGAGCAGGCCCGTCAGCGAGTCCGGGGACATGGCGAGTTCGACGCCGTCGGCGGTGCCGTGCAGCCCGAGGATGCGTTGGCCCTGCAGCAGGTCGACGGCCTCATCGGGGTCGGGCGTCCGCTGGCTGCCGGCGCGCACCGCGCCCCGATCGAAGCGCAGCGTCGGCCACAGCGACAGCGAGAAGGCCGGAAACCACTGCAGTTCCTGGTAGCGATAACGAGCGACTCCGAGCACCCAACGGGCGCCCGGAGTCCGGCGGGTCCGGCGCAGGCTACACGCGAACGCGCCACCCGCGCGGGAGAGCCAGCGGCGGCGCAGCCACAGCCAGCCAACTGCTACCAGGGCGAGGACGAAAAGGACGATCAGCACCGCCTCGACGGTGCCGATCACGTCCATGCTCTACTCCCCGTCCGCCGCGGCGCTCAGTCGACCTGATGGGCCTTCCGAGCCGCGGCGAGTTGCGCCTGGGCCCGATCATGATGGTGTCGGTTGGTCTCGCTGGTGTCGCCCTGCTCGAGCTTCTTCTCGGCCTCGCGGAACTCATGCTCCGCCTCGTCCAGGGAGATCTCGTGCGCCAGCCTGCCGTACTGGCTCAGCACCGAGACGCGGTTGTCGGCCACCGACAGGAAGCCGCCGTCGATCGCGATCACCTCACGTTTGCCGTCGGGCGTGAGCACCTCCGCCGCGCACGGGACGAGCACGGCCAGGAACGGCTCATGGTTGGCCATGATGCCGATGTCGCCCTCGGTGGTGCGGGCGATGAAGGACAGGGCGTCGCCTTCCCACACCCGGCGGTCGGCGGCCACCACATCGACGAACAGGACGTCGCCTTCGGCCACGATCAGCCTTCCTTCTGCATCCGGTCCCAGTTCTCCATGACCATGTCCATGCCGCCGACGTTGAAGAACGCCTGCTCGGCGACGTGGTCGACCTCGCCGTCGCAGATCATCTTGAACGACTCGATGGTGTCGGCCAGCGGGACGGTGGAGCCCTCGACATTGGTGAACTTCGTCGCCATGTAGGTGTTCTGGCTGAGGAACTGCTGGATACGACGGGCCCGGGCGACGAGGATCTTGTCCTCCTCGGGCAGCTCCTCCACACCCAGGATGGCGATGATGTCCTGCAGTTCCTTGTTGCGCTGCAGGATCTGCTTCACCTGGGTGGCGGTCGCGTAGTGGTCCTCGCCGATGAACTGCGGGTCCATGATCCGCGACGAGCTGGCCAGCGGGTCGACCGCCGGGTAGAGGCCGCGCGAGGCGATCTCACGGCTCAGCTCGGTGGTGGCGTCCAGGTGGGCGAAGGTGGTGGCCGGCGCCGGGTCGGTGTAGTCGTCGGCGGGCACGTAGATCGCCTGCATCGAGGTGATCGAGTGGCCGCGGGTCGAGGTGATCCGCTCCTGCAGCTGGCCCATCTCGTCGGCCAGGTTCGGCTGGTAGCCCACGGCGGAGGGCATCCGGCCCAGCAGCGTGGAGACCTCGGAACCGGCCTGGGTGAACCGGAAGATGTTGTCGATGAACAGCAGCACGTCCTGGTTCTGCACGTCGCGGAAGTACTCCGCCATCGTCAGCGCCGACAGTGCCACCCGCAGCCGGGTGCCGGGCGGTTCGTCCATCTGGCCGAAGACCAGGGCGGTGTCCTTCATGACGCCGGCCTCGATCATCTCGTGGATGAGGTCGTTGCCCTCACGGGTCCGCTCGCCCACGCCGGCGAACACCGAGGTGCCGCCGAAGTTGTGGGCGATGCGGTAGATCATCTCCTGGATGAGCACCGTCTTACCGACGCCCGCGCCGCCGAACAGGCCGATCTTGCCGCCCTTGACGTAGGGGGTCAGCAGGTCGAGGACCTTGATGCCGGTCTCCAGCATCTCGGTCTTGGGTTCGAGTTCGTCGAACTTCGGCGCCGCCCGGTGGATCGGCCAGCGCTCGTCGATCTCGATGCTCGCGGAGTCCTCGTTGAGGCACTCGCCGGTCACGTTCCACACTCGGCCCTTGGTCACGTCGCCCACCGGCACCGAGATCGGCCCGCCGGTGTCGACCACCGTCGAACCCCGGCGCATGCCGTCGGTCGGCTTCAGCGAGATGGCCCGGACCATGTTGTCGCCGATGTGCAGGGCGACCTCGGCGTAGATCGTCCGGGTCTCCTCAGCCGCCTCGATGTCGATCAGCAGGGCGTTGTAGATGTCGGGCATCGCGTCGGCGGGGAACTCCACGTCGACCACCGGGCCGATCACCCGGGCCACCCGGCCGGCGGCGCCCTCGGCCCCGCCGGTGGCGGTGTTGCTGTCCAGTGTCACGGTCATTGGTCCACTCTCGTTTCGTGCCCTAGTCCTGGGCGGCCGCGTCGGCCAGCGCACCAGCGCCGCCGACGATTTCACTGATTTCCTGGGTGATCTCCGCCTGGCGGGCCTGGTTGGCCTCGCGGGTCAGACGCTCGATCAACTGCTTGGCGTTGTCGGTGGCCGACTTCATCGCCCGCTGCTGGCTGGCCAACTGGGACGCCGCGGACTGCAGCAGGTAGAACCACACCCGGCTGCGCACGTACATGGGCAGCAGCGCGTCCAGCACCGTGTCGGGGTCGGGTTCGAACTCGTACAGCGGCAGCAGTTCGCCCGCCGCCGGGTCGTGGACGCCCTCGACCACTTCGAGCGGCAACAGCCGGCGGGCCCGCGGAGTCTGGGTCAGCATCGACTCCATCCGGGTGTAGACGCCGTAGATGGCGTCCACCCCGCCGTCCTCGTAGGGGGTGAGGAAGTCGGCGATCAGCGCGTCGGCGATCTCCTGGGCGTGGGCGAAGGTCGGGGCGTCGGAGAACCCGTCCCATTCGCGGCGGATCGGCTGGTTGCGGAACTTCATGTACGCGATGCCCTTGCGGCCGATCGCGTACCGCACCACCTCGACGCCCTCGCGTTCGAGCCGCTCGCGCAATCGCGCGGCGGTCTTGATCGCGTTGGCCGAGTAGGCGCCGTTCATGCCGCGGTCGGAGGTGATCACCAGCATCGCCGCCCGTCGCACCCTTTCGGGGCCCTCGGTCAACGGGTGCGGGTCGCGCGAATAGGTGGCGACCGCCGATACGGCCCGGATCATCTCGGTGATGTAGGGCTCTCCCGCCTGGGCGGCCCGTTGCGCCTTGATGATCCGCGACGCGGCGATCAACTCCATCGCGCGGGTGATCTTCTGGGTGGCGGCGACGGACTTTCGTCGTTGTCGCAGCTCACGCAAGCTGGCAGGCATCGATCAGTCCTTCTTGGTCTCGATCGTCTCGACGCCGATCTCCTCGTCCTCCAACGGCCGGTGCCCCTTCTCGTCGGCCCCGAGGTCGTCGCCGTCCGAGGTGCGGAACTGCCTCTTGAAGTCGTCGATCGCCTTGCCCACGGCGTTGGCGGTGTCGTCGTCCCAGGCGCCCGTCTCGGCGATCGTGCTGAGGATGTCGGTGTGCCGCCGCAGGTGGTCGAGCAGCTCGCTCTCGAAGCGCAGCACGTCACTGACCGGCACGTCGTCGAAGTAGCCGTTCGTACCCGCCCAGACGCTGATCACCTGGTCGGCGACCGGGAACGGCGAGTACTGGGGCTGGCGCAGCAACTCGGTGAGCCGCGCGCCACGCTCGAGCTGACGGCGCGAGGTGGCGTCCAGGTCGGAGGCGAACATCGCGAAGGCCTGCATGTCGCGGTACTGCGCCAGTCCGATCTTCAACGTGCCGGCCACCTTCTTCATCGCCTTGATCTGCGCGTCGCCACCGACTCGGGAGACCGAGATGCCGACGTCGATGGCCGGCCGCTGGTTGGCGTTGAACAGGTCGGACTGCAGGAAGATCTGGCCGTCGGTGATCGAGATCACGTTGGTAGGAATGTAGGCCGACACGTCGTTGGCCTTGGTCTCGATCACCGGCAGGCCGGTCATCGACCCGCCACCCAGCTCGTCGGAGAGCTTCGCGCAGCGCTCCAGCAGGCGGCTGTGCAGGTAGAACACGTCGCCCGGGTAGGCCTCACGGCCCGGCGGCCGGCGCAGCAGCAGCGACATCGCGCGGTACGCCTCGGCCTGCTTGGTCAGGTCGTCGAACACGATCAGCACGTGCTTGCCGCCGTACATCCAGTGCTGGCCGATGGCCGAGCCGGTGTAGGGGGCGATGTACTTGAAGCCCGCCGGGTCGGACGCCGGGGAGTGCACGATCGTCGTGTACTCCATCGCGCCGGCCTCTTCCAGCACACTCTTCAGCGAGGCGATCGTGGAGCCCTTCTGGCCGATCGCCACGTAGATGCAGCGCACCTGCTTGCTGGGGTCGCCGGTCTCCCAGAACGCCTTCTGGTTGATGATCGTGTCGATGGCGATCGCGGTCTTGCCGGTCTTGCGGTCGCCGATGATCAACTGGCGCTGCCCGCGGCCGATCGGAGTCATTGAGTCGATGGCCTTGATGCCGGTCTGCAGCGGCTCCTTGACGCTCTGCCGGTCCATCACGCCCGCAGCCTGCAACTCCAGCGGGCGACGCTCGCCGAGCCCGCTGATCTCGCCCAGCCCGTCAATGGGCTGGCCCATTGCGTCGACCACGCGACCCAGGTAGCCGTCGCCGACCGGCACCGACAGGATCTCGCCGGTGCGCTTGACCGTCTGGCCCTCTTCGATGCCCTCGGAGTCACCCAGCACCACGACGCCGATCTCGCGCACGTCGAGGTTCAGCGCGATGCCCTGGGTGCCGTTCTCGAACTCGAGCAGCTCGTTGGCCATGCAGGAGGGCAGGCCCTCCACCTTGGCGATGCCGTCACCCGATACCACCACGGTGCCGAGCTCCTCGCGGCCGGCGGTGTCGCTGGAGAAGGTCGCCACGAACTTCTCCAGGGCTTCCCGGATCTCGTCGGGACGAATAGTCAGTTCCGCCATTGTTGGTCCTTAGTCCTGTTCTTCGTTGCTGTGGATGTCGGTCAGCTGAGCTGACGGCGGGCGTGCTCGAGCCGGCCGGCAACGGTGCCGTCGATGATTTCGTCGCCGACGGTCACCCGGACGCCGCCGACCACGTGGGGATCGACCTCGACCTGCAGGGTCACCTCGCGACCCACCTGTCGGCCGAGCACCTCGACCAGCCGCTGGGCCTGCTCGTCGGTCAATGGCCGGGCCACCACCACGTGCGCGACCGCCCGCTGCCGCAGCGCGGCCGCCAGGGTGAGGTACTCGTCGATCGTCAGCTCGAAACTGCGCCGCCGCGCCGCCACCGCCCGCTTGGCCAGGTAGGTGGTCGCGGCGTCCGCACGCGTCGCGAGCAGGTCGTCGACGAGTTGGCGCCGGGTCTCCAGTGGTGCGGTGCGGTCGCTCAGCGCCGCCTGCAGCCCACGGTCGGCCGCCACCAGCCGCTCGAAACGGAACAGCTCGTCCTGCACGTTGTCGAGGGTGCCGGCCTGCTGCGCGGTGGCCAGCACCGCCCGGACGCCCTGCCGCTCGAGCGCCGCGGACAGCGCCGAGGTACTCCCCCACCGCTGCGCCACGGCGGCGGCGAACACGGCGCGGGAACCGGCAGAGATCCGCTGGCCGAACAGTGCGTCGACCAGAGCCTCGCGGGCGGAGGTCTCCGCCCCGGTGTCGGTCAGGGCACGACGCAGGGCCGGGTTGGAGTCGAGCAGGTCGACCAGGGCGAACAGTTCCTCGCCCAGTTCCGGGGTGATCTGCTGCTGCGTCAGCACCCCATCCAGTTCACCCAGCCGGGCCTCGTGCGTGCTGCTCATACCCGCTCCGTGTCGTTCGCCTCGAGGTCGGCGATGAACCGGTCGACCGTGCGTCGGGCACGCTCATCGTCGTCCAGCGACTCACCGACGATCTTGCCGGCCAACGTGGTGGCCAGACCGCCGACCTCGCCGCGCAACTGCTGCACCGCCTGGGCGCGTTCGGCCTCGATCTGGGCTTTGGCCTGGGCGATCAGCCGGTCGGACTCCTCCTGGGCCTTGGCGCGCATCTCGGCGATGATCTGGGCACCCTGCGCCTTGGCCTCCTCACGGATGCTACTGGCCTCGTCGCGCGCACCGGCGAGCTGCTCGCGGTACTCCTCGAGCGCAGCGGCGGCCTCGGCCTGGGCGTGCTCGGCCTTCTCGATGCCGCCCTGAATGGCCGCCGCCCGCTCCTCGTAGGTCTTCTCGAAGGCGGGAACGACCTTCTTGGCCAGGACGAACCAGATGATGCCGAACAGGACGATGCCGGCGACGAACTCGGGGAACGCCGGGAGCAGCGGCCCCAGGTCGATCTCCAGAATCGTGGTCATCGCGACTGTTCCGATCACTGAATGGCGAAGGCGAGCGCGATACCGATGATGGCCAGCGCCTCAACCACGGCGAAGCCGATCCAGGCGGTGCTCATCAGGGCGCCACGGGCCTCGGGCTGGCGGGCGGTGCCGTTGATCACGGCCGCGAACACCATGGCGACGCCGATGCCTGGGCCGATCGTGGCCAGGCCGTAGCCGACCATGTTGAGCGAGCCGGTGATCTCCATGATGGGGAGCATTGCGTTTCCTTTCGGAGGGTTGTCCAGGTCGGTTGTGTTGCAGATGGGTCAGTGGTCGTCGGCGATGGAGGACGCCACATACTGCGCCGTCAGCACCGTGAAGATGTAGGCCTGCAGGGCGCCGATGAACAGCTCCAGGCCGAAGATCGGGAAGGCCATCAGCAGCGACGCGCCGCCGGCGACCTTGTACAGCACGCTCGCGCTCTCGAGCAGCATCGAGCCGCCGACGACGAACACGATCACCACGAGGTGACCGGCGAAGAGGTTGGCGAAGAGTCGCAGCGCCAGCGTGATCGGCCGGACGATGAAGTTCGACAGGATCTCGAGCGGAATGATGATGATGTACAGCAGCGGCGGCACGCCCTTGGGCATCGTCATCAGCTTCAGGTAGCTGCCGAGGCCGTGCTTGGCGATGCCGGCGGCGTTGTAGAGGATGAAGCTCAACAGCGCCAGGCCGTAGGCGTAGCCGACCCGCGAGAATGTCGGGAACATGCTCAGGAAGAACTGGCCGAACAGGTTGTTGACCAGGATGAACGAGAACAGCGCTACCAGGTACGGGGTGTACTTGTGGTAGTCGGGGCCGAGCGCGTCGCGTCCGATGCCGTTGCGGATCAGGTTGTACAGCTGCTCGCCGATCCACTGCTTGAAGCCGGGCACGATCTTCTGATCCTTGGCGAACCACAGCCACAGCAGGATGACGATCAGCGCACCGATGACGGCCTGCAGCAGATAGGTGTTCAACCAATCCATGCCGGCGTCGGGGAACAACGGCTTGGGGTCGAAGCTGTGCACTCCGGGGGGCCAGTGGTGGGCGTCGCCTTCGCCACCGCCCTCCATCGGGATGATCAGGCCTAGCCGGCCCATCGCACCTCCTGGTTCGACATCACGGTCGTCCGTACCTCTTCACCACCATGTACACCCCGAGCGCCATGCCGACGACGATGCCGATCACCATCCACAACGGATAGGTGTGCAACCAGTTGTCGGCGAGCCACCCGAGGAAGCCGTAGAAGAGCGGTCCAGCGAGCAGGTAGCTCAGCACCCGTAGGCCCTGATCGATGCCGTCTCGCCCCTCCATAACTTTCGGTGACTCTAGCAGTTAGGCGACGCTCAGAGCGAATGCGCCCAAGGCCTAGCGGGGGTCGGATTCGGGCGGGTCGAAGACCGGTATGCGCAGCCTGGAGAACGCCCAGATCTCCCCTGCCAGCCAGGCCAATACCACGCTGATCGCGGCGACTGCGACCGACACGCGGTCCATCCCGGCCAGCCGTTCGGGATTGCTGCCGATCGCGATCAGAGCGATGGCCGGCAGGCCCACCCGGAAGGCGTAGGAGCCGAGGGCGGCCGCCATCACGACCTGTGGCGAGGAGTCGGCCACCAGGATCTGGACGAGTTGGCCGAGCCCGAAGAAGGCCAGTACCGCCAGCGCGGAGATCGCGCCCGACAGCGCCCCCGCGGGGCCACGGACGAAGAACAGCACGCCGACCACGATCAACGCCGCGGCATGCCCCAGGGTGGCTCCCCCGGCCAGCAACTGCCTGGCCCGGCGGACGTTGGCGCTCGCCTCGCGCCGCTCAGGCCGGGTCATGACGCACCGGCTTCCAGGTCAGCCAGGCTGCGACGGCGAGCCCCGCCACCAGGGCGGCGACCGCCCACGGCGAGGAGGTGATGCCGATCAGCACCGCCCCGAAGGCGAGCAGGGCCGTCCACAGCCACAGCAACGCCACCGCCCGGCGGTGGCTGTGTCCCAGTTGCAGCATCCGGTGGTGCAGGTGCTGCTTGTCGGCCTGGAACCACAGCCGGCCGGCGATGGTGCGCCGGACGTAGGCGAGGATCAGGTCGCCCAGCGGCAGCGCCATCACCGCCAGCGGCAGGATCAGCGGCAGGTAGGCGTTGATCGCCAGGCCGGACCCCTCGACGGCTATCTGGGAGGGGTCGAGCTGCCCGGTCAGGCTGATCACCGAGGTGGCCATCAGGAAGCCCAGCAGCATCGAGCCCGAATCACCCATGAACATCCGGGCCGGGTGCACGTTGTAGGGCAGGAAGCCGAGACAGACCCCCACCGTCACCACGGTGACCAGGCTGCCGGTGGTGGCCCGGACCAGTTCCTGCTCGTAGCTGAGCTGGTAGGCGTAGATGAAGAAGGCGAGTGAGCCGATGGCGACCACGCCGGCGGCCAGGCCGTCCAGTCCGTCGATGAGGTTGATCGCGTTGACGCACAGGAAGATCAGCACCACCGTCAGCACGATCGAGGTGGCGTCGTCGAGGCTGACGATGGTGCCCGGCAAAGGGATCCAGTACACCTTGACGCCGTTCAGCACGACGATGCCCGCGGCGAGGATCTGGCCGGCGATCTTGGCCAGCGCGTTGAGGTCGACCATGTCGTCGACGATGCCCACCAGGCAGATCACCAGGCTGCCGATGAACACCGCCCGGCTGTCGTGCTCGACCAGGTCGAATCGACCCAGCCACGGCAGCTGGCTGGCCACCATGAACGAGCACGCCACCCCGGCCAGCATCGCCGCGCCGCCGAAGTACGGGATCGGCCGGGTGTGCACGTCGCGATCGCGCACGATGGCGACCGCGTTGTGGCGGAAGGCGAGCCGACGGAACAAGTTGGCCAGCAGATAGGTGACCCCCGCCGCGATCAGCAGGATGAGGATGTACTCACGCATCGTCGCCGAACAGCCCCGGGACGGCACCGTCGAGTTCGTCGCGACCGAGCCGTCCCTCGCGCAGGATCCGCGGCGGTCCGGTCAGGTCGATGATCGTGGACGGCACCGGCTCGCCGGCCTCTCCGGCGTCCAGATAGACCGCGACGCTGTCGCCGAGCTGCTCGATGGCCTCGTCGACGGTGCGCGCGGCAGGGCGGCCGCTCACGTTCGCGCTGGACACCGCCAACGGCCCGGTGCGACGCAGCAGCGTTCGGGTGAAGTCGTGGTCGGGCACCCGCACCGCGATCGTGTCGCCCCGGTCGCCGAGGTCGAGCTTGAGGTCGGGCTGGGCGTTGACCACCACCGTGAGCGGCCCGGGCCAGAAGGCCTTCGCGACCTCCAACCCTTCACGGGTCAGGCCGGTCGCCAGCGAACGCAGCATGGACGGCTCGGCGATCAGCACCGGGGGTGGCATGTCCCGCCCCCGCTGCTTGGCGTCGAGCAGGCCCTGCACCGCCGCCGCGTCGAAGGCGGCCGCACCGATGCCGTAGACGGTGTCGGTGGGCAGCACGATGCACCGCCCGGACGCCACCGCCGCCTCGGCGGCGGCCAGGGCGTCCTCGGCCTGCGTCGCACAGTCGTATCGCTGCGGTGCCGCGTCGCTCACGTGGGCCATTCTGCCACCGAGGCCACCCGGCGCGCGGTCACGAACCGCGGGCGGTCGTTGTAGTCGGTGCGGTCGCGGACGCGGTCGAAGCCGCCGTGGGCGACGAACACCGCGGGCGCCGAGTCGTGCTGCACCTCGGCGTGCTCGACGCACACCCAGCCGCCGGGGCGGAGCAGACGCGCGGCGACCCCGGCCAGCACCCGAATGGCGTCGAGGCCGTCGGCGCCGGCGAACAGGGCCAGGCCGGGTTCGTGCTCGCGGACCTCGGCGGGGATGCCGTCATAGGCCTCCAGTGGCACGTAGGGCGGGTTCGCGATCACCAGGTCGACGGTGCCGTCCAGCTCGGGAAAGGCGGTGGCCATGTCGCCGTGGCGCAGGTCCACGCCGGTGCCGGCGAGGTTGCGGGCGGCGTAACCGAGGGCCTCCTCGCTGAGCTCGACGGCGTACTGCCGGGCACCTGGATGCTCGGCGGCGATGGCGAATGAGATGGCGCCCGAGCCGGCGCACAGCTCGACCACCACCGGCGGTCCGTCGTCGGCGCCGTCGGCCTCGGCGAGCCGCTGCAGGGCCCAGCCGGTCATCACCTCCGTCTCGGGACGGGGGATGAACACGCCGGGGCCGACGGCCACCTCGACGTGCCGGAAGGGTGCGGTGCCGGTGAGGTACTGAACGGGAACTCCCGCCTCGCGCCGGGTGAGCAGGTCGTCGAAGGTGTCGAGCGCGGCCGGGTCGGGACTGTCGAGGGTGAGCAGTCGGGACACCGGGACGCCGAGGGCGTGGGCGAGCAGCAGCCGGGCGTCGGCGTCCGGCACCCGGCGGGCGGCGGAACGCAGCAACGACCCGACCGCGTTCACCCGATGCCCTCGAGTCGTTCGGCCAGGTCGGCGGCCTGCAGGGCCTCCAGGACGCCGCCGAGGTTGCCGGCCAGCACCTGGTCGAGGTTGTAGGCCTTGTACCCGATGCGGTGGTCGGCGATCCGGTTCTCGCCGAAGTTGTAGGTGCGGATCCGCTCGGACCGGTCGACGGTGCGCACCTGCGAGCGGCGGGCCGCGGACGCCTCGGCGGCAGCCGCCTCCGCCGCCGCGGCGACCAGCCGGGCCCGCAACATCCGCAGCGCGGACTCCTTGTTCTGCAACTGGGAGCGCTCGTTCTGGCAACTGACCACGATGCCGGTCGGCAGGTGGGTGATCCGCACCGCCGAGTCGGTGGTGTTGACGCCCTGGCCGCCCGGACCCGAGCTTCGGTAGACGTCGATCCGCAGGTCGTCGGGGTCGACCTCGACCTCGGCCTCCTCCGAGTCCGGCATCACCAGGACGCCGGCGGCGGAGGTGTGCACGCGGCCCTGGGTCTCGGTGACCGGTACCCGCTGCACCCGGTGGACGCCGCCCTCGAACTTCAGCACGCCGTAGGGGAAGGCGTCCGGGTCGGTGCCGCGGGCCTTGATGGCGAGCGTGATGGACTTGAACCCGCCCAGGTCGGTCTCCTGGCTGTCCAGCACCTCGACGCTCCACCCCCTGGCCTCGGCGTAGCGGGAGTACATCCGGAACAGGTCGGCGGCGAACAGCGCCGACTCCTCGCCACCCTCACCGGACTTGATCTCGAGCAGCGCGTCGTCGGAGTCGTGCGGGTCGCGGGGGGCCAGGAGCGCCGTCAACCGGTCGGTGACCTCCTCGATCCGCGCGGCCAGCGTGTCGGCCTCCTCGGCGAACGACGGGTCGTCGGCGGCCAGTTCGCGGGCCGCGGCGAGGTCGTCGGTGAGCCGGTCGTAGGCGTCCAGGTTCTTCACGATCGGGGTGAGCTCCGCGTAGCGGCGTCCGGTGCGTCGGGCCAGTGCCAGATCGGCGTGCGTGGCCGGGTCGGCCAGCCGGTGCTCGAGCTCGGCGAACTCCGCGCGCAGGCTCTCGGCCGCCTCGAACATCGGACCTCCTGGTCACTGGCTGGACGCCGGTGCGCAACCGGCGGGAACGACGAAGCGCCGGGGCCCGGCGGGGCCCCGGCGCTGTCGCGGGTTACTTCTTGCCGGCCGGCTTCTTGGCGTAGCGACGCTCGAACCGGGCCACGCGGCCGCCGGTGTCGAGGATCTTCTGCTTGCCGGTGTAGAACGGGTGGCAGGCGGCGCAGACCTCGGCGTGGATGACGCCGTTGGCCGCGGTGCTGCGAGTGGTGAAGGTGTTGCCGCAGGTGCAGGTCACCTGGGTGTCGTGGTAGTCGGGATGGATTCCCTGCTTCATCGTGCGCTCCTTGTTCTGATGCCGGGTCGCCTCACTGGGAAGGGGGCTGGATGGGCCCCGGGCGTGAACCGGCAACGACCGTCCATTCTGCCTGATCGGCAGGGACTTCAGCAAAACGCGGCACGGCCCTGCCGTATTCCGCCCTCGACCCCGCGGCCACCGGCGGCCCCGGTGCGGGTGGGCCTCGCCGGGGTCACTAGGCTGCCCGCCATGGGTCACGTGGAACTGTCGGGGGTCGGCTACGACCTGCCGGACGGGCGGCCGCTGCTGACCGAGGTGTCGTTCCGCGTCGGTGACGGCGCCGTGGTGGCGCTGGTCGGCGCCAACGGATCGGGCAAGACCACGCTGCTCAGGATCGTCGCCGGCGACCTCGCCCCGCACGCCGGGTCGGTGTCGCGCTCGGGCGGGCTGGGCGTGATGCGCCAGTTCATCGGCGGCATCCGCGACCACAGCACCGTCCGCGACCTGCTCTACTCGCTCTCCCCCACCCGCATCCGGGAAGCGGCCGCCGCGGTCGACGTCCTGGAACTGCGGCTGATGGAGGACGACGCCGAGCCGGTTCAGCTGGCGTACGCGGACGCGCTGGCCGAATACGCCGACGCCGGCGGCTACGACCAGGAGGTCGTCTTCGACGCCTGCTGCACCGCCGCGCTCGGGGTCGGCTTCGACGCCGCCAAGTGGCGCGAGGTGGGCACACTCTCGGGCGGCGAGCAGAAGCGGCTGGCGCTGGAGGTCCTGTTGCGCGGCCCGGACGAGGTGCTGCTGCTCGACGAGCCGGACAATTATCTCGACGTTCCGGGCAAGCAGTGGCTGGAGGAGGCTCTGCGGGCCACCGCCAAGACGGTGCTGCTGGTCAGCCACGACCGCGAGCTGCTCGCCCGGGCCGCCACCCAGGTGGCGGCTGTCGAACTGGGCGCGGCCGGCAACACCGTGTGGGTGCACGGACGCGGCTTCCGCACCTTCGCAAAGGCCCGGGCGGAGCGGTTCGCCCGGTTCGAGGAGTTGCGCCGCCGATGGGACGAGGAGCACGGCAAGCTGAAGGCGCTGGTGCTGCTGTACAAGCAGAAGGCCGCCATCAACTCCGACATGGCCTCGCGCTACTCGGCGGCGCAGACGCGCCTGGAGCGGTTCGAGAAGGCCGGGCCGCCGCAGGCCGTGCCGCTGCGCCAGCAGCTCACCATGCGGTTGTCCGGCGGCCGCACCGGACGCCGGGCGGTCGTCGTCGAGCAGCTCGAACTGACCGGCCTGATGAGGCCGTTCGACGCCGAGATCTGGTACGGCGACCGGGTCGCCGTGCTCGGTTCGAACGGCTCGGGCAAGTCGCACTTCCTACGCCTGCTGGCCCTGGGCGGCTCCTCCCCCGACGCCGGCAACACCTCGGTGGACGCGCCCCGGATCGAACCTGTGCGGTTCACCGGGACGGCGCGGCTGGGCGCCCGCGTCCGGCCCGGCTGGTTCGCGCAGACCCACGCCCACCCCGAACTGGTGGGGCGCACCCTGCTGGAGATACTGCACCGCGGTGACGACCACCGCGACGGGATGGGTCGCGAGGCGGCCGCTCGCGCGCTGGACCGCTACGAGCTCGCCCGGGCGTCCGAGCAACGCTACGAGTCCTTGTCGGGCGGCCAACAGGCGCGGTTGCAGATCCTGTTGCTGCAGCTGGCCGGGGCGACCCTGCTGCTGCTCGACGAGCCCACCGACAACCTCGACCTGGAGTCCGCAGAGGCCCTCGAGACGGGTCTGGCGGCCTTCGAGGGCACCGTGATCGCGGTCACGCACGACCGTTGGTTCGCCCGCGGCTTCGACCGGTTCCTGGTCTTCGGCGCCGACGGCGCGGTCTACGAGAGCGACGAACCGGTCTGGGACGAGGGCCGCGTGGTGCGATCGCGGTAGGGGCTGCGGTGCCCACCTCGTCGCCCGCGGGAGATCCCGGGGCAAGCCCGGGATGACGGGGTGTCGCCTCTCCCCTTCCGTCATCCCGGCGGACGCCGGGATCTCGTAGGAGTCAGGCCGCGTCCAGTTCGGCCGGCAGCGGGTTCCCGTGGACGATGGCCAGGCTCGACACGGCCCGGGTCAGGCAGACGTAGAGGCGGCGCAGGCCGGTCACCCGGTCGGGTTCGGCGGCGACGATGGCCGCCGGTTCGATCAGCACGACGTGGTCGAACTCCAGGCCCTTGGCGAGGGTCGCCGGGACGACTTCGAGCCGGCGGAACTCGTCGGCGCCGCGTTCGTCCGCCAGGTGCGCGAACGGCACCCCGGCTGCGGTCAGCGCGCCCGCGGCGTCCGCAACCGCCGCGTCGGCGACGATGACGCCGACCGTGCCCTCGCGGGCCAGCGCCGCACCCACCGCGTCCACCAGCCCGGCCGCGCCGCTGACGATGCGGAAATCGCCGGCCGAGCGGCGGACCGAATGCGGCGGGGTCAGACTCGGCGCGATGCTCGGCAACAGCCGCGCCGCGTAGGCGATCACCGAGCGTGGCACCCGGAATCCGGCGACGAGTTCGGTGATCGAGCTGGCCGGTTTGCCGAGGTGGCCCAGCGCGTCCGCCCAGCTCGTGGTGGCGTAGGCGGTGGTCGCCTGGGCCAGGTCGCCGAGCACGGTGATCGAACCGGTGCTGGCGCGGCGACCGAGCGCCCGCAGCCCCATCGGCGACAGGTCCTGGGCCTCGTCGATGATCACGTGGCCCAGGCTGGGCGTCCGATTCAGGAGGTCGGACGCCTCGTCGACCAGCACCAGGTCTGCCAGGGTCGGCTCCCAGGCGGTCGCGCTGCGCGGCACCCGCACCCCGCGACCGGGACGGATCAGCAACAGCTCCTGTTCGGCGCCGTCCAGTACCCCATCGGCGTTGCGGGCCAGAAAGTCGGCGTCGGTGAGCAGCCGGTGGACCAGCTTGACGGCGTCCAGTGCCGGCCAGTGCGCGTTGACGAATGCCTTGACCGGCGCCGACCGCGCCACCGCATTCTGCACCCGGTCGTCGGGTGAGTCTCCGGACGCCTCCATCCGCAGCAGCACCTGGTGGGCCAGCCGCTGGGCGAGCATGTCGCGTCCGGCGCTGTAGCGCACACCGCGGCCGCGGAGCTCGTCGATCACGGCGCCGCAGCGGTGTGCCGGCACGCGCCACTGTGCCGAGCCGCGTGGCACGACGAGGGTCTCGGCGGGCTCGACGATCGACTCCCAGACCGCCCGGTGCAGCACCGTTGCCATCCGGGCATCCCCCTTCAGTACCGCCGAGTGCGCCTCGTCGGTGGCGGCCACCGGCCGCCCCGCGGTGCGGGCGACCAGGGACTCCAGCGTCTCCTGGACGGCGTCGATCTCGCCGAGCGCCGGCAACACGTCACCGATGTAGGACAGGAAGGACGCGTTGGGCCCCACCACCATCACGCCGCTGCGACTGAGCTGGTCGCGGTAGGCGTAGAGCAGATAGGCGGCCCGGTGCAGGCCGACCGCGGTCTTGCCCGTCCCGGGGGCACCCTGCACCACCACCGAGGTGTCCAGCGGGGCGCGGACGATCAGGTCCTGCTCGGGCTGGATGGTGGCCACGATGTCCCGCATGGGGCCCGTACGCGGCCGCTCGATCTCGGCCTCGAGGATCTCGGAGTGCCCGAATGAGTCGTCCCCGGGTCCCGAGCCGGTGAGCTGCTCGTCCTCGAAGGCGGTGATCGCACCCTGCGAGAAGCCGAAGCGGCGGCGCAAGGCGACCCCCATCGGTTCGGTGCGGCTGGCGCGGTAGAACGGTAGCGCGACCGGCGCCCGCCAGTCGTACACCATCGGCTCGCTGCCCATCTCCCGGGTGACGTGCAGGCGTCCGATCCAGCAGTCCTCGTCCTCGTCGGCCCCGGTCGCGGCGCGGTAGTCGATGCGTCCGAAGAACAGCGGTGTGGACGGGTCGTCGCGCAGCGACATCATCCGCCGGTACAGGGTCTGCTTGAGGAACTCACCACTGAGCCGGTCGCCGGCCAGCGCCTCGAGCGAGGCGGTGTGTTCGCGCATGTCGCGCAGGGCCGCTCGCGCCTCCACCAGATGCGTGCGGGCCTCGGTCAGGGCATCGGACGCGGGCATGGCGGAACCTCCGGAGGGTCGTGGACGGCCGATCAGCTTAACCCCGGCGTCCGCTCGGGCCAAAGCGATCGCGGCAGGTGCTCCCGACCGCTCGACCGACGACCTCCGCACTCGACAGCGCCGCCCCGACCGACAGGATCGGGGCGGCGCTGAAGCGGGCGTTAGTTCTGCGACGGCGTGGTGCGGGTGACCTGGATCAGGAACTCGCGGTTCGACTCGGTCTTGCGCATCCGGCCGAGCAGGGTCTCCAGCGCGGCCTGCGGCTCGAGGCTGGACAGCACCCGGCGCAGCTTCCAGATGATCTGCAGCTCCTCGCGGGTGAACAGCATCTCCTCGCGGCGGGTGCCCGAGGCGTCCACGTCGATGGCGGGGAAGATCCGCTTGTCGGCCAGGTCGCGGCGCAGCCTCAGCTCCATGTTGCCGGTGCCCTTGAACTCCTCGAAGATCACCTCGTCCATCTTCGAGCCGGTATCGATCAGGGCGGTGGCCAGGATGGTCAGCGAGCCGCCGTCCTCGATGTTGCGGGCGGCGCCGAAGAACTTCTTCGGCGGGTACAGCGCGGCGGAGTCGACACCACCGGACAGGATCCGGCCGGACGCCGGCGCGGCCAGGTTGTAGGCGCGGCCCAGCCGGGTGATGCCGTCGAGGAGCAGCACCACGTCACGGCCCAGTTCGACCAGGCGCTTCGCCCGCTCGATGGCGAGTTCGGCGATCGTGGTGTGGTCGTCCGCTGGCCGATCGAAAGTCGAGGCGATGACCTCGCCGTTCACCGAGCGCTGGAAGTCGGTGACCTCCTCGGGGCGCTCGTCGACCAGCACCACCATCAGGTGCACCTCGGGGTTGTTGGTGGTGATGGCGTTGGCGATCGCCTGCATGATCAGCGTCTTGCCCGCCTTGGGCGGCGAGACGATCAGGCCACGCTGGCCCTTGCCGACCGGCGACACCAGGTCGATGATCCGGCCGGTCATGCCGACCGCCGAGGTCTCCAGCTTGAGCCGCTCCTGGGGGTACAGCGGGGTCAGCTTGCCGAACTCCGGGCGGTCCTTCGCCTTCTCGGGGGCGTCCAGGTTGACGGTGTCGAGCCGGACCAGTGGGTTGAACTTCTCCTTGCGCTCACCCTCGCGCGGCTGCCTGATCGCGCCGGTGACGATGTCGCCCTTGCGCAGCCCGAACTTGCGCACCATCGACAGCGACACGTAGGCGTCGTTGGGCCCGGGCAGGTAACCGGAGGTGCGCACGAAGGCGTAGTTGTCGAGCACGTCGAGGATGCCGTTGACGTTGACCAGCACGTCGTCGTCGGTCACCTGGGTATCGACCTCGAGGCCGGCCATCCCGCCGCCGGAAGAACCGCCCCGATTGTTGCGACGGTTCTGCCGGTCGCGGTTGCGACGCCGGCGCGAGCGGCGCGAGTTGCCGTAGTCGTCGTCGTCGCGGTTCGACTGGCGATCCTGTTGCGGACGCGAGTCCAGGGTCGGCTCGCTCGTGTTTTGCTGCTTGGCGCTTTGGTCGTTGGCGCGGTTCTCGGAGTTGCGTTCGCCGGCAGCGTCGTTGTCGTTGCCGCTCTCCGCGGCGTCCGAGCCGTTGCGGTTGCGGCGCCGCCGGCCGCGCTCGCCCTCGAGCGCCTGCAGCCGGGCGGCCACGTCATCGGCGGAGTCGCCGTTGGCGGGCGCGTCGTTGGTGCCGGCGCCGGTCGCGTCGGTGAGGGCCGGCTGCGGCGCGGCGGGCGCCTCGCTCGCGGCGGGCGCCTCGTTGCGCTCGCCACCGCGGCTGCGTCGCTTCTCCTGCTGCTGGGGCTGCTCGGTGGGCGCGTCGGCCCTCGGCGCCGGTTGGCCGCCCTGGGCGGCTCGGATGGCGTCGATCAACTGACTCTTGCGCATCGCGCCGGTGCCCTTCAGGCCGAGCGAGGCGCCCAGCTGCTTGAGCTCGGGGAGCAGCATTCCATTCAGCCCCTTGCCCCGGCTGGGGGCGGTGGTGGCTTCGATGGTGTCGGTCACGTGGGTCCTTTCGGGACATCCGAGAGGGTGTGCGTCATCACTCGGATAGACATCGGGAGGAGGTCGAAGAACTCCGGTTACAGATCGTGGACGCGTCCATCTGCCGAAAGGCCAATGATGAAAGGAGTCCTCGACGAATGCTGAATCGTCACGCCCGACCTGTCGGGGGCGATGGCTGAAGTACAGCGCACCGCAACTGTAGCACCGTGCGATCCAAACCCTCCAAACGGCCCGCGCGGGTCGCGTATTCCCGCGCGCCGGCTTCCTGACGCCCCGGCGGGGTCAGGACGCCGCGACCGGTTGCGCCGGCCGGCGCAGCAGCTGCTGCCCGTGCCGTCGGTCCCGTCCCCACGGGGTGAACAGCACCGCGACGATGCAGGCCACCAGGAACCCGACCCCGAGGTAGACCCCGAAGTTGTCCACCAGCATGTGCAGCGGCGCGTAGGTCAGCTCGACGTTGTTGTCCCCGGGCAGCAGCTTGAAGGGGGCGAAGGCCGTCCAGATCGAGTAGAACAGGCCGGCCACGGTGAGATAGCCCGGCAGCCGCTTGTTGCGCAGCAGTTCGAGGCCGAAGGGGACGATCCACACGTAGTGGTGCGACCACGAGATCGGCGAGGCGAGCAGGCTGGTCAGGCCGGCCAGGCACAGCGCCAGCGGAACCTCCCCGGCCCGGTGCATCAGCACCGCGGCGGCCACCCCGACGACCAGCACCAGGGCCGACAGCACCAGCCCGCCGCGGCTCGCCTCGCCCATCAGCCGCGTCCACACCCCGAGCACGGACTGGTTGGTCTTGAACACGATGCCGGTGTTGAGGCCCGAATCGCCCGAGAGCAGCCGCCCCCAGTAGGTCAGCGACGGACCCCACAGCAACACGAAGCCGATGGCGGTGCAGGCCAGGAACGAGATGAAACTCACGATGCCCTCACGGCGCTTGCCCGCGAAGAAGTTGTAGACCGCGATCACCGCGGGCGTCAGCTTGACGGCGGTGGCCACGCCGGTCAGCCACCCCTCCGGCAGCAGCCGCCGGCCGAACACCCTCGCCCCGGGCATCGAATCCATCACCGCCGCGGTGACCAGGAAGACGCCGAGCTGTCCGAAGCCGAGGGTCTCCCGCACCGGTTCGACTAGCCAGACGATCGCCGTGCTGGCCAGGCTCAGGTTCCAGCGGGACAGGCCCATCCGATAGCAGATCGCCATCACGCAGGCCACGTTGAGCAGCAGCCAGGCGATCTGGGCCACGTCGAGGGCGACCAGAGAGAAGGGCACCGACAGCAGCGCCGGGAACGGTGGGTAGATCCATGGCAGCCACGCCTCGACGTTGTAGAAGTCCTGGCCGGCGAGCACCAGCTCGCCGGTGCGGCGGTAGACGTCGAGGTCGATCATCGCCGGCGTCCACGGCTCGAACGTGCCGCCCGGAATCGTGGTGCCGCCCGCGTACAGGGCCGCCAAAACGGGTGCCACCGCCAGCAGCAGCACGTAGCCGACCCGACCCGCCAGTTTCACGGGCGCAAGTTAACCACTCGGAGTCGGTGCGGCCACCGACCGCCACGGCCGGCCGCGGTCGCGGCGTGCGGGTTGTTCCACATCGGGCACCGAGTTCGGTGCCCGATGTGGACCAACCTTGCGGGTTCAGCCCAGCACGGCGGCGGCGCGCTCGAACTGCGCGCGCAGGCCGTCGTAGTCGGTGGTCACCGGGAACTGTGGGAACTCGGCGATCACGTTGGCCGGCGGGCGGAACAGCACCCCGGCGTCCGCCTCGGTGAGCATCGCGGTGTCGTTGTAGGAGTCGCCCGCTGCGATCACCCGGAAGTTCAGCGCGTGGAAGGCCCGCACCGCCGCCCGCTTCTGGTCGGGCAGCCGCAGCGCGTAGTCGACGATCCGGTCCCCTTCGACGATCAGCTTGTGACACAGCAGCGTCGGGTGGCCGAGCTTGGCCATGAAGGGCATCCCGAACTCGTAGAACGTGTCGGACAGGATGACCAATTGGAATCGTTCACGCAGCCAGCCGACCATCTCGACCGCGCCCGGCAGGGGGTCGAGGGTGCCGATCACCCCTTGGATCTCCGGCAGGGTGAGGCCGTTGCGGGCCAGCAGGTCGAGGCGGTAACGCATCAGAGCGTCGTAGTCGGGTTCGTCGCGAGTCGTCCGGCGCAACCCGTCGATGCCGGTGGCCTCGGCGACCGCGATCCACACCTCCGGGATGAGTACGCCCTCGAGGTCGAGGCAGGCCAGCAGCACGGTTCAGCCCTCGACCCGCATCAGGGCGATGCCGCTGCGCACATCCGGCAGGGCCTGCAACTCCTCGACCGCGGCCCGCAGGTCGCCGACCCGGGCGACGTGGGTGAGGATCGCGAGTTTCGCGCCCTGGCCCTCGGGTCGTCCGGGCTCGCTCTCCTGCCGGACGGCCTGGATCGACACCTGGTAGCGGGCGAAGGCGGCCGCGATCCGGGCCAGCACACCGGGCTCGTCCTCGACGCTCAGCGACACGTAGAACCGCGACGGCACCATCGCCCGCGGCGTGATCGGCCGCGCCGAGTACGACGACTCCCCCGGCCCGGACGCCCCGCGCACCCGGTTCCGGGCTGCCGTCACCACGTCGCCCAGCACCGCCGACGCGGTCGGCGAACCGCCCGCCCCGGGACCCATGAACATCAGCTGGCCCGCGTGCCTGGACTCGATGTACACCGCGTTGAACGCCCCCGACACATTCGCCAGCGGGTGCGACGCCGGCACCATCGTCGGGTGCACGCCGACCGAGATCGAGCCGTCCGGGGCCAGCGAGCAGCGCGCCAGCAGCTTGATCACGTAGCCGAGTTCGGACGCCGTCGCCACGTCGGCCGGGGTCACTCCGGTGATCCCCTCGCAGTCGACGTCGTCGAGCTTCACCCGGCTGTGGAAGGCGAGGCTGGCCAGGATGGCGGCCTTGGCCGCGGCGTCCAGCCCCTCGACGTCGGCGGTCGGATCCTCCTCGGCGAAGCCGAGGCGCTGGGCCTCGGCCAGCACCTCGTCGAAGGAGGACCCTTCGGTCGTCATCTTGTCCAGGATGAAGTTGGTGGTGCCGTTGACGATGCCCTTCACCGCGGTCACCTCGTCGCCGACCAGCGACTCGCGCAGCGGCCGGATGATCGGGATGGCGCCGGCGACGGCCGCCTCGAAGTACAGGTCGACGCCGGTCTGCGCCGCCGCCGTGTAGAGCGTCGCCCCGTCCTGGGCGAGCAGTTGCTTGTTCGCCGTGATGACCGAGGCACCGTTGTAGATCGCCGCCAGGATCAGGCTGCGGGCGGGCTCGACACCGCCCATCACCTCGATCACCAGATCGACTCCCGGCCGGCGGACCAGGGCCGCCGCGTCGTCGGTGAACAGGGCGGCGTCCAGGCCCGGACGCGGCTTGGCGAGGTTGCGCACCGCGATGCCGACCAGTTCGAGCCGGCGTCCGACCCTGGCCTGGAACTCGTCGGCGTTGTCGAGCAGCAGCCGGGCGACCTCCGATCCCACCACGCCGCAGCCCAGCAGGGCCACCTTGAGCGGCTTGGCTGGTGTCATCACAGTCCCCTTCTGACGTTCTTCGTGCTCACGCGCCGGCGTCCAGGGCCAGCAGGTCGTCCAGTGTCTCGCGCCGCAGCAGGGTGGTGAGCCGGCCGTCGGAGACGGCCACTACCGGCGGACGCGGAACGTGATTGTAGTTGCTGGCCATCGAGCGGCTGTAGGCGCCGGAGGCGGGCACGGCGATCAGGTCGCCGGCGGTGAGGTCGCCGGGCAGGAACTCGTCGCGGACCAGGATGTCGCCGCCCTCGCAGTGCTTGCCGACCACCCGCGACAGCACGGGTTCGGCAGCGCTGGTGCGGTTCGCCATCGCCGCCGAGTACTCGGCCGCGTACAGGGCGGGACGGATGTTGTCGCTCATCCCGCCGTCGACCGAGATGTAGCGCCGGGACTGACCCCCGCCCAGCTCGACGGTCTTGACGGTGCCGACGGTGTAGATGGCGGTGCCGGCGGGGCCGCAGATCGCGCGACCCGGCTCGACCGACATCAGCGGCACGCTCAGCCCGAAGCCGCGGCACTCGTGCTCGACGATGGCGCGCAGTCCGGCGGCCAGGTCCTCCGGCGTGGCCGGGGTGTCCTCCTTGATGTAGGAGATGCCGAAGCCGCCGCCCAGGTCCAGTTCGCTGAGTTCGGTGCCGGTCGCCTCCTTGAACTGGGCGATCAGCTTGAGCGTGCGCCGGGCCGCCACCTCGAAGCCGTTGGTGTCGAAGATCTGCGAGCCGATGTGGCTGTGCACCCCGACCAAGTTGAGATGCGGGCTGTGGGCGCTGCGCACCAGGGCCACCAAAGCGGCACCGCCGTTGATCGAGAAGCCGAACTTCTGGTCCTCGTGGGCGGTCGCGATGTACTCGTGAGTGTGCGCCTCGACCCCGGTGGTCACCCGGATCATCACCCGGGCGACCGTGCCGAGTTCGGCGCAGAGCCGCTCCAGCAGACCGATCTCGTGAGAGGAGTCCACGATGATCCGGCCGACACCGGCCTGCAGCGCGGCCCGCAGCTCATCCTCGCTCTTGTTGTTGCCGTGCAGGCCGATCCGGGCCGGGTCCATGCCGCCGCGCAGCGCGACCGCGAGTTCACCGCCGGTGCAGACGTCCAGACCCAGCCCCTCCTCGGCGATCCACCGGGCCACGGTCGTGCAGAGGAAGGACTTGCCGGCGTAGAACACCTGCCAGTCGCCGAACGCCTCCTTCCACCGCCGCGCACGGCCGCGGAAGTCGGCCTCGTCGATCACGTAGACCGGGCTGCCCGCCTGCTCGACGATCTCCTGCGCGGTCAGCCCGGCGATCGCCAGCCTGCCTTGCGCGTCGCGGCCGGCATGCTCGCTCCACAGCTGCCTGGTCAGGGCGTTCACGTCCTCGGGACGCTTCAGCCACTGCGGTGCAGGCGAGGTCGCGTCGGCGTGGATCGAGCCGGCGACGTGCATGTGGGTCATGGCCGACCACTGTGCCAGAACGGCGCCGTACCGGTGCGCCTCCTCCGTGGGCTGGACGCCGTGCGCGATTCGATCCCCACGCCGCCGATGCGCTACAGTCGAGGCCGGTCCGATGACCCGGGCCCCCGTAGCTCAGGGGATAGAGCGCCGCCCTCCGGAGGCGGGTGCGCAGGTTCGAATCCTGCCGGGGGCGCCCACGGCGAAACGCCTGGAAACCATGCGGTTTCCAGGCGTTTCTCATTGTGTCAGTTCCAGTTGGCCGCCTTGGTCAGGCAGAACGGATGCCCGTCCGGATCGAGTAGCACCGTCCAGCCCTCGTCCGGCTGGTCGTCGGGTCGGGTGGCGCCCAGGCCGAGCATCGTTGCCTCGGCCTCCGCTAGGTCGTCCACCGCCAGGTCGAGGTGGAACTGCTTGCTGCCGCCCTCGTTCGGCCAGCCCGGCGGCGTCCACCCCTCGACCCGGCCGAAGCCGAGCCGCTGACCGCCGCCATGGGTGACCAGACCGTAGTTCTCGTCGGAGTAACCGACCTCGCCGCCCAGCACGGCCGCCCAGAACTCGGCTTCGCGGCCCGGGTCGGCGCAGTCGACGGTGACCATGGCCAAGGTGGCCGGGTTCGTCGTCATGTCATTCCTCCTTGCCCCCGCCGGCGAGCGTTCGCCGCGCCGGCTGTCGTTGTCGGTCGAGCTTCGTACGCTTGCGCCATGCCGCCTAGGACAAACACGACAGCACGGCTTCCGGCCAGTCCCGGCCTGCTGCGTCCGGAGGAGTTCTCACGCCACGTCCGGTTCGCCGAGGTGGCGCCGACCGGGGCCGCGGCCGCCTGGGTCGAGCGGCTCTGGTCGACCAACTGGGCACTGCCCGACGAGACGTCGCAGACCACCCAACTCATCCCCCACCCCAGCGTGTCGCTGACCTTCGAGCGCGGCGGGTTGGCACGTAGCGGCGTCCGGGGCGACGGCGTCCGGCTGACCGGGGTGGTGACCGGCCGCTTCGACGTCACCCTGACGGGCACGGGTGGCACGGTCGGGGTGAAGTTCCGGCCGGGTGGCTTCACCGCCTGGTCCGGGGTGGGATCCGATCGGCTCACCGATCGGGTGCTGCCCGCGGCGGAGTTGCTGCCCGGCACCACCACGCTGTCTCGTCTCGAACTGGACGCCGAGGCGTCCGCCGCCGCACTGTGCGGCTACCTGGAGGGCCACGCCGGATCGGCCGAGCCGATCCCCGCGGCCCTGCGGACGGTGCTGGCGACTGCGCTGGCCGTCGACGTCACCCGGGTGGACGACCTGGCCGAGCGCTGCGACTGCTCGGTCCGGGCGCTGCAGCGACTCGTGCGGCACTATGTGGGCGTCAGCCCCAAGTGGCTCATCCGCCGGCACCGCATGCACGACGCCGTCGAGGCGCTGGACGCCGGCACGACCGACACCATCGCCGCGCTGGCCGCCCGGCTCGGCTGGTACGACCAGAGCCAGTTCGCCCGCGACTTCACCGCCCTGGTGGGGGTGCCGCCGGCGTCCTACCGGAACAGGTCGAGGGCGGCGGCTACGCCGTGCGGTGAGATTCCGTGACCTGTCAGTCCCACGGCATGGTCCGGTACCACGCCCCGCCGAGTGTTAGTAGCATCGAACACCAGCAGGCGTTGCCGCCTGCCACGAACACGGAAGAAGGCGATCGTGGTCCTCGCGCCCGAGAATCTGACGGCGGACAACCAATCTGATGAATTCGGTGCCAACGACTGGTTGATCGAAGAGATGTACCAGGCCTACCGCGACGATCCCGCGTCGGTGGACGGACGCTGGCAGGAGTTCTTCGCAGAACGCGAAGGCGGCGCCGAGGGTGCCGCTGCGCCCACGGCGTCCGGAGCGTCGCTGTCAGCTTCCGACGCCCCGGCGAAGACTGCGCCGGACACCGAGCCCGACGTCGCCAAGCCGGCTGCCAAGCCCGACGCCAAGGCAGGGCCGGTGAAGGCCGAACAGTCCAAGGCCGAACAGTCCAAGAACGGGGCCACTACGCCGAAGCGGGACAACGCGCGGGATTCCTACTCGGTGGTGGCCGACACCAAGCCGCGTTCGACGACGAGCCGTCCGGCCGCCCCGGCCGCCAAACCGGCCGGCGACGAGGCTGCCGGCAAGCCCGCCCGGGTCGAGTCGAGCGCGGGCGCCCGGCACGACCTGGCCCCGGAGTCCCCCGGTTCGGGCATGGGGCTGTCGGCCAACCGGCCGAGCCTCAGGGTGCGGCGCGAGGCGGCCAGCGAGCCCACGCGGACCCAGCTCAAGGGTGCGCCGATGCGCACCGCCCGCAACATGGACGCCTCGCTGGCGATGCCGACGGCCACCTCGGTGCGCAACGTGCCGATGAAACTGGCCATCGACCAGCGCCAGATGGTCAACTCGCACCTCGCCCGCACCACCGGCGGAAAGATCTCGTTCACGCACCTGATCGGCTTCGCCATGATCCAGGCGCTGAAGCAGGTGCCGGCGATGAACAACGCCTACGAGGAGGCCGACGGCAAGCCCTTCCTGGTCGAGCCCAACACGATCAACCTGGGCCTGGCCATCGACCTGCCGCGGCCCGACGGCGGCCGGCAGCTGCTCGTTCCCAACATCAAGGGCTGCGAGGATCTCAACTTCGGGCAGTTCTGGGCGGCCTACGAGGCCGTGGTGCGCAAGGCGCGGGCCGGCAAGCTCGAGGTGTCCGACTTCCAGGGCACCACCGCGACCCTCACCAACCCCGGCGGCATCGGCACCAGCCACTCGGTGCCGCGCCTGATGGCCGGACAGGGCCTGATCCTCGGCGTCGGCTCGATCGACTACCCGCCGGAGTTCCAGGGCGCCTCGATGCGGCGGATCAACGAGGCGGGGGTGTCGAAGGTGACCACTCTCACCTCGACCTACGATCACCGGATCATCCAGGGCGCCCAATCGGGCGAGTTCCTCAAGGTCATCCACGAGCTGCTGCTCGGCAAGCACGGGTTCTACGACGACATCTTCGCCTCGCTCCGCATCCCCTACGCCCCGATCCGCTGGGCGCAGGACGTCAGCGCCGAGCGTCCCGGCCAGATCCCGAAGTCGGCCCGGGTGTTCTCGCTGATCGCCGCCTACCGGCAGTGGGGCCACCTGATGGCCGACATCGACCCGCTGGAGTACCGGCAGCGTTCGCACCCCGAACTGACGCTGGAGTACCACGGGCTCACCCTGTGGGATCTGGACCGGGAGTTCCCCGTCGGCAACTTCGGCGGCCACGACGGCGAGGTGATGCCGCTGCGCGACATCCTCAGCACCCTGCGCGGGTCGTACTGCCGCAGCGTCGGCATTGAGTACATGCACATCCAGGACAACGAACAGCGCGCCTGGATCCAGAAGCGGGTCGAGGTGGCGCACGCCCCGTGGCCGCGCGAGGAGCACCTGCGCATCCTCGACCGGCTCAACGAGGCGGAGATCTTCGAGACCTTCCTGCAGACGAAGTTCGTCGGCCAGAAGCGGTTCAGCCTCGAGGGTGGCGAATCCACCATCGTGCTGCTGGACGAGCTGTGTGACGCCGCCGCCAACTCCGACCTCGACGAGGTCGTGATCGGCATGCCGCACCGCGGCCGGCTCAACGTGCTGGCCAACATCGTAGGCAAGAGCTACGGCCAGATCTTCAAGGAGTTCGAGGGCAACGTCGACCCGCGGCTGGCCCAGGGCACCGGCGACGTGAAGTACCACCTGGGCGCCGAGGGCCAGTTCACCGCCCTGTCCGGCAAGACGATCAAGACGTCGGTGGCCGCCAACCCGAGTCATCTCGAGGCGGTCGACCCGGTGGTCGAGGGCATCGCCCGTGCCAAGCTCGACCAGCTCGGCGCCCCGCAGGGCTACCCGGTGCTGCCCATCCTGCTGCACGGCGACGCCTCGTTCGCCGGCCAGGGCGTCGTCTACGAGACGCTGCAGATGAGCCAACTGCGGCCCTACCGCACCGGCGGCACCGTGCACGTGGTGGTCAACAACCAGGTCGGTTTCACCACCGCCCCGCTGGATTCGCGCACCTCGGTGTACTGCACCGACGTGGCCAAGACCATCCAGGCGCCGATCTTCCACGTCAACGGCGACGACCCCGAGGCGGTCGCCCGGGTCGCGCAGCTCGCCTTCGAGTACCGCCAGCGGTTCAACAAGGACGTCGTCCTGGACGTGATCTGCTACCGGCGGCGCGGCCACAACGAGGGCGACGACCCCAGCTTCACCCAGCCGCGCATGTACGACCTGATCGAGCAGAAGCGCAGCGTCCGCAAGCTGTACACCGAGGCCCTCATCGGCCGCGGCGACATCAGCACCGAGGACGCCGAGGCGGTGCTCACCCGGTTCCGTGACGGCTTGGAGAGGGTGTTCAAGAAGGCCCGTGAGGACGCCGAAGAGGACGAGAGCTACCGCAAGGTGCCCTACTACCCGCCCAAGCTCGGCAAGACGCAGGGCACCGCCATCACCGCCGAGGTGCTCGAGAAGGTGGCCCGCGCGCACGAGACCACCCCGGACGGCTTCACCGTGCACCCCAAGGTGCGTCCGCAGCTGCAGCGACGCGCCGACGGCATCCGCAACGGTCCGATCGACTGGGCGACCGGCGAGTTGCTCGCGTTCGGCTCGCTGCTGCTCGAGGGACGCCCCGTGCGACTGGTCGGCCAGGACACCCGACGCGGCACCTTCGTGCAGCGGTTCGCGACCGTGATCGACCGCAACACCGCCGAGGCCTATGTGCCGCTGAACCACCTCGGCCCCGACCAGGGCACCTTCTACGTCTACGACTCGTTGCTCAGCGAGTACGCGGCGATGGGCTTCGAGTACGGCTACTCGGTGGCCGCCCCGGACGCGCTGGTGTGCTGGGAGGCCCAGTTCGGTGACTTCGCCAACGGCGCGCAGGTCGTGACTGACGAGTTCATCGCCTCGGGCAACGCCAAGTGGACGCAGAAGTCGGGGGTGGTGCTGATGCTGCCGCACGGCTACGAGGGCCAGGGCCCCGACCACTCGTCGGCCCGGATCGAGCGCTGGCTGCAGTTGTGCCACGAGGGGGCGTTGGCGGTGTGCCAGCCGTCCACCCCGGCCAGCTACTTCCACCTGTTGCGCACCCACGCCTACGTCAACTGGCACCGGCCGGTGGTCATCGCCACGCCGAAGTCGATGCTGCGCAGCAAGCAGGCGGCGTCCCAGCCCAGCGACTTCACGCACGGTCGCTGGGAGCCGGCGACGGGTGATCCGACGATCACCGACCGGTCGAAGGTGACGAAGATCCTGATCTGCTCCGGCAAGATCCGCTGGGATCTGGTCACGGCGCGTGCCGAGGCGGGCCTGGAGGGGTCGGTGGCGATCCTGTCGCTGGAGCGGCTCTATCCCCTGCCCGCCAAGGAGCTGGCCGCGCAACTGGCCGAGTACCCGCGGGACGCCGACGTCCGCTTCGTCCAGGACGAGCCGGAGAACCAGGGTCCGTGGTGGTTCATGGAGGCCCACCTCCCGCAGGCGGTGGCGGCCTTCCTGCCCGGCTACCAGCTGCGGATGACTCCGGTGACCAGGCCCGCGGCGTCCGCGCCGTCGGTGGGTTCGCTGAAGATCCATCGCATGCAACAGGACGAACTGCTCGAGCGTGCGCTGGCCGACTGAGCCGGCGACCGCGGTGTGCCGCCGGCCCTCATCGACCCTCACCGACAAGGAGTTCCTGGTGAACCTGGACCTGGCCGTCCTCGACGCCTATCGAGGCCTGACCGGCACCGAGCCCGAAGGGATCTGGCGGGCACCCGGCCGGATCAACCTGATCGGCGAGCACACCGACTACAACGACGGGTTCGTACTGCCCTTCGCGCTGCCGCAGGCCGCCTATCTGGCCGCCGGACGCCGCGGCGACGGCCGCATCCGGATCGTGTCGGTCGATCTGGGCGAGACCGTCGAGTACGCGCTGGCCGAGCTGTCTCCCGGCAACGCCGGTTGGCACTCCTACCTGGCCGGGGTGTTCTGGGCAATGCGTGAGGCGGGGCACACGGTGGGCGGCGCCGACCTGGCGCTGGCCTCCGATGTCCCGATCGGGGCCGGGTTGTCGTCTTCGGCGGCGATCGAGTGCGTGTTGGTCTCGGCGCTGAACGACCTGTACGACCTGGGCATCGAACCGATGCAGCGCGCCAAACTCGCCCGGGTGACCGAGAACGCCTACGTCGGCGCCCCGACGGGTCTGATGGACCAAGCCGCCTCCACGCTGTGCGAGGAGGGACGCGCGCTGTTCCTCGACTGCCGCTCGCTGGAGGTGGAGCAGGTGCCGTTCGACCCCGCCGCCCACGGCTACGCCGTGCTGGTGGTCGACACCCTCACCAGGCACAGTCACGCCGACGGCGAGTACGCCACCCGCCGGGCGGACTGCGAACGGGCGGCCGAACTGCTCGGCGTCCCGGCCCTGCGGGACGTGTCCGTCGAAGGGCTCGACGAGCGACTGGAGGCCCTCGGCGATGAACGGCTGGTGCGGCGGGCGCGCCACGTGGTGACCGAGGACGCCCGGGTGCTCGAGGCCTGTACGGCGCTGCGCGAGGACGACTTCCGCGCCCTCGGCGAGCTGATGACGGCGTCCCACGCGTCGATGCGCGCCGACTACGAGATCACCGAGGCGTCGGTGGACCTTACGGTCGAGGTCGCCCTCGCCCAGGGTGCCGCTGGTGCCCGGATGACCGGTGGCGGCTTCGGCGGCTGCGTGCTCGTGCTGGCCGAGACCGGGCAGCTGGACGCGATCGGCACGGAGGTGACGGCGGCGTTCACCGATTCGGGTCGGAAGGCTCCGCCGCTGTTCGTCGCCCGGCCTGCCGCCGGTGCCGGTCGGCTGACCTGACCTGCTGCAGCGCCCGGGTGGTGCTGGGCAGCACCGCCCCCACCACCGCCGCCAGGCACAGCAGCACCAGCAGCCACATCCACGGCTGGTCGAGCAGGTACTCACCGAAGCCGAAGCCCGCCATCAGGGTGAGCGCGACCAACGGTCCCCTCGCCCACATCCGCAGCAGCCACACGCCCACCGCCGAGCCGATCAGCAGCAGCCCGTACAGGGCCAGCAGAAAGCCGATCTGCAGACTGAACAGGCCGTGCCCGCCCGCCGCGCTGATGCCCGCGAAGGTCAGGAACACCAGTCCGAGCGCACCGGTGGCGGCGACCGCCACCACGAGCCACGGGGGGCGGTTCTGTAGCATCCGACCACGGTAAACCACCGGTAGGCGAATGGGCGTTGTGGCCACGTCGTCGTGGGAATGAGTTCATCTGATGGCGAAAGCCTTGTTCTCAGCACCTAGGATGGGCAGGCTTGTGACGTAGACTCACGTGCCGGATGAAACTCGTGGCGCCCCCGCCCTGCATGGCACGACCCTAGATCTTCCCCAAGAAGGAGTTGGAAACCGCATGGATTGGCGCCATCGCGCTGCCTGCCTCACCGAGGACCCGGAGTTGTTCTTTCCGGTGGGCAACACCGGCCCGGCCCTGATGCAGATTCAGGAGGCCAAGAAGGTGTGCAAACGCTGCGACGTCCGGGAGGCCTGCCTGCAGTGGGCACTGGACGCCGGCCAGGATCACGGCGTCTGGGGCGGCCTGAGTGAGGACGAGCGCCGCGCGCTCAAGCGTCGCGCTGCCCGCTCCCGGGTTCGCGCCGGCTGAGCCGGTTCCCTCCGCACGGTCCGGCCCGAGCCGGCCTGAAATGGGGACGGTTCCTTTTCAGGCCACTCCCCGTCCGATCACCGGACGGTCCGCTCAGGCCAGCGGGATCAGTACCCGCGCCACCGTCCCGACCCCCGAGTCGGAGGTGGTCAGCGAGAACTCGCCGCCCAGGTCGTCGACCAGGGTGGTCACGATCGACAGCCCGAGGCTGTTGGACGTCCCCAGCGTGAACCCCGGCGGCAGCGGCGCGCCCGCGTTGGTCACCTCGGTGACCAGCCGGCCCTCCGACTGCTTCGGAATGACCCAGACCACGCCCCCCGCCAGGCCCAGGCCGTGCTCGATGGCGTTCTGGCACAGTTCGGTGAGCACCAGCGACAGGCTGGTCGCCACATCGGCGGGAACGAACCCGAAGGTCCCCTCACGACGCAGCTGGACCGGGCTTCCGGTGGCCGCGACGTCCACGACCATGCGCAGCAGCCGGTCGGCCACGTCGTCGAACTTCACCGACGCGTCGAACGCCTGGGACAGGATCTCGTGGACCACGGCGATTGCACCGACCCGTTTCATCGCGTCGGTCAGGGCACCCTTCGCCTCGGGGGACGAGATGCGCCGGGCCTGCAGCCGCAGCAGGGCGGCGACCGTCTGCAGGTTGTTCTTGACGCGGTGGTGGATCTCCCGGATCGTCGCGTCCTTGGTGACCAGTTGGCGTTCCCGGCTGCGCAACTCGGTGGTGTCGCGGCACAGCACCAGTTGCCCGCTCGGCCCGGACTCATCGTTGAGGTTGATGATCCGCAACCGCAGTTGCACCTCGGGCGTCTCGACCTCCACCTCGCGCGGACCGCGTCCGCGCAGCACGTTAGTGAGCGACATCTCCACCGGCGCCCGGTCGCGCAGCAGGTTCATGGTCACCGCGGCGAGGTCTTCGCCCTCGAGGTCGAAGACCAGACCGAGGCGCCGGTAGGCGCTCACCGCGTTGGGGCTGGCGTAGCTGACCAAGCCGGACGGCTTCACCCGGATCGCCCCGTCGCCCACCCGCGGCGACACCCAGGGCACGGACTTGTCGCCCCCGGTCGGGAACTCCGCCCGGTGCACCATGCCGGCCAGCACGTTCGCGGCCTCGAGGTAGGCGTCCTCGAGCGCGCCCGGCGCCCGCACCCCCATCTGGTTGGTGTGCGCCTCGACGATGCCGATCACCCGGCCCTGCAGCACGACCGGGATGGCGTGCACGTCCACCGGGATGCCCGAGTTCAACTGGTTGTTGCTGGTCTGGGTGATCTGCCGCGACAGGTATGCCTCGGTGACGAGGTGCTCGGGGTCGTAGGAGACGTCCTCGCCGACCACGTCGTCCTCGAGCGCGGTGGGCCCCGTGGTGGGACGCACCTGGGCGCACGCCCAGAACACGTTGTCGTCGACGTCGGGCACCCACAGGATGAGGTCGGAGAACGCCAGGTCCGCCAGCAGGTGCCACTCGGCCACCAGATGCTCCAGCCAGGCGACCTCGGCGGCGTGCAGCTCGGTGTGCGCGGCGACCACCTCGGCCATCGTCAGCATGGCAGCCACCCTATGGCAGAATGGACAACCGCGCCGACGCGCGCCAGCGAGCAGGACGACGACAGGAGACGACATGGGTAAGGGTGGACGCAAGCGCCGCTCCCGCAGGAGGAACAAGGCGAATCACGGCAAGCGCCCCAACGCCTGACCTGCGACGAAACGGCCCCGGCACCTTGCGGTGACCGGGGCCCTGTGCTGTCCGGACGCCCGAGGCGTCCGAGCCGAGTGGGTCAGTCGGCCTTGCGGACGATCACCGTGGTGGTCGTCACCTGGGTGATCCGGACGCGCAGCGTCTCCGGCGCGCGCGGCGCGCCGCAGCAGCGCTTGACCAGCGCCCGGATGTGCTCCTCCACCCCGAACTCCTCCAGGCATGGCTCGCAGGCGTCCAGGTGGGCGCGAATGGTGTCGGCGTCGGCATCGGCCAACTCGTGGTCGAGGAACTGGTAGAGCTTGGCCAGGGCGGTCCGGCAGTCGGGTCCGCTCACCGCTCGTCACCTCCCCGCCTGCCCAGGCCGTTCTCACGGGCGAAGTCGGCCAGCGCCGCCCGCAACTGGTTGCGGCCGCGGTTGAGCCTCGACATCACAGTGCCGATCGGCGTGCCCATGATCTCGGCGATCTCCTTGTAGGAGAAACCCTCCACGTCGGCGAGATAGACGGCCAGCCGGAAGTCCGGCGACAGGTTGTTCATCGCCTCGGTGACGGCCGAGTCGGGCATCCGGTCCAGGGCGTCCATCTCGGCGGTGCGCAGCCCGTCCGACGTGTGCGCCTCGGCACGCGCCAACTGCCAGTCCTCGAGCTGGTCGCCGCCCGACGTCTGCGGCTGCCGCTGCCTCTTGCGGTAGGTGTTGATGTAGCTGTTGGTCAGGATGCGATACAGCCACGCCTTGAGGTTGGTGCCGGGCGTGAACTGGTGGAACGAGGCGAAGGCCTTGACGTAGGTGTCCTGCACCAGGTCTTCGGCGTCGGCCGGGTTGCGGGTCATCCGCAGCGCGGCCCCGTAGAGCTGGTCCAGGTACTGCATCGCGTCGCGTTCGAAGCGCGCGCTGCGCTCGGCCTCGGTCTCGGTGGCGGGGTCGACCGCGGCTTCCTCGTCAGCTGCAGGGATGGTCATCGCATACGAGAGTAGCGGGTCGGCCAGCCGGGCAGCCGGACGAACCAGGACCTCGGTGGTGCCGACTGAGCTCATCACGCCTGGAGAACGCCACCGGCGGCGTCCGCTATTCCCGGGGGCCTCCGGCCTGAAATGGGGACGGTTCCTTTTCAGGCCAACTTCAGGGTCGGTGAAGCCCCTGGTGGAAGGGGTGGCGGTCGGCTCCGCAAGGCGGCGAAGGCGTGGCCTGAAAAGGAACCGTCCCCATTCGAGGTCAGTCCTCGGCGAGCGGCAGCACCAGCTCGGGCCCGTCGTTGCCGACGGTGCTGACCAGCCGCGAGACCGCGTAGGCCTCGAGCTGGGCGCCCGGGACGTCCAGCAGAGCGAGCGCCGCCTCGCCCTGGTCGAGCGAGGGGTCGAGCCAGGCGTCCCAACGGTCGGGGCGGACGGTCATCGGCATCCGGTCGTGGATATGGCCCACCGCGTCCGCCGCGGAGGTGGTGATGATCGTGCAACTGGACAGCCATTCCCCCTCGGGGCTCTTCCAGAACTCGTACAGTCCGGCCATCGCCAGCAGAGACGAGTCGGTCGGGTGGATGAAGAACGGCTGTTTGGGCGGACGCCGGCTCTTCGGCAGTGCCTCGTCGACGACCTGCTCGTACCACTCGTAGTAGCCGTCGGCCGGCAGCAGGCAGCGCCGGGCGGCGAGCGCCTTGCGAAAGGCCGGCTTGGTGGCCACGGTCTCGAAGCGGGCGTTGATCATCCGGGCCGCACCACGGGCGTCCTTCGACCACGACGGCACCAGTCCCCACCGCAGTTCGACCAGCTTGCGGGTGACCTGATCGGGGGCGTCCCGGGCCGTCCGTTCGACCACCGCGACGACCCCATCGGTGGGGGCGATGTTCCAGCGCGGTGGCGGCAGCGGGCCGGCGACCTCGTCGATGACGAAGATCTCCTCCAGCAGTTCAGCGTCCGCCGAGGCGGCGTAGCGTCCGCACATAGGGGTGAGAGTAGCCCCGGTCAGCTTGGACAATAGCCCCCCAGGCGCTAGACATAGAGCATGAGTCTGCTGCGTTTCGCCGCCCGCACCATGCTGGCAAGTTTCTTCGTCGTCAACGGCGTCAAGGCGCTGCGCGATCCCGAGCCCCTGGTGGGGGCCACCGAGCCGCTCGCCAAGACGTTCCTGCCGCTGGCCGAGAGCGCGCTGCCGCCCCAGGCGGCCGCCTACCTGCCCGAGGACGCCAAGGGCCTGGTCAAGCTGACCGGCCTCGCCCAGATCGTCGGGGGGGTGAGCCTGGCCACCGGCATCTTCCGCCGGTTCGGCGCGGCCGCCCTGGCGGTCAGCATGGTTCCGCAGCTGCTCGCCAGCAACCCGTTCGGCGGCGGCAACGATTCCGACGGCCCGGGCAAGGACGCCTTCCTGCGCGACCTCGCGCTGACCGGCGGTGTGCTGCTGGCCGCGCAGGACACCGAGGGACAGCCGAACCTCGCCTGGAAGGCCAGGTATAAGGCGGACGCGCTGGGCCGCGAGGCCGAGCACACCAAGGCCGCCCTCGGCCGTGAGGCACGGCGCACCCAGGCCACCATCGCCAAGGAGACCAAGCGGGCCGCCAAGGAGGCCAAGAAGGTCGCCAACCGTGCTGCCAAGTCCGTAGAAGGCGCGCTGAAGTGACCCTGCCGGCGGCCCCGGCACGCTCGGGACCGCTGCGCGCCACCCTGGTGGTGCCAGGCTCCAAGTCGGCCACCGCTCGCGGCTACCTGCTGGCCGCGCTCGCCGACGCGCCCAGCGTCCTCACCGGTGTGCTGGACGCCCGCGACACCCGACTGATGCGCGCCGCGCTGCAGACCCTCGGCGCGCAGTTCACCGACCTGGGTCCCGACACGGTCCGGGTCACTCCCCCGGTCACGTTCACCGCCGGCGACATCGAAGTCGGCCTGGCCGGCACCCTGATGCGGTTCCTGCCACCGCTGGCGGCGCTGGCGCAGGGGCCCTCACGCTTCGACGGGGACGCCGAGGCCCGGCTCCGTCCGGTCGCGCCGCTGCTGGACGGACTGCGGCAGGCCGGCGTCCGGATCGAGCACCCGGAGGCGCTGCCGTTCATCGTGCACGGCGCAGGCGCCGTGCGCGGGGGAACCGTGCGCATCGACGCGTCGGCGTCGAGCCAGTTCATCTCGGGGCTGCTGCTGTCCGGCGCGCGGTTCGCCGAGGGTCTCGACCTGGCACACACCGGCGCCACCCTGCCGTCGCGTCCGCACATCGCGCTCACCGTGGCGATGCTGCGCGAACGTGGCGTCACGATCGAGAACACCCCGGGACAGGACCGCTGGCACGTCGCCCCCGGGCCGATCGGCGCCCGCGACGTCACCATCGAGCCCGACCTGATCAACGCCGCGACCTTCCTGGCCGCGCCGCTGGTCGCCGGCGGCAGCGTCACCACCGCCTGGCCCGAACACACCGTGCAGGCCGCCGACACCGTGCTGTCGGTGCTGACCGCGTTGGGCGGCGAGGTGACCCGCTCACCCGGCGAGGTCACCGTCACCGGAACCGGCCGGGTCAGTGCCGCGGAGCTCGACCTGTCCGAGGCGAGCGAGCTGACCTGCATCGCCGCTGCCCTGCTGGCCCTGGCCGACGCACCGGGCAGCATCCGCGGGGTCGGGCACGTCCGTGGCCACGAGACCGATCGGCTCGCCGCCCTCGAGACCGAGCTCAACGCGTTGGGCGGACGCCTCGCCCAGACCGCCGACGGGTTGCGGATCGCGCCCGCCACCTTGGGCGCCGGCGTCTTCCACACCTGCGCCGATCACCGGATGGCACACGCCGGCGCCCTGCTGAGCCTCGCGGTCGACGGGCTCAGCCTCGACGACCTGAACTGCACCACCAAGACGCTGCCCGACTTCCCCGGCCTGTGGGCCACGCTGGTGGGCGTGGCGTGAGCACCCGGGGCCGCGGTGCGATCACCGAGGACGATCACGCCGGCTTCGGACGCCCACCGCGCCGCACCCGGCCGCGCACCAAGGACCGGCCCGACTACTCCGAGGCGCTGCAGGGGATGGTCACCACCATCGACCGGGGACGCTACCGCTGCCTGCTGGGGGACGTGACGCTCACCGCCACCAAGGCCCGCGCACTGGGCCGCAAAGGGGTGATCGTCGGCGACCGCGTCCGGCTGGTGGGGGACCTGTCCGGCGCGGAGGGCACCCTGGCCCGGATCGTCGACGTGCTCCCCCGCGAGACGGTGCTGCGCCGCACGGCCGACGACACCGACCCCTACGAGCGCCCCATCGTCGCCAACGCCGACCAGTTGGTGATCGTCACGGCGCTGGCCGACCCGCCGCCCCGGACGGGCATGATCGACCGCATCCTGGTGGCCGCCTACGACGCCGGTCTCGACCCGGTGCTCTGCCTGACCAAGGAGGATCTGGCCCCGGCCGACGAGCTGCTGGCGGCCTACGAACCGCTCGGCCTGCCGGTGATCGCCGTGCAGCCCGGCGCCGACCTGAGCGAGCTGCGCGACCTGCTGGCCGACCGCACCAGCGTGCTGGTCGGCCACTCCGGGGTCGGCAAGTCGACCCTGGTCAACGCCCTGATCCCGGGCGTCGAGCGCGCCACCGGTGAGGTCAACGAGGTCACCGGACGTGGCCGGCACACGTCCACCTCAGCCATCGCTCTCGAGCTGCCCGAGCACGCCGGCTGGGTGATCGACACCCCCGGCGTCCGCTCGTTCGGGCTGAGTCACGTCACCCGCGACTCGATCATCGCGGCGTTCCCCGATCTCGCCGAGCTGACCGTCGACTGCCCGCGCGGCTGCACCCACGGCGCCGGCGCCCCCGAGTGCGCCCTGGACGAGGCGGTCGCCGACGGACGCCTGGCGGCCGAGCGGCTCGAGTCGTTCCGCCGGATGGAGGGCGCCTGGCGGGAGCGTTCGTCCTGACCGCGGGAGCGGCGGCGCAGGCGGCGGCACCGGTGAACCGCTAGGTTGAACCATATGGCTGAGCAGAGCTTCCTGGACGACCTGAGACTTGCCCACGTGATGGCCGACAACGCCGACTCCATCACGATGAACAGGTTCAAGGCGCTCGACCTGAAGGTCGATTCGAAGCCCGACCTGACCCCGGTCAGCGATGCCGACGTGGCCGTCGAGGACGCCATCCGCCGCACGTTGAAGACCGCCCGGCCGCGCGACGCCGTGCACGGCGAGGAGCGCGAGGACACCGGGTGGGGTCCGCGTCGCTGGGTCATCGACCCGATCGACGGCACCAAGAACTTCGTCCGCGGCGTGCCGGTCTGGGCGACGCTGATCGGCCTGATGGTCGACGGCAAGGTCGTGGTGGGTGTGGTGTCGGCACCGGCCCTGGGACGCCGCTGGTGGGCCAGCGTGGGCGGCGGCGCCTTCAGCGGCAAGACCCTGCTGCAGGGGCACCCGATCGGGGTGTCGCAGGTGGCCGAACTGTCGGACGCCTCGCTCTCCTACAGCTCGCTGCACGGCTGGGTCGAGGGCAGCCGGGGCCAGCAGTTCGTCGACCTGATGCGGGGGTGCTGGCGCACCCGCGCCTACGGCGACTTCTGGAGCTACATGCTGGTGGCCGAGGGTGCGGTCGACCTCGCCGCCGAACCCGAGTTGGCCCTGCACGACATGGCCGCGCTCGACGTGATCGTCCGTGAGGCCGGTGGGCGGTTCACCAACCTCGACGGGGTCGACGGGGTCGACGGCCCCGGCGCCATCGCCAGCAACGGCCGGCTGCACGACGCCGTCGTCGCACAGCTGGCCGACGCGGACTGACGAGGTCCGGCGTCCGCCGGGGTGACGGCTAGACCCGAATGCGGGGAATGGCCGAGACGAGCGCCCTGGTGTACTCGGAGCGGGGCTCGCCGAAGACCTGCTCGGCCGGGCCCTGTTCATCGATCCGCCCAGCCCGCAGCACCACCACGGTGTCGCACAGGTGTCGCACCACCGCCAGGTCGTGGCTGACGAAGATCAGGGTGAGGTCGTTGGCGGCGACCAGTCCGGCAAGCAGGTTCAGCACCTGGGCCCGCACGCTGACGTCCAGTGCCGAGACCGGCTCGTCGGCGATCAGCACCCGCGGTCCGGGTGCCAGGGCCCGGGCGATCGCGATCCGTTGCCGCTGACCGCCGGAGAACTCGTGCGGGTACCGGCCGGCGGCGTCCGGGGGCAGGTCGACGGCGTCCAGCACCTCACGCAGCCGGACGCCGGCCTGCACCGGCCCGAGGGCGCCGCGCAGATGCCGCGACCGCAGCGGCTCGGTGACGATCGATCCAACCGTCATCCGCGGGTCGAGCGAGGAGCGGGGGTCCTGGAACACCAGCTGCACCGACGCGCGCAGGAAACCGAGCCTGGGTTCGGGCAGCCGGGTGATCTCCTGGCCCTCGAAGCTGATGCTGCCGGTGGTGGGCCGGTCCAGGGCGGCCATCAGCCGGATCAGCGTCGACTTGCCGGACCCCGACTCTCCGACTATGCCGAGCCGCTGGCCGGCCGAGACGTCGAGGTCCACGCCATCGAGCGCCTTCACCCGGCCGGCCCGGCCGAAGGTGCGGGTCAGGCCCCGCACCCGGTACAGCGGGGTGGACGCCGCCGCGTCCGGGGGCAGGGTCGGCGCGCTCATCGTGCCTCCGCTCGCGGGTAGAAGTCCTCCACGGTCGGCAGCCGCTCCCCCGGCCGCACCTGGTCGATCCGGGCCGTGGCCACCAGGCCGCGGGTGTAGGGGTGCTCCGGGGCGGTGAACAGCTTCGCCACCGGGCCGGCCTCGACGATGTCCCCGTCGAGCATCACCAGCACGTCGCTGCACACCTGCGAGACCACGGCGAGATCGTGGCTGATGAACAGGCACGCCGCCCCTTCGGCCGAGAGCACCTCGTCCAGCAGCGCCAGCACCCTGGCCTGCACGGTGACGTCGAGCGCGGTCGTGGGTTCGTCGCAGATCACCAGGTCGGGAGAGTTGATCAACGCCATCGCCAGCAGGCACCGCTGTCGCTGTCCGCCCGAGAGCTGGTGCGGGAAGCTGTCCGCGACCCGTTCGGCGTCCGTCAACCCGACCCGGCCCAGCATCTCCAGCACGTGCTGCCGGGCCCGTCCCGAACGTTCGGGGGCGTGCAGCCGCAGCACTTCGGCGACTTGGCGGCCCACCTGCATCGTCGGGTCCAGCGCCGTCATCGGCTCCTGGAACACCATCGACACCAGGTCGCCGCGCAACCGGGCGTGCTGCGACTCGGGCAGGCCGACGAGCTCGCGTCCGGCGAGCCGTACCGAGCCGGCCACCTGCGC
Source organism: Micropruina sonneratiae (assembly GCF_025972045.1). Lineage (GTDB taxonomy): Bacteria > Actinomycetota > Actinomycetes > Propionibacteriales > Propionibacteriaceae > Micropruina > Micropruina sonneratiae. Next base: position 130,686 of record NZ_JAPDHX010000002.1, on the reverse strand, counting down.
CGTCTCGGGCAGCAGCCCCATCACCGACAGGGCCGTCACGGTCTTGCCCGAGCCGGATTCGCCGATGATGCCCAACCGCTGGCCGGCCTCCAGGCTGAACGACGCGTGGTCGACGGCGACGCGGCGCCGGCGTCCGAACGAGACGGTGAGGTCGCTCACCTCGAGCAGGCTCACGACACCTCCCGCAACCGGGGGTCGAGCAGGTCGCGCAGCCCGTCGCCGAGCAGGTTGAAGCCGAGCACCGCCGCAGCGATCGCCAGTCCCGGCCAGACCGCCTGCAGCGGGGCGTTGAACATCACCGTCTGCGCGTCGCGCAGCATCTTGCCCCAGGTGGGCACGATCGCCGCCGTCGACAGCCCCAGGAAGCTCAACGCCGCCTCGGCGAGGATCGCCAGCGCGAACGTGACCGACGCCTGGACGCCGATCAGCGGGGCGATGTTGGGCAGGACGTGCCGCAGCGAGATGCCCGGCCAGCGGATGCCCGAGGCCCGGGCGGCCAGCACGAAGTCGGTCCGCATCACCTGCAGGGTGCCGGCCCGGGTGATCCGGGCGAAACTCGGAATGGTTGCCAGCCCGATGGCGGTCATCGCCGTCACCGGCGAGGCGCCGAACCGGGCGGCCAGCAGGATCGCCAGCAGCAGGGCCGGGAACGCGTAGGCGATGTCGGTGATCCGCATGACCACCTCGTCGACCCACCCCCGCGCCTGGCCGGCCAGCATGCCCAGCGGGACGCCGATCACGGCTGCGATGCCGACCGAGACCACGCCGACCACGATCGTGGTCTGGGCGCCGACCAGGATGCGGCTGAAGTTGTCGATGCCCATCGCGTCGGTGCCGAGCCAGTGCGCCGCGCTGGGGCCCTGAAGACGCTGCCCGGCGACCACCAGGGTCGGGTCGTACGGCGTCCAGAACAGCGAGACCAGCGCCATCGCGACCACCAGCGTCACCAGCGCGGCGCCGACGTACAGGCCGAGCCGCCTCACCGCTCCGCCTCCGTCCGTAGCCGCGGGTCGATCCACGCGTACGACAGGTCGACCAGGAAGTTGATCAACAGCACCGAGGCGGCCAGGAACATCACCACGCCCTGGACGATCATCAGGTCGCGCTGGGACACGGCACTGAGCAGCTGGCTGCCCAGCCCGGGCAGCGCGAACACCTGTTCGATCACGATCGCGCCGACCAGCACCGAAGCCAGCTGCAGGCCCACCACCGTCACCAGCGAGAGGGCCGCGTTGCGCAGGCCGTGCCGCAGCAACGCCGGGAACGGACGCCAGCCCACCGCCCGCGCGGTGCGGTAGTAGTCCTCGCTGAGCACCTCGATGAACGCCGAGCGGACGTAGCGCACCAGCACCGCCGACTGCACGATGGCCAGCGACGTCACGGGCAGCACCAGGTGCGCCGCCCAGCTGACCGGGTCGGTGGTGAGCGGGATGTAGCCGTTGGCGGGCAACCAGCGCAGTCCCACCGCGAACACCAGCACCAGCACGATGGCCGCCCAGAACGCGGGAACGGCCATGCCCAGCTGGGCGACGGCCGTCGCGGCGAACCCCTGCCACGACCGCCGCTTCATCGCCGCCAGCATGCCGACCGGGAGGGCGACGGCCACCGACAGCAGCAGGGCGAAGAGGACCAGCCACAGCGTGACGGCGATCCGCGGGGCCATCAGCCCCGACACGCTCTGGCCGGTGAAGTAGGAGACCCCGAAGTCTCCGTGCAGCATGCCGCCCACCCACTCCAGGTAGCGCACCACCGGCGGCCGGTCCAGGCCGAGTTCGGCGGTGAGCGCCTCGATCTGGGCCTGGCTGGCACCCTCGCCGAGGATGATCTCGGCGACCTCGCCGGGCAGGGCCGAACACACGGCGAAGATCAGCATCGATGCACCGACCAGGCTGATCGCGAAGATCGCCAGCCGTCGTCCGAGGAAGGCCAGGACCGGCACGGGTGGCGTCCTATCGCTTCGCGATGGCGCTCAGGTCGAAGCTGAGGGTGGCGGCGTTCTGCGGCACGCCGGTGATGGTGTTCTTGGTGATCACCAGGTTCGGCAGGGCGAACAGCCAGACGGCGGCCGCATCGGTGGCCAGCGTGCGCGTCGCCTTCTTCATCAGCGGCACGAAGTCGTCGACCGGGGCCTCGTCGGCCGCCTCGAACTCCTTGTCGAAGTCGGCGTTGTCGAAGTGGAAGTAGTAGTCGGGATCGGTGAACCTGCGGATGTCGCGCGCCTCGACGTGCGCGACGATCGACATGTCGTAGTTGCCGCCGTTGTGGACGTCGTTGAGCCAGGTGGCGAAGTCGAGTTCTTCGACGGTGACCTTGACGCCCACCTCGCGCAGGGCGCTCTCGACGAACTGGGCGCTCTTGGTCGCATACGCCGTCGTCGGCACCCGCAGCTTCAGCGACAGGTCGGTGGCCTTCGCGGCCGCGAGCAGCTTCTTCGCCTCGGCCCGGTCATAGCCGTTGATCGCGGTGAGATCCTCGTACCACGGGTCCGTGGGCACCGCCATCGACCCGATCAGGCTGCCTTGCCCGTTCCAGACGGTGTCGAGCAGCGCCTTCTTGTCGATGGCCATCGAGATGGCCCGCCGTACCCGGACGTCCTTGAACGCGCTGCGGGCGTTGTTGAGGGCCAGCACCACCTCGCCGGTCGTGGTGCCGTCCATGACGGTGAACCGGCTGGTGTCGCCGAACTGGTCCAGGGCGTCCGGTGCCTGCAGGTTCGAGATGACGTCGAGGTCGCCGGCGAGCATGGCGGTGTTCATGGCGTTGGGGTCGGCGAAGTAGCGGAAGGTGACCAGGTCGAGCCGGGACGGGGTGCCCCAGTAGTCGGGGTTGGCGGCCAGCACCACGCTCTGGCCCTTGTTCCACCGCTGCAGCACGAAGGGTCCGGAGCCCGCCGGCGCGGTGCCCAGGTTGGCCAGGCCGGCCGGGTCGTAGACGATACCCGCGGTCGAGCTGATGTCGTACAGCCACAGGTTGGACGGGTGGCTGAGCGTCACCTTGACGGTGTGTTCGTCGACGGCCTCGGTCGACTTCACCACGGTCATCTGTTCGACCAACGGCGCCGAGATGTTCTCGGTCTTGATCCGGTCGAAGCTGGTGACCACCGCCTCGGCCGTCACCGGCGTCCCGCTGGCGAACCTCGCGGCCGGGTTCAGTTTGAACGTGTAGACGGTGCGATCGGAGCTGACGTTCCAGGTCTGCGCCAACAGTGGTTCGAGCTCGCCCTGCTCGTTCATCCGAACCAGCGTCTGGTAGACGTTGTACAGCAACAGCTGCGGGATCGACGCGGCCGGCGACGCACTCGGGTCGAGGGTGGGCGGCTCGAGGCTGGCGCCGACCACGAGGGTGCGGGCCTCCTGGGTGGGGGCCGTCGGCGACTGCCCCACGCACGCGGTGAGCACAGCCATGGTGGCGGCAACCAGAGCCGCCCAGCGCAGCCTTCGTCGTGGCGCAACTGCTGCGGTGGGGCTGGAGACCATCTGTCCTCCTCGTGGCTGGCCGCGGGGCCGGATCGCGCGGAAAGTCTAGCCGAGGGCCTAGTCGAGACTGCAAAGGCACGTCGGGGCTGCGGCGCGGCCCCGATTTGAAGGTTCCGTGACCGTCACCTATAGTCGTTGAAGCGACGCGGGGTGGAGCAGCTCGGTAGCTCGCTGGGCTCATAACCCAGAGGTCACAGGTTCAAATCCTGTCCCCGCTACCAGAAAGGCCCGCTGACTAGGTGAAACACCCGGTCAGCGGGCCTCCTTTCTTGCCCATGGCAAATCCAAGACCCTGACAAAATCCCTGACAGTGATCGGAAAATCCGTCGAGCACCTGGCGGCAGGCACGCATCGGTCCCGGCGGTTTGGGGTTGGCGGTTAGGCCAGAACAGACAACACTACCCGGACGCGGTGAGGCGTCCGGGTGGTGTTGTTGAACGAGGTTGAAGCCAGGGTCAGGACAAGCTCGCCGAGCAGGTCGAGGTGTCGCCACCGCGGCCGGTCAGGTAGGTGTGCCACTGGCTGCCCCTGCCGCTGTCGGAGGTGCTGCCGTTGCCCACTCGCATGGTGAGGGTGTAGCCGACCGAGTCAAGGTCGGAGACGTAGACCTGGATCTGCGGCTTGGTGCCGTTCATCGAGCACTTCTTGGGTCTGCTGCACGATCAGGTGACAGTGTTTGGTCACGCAGCCTGATTGGCTGTCGTGGTCATGATGGTCTCGTACTCGATGGGGGTCTATCGGCCCAGGCCGTGTTGGCGTCGGCGGCGGTGGTAGGTGCGTTCGATCCAGGTGACGATCGCGATCCGGAGTTCCTCGCGGGTGGCCCAGGTGCCTCGGTTGAGGACGTTCTTCTGGAGCAGGGAGAAGAAGGATTCCATGGCGGCGTTGTCGCCGCAGGCGCCGACCCTGCCCATGGAGCCGACCATGTGGTGCCGGTTGAGTGCGCCGACGAACTTCCTGCTCCGAAATTGCGATCCTCGATCCGTGTGGACCATTGCAGTTCACATCGGTGTAGGCGTAGCCATACGCGTAGGGGGAGCTCGAGGTGTTCCAGTAAACGGTGTATGTGGCAGCAAAGGCGGGTGATGCTGGAGACCCAGCCAATACGACCAAGCAGACCGTCGAAGCAGCCCCGGCGCGCGCCAGCTCGGCCTCGCGAATGTCATCAGAACCCTGTCGTGGAAGATCGTTCGGGGCCCACTATGGTGACTTGGGTCCACCGCAGGCACCTCATTTCCGCGATCGGGCCGGTGGCAAAGGGAGAAAGTGTGATGCGTCGCACGATGGTGGCTGCAGCGGCCGCGCTTCTTCTCCTGCTCGGGTGCACCGATCCGCAAGCAGCGACACCAAGCGCCCCGGCGGCATCGACGGCGAGCCGTCCCACCGGGTCATCGACGGGTTCCTCCGCCGCGCCCTCAACCGCGGACGCTTCGGTGCCGCCAGTTCGGGTCGCGTTCCCCGAGGCGTTGAAGGTCGCCGGCAGTGGCCACGTCTACGCCGAAACCGACGGAGGGGTGCTGAGCATCGATATCGCCCACCGGACAGTTGAACTGATCGCCGCGCCGCAACTGGACGCCTTCAAGAACTTCGTCGCAGTGCCAGGCCTGTTGGTGGTCAAGCAGGTGGACGATCCCCAGGGTTTCCTCGTCACCGCCCAGGGGGAACTCCGGCCGCTACCGAGCGAGTTCGGAGGATCCGGTCGGCTCTATTCGGGTGAGGGCGAGACCCTGTGGGTCGTCCCGGAGCAACCCACAGACGGTCGACGACTCGTGACTCGGCTGAGCACCAGCGGCGAGACCCCGCGTGTGCTGAGTCGCCGCGCACTCTCCGCTGTCTACGACCTGCCCGATACCGATGGGGCTGGCCACCTGCTCACGAGCAAGGCGAACACCCTGTACATCGTCACCCCACGCTCGACGAAGAGGCTGCGCGGCTGGCGTCCACAGTGGCAGAAGATCGGGCTCGGGCCCACCGCGGTCCTGGTGAGGACATGCCCACGGTGCGGCGTCACTCAGCGCAGCCGTACCGGCACGAAGGCACCAGCGACACCGCAAGGGTTGAAGGCCGTCGACCGGCTCACCTCGCAGTACAACTCGGGCGACGACGGATTGATCTCGGCCAACGGCCGCTACCTGGCCATCACGATGACCGCCAAGGGCGACGATCACACCCGGATCATGCTGGTCGACCTCGCAACAGGACGGACCATGCAGGTTCCAGGCACCCTTCACGACGTCAACGCCAACGATCAGTACGGATGGTTGGAGGGCAAGACCCCGCGGCTGCTGGCCGTATCTGACCGACACCTGTGGATCGTGGACCCGGCCAACGGATCACAGCAGGCTCTGAGCGGCTTCGTTTTCGACCGGGTGGCTGTCGCAAGTTAGCGCCAAGTCAGGGCGTCTGAAAGGAGTAGCCGGCTCGTCGCGTCAAGTACCCCTGTAACTGCCAGAGGTAATCGAACGTTCCGTTTGTAGCCGAGCCGAACCCCGTTGCTCCATCACCGCTTGTAGGACCACGTCCGCAAACGAATGTCTATGGACGCGGTCGTTCGGGCCCGGCCGGATTGTGGCCTTGGCCGTTATGTGGCGGGGTTCTGTCGCCGCTTCGTGAGTTCCCTGATGATCGGGCGAATCGTCCCGTGGGTCGATCCCCAACTGACACAGCCTCGTTCGCACGCTTAGCGACTCCGGGCTGCGTAAAACCACTTCAGTCCTCGCTGTATAGTTCAGCGCATGCTGACCATTGCTTCTCGCCTGGACGTGATGAACCGGTTGGGCCGCGCGCTGGCCGACCCGACCAGGTCCCGGATCATCCTGACGCTGCTCGACCGGCCGGCCTACCCGGCAGAGCTGGCCCGCGATCTGGACCTCACACGCTCCAACGTGTCCAATCATCTGGCGTGCCTGCGCGACTGCGGCATCGTTGCTGCCGAACCCGAGGGCCGCAAGACGCGCTACGAGATCGCCGATCCCCACCTGACGCAGGCGCTGACCGCCCTGGTTGACGTCACCCTCGCGGTTGACGAGAACGCCCCGTGCATCGATCCTGCCTGCTCGGTGCACGGATGCGACGCAGCAGAGGCGGGCGCGTGATCCTGGCTGCGGTCCTGCAGGCAATCGGCCTGTTCATCGCGACCAACATCGACGACATCATCGTGCTCTCCTTGTTCTTCGCCCGCGGCGCGGGCCAACGCGGGACGACCACCCGCATCTTGGTCGGCCAGTACGTGGGGTTCACCTGCATCCTCGGTGCCGCTGTGCTGGTGACTATCGGAGCCGGAGCATTCCTGCCCTCAGCAGCTATCCCGTACTTCGGGCTCATCCCCCTGGCCCTCGGTCTCTGGGCTGCATGGCAAGCCTGGCGCGGAGACGATGACGACGATGACGCCAAGGTCACGGGCACGAAGGTCAGCGCGTGGACCGTCGCAGGAGTCACCTTCGCCAACGGCGGAGACAACATCGGCGTCTATGTCCCCGTCTTCCTCAGCGTGGAACCCATCGCAGTGGTCGCCTACTGCCTCGTCTTCCTCGCGCTCGTCGCGGTCCTGGTCGTAGTCGCCAAGTTCGTTGCCACCCGGCCGCCGATCGCTGAAGTCCTCGAGCGCTGGGAACACATCCTGTTCCCCATCGTCCTGATCGGCCTCGGCATCGTCATCCTCGTCAGCGGAGGAGCGTTCGGTCTCTGACGGAGCCAAAGCGAACGAGAGAGGTCGCCAGGCTCGACGCTCCGGTATAGGGATCCCTGTGCGGGTTCATGCTGCGCAGCAGGAGAGTTTGGTGATGTCGGTGGTGAAGGTTTGGGCGGTGAGTTTGAGGCCTTCGGCCATGGTCAGGTAGGGGCTCCAGAGGTTGGCGACCTGGTCGGTGGTCATGCCGGCCTCGAGGATGTAGACGCCGGCGGCGGCGAGGTCACCGGCGTCCTGGGCGAGGGCGGTGATGCCGATGATGCGGCCGGTGTCGGCGTCGGTGACGATCTTGATGAGCCCGCGGGTGTCACGGTTGACGATGGCGCGCGGGACGTGCGCCAGGGGCAGGACGCGGCTGTCGCAGCGGATCCCGGCAGTGCGGGCCTGCTGGTCGGTCATTCCGACGGAGGCCAGGGCGGGGCTGGTGAACACGACCCGGGGCAGGTGGCGGTAGTCGACCTCCCGGCCGGCTCCGGTGAGGGCGTTGTCGGCGACCAGGGCGCCGTGGGCCGCGGCGACGTACACGAACTGCGGGTGGGCGGTGACGTCACCCGCGGCCCAGATCCGCGGGTTCGTGGTGCGCAGGTGGCTGTCGATGATGACCTCGCCGCGCTTGCCGGCGCGCACGCCGATGGTGTCGAGGCCGAGCGTGCCGGTGACCGGGCGGCGGCCGGTGGCAACGAGGAGCTCGGCCGCGCGGAGCTCGTGTGAGCCGTCGGCGGTGGTGGCGGTGACCGTGACCTCGCCGGTGGCCGGGTCGCGGCGCACCGCGGTGGGCACCGCGCCGCGGATGATCTCGATGCCTTCGTCGGCGAGGATTTCTTCCAGGGCGGTGGCGGCCTCGGGTTCCTCGTGGGAGGCCAGCCGTGAGCGGACGAGCATGGTGACCTGGGCACCGAGGCGGGAGAAGAGCTGGGCCTGCTCCATGGCGACGTAGCCGCCGCCGATGACCAGCAGCGACTCCGGGACGTGGTCCAGCTCCATCGCGGTCGTCGAGGTCAGATAACCGGCCTCCTGCAGGCCGGGGACCGGCGGCGCCCAGGGCGTGGAGCCGGTAGCGATGAGGTGGTGCGCGGCCCGGACGGTTTCCGCCGTGCCGTCCGGGCCGGTCACGCGGAGTGCCGGCTCAGTCGGTGTGCCGACGAAGGTGGCCTCGCCGGGGTGGAGGGCCCACCCGTACTCGGCGGCCAGGGCCGCGTACTTCTCGCTGCGCAGCGATCCGACGAGCTTGTCCTTGCCGGCGACCATGGCGGGCATGTCGACCGGTGGGGCGTCGGGGAGTGGCAGACCGGGGAACCGGGCGGCGTCGAGTGTGACGTGGCGGGCCTCGGCGGCCGCGAGCAGGGCTTTGGAGGGCACACACCCGGTGTTCACGCAGGTACCGCCGATGGTGCCGCGCTCGATCATCACCACCCGCTTGCCCAGGGTGGTGGCGCGGATCGCGGCCGCGAACGCCGCCCCACCGGACCCGATCACTGCCAGGTCATACGACCTGCCCTTGTCCGTTGCCGTCATAAGTCCTCCCTTGTTGCCGCGCCTCAGGACCAGGATCGACCTTCCAGTGCACTGGAAGGTCAAGGCAGAATGAGTGGCATGCGGATCGGTGAGGTGGCTCAGGCGTCGGGCACGACAGCTAAGACCCTGCGGTACTACGAGGACGTCGGACTCCTCCCCGACCCCGACCGCAGCCCGGCGGGGTACCGGGACTACGGCCCCGAGGTGCTCGACCGGCTGCACTTCATCCGCCGGGGCCAAGCCGCCGGGCTGACCCTGGCCCAGATCGGCCAGGTGCTGGCCATCCGAGACCGGGGCCAGGCCCCCTGCCAGCACGTCACCGACCTGCTCGACACCCGCCTCGCGGTCATCGACCGGCAGCTCGCCGAGCTCGCGCAGCTACGCACCACGATCGCCATCCTGCGCGAGCACGCCACCACCGGCGACCCGGCCACATGCTCCCCCGAGGACGTCTGCCGCTACCTGTGACCCGCGAAGGTCACCGGCCCGTGGCACCATCGCGACATGGCCGATGACACCCAGCAACGATGCTCGTGCTGCGGCCGCCAGCGGCCACGAAGGTCGCTCCACGCACTCGGGAGCGAACCGGCCTACATCTGCCGAAGGTGCGCGCTCTGGGTCGCCCTTCGCATCGCTCGCGACTGAACGACTCCGCCCGCAACGCGGGCACGCCGCCGGCCGCGGCGAACATCGTCGGATGGTGCGCGAAGGAACCAAAGGGCGCGAATGACGACCAATCATCACGCCGCCAGCGCGATCGCGGGCGCCCGTTGCCGCACTCCTCATCCGACGGTCTGAGCTCCACCGCCTGGCAGCGGTCCGAAGCCTGGAGAGGGCATCGGAGCCGGACGGGACCCCCTAACGCTCAGTGGTCCGCCCTCGCAGCGGTTGCGGTCGGTCCAGTTGTCCGTCCCGTAGGAGGAACCCGTTGCGGAGGCGGTGCAGGTCATCGGCGGAAACCCACGCCCGAATGTTCGCAAGACCGCCCGAGAAGGGTTGTCCGGTGACGGTGCGTCATATGGGACGGCCTGTCGTCCCGTAAACGAACGATTCCGCTACAACGACGACGAGGGCTGCCGTACTCCTCAGGATGCTTGACACTTCGCGGTTCTCGATCCATAGCGTTTGTAACGAAACTCAGTGCCGGATTCTATGGCTCGATACTTCCCGTGCTGGATGAGTATCGCTACAGTCAACGCCATGGGGCCTCTGCTGGGCTATGCGCGTGTGTCGACGACCGATCAAGACGCCGCACTGCAGATCGATGCGCTCACCGCCGCCGGGTGCTGCCGGGTCTTCGTCGACACGATCTCGGGCTCCCTGGACCACCGGCCCGAGCTGGAGAAGCTGATGGACCAGCTGCGCCCGGGGGACACGCTGGTGGTGTGGCGGCTGGACCGGCTGGGTCGCTCAATCCGGCACCTCATCGACCAGCTGCAGATCCTGTCCGAGCGCGGCGTGGGGTTCCGCTCCCTGCAGGAGACGATCGACACCACCTCCTCGGGTGGGCGGCTGGTGTTCCATGTCTTCGCCGCGTTGGCCGAGTTCGAGCGCGACCTGATCCGTGAGCGCACCCACGCAGGACTGGCCGCCGCCCGGGCCCGTGGCCGCAAAGGCGGGCGACCGCCCGCCCTGTCGCCGGATCAGGTCAAGGCGGCGAGGCGGATGTATGAGCAGAACGAGATGACGGTGGCGCAGATCGGTGCGGTGCTGGGCGTCAGCCGCGCCACCATCTACCGTGCTCTGAACCGCAACAGCGCCCCAATGGTGCAACCAAGGCAGTCGAGAAGCGCCGTGTAGGTCATGGACGCGGCCGAGCGCTGGCAAATCCTCAGGCTTCATGTCGAGGACCAGATCCCGCTCGCCGCGCTGGCCCGGGACACCGGTGTCGGGCTGCGCACGCTGGAGCGCTGGCACGCCCGCTTCCGCACCGAGGGGTATACGGGTCTCGGAACGCGGAGGCGCGCTGATGCCGGTAGCCATCGCCTGCCCGCCGAGCTCGTGTCGTTGGTCGAAGGGCTGGCGTTGAGCAAGCCGCGCCCGGCGATCATCACGATCCACCGCAAGGTCAGTGCCATCTGCGAGGAGCAGGGGTGGCCGGTGCCCTCCTATGGCGTGGTGCGCGCGATCGTCGCCGACCTCGACCCGGGCATGGTCACCCTCGCCCTGGAAGGGCCGGCGTCATATCGCGACAAGTACGAGCTGGCGCTGCGCCGGCGTGCCGAGCACCCCAACGCGATGTGGCAGGCCGACCACACCATGCTCGACATCCTCGTGGTGGGCACCGACGGAAAACCTGCCCGGCCGTGGCTGACCGCGATCATCGATGACCACTCCCGGGCGATCTGCGGCTACACCGTCTTCCTCGGCGCACCCTCAGCGATGAACACGGCCTTGGCGCTGCGGCAGGCGATCTGGCACAAGACCGACCTCGCCTGGCCGATGTGCGGCATCCCCGACGTGCTCTACGTCGACCACGGCAGCGACTTCATCAGCCACCAGCTCACCGCCACCGCCGTAGATCTGCACATCCGGCTGGTCCACTCCACCGTCGCTCGCCCGCAGGGCCGCGGGAAGGTCGAGAGGTTCTTCGGCACCGTCAACACCGAGCTCCTGGCAGATCTCGCCGGACACATCACCAGGGGGCACCCCTGGCCCACGCCGAAGCTGTCACTGGCAGAGCTCGACACCGCCCTGGAATCGTTCGTCACCACTTACAACGACCGGCCCCACAGCGAGATCGGCACCTCACCACGCGCTGCGTGGATCGGGGACGGTTGGCTGCCGCGCATGCCCGAGAGCCTCGAGGACCTCGACGGGCTGCTGCTGACCGTGGCCAAGACCAGGATCGTGCGCCGCGACGGCATCCGCTTCCAGGGCCTGCGCTACATCTCCCCGACCCTGGCCGGCTACGTCGGCCGATCGGTCCTCATCCGCTACGACCCCAGGGACATCACCGAGATCCGCGTCTTCGACCACGAGGAGTTCATCTGCAAGGCCGTCAACCAGGACCACCACGGCCAGAAGGTCAGCCTCAAAGAGATTCAAGCCGCCCGCAACGCCCGCCGCCGCGCCCTCCGCGAAGGAATCAACGAACGCATCGCCGTCGTGGCCACCCACACCTCCCCGACCCCACCGGCCAAGGCGCCGCCGGCGCCGCGACGGAAGTTGAAGGTCTACAAGGAGGACCTGAGGTGAACCAGCGCTTCATCGTGACCAAGGAACACCGCCGCTTCACCGAGTTCGCCAACGCCGTACGCCGCGGCCACACCATCGGCCTGTGCTTCGGGCCCGCCGGCGTGGGCAAGACCCTGTCCGCGCGCCGCTACGCCCGCTGGGACCAAACCAACGACCTGCTGACCGATTGGGGCCCTCGCACCGAGGATGACGCGAATGTCTACGCCGCGCTGGCCAAGAGCCGAACCGTGCTCTACACCCCCAGCGTCCTGACCACCCCACGGACCTTGCAGGAGGAGCTCCACGAGGTCGTCACCCGCACCAACATCTGCATCGAGCAGCACCTGCACCCCGTCGGGCAGGGCCCGATAGTGACGTCACGCAAGCGACACTTCGAGAACTACGTGCAACTGATCATCGTCGATGAGTCCGAACGACTCCGCGCCACGGCTCTGGAACTCCTGCGCGACCGCTACGACCGCGACAACATCGCCCTCATCCTCATCGGCATGCCCGGCCTGGAGAAACAGTTCAGCCACTACCCACAGTTCTACAGCCGCGTCGGATTCGCCCACCAATACCGACCGCTCGGCAATGACGAACTGCTCTTCGTCCTGCAACGGCACTGGGTCACCCTCGGCAAGACGCTCGACCCCGCGGACTTCACCGACGCCCAAGCCATCGCCGCCATCGCCCGCATCACTCGCGGGAACTTCCGGCTCCTGGAACGCCTCTTCCCCCAGGTCGAGCGCATCCTGAAGATCAACGAGCTCGACACCATCACCGACGACGTCATCGAAGCCGCCGCCAGCACCCTGGTCATCGGCGTCAGCTAACTGACCGCCACATACCACCCACAGAACCCCGCCAGCTAACGGTGCAGACCACAGCCGGATGTCGGGGGCACTTCGTACGGTTGGCGTGTCCGCTATCTATGACAAGCAAGGTGCGTTTATGAACAAGACGTTCGGCTACGGCCGGGTCTCGACCCACCTGCAGAGCCTCGACTCCCAGCTCGATGCTCTGCTCAGCGCCGGAGTCGACCGGGCCGACATCCACCTGAAGAAGTTCACCGGCACCAAGGCCAGCCGGCCGGTCTGGGACCATGTCCTCGACCTGCTCCGCGACGGCGACACGCTGGTCATCACGCGGCTCGACCGTTTGGCACGGTCGATGAAGGATCTCGTCGAGATAAGCTTCCTGCTCAGGGACCGTGGGGTGAACCTGCGAGTCACCGAGCAGAACATCGACACCGCCACGATCGAGGGCCGGCTGCTGTTCAACCTGCTCGGCGCAATCGCGGAGTTCGAGCACGATCTGATCGTGGCCAGGACCCGTGACGGGCTCGCCGCGGCCCGGGCTCGCGGACGCAAGGGCGGACGCCGTGCGGTGCTGTCAGCGAAGGTCGATGCCGAGATCCGGCGGCGCTACGACGAGGGCGAGCTCACGGTGAGCCAGATCGCCGAGATGTTCAGGGTGTCGCGGCCCACCGTGTACCGCCACCATCATTGCGATCTCGAGTTCTGTCCTGTCACCGGAGTGGAGGCTGTTGACGCCCGCCCGGAACTCGGAGCAGGCGCGGGCAGCCGGCCTGAGGGTCGTTCCAGACCCTGACAAAATCCCTGACAATGTCAGCACCAATGAGCTCCCACAGGTAACTTCCATAGCCTGACTGAGACCCTCGTATAGCGCTCTGACTAGGTGGTATATGCCGTCTGACTAGGGGTATCGAGACCCCCCTGCCCATGTCCCAGAGGTCACAGGTTCAAATCCTGTCCCCAGCTACCAACAAGGGCCCTGGCCAACCGGCCAGGGCCCTTTTCGTCTGCCCCTGGGAGCGGCCTGGGCCGTCAGGGACTGTCCCCCGCCCGGGGGACCCGGCGGCGGCGACCTGACGAGCCCCTTCCACTAGACTGCTGCGGCGCCCGTAAGGGGAACGGGCGCGCCGTCTCGGCAGGCACAGCACCAGGCAGCCCGATCGGGCACCCCAAAGTCTCGACACTCGGTGGCGACCCTTGACAACGCGTAGAGACAAGCCGAGTAGCCGCTGGGTACGCTGAGCCGTGGTGAGCACTGGGGGGTGGATGAGCGGGTATCTCCGCATGCGGTTGCGCGTCGCCGCGATGGGTGCCGTAGCCGCACTGGGTGCTGCCCTGCTCGCCGCCGGCCCAGCCCTGGCCCACCCCGGCAACGACACCTGCCGCGGTGAGCACGACTGCCGTGAAGCCAGCGCGGCACCCACGCCCGTCTCGTCGGTCACGATCCGCACCTGGGTCACCGGGACGCCCCTGGCCGGCGACGGCCGGATCACGTTCCCCCCGCGCGACCCGCGCCCCAGCAGGACGCCGCATCCCACGCCGACCCGGACCTGGACGCCCTCACCGAGCGCAACGCCGACCCCGAGTGTCACGCCCACCCCGAGCGTCACGCCCACGCCCAGCAGCACCCCGCCGGGAAGTGCGACGGCCAGTCCCACCGCGCACCCGACCGAGACACCGACTGATGTGCCGAGCCCCACCGACGACCCCAGCCCCACCGACGACCCCAGCCCCACCGTCAGCCCCACCGTCAGCCCCACCGACGACCCCAGCCCCACCGTCAGCCCCACCGACGACCCCAGCCCCACCGTCAGCCCCACCGACGACCCCAGCCCCACCGTCAGCCCCACCGACGACCCCAGCCCCACCGTCAGCCCCACCGTCAGCCCCACCGACGACCCCAGCCCCACCGTCAGCCCCACCGACGAACCCAGCCCGACGATCTCGCCCACGCCGTTCCCGACGGTCGATCCGAGCGCGTCCTTCGTTCCGAGGCCGACCCCGACCTTCACGGGGAAGCCGCGGCCGCCGGGGGTCGTCAGGCCGCCGGTGACTCCGACACCCACGCCCACGTTGACGCCGACCGTCAGGCCCACGCCGACGCCTTCCTGGCCGACCCCCACTCCGACGGTGCGGCCGACGACGACCCCGACGCCCACGCCCACCAAGCGGCCGTCCGCGTCGCCCACGCCGACCCGGACTCCGACCCGCTCGGCGTCCCAGGCGAGCCGACCCACGGCCACCCGGCCCGTCGTGGTCCAGCAGCCGACGACCCAGGCGCAGCCCGGCGACGACACCACCGTGGCGCCCACCCAGGACACGACGCCCGTGGCGACCGCCTCCGCGTCGCAGCCCACCGCGTCCTCCTCGTCGACCAGCCTGCCGCAGCCGACGTCCAGCGACTCACCGCTGCCCGGTCCGCAGCAACCTGGCGGCGGGAGCGGTTACTGGCCGTCGACGGTCACCGATTCGTTGGCGCTCGAACGCGGGCTGACCGCCATGCTGCCGATCCTGGCCGGCGCCATCGTGGTGATGGGCCTGACGCTGCTGCTGCGGCCGCCACGGCGCCCTGTCTGACAACCGCCGCGTTCACCACCGGCGAACCGGCGCCGCCGGTGCCGCTCGGTGTGGTTCCATGGCCAGCATGCCCCCCGACGTCGTGCGCTACCCGCTGCACCGGACCACGCTCGCCAACGGACTGCAGGTGGTCGTCAGCCCTGACCCGTCCGTGCCGGTCGTGGCCGTCAATCTGTGGTTCGACGTCGGCTCGCGCGACGAACAACCGGGTCGCACCGGCCTGGCCCACCTGTTCGAGCACCTGATGTTCGAGGGCTCGGCACAGGTGGCTGCCGGCGAGCATCTGGCGGCCGTGCAAGCGGTCGGCGGCTCGGCCAACGCCACCACCTGGTTCGACCGCACCAACTACTTCGAGACCGTCCCCACGGGAGCCCTCGACCTGGCCCTGTGGCTGGAGGCCGAGCGTCTCGGCAGCCTGCGGCTGACCCAGGAGACCCTCGACAACCAGCGCGACGTGGTGATGGAGGAGAAACGCCAGCGCTACGACAACGTGCCCTACGGGGACGTGCTGATCCACCTGGTCGAACTGACGTTTCCCGCCGACCATCCCTACGGCCACCCGACGATCGGCTCGATGGCCGACCTCGTCGCCGCCGACCTCGCCGACGTCCGCTCCTTCTTCGCCACGCACTACGCCCCGGACAACGCCGTGCTCACCCTGGTCGGCGACGTCGACCCGGCCGATGCGGTGGCGAGGGTCGAGCGGACCCTGGGGAGACTTCCGGCCGCCGGCCGGCCGCGCCGCTCCCCCACCCCAGGACTCCCCCCGCTGGCCGGGGTGCCACGGCGTGAGGTCGCGGCGCGAGTGCCCAGCGACGCCGCCTACCTCGCCTGGCGGCTGCCGGCCAGGGACAGTCGCCACTTCGACGCCGCCGAGCTCGCCCTGGCGGTGCTGGGGGGCGGGCAGACCTCACGGCTGCACCGCCGGCTCGTCCGCACCGACGAGGTGGCCGAAGGCGCGGGGGCATCGGCGACCGGGCTGATCGCCGGCACCAGCACCGGCTTCGCGCACGCCAGGGCACTGCCGGGCGTGGCCGCCGAAGCGCTCGAGGAGGCCATGCTCGCCGAGGTGACCCGGCTGGTCGACGAAGGGCCGGAGCCGGCCGAGGTGGACCGCGCCAAGGCGCAGTTCGAACGCGAATGGTTGTCCGATCTCGCCCGGCTCGACTCACGCGCCGACCTGTTCGGCTGCTACGCCACACTGCACGGCGACCCCGGCGAGGTCAACGAGCGGCTCGACCAGGTGCGCTCCATTGAACCGGACGCCGTGGCCGCCGCCGCACGGATGTACCTGCGGCCCGAACAGCGGGCCGTCCTCACGTATCGGAAGGAGCGGTGATGAGCCGTCCGGTCGTCGGCGCCCCGCGCGTGTGGCAGTTCCCCGAACCGGAGCGGAGGACCCTTGACAACGGCCTGCGGCTGCTCGCCTTCCATCGGCCGGGACAGCACCTGCTGAACGCCACGCTCGTCGTCGACCAGCCGCTGGTCTCCGAACCGAGGGCGCTGGAGGGGGTGTCATCGATGATCCTGCGGGTGCTCGACGAGGGCACCCGCAGCCACCCGGGAACCGACTTCGCCGACGCTGTCGAAGGGTGCGGCGCGGTCCTGCACGGAGGCACCAGCCAGTCGGCGGCGCACCTCAGCATCGAGGTCCCCGTCACTCGACTGGACGCCGCACTGCCGCTGCTGGCCGAGGTCGTGCGCGAGCCGCAGTTGAGCGATGACGACGTACGGCGCCAGGTCGAGCTGCGGCTGGCCGAGATCGCACAGCACCGGGCCCACCCGGCCCACCGGGGCGGCCAGGAGTTCCGTGCGGCCGTCATCGACGGCGCCTTCCGGGCCTCGCGGTCGGCCGCGGGTGAGGCGGACACGGTCGCGGCGATCAGCGGCGAGGCCGTCCGCACCGCCCACGCCGACCAGTACCGCCCCGACGCCAGCACCCTGGTGCTCGCCGGCGACCTGCCGGCAGACCTCCTCGGCCGCGTCGACCGCGCGTTCGCCGGGTGGCGCAGCACCGGTTCCGGCGCGGTACAGCACGAGAGCCCCCTGGCCGCGCCACCGCGTTGCCTGCTCGTCCACCGGTCCGGGGCCGTGCAGGCCGATGTGCGACTCGGCAGCTTCGGCGTTGACCGCAGCCACCCGGACTGGCCCGCGCTGCGGCTGGGCACGTTCGTCCTGGGCGGCGGCTTCCTCAGCCGGCTCAATCGGGTACTGCGCGAGGAGCGCGGGTACACCTACGGCGTCCAGTTGACCAACGTGCCGGCCCGCCACGGGGGCCTGTTGTCGCTGCACGCCTCGTTCCGTACCGAGGTCGCGGCAGCCGCGATCAGCGAGGCGACCGACCTTCTGGTCACCGACGGGGACCGGGGGATCACCCGGCCCGAGCTGACCGACGCGGTCAACTACCTCGTCGGGGTGGCCCCACTGCGCTGCGCCACCGCCGCCGGCATCGTCGACCAGGCGTCCGCCCTGGTCGAGGTGGGGCTGGACCAGTCGTTCGTGAACCGGCACACGGCCGAACTGCTGCGGATCAGTCCCGACCAGGCCACGGACGCCGTCCAGCGGCTGCTGCCGCTCGGCGCGCTCACCCTGGTGGTGGTCGGCGACGCCGACGTGCTGGCCGAACCGCTGCGTGCCCAGGGGTTCGACCCGCAGGTCGTCGTCGACGACTAGCTGTCGTCAGGACGCCGAGAGCCGGCTCAACGGCCCATCAGCTTCAGCGCAGCCGCGAGCGCAGCCTTCGCCTCGTCGACCTTCGCCTGGTAGGTGGCGAGGTCTCCCTTGCGCAGGGCCTCGTCCGCCGCGGTGAACGCCGCCTGGGCCTTCTCGAGCTGCGCGACGGCCTCGGGGCTGGCGGTCGACGTGCCCGTCGGGGACGTCGTCGGTGACGGTGACGAGGTGCCGGTCGGGGACGGCGAGGGTGACGGCGACGGATTGTCGACCGGCTTCTCGCCGGTGTCGGCGCCGGCGTCGCCGGCGAACACCTTGTCCAGAGCCTCCTGCAGTGTGGTGCCGATACCGACGTGCGAACCGAACCGCACCACGACGAAGGCCAGTGCCGGGTACGAACCGGTGTTGCCCTGCCGCTGGGTGTAGATCGGCGCCACGTACAGCAGCCCGTTGCCCATCGGCAGCGTCAGCAGGTTGCCGTAGGTGGCCGAGGCCGCGCCCTGGTTGAGGAAGGGACGCAGCGTCTCGGCGACCGTCGGGTCCGTGTTGATCGCGTTGAAGGTCTGCCCCGGGCCGTCGATCTGGTGGGTGTCCGACATGCGCAGCACCCGGAGCTTGCCGTAGTCGGGGCTGGTCGCCTCGGCGATCACCGACAGGTAGCTGGCCAGGTTGGACCGTCCGCGCGGCACGAAAACGCTGGTCTGGCTGAACACCGGATCGTCGTCGGTCGGCCACTTGATGCTCAGGTAGTAGGGCGGTTCGGCGGCGTTGGCGTCGGCCTGGACCGGGTCGTTCGGCACCTGCCACAGGTCGGACTGGGCGTACCAGGTGTACGGGTTGGTCATGTGGTAACGGCCGAGGATCTCCCGCTGCACCTTGAACAGGTCCTCGGGGTAGCGCAGGTGGCTCAACAGGTCGGCACTGATCGCACTCTTCGGCTGGACGGTGCCGGGGAAGGCCTTCGAATAGGCCTGCAGCAGCGGGTCCGACTCGTCCCATGCGTACAGGGTGACCGTGCCGTCGTAGGCGTCCACCACCGCCTTCACCGAGTTGCGGATGTAGTTGATGTTCTCGTCGATCTGCGCGCCGATCGCCCGGGACTGGGTGTCGGCGGCCGAGTTCCGCAGGTTCACCAATTGGCTGTTCGGGTAGTCGCCACTGGTGGTGTAGCCGTCGACGATCCAGACCGTCCGGCCGTCGACGACGGCCGGGTAGATGTTGGAATCGAGCGTCAGCCAGGGCGCGACCTCTTCGACGCGCTCCTTCGGCGTCCGGTTGTACAGGATCCTCGACTGGCTGTTCACCCGGTCGGACAACAGCAGGTTGATGTCCATGAACCGGGCCGAGTGCAGCGCCCGGCTGAACGCGTCGCCGATCGGGACGCCGCCCTTGCCGGAGTAGACGTTGAACTTGCCGTTGGGGGTGTCGAGCTCGATCGGGTCCTGGCCCTCCTCGCGTCCGACGATGGCGTACTGGGTGGACTGCTCGCCGAAGTAGATCCGCGATTCGAAGTCGCCCAGGACGCCCTCCGGCGGGATGTCACGGACGATCCACTCGGGCTCGCCGCCCGTCTGCCGGCGGTTGCCGTAGGCCATCACCAGGCCGTAGCCGTGGGTGTAGACGGTGTGGATGTTGTTCCAGTTCTGGTCCGGCAGCCCGGCGAGGTTCATCTCCCGCGCAGCGACCACGACATCGGTCTCCGCGCCGTCGATCTTGTAGCGGTCGACGTCGAGGACGTCGGGGAAGGTGTAGTAGCCGCGCACCTGCTGCAGCTGCTCGTAGGTCGGGCCGATCACCGCGGGATCCATCAGCCGGATGCCGGGCAGCGCCTCGGCGTCCGCCTTGAGCTGCCCTGCCCGCACCTGGGTGACCGCCTCGTACTCGGTGATCTCGGTATCGGCGATGCCGAACGCCTGGCGGGTCATGTCGATGTGCCGCTGCATGTACGGGTTCTCTTTGTCGGGCTGGTTGGGCGCCACGACGAAGGACTGCACGACGGCCGGGTAGATGAGGGTGAGGATCAGTCCCGAGATCACCATCAGCACCACGGCGGCTGCCGGATAGATTGCCCGCTTGAGGATCGGGTTGGCGAAGAACAGCGCCGCCACCAGGAAGGCGATCACCGCCATCACCAGCTTGGCGCCGGCCCGGGCCTGATCGTCGGTGTAGTGCATGCCGGTGAACAGGGTGCCCTGGGTGAGCAGCAGCCCGTAGCGGTCCAGCAGCGACTGCAGGCCGTACAGCACCAGCAGGACGCCGGCCAGCACCGACAGGTGCACCAGGGCCCCCTGGGTGAGCTGCGGGCGGCCCAGGTTCCGCACCGCCCGGACGCCGCCGGTGGCGAAGTGCACGACCGCCGCGGCGATCAGGCTGAAGGTGACCGCCGTCAGCAGGAACGACAGCAACGACTGCCACACCGGCAACTCGAACACGTAGAAGCCGTAGTCCAGGCCGAAGTAGGGATCGGTCTGACCGAACGGGACGCGGTTCAGCCAGGCCAGCACGGGCAGCACCTCACCGGTCGCCGACATGCCGGCCAGCACGCCCATGGCCACGGCCGGCACGCCCACCGCGAACTTCACGTTGTGCTCGAGCATGCGCCGGTACGCCTCGAGCACGGCGCTCTCACCGCCCCGCCTGGCCGGTGGCCGCAGCCGGATGGCCAGCCACATGTTGCCGCCGATCAGCAGCGCCATCACGGCCCCGACGCCGACGAACAGGCCGACCCGCACCCACAACTCGGTGGAGAACACCACGCCGAAGCTGATGGAGTCGAACCACAGCTTGTCGGTCCAGATCTGGGTGAAGATGGCGAACAGGATCACGGCGACGGCCGCGATCCCGAAGGTCAGCAACAACGGGGATCGGCGGTTGACGCTTGCAGACAGGCTCACGCGGAGTTCTCCTCGATCGGGCGGTCAGTCCAATGTACGTGCCAGCGCCGCGGCCAGACCCGGGACCAGGTCGGCGCCGGCCAGCAACTCGTCCGGATGGCTGCGGATGCGCGCCACGCCGTGCGCCCCGCCGTCGCGCAGCACGCCGACGACCACCCTGATCTCCTGACGGTCGGGGTGGTTCCGGACGGTGTCGGTCCCGGTGGCGTCCGAGCGCAGTTCGGCGTCCGCGGAGCCGGGCAGGAAGAACCTCTCCAGGCTCAACGCGACCCCGGCGACCGTGTCCGGCCAGGCGATCCTGGCCAGGGTCTCGGCCAGTTCGGCTCCTGCGTTGAAGGCGTCCTGCTCGATGGCCGACAACTGACCGGGCTGGGGTTCGCGGCCACCGGTCAGGTGCTCGGCGAGCTGTGGCTCGGCGCTGATCAGCTCCTCGGTGGGCACCAGCGCGAACAGCCGGGCCGGCTGGTCCCAACCGAGGCCCGCGACGTGGCGCTCGATCTCCATCAGGCCCGCCACCAGCGCGTCGGGAACGCTCACGTCGGGCATCCCTCGACCGAGGCCGCCGTGGCCGGATCCTTCAGCGCGGTGAGGGCGGCGATGGCCTCCTGCAGCGTCTGCACCTTGACCAGCCGGACCGAGGTCGAGACCCCGACCACGTCGGGACAGTTCGCCGCCGGCACCAGGAAGATGGTCGCACCGGCGCCCTCGGCCCCGGCGATCTTCTCCTGGATGCCGCCGATCGCGCCGACCTTACCGTCGCCGGAAATGGTGCCGGTGCCGGCTATCGACCGGCCGGCGGTCAGGTCGTCGGGCGAGACCTGGTCGTAGACGGCCAGCGCGAACATCAGCCCGGCACTCGGCCCGCCGATGTCGGGGTCGATCCGGAAGATGACCCGGGGGGTGTAGGAGTAGCCGACGGTGAGGTTGATCCCGACCACGGGCTGGGAGGCGTTGGCGTTGGAGGCGACGGTGGTGATGGTCTCGGTCAGCTGCTCGTGATCGCGCAGGATCGTGAACAGGATGGCCTCGCCCACCTGATGCTCGTTGACCCTGGCCCGGATCGCATCGGCGGTGGCGACCGTCTTGTCGTCGATCTTGAGGATGAAGTCACCGGGTTTCAGCTTGCCGTCCGCCGGGCTGCCGTTCGACACCCCCGCCACCATGGGGTATTCGACGACCTTCTCGCCGGCGGCCCGCAACGCCGCGGCCACCGCCGAGGACTGCGAGTTGTCCATCATCTGCACCTCGCGGGCGCGGATCTCGTCGACGTCGACGCCGGCCTGGTAGACCGCGTCGCGGGGCAGCACCTCGCGGGCCGAGAGCCAGTACGACAGCAGCGCCTCGGGCAGGGTCAACTGGCTGTCGGCGCGGGTCACCGACACGGTGGTGAGACGCAGCTGTCCCGTCGTCGGGTACGTCGTGACGCCCTGGATGTCGACGCGCGGCTCCCCGTCGACCGGCTCGAACAGATTGACCGTGCTGCCCGCGGACCAGCTGACGAACGGCACCGGAACCAGCGACACGACGGCGGCCAGTGCCACGAACAGCAGGGCAGAGACGGCCGCCGTCCAGGTCTGCTTGGTCACGTCCAGACCCTACCCGAAGGACCGCGGCGGCCCGTGACGGGCCGCACTTGCCGGGTGCGGGACAATGGACACCTGCCGAGCCGACCCGGCCGGCTGATTTCCCCGACCCAGGAGCTGCAATGGCCACCGACCCGGACCTCCCCGACGACGGCAAGCCGTCGGAGGAGAACCCGCTGGCCCAATTCCTTGCCCAGTTCGGCATCACCCCCGGTCCGGACGGCGAGTTCGATCTGGCCGCCCTCACCCAGCGGCTGCAGTCGGTGATGGCGCAGTTCCAGACCCAGATGGCTGGTTTCGGCCCGAGCGACGCCGACAGCGGCATGAACTGGACGTTCACCCGCGACATCGCCCGCAAGGTGACCGCCTCGCTGGGGCCCGATCATGCACCCTCGCAGGAGGAGTCGGCGCGGGTCCGCGACGTCACCGCACTGGCCGACCTGTGGCTGGACGAGGAGATCAGCTTCCCCCGGCTGAGTACTCCGGCGGTCGCCTGGAGCCGCGCCGAATGGGTGGAGGGGACCTTCGAGACCTGGCGCAAGCTGGCCAATCCCATCGTCACCAGCCTGGCCGCCGCGCTCGGCTCGCTGATGGCCCGCGAGACCGGGCCGGGCGAAGAGTTCATGAAGCCGATGGTGCGCGCCGCGGCGTCCGGCATGTTCGCCGCGCAGGTCGGGCAGTCGGTGGGCAACCTCTCCGCCGAGGTGCTGAGCGTCAGCGACATCGGCCTGCCGCTGGGGCAACGGCCACAGGTCGCGTTGCTGCCGACCAACATCGAGCAGTTCGGGGCCGAGCTGGACAACCTGACCGGCGACGACGTGTTGCTGTTCCTTGCGCTGCGCGAGGCGGCTCGGCAGCGGCTGTTCGCCGCGGTCGGCTGGCTCGGCCCGCAGCTGCACGCGCTCGTCGAGCACTACGCCCGGGACATCACCATCGACACCGGTGCGCTCGAGCAGGCGATCGAGCAGCAGCTCAGCGCCGCGATGAGCGCCGAGGATCTCGAGCGGGCCGGCCAGGCCCTGGCCGGCCGGCTGTTCGAGCCTGCGGTCACCCCCGAGCAGACCGAGGTGTTGGAGAGGCTCGAAACCCTGCTCGCGCTGGTCGAGGGCTGGGTGGACGACGTGGTCGGGCACACGATTGGCCGCTGGATGCCCAACGGCGGCGCACTGACCGAGATCGTCAGGCGGCGGCGCGCGGCCGGTGGCCCCGCCGAGAGCGCCCTGAAGGCCCTCGTCGGTCTGGAACTGCGTCCGCGACGGACGCGCGACGCCGCCAACCTGTGGGCCGCCGTCCGCTCGGCCCGCGACGCCGAGGCCCGGGACGCCTCGTGGAGCCACCCGGACCTGATCCCGACCGCCGACGACCTCAACGACCCGCTCGGCTACGCGGAGCAGGGCCACGCCGCGGCACCTCTCGACGACCTGGACGCCGAACTGGCCAAGCTGCTCGACGAGGAGCGCGGCCAGGACCAGTCCTAGCGCGCCGGCACTACCCCGTGGGGCGGCGGTTCAGTACTCCATGGGCTGCAGCCCCTGCGCGCTGAGCCAGCCCTCGAGGAACCCCTTGGCCCGCTCGGCCTGGGGGTATCGCGCCACCAGCTCGTGGAACCTGGTGGTGTGGTCGGTCTCGATCAGGTGGGTGAGCTCGTGCACCAGCACGTAGTCGGCCACCCAGTCGGGCATGGAGCGCAGCCGATCGGAGAGCCGGATCTCGCCGGTGGCGATCGTGCAGGAGCCCCAGCGTTGCCGCTGCCGCGACGACCAACTGACCTGCAGCCGGGGCACCTCCCGCCCCGGCTCGGCCAGATAGCGGGCGAACAGCCTCCGTCCGCGAACGGTCAACTCGGCGTCCGCGGCCGGGGGGCGACGGGACGCCTCGCGCTCGAGGTAGCGCGACACGAAACCCGGGACGAGCTCGCGCTCCTGGGCGCGGGTGAGCCGCTCGGGGACAAGCACCACCAGCATGCCCGCTTCGCGCGTGATACCCATCGTGGTGCGTCGCCGCGCGCTACGCCGCACCACGTACTCCTCCGTTGCCATGGCCATGAGACTAACCGCGGGCGGTGACAGAATCCGGGCACTGGTTGACCGGCTGGCCGCGGCCCCACTACCGTCTGAGCGACGGGGCCCTCCGGTCACACCGCTCGCAGGGGAAGGCAAGCGGACGACGCCGTGGGGGCCCCGCTTCCATGCCGTGGCGGCACGCCAGCGACCACGGGCAGGACACCGGGATCGGTACCGTATGCTGAACCGGCAAGACGCGCTGTGGTTGTCTCCAGCGCTCACATATCTATAGGAGGAATGACGTGGCCGACGACACCTACAGCGGTTCGTTCTACTGCGTGAAGTGCAAGGATCACCGCGACGCCACCGGCGACGTGACGGTCAACGCAAAGGGAACCCGGATCGCCAAGGCCAAGTGCCCCGTTTGTGGGACGAACCTGACCCGCTTCCTGCCCAAGGCCTGACCCACACCGGAGCGCCGCACCCGTCGGGTGCGGCGTTTTCGCTGTCCTGGGGGTGTTGTCCGGTCCCGGCCGGGTGTTGTCCCGTCGCCGATGACCGTGGCCGCACCCACCGGCGGCGGGCACGATGGCGTGGTGGCCAGCCCGTCCGAACCAGGCACTGAGCGACTGCTGCGGCTGCGCCAACCGTTGCCCGTGCTGTCCAGGCCCGACGGCGCCCTGCAACTCGGGCTCGAACCCCCCGCCGGGCTGGTGCTGGCCGACCCGCCGCGCACCGCCCCCGAGGTGCTGAGCGCCCTGCGTCGGGGCAGCTCCACCGAGCGGCTGCGGCAACTGGCCGGACCGGGTGCGCAGGCCTGGTTGCGCCGGCTGCTGCGACGACTGGACGCGGCCGGGCTGCTGGCCGCGCCGGCGTCCGACCCGGCCGAGGTGAGCGTCGTGGGCAGTGGACGCCTCACCCTGATGCTGGTCCGGGTGCTGCTCGGTGCCGTGCCCGGCCCGATCCGGCTCGTCTGGCCCGGCCCGCCGCCCCGGGAGCTGCACCGGTTGAGCAGCGGCCATCCGGGCCGGCTCAGCCACGCCGCTCAGCTCGCCGGTGCCGGCCGGGCACCGGCTCTCATCGTGGTCGCCACCGAGGCGGCAGAACCCGACCGCTCCGTGCTGCACCAACTCGGCGGCGCACCGCATCTGGTGGTCCGGGGCAGCGACCTGGGAGTCGCGGTCGGCCCACTGGTGGTGCCCGGGGCGACCGCATGCCTGCGCTGCGAGGACCTGCATCGCAGTGCGCGCGACCCCGCGTGGCCGCAACTGCTCGCCCAGCTGTGCCTGCCCCGGCCGCGCACCCCGCAGGGCGCGGAGCTGCACTGGCTGGTGGCGACCGCCGCGGTGCAGGTGCGCTCCTGGCTGGCCGGCGCCGTCCCCGACACCCTGGGCACCGCCCTGGAGCTCGACGCAGAGGGCTCGCTGCGGGCCCGCCCGCTGAGGGCCCACCCGGGCTGCGGCTGCACGGGGGCCGATCCGGTCCGCTGGGAACGGTTGGCACAATGGGGCGGTGACCGCCGACCAGCCTGAACCGAACCAGTCCGGCGAGGAAGGGCCCGAGCAGGACCGGTCCGTGCCCACCTCGTCGTTCGCCCGCGCCTCACGGATGCTGTCACTCCCCCTGGGAGCTGCCGGGCGGCAGGCCGTCGGGTTCGGACGCCGTCTGCTCGGCGCCGACGCCGACCAGGTCGACACCCAGCTGCGGGCCGCGGCCGCCGAACAGTTGTTCAGCGTGCTGGGCGAACTGAAGGGCGGGGCGATGAAGTTCGGCCAGGCGCTCAGCATGTTCGAGGCCTTCCTGCCCGAGGAGATCGCCAAGCCCTACCGGGAACAGCTCGGCAAGCTTCAGGACTCCGCTCCCCCACTTCCCTCCTCGCGGGTGCAGGCGGTGCTGCGCAGCGAACTCGGGCCTCGATGGCGTGACTGGTTCGCCTCGATCGACCTGCGGCCGGCAGCCGCGGCGTCCATCGGCCAGGTGCATCGCGGCGTGCTCGCCGACGGCACGCCGGTCGCGGTGAAGATCCAGTACCCGGGGGCCGACCGGGCGCTGCGCTCGGACCTGCGGCAGATCGAACGGCTGGCCGGGGTGGTGGCGCCGCTGGCCGGCGGCGTCGACGTGGTGACGCTCAGCCGCGAACTCGCCGAGCGGATCTCCGAGGAGGTCGACTACACCCTGGAGGCCGACAACCAGTCCCGGGCCGCGGACGCCTTCGCCGGCGATCCGGAGTTCGTCGTGCCGCGGGTGCACGACGCGACCAGCCGGGTACTGATCAGCGACTGGCTGGACGGGCGCAAGCTCTCCGCCGCGGCGTCCGAGCCCGAGTCGGAACGCAACCGCATCGGCCTGTCCTACGCGCGTTTCCTGTTCGCCGGGCCGGCCCGTGCGGGACTGCTGCACGCGGACCCGCATCCCGGCAACTACCTGGTGCTTCCCGACGGGCGGCTGGGTGTGGTCGACTTCGGCCTGGTGGCCAGGCTCCCGCAGGGGCTGCCGCCGGCGATGGGCCGGCTGATCCGGCTGGCCATGGACGACGATGCCGCGGCGATGGCCCGCGGACTCGCCGAGGAGGGCTTCATCGCCCGCGAAGTGGACGCCCACGAACTCCTCGGCTACCTGGACCCGTTCGTCGAGCCGGCCCGGTCGGAGCAGTTCCACTTCGACCGTGAGTGGATGCGGGCCCAGTTTTTGCACGTGCGCAGCAGCTCGACCCGCGACGGCGTCGGCATGAAACTCACCATCCCGCCGCTGTATGCGCTGATCCACCGGGTCTGGCTGGGCGGCATCGCGGTGCTCGCCCAGCTGGACGTCACGGCCGGGTTCCGCGACGTGCTCGCCGAGTTCCTACCCGGGTGGAGCGACTGACGACTCCTCGCCGAGGATGGCGAACACGGCGTCGCCGTACTTGTCGACCTTGGAGCGTCCCACGCCGGCGATGCCCAGCAGCTGGCCGGTGTCGGCCGGACGCCGCTCGGCGATCGCCATCAGGGTCGCGTCGGTGAACACGCAAAACGCCGGCAGATTGGCGGCTGCCGCCTCTTGGCGCCGCCATTCACGCAGCAGCTCCCAGGTGCGTTCGTCGTAGCTGGACGGGCAGTCGAGGTGCCGGCCGAGTTTCAGCTCGGCGCCGGGTTGCAGGGCGCCGCCGCACACCCGGCAGTTCGGCTTGGCCCTGGCCCGCGACTTCCTGGAACCTCGGGCCGGCTGGGACGCACCGATGTCGGGACGGATCCCGTCGAGGAAACGGGAGGGCTTGCGCCGACCGCCACCGCCGTTGCGGGATGAGGCCCATGAGATCGACAGGTGCCGCTTGGCGCGGGTGATCCCGACGTAGAACAGCCGCTGTTCCTCTGCGACCTGCTCGGGCGACTGGGCCAGCGAGAACGGCAACGTGCCCTCCTGGGCGCCGACCAATGCCACGCCCTCCCACTCGAGTCCCTTGGCGGCGTGCAGCGTGGACAGCGTCACGCCGGCGCCGGCCGGGGCGTGCTCGACCCGGGCACGCTCGTCGAGTTCGGTGAGCAGGTCGGCCAACGACGCGTGCGGGCGGTCGGCCACGAACTGTTCCGCGAGCGCCACCAGGGCGGCCAGCGACTCCCACCGTTCGCGGGCCTGGCCCTGGCCGGTGGGCGGCTCGGTCGTCCAGCCCTGGCCCGCCAGCACGCCGCGGACCGCCTCGAGCGGCCCCCCGGTGTCGGCCTGCTGCTGGCCCCGCAGCGCGATCACGGCATTGCGCACCTCGGGACGGGCGAAGAAGCCCTCGGCCGACCGCAGGGTGAAGGGCACCCCGGCACTGCTCAGGGCAGCCTCGTAGGCGGGCGACTGGGCGTGGATGCGGTACAGCACCGCCAGTTCTCCGGGCGGGACGCCGTCGGTGATCAGCCCCGACAGCCAGGTCGCGACGTGGGCGGCCTCGTCGGCCTCGGTGGCGCACTGGGTGTAGCGCGGCTGCGGGCCCGAACCGCCCTGGGCGACCAGCCGGACGCCCTCGGCGCGCCCGCGCGAGTGCAGCACCCGGTTGGCGACGTCGACGACCTGCTGGGTGGAGCGGTAGTCGCGGACCAGCCGGATCACGGCGGCGTCCGGGTGGCGGCGGGCGAAGCCGGTCAGGTATGAGGCCCGGGCACCGGCGAAGGAGTGGATGGTCTGGGCCGGGTCGCCCACCACGCACAGGTCCGGGCGTTGCTCGCCCAGCCACAGTTCCAGCAGCGACTGCTGCAGGGGGCTGACGTCCTGGTACTCGTCGACCACCACGTGCCGGTAGGTGCGGCGCACCTGGGCCCGGACGTCGTCATGGTCCGACAGCAGGGCCACCGTGCACAGCAGTACGTCGTCGAAGTCGATCACGCCCCGGTCAGCCTTCACCTTCTCGTACCGGGCATAGATGCGGGCGACCCCCGCCGGGTCGACGGCGGCCACCTCTCGGCCCTGCCCGGAGGCCAGTTCGGCATAGTCGGCGGGTGGCACGTTGCTCACCTTGGCCCAGCTCACCTCGGTGAGCAGGTCGCGCAGGGTGCCGGGCTCGGCGCGGTGGCCGAGCAGGCGTCCGGCGGCCTCGGCCATCATCGCGGCCCGGGCGTCGCTGACCCGGGGCAACTCGTGGCCCATCGCCGTCGGCCAGAAGTACTGCGCCTGGCGCAGCGCCGCGGAGTGGAACGTGCGGGCCTGCACCCGCGGGAACCCCAGGCCGCGCAGGCGTCCGCGCAACTCGCCGGCGGCCCGGGTGGTGAAGGTGACGGCCAGCACCGCCGCCGGGTCGTAGGCCCCGGTCGCGCAGCCGTAGGCGATCCGGTGCGTGATGGCCCTGGTCTTGCCGGTTCCGGCACCCGCGATGACACATACCGGCACCCCGAAGGTGCTCGCGACCTCGCGCTGCTCGGGATCGAGGGCGGCCAGCAGGGCGTCGGAATCGGGCACGTCTGACACTGTAAACGCCGGGCCCGACAGCGCTCGTCTGTGCTCGCCCCCGCGCCCGAGCTGGACCAGAACGTCGGCGGCCGCCCCTAGGGTGTTGCCCAGCATGACCGGCATCTTCCTTCACCGTTCCTCCGACGCCACGGCACTGGCCGCCGAGCTGGCGTCCCGGCTGGGCGTCCCGCGTGACGACCCGTTCGCCCTCGACCTGGTCGTCACGCCGCACCCGCACCTGCGCCGCTGGCTCACCAACGAGCTGGCCCGCAGGCTCGGACGCCCGGGCGAGGGGGTGTGCGCCGGGGTCACCTTCGTCACGCCGCCGGGCCTGCTGCGCGACCTGGGCGACCCGGCCGCGTTCTGGAGCCCGCAGCGCCTCACCTGGCGGCTGCTCGAGCTGATCGGCTCGACCGACCAGCCGGGCTTCGCCCAACTGCGCCGGCACCTGGCCAACTCGCGCGACAGCTATCGGGTCGGACGCCGCATCGCCGGCCTGTTCCATCGCTACCTGCACTGGCGTCCCGCCCTGGTCGAGGGGTGGGAGAACGGCTCCGATACCGACGAGAACGGCGACCCGCTCGGTTTCGATGCCTGGCAGCCGGCCCTGTGGCGGCTGGCGGCAGCCGATGCCAGCCCGGTCGCCGCGCAGCGCAGCTTCCTGACCCGGTTGCGCTCCGATCCCGGCTCCCTGTCCCTGCCGGCGCAGGTCTCGGTCGTCGAGCCCGACCCGCTGTCGCCGTGGTGGGTCGAGGTGTTCGCCGCGCTGGCCGAGCACCGCGCCGTGCACGTGTCGCTGCGCCAGGTGACCGCGCCGTCCTGGCCCCGCGCCGGCGAGGACGACCCGGCGAGCCGGCTGAGCGCGTTCGAGGCGGGCGTGAGCACGGCGCTGCTGAACCGCGCGGCCAGCGACACCGTGCTGGTTCCGGCTGGTTCACCCGGCGGCACCCTCGGCTGGCTGCAACGGCGCCTCGCCGGTGAGCGGCCGGACCCGCCGGTCGCCGACGGCAGCGTGCAGGTGCACGCCGGGCACGGGCCCGAGCGACAGGTCGAGATCCTCCGCGACGTCATCACCGGACTGTTGGCAGCCGATCCCACCCTGGAGCCTCGGCACATCGTGGTCGGCTGCGCCGACCTGTCCGAGGCCGGCCCGCTGATCACCGCGTCGTTCCGGCTGCCTCCCGAGGTGCCCGGGCGTCACCCCGCCAACGACTTCCGGGTGCAGGTGGCCGACCGGAGCTCCGCCGAGTCGAACCCGGTGCTCGGCGCGCTGGTCCAGGTGCTGGGACTCATCGAGTCGCGCGCCACGGCCGCCGACGTGATCGACCTGTGCGCCAGGCCGGCCGTGGCGGCCCGATTCGGCTTCGACGACGACACCCTCGAGCGGTTGGTACAGCTGGCCGCTGCCGCCGGGGTCCGGTGGGGGCTGAACGCGCGGCACCGCGCCCGCTACGGGCTCGGCGAGGTGCGGCAGAACACGTGGCTGGCCGGCCTGCAGCGGATGCTGCTGGGTGTCGCCCTGAGCGAGGAGCGGCTGCCGATCGTGGGCACCACGCTGCCGCTGCACGACGTGCAGGACGGCGACCTGGCGGGGCTGGGCGGGCTGGCCGAGCTGCTGGCCCGGCTGGGCCTGCTGGCGAACCTCGCCGACACCCCGACCACCCTCGCCGGCTGGGTGCAGCGGCTGCAGCAGGCGGTCGACGACTTCACCCTCGCCGCCGGCGACGACGCCTGGCAGCGCACCGACGCGCAGCTGCGGCTCGCCGACCTGGCCGAGCGCGGCGCCGGCGAGGCCGAACTGAGCCTCACCGAGGTGATGGCGTTGCTGGCCGACGAGTTCGAGCGTGGCCGGGCCCGGTCGACGTACGGCAACGGGGCGCTGACGGTGTGCTCGCTGGCGTCCCTGCGCGGTGTCCCGTACCGCGTGGTGTGTGTGCTCGGCCTCGACGACGGCGTCTTCCCGCACCGTGCCGAGCGCGACGGCGACAATCTCATGCTGCACGATCCGCGGCCGGGAGAGCCCGACCCACCGGCGCAGGGCCGGCAGGTGCTGGCCGACGCCGCGGCGTCCGCCCGGCAGGCGCTAGTGCTGGTGCACCAGGGCCGCTCGGCGCTGACCAACGAGAAGGTGCCGCCGCCGGCGGCGCTGGCCGACCTGCTCGACGTGCTCGCCGAGGCCGGGGTCGAGCCACAGCAGCACCCGCTCCAGCCGTTCAGTCCGGAGCTGTTCGAGGCGTCCGCTCCGCGCAGCTACGACCCGGCCGGGCTGCGGGGGGCCCGTGCCCTGGTCGGGCCCCGCCGTGTCCTCGCCGCCGACCTCGCCGTTCCGCCGGCCGGGCCGCTGCGCGAAGTGACCCTCGATGAGGTGAGCGGCCTGGTCGCCGACCCCGTGAAGCAGTTCCTGCGGGTTCGCTGCGGTCTCAACCTGGGTGACGCGCCCGAACCCGTCGAGGAGATCCCCATCGAGCTCGACGGGTTGCAGAGCTGGGCGGTGGGTGACCGGTTGCTCGGGCTGGTCGCCGCGGGCCGGCCCGTCGACGACGCGGTGGGGGCCGAATGGTTGCGCGGCCAGCTGCCTCCCGGCCAGCTCGGCAACCGGATGCTCGACGACGTCCGGCGCACCGTCGAATCCATCGTGCGCCACCTGCCGATCGGCCTCGACGAGCCGGTGGCGCATCACGATCTGGCGTTCGACTGCGGCCCGGTCCGGCTCACCGGCCGGGTATCGACCCGCGACGACGTGATCCTCGACACCACCTACTCCAAGCTCCAGCCCCGGCACCGCCTCGGCACCTGGCTGAAGCTGCTGGCGCTGACCGCCGCGACCGGACGCGGCTGGCGGGCGGCGTCCGTCGGCCGCAACTGGACGCTGAAGCTGCGCGGCCCCGAGGTCGAGGTCGCCGTCGCGGTACTCGATCGGTGGCTGCGCCTCTACCGCATCGGCCTGGACGCCCCGCTGCCGCTGCCCGCCTTCTTCGGCCAGCAGCTCGGGCGGGTGATCGCCGACGGCGCCGACCCGATGACGCAACTGCGCGACCTGCACAAGGCGTACCGCCCACGCCGCGGCCCCGGCATGGACGGGTGGGCGACGTTCTACCCCGGGGTCGAGGACCTGCTGGCGGTCGCCGTCGGCGCCGACGACCTCGACCAACCCGACGAGACCTCACTCGCCTGCGCCGCCGCCCGCGTGCTGTGGGGTCCGCTGACCGATCATGAGGTGCGCTGATGCAGGCCTTCGACGAGTTCGACCCGGCCGGCGGGCTGGGTACCGGCATCACGGTGCTCGAGGCGTCCGCCGGCACCGGCAAGACGCATCGGATCGCCGACCTGGCCGCCCGGCTGATCGGCGAGGGCCGCGCCACCATCGACCGGCTGCTGATGGTCACCTTCGGCCGGGACGCCACCCGCGAGCTGCGTTCCCGGGTCCGTGACCACCTGATCTCAGCAGCCCGGCGGACGTCCGACGCCAAGGCCGCGGCGAGGCTCGCCAACGCCGTCGCCGGCTTCGACGCGGCGGCGGTGATGACCATTCACGAGTTCTGCCAGGCGATGTACAGCCGGCTCGGCGTGCTGGCCGCCGGTGACCCGTCGGGCACGATGCTGCCCGACCTGCGCCCGCTGGCGCGCGAGGTGGCGGTCGATGAGTACCTGAAGCGGTACGCCTTCGACCAGCGGCTTCCACCGATGCCCCTCACCGACACCGACGGCTGGCTGACGCAGGACGGCGCCGAGCGGCTCACCCTCGATGCCCTGCAGCACGCGTTGCGCGCGATCGTGCCCCAGGGCGACGACGGGTCGCCGGGTGAGCGGGTCCGATTCGCGACCGCGGCGCGCGACGAGGCCGCCCGCCGTCGCAGCAGGCTCGGACTGCTCACCTTCGACGATCAGCTGGCCCGGTTGCGCGACGCCCTGGCCGATCCGGACAACGGGCGCGAGGCCTGCGCGCGGCTGCTCGGCGGGGTCGATTTCGTGCTGGTCGACGAGTTCCAGGACACCGACCCGGTGCAGTGGGAGATCCTGCACCGGTTGTTCGGCGACCAACGCCCCGTGGTGCTGATCGGCGACCCGAAGCAGGCGATCTACACCTTCCGCGGCGCCGACGTGCAGGCCTACCTCAAGGCGGCCGACAGCGCCGAGCGCCGGTACGGGCTGAGCACCAACTACCGCAGTGACGCCGACCTGGTCGACGCGCTGGGCTCGCTGTTCGCGGGCCTGCGGCTCGGCGACGGCATCGACGTGCACCCGGTGACCGCGCACCGCGCCGGTTCCGGGCTGCGGCAGGGCGGCAGGCGTGTTCCGCCGGTGCTGCTGGCCACCCTCGATGAGGAGCAGAAGCACTGGCGGGCGGTCGAGGCCGTCATCGCCGACGTGGTCCGGCGGGTCCGGCAGCTGCTCGACGACCACGAGCTGGCCGACGCCGACGGCACCGGCTGGCGCCCTGTCGATGCCGGCGACATCGCCATCCTGGTGCGCACCAACTCCCTCGCCCAGCGGATCGCCGACGGGTTGCGGGCCGGGGGGGTCACGGTGGCCCTCAGCGGCGCCGAGAGCATCTACGACTCACCGGCCGCCGCCGACTGGCTGGCGCTGCTCCGCGCGCTGGCGTCGGGTTGGCGCGGCGACGTCCGCAAGGCGCTGCGCACGCTGTTCTTCGAGGCCTCGCTGGCCGACCTGGCGACCGCCGACGAGCAGCAGCTCGCCGATTGGACGGCGACCGTCCGGCAGTGGGACCGCATCCTGTCCCGCTCCGGCGTGGCGGCCCTGTTCGCCGCGATCGGCGCCGAGACCGACTTCATCGACCGGGTGCTGGCGCGGCCCGACGGTGAGCGGTTGATGACCGACTTCCGGCACGTCGCCGAGCTGCTGCACGAGGCGTCCGGCCATGAGCGGCCGACCGCGGCCTGGCTGGCCGAGTGGCTGGCCGAACAGCTCACCCGGCCGTCCTCCGAAGGCGAACGCACCCGTCGGCTCGAGACCGACGCCCGCGCCGTCCAGGTGAAGACCGTCCACCGGGCCAAGGGCCTGCAGTACCCGATCGTGCTGCTGCCCGACCTGTGGCGTCCGTTCGGCGGGGCCCGGTCCGGTGATTCGGGTGGGGCGTTGCTGTTCCACGACGACGACGGCCGCGCACTGGTCGACCTGGGCGGGGTGAGCGGCACCGGGCGGGCCGAACGGCTGGCCAGGGCCCGCGCCGAGGACGACGAGGAGGAGCTGCGCCTGCTGTACGTGGCGTTCACCCGGGCCCGCTCGCACGTCATCGCCTGGTGGGCACGCACCGAGGAGGCGACCGGCTCGTCGCTGCACCGGGTGCTGTACCGCGAGCGCCGGGCCGAGGCGGCCGCGCCCGAGCGGTCCTACCCGCTCGACGTTCCGCCCGGCAGCCTCGCCCCCGCCCAACTCGAGTGGCTGCGCGCCACCCCCGGCATCGAGGTGCATCCGGTGCGGGTGACCACCCGGGTGCCGCAGGTTTCGGCGTCCGAGGCCCCGCCCGGGTTGCGCGCACGAACCTTCACCCGCACCATCGACGCCGACTGGCGCCGGACGTCGTACTCGGGCCTGACCGCGGGCGTGCATCACGAGGCGCCGCTGCTGCTCGACGAGCCGGAGGAGCCGGAGGGCGTCACCCCGCCAGTCACCGGGTCGGCACCCTCGCCGATGCGTGACCTGCCCGGCGGCACCCAGTTCGGCAGCCTCGTGCACGCCCTGTTCGAGCAGGTTGACCCGGGCAGCGGCCACGTGGAGCTGCGGGCCAACCTGGCCCGGGCCGTGGCCGAATGGCTGCCCCGCTTCCCGCTGCCCGGCGTGGACGCCGAGGCGCTGGTCGACGCACTGCTGCCGGCCTTCGGCACACCGTTGGGACCGCTGGCCGACGATCGCAGCCTCGCCGAGCTGCCGATCGCCGACCGGCTGGCCGAGCTCACCTTCGACCTGCCGCTCGAACCTGCGTCGGGGTTCACGCTCGGCGATGTCGCCGGGCTGCTTCGGCGGCACCTGGGCACCGACGATCCGTTGGTCGGCTACCCGCACCTGCTGGCCGATCCCACGCTCGCCGCTCAGCCGTTGAAGGGGTTTCTGACCGGCAGCATCGACGCCGTGCTGCGGGTCGGAACCGCTGATCGGCCCCGCTTCGTAGTGGTCGACTACAAGACGAACCGACTCGGCGGCGACGATCTCACCCTGGGACACTACGGCCTGGGCCCGATGGTCAGCGCCATGTGCGCCAGCCACTACCCGCTGCAGGCCCTGCTGTACTGCGTGGCCCTGCACCGGTTCCTCGCCGGACGCCTGGCGGGTTACGACCCTGCGGCGCACCTGGGCGGAGTGCTGTACCTGTTCGTGCGCGGCATGGGCGGACCCGAGGCCGGCCCGGCCACCGGCGTGTTCGAGTGGAGCCCGCCGACCGGCCTGGTGACCGAACTGTCCGCGCTGCTGGGGGCTGGAGGTGTCCATGCGTGACCCGGAACTGTCCGTGGTGGCCGACGACCTGGTCGGTGAGTTCCACCAACTGGGGGTGCTCGACTGGGCCGATCTGCACCCGGCGCGACACCTGTGCCTGCTCTACGGCGAGAACGACCCGACGGTGAAGCTGGCCGTCGCGCTGGCGGTCCGTGCCCTGCGGGCCGGCTCGGTGTGTCTGGAACTCGACCGGGTGCGGTTCAGCGTGACCGGCCGCGATGACGAACTCGTCGAGGTGCCCGACGAGCTGTGGCCCGACGAGGATGCATGGCGGGCGGCGCTGGTCGCGAGTCCGCTGGTGGCGCTCGAACCCGACGGCGACCTGCGGCTGCCGGTGCGCCTGGTCGGAGACCGGCTCTACCTGACCCGCTACTGGGAGCAGGAGGAGCAGGTCCGCGCCGCCCTGGTCGAGCGCACCCTGG
The DNA here is from genome assembly GCF_025972045.1 of Micropruina sonneratiae. Taxonomy (GTDB): domain Bacteria; phylum Actinomycetota; class Actinomycetes; order Propionibacteriales; family Propionibacteriaceae; genus Micropruina; species Micropruina sonneratiae. The sequence goes on along the minus strand of NZ_JAPDHX010000002.1, from coordinate 94,499 downwards.
CCAGGTCGGCGGCTGTCGAACAATCCCTGCTGCAGCCTCGACTGGACGAGCTGTTCGGCGCCGACAGCGACCCCGACCAGCGGCGGGCGGTCGAGCATGCCGCCACCGCCGGGCTGACGGTGCTGGCCGGCGGCCCCGGCACCGGCAAGACCACGACGATCGCGCGGATGCTCGCGATGCTGTTCGCCCAGGGTGTGCGGCGGGTGGCGCTGGCCGCCCCGACCGGCAAGGCAGCGGCTCGGATGGACGAGGCGCTGCGCGGCGCGGCGGCCCAGCTGCCGCCCGAGGTGGCCGCTTGGGCGTCCGGGCTGAGCGCGTCCACCGTGCACCGGCTGATCGGTCTCACGTTCCGCAGCCGCTCCACCCCGCGCTACCACGCCGACAATCCGCTGCCGCACGACGCCGTCATCGTTGACGAACTGTCCATGGTGTCGCTCACCCAGATGGCCCAACTGGTCGACGCGGTGGCACCTGCCGCGCGGCTCGTGCTGGTGGGTGATCCCGACCAGCTCAGTTCCGTCTCGGCAGGCGCCGTACTCGCCGACCTCACCCGGGCCGGCTGGCGCGGTACCGGCGGCTCCAGCCCGGTGGTCACGCTGCACCGCAACTACCGCTTCACGGGTCTGCTCGGCGATCTGGCGTCAGCGGTGCGCCACGGGGACGCCGACCGCGTCCTCGACCTGGCAGCGGCCGGCGATTCCCGGCTGACCCTGACTCCACCCGACGATCCGCAGGACGCGCTGCGGGCCCGCGTGGTGCATGCCGGACGGGCGATCCACGCTGCCGCGGTACGCGGCGACGCCGACGCGGCATTGGCGCTGCTGGACCGCCACCGACTGTTGTGCGCGCACCGGCAGGGGCCGTTCGGTGCGACCAGCTGGGCCCGCCAGGCCGAGTTCTGGTTGCGCGCATCGGTGCCCGGCTACGGCGCCGAGGGTGAGTGGTTCGCGGGCCGGGCGGTGCTGGTCACGTCGAACCAGGCCGACTGGGGGCTGTGGAACGGCGACACCGGCGTCGTGCTGGTGTCCGACGGCCGGCCGGTCGTGCACTTCGCCGGCACCGAGCGGCGGGCCTTGGCGCCCGACCTGCTGGGCGGCACCCAGTCGGTGGACGCCCTGACCGTGCACAAGTCGCAGGGCAGCCAGTTCGCCGAGGTCACCCTCGTGGTTCCCCCGGTCGAGTCGCCGCTGCTCACCCGTGAACTGCTGTACACCGCGGTCACCAGGGCCACCGACGCCGTCCACCTGATCGGCACGCCCCAGGCGCTGGCCGAGGCGGTGAAACGCGCGGCGCGGCGCGCGTCCGGCCTGCGCGAGCGGCTGTAGGGGCCAGACTGGGCGCATGGAGATCGCGATCGGCACCGACAGCATCAGGCTCGGCCAACTGCTCAAGTACGCGGGCCTGGTCGCCGACGGTGGCGAGGCGAAGGCTCTGATCGCGGCCGGTGCCGTCCACGTCGATGGTGAACCGGAGACCCGCCGGGGGCGTCAGGTGCCCGTCGGTTCGGTGCTGGAGGTCACGGCTGGGGACACCAGGCACACGTTGCGCGTGGTGGCTGAGCAGCCGGACGATCCGCTCACCTCCCCCGAGGTTTGATCACCTTCGCGTACATCTCGTCGATCAGGTGAGCGAACCGTCGTTCGACCTCGCGCCGCTTGATCTTCAACGTCGGAGTGAGCAGGCCGTTCTCCTGGGTGAACTCCTCCACCGCCATCCGCAGGTCACGGATCTGCTCGTGCTTGGCGAGCTGGCTGGTCAGGGCCGTCACCCGCTCCCTGATCTCGTGCAGGACGGCCGGGTGACTCAGCAGTTCGTCGCGGCGCTCCCAGGTGAGTTGCAGGCGGCGTCCGACGTCTTCCAGCGCGGGCAGCGACGGGGCGACCAGCAGGGTCAGGTAGGGGCGGTTGTCCCCGAGCACCAGGGCGTGTTCGAGCAGAGGATCGGTGGCCAGCAGGCCTTCGATCGGCCCGGGGGCGATGTTCTTGCCGTTGCTGGTGACGATCAGGTCCTTGATCCGGTCGGTGATCCGCAGGTACCCGTCGGCGTCCACCTCGCCCACGTCGCCGGTGTGCAACCACCCGTCGACCAGCACTGCGGCGGAGGCTTCTGGCTGACCCCAGTAGCCCAGCATCAGGTTCGGCCCGCGATAGCAGATCTCGCCCGCGTCGGTGAGCCGCACCTGCGAACCGTCGATCACCCGGCCGACGGTGCCGAACCGGTGCGCGGCCGGTGAAGGGAAGCTGACCAGCGGGGACGCCTCGGTGAGGCCGTAGCCCTGCAGCACCGGCAGGCCGCAGGCGAAGAAGAACTCCTCGATCTCCTGCCGCAGCGGCGCGCCGCCACAGGCCAGCACCGACTTGGCACCGCCCAGCGCGTTCCGGATGCTGTTCAGCACCAGGGCGTCCGCAACCCGGAACTGCACCCTCAGCAGCGGCGACGGCTTCGCCCCGGCCTCGGCGGCGCTGTGGTACTGACCGCCGACCCGCAGGGCCCACGCCATGAGTCGCTGTTTCAGCGCCGAGCCGGCCACCTTCTGGTGGGCGGTGCTGACGACCTTCTCGTACAGCCTGGGCACGCTGACCAGCATCGTCGGACGGGCCAGCACCAGCTGTTCGGCGACGGTGCGCGGGTCGGGCACGTACGTGTTGAGGCAGCCGGACGCCAGCACCACGAATGTCCAGGCGCGTTCCAGAGCGTGGCTCAGCGGCAGGAACGACAGCGACGAGTCGTCGGGCCCGATCGACAGCTGCGCGGTCAGCACCGCCAGCTGGTGGGTGAAGCCGCGGTGGGTGAGCATCGCCCCCTTGGGCGGCCCGGTCGTGCCGGAGGTGTAGATGATGGTCGCCAGATCGTCGCCGGACGCCCGGGCCAGCGCGGCGTCCACGGCGCCGCCGTCGGGGGGCGCAGCGGCGACTTCGTCGGCAAGGGTGGTCACCGCGGGGTCTCCGACGGCGGTGAACGACACCACCCGCCTCAACTCGGGCAGCCCGGCCATCAGCGGCTGCAGCCGGACCCATTCGGATTCACCCGCGATGAACGCGAGCCGGCAGCGGGAGTCGCCGAGGATGTGACGGATCTCCTCGGGCGTGCTGGTCGGGTACAGCGGCACGACCACCAACCCGGCGCTCAGGCAGGCCAGGTCGACCAGGCTCCACTCGGGCAGGTTGGGGGCGAAGATCGCCACCCGGTCCCCGCGCTCCAGCCCGTCGGCGAGCAGCCGTGCCGCCAGCCGGCGCACGTCGGCGCCCAGTTCGGCGTAGCTGCGGGTCGTCCAGCCGTCCCCTGATCGGATTCGGGTGGCGGGACGCTGCCCATGCCTCGTGACCGCCTTGGCGAACACCACAGCAACGTTGCTCGGATCCATCCGTCGTCCTCCCCTTCGGACCCAACCTACTGGACCGTAGGAAGACCCGGACACCGGTGCGGGACGCCGGCGGCGCTCAGCCCTCCGGTCGAGGCAGCGATCCGGTTCGCCAGTCGTCGATGATGCCCTGCGCGATCGAGCCGGAGCCGGGCAGCGCGACCTCGCCGTTGGATGTCGCCTCGGCCAGCTCGTCGCGGCTGAACCAGCGGGCGTGCTCGATCTCCACCCCGTCGACGTTCAGTTCGTCGCCGGCGGCCCGGGCGATGAATCCGAGCATCAGCGAACGTGGGAACGGCCACGGCTGGCTGCTCAGGTAGCGCACCGCTGCGACCCGGACGCCGGTCTCCTCGGCGACCTCGCGCCGGACCGCCTGCTCCAGCGACTCCCCCGCCGACACGAAGCCGGCCAGGATCGACATCCGGCCCGTCGGCCACACCACCTGATGACCCAGCAGCAGCCGGTCGTTGGCGTCCAGCACGGCCACGATGATGGCCGGGTCGCTGCGCGGGAAGCGGTCGCGGTTGCAGTTGTCGCAGTGCCGGACGATGCCGCCGGTGGTCACCCGGGTCAGCGCCCCGCAGGAGCCGCAGTGCGGTGAGGTCCGGTGCCAGTTCACCAGCGCCACCGCGGCAAGCACCAGCTCGCGGCCCGCGTCGTCCAACACCGGCAGCAGCGTGCGCAGGCCGGCGCTCGGCTCCGCGGCGGCCAGCACGGCGAACACCGCGGCGCCCCGCCACCGGCCCAGCAGATAGTGCCGTTGCGGGTCGTAGTCCCCGCTGGGCCGCCGGTCGGCAACGCCACGGCGGTCGTCGGTGCAGGCGACGTGGCCGGTCTCGTCCACCGACAGCAGCAGGCTGCCGGCGGCACTCCACTGCTCCTCGACCCAGGCGTCGTCCTTACGCTCGTACTCGCAGCGGTCCAGGTGGCTGGCGGCGGTCTGCATGCTCACCAAACTAGAGCGTGCGCAGTGACTCGATCGCCGACGTCCACTCCGAAGCGGGTGGTAGCCGCTCCGGCACCACCAGTTCGTCGTCGAGAATGTCGAAGAAGGCCGCCTGGACCTGGTCGAGCGGCACCCCGGCGAGGTCGGCCCAGGCCTGCCGATAGATGGCGAGCTGGCCCGCGTCGGCGTGGGCGACGTCGCCGGTCTTCCAGTCGACCACCAGAAAGCCCTCGTCGGTGCGGAACACCGCGTCGATCCTGCCGCGCACGATGGTGCCGGCGACCAGCATCGAGAACGGCACCTCGACCGCCACCGGACGCCGGGTCGCGAACCGCCCCCGCTCGAAGGCGGCACTCAGCGCCGCGAAGTGCGGGTCGTCGGGCGGCTCCTGGCCGGGGTCGACGTCGAAGGTCGGTGCGAGCGAGAAGCGGTCCTCGAGCCAGCGGTGGAAGCGGGTGCCCAGCCGTTGCGCCGCGACCGGACGCCGCGGCATCGGGCGCGCCACCTCGGCGGTGAACGCCTCGGCGTCGCGGGTCAGCCGCACCAGCCCGGTCGCGGAGAGGTACTCGGGACGCCCCGGCGCCGTGACCTCGATCGCGGCTCTGGCCAGAAGCTCGAGGTCGGCGTCCCAGCCCTCGACCTCGGCACGTTCGTCGGCGCTCAGCCCCGGCGGATCGACCGGAACCAGCACGTCGCCGGCCCGCTCGACCTGCTCGGCCAGGCGCTGCCGCCGCTCGCGTGCCTCCGGATCGCCGAGCACCGGCCACTCCAGCACGGCCCCCGATCCGGCCAGCGGATTGACCGCCCCGGCGGGTGCGGCCTCGCGGACCACCGCACCGTGCTCGGCGATCGTGCGCAGGTACGGCGACGGCACCCGGGGCTTGACCAGTTCACCCTCCCAAGAATGGGTGCTGGCGATCAGCAGCTGCTTGGCCCGGGTGACCGCCACGTAGGCGAGGCGGTCCTCGGCGTGCCGGGCCTGCCGCTTCAACGCCGCGGCGTACTCCTTGAAGGCCGCATCGGAAGCGTCGGACAATTGCGGGACTGCGACCGCGTCCCCCCGCAGTTCGGCCGGCAGCACCGCCGCGTTGGTCACCCAATTCTCCGTGACCCGATCGTTGGGGAACACGTTGTCGGCCATGCCGGGCAGGAAGACGACCTCCCACTCCAGGCCCTTGGCCTTGTGCACGGTGAGCAGCTTGACCGAATCGGCGTCGGTGGCCACCGCCTGGTCGAGCCCGACGCCGTGTTCGCGCTCGGCGTCCAGGTAGGCGAGCAGTCCCCCCAGCGACGCCTCACCGTCGACGTCGCAGTAGGCGGCCACCGCGTCGGTGAAGGCGCCCAGCTGCCGCCCCGACGAACCGGACGCCGCCAGCTCGGCCTCGAGCCCCAGCGTGCCGATCACCCGGCGGACGAGGTCGAGCACCGGCTCGCCGGCGTGCTGCCGCAGCGTGGCGAACTCGGCCGCCAGTTGCCCGAACCGCCGCCGGGCCGCCGCGCTGTACCGCAGGTCACCCGGATCGTGCAACGCCTCGAGCAGGCTCGGGACGGTGACCGATTCCGTGCGGGCCAGTGCCCGGCCGAGGTCATCGACAAGGTCGCTGTCGCGGGGACCGGTCAGCTTGGCGAGCTCGGCGGCCCGCCGGCCCAGCAGCGCCAGGTCGCCCACGCCGATCGCCCAGCGCGCCGAGGTGAGCAGCCGGACCGCGGCCGGGTTGGCGCTGACGTCGTCCAGCAGCGCCAGCACCGAGCACACCTCGACGATCTCGGGCAGTTCCAGCAGACCGCCGAGGCCGACGATCTCGACCGGGACGTCACGTGCCGTCAGGTCGGCGTACAGCCCCGGGATCTGGACGTTGCGGCGCACCAGCACCGCCACGTCCGACCACAGCGGCACGCGCCCCGACTCGTGCAGCGCAACCACCCTGTCGCCGATGAAGCCGACCTCGTCCGGCCAGGTGTCGAACGAGGCCACCTCGACCTGGCCGGCCGGCGTTCCCGGCGGAGCGGTCAGTGTCACCACTCGCACGTCGTCGCCGACGGCGGGGTCGGTGTGCAGGCCGGCGGCGAGCCCGTTGGCGACCGCCAGGATGGCCGGCCCGGAACGCCGGTTCACGGTCAGCGCGAACGACTGGGCGGGCAGCCCGTCGCTGGTCGGGAAGTCCGCAGCGAACTGCAGGATGTTGCTGGCCGCGGCGCCGCGCCAGCCGTAGATCGCCTGGTGCGGGTCGCCGACCGCCGTGACCGGATGGCCCCGGCCGGATTCGGGATCGGCTCCGGAGAACAATGCCCGCAGCATCGCCGCCTGCGCCGAGGAGGTGTCCTGATACTCGTCGAGCAGGACCACCTTGAACCGCCGCCGCAGCAGGGCGGACACGCTCGGCACCCGCCGCGCCAGCTCGGCCGCCACCGCCATCTGGTCGGCGAACTCGACGTAGCCGAGCCTGCGCTTGAGCTGCGCGTACGCGGCCGTCAGACCGAGAAGTTCGAGGCGCTGCTCGGTGACGGCCCGGGCGCTGCGCACCGACGCGTACTCGCGCCGGTACCGGTTCAGCGGCGCCTCGTCGAGCGCGGTGAGGAAGTCGCGGGCGTGGGCGCCGACCTGATCGGCTCCGACCAGGTGCGACGTCAGGTCGGAGTCGAGCTTCAGCAGCCGGTCGGTGAGGGTCGCCGGAGTGTAGCCGCCCAACTGCTCGAACGGGCCGGCGGCGTTGGTCACCACCCGCGCCGCGAGCCGGTAGCGCGACGCGCCGGTGATCATCACCGGGTCGCTCTCGACTCCGATCCGCAGCCCGTGCTCGGCGACCAGCCGCGCAGCAAAAGCGTCGTAGGTCAGGATCAGCTGCTCGCCGGCCTCGTCGACCCCGTCGGCGTCGACCACCCCGGCCCGTTCGAGCGCCCCTCGCACCCGAGCGGACAGTTCGGCCGCAGCCTTGCGGGTGAAGGTGAGACCCAGCACCTCCTCGGGAGCGAGTTGCCCGCTGCCGACCAGCCACACCACGCGGGCCGCCATCACGGTGGTCTTGCCCGACCCGGCGCCGGCGATGATCACCCCGGGCTGCAGCGGTGCGGTGATCGCCTCGAGTTGCTGGTCGGAGAACGGCAGCCCCAGTACGTCGGACAGCTCCTGTGGGTTCGTGAGGACGGCCGTCATGCCACCACCTGGGCCCCGGCGGACTTGGCCGGGCAGCTCGCCGCGAACGGGCACCACGTGCAACCGGGGCCGGGGGTCGCCGGGTAGTGCCCGGTGCGGAGCAGGCGCACAGCCCGCCCCAGCCGCTCGTGCACCCAGGTCGGATGGGCCTGGTCGTCGTCGGCCAGGTGTGGCCGCTCGGTCAGTGCCGCCTGCCGCAACTCCTTGGGGTAGTCGTCGAGGTCACTGCCGCCCGGGATCCGCAGGTAGACCAGGCTGCCGCCGGCGCTGGTTGCCCCCTCGCCGGCCAGGTGGGCGAAACCGCCGGCCTCGATGGCCAGTTGGTAGACGCCCAGCTGCTCGTGCGAGGCGGTCGCCTCGCTGGTGGGTGCCCGCTTGCCGGTCTTGAAGTCGACCACCCGCAGCCTGCCGTCCGAGCCGCGCTCGAGCCGGTCGACGGCGCCCACCAGCCGCACCGGCGTGCCCTCGACCTCGAGGTCGACCTCGAACCGTTCCTCCACACCCAGAACCTCGGTGCCGGCGTTGGCATCCTGCCAGTTCAGGAACCGGGTGAGAGCCGCCTCCGCCTGGTCGCGTTCGGCGACCGACAGCCAGGCCGTCGCGAAGGGTAGCTCGTCCCAGACCTGGTCGAGTCGCGCCAACAGCTCGTCCAGGCGTAGATCAGCGGTTCGGGCGTGCTCGGCGAGCACGTGGATGACCGAGCCCAGGCTGGCACTCGAGGTGCGCGCCGGTTCGGCGTTGACCTCGCGACTCAGGTAGTGCTGACGGGGGCAGGTCAGCAGGCCGGTCAGGGTCGACGGGCTGATCCGCAGCGGCAACGCTGCGGGCGTCGCCGCGGTGGTCGGGTCCAGCACCCCCCACCAGGACGCCGGCCGGGCCTGCGGTGCCAGCGGCCGCCCGCGGTCGTCGGTGAGTGCCGCCAGCCGCGCCAGCCTGGCGCCGGCCGCTTCACGCAGCGCCGGTGAACTGGCCGGGTCGGCCGCTCGCCGCCGGAGTTGCGCCACGAGCGCGGGCAGCGTCAGCGGACGCTGCGGCGCGACGAACTCGCGCGGCTCGACCCCGAGCTCGGCCAGGAACCGCGAGGGCTGATTGGCCTCGCCGTCGGAGCCCTGCACGGCGGTGACGATCAGCCGAGCGGACGCCCGGCTGCAGGCGACGTGGAACAGCCGACGTTCATCGGCCAGCGCCTCGCGTGGATCGGTCCGGCCCGTGAGGCCGTCACTGACCAGTTCGGCCGGTTCGAGGATCGCCGCCCCCGGGCCGGGGGCCGGCCATAGCCCCTCCTGGACGCCGGCGACCACCACCACCGGCCACTGCAGCCCCTTCGCCCGGTGCGCGGTGAGCAGCCGGACGCCGCGGCCGCGCACCTCGGCCTCCCGGGTGGTGTCTGCCGGGATCTCCTGCGCCGCGACCTCGGCCAGGAAGCCCCGGACACCGCCGGTTCCCGCGGGCTGCTCGCTGGCCTCGGCGGCGGCGAACAGGGCGATCACCGCGTCGAGGTCGCGGTCGGCCCGGCGTCCGCTCTCACCACCCGCCCGGCTGGACGCCTGCAGCCGGGAGGGCCAGTCGGTGCCCGACCACAGCGCCCACAGCACATCACCGGCACCGGCGCCCGGAGTGAGGAGCACGTCACCGGCCCGCCGCAGCAGCGCGGCCAGACCCTGCACCGCCGACGCCTCGGGGCTGCCGTCGAGCGGGGCCAGTCGCTCCGGTTCGCGCAGGGCGTCGGCGATCAGCAGCGACGGCGGCCGGGAGAGCAGCCCCGACCCGGTCTCGTCACGTTCCAGTTCGAGCAGCCGGCGTCCCAAGGTGCGCAGACCGACGGCATCGAGCCCGACGAGGGGCGAGGTGAGCAGGCGCTTCGCCTCGTCGGCGTCGAGCTGGCCGTCGCGCAGCACCACCTCGAGCGCGAGCAGCAGTGGCCGGACCGCCTGCTCGGCCATCAGCGGGATCTCGTCGCCCGCCACCTCGACCGGCAGGCCGGCCGCCACCAGAGCCCGTGCGATCGGGGCGATCTGCCGGCTGCCGGAGCGCACCACCACGGCCAGATCGGCGTGGGCGAAACCCTCGTCGAGGTGGGCGCGACGCAACTCGTCCGCGATCAGCTGCGCCTGCTCGGCCTCGGAACTGCACACGTAGCTGCGCACGTCGGCCCCCTCGCCCGGCTCGGCCGCCGCCGCGGGTTCGGGCCGCAGCACGCGCGCCGGCTCGTCACCGAGCACCGGCAGCGGCACCCGACGGGCCACCCGACGCCAGGCGGCGGCTAGGGCGGGCGATCCGCGGTGGCTCTGGCGCAGCGCGATGACCGGTGCCGGCGTCCCCGCGACGGTGCGGAAGGTGGCCGGAAAGTCGCTGAGTCCCCGGGGATGGGCGCCCCGGAACCGGAACACCACCTGGTCGGGGTCGCCGACGGCCAGGATCGCGCCACCGGTGGGCACCAGCGCCCGCAGCAGCCCGACCTGGGAAGGGTCGAGTTCGGCGTATTCGTCGACCAGCACCCGCGACACCTGGGCACGGACCGAGGCGACGAGCTGGTCGTCGGTGAGCGCGATCCGGGCTCGATGCACCAGCTCGGCGTAGTCGAGGCTGCCCTCGTGGTCGAGCACGTCGAGGTATTCGGCGAAGAAGTGCCCGACGCTCACCCATTCGGGGCGCTGTGCCTGGACGCCTGCCGCCACCACGTCCTCGGGGTCGAGGCCGAGCTGCCGCACCCGCGCCATCGCCGCGCGCACCTGGCGGGCGAAGGCGCGGGTGCCCACCGCTTGGTGCACCTCGGTGGGCCACAGCGAGGTGCCCCGGCCGACCAGCAGCTCACGGACCCGGAACTCCTGCTCAGGAGCGGTGAGCAGCCGCGGCTCGGCCTGGCCGGGCCCGGCGGCCCGCCGCAACAGCCACAGGCAGAAGGCGTGCACGGTGGTCACCCAGGGCGGGCTGATGGTGCGGTCCAGCGCCCGGGCGACCCGGTTGCGCAGCCGGCTGGCCGCGCGGCGGCTGAACGTGAACACCAGCGGTTGGGGACCCTCGGGCGTCCGCTGCCCCAGCTCGAACGCCGCCGCGGCGGCGATCACCGTCGTCTTGCCCGAGCCGGGCGGACCGACGACCAGCGCGGGGCCGTCGCGGTGATCCTCGACGGCTGCACGTTGGTCGTCGCTCAGCGGCCAGCCGGCGAGCGCGGTGCGGGAGTCCATGGCGTCCATCGAATCAGGTGCCGACGACAAAACCGGAACGACGACACGCCGTCGCCGATGTCACCCCCACGAGTGACAGCCGACACCCGATGTGACAGGGTTGCTGGCGCTGCCGCGAGGGCGACCGAAGGTCGTCTGGGACAGCTCGTTCGGCAGTGTCCGCCCCAACCAGGGCGGGCGCAATCTGTGTAAGGAGTAGGTACATGGCGCAGGGAACCGTCAAGTGGTTCAGTGCCGAGAAGGGCTACGGCTTCATCGAGGTCGAGGGTGGCACCCAGGACGTCTTCGTCCACCACACGGCCATCGACACCCAGGGCTTCCGGACCCTCAACGAGGGGCAGAAGGTCGAGTTCGAGATCACCTCCGGCCCCAAGGGCCCTCAGGCGGACCACGTCCGGCCACTGTGATCGACGGCTCGGCTTCGAGCGACGAAACGGGCTCCGTCCTGGTGACGGGGCCCGTTTCGTTACCCACTCGACGGCCCGGTCTTCCAGGGATGTCCCGGACGCCGTCCCCACTGTCCCCCAGCCCGACGCCCGCTAGATTGGACGGCGACCACTGCCAAGAGCCCGAGAGGGAGTCATGAGTTCCACCACGCCTCCCGGCGCCGCCGCCGCGATGCCGCTGCAGCCGCCGGCCACGCTGACCCTGACCGCTCCCGAGGCCCCGCCGGCCGTCACCGAGACCCAGGCGCCGGCGATGGCGCCCCAGGTCGAGGCGGCCCAGGTCCCGGTGCTCGACCAGAAGGTGGACGAGTTCCTGACCGCACTCAACTCGGCCGAGGAGAAGTCGCCCACCTTCGCCGCCCAGGCCGACGCCGTCCGCAGCATGGGCGACGCCGACATCCGGAAGGCGGCAGAGACGTCCAACCGTCTCCTCAACACCCCCGTGCGGGCACTCAAGGAGGGCGGCCTGTCCGAGGGCTCCAAGGTCGGCCAGACGCTGGTCCAGCTGCGCCGCACCGTCGAGGACCTCGACCCCGGCAAGGCGCGGGGTCCGAAGAAGTTCCTCGGGATGATCCCGTTCGGCGACCAGGTCACCGACTACTTCCGCCGCTATCAGAGTTCGCAGCAGCAGCTCAACGGCATCCTGCACGCCCTGCGTTCGGGCCAGGACGAGCTGACCAAGGACAACGTGGCGCTCAACATGGAGAAGCAGAACCTGTGGACGGTGATGGGCCGGCTCAACCAGTACGTCTACATCGCCGAACGGTTGGACGCCCGACTGTCGGCCCAGGTCGCGGAGTTGCAGATCTCCGATCCTGAGAAGGCCAAGGCGCTCAGCCAGGACGTCCTGTTCTACGTCCGGCAGAAGCACCAGGACCTGCTCACCCAACTGGCGGTGTCGATTCAGAGCTACCTCGCGATCGACATCATCATCAAGAACAACATCGAGCTGATCAAGGGCGTCGATCGGGCCTCGACCACTACCATCTCGGCGCTGCGCACCGCGGTCATCGTCGCCCAGGCGCTGGGCAACCAGAAGCTGGTGCTCGACCAGATCACCGCCCTGAACTCGACGACATCGCAGATGATCCAACGCACCTCCGAGATGCTGAAGGAGAACTCCGCGGCGATCCAGGAGCAGGCGGCGTCCTCGACGATCGGGCTCGAGCAGTTGCAGGCGGCGTTCGCGAACATCTACTCGACGATGGACTCGATCGACGAGTTCAAGCTGCGCGCGCTGGACACCATGGCGCAGACCATCGGCGTGCTCGAGGGCGAGGTGGTGAAGTCGAAGGAGTACCTGGATCGGGTCGCCCAGCAGGACTCCCGCTCGCAGACCATGCCGCAGATCAGCATTTGACGACGTTCCGGACGCCGCACGCGTCCGGAACCGCGAGAGGCCCGAGCCACGGCGCCGACGCAAGCAGAAGGTGGATGGACGACAGATGGGGTTCTGGGACTGGCTGACCGGCCGGGACTCGACGCCGTCCGCGCCGCCGGTCCCCGAGGTCGACCCCGCCCCGACCGAGGCCGACATCCTCGCCTCGCTGGACGGTGTGGAACAGCTGATCGGCTCCGGCGCCCTGCCGGCGGTGGTCCGGTCCCGGGCGGCCCGGGTCACGCGGCTGGTGCGGCAGACGTTGCCCCGGCTGGGTTCGCTCGGCCTGGGCAGTTACGACAGCTATTCGGTGGTGGCCACCGCCACCGACTACCTGCCCGAGGCGGTCGGCGCCTATCTGCGGCTGCCGCGGGACTGGGCCGATTCGCGTCCGGTCGAGAACGGCAAGACTCCCCTGCTGCTGCTGGTCGACCAACTGGACCTGCTGGGAGCCACGATGGAGAAGATCTACGACGCCGCCAACTCCACCGATGCGGCCGCCCTGATCACCCACGGCAAGTTCCTGCAGGAACGGTTCGGTCACGCCTCCGGCACCGACCTGAACCTGCAGCCACCGCCGGCAGCCGATCCCTCCGACCCCTTCGACCTGGAGCGCCCGTGAGCACCCCTGACCTGCCCAGCACCCTGGACGCCGTGGCGGCGGCCGCCCGTACCGCCGGGGTCGACGTCGACGCCGCCCGCACCGAGGGCGAGCAGATCGCGGCAACAGTCGCCGAGTCGTCGGTGGGGTCCTTCGTCGACTGGTGCACCGCGACGGGCCGTGCGATCAATGCCCAGGTCTTCATGGACGCCGCCTTGAAGGGCCGCCGTTTCCGCACCTCGGCGACCCCCCTGGTCGCCCAGCTGCACAACTCACACTCGGCCCAGGCCGTGCCCTACGCCAAGGCACTCGCCGAGGTCGCGGCGGCCGCCGCGCTGCTCGGCAAGCCCGGCCCGGGCAGCATCGGGGCGGCGCAGGGAACGGCCAGCGCCCAGCTCAACGCCGCCCAGGGACTGGCCGCGCCGTCCCCCGCCGCGCAGTCCGGGCCAGGAGTGCCGCCGGCCACCGACGCCGCCTTCGTCCGGCAGGCGCCGCAGATCCTGTCCAGCGTGCTGGGCCGCATGCACGAGTCGCAGTCCAGGCTGCTCGACCTGCGCCAACTCGACCCGTTCGCGCCGGGCGCCTTCCCGGGGCTGGGCAACTCCGGCAACCCCGGCGTCCCGGCCAACCCGACGGTCGACGCCCCCAGCGCACCCTTCCAGGGCCCGACCGGGGCCCCGGCCACCGAGCAGCCGCCGGTCCAGGCCGCCCCGTCGCCCGAGCCGGCCGAACCGCCCGAGCCCGAGGAGCCGGCCGAACCCGAGAAGTCGCTGGACGAACTGCTCGCCGAGCTGGACGCCCTGGTCGGGCTCGAGCGGGTGAAGGCCGAGATCCACCGGCAGACCGCCGTGCTCAAGGTGGACGCCCTGCGCGCGAAGGCCGGGCTGAAGAGCCCCACCATCACCCGGCACCTCGTCTTCGTCGGCAACCCGGGCACCGGCAAGACGACCGTGGCGCGGCTGGTGGCCGGCATCTACCGCGCGGTGGGGTTGCTGTCCAAGGGCCAACTGGTCGAGGTCGACCGCTCCGAGCTGGTCGCCGGCTACCTCGGCCAGACCGCGATGAAGACCGCCGAGGTGGTCGCCAAGGCCGAGGGCGGCGTTCTGTTCATCGACGAGGCGTACAGCCTCAACGGCGACCAGTACGGCGAGGAGGCGATCAACACCCTGGTCAAGGAGATGGAGGACAAGCGCAACGACCTGGTGGTCATCGTCGCCGGCTACCCGCTGCCGATGAGTGTCTTCATCGCGCAGAACCCGGGGCTGGCGAGCCGCTTCCGCACCACGATCGGCTTCGACGACTACACCGACGCCGAACTGGAAAAGATCTTCACCGGCATGGTGTCCGGCGCCGACTACGACCTGGGCGAGGGTTGCGTCGAGACCTTCCGCGGCCTGCTCGGCCGGGAGGTCCGCGACCAGACCTTCGGCAACGGCCGCTTCGCCCGCAACGTGCTCGAAGCCGCGATCGGCAAGCACGCCTGGCGGTTGCGGGACGCCGCCGACCCGACCCTCGAGCAGCTTCGCACCCTGCTGCCCGCCGATCTCGAGATGGACGCCGCGCCGGTGGTGGACTGGCAGCCCGCCGAACCCGGGCGCCTGCAGCCGCCGGACGCCGACCCGAGCGCCCCGCACGCTCCCGCACCGTCCGACCCCTCCGCCGCACCCGGAGCCGGGGCATGACGGCCCTCACCCGCCCCGGCACCGGCACCGTGGCCGGCGGCTCCGGTGGTGCGCCGACCGGCATCCAGCCCAGCGCGCAGACGCCTCCCCCAGCCCCGGCGCAGGCCACCCCGACACCCCGTCGGGGCACGCCGCGATCGGTGCGCCGGCTGCGCAGGCTGCAGGTGATGGCCGTTGCCCTGGTGGTGGCGTTCGGCGCGCTGGTCGTCGCCGGCCTCGCCGTCCAGTCCTCGGCCGCCGGCCACGCCAGCGCGAGCCTCGCCCAGTACAACCGGTTGACCGAGGCCCGGGTACAGGCACTGCAGGTCCAGCAGGCGGCCAACACGTGGGCGCTCACCCCGACCGCGGCCGTCAGGGCCGAGGTGACCAGCAACCTGACCACGCTGGCCACCAGCCTCGCCGACGCGTCCGCCGTCAGCGAGGACCGCGACACGATGGCGCCGCTGACCGCCGCACTGGTCAACTATTCGATGACCCTGCAGGACGCCCTGAACGCCAAGGGCACCGACTCGGCCGCGCTGCTGGCCAAGGCCGACACCGCGCTGTCCGCCGACCTGCTGAAGCCGCTGGGCGAGGCCGCGGCCGCAGCCGGCGACCGGGTCTCGAGCGACCTCACCGCGAACTGGCTGTACTGGGTGATCGGCGGCTTCGTGCTGGCCGGCGGCGGACTGATCGCGGTGCAGGTGGCGCTGGCCCGCGCGTCCCACCGCTACCTGAACCCGGGGGTCGCACTCGGCCTGGTCGCCGCGCTGGCCTCGGTGACCGTGCTGGCGGTCACCGCGGGGTCGGCGACCACTGCCGCCACCAGCTTTAGTTCCACCACCCGCGCCGAACTGGACGCCGCCGCGACCGCACGCACCCAGCTCAACCAGGCCCGCGCCGACGAGTTGCTGATGATCGCCCTGCAAGGCGGCGGCGCCAGCTACCGCACTCGGTGGAACGACGCCTACTCCGAGGCACGCAAGGCGGTGCAGACCATCAGCACCCGCGCCAAGGCACTCAGCGAGCTCACCGCCTACGCCGAGGCGCACGGCGAGGTGGTCGAGGCCGCCGACCACGCCGACTGGGCCGGCGCACGAAGCCTGTTGCTCGGCGACGGTGCCGCGGCCACGGCGTTCGACGAGGCCGCATCATCGCTCGCCGCGCTGGCCTCCGACGCCGGCGAGCCCGCCGCGGAGTCCGTGGGGTCGGTGGGCGAGGGTGTCGTGGTGGCGATCGCCGGCGTCGTTCTGCTCACCCTGGCCGGCGCCGCGCTGGCCGTCTGGGGCGTGGCGCGGCGGATCGAGGAGTACCGGTGAGCGCGGTCAGCGCGCCGGCCGCGCCCGGCCGGCTGAACGAGCCGGTTCAGCCCCAGCAGATGGTCGGCTACCTGTCCGAGCTGGACGCCTGGACGGCCGCCCGGCGCAGCGAACTGGCTGCGCTGGACGCCGAGATCCTCGGCCGCAAGCTGTCGGCACTGACCCCCGACATGCAACTGTCGCTGGCCCTGTGGCAGGCGGTGAAGAACCGGTACGACCTGCTGCTGGTCACCTGGGATTCGGGACGGGTCGGGCCCGCGGAATGCGCCCGGCTGTCGTCGCTGATCTGGGGACGCCTCGACACCGGCGCCAGCCCGTCGGCCCAGCTCGCCGGCATGGCCGTGTCGCTGCCCGAGGCCTGCCGGCTGTCGGACGCCCTGGTCGCCCAGCTGCGGCAGAAGCTGAACCTGGATCCCAACGCCGAGCAGCTGGCCCGCCGGCTGCGCGACCTGCGGGCCCAGCTGGAACGGATCCGCGAACAGATCGCGCTCGAGCCGCCGGCCTCGGCCCCGGCGGCGTCCGCGCAGCTGCAGCAACTCGCCGTCCGGCTGACGGAGCTGGAGGGTAAGCGCGAGCGCGGCGGTGACATCGGCGGGCTGCTCGGGCCGCTGGAGATCGATGCGGCCCGCTACGAACGCGACCTGATCGTGGGCGGCGCCCGACGCCGCGAGAACCGCGACGCGCTGGCTCGCGCCCGCGAACTCACCGACGAGCTGACCGCGCAGGAGGAGGCCACCCGCCAGCTGGTCGCCAAGACGGTCGCCGAAGTGACCCCGGCCCCCAAGTACGCGGTGCCGGACGTCGCCGCCCTCGGCCCGGTGCCCAACACGCGGGCCGCGATCGACAAACATCTGGCCCGACTGGGTCAGGTCGGCAAAGCGCTTCAGGTGGTTCAGGAGGCCTATTCGGGAGTGCTCGCCGAACGCGACGCGCAGACCGCGCTGGTCGGTGCCCTGCGGGTGAAGGCGCAGGCTCTTGGACACGCCGGCGATCCCGACTTCGCGGCGCTGATGGACATCACCGGGCGGCTGCTGGCGCGGCGTCCGGCTCCGCTGGCGGTGGTCAGGCAACTGCTGCCGGCCGCGCAGGCGCTGCTGGACGCCCTCGCCGAGGAGGTGCCCCGGTGAGATGCCGGCAGCCGGGCTGCACCGGCACCATCGTCGACGGCTACTGCGACGTGTGCGGCATGCCGGGCAACGCCGCCACCATGCCGGTCGGACGCGGAGTGCCCGGCAGCCGGCCGTCCGCCGCACCCAGCGGGCCGTGCCGGCAGCCCGGCTGCAGCGGCTCGATCGTCGACGGCTATTGCGACACCTGCGGCATGCCGCCGGATTCGGTGCTGGCGCCGACGGTGTCGTCGGTCACCCGGGCCTCGGTGCAGCTGGGCTCGACGGCGTTGGGCTCGGCCCGCGCCACCTCGTTCGGCGCGCGGCCGGTGCGGCGTCCGCCCAGCACGTCACGGCTGCGGATGGGCCGGATCGGCCAGGGCCTGACGATCGTCCCGCCCGCACCGGCGGTCGACCCGGCCAAGGCCGTCATGGTCGACGCCGAGCTGCCCGAGGACAAACGGGTCTGCCCCAACTGCGGGGCGAAGGTCGGACGCTCCCGCGACGACGCCGCCGGCCGTTCCGACGGCTTCTGTCCCAACTGCGGCGCCGCCTACTCGTTCAGCCCCAAGCTCGCCCACGGCGACCTGGTGGCCAACCAGTACGAGGTGGTGGGCCCGCTGGCCCACGGCGGCATGGGCTGGATCTACCTGGCCCGCGACAAGAACGTGTCCGACCGCTGGGTCGTGCTCAAGGGCCTGCTGAACACCGGCGACGCCGACACCCTCAAGGCGACCCTGTCCGAGCAGCAGTTCCTGGCCCAGGTCGAGCACCCGCTGATCGTGGAGATCTACAACTTCGTCAGCCACGCCGACAACGGCTACATCGTGATGGAGTACGTCGGCGGCCGTTCGCTGAAGCAGTTGCTGAAGCAGCGGATGGAGGCCAACGGGGGGCGCTACGACCCGCTGCCGGTCGACCAGGCGCTCGCCTTCCTGATCGAGATCCTGCCCGCCTTCAGCTACTTGCACGACCTGGGCCTGCTGTACTGCGACTTCAAGCCCGACAACGTCATTCAGGTCGGCGACTCGCTCAAGCTGATCGACCTCGGCGGCGTCCGGCGCGCCAATGACGACGACTCGGCGATCTACGGCACGGTCGGCTACCAGGCACCCGAGGTCGCGCAGGCCGGGGCGAGCGTGGCGTCCGACATCTTCACCATCGGCCGCACCCTGATGGTGCTGTGCGCCGAGGTGCCCGGCTATCAGGGCGAGTACGAGTTCACCATTCCGCCGGCCGACCAGCTGCCCGCCTTCGCCCGCTACGACTCGCTCTACCGGTTGCTGCTGAAGTGCTGCGCCCGCGACCCGGGCGACCGGTTCAACTCCGCCGAGGAACTGCGGCTGCAGATGCTCGGCGTGCTGCGCGAGGTGGTCGCCACGACCGCGGGCGGGACGGCGTCCACCTCGGTCAGCTCGCCGTTGTTCGAGGCACCGACGGTGTCGGGCAACCGGTTCGACTGGCAGCAGCTGCCGCAGCTTCGCCGTGACCCGGGCGACCCCCAGGCGGCCTGGCTGGGCAGCCTCGACCTGAGCGACCCGGTCGACCGGCTCGGGCAACTGCTACGCCCCCCGGCGGTGACCTCCGAGGTGCTGCTGGCCCGCTGCGTCGCAGCACTCGAGACCGGCAATCAGCGAGTGCTGGACGCCTCGGTGCACACGCTGCTCACCGACGATCCGTGGGAGTGGCGGGCGGTATGGATGGCCGGACTCGGTGCGCTGCTGCGCGGCGACAACACCACGGCGCTGTCGTCGTTCAACGCCGTCTACGGCCAGCTGCCCGGCGAGCTGGCGCCGAAACTCGCGCTCGCGGTGGCCTGTGAGCTGGCCGGTCAGTCCGAGGTGGCCGAGAGCCTGTACCGGATCTGCGCCTCCACCGACGCCAATTACGTCACCCCGGCCGGGTTCGGGCTGGCCCGGCTGCGTGCCGCACAGGGTGACCTGATCGGGTCGCTCGCGGCACTGGAACTGATTCCGCAGACCTCCCGCGGCTATCTGGAGTCGCAGAAGCTGAAGACCGAGGCGTTGATCGCGCTGGGCAATGACGCCAGCCACCTGGGTGAGGCGTTGAAGGTGCTGCAGCATGCCCGGCTCGATGCGCGCAGCCAGCTGAGCTACGAGGCGTCCATCTTCGGCAAGGCGCTGGCCCTGGCCGGCAACGGCTCGGTGACGCTCGGCTCGACCGCCTACACGATCGGCCACCTGCGCGACCGGCTGGAATCCACCTATCGGCAACTCGCCCAATTGAGCGCCGACGCCCACGACCGAGCCGACCTGGTCGACAAGGCCAATCAGATCCGAGCCTGGAGCTTGCTGTGAGCACTGAGGACACCCCCGCCTGGCCCCTGTGGGCGACCGATCACGACGCCGCCGGGCCGGCCGCGCCCCAGGAGGCGTCGACCCTGGGACTGGCGGCGCCCTGCCCCGAGTGCGGGATGCCCGTCCGCCCCGACCAGCGGTACTGCGAGAACTGCGGGGCCGACGTGCATCCCGACCTGGCATTCGGCGCTTCGGGTGGGGCGGCGTCGGAGGCCACGGTCAAGCTGAACCGGCCCCGCCCCGCTCGCCGTGCCTGTCTGGAGTGTGGCGGCGAGGTGGACGCCGACGGCTACTGCCAGACCTGCGGCGCCAAGGCACCCTCGCCCCGCGACCATTTCGAGGCCGCGCCGGCGTCGTGGCTGGGCGGGGTGTGCGACCGCGGCGTGGTGCACGCCCGCAACGAGGACGCGATGGCGTTGTGGACGGCGGCCGAACCGGACCGTTCCGCGGTGCTGGTGGTCTGCGACGGCGTGTCGAGCTCGCAGGATTCCGACGTCGCGGCCATGGCGGCCGCCGAGACGGCCCGCGACGTGCTGGCGGACGCCGTGCGCGGCCTGGCCGGCTCGCCCGATGGGGGCGACACCGACCCCGGGACCGGCCCGCTGCACCGGGCCCTGGTCGAGGCCGCCGCACGCGCCAACGATGCCGTCGTCGCGCACACCGCGCCCGACAGTGAGAATGCGGCCTCGTGCACGTTCGCCGCCGCCGTGGTCGTCGGCGACCGGGTGCACTGGGCGGGGCTGGGCGACTCCCGGGTCTACCTGCTGACCGATACCGCCCAGGTGCAGCTCAGTACCGATCATTCCGGCGCCGAGGAACTGATCCGCGCCGGCGTCCCGCGGGAGCAGGCCGAGACGGGCCTGCACGCCCACGCGATCACCCGCTGGCTCGGCCGCGACGCCGAGGACGTGGTGCCCGACACCGGCGTCCACCCCGTCACCGGTACCGGCTGGCTACTGGTCTGCACCGACGGTTTGTGGAACTACGCCTCGGCGCCCGGTGCGCTGGCCGAACAACTGCTCGCCGCCGGCAGCGACGGCGCAGACCCGGTCGCGGTGGCGTCCAGGCTCGTCAAGTGGGCCAACGCCCAGGGCGGCAAGGACAACGTCACGGTGGCCCTGGCTCGGCTGGAGGCTAACCTGAACGGTGCGTCACAAGCACCGACGGCGATCGCCGCGGAATCGACGGACGCGCCCGGGACGAGTGTGGAAGAGAAGATCTGAGATGGCCCTGTTCACCTCCGCGGTGTACCAGAACGAGTTCCTGCCCGACGGTGGCACCGACGTCAATGCGATCGTCACGATCGCCTGCAGCGGTGCCGGCGCCGCGGGTCAGACCGGCAGCGGGGACGCCGGCGAGATCATCATCGTCGACACGTCGGGCTCGATGGGCAACGCGAACATGGCGGCCGCCAAGCAGGCGGCGATGGTGGCCCTCGACCACATTCTCGACGGCACCTACTTCGCGGTGGTCGCCGGCAACCACAAGGCCTACCTCGCCTATCCGATGGTGCAGTCGGGGGCCGGCATGGTCCGGATGGACGCCCGTACCCGGGCCGAGGCGCGCCGGGCGATCGGCTACTTCCGTGCCGACGGCGGCACGGCGATGGGCAACTGGCTGAACCTCGCCCGGGCCCTGTTCGACTCGATCGGGCACCTCGCCCAGAAACACGCCATCCTGCTCACCGACGGCGAGAACCACAACGAGACCCAACAGCAGCTCGACCTGGCCATCCGCAACTGTGTGGGGCAGTTCCAGGTGGACTGCCGTGGCGTCGGGGTGGACTGGAAGGTCGCCGAGATCCGCAAGATCGCCCAGGCGCTGCTGGGCACCGTCGACATCATTCCCAACCCGTCACAGCTGGGCCAGGCCTTCGCAGAGCTGATGCAGGCCTCGATGGCCCGCGGGGTCGCTGCGGCCGACCTGCGCGTGTGGATCCCGCAGGGTGCGCAGGTGCTGTTCGTCCGGCAGGTGTCGCCCACGGTGGAGGACCTGACCGGGCGCGGCGTCGGGATCAATCCGTTGACGGCGGCGTACCCGACCGGTTCGTGGGGTGACGAGGAGCGCGACTATCACCTGCAGATCCGGCTGCCCGCCAAGTCGGTCGGCCAGGAACAGCTGGCCGCCCGGGTGCAGCTCGCCGTCGGCAACGAGGTGCTCACCCAAGGCCTGGTCAAGGCGAAGTGGTCCTCGGACACGAACCTGACCGCGCAGATCAACCCGGAGGTGGCGCACTACACCGGTCAGACCGAGCTGGCCCGGGCCATCCAGGAGGGGCTCCAGGCGAAGGCGACCGGTGACGAGCGGACGGCGACCACCAAGCTGGGCCGGGCCGCACAGCTCGCCGCCGAGACGGGCAACGCCGAGGCGACCGCGAAGCTGCGCAAGGTCGTCGACATCGACGACGCCGAGACCGGTACGGTGCGGTTGAAGCGCGGCGTCGCCAAGGCCGACGAGATGGCCCTGGACACCGCCTCCACCAAGACGACGCGAATCAGGGGCTGACATGGCGATCTGTCCGGCCGGGCACACCTCGGCCGCCGAGGACTACTGCGACATCTGCGGGCTGCCGGTCACCCCGGACGCTGCCCCGCCGCCGGCGGCGCCCACCCAGCAACCGCAGGCGGCTGTGTGCCCCAACTGCGGCGCCCGCAACGCCGCCGACGCCCTGTTCTGTGAGGCGTGCGGCTACGACTTCACCACCGGCACCCTGCCGCGCAGCGCGGTCCCGACCTCGCCGCAGCCCGTGAGCCCGGCACCCGAGCCCGTTCCGGACGGGGTAGGCGCGTTCGTCAGTTCCGAGCCCGGGCCGGACGGGCCCGCCGAGGTTCCCGGGTCGGACGAATCCGCGGAGCCGGCCGAGCAACAGCCCTCGGAAACGCAGCCCTCGGACTCACAGCCGTCGGACGAGAAGCCGTCGGACCCGCAGGTCCCGGACGCGCAGCGCGGGCCGGGAGCGACGCCGGCGGGCGACGTCCAGGCTGCCGACGGCGCAGGTGCCGACACCGCCGGCGATCCGGCGGCCGGTGATCCGCCGGCCGCCACCGGCGCGCCGGGTGAGGCGCCCGTCCCCGCCGAGGCCACTGAGGAGCGCCCAGCCGAGCCGACGGCCAAGGCGCCGGCGCCGACCCCGCCTTCACGGCGTCCGCTGCAACCCAGGAACACCACCGTCGACTGGGTCGCCGAAGTGTGGATCGACCCCGACTGGTACGCCACCCAGGGTTCGACCGAGGCGTTGCCCTCCCCCGGCCTGCCCGAGGTGGTGCCGCTGCGCTCGTCGACGGCGCTGATCGGCCGCAGGTCGCTGAGCCGCAACATCCATCCCGACATCGACTGCGAGATCGATTCGGGCGTGAGCCGGCGGCACGCCCAGGTCACCACCGACGGCACCCGTTGGTGGATCGAGGACCTGGAATCCAGCAACGGCACCTTCGTCGGAGAGTCGGCGGGTCCGCTGCCCAAGGACCCGATCGGACGAGGCCGGGTCGAGTTCGCCCCCGACCAGCGCATCTACCTGGGCGCCTGGACGCGGATCGTCATCCGTCGCGCCACCGAGGACGAGCGCCAGGCCTACAACCCGGCCTGACCTTCGGCGCCCGGGCCACTGCCGCGAACGGCCCGTCCGTTTCGGCCGGGAGATTGCCGCGACGGCGTCCGGCCTCTTCCTCGGCCGGGTCGTGACCTTCGTTGGCCCCCGTCATCCCAGGATCCCGAGGCAGACCCGGGATGACGAACACCGAGCCGTCTAGGCTGTCGCGGGTGCGTGCGCTGTGGGAGCTTGCCGCCGCGAGCTTCCGGCGGCAGTTGCGCTACCGGGTCGCGATCGTCGCGACGATGGTCACCAACGTGGTGTTCGGGCTGGTCAGGGCGTCGCTGCTGCTGGCCGCGGTGGCGGGCGCGGGCGGCATGATCGCCGGCTACGACGCCCTGCAGGCGTCCACCTACGTGTGGCTGGGCCAATGCCTGGTCGGCGTGATCCCGATGTGGGCCAGCTCTGAGCTGGCCCAGCGGATCAAGGCCGGCGACATCGCCGTCGACCTTCTCCGTCCGGTCCCCCCGGCGGGCGGCTGGCTGGCCGCCGAACTCGGACGCGCCGCCAGCGCCCTGCTCGTCCGGGTGGCGCCGATGCTGGCGCTGGGGGCGATCACCACCGGCCTCGCGATCCCGGGTCATGCCGGCGACTGGCTGCTCGGACTACTGTCGGTCGCCCTTGCGGTGACCCTGGCCTTCCAGGGCTGGCTACTGGTCAACCTCGCCGCGCTGTGGGTGCTCGAGGTGCGCGGCTACCTGAACCTGTACATGATCGTGATGAACCTGCTCTGCGGGCTGTTCGTACCGGTGTCCTGGTTTCCCGACTGGCTCTATGCGATCACCCTCGCCACCCCGTTCCCGAGCATGTTCCAGGCCCCGATCAACGTCGTGCTGGGCACTGGGTCGCCCTGGCTGGCGCTCGGCGTCCAGCTGGCGTGGGTGGCCGGCCTGGGGCTGGCGACGCAGGTCGTGCTGCGGCGGGGGCTGACCCGGATGGTGGTGCAGGGTGGCTGACCACATCACCGCACCTGCCGATCCGCGGCACTCCCGCATCGGTGCACTGCGGATGCTCCGGGTGATGCTCTCCGCGCGGCTGCGCTCCCAGGTCGTCTACCGGGGCAGCTTCGCCGGCGACCTGCTGGCCCAGGCCCTGCTGAGTGTCACCGAGTTCGTGGAGGTGTACGTGCTGCTGCACAACGCACCGGTCTTCGGCGGCATGACGCTGGTGCAGGCCTGCGTGGTCTACGGATTGTCGTCGATGGCGTTCGGGCTGGCCGACATGGTGTTCGGCCAGCTCGACACGGTCAACGTCGCGATCCGCACCGGACAGTTGGAGACCTTGCTGGTGCGGCCGGTGCCGCTGCTGCTGCAACTGATCACCGCCGACGTCCAGCTGCGCCGGCTGGGGCGGGTCTCGACCGGCCTGCTGATCTACGTCTGGTCGCTGTGCTACGCCCAGGTGCCGCTCGACGGGGCAGGCCTGGCGCTCATCGTCAGCGCCCCGCTCGCCGGGATGCTGATCTTCGGGGCACTGTTCGTGGCGGCCGGCAGCCTACAGTTCTGGCTGATCGACGGCGCCCAGGCCGGCAACACCATCACCTACGGTGGCCGCTACGTGGCCAGCATGCCGGCCGGTGCGCTGCTGCTGCCGGTGCGGGTGTTCTTCACCTTCGTGGTGCCCGCCACCCTGGTCGCCTACGTGCCGGCGGCCGTCCTGACCGGGGCCGAGCTGGTCTGGCCGTTCCAGCCGGCGATGGCCTGGCTCGGCCTGCCGGTCGCCGTCCTGCTGTGGGCCGTGGTGGGATTGCTGTGGCGGGCGGGCGTCCGTCGCTACACCGGGGCGGGGGGCTGAGATGGCGATCATCGAGACCTCCGCGCTGACCCGCGACTACCGGCGCAGGCGGGGCACGCTGCGCGCACTGGACGCCCTCGACCTGAGCGTCCGGGCGGGCGAGGCGATCGGCTACCTCGGGGCGAACGGCTCGGGCAAGTCGACCACCATCAAGCTGCTGACCGGCATTCTCACCCCGACCGCCGGCACCGTGCGGACTTGCGGTCTGGATCCCGTGCCGGCCCGGCGCCGGCTGGCCCGCAGGATCGGAGTGGTGTTCGGTCAGCGCAGCGTGCTGTGGTGGGACCTGCCGCTGTGGGACAGCTTCGCCATCCTCGCCGCGATGCACCGGCTGCCGGAGGGGGTGTGGCGGCCGCGGGTGGCGATGCTGGTCGAGGAGTTGGCCCTGGGAGAGTTCCTGGCCCAGCCGGTACGGGAGCTGTCACTCGGCCAGCGGATGCGCGGCGAGATCGCCGCGGCCCTCGTCCACGCGCCCGAGCTGCTCGTCCTCGACGAGCCGACGATCGGCCTCGACGTGCTCAGCAAGAACGCCCTCCGCGAGTTCCTGCAGCGCGAACGGAACGAACGGGGCACGACCCTGTTCCTCACCACGCACGACCTGGGCGACGTGCAACGGCTGTGCGAGCGGATGGTGATCATCGACCACGGCAGGGCCGCCTTCGACGGCACCGCCGCCGACCTGGCCCGAGTCACCGGCGCCGAACGCGTGCTGGTCGCCGACCTGGCCGAGCCGGTCGACTCCCTCGACCTGCCGCCCGGCGCCCGGCTGGACGCCGTCGAAGCGGCCGGCCACCGCGTCCGTCTCTCGTTCCGCCCCGGCGAGGTGAGCGCCGCGGCCCTGTTCGCCAGCGTCGCCGGCCAGGCCCGGGTCGACGACCTCACCCTGACCGAGCCCGCGATCGAGGACCTGGTCGCCCGCATCTACACCCGTTCCGCCGAATGAGGCGCCGTGGAACGCGGGCGGGCCGCCACCGCTGATTCCTCAGCCGGCCGTCGGCACCCACGGCTCGGCTGCGTGGGCCAACCAGACCTCCGCCGGTTCGAGTGCCCGGATCAGCCGCTGACCCTCGGTCCGGGGGTCATCCAGCTCGCCGTGCCAGACCGCGGTGTCGCCGGCGATCACAATCGGACGGTCCCCGCCCTCGACCACCACCACCTGACTGCCGTTGGTGTGACCCGGTGACGGCAGCAGCCGGACGCCGGGCAGCAACTCGGTCTCGCCGTCGACGGGCACGTAGGTCACCCCGCGTGCGTCCACCCACTCGGGGATGGTGTAGTCCGCCAGGGTGCGGGCGTCGGTGAGCTCCTGGCGTTGCACGTGGATCGGCCGGCCGGCGAAGAGGTGGTTGCCCCCGCAATGGTCGAAGTGAAGGTGTGTGTTCACCACGAAGTCGACCTGGGCGAGGTCGAAGTCCTGCTGGTCGAGTGGACGTAGCCGCGGGTCCATGTCCGCCACCGCCGGATGCAACTCGGTCAGCCCGGTGTCGACCAGCACCCGGCCGTCGGGATGGTCGATCAGGTGCACGTAGATCGGCAGCCGTTCGTCCTCCCCCACCAGCAGGTCGCCGACGAGGATGGGGGTCACGGTGATCCGCGGTTGAGTCATGAAGCCGTCCTGGTTCTGTGGTTGAGCCGGGTCCGATTATCCGTCCCGGCGTTGGTCGTCGACACCCCCGGGTTACGATCTCGCGCTGACCGGGTCCGCGATCGCCGACGTGGCCGCCCGCCTCGACACCCGCCGTGCCGAGTGACACCGACTGCGGGGACTGTCCCCTCTCCACCGCTCTCGCGCCGCCGAAGGATCGTGGCATGACGAATTGCGCTGCCAGCGTACGGCGCTGCGCCGCGGCGTCCCGCCCAACTAGATTGGCGACGAACCAGCTGTGAGGAGATGCAATGGAGATCAAGGTCGGAGTCATTCACGCCCCGCGCGAGATCGTGCTGGAGTCGGAGGAGTCGTCCAGCGACGTCGAGACCGCGTTCACCGAAGCGATCAAGAACGACTCGGTGCTGACCCTGACCGACGAGCGCGGCCGCAAGGTGCTGGTGCCCGCAGCCAAGATCGCCTACCTCGAAATCGGCCAGGAAGCGGTGCGCCGGGTGGGCTTCGGCGCAGTCTGAGGCGTTCGGGGTAGACTGGCGGGCGAACGCACAGGATGTGCGTCCCCACGGTCTGCGCGGCCGACGTTGCGCCGCCGACGTGGGTGTCACATTTACCGGCCTGACGGCCGGTGCACGTTAGGCCACCACACTGAGCGACATCGCCATCGAGGAACTGGACATCGACCAGGCTCCTCCCGCAACCACCTTCGCCGATCTCGGCGTCATCCCCGCCATCTCCGAGGCGCTCGCCGCCGTCGGGATCGAGCACCCGTTCCCCATCCAGTCCCTCGCCATCCCGATCGCCATCAACGGCACCGACATGATCGGCCAGGCGCGCACGGGCACCGGCAAGACGCTCGCCTTCGGCGTTAGTCTGCTGCAGCGCATCGTGCTGAAGTCGGACGAGGGCTACGCCGACCTGACCCCCAAGGGCAAGCCGCAGGCGCTGGTCATGTGCCCGACCCGGGAACTCGCACTGCAGGTCGCCGAGGACATCGAGGTCGCCTCGTCGGTACGTAAGGCCCGCGTCCTGACCGTCTACGGCGGCGTCGGCTACGACAACCAGATCGGCAGCCTGACCAGTGGCGTGGACGTCGTGGTCGGCACCCCCGGCCGGTTGCTCGACCTGGTCACCCGCCGCTCGCTGGACCTGTCCGCGGTGAAGGTGCTGGTGCTCGACGAGGCCGACGAGATGCTCGACATGGGCTTCCTGCCCGACGTGGAGCGGCTGATCTCCAAGACCCCGCCGACCCGGCAGACGATGCTGTTCAGCGCCACCATGCCCTCGGCGGTGGTGGGCCTGGCCCGGATGTACCTCAACCAGCCGGTCAACGTGCGCGCCGAGACCCAGGACGCCTCGGTCACCGTGCCCGAGGTCGACCAGTTCGTCTACCAGGCGCACGACCTCGACAAGCCCGAGGTGATCGGACGCCTCCTGCAGGCCGAGGGCTGCACCAAGACGATCATCTTCACCCGCACCAAGCGGTCCGCGCAGCGGCTCAGCGACGAACTGACCGACCGCGGTTTCAGCGTCACCTCGCTGCACGGCGACCTCAACCAGGCGCTCCGCGAGAAGTCGCTGAAGCGGTTCCATGAGGACAAGGTCAAGGTGCTGGTCGCCACCGACGTCGCCGCCCGCGGCATCGACGTGACCGGGGTGTCGCACGTGGTCAACTACGAGTGCCCCGATGACGACAAGACCTATGTGCACCGGATCGGCCGCACCGGACGCGCCGGCGCGAAGGGCGTCGCGGTCACCCTCGTCGACTGGGCCGACCTGACCCGGTGGAAGGTGATCAACAAGACCCTCGATCTCGGTCATCCCGACCCGGCCGAGACCTACTCGACCTCGAAGCACCTGTTCACCGAGTTGGGCATCGAGCCCGGCACCAAGGGCCGGATCGCCCCACCCAAGCCGCCCGAGCCGCGCGAACCGCGCCAGCCGCGTGAGCGTGGCCCGAAGGCCGAGCGGGTCGAGACCAATGACGGCCGGGTGCGGCGCAAGCGGCGTCGTTCCGGCGGCGCCGACAAGCCGGTGCAGCCCGACACCACCACGAGCGAGGCCACTGCGGATCAGGCCGGAGATCCGGCGTCCGACAAGCCCCGTCGCCGGCGCCGCCGGCGCTCCTCCTCGGGCCTCTCGCAGCAGGCCGGCGCGGCCGAGTAGGGCTCCCAGGCTCAGCCGGCACGACCGCCCGGTATCGGACGCCTCGCGGCGGGCCGTCCGGGACATCCAGGTCGTCCGGGGTCACCCGGGGGCGTCCGTTCTCTGCAACGCCCACTGGTTTCACCAACGGTGGCTGCTTTCGTGTTGTGACACGAAAGCAGCCACCGTTGTTGTCAGTATTGGGCGTTGCTGAGAACCGCCGACCCCTCACCGGCCGGCCGTCGGGCCCGTCCGGGACGGCTGGCTGTGCGCCAGCGGCGAGTGCACTGTGAAAGCCTCGCCAGCGCGGGCCGGTGGTTGACCTGTCAGGCTCGGCCCTACAGGATCGGAACACAACCATCCAACGGGAGGCACGACACATATGCAGCAGGTGAAGGGCGTCATCGCCCGCGGCAAGGGGGCTCCGGTCGAACTGGTCACGGTGAACGTGCCCGACCCAGGCCCCGGCGAGGCGGTGGTCGCGATCCAGGCCTGCGGCGTGTGCCACACCGACCTGCACTACCGCGAGGGCGGCATCGGCGACGACTACCCCTACCTGCTCGGGCACGAGGCGGCCGGCATCGTCGAATCGGTGGGCCCTGAGGTGCACGACCTGGCGCCCGGTGACTTCGTCGTCCTCAACTGGCGTGCGGTGTGCGGCGCCTGCCGGGCTTGCCGCCGCGGGCGTCCGTGGTACTGCTTCGCCACGCACAACGCCAAACAGAAGATGACCCTGACCGACGGCACCGAACTCTCTCCGGCGCTCGGCATCGGCGCGTTCATCGACAAGACGCTGGTCGCCGCCGGGCAGTGCACCAAGGTCGATCCGGCCGCCCGCCCAGCCGCCGCGGGGCTGCTCGGCTGCGGTGTGATGGCCGGCCTGGGGGCCGCCTTGAACACGGGAAACGTCGGGCGCGGCGACTCCGTCGCGGTGATCGGCTGCGGCGGGGTCGGTTCCGCCGCGATCGCCGGAGCCCGGCTGGCAGGCGCGAACCGGATCATCGCCGTCGACCTGGACGACCGCAAGCTGAACAAGGCCAAGGAACTCGGCGCCACGCACACCGTCAACTCCAAGCAGTCCGATCCCGTCGAAGCGATCCAGCAGCTGACTGACGGCTTCGGTGCCGACGTGGTGATCGACGCGGTCGGTCGTCCCGAAACCTGGAAGCAGGCGTTCTACGGCCGGGACCTGGCGGGCACGGTCGTGCTGGTCGGCGTCCCCACCCCCGAGATGCAACTCGAACTGCCGCTGCTCGACGTG
Source organism: Micropruina sonneratiae (assembly GCF_025972045.1). Lineage (GTDB taxonomy): Bacteria > Actinomycetota > Actinomycetes > Propionibacteriales > Propionibacteriaceae > Micropruina > Micropruina sonneratiae. The sequence continues at coordinate 64,629 of NZ_JAPDHX010000002.1, read as the reverse complement.
TTCGGCCGGGGCGGTTCGCTGAAGTCGTCGTGGTACGGCGACTGCCTGCCGAGCCGGGACTTCCCGATGCTGATCGACCTGTACCTGCAGGGCCGGCTGCCGCTGGACGCGTTCGTCACCGAGGAGATCGGCATCGACGGGGTCGAGGCGGCGTTCGACAAGATGCACGGCGGCGACGTGCTGCGTTCGGTGGTGGTCTTCTGATGGCGGTCCGCATCGACCACGCGGTGACCTCCGGCACCTTTTCGCTCGACGGCGAGACCTTCGACGTCGACAACAACGTGTGGGTGATCGGCGACGACCGGGACTGCGTCGTGATCGACGCTCCCCATGACCTGCCCGCCATCGTGACACTGATCGACGGACGCCGGGTGCAGGCTGTGCTGTGCACCCACGCCCACGACGACCACGTCCGCTGGGCACCAGCGCTGGGCCGCATCACCAAGGCGCCGGTGCTGCTGCACCCCGACGACGCGCCGGTGTGGGCGCTCACCCACGACACCCCGCCCGACGGCGAGCTCAGCGACGGGCAGGAGATCACCATCGCGGGCCAGACGTTGCGGGTGCTGCACACCCCGGGCCACGCCCCGGGTGCTGTGTGCTTCCACCTGCCCGCGCTGAACACGCTCTTCAGCGGGGACACGCTGTTCAACGGCGGCCCCGGCGCCACCGGCCGCAGCTTCAGCGATCGGGACACCCTCGTGGCGTCGATCCGGGCCAAGCTGTTCGAGCTGCCCGACGACACGGTGGTGAAGACCGGCCACGGCGACGACACCACGATCGGCGCCGAGAAGGAAGCGCTCGGTACCGAGTAGTCGCAGCGTCGTCAGTCCTCCGCCCCTCGTCGCGGCGGACGCCGGGTTCTCCCGGTCGACCAGTGGGATGGCGGGGAGTTACTACTCTGCGCGGGCCTGGCTCGCCCGCTTGCGGCGCTTGCCCTCGTGCATCGCCGCCACCCGGGCGATGGGAATGCCGTGCCCCTGCTCGACAACCTCACCGGATACCTGCTGCGGCTCAGGCAACAGCGCCGCCCAGGGATCGTCCGTCGGCAGCGGCAACACCGATCGCACAGTGAAGTCGGCGGGCTTCACAGCGTCCAGATCGCCCCACGACACCGGATAGGACACCGTCGTCCCGGGCCGGACGCGTGGGCTGAACGCGCACGCCAGCGATCCGCCACCGGCACGCGTCGAGTCGACGAAGACCCGGCCGCCGCGATCGGCCTTGAGGAACGCGGTGGTGGCGACGCCCGGGTCGAGGGCTTCGGTGCGTGCCGCGAGCGCCCGGGTCGCGGCGGCGGCGTCCGGAAGGTCGAGGTCGCGCACGGGCACCATGACGTGCAGCCCCTTCGAGCCGGACGTCTTCACCGCCCCCTGCAACCCGACGGCGTCGAGGGCCGCCCGCACCTGGTGTGCGACAGCTACCACCACGTTGAAACCGCTGCCCTCGGGCGGATCGAGGTCGAGTACCAGGTGCGTGACCGTGCCGCCGAGCACGTCGGTGGTGTCGCCGTACTCCGGCACCATCAGGGTCGGGTGGAACTCCACCGCGCGCTGGTTACCGAACCAGAGCAGGGTCCGCAGGTCGTTGCACAGCGGGTAGTGGATCTCACGATGCCCGGCGTCCGACCACACCGGGGTCCATTGCACGTAGTCAGGAGCGTAGTCGGGCAGATTCTTCTGCATGAACGGCTGCTGTCCGGGTCGCACACGAACCACCGACAGCGGCCGGTCGCGCAGCCCGGGAAGCATGAACGGCGCGACGGCCTCGAGGTAGTCGATCAGGTCACGCTTGGTCGCCCCGGCGCCGGTGAACAAGGGCTGGTCGAGGTTGCTCAGCTCGACGCCGTGCCGACTCTCCTTCGGTGCGCCCTTCGCCATCGGGCCACTGTGCCACGGCGGGCAGCGGTGAACCAGTGCAGCCGGGACGCCCGGGCGGTTACTTCTTGACCGTGGCGGTCGCTGCCGACGTCTTGGTCACGGTGGTGTAGCCGGCCTTCTTGCCGGTCACCTTGACCTTGAGGTTCTTGCCCTTCGACGCCGACGTCAGCTTGTAGGTCGACTTCGTGGCACCCGAGATCTTGGAGCTGCCGCGGTACCACTGATAGGTGAGCTTCGCCCCGGACGTCCAGGTGCCCGCCTTCGCGGTGAGGGTCTTGCCGACCTTGGCGGTGCCCGAGATCTTGGGCGTCGCGGCGGTCAGCTTCTTGAACGGCGCCAGGGTGACGGACCAGGAGGAGTTCTTGCCGGCGTACAGGGTCTCGAACCAGTAGGTGCCCGTGGTTCCGATCTTCACGGTCGCGGAGCCCGAGCCCGAGGCGGAGAGCTCGCGATGGGTGATGTCCTGCCAGCCGTTGCCGGATTCGTTCAGACCGAGGTAGAAGTCAGTGGCGCCGTAGGCGTCGTAGTTGTTCGAGTACGTGTAGGTGACGTAGTAGGTGCCCGTCTTGACCCGGCTCAGCGTGGTGGCGTCGGGTCCGGTGCCGGACACCTTGAGCGACGTCACCGTCGACGTGGGTTCGGCGACCGGGCTGACGTCGACGGACCAGGAGGCGTCGTCGGCGGCGTCCTTCACGACGATCCACATCTTCATCTGCTCGGGGACCTCGATGAAGCGGGTGATGGTGCTGCCGGTCTCGTAGTCCCAGGCGAGCAGCCACGAGACGCGGCCGCGGCCCTCGAGCTGGGCGTAGAACTGCGGCACGTCACCGTTCTCGGAGTTGCCCGCGTAGGCCAGGTCGAAGCGGTAGTAGCCGCCGTTCAGGGTGAAGGTCTGCGACGGTCCGGAGCCCACCCCGTCGACCGCGACCTCCGACACGGCCTGCGCCGGCGTCGAAGCGCCAAGGCCGACCAGGCCGAGCAGAACTGTGCTGAGAAGGAGCGCCGCGCTGCGGGTCAGTGCCCGCGCAGACGTCAGTGACATGAGTGATTCCCCCGAAGTGTGTGGCGCGCGGCGAGGCCGCGGCAGGGCCATGCTTTCACAGCAAATGCCGCGGCATCGACCGTACCGCGTCCCCTGCACGGGTGACGTGCTGGCCCGCCCGTTCCCCCGACGACCCGGAAGGGTTCGATACCCGGGTGCGCGCCCGGGCGAACCGAAGGGACGCGGGGGCCGACGGCGTCCGTCAGTAGACCATCCCCATCGCCGCACGCACCTCGTCGAGGGTGGCGTCGGCGATCGCGTTGGCGCGGGCGTTGCCCTCACGCAGCACCCCGAGCAGGTGGGCCTGGTCGGCGACCAGTTCGGCGCGCCGGGCCCGGATCGGGGCGAAGAAGTCGTTGACCGCGGCGGTGACGACCTTCTTCAGCCCACCGCCGCCGCCGTCGCCGATCTCCTCGGCGATCGTGACCGGGTCGCCGCCGGTGCACAGCGCGGCCAGCATCAGCAGGTTCGACACCTCGGGCCGGTTCGCCGGGTCGTAGGTGATGTGCCGGTCGGAGTCGGTGACGGCCTTCCTGATCAGCCGGGCGGTGGTGTCGGCGTCCATTCCGAGCTCGATCACGTTGCCCTTGGACTTGCTCATCTTGGTGCCGTCCAGGCCCAGCACCGTCGGCGCCTTGGACAACAGCGCCTCGGCCTGCGGAAACACCGGCTGAGCCGGGTTGGCCCGGCCGTAGCGCTCGTCGAAGCGGCGCGCGACGACGCGGGTCTGCTCCAGGTGCGGCAACTGGTCCTTGCCGACCGGCACCAGGTTCGCCTTGCAGAACAGGATGTCGGCGGCCTGATGCACCGGATAGGTCAGCAGCAGCCCCGACATGGGACGGTCGCCGGTCGCCTCGAGCTCGGCCTTCACCGTCGGGTTGCGGCGCAGTTCTGCGTCGGTCACCAGGGACAGGAAGGGCAGCATGAGTTGGTTCAACGCCGGCACGGCCGAGTGGGCGTAGATGGTGCTGCGGGCGGGGTCGATGCCGATGGCCAGGTAGTCGGCGACCATGTTGATCGCCCGCTCGCGGATGGGTCCGGTGCCGTCGCGGTCGGTGATCACCTGGTAGTCGGCGATCAGGATGATGGTCTCGACCCCGGCGTCCTGCAGCCGGACGCGGTTGGCCAGCGAGCCGAAGTAGTGGCCGATGTGCAGGGCGCCGGTGGGCCGGTCGCCGGTCATGATCCGGAACCTGGACGGGTCGGTCGCGATCTGCTGCTCGATCTCGGCGCTGCGTGCCTCGGTTCGCCGCAGCGAGGCGTCTGAGGTGGACGCGGCAAGCTCGTCGCCGGCGTCGTCCAGGGGCGTTTCAGTCATCGTGTCACTCGTTCGTTCGTCGTCCGGACATGCGAAAGGGCCGTCGATCTCGACGGCCCAGGGGGCGGTGCAGCGAGCCGTCAGCGGCTACGCCAGTCGGTGGATCGCTGCATGTCGCGAGCCTATCACCGCCGCGGCTGGGGCCGAGCCGACCGATCCGGCCCGGGGTGAGATCCCACGGCAAGCCGGGATGACGGACGACGGGTCTCCACAGCCGACCAATGACGATCCCCGGGCAAGCCCGGGATGACGGTTCCGGGTCTCGACCCGTGTCATTCCAGGGGCGGGCGCAGGCGCGTCGGCGTCCAGCGCCGTTGCGTCCAGGCCGCAACAGCCGTCGAGATGACGGACGCGACCAGCAGACCGCCCAGCACCCACCACGCCATGGCGAGCTGGCCGGCCGGCCCGCCGCTGATCGTCACCCGAAGCCCCTCCACCAGGTAGGTCATCGGCATCCACGGGTGCACCACCTGGAAGAACGCGGGCATCACTTCGACGGGATACAGCCCGCCGGCCGCGCCCAACTGGACGATCAGGATCACCAGCATGATCGCGCTGCCCACCAGGCCGAGCCAGGTGCGCAGGGTCTGCGCCAGGGCGGTGAACGCGCAGACGGCCAGCACCGAGATCCCCGCCGTACCCGCCAGGTCGAGCGGGTCCAGGCCCAGCGCCAGGTCGGTGACCGCGAGCAGCACCAGGGCACCGGCCGAGCCCAGCAGCGCGGGCGGCAACCAGCCACCCAGTGCCACCAGCGCCGGACTGGTACCTGCTGCGATGGCCCGCTTCGAGATCGGACGCATCAGCACGAACGCGACCAGGCCGAATACCCACAGCGACACCCCGAAGAAGAACGGGGCGAGGCCGCGTCCGTAGTAGGTGGCCGGATTTGCGACGTGCGAGGCGATGTGGACAGGGTTGGAGACCGCGTCGGCGTCCTTGGCCCGCTCGGCGGCGGTCAGTTTGGGCAGCGCGTTGGTGGCCTTCTTCAGTCCGGCGGTCAACTTCTTCTGGCCGTCGGCAACCCGCTGCGCGCCCTTGGCCAGCTTGTCGATCTGCTCGACGGCGGTCTCGGCTGCGCCGATGATCTCGGGGACCCGGCGGTTCACCGTTGCCGCGGCATCGGCCACCTTGCCGGCGTCGGTGGCCACCCGCGATGTGGTGGATTTCACCGATCCGGTGACCTCGCTGACCCGTCCCACCGCCCGCTTCAGGTCCTTGAAGACCTGGTCGTCGGCCAGGTCCGGGTGCGCCTCCAGCAGGGCGTCCAGTGCGTCGGCGACGTCGTCCTGCTTACCGTCGGCGTCCTTGGCGAGCGCGGCGATGGTCTTGGTGGTGCTCGCCACGTCGCGACTCACCCCGGCGGCCTCCTTGGCGGACCTGCGCAGCACGTCCGAGACTCTGTTCACCACCGGAACGACCTTGTTCTCCATGGTCTTGACCCCGTCGGCGACCTGCTGACCGCCCTTCGCCAGCTCACCGGACGCCTCGGTCGCCTCGGCGAGCCCTCTGCGGATCGTGCCCACCGACCCCAGCGCGGTGTCCGCGTACGCCTTCACCGCGGCCGCGTTCAGCTGGGTCTGCAGCTCCTTCTCGGCGGTCTCGGCCATGATGCCGAGGATGTAGCCCTGGGAGTTGTCGAAGGCCACATCGACGCGGGCGCGCGTCGGCGTGTCCGAGGTGGCGATCGAGGTCAGATCGGCCGAGAAATCCTTCGGCACCGTGATGCTGAACGCGAAGCTGCCGTCGGCGACGCCGTCAGCCGCGGTAGCGGCGTCAGTCACCACCCAGGTGAACGACGAGGTGTCCTTGGTGAGCTGCTCGACCAGGTCGGCACCGCCGGACACCTTCTTGCCCTCGACGGTGACAGGCTCGTCGAGGTCGACGACGGCGACCTGCAGCCGGTCGAGCCGACCGTACGGGTCCCAGTTCGACCACAGGTAGATCGCCCCGTACAGCAACGGCACGAGAACCAGGAAGATCGCCGACAGCATCGGCAGGGGTCCCCGGAAGCGGCGCAGTTCGGTGAGGGTGAGGTTCCACAACTGTCTCATCGCTGCTCCTGTGAATCGCGGACGGCGGAGGCGACGATGGCCACCCCGCTCAGTTCTGCGGCACGGCGTAGGTCGGCCCTCAGCGCCGCCCAGTCGTCGTCGGCGATGCCCCGGTCGACCCGGTCGACGGTGACCGCGACCGGTCGAGCCAACAGGGCCCCGGCCACCGCGACGCGGACGGCGTCGGCGGGCGGCAGGTCTTCCATCGCAGTGTGGTCGTCACCGTCGTAGCCGACCTCGGCCAGCGCCTGCCGGGGTGAGAGCCGGTTGTGCCGGCGTCCGTGCAGCACCAGGCACGAGTGCAGGTACTCCTTCACCCGGAGGCGGGGCTCGGCCTCGACGGCGTCCAGCACCCGGGCGACCACCACCTCGCGGCGCAGCAGAGCCGGATCGGCGTCGCGGGTCAGCAGTCGCACCTGCCCGGTGACCGGCCGGAAGCGTCCACTGAGGGCGAGGGTGAGTTCGGCGGTGCCGAGCCCGTCGTCGCCGCGCCACAGGGTCAACTCGCCCGAGCGTGCCGACACCTCGAGCGGATCGCTGTCGCCCGCGGTCAGGGCCACCGCCTGCAGCGCGAGGGGCTCCTCGTCGGGGTCGGCCTGCGGTTCCGGCTGAGCCCCGGGTTGGTCCGGGCTGTCCACCGCCGACCCGGGGGCGGGGCCCGACTCGATGTCGGCGGCGGCGTCGCCGGCCGTCGCGGCCCCCTCGGGGACGGCCGATCGGTCGTCGTCGGGACCGGGGTTCGCTTCGTGGCTAGTGGTTGTCGCCATGGGGCCAGTATTACGGCACCGGCGCGCCGGGTCACCCGCCCCCTGCGAAAGGTCCGCCCGGGGGTTCGTCTCCGTCAGGTCAGGGCGATCTGGTCCTGCCACCACTGCGGCACCGACGAACGCGGGAAGCAGCGCGGATCCGTCCGTCCGGGGCGTGGCCGATCTGGTCGGCGTGTCCTGTCGCGGACCGCCGTGATTCCTGCTCGTCGTGGCCGTAACGAAAGAATGCTGCGCCGGCTACAGGCGCCCGCCGCGGGACCTGATGCGGCGCACGAGCTCCTCGTACACCTCGGGCGCGGTCGTCTCGCAGCCCAGGTCGTTGTTGACCTTACCGAGCCCGTGGTGGTCCGACGACCCGAGTTGCAGCAGGCCCAGCCGGGTGGCGAGTGCGCCGAGGCGCTGCCGGGTGTCGGCGTCGTGGTCGGGATGGTTCACCTCGACCCCTTCGAGCCGGTACTCCATGGTCAGCTCGGACAACACCGCCGGCGTGAGCTGCTGGTCGCGGCCGCGGCCCCACGGGTGGGCGATCACCGGCACTCCCCTGGCCTGCCTGACCAGCGCGATCCCGCGCCGCAGGTCGCACGAATAGCGGTGCACGTAGGCCGGGCAGCCCTCTCCCAGGTAGCGGTCGAAGGCCTCCTGGCGGTCGGCCACATAGCCCTTGGCGACCATCGCGTCCGCGACGTGCGGACGCCCCAGCGACGGGCTGGCGCCCACCTGCGCGGCGATCTCGGTCTCGGTCAGCGGCATTCCGAGGGACGCCAGCCGCGCCAGCATGTCGGGCAGCCGGCCCGAGCGTCCGACCCGGATCTTCGCCAGTTCGTCGAGCAACACCTCCGCGTGCGGATCGCAGCCGTAGCCGAGCAGGTGGACGCTCGCGCCCTCCAGCCTGCACGACATCTCCAGGCCCGGCAGCAGCGTCACCCCGGCCTCGCTCGCGGCCAGCCGCGCCTCGCGCAACCCGTCGAACGTGTCATGGTCGGTCAGGCCGATCACGTCTAGGCCGACCTGGGCGGCCTTGCGCATCAGCTGGCTGGGGGTGTCCGTGCCGTCGGAGACGCTGGAGTGGGTGTGCAGGTCGATCCGCATGCCCCCATCCTGCCGCAGGTGGCCCGACGGCCCGGACGCCGACGCTCGGGTGGGCATCTGGATCACCGCTGTCGACGAATCAGCGGGTGCAGCGTTTTCACGGCCTCTCCCGTGCACGACCGGAACGACGGGTTCTCGGCGAGGCCGGTCAACCAGCTCCCGGGACGAGCCCGGGACCACGGACAGGGTCAGGCGGGCAGCAGCGACCGCGCCGTGCGGACGCCGACGTTCATCCGCGCGACGTCGGGCTCGTCGCAGACCTGGCGCAGCGTGGTCACCTTCTCGCGCGCCCCCGGCACCGACGCCAGCCAGTCCGACACCAGTGCCGCCGGCTCGGAGTCGCCGCCACCGGAGAGCACCGCGGCGGTCAACTCGCCGTGGACGCTGTGGACGTCCTCGCGCAACGCGGCCCTGGCCAGGGTGCCCCACTTGTCCTCCTGCGGCAGACCGACGATGGAGGCCTCCAGTGCGTCCAGACCGACCTGCGCGGCGAGCGCGAAGTACACCTCGGCGACCCGACGCAGGTCGACGCCGAGCCGGTCGGCGATGTCGACGATGGTGAGCGCGAAGTGGGCGTAGGCGTCGTGAGCGATCTCGGTGGCCAGCTCCTCCGGCACGCCCACCCCGGTCAACCGCTCCCGGTTCGCCTCGACGCGAGCCTGCTGCCGCGGCGTCAACAGGTCACCGAGCCACTCCCGCACCTGCTGGACGCCGTCGGTGAACTGGCCGGTGGCGGCGACGATGTCGATGCCGGAACGGCGGCTGGCCAGCAGCCAGCGGGTGCCCCGTTCGACCATCCGGCGCAACGCCATCCGCAGCTCGGTGCCGACGGCGGCGTCCAGTTCGGTCCGCCTGGCCAGCGCCACCTCGGAGCGGCCGACCGCGAAGATCGACCGGGCCGCCAGCTGTGCCCGGATCACCTCGGTGACGGGGGCACTCGTCTCGCTCGACAGGCGGTGGAAGGCGGTGATGCCCTGGCTGTTGACGAACCGGTTGACCGCGACCGTGGTGATGATCTCCCTTGCCAGCCTGTGTTTCGGAATCTGCTCGGTGTAGCGGCGCTGCAGTTCCTTCGGGAAGTACTGGATCAGCCGGTCGGCCAGGTAGGGGTCGTCGGGGAGGTTCGTGGCCAGCACCTGCTCGGACAGATAGATCTTCGTGTAGGCCAACAGGGTCGCCAGTTCGGGCCGGGTCAGTCCCTGCCCGGCCTCCTGTCGCGCCTTCATCGCCCGCGAGTTCGGCAGGAACTCGATCTCCCGGTCGAGGTAGCCGGCGTCCTCGAGCGCACGCATCCACACCTCGTGCCCGCTGGCCAGTTCTGCGCTGCGGCTGGCGCTGTTGGCCAGGGCGATGTTCTGGTCGAAGTTGTGGGCGAGCACCAGGTGGGCCACCTCGTCGGTCATGGACGCCAGCAGCTCGTTGCGCTGCTCGATGCTCAACTCGCCGGCCGCGACCCGATCGGCGAGCAGGATCTTGATATTGACCTCGTGGTCGGAGGTGTCCACCCCCGCCGAGTTGTCGATGAAGTCGGTGTTGATCCGGCCCCCGGCCAGGGCGTACTCGACCCGGCCCAGCTGCGTCCAGCCCAGGTTGCCGCCCTCGCCGGCGCACCTGGCGCGCACCTCCTCGCCGTTCACCCGCACGGCGTCGTTGGCCTTGTCGCCGACCTCGGCGTTGGTCTCGCCGGACGCCTTCACGTAGGTTCCGATGCCGCCGTTCCAGAGCAGGTCGACCGGCGCCTTCAGGATCGCGTGGATCAGTTCGGCCGGGGTCATCGCGGCGACCTCGTGGGGCAGGCCCAGCGCGGCACGCACCTGGGCACTGATCGGAATGGACTTCAGCGTCCGCGGGTACACCCCGCCTCCGGCGGAGATCAGCGACGAGTCGTAGTCGGCCCACGACGAGCGGGGCAGGTCGAACAGCCGCTGCCGTTCGGCGTAGCTCGTTGCGGCGTCCGGGTCCGGGTCGAGGAAGACGTGCAGGTGGTTGAACGCCGCCACCAGCCGGGTGTGCCGGCTGAGCAGCATGCCGTTGCCGAACACGTCGCCGGCCATGTCGCCGATACCGACGCAGGTGAAGTCCTCACCTTGGCAATCGCGGCCCAACTCGACGAAGTGACGCTTGACCGACTCCCACGCCCCGCGGGCGGTGATCCCCATCCCCTTGTGGTCGTAGCCGGCCGAACCGCCGGACGCGAACGCGTCACCCAGCCAGAAACCTCGCTCCAGCGAGATCCGGTTGGCGATGTCGGAGAAGGTGGCGGTGCCCTTGTCAGCGGCCACCACCAGGTAGGGGTCGTCGGGGTCCCAGCGGACCACGTCGGGCGGCGGCACCACCTCGCCGGCGACGATGTTGTCGGTAAGCGTGAGCAGCGAGGTGATGAACACCTGGTAGCTGCCCACCCCCTCGGCCAGCCACGCCTGCCGGTCGACGCTCGGGTCGGGTAGCTGCTGCGGCACGAAGCCGCCCTTGGCGCCGGTGGGCACGATCACCGTGTTCTTGACCATCTGGGCCTTGACCAGGCCCAACACCTCGGTGCGGAAGTCCTCCCGGCGGTCCGACCAGCGCAACCCGCCGCGGGCGACGGTGCCGAAGCGCAGGTGGACGCCCTGCACCCGCGGCGAGTACACGAACACCTCGAACATCGGTCGCGGCTCGGGCAGCAGCGACAGTTCGCGGGGTCGCAGCTTGAACGCGTGCGCGGGGGCGTCGGGCTGGAAGGCGTTGGTGCGCACCATCGCCCGCAGCACCGAAAGGAACATCCGCAGGATGCGGTCGGCATCGAGGCTGGCGACGTCTGCGAGCTGCTGTTCGATGCCGGCGAACGCGGCGTCGACGGCCGCGGCGCGCGGCTCGTCGTCGCTGAAGGCGGCGGCCGGGTCGAACTTCGTCCGGAACGCGGAGACCAGAGCCGCCGCGATCTCCGGGTTGTCGTTCAGGGCGGCCGCCACGTACGGCTGACTGTAGGGAATCCCGGCCTGCACCAGGTAGCGCGAGATCGCGCGCAGCCAGGCGATCTCGCGCCAGGTCAGTCCCCCGGTCATCACCAGCCGGTTGAACTTGCCCGATTCGGCCCGGCCCCGGTAGCTCGCGTCGAACGCGTCGATGAAACGGTCCTGCAGCTCGGGGCCCCAGTCCTCGCCGGCGTCCATGTCGCCGGTCAGTTTGAGCCCGAAGTCGTACAGGTAGACGACCCGGCCGCGCAGCTTGAGTTCGAAGGGCCGCTCGTCGACCACCTCGACGCCCAGCACCGACAGGTGCGGCATGGCCTCGGCCAGCGACATGTGCCGGTAGCCGAGCACCTTGAACCGGACGTCGGCCTCGTCGTTCTCCCATACCGGCGCATACACCTGGTAGGCCAGGTCGTCGTCGGCGTCCAGACCGTTGGCCAGCCGAAGGTCCTCGACCGCGGCAGCGGCGGCGTACTCCTCCTTGTAGGCGTCGCTGAACTCGACGCCGCGGGCCTCGCTGGCCAGATGCTGAGCGGCGAGCTCGAACTCGTCCTCCCAGCTGCGGGTGATCGCCTCGATGCGCTCTTGGAGGGACGCCTCGTCGATGTCGCCGAGCAACGGGTCGCCGTCGGGACGCTTCACCACGAAGAACAGCCGCGCCAGCACAGACTCCGACACCCGGGCCTGGTGCTCGAGCGACTCTCCGCCCAGCTCCTCCAGCAGCATGTCCTGGATCGCCTCGCGCACGTCGGTGGTGTAGCGGTCGCGGGGCAGGTACACCAGCACCGAGATGAACCGGCCGTAGGTGCCGCGCCGGACGAACACCCGCACGATGCGGCGGTCCTTGAACTGGGCCTCCTGGGAGATCACCGGGAACAACTCCTCGGCGCTGGCCTGGAACAGCTCGTCGCGCGGGTAGGTGTCGATCGCCTGCCGGATCGCCGAACCGCCGTGACTCTGCGGGTCGAAGCCGGAGCGGTCGATCAGCCACTGCGCCTTTTGTGCGAGCGTCGGGATCTTCCAGACGGTCTCGCCGTATGCGGTCGCCGAGAACAGGCCGAGGAAGCGCCGCTCGCCGGTCAGCTCGCCGCGGGAGTCGTAGAGCCGGATGCCGATGTAGTCGAGGTAGGCCGGACGGTGCACCGGGGAACGCCGGGAATCCTTGGTGAGCACCAGCAGCGCACGGTCGCCGTCGGCGGGCACCGCCGAGAAGTCGTCGGTGCCCGACTCGTCACGCAGAATGCCCAGGCCCTCACCCGGCACCGGCTCGAAAGCGCCGGCGGGGGTGACCCGCGACTCGCGGTAGCCGAGCAGGACGAAGTTGCCCGATGACAGCCAGTCGAGCAGATCGGTCACCGAACGGACGTCGTGCGGGCTCACCGGCTGCGGGTGGTCGTTGAGCCAGTCGATCGTCTCGGCGAGCCGGCGCTGCATCGGCCGCCAGTCGTCCACGGCCGCCTCGACCGCGGCCAGGCCCTCGACGATGCCGGCCTGCAGGTCGCCCGCCAGCTCGTCGGCGGCGGTGCCCAGCGGCGGGAAGACCTCGACGCAGATCCACGATTCCTCGACGCCGTGGCCGGGTTCGACCAGGGCGGTCACCGTGCCGTCGCCGTCGCGGCGGACCGTGACCTGCGGGTGGAACAGTCCCCGGATGCTCCAGCCGCGCCGGGTGATGTTCATGCTGACGGTGTCGACCAGGAACGGCCGGTCGTCGGTGACGATCAGGATCAGTGTGGAGTCGCCGGGATGGTTGGCGTCCGCGACACGCACACCCACCTCGGACTCACCCGGCCGGCGCACCATCCCGACCGCCAGGTGCGCCTCGATCAGCCGGGCCACGTGCTGCGGATCCAGCACCACCAACTCGCCGTCGGGAAGGTGCCGCAGGTACTGCTCGGCAAACCCCGTCGGCACGTCGCCGACCTGGGAATCCTTCACCAACTCACCCAGATCAGCGGTCAACTTACTGATCCAGTCAACTCTCGACGGATTTGTTGCGGCCACAATGCCTCCTCGCCCGGACCACACCACCTGCCTGGACACTCTAGCCAGCATCGGCGGGAAGTGCTGCGGCACAATGGCCCCCATGCACATCCATGCCCGCAACGATTTCGCCGCGGACCCCGCCACCACCCACGCCATGCTCAGCGATCCCGTCTTCCTGGGCGAGGTCTGCGTCGCCTCCGGCGACCTGGAGCACCGGGTGGACGCGACCCCTCACCTGTCGGCCGTCGAGCGCACCATGCGGACGCCGTCGGCGGTCAGTGGCCTGTTGGGCGAGTCGTTGACGCTGCTGCAGGCGTTGCGCTGGAACGCGCCGGACGCCGACGGCGCCCGCACCGGTCGGCTGGAGCTGACGGTCAAGGGGATGCCGGCCCGCGCCGAGGTCGAGGTGAACCTGCGGCCGGGTGGTCGCGGCACGTTGATCGACTTCGACGGCGAGTTCACCATCAAGGTGCCGCTCGTCGGCAAGTCGCTCGAGGCCAAGGCCGCTCCCGCGCTCACCGAAGGCTTCTCGATGCAGCAACGGGTCGGCGATCGATGGCTGGCCGCCCGGGCCGGCGAGCCTTCCTGAGCGACCTCAGGCGTGCGCCATGGCCCGGTCCGCCTCGGGGACGTAGGGACACAGCGGATCGGATTCCAGCACATCCCCGGTCCAGGCGTAGGCGCGGGCCCGCGATCCGCCGCACCACAGGTTGAACTCGCACCGGCCGCAGCGCCCCTTGAACAGTTCCGGACGCCGTAGCGAACGCATGGTCGGTTCGTCGCGATACAGGCTGACCAGCGACTCCTGCTTCACGTTGCCGACCGGCAGGGGCAGGAATCCCGACGGCGTCACGTTGCCGTCGTGGGAGACGAACACGATGCCGTTGCCGTCGCGGATGCCGAAGCCCCGCGCCATCGGCGATGCCTCGATCTCGGCGTCCGACAGGCCGCGGCGGCGGGCCGCCCGGGCAGCGATCCGGCGGTACTGCATGGCCTCGGTGGTCTTCACCTGGAACGGCGCCGTGCGCGCCAGGCCGTTCAGCCAGACGATCAGCCTCTCGGCCTCACCGGCGGACAGTTCGGTGAGCTGGCTGCCGCGCCCGATGCTGATCAGGAAGAACAGGCTCCAGCGCAGCAGCGTACGGGTGGAGAGCAGTTCGTAGATAGCGGGCAGGTCGGCGGCGGTCGTGTCGGTGACCAGCGTATTGATCTGCACCGGCACGTCGAGTTCGTTGGCCCACTGCAGCGCCTCCAGCGTCGAGTCGAACGTGCCCTCGACTCCCCGGACGCCGTCGTGCAGGGCCGCGTTCGAGCCGTCCAGGCTCAGCGAGATGGCCTGGACTCCGGCCTGCGCCACCTCGGCGAGCCGCTCGCGGGTCAGCAGGGGCGTGACGGCGGGGGCCAGCGAGACGCCGATGCCGCGGTCCCGCGCCTCGCGCAGCAGCAGGTCGAGATCGGGCCGGCGCAGTGGGTCGCCTCCGGTGAAGACCACGTGCGGCAGCGGATCGTCGAAGCCGAGGATGTCGTCGAGCAGGTCCACCGATTCGGTGGTGGTGAGTTCCCCGGGCGCCGGCAGCGGCATGGCGGTGGCCCGGCAATGCCGGCAGGCCAACCCGCACGCGTTGGTGAGTTCCCAGTAGATGATCATCGGGGCCCGGTCGTAGGCCCAGCCGACCGGACGCACCGAGCCGATTCCGTGCGGATGACCTGCCATGCCCATAACCGTTGTCCCCTGTGTGCCGCGTGCGACCTGCTGAACTACAGGCTGTAGTAACGGTCTATCACGCACCGACCGGGCGCACCGGTGATCCCGTGGCAAGCCCGGGAGGACGAGAAACCTCGTCCCACCCATCGGGCAGAACGTCCCCCGGCGCGCAACCCCGTCATCCCGGCGCACGCCGGGATCTGGTCGGCAGACCGGGAGGAACGACCTCAGTCCATGTGCGGGTAACCAGTGGCGGTGGGCGGCACCAGCGTCTCCTTGATGGCGCGGGGGCTGACCCAGCGCATCAGGTTCCACATCGACCCGGCCTTGTCGTTCGTGCCGGACGCCCGCGCGCCACCGAACGGCTGCTGGCCGACGACGGCGCCGGTGGGCTTGTCGTTGATGTAGAAGTTGCCGGCGGTGAACCGCAGCCGCTGCTGGGCCAGTTCGACCGCCTTCCGGTCGGTCGCCAGGATCGATCCGGTCAGCGCGTAGGCCGAGGCGGTGTCGACGGCATCGAGCACCGAGTCGAAGTCGGCGTCCTCGTACACGTGGATGCCCAGGATCGGGCCGAAGTACTCGGTGACGAAGATGTCCTGCTTGGGATTGTCCGAGGTGATCAGGGTGGGCCTGACGTACCAGCCCTCGCTGCGGTCGTAGCTGCCGCCGGCGACGATCTGGGCGTCGGAGCTGCTGCGGGCCGTCTCGATGGCGCCGGAGAGCTTGTCGAAGGCACGCTCGTCGATCACCGCCGAGGTGAAGTTGCTGAAGTCGCGCACGTCGCCGACCTTCAGCGCCTCGGTCTGGGCGATCAGGTCGTCGGAGATCGCGTTCCACAGCGAGCGCGGCAGGTAGGCGCGCGAGGCGGCCGAGCACTTCTGGCCCGAGTACTCGAACGCGCCCCGGATCAGGGCGGTGGTGACCATCTCGGGATCGGCGCTGGGATGGGCCAGCACGAAGTCCTTGCCGCCGGTCTCGCCGACGATCCTCGGATAGCTGCGGTAGTTGGCGATGTTCGCGCCCACCTGCGACCACAGCCCCTGGAACACCCGGGTCGACCCGGTGAAGTGGATGCCGGCCAGGTCGGAGTGGGCCAGCGCGACGTCCGAGACCTCCTTGCCGTGCCCTGGCACCAGGTTGATCACGCCGTCGGGCAGTCCGGCGGCGCGCAGCACGTCCACGATCACCTCGGCGGCGAACATCTGAGTCAGCGCCGGCTTCCAGAGCACCGGGTTGCCCATCAACGCGGCCGAGGTGGGCAGGTTGCCGGCGATGGCGGTGAAGTTGAACGGCGTGATCGCGTAGACGAAGCCCTCGAGCGGGCGGTAGTCCATCCGGTTCCAGACCCCGGCGCTGTTCTGCGGCTGGTTGGCGTAGATCTCCTGGGCGAAATGTGCGTTGAAGCGGAGGAAGTCCGCCAGCTCGCAGGCGGAGTCGATCTCGGCCTGCTGCACGGTCTTGCCCTGGCCCAGCATGGTCGCGGCGTTGATCCAGGCCCGGAACGGCCCGGCGATCAGGTCGGCCGCCCGCAGGAAGATCGCCGCCCGCTGGTCGTAGGGCAGCTCACCCCACTCGCGGCTCACGGCGACCGCAGCGGCGACGGCCTGCTCGGCGTCGGCGTGATTGGCCTGCTGGACGTAGCCGAGCACGTGTGCGGTGTCGGACGGCATCCGCACCTCGTAGCGGTCCTCGCCCCTGCCGGGACGCCGCTCGGCACCGAAGGTGCCGGTCAGTTCCAGAGGCTCGGCGTCGGCGAGTTCCTTCAGGGCCGATTCGAGCTCGGCGCGCTCGGGGCTGCCTGGCGCGTAGGTCTTGACCGGTTCGTTGACCGGCACGGGCACACGAGTGATAGCATCCACGGCTACAGATTACCTGAGACCACCCCAGTTGCGACCACAATTTCTCCGCTCGATCGATGGGTGAACCGAAGTAGTTATCGTGCGTCAGCCTGCCTTCGCCGCTTCTTCCCGTCGCTTCTTGGCCGCTTCCACACTGGCCCGCAGGGCGGCCACCAGGTCGACGACCTCGGCCTCCTTCGGCGCCTCCTCGGTCTCGGTCGGTACCGGCGTGCCGGCCAGCTTCGCCTGCACGACCTCTTCCAGGGCCTCCCGGTAGGCGTCGGTGAACTGGGTCGGGTCGAACTCGCCGCTCAGCTGGTCGATGAACAGGCGCGCCATCTCGACCTCGGCGTCCGACACCTTCACGTCGTCACCGGGCTCGGCGAACGAGCCGTCGCGGAGCTCGTCTGGCCAGAGCATGGTGTGCATCAGCAGCAGATCGTCCTTGGCCCGGATCAGCGCCAGGGATTCGCGTGAGCGCAGGGCCACCTTCACCACCGCGGCCTTGCCGGCGTCCGCCAGAGCGCGGCGCAGCAGCACGTACGGCTTGGCGCCGGGGCCGTCCGCCTCGAGGAAGTAGGTGCGTTCGAAGTAGGTGGGGTCGACCTCGTCGGTCGTCACGAACTGCACCACCTCGACCGCCTTGGAGCTGGCCAGCGGCAGGTTCTCGAAGTCCTCCGGCTCGAGGATCACCATGCGGCCGTCGCCGGTCTCGTAGCCCTTGGCGATCTCGGTGTAGGGAATCTCCTTGCCGCACACCTCGCAGACCCGCTTGTACTTGATCCGGCCACCGTCCTCGGGATGGACCTGGCGGAACGACAGGTCCTTGGTCTCGGTCGCCCCGTACACCTTGATCGGGATCGTGATCAGCCCGAACGAGATCGCACCCTTCCAGATGGATCGTGGCATTGCCGCCTCCTTTACCGCGGGTGCCCCCAGCCTGCCCCATCACCCCTCGTCGTGCCAGCACCGGGCGGGTGGGTGCCCTGCCGGCCCTCGACCGGACTTCGAGTGTTGATCCACTTCGGGCACCGTGTTCGGTGCCCGAAGTGGATCAACCTCCGCTCATCGGGCGGACGTCAGACCAGCGCGGCCCACTCCCCCGGACCGTGCCACAGCAGCTCGTGCTCGGCGAGGAAGTCGGCGACCCGCGTATCGTCCCAGGCCCCGGTGAGATCGGCTGCACCGACCGCCCCGGCCAGCGCGGCGGCCTGCTCGGGCGCGTCATCGCTGAACAGGGCGGTCACCGCCGCCCAGGGCAGCTCTCCCAGCAGAACCTCGCCGAAGTCCGAGTCCGGCACCGGCCTCCCGGACGCCTCGGCGACCGCCACCAGACGGACGCCGTGCGCCAGCAGTCCGGCCAGGCCGGCCACGTGCAGGGCGGTGTGTTCGGCGTCCTCGTCGTCGGTGGCGGCGAAGCCGAAGGCGTCGCGCAGCGCGGGAGTGACCGCGTGACCGATGCCGGCTGCGCGAGCGCCCGAATCGGCCCAGGCGGCCAGTTCGGCCGCGCTGAGCGGCACGAACACCAGCATCACGCCACCGCCCGCAGCAGCACGCCGAGTTCGTCGCCGATATCCCGGGCGAACGAGTGCAGCAGCCCCTGCCCGGTGGCGGCGAAACTGATCCGGCCGTCCAGGCTGGTCACGCCGACGCTGATCACCTGCTCGTCGACGGTGGACGCGAACGCGTGCAGCATCCGGACCCGTTGCTCGCCCAGCCAGCGCGGGGTGGCCGGGCCGGGCACGTTGCTGATGAACACCTGGTGCGGACGCCCTCCGGCGACCGTCCGGGCGGCCACGGCGTGGGTGGTGGCCGGGGTGAACCCGGCCTGGTCGACGAGCTCGGCGGCCGGCACCAGTGCGTCGGAGTCGATCCGGGCCTGGGTCAGCGTGGCGATGGCGGTCAGCCGGTCCGCGGCGGTGGTCGTGGTGACCGGCAACTGGATGTACTGGGGTGCCACCGCGCAGCCGATCGCGCTGGCTCCGGCGTCGTCCACCGCGAGCGGGACGAGGGCGACCGGGTCGCTGAGCCGGCCCACATTGGCGATCTGCCAGCCCCGGACGCCGGCGGTGGCGAGCGCGACGATCACGTCGTGCACCGTGCAGCCGGCGCCCCGGGCCACCCGTTTGAGGTCGGCCAGTGCGCACTCCACGGTGTTCTGGTGCCGCTGCACCGGGGTCGCCGTCGCCTGGCGGACGCCGTTCTCGGCCATACCGCCCAGGCCGGCCGCGGCGTCCCGCAGCGCCTGCAGGGGGTCGGTCAGGTTCTTGAACAGGGCACCGAAACCGGGCGGCTGGTCGACCGCAGGTTCCCAGGCGGGCACGTCGCCGCTGATCGGCGTGGGTTGCTCGTCGAGCAGTTCGTGCACCAGGTGCACGTTGTCCGAGCCGTCGACCAGGGCCGGATGGGCGCGCACCACCAGCCCCCACCGACCCGGTGCCACGTCGGCCAGCACCTGGGCGTCCCACAGCGGGTGCAACCGGTCGAGCGGCGAGTCGAACTGGTTGTCGAGCCAATCGGAGATGCCCGTCCCCGGCGGCCGGTTCGCGGCCCGCAGGTGTCCGGAGACCTTGAAGCCGCGGTCGTCGATCCAGGACTGCAGCCCGGTGCCGGCGATCTTGCGCCGGAACCTCGGCGCGTACCCGATCCGCTGCCCGACCAGGCGCGCCAGCGTGGCGGGAGTGGGCGCCGAACCCTCGACGATCAGCACACCGACCTGGTGCCACGGCTGGGCGGCCTGGTCGCGGGCCAGCAGGAGCGACTCGGCCATGCTCACCGGTTCCGCCACGACGACCTCTCCCCTCGTAATCGCTCGCCGAACCAGGTTCCGCTCGCGCAGCTGGACGAGCGGCACCTGATTGGGCGAGCGATTTCGGACGGGGCCAGCCTACTGGCCGCCCGAACCGCACCCGGAACGGGCTGCCGAGCGTGCAAGAATCGGGCGGTGCGCAGCTTCCTGGTCGTGGCGACGTCGTTGCTGGCCCTCGTGGGCTGCGCCGGCTCACCGGCCACGCCACCGTCCACCGACAGCCCGACCGATCCCGGATCGACCGCGCCGGTCACACCGGTCGCCAGCGCAGGCGGGACCCCGCTCGCCACGCCGAGCGAGGCGCCCAGCCGAGGGGTGACGACGATCACCATCGAGCTCGCCGACGGCAAGGCATCCCCCAACGGCGACCGGGTCGAGCTGGCCAGGGGCGAGCCGTTCGTGCTCGACATCACCTCAGACCGCGACGACGAGGTGCACGTCCACGGCATCGACCGTGAGATCGAGATCGGCGCCGGTGAGCACCAGCGGGTGGAGTTGTCGATCGACACCAGCGGTCGTTACGAGGTCGAGTCGCACCATCCGGAGTTGCTGATCGTGATGCTGCTCGTCCGGTGAGGCTGCCGCTGCACGGTCTCGGCTCCCGCCAGGATCTTCCACTGCCGTTCGAGTTCGTCGTACTGGGCGCCGCGCTGGCGCTGGTGGTGTCGTTCGCCGCCCTGGTCCTGGCCTGGCGACGTCCGCGCTGGAGCACGGCGGGCGGGCTGCCGCTGCCGAGGCTCACCAGGCTGGTGGACGCCGGACCGACCCGCGCGCTGCTGCGGCTGCTGGCGCTCGGGCTCTACGCCTGGATGGCACTCGCGCTCTGGTTCGGGCAGGACCGGGTCACCAACCCGATCTTCGGCTTCGTCTTCGTGTGGCTGTGGGTGGGCCTGGTGCCGGTCTCGGTGCTGTTCGGGACGGTGTGGCGGCTGACCAATCCGTTGCGGACGCTGGCCAGGCTGGCGCGAGCCGCCGGAGCACCGCTGCGGCCCCTCAGCCAGGACGCCTGGCGCCGGATCGGCGTCCTGCCCGGAGTGGGGGCCCTGCTGGGCTTCGCCTGGCTGGAACTCGTCCAGCCGGACAACGACACCCTGGGCGTCGTGCGCTGGTGGACGATCGGCTGGGTGGTGACGGTGCTCGGCGGCGCGGTTGTCTTCGGCGAGCGCTGGATCGCCGCGTCCGACCCGTTCGAGGTGTTCGCCGAACGGGTGGCGATCCTGTCGCCGTGGCAGCGCATCGACGGCACCGTGCACCTGGTCAACCCGCTGCGGCACGCCGCCACGGCGTCCGTTCCCCGCGGGGCGGCCTGGGTGTGCTGCACGCTGCTCGGCATCACCGCCTACGACAGCTTCACCAACACCACCGGCTGGGTCGGTTGGGTGCAAACCTCGAGCCTGCCGCGGGAGTTGTGGGGCACCCTCGGCCTGCTCGGCATGGTGCTGCTGGTCGGAGCGCCGTTCGCGCTCGCCGCGGCCGCGACGAGACGAGGGTGGTCCGACCGGCTGGCGGCCAGCCTGGTGCCGATCGTGGTCGGCTACAGCACCGCCCACTACCTCAGCCTGCTGGTGCTCGAGGGGCAGCGGACGGCGATCCTGGCGTCCGACCCGCTGGGGCTCGGCTGGAACGTGTTCGGCACCGCCGAGTGGGGGGTCGACACCGGCATCTTCGACCATCCCGAGGCGGTGGCGCTGATCCAACTCGGCGCCATCGTGATCGGGCACCTGCTGGGCGTCCTGATCGCCCACGACCGATCGCTCGTGGCGCTGGGTGGACGCCGCACGGTGCGCGGCCAGATGCCGATGCTGGTCCTGATGGTGGGCTACACGGTGGCCGGGCTGGTGCTGCTGTTCTCGCCCTGACGGAGTTGTCCACAGGCCGGCGGGAACGTTCCGTTCGAACCGCGCCGCGCGGGAGACAGTTGGCCATGGCCGCCCGTCGCGACACCGATCAGGTGCAGCTGCACCTCGCTCCCGTTGCCGTCGCACCCGCGCTGAAGCTGCTTCAGCCGCGCTACCTCGAACCGGTGCAGCAGCCCCTGCTGCCCTGGTCCGCTCCCGAACCCGAGGTCGTGCCGACCGCAACCGTCGACGCGGCGGCCCGGATGACGGCGACCCGGCTCGCGGGGGCGATGATCGAGGTGCTACGCGGACGCCGCCCACCCTTCCACCTGGTGCCGCACGTGACCCGGCCCGTGCTCGAGAAGGTGCGTGAGTTCGCCGAACAGCCCCGACCGGACCTGCGGGTGGCCAGCGTCCACGTCCAGCTGCCCACCGACGACGTGGCCGAGGCCGCCGTCCGGCTCACGCTGCAGGAACAATCCCGCGCCCTGGCGATGCGGCTGGAGCGCCGGCGTGGACGCTGGCGCGTCACGGTCCTGGAGATCGCGTGGGGGGAACGGGTCGTCCGTGCAGGCAGTGGCAGCCCGGGGCTCCGTTGACCAGGCCTGGATCGGGGAGACGCGTCCCCCCGATCCCAGGTGCCGCTGCGATCAGTTCTTGCGGCCGTGGCAGAACTTGTACTTCTTGCCCGAGCCACACGGGCAGGGGGCGTTGCGGGACGCCCCGGCGTAGGGATCCTCGTCGACGCCGCCCACGTTCTCCGGCTCGCCGGTCTCGGACGGCGCCGAGTACGCCACCGGCCGCTGCTTGCGCTCACCCAGGCCCTTGGCCTTGACCACTGGGCGTGCCTTCGCGGCCTCCTCGGCCCGGGCGGCGACCGCCTTGGCCGTGACCTCGTCCTCGGTCTCGGTCTCGGTCGAGCCGATCAACTCGTCGAGCACCTCGGCCGACATCGGGACGCCGGCCGCGTCGGTCTGCAGGCCGACCTGCGGCTGCTGCTGCACGTTCACCTCGAGGTTGAACAGGAAGCCGACGACCTCCTCCATGAACGCCTCCATCATGGCGTTGAACATGGTGCCGCCCTCGCGCTGGTACTCCACCAGCGGGTCGCGCTGGGCCATCGCCCGCAGGCCGATGCCCTCGCGCAGGTAGTCCATCTCGTACAGGTGCTCGCGCCACTTGCGGTCCAGCACGGTCAGCAACACCTGTCGCTCCAGCTCGCGCATGGTGTCCTTGCCGAGCTGCTCCTCACGCTTGTCGTAGGCGGCCTGGGCGTCGGCCTTGAAGTCCTCGACGAGCTCGTCGGCGGTCATGTCGACGCCCTCGTAGTCCTCGATCTTCAGGCCGACCGGGTACAGCGTCCCCATCTGGGTCCACAGCCGCTCCAGGTCCCACTCCTCCACGAAGCCCTCGGTCGCGCCGCGCACGTACTGCTCGACGACCGAGTCGACGGTGCCGCGCAGCTGGGTTTCGACGTCCGCGCCCTCGAGCACGGCCCGGCGATCGCCGTAGATGGCGTGCCGCTGGCGGTTCATCACGTCGTCGTACTTGAGCACGTTCTTACGCATTTCGAAGTTCTGCGCCTCGACCTGCTCCTGCGCCTGCTGGATCGAGCTGCTGACCCGCTTGTTCTCGATCGGCACGTCGTCGGGCACCTTGAGCGCCACCATCACCCAGTTGATGATGTCGGACTTGAACAGCCGCATCAGGTCGTCCTCGAGGCTGAGGTAGAAGCGGCTCTCGCCGGGGTCGCCCTGGCGTCCGGAACGACCGCGCAACTGGTTGTCGATGCGCCGCGACTCGTGTCGTTCGGAGCCGACCACGTACAGGCCGCCAAGCTCGACGACCTCGTCGTGCTCGGCCGCGACCTGCTCCTCGATCTCCTCGATCACCGTCGGCCAGGCCGCCTCGTACTCCTCGGGGTTGGCCACCGGATCGATGCCCTTGGCGCGCAGCTGCGCGTCGGCCATGAACTCCGAGTTGCCGCCGAGGATGATGTCGGTGCCACGACCGGCCATGTTGGTGGCCACGGTCACCGCGCCCTTGCGTCCGGCGAGCGCGATGATCGCGGCCTCACGCGCGTGGTTCTTCGCGTTCAGCACCTCGTGCTTGACGCCGGCCTTCTTGAGCAGCTTGGACAGGATCTCCGACTTGGCCACCGAGGCGGTGCCGATCAGGATCGGCTGGCCCTTCTCGTGCCGCTCGGCGACGTCCTCGACCACAGCGGCGAACTTGGCCGCCTCGGTGCGGTAGATCAGATCCTTCTGGTCGACCCGGATCATCGGCTTGTTGGTTTCGATCGGCAGCACGCCCAGGCCGTAGATCTTCTGGAACTCGCTCTCCTCGGTCTTGGCCGTGCCGGTCATGCCCGCGAGCTTGTCGTACATCCGGAAGTAGTTCTGCAGGGTGATCGTGGCGAGCGTCTGGTACTCGTCCTTGATCTCGACGCCCTCCTTCGCCTCCAGCGCCTGGTGCAGGCCCTCGTTGTAGCGGCGTCCGATCAGGGTGCGGCCGGTGTGCTCGTCGACGATCAGCACCTCGCCGTCGAGGATGACGTAGTCCTTGTCCTTCTTGAACAGCTCCTTGGCCTTGATGGCGTTGTTCAGGTAGCTGATCAGCGGGGTGTTGGCGCTCTCGTACAGGTTCTCGATGCCGAGTCGGTTCTCGACCTCGGTGATGCCACCCTCGAGGATCGACACGGTCCGCTTCTTCTCGTCCACCTCGTAGTGGGTGTCCTTGACCAGCTTGGCGGCGATCTTGGCGAACTCGGGGTACCAGTCGTGGTTGTCCTCGGCCGGGCCGGAGATGATCAACGGCGTCCGGGCCTCGTCGACCAGGATGGAGTCGACCTCGTCGACGATGGCGAAGTGGTGGCCGCGCTGCACGCAGTCGTCGATCGACAGCGCCATGTTGTCGCGCAGGTAGTCGAAGCCGAACTCGTTGTTGGTGCCGTAGGTGATGTCGGCGGCGTACTGCTTGCGCCGCTCGGCGGGGGTCATCTGGGACAGGATCACGCCTGTCTCGAGCCCGAGGAAGTGGTGCACCCGGCCCATCTGCTCGGACTGGTACTTGGCCAGGTAGTCGTTGACCGTGACGATGTGGACGCCCTCGCCGCTCAGCGCATTCAGGTACGAGGGCATCAGCGCGACGATCGTCTTGCCCTCACCGGTCTTCATCTCGGCGATGTTGGCCCGGTGCAGCGCCACGCCACCCATCACCTGGACGTCGTAGGGGCGCTTGCCCAGCACCCGCCGGGTGGCTTCGCGCACCGTGGCGAATGCCTCGGGCAGGATGTCATCGAGGCTTTCGCCGTCGTCCAGCCGCTTGCGGAACTCGTCGGTCTGCGCGCGCAGCTCCTCGTCGGACATCGCCTCGTAGTCGGGTTCGATCATCGCCACCTGATCGGCGACCCGGCGCAGTTCCTTGAGCTTGCGCCCATCGCCCATGTTCAGCAGCTTGTCCAGTACACCCACGGCGGTATCAACACTTCCTGGTCGATGACATTCCCGCCTATCGTAGTGGGCCGACGGGACGCCGCCGACCAGTCGCCACCACGGAAGGTCGCGGGCGGCGCTCGCGCAAGGCCCCTCGCCCCGCGTCATCGTGGTCCGGCGCGGGATCCCTAGACTGGGCCGATGCCGGCCGCCCGCGCGCACGACGACGTCCTGGTCCATCTCAGGGCAGCACGCGAGCACGCCGACCGGTACTTCGCCGAGCCGATCGACCTTGCGCAGCTGGCCGCGGTCGCTCGGCTGAGCCGGTTCCACTTCCAGCGGCTGTTCACGGCCACCTACGGGCTCAGCCCGGCCGCCTACCTCTCGCAGCGACGGGTCGAACGCGCCCAGGACCTGCTGCGGGCCACGAATCTGACCGTCACCGAGGTGTGCCACGCCGTCGGGTTCACCAGCCTGGGCTCGTTCAGCTCGCGCTTCCGCGAGATCGTCGGCGAGACGCCGAGCGCGTTCCAGGCCCGCTACGCCGCGACCGGGGCGCCGCGCATCCCCGGCTGCCAGGTGTTCATGCGCGGGCTGGTCGAGACCGCACCGGAGTGGACCGCAAGGCAGGAGAAGCCCCAGCCGGGGTCGGCTGGCTAGCGTTCCCCGCATGATCACCAACGTTTCCCTCATCAGTGTGTGGGTCAAGGACCAGGACGCCTCACTCGCCTTCTACACCGACGTCCTCGGCTTCGAGGTCGGCGACGACATCCAGCTCGGCGAGGACTTCCGCTGGTTGACCGTCGTCCACCCGAACCAGCCCGAGTTGCACCTGCACCTCACCACGCCGGGGCCGCCGCTGTCCGACGAGCTGCAGGATTCGATCCGTCGAGCCCTGGACGCCGGGGCCATGCCCGGTGTCGGTCTCACCGTCGACGACTGTCGCGCCACCTACGAGCAACTCAAGGCCAAGGGCGTGGTGTTCCTGCAGGAACCCGCCGACCGTCCCTACGGCGTCGAAGCCCTGCTCAGGGACAACTCCGGCAACTGGATGGTGCTGGTCGAGCACCGTGACTTCGACCCGGACAGCCTCACCCGCGAGCAGGTCGAGCGGGCCGAGTAGGTCGCGCTCGAAGATCCCGGCGTCCGCCGGGATCTCCCCCGCCGCGATGACGGGGCGTGCGCACTAGTGAATGACGGTGAACAACGGCGGCGCCATCGCGAAGCCGACGACCGACAGCACGGTCTCGAGCACCGTCCAGGTCTGCAGGGTCTCCTTGACGCTCATGTTGAAGTACTTCGAGATGATCCAGAAGCCGCCGTCGTTGACGTAGCTGGCGATGATCGAACCCGCCGAGATCGCCATCACCAGCAGCGCCAGTTGCGGCTGGGTGTACTCGCCCGAGGTCAGGCTCGGGGCCAGGATGCCGACGGTGGACGATCGCCACCGTCGCCGATCCCTGTGCGATCCGCATGCCGCACGAGATTACGTAGGCCGACACGATCAGCGGCAGCCCCGCCGCGGACAGGGTGTTCGCCACCGCCGTGCCAACTCCGGTCGCCGCAAGAACCGCCCCGACGAACGCCGAGGCTCTGCTCGTGGGTCTTGACCTCGTCGGATTCGGCGACGATGCGGTCCTCGGGCACCTCGATGTGGATGCGCGTGCCGATCCAGGTTCCCCACAGGATGCCGCCCACGAATCAGGCGGGAATGCCGCAGGCGAGACCCATCACGATGATCCAGCCGAGTTCGACGTGGAACAGGCCCGCCGCCGCGACGGGTCCCGGGTGGGGTGGCAGGAAGGCGTGGGTGATCGACAGACCGGCCAGCAGCGGCAGCGCGCACAGCACCAGGGAACGACCGCCCCGCACCAGGGAACGTAGATCAGCGGGGCGAGGACGAAGATGCCGATGTCGAAGAACACCGGGATGCCCAGCACGAAGCCGGTGATCCCATGGCCAGGGGCGTCCCCTTCTCACCGAACAGTTGGACGAGCTTGCCGAGCAGCACCTCGGCGCCGCCCGAACGTTCCAGGATGGCTCCCAGCACGGTGCCCAGACCGATGATCAGGGTGATGTGGCCGAGGATGCCGGCGAAGCCCTTCTCGATCAGCGCGTCGGAGGACTTGATCGGCGTGCCGAACAGGGCCTCGATCGTCACACCGCCGGCCAGCGCGACCAGGACGCCGGTGCCGACCAGTGCGATGAACGGCTCGACCTTGACCTTGATGATCAGGAACAGCAACAGTGCGATGCCGACCGCGGCGAGTGTGAGCGGGCCGGCGGTGTCGTGCCGCAGCCAGTTGAGGAAGCCGTCCATCGTTCTCCTTCGAAGGGTTGGGGTGGTGGACCGGGCCGCGGCATCGTGTCGTCGGACCGGAGATCGGGTCAACCGACGGGCCGGGCGCCCTGCGTCGTGCGGCGCAGGGCCCGTCCGGCTCTGGCCCCGATGGGCCGGCCGTCGGCGATCGCGGGGGTGCCGTTGACGAACACCCAGGCGATGCCGGCCGCGGCTTGGCGCGGCTGCTCGAAGGTCGCCGTGTCGGCGATCGTTGCGGGATCGAACAGCACCATGTCCGCGGCATATCCCTCGCGGACCAGTCCACGGTCGACGAGCTTCAGCCGGGCGGCCGGACGTCCGGTGAGATGGTTGACGGTCTGTTCGAGGCTGAGTCCACGGGACGGTTCTCAACGGTCGATATCCGAACCGGGGGTGGGTTCTCCTGACCGTGTCAGTGGCGTACGGCGGCGGTGAGTTGCGCTGCCAGCGTGCCGGCCTCCGAGACCCGAACCGATTCCAGTCCGAGCCAGTCCGCCATCAGTCGTAGCTCGGCCAGCAATCTGGACGCCACCTGAAGTCCGCGCCGCTCGGCGAACGGCTCGATCCACGACGACTGCACCTGCAGGACGCCGGCGGCGCGGTCGGCCTTCAGGTCGACCCGGGCGACGATCTCGTCGTCGGCGAGGAACAGGTAGACGTAGTACCCGTACTCGCGGGCTGCGGCCGGGGTGTAGATGCCGATCCGGTAATGCACGTCGAACAGCTGCAGCACCCGCGGGCGATGATGCACCAGCGTGTCGAACGGCGCGATCAGCGCCTGCCCAGCGAGGCGTCGCGGGCGACGGACGCCGGACGCCAACCAGAACGGCTGCCGCAGCCCCGCCACGCGGACGGGCTCGAGGATGCCTGCGGCTTCGAGCCGTGCGACCGCCGCCTTGACCGCCTCTGCGCGCAGGTAGAAGTAGTCGGCCAGCGACTTCAGGTCGGCGACACCCAGAGCCCTGGCGGCCCGGCCGACCAGGGTGTCGTAGGACTCCTCATCGCTCGGATCGGGTGCCGTGAGTACCGGCTTGGGCAGCACCCGGCCATTGAGATCGTAGAGCCGTTCGAAGGCCGAGTTGCGAGCGGCGACGCCGACGATGCCGCTGTCGAACAGGTACTCGAGCAGGTGCTTCGCCTCGGACCAATTCCAGCCCCACTCCTGCCTGGTGCGCGTCTCTTCGTTCTCGATCTGCCTGGCGGTGAGCGGACCGGCTCGGCCGACGTCGGCGAGCACCCGATCGTGCAGATCGGGTTTGTCGGCGAGGATTCGCCGCACCTCACCACGCTCGCGGGCATTCCGCCGACGCATCGCCATCCGGAACGCGGGCTGAAGGGTGACGTCGATCAGGCACGCGGCGTGCGCCCAGTACTCGAAGAGCCGACGCGGGGCCCGCCCGGACGCCCGGTCGAGCAGTGCGACGTCGTAGCTGCCCAGCCTGCTGAACAACGGCATGTAATGCGCCCGCACCGCCACGTTCACCGAGTCGATCTGGAACTGGCCGACGGTGTCGATCACCTGTTGGACATGCCGCATCGTCACCGGCCCTGGCGGCCGGGGGCGTCCGAACCCCTGTGCCGCCAGCGCGACGCGTCGGGCCTGCGGCACGGACAAGGTCGGCGTGAGCATGAGCGGCATGCTAGCCACCGCCTCCGACAGATCTGCACCGTCGGAACTGTTCCCACGGACCGGAGCATGACGAAGGGGTTCCGAGTCGTCTCGGAACCCCTTCGCTGGTGACCGTGGCCGCGTCCCGTCCCCCACAGGATGCCTCCGCGGAGCCTGTCAGACGGCGGCGAGACCGCTCTCGCCGGTACGGACACGGACGACGTTCTCGACCGGGAGGACCCAGACCTTGCCGTCGCCGACCGAGCCGGTGCGGGCCGCGCCGGCGATGACCTGCACGACCTCCTCGACCTCGGGGTCGTCGACCAGGATCTCGAGCCGCACCTTGACGATGAAGTCGATCGTGTATTCCTCGCCGCGGTAGACCTCGACGTGGCCCTGCTGCCGGCCGTAGCCGGAGACCTCGCTGATGGTCATTCCGCCGACGCCGTGCCGAACCAGGGCCTTCATGGTCTGGTCCAGCATCTCGGGCTGGATGATGGCAGTTACCAGCTTCACTTCGAAGCTCCCGTCTTGTCGGTTTCGGGGAAGTCGTCCTTGCTGAGCACCAGGGTGCGGTGCACCCGGCTGGAGTAGTAGACCGGGCTGAGGTCGTAACCGGACTCACTGTGCTCGGCGAGGTCGACGCCGCCCAGTTCGTCGGCGGTGGAGATCCGCCACCCGACGGTGTGCTTCACGATGAGAGCGATCAGGTAGCTCATGACGAACGAGAAGATCATCAGCGAGAAGGCGCCGACAGCCTGACGCCACAGCTGTTCGAACCCGCCGCCGTAGAAGAGCCCGGCCACAGCCGGCTCGGCCGGATCGCCGGAGGTCGCGGGATCGGCAAGCAGGCCGATCAGCAGGGTGCCGACCAGGCCGCCGACGAGGTGCACGCCCACCACATCGAGCGAGTCGTCGAAGCCGAACTTGAACTTCAGGCCGACCGCGTAGGCGCAGGCCACACCAGCCAGCAGGCCAAGCAGCAGGGCGCCCAGCGGGCTGACCGCACCCGCGGCGGGTGTGATGCCGACCAGGCCCGCCACGATGCCGGACGCGGCGCCCAGCGACGTCGCATGCCCGTCACGCAGCTTCTCCACGACCAGCCAGCCGAGCATGGCGGCGGCCGTGGCGGCCAGGGTGTTCACCCAGGCGAGCGAGGCGAGGCCGTTGGCGGCCACGGCCGAGCCGGCGTTGAAGCCGAACCAGCCGAACCACAGCAGGGCCGCACCCAGCATGACGAGGGTCATGTTGTGCGGACGCATCGGCTTGGTGCCGAAGCCGATGCGGGGGCCGACGACCAACGCCAGGGCCAGTGCGGCGGTACCGGCGTTGATGTGGATGGCGGTGCCGCCGGCGAAGTCGATCGCCTGCACCTGGTTGGCGATCCAGCCGCCGACCACCGAGCCGTCGTCATTGCTGAAGGCGAACACCCAGTGGGCGGCCGGGAAGTAGACGAAGGTGCCCCACAGGACGGCGAACAAGGTCCAGCCGCCGAAGGAGGCGCGGTCGGCGATCGCGCCGGAGACCAGGGCGACGGTGATGATGGCGAAACAGGCCTGGAAGGCGACGAAGGCCAGGGCCGGGTAGCTCGCCTCAGGGTCGAGGGTCAGGAGAGACTCCAGGCCCGCGTACTCGAACGGGTTGCCGATGATGCCGAGCCCGCCGACAGAGTTGCCGAAAGCCATGGAGTAGCCGAACAGCACCCACAGCACACCGATGACGCCCATCGAGATGAAGCTCATCATCATCATGTTCAACACGCCCTTGGCGCGGACCATGCCCCCGTAGAAGAAGGCGAGACCGGGAGTCATCAGGAGCACCAGGGCGGCGCTCGTGAGAATCCAGGCGGTGTCGCCCGAGTTCAGTTCAAGTAGTGTCATGGCAGAACAATCGCTGTTCGGTGTTTCCCCGGCGTTCACGCCCGGTTACACGCAGATTGCGTGGTGTTACAGCTGTGTTGCGACTCGCCCCCGGGCTCACAGGCGTCTCTCTGGCAAACCTCAGGTTGCATCAGTAGGTTGGACACATGGCGCCTCGGCTGCTCCACCCGCTGACACGGGTGAGCCGGGCGCCTTTGCCCTAATCCCTGCGCGAGCAGGGCCCGATCTCCAGGAGGTAGCAGTGGACGTTCTCGTCACCGGCCGGCATTGCCAGATCAGCGACGACTTCCGTGCCCGCGTCAGCGAGCGGCTCAGCGGGATCGAGAAGCTCAAGGACCGAGTGATCCGCGTCGAGGTGCAGGTCTCGGCCAACCCGCACGCGCGACAACCCGACCAGGCCACCACCGTCGAGATCACCCTGCGCAGCCGCGGACCGGTGGTTCGGGCCGAGGCCAACGCCGACGAGAAGACGGTCGCCTTCGAGCACGCCCTGGACCGGCTGAAGTCGCAGTTGCGACGTGCCGCCGACCGGCGCAAGGTGCACCGCGGGCTGCGCGCCGGGCAGCAGTTCGGCGCCCCCCCGCTGGCCCCCGCGTCCCAACCCGAGCAGGACCGGCCCGAGATCCGCAAGATCGCCGGCCTCGAGGTGCACGGTGACGGCCCGCTGGTGGTCCGCGAGAAGCTGTTCAAGGCGACCCCGCTGACCCTGGCCCAGGCCCTGGACGAGATGGAGCTCGTCGGCCACGACTTCTTCCTCTACGTGGACGCCGACAGTGGCGCCCCGAGCGTGGTGTACCGGCGCAAGGCCTACGACTACGGCGTCATCCACCTCGACGTGGAGGCCGCGGGCGAGCAGAGCGCCTGAGGCGCATGGAGGGCCGCTGAGATCCCGGCGTCCGCCGGGATGACGAGGGCTGGGCGGCACGAATGACGAGGGGCTGGGCCGCAACGACTGACGAGGGCTGCCGCACGAGTAACGCGCGACTCGAAATCCCGCCGGGATGACCGGCCGGGACGTCAGGGCGGGTGCGGCGGACGGCGGCGGGGCGTCGCTGCCACCACAGCCGCGCCCAGCACCTCCCGGCTGTTCGCGCGCAGAACCCGGGACGCCTCGGCAAGGGTTGCGCCCGAGGTGACGATGTCGTCCAGCACCAGCACCGCCCCGGGCGGTCCCGGCACCACCCGCATGCTGTGTGCGCGGTTGGCCGTCCGGTCGGTCGCCGACAGCCCCACCTGGTCACGGCCGGCGGACAGCCGAAGCAACCGGCCGGCGGAGACCTCCAGGCCCAGCGGACGCAGCCCGCGGGCCACCCGACGGGCGAGTTGCCCGGTCAGGTCGAAGCCCCGCTCGGCCACCGTCCGCCGGCTGGAGGGCACCGGCACCAGCAGCACGGCACCGCCCGGCCAGGTGTCGTTCAGTGCGGCGGCGGCGCTGCCCAGGCACAGCTCGGCCAGCAGCGGCACCAGGCCGAGACCCTGGCGTTCCTTGCAGGCCAGGATCGTCGCCCTCAGCTCGTCGGCGTAGGCGCCCCGCGCCCAGGTCGGCGGCTGACCGGGGGCTCCCGTCACCCGTCTCGGCACACCGGCGCGAATCGTCTCCACACACGACGGGCAGGTGACCGGGCCGGGGCGTCCGCAACCGCAGCAACTGCCGCCCCAGGCCAGATCGGCGGTCGCCGCCAGCAGCCGGCTCCAGACCATCGTCCCACTGTGCCCCGCCGCGCCCCCCGGTGGGAGGTTGTCCACAAGGCCCAGCACTGGCGGACCGCACTCAGGGCAGTGAAACGGCGTCCACGTCCTGCAGCCACGGCTCCCAGGTGAAGTCGTCCACGAAGCGCCAGGTCTGGCCGTCCGGCCCCCGCAGGACCGCCCGGCCCGACGCCGACACGGCCAGTTGCGCCGCGCCGGCGGCATCGCTCGGACCGACGTCGGTGGCCACCGCGCCGGCACTGTCCACGCTCACCACGCGCGGCGCCCCGCCTCCCCCGCCGGCGCCGAGCAGCACCAGCAGATCGGCCGGGCCGGCCCACCCCACGTCCAGGGCGGGCTGGCCGCTCGGCGCCCAGGTCGCCCCGGTCAGCTCGCGCCAGCCGACGAACCGCACGCCGTCGGCGCTGCGCACGACGGCGGCGGTGCCCAACGTGCTGCGACCCTGGTTCTCCACCACGAGTGCCACCCGGACGCCGTCCGGGGCGGGCGAGAACGCGCGGATCGTGCCCACCGGGAGCCCGGCCGCGTCCACCGCGATCTCCTGGCCGTCGCGGACCATCCGCATCCGCTGGCCGCGCCCACGATCGAGCACCACCCATAGCTCCCCCTGACGGTCCCAGCGGACGTCCGCCAGCCGCGAACCGGACATCTCGGAGCGCACCACCCCGTCGCGGACGCCGACGCTGCGCACCCGGGTGCCCTGGTCGGTGATCACAGCGACACTGCCGCCGTCGTAGCGGGCGTCGATCGCGCTCGCCCCGCCGATCGACTGGGCCAGCGACAAAGGGTCCGCGGACGGGTCGACCCAGCTGGCCCGCTGCATCGAGCCGTCCCGGATCAGGAACACCCCCTCGCCGGTGCTTGCCGGTTGAGGGGCGCCGTCACCGAAGTCGGCGGTGGTCAGCACACCGCCCGCGGTCCCCAGCTCCCACACCGCACCGTTGCCCCGGATGCGCACCTCGCTGACGCCCTCCAAAGAGGTGAGCGACCAGACGAGCTCGGCGGCCAGTGACCGGCGCGCCTCGGCGTCGAGGAGGTCCACGCCGCCGGTCAGGTCGACGGTGGCGGCGCCATCCGCCGCGAGGGCGACGCTCGGCACGTCGATCGAGCCGTCGGCTGCGGGCCCCGCGCGCAGGGCTTCCTCGAGCCCGCGCGAAGGACCGGCCAGGATGGCGCGCACGGTCTGCACCAGACCGATCGTGCCGCTGGGCACGAACCGGGGGTCCGGCACCAGCCAGGAACCCGAGTCGTCCCACAGGCACACGTCGGAGCGCACCCAGGTGCTGGCGAACAGCGACTGCGAGATCAGCAGCCCGGCCGGCGGCCGGGAGATCCGCCACTGCCCGTCGGCGTCCCTGACGAGCCCGAAGTCGTGGTGGTACTGGGTGCTGGCCGGCGTGAAACTGCCCTGGGTGTCCACCGTGCCGATCAACGGCGCGGTCAGCACCACGCCCGTCCCGCTGACCTGCGGCGGGTATCCCCCCGAATACACCTCCACCCCGGTCTCCGGATTCCACTCGCCGCTGGCCTGCGGGGTGAGGAACTGCCGGGCGACCGAGTAGCCGGGCTGGTAGGTGGCCATCGCGTGCAGGAACCCCTCCACGATCAGGCCGGGCGACGCCCCCTGCGCCGGCGGGACCGGCGCGATGTCGACGCCGGGGTTGGCGGGCTGGACAGCCGGGCTGTGCCGCTCGACCGGGCCGCTGGTCGGGACCGTCACGCAGCCGGCCAGCACCAACAGCGCCAGCAGCGGCACGAGCACCCGCCTCATGCGTTCACCCGGGCGTCGGAGGGCACCACCGGCCATGGCGATGATACGAAGCCGCCACCGGAGTGCTTGGGGACGGTGAGCCGGAATTGCGCCCCCTGGCCCGGACGCCCCCACGCATTCAGCCAGCCGCCGTGCAGCCGGGCGTCCCCCAGCGCGATCGACAACCCCAGCCCGCTGCCGCCGACGGTGCGACGCCGGGCCGGGTCGGCGCGCCAGAAGCGGTTGAACACCTGGTGGGCCTGGGCCGCGCTGAACCCGACCCCGTGGTCGCGAACGGCGACGGCGACGGCGGCGTCGTCGGCGCGGACGTGCACGCTGACCGGGCGGCCCTCCCCGTGTTCGATGGCGTTGGTGATGAGATTGCGCAGGATGCGCTGGATGCGACGGACGTCCACCTCGGCCAGGCAGGGCTCGGGGGCGTCCAACACGAGCGGGGTGCCGTACCGCTGCGCAAGCCGGCGTTGGGCGGCGAGCTCGTCGGACGCCAGCTGACTGAGGTCCACCTCGTCGACGCTGAGTTCGGCGGCGCCGGCGTCGAACCGGCTGATCTCGAGCAGGTCGGTGAGCAGCATCTCGAACCGGTCCAGCTCCTCCGAGAGCAGCTCGGTGCTGCGGGCCGCCAACGGTTCGAAGGTGTCGCGGTGCTGGTAGAGGACGTCTGCGGCCATCCGGACTGTCGTCAGCGGCGTCCGCAGCTCGTGGGAGACGTCGGAGACGAACTGCTGCTGCACCAGCGAAAGATCCTCCAGTTCGGTGATCTTGCGGTCCAGCTCGGTGGCCATGTGGTTCATCGACCGGGCCAGGCCGGCCAGGTCCTCGGTGCCGACCACGGCCATCCGGTCGTCCAGGTGGCCCGCCGCCAACCGCTCCGCGGCCAGTCGCGCTGCACGGATCGGCCGCAGCACCTGCAGAGCGATCAGGTACACCATCACCACCAGCCCGACCAGCACGATCGCCCCGGCGACCAGGGTTGCCCGCTGCACCACCGCCAGGGTTTCCGCCTCAGGCTGCTGGGTGAACAGGAAGTACACCGGGTAGCGGATGCCGGCGGTGTCGGTGAGCGCGGCCCCGATCGCCAACCCGGGCACCGCCTGCCTGGCGTCGGCGAAGCGGATCTCGGTGGGGGTGGAGTACACCCCGTCCGGGCCGAGCACGGCCAGCCGCAGCGACTCGGGCACGCTGGAGTAGTCCAGGCCCGCCGATCCGATGTCGGAGACCGGGCCGGCGACCACCACGTAGTACTGGTTGCCGACCGACCCGCGGTAGGCGGCGTCCCGGGCGAGCTGGGTCAGTCGCTCGTTGATCGAGGCGGTGCGCTGGTTGATGGTGCGCAGTTCGCGCTGCATCCCGTCCAACACCACGGACGCCTCGGCCAGGCTCGCCTGCTTGCGGCCGTCCAGGATGCCGCGGGAGGACTGGTCCATCAGGAACCAGCCGGTGGCCGCCAGAATCGTGAGGGCGGCCACGAGCGTGGTGACGACCACCCGGAACGGAAGCGACCGCGACCAGGGGGTGCGGCCGGTGCGCTCGGCCGCCTCGTCACTCATGACTCCCCGCGGGGATCCCCGGCCCGATAGCCGACGCCGCGCACGGTGACGATAATCTCCGGGCGCTCGGGATCGTGTTCGATCTTGCTGCGCAGGCGCTGCACATGGACGTTGACCAGGCGGGTGTCCGAGGCGTGCCGATACCCCCAGACCTCCTCGAGCAGCAGTTCACGGCTGAACGCGTGCCGCGGACGCCTGGCCAGCGCCAGCAGCAGGTCGAACTCCAGCGGCGTCAGCGCGATGAGCTCGGCGCCCCGGCGTACGGTGTGCTCCAGGACGTTGATGGTCAGGTCACCGATGCTCAACAGGCCGGAGTTCTCGGTCGGCACGTGCCGGCGCAGCCGGGTGCGGATGCGGGCGAGCAGTTCCTTGACCTTGAACGGCTTGGCCACATAGTCGTCGGCGCCGGCCTCGAGCCCCTCGACCACGTTGCGGGTGTCGGACTTCGCGGTGAGCATCACGATCGGGACGCCCGAGACCGCACGGATGTCGCGGCAGACGTCCACCCCGTCGCGGCCCGGCAGCATCAGGTCGAGCAGCACCAGGTCGGGACGGTACTTCTCGAAGGTCTGGAAGGCCCGGTCGCCGGAACTGCACCAGGCGGCGTCGAACCCGTCGGCGCGCAGCACGAGCTGCAGCATCTCCGACAGCGCGACGTCGTCGTCGACCACCAGGACGCGTTGCAAGCGCTGCGTGCCCTCCGACACTGCATCCCCCCGTCCGCGGTGCTCGGTTGTGGAATGCCAGCGAGTGTAGTCGCCGCCGCCGCGTCGGCGTGGACGTCGAGCGTGCAGCGGCGGCGTCCGAGTGTCAGCGGGTGTTCCCGCGGCGCCGCAACACCTCGGCCGGCGGGGTTGGTTCGATCGTGACGTTGGGTGCGATCCGATCGGGGCGGGCGAGCAGCACGCCACCCAGGCTGCGCCGCAGCCGCGAGATCTCCGCCCGCACGCTCACGTGGTGCTGGTCGTCGCCGAACCGGGCCTGCGACAGCTGGCCGGCGCTGACCCCATTCGCCCACGGCTGCGCAGCAGATAACCGCCCTGCACCGGCTCGGCGGTGCAGGCGCCCAGCCCCGGCACGACCATCGGGACGCCGTCGCCGGGCACCGCCAGCCTGCCCTGCAGCGCGATGCCCTGAGTGGCGGCCACCCACCCGTCGACGTCGATCAGCACCGCCGCGCCCCGCAGCGTCGAGAGCAAGGCCCGATTGCGCTCGCAGGCCGGCCAACGACACCTCCCGCTGCCGCCACAGGTCGGCCTGTGCGAGCCGGACCGCCGTACGCACCAGGGCAACGGTCTGGGGGTGCGCGGTGCGGGCATCGCCGCTCAGGTTCACAACGCCGAGCAGCTCCCCGGTGCGGGGGTCGTGCACGGGATCGGCGGTGCACGTCCAGCTGTGCAGGGTGCGCGCGTAGTGCTCGGCCGAGAACAGTTGAACCGGAGCCTCCTCGACGAGGGCGGTGCCGATGGCGTTGGTGCCGACGACCTGTTCGGTCCACAGCGCGCCATCGGAGAAGCCGACCCCGTCGGCGCGCCGGCGGACAACCCGGCTGCCCGCCCGCCACAGGACGATGCCGTCGGCATCGGTAACCACCATCAGCAACTCGGCCAACTCTGGATGACCTGCTGCATCTGGAAGTACCAGAAGTAGAAGCTCTTCTTGATCTGCGAATAGGTGCCAGAGGTTCTCTCCGAAGATGTCGAACGGCGGAATGCTCATGATGACCGCCCTGCCCCACAGTTCGGGGGCGCGACCCAGCGCTCCCCAGGCCCCCACGGCACCTCACTCTTGGGCCAGCAGCACGGCGTCCGGACCCCCTCCGAGGGCCTGGGCGAGCGCGATCTGATCGGCCACCATCACACTGGTGTGCACGTGGTGCCGCAGGGGCGGCAGTTGGGTCGCCGCGAACCCGCGCCCGAACGGGGCGACCGCGTGGAAGCCGGCGTCCGCCAGCTCCCGTAGCAGGTGTCGATAGGTGAACGGGGTGTCGGGGAAGCCGTGCATGCACAGGGTCAGGGGCCCCTCCCCGGCCTCCACGTACTCGAAGGTGAGGCCGTTGGCCCGCACCTGGCCTCGGCTGAAGTCTGACGACTCTGTCATGGCGGCGCCTCCCTCGCGGCTGCTGGTTGGACGCCCTGAGGCTAGTCCGGGCACGCACCCCGGCAGCAGGGTTGCAGCAACGATGCACCCGCCCGGCGCTCAGGGCGCTCGGGCGGGGCTGCCGTTGGGGTCAGTTGCGCTCGGGGGTGGCCGTCCAACTCGCCAGCAGGGCCAGGTCGCCCCCCTGACGCCGCAGCACGCGCCGCCACAGCGTGTCCGGATCGCGATCGTAGACGTCGGCGTAGGTGGCCCGGACGACGTGCCACCAGCCCTGCTCGAGTTCGTGCTCGAGCTGGCCCGGCGCCCAGCCCGCGTACCCGGCGAAGATCCGCAGGTCCCGGTAGGCGCCCTCGGCGATCTCGACCGGGGTGTCCAGGTGCAACAGCCCGACCGCGTCGAACAGGGACCGCCAGCCCGGCGGTTCCTCGTCCGGACGCTGCGGCGACGCGAGGCAGATGGCACCCTCCTGGGACACCGGGCCGCCTTCGAACAGCACCTGCGGCTCGCTCACCAGCGGCGCCCAGGTAGGCAACGCGCCGCGCAGGTCGATGGTCGCCTCGCGGTTGAGCACCACCCCGAGGGAGCCGGAGTCGTCGGCGTCCAGGACCAGCACGACGCTCTGGTCGAACACGCCGTCGCTGAGTTCGGTGCTCGCCACCAGCAGCACGCCGGGCGTGGCATCGACGTTCATCGTTCTCGCCCTCTCACCAGCCCAAGCATGCCACCGAGGCCGGACGGCCCGCAGCGCCCAAGGGGGTGGCCGGCGGGACCCCCTCCGGATGGACAGGACGGTTCTTCCGGTCCGCTTTCGGACCCGAACCGTCTCCCCTGCACCAACCACTCCGTCCGGAAGGGCTGCCCGCTTGGGCCGGCCCGCCGCTGGCCCGGAGGCCGGCCGTTCTCAGCAACGCCCAGTAGTCGCAGGAACGCCCACTACTTTCGGGTCACAACACGAGAACAGTCACGGTTCCTGAAAGCAGTCGGTGTTGCAGAGAACGACAGGACCCCGCGACGCCCCTCGGCACGAAAGCGGCTGCGAGTTCCGAGCGACGTCCACCCGGGGCCCGCCACCGGGCCGCAGGAACGCCCCCAGACCGGGCGGGGTCCGGATGCAACGATGCCCACCCCGGTCGGGGTGGGCATCACAGGGTGGAGGTGGGGGGAGTCGAACCCCCGTCCTCAGAAGGTGAACCAGGACTTCTCCGGGCGCAGTTGACCAGTCGGTTTTCTCGGCTCCTACCCTCGTGTCAACCCGTGGTAGCCGAGCCCAGTTCCAGTGAAGTCCCGAGCCGCCCCTGGAACCCAGGCGGCTCAGCAAGCCTTCTAAACGAGGCCAGGAACCGGACGGAAGGCTACGTCCGGGCTGACCCTTCGGTCACTGCTCAGGCAGCGAGAGCGAAGTCTGCGCGATTGTTGTCGGCAGTTATTGGTTGTGCAGAATCGTTAACGAGATGTCCTGCATCCTCGGCCCGCTTCTCCTGGGACTACCGTCCCGAGTCGAAACCAGTCACCCCCTGTTGAGTTGTGTCGCGCTCACCGACCCGGACGAACCGGACATCGGCGAGCACATCAGTATATCAACGTCCACGCTCGGACAAAACTTCCCAACCGACGAGGCGCCGCACTGGGTTGCTCCAGTCACGGCCCTTCGCGGCCGCCACCGCCCCGATGACGGTCAGCACCAGCCAGATGACCATCCAGATCCGCGCCACCGGGTTGGCGTCGCCGGGCAGGATCCAGCCGATCATGGACGCCGCCAGACCGATCGCGGACGCCACCAG
The DNA here is from genome assembly GCF_025972045.1 of Micropruina sonneratiae. Taxonomy (GTDB): domain Bacteria; phylum Actinomycetota; class Actinomycetes; order Propionibacteriales; family Propionibacteriaceae; genus Micropruina; species Micropruina sonneratiae. The sequence continues at coordinate 25,203 of NZ_JAPDHX010000002.1, read as the reverse complement.
CTGCCAGTTGAACGCCTTCGCGGCCTCGCGCCGGGCCGGCGACCCGACCGGGCTCACCGCCCAGATCACCAGCGGCCCCAACAGCCAGGTGAGCAGCGGCGACAGGTGGGCCGCCACCGCCATCGTGGTGCTCCCCCGTGCCGATCGGGACGCCGGAGCGACGAGAGCGGCGTTGACCGGCTCGGACGGCGTCCGGTACCCCTGCCAGGACCCCGCCGGTGGCATCGGCGCCTGGCCCTCGACCGCTGCGGTCAGTTCGGGCAGCCGCTCGGCCATGATCACCGCCGACATCCGGGCCTCGAACTCGTCGGCGCCCAGCAGACCCCGCTGGTGCGCGTCCCGGAGCTTTTGTTCGGCCTGAAGCCGGTCGGCGGCGGACACGTGGTCCACGGGGGCGAAGAAATCGTTGGTCATGGGCACAGCCTTCTCGCGGCCCCGCGGGCAGCCAATCGGGCGGCGCCCTGCCCGTCCCCCGAACGGCACCTCAGGGTGCGCCGGGACTCACTACGGTTGGGCCATGCCCAACACGCTCGAGTTCGCCGACCTGGGCGAGGGAATCGGCAACGCGACCGCGGTCATCCGCGGGAACGCCACCAGTGCCGGGTTGGACGCCATGGTGCCGACCTGCCCGGGCTGGACGGTCCGCGACCTCGTCACCCACCAGGGCATCGTGCACCGCTGGGCGACGGCGGCGCTGATGACCGGCATGCTGGAGCATCCCGGCCCGGAGGCTGAGGCCGAGGCAGAGGCGGCGCCCGACCTGCTGGAGTGGTTGGACGACGGCATGGTGGGGCTGCTCAACGCCCTCGCTGGGGCGCCGGAGGACCTCGAGGTGCCGTTCTTCCTGCTGGACGCTCCCCCACCCCGCCAGGGCTGGGCGCGCCGGCAGTGCCACGAGACGACCATCCACGGTGTCGACGCGATGGCCGCCCGGCTGGGCCGGCCACCGCGTCCGGACGAGGTGTGGTTCACCCCCGCCCTGGCCAGGGACGGGATCGACGAACTGCTGCTGGGCTTCGCGCCGCGTCGCACGTACAACCCGACCCACCACGAGGAGCGGCAGGTCGCGGTGCGCACCGATGACGGCCTGGGCAACTGGACGATCAGCCTCGGGCCGCAGGGGTACTCGGCCACCACCGGCAGCGATCCGGACGCCGACACCGTCGTGACGGGCAGCGCCCGCGCCCTCTACACCGGCTTGTGGAACCGTGGCCGGCACTTCACCGTCGAGGGTGATGCCGAGCCGGTCGATGCCCTGCTGGGACAACTCACGGTGACGTGGTGAGGGCTCGCCGGTCGAGCGCGGCTGGACCCAGGGGTCCGGCCACACTCGACCAGCGGCCTGTGCTCAGGACTTCAGGCTGAGCAGCCAGGCCAGCGTGTAGCTGTAGGTGTTGCCGTCGTCGATCAGCTTGCGGTCGAAGCCGCGCAGGGCGTCCAGGGCCTTCACCCGGGCGTCCTCACCGGCCAGCGCGGAGTACATCAGGATGTAGTCCCCGTACTGCTGGTCGAAGCCCTTGCTGCCGATGCCCTCGGTGACGTTGGCGTTGATCCGTTCGGCGTCGGTCTTCAGCTGGTCCGAGGACGGGCTGACCGGGATCAGCAGGATCGCCAGGGCCGCGGCCGGCTCGGCCGAGAACCAGGTGGCGTAGTCGCGCTTGCCGCCGAAGTTCAGCGGCAACACCTTGTGGCCGAACCCGGAGTAGACCGGGTCGGACAGGTCGAAGTCGGTCCAGTAGGCCCGCGCCGCGGACGACTCCAGGGACTGCATCCACCGCGCCTCGACCTCCAGGTTCTTGTTCCCGGACGCCCGCGCCCACAGGGTCAGCCCGGCGTAGGCGGTGACCGCCTCGGAGGCCGACTCCTGGTTGTTTCCGTCGGCGAAGGGCGAGGTGCCCGAGGCCCACGAATGCGACGCGTAGCTGTCGAAGTTGCGCCGGGACCCGAAGTATTCGTTGCTCGGCGATGTGGCGATGTCGGCGGCCAGCAGGTTCATCACCGGCGCCAGCTTGGTGGCCAGCTCGGGATCGTCGGCGGCCAGCACCCCCGCGGCGTACAGGAAGTAGCCGTAGTGGAAGTGGTGGTCGTTGTACTCGTCGGAGCCGAACGACGGCGTGTTGCCGACGATGCCGGAGTTGGTGGTGTCGTAGAAGAAGCAGAACGCGGCGCGGGTGTCACAACCCTTTGGCTCGGCCCACTGCAGCAACTGGGTGGTGACCCGTTCCTTCAGCTTGTCGGCCTCGGCGTCCGCGCCCACCTGCCGTGCGATCTGCCACAGCTGGGCGTCACGGTAGAGCGCCTTGCCACCGAAGTAGGTGTCGGCCGGGTACGCGCCCAGCGCAGCGACATCGGTCTTGATCGAGTCGGCCAGCTCGGACTTCTCGTCCGCGCTCAACCCGGACAGGTCGAGGCCGGTTCGGGCCGTGTAGGTCGGGTCGGTCCAGGTCAGCTCGTTGCCGGCGTAGAGGGTCAGGGTGCCGTACGAACTGGCGTAGGTACCCAGCGCCTCCCCCGCGCCCTGCAGGGTGCCGGCCTGGTGCGGCATCGCCGCGAACGCCGTCGAGCCACCCTTGACCGTGTCGTAGCGCAGGGTGGTGGTGACCTTGTCGGCCACCTCGTAGGACGCCGACGTCGCCTTCAGCGGGTCGGCGGCCAGGGCCGCCACGGCGTCCAGGCTGCCCCCGTCGGGGACGGGGAACCAGGTGGCGGTCTGCCCCTCGGCCAGCTTCACCGAGGTGCCCGACACCTCACCGCCGGTGACCAGGCCGTACTCGGCGGCACCGCCCTGAACCGACCAGGCGTCGCCGTGGGCGGCGAACGGCAGGTTCGTGGTGAGCGTCGTGCCGGCCGCCGCGGTGAACGTGACGAAGGGCGAACCCTCCGCGATCGTCACCGTGCCGACCGTCGTGCCGCCCGACGTACCGGTCAGCGTGACCGACAGTTCGTCGTAGCCGGTCACCGACCAGGTCGTTTGCGAGCCGGTGCCGACGCTGATGATCGGGGCGTACCCGCCCATGATCGTCTTGGCCGTGGTGGTGACGGTGGGCAGCCCGAACGAAAACCCCTTGCCGTCGACCCCGAAGCTCAACGGCAGCGGGAACACCGGCTGGGCGGTGTCGCCGAAGACCAGCCCCGAGAACCACTTGTTGGTGGGCGGGATGAGTCCCTCGCCCAGCCGTTCGGGCTTGAGGTCCTTGCCGGCGGCCTGGACGATGTCGGACACCAGGGGCGCCACCTCGTCGGTGCCGAGCACGGTGGCGGACGTCCCGGCCGCCTCGGTCTGCGGGGCGGTGGCCCCGCTCGTCGCCGTCGGGGACGGCGACGAGCAGGCCACCAGGGTCGTGATCAGGCCGCCCGCGACGGCGCTGAGGAAGGTCCTTCTGGTGGTATCGATGGCGATCACCTCAGTCCGATCTTGGTGAAGAAGGCGAGCATGGCCTCCGACGGCCCGGCGAGCCAGCCGTCGTCGCGCAGGTCCATGATCACCGTCACCGGCGTGTCGAGCCGGGTCAGGGTGCTGAGCGAGGCGTCCGTCAGCGACGAGCTCTCGACGCTGACGTAGGTGATGGCCGTGCCCTGGTCGTCGGTCTTGACGTCCACGCCGGCGACGGTGCCCACCAGCAGCTGGTTGTTGGGCAGCACGATCCGGGCGGGCGCGCCGATCTCCACCCGTCCGTAGTCGGTCGGCTCCAGTTCGAACTGGGCGGACACGGTGCGCTGGCCGTCGGAGACCACCACAGCCATCTCCGAGCCGCTGTTCAGGTAGCTGCCGTTGACCGCCTCGATGGAGGCGACGTAGCCGTCGGCGACCGCCTTGTAGGTGATGGTGCCGTTCTTGGTGTCGATGTCGTAGGCCTCGGTCGACGACGGCTTCAGGCCGTTGCCCACGTCCTGCTGCAGCTGGACGCTGGTCAGGGTGAACAGCTCTTGGCCCGCCCGGACGGTGTCGCCCTGCTTGACGTAGACGTCTGTCACGACGCCGCCGTAGGAGGAGCCGATGATCGAGGTCGGCGCTTCGACGGACGCGCTGGTGCTGGCCACCTGGGACTGGCGCTGGTTGAACAGCACGGTGAGCGCGAAGACGAGTGCGGCGATGCCCAGGATGCCGCCCCACAGTTTGAGTCGATTGATCCAGGTCATGATTGCTTGCCTCAGAACTTTCTGGTGATCGGGTTGGGGTGGGTGGTCAGTTGATGCCTGCGGTCTGGACCGCACGCTCGGGGGAATGGTCGGCCGGACTCGTGGCCACGGGGGCTGCGGCGAGTTCCGCCGGAGAAGACTCCAGCAGGTCGGACGCCACCTCGGCCGGGGCCGTCGCCAGCAGTTCCACCTTGTGCCGGGCCTTGGCGATCTCGTCGCGGCCCAGCGTCGTCGGGGTACCGTCGGTGAGCACGGCGTCCTCCAGGTCGACATCGGTCGGGTCGGCGATGCCCTGCACCTCGCGGGCCTCGTGGAAGCCGACGCCGATGAAGGCGCCGATCGCCAGCGTGTTGACGACGCTCCAGAAGGTCGCGACGTTGAGCTGGCCGAGGTTGACGTCTCGCCAGATCGACACGATCGACGTGCCCAGCAGGAAGACGAAGGTCAGCACCTGCGGGATCATGAAGTTGAACGCGGAGGACTTCTTGGTCGTGCCGGTCACGTGCCACTTGGTGTCCACCCCGACGAACGCGTTGCGGAACGCCTGGATGTAGATCGGGAACGAGTTGGCGGCCAGCAGCAGCACCTCCCAGCGGAAGGTGCCCAGAGTGAGCGCCGCCAGCAGGATCTGCAGGATGTAGAAGCCCGCATAGAACATGAACCAGGTGAGCACATCGACCTGAAGGTTCACCGGGTGCAGGTCGAAGAAGACCTCCAGGGCCGGCACGAACAGCAGGATGCCGGGTGCGATGCCGGTCAGGTAGAAAGTCGCGGTGACGAAGTACATGAAGCGCTGGTCGAGCGTGAGCTTGCGCTTGGGGTTGAACGGGTTGTGCGTGAACAGGATCTCGAAGCCGCCGGTCGCCCAGCGCAGCTGCTGCTTGGTGTAGGCCTCGATCGTGTCGGGCGCGTCACCCACCGCCAGCGTCTTCGCGATGTAGATCGACTTCCAACCCCGCTCGTGCAGCATCAGCGAGGTCCACACGTCCTCGGACTTCGACTGGGTGTACATGCCGCCGATGTCGAGCACGGCCGCCCGGCGGAACATCACGTTGGTGCCGACGCAGAACGCCGCGTTGAACTCGGTCCGGCCGGGCTGGATGAACCGGTAGAACATCGACTGCATGTAGCCGGCGCCCCGGGAGATGATGTTGTGCATGTTGCCGTAGGTCTGCGGCGTCTGCACGAACGCGACGTTGGAGTCGACCATGAACGGCAGGGTCTCCTCGAGGAACTCCGGACGCGGCACGAAGTCGGCGTCCAGGATGACGAAGTAGTCACCCTTGGCCACGGTGAGAGCGTTGTTGACGTTGCCCGCCTTGGCGCCGTGATTGGTGAGCCGGCGGATGTAGCCGATCTGCAGGCCGGCGGCCATGTCGCGGACCTCGTCGGACTTCCCGTCGTCGAGGATCCAGGTGTTGTGCGCCCCGCGGACGGCCTTGGCGGCCTCGGCGGTGCGCCGGATCACGTCGATCGGCTCGCCGTAGACGGTGATCAGGATGTCGACCGTCGCCTGCTCGCCGTCCAGGTGCAGCGGCCACTGGGTGGGGTCGTAGGTGACCGTCAGTTCCTCGTTGACCGCGGGGTCGTAGAGGGTGCGCTGCGCATCGTGGAAGGCGAACGTCCGCGGGTCCTTGTGGCCCGCCAGGATGGCCCACATCGCCATCAGTGCGTGGAAGATGAGGATGACCTCGGCGACGATGACCATCGCCCAGGGCAGGATGTCGCCGCGGTTGTCCGGGTTCAGCAGGAACCAGGCGTAGGCGATGATGCCCAGCGTGGCCGCGATGGACACGGCGACCATGACGGGCGTGTACGGGTTCTTCGTCCGGGCTCGACGGGCCTCTGGTGCGAGACCGTCGACCGGGGCGAAGTCGTTGGTGATGATGGGTGTGGACATAACTCTCCCTTGGGAGCGCATCTTCGAGTGGAATAGCAGCCTCGTCCGCGGGTAGCCGCGGGGGCTTGGTTCACCGGCCGGTGAAGCCGGCTCCGGGGAGTTCGGGATTCGTTCCTCGCCAGGAGTTGTCCACCACAATAGGCACGACCGGGGCCAAAAGCAAAATATTGGTCTCAGTAACTAGAAACTGTGCTGACGCTGTATCCGTCGCACGCGGCGCCAATGGTGCCTGACTAGGCCGAACGTGTCCCCGAGCGTTCCGGTCGGGCACCGTGGCCGGCGGAGCCCGCACCGCCGGAGAAGTCCGGGGCGGTCATCGCGGCGGTGATGTCGGCGGTCAGGGCGGCGATCTCTGCGGGAACGCTGGACAGGCTCCAGGCAGTGCCGCCGTACCAGGCCGGGGGCGCCCCGCTCAGCTGCCCCGACGCCACCAGCTCGGCGCACACCCGCGTCCAACGCTCGGTCAGATCGAACAACACCGCCCACGGCAGCAGCCGCGAGAACACGTCGTCGCCCGCCTCGACGACCAGCTCGTCGGCGTCCACGCCGGCCAGCCAGTTCCGGAAACTCTCGACCCGGTCGGTCAGCGCCCGCCCACGCCCGGTCCGCGCCCCGTGACGCAGTTTGCGCTGCAGGATCCAGCCGGTGACCACCAGCGACACCAACAGCGGCAGCGCGTACAGGCTGGAGGCGCCGACGAGCAGGTACACGACGTAAGCCAGCCCGAGGACGGCGATGATCGCGGCGCCCGGGCCGCGGCCCGTCCATCTGCGGACGAACCACTCCTGCTCGGCGGCCCGGCCGGCGGCCCACCCGCTGATCCGTTCGTGCCCCTCCGCCAGGACGCCGTTCGCGCTCGGGTCGACGATGGTCTCGCCGCTGTCGAACAGGTCCTCCAGCAGCACCGCCGACGGACGGTCGCGGGCGCGACGGGCGTCCACCAGCCGTACCTCGGGCCGCGCACCGCCGCGCAGCTTCACGGCGCCATCGACAGCCAGGCCGATCAGCGTCGCCGCGGTCTGCCGCACATCGGGCTGACCGGTGAGCAACAGGCCCGCCTCGGCGAGGCTGAGTTCCGGCGGGGTGGTGCGGACGCCGACCGGCACGGCGGCGGCCGGTGCCTCGCCGGCGTCCTTGCCCTCGGGCGGCAGCTCTCCCTGCGGCAGAGCGGTGAACCGGCGGTCGCGTCCGTTCAGGCGGTAGAACCACCAGCCGGCCAGCGGCACCAGCGCTCCAAGTGCGGCCGACACCGCCAGGGTGATCAGGCCCTGCCTACGCTCGGCCCGCTGGGCGCTCTCGACCCGGACCGGACCGCCCCCGTCGACCGCACCCGGCTGCAGCCGCACCGACACGGTGAGGGATTGCCCGGCCGCCAGGTCGGAGGCGCGGAATCGGGTCGGGCCGTCGTTCTTGGCGGCGGCCGTCGAGCAGCGGTTCGACGAGGTCTGCTGGCCGCTGTAGCAGGCGGGGTCACGAGCCCGACCGGGCACCTCGAGGGTGACCTCGGCGTCCCTCACCTGCTTGAAGCGGCTGCCGGTGACATCCCAACTGAACCCGTAGCCGGCGGCGTCCTCGGCCAGCGCACCCTTGATCGTGTAGCTGAGCCGGTAACCGACCGACGGCTCGTCGATGACCTTGCCAGGGTCGATCCGGACCCGCATCCAGCGTTCGCGGCCGGTGCCCTGGTCGCGGTCGATCTGCACGTGGGTGGGCGCCCCGCTGGGGCTGGTCACCACCGGGTCGCTGATCTGATACAGCTGGTCGGTCGCCTCGTCGTAGGGACGCCGCGTCAGCAGCCAGCGGTCCAGTCCGTGCCGGGTCGAGGAAGCGCTGAAGCGGAGCACGATCGTCTCCATGACCGTGACCGTGCCGTCCTCGCCGACGACGTAGTCGACCACGAGGCTCTCCACGCGGTCCTCGGCCGCCGCGATACCGGGCGCAGCCGGCACCGCCAGCAGGATGAACGTGAGGACGGCCAGGGCAGGCAGGGACCACCAGCGCCGGCCGCCACCCATCAGACGCCCCGATTCCTCGCAGCCAGTTCGCGCTGGGCGTCCCGGTCGGCCTCACGGGCGGCGATCGACTGGCGCTTGTCCCACGCCTTCTTACCGGTGCCGACGGCCAACTCGACCTTGGCGTAGCCGTCGGAGAAGTAGAGGGCCAGCGGCACGATCGTACGACCGGACGCGTTCGTGGCCCGGTCGAGCTTCTCGATCTCCCGCCGGTGCAGCAACAGCTTGCGGTTGCGGCGGGTCGCATGGTTGGTCCAGGTGCCGAACGCGTACTCGGGGATGTGGGCGTTGCGAAGCCACACCTCGCCGTCGTCGACGGTGGCGAAGGCATCCGCCAGTGACGCCCGGCCCGAGCGCAGCGACTTGACCTCGGTGCCGGTCAGCACGATGCCGGCCTCGAAGTGCTCACCCAGTTCGTAGTCGTGACGGGCCCGACGGTTCTGGGCGACCATGACCCGCCCCTTCTCACGTGGCATCGTCACACTCCCTCGGTAGTCGATCGACCGGTCGGCTGATCAGACTACCAAGGGAGCCCGGCCGATCAGGGCACCCAGTTCATCGGGTTGACCACGCCGCCGTTGACGTAGACCTGCAGGTGCAGATGGCAGCCGGTCGAGAGACCCGTGGTGCCGACGTAGCCGATCAGCTGGCCCTGCTTCACTCGCTGGCCGGCATGGACGACCATCGTGCGCTGGTGTGCGTACCCGGTGGAGACGTACTTGCCCCGGATGAAGCCGTGATCGATCACGACGTAGTTGCCGAAGCCACCGTTCCAGCCGGCGCTCGCGACCCGGCCGCTGGCCGCCGCCCGGATGGGCGTGCCGCAGGCCGCGCCGAAGTCCTGGCCCCGATGCATCCGCCACACGTGCAGGATCGGGTGGAAGCGCAGCCCGAACGGAGAGCCCGGAGAGGCGTTGATCGGACGGATGAAGCCCTTGGCGGACACGCCTGAGTTGGAGGGCGACGGGGTGTACTTCTTGCCCGCCTTCTTGGCCGCTGCCCGGCGCTTCGCCTCGGCCGCCGCCGCCTTCTTGCGGGCGATCTCGGCCCGGCGCCGGATCTGGGCGCTGATGGAGGCCTCCTGGGCCTGCAGCCGGTTGTACTCGGCGCGTTCGGCGCGCAGGTCGGATTCGGCCGCCTTGCGTGCCTTCGCGAGCTTCTCGACACTGGAGGCGACCACGTTGCGGGCCTGGGCGGCCTTGACCTGCAGCACCTTCATCTGGGCGAGGTTGGCCTCGGCCTCGGCCTTGTCGGCCGCGATCTGCTTCTCGATGGCGGCCTGAGCCTTCTCGGCGGCCTCCAGCTTGGCCTGCAGGGTGCGCAGCCGGGCCATCTGGGCGCTGGTCGCGTCGAAGATCGTCGTCGACCACTGGATGCGCTGGGACAGATCGCCGGTGTCTGCGGAGTCGAAGACCACGGTCAGCCCGACCAGGTCGGTCTGCTGCTGGTAGGACTCCCGGGCCGCCTGGCCCATCAGCCGCAACTGGGCCTCCACCTCGGCCTTGGCCTTGGCGACCGCCTTCTTGGCTGCGGCCAGCTTGCGCCTGGCCTCGTCGAGCCGGCGTCCGATCTCGGCGTCCAGCGCCTTCGCCTCGGCGACCGCATCGTCGGCGGCGTCCAGATTGCGCTGCGCCTTGGCCAGGGCGGCCTGCGCCTTCGCCAGGTTGGCGATGGCCGTGGACACCTCGGCCTTGGACTCCGAGACGTCCGACTTGGACGACACGATGGCCTTGCGGACGTCCTTGCGCCTGTCCTTGAGGTCGTCGGCGGTCGCGGGGCTGCCGAGGCTGACGGTCAGGCTGAGCGCCAGGGCGGCGATCAGCGGGCGCAGCAGCCGCTGCACGGCCGGGCTCGATGGCTCGTTGGTGTGGCAGGTGGGGGAAGGCACCTGGGTCACGATGAGGCCCCAATCAGGTCGGATGAGGGCCTCTCGTGACGGTACAGCTAGACCCTCAAGTACTTTCGTGTGGCGATCACCGTGGGGACGATGGAAAGCACGACTCCAACGGCGACAACGCCGAGCATTGCCAAACCGACGTGCGGCCAGCCAATCCACTCGACACTCTTAAGTGAGGGTTGAGCCCTATCGATAATCAGGAACTTCTGCACCGCAGCGAGGGATCCGCAGGCAAGAATCGCGCCGATCAAGGCGGCAACGAGAGATTCAATCAAGAATGGCAGCATGATGTACCAATTCGAGGCGCCCACCAAACGCATGATTCCCAACTCTCGACGTCTCGAGAAGGCCGCCATCCGGATTGTCGTCGCGATCTGCAACGCGGCTGCGAGAAGCAGTAACAGGCTCAGCCCGATCGTCGTCCACTTGGCCACGTTGAGCCATTCGAACAGCGGATTGAGGTATTGCCGCAGATCCTGGACCGCCTGGACGCCGGGCAGCCCCGCGACCGCCGAGACCACACCCTGGTACTGCTCGGGATCCTTCAACTTGATCCGGAAGGAGTCCTGCATCAGGTCGGCGTTCATGTCGGCCAGCACCGGGGAATCCTTGTAGACACGCTGGAAGTCGGCCCAGGTGTCCTCCTTGCTGTCGTAGAACACCGTCTGCACCTCGGGGTTGCTCTCCAGGGTGTTGCGAATGGTGTCCTTCTGGGCCTGGGTGGCGTCCTGGCCGGGTTCGCAGTTGCTGCCCTTGGAGTCCTTGACGCACAGGAAGACGCTGATCTCGATCTTGTCGTACCAGCGCCCCTTCGCCAGCTCGACCTGCTGGGCCCCCAGCAGGCCGCCGCCGAACAGGGTGAGCGAGACCCACATGGTGACGATCACCGCCAGGGTCATGGACAGGTTTCGGCGCAGGCCTGACCAGGCCTCACGCAGGGTGTGCCGCATGGCGGGCTCCTTCGACTGCTATCGACAAACGGGAGTGGGGCATTCGCATCACGCTCACTGGTAGCCGTACACGCCCTTGCTCTGGTCGCGGACGAGTTCGCCGTCCACCAGTTCGATGACCCGCTTGCGCATCTGGTCCACGATCGCCGAATCGTGGGTCGCCATCACCACGGTGGTGCCGGTGCGGTTGATCTGGTCCAGCAGCTTCATGATGCCGATGGACGTCGTCGGGTCGAGATTGCCGGTCGGCTCGTCGGCCAGCAGGATGGCGGGACGGTTCACGAATGCGCGGGCGATCGCCACCCGCTGCTGTTCGCCACCTGACAGCTCCTCGGTCGGCCGGTTCTCCTTGCCGGCCAGCCCCACCAGCTCGAGCGTCTCTGGCACCAGCCGCTTGATCTGCGACTGGGGCTTGCCGATCACCTGAAGCGCGAAGGCGACGTTCTCGGCGACCGTCTTGCCGGGCAGCAGCCGGAAGTCCTGGAACACCACCCCGATCTTGCGGCGCAGGCTCGGCACGTTCCAGCTGTGCAGGCGGCTGAGGTCCTTGCCGGCGATGAAGATCCGGCCCTTGGTGACCCGGTACTCGCGCAGCACGAGCCTGATGAAGGTCGACTTGCCCGAGCCCGAACTTCCCACCAGGAAGACGAACTCGCCCTTGTCGATGGTGACATTCACATCGGACAGGGCGGCGCGGCGCTGCCCGTCGTAGATCTTGGTGACGTCTTCGAACGTGATCACGTTGTGCACTCCGGCCGGTGACGGCGATGGGGGAGGTTCCTGAGAAAAGCTCAGCCGACCACTGTGGAGTCTAGGTGAGGGGCGCCTGGCTGCCGGTGCGCCACGCCCGTCCTGGCCTGGGTCGGGACTCCCCCGGCCCGCCGGGCCCAGGTCGCGATCAGCGCTCGCCCTGCTGGCGGCGCCACCGGATGCCGGCGTCGATGAAGCCGTCAAGGTCGCCGTCGAACACGGCGTCCGGGCTGCCCACCTCGTACTCGGTGCGCAGGTCCTTGACCATCTGGTAGGGGTGCAGCACGTAGGAGCGCATCTGCGACCCCCACGAATTGCCACCGTCGCTCTTCAGCGCGTTCAGCTCGGCTTCGCGGTCGCGGCGCGCCTTCTCGAGCAGCCGCGACTGCAGCACCTTCATCGCGGCCACCTTGTTCTGCAACTGGCTCTTCTCGTTCTGGCAGCTCACCACGATGCCGGTCGGCAGGTGGGTGAGCCGGACGGCCGAGTCGGTGGTGTTGACGCTCTGCCCACCGGGCCCCGAACTGCGAAACACGTCCACCCGGATGTCGGCCTCGGGAATGTCGATGTGGTCGGCCTCTTCGGTCACCGGGAGCACCTCGACCCCGGCGAAGGACGTCTGGCGCCGGCCCTGGTTGTCGAACGGGCTGATCCGGACCAGCCGGTGGGTGCCCTGCTCGACGCTCAACGTGCCGTAGGCGAACGGGGCCTTGACGGTGAAGGTCGCCGACTTGATGCCCGCCTCCTCGGCGTAGGAGGTGTCATAGACCTCGGCCGAGTAGCCGTGCCGCTCGGACCAGCGCAGGTACATCCGCAGCAGCATCTCGGCGAAGTCGGCGGCGTCCACTCCCCCGGCCTCGGAACGGATGGTGACCACGGCGTCCCGCTCGTCGTACTCGCCGTTCAGCAGCGTGCGCACCTCGAGGCCCTGGATGTCGGTGGCCAGCTTGGCCAGTTCACGCTCGGCCTCTGCCAGGGTGTCGGCGTCGGATTCCTCCTGGGCCAGCTCGATCAGCACGGCGGCGTCATCGACCCGCTGCCTCAGCGCGGCCAGCCGATCCACCTCGGCCTGCAGTGCGGACAGCTTCGAGGTGACGCGCTGTGCGTTCTCCTGGTCGTTCCACAGGTCGGGCGCCGAGGCCTGCTGCTGCAACTCCTCGATCTGCTGCTTCTTGCTCGCGGGGTCGAGAACCGTCTCGATCGACGAGAGGGTCTTGTCGAGTTCGGACAGATCGGTCAACAGATCAGCGGCAGCCACGAGGGGCAAGCTTAGTCGAATCGGGCCGATTGCCTCTCCCGCGTCGCCGTCTCCGTCACCGGGCCCCTGTCGATCCGCGTTCTCCCGTTCGTCGGGTAGGTGAGGACAGGAGATCGCCGTGACCGTGGCGCTTGCGCAGTTCATTCAGCTCGTCGAACGACCCGCGTACCGTGACCGGTGTCGATCGGTGGCCACCCCGTTCGTCGTAGGAACGACGACCCGTCGAGAAGGGATGGGCGCCCAGGACGCCACCGGGGTGCGGTTGTGGGGCGAGCGGCTGCAACCGGCCGAGTTCACGACCCTGGTCCGATCACGCCAGGGCGCCACCGTGGTGGAGGCGCCCCGTCGAGCGACACGGCGGTCACGAACGTTGGGTTGGAGCTGATCGAAACCGACGGATTGGCTTCGGCCGTCGAGGTCGCGGCGGCGCACCCGCTGGCGAGCAGCGGCCTAGTGGTGTTGACCCCGCTGTGGCGCTTCGACCCGCACGAGGACCACGTGGCCCGGGCCGCTCGTGAGGAGCCTGAATGGCTGGTGCGGAGCGAACCGGCGCCGGCGGCGTCCAGCACGTGACCCGCGCCGCGGTGGTCGCGGAGGCGCTGACGTGCGCCCACCGTGACGAGTGGGCCCGGATCGTGGCCACCACCATCCGGGTCACCGGCGACTGGGATCTCGCCGAGGAGGTGGCGGCCGTCACCTGGCCGCGGGACGGCGTCCCGGAACGTGCGGGTCCGACTGGGACGCGATCGTGCTGCTGTACGAGCAGCTGCCGTCCACCCCGGTGATAGACCTGAATCGAGCGGTCGCGCTGGGCATGGCCGCGGGGCCGGACGCCGGCTTGGCCGAACTGGACCGGTTGGCCGCCGGCGGCGCGCCGGCCGGCCACCATCTGCTGCCGGCCGCCAGGGCCGACCTGTTGCGCCGGGCCGGACGCCTCGACGACGCCGCGCACGCCTACCGGATAGCACTGGCGTTGGTCCGGACCGGACCCGAGGAGCGCTACTTGCGCCGGCGGCTGGCCGCACTGGCCTGAGCAGTCGGTAATGGAACACTCCGTGTCCGCAGGAGGCCGACATCAACGACCGACCACTCAGCCGCGACCGCCCACGTTGAACGCCGCCGCCAACAGGTCATAGACCTCCAACGCAGCCCGCACGCCCAGTTCAAGCTGACGTCAGTGATCGAGATTGTTGCGAACAGCCTGTGGCCAGACGACCAAGAACTGCGCGACGACCTATGTCAGTGTGGCGGGCCGGCAGCGGCGACGCGCACTCACTCGGCTACGTCTCGACAGCTGCTGCCGCTGCTGCGAACGAACAACTGGTCGCGCCCGCCCGTGACCACGACCGTCCGATCACGTCATCCGGGAACGGCCGCACTTGGCACCGGACATGTGGACCTCAGACGCCGAAGGTCTTCGACCAATCCCCGCTGGGGGTGTCGAGCAGGCCGCTCGCCATGGATCGCGCCGCCTGGTCCGGGTCGTGCTCGGTGCTGACCACCCGCAACTCCTCGTAATGCACGGTGCCATCCTCGAACTCGACGCCGAACCTGACCATGACACCGTCGCCGTCCCACTCGGGATATGCCCGATCCAGGGGCAGGTCGGGAGGCAGGACGAGTCCGAGCGGCGCCAGCCGTTCAGTCAGAAGCCGCGCGGTCTGCCGCTGCGGCGTCTCCCACGATCGATCCTGGGCGGCTCCGGCGATAGTGTCGCGATACTGGTCGCGGTCGAACCGCAGGTCGGGGACGTCCCAGCGCCGGCTGGGGATCTGCTCAACCTGCGGGTAGCGGCTGATCGGGTCGACGAACACGCCTGTGAAGTCACGGAAGTCCCGCCACAACACCTGCTTCCCATTGGCGGACAGGCCGATGATCGGCGCGATGACGCCGCACCCGGCCTCGCCGCACGAGCACCTACAGACGGCAACGCGTCGCCCCTGATGACCTGGCACCAACGGCGAGGAGTCCCCACCGAGAAGCTGATCAGGGTCGAAGCCCACCCATCCGGGGGCGACCGCCTCGAAGATGTCCAGGCCGTCGACCAGGATGCGGGCCTGCGGCCAGTCAGGGTTCTCGCGGGGTTGCACGATGACCTGGAGCACGCGAAGGTCGCCGCCGCGCGGCCGGGGATTGCTCATGAGCTGGACGTTTAGCGGTACGCCGGAACCATCGCCTGGCCAGCCTCGATGGCGGACTCAGGCTCATTGTAGAAGATAGACGCTGACAGTCCACTCGAACCCAGATGGAGTCCGCGACCGGGATTCGATCTTCGGTCGGAGATCCCCGGCCGGCCGGGTCGCCACGCTCGAAACCCGGATGGGCCGCCATTGCAGGCTGCCGCACCTGCCGAGTCAGGCCGGTCAACACGCAGCAGGGCCGGACGCACATGGCCGCTGCACGTCCGCGGTAAGATGACACGCCCACTGTCGGGCAGGGCTCGATCGTTCGATCGGGTCGGGATGGTGCGCTCGCGTAGCTCAGTTGGTTAGAGCAGCTGCCTTACAAGCAGCAGGCCAGGGGTTCGAGTCCCTTCGCGAGCACCCGGTGCGGTCCCTTGATCTCCGGTGCCGCGACGGCGGCTGCGGAGACGTGTCGGCCGCGCCCCGGCGTGCGTGCGAGCCATCGGCAAGGATGACTGGTGCGGCAGGCGTTCAGCGGCGGGTGCCCTTGGGCCGCACCAGTTTCTGGGCCTGCCAGTTGGGCGAGACTGTGGCCGGGTTCGCCAACGCGAGACCGGCTGTCAGTGCGCCCTCGGCCAGGTCGGTGGGATCGACGTAGTCGGCGCGGCCGACCTTCGGGGTGAGCAGCCACAGATAGCCGGTCGGCGACAGGTCGGTCAGCGCATCGACCAGACCGTCGACGACGTCGCCGTCGCTGTTGCGCCACCACAGCAGCACGACGTCGACCGCCTCGGTCGCCTCGTAGAGCAGATCGGCGTCGATGACGTCCATGATCGCCTCGCGCAACGCCTGGTCGACGTCGTCGTCCCAACCGAGTTCCTGCACTGCCATGCCAGGAGTGAGGCCAAGGGCTGCCGCACCCGTGGCCTTCCCAGAGCCGTCCGTGGTGGGCACCGTCCGTCCTTCCCGTCCCGTGAAAAATCCTGCGTTTCGCTTAGCCTGCCAGACATCGCCGGGTACCGAAAGCGGGCCAACGGCAGAGGGCCGGGGTCCGCCGCGGCGGACCCCGGCCCATCATCGGGATCGATCGGGTGCGAGCCTCAGGACTCGCCGCCCGCGTTTCCGGACGCCCCGGCGGTCACATCGAGCAGCCGGTACTTCTCCGCGGCCTGGTTCGGCGCCTCGGCGTCCACCGATCCCGCGGCGGCCAACTCCTGCAGCGCACGCACCACCATCGACGGCCCGTCGATGTGGAAGAAGCGCCGCGCCGCGGCCCGGGTGTCGGAGAAGCCGAAGCCGTCCGCGCCCAGCGAGTGATAGTCGCCGGGCACCCACTGGGCGATCTGGTCCTGCTGCAGCCGCATGTGGTCGGAGGTCGCGATGAACGGGCCCGGACGCCCCTGGAGCTGCCGGGTGACGAACGGCACCCGCTTCTCCTCGCCGGGGTGCAGGAAGTTGTGCTCGTCGCACTCCACCCCGTCCCTGCGCAGCTCGTTCCACGAGGTGACGCTCCATACGTCGGCCACCACGCCCCAGTCCTTCTTGAGCAGCTCCTGGGCCTCCAGCGCCCACGGCACGCCCACCCCGGACGCCAGCAACTGCGCACGCGGAGCGTTCTCGCCGACACCGTCGAAGGAACCCTCCTTGAGCAGGTAGATGCCCTTCTTGATGCCCTCGACGTCGACGTTCTCGGGCTCGGCCGGCATCACGATCGGCTCGTTGTAGACGGTCAGGTAGAAGATCACGTTCTGCGGGTCGGCGCCGTACATGGTCTCCAGGCCGTGCTGCATGATGTGCGCGATCTCGTAGGCGTAGGCCGGGTCGTAGGCGCGCACCGCCGGGTTGGTGGCGGCCAGCACGTGGCTGTGGCCGTCCATGTGCTGGGTGCCCTCACCGGCCAGCGTGGTGCGTCCGGCGGTCGCCCCGATGAGGAAGCCGCGGGACAGCTGGTCGGTGGCGGCCCAGATGCTGTCGGCCGTGCGCTGGAAGCCGAACATCGAGTAGAAGACGTAGATCGGCACCATCTGGACGCCGTGCGTGGCGTAGGCGCTGCCGACCGCCGCGAACGAGGCCACCGACCCGGCCTCGTTGATGCCCAGGTGCAGGATCTGGCCGTTCTTCGCCTCGCGGTAGGCGAGCATCAACTCGTGGTCGACCGGGGTGTAGGTCTGGCCGTGCGGGCTGTAGATCTTGATCGTCGGGAAGAACGAGTCCATGCCGAAGGTGCGTGCCTCGTCGGGGATGATCGGCACCACGTGCGGAGCGAACTCCTTGTCGCGCATAAGGTCCTTGAGCAGCCGCACCCAGGCCATCGTGGTGGCGATCTGCTGCTGGCCGGAGCCCTTCTTCACCGACTTGTAGGCCGCGTCGTCGGGCAGCTTGATCGGCGCCGGATCGTTGCGCCGTTCGGGCAGCGAGCCGCCCAGGGCGCGACGGCGCTCCAGCGCGTACTGGATCCGGTCGTCGCCGGGCCCGGGGTTGATGTAGGGCGGCTGGTACGGATTCTCCTCCAGCACCGCGTCGGTGATCGGCATGTCGAGCCGGTCGCGGAACTGCTTGAGGTCGTCCAGGGCCAGCTTCTTCATCTGGTGGGTGGCGTTGCGGCCGGCGAAGTGAGAGCCCAGGAAGTAGCCCTTGATGGTGTGCGCCAGGATGACCGTCGGGGCACCGGTGAACTCGGTGGCCGCCTTGTAGGCCGCGTACACCTTGTGGTAGTCGTGACCGCCGCGGGTCAGCGTCCAGACCTTGTCGGCCGTCCAGTCCTCGACCATCTTCGCCACCCGGGGGTCGCGCCCGAAGAAGTGCTCCTTGACGTAGTCGCCGTCGTTGGCCTTGAAGGTCTGGTAGTCGCCGTCGGGAGTGGCGTTCATCAGGTTGACCAGGGCGCCGTCGCGGTCCGCGGCCAGCAGCGGATCCCAGCCGCTGCCCCAGACCACCTTGATCACGTTCCAGCCGGCACCCCGGAAGAAGCCCTCCAGCTCCTGCATGATCTTGCCGTTGCCGCGCACCGGGCCGTCGAGCCGCTGGAGGTTGCAGTTGACCACGAAGGTCAGGTTGTCCAGTTCCTCGTAGGACGCCAGTTGCAGGGC
This sequence comes from Micropruina sonneratiae, assembly GCF_025972045.1. GTDB lineage: Bacteria > Actinomycetota > Actinomycetes > Propionibacteriales > Propionibacteriaceae > Micropruina > Micropruina sonneratiae. Next base: position 7,084 of record NZ_JAPDHX010000002.1, on the reverse strand, counting down.
GCCGCGGCTCTCGACCTCGTCCATCTCGCCGTCGCCCAGGAACGCCCATACCCGCTGCTGCGAGGTGTCCTTGATGCCCCGGTTGTGCAGGTACTTGTTGAACTGGGCCTGGTAGATGGCACTGATCGGACCGATGCCCATCGACACCGTCGGGAACTCCCAGAACCACGGCATCTGGCGCGGGTGCGGGTAGGACGGCAGCGCCCTGATCCGGCCGTCGACCACGTGGCTGTGCTCCTGCCGGAAACCGTCGAGGTCGATCTCGTCCAGTCGTCCCTCGAGGAAGGCGCGCGAGTACATGCCGGGGCTGGCATGGCCCTGGTAGAAGATCTGGTCTCCGCCGCCGGCATGGTCCTTGCCGCGGAAGAAGTGGTTGAAGCCCACCTCGTACAGGGTCGCCGACGAGGCGAACGACGAGATGTGGCCACCGACGCCGATACCCGGGCGCTGCGCCCGGTGCACCATGATCGCTGCGTTCCAACGGACCAGCCGCCGGAACTTGCGCTCCAGGTCGACGTCGCCGGGATACCACGGTTCGCGCTCGGGAGGAATCGTGTTGATGTGGTCGGTGACGGTCAGCGACGGAACACCCAGATGGCGTTCACGCGATCGTTCCAGCAGCTTGAGCATGATGTAACGGGCACGATTGCGTCCGCCCTCGTCGATGACGCCGTCCAGCGACTCCAGCCATTCGGCGGTCTCCTCCGAGTCGATGTCGGGCAGGCTGCTGGGGAGTCCGTTCAGGATCGGGCCGACGTTCTCGGTCTTGGCCACAGGGCGTCCTTTCTTCTTGGCTACCCGGTCCGCGGCGTGCACGGCAGCGTTGCCCGGGTGGGTCGCCCTCCATCCTGCCCCATCCGGCGAGCCAGGACGAAGGGTTGTCCAGCCATGGGTGCGTGTGGCGTGTCAGCGCTTCGCCCACGCCAGCAGCCGCTCGAGCGGCCAGGTGGTGATGATCCGGTCGTCTTCGATGCCTGCCGACTCGGCCCGGGCCGCGCCGTAGGCCAGGAACTCCAGTTGTCCCGGGGCGTGGGCGTCGGTGTCGATGCTGAACAGGCAGCCCATCTCGTGCGCCAGCGCCAGCAGGCGGTCCGGCGGGTCGCAACGCTCGGGCCGACTGTTGATCTCGACGGCCACGTCGAAGCTGCGGCAGGCCTCGAAGACCACCTCGGCGTCGAAGGCGCTCTCACCGCGAGTACCGCGTCCGCCCTCGATCAACCTCCCCGTGCAGTGGCCGAGGACGTTCGTGCGCGGGTTCGCGATCGCAGCCACCATGCGGTGCGTCATCGACTCCGAATCCATCGCCAGCTTCGAGTGCACCGAGGCGACCACGACGTCCAGCCTGTTGAGCATGAACGGCGACTGGTCGAGCGAGCCGTCGTCGAGGATGTCCACCTCGATCCCCTTCAGCACCCGGAACGGCGCCATCGCCTCGTTCAGGTCGTCGACGAGATCGAGTTGCTCGGCCAGTCGTTCCGCGCTCAGCCCGCGGGCGACCGTCAGCCGCGGCGAATGGTCGGTCACGGCCGCGTACTCGTGGCCGAGCGCCCGCGCGGCCACCATCATCTCCTCCACCGGGCTGCCGCCGTCGGACCAGGTCGAATGCGTGTGCAGGTCGCCCCTGATCCTGTCCAGCAGCGCCGGCGGCGGCTCGACCAGCGGCTTCGCCTTCGCCCGCTTCGCCTGCAGGTAATCGGGCACCCGGCCCGCGAGCGCCTGTTCGACGACGGCCACCGACGTGCTCCCCAGCCCGGGCAGCTTCTTCCAGTCCCCGGCCCGGGCGTGCTCGGACCGCTCCGCTGCGCTCATCGCATCCAGCAGGTCGGCGGCCCGGCGGAAGGCGCGCACCCGGTAGGTGTCGGCCCGCTCGCGCTCCATCAGATACGCGATCTCCCTCAACGCCACCACCGGATCCATCGTCCACCTCCCCGCCACCACTGTGGCACGGCTCGCTAAGGTGGGGCCCCGACGGAGGGAGAGCGGTGCCAGCCATAGTGCAGATCGGCCGCGGGTGGCAGCCGTCCGCGCGGCAGCGCGCCACTCTGGTCCGCAAGCTGGCGCAGTCTGCCGGCGACCTGACCACCAGTGCCCTGGCCGAGATCGAGGCCCGCCACTTCTGGTTCGGCGAACTGGACGCCGAGCACCGCTCGTGGGTGACGCTGGTGGCACGGGCCGGCATCGACGGTTTCGTCTCCTGGTTCGCCGACGAAGGCCGCGACGCCAATCCGCGGGATGTGTTCGACGCCGCCCCGCGCGCCCTGATGCGCAAGATCACCCTCAACCAGAGCGTCGACCTGATCCGCACCACGATCGACACCGTCGAAGGGCACCTGGAGCGACTGGTTCCGCGCGGCGACCGCTCCGGGGTGTACCTGGCCATCGTGCAGTACTCCCGCGAGATCGCCTTCGGCGTCGCCGAGGTGTACGCCCGGGCCGCCGAGGAACGCGGCGGCTGGGACGCCCGGCTCGAGGCGCTGGTGGTGGACGCCGTCATCCGCGGCGAGGCCGACGAGACCGTGCTCTCCCGCGCCTCGGCGCTGGGCTGGCGCTCCCCCGCCGCGATCACCGTCACGATCGGGCCGGCGCCGGCCCGCGACTCCTCCGTCGAGGCGATGCGGCGAGCGGTCGCCGACAAGGGCTTCGACCTGCTCGCCTCGACCCAGGGCGACCGACTGGTGGTGGTGCTCGGCGGCCACTCGGGCACGGCCGGCACGGCGCTCGCGGTGATCACCGAGATCGCCGACCATTTCGGTCCCGGCCAGATCGTGGTCGGCCCCGAGGTGGGTGACCTGGTGGACGCCGCCGCCTCGGCGCGCGGAGCGCTGTCCGGCGTCCGCGCCGCCAACGCGTGGCCCAGCGCGCCGCGTCCGGTGGCCGCGGAGGACCTGCTGCCCGAGCGGGCGCTGGCCGGCGACGGCCACGCCCGCCGGATGCTGGCCCGGGAGATCTACACACCGCTGCGCGACGCCGGTTCCGACCTGCTCGAGAGCCTGGTCGCCTACCTGGACAACAGCGGATCGGTCGAGGCGACCGCCCGGGCGTTGTTCGTCCACCCCAACACGGTGCGCTATCGGCTGCGCAGGATCGCGGAGGTGTCGGGCTACCACCCGGCGGACGCGCGCAGTGCCTACGTGCTGCGGCTGGCGGTGACCCTCGGTCGGTTGATGACGTAATCCACCAACACAGACGGTGCGGCACGCCGCTCCCACTGAACCGGTGTTGTGGGGTTCCCACAAGAAGGTCTGTGACATTTTCGTCATGTCCTGCTGTTACTCACGCCGGGTTTCGCGCAAGAGTATGACCGTGCTTGCAATCCTCGCACCCGGTCAGGGTGCCCAGACCCCGGGATTCCTCGGGCCGTGGCTGGACGACCCCGCCGCACGTGACCAGTTGAGCGAACTGTCCGAGGTGGCCGGCATCGACCTCGCCCACTACGGCACCGAGGCCGACGCCGAGACGATCCGATCCACCGACATCGCCCAGCCGCTGCTGGTGGCCGCCGGCCTGGTCGCCGGCCGGGCGCTGCTGGCGGACGCCCCGGCGCCGGACGTCGTGGCCGGCCACAGCGTCGGCGAGATCACCGCGGCCGGACTGGTCGGCGTGCTGTCCCCCACTGATGCGATGGCCTTCGTCGCCGTCCGCGGCCGCGGGATGGCCGAGGCTTCCGCGGCCCGGCCCACCTCGATGATGGCGGTCGTCGGCGGCAAGCCCGACGAGGTGCTCGCAGCCATCGAGGCCGCCGGCCTCACGCCGGCCAACAACAACGGTCCCGGCCAGATCGTCGCCGCGGGCACGGTCGAGGAACTCGCCGTGCTGAGCGAGAACCCACCCGCTCGGGCGAGGCTCATCCCGCTCAGCGTCGCTGGCGCCTTCCACACCGTGCACATGCAGCCCGCGGTCGCCCAACTGGACGCCCTGGCCGGTTCGCTCGCCACCGCGGCGCCCACGACCAGGCTGCTGAGCAACGCGGACGGAACGGTGGTCGCCGACGGTGCCGAGTTCCTTCGCCGACTGGTCGCCCAGGTCGGCAACCCGGTCCGCTGGGACCTGTGCCTCACCACCCTCGCCGACCTCGGCGTCACCGGCGTCCTCGAGCTACCCCCGGCCGGCACCCTCACCGGCATCGCCAAACGCAACCTCAAGGGAGTCGCGTTGTTCAACCTCAACACCCCCGACCAGTTGGCCGACGCCCGTGCGTTCGTCGCCGAGCATGCGGGGGTGACGGCATGACCGCACTCACCGCCCGGACGGGTTCACCCTTCGCCAAGCTGCTCTCGGTCGCTTCGTTCGTGCCCTCCCGAGTCGTCGACAACGCCGAGATGTGCACCTACATCGACTCCTCCGACGAGTGGATCCAGCAACGCACCGGCATCGCCGAGCGCCGCTGGGTCGGCGAGGGCGAGAACGTCGAGACGATGGCGCTGGACGCCGCCCGCACCGCCGTCGAGCGGGCTGGGATCGACGGTTCAGAGCTGGGGGCCGTGATCGTCTCGACAGTCACCTACTACCACCAGACCCCCAGCCTGGCCGCCAAGCTCGCCTTCCAGCTGGGTAGCACCGGGGCCGCCTTCGACATCTCCGCGGCCTGTGCCGGCTTCTGCTACGGCATCGGTCAGGCCGAGTCGCTGGTCCGCTCCGGTGCTGCGAAGTATGTGCTGGTGATCGGCGTCGAGGAGCTGAGCCGGTTCACCGACATCCACGACCGCGGCACCGCGTTCCTGTTCGCCGACGGCGCCGGGGCCGCGGTGGTCGGCCCCAGCGACGTCAACGGCATCGGTCCGGTGGTCTGGGGTTCCGACGGCGGCCAGGCGTCGGCGATCACCCAGACGGTCGAGTGGAGCGAGGCACTCGAGGGTGGCACCACCCCCTACATCGCGATGGACGGACGCGCCGTGTTCAAGTGGGCGTCCGGTTTCATCGCCGACGCCGCGCGTCACGTGCTGGACGCGGCCGGCCTGACGCCCGACCAGCTCGACGTGTTCATTCCGCATCAGGCCAACAACCGGATCACCGACGCCATGCTGCGCTCGCTGAAGTTGCCCGAGCACATCGTGGTCGCCCGCACCATCAGGCAGTTCGGCAACAACTCCGCCGCCTCGGTGCCGATGGCGATGGACCAGCTGCTCAGCACCGGTGAGGCGAAGAAGGGTCAGACCGCGCTGCTGATCGGCTTCGGCGCAGGGCTGGTCTACGCCGGCCAGGTCGTCACGCTGCCCTGACCACCCCCCACAATTCTGCCGGGAACCGCCCGGAGAGGCCCCTACCACAAGGAGAAAACCTGATGGCCACCACCGAAGAGATCCGCGCTCAGCTGGCTGAGCTCGTCAACGACGTCGCCGGTGTGCCGGTCGAGGACGTCCAGCTGGACAAGTCCTTCGTGGACGACCTCGATGTCGACTCGCTGGCCATGGTCGAGATCATCGTCGGCTGCGAGGAGAAGTTCGGCGTCACCATCCCCGACGAGGACTCCAAGAACCTCAAGACCGTCGGCGACGCCGTCGCCTACATCGAGGCGCACAGCTGAGCTCACGCTCGACACGGCGGGCCGGACCCGATGCGGGTCCGGCCGCCCACCCCGTACCTTCACCACCCTCGGAGAACCATGACTGACATCGTCATCACCGGCATCGGCGCCACCACCCCGCTCGGCGGCGACGCCCCGAGCACCTGGGCAGGCCTGCTGGCCGGCCAGTCCGGCGTGAGCCGGATCACCGAGGAGTGGGCGGAGGAACTGCCGGTCAAGATCGCCGCCTACGTCAAGGTCGACCCCTCCGAGGTGATCGACCGGGTCAGGGCGCGGCGCCTCGACCGGTCGACCCAGTTGGCGCTGATCGCCGCCCAGGAGGCCTGGCAGGACGCCGGGCTGACCTGGGACAAGGAGAACGAGGTCGACCCGTATCGGCTGATCGTGTCCCTGGCCAGCGGCATCGGCGGGCTGCACTCGCTGTTGAACAACTGGGACGCCCACCGCGACAAGGGCTACCGCCGGGTGAGTCCGTTCACCATCCCGATGCTGATGGCGAACGCGCCCGCCGCGAACGTCGGCATGGCCATCTCGGCCAAGGCCGGGGTGCACACGCCGGTATCGGCCTGCGCATCGTCCAACGAGGCGATCGCGTTGGCGCTCGACCAGCTGCGGCTGGGCCGTGCCGACATCGCCTTGGTCGGCGGTACCGAGGCGACCATCCACCCGCTGCCGATCGCCGCGTTCGGGCAGATGCAGGCCCTGTCCCGCCGCAACGACGACCCGCAGGGGGCGTCCCGGCCGTGGGACAGGGGACGCGACGGCTTCGTGATGGGCGAGGGCTCGGCGGTGCTGGTGATCGAGACCCTGGAGCACGCGAAGGCCCGGGGCGTCACGACCATCTACGGCACGCTGGCGGGCGCCGGCATCACCGCCGACAGCCACGACATCGTGCAGCCCGATCCGACCGGGGCGGGTCAGTACGGCGCGATGAACAAGGCCCTGGTGGATGCCGGCCTCGCGGCGTCCGACATCAGGCACGTGAATGCGCACGGCACCTCGACCCCGCAGGGCGACCTGACCGAGGCCGGTTCGATCCGGCACGGCCTGGGCGAGGCGGTGGACGGCTGCGTGGTCACGTCGACCAAGTCGATGACCGGTCACCTGTTGGGCGGCGCGGGCGCTCTGGAGACGCTGGCCACCGTGCTGGCGTTGCGCGACCGCAGGGTTCCGCCGACCATCAACCTGGAGGATCCGGAACCCGACCTGGGCATCGACATCGCCGCGAATGTGGCGCGCGACCTGCCCGAGGGCGACCTGGCCGCGATCAACAACTCCTTCGGTTTCGGCGGCGCCAACGTGGCGGTGGCCGTGACGAACGCGAACGTCACCGGCTGACCCGCCACCCCCTCCCACCGCGGGGCCCCCCAAACCCGGCGCGGCCCCCCACGGGGGGGGGGGGGGGTGTGGGGGGGGGGGGCCGGGGGGGGGGGGGGGGGGGCCCGCCCCCCCCCGGCGATCGCTCCACGCCCGGTCGATGATGGCGACCTCGACGTTCTTGATGGTCACCGGTTCGCGGTTGATGCCGACGACGCAGGCCGTCTCGCAGGGTGCCGGGCA
>NZ_JAPDHX010000017.1 GCF_025972045.1 Micropruina sonneratiae | reverse complement strand
GCCCTGTACGCGGTGATCATGGAAGCGTGGGTGAACGGGGTCTCGACCCGTAACGTCGACGACCTGGTCGTCGCCCTGGGCGGGACGGGGATCTCGAAGTCCGAGGTGTCGAGGATCTGTGCCGGTCTGGACGAGGAAGTCAGTCGGTTCCGGACCCGCCGGCTCGACACCACCAGCTACCCGTACGTGTTCCTGGATGCCACCTACCTGCATGTCCGTGGCGGCGGGCTGGTCGCCAGCAAAGCGGTCGTGGTGGCCACCGGGGTCACCGGCGAGGGCCGGCGGGAGATCCTCGGGCTGGATGTCGGCGACAGCGAGGACGAGGTGTTCTGGCGTACGTTCCTCACCCATCTGAAGAGCCGCGGCCTGGCCGGAGTGAAGCTCGTCATCTCCGATCAGCACGCCGGCCTGGTGGCCGCGATCGCACGCGCCTTCCAAGGTGTGGGGCATCAGCGGTGCCGGGTCCATTTCGCCCGCAACCTGCTCGCCATGGTGCCCAAGAACCAGATAAACATGGTCGCGGCGTTGTTCCGCACGATCTTCGCCCAACCCGACGCCGCCACCGTCGCCGCCTGCTGGGAACAGGTCCGTGACCAGCTCGCCGCCCGCATCCCCAAGATCGGGCCCTACATGGATGAGGCCAAAGCCGAGGTGCTGGCCTTCGCCGCCTTCCCGCGTGTCCATTGGCGCAAGATCTGGTCGACCAACCCGTTGGAGCGGCTCAACAAGGAGATCAAACGACGAGCCCGCGTCGTCGGGATCTTCCCCAACGAAGCCTCCGTCATCAGGCTCGTCGGCATGATCCTCACCGACACCAACGACGAATGGACCATCGACGAACGCCGCTACCTCTCCGAAGGATCCATGGCCCTCCTCGCCGCCATCAGCGATAATCAGACCATCGCCGCCATC
>NZ_JAPDHX010000016.1 GCF_025972045.1 Micropruina sonneratiae | reverse complement strand
TGCGGCAGATCCGGACGTTCGGCAGACGATGCTCGCCTTGGCGAAGTCCCCTCCACCCGCACCTGAGTCTGCCGCCACGGAGCCGGGGACCTCGTTGGAGGGCGTGCGAGACTCTGGTCATGAACCACCGCCAGCAGGGGGACGTGGACAAGTTGCGCCGCGATCAGAGCGGGGTTTGCTGGTGGTGCGGCGGGGTAGGTGATAGCCGCGAACACCGTCACAAAGCAAGCGTGTTGCGCCGCATGTGGGGCTTTGACGGACTCTACCTGGGGAAGGAGGGTCAGGACGTCTACGAACTTCGCAGCTGGAGAAGCCAGGCGGTCAAGTTCGGGAAGGTGCTCTGCCAGAAGTGCAACAACGAGCGCAGTCAGCCCTTTGACGAGGCCTACGACATCTACGAGCAGTTCGTGCAGGAGAACTCAGCCAGGCTCTCGCGGGCTCGCCAGATCTATTGGCGGGACGTGTTCGGACACGATTGGGAGGCGCAAGCTCGTTCCCTAGGCTGTTACGCCGTCAAGACGTTCGGCTGCTGGATCGCGAACGATGGGTTCCCTCCACCCAAGGTCTTGGCCGCCTTCCTTGACGGGGGCGATCTCGTGGACACAAGGCTCATGCTCGTGCGGCAGCAGTCGGCCTCGCTGGCGTACCGCGCGATGCGCCTGGACGGGGAATCGGACTTCAAGCACGGAATCGGTGTGTTCGGATCAACGGGCTGGTTCGATCCGCCGGGGACGCGTTTGGTCGGATATCAGAAGTACGCTTACGTCAGCGACATCTGTATGCAGTTCGACTGGGCGGAGGGCTCTGGCAGGTGTGACCTCTTCTGGACGGGTCCGATCACTCCGCTTGCAGTACTGCCCGCGTCCGCCTCTCAGCGACTCCTCGCGTTCCAGATCGGCGTCCGCGCAGTTGGTCGTCGTGTCAGCAGAGTGGTGAGACGAACCAGCGACCGCCCGACGGTGTAACTCGCTTGTTGTCGGCCGATCCGCGGCA
>NZ_JAPDHX010000015.1 GCF_025972045.1 Micropruina sonneratiae | reverse complement strand
TGTACCCGGCCATGAGGTTGGTACCAGCGTGCCGGTTTGATTGAGCGAGAACCCCCGGATGGGATGTGGCTTGTCGAAGGTCACATCAACACCGGAGGTTCTCGTGTCCCACGGTAGTGCCCGGTTGACCGTTCATGGTCGCCGGTTGATCGTTCAGCGTCACCGGGCCGGCTGGCCCCAGGCCCATATCGCTGCGGCGATGGGGGTATCTCGCAAGTGCGTGCGTACCTGGATCGCCCGGTACACCGCTGAGGGCGAGGCCGGGCTGGTTACCCGGTCGTCGCGTCCTCACACCACACCGACCAGGACCAGTGTCGAGGTCGAACAGAAGGTGCTGGATGCCCGTCGCGAACTTCGTGACGGGCCGGACGTGTTGGGTGCCAGGCTCGGGGTGCCGGCTCGTACCGTGTCGCGGATCCTGCGGCGCCATCAGGTGCCCTACCTGCGCGAACTCGACCCGATGACCGGTGAGTTGATCCGCTCGTCGAAACAGACTGCGGTCCGCTACGAACGGGACAGGCCGGGTGAGTTGGTCCACATGGACGTCAAGAAGCTCGGCAAGATCCCCGATGGAGGCGGCTGGCGCGCCCTGGGCCGTGCCGGCGCCAACCGCGACCGAAAGGTCAAGGTCGGCTACGACTACGTCCACTCCCTGATCGATGACCACACCCGACTGGCCTACAGCGAGATCCTGCCTGACGAGCAGGGACCCACGTGCGCGGCGTTCCTCGAACGCGCGATCGCCTACTTCGCCGCTCACGGAATCACCCGCATCGAGCGACTCATGACCGACAACGCCTGGGCCTACCGGTACTCCCTGCGAGCAACATGTGCCCGACACGGCATCCGCCAGAAGTTCATCAAGCCCCACTGCCCCTGGCAGAACGGCAAGGTCGAACGACTCAACCGCACCCTGGCCACCGAGTGGGCCTACCGACGAGCCTTCACCAGTAACACCGAACGGCAAGCGGCCCTTGCGCCCTGGATCGAGCACTACAACACT
>NZ_JAPDHX010000014.1 GCF_025972045.1 Micropruina sonneratiae | reverse complement strand
CCTTAGGGATGCGCTGATCTTTGTGGTGTGCGGTTCGGTGGCTGGCTTCGGCTGTTGGGACGCGAAATTGTTGGGGTATGGACAGCGAGCAGCCTTCTTTCGCCGATGTCGAGTACGGCAATCGGCGGCGGGTTTCCAAACGTGAGCAGTTCTTGGAGCAGATGGAGGCCACGATCCCGTGGCAGGTGTGGATCGATCTGATCGAGCCGTACTACTACCTGGACCGGCCAGGTAAGACGGGTCGGAAGGCGAAGCCGCTGGCGATGATGCTGCGCATGTATCTGCTGCAGGTCTGGTTCAACCTGTCCGATGAGGGGGTCGAGGACGCGATCTACGACTCGTTCGCGATGCGCCGGTTCCTGGGTGTGGACTTCACGGTCGAGCACGTGCCCGACGCGACCACACTGCTGCACTTTCGTCACCTGTTGGAGAAGCATCAGCTTGGCCAGAGACTGCTGGCGGCGCAGAACGACCTGTTTGAGCGTGAGGGTTGGATCATGCGGGGCGGCACGATCGTGGACGCCACGATCATTGCGGCACCGTCATCGACCAAGAACGCCACCGGCACGAGGGACCCCGAGATGCACCAGACCCGCAAGGGCAATCAGTGGTACTTCGGGATGAAGGCCCACATCGGCACCGATGCCGGCACCGGATATGTGCACGCGGTCACCGCCACCGCAGCGAACGTGTCCGACATCACCGAGGCTGCCCATCTGATGCGGCCCGATGACACTGCCGGGTGGGGTGATGCCGGTTACCTGGGTATCGACAAACGCGAGGAGATCACCGGCGATCCCCATCTCGCCGGCGTCACCTGGCACATAGCGGCCCGCAAGAGCCAGTTGGCGAGGATGCATCCTCATGAGCGGGCGATCGAGTCCCGCAAGGCCGGGGTGCGGGCCAAGGTCGAGCACGCGTTCCTGATCGTCAAACGAGACTTCGGGTTCACCAAGACCCGCTACCGCGGCCTGGCGAAGAATCTCCATCATCTCCACGTCGCGTTCGCGTTGGCGAACTGGCTGATGCGGGCACGTGCCGTCGCTCTCACCACGGCGGCGGCATAGCGTCAGCCTGCCCGAAACCGCCCCAACAGGCCCCCCGCAGCGACTCGAGCAGCCGACAACGCCCACACCCAACCCCTCCAAGAGCACGATCACCGTCACTCACGCCACGAATGGCACGTTGATCAGCGGTTCC
>NZ_JAPDHX010000013.1 GCF_025972045.1 Micropruina sonneratiae | reverse complement strand
CAACCGGGCACTACCGTGGGACACGAGAACCTCCGGTGTTGATGTGACCTTCGACAAGCCACATCCCATCCGGGGGTTCTCGCTCAATCAAACCGGCACGCTGGTACCAACCTCATGGCCGGGTACAGCTAGGCGACCTGCTCATTCCCGAAGGGCTCCCGGTCCCGATCGTGTGGATCAAGAATCCGCAGCGCCGGGTGGCCGTCGCCCTCTTCACAACCGGTCAGAGCATCGAGCGGTTGGTGATCAGCCCACTGCTTGGCGTGGTCGTGATTCTCATGTGCTGGTGGCGTGCCAGCATCCACAGCCCGGCCCAACTCGCCTACCTGCTGCATGCCTGGATGGCCGGCCACGGCCGCTAGGCAGCCTCTTCAGCTGGGGTTCGCGGCGCTGTAGGCGTCGACGACAGATTGGGCGATCCGGCCGCGGCTGGACACCTGATGGCCGTTGGCGCGGGCCCAGGTCCGGACGTCGGACAGCCAGTCGGCCCGATTGCGCCGCGGACCGGCGGAAGGCGATCGGCGGCCGCCGGTGCGGCGGGCCTTCGCCACGAACGGCTCGAGGAGTCCGCGGAGTCGGTCGGCGTTGGAGTTGTTCAGGTCGATCTCGTAGGAGACGCCATCGATAGCGAAGGTGACCTGCTGGTCGGCAGCTCCTCCGTCCAGGTCGTCTTCCATCACGATAACGGTGGTGCGGGCCATCAGGTAACTCCTTGATTTGTTCGGGGTGGAGAAGTAGGGGGAATCACTTGCGGCGACAAACCTATCCGCGGACAGGTCCGATTCATCATTCATGACAGCAGGTCATTCACTAGCGACGAGGTGCCCATCAAGGCGTGGTGCGACACCGTAATGGGTTAGGTCAGATTTCGCACGTCCAGTCCTGTTGAGTGACCCACGGCACCATGACGTCGTGGACCTAGCGAGCCACACTGGGTGCTGCCGCCGCACCCGACGTTAAACCTTCCTCCGGGTCCCTTTGGAGAGGCGGTATTGAAGGACCCCTGCCATCGCAGAACCCTGTGGCGACCACGCGCCCAGCGACAGAATAGCCATTCTGTAAATCGCGCGCTTGATGCGCCCGTACGAGGACTCCTTGCCGCAGGCGTTCGTCAGTCTCGGTCGGCATACATGCCGCTCTCTCCCCAGTTGTCGTAGGTGTCGCCGTCGACCTCGAAGGTACGCATCATCTGACGGTCGGAGTAGGAGTACCCGTAGTACCGCTCCGGGTCGTAGTTGCCAGTCACCCAGTACACGGGACCATCCGTCTCCGCAGTCGCCTCAGCGCGCGCCCGTCGACGTTGCTCGTCCTCACGCACCCGTTCGCGATAGCCGATGGACTCTAGGTAGGCATTCGCGCGCAACTGTTCCGCCGGTGTCGCCTTCGCCATAATCCGGAAAGGGATCCAGCATGTGCTGAGCATGAACAACGGCCCCAACCAGGAGAGCGATCGCGGCGCGTGCGTCACCATCCAAGGGAAACCGGCCCAGCAGCCAACTATCCATAGGCCGGTGAACATCAGAGCCGCGCGGTGAGTACGCAGTTCGTCTCGCCAACCGCGATTCTTGCTCTCTGCCTCGAGGACTGCCTTCTCCTGATCACTCAAGAGAGATACGTTGATTTCCACGACTTCCCGTTCCTTGAAGCGCTCGCCACTCCAGTGACCCAGTCTACGCCACGGCTTACGCCAGTCCGACAATAGCTCGTTCCAGCTTGCTTCTGTGTGCGGTTCCCAGATGGTCATGCGGAGGACGGGAGTGGCGCCGCAACTTGGGGGACGTCGCCCATCTATTCGCGGGGTGGCCTTCGAAGATAGACGCGACGAACTTGTCCGTCACGTTCGTGCTGGCTCACGATCCCGGCCTCTTGAAGGACATCGAGGAGACACCGATGGGCCTCGTCATCGGGGACGACGGGCTTGCTGTATCCCCGATCAGCTATCGCGGGGTAAGGGTCGTCAAGAGCGCGCAGCTGATCCCGAACCTGATCCGGCGTGACCGACGCGGAGTGCGCGAGCAGCGCAACGACGTCTCGGTCGGGAGCTCCGGACTCTCTGAGCTGGTGGATGGTGGTGATCGGGAGGTCGGCGGCGACATCTATCGCGAACCGTGTCGTTGCGTGTACCGCGTCGTTCCCTGAGGTGGGGAGGAAGTCTTGGATCTTGTGGAGTACGGCGGTCTTGAGTGCTCGTGGGATGTGGTCGCTATTGAAGAACTCTGTGAGTTGGTCTGGCGGGAGTGTGAGCGGTGAGATGAAGTCCTGGGCGCGGCGGGAAAGGGCGAGTGCTGCCTCGCGGGTGCTCCAGTCGAGGATCAGTTTGCTTGAGAACGTCGTCTCGTCGTCTGGGAGCAGCCCCGCTCCAATCAACAGGCTTGTCATTGGGCCACTCTCGGGCGTTAGGGAGTTGATCTGGAGCGACGTTGGGTCGAGACTGACGGCGAGCTTCACCCGATGGTCGGCTGAGGGTATGGAGTCGCCGGCGTTGAGTATGCCGAGGGCAAGTCGGTCTCGGTCTGCGGATGAGAGATCATCGGCTATTGGGATTTCCTGCACGTCTTCAAGTAGTTGTGCCGCGCTGTCGTCGATGGAGCCGACATGGTCCAGATAGGTGATCAGGTTGATGGCCGTCGGGGTGATTCTTTTGTCGGAGGCGAGGGTCAGCCACACGGATTCGGGGGCGTCCGCCACGTTCTCCACGTGGCAGGCAGAAGATGCGTACTTGATGATTTCATTGACGTGTTTCGGGTCGACAGCGACTTCGGTCGCGTCCTTGAGGATGGGTAGGAACTGCTTGGGGTCGTTGATGGTGTGGGCACCGTCGCGGCTGCGGAGGAGCGCCAGATATTCATCGGCACGTGCCAACGCGACATCGAACACTGGCCTGCTTTGCGCCAAGATGGCATCGAGGGCAAGGGACGCTTGTCCGGTCAGGTCGGCGATGTTTGCTTCGTTCAGTTGGTAGGCGCTGAGTGCAACGGCGCGGCCGCGTGCGTCCTGGGTGAGCGGCTCTGTTGCTGGTAGCTGGAGCCCGAGCTTTGCTATGGCGTCCATTGTTTTGTGTTTTCGGAGATCGACTTCGCCCGTTTGAGCGGTCGCGCTGATGGATGGAAACTGCCGATAGTTGTCGAGGACGGTCTGGTTTATGACGGGGCCCTCTATCGATGCTCCGGCGTAGTCGAGGGCGGCGTCGACGACCGCGGGCAGGATTTCGCGGGGGGCGTTGATCACGAAGCTAGTGATGGTGCTTGGCATAAGGGGCGCCAGTAACCGCACAAGCGAGACCTGTTCTTTCCCAGACTTGAGATAGGCCTCGGCGAATGTGCGATCGGGTTCGTCCCAGGTAGCGAGTTGGCGAACCATCATCTCTGCTTCGGAGCGTCTCTTGGTGAGCAGGTGGTCTAGCACATTGATGTTGTAGGCGGCGCGGTCTCTGAAAATGTCGGTGCCCATGTCGATGATGATCGCTTCGACGTCCTCTCCGTCGAGGTCGGCGCTCAGATCGGGGACGCCGCGGTCAAGCGCGTGAATAGCGTAGTTGAGAGCCCGGGGACGGAGGTGCTGACCGTAGTAGATCGACACGTAGAGGGCGAAGTACTGGTCGAGGTATCCAGCGGCCACGAGTGTGCGAGCGAGCTTCGAACGAAGGATCCGGTCGGTTGCGGCCGCGAAGCTTTGGGGGGAGCCGCTAGTGGGCTTGGACGTGAACTCGGGGCGTCCGTAGATCTGACTCCACTCGTGATGGCGGAGGAAATGGATGTCGGCTCGCGCCTTCTTCTGGTCGTATGCCGCGGCCCGGTGATCGATCTGCTTCCATTCGCGTTCGTCCATAGTCTGGCCCATCAGCGTCTCTAGTTGGCTCCTCGACAGCGTCAGATTCAATGGACTGTGCTGGTTGACGATCAAGACGGAAGCGTCCGGCGAAGTAATCCGGCGCCAGAACTCTGGTTCCCTGAGTTCATCGCCACGATGCTGCTGCCCGTTAAGCGAGACGTAGGTGGCTCGCGGCTGATAAGGGGTGATCGCCCTGGCAACGAGTTCTAGGCGGTCTCCAAGCGCTGCCGCTCGTGCGACATCCACATCCTTGGCTTCGCGGCGAATTGTTGCCGCTCGGTCGCGATCGTAGGCGTCCAGGAGCGAGTCGTTGACGATCTGTCGCCATGCGTCGTACAGGTCATCGAGGGTGCTGGACCCGAGTCGGATTGCTTCGAAGTCTGCCATGTGGACGCTCTTGTAGAGGATGAGCGTGAACAGCCGATCGGGATCTATTCCAGGCATGGCCGTGGGTGGGGCTAGGAGTCGGTGGGCATAGGTGTCGTACTCGTTGCGGAGGTCCGTGATGAGCCGCATGTCCGCGACGAACCGTGCGGCGACGTTGATGAGATCGCGTGACACGTCTGTCCCCTCCATCGCTTTGAGCATGAGGTCGCGAGCGTTCCGGTGGGTGATGAAGGGCACGACTGGTATCACGAGGTCGAAGAACTTGGTGCGGTTCGCACGCTGCACCTCGTCGTTGCCGTCATCGCGAGGCATGGTCGCGGCCTTTGCTGACTCGCCACCGGTGGTTGGCTCGGGATCGCTTCCGAGCCTTTCGAAGACGCTGTCGCGGAGGGCGTAGATGAACTTAACGTCAGGCAGTCGGTCCGATTGAGGGGAGGTGACAGGCTGCTCTCCGTCAATGGGCTGCGAGAGCCGCCTGTCTTTAGGCGCCTTGTCACGCCGCCTGCGGCGGATCTGCTCGGAACCGTTTAGGAGTGCGTTGAGCGCTCGGAGGGTCTCGAAGATATGGATGTCCTCGAATCGGTCAATGTCCTCGAAGATGACGATGTCTCGTCCGCTTTGCTCGAAGTAGTAGACGATCTCATCCATGTACTGATCGAAGAAGCTGGACGACGTGGGCGCCAAAGACACCGTCGCGGGACCCGCGCTCAGTTTCTCTAGGAAGACGCGGTTGTGCGTCAACCATCGCAGTGAGTAGACGACTCCGGTCAGCACGGTCAAGAGAACTGCGTAACCGGTTAGCAGCCACCAAAGGGCGGGGGATTCTCCTAACCACGTCAATAGAGGTGTTGTGATGCCGGTCACCCAGCCGATGGCGAGAAGCAAGGCCCCGAGGCCAGCGGAGATGCCCATCTCACCTTTCCATCTGAATCGCGACAGTCTCCGAAATCGAGATCCGCGAGTCTTCTCGGGCGGATCCCTGTAGAGGATCTGCTTGACAATCTCCTTCTGAATGAGGTTTGCCTTCGTCCAGGCCGCCGGGTTTGCGTCTGATTCACCTTCTGGCCGCTGTTCCGCCACGCCGACTGATGAGAGTGATAGTTCGAGGACGCGCTCACGGAACTCGGGGAGGTCCGCCAACCTCTGAAGGACACTGCTCTTGCCGGTTCCGTAGGCCCCAGTGAGTGCAATGTTTCTGATGCCGCCCTCGTCTCTGAGTGCGGCCACGAGAGCCTGCACGTACAGCTCGTGGTGCGCCTCTTCGTAACGCGGAGACAGGCTCCTCAGCGCTATGTCACTAGAAGGGTTCACGTCTGGGGCGGCGGCGACCATAGTCGGATGCTATTGGACTTTCGTGTGCGCGCTTGCGTGCTTCTGGTCGCAGACACCCCCGGATGCGTGCGCAGGGCTTCACCGCGATCTCAGTTGCGTCAGTATTGGCTCGTGAGCGCGGTTGAGTTGGACGAGGCTACAGGGCGGCCAGGTCGAGGCGGTGATCGCGATGTTCGTGAACCGGGAGCGACCGGACTCCGTGAGGATTTCTCCGTCGACCGGTTGATGGCGGCGTTGACATTCTCGATCATGGTGCGGGCCCTGATGGTTCTGACGTGGTCTACCAGGTCAAACGCTACGCACAGAAGCTCTCGTCGAGGCAGAAGGCGGACGTACAGGAGTCGCTGCAGAGGCTGATGACCGACCAGAGGTGGGCGGATCTCACGGTCGGGGTGTGGAGACTCGTGACGCCTTGGGATCCATCGCCCGCAGCCGAGCAGTGGTTGCAGAGCCTGGACGGTCCATGGCTGCGTCCGGGAGTGCGCAAAGTGTGGCACGGCCTCACTTGGGCGGACCAGCAGGCGGCGAAGTACGACGACGTCGTTGACTACTACCTTCACGGTGGGCGTGCACGCGTAGAGAAGGCCTACGAAGAGGTGATGGCCCTGCTGCGATCCCAGAGTTCAACAGCCGGACTGTCTGTCGGGGAGGTACAGAGTCAGATCCAGGCTGCCCTCCAAGTCCGGGACTGTCCGAAATCTGGTGTAACTGATCTGGCCTGATCTGCCGCGCAGAGTGTGCGAGGGTAGCCTCCGGCTCCGGTTCCCGAGCGCACGACCGCTTCTGCCGCTCCGTGAGATGGTCTGATGCGTGGACATTGCCGCTCTCATCATTCAGCGCTCTCGCTTGTTGTCGCACTCGTCGGGACTCTCTTGGCCAACCGACGCTCGATCGAAAGTCATCGGTTGGCGCTTGAGGCAAAAAGCGACGCCCGGGAGGCAGTCCAGTCGGCGGCTTGGTCCAAGAGTGTTGAGGCTGTTCAACATCTCATTGGCCTGGATCCCATGACCGATGACGTGTCAGGCCCACTCAGGGACTTGCGCATCGCGAACACCGCGCTGGTTGACGAGTTGCAATAGGCCGGACTGGACCGGTGGCTTGGCGAAGAGCAGGCCCTGGGCGCGACGCTCCTCCGCGATTCCGTCGAGCGTCGAGTCAAGTCAGGGATTGGTGTCGGTAGTCCGGATCAGCGGCTGGCTGCCCTTTCCTCGGTTCAGGATTGGGCGATGGCACTCATGAACAACCTTCGACTGTTCCGGCGTGAGGGGGAAAAGGCTGAGTCGTTGCTGGCGCTCACCAACCATGCGCATGACGTTGCCCTGGCCGTGCATAAACGCAACGGGTGGAAGGTGCCTTCCGGCCCATCTTTGATGCCCCTAGAGGGCGGCGACCTACCCAAGTGACGCAGAGGGGGCCTGGCTACGTACGCGCTCAAGAAGGTCCTCCGGCGAGACGGTTGCGAACGACCGCCCTCAGTTAGCCGCATTGTGCGAGGGTAGCCTGTCGTCAGTATCAGTCTTGGTGGTCACCCGAGCACGACCGCCCTCTTCTGCCGCGGATCGGCCGACAACAAGCGAGTTACACCGTCGGGCGGTCGCTGGTTCGTCTCACCACTCTGCTGACACGACGACCAACTGCGCGGACGCCGATCTGGAACGCGAGGAGTCGCTGAGAGGCGGACGCGGGCAGTACTGCAAGCGGAGTGATCGGACCCGTCCAGAAGAGGTCACACCTGCCCGAGCCCTCCGCCCAGTCGAACTGCATACAGATGTCGCTGACGTAAGCGTACTTCTGATATCCGACCAAACGCGTCCCCGGCGGATCGAACCAGCC
>NZ_JAPDHX010000012.1 GCF_025972045.1 Micropruina sonneratiae | reverse complement strand
CCTGCCCGAAACCGCCCCAACAGGCCCCCCGCAGCGACTCGAGCAGCCGACAACGCCCACACCCAACCCCTCCAAGAGCACGATCACCGTCACTCACGCCACGAATGGCACGTTGATCAGCGGTTCCCTAGGGAAGCCGAGGCGCCTCCAAGTCGCGTCGCAGCAGGGTCAACCGATCGGGTGGGATTGGCTCGTTCACGTAGTGGTAGCCGCTGCCGTTGTCGATGAGAGATTCGCCGCCGACCCCGTCCACGGCCCATACGTCGACCGGACCGCCGGTGTTGTTCATCCGGACGAACCAATCAACCTCGAACTGGTCTCGGCACAAGAAGACTCCGGCCACCTCCGGGCTGAAGCTGCCGGTGATGCCTGGGCTTGCAGCCATACGTTCCCAGTCCAGGCCCGCGCTCGTGATCGACTCGCGATTGAGGCTGGGACGTGACATGAAACGCGCGCACTCCAAGAAGGTACCCAACCCGGCCGACCAGAGCTCAAACCATCCGCAACTGCCGCAAGTTGCAAGAGTAACCTTCCGGCCCCAGTGACCGAGGCAATGAGCTCCCGACGTAGCGCAGCGCTGGCCAAGTCGTCGCACAGACGGCCGAACAAACCCTTCGTATACGCATTCGGGTCGACGTCTAGGACGTGAGGTACACCAGGCAACCCCACTCGAGGCCCTCACCAGTGAGTTCCGGGACGACAGCGAGGCATGCACCCTCCGGTTCACCGGTGACCGGATTGATCGGACCGGCGAACGGATCCTGCACCGAGGCAGGAAACGTTGGCGAGATCTCCTCCGCGTCCGCAGCTGCCTCTGGCTCCAGAACCGCTGTCACCCCGCCTCTGTCGTTCCGCCGGAGACCGAACCGTTGCCGCTGACCCTGAGCAAAGAGTTCAGTGAGCCGGTTCACGTCGCACAACCCGAACCGTGCGCTGACCTCCCGGTGCTCCGCGAAGACAGCGCCCACTGCCTTGAGAAATGCGCTTTCAGCGTCACTCGGCGCGTAACGAGCCATGATGATCACCTCCAAATGGGACTGGCCGACGACGGAGGATGCCGCACTGGCCGCATCTACCGCATCAGTGTCCACGGAGTCCGCATTCAGAACAAGGTCCCACCTGGGAGCACAATTGCCCGAGAGCGTCCGCTCTTGCCGCGCATCGGTCGTTCGAACGTGTGGTCGGGAGGTGAATCGCCGACATGCGTCAGTCGTCAGACGCGACGATTACGTGCAGGGTGGCGCTGCTGCGGTCGATGACGATGAACTCGTAGAAGCCCATGGTCCCCGTGACGGCGCCGTAGGCGTGCTCGGCCTCAGGCCCGGGGTTGCGAAGCTTGTAGAGCTCTCCCCGCCCGAGTAGAGTAGACCGCTCGAAGTCGGTGCATCACGTCTGGCGGCTGCCGATAGCCAGGGTCTGTCCAATCCTGCTCATTGGCCCAGCGCTCCAGATCAACTTCCGCCCGATCGGCTGTCGTTGTCTCGAAGCGGCCAATCTTGATGGCCTTCAGGACCCAGCGACCATGGATGGTCTTGTCGAATGCCTCGCTGTCTGACGGGAACGGCGACGCGTAGTCGTGCGCGTAGGCAGGACTACCGAGGAGCGACGCAAGAATCTCGTCGTCGTCCTGATCGACATCGATGGCGAAGTGGCTCATCTGGACCCACATGAACGTGTTCTTGTCGAGATGAACGACGTCCGATCCGACAAGCTCGAGAACCACGCAACGAGCGTACAGAAAGATCTGCACTCATCTGCCGTCGAGTGCGTGAGGGTAGCCTGCTGGCTGGTGTTCTACCCGAGGGGACTGCTGCACGAGTAGGTGACATCTGATCTGTGGTGCCGCACGGTGCCGCTGGAAGGATGTGCACTGTGCCCAAGCCCTACCCCAAAGAATTCCGTGACGACGTTGTCCGCGTCGCCCGTAACCGCGAGCCAGGTCAGCCTGCAGCAGATCACTGTCCGCATCGCCTGCCACGAGTTCACCGCCGACGAGCCGCCGACCCCAGCAGCGCAAGGCATCCTCGAGGCGCTCAGCCAGCAGCCTCAGTGACACACCCCGGTGGCACGACTCAGGTCAAACTGGGCTGCCTTGTCGCCATCGGACGTCTCCATGGACCGGGATCGGTCGATGTTCGCGTCGGGCCTGGCGTGCCGATGGGCAAGCGTTGATTGCCACATCGCTCCGGGTGGGCATCTGTCGGCGTTGGGGCACTCTCGCGCAAGCGAGCGGGGCCGGCGCTGGCGCACCGGCCCCGCTCAGTGGGTCAGAGGCCCTATCGCTTCATGAGGGCGAAAGCTCCCCACCCGAGATAGCGCCGCTGGTGGCGCACGTACTGGCCCGGCGCGATGTCGAGCTCGGCCCGTAACTCGGGAACGATCTCGTCATCCGGGTTTTCGTCGATGAATCGACGCAGGTTGAGCCACTGGGCTGCGACGTACCGGTCCCACGAGTGTTCGTCCGCGTGGACCATCTCGACCACGTCCCAGCCGGCTTGCTGGACTGTCTCGATGAGACCCCACAAGGTGGGGAAGTCCTCGACCGATCGAGCGAAGCTACCTTCGATGGCCTCCTGGGTCGTGGGGACCTCGCGCCAGTAGCAGTCCCCGATCACGGCGAGCCCCGACGGCTTGAGCGACCTGGCCAGGAGGTCGAGTGTGCCGACTGGACCGTCGCCGATCCACGTCGCGCCCATGCAGGACGCGACGTCGACAGGCTCGTCGCTCACGTACTCCGATGCGTCGGAGTGCACGAAGGTGACCTGATCGGAGACGCCGAGCTCGTGCGATCGGGCGTTTGCGGCGTCGACGAAGGGTTGGTTGATGTCGACGCCGGTGCCCCGGATGCCGTGCGCTTTGGCCCACTGGCACAGGGCCTCGCCCTTGCCACAGGCGAGGTCGAGCATGCTCATGGCGGGGCGTAGGTGCAGGGCGTTGCCGAGATCGGCGAGCTTGGCTGGCGTGAACGGGTCGAGGATGCGGTGGCTCGACTCGGCGATGGTGAAGCGTCGTGGAATGGCCACGATGAGAGTCCTTTACATGAGGGTGTTCCTACGGTGGAAGGGCAGCGTGCCGGCGGCAGCCGGCGTACGTCGGACCGTCACAAAATCACCTCATGGCTAGGAAAGGTCTGCCGACTCTACGGCTCCGCAGGGCCCTCACGCCACGCCTTTTCGGGCTTCCCGCACACCGCCAGCCCGTCGAGTAGTCCACGGCCGTCAACGGCCGGATCTGCCGCGCGTGGATGCCGCCGCACGCTCCGCGGCCCTCCGAATCTCACCTGCAGTAGCCGCAGCTGCCCGTGCTTGGCGTCGTGTGGGGCCAGTTCAGACCGTCAGGGTGGGTCCACTTGGGCTTGACATAGCCACGGCCTCACGCCTCAAGACCGGCGTCACCAACGTCATGACCAACAACAGCTAGCGCACTCACATCCTTCTGTCCGCCGGCGTTAGGTAGCTAATACACCCAACGACACGGTCGAAGCTGTCCGGCCCGGTCGAGACGCGGGGGTGGGGTCACCGTCATCGTGGGTTGAGGAGGTCGAGGTGCCGAGCTGGGAGCAGGTCAACGCCGTCGCGCGGATGCAGGAGCACCTGCATGCACACGTCGAGGACCCGACGTACGGCGCCGAGTCGATGTGCGCGGCACTGGGTTATTCGGAGCGCCACGCGCGGAGGCTCTTCAGTGCGCTTGTCGGCCAGACCCCCGGAGAGTACCTGCGTCGGATGCGTCTGACGCGGGCGGCGCAATCCCTCGGCACGACATGGTCGGATCGATGGGCCGCGTCGGTGCCTGCGGTGACAACGCCGCGATGGAGAACTTCTTCTCGCTGCTGCAGAAGAACGTTCCTGGACCGACGCTCCTGAGCCACCCGAGACGAACTTCGGATCGCGATCGTGACCTGGATCGAACGGACCTACCACCGCTGTCGGCGGCAGGACGCACTCGGCCGATTGACCCCCATCGAGTTCGAGGCCATCATGACCACGCCAAGCCACTCAGGCAGCGTGACCGAACCTGTCACCTAACCGTGCAGCAGTCCCGAGCGCACGACCTGTCATGCCGCTGCGAGGGTGAATGTTGTGTCAATGGCTGGCGAGTTGGAGGAGACGGCGGCCGCCCAGGATGCAGAACACGCTCCACGGGAGCAGTGATGCCAAGGAGAAGACCAGACCAACGGCGCCGAAGGGGGACGGGACGAGCATCAGGATTCCTGCTGCCAGCGCCCACCAGGCGGCCGATGGTGGGAATGTCGATGACCGGCGCAGTATCCAGAAGAAGATGAACAACACCGCCGCTCCGAGGAAGTAGTAGGTCAAGAACGCGGTCCCCTTCCAACTCGTCAGAAGTGCCTCGCCGGAAGCCTTGAGGGCGGCCCGCCCGGCCGGGGCGGCTGCCGCATGCGCGTGGGCCAGGGTCAACATCTCGGCGGCCGGGTTGGAGGCCATGTAGGCGGCCATCTGTAGGGTGCCCAGCCCCACGGCGAGAATCACCCCCGACCGGGAGACCGGGAGGAGGG
Source organism: Micropruina sonneratiae (assembly GCF_025972045.1). Classification (GTDB taxonomy): domain Bacteria; phylum Actinomycetota; class Actinomycetes; order Propionibacteriales; family Propionibacteriaceae; genus Micropruina; species Micropruina sonneratiae. Next base: position 7,934 of record NZ_JAPDHX010000012.1, on the reverse strand, counting down.
CAGTTCCAAGTCCCAGGTAGAACAGCCATACGAGCAGGTTGTTGGCGATGTAGAGCACGTCCAGCGACAGCAGGCCCAGAACCGGGTTCTGAACCATGAGGGCGAAGACTTCCGCGACGGTGTGCACCGGGGGCCATATCGTGAAGACGACGACTTGGACGACGGTCAGGACGACCGAGGTCAGCGCACTCCAACCTCCGCCACGAAGCAGGCCCCTCAGGTCACCCCGGGCTGGCGTGATCACCGCATCAGTGGAGGACATTGGACTCCCAAGGAAAGGCACCGGCGCGCAGCCACGCCAACATCGTCACCCTAAACGAGGTCGCCGCGACAGGTCCCGAAACCTCCGGTTCTGTGTTCGGGCGGTTTGGTCAGGGCGCGAGATTGACGCCATGCCCTCGCAGGATGGTGATGGCTTTCGCGCCGACTCCATGAAGGGCCAGCAGTACTTGCTCGCTGATCCCATCGAGGTCGTCGAGGGTTCGGAAGCCGGCGGCCGCGAGCGCTCGGGTGGCGGGTCGGCCCAGAGCCGTTGGCAGCGATGTGGATGACTCAAACATGCACGGATCATCGGTACATCGCGCAGAATCCCGCAAGTGTCATCATCCGGGCTTGCCGCTGGCCGCGTGACCGAGGAAGCGTCTGTCGCTGAGTGGTCAGCGGAGAGACCCATAGAGGGCGGCCATCTCTGTGAGGACCTCGGAGATCTCCGTCCAGTGCGCAAGTGCGTCACCGGCTGGAACTGATGGCGTCTTCGGCGACAGGTGCTTGGACGTCGCGGCGTTGAGCACTTCGAAGGCGTGGTCGGCAGCGGCATTCCAGCCGCGATCACGTAATGGCTGGATCGGGACGTCGAGGCTGTTGTAGAGGAAGTAGATCACGGTGAGGGTTTCGCGAGCGGGGGTCTTCACGAGCAGGGCGGTCGGCGACTCCTCGGCAGTCAAGCCGATATCCCGCGCGAAGCCGGCGGCCATACTGGCGAGCGCGCGGGTGTCCTCACTCGCGGCGGCGACCACCGCTTCACGAGTCCGTCGGGGGCCACCGCTGGACTTCGCCGCAGCACCACCGGTGCGGCCCAGGAGCCTGGGCACGATCACGAGATCGTCGTGGCCATCAGCTCGGTACTGCTTCACCTCGACGGCGAAGACCTCAGCTTGGCTCATTTGCTCGTTGAGGAACTCCACGATCCGCAGCAGCTCGTCCGGGATCAGGTCGGCAACGAAGACCAGCCGTAGCCGTCCGGCGCGAAGGTTCGTCTCGACCCTCGCGAAGAAGTCCTCCAGCGTCTGGGTCCCGTCACCGGAGAGCTCCATAACCGCCTGAGTGGGGTCGAGCCCGGCGGCGCTCTGCGTCGCCTCGAAGGCCGCTTGAAGGCCAGCGGCCGGCCAATAGCGAACACCGTTGGCCGCGTAGTCGAGCATCTGACCGACCACCTCACGCCGGATCCTGGTGTCCGTCGAACGCTTCACCTCCACCAAGGTGGGCACCGCGTCCTGGTCGACAAACAGATGATCCACGCTCCATCGCCCGGCGGACCCCTCGCGGTCGGGGACGGCCTGCTCACGCCTGACGAGCCTCCATCGCCGCGGGTCGCCGGGGGACATTTGGGCACCTGCGAGTAGGTCGGGATACCGCTCGGCCAACCCCTGCAGCACATCCTCGGCGTCATAAGGAGCCACCGCCATTGCCACCAGATGCCCACCCACCAGGTGGAATAGCCCGTCGCTCATCTCCGAGATCCCTCCCGCTGACCCATCAGAAGCATCATCCCCCAGACCGCTGGTTAGTCACACCCGGTTCGAAGGCAGCGACCCGGGGAGCCGACTGGCCCCAGGGACCCACTCGCCCATTCCGCCGACCGTTGAGGCCGTTCATCACCTAGTGCGTGGACCTGGGTTCTGAGGTCTTGGCGCGGGTCAGCTCCCTGTCGCTCATCGCCGCTGACACCCGCACGTCCTCTGCCGGCGGGAAGTAGGAGCGTCGCCGGTGTTCGAGTGACAGCACGTACCACCACGGCGGCTTCGTGGCCGCCTTGTGCCGGTTGTGTCCGCGACACAGCGCTTGTCCGTTGCACGGGCTGGTAGGCCCACCCCGGGACCACGGGTAGACGTGATCGGCCTCTGTCGCCGCTTCCCGGCACCGCCCCCAGGCGAGAAAGACCGCGCCCTCGCACCGGTGGCCGGCGCGGGACATCACCTGCCGCCGCGTCTCGTACTTGAACACGCGCCAGGGATCCGCGCGCTGGAAGAGCCGCGGCCCGCGTCCGGGCAGGGGGCAGCTGATAACCAGGATCGCGGCCAACACCGCAAGCAGTTGAGGGAGCACAGGAGCCACCCCGGCAGCGAGCGTCGAAATCAGCCGGCCCCAGTCCATGTGGTGTCTCCTCGAAGTCGCGCTCAGCAGGCTATCGGCCAACTCGCCGACGCGTTGCGAAACATCGTCATCACCGGACGGCTCGAGATGGCGCGCCCGACACGCGTTGTGATGCCTTAGTCCGTGGGCGTTGAGCAGTTCCAGGACGAGGCTCGATCGGTGGAAGGTGGCTTTTCCGACGGTGCCCGGCGGGGCGTTCTCGTTGTAGGGCTGGTAGCTGAACACGTCGCCTTCCCAGTGGGTGAGTACCCATTGGACCTTGCCGGGGCCCAGGGCGAGTTCGAGGTGCTCACCGGCGACGGTGACTTTCGCGGCGCCGAAGCATCGGTTGTTGTAGGTCCCGGCATAGTCGACCAGTTTCTTGGCTGGAGCCGGACTGCTCGGTGGGGGCTTGCCGGCGAGTTCGCCCATCGGGGCCGAAGCACTCTGGGCAAGCAACTTCAACCATTCGGAGCTGATCGGCATGACGACTTCGCCGACCGGCTGCAGTGCCTTCACTTGCTCCAGGCTCTCCGAGCTGACAGCGTGAGCGATGCGGTAGAGGGCGAAGCCCAAGGGCGTCACGTCAGCCTCCGCTGCCGCGGCATCATCGTCTGGCCACACCTGCCGGTGGGCCCTAACGCCCGCCCTAAATGACTGCTGCCTCGTTGCTGATGACGTGATGGTTTCGGCGCAGCACCGACTCCCGGGACGGGACCGTCATCGACGTCGTCGTCACCCTCACCCTCATCGAGTCTTCGGTCGTGGGGGCGGGGGCGGGGGGGGGGGGCGGCCGGGGGGGGGGGGGGGGGGCGGGGGGGGGGGGGGCGCCCCCACGACGGTGGTGCTGCTGCCCGGACTGCTTCGTAGTTGCCTGGTGGGCGATGCGGGCGGTAGCCGCCCGGGTTGTTGGTGAAGTTTGCAGTCGGGGCGAGCGGCCACCTCCGACAAGGAAATGTTGGCGCTTTCTGCCAGATGCCTCCTTTCTATCGTGGATGGGTGTGTTGGCTGAACGGGTAGTGCGGCTCGATGGGTCCCTCGGCCGAAAGATCCGGGCGATCGACCGGCGGCGTAATCCGGTTGGTCCGACAACCGTCGGCATGCCGGTCGACGGCCCCTTCCGGACGCCGCGGGATAGTTTGATTGCACCATTCCGCGGCGACAATGGCTTCGAAGGCGCCGCTCAGCAGCTCTGGGTCGTTGCACATCAAGGTGAGTAACTCCTCATCCATCGAGCCGGGCGAATCCCCGGCGGCGGGTGCCGTGGGCATGACCATCCCCCGTTCAGGCGCTGATCGCCTGCCGTTGATGTTCATTGGTCGCGACGGAGATCCGGCGAGGCTTGGCCCGCTCGGCGACCGGGATCTGCAAGGTCAGCACGCCCGCGTCGTAGCTGGCGTCGATCTGCTCGGTGTCCAGATTGTCGCCCAGGATCAGCTGTCGACTGAAAACCCCTCGCGGTTGCTCGGCGGCGATGAGTTCGACGTCGTTGTCACGGCTGGGACGCTCAGCCTTAATCGTGACCACGTTGCGCTCGACGTCCAGTTCGATCGTGTCCGGGTTCACGCCGGGGAGATCCAGCTCCACGTGGAAGATGTCGCCGTTGCGCCAGGCGTCCATCGGCATGACCGCGGGACGGGCCAGGGTGCCGTTGGTGCCGAGCATCTGTTGGGTCAATCGGTCCAGTTCACGGAACGGGTCAGTGCGCATCAGCATCGTGTTCAACCTCCTTCTCTGTTCTGATGCCGGCCGCCTCAAACCCCGCAGGATCTGAGGCGCACGCTATAGATTTGTTATAGCAACCGTGACATCATGAAGCAAGAGGAAACCAGACAGATTTTTCGGAAGGAGTCTGATCCGTTGTCGGACACGGAACCGGACCGGGCCAGGGGGGTATACGGCATCTCGGTGGCTGCCGAACTGGTGGGAACCGGCGTCCAAAGCCTGCGTGCCTACGAAGCCCGCGGCCTGCTCACCCCTGGGCGGACAGCCGGGGGCACTCGACGCTATAGCGCCGACGACCTGGACCGGCTGCGCCGCATCGGGGATCTTCTGCAGGCCGGACTCAACCTTGCCGGAGTCAGCATGGTCATGAAACTTCAAGACGAAAACCGACAACTCCGCGCACAACCCGCCGCCCCCGTCACCTTCGAGGACAACTGACGAAATCTCAAGCCGAGAACCCGGACATCCGGCGTAGCCGCTCAGCGGTCCCAGTTCCACCACCGTCGTTGCGGCTTTCGCTGCTCGATCTGGGCGTCCATAATCGCTTCCAGATCGCGGTTGGCTCGTCTGGTACACGGGTGAGTGTGTAACGGACCTGTAGGCCGGTTCAGCACGCAGGAGCCTCACCAAGTCCCCCGTCTATCGTTGACCTGTGTCACGCAGACTGACCGGCCCCCATTCTGGACCCTTGACCACTGCCTAGTAGACCGTGCCGTCCGCACCAAGGACGACCACGTCATCGGCGTAAAATCCCTCGATCTCGACGACAGCCGACGCTTCGTCTGGGTATAGCTCGATGTCGTGACCATCAATAACAATCACCGGTACAGGCAAGCGCATGCACACATCCTGCGGCACCCCCAACCCACAACGGACGCCTCTCAGAAATTCATCCGCTTCGGCCGCCGACAGAGACGCATTCCGTGAGTGGTCGGGATCATGTGGTGCTCGGGGGATGGCGCCACGAGCGAGGCGGAAGCCCAGGTCATCGAACTTGGCCGTGGGGTTGGTCTTGCGGCGTACGCCAGCGCGGCAGCTCCACTCTGGGTCGCTCCATCCACCACCACGGATGATGCGGTATGAACCGTAGACCGCCGGGTCGTACAAGTCCCAGCACCATTCCCACACCCCGCCCAGCATGTCGAACAACCCCCACGCATTCGGCTCCTTCATCCGCACGCGGTGGATGCTCCCGCCAGAGTTGCCCGCGTACCAAGCGATGTCGTCAAGGTCGCCGTAGCGGGCGCCACTGCTACCGGCACGGCAGGCGACCTGCCACTCGGCATCGGTGGGAAGACGGTAACCATCAGCCGCGCGGCGCCAGACGACGACCCAGTCGTCGATCTCCGGCTCGCTGTGCGCCCGCCACTGCGACGGCTCGGGGACGACACGCTGAGAGACCTCGTAGACCGGCGTGAGTCCCTCCCGAACGGACAGCGCATTGCAGAACAGGACCGCGTCACGCCAGCTCACGTCCGTCTTCGGAAGGTCCGCCTCTGCCAGGTCATTCGGGGTGCGGTGAACCTCGTCCCACAGGCCGCACGTGACCACGGTGGCTGACAGTCTGAAGGGCTCGACACGTACCGTCCAGGACAGGTCCGTGCGACGGTCCACCACCGTCTCGTCCACCGCGCCCTGCGGCAGGACTTCGACCAGATTCACGCTCATGCCACCCATTCTCGATGGTCGCACTACCGAGAACGACCACGAGTTCTCTGAACATCCGCCTATGCCGTCGTCCGCGTGGGTTGTTTGAGGGTCTGGTTGCGATCCGTGGGCGGCGGGACGATCCGGGGATGAGTACTCAGCCTGTTCTGTTTCCGGTGTTGCTGGCCGCCGACACTGACCCGTTGGTGCGGGCGGTCGCTGCCTATCTAGCGCGGTTCAAGGACGCCACCCGGGTCCATACCGAGTCCGACCTGCGCGCGTTCCTGACGTGGTGTGTCGAGCGGCGGCTGCCGCCGCTATCGGCGCAGCGGGTTCATATCGAGCTCTATGTGCGGTGGATGCAGGAGGTCCGGCGGTTCAAGCCGTCGACGGTGTCCCGGCGGATGTCGGTGGTGGCCGGGTTCTACCGGACCTGTGTGATCGACCAGGTGGTGCCGGCTTCCCCGGCGGACTATGTGCGGCGCCCGAATGTGCCACCCGAATCCCCGACGCTCGGACTGTCGCACCTGCAGTTCGAAGCCATGCTCGCCGCCGCCCGCGACTCGACCAACCCCAACGACTTCGCGCTGGTCGCGATGCTTGGACTGCTCGGGCTGCGGATCTTCGAAGCCTGCGGAGCGAACATCGACGACCTGGGCGAGGAACACGGTCACCGGGTACTGAAGGTCCGAGGCAAGGGCGGCAAGGTGGTGCTCACCCCGCTGCCGCCGGCGGTCTCCCGCGCGGTCGAGCACGCAGTCGGACAGCGGACCGACGGTCCGATCCTGCTGAACCGGCGCGGGGTCAGGATGGACCGCCACGCCGCCACCCGCCGCCTGCGCCGCCTCGCGGTGGCGGCGAACGTGCGGCTGCCCCGGATGCATCCACACATGCTGCGGCACACGTTCGTCACCACGATGTTGGACGCCGGCGTCGACCTGCGCGATGTCCAGATCGCTGCCCGTCACGCCGATCCGCGCACGACCATGCGCTACGCCCGGGCCCGCAAGAACCTCGACCGACACCCCAACTACATCCTGGCTGCCTACATGGCGTCGGGCACCTGAGCCCGGGTCCCAGCGCGCGGGTCGGTCAGCCTGTGCCGTGGGCGTCGAGGTAGTGGCGGATCCGCACGACGATTCCCGGGATGTCGTGGTTGACGGTCTGGCGGATGATCGAGGAGTCCACGAGCAGGTAGCCGTGAGCGATCCGGTTGCGCATGCCCCACATCAGGCGCCAGTCATCACCGAACAGGTCTGCCCGGACTGCCGGATCCACGGTGGCGAGGGTCTCGATCCCAGCGGACAGTCGCATGCACACCGCGTCGATGACGAGCTGGTCCCCGAGGTCGTGGCTGGCGTGGGCCCGCATACGGTCGAAGTGGCCCAGCGCGTCCCCCAGGATCTCCGTGGTGTCTCGGCTCACAGCGCCACCGCCTCGGCCAGCACTCGGTCGCGGAACTCGGGTCGCAGTGCGGCATCTGGGACCAGGTCCACCGGGATCCCGACCAGCTTGCTCAGCTGCTGCTCGAGGGCGCCGAGCCGCATAAGGCTCATCGGGGTCTCCATAGTGAACATCAGGTCGACGTCAGAACCGTCGTGATCCTCACCGGTCGCGACCGAGCCGAACACCCGCACATGGCTACCCCCGGCCTGGGCCACAATCCGTCGGATGTCGCTGGCGTGGGCACGCACCCGCCGGGCGTGCGGTGAGGTGCCATGGAAGTGCAGCAGCCGTGACACCTCCGGCTGGCTACGCCCGATCGCCGTGGCGATCTCGGTCTGGGTCATGCCATCCGCGGCCGCCCGGCGTACCGCGCGCACCAACTCCGCGCGAGCACGACTGATCGACGCGTCGCAACGACGCGCAACCTCCGACAGAGACGCAGTCACGCTCCAACTATAGCAAGGGCTATATGATGCGATCATGCCGCGGATCGGCCGACAACAAGCGAGTTACACCGTCGGGCGGTCGCTGGTTCGTCTCACCACTCTGCTGACACGACGACCAACTGCGCGGACGCCGATCTGGAACGCGAGGAGTCGCTGAGAGGCGGACGCGGGCAGTACTGCAAGCGGAGTGATCGGACCCGTCCAGAAGAGGTCACACCTGCCAGAGCCCTCCGCCCAGTCGAACTGCATACAGATGTCGCTGACGTAAGCGTACTTCTGATATCCGACCAAACGCGTCCCCGGCGGATCGAACCAGCC
>NZ_JAPDHX010000011.1:10320-31478 GCF_025972045.1 Micropruina sonneratiae | reverse complement strand
TTCTGGCAGAGCACCTTCCCGAACTTGACCGCCTGGCTTCTCCAGCTGCGAAGTTCGTAGACGTCCTGACCCTCCTTCCCCAGGTAGAGTCCGTCAAAGCCCCACATGCGGCGCAACACGCTTGCTTTGTGACGGTGTTCGCGGCTATCACCTACCCCGCCGCACCACCAGCAAACCCCGCTCTGATCGCGGCGCAACTTGTCCACGTCCCCCTGCTGGCGGTGGTTCATGACCAGAGTCTCGCACGCCCTCCAACGAGGTCCCCGGCTCCGTGGCGGCAGACTCAGGTGCGGGTGGAGGGGACTTCGCCAAGGCGAGCATCGTCTGCCGAACGTCCGGATCTGCCGCATTGGGTTGCGTGCTGTTGCAAGTCAATGGAGCGGCAGGGGATGCGCACGGTTCACCCCTCGGACGGTTGGATTCGGTTGAAGGGGGAGGCGGCCCCGGGCGGGGCCCGGTCCGCCTCGGGGATGCCGACCGGATCGGTGCCTCGCTGCAGCATCCGCCGTTGGGCGATGAGCTGTTCGCCCTCAACGGAGTCGTTGCCGTCCAGCCCAAGCAGCCAGACCAGGGTGCGGCGGTCGAGGTCGGAAGTGGCAGGACCTTCAGGGACATACGCGATCGCGTAGGTGGGGCGGGCGCCCCCGGTCGCACGTGACCATCCCTCGGCCTGGGTCTGGGCCCAGTCGATCACCTGGAGCACGTCCGCGCCAGTGATGTCGTAGGTGGCGACCGCACCGAACGTGGTGTCGCCGCCGGACTCGTGAAGGTACACCCGGAAGCAGGGGTCGTGCCGTTCCCGGTAGTTCGTCCGCTCGTCGACCGCGATGACCTGTATCGACATCTATCTCCTCGCCCCGACAGATCGGCACCTGTATCGCCGGAATTCTGTCGGCGATGCAAGCGCGACCGCAACCCCAGCCCATCCAGAACTCCGATGACGCAAGTCCGGAACTGCCGCAACTGGCTCGGTCGATCTGCGGGACGTCGGACGATCGATCTGTCGACGCAACAGCGCGCCAAGATGTACGTTTGAGCGGTTTCGGCGGGTATGCTCATGTCATGAGTGAAATGACTGTGAGCGATGCTCGTGCGCGCCTGGCTGATGTCGTGGACTCGGCCAGGGTCGGTCACAATCCGGTCTATCTGACTCGGCGTGGGCAGCGAGTGGCCGCGGTCATCGACTCCGAGGACCTGGACCGTTTGATCGCCGCCGCCGAAGATCTGGCCGACATCGAGGCAGCTCGCGCCGCTCGTGCCGAGATCGCCGACGGCGAGCCGGTAATACCGTGGGAGCAGGTCAAGGCCGACCTCGGCTTGGCATGACCTACCGCGTCGAGGTTGCCGCGGCGGCTGCACGTCAGTTGCGAAAGCTGGACCGTTCCGCTCAACGCCGCGTGCAGGCGGCGATCGAGTTATTGGCAGACGAGCCCCGACCCAGCGGTGCCAAGAAGCTGGTCGGTGGAAATGGCGAGTGGCGCGTCCGCACCGGCGACCACCGGATCGTGTACGAGATCCATGACAACGTGCTCGTGGTTCTGGTCATCGCCGTCGGGCACCGACGAGAAATCTACAATCGCCGGTAGCCAACGCCCTGAACTGCCGCGGATCGGTACGCTCGTCGAGTACGGCCGATCAGCCGGTAAGGCGACAGCGAGTTGTCCCGACAGGGTTCAAGAAGGGCTGAAAGTAGACCCCGATGTCGCGCCGTACTCAAACGTACTGATCTGCCGCGCGGGGTTTGTGAGGGTGGCCTTCGGCTTCGGTTCCCGAGTGCATACGACCGCTCCTGACCGCCCAGAGTGTGTGTCAGAGCTGGAGATGGAGCCGCAGGGCGTCGTCGAGCTTGCTGATCAGGTGCGTGGGCAGGCGGCCGATCACCGGGCCGATGCGTTCGATCGACACCGAGCGGACCTGTTCGGCCTGAGCCTTGGAGTCCACCCGGATCCCGACGTCATCAGCGGGCAGCAAGACCTGGAACGGGAAGACTCGGGAGATGTTGCTGGTGATCGGCACAACCGTGACCACCCCTCGGCCCAACCTGGCAGCGGTCGCGTTGGCGCGGTCGTTGCTGACGATGATCGCGGGCCGTCGCTTGTCGGCCTCCGCGGCCCTGGCGGGGTCCAGGTCAGTCAGGCGGATCTCACCTCGCAGCATCAGCCAAGCCCGTCAGCGACGGTGCCCGCCCACGCCTCGGAGTCCCCGGAGTCCTCCCACTCCTGCCACGCCGCGGCATAGGCGTCGTCCAACTCGGGATCTCCGAGCAACTTGATCGCCTGCTGGATTGCTGCCGACCGAGACTTCAGACCTGCCGCCCTGGCGTACTTGTCCAGCGTTTCGACCTCGCTCGGCGAGAGGCTCACACTCAACTTCACTTGACTCATGCCACCATGGTAGTACCGCAACAGCTACCGCAGTGGCCTTGTCGGATCTGCCGCGGTCCGCTTGGACGCTGGTCGGGCCCCTTGTGCCGCGTGCAGGATTCTCGCGGTGGTGCCACGGTCACGGCCGGTCTAGGTCGGCGCACAACGCGGTCTCCTGTGCGTCCCCGGCGATGCCGCGATGGACTTGGTACCGGCCTGGCGTGCTGCGACCAAGACATTTCATGTCAGCGAAACGTTCGAGGTGAATGCAGAAGGTGTGTGGCTCTTGAGAACGATGAAGCGGTGACGCGGGGAAGCGATGTCACCTGGGTTCGTGAGGTCGGCTCGCAGAGGTGAGGAATGCGGTCGGAGGGTCTTGGTGGGCTCGAGGGCGGGGTGGTGCGGGATCAGGCTGCGGAGTCGAGGCGACGGCCTGAGCCAGTGCCAGCCTGCATGGTCAATCACTCAACATGTCCGAATCCGGGGTGCCTCAGGTCGGTAAGGAGGCGACCGAATCGGAAGGCGGTGGGGCAGTGACGAGGCAGGCGGCTCGGCAGGCAGCGCGGCGGCGCGTTATCGAGTCGATGGCGTCGCGCCGACCGCGCACTCGCACCGCCGACCTGGCCGAGGGCGGCGCTGCGACTGCTCCGGGCGATGAGTCGTCCGTCTGTCCCAGATGCGGCGAGCCGGTTCGCTACGCAGGCCGGGGACGGCGACCGATCTGGTGCTCGGCACGGTGCCGGACGCAGGCGTCCATCGAACGGCGCGGCAATCGCATGGTCGGGGTGGAGCCGCGCGTCGTGCGTGTTGTCCGGGCGGCGGTCGGTCCCAAGGCGGAGCCGACTTCGGTCTCCAAGCGGCTGACGGTGGGGGAGTGGGCGGACATGCTGGGCAGGTTTCGCCACGCCCTGGCCGCGGGTGCGATCTACGACCGCGAACTGGTGCAGCTGGTCGAGCCCCTGGGCGGCGTCCTGGAGGCGTTTCAGCGGCGCAGTAGCCGATCCCAGGCATTGGCGGGTGGAAGGAGATGGCGGTGACCACACAGCAGTACGAGTCCCTGGCTCAGGCGGCGCAACGGACGGGTTTGAGCACCCGTACCCTGCGTCGCCGCATCGCCGCCGGTCTGCTGCCGGCGTTCGTGTCCGGGCGCCGGACGATCCGGCTGAAGGTCGAGGACGTCGACCGGATGATGAAGCCCGTCATCCAGGGCCTGATGGTCGGCTGAGCGCCACCCCCGATCCGCCGAGTGCGCCTGCCTAGTCGTCCATTCCCGGCAGTTCCGACTGCTCACGCTTCCTGCTGGACTCCCGAGGTCGCCGTGCACGCGGCGGCGATTGCGGCGTCCAATCGTTGCCGGTCGCGAGCTGGGACATGCGGGCCGCCAGTTGGGCGTCGCGATCGGCCGCGACGTGCTGGTAGCGCATCGCCATGTTGGGGGTGGAGTGCCCGATCCTGGCCTGCAGCTCGGCCACGGTCGCACCGAGCTGGGCGGCCAGGGTGGCGCTGGTGTGCCGCAGACCGTGAATGGTCAGCCCGGGCATGCCGATGGCTGCCTTGCCCTTGTCGTGGGCCTCGCGCAGCACGCTGTCGTTCAACGGTGAGACGCCGTCGCCGGCGGGGAACAGCAGGGCGTCCCTGCCGCGTGTGGGCTGCCGCCGTTGCCACTCGCGCAGCGACGGCACCAGGTGCGGCGGAATGGTCACGTCCCGGACGCCGGCGGTGGTCTTCGGCGGCCCGATCAGCAACTGACCCGCGAGCCGGACGACACCTTGGCGTACCCGCACCACGCCGGCGTCCAGGTCGAGATCACGCACGCGCAACGCCCGCACCTCACCGGAGCGCAGCCCGCACCAGCCGGCCAGCAGCAGCGGCACCCGCCGAGCCTCCGGTACTGCCTCCAGGTAGGCGGCCAGCTGCTCGACGCTCAGCACCTCGATCTCTCGGGCACGGGTCTTCTGTCCGCCGGCCTTCACCCGGCACGGATTGGTGGCGATCAGGCCGTCCTCGACGGCGTCCTTCAGGATCGACTTCAGCAACCCGTAGGCGTTGGCCTGCTGGGTCGGTGTCGCGTTCATCGATCGGTACCAGGCGGTCACCTCCGCCACCGAGATCTCGGACGGCTGACGGTCACCGAAGGTCGGGGTGATGGCCAGCCGCAGGAGCTTCTCATACAGGGCCAGGGTGGCCGGACGGAGCCGGCGGCGTCCGATCACGGTCGCCGCGTACTCGGACAGAGTGGGCGGCCGCTGCTGCGGAGCCTCCGCCACTTGGCGTACCGGCGGGCTCCATTCGCCGCGGCTGATCGCCCGCTCCTGGGCGACCAGCCATGCCTCGGCGTCGATCCGGGCCACGAAGGTGGTGCGTGCCGAGTGCCGGTTCAGGTCGGGACCGGTGAACCGTGCCCGGAACCGTCCGCTGGGCAACTTCGAAATCTCGCCGAAGGTCCGCTTCGCCGACCGGCGCCGGCTAGTCATGGCGTGCCGCTTCGCATGCTCCACTTACCGAGTGGAGGCACTCCGGTTTCGGACAGCCAGGGCAGGAAAACGATCCTCCGCGTTCCCCACGACCGGCGTGTCGTGGGGAATACGTGGGGAATGAACGCCCCCAAATGGCTTCTTGTGTCCACACCTGTCCACCAGCGGTGGAGGCGAAACGCCTAGTCAGGGGATATTCGGCCTGGTCAGAGCGACCCGCAAATTTGTGTCCGAGAGAGGACTTGAACCTCCACGCCCTATAACGGGCACTAGCACCTCAAGCTAGCGCGTCTACCTATTCCGCCACCCGGACAGAGTGGTGCGCCCGGCGCGCCGGGCAACCACGTCAGCATATCCGCCCTGCTTGAGGGGCTCAACTTGGCTGGGACGGCGGGGCGTTCCGGCCACGATCCGGACGCCGGACGTCAGGCTGTCCGCACTTGCATACCCACGGGTGAAGGGAATCGGCCTGCCCGGCCCGTACGGTGGAGAAATGTCCCGGAGTCGTCGCGGACTCGTCGGCGCTGAACTGGACGAGGCAGAGCTGCTGGTCGGCAATACACCGCTGGTGCCGCTGCGCCGGCTTCAGGGTCGCACCGACATCCAGTTGTGGGCGAAGCTCGAATCGTTCAATCCCGGCGGCAGCGCCAAGGACCGCACCGCGTTGGCCATGCTGCGCCAGGGCTGGATCGACGGCACGATCGGTCCGGAGTCGATCGTCGTCGAATCGTCCTCGGGCAATCTCGGCGTCGCCCTGGCCCGCTGGTGCAGCCGCCTGCGGCTGCCCTTCCACTGCGTGGTCGACCGCCACGCCAACCGGGCCACGGTGGCGCTGATCGCCGCGCTGGGTGCGGTGGTGCACACCGTCGAGCGTCCCGATCCGGTCACCGGTGACCTGCTGGCCGCCCGGATGGCCAGGGTCCGCGAGCTGATCACCATCCTTCCCGGTGCGGTGTGGCTCAACCAGTACGCCAATCCGGCCGCGCTGCGCGCCCACGCCGACGGCACCATGCGCGAGATCGCCGAGGCGCTCGACCATCGCGTGGATCACCTGTTCGTCGCGGTCAGCACCACCGGCACCCTGGGCGGCTGCGGCACCTACGTCCGCGAGCACGCGATGCGGACCCGGCTGGTCGCGGTCGACGCCCTCGGCAGCGTGCTCTTCGGCGGTGAGCGTTCCAAGCGTCTGCTGACCGGCTTCGGCGCCGGCACCGTTCCACCGCTGGCCGAGGACCTCCAACCGGACGCAGTGGTGCGCATCGCCGAGGTCGACAGTGTCGTCGGCTGCCGCCTGCTTGCCCGCCGGGAGGCGATCGTCGCGGGCGCCTCATCCGGCGCCGTCATCCAGGCCCTGCTGCGGGCGGCGCCCTCCTTTGCGCCCGGGGACACCGCCGTGGTGGTGCTGCACGACGGCGGCGTCCCGTACCTGGACAGCGTGTACAACGACGCCTGGGTCGAGGATCACCTGGGCGTCGACGCCGCCGAGTTGCAGCGCCGCACGGCCGCGGCGTCCGAACGATGAGGGTGGCCGTCGTCGGCGGCGGACCCAAGGGCTTGTTCGCCGTCGAGCGTCTAGTGGCGCGGTTGCCGGACGCCGCCCCGGTCGAGATCGTCGTGTTCGATCCCCAGCCGCCGGGCTGGGGAGCCGCCTACCGGCCCGACCAGCCGGGCTGGCTGCGGCTCAACGTCAGCGCCGCGATCGTGGACGCCGGCTGGCGGGTTCCGGGGGAGCCCACCCTGGGCCTGCCAGACTTCGCCACCTGGCGAGCGCGCCGGGGTGAGGCCGAGCCTCTGGAGCCGTTCCCGCCGCGTGCCCTGGTCGGCGCCTATTTGGCCGAATGCTGGTCGATGATCGCGCACCGAAGCCCGGGCGGCGTCGGGCTCGAACACCGGCCACGCCGAATCGAGTCCCTGGCGGCCGAGGGCGAAGCGTGGCGGATCGGCGACGAACTCTTCGACGAGGTGCTGCTGGCCACCGGCCACGCAACCGACTGGCCGGGGGTGCTGCGGCGCGACTGGCGCGGCACGCCCACGCTGGTGCCTGCGGTCTACCCGACGAGCCGGCTCGACGAGGCGACGGTGCCGCCCAACGCCGTTGTGACCTGTCGCGGCGCCGCCCTCACCTTCATCGACGCCGCCCTGGCCCTCACCGAGGGACGCGGGGGGCGGTTCGCCGACGGGAGTTACCGGCGCAGCGGGGCAGAACCGGTCGTGCTGCGCCCCGTCGGCCGGCGCGGCCGGTTCATGGAGGTCAAACCGCAGCCCGGCGTCCGCTTCGGCGTGGAGGACCTGCGCGAGCGCGGCCTGCGGGCCTGCCGAGCCGCCGCCGGTGACGTCGCCGGGGTGCTGGCGGCCGTCAGAGCGACGGCGCAGTCGTACCTGGAGCGGGTCGGCGGCGGCGCCCTGGCCGACGACGACTTCCTGCTGCCGGCCGTGGCCGATCCACTGGCCGAACTGCGGCGCTCGCTGCGGGTCGCCCGTGGTGACGAGGTGCCGAGGACCCCGTGGGCGCTCGGTCAGGCATGGCGCGACCTGTACCCGGCGATCGTCGACCAGCTCGGGAACGGCTGGCGAGGTGGTTCCGGTGGCCCCGGCCGCTCCGACGGCTCCGATCGAGCCGAGAGGGCCGGCGGAGGTGGCCGGCGCGCTGCGACCGGAACGACGGACTCACCGGCCGCCACGAGTTCGTCTGCCGCACCCACCGGCTGGGATCGGTTCGCCGAGGTGGCGCGCCGGCTCGAACCGGTCGCCTTCGGGCCTCCGCCGGTGAACGCGGCCAAGCTCGTGGCGCTCGGCGAGGCGGGCCTGCTCGACACCCGCTTTCTGGCCGGCGACTGGACGGGCGCCATCGCCGGCGCCGACGTCGTCATCGACTGCGTGCTGCCGCCGCCCGGGCTCGTGCCGGGCCAGTGGCCGGCGACCCTGGTCGATGCCGGGATCCTCACCCGGGCGCCCGGACGCCGCGGCGTCGCGGTCGCCCCCGACGCCTCGTGCCTGGACGCCGACGGCAGGCCGATACCCGGGCTGTCGGCCGTGGGGCGTCCGACCGAGGACGTGGTGATCGGCAACGACACGCTCTCGCGCAGCCTGCACCCGGGTATCGACCATTGGGCCGACCGGGTGGCCAGGATGGCCCTGCGACAAGGGGTGACGGCATGACATCCCAGCCGGCGGTGCATGGCGATCCACCGCTGACCGGACGCCTCGAGCCCTGGATGAGCGACCTGCTCGCCGACCCGGACGCCTGCCGGAAACTCCTCGACACCCACGGCTCACCGGTCAACGTGCTGAACGCCGACCCGTTGAGTCGCCGCGCCGCCGAACTGGTCGGCGTGGCCGCGCAGGCCGGCGTCGACCTGCGACTGTTCCTTGCCCGCAAGGCCAACAAGGCGCTCAGCTTCGTCGACGCCGCGAATGCGGCCGGCCACGGTGTCGACGTGGCGTCCGAGGCCGAACTGCGTCAGGTGCTCGGGCGCGGGGTGCCGGGGGAGCGGATCATCCTCACTGCCGCCGTGAAGCCCGATGCGCTGCTGCGCCTCGCCGTGGACCACGGGGCCACCATCTCGCTGGACAGTCCCGACGAGGCGACCAGGGTCAGCGAACTCGCCGTGGCCGCGAACCGCCCCGCCCGGGTTGCGCCGCGGCTGATGCCCGACGCCGCCCACCGCCTGCCGCCCACCCGGTTCGGAGCCCCGGCCGGCCAGTGGCTCACCCTGCCTGAGATGGCAGGCGTCGAGATCGTCGGCGTCCATTTCCACCTGCACGGCTACGCCGCCGCCGACCGGGCCGCGGTGCTCGGTGACGCCCTCGGGCTGGTCGACGAGCTGCGCCGCCACGGGGCACGTCCGGGATTCATCGACATCGGCGGCGGCATGCCGATGAGCTACCTCGACGACCGGGGCGAGTGGGACTCCTTCTGGCAGCGGTACCGGTCGGCGTCCGGCGAGCAGGTGACCTGGAAGGGCCGCGAACTGCGCACCGTCTACCCGTTCCACCAGGCAACGGTGCAGGCGCCCTGGCTGACCGATCTGCTCGGCACCCCGCTGCCTGGACGCGGCACCGTGGCACAGGCGCTGGCAGAGTCGAGGCTGCGGCTCCACCTCGAGCCGGGGCGGGCGCTGCTCGACGGCTGCGGAGTCACCCTCGCGCGGGTCTCATTCGTCAAACGGCGCAGTGACGGGGTCGGCCTGGTGGGTCTGGAGATGAACCGCACCCAGTGCAGGTCGACCTCCGACGACTTTCTGGTCGACCCACTGTTGCTGCGCTCCGGAGCCCCGGGCGAGGGGTTCGACGGCTTCCTGGTCGGCGCCTACTGCATCGAGGACGAGGTTCTCCTGCTGCGCAGAATGATGTTCCCACAAGGGGTGACGGCCGGAGATGTGGTGGTGCTGGTGAACACGGCCGGGTACCTGATGCACATTCTGGAGAGCGCGTCGCACCAGATCCCGCTGGCCCGCAACGTCGTCCGGACGCCGACCGGCTTCGCGCTCGATCCGATCGACGAGCCGGCCGCAACCTTGTACAAACCCTAGACATCAATGGCTGGGCGGGCTACCGTGAAGGAACGGTCGACATCCCCCCGTTGGCCGAGTCTCTGCGCCGCCTGGACTTCCCCCGTCCGGGCGGCGCATCCATTTCAGGAGGAAACCGTGACTGACACCGCCCAGACCCTCGCCGACCTGGTCGAGGGCGCCCGCTTCGCCATGTTGACCAGCACCGACGCCGCCGGCGGCCTGGTCAGTCGGCCGATGACCATCCAGGAGATCGACGGCAACGACCTGCTGTTCATCACCCAGGCGTCCACCGACGTGGCGCAGCAGAGCGACGGGCGTGCGGTCAACCTCGCCATCGTCGAGGACAGCCGCTGGGTCTCCATCGCCGGCACCGGGAAGGTCGCCGAAGAGCCGGAAACCAAGCGGCGCCTGTGGGACGCGGCCAACGACGCCTTCACGCAGGGCGGGGCAGACAACCCCGACAACGTGGTGCTGCGCGTCAGCGCCGACTCGGCCGAATACTGGGACTCCCCGGGCGGCCTCGCGATCGTGTTCGACATCGTCAAGGCCAAGGTCACCGGCGAGACCCCGCACAGCGGCGACCATGGCACCGTGGAGCTCTGAGTCGGTCCGCCAGATGGACCGCACCGCGCCCGAGTGCCCGCACTCGGAACGACCTCAGGTCGCCGGTGCGGCAGGATGGCCTCATGACCGTCGAGAGCAGCCCTGACGCCGAAGTCGTCGACCTGTGCAGTGACCTGATCCGGATCGACACCACCAACTACGGTCCGGACGGCTCCAAGGGCGAGCGGCTCGCCGCCGAGTACATCGCCGCGAAGCTGGCCGAGGTCGGCATCGAGTCGGAGCTGTTCGAACCGGCGCCCACCCGCACCAACCTCGTGGCCCACTGGGCGCCCGAAGG
The DNA here is from genome assembly GCF_025972045.1 of Micropruina sonneratiae. Lineage (GTDB taxonomy): Bacteria > Actinomycetota > Actinomycetes > Propionibacteriales > Propionibacteriaceae > Micropruina > Micropruina sonneratiae. Next base: position 21,226 of record NZ_JAPDHX010000011.1, on the reverse strand, counting down.
CTGCGACACGTCCCTGCCGCCGCTGCTGGTGCACGGGCACACCGACGTCGTGCCGGCGCAGGCCTCCGACTGGCGGGTCGACCCGTTCGCCGGCGAGATCGCCGACGGGTGCGTCTGGGGGCGGGGCGCGGTCGACATGAAGGACTTCGACGCCATGGTGCTGTCGGTGGTGCGTGACCGGGCCCGCACCGGGCGGGCGCCGCGGCGTCCGATCAGACTGATCTTCACCGCCGACGAGGAGGCCGGCTCGAGCGTCGGCGCGCACTGGCTGGTGGAGCACCATCCCGAACTGATCGCCGACTGCACCGAGGCGATCGGCGAGGTCGGCGGCTTCTCACTCTCGGTCCGCGACGACCTGCGCCTGTACCTGGTGCAGGTGGCCGAAAAGGGCCTGGCATGGCTCAACCTGATCGCGGACGGCACCGCCGGCCATGGCTCGATGCGCAACCCCGACAACGCCGTCACGGCGCTGGCGTCGGCGGTCGCCAGGATCGGCGCCTACGACTGGCCGCACCGCATCCACCCCGCCCAGCAGGCCTTCCTCGATGCCGTGGAGGACGCCCTGGGCATCGAGATCAACGCCGACTCGGTCGAGGAGTCCCTGGCCCGGCTCGGCACAGTGGCGCGGATGGTGGGCGCCACCATGTCGAATACCACCAATCCGACGATGCTGAAGGCCGGCTACAAGGTCAACGTGATCCCCGGGCAGGCGAGCGCCGGCATCGACGGCCGATTCATCCCGGGCTACGAGCAGGAGTTCTTCGACACCCTCGCCGAACTGCTCGGTGACAAGGTGCGCTACGAGTTGGTCGCGCACCATCCGTCGGTCGAGACCGAGTTCTCGGGCGCCCTGGTCGAGGCCATGCAGTCGTGCCTGTCCGCCGAGGACCCGCACGCCAAGGCGGTGCCGTACCTGATGAGCGGCGGCACCGACGCCAAGGGCTGGGCGCAGCTCGGCGTCCGCTGCTTCGGCTTCGCACCCCTGCAACTCCCGCCCGAACTCGACTTCGTCGCCATGTTCCACGGCGTCGACGAAAGGGTGCCGACGGAATCGCTGGAGTTCGGCTCCCGGGTGCTCGACCGCTTCCTCGACCAGGCCTGAGGCGTCCGAACCCGGCGTTGGCTACCCTGAACGCACACCCTCCAGGAAGGAGCGTCCGATGACAGTCGGCGGCGGATTCGCAGGCAGTGGCGCCTTCATGGCCCAGTCCACCGATCAGCTCCGCAAGGACAATGCGCTCGGCGACTTCGCGTTGTCCGCCGAGGAGGAGCAGATCCGCGTGATCCAGGCGCCTACGGCCGAGCAGGCCGCTGAGCGCGCCAAGGAGCAGAAGACCGACTCGTAGCCGACCTCCCCGGCCGAGCGCCGCCGAAACCGCTGGTCAGCGTCATATTGTCGGGCCTCACTGCGCTCGATCACCGAGAGCCGGTGCGCGGCGGCGGTTCCCGTTTCGTTCCACCACTAGGGTGACGGCCATGGAACGTCGCGCCGTGGGGGACAGCGGCCTGCAGGTCTCCCGCCTCGGCCTCGGCACCCTGACCTGGGGCCGCGACGTCCAGCCGCGGGACGCCCGGGCGCTGCTCAACCGCTTCGTCGAGGCCGGCGGGAGCCTGGTCGACACCGCCGCCGCGTACGGCAACGGGGACGCCGAACGCATCATCGGCCGCGCCATCCACACCGACCTGACCAGGGACGAGCTGGTCATCGCCACCAAGGGCGGTTTCGGCGTCCGCGGCGGGGAACGCGTGGTCGACACCTCCCGCACCGCCCTGCTCGCCGACCTGGCCGGTTCGCTGCGCCGGTTGCACACCGACCACGTCGACCTGTGGCAACTGCATGCCTGGGGCGCCGCCCCGCTGGAGGAATCGCTGGCCGCCATTGATCACGCCGTCGTCCAGGGCATGGTGCGCTACGCCGGGGTGTGCAACTTCGTCGGCTGGCAGACCGCCCAGGCCGCCACCTGGCAGTCCGCCTTTCCCGGCCGCGCCCCGGTGGTCAGCGGACAGGTCGAGTACTCGCTCCTGGCCCGCCGCGCCGAGGTCGAGGTCGTGCCGGCGCTTCGCGCGTTCGGGATGGGGCTGTTCGCCTGGTCGCCCCTCGGACGGGGCGTGCTGGCCGGCCGCTACCGCACGGGCCTGCCCCGCGACAGCCGCGGGGCCCAGCCGCACTTCGCCTGGTTCGTCGAGCCGTACCTCGAACCGCGGTCGCGGGCGGTGACCGAGGCGGTGGCCACCGCCGCCGACGGCCTCGACCTGAGCTGCGCGCAGGTCGCCCTGCTGTGGACGCGGGACGCTCCCGGGGTGACCGCGCCGTTGATCGGCCCGCGCACGGTGTCGCAGCTGGACCAGTTGTTGGAGACCGAGGAGCTTCGGCTGCCCGACGAGATCACCTCGGCACTCGACGACGTTTCGGGTGGCCCCAACGCGGGGCGTCCGGCCTAGCAGTCTTCTTCGGCGTCCTCTACGTGGGCATCGCCAACCATTGGCCGCTCGCACAGTGCGGGGGCGGCAAACAGCCAGGCGAGCGGTACCGGACCGACGGCTGGGAGTGGACCCAGACCGGGCGATCCGGAGCCACCGCCGTCAGGTCGCGCTGATCACCTGGGTCGCCAGCAGCACGACGATCACGATCGCCAGCGCGATGCGGTAGATGATGAACCCGGTGAAGTTGTTCTTCGACACGTAGCGCAGCAGCCAGGCGATCGAGGCGTAGGCGACGACGCCCGACACGACCGTGCCGATCGCCGTCGAGGCCCAGCCGACCCCGTCGGCGATGTGCTTGGCCTCCTTCACCGCCTGGTACAGCCCGGACGCCACCAGCGTCGGAATGCCGAGGAAGAAGCTCATCCGGGTGGCCGAGACCCGGTCGAGGCCGAGCAGCAGGCCGGTGGTGATGGTGGCGCCCGACCGGGACACGCCGGGCACCAGCGCCAGCGACTGCAGGGCGCCGAGAATGATGCCGTCCCTGACGGTGATCGAATCCTCGCCGCGGGTCTGCTTGCCCAGCCTGTCGCCCACGAACATGACGATCGACCAGCCGACCAGGCCGGCCACGACCGCCCACAGGCTGCGCAGCGGTCCGGTGATGAGCGGCTCCGCCAGCAGCGCGATCACCGCTGTCACGGCGAAGCCGGCGATGATCGCCCAGCCCATCCGGTAGTCGGCGTTGCGCTTGCCGGCGTCCCTCAGCCCGGCGAACCAGGCGGTGGCGAAGCGGACGATGTCGGACCAGAAGTAGATGATCGAGGCGATCATCGCGCCGACCTGGATGATCGCGGTGTAGGCGGTGACGCTCGCGTCGTCGATCGGCAGCCCCATCAGCTTCTCGGTGACCGTCAGGTGTCCGGTCGACGAGATGGGCAGGAACTCGGTGATGCCCTCGACGATGCCGAGCACGATCGATTGCCACCAGTTGATCATGGGTGCCCTTTCGGGGTGGGATTGCCGGCGGTCAGCCTACCCGGGCCGGCCGCCCTCGCCGTACGGCGGCTCGGGCGCGGCCAAGTCGATCAGGGTGCGGAAGCGGCGCGGAGCCGTCGCGGTGACGCGGCTACGCTGACCTGGGGACGCGATGGGCGCGTCCGCTAGGAGGACTCCGTGGAAGCCTGGTCGGCGCCGCACGTACCCACCCTGAGTCCGGCGGCAGGCCAGGTGCTGGTTCACGACACCGCGCTGGCCGAGTTGCTGCCCATCGCGCCGGAGTCCGGTGAGGCCCGCATGTACGTCTGCGGCATCACCCCCTATGACGCGACCCACCTGGGCCACGCCAACACCTATGTCGCGTTCGACCTTCTGCACCGGGTGTTGTTGGACGCCGGGCTGCGGGTCTGCTACACCCAGAACGTCACCGACATCGACGATCCGCTGCTGGAGCGGGCGGAGGCGACGGGCGTCGACTGGCGCGACCTGGCCCAGGGACAGGTGAACCTGTTCGCCGCCGACATGACCGCGTTGCGGGTTCTGCCGCCGCGCGACTACGTGGGGGCGGTCGAGGCCATCCCGGTCGTGGTCGACCTGATCGAGTCGCTGAAGCTCACCGGGGCGATCTACCAGGTCGACGACCCGCAGTACCCGGACTGGTACTTCGAGGTGCGCCGTGCCCCCGGCTTCGGCCGCCTGTCGAAGCTCACCGACGACGAGGCGGTCGCGGTGTTCGCCGAACGTGGTGGCGACCCGGAGCGCCCCGGCAAGCGTGACCCGCTGGACTGTCTGGTGTGGCGGCTGGAACGTCCGGGCGAACCGGCCTGGGAAAGCCGGCTGGGCCGCGGCCGGCCCGGCTGGCACATCGAATGCACCGCGATCGCCCTGCAGCACCTGGGCGCCGACTTCGACATTCAGGGCGGCGGCTCGGACCTGATCTTTCCGCATCACGAGATGTGCGCCGCCGAGGGTGCGATGGCCACCCGGCAGCCCTTCGCCAAGGTGTACGCCCATGCCGGCATGGTCGGCCTCGACGGCGAGAAGATGTCCAAGTCGAAGGGCAACCTGGTGCTGGTCAGCAAGCTGCGCGGCGACGGCGTGGACCCGATGGCGATCAGGTTGGGGCTGCTGGCCCGCCACTACCGCAGCGACTGGGAATGGACCGACCAGGCACTCACCGGGGCGATCGGCCGGCTCGACTCCTGGCGTGCTGCCGTCGGCCGCGGCGCCGCGGCGCCCGCGGGGCCGGTGATCGCCGCCCTGCGCGACGCGCTGCGCACCGACCTGGACGCCCCCGCGGCGCTGGCGGTCGTCGACGGTTGGGCGGCCACCGACGGTGACGATCCGGCCGCCCCGGCCGCCCTCGCCGAGGCGATCGACGCACTGCTGGGCGTGGCTCTCGCCGGCTGAGGCACGGGGCGCGCGAGCCCGTCCACATCAGGCACCGACTACGGTGCCCGATCTGGACCGACCCGGCCGGCGCTAGCCCACCTCGTGGCGCACCGACTCGATGCCGAACTCCTCGATCGCCGCGGCGTCCACCTCGACCCCGAAACCGGGGCCTGTCGGAGGCGCCAGGCAGCCGTCTGCGTCCAATTCGAAGGCGCGGCCGATGTCGGCGGCGTAGTACCGCGAGGTCGCAGAGATGTCGCCGGGCAGGGTGAACCCGGGCAGCGTCGCCAGTGCGAGATTGGCGGCCCGGCCGACCGCGGTCTCGAGCGTGCCGCCGCAGAACACCGGTACTCCGTTGGCCAGGCAGACGTCGTGGATCTGCCGTGAGGTGAGGTAACCGCCGACCCTGCTGGGTTTGATGTTCACCACATCGGCCGCGCCCAGCCGGATCGCGGTCATCGCGTCGTCCAGCGACAGCACGGACTCGTCCAGGCACACCGGCGTGCCCCGGCGGGCCGCCAGCGCGGCGTGCGCCACCAGGTCGTGACGCGCGAACGGCTGCTCGATCAGCAGCAACCCGTACGCATCCAGCCTGGTCAACAGCGGTATGTCGGCGGCGGTGTAGGCCTGGTTGGCGTCCACCTGCAGCGGCAGGTCGTCGCCGAACGCCTCGCGCACCGCCCGCACCGGCGCCAGATCCCAACCCGGGGCGATCTTCAGTTTCACCCGCCGGTAGCCGTCCTCCAGGTACCCGGCGACCCAGGACAGCAGCGTGTCGAGGTCGCCGGGGATGCCCACCGACACGCCCACCCGGATCGGCCGGGACGCCGAGCCCAACCAGTCCACGAACGGCAGTTCGTGCCGGCGCAGTTCGGCATCCAGCACCGCTGTCTCGATCAGTCCACGCGCCAGCTGGTTGCCCGGCACCCCCGACATCGCCGCCCGTACCCGGCCCACCGTGAGCGGACCGGCCGCGGCGAGGGGGGAGAGCAGGGGCAGCAGCACCCGCTCGATGGTCAACCGGACGCCGTCGATGTACTCCGGGAAGTAGATCGGCTCGGCGTCGGCGGCCGATTCGCCCCAGCCCACGATCCCGTCGGAGTCGCAGAAGCGGGCGACCAGCACGTCGCGCACCGTCTCCTCGCCCTTGCTGGTGCGGAACGGTCGCACCAGCGGCATCGCCAGCCGGTGCAGGTCGAGCGTGGCCGGCATCAGATCTCCTTCGTGAACACGTAGTGGCCCTGGCCGTCCAGGCCGGCCGGACGCAGGCCCGCCTCGAACAGGACGTCGAACGCAGCCCGCGCGGCGAGCCGCCAGCGGCGTCCCAACCCGGGATCACCGGCACGCAGCGCCTCGATGTCGGCGGGCACCTGCACGCGCACGACGGCGGCGGGGGTCGACGCCTGCGGCACCGGCTCGTTCCGGTCGCCGACGGCGAGCAGCACCGGTGCCTCGGCCGAACCCTCCGGCAGCGGTCCTGAACCGGGCTCGTCGGCCAGCCGCCACTCGACGACGAAGCGATCGGGCAGGTCGCCGGCGTTCACGGCGTCCAGCATGGGCGGGTAGTAGTCGGGCACGAACGCCGTGACCCGGCCGCCCAGCCGGTTGAGGTTGAAGTGGGCGTTGCGCCTGATCAGCGGGTCGTAGGTCCAGGTGAGGTGGGTGGCGCCGCGGGCCAGCGACCAGTCCCGCTGGGCGAGCTTGAGCAGCCGGCCCAGGCCGCGGCCGGCCTGCGTCGCGGCGACCCCGGCGATGTAGGAGTACACCCGTGCGGAGTTCGGGGCGCCGACCAGGCCGATGGTGACCCCGACCAGTTCACCGGTGGGCGTCCAGGCGCCGATCACGCAGCCGCCGGCGTGGCTGAGGGCCGCCATCAGGTCCGCGGGAACCGGCGACTCGGCCGCCGGCACACCCCAGATCTCGGCGAGCAGCGCCGCGGCGGCGACCCGGTCGACGTGCTCGGTGAGCTCGGCGATGCGCACCTCGCCACCCCGGTCGTCCATGGCCCCAGCATGCCGCACCTCCGCCCGCCGGCACCGCCGGGTGCGAATGCCGGGCGCCAACGGGCCTAGACTGCCTGCCCGTGACCAAGACCTTCGAAGAACTGTTCGCCGAGCTGCAACGCAAGGCTGCCGAGCGCCCCGAGGGCTCGCGCACGGTGCGCGAGCTGGAGGCCGGCGTCCATGCCATCGGCAAGAAGGTCGTCGAGGAGGCTGCGGAGGTGTGGATGGCGGCCGAGTTCCAGTCCAGGGACGCCGCCGCGGAGGAGATCAGCCAGTTGCTGTACCACCTGCAGGTGATGATGATCGCGCTCGGGCTGGACCTCGACGACGTGTACGCCCACCTGTGAGTAGCATCGACCGGGTGTCCGAACGCCCCCTGCTGAAGATCGCCGTGCCCAACAAGGGCTCCCTGTCCGAGGCGTCCACCGAGATGCTCCGCGAGGCCGGCTACCGGCAGCGCAACGACTCCAAGGACCTCGTCCTGCTCGACGAGGACAACGGGGTCGAGTTCTACTACCTGCGGCCACGCGACATCGCGGTGTACGTGGGGGAGGGCACCCTCGACCTGGGGATCACCGGCCGCGACATGCTGATCGATTCGGCTGCCGACGCCGAGGAGGTGCTGCAGCTCGGCTTCGGCGGCACCCGCTTCCGGTTCGCCGCCCCCGACGGTGCCGGGTGGACCGCCGCCGACCTCAACGGCAAGCGGATCGCCACCTCCTACGCCGGGCTGGTCGGCGGCTGGCTCGACCGCAAGGGCATCGAAGCGCGGTTGATCAGGCTGGACGGTGCCGTGGAGTCGTCGGTCCGGCTCGGTGTCGCGGACGCCGTCGCCGACGTCGTCGAGACCGGCAGCACCCTGAAGCGGGCGGGCCTGGAACTGTTCGGCGACGCGATCATGACGTCGGAGGCGATCCTCATCCAGCGGGCCGGACGGCCGGCGCCCCAGGGCATGGACCGGCTGGTGCGCCGGCTCACCGGTGTGCTCACCGCACGCACCTACTACATGGTCGACTACAACGTTCCCGAGACGGCGCTCGAGGCGGCCTGCGAGGTCACGCCGGGCCTGGACGCGCCGACGGTGTCGCCGCTGGCGAAGCCGGGTTGGGTGGCGGTGCGCGCGATGATTCCGCGCACCGACGCCCCGCAGATCATGGACCGGCTGTGGGACGTCGGCGCCGACGCCATCCTGGTCACCGACATCGTCGCCTGCCGGCTGTGAACGCCCCGGTCACCTTCCGGCCCGCCGCGGCGCTGCGGATGGGGCTGTCGCTGTCAATCTCCCTGGTCGCCGCCGCCATCCTGGGCTGGGTGATGACGCCCCAGCGGGTCCGCGACCTGTTCACCCCCATCCAGGTGGCCACCCTGGTGCTGTTCCTGGTGGTGATGGTGGTGATGGCGCTGGTGTTCGGGCTCAGCTTCGTGACCGCCGACGACCATGGACTGCGGTTCCGCAACGGCATCCGCAGCCACGACGTGCCGTGGTCGGAGATCACGGCGTTCCGCTACCGCGACGGCGACCCGTGGGCGTTCGTGCTGGTGCGCAGTGAGGTCGAGCAGCGCCCCCTGCTGGGGATCCAACGCAGCGACCGCGACCTGGCCGACGAGCACGTGGCCGAACTGCGCCGCCGGCTCGCCGAGGCGTACGGAGTCGAGCGCAACGATTCGGACGCCGCCCAGTAGGAGAGCGGGCACCACCCCGTCATCGCACCACCACGTCATCCCGGGCCTGCCCCGGGATCCCCGGCGCCCGGAAGAAAAGCGTCCCGCCACCCGGCGACCCGGGCGTGTGCTCAGGGAGTGTTCTGCCGATTCTCCGGCAGGATGAGCGTCTGCTCGGCCTCGTTGCGCGGCGGCTGGCGGTACACCGGGGCCTCCCGGGCCGGGGCGACGCTGGCCGGGGCAGCGGTGGAGACGGGCTTGCGGGTGCGCTTGCGGTTCGGCACCAGCCGCGAGAGGACCAGCAGCGCGACAGCAAGGCCCAGCACGCTCAGCCCGATCAGCACCGGCACCGTGAACACCAGCCCCTGCCACCACATCGCCAGGGTGTTCCAGCCGTCGATCGCCGCCTGCGACAACCCGGCAAGCCACACGCCGAGCGGCAGCAGCGCGATCCCCAACCAGGCCAGCACCGCCTTCCACGGCGCCCGCGACCAGATGCCCGCCACGAGCACGAGGCCGACGACGGTCCAGCCGATCACGGCGATCATCACCCAGGTGGAGAGGTTCATGCGGCCAGCGTGCCAGCATCGACCCCGCCCGGCCAGCACCCCAAACGGCGGCGCGTCGACGACCTGCCCGAGCGGGGCACGGCGATAGGCCCGATGTGGTTGGCTGAACAGATGGGAACCCTCGGACAGGTAAACGCGGCATGGGCCGGCGATCGCGGCGAACCGGACGCCGGCGTCCGGGCCGCGCTGGCGCTGTCCGGCACCGGGCAGGACGCCTACCTCGCGGCCGTGGCGGCGCTGTGCGGCGCACGGCTGCTGATGCCGGTCGTGGCGGCAGGTGACGAGGCCGGCGGCGGGCCGGACCCCGAGCGGCACGCCGAGATGTCCGCGGTGCTCATGCGGTCGGCGTCCGGCCGCAACGGGGCGCTCGCCTTCACCGGAGCGGACGCCCTGCACGCGTTCGACCCGCAGGCGCGCCCGGTGCCGTGCACCCTCGACGAGGTGGCGACGACCGCGCTCGATGCCGGCGCGGAGGCGATCGTGGTCGACCAGGCCGGACCGAACCTGCTGGTCATCGAGGGCGACCTGTTGATGCAGCTGGCCGCCGGCAACCGGCTGGTGCCGCTGCACGACGGCTGGGGCTGGCTGAGCGTCACGAACGCCGGCGACTAGCCCCGACGCTCACCGGTCGACCCGTTCGAGCTTGTAGTACAGGCGCACCACGGTGGCCCGCCGCAGCCGTCCAGGTCGTCCAGGGACGCCATCAGCCCGGCGGCCGGCACGTCGCGCGGCACCGAGCCGCCGAAGGCTGCCGCCTGCGCGTCCAGCCAGCCGTCGGCCACACTGGACGACGACGACATCGGTACCGCCAGCCACGACTGTGCGCCGGCCAGATCGACCGGCCGGCCGACCAGCCGCCACCTCTTGCGGGTCAGCAGGTCGACGAGGGCGAACACGCCCCTACGCTAACGGCTGCGCATGGCCGGCGCCGCCCGGCCGGACGCCGGCCGACCGCCGATTGGGCGTCCGCGGGCCGGACAAGCTAGAATGATCGGGTTGACCGGCCGTCCAGGCTGGTCCGCTGAAGTGGGGTCCCGCACTCCCACCCGTTCCGGCTCCCGGGCCGGCGGGTCGCAACCAGGTCGTCGCCGCGCGCGCCGGCCGGTCCCGTGGGCCTCCGCATCGGCGGGGGCCTTTTGGCGTTCCGGTCGACCACACCCGCTGCACAACCTGGAGGAAACATCAGCGAACCACGGATCAACGAGCGCATCCATGCCAACGAGGTGCGCTTGGTCGGGCCGGCCGGCGAACAGGTCGGCATCGTCCGGCTGGACGACGCCCTGCGACTCGCTCGCGAGGCCGATCTCGACCTGGTGGAGGTGGCGCCGATGGCGCGTCCGCCGGTCGCCAAGCTCATGGACTACGGCAAGTTCAAGTACGAGGCCGCCCAGAAGGCCCGTGAGAGCCGGCGCAACCAGACCAACACCGTGATCAAGGAAATGAAGCTCCGGCCCAAGATCGACAGCCACGACTACGAGACCAAGAAGGGTCACGTCGTGCGCTTCCTGAAGGCCGGCGACAAGGTGAAGATCACCATCATGTTCCGCGGTCGTGAGCAGAGCCGTCCCGAGCTCGGCTTCAATCTGCTGAAGAAGCTGGCGGACGACGTGGCCGAGGACGGCTTCGTCGAGTCCGCGCCGAAGCAGGACGGCCGCAACATGCTGATGGTGCTGTCGCCGACCAAGAAGAAGTCCGAGGCCAGGGTGGACGCCGAGGCGAACAAGCAGGCGCGGATGGCCCAGCGGGCCGCCGACGCCGAGGCCGAGCGTTCCGCCGAGGCCGAGCATCGTGGCGCCCCCCCCGGCCGCCCCACCACCCCCCAACGCCCGGGTGCCGCCGCCACCAATGGCCCCCCCCAAC
>NZ_JAPDHX010000011.1:0-10310 GCF_025972045.1 Micropruina sonneratiae | reverse complement strand
GGGGGGGCCCGGGGGGCCGCCCCCCGGGGGGGGGGGGGGGGCCCCCCCCCCCGCCCCCCCCCCCCCCCCCCCCCCCCCCACGACCACCAAGAAGCGCCGGGGTCCGGCCGACAACATGGACCCCGACATCGACCTGTGAGACCACGAAAGAGAAAGTGAGCGGCGACATGCCGAAGATGAAGACGCACTCCGGTGCGAAGAAGCGGTTCCGGGTCACCGGCACCGGCAAGGTGATGCACCGCAAGGCCGGCAAGATGCACCTCAACGAGCACAAGCCGACCACCCGCACCCGCCGGCTCGACGGCGACGCCGTCGTCGCCAAGGGCGACGCCAAGAAGGCCCGCAAGCTGCTCGGCTCCTACAAGGCCCGCTGAACCAGACCACCCGCGCCCACCGGCGCGAGGTCCGGTGACACCGGACCGATCGACACAAGGAGTAACCCACCATGGCACGCGTCAAGCGTTCTGTGAACGCCCAGAAGAAGCGCCGCGAAGTCCTCGAGCAGGCCTCGGGCTACCGCGGACAGCGGTCCCGGCTGTACCGCAAGGCCAAGGAGCAGCTGCTCCACAGCGCCACCTACAACTACGCGCACCGCAAGGACCGCAAGGGCGACTTCCGCTCGCTGTGGATCCAGCGGATCAACGCCGCCGCCCGCAACGAGGGCATGACCTACAACCGGTTCATCAGCGGCCTGAAGGCCGCCGGTGTCGAGGTCGACCGCAAGATGCTGGCCGAGCTCGCGGTCAACGACGCCCCGGCGTTCGGCAAGCTCGTCGAGTTGGCCAAGGCCAACGTCGGCGCCACCGCCTGAACCAGCCGATCCGTCCAGCGCGGCATCACGGCACCGGCCGCGGTGTCGCGCTGAGTCTTCCCACCGAAAGCGATCGCCGATGATCCCCGAACGTCTGGAGCTCCCCGAGCCGTCCCAGGCGGTGTTGCGCGCCGCCCGGGCCCTGCTGCGCCGCAAGGAGCGTCGCAGTACCGGGAGATTCCTGGCCGAGGGGCCGCAGGCGGTGCGCGAGGCGCTCAAGGTGCCGGACGCCGTCGAGGCCGTGTTCTTCCGCTGGGCCGCCGTGCATGATCACGTCGACCTGCTGGCCGCCGCCCGTGAGGCCGGCATCCGCCACTACGCCGTGAGCGAGCAGAACATCGCGACGATCTCGGACACGGTGACCCCGCAGGGCGTGGTAGCGGTCTGCCGCAACCTGGACGTGCCGCTCGCCGAGGCCGTCGGGGCCGACACCCGGCTGGTGGTGATCTGCGCGCAGATCCGCGACCCGGGCAACGCGGGCACGGTGATCCGTTGCGCGGACGCCTTCGGTGCCGACGCCGTCATCCTGTCCGCCGATTCGGTCGAGGTGTACAACCCCAAGACGGTCAGGGCCAGCGTCGGCAGCGTGTTCCACCTGCCGCTCGTGGTGGGCGTCGACCTGGCCGAGGCCATCCGGGCCTGCCGCGACGCCGGACTGCAGGTGTTTGCCACCGACGGCGAGTCGGGCACCGGGTTGACCGGCCTGGCCGATCGGTTGGGGCGTCCGACCGCGTGGGTGATGGGCAACGAGTCCTGGGGGCTGCCCGTCGAGCACCTCGAACTGGCCGACACCACCGTCGCCGTGCCGATTTACGGCCACGCCGAGAGCCTCAACCTGGCCACCGCCGCGGCCGTCTGCCTGTACGCGTCGGCGAGCGCCCAGCACACCGCCGCGCCGACCGGCTGAGCGGGCGGGCCGGTCGCCGCCGCCGAATCGCTAGCGTTGCACCGTCGCCCCGGAACCCCGGGGTGCCAGACCCTGGAGAACGAATGTCAGCCGAGAACTCCCAGCCGGGGGCGGACGCCCTGCGGCCGGAGGCCATCGAACAACTCGTCACCGATGCGCTGGCGGCCATCGCCGCCGCCGACTCGACCGCGGCGCTCAAGGACGCCCGGCTCGCGCACGCCGGTGACCGGTCGCCGCTGGCCCTGGCCAACCGCACCATCGGCTCCCTCGCGCCCGCCGACCGCAAGCAGGCGGGCCAGTTGCTGGGTGCGGCGCGCGGCCGGGTGCAGCAGGCGCTCGCCGCACGGGCCGAGCAGGTCGAGGCCGAGGAGCTCACCCGCACCCTGGCGCAGGAGGCGGTCGACGTCACGCTGCCGGTCGACCTGCACCCGACCGGAGCCATCCACCCGATCACCGGGCTGATCGACCTGATCAGCGACGTGTTCGTCGGCATGGGCTGGGAGGTCGCCGAGGGCCCCGAACTCGAGGCCGAATGGCTCAACTTCGACGCGCTCAACATCGGCCCCGACCACCCGGCGCGGGGCGAGTCCGACACCCTGTTCGTCGAGCCACTCAGCAACCATCTGGTGATGCGCACCCACACCTCGCCGGTGCAGGCGCGCGCCATGCTGACCCGGGAACCTCCGATCTACATCGTCTGTCCGGGCAAGGTGTACCGGGCCGACGAGTTCGACGCCACCCACCTGCCGGTCTTCCACCAGGTCGAGGGACTCGCCATCGACAAGGGAATTTCGCTTGCCCACCTGCGCGGCACCCTCGATCACTTCGCCCAGGCGATGTTCGGGGCCGGCCTGCGCACCCGGATGCGTCCGCACTACTTCCCCTTCACCGAACCCAGCGCCGAGGTCGACCTGGAGTGTTTCGTCTGCCGCGGCGAATCGGTCGGCAACCCCGACCAGCCGTGCCGGACCTGCAAGTCCGAGGGCTGGATCGAGTGGGGCGGCTGCGGGGTGGTGAATCCGAGGGTGCTGCGCGCCTGCGGCATCGACCCCGACGTGTACAGCGGTTTCGCATTCGGGATGGGCATCGACCGCACGCTGATGTTCCGCAACAACGCCGCCGACCTGCGCGACCTGGTCGAGGGCGACGCCCGGTTCAGCCGGATGTTGAAGGGAGTCGCTCGATGAGGGCGCCGATGAGCTGGCTGCGCGACTGGGTCGCTCTGCCGGAGCACACCACGGGACGCGAACTCGCAGACGCGCTGGTGCGTGCCGGGCTCGAAGTCGAGACCGTCGAGTCAATCGGCGAGGGGGTCGGGCCGCTGGTGGTCGGCCGGGTGGTCGACTTCGTCGACGAGCCGCAGAAGAACGGCAAGATCATCCGCTGGTGCCATCTGGACGTCGGCGCCGCCCAGGCCCCGGACACGGCACCTGCACCGGTCGCCGGGCGTCCGGTCGAGCCGGGTGTGCGCGGCATCATCTGCGGCGCGCACAACTTCGCCGTCGGAGATCTGGTGGTCGTCGGCCTGCCGGGCACCGTGCTGGCCGGCGGGTTCACGCTGAGCTCCCGAAAGACCTACGGTCACCTGTCCGACGGCATGATCTGCGCCGAGGACGAGTTGGGCATCGGTTCCGACCATGCCGGCATCATCGTGCTGCCGCCGGACGCCGGGCTGGCCCCGGGCGACGACCCGTCGGCCTTCCTGGGGCTGGGCGACGAGGTGCTCGACATCAATGTGTCGCCCGACATGGCCTACTGCATGTCGATCCGCGGGCTGGCCCGCGAGGCCGGGCAGGCGCTGGGGGCGACGTTCACCGACGTCGTCGACCGGGCGGTGCCGGCGCCGGTCTCCGCCGGCCACCCGGTCTTCCTCTCCGACGCTGCAGGCTCGCTGTTCGTGGCGCTCAGCGTCACCGGGGTCGAGCCGGGGGCCGTGTCGCCGCAGTGGATGCAGCGCCGCCTCACGATGGCCGGCATGCGGCCGATCTCGCTGCCGGTGGACATCACCAACTACCTGATGCTCGAAGTGGGCCAGCCGTTGCACGCCTACGACGCGACAAAGCTGACGGGACCGATCAGGGTGCGCAAGGCGTCCGCGGGCGAAAGCATCGTCACCCTCGACGACGTGCGCCGCACGCTCGACCCCGACGACCTGCTGATCGCCGACGACTCCGGCCCGATCGGAATCGCCGGCGTGATGGGCGGCGCCAGCACCGAATGCGACCCGAGCACCACCGACATCCTGCTCGAAGCGGCGGCGTTCGATCCGGCGACGATCTCGCGTTCGATGCGGCGGCACGGGCTGCCGTCGGAGGCGTCCAAGCGGTTCGAGCGGGGCACCGATCCGGCCGCCGCCTACGCGGCCGCGCACCTGGCCGCCCGCTACCTGGTCGAGCTGGGGGGCGGCACCCTGGCGTCCGAGGAGACCGTGGCGGGCGGGGTGCCGGCGATGCCGCGCCAGACGTTGCCGGTCGACCTGCCGTCGCGGATCCTGGGCGTCGATGTGCCCGCCGAACGCGTCGTGTCCATCCTGCGTGCCGGAGGGGTCGAGGTGAGCGGCGAGGGGGATGCGGTGCTCGACCTGCTGCCGCCGACCTGGCGGCGCGACCTGCGCGACCCCTACGACTACGTCGAGGAGGTGGGCCGCAAGATCGGCTTCGACTCGATCGGCTCGATCCTGCCGACACCGCCCGCGGGGCGCGGACTGACCCGCGAGCAGCAGGCCCGGCGGGCGATCAACGGGGCGCTGGCCGCCAACGGGTTCACCGAACTGCTGACCCTGCCGTTCGCGTCGGCCGACGATCTGGACCGGCTGGGACTCCCCGCCGACGATCCGCGGCGGGGTGTGGTCCGGCTGGCCAACCCGCTCGCCGACACCAGCCCCTACCTGCGCAGCACGCTGCTACCGGGACTGTTCGCCGCCGTCCGGCGCAACACCTCGCGCGGCAACGACGACCTGGCGCTGTACGAGTCGGGCTCGGTGTTCCGGGCCGGCGACGGGGCGGCCGCTCCGGTGCCGGGGGTGGCGGGGCGTCCGAGCGACGAGGAACTGGCTGCCATCGAGGCGGCGCTGCCGCGCCAGCCACGACACCTGGCCGCGGTGCTGACCGGCGCGTGGCGTCCGGCCGGCTGGGACGGACCGGCCGAGCCGGCGTCGTGGAAGCATGCGATCGCGTTCGCCGAACTCGCCGCCGAGGCGGCGGGGGTCGAACTGCGGCGCCGGGCGGACGAGCATGCCCCGTTCCACCCGGGGCGCTGCGCCGAACTGCTGGTCGCCGGAGAGGACGGCGAGGAACTGTTCGGGCATGCCGGCGAGCTGCACCCGCTGGTGTGCCGGGCGTTCGGGCTGCCGGCCCGCACCGCGGCCGTCGAGGTGAGCCTCGACGTGCTGCTCCAGGTCGCGCCGGGGCCGGGGAGCATCGCTCACCTTTCCCAGCACCCGATCGCCAAGGAGGACGTCGCCCTGGTCGTCGACGAGGCGGTGAGCGCCGGTGACGTGACCAACGCCCTGGTCGCCGGCGCCGGCGAACTGCTGGAATCGGTCGCCCTTTTCGACATCTACCGCGGCTCGCAGATCCCGGCAGGCTCGAAGTCGCTAGCGTTCGCCCTGCGTTTCCGCGCTCCCGACCGCACGCTCAAGGACGCCGAGATCGCCGCCGCCCGCGACGCCGCGGTCGCCGAGGCATCCGCCCGGCTGGGAGCCGTGCAGCGCGCCTGAGCTCGCGTGACCGTCATCCCGGGCTTGCCCGGGATCTGGTGCGGAGCCGGTTGACCGCCCGGCGACACCCGGGGCAGCGTGGGGACCATGCGCACCGTCTTCTACACCGCCACCACCCTGGACGGCTTCCTGGCCGACGAGGACGACTCGCTGGAGTGGCTGTTCCGGCAGCCCCAGGATGATCCGACCGGCGGACCGTTCGGCTACGACACGTTCATCAAAGGGGTCTCCGCGATCGCGATGGGCGCCACCACCTACCTGTGGGTGCGCGACCACCTCGACTCTGGGGGCGAGGCGTGGCCCTACACCCAACCCTCCTGGGTGTTCACCCATCGCGACCTGGAGGGGATTCCCGGCGCCGAGGTGCGGTTCACTGCCGGGCCGGTCGAACAGGTGCACGCCGAGATGGCGGCCGTGGGCGACGGTGACCTGTGGGTGGTCGGCGGCGGGGGATTGGCCGCCGACTTCGCTGCCGCGGGCCTGCTGGACGAACTGATCGTGTCCATCGCGCCGGTGACCCTGGGTGCGGGGCGGCCGTTGTTCGCCGGACGGTTCGACTTGGAGCTGCTCGAGTACGAGCGCAACGGCGCGTTGCTGAACGCCCGCTACCGCGTGCTCGGCCGCCTCACCGAGGACCTCCGTGCGGCCGATGCCTGAAAACGGTGCACTCGCCGTGCGCCGGAGCAGTCCTGCCTCACGATGACGGAGCGCACCCGAACGAGTGCACCGTTTTCAGGGTCGATCAGTTGGCTGGCTTCACGAAGCGCAGCGTGCCCGGGACTCGGGCCAGCGATTCGTCCTCGGCGGGGAGGGCCTCGTAGCCCGCGGCGCGATACAGCCGGTGGTTGCGCAGGCTGTTCTCTCCGGTGAGCAGCCAGTGCCGCCTGACGCCCACCGGCGCCTGCCGCTCGATGTGCGTCAGCAGCATCCGACCCAGCCCCTGACCGGACAGGTCGGGCGCGACCATCAACCGGCCGATCTCCCAGTCGGACCCGTCCCGTGCTCCGCGCACGGAGCCGATCAGCCGGCCGTCGCGGCGCAGCACCCAGGTCTCGAACTGCTCCAGCCCTGCGCTGACCTCGGCCAGCGACTCGTGCAGGGCCGGGATCCGGACGCCGGGGTTGTCGAAGGCCTCGGCCACCCAGCAGGCCCGCTGCAGCACCAGCAGTTCACCGGCGTCGGAGCTGCGCGCAGGGCGCAACTCGTCGGTGGGGGTGTCCCGGGCCGGCGCCGCGTCCAGGTGGCTGGGCGGGCTCACCGGCAGCGGCTGGCCAGCGACCGCACCGATGACGGCGATCGCCGGGGGCCGGATGCCCTGGTTGCGGACCACCTCGGCGATGGTGCCGAGGTCGCCGTGCACGGTCGTCATGGTCGGCAACCACGCGTCGGCGATGACGGCAGCAGGGGTGTTCGTCGGCAGTCCGTGGCTGGCGAGCTCGGCGCAGATCGCCGACAGATGCGCCATTCCCATCAGGATGACGATCGTGTGGCCGGCGCTGGCCAGCGCCGGCCAGTCGATGCTGGAGGCCGGATGCCCCGGCGGCACGTGCCCGGACACCGCGGTGAACGCCTGCACCACCCCCCGATGCGTGACCGGAATGCCGGCCAGCGCAGGCGCGGCCACTGCCGAGGTCACGCCCGGGATCACCTCCACGGTGATCCCGGCCTCGGCACAGGCGATCGCCTCCTCGCCGCCGCGTCCGAAGACGAACGGGTCCCCACCCTTGAACCGGACGACGCGGCGTCCGGCCAGCGCGTGCTCGACCAGCAACTCGTTGGTGCGCTGCTGGGAGGTCGCCCGGCCACCGGGGATCTTGCCGACGTCGATCAGCAGCGCCCCGGGTGGGCATTCGGCCAGCGCATCCACCGGGGCCAGGTGGTCGTACAGCACGACGTCGGCGCTGCGCAGGGCGGTCAACCCTGCCACGGTCAACAGCCCGGGGTCGCCCGGGCCCCCGCCTACCAGCACCACCCGCCCGGTCATCGGTCGACCCCGTCCGCTGACAGCGAGATCCCGGCGTACGCCGGGATGACGGGGAGAGGATCGGCTTTCCGCCGTGGGTTCCCGGTGTCCGCGGTGACGGGGAGGGGGTCGGCTTTCCGGTGTGAGTTCCTGGTACCCGGAATGGCGGTGAGGGTCATGACCGGCCGGCCGCCTCGGCGGCCGCGGGCAGGGCATCGACGATCCGATTCAGCGCGGCGTCGTCGTGGGCGGCCGACAGGAACCAGGCCTCGTAACCCGAGGGAGGAAGCGCCACCCCGGCGTCCAGCATCGCGTGGAAGAAGCGCGCGAACGCGGCCGAATCCTGGCGTTGGGCGGCCGCGTAGTCCTCGATCGGGCCGCCGAACTCACCGAAGAACACGGTGAACAGCGACCCGGCCGCCTGCACCCGGTGCGGGACGCCGGCCTCGGTCAGCGCGGCACCGATCGCCCCCTGCAGGGCCGCCGACGCGGCATCGACCCGCTGGTAGACGGCCTCGTCGGCCAGGGCCAGCGTCGCGATGCCGGCCGCTGTCGCCAGCGGGTTCCCCGACAGCGTCCCGGCCTGGTACACCGGCCCGATCGGCGCCAACAGGTCCATCACCTCGGCGCGGCCCCCCACCGCAGCCAGCGGCATGCCGCCCCCGATCACCTTCCCGAACGTGAACAGATCGGGAGCCGCGTCCAGCGGGTGCCGGCCGGCCTGCTCGCGTCCCCACCAGCCCGCCGGGTGCACCCGGAAGCCGGTCAGCACCTCGTCGAAGATCAGCAACGCGCCGTGCTGGGCGGTCAGCTCACGCAGCAGGGCGTTGAACCCGCCCAACGGGGGGACCACCCCCATGTTGGCTGGAGCGGGTTCGGTGATGACGGCGGCGATCTCGTCCGGGTGCGCGGCGAAGGCTGCCTCGATCGCCTCGGGATCGTTGTACGGCAGCACCAGCGTCTGCGCCGCTGTGGCCTGCGTCACGCCGGCCGACCCGGGCAGACCCTGGGTGGCCACCCCCGAGCCGGCGGCGGCCAGCAATCCATCGGAGTGGCCGTGGTAACAGCCCGCGAACTTGATCACCAGGTCGCGTCCGGTGGCCCCCCGGGCCAGCCTGATGGCCGTCATGCAGGCCTCGGTCCCGGTCGACACGAACCGCACCCGCTCGGCCTCGGGCACCCGGGCCCGAACTGCCTCGGCGAGGTCGACCTCGGCTGCGGTCGGGGCGCCGAACGACAACCCGCGGGCGGCGGCCGCCTGCACCGCCTCGACGACCCGCGGGTGGGCGTGGCCGAGCAGGGCCGGCCCCCACGAACCGACGGCGTCCACGTACTCGCGGCCCTCGGTGTCGTAGAGGTACGGTCCGGACGCTCGCGCGATGAACACCGGGTCGCCGCCGACCGAGCCGAACGCCCGCACCGGCGACGAGACGCCGCCCGGAATCACGTCGCAGGCGCGCTGGTAGAGGCTCATCGCCGGGCTCCGTTCGCGGCGTCGGCCAGCTCGAGGGCCGCATAGGTCAGCACGATGTCCGCCCCGGCCCGCAGGATCGCCGTCACGGACTCGGCCAGCGCGGCGTCCCGGTTGATCCAGCCGCGCTCGGCGGCCGCGCACACCATCGCGTACTCGCCCGACACCTGGTAGGCCGCGACCGGCACCGACGATCGGGCAGCGACGTCGGCGAGCACGTCCAGGTAGTAGCCGGCCGGTTTCACCATCAGCAGGTCGGCGCCCTCGAGCTCGTCCAGGTCGGCCTCACGGACGCCTTCGCGGCGATTGGCCGGATCCTGTTGGTAGGTGCGGCGGTCGCCGGACAGTGCCGAGTTGACGGCCTCGCGGAAGGGTCCGTAGAAGGCCGAGGCGTACTTGGCCGAGTAGGCCAGGATCCCGGTGTCGGAGAAGCCAGCGGCGTCCAGCCCGTCGCGAATCGCGGCGACCTGGCCGTCCATCATTCCCGAGGGCCCGACCAGGTGGGCGCCGGCCCTGGCCTGGCTGACGGCCAGCTCGACGTAGCGCTCGTTGGTCGCGTCGTTGTCGACCCGGCCCCGCCCGTCCAGGACGCCGCAGTGGCCATGGTCGGTGAACTCGTCGAGGCAGGTGTCGGCCATCACCACGATGTCGTCGCCGACGGCGTCGGCGACCGCCGCCAGGCCGCGGTTGAGGATGCCGTCGGGCGCCGAGCCGACCGAGCCGACGGCGTCCTTGTCGGCATCGAGGGGCACGCCGAACAGCATGATCCCGCCCAGGCCGGCCTCGACCGCCCGGCGCGCCTCGGCCACCAGCGAGTCGACGGTGTGTTGCACCACGCCCGGCAGCGAGCTGATCGGACGCGGGGCGTCCAGGCCGTCGGCGACGAACACCGGCAGCACCAACTGGGCCGGGTGGATGCGGGTTTCGGCCACCAGGCGGCGCAGTGCCGGGGTGGTCCTCAACCGGCGGGGTCGGACGATCATGAAGCTTCCTTTCGCAGGGTGGCCAGGGCGGCGGCCAGGCCGGACGCGGAGGCGTCCGCGGCGACCGCAGCGACCGGCAGCCCGTCGCGTTCCGCCGCCGCCGCGGTGGTCGACCCGAGGGCGATCAGCGGCGGGGTGGGGGCGCCGAGCAGGTCACGGGCGGCCGCCAGGTTCGAGGGTGCGGTGGCCACGTAGGCGTCGAAGCCGTCCGGCCAGGCGGCGGCGACGACGTCCTCGACGCTAGCCGCCCGAACGGTCCGGTACACCTTCACCGGCACGACGGCCCAGCCCCGGCGTCCGAGCAGTTCGGCGAGATCGGGCGCCGGCTCGGCGGCGCCGGGGATCACCACGGTGCCGGGGCCGTCGGGGAACGCCGCGGCGAGGGCCGCTCCGCCGCTGCCCTCGCGCGGCCGCAGCGTCACGCTCAGGCCGGACGCCGTCGCCGCGGCGGCGGTCG
>NZ_JAPDHX010000010.1 GCF_025972045.1 Micropruina sonneratiae | reverse complement strand
CGCCGATTGCCGTACTCGACATCGGCGAAAGAAGGCTGCTCGCTGTCCATACCCCAACAATTTCGCGTCCCAACAGCCGAAGCCAGCCACCGAACCGCACACCACAAAGATCAGCGCATCCCTAAGGATCCCCTCTGTGCGCACGATCACACTGGAAGTGATCGACTCTGACGACAATGCGCTCTCCCTCCATCACGGCAGTGCACCCGGCGGTGACCATCCGGTCGGGCTCGGGCCAAGCGGATACGCTCAGGCCGTGTCGCCCGATCGAATCGTCGTCGCAACCGATGGCTCCTGCCTGGGAAACCCCGGTCCAGGCGGCTGGGCCTGGGCGAGCGAAGAGGGCCGCTCAGCTTCGGGAGGCCATCCCGGGACCACCAACAACTTGATGGAGCTCAGGGCCGTCTACGAGGCGCTGAAGGCCCACGATCCAGCCACCCCGTTGCTGATTCAGGCCGACAGCATGTACGTGATCAACACCTTCACGGAGTGGCTCCACGGATGGGTCGCCCGCGGCTGGCGGACCGCCTCGAAGAAGCCAGTCCAGAATCGACGTGCTATCGAGCTGGTGGCTACCGAATTGAACGTCCGCGACGTCCAATGGGAACACGTGAAGGGACACGCGGGGCATGCATTGAATGAGAAGGTGGACCTGCTGGCGCGCGGTGAGGCCACGCAGTTGCAGATGCAGAGCGGGAACTGAGGGAGGCGGAGTGAACCAGGCCGAGGTTGAAGCATTCCTTACGCAGCGGGGGATTGCGTATGAGGTCAAGGATCAAGAGCACTGCGTCCAGGTGCGGGCCAAGGGCGGCGAGGTGGTGAACTTCTTCAAGACTGGCACGGTCCAGGTTCAAGGGAAGAAGACCCCCCTGCACGCGGAGTTGAAGGCATGGAGTGCGACGGGCGAACCCGTCCTCAGTGGCGCGACGCCCACAGGGATCCAGCCAAGCCCTGGGCCGAACAAGAACGTTTTCGTGGTCTACGGCCACGACAACATTGCTAGGGACGGGCTCGAGTTGCTCCTCCGAAAGATGGGGTTGAAGCCCATCATCTTGGCTAACCTGCCGGCAGCGGGAGACACGATCATCGAGAAACTGGAGCGCTACCTTCACCAAGCGGGAGACGTGGGCTACGCCTGCGTCCTCTTGACTCCGGACGACATGGGCCACGTCAAGTCGGCTCCCGGCAGCTCGCAAGGGAGGGCCCGACAGAACGTCATACTCGAGCTGGGGATGGTGCTCGCGAACCTAGGTCGAAAGCGAGTAGCAATCCTCTATCAGGAGGACGTCGAGAAGCCCAGCGATATCCAAGGCCTGCTCTACCTACCGTTCAAGGTGCAGGTGGAAGAGATAAAGGCCAAGCTGTTCAAGGAGTTGCAGGCGGCTGGGTACACGCCGGACCCAGAAGCCCTGTAAGGGGAAGGTCCCACTCGGCCAGACTCATCCAGCTCCGCCACGACCCCGGACCGGCCCACTTCGAACGCAGACTTCACCGCCGGCAAGACCGAATGGAAGCCCTTCGCCGCCTCAAACGCCGGCAATCTCTCACAAGAGTGGGCTATCCGGCCCGTAGTCTGTGGCTGTGAGTGGGAACAAAAGCCGTCAGAGCAACGGCTCGACCGGGGGAGCTGGTTCGAATCCAAAGCAGTTGCCCAAACAGGGGGCCCGCGGCAGCAGCTCAGCCAATCCTCCTCCCCCACCGCCGCCGGGTCTGATTCGACGTCTCTTCACATTCGACTCTCGACCTGGCAAGGACGGCCAAGAGCCCACCGTGGAGGAGGTCGTCAAGAGGAACCCCATAGTGAGCCTGCTGCTCGCAGTTGTCCTCGTCTGGGGTGCCATTTCGGGTGTCCGCGAGATTGGCGGGACTATCTACAACGCGATCAACTGGCAAGCGGCTGAGAACGCGAAACTTGAGACGGTCCGACCAGACATGCCCATCTCGAAGCTTCAGGAGACCTTCGGCGAAGCTGATCACGTACAGAAGATGAATCCCAGCGACGAGGGCGATCAAATGATCTGGAAAGAGCGCGGCTACTTCCTGGTCGTGCACGAAGTCGATCAGATCGTGACGAGCTACGCCGTCCACGCGTGCAACTCATCGATCCGTCCATCCGTAGGGATCGGAGCCGGCAGAGTGGTTGCCAACCAAACCAAGCTCGACGGGCCCGAACACACCCAGTGGCCACCTCGTAGGGCCTACTACAACTGGGCCCCATCATTCATTGAGATGTACGAAGGCCGTCTGGGCGGCCGTGCCGAAGCGTTTCAGGAGGTATTCTGGGGGCTCGGGGTCGCATGCCAGTGGGAAGCCACCGAGGACATGCCACTGCTCGGGTGCACGACCAAGCATGACAAGGTCAACTGCACCAAGAACGTCGATCAGCCCATCAAGCCGGACGACATCCCGGCGATTAATCAGTTTCGAAGTCAACTCACGGTTCAAGTGGTCGGTGCCCAACGAAGCATGTCCTCAGGTTTCGCTCCACGCGAAGAACTAATCATGGCAGCCTCAGTATTCGAACAACTTGGCCCCCCTAAACAGTCCCGGCCAACGTCGCCCTGAAGTCAGAGACTGATCCCCCTCTGTGTTTGAGTCACGACCAGAGGGGCACATGCTGGCGCCGGGGTGAAGGTGGCATCGGCAGGGTCGTTGAGATCCGATTCAAGGCGTTAACCCCCGGCATCCGCTACTCACGCAGTCGCTCGTGCCTGACGCCGCGAATATCGGAGTGACGATCCCGCGACTGATGACTGGTCCGGCCCCCGTTAGGAGCAGGATCCGATGCGTGCTGTCTGGTCAGTGGCGGCAACATTCACTGAGGAACCTGAAACTGTCACCACCTTGGTGTTGCCAACGTAGATGCAGACGGTCTTCGCCGGCGTTGTTCCCCCCTGAGGGAGGAGCATGACCACACTCGACGCCATGAGAAGTGTTGCGCCGACGACACCGGCCAGCACTCCGAGCCGCAGACGGTCGCCGATCCGCTTCGCCTGGTCCTCCTTTGCCTTTGCCAGTTTGTCAGCCAAGCCTTCTAGGGTAGAGGCATCGATTTGGGGCAATCGTCCGGGCGAACCGTACGCCGCTGTGTATGCCAGCCAGGTTCCTGCCGCGAGCGTGATGAATGCCGCGACGAGAAGACCGAGGACTAGGAACAGGCGTGATTGGTCGTAGTCCTATGGGTCGGATGGTCCTTTAAGGAGGCTCACAGTGGCGACGAGACCGGTGATGGCCGCTAGGCCAGCGATCCAGTGCTCGGCTTGCTTGCGCACGGCCCCGCTCTCATCGATCCGGGCACGCGTCACTTCAACTTGCGCAAGAACGTCCGCTTCGCTGGCGCCGGCGCCGTCGCTTGTCATGAAAGATCCCCCGTCCGGACGAAGAACTTGGCTCCACACCCACGTTTGCCCTTGCCCTGTCCGTGCGCAGAGTCACAAGAGCAAGCCACTGCAACGTCGACGCTCGCGCTGGGCGTCGGGAGATCGAGAGGCAGCGCCTTATCGTGAGCGTCTCCATCCGACGGCCACACCACGGGCCCATGTTGGGCCGCTGTACCCGTCTGTCCCGCGGCGCCGCATCGCGGACAGGGGCCTTGCACCGTGTAAAAGCTGCCATTGACACGGTATCCCCAGCCAGTCGTGTCAATGAGCCTCTCGTAGCGGTGGTCTTCAACGAACTTGAGTCTCTTGTTGTGGGCCATCAGGTTCCCCCAATTCCGCGTTGGAGACGAAGCTAGAGCGTCACGTCGGCAATGTCCATAGTGCATTTCCATGCTGTGGTATCGGCGGACTGTGCCCTCGACGCACCGACTTTGCCGCGCCGGATGGCGCGGCGCTCAAAGGCCAGCACCGACAATGGCCGTTTCTGGTGCGTCTGAGCGCGCAGCTCGGCCGGAGCTGCAGTGGGCTGTACAGCGGATAGGCGCCGGGAGGTGGGCCGCAGTCGCTACGAAGTCAGTCTGACGCGAACGGTCTGCTTCGTACTCGATCCATCAACTCAACGGTGCTCAGCAGTGTCCAGTACAGGTAGTCGAGGAACTCGTCTCCGTAGTCGCCCTGCTGGCCCCTTCGCATATGTCGGATATCGAATCCGTTGATGATTTGGAACAGGGCGTTCTCGTCAGGGCTGCCCAGCGTTGCGCGCAGCTCCTCCCTCCGCGACTCTAGAACGTCTGCTAACGCTCGGACGGCATCGCGCTTGTCTGCTCGGGTAGCAATTCGGCCTCTGTGCACCACAATCGCGTGCGCCACGCGCGCCTCTTCCGCACCATCGCTGATGTTGGCGAGAGATCGCCGCTCGAGTTCTCCTCGATCATCGTTGACGGCATGGACGAGCAGCCCTCGATCTGGTCCCCACATCGATAGCCGAAGACCGACATCGCTTCTACCGAGTAGTTCATTGGCGCGCCACAGGTAGACCCGTTGCCCAGCCCGCCGGTCGTGCTGGCCATAGTCGAACTCGCCACAGTACTCGTGCCACCACCCCTTTCGGGGGCGAGCCACGACATCGAAGAAGCCCTCCACTAGGTCGAAGAACTCGTCATCGTTGAGTTCCGCAACCGCACGGCCTCCCCCTTCCTCGAGCGGCCACTCGACTTGTCGTCCGAGCAGCGCTGTTAGCTCACGCGTTCCTTCGGCCGCCCGATCCACCTGGGCGTCGCAGCACCTGCTACCGGCCACGAGGTCTAGGTAGCCCTTGCCATCCAGGTCATGCAGGAGCTGGACGAATCCGTTGCGGAGGTCATTGTGACTCAGAGTGGGCCGGCTTGCCGGCGGCCGCTGTCGGCGCGACCAGTAATCGCGAGGAGTGAACATCGGTACCTCCGCTGCCCGAACGCGGCGCAGGACCTCCTCGAGTAGTTGCTCGCTTCGCGGGCGCGGGTGAGGCCGAAGTCCGTCAGTCTCAGTTGCTCCCCAAGTATCAAGGTCGCCTTCACTCCGTCTGGTCGACCAGCGACCGCGGTAGGGCAGGAGCGAGCACGCCTCATTGACGAGGGCGGTGCCAACGCCGCCCGCGAATGCCTCTGCGAATAGGAGTCGCACGACATCCTCGTCACCTGCGTAACCCACGGCCAGGAGTTCACCGGCCTCTTCCTCAAAGACGTCAGCCGGCCACACTAACCGCAGGTCTTCGATCTCGGTAGTCACATCAGAGACGCTAACGGCAACGCAGCGCTCGGGATAGCGCCTCGCCGTCAGGCGAAGGGGCTGCCGGGTGAACCTCGCCAACGTCCCATCTCGCGTAGCGCCGGATCTATCTGAGACCCGAGGCTACAGGCGAAGACGCTTCTCGCCGGTGGCCTATTGCAGCAGTTCTTTGAGGTGCTCCAGATTCGGGAAGGAGGGTTTTCTGCGCTGTGTCCCTTGGACAGCGTAGGCTCACTCACCTCACAAACCGCGACTGAAAGCCGGTATAGATGGCACCGCGTCCATCCGGGCACCACGGCGAAAAACCGAGTGAGACGCTCGTGAGGTTCATCGTCGAGCAGACCCTCGGTGTTCGGGTCTGCTCCTACGACGACCGCGGCGGAAGAAGCCGGCCGGACGCCATCATCCACCGCCACGGCGGGTACCGCTTGAGATTGTTTCCGATCCACTCCAGTCCGACAACCAGTTGCTCAGCGCCCTAAACAAGATCGGCCGTCGCGCCAAGTTCGACGGCTTGAGGCAGGGGTACATCGTTTGCCTAACGGGCAACGCACGGGTGATGGATCTGAGCTGGCTCAAGCGAATACTGTTTCAGCTCGAAGACCCCGACCAGCGACGCCTGGTTCCACGCCAGACCGACAACTATCTCTTCATCGAACCGTTCGAGCATCTGTCTGCTGGCGAGGTCCTCTTTACCTCCGGATCGGGCGGTGGACGCCCAATCTCCTGTCCCCATGACGTCGTCACAGCAGCGAGCACGGTCCTCGCCCAGTCGAGATACGCCGATGTTGCGCGAAAGCTCGCCGCGTACGGCGGAGTCGAGCGTCACGTCGTCCTGGTGGTCGATAGCGAAAAGGACCCAACGTTCGAATGGCTGCGCAACGCAGAGCCCGGAGAGGTCGACCAACTCCCGGCCCCCACACTGGCCACCGACATCACCCATCTCTGGATCACGCCGCGGTACATACCTGGTCTGACGATCGCCTGGTCCGCAGGAAGCGGCTGGATGGGCACAGAATGGCGCTGGGGTCACCCGGTTGAGGCTCTGGCTGCGTGGCATGACCCTGCCTGCCCCGACGATCACAGCCTGGTGAAGCGCAACTGAGCACGCCGTTCGCCAAGTCGTCCGGAACAGTAGTGAGGACCGCCGAATGGGTGGACCGATTCTGGAGCCCTCTGCCATGCCGGGCCCCCCTCGGCAGTAGCGCTCATCGGCATGACCGGATGCCCGCCGAGCCTGAGCCAAGCGGTTCAGCCCAGGAGTTCGGGATGCAATCCGCCACTTAGACCAGGCACGCAATTCATGCTCGTGCTGCCAGCGATTCAGCCGATCCCAACTGTACGCTTGGTCCCGTTGTGGCCCGGCGTTCATGTACTTCATCACCTGGGGATCCCCATGGAGTCGCTGAAGGTCGGGAAGGTCAGAAGCGAGCCACGTTGTGAGCCGAAGGCCCCTGATTGCCATGATCTGTTCCCGCGTAGCACCAAGTTTTCCGGGATGCGTTCCCTCAGAGCGAGTCATCGATGCCTCGTTTTCGGTCTCCACTAGTTGGGCCCTCGCTACCGCCGTACCTCGACTGCTTGAGACTGGCCTCCCTTCACGCTTGCACCTGGTCTCGTTGCCTGTAGCGCCAGAGCGCGAGCGCGGCGAGCACGATCGCAGCGGCACCCATAAGTACTACGGGCCACCACGCTGCGTCGGCACGGCCGGGTTGCGGGACGACCCAGTACGGAGTCTTGGCAACGATGTCGTGTGGGATACCGAGCACGTCTCCGAGGGCGGCGAACAGAACAATGATCCCGTAGAGCGACCAGGCGATACCCGTGCTCGCGCGGGGCAGAAGGGCTGCGGCGAGGGCGACGACGGCGATGACGAGCGCGACGACCGGCCAGTAGCCGAGCGCTGCGGCAGCGAAACGATTGCCGTAGGTGTGCCAGCCGCCGACCTGCGCACCGAACACGATGCCCTGCGAGAGGCCCCCTATGACCAACATGAGACCGGACGCGGTGGCGGCGATGGCGAGACGCGCTCCGACCCATGTCCAACGCGAGACCGAGGTGGCCCACTCAACCTCGCCGGTCGCAGCCTCATCGAGGCGCAGGGCGAGGGTGGATTGGATCGCGAAGGCGGTCACGAGGACGGCGAGGAAGATAAGGAAGAAGCCGAGCATTCCTTCCAGCTGTGAGCCTGCGCCGCCTAGCGCCTGCGTGATCGGGGAGGATGAGCCGAGGCCGGCGAGCAGGTCGTTCATGAGCACTGCAATCCCGCCGAAGAATGCGCCGGCGACGCCGATGCCGATGGTCCAGAGGATGAGCGCGTTGCGCTGGAGGCGCAGAGGAAGGCCCAAGACCGTGCGTGTGAAAGCGGCAGCGTGGGTGGGGCCGGGACGTGCGGGCACGGTCCCGGCACCGAGATCGCGAACACGTTCAAGGGTCACAGCAAGCCCGCACCCGGCGATGCCGAGGGCGAGGCACGGCACGAGCAGCCACCATTGATTCTCGCCGTACGAACGGGTCTGCTGCGCCCAGCCGAGCGGGGAAAGCCAGGTGTACCAGGCCGGCGTGTCACCGGTGCCGTTCACGTCGGCGATCGCGCGGACCAGGTAAGCGACGGCAAACGCGATGACCGCGCACGCGTTGGCCCCGCGGCCGGTCGAACTGAGTTGACCGGTCACCGCCGCGATGCCGATGAACGCGATCGCAGCCCCAGAGTATGACAGGCCCATCAGCATCGATCCATCGGCGGGGAGCCCACCCACGATCCCCGCGACCCCGCAGAGCAGGCCGGTGACGATCGCGAACCCAGCAGCGAGAAGCCACCCGGAGACGCTAATTGTGTGGCGGCCGATCGCGGTCTGGCGCAGCAGCTCCGCGTGCCCGGTCTCCTCCTCGGCGCGGCCGTTGCGAGTGACAAGGAAGATCGTCACAAGAGCAAGTGCGACCGCGGCAGTCATCCAGAATTTGATATTCAGGATCCCGCCCGGGGTGCCTGCGGCAGAGAACAGTCCGGTGAGCGCGGCCAGCGATGGAGTGTTCGCGGTCGCGGCATAGGCGTCACGGTCCGCCGGGGTGGGAAACGTCTGTGTCATGTAGGCGTTGACCAAGAGCACAAGGATCGGGAGAGCGAGGGCCCAGATGAGCGTTCGTAGCCACGAGCGGCGCATCTGGAACGCGAGGATGCGCGGTAAGCCCGCAAGAGCGGCACTCATTCGGCGACCTCCGTCGTGGCTAGTTCAGCCGTCGAGTAGTGCGAGAGGAAGCGTGCTTCCAGGTCTGTTTGGCCCTTCACCTCGGCGACCTCGACGGTGCGGCCCTTCTTGATGATCGTGACCGTGTCCACGAGACGCTCGACTTCGGCGAGGATATGACTCGATAGCAGCACGGTCCGTCCCTCTCTGCGGACTTCTTCGATGCATTCCTGGAACACCTGTTCCATCAGCGGGTCGAGGCCACTTGTCGGCTCGTCGAGGATCAGCAGCTCGGCGCGCGAGGCGAGTGCGGCGACGAGCGCAACCTTTTGCCGGTTCCCCTTCGAGTAGCTCCGGGCCTTCTTTGACGGGTCGAGGTCGAACCGCTGAATGAACGCCGCGATACGCCCGGCGTCCCGCTCTCCCCGGAGTGAGCTGAGGATGTCGATGGCCTGTCCGCCAGTGAGGTTCGCCCACAGGGTGACCTCACCAGGGACATAAGCGAGACGACGATGCAGAGAGACAGCGTCTATCCAGGGATCGCCGTCGAGCACGGACGCCTTGCCACCGAAGCGGATCAAACCCAGCAAAGCGCGGATCGTCGTGGACTTCCCAGCCCCGTTCGGGCCGAGGAAGCCATGCACAGTGCCCGTCTCGACGGTCAGATTGAGGCCGTCGAGAGCCCTGGTGCGGCCGAAGGACTTGGTGAGGCCGGTCGCCTCGATCGCGTGGGTCATGTGACCGTCTCTTCTTCCTGATTGGCGAGGTATTGGTCGAGCAAGCTCCGGTTGGCGAGCAGCCCGTTCGTGTAGAGCTCCAGGGCAGTGAAGGCGGTCTCCGCCGCGATCCGACGCACCAACGCGGGCCCGTCCGCTAGATCCAGCCCGAGCAGTTCGGCGTAAAGGAGCAGGCCGCCGAACTGAGTGGCGACGAGGTAGCGGGCCCGCGTGGCAGCGTCGCGACTCGGTTTCACGACCCCAGCCGCGACTGCGGCCTCTAGGTAGCCAAGCGAGTCGGCAACCATCCGCTCCAGGAAGTCGCGCGACGCCGGGCCACCGTCACGGACCAGCCGCAGCGCGTAGGACATCGTCGACCCCTGCGCGTCAATCTCGCCGATCATCGCGAGTTGCTGCTCCGGCGAGCGTCGCAGTCCGTCCTCATTGATGGCCTGAATCCGCCGCAGCACCTCCGTGTCGCACTCGGTCCGCAACCTCGCCCGAGAACCGAAGTGGTGAGTGATGAGGCCGGCGGTCACCCCCGCGTCGGCGGCGATCTCACGTACCGTCGCGCCGAACCCACGGCGCGCGAAGGACTCGATCGCTGCATCCCGCAACCGATCCCTCGCGCTCAAATCCCCACTCATGACACCCACTATACGCCTGTATAGGCCGGGCAGGGCAGTCCGGACTCCAAAAATGACAGGCACGCTTGACTTAGGTCTTGGCGCGACGGCGGTCTTGCGCCAATACCGCAGCGTCACGAGCACACCCCAGCAGCCGACCGCGCTGGCGACCACGAGACTCAGCCATCCCGGCAGCACCCACGGATACGAGCCCACGACCAACGAGACGGCCATCATGATTTCGAGGACCATGCCCTCTTGAAGTGGCCCCGCTGAGCTGATCGGTACGGGCAGAGCAACCGCCACGATCGCGAGGGCAAGCAGCGCCAGAGAACAGCGCCGATGACCGCACTCGCGAGCAGAACGACCGTGTCCGCCGTGAGGGGGATGTTGACGACGGGATAGACGAGACGACCCAATGCAAGGACAACAATCGTCCATGCGGTGAGTGTGACGCTGAGAGCGACGAGGGCGATCGTGCGGCGCAGCGCCGGGCCGCGTCCCTGAGCGCAGAACGCGCCGACGCACCGGATCCCCACGCGATAGTCGCGAAGAACAGAAGCTCCCCTGCCCACGTGAACTGGAATGTGCCGCCGTCAACCACTCGACGACAGCATCAGCACGGTCGGCAATGGTGACAGTGTCGCCAGCAAGGCCAGCGCCGCACTCGTGAGGAGCGTCCCTGCGATCCACAACCATGCAAACGCAACAGCACGACGTCCGTCACCGAACCGTGGTGGGTGGGCACGGGAGGAGCGGAAGCTGGGGAATCACGCATGGTCTCTCCTATGCAAGCAGCCGGGAGCCCGATCGCTGTTATGTGTATTGATCGGCGGTGAGGTGGTGGACGACGCTGCGGAGCAGGCGTCGTTTGAGGCATCTGAGGGCTTCGGGTGCGGACATGCCTTTGCCTTCTGAGCCCGACTCGTCTAGCGGTGTTGCCCGACCAGACCGGGCTCGGCGATGACCCGGTGCAGGGGGCCAAGCGGGCCTCGGCTTGGACCGGCCGAATCCACGCGTCTCAGCGGCGATCTTGGGGTGGTGAGGACAGGAGCTTCCTTCATCACCCTCAGCTCAGCGTGCTGGCTGGCCTCTTGAACGGCACAGTCTTGGCGGGCGCGTTGCCGGTTGACATTGTTGGAGCCGGCCGCGCTTGATTCCGGGTCTGGTACAGCGAGCGACGAATCAGGCGCTCCGTTGCGGCACGGTGCCGAAGAGCGGCAGCAGGATGTCGTCCACCACGTCGGTGAGGAGACCGTCGTCGAGGGGTTCATTGTGGAACAGGTAGTGGTTGCGCAGCAGGGCGGCGCCCACTTCAAGGCGGGTGGGCACCACGGCCGCGGGTGGGATCTCTCCGCGTTCGACGGCGCGCCGGAGCACCTCCGCCATGATGTCCCGGTTTCGCCCCCGGGAGCGGGCGCGCAACTGGCGGACTCTGTCGAGCTCGGGCAGGGCTTCGGCGAGCATTCCGCGCAGCGCGGCGCCCGCCGGTCCCTGGAGCGTTGCGGCCGTCTGGCGGAGCGCCGCGAGGAGGTCACCGCGCAGGCCGCCGGTGTCGGGGATTTCGTAGGGCAGCGGCGCTAGCTGATACACGGCGTCCATGACCAGCGCGGCGCGGCAGTCCCAGCGCCGGTAGAGGGAGGCCTTGCTGGCGCCGGCGCGCTCGGCGACGGCATCCATCGTCAATGCAGCGTATCCGTGTTCGCGCAGTTCGTCGATGGTCGCTGCGAGGATCGCGTTTACGAGCGCGTCTCCTCGCCGGCGGGGTCCTTTGCGATGGTCGGCGGTCGTCATCATTCCCCTGTCCGAGTGACGCGGCCGTGTATTCCGTCGACCGTGATGCTCTCGCCGTCGTTGATCGCGGAAGTACCGGTGCCGGTTCCCATGATCGCGGGAATGCCGTATTCACGGGCGACGATCGCTGCGTGCGAAGCCATGGAGCCAGTGTCGACGACGACTGCGGCGGCGCGTCGGAACAGCGGCGTCCACGCCGGGTTCGTGTAGGGGCAGACGAGGATCTCGCCGGCCCGGAGCCGGTCGAAATCGTCTGGGCCGCAGATGATGCGCGCGATCCCGGTCGCGGTGCCGGAGCCCGCCGGGGCGCCCGTCACGAGGGCGTCGCCGGCATCCGCCGAGGGGAACACTCGGCGCGGGTCGATCATCGGGACGCCGGCAAGCTCGGCACGCTTCTTCGCCCGATTCCGGATGCTCTCCCGCAGCGCCTCGGCGTGCTCGGACGGGATTGCCGATGGTTGGGCGAGGCCGGCGACCTCCTCCCAGCGAAGCTGGAACACGTCCAAAGCATCGTCGAGCACACCCACCTTGTGCAGCCGGTGGCCGATCTCCAGGAGGGCGCGACGCAAGGTCGGCAGCGCGGCGGTGAAGAAGAAGTGGGTGTCTTCGCGGAAGGCGACCGCTTCGCGTGCGGCCTGAACCCGTCCGCGCATGCGGTCCTGCCTGCGCGAACTGCCGCGCAGCCACACATGGTCGAGCAACTGCCTGAGGGCGGTCGCCGAGCGGGAGACCGCCTCACCCTGGCGCGGCGGCTGCGCTGCCAGGGAGAGCACCATGCCCAGCACGATCTCCGGCGACTCCGCCAGGGTCGGCGGGCTGACGAGCAGCGGCGAGGTGGTCTCTCGGCGTCCGAACTCGCGGAGGAAGGCGTTGAGCTTCGCGCGGAAGCGGTCGAAGCGACCGTCGCGGGTGAGCGCCGTCAGCACCCCTGCGGCGTCCGGGTCAGCGAGGAGTGAGCGCAGCTCGGGATCCGGGCGGACCTCGTCGGCGAGTGCAGCCAGGGCGTCGCCTGCGTCCTCGGTGCGGGTTCTGACGCCGCCGAGCAGATCGGCGATCAGCGATCGGCGGCCGAGCAGGCTCACCGGGATGACGACCCGGATCAGGGCGGCGGCGGCGCCGGGCAAGTAGTCGATGCGGAGGTCGCGGCAGTAGTCCTGCGCGGCGAGGGCGCGCTCGGGCACTGTGACGAGCTGCGGCCACGACAGCGTGTCGAGATCCAGGGATTCGAGGGCGGCGACCTCGGCGAGAAATGCCTCTTGCCGTGCATCCTCTACCCAGTCTTCCGGGTGGTAATGGCGGATCTTGTGCGCGATCTTCCCGGCGCTGGCCAGCGTGCGGGGGGTCGGGTGCGGGGACGATGGCACGATCTGGACGGCTACCCCGTCCTCTTCGCGCAGGAAGTTCTCGAACATGCCGACGATGCCGTAGTACCGGCCGATTTCGCTCATCATTTTCGCCGGGCCGTGCGCCACGGTGGTCGTGACGTCCATCGGATATGGCCGTACGGGCAGGTACTCGGTCAGGATCGATGCCTGCAACCGCTGCCGCCGGTTCAGCGGCACCGAGGGCGGCGGCAGCGCAGTCATCGGCCGGGCCTGCACTATGAACACCTGTCCGTCCGCGATCGCCCACTCGATGTCCTGCGGACGCCCGAAGTGGTCAGCGATCGTCCGCGCCAGCGCGGCGAGCATCGACAGCTGGTCGTGGCTGAGCAGCGGTGTGCCGGTCGTGGCGTCACCCCTGGACTCCTGGCGGACGCCGCCGCCGGCTGCCTGGCGGATGACGACCTCGCCGCGCCCGGGTGTCCAGCCGAGCAGCTTCCCCCGCCGGTCGAGCACGTAATGGTCAGGGGTGACCAGACCGGAAACTACCGCTTCGCCGAGTCCGGAGCCGGCGTCGATGATGATGCGGTCGCGCGCGCCGCTGACGGGGTCGGCGGTGAACATCACGCCAGCGAGATCGGATTCGACCATCGTCTGGACGACTACGGCAATCCGCACCTCAGCCGGGTCAATCGAACGATCCCGCCGGTAGGCGACCGCACGGTCGGTCCACAACGACGCCCAGCAGCGGCGAACGGCATCGACCACGGCATCCGGGCCAATGACGTTCAGGTAGGTGTCCTGCTGCCCGGCGAACGCGGCGCCCGGCAAGTCCTCAGCAGTCGCGCTGGAGCGCACCGCGACAGGGACGCTCCGCCCCAACGCGAGGTAGGCGGCGGTGACGGCGTCCCTGGTTCCGGTGGGCATGTCCGTCGTCTCGATCGCAGATCGCAGCGCGGCCGGTGGCGTTGCGGGATCGGCGAGCAGCTTGGCCAGCCCGGCGTGATCGGCTGCGGCTGCATACGCATCGGTGGTGACGACGAACCCCGGCGGTACCGGCAGTCCCCCACGCAGCAGCTCGCCAAGGTTCGCGGCCTTGCCGCCAATGATGGGGACGTCGGCGGCGCCGAACGCGTCCAGCGGGGCGACGGGGTGATGAATCATGCGAGTTCCTTGAGGGATGTGACTGACTCGGTGTGCGTGCGTAGCGGCAACGCGGGAAGGAGGAAGGCGAGAACGATGGACGCCACAAGCAGCGGTGCCACGGTGAGGATCGCCTGCGGAACGGCGGCCGCGAATGCGGCCTCGACGAGTTCTCTAAGTTCCGTCGGAAGAGTGGCGATGCTCTCCGGGGTGATGGATGCGACGTCGCGAACCTGCGGCGGCGCGAGTTCGACGAAGATGCGGGTGATGAGGGCACCGACCAATGCGACACCCACCGTGGCACCGATCTGTCGCAGGAAGAGCACGCTCGAGGTGACGATCCCGATGTCGGCGGGATCGGCCGCGTTCTGTGCGGCGAGCATCACGACCTGCATGACCATGCCGACGCCGAGCCCGATCACGAAGAGCACCCCAAGCAGCCCCGCGACACCCAGCTCTCGACCGAGCAGGCCGAGGACGAGCGCACCTGCCGCCACCACCGCCGTACCGGCGATCGGATACCGCCGATAACGACCGGTCTTCGCGATCAACCCGCCGCTGATCGTCATCGTGAGAATCGCGCCGCCCATGAGGGCCGTGACCACGAAACCCGCTTCAACCGCCGTCATCCCCAGACCGATGCGCGCAAACGACGGCACGTAACTGATGGTGCCCAGCAGCGCGAAGCCCACCGTGAAGCTGAGCAAGATCGGAACCAGCACTCCCCGCCGCCGAAGCACGGAGACCGTCCGCGCGAAAGTCACGCGCGGGTGTTCCGGCGAGCGTGGCAGACGAAGCGTCACGATGAGCAGAATGAATGCGATCACGCCCAGCGGCACATGGATGGCAAATATCCACCGCCACGATGCCGCATCGACGAGCAAACCACCGACCAGCGGACCTACCACCGCAGGCACGACGTACGCGACCCCGAACAGGCCCAGATACCGACCGCGCTCCCGCGGGCTGACGATCTCCCCCAGCGCCGCCTGAGCGCCGACCATCAGCCCGCCCCCGCCGATGCCCTGCATGACACGCGCAGCGACGAACAGCGGGAAGGAGGTGGCAAGCGCGCACGCTAGCGCGCCGAGCACAAACATCGCCAGCGCAATCAACAACATCCGCTTTCGGCCGAAGCGATCACCGAGCACGCCATAGACCGGAAGCGCCGCGGTGACCGCGACGACATATGCCGTCACCACCATCGGCATCAGTTGCAGCCCGCCCAGGTCACCAGCGATCTCGGGCAGCGCCGGAGTGAGTGCCGTCTGATCCAACGGCACGAGCACCATGAGTAACAACAGCCCCGGCAGCGCACGGATCGATGACCGTTCCCGCATCCTGGCAACCTCCTTGGAGAACTGCCAGTACTCTAGCACGTTAGAGTACGATGAGTTTCGATAAGAAGGTGCCGACTATCCACCGACCCACGCGAACCGCTGAGGAGCATCCACCATGGCACGGATACCGCTGGTCACGACGTCGCAGGCAGGCTTGGGCGTCAGGCTGGCCTACTTCTTCACTCGCCGCAGCATGGCAAAGCTCGCCCAGGCGACCCCGGAACAGATGCTGGAACCGGTGCAGATCTACGCCCACGTGCCCCGGCTGCTGCGCGGTTACAGCCGGGTGGAGCAGGCCACCGCCGCGCTCCGGCTGCTCGATCACCGATCCCGCGCCCTCGCCGAGCTGAAAACCGCAACGGTGGTGCAGTGTGAGTACTGCATCGACCTCGGCTCCCGCGTCGCCCGCACCTGGGGACTCACCCAGGCCGAGCTGCTTGCCCTTCCGCAGTATCGCAGCAGTGACCTGTTCGACGACCGGGACAAGGTTGTCCTTGAGTATGCGGTCGCCATGACCAGAACGCCGGCCGACGTGCCCGAGCAGTTGTTCACCCACCTGCGGGACTACTTCAGCGATCCCCAGCTGGTCGAGCTCACCCACATCATCGCGCTGGAGAACCACCGCAGCCGGTTCAACCACGCCTTCGGCGTCGGCGCCGCCGGATTCAGCGACGGCATGGTCTGCGCCCTTCCCGTCAACACCGACGCTCAACCAGGATCGGAAGGCCCTGCCTCGCAGTGACAGACAGTCAGGAACGGGCATGACCGGATCGCAATCCGCGATACGCGTGCGGCACCCGGGCATCCGAATGTCGCCGGCGGACCGGCAAGCGGCAGCAGCGGCGCGTCGGTCACGGTTCCAGCCCGGCGGTGAAACTGGAGAGGTCAGCGGTCGAGCTGCATCCTCCGCCAGGTGAGCGCTGTCGCGACGACCGCCATGCCTGTGAAGGGCAGGAGCAACAGCAGCTGGATCGGGGTCACCGCCGTGCCACCGGAAACGGCCCAGAGGGCGGGCGCGGCCAGCGGCATCCATCCTCCCAGGCCCGCGAGCACGGAGACCTGTGCGAGGACCACGAGCCCGAGGGCGACGCTGACGCCGCCGAGGACTGACCGGCTTAGTGTCGCGGCCCAGGCGATCGGTGTGGCGATCGCGGCCGACATCACGCCGAGCGCTATCTGCCTGGCGAGCGCAGCCCAGTGGGCTTCGGTCAGGGGGCCGAGCCCGGCGAGCGTGCCGACGAGGAATAGGGCGATGCCGAGCAGCACGCTCATCGCCACCGCCCAGACGCCGTAGACGAGAAGTTTGGCGAGGGCGATCGTCGAGCGTCGGACGGGGAGGGCGAACAGTCCTGTGATGGTGCCGTCGCCGAACTCGCGTCCGACTATCCAGGCGAGCACAACGGCGAAACCGCCCAGCCCGCCGGCCCCGGTGATCTGGGCGGCGCCGAGCAGGAATCCCGTCCAGTCGCCGGTTGCGACGGGCCCGAGCTTGGCAAGAAGTTGCGGGTCGTCGGAGTGGGCGGCCAGCAGCATCGAACCGCTCAGCACGGATACGCCGATGACGATCGCGACCGATCCGACTCTTCCGACCGTGGATCCTGCCAGCTTGACGCCCTCGGCCCAGATCGCCGCTCTCATCGCCCCACTCGTTCATCGTCGATCCTGACCATCTCGAAGAACGCGCGCTCGATCTCCGGGGTCGCGGCATCGAGATCGCCGATGAGCCGTCCGGCGTTCATCACCACGATGCGATCGGCGATACGGGCAACCTCGTCGAGGTGGTGGCTGCTCACCAGAACCGCAGCGCCGTCGTCGGCGCGCCGCAGGAGGCTCTCCCGGAGACGGATCACCCCAGCGGGGTCCAGCGAGTTGGTCGGCTCGTCGAGCACGATGACGCTCGGGTCGTGCTGGAGTGCGGCGGCCAGTCCGACGCGCTGCTTGTTGCCGAGGGAGAGCGAGCGCACTCGACGGTCCGCATACTGATCCAACGCGAACTCGGTGATGATGCCCTCGACCGCGGCGTCGATGTGCGTGACTTGTCGCAGTCGGGCACTCAGCTGAAGGTTGCGGCGGGTCGAGAGTTCCGGGTATGCGAGCGGGTACTCCACCAGGTGCCCGACCTTCGCCCAGGCCTCGGCGGGTGCTTGGGGCAACAGACGCCCGGCGAGCCGAACGCTGCCGCTATCGGGACGGAGCATCCCCAGCAGCAGGCGCATCAGTGTTGACTTGCCCGCTCCGTTCAGGCCCACGAGGGTGACGACCTGTCCAGGGATGAGCGGGAGGTTGACGTCGAAGACACCCGCACCGTTGGCGAAGACCCGAGTGACTCCAGTGGCGCTCAGGGGCCCGGTCATCGCGGGTCGTCCTGAAGCACGCGACGTGCGGCGTCGATGGCCGTCGCGAGGTCGGGATCGGTGCCGTCTGCCCATTCGAGCAGGGCAGCGTTCAACGCTCCCATCGTCGCCCCGGCCGCGACGCGCGCTTCGGTCTTGGCGACGCCCCGCGCGATGAGGGCACTGGTGATGGCGTCCTCCGTCGACGCACTGTTCTGCGCGATGGCGCCACGTAGCGACGGCGTTCGTGACACGATCCGAAGTCGCTCCCGGATCTCCGCGCTCACGGGCGGCGGCACGGATACCCAGGCGTCCGCTATCCCGCGGATCGCGGCCACGATCGGGGACAGCCCTGGAGCTTGCTGCCCGATCGCGTCCGCGATGAACGGGTCGTACGGATCGTCGATCAGAACCGAGTCCTTCGATGGGAAGTGCCGGAAGAACGTCATCTCCGTAACCCCCGCTCGCTGGGCAATAGCAGCCGCAGTCGTCGCGTCATAGCCGCGCTCGTGAAATAGCTCCAGGGCGGCGCTCACCAGCGATGCGCGTGTCCGCTCAGCCCTCGTCATCATCCAATGTTAGTCGCTAACATCACCCTCCGCCAAGCGTGCCCTGATGGCGCCCACCTGTCGGAGGCGGTGGCGGCGACAGCTGCCCGGGAGTCACACCGACGGCGCCTTTGGCCGCCGAGACGGCGGACCACCACCTAATGCATCTGAATCTTGGTGACCTGCGCAGGCATCGGGCCTGCTTGGGTGTCGTTTGGGATGGCGTCCCTCAGGTCACGCCTCGGGTCGTTTCTGAGAAGTGGTCGGCCAGATGGTCTGATCCTGCTGCTGGTGCTGTCATGTCGGTGGTCAACACGGCGACCAGAAACTGGATCGGGCCGTAGACGTGCTCGGGCGTACTGCGCGTCAGCACGCGGACGAGCGTCACGGCCAGCGCACGAGGGATGTGGCGAATCCGGGGAGCGGTGCGCGCCGCGGTCAAGGCCGCGCGCGCGATCTCCTCGTGGCTGAAGAAGTCTGGGCCGCCCACCTCCACGTCCGTCGCGGGCGATAACGACGCGTCGACGCAGACGGTTGCGAGGTCACGGCCGGAGTTGGGGTTCATGATGCGACGGCCGTCGCCGATGACGTAGACCGTGCCGCGTCGCGCCATCGTCATGAACTGCTCCATGTCGGAGAAGTAGCCGGTGGGGCGCACCACGACGGACGAGACGGGAGATGCGCTGAGCGCGTCGACGAACCGCTCCTTGGCCGCGACCAACCGAACGGTCGCGCGAAGGTCCTGGCCGTGGAGGACCGAGATGTAGACGAACCGCGTGACGTTCGCCGCCTCGGCGGCGCGCAACAGGGCGAGGTTGCCGCCGTAGTCGGCATCCACATACCGCAGCCGGTCGCGCTGCCGGGTGATGCCGATGGTGGAGAAGACGGTGTCGATCCCCTCGATCACCCCAGCGAGCGTCGGCGGGTCGGTCACCTGCCCGACGAAGACATCCACCTCCGGCGCGAAGGTGGTCGCTTGCTGGGGTCGTCGGACAAAGACCCGCACCCGCCACCCGCGGTCAAGCAAGTCCGCCACCAGATGCCGACCCAGATAGACGGTAGCTCCCGCTACGAGCACACGCCTGACCTAACGTGCCGCGTTGGCCTTCATCCCCTTGCGTCGCTCAGCCACCCTCGATACTCTACAAGTAAGTGGTTACTTGCGGCATCTGTGTAGCCCGGTCTGGGTCGCGCTCATGCTTGGTTGATTGAGCAGAGGAGTCAATGTGCCCGTTCCACTCGCAGATCGTCGAAGCGGCAACGGGTTTCCCCGTGCGGTCGCGGAGCATGCGTCGTCGTGCCGGAGGCGAGGAGAGTTTTCACTTCTCCCGAGACTGGGCGCTTTATCGTGAACATCATCAACGAAGAAAGAATGGTGCATGCCAGCCCCGGGGCTGTTTGGGCGGTGATGAGCGACATCGCGCGATGGCCACACCTGCTCTCAACGGTCGACAAGGTGACGCCGCTGGACGCCGCCGCTGGCGGCGTGGGGGCCAGGTTCGCGGTCAAGCAGCCCGGAATTCCCGAACTGATCTACGAGGTTACGCAGTGGGTTCCGGACGAGAACTTCACCTGGGTGGCCATGTCTCGGGGAGTGCGCACCGTGGGACGGCACCTCATCAGCGCAGCCGAGGGCGGTGCTCACTTGCGCGTCAGTCTGGAATGGCAGGGACCACTGTCGAAGGTGATCACGGTCTTGTTCGGTACTCGGACGGCTAACTTCCTGCGTGTCGAGGCAGACACGTTCGCCGCATCAGCCATGCGCGAGTAGATGAATTCGCTCAAGCACGCGCGGTCCGGGGTCGTGGCCCGAATCGAGGTGAGCTTCGAGTCTGCCGAGCCGTCCGCTTTCAGTGCCTGTGCGCAGGTTCAGCCCGCTGAGTACTCGTCATACAACCAAGCAACAGTGTCATCAAGAAAGGACGGCTAATGGAGCGGACTCGCGACCCGGCCGCGCGACTCAAACGCAGATCACAACTCCTACGCTCTCCAGGGGTGAGGACGCTCGATCGATCCCTACACGATGGTACGCGGTTCTCGCTGGCTTACACCCGCACCGGCGCACCGAGTGACCGGCCCATCCTCGTGTTCCCCGGCGGACCTGGCCTTGCCTCTGTCGTTCCTTACGCAGCCCTGCGCCGGCGCGCGATGAAAATGGGCCTTGACGTCATCATGATGGAACACCGCGGTGTTGGCCTGTCTCGTACAGACGAGAACGGGACCGATCTTCCCCGCAGTTCGATAACGATCCGTCACGTGCTCGACGACGCTGCCGCGGTGCTCGACGCTGAGAACGTCGAGCAGGTGATCGTCTACGGCAGCTCCTACGGGAGCTACCTAGCGCAGGCTTCGGTGCGGCGTTCCCAGACCGCGTCGCGGGCATGATTCTGGACTCGCCGATCGTCGAGCCATCCTCCCAAGCCGCTGCGGGGCGCCGCCTGAACGATCTCTTCTGGCATGGAGAACCCGACACCAGCATGCTCGTTCCGCGGACCAAAAGGCTCATCGAGCAGGGCACCACCAGTACACAGGAGGCGGGATTCCCGCTCCAACTCCTCTACGAATTCGGCGGATTGCCCGCAATCGAAGCGATGCTTACCCTGCTCGAACAAGGCAAAGGCCGCCGTCTGTGGAAGTGGATCATCAAACTCGGCAACCGCGAGATCACCACCCCTAGCCCGTTCACAATGGAAGTTGACCTCGCCGGCGAAATCGCCTTCCGGGAACTGAACTTCGCTGCGCCTCCCAGCGACTGTCGCGACGAGCCACTCTCGCCCAGCAACGCATTCGTTGAGATCGCCGATAAGTTCTCGCCCTTCGAACGAGAACCGTTCGCGCTTCGCGCGGAGCTGCCCACGTTCACGTGGCCGCTGCTCGTCGTCTCGGGCGACCGTGACATCCGGGCACCCCGCGCCACCGCCGCTGAGATCGTCACCCTTGCACCCAATGGGGTACTCATTGAAGTGCGCGAACACGGGCACAGCGCGTTGGACACCGCTCAGGAGCTTGCCCTGCAGATCATGCGCGACCTCCGCGATTACCTCGCCGCTTCGGACTCCAGCACGCGGCCGCCCCTCCCTCACGACCCAACGGCAAGTCCGAGCCTCATGAGTCGAATCATCTCAACCAGACTTGCGCTCGCAAGAGCGCTCCCCGCACGGCTGAGCTAACACTCTTGAACGAGTACCTGACGCCCCGCGACCCCCCGCACTCCCAGCCGATCGTGCGGGCCGCCATCAGCGCGGTCACGCATGTTCATTTTGCGCACGCATGTTCATTTGCGTGCCGAGCCTTGATCATGCGCGGCGATTATGATGAGGGTGGCCAGGAGGGCACACCCCAGCTACCGGAAGCGGGCCTCACCTCGGCCCCTCAGGGCCTCACCAGCTGCTCACCGACCCGACGTCTCCTCCGCGTCGGCGTCCCCATGCAACCGGAGATCGTAGCGTGAGACGAATCCAGCGGCGTTCCACTGATGCGGTCCTCATCTTTGATGGTGACTGCGGATTCTGCACATCCGCCGTAGCGGTGATGAACCGCTGGCTACCCGCCCCGCCGCCAGCGGTCCCGTATCAGCAGGCCGATCTGTCAAGCCTTGGAGTCACCACTGCTGAGGCGTCTGAGCGTGTTTGGCTGGTTACATCCCGAGGACGTTACGGTGGCCAC
The DNA here is from genome assembly GCF_025972045.1 of Micropruina sonneratiae. Classification (GTDB taxonomy): domain Bacteria; phylum Actinomycetota; class Actinomycetes; order Propionibacteriales; family Propionibacteriaceae; genus Micropruina; species Micropruina sonneratiae. The sequence goes on along the minus strand of NZ_JAPDHX010000010.1, from coordinate 11,907 downwards.
CTCGCAGTTTCCAGGATGATGTGCCACCAGCCGAATGTCTTCATGAGGTTCCTAGGCTGGCTCATGGCAGCACCTCCCTTCGCGCCATTGTCCGGCCTGGCCTACCGCCTCGTCTCCCGCAATCGTTATCGCCTGCCGGGAGGCACGCCGGCTTGCGCCCTTCGCCCGCCCGTCGACGGCCATAAGTCCACCCTCGATCGGGTGGGGTGTCGAAAGAACCCATCCGATCGGCCAACGGGTCGGTGACAGAGAAGCGGCGGCTGCTGACCAATAGACCTCTTTACCCCTGACGGGAACCAACGAGGGATCTAACGGTGACGAGGTCGTCACCCTCCGCCAAGGCTGGAAGGTCGCACACCCTCTGCCCCGCACCCGACCTGTCGCTGCATCCTCTTGCGCCTCTCAACGCACCTCACTATGCTACAAGTAAGTAGTTACTTGCAAGGAGTGATATGTCGCCTGCTGGAGGCAGTTCAACTCGGGCCCGGCTGATCGCGGAGTCGATGCGCCTCTTCGGTAGGCAGGGTTATGCCGGGACCACGGTGAGCGAGATCGAGGCCGCAGCCGGCCTTTCGGGCGGGTCCGGCAGCCTGTACCGGCACTTCCCCTCGAAGGAGGCGTTGCTGTCAGCTGGCATCCGGGAGCAGATCACCCAAGGAACGGAACTGCTCAACCGGATCGAGGCGGCAGGCGCTGCGGCCGATGCGCCGCTTCGTGCGAGTCTGACCGCCATTGCCGTTGCGGGACTTCGCCGATTGGAGCAGGAGCAAGACTTCAACAGGATCCTCGTCAAGGATCTCTCCCTCTTTCCTGAGCTGCTCGATATCGCCCGGACCGAGGAGATCGCCCGCATCCACGCCGCGATCGCCGGGTGGTTGCGCGCTCACGCCGCGTCAGGCAGTGAGTCGAAGGATTGGGCCGCGATAGCGACGGTCATCATCGGCTCGATCTCACACTTCTGGCTGCTGCGGGACATCTTCGGCACCCATCCCGCCGACGTGGACGAGGAGCGATACATCACTGCCCTCGTCGACATGGTGGTGGCGGGCTTGGCAGGCAACGAGGGCGAGACCGATGTCTCCCCACCGGAGCCTGAGCCCAACAACATCGCACGAACGAAGGAGTAGATCATGCGTGTTCTCGTGGCCGGCGCGTCCGGCACCCTCGGCGGCCCCCTCGTCCGCCAGCTCGTCCGGGCCGGCCACCAGGTGTCTGGCATCACCCGCTCCAGCCGCGGCGCCGACCGAATCGCGCAGACGGGAGGATCAGCGGTCACCGTCGACATCATGGATCGCGACGCCCTCCTGCGCGCCGTAGACGGGGAGCAGTTCGAGGCCGTCATCCATGAAGCCACGGCCCTCGCCAAGGCGACCGCCCGGCACAGCGACATGGCTCAGACCAACGCGCTCCGCACCCAGGGGACCGCTCATCTGATCGCCGCTGCTCAGGCCACCGGCGCCCGCAGATTTCTGACACAGTCGATCGTGTTCGGTTACGGCTACACGGACCACGGGACAACGGTGCTGATTGAAGACTCGCCGTTCGGAGTGCTCCGCGGGGACGCCTTCGACCCGCACGTCGAGGCAATGGTCTCCACCGAGCACCAGGCGATGCACACCGAGGGCATCGAAGGCATCGCCCTTCGCTACGGACTCCTTTACGGCGCCGACATCGACAACGTCGTGAGAATGCTCCGCAAGCGGATGCTGCCCGTGGTCCGCGGCGGTGGCGAGATTCCCTTCATCCACCATGAGGATGCCGCCGCCGCCACCGTCGCCGCGCTGGAGCGCGGGCAGGCGGGCAAGGCGTACAACATCGTGGACGACACGCCCGCCACGTTCCGCCAGCTCGTCACCGGCATCGCCGACGCGCGGCAGGCGCCGCGACCCCTCGTCGTGCCGCAATGGGTGTTGGCGATGGCCGCCCCGTACGGCAAGGCGCTCTTCGCCGGCATCTCGATGCGCGTCTCGAACGCTCGCGCTCAACACGAGTTGTCCTGGAAGCCGATGTACCCGTCGATCTCCGACGGGATCCGCGCGGGACAGGCGTATGAGGATCGGTGAGCATGGTGGACGGGCGCCGGGGTTGGATCGCGGTGACGGGGCTGCTGGTGTCGGGTCTGAGCATGCTGGTGTTCGGATTCTGGGCGTGGCTCTGGCCTGAGTCGTTCGCAGCGTTTACCGGGTTCGAGGTGCACACGCACTATCTTCACGACGCGGGCGTGTTCCAGATCGGGATCGGCATTGCCCTGTTGCTTTCGCTGTTTGTGGATGATGCCGTAACCGTTTCGCTCACGGCGTTCGTCGTGGCGAGCACGCTGCACACGGTGAATCACGGAATCGATCTTCATCTCGGAGGCGATCTCGCCTCGGTCTACGGGCTGGGAGCATTCAGCCTGGTGGGAGCGATCGCGCTCTTCGCTCGCCTGGTCACGCTGCATAGGTCGGAGGATCATCCACCTCCCCGCATGCGGCGGCGAAGTGAATCGACGCCAGGCCACCGTCAGTGAGCCTCCGGCTTGGCTCGGCAAACACGTTCCCGTCCACGCGGCGGTGGAACGGCCGCCGCCACGCCATCGGCCAGCACCCCACGCCCAACCAGCTCGAAGCCGGTTGGGCCGTCACGAACTGGATGAAAGACCACGCCGACGCCCTCGGGGTGGAGTACCTGATCTGGCAAGGCCGCATCTGGTCCGTCGCCCGCGACGCCGAGGGGTGGCGTGACTACAACGGCGGCGGCATGCACGACCCCGACGACGTCACCGGGGGCCACTACGACCACCTCCACATCACCGTCCGGTCCGGGAGCTGAGCGCCATGGACGTGTTCCCCGACTTCGACGGAATCGGTGGGATCGGCGACCTGCGCGCGGTGGTCGGGGCGCTGCTGACCTTCGTGCTCATCACCGCCGTCCTGATGCTGATCGTCTCCGCGATCATCTGGGCCGTCGCCGCCGCGAACGGCAACTACAGCGCCGCCGGGAAGGGCCGCAGCGGCGTCCTTGTCGCCCTCGGCACCGCGATCCTCGCCGGTGCCGGCGTGGCGTGGATGAACTGGCTCATCGACCTCGGCCAACAACTCTGACCCCTGCGCACGCTCGAAACTGCCGCCTCGGACGGCCCTGGGGATTGTCGCGCACCTGATCTGCGAACCCCATCCGTATTCCCCGCCCCGCAAGGGCGGGTTCGCTCGTCAGGAGACCCCACCGTGTTCGATCTCATCACCGCCCTGCCGGCACTGCTGCCGATGGATGTCGACATCACCCCAACGATGACGGCCTGCCCGGCATCACCCAACTGCGCACCATCGTCGGCGCGGTCATGACCGTCGGCCTGATCCTGTCCGTGCTCGCGCTGATCATCTCCGCGATCGTGTGGGGCTTCGGCGCCAACTCCTCCAACCCCCACCTCGCCGGCCGAGGAAAGGTCGGCGTCCTCGTGAGCTGCGGGCCGCGGTGATCTGCGGCGCCAGCGTGACGCTGATCAACTTCTTCTGGGACGTCGGCCAGCAGGTCTGACACCACCCGCCGTCTCGACCCCCTTGAAGGAGTGATTGCGGTGGGTGTGTGCGATATCCCCGTCATCTCGACCGTGTGCGACACCGCCGGCGAAGCCGCCGCGTCTCTGGTGGCGGCACCGTTCGACTGGCTTGCCCAAGCCATGGGTGCTGCCGCGGGCTGGCTGTTCGAGGCCGTGTGGTCCGTGTTCGACACCACCACGCTCGTCGATGTCACTCGGCCCGAGTACGTGGCGGTCTACAACCTGCTGTTCGGCATCGCCGTGTTCGTGATGCTGATCTTCTTCTGTCTCCAACTGCTCACCGGGCTGATCCGGCGTGACCCGACCGCCCTGTCCCGTGCCGCCCTCGGGTTGGCGAAGTCCGTGCTCGGCTCGTTCGTGGTGATCACGCTGACGGCGTTGCTGCTGGAGATCGTCGACCAGCTCTGTGTCGGGATCATCCAGGCCGCCGGGGAGACCACGGAATCCATGGGCGACAAGATCACGCTCCTCGCCGCCGGCCTGGTCGGGATCAACATCGCCGCCCCCGGGGTAGGCGCGATCATCACGATCTTCCTCGCCGGCCTGGCGATCGCCGCGGCGGCGATCGTGTGGCTGTCGTTGCTCGTGCGCAAGGCGCTCTTGCTGGTGGCGATCGTATTCGCACCCCTGGCGTTCTCCGGCGCCTCCTGGGACGCATCGCGCGGGTGGATCGGCAGGTGGGCGATGTTCGTCATCGCCCTGATCTGCTCCAAGCTCGTCCTGGTCGTGATGTTCCTCGTTGCCATCACCCAGGTGTCGGCACCCATCGATGGGGACCTGTCCTCGATCAGTGACCCGCTGGCGGGGATCGTGCTGATGGCAATGGCCGCGTTCGCCCCCTACCTGACCTACAAGTTCATCAGCTTCATCGGCTTCGACATGTACCACGCGATCGGCTCCGAACAGGACGCCAAGCAGGCCCTCAACCGGCCCGTCCCCACCCCGACCAAACCAGCCGGCGACGGCCCGAAGAACTTCTCGACGGAGGCAACAGCAGCGGAAGTAGTGAAAGCAGTGGGAGTGGGAGCGGTGGGAAGACGCCACCCCAGGCCAAGACGGCTGCGCCTCAGGCATCCGGAAGCGGTGCCGGTGCCGCTGGAGGCGCGAGCACCGCGGGTGGGTCCGCCGGGGCGGGGGCGGGTGCGGGTGGGGGGGTTGCGGCGGCGGGTCCGGCCGCGGCAGCGGTAGTCGCGGGGAAGGTCGCCAAGGACGCCGCCACCGCCGGCCCTATGGCCGGCACGGCCCTTGGTAAGCAGGCCGAGACCGCTGCCGACAGCGCCGGGCGGACCGGCGCGACACCCCCTCCTGCCGCGTCCTCGACGTCGTCCGCCCCGGCACACAAGTCTCCGCCGGCTGCGGAGCCGAGGACACCGTCGGCGGGTCCCTCGCAACCGGCGCCACCTGCGCCGAAGCCGACCCCGCCGCCGGCACCGAAGCCCACCGGGAAGGACTGAGACAGCCATGACCTCCAAGCAGAAGGAATCCTCCACGGAGCTGCTGCCGGTCAAGTTCTCCCGCCTCACCCGCCGCGGCATCCTCCTCGGCCTGTCCCTGGCCCAGCTCATCACCCTCGCCACGGGCGTCCTCGCCGTCGTCGGCGCCCTGTATGCCGGCGGTGGCATCCTGCTGGCCTACACCGCACCGGTCTGGGTGCTCGCCGCTGCGCTGACCTGGGTACCCGTCGCCGGGCGCCCGGCTGTGGAGTGGCTGCCGGTGGCGGCCTGGTGGGTCTGGCGCACCACCGCAGGTCAACTCCTCTACCGGCGCCGCATCGTGGCACCGCGTCCGGCCGGCACACTCGCGCTGCCCGGGGACGTGGCCCGCCTGCGCGAGTACACCGACCCCGAGACCGGGGCCGGGAACAGATCCGACGCCGACGTCGAAGCAAGAAACAGAGCACAGATGGGCCCACTGGCGTCTCGACTGAGGATGCGCACCGGGCGCCAGAACTGAAGTTCATCTACGCACTTCGAGACAGCGTCTTCGAGAAGCTGGGCACTGATCAGGCGCCAACGGCGCCGGATGGGTCAATCATCGCCACTGGCACGAGGCGCGACGCCGCCGACGATGAAGTTCAGCGGGCAAACCGCACCAAGTTCTTCGACCTGGTGATACCCATGGTTCCCTTCATCACTCACCGCAACGCTCGCGACTTGATGCTCACAACTATGCGAGGGACCGGAGTCTCTCGAGATCTCATTAACGTCGCGGCCAGGTTCGTGGCGGACTGCGACTCATCACCAACCTGCGCAATGAGTACGACATTTACGCGGACCGCCTGTTGGCGCCACTCACTCGCATGCCGGGACTGGAGCCCGATCAGATGTTCGCTCTCATCCTCTACAAGAGCGTCCACATGGCCGACTTCGAGGCCATCCGACTGGGCTCCAGTGACCTCGACAGGCTCCACGACGCGTGGCGGGAGATCGTCAACGATTCCCTCAGCGACGCACACGAACGCGACCGCGATGCAACCAACCGGGTCGAATCCACAGACGTTGACGTTGCACGGGCAAAAGCTCTGGGAGACCGACTCGAACTCATCGCCCAAGCGATGACGGCGCACGTGCCGCAAGCCACGTCTGTGTTCCTGGACGGACTGCAGCGCCAGGGTGACGATCTCAGACAGCCCGCGTTCTGGCACCGGGTCGCCGCTCAAGACGTCTCAATAATGATCACCAACCCCCACAATTCCTTGAACATCACGCTGTCGCGAGGGCAACTCGAAACCCTGATGGGTGAGCGTCTTAGCGCGATTGAGTGGAGGCAGATTGACAAACGAACCGCACAATTCGACCAACGAAAGGCGCGCGACGACATCGCCTTCCTCCGGCACCACGGCTGGAGTCAACTTCACGCCCGCCCTGAGTTCACATCCAAATCAGCCAGTGGCGAACCAGAGAACTTCGCGGAAGCGACCAACAGGATCCTCACTTCACGACTTGCCCGGGCACTGGTGGTCGCCGGTTATATCAACGAATACTTCGCCCTGTACGTGTCCATGTACTACGGGCAGCACTTGCGTCCTCGAGCTCTGAACTACTCCATCCACGCCCTGGACCGCGGCGTCGCCGACATCAACGCCGACCTCGACGCAGATGATGTAGAAGCCATCATCACTGACAAGGGCACCGACGTCTTCCGGGACCGCGCCGCCTACAACGTCAGCGTGCTCGACCACCTACTCACTAAACGACCCTCGGAGGCGAAGATGATGGTTGAGCAACTCGCCACCTGGGACTCTCCCGACCGCGACTTTGCCGAGATCTACCTGAAGTCAGGAAAGGAACAGGTCACGCTGGTTCGGCTACTGGCACCCCTCATACCGGGAGCTATCACGAGCTTTGTGATGGACGCTCCGCGAGAGATGCTCGCCCAGGTGGTCGACGCCGCACTGGACTACAGCGGCGCACTGGTCGAGGGTGATGTCATCAACCAAGTCGTTATCGACAACTACCGGCAGTTCCCATCAATCAGCGAGGCCGCTGGGCCAACGGGCCTCGCCCGCCGAAAGCATCAGACGATGGACGCAATAGCAAAGCTTGGGATCCAACTGCCCGCCACCTCGCCTCTCACATCGATCGCGCGCGGGCGTGCGGTCGCACTCAACGCATACCAATTGAACGAGGAGAACATCGCAGACCTAACCAGGCAAGACTCGCTCGCCCTCGACGCCGTCCTCGCCGGGAGCCCGCCTGTCTACAATGTAGCCTTGGCACGAGCAGGTGAGTATCTTGCCCTTGTCCGCAGCCGTGACGATGCGGTGACCATCAGCGACCCGCATCAGTTCCTGCCAATCATTCGCGACGCCATCGAGGCAGCACTCGATCCTCACCAGCTCGCTCACCTCATCCGAGCCTCGTCCTCCGACTGCCACGTTGAGAACCTGTCGGACGCCCCAGAATCAGTCTGGTCAACGCTCGCAGCCCAACATCGAATGACGCCCTCCGCATCGAATCTGCTGAAATACTTGGACCACGCCGGCTCCATCGACGACAGCGCGGCGAAACTACTTGAACGGGTCGAAACGATATCGGCCACCAATCAAGTCCCTGACGCCGACCGGGGCCGGCTCGCTGCAGCGATACTCAACGCCCGTGACTCGATACCTTCAGCCGACCATAGGGTGAACCTCGCGGCGAGCCTCCAGCTACCGGCGCCACTCGACACCAGTTCGTTGAGCCCCGAAAGTGGCCAGCTGGTGGGCCTGCTCATCCGTGCAAAGATGCTGGCCGACCATGAAGCCACGTTCGCCAGCGAGTTGATGGTTGACTGGCCCACCCGCGAGGCAGCGCTCGCCCAGTCGAGCCAAGCCCCCGACTTCATCTCACCGCTGTCACTCCCGCCGCAGAATCTCACCCAGTTCTTTCACAGTGGCGACATCCCTCAGCGCCTCAAAGAATCCGTTCTGAGCAGAATCACGGCCTTCATTCCCTCGGCCGACAAGGACGGGGTGTGTGCCACCACAGAGTTTGCGATCAGCATCGCCGCTGACCTCCAGATCACCACCATCGACCAGCTGAGAGAGTCAGGAGCGCCTGACCGCGACATCGTGGCACTACTTGTCGACTCCAAATCGGTCACACCGGCAGACATTTCGACCCAACTGCGCATGTTGGCAGAGCCGTATCCGGCAATCGCTGACCGCGGATATGGCCGCAAGGTCGTCCCGGCTGACGACATTCACGTGCGACTGCTCGAAATCCTCCGAAAGGCCGGCATCGTGAGCAAGCACGAACCGGAGAAGGACGGCCGGGCCGTTTACCTTCGAAGGCCGCCGAATGCATAGATGGCCCAACTGGTCGAGATCGATCGGGCCGGTCCACTCCTCTGTATCGACCTTGATCTCCTCGTTCGTGACCCCGGACCGCGCCCCCAGGTCCACAACCGCGCGAGATCCGCTACGCCCCTCACCTACACGCTCCGCGTGGAGCAACTTTCAGCCATGAACCCATCCGCCTCTAGTGGTCGAACGTGCTGCATTCGGCAAGGTCAACCGCCCGGACGGCGGCATGAGCGGGCCTGCGCGTTCGGGTGAACACCAGCCGAAGGCCACCCTCACGCACAGTGCGGCATGTCAGTGCGTTTGTTCGGCCCTAGACTCCGTCGAGTGACCGCTGGGCAGATGCCAACTACCGATGCCGTTCGTGAGCTGATTCGACGGCTTCTTGACCTGGGCGACTTCTGTGGCCGCGAACAAGTCCTCGCTCAAGTTGACTGCGTGGAATACGTCGAGGGCCCTGTGACGATGATGGATCTCCGTGTCGTCGGCGAGTGCCCATCAGCCATCGGCGTGGCAAGTCCAGCGCCATTGAGTCCGACGGTCGTCGACGAGCGCGGGGAGCCGATCGGCGAACTGCTCCTGTGGCTAGATGCCCAGGGATACCTCAACTGCCTCGAGTACGCCTGGTTCAGCGATGAGATGCCGACCGTCTTGCCCCCACCCAGTCGCGTCGTGGAGCGATGACGCTCGGCGCCCCGTCGTCGCTCGTTGATGTATCACCCGCGCCAGACGCGGCATCTCAGTGCGGTTGATCGGGTGGCTCGGATGTGGGCTCCCATCGGAGGAAGACCCACATCTCAGCGCCTTCGAGGTCGCGCGCCGCGTGGTCGACAGCAACGAAATCAGTGGACATGTCGGGAAGGAAGTCCGACAAGAAGTAGGTCTCGGTCATGGACACGCACTCACGTTGGAGAGGGCCTACTTCGCCTTCGTACAGGAAACGTGCAGCAACGTGGGCACCGCGATCCAGATCCCCGGTGAACGCAACTGCTACACCACGGAGATCTGGCGTCACTTGTTCCCAAAGAGCGCGTTGCATGGACAACAGAACAGCCGTTCGGAGGTCGTGACTCACGAGTCGCAGTCTGCCCGAGACGCGCACCCTCCTGCATCCTGCGGCTCGGCTGGATCGCCCCACGCGCGCCGTGCGGCAAATCCGGATGCTGCCGACTGATGCTCAGGGGGAGTCAGCGGGGGCAACTTTCGGGTGCCGAACCCAGTCCGTTCCCGTCCAGTGGAACACGTCTCCTGTGCTCCAAGTGCTCATCAGCCAGAGGTGGTTGATGCCCGGCGGGAGCTCCGGAGTGATGGAGGGCAAGGGTCCATTTGGCCGCATCAAAACGTCTGTGGCGACGAACGGCGCAGTGGTGAATCCCGGAAACAAAATGGCCATGTGCTGTTCGTCGCGATCAGCGCGGCGCAGCTTGTCGAGGTTGTGGCGCTGTTCCGGAAGAGCGAGCCACTCGCCAACCCAGCTCGCAAGATCATTGCCGGAGTCAGGTACGGCGCCCCCCAGTCGCTCTGAAGGCAGGTCGACAGTCAAATAGATTGAGCCTGGGAAGGTGGTCGGGCCTTGATGGGCCTCTACCACGCCCAGCGAGCGCAATCGCGACGCATGGGCTTCACGACCCCATTCGTCGACCTCGCATACTCCATTCCTCTCCATGTCACGAAGGATCTCTGGCAACGCTGTGCGTAGTTTGTTGACCCGCGCGGTGGGCCGTGCTGCTATCGACCAGCCGCCCACCAGGTCAGGCTCCGTCCATCGACCCTGTCGGCCACCGTTCGCAACGTTCCAGAACTCGATTGTGGCTTCGTCGGCCGCAGAGGTGACTTCGCAGCAGCCGAAGATCCGACCGTCGCGAACCAAGTCAAGGTCGTGCATCCCGTCCTTGCTGCCGTCGTCGTGGACCCGAACGACGACACCCACCAGCGCCGCCTCGAGGTTGAGCGCCACCCAGGCCTCTGCGCCCGAACCCGTCATGGCACATACATATCAGCCGACGAACTCGCGGCATGAGCGGATGCCCGCCGAGCCTGAGCCAAGCGGTTCAGTCCAGGAGTTCGGGATGCAACCGCAACCATACAAAAGTGGCCAGTGGGATGATGGCCAGTGTAATAGCGAGAACTCGAAGCAACCAGTGGGACTTGGTCCTTCGGAATGCTAACCACCAACACATCTGCATCACCGCGCACAAGAGGATCAACAGCACTCCGGGCCACGGCTCGCCCGCTTGGTAGTCGTAGCAGCAGTACGGCGCGTTTTCAGGCCCTCGTGGGTTGATCCAGGTGACCCATATCCAGAAGAACGCGTTGGCCAGTGGGAACCAACCGGCTGCGGCGAGTATCGACCACCATTCACGACCTCTCGCGCCCAGGACATCCAGGGATGCCGCCGTCACTAGGCAGCCGAAAAGGAAGCTGGCGGGAACCGACATCACGAGGATGAAGTAATGCGGCGGCTCGCTGGCGCGCCAAATCGGCGCCACCGTGGTCAGGTAGAAAGCTGCGCCAATGATCGCTCCCGCCAACAAAACTATGACCACGTCGTGGCGTCGCGCGCGAATCGGCGAGACAGACGACGTTTGTGGCACCTGTCCATTGTGCGTGGACCAGGCAAGCACCTTGGGTCGAGAGGTCGCCCTCGACGACTCCACGGCACTTCGAAGAGCGGATCCAGGTGCGGCAGTTGAGGGCGGTTGTGCTCGGGGCCGCGGCCAGCCGGAAGGCTACCCGCACACACCGCGGCAGTGCGGGCGTTTTCAGTGAACGCTGGCCTGTTCCTCGCTACGGTGAGCGCATGGAGTACTCCGAGCTCGCCGGGCTGGATGGTGTACTTCTCGAAGATTCATGGGTGCTCGACATTGCACCGAGCGAACGACACATCGCGTTCCGGATTGAAGCGGTGCTCCTTCCCGGTCACTCGGCTTATGCCGATCCCAAGCCGGGTGAGGTGTACTGCTTTCGATCGGGCTGGCTTAGCGTCGCTAGCTCCGAAGCCGTGAGCGTGGAGCTGTCCGGAGCCCAGCCAGCTGTAGATGCTTCAGGGGCAACCGACCTTGGGAACATCGACGGCTTCGCCGAGGTGTCGGACGATCTGTGGGTTCTCGAAGGTGATTGGGGCCGGGCCACAGTGAACTCACCTCGCGTCGACCTTGTCCTTGACTAGCGCCCGCCTGGCGGTAATTGAGGGCGGTCGTGCTCGGGAGGCCGAAGCCGAAGGCTACCCTCGCACACTGCGGCAGATCCGGACGTTCGGCAGACGATGCTCGCCTTGGCGAAGTCCCCTCCACCCGCACCTGAGTCTGCCGCCACGGAGCCGGGGACCTCGTTGGAGGGCGTGCGAGACTCTGGTCATGAACCACCGCCAGCAGGGGGACGTGGACAAGTTGCGCCGCGATCAGAGCGGGGTTTGCTGGTGGTGCGGCGGGGTAGGTGATAGCCGCGAACACCGTCACAAAGCAAGCGTGTTGCGCCGCATGTGGGGCTCCGACGGACTCTACCTGGGGAAGGAGGGTCAGGACGTCTACGAACTTCGCAGCTGGAGAAGCCAGGCGGTCAAGTTCGGGAAGGTGCTCTGCCAGAA
>NZ_JAPDHX010000001.1:662786-1023378 GCF_025972045.1 Micropruina sonneratiae | reverse complement strand
CTGGCAGAACGGCAAGGTCGAACGACTCAACCGCACCCTGGCCACCGAGTGGGCCTACCGACGAGCCTTCACCAGTAACACCGAACGGCAAGCGGCCCTTGCGCCCTGGATCGAGCACTACAACACTGAACGACGCCACAGCGCACTCGGAGGACACCCCCCGATCAGCCGCCTGCCACCAACGTGATGGCCGGATACACCTAGCTGGTGTCAGGTCGCCTAGCTGGTGTGCCCACACCCGGCGGCGAGGGCCGCTTGGCGGGCCTGGACGTGACGGCATCCAGAGTGCGCTGCAGGCACTGCGGGTTCGTGACACTCTTGTGGTGGCCAACCTGACCCGGATCGGCCGCAACCTGGCCGCGATCGCCGAGTTTGCTATAGGCCATCGCCGTGCACTATCCGTTCTCAGAGCTTTATCGAGAGAGCAGGGGTTACATTCTATCGATGCGACGTATACTTGGCTGTCCATCGATGATGGCAGCTTGAATCTCGATTGGTAGTAGTCCGGTACTGCAAGCCGGGGGGCGCCGATGGTCTGCCTGAACGTCGACGCCCAACTGCATGTTGACTGCCTCACAGAGTAGTTCCGGGGGCAGCATCTCCAAGTCAGGCAAACGTCCCATCCCGCACACGACAGAGGCCATCGAATCGTTCATCGCCCAGCGCACGAACCACACGATCGCCCTAGCGACAGCCGCGCTTCAACCGCCCCGCCCAGACAGCCGGGATAGCTTCCGGGCGCACTCACAGCGGCCTCGTGATGCGTCGGCGATACCCTGTGGTCATGGTCATGGTCATGGTCATGGTCATGGTCATGGTCATGGCCATGGACCTCGGGGATTGGCGACGTCTGGGCCAAGAGCGATACCTGCCCGTGGGCACGGTGTTCGTGCAACGTGACTATCGAGCCCTTGAGGAGAACTGGGAACACGACCACTGCGAGATGTGCTCGGCAAAGTTTATGGACCCGCACTTCTCGAACGCTCACGCCCAGTTCATCGCCGACCACACCGACGTGCTGACAGCGGGAATGGTGACGCAGGTCAACGAGCGCCGCCTCGAACGGTGGGTCTGCCACCCCTGCTTCGACGACTTCGCCACCGAGTTCGGCTGGCTGATCACCACCAGCTGACATCCCCCGACTCCTTGGCGTTATCGACCACCCCGCAGCGGGACAATCTGAGTGGTCGTGATGATGCGCTATTCCGAGGGTGGGTCCAATGGATCGTTGTCGTCAGGCAACTCATCGGAAACGTAGACGTACGGGAGTATGGCGAGGGTGACGGGGAGTGCCGCCATCCGCGCGAGTATGTCGGGCGAGAAGATGAGAGTGGGCGCCGGCGACAGGTCGTTACCAGGATGGTCGGACGGCACAGCCATTCGGACGACGATCGAGAGAGTAGCGCCGCTCAGTTCCGGCTCAACCAGCCTCGTCAGTGCGTCAGCCCTCGATTCGAATTGGTCCAGCACCTCAAGCGCCACGTCATCGGCGAAGGGTCCGGATCGGGTCGGCGTCCTCCACTCCCAAATGCTCCGGACGTCGCGCAGGCCAGCGGTCGGCGTCGGATCTCCAGCACGGTTGATCCTGGCTGGCGCGACCCCCAGCTGCTCTGTGACGGCATCGGGATCGAACTCTCCGTGCACAGTCAACTGTCCGTACTGGTCCGAGCTCCTGCACATAGCTGAAGCATGCCGGACACACACCCACGAGCCGCACATTGACGGCGACTAACGCCCTCGTATTGCGGCTTTCACCGACGAAACTTTGGTCACACAGCAGGTGCTGGTGCCCGAGGTGACCCACATTGGTGCACATGCGACTCCGGTTCGCTGCGCGCATCCCGGCCAAGGATCATCCGCTTGCCCAACCCGAGCAGCTCGACAGCGGCCCTGTCCGCCTCTCATCCGCAACTCGGCATGAGCGGATGCTCAACCCCTGCTCCACTGGGAAGGCACCGGTCGTCTGCTGGGTAGGCTCACTGGCAACGAATCACACGGGGCCTTCACTTGGAGCGACCATTCCCCACGCATTCCCCACGACAAGGAGTCCATGATGGCGATCAACAACCATCACACCTTGTCAGAAGCCACTTGCAGCACCCGAGAGTGGAGGTTCAAGTCCTCTCTCGCCAATGACCCAGACACGGCTGCCCCGCCGAAGTGGTCGCCGACTTGTGCGATCGCGGCGGCGTGCCAGTGACCGAAATCGCTAGTGGGTGAGCGAGCACTCCCCCGCTCGGAGCGAGTCGATCCGGAACCGTTCCTGCCGGCGGCTCAAGCGCCAAGCTGTCGGGCCGTCCAGGCGTGCAGCCCGCGGTCGTCGGCGACACCGTCGACGACCGCCCGCACGCAGCGGGCGTGGGTCCAGGCCACGACGCGCTCGCGAGGCGCGGCGGCCGCGTCGGCGAAGGCGTGTAGTCGACGGAGCAGCTGCCTGCGCGGTGAGGCGCTGCTCGGCAACTGCGACCAGCGGTCGCGCAGCATGGTGAGCGCCTCCAGGGCGGGCTCGCCCACCATGCCCAGCGGGTCGATGACGACCCAGCCGCCTTCCGCGTCGCGCAGCACGTTGCTGCCCTGCAGGTCGCCGTGCAGCAGGGTCTCGGGCTGGTCGGTGCCGAACTGTCTGAAGACCGTGGCAGCGGCCCGTACGTCCGCTGCCGTCAACACTGCCCGCTGCGCCGCCGTGGACCTGTCAATGGTGTCGGCCACCTCCGCCGCGATTGCGTCCAACCGGGGCAGCCCGGGCGGCGGGGAGACGGCGAGCCGGGCGGCCAGCCGGCCCGCCACCTCCATCGCGCCGACCGGATCGACCGACTCGGTCAGGGTGTGCGGGCCCAACCGCGCGAGCAGCCGTGCGTGCCGCTCGTCGTCACGCTCGAGCAGTCGGACGGCGTCCCTGCCGCCCCACCGTGCCAGCACCTCGTTCTCCACATCGCGCGGCGCCTCGACCCTGCTGACCTTGAGCATCGCCGGGGTCGAGTCGTCGCGAATCACCGGGACGCAGATGCCGCCGTAGCCCGCCAGGGCAGGCTCACCGGTGCTGCGGAGACGCCACTGCGCCATCAGTCCGAGCACGAGGCCCTCGACGATGCCGCACCACGGGTCGTCCCCCGCCCCTATGCGGTGACGCAGGGACGCGACGGCGTCCACCAGCCCGGCAAGCATTCGACAACCCTACGAGCACCCGCGGCTCAACCCGGTGGAAGGTTCGGTGCGGCGCCGGGCGCCTGCTGGCGCAGCCAGGCCTGCAATCTGCGCCGCGCGTTCGCGTACGGCGAGGACGAGTTGAACTGGATCATCCGGCCAAGCGTGTGGGTCGCGTACCAGGGCCGCCCGTACAACGCGTCGTCATCCAGACCCTCGACCAGGCCGACGATGCGGTCCTTCGCCGCGGCGAGATCACCGAGCAGTTCCGGCCACGACCGGCCGGCGCTGCGAGCGTAAAAGTGTTGGGCGAGTTCGCCCAACTGGTCCCAGCCGAAACCCGGCGCCGGGAAGGCGGGCTGACGCCCGGCGTCCTGCTCGGCGAGCCAGTACAGCACCGTCTCGTTCCACCCGATCAGATACCCGACCAGGTCGGACGGGCTCATCGTCGTGCCCTGGACGTGTCCCTGCATGGTCGGCTCGGCAGCCCGCTCGGCCGGGACCCTGGCCAGCTCGCGGCACAACCGGCGGTAGCCGTCGTCGATGACGGCGAGCAGGTCGGCCTTCGTGGTCGGGATGCCCATCGGTCACCGACTGTGCCACGCGCGGCGCTCAGATCCGCTCACCGCGGGCAGCCTGTGCTGAGCGGAGGTCATCTGCGCAGGGTAGCGCTCGCGCCGGACGCCGCACGCGGCGTGCACAGCCCGGCGGTCGCCGACCCGGACGCCGCCGCGCTGGTCACCGCGCCGAGCCACACTCGCCCGCCACTAGATTTGTGCCATGGCGTGGACGGACATGGGAGACGAGCGGCGACCGATGAGCGAGTCGGAGACCCACAGCCTCGACCTCGTCCAACGGCTACTGGTGTCCTTCCTGGTCGGCGGCGTGATCGGCATGGTGGACTGCGTGCTGGGCATCTACGTCGTCACCACCGCGCGCCAGCAACTGCCCCCCGACTCGGTGATCGGCCTGTGGGTGATGACCGGGGTGGTCGGCCTGGCCGGGGCCGCCGTCGTCCTGCTGCTGAACCGACGCAAGCCGTACCACCCGCTGGTGCTGATCGGGCTGCTGCCGATGGCGGTCGCCGGGTACCTGCTGTTCAGCTGACGATGCAGCGTCTCGCCACGCTCGACCCGCGGCAGTGCGGGGCCTCGACAGGGGCGTCCGGCGAGATTCCGGGTGGCCCCGGGATGACGGGAAAGCCCGGGATGACGGAAAAGCCCGGTGCCCAGTGAAGGACCCCGGTCAGCGCCCCAGGTTGGCCAGGCCGATCAGGCCTTCGATCTGTTCCAGGGTGACCGGCAGGCCGGGGAAGCCGACGAGGCGTCCGACCGGGAACGAGGCCAGCATCTTCTCCATGCCCACATCGAACGTGGGCACCTCCTGGTCGCCGTCGGAAGCGCCGCCCATCAACTCGGCGAGCGCCTGTTGCACGATCGGTCCGGCGACCGGGTCGCCCATCAGCTCTCCCACCGACGAGTTCAGGCTGAGTCGTTGCAGCTGTTTGTCGCCCTCGATGGTCACCGTAGCCTCGCCCCGCAGGTCGCGGCTGGAGGAGCCGACCGCGACAACGTACCCACCGCCCTCGACCACCCACCGGTCGACCCGGACATCCCAATAGGCCAGTTCGTCGCGCGGCACCACGACCCGCACCCGCCGGGTCTCGCCCGCCCCGAGCTGCACCGACGCGAACCCCTTCAGCTCGCGGGGTGCGCGCTGCACCTGCGAGCCGGGCACCGACACGTACACCTGCGCGACCTCGCGGCCGCCCACGTCACCGGTGTTGGTGAGGTCGAACTCGATCACCAGATCGGTGCTCTCGACGGTGGCCGTCGGCCGGCCGTAGTCGAACGTGGTGTACGACAACCCGTGCCCGAACGGGAACGCCACCGCGAGCTGTTTGGCGTCGTACCAGCGGTACCCGACCAGCAGCCCCTCGCCGTAACGCACGTGGCCGAACTCGCCGGGGAAGTTGCCGAAGCTGGGGTTGTCCTGCAGTCGCAGTGGGATCGTCTCGGTCAGCTTGGCCGACGGGTTGACCAGCCCGAACAGCACGTCCGCGGTCGCACCACCGCCGGCCTGGCCCAGCAGCCAACCCTCCACGATGGCCGGCACCCGGTCGGCGAACGGCACCGCAACCACCCCACCGTTGGAGAGCACCACCACGGTGCGGGCGTTCACGGCCAGCACCGCGTCGAGCAGCTCGAGCTGCTCGGCGGGCAGGTCGATGTGTTCGCGGTCGAACCCCTCCGATTCCTGCTCGGCCGGCAGTCCCAGGAACACCACCGCCACCTCGGACGCCGCCGCCGCCGCGACCGCCTGGTCGCGCAATGACCCGGCGTCGCCACTGCCGTCGAGGCTGAAGCCGGGGCTGTAGCTCACCTCGCCCTCGCTCAACCGGCGCAGTTCGGGCAGGGCGGCTTCCAGCCTGGTCGGGTTGATCAGGGACGAGCCCGCGCCCTGGTAGCGCGGCTGCTCGGCGAACGCCCCGATCACCGCGATCGCGGCCCGCCTGTCGAGCGGCAGCAGGTCGCCCTCGTTCTTCAACAGCACGATGGAGCGGCCGGCCACCTCGCGGGCCAGCGCGTGATGGGCGTCGGCGTCGATGCCGGACGCCGCCGGTCGCGACTGCGCACGGTCGACCAGTCGCAGCAACCGCTCCGCGGCCACGTCGAGCGCGGCCTCGTCGAGGTGTCCGCGCAGCACCGCCTCGACCAGTTGGGCATCGGTCCGGCCGCCACTGGCCGGCATTTCGAGGTCGAGCCCGGCGGGCAGTCCGGCCACCCGGTCGTTGACAGCACCCCAATCGGAGACCACCACGCCCTCGAAGCCCCACTCGTCGCGCAGCACCCGGGTCAGCAGCCACGGATCCTCCGACGCGTACACCCCGTTGACCCGGTTGTAGGCGCACAACACGGTCCACGGCTGGGTGTGCTTCACGATCCGTTCGAAGCCACGCAGGTAGATCTCGCGCAGTGGGCGCGGGTCGACGTCGGCCGAGACGCGCAGCCGGTCGTGCTCCTGGTTGTTGGCGGCGAAGTGCTTCAGCGACGCCCCGACACCTTGGCTCTGAATGCCGCGCACGAGACCGGCGCCCATCACGCCGGCCACCAGCGGATCCTCGGAGAAGTACTCGAAGTTGCGCCCGCACAAGGGCGAACGCTTGATGTTGATGCCCGGGCCGAGGATCACGGCGACGTCGTTGGCCGCCGACTCGACACCCAGCGCCACCCCGACCCGCTCGGCCAGCTCGGGGTCGAAGGCTCCCCCCAGGGCCACCGCGGGCGGGAAACAGGTGGCCGGCACGCTGGCCGCCAGGCCGAGATGGTCGCTGGCGCCCTGCTGCTTGCGCAGGCCGTGCGGACCGTCGGTCATCATGATCGAGGGCACCCCCAGCCGCGGCAGCGGTTTGGTGGTCCAGAAGTCTGCGCCGCTGGTCAGCGACGCCTTCTCTTCGAGGGTCAACTGATCAACGCTCGGCGTCCGCTCGGCGGTGGGCGGCGTGCTCTGGCTCATCGGGGTCTTTCTGCTCGGGCCGGGCCGAGCCGGCTGCGATTGATCACTGCGCCCAAGGATGTCAGGCGCGGCCGACAACCGGCGTCCGGCCCGCTGGCCCTCGACCGGGCTTCTAGGCTGTGAGCCATGAGCCTGCCTCCCCTGGTGCCCGCGACCGGGTCCCTCAGTGCGGACGACCTGGGCCGATACTCGCGCCAGGTGATCCTGGGCGAGCTCGGCATCGACGGTCAGCGCCGGCTCGCCGCGGCCCGCGTGCTGGTGATCGGGGCCGGTGGGCTGGGCTCCCCGGTGCTGCTCTATCTGGCCGCGGCCGGCGTCGGCACTCTCGGTGTGGTCGACTCCGACGACGTCGAGACGTCGAACCTGCACCGGCAGGTGATCCACTCTACCGCCGCGGTCGGACGCCCCAAGGTCGACTCCGCCGCCGACGCGATCACTGCGCTCAACCCGGGCGTCCAGGTGCGGCGTCATCGACTGCGGCTCACCGCCGACACCCTGGCCGGTCTGCTGCCCGACTACGACCTGGTGGTCGACGGCAGCGACAACTTCCCCACCCGCTACCTGGTCAACGACGGCTGCGCGGCCGCCGGCAAGCCGCTGGTGTGGGGATCGGTGCTGGGTTTCGCGGCCCAGGTCGCGGTGTTCTGGGCGGGAGTGAACGGCGGAGTGCAGTTGCGTGACGTCTTTCCCGAGCCGCCCGCGGCCGGCGAGGTGCCCTCGTGCGCCGAGGCGGGTGTCGTCGGGGCCGTCTGCGCGCAGGCGGGATCGGTGATGGCTATGGAGACCGTGAAGCTCATCACCGGCATCGGCCGCACGTTGCTGGGTCGGGTGCTGGTGATCGACGCCCTGGCCGGACGCTGGGACGAGGTGCCCGTGCGGGGCGGTGCGGCAGCGGCAGGAGGCACGGTCCCGACGGGCCCGGCCGGCGAGAAGGCCACCGACGAGGGCGGCCCGACACCCGCCGGCACGCCCGACACGGGAGGGTCCGCGGACGATGCCCGGACGAGTCCGGAGCGCCCCGCCCCGTCCGCGACGCCGGCCGGCGCCGGCACCCCGAGCGGCGAGGGCCGGGACGTGATCCTGCCCGGCGCCGACGGCTACCTCCTGCTCGACGTGCGCAGCCCCGCGGAGGTGGCCGAGCGGCCGGTGCGTGGTGCCCGCAACGTGCCACTCGCCGAGTTGTTGGCCGCCCCTCCCGACCTGCCGAGTGACCGACCCGTGCTGGTCATTTGCCGCAGCGGTGCGCGCGCCGCCATCGCGGCCGAGAGCCTCCGGGCCCGGGGCCGCACCGACGTCCGGGTGCTCGACGGCGGTCTGCTGGCACTGGACGCCGCTGTCGCGGCCGGCGTCCAGGGCTCCGCGTCTCTGAACCCGACCTGTGAGCTCGCGTGAGGCGTCCGGCCCCCGCGGGTCGAGCCTTGACGCCGCGGGCGGTGCGGTCAACAGTGGCCCAAAGGCGCCACACACATCCGGGAGGACCCATGGCGAGGCCGAATGCGTCCCGTGCGTACCGCGTCCAGGCCTGGGCGGCACTCCTCGGCTGGACGCGCCGGCTCGAACCCGCGCCTTCCCCGGCATCGCTCTCCGACGGTTTCCGGCTGCGCGCCGGCCGCTACCACCGGGCGTGACCGCAATGACCACACCCAGCGAACGCGCCGCCGAACGCCACGCCGCCGGCAAGGCGGCCAGGCACTCGGTACCCCTCGAGGCGCACGCAGAATTGCCGATCGCCGCGAAGCGCGATCCGGTCGGCCTGTTGCTCGGGCAGGCCAAGGACCGGGTGCCCGAACTGGTCCCGGTGCGGCACGCCCGCATGCTGGCCACCCCGTTCACCTTCTACCGCGGTGCCGCCCTGATCATGGCCGCCGACCTGGCCGGCGCCCTCTCCCCCGGCCTGCGCACCCAGCTGTGCGGCGACGCGCACCTGTCGAACTTCGGCGCCTACGCCTCACCCGAGCGGCGGCTGGTGTTCGACATCAATGACTTCGACGAGACCATTCCGGGGCCGTTCGAGTGGGACGTGAAACGGCTGGCCGCCTCCATAGTGATCGCCGGCGAGGACAACGAGTTCGACGCCGCCGACTGCCGGCGGGTGGCGCTGAGCGCGATGCGTCACTACCGCGAGGCGATCCGGGAGTTCGCAAGGATGCCGTTGCTCGAGGTGTGGTACGCCCATCTCAACGTCGAGGACACCTGGGCCGATCACCTCGCCACGCTGAGCGACAAGGATCGACATCGCCACCGCAAGTCGATCAAGGCCCGGCAGGCGCTCATCGACAGGGCGCGCAGCCGCACCTCACTGCAGGCGATCGCCAAGCTGACCGACGTCGTCGACGGACGCCGCCGGCTGCACTCCGACCCTCCTTTGATGGTGCCGTTGGCCGAGTTGACGACGCTCGACCGCGATGAGGTGCAGGGTCAGATGGACACCCTGGTGGCCGAGTACGCGGCCACCCTGCAGTCCGACCGGCGCCGGCTGCTCGACCACTACACGATCACCGACATCGCCCACCGGGTGGTCGGCGTCGGCAGTGTCGGCACCCGGGCCTGGGTGCTGCTGGGTGAGGGCGAGGACGAGGACGACGCGGTGCTGCTGCAGGCCAAGCAGGCCAACGCGTCCGTGCTGGCTCCGTTCGTCGGCGCGTCCGAATACTCCCACCAGGGGCAGCGGGTGGTGGCCGGGCAGCGGTTGATGCAGGCGTCCAGCGACATCTTCCTGGGCTGGGTGCGCGGTCCGGGCGCCCTCATCGACCAGCCCGCCGACTACTACGTGCGGCAGCTCCGCGACTGGAAGGTGAGCCTGGAGACCTCGACGTTGGGGCCGACCGCCATGGCCCAGTACGCACGGCTGTGCGGCTGGACCCTGGCCCGCGCCCACGCCCGCGCCGGTGATCGGGTGGCCATCGCGTCCTATCTGGGAAAGTCGGCCGCGTTCGACGAGGCAGTCACCGACTTCGCCCTGGCCTACGCCCGACAGAACCAGCATGACCACGCCGCGCTGCTCGCCGCCGTCCGGGAAGGACGAGCCCAGGCCAGCCTGGGCGGGTGAGGCGAGCCATCCGTCCACCGACAACCCGATGCAGCAGGAGCGCCCGATGCCCTTTCCTTTCGCCCTCGCCCACGTCGAGGTGCTGACCGGCGACCGTGACGGCACCGTGCTGCCCGACCAGACCGTGGTGGTGGCCGGGAACGGCACGATCAGCCGGATGGGGCCGAGTGCCGAGCTCACCCCCGGCGACGGGCACCGGGTCATCGATCTGCCGGGCCACTACGTGCTGCCCGGACTGATCAACGCCCACGCGCACCTGTTCGCCAACGGCCGCCCGCTGCCGAAGCTGATGATGAACAAGGTGCTGGAGCCGGCGATCGTCGCCTTCATGCACGGCCCGGCCGGACGCAGGCTGCTGGCCAGGCGGACGCGACACAACGTCCGCACCCAGCTCAACAGCGGCGTGACGACGATCCGCAGCCTCGGTGACGGTCGCTACGAGGTGGTGGCCGAGGCGTCCGCCATCGAACGCGGCGACCGGGTGGGCCCGCGGCTCATCCCGTCCGGACCCCTGCTCGCCGTCAAGGGCGGCCACGGGGCGCCGTTGATCGCCCTCGTCGGGGACACCCCCGACCAGGCCCGGGCCAACGCCCGCGCCAACCTCGATCGCGGCGCGAAGGCGATCAAGATCGCCGCCACCGCAGGGGTGACCGACGCCACCCGCATCGGAGGCGCCGGGACGCCGGAGATGAGTGAGGCGGCGATGACCGCCGTCTGCGCAGAGGCGCACGCCGCCGGCGTGCTCGTCGCGGCGCACGCCCAGAGCGCCGAAGGGGTCGTCGCCGCATTGCGCGCCGGCGTGGACACCATCGAGCACGGCGCGGCCATGACGCCGGAGATCATCGACCTGTTCGGCGACAACCCCCGCTCGTTGCGTGGCTGGTCGGCCCTGGTGCCGACCTTCCAGGCCGCGCTGCCGTTGATCCGGCTGGACCGGTCGGACACCGGCGTGACCGAGGTGGTGCGCGCCAACGCCGAAGCGGTGGTCGAGGAGATGCTGCAGGGCGTCTCGCAGGCGCTCGCCAACGACATCGAGGTCGGCATGGGCACCGACTCGGCGCTCACCTTCGTCCCGCACTACAACACCTGGCGCGAGTTGGACTTCGCGACCCGGTTCGGCGGGCTCTCCCCGGCGCGGGCGCTGCACGCCGCCACGGTCGCCAACGCCCGCATCCTGGGCGTGGAGCACGTCACCGGGGCTGTCGCGCCGGGGCTCGCGGCCGACCTGGTGGTCACCCGGCGCAACCCGCTGGAGGGGTTCCGCGCGCTGGTCGACCCCGAACTGGTGATCGCCCGCGGCACCCTGCTGGAGCGGCCGAGCGTGGAACGCTTCGCCGAGGTGGACGCCCTGCTCGACACGATCTGAGGCCCCACGGCCCTGCCGCACAGGATGTCCGGCGTCCGCCGGGACGACTGGGCCGTCATGCCGATTGAGTCTGCGGCACTCGCCTAGGGGCGCGATGTCGTCCTCCCGCGCCTGCTTCGGGAGCTCGTGCGCCCCGGGAGAGGCGACACGCCGCAGCCCGGACGCGACACGCCGGGACTGTCCGCACGGTGGCCTAGAGTCGGTGCCGCGACTGGTTCCCCGGCGTCCGACAGGGCGGCGGGGAGGCAAGAGGGAACCCGGTGCGAATCCGGGACTGCCCCGCAGCGGTGATCGGGAACGACCTCCGTCAGAAGCACTGGGCCACACGGCCTGGGAAGCGACGGACAGTAGGTGGAGCGAGCAATCGGTCCGGGCCCGGGAGTCCGAAGACCTGCCAGCGTCCGCCCCGCGAAGCGTGGGACGGCAGGCACAGTGACCGCTCGGGACGGTTCGGCTTCCGGTGCATCGGCACCAGCGGCGAAACGCCTCGACGGTCGGCGACAACTCGCGAAGGAGAGTTGCGTGACCCCTCATCATTCCCGGCGCCGACCGCCACCGACCACGCTCTGACAAGGCGTCGGACGCGTCACCGGCTCAACCCGCCCAGGCACCGCCCGGGCGGCCTGCGGCATGCCCTAACCTCGCCGTGAGGAACCTGCGAACACAACATGTAGTGGTCCTTGCGCAGCCCAACCCATATGTGTAGTGTCCAGTTCTGACAGCGACGTAACTACACCGTTGTAACTACCGGGCTCGGGAAAGGACCACCGCCATGACGATCACCGTCTACAGCAAGCCCTCCTGCGTGCAGTGCACCGCCACCTACCGGGCACTCGACCGGGCCGGCCTCGACTACGACGTCGTCGACCTCTCGCTCGACGAGCAGGCGCTCGCGCAGGTGATGGGACTGGGCTACCAGCAGGCGCCCGTGGTGTTCGCCGACGAGGAGCACTGGGCCGGCTTCCGTCCCGACCTGATCAAGGCCACCGCCGCGAGGGTCGCCGCGGCCTGAGGACGCGGCGGCTCGGCGTCCGCACGCTCCACCTGCGAACGGAAGGAGGATCGCGATGGTGCACCTGGTGTACTTCAGCTCGACCTCCGAGAACACCCACCGGTTCGTGGCCAAGCTCGGCGTCGATGCGCAGCGGATCGGCCTGCGGGCGTCCGACCCCCACCTGCGGGTGGACCGGCCCTACGTGCTGGTCGTCCCCACCTACGGCGGCGGCAACGGGGCGGGGGCGGTGCCCAAGCAGGTCATCCGGTTCCTCAACGACCCCGGCAACCGCGCGCACCTGCTGGGCGTGATCGCGGCCGGCAACACCAACTTCGGCACCGCCTACTGCATCGCCGGCGACATCATCGCCCGCAAGTGCGGCGTCCCCCACCTGTACTCATTCGAACTCATGGGCACCCCCGACGACGTCGAGGCCGTCCGCGAAGGGCTCCGATCACTATGGCAACGACAGTTCTCACCGACACCGGCCTAGAGGCCGTTCCGGCCGAGGTCGACTACCACGCGCTGAACGCGCTGCTGAACCTGTACGACGCCGACGGGCGCATCCAGTTCGAGGCCGACCGGCAGGCCGCGCACCAGTACTTCCTGCAGCACGTCAACCAGAACACCGTCTTCTTCCATTCGCTGAAGGAGAAGCTCGACTACCTCGTCGAGCAGGGCTACTACGAGCCGGAGGTGCTCGCGCACTACGACTTCGACTTCATCAAGTCGCTGTTCAAGCGCGCCTACGCGGTGAAGTTCCGCTTCCCCACGTTCATGGGGGCGTTCAAGTACTACACGTCGTACACGCAGAAGACGTTCGACGGTTCGCGCTACCTGGAACGCTTCGAGGACCGCGTCTGCATGGTGGCCCTCACCCTGGCCGCCGGCGACCGGGGCCTGGCCGAGAAGCTGACCGACGAGGTGATGGCGGGCCGCTTCCAGCCCGCGACCCCGACCTTCCTGAACGCGGGCAAGGCGTCCCGCGGCGAGCTGGTGTCCTGCTTCCTGTTGCGGGTCGAGGACAACATGGAGTCCATCGCCCGGGCGATCAACTCCTCGCTGCAGTTGTCCAAGCGCGGCGGCGGCGTCGCCCTGTCGCTGACCAACATCCGCGAGGCCGGCGCGCCGATCAAGAAGATCCAGAACCAGTCCTCGGGCGTCATCCCGGTGATGAAACTGCTGGAGGACTCCTTCTCCTACGCCAACCAGTTGGGGGCCCGGCAGGGCGCCGGTGCGGTGTACCTCAACGCGCACCACCCCGACATCCTGCGCTTCCTCGACACCAAGCGTGAGAACGCCGACGAGAAGATCCGGATCAAGACGCTGTCGCTGGGCGTGGTGATCCCCGACATCACCTTCCAGCTCGCTCGCGACAACGAGGACATGTACCTGTTCTCGCCCTACGACATCCAGCGCGTCTACGGCGTCCCGTTCACCGACATCTCGATCACCGAGAAGTACCACGAGCTCGTCAACGACAAGCGGATCACCAAGAGCAAGATCAACGCCCGCAAGTTCTTTCAGACGCTGGCCGAGATCCAGTTCGAGTCCGGCTACCCCTACATCGTGTTCGAGGACACGGTTAACGCCGCCAACCCGATCGACGGCCGGATCACCATGTCGAACCTGTGCTCGGAGATCCTGCAGGTCTCCACGCCGTCGGTGTACAACGAGGATCTCTCCTACGCCGAGATCGGCAAGGACATCTCGTGCAACCTGGGCTCGCTCAACATCGCCAAGGCGATGGACTCACCCGACTTCGGGCGCACCATCGACGTCGCGGTGCGGGCGCTGACCGCGGTCTCGGACCAGTCCAACATCGCCTGCGCGCCGTCCATCGAGCGGGGCAACGCGATGAGCCACGCGATCGGCCTGGGCGCGATGAACCTGCACGGCTACCTGGCCCGCGAGTCGATCCACTACGGCTCCGCCGAGGGCCTGGACTTCACCAACATGTACTTCTACACGGTCACCTTCCACGCGATCGCGGCGTCCTGCCGGATCGCCCGCGAGCGCGGCGTCACCTTCGACGGCTTCGAGCGGTCGAAGTACGCCAGCGGCGAGTACTTCACCAAGTACCTCGAGGGCGACTGGACGCCGCGCACCGAACGGGTCGCCCAGCTGTTCGAGGCGTCCGGGATCGCCCTGCCCACCCCGGACGACTGGCGCGCGCTGGCCGCGGAGGTCGCCGAGTACGGGATGTACAACCAGAACCTGCAGGCCATACCGCCGACCGGCTCGATCAGCTACATCAACCATTCGACGTCGTCGATCCACCCGATCGTGTCGAAGGTCGAGATCCGCAAGGAAGGCAAGATCGGCCGCGTCTACTACCCGGCGCCGTACATGACCAACGACAACCTGGAGTACTACACCGACGCCTACGAGATCGGCCCCGAGGCGATCATCGACACCTACGCCGAGGCGACCAAGCACGTCGACCAGGGCCTGTCGCTGACCCTGTTCTTCCCCGACAACGTCACCACCCGCGACCTCAACCGGGCCCAGATCTACGCCTGGAAGAAGGGCATCAAGACGCTGTACTACATCAGGCTTCGGCAGCTCGCGCTCGAGGGCACCGAGGTCGAGGGCTGCGTCAGCTGCGCTTTGTAGTCCGTCAAGGCGAACGCCTCCGTCATCCCGGCGAAGGCCGGGATCTCCACCCACAACCGTCATCCCGGCGAGTGCCGAGATCTCAACCCGAGGACCACCATGACCCAGAAGCTCACCCTGCTGCGGGGCGTCCAGGCGATCAACTGGAACCGTCTCGAGGACGACAAGGACCTGGAGGTCTGGGACCGGCTGACCGGCAATTTCTGGCTGCCCGAGAAGGTGCCGCTGAGCAACGACATCCCGTCGTGGCGGACGCTGAAGCCGCACGAGCAGCTGATGACCACCCGGGTGTTCACCGGCCTCACCATGCTCGACACCATTCAGGGCACGGTGGGCGCGGTCTCGCTTATCCCGGATGCGATCACCCCGCACGAGGAGGCGGTGTACACCAACATCGCGTTCATGGAATCGGTGCACGCCAAGAGCTACTCGTCCATCTTCTCGACGCTGATCTCGACCGCGGAGATCGACGACGCGTTCCGGTGGAGCGAGGAGAACGAGCACCTGCAGCGCAAGGCGCAGATCGTGCTCGACTTCTACTACGGCGACGACCCGGAGAAGCGCAAGGTCGCCTCGACGATGCTGGAGTCGTTCCTGTTCTACTCGGGCTTCTACGCGCCGATGTACTGGTCGAGCCACGCCAAGCTGACCAACACCGCCGACCTGATCCGGCTGATCATCCGCGACGAGGCGGTGCACGGCTACTACATCGGCTACAAGTACCAGCAGGCCCTCAAAGAGGCGGACGCCGCCCGTCGCGACGAGCTGAAGGACTACACCTTCGAACTGCTCTACGAGCTGTACGACAACGAGGAGTCCTACACCGAGGACCTCTACGACCCACTCGGCCTGACCGAGGACGTGAAGACCTTCCTGCGCTACAACGCCAACAAGGCGCTGATGAACCTCGGCTACGAGCCGCTGTTCCCGAAGACGGCCACCACCGTGTCGCCGGCGATCCTGGCGGCCCTGTCGCCCAACGCCGACGAGAACCACGACTTCTTCTCCGGCTCCGGCTCGTCCTACGTGATGGGCAAGGCGGTGAACACCGAGGACGCCGACTGGGACTTCTGACACCTCGGGGCGGACCCACCCCGGCGGGTGAGCTGACCGCCCGGAGTGGCCCAAAAGGGAACCGTCCCCATTTCAGGCCGGGTGGCCTGAATGGGGACGGTTCCATTTCAGGTCAGAACGGCCAGACGACCGGTGACCACGCACATCGCCAGCAGTGCCAGCTGGGGCGACGAGCCACCGACCACGTTCAGCAGGTACCCGGCGATCAGGTCGGCCGCCCCGGTACCGATGAAGGCAGTGGACAGCGGCATCAGGCCGGTGGCCAGCACCACGACGAGGCCGGCCAGCACCACCAGTGCGCGCTTGGCGCCGGTGCCCAAAGGCACCGAGCGGCGCAGCACCGCCGGGTCGTTGACGACAAGCAGTTCGGGGTCGGCGGTGTCGCGCACCAGATGCTGCCGGCTGCCGCTGAGCAGCAGCGCGTCGCCGGCCTGCAGCACGGCGTCCGATGCGCTCAGCGGCCGGCCGGCCCGCTGCACCCCGAGCACGACCAGGTCACCGGACGGGGTGCTCATGCCGGCGAACAGGTGCTGTCCGATCAGTTGCGAACCCGGTGCCAGCACGACCTCGCTGAAACCCCGGCCGCCCTGGGACCAGTTCGCTGGCGTCCGGGAGCTGGTACTGGCTGCGCAGAAGCTGCACGCGAACGCTCAGGTCGGACGGGATCGCCGACGGGGTGCGCTCGGGGAGCAACCGATCGCCCAGCAGCAGGATGATGGCCACGGTGCCGGCCAGGGCGGGCAGTCCGGCCAGGGCGAACTCGAAGAAGGCGAAGGGGCGCGCGCCGGCTCGGCCGCCGCATCGCTCACCACGATGTTGACCGGCGACCGTCAGCGCGAGCAGCGATCCGGCGCTGCCTGCGAAGGCGAGCGGCATCAGCAACCGGCTGGGCGCGAACCCGGCCCGCAGCGCCACGACGACCACCACCGGCACCAGCGCCGCGACGGCACCATTGAAGCTGATCAGCGCCGTCAGAACCGCGATCAGGGCCGACACCATTCGAGCGGCACCCGATTGGACACGAACGCCACCACGGCCAGTGCCAGGATGATCAGCACCATCGTCACCGGATCCATCCGGCCCTCTATTCCCAATCCTCACACCGCCCGACGCCGGTGGTGCGGGCTCGGCGCCCGGCGTCGGGAGCCGATTCGAGCGGGCGGGACGTCCGGCGTAGAGTGGTTTTTAGTCGATCAGTCAAAAACTCAGGAGTTGCTTCAGCAGTGGGCCGAATCGTGTTCATCGATTTCGACGGAACCTTCGCCGATCGGGGGGTGATCCCCGATCAGCACATCGATGCGGTGCGCGCCGCGCGACGCCGCGGACACCGCATCGTGCTGTGCACCGGACGCCCCAAGGCGCTGGTCACCCCCGATGAACTGGCCCTGTTCGACGGCCTCGTCGGGGCGGCCGGCGGCTACGTCGAACTCGACGGCGAGGTGCTGAGCGATCGCCGCTTCCCCGCCGAGTTGGCCAGGCGCGCGATCGAGGTGCTCGACGCCCATCACGTCGTCTACCTGCTCGAGGGGCCCCAGGCCGTGTACGCCCGGCGTGGGTCGCTGCAGAGGATCAGGGACCTGTTGCACGTCGAGGTGGACGGCGAGCCGCTCACCGGCAAGGCCGGTCACGACATCCTGGCCGCCATCGAAGAGGTCGACGACCCCGGGGCATGCTCGTTCGCCAAGATCACCGCCTTCGACGCCGACGCGCCGATGCCCGAGATCGCGGCGGAACTGGCACCGGAACTCGGCCTGGTGCCGAGCTCGCTGGCCGCCCTGGGCGACCGTGCGGGCGAGCTGTTCATGGCCGACCTGAACAAATCCGTCGGCGTGGAGGTGATGACGCAGCGCCTCGGCATCGACCGAGCCGACATCGTCGCGATCGGAGACGGTTACAACGACCTCGAGATGCTCGAGTACGCCGACACCGCGGTGGTGATCGCGGGCGCCCCGGAGCCCGTCCTGGCCGTGGCCGACCTGGTGATCCCGCCGCCCGAGCAGGCCGGCCTGGTCGAGGGATTCGCCCGGCTGGGCCTCACCGCCTGACCTGGACGCGGACCGCAGGAACCGTCCCCACGGTCCGGAAGTACCGCAGACTAACGTCCCCACGGGTCCGGGTGTGGACCAACCCCTCGAGAAACCTGTCCCGCTTGCCCTGCAGCGATGACCGGAAGCCGGCGTAGTAGCTGTCCGGAAGGCGCAGCGCCTCGGCGACCGCCGGCTGGAAGGGGGCGCCGTTGACGAAGGTGAGGAACTGCTTGGCGGCACGGACCGCGCCCACCAGGTCGGAAGGACCCGTCGCCCAGCCGATCTTCCAGCCGGTCGCCGAGAACGTCTTCCCGGCGGACGACAGCGTCACGGTCCGCTCCCCCATGCCCGGCAGCGCCGTCAGCGGCAGGTGCGCGACACCGTCGAAGGTGAGGTGTTCGTACACCTCGTCGGTGACCACGATCAGGTCGGCGAGCCAGCTCGGTGATGAACGCCAGATCGTCCGGGCCGAGCACCATGCCGGTCGGATTGTGCGGTGAGTTGAGTAGCAGCAGCCGGGTGCGCGGGCCGATGGCGTCCGCCAACCGCTGCCTGGGTAGGGCGAAGTCGGGTGGCTCGGGCCGGACCGGTCGCCGCACTCCCCCGGCCAGCGCCACCAGGGCCGCGTAGGAGTCGTAGTAGGGCTCGAGCAGCACCACCTCGTCGCCGGGTTCGAGCAGTCCCAGCATGGCGGCCGCGATGCCCTCGGTGGCCCCGGCCGTGACCAGCACCTGCGTGTCGAGATCCAGTTCGATGCCGTAGAAGCGCCGCTGGTGTTCCGCGATCGCCTCACGCAGGGCAGGCATCCCGGGTCCGGGCGGTTACTGGTTGGCTCCCTCGGAGATCGCCCGCCGCGCCCGTTCGAGCATGGCGGCGGGACCGTCGTAGTCGGGAAATCTCTTACCCAGGTTGACCGCACCGGTGCGCTGGGCGTGTGCGGACATCTCGGCGAAGATCGTGGAGGTGAAGCCGGTGAGGGCCCGATTCATCGGCCCCGGGTCATGACGCAGCGCGTCCCTTCCACCACATCCAGCCGAGGGTGACGATCAGCGACCCGATCAGCCCGGCTGGTCGCAGTTCGATGCCGTCACCGGAGACCAGGCTGGAGAGCAGTCCCCCGACGAACGAGCCGCCGAGGCCGCACCCGAAGGCGACGGGCCAGTTGATGCCACGCCGTGCGCCGAGGATGACCTGGGCTGCGGCGCCCACGAGCATGCCGGACAGAATCAGCCCGATGATCAACATGGCGAGACCCTAGTGGCGGGCCGACGACTTCCCCGGCCAGCCTCGATACGGACGCCGGTGGCTCGCCTGGCGCGACGGTCAGGCGATCCTGGCCAGCAGCAGGCGAAACTCGGAGTGCGGATGCTCGTCCGTGCGTCCCTGCAGGTGACGGGGCTGAATGGGCCGCAGTGCCAGGTTGCCGCCACAGTTGGGGCACGCATGCTGGGCGAAGGTGGCGACGCACTCCGCGCACCAGGTGCATTCGAACGAACAGATGTAGACCCGGTGGTCATCCACTGCCAACTCACGGCCGCAGCGCTCACAGCTGTGGCGGTACTCCAACATCGACCCTTGTCCCCTCTGGCGGTCCGTCCCGTGCCAGGGAAAACGGATCGGCACCCGCCGCACGCACCCCAAAGGTGGGCGGCAAGGTGCCAGTGTTGTAGACGATCCTGACCGGGCCGTTCCAATCCCCCCGGTTTGGAGCGACCCAGTCAGTGTCGTCGTCATGTCCCCCCGACATCGACGACACTAGCCAAGGGTTGTTGGCATGTCAGTCACCCGTGCGAGTGACTCGCCCGAGGGTCAGGAGTCACCAGCCGGTCAGCGCACTCCGCGCATCAGTTTCAGCACCGGTTTGGTGCACACCAACAGCACGACGCCGACACCGATCGCGATCAGGCCGAGCACCGAGAAATAGGGCGTCTCGTTGGACGGGTCGTACAGCTTGGCGAGCTCGCCGGAGATGGCGGTGCCCAGCGAAACGGACAGGAAGAACAGCGCAACCATCTGCGTGTGGAACGAGTCCGGCGCGAGCTTGGTGGTGACCGACAGCCCGACCGGTGACAGCAGCAGTTCGGCGACGGTGAAGACGAGCAGGATGCCGACGACGGCCAGTAGCGGGGTCGAGTTCTCGGCGCCGCCGGCGAAGGGCAGGAACAGCAGGAAGGCGCAGCCCATCACGATGGCAGCGAGCGCGAACTTGACCGGTGTCGAGGGCTGACGATCGCCCAGCCGCGTCCACACCCAGGCGAACACGCCGGACAGCACGATGATGAAGACCGGGTTGATCGACTGCACCCAGGAGACGGGCATCTCCCAGCCGAACAGGTTGCGGTTCAGCCGGGTGTCGGAGTACACCGTCAACACGGTGAACTGCTGCTGGTACAACGACCAGAAGGCCACCGAGGTCAGGAACAGGGGGACGAAGCCCCACACCCGGGAGCGCTCGTCGGCGGTGATGCGGCTGCTGGAGAGGATCACGGCGAAGTAGGCGATCGAGGCGGCGATCACGGTGTAGATGACCACGAGGGCCAGGTTGTCGGCACGGATCACGCCGGTCAGCACCAGCACCACGATCAGTACCAGGGCGCCGGCGGCCAGCCCACCGATCAGCGGGTACCGGTCGCGAGGCAGCGGGTTGGGGATCTCACTGGCTGTCGCAGGCAGGTGCCGGCGTCCGATCGAGTACTGGACCAGCCCGGCGGCCATGCCGAGCGCGGCCAGCCCGAAGCCCCAATGGAAGCCCAGCTCGCTCTGCAACAGGCCGGTGAGCAGCGGCCCGAAGAACGCGCCCAGGTTGATTCCCAGGTAGAACAGCGAGAACCCGGCGTCACGGCGGGGGTCCTCGGCGGAGTACAGCGTGCCGACGACGCTGGTCGCGGTCGCCTTCAACCCGCCCGAACCGACGGCGACCAGCACCAGGCCCACCCCGACCCCGATGAAACCGGGCAGCGCCGCCAAAGCGATGTGACCCGCCATGATCACCACGGCGCTGACGAACAGGACCCGCTCGGCGCCCAGGATGCGATCGGCGATCCAGGCACCCAGGATGGTCGACAGGTAGACCGCACCGCCGTAGGCGCCGACGATGCCGGCGGCGGTGGTTCGGTCCATCCCGAGCCCGCCCTCGGTGGCGGTGTAGTACAGGTAGATGAGCAGGATGCCCTGCATGCCGTAGAAGCTGAAGCGCTCCCACATCTCCACGCCGAAGATGTGGACGAGGGCGCGCGGCTGACCGAAGAAGCGGGTGTCCGCTGCGCCGGAGGCGGGCGAATCGCGCATGGGGGTGGGATGAGTGTCGCTCATGAGGGCACGCTAGACCTCCCGGCAACGGTTCGGTCGGGCCCGACACGGTTGCACCCGGCTTCCCGGCGCTGCGACGACGAGTCACGCCCGCCCTCACACCCCCCGCCACGGCGAGTCAGCTACGACCGCCGACCTCGGCCCTCACCAGCCGCCACCCGCCCTCGACCTGGGCGACCAGGCCCTGTTCGGCGAGCCGATCGAGCAGTGCGAGGCAGCCGGGCAGGGAGACCCCCGCCCGCAGGGACACCTCGCCCGCGTCGCGCCGCCCACGGGCGGGCAGTGCCTCGTAGACGGCCAGCTCGTCGGGACTCAACTCGTCGAGACGCCTGCGCTGATCGGGCCTGGGGACGGGCGCCCGGCCGAGTGGGGCCAGCAGTTCCAGCACGTCGTCGGGGCCGGTGCAGAGCACGGCCTCGGCCTCGCGGATGAGGCGATGCGGCGTCACCGAGGTGGCGCTGTGCACCGGCCCGGGCACCGCCGCCACCACCCTGTGCAGGGCACCCGCCCAGCTCACGGTGTTGCGTGCCCCGCTGCGCCAGGCGGCCTCGACGATCACGGTCACCGGCGAGAGGGCGGCGATCAGCCGGTTGCGGGCCAGGAAGCGGGCCCGGGTGGGATGTTCGCCCGGCGGCAGCTCACTGACCAGCAGGCCCTGCCCCGCGACGCGCTGCAACAGGCTTGCGTTCCCGGGCGGGTACGGGCTGTCCAGACCGCCGGCCATCACGGCCGCGGTCGGTGCGTCGGTGGCCAACGCCCCGCTGTGGGCGGCCGCATCGATACCGTACGCTCCCCCGCTCACCGTGCTGACCCTGTGCAGTCCCAGCCCAGCGGCAAGGTCGGTGGCAACCGACTGCCCGTACGCCGTGGCGGCGCGCGAACCGACGATGGCAACCGACGACGCGCACGTCGTCGCCAGATTCGGCTCGCCCTTGAGCCACAACCCGAACGGGACGCCGCCCATCTCCTGCACCGGTTCGACCTCGGCCAGGTCTCCGAGGCAGTCGGGCCAGTCGTCATCGCCGGGGACGACGAAGCGCAGCCGGTTGACCTTCGTGGCCCGCTGCACCGCGACGAGGTCGACCGACCGGGCGCGGCGGGACCAGCGCGACTTCGAGTCGGGGGCTTGCAGAGCGGCGATCACCGACTCGGCCCCGTGCTGCGCCACCAGCCGGGTGAGTTCGAGGTTGCCCGGCTCGACGGCGCAGCACAGCGCCATCCTCGCGTCACGCTCGGACATCGGCCACCTCCGACAGGTCGAGTCCGTGTCGCATGGCGAGCGCGGTGTGCAGGTGCTCCCGCCGCGGCCGGTCCGCCCCGGCGAGATCGGCGATGGTCCAGGCGAGCCGGATCACCTTGTCGACCCCGCGCGCGGAGAGCCGGCCGCGGGCCACGGCGTCCTCGAGCAACTCGCTGCCGTGCGGCAGAGGCAGGGTGCGCCGCAGGGCCGAGCCGGGCACCTCGCCGTTGGTCCGCCAGCCGTGACCGGCGAGTCGGCGGCGTTGCCGGGAGCGGGCCTCGGCGACGCGCTGCGCGACGTCCGCGGACGGTTCGCCGGCTGCGGTCGCCGCCCGCAGATACGCCCGGGACATCGGCCGCACCTGGTGCCGGATGTCGATCCGGTCGAGGATGGGGCCGGAGATCCGTTCGGTGTAGCGACGCACCGCCATCGGCGCGCACCGGCATTCGGCACCTCGGACGCCGGCGTTGCCGCAGGGGCACGGGTTCGAGGCGAGTACCAGTTGGAAGCTCGCCGGGTAGGTCGCTTGCGCCGCGGCCCTGCCCAGCACCACCCGGCCGGATTCGAGCGGCACCCGTAGTGCCTCGATCACCCGTGGGGAGAACTCGGGAGCTTCGTCGAGGAAGAGTACGCCGTTGTGGGCCCGGCTGATGCTGCCCGGCATGGCCACCCGGGCACCGCCTCCGACGATACTCGCCAGCGAGGCCGTGTGGTGCGGGTCGGCGTACGGCGGCCGGGTGATCAGGCCGTCGGCCAGCGGGACGCCGGCCAGCGAGTGGATGGCCGACACCTCCAGCGCGGCAGCGGTGTCGAGTTCGGGCAGGATGCCGGGAAGTCGCTCGGCGAGCAGCGTCTTGCCCACCCCCGGCGGGCCGTGGAGGTGCAGATGGTGGCGTCCGGCGGCTGCAACCTCGAGCGCCCACTTCGCCTCGAGCTGGCCCACCACGTCGATGAGATCCTTCACCGGCGCAGCGCCGCCGGTGACCTCGGTGGTACTGGGTGGGGCGGGCTTCGGGGTGCCGCCCAGCAGCACCGCCACCAGGTCGGGCAGGTCGTTCACCCCCCACAGCGTCAACCCGCCCACCAGGGCGGCCTCACCCAGCTGCTCGGCCGGGACCACCGCCGACGTGAAGCCGGCGGCCGCCGCGGCCAGCAGGGCGGGCAGCAGGCCCCGGACCGCGCGGACGCGTCCGTCGAGGCCCAGCTCACCGAACAGCACCAGCCGTTCGAGCACCGTGCGGTCGAACCGGTCGTCGGCGGCGGCGACCGCGGCGACGATGGCGAGGTCGAAGTGACTGCCGGCCTTGGGCAGAGTGGCCGGGGACAGGTTCACCGTGACCAGCTGCTGGGGCCAGCCCAGCCCGTGGGCGTGCACCGCGGCCCGGCAGCGCTCGCGCGCCTCGGCCAGGGCCGCGTCCGCCAGCCCGACGATCACCATGCGCGGCAGACCCCCGCCGATCGCCGCCTCGACCTCGACCATCGTGCCCTCTACGCCCACCAGCGCCACCGAGAAGGCACGTGCCGGCGTCACTGCCCGACCCCTTCCAGATGGGTGACCCGGGGGCGGCCGTCGCGCGGCAGCAGGACGCCGATCGCGTCGAGCCGGTAGCGCGGCACCCACCGCGGCTGCTCACCCAGCCAGGTGAGGGCGAGCCTGCGCAGGCGCGCCAGCTTCGCCGCGGTGATGGCCTCCAGGGGGTCGCCGAACCCCGTGCCGGTGCGGCATTTCACCTCGCAGAAGACCAGCACGGGTGTCGGGTCGGCCGTGTGCGCGATGATGTCGACCTCACCCAGCGAGCAGCGCCAGTTGCGCTCGATGATCGTCCAGCCCCGCGTCACCAGGTGATGGACGGCCGCGAGCTCACCCGCTCTCCAGACAGCATTTCGTTCCACACCTTCACCTTGAGCACCAAGGCGGAAAAGTGTTCAAAATCGTCGGCGAGGGGTCTCGGGCATGACCATGAGATCCCGGGGCAAGCCCGGGTCACCCACCACGTTCACGCTCGACCAGGGCCCGGGACGACGTCAGAAGGGGTGTCGACCAACGTGGGTCAGAGGTTCTCGGGGACCTTCAGTTCGCTGTGTGCGATCTCCTCGATGGAGACGTCGCGGAAGGTGAGCACCTTGGCCGACTTCACGAAGCGGGCGGGCCGGTACATGTCCCACACCCAGGCGTCGCCCATCGACACCTCGTAGTAGACGTCACCGCCCTCGGTGCGAACCTTCAGGTCGACCGCGTTGCACAGGTAGAAGCGACGCTCGGTCTCGACGGCGTAGGTGAAGATGCCGACCACGTCCTTGTACTCCCGGTACAACTGGAGTTCAAGTTCGCTCTCGTACTGTTCAAGATCCTCGGCGCTCATAGCGGTGCCACTCTATACCTCTGCGCAGCACCCACCCCGAGCTCCCCGTCGTCCGGTCCGGCCGCCGCGTCGGGCGTCCGGCGAGCCACCGACGCGGCCGCCCGGCGGACGTTGACGAAGCAGTTGCGGTGGATCTCGCAGGGCCCGTGGGCGTCCAGATGACGCTGGTGCAGCGGCGTGCAATACCCCTTGTGGATGTCGAACCGGTAGTGCGGCCACTGGTCATGCGCCTGACTCATGATCCGGTCGCGGGTGACCTTCGCCACGACGGACGCCGCCGCGACGCACCCCGCCACCGCGTCCCCCTTCCAGACCGCCAGCGAAGGCGTTCCCAGCCCGTCCACACCGAAGCCGTCGGTGAGTACGAAGTCTGCAGCGGTGTCGAGCCGGAGCACCGCGCGACGCAGGGCCTGGAGATTGGCCACGT
Source organism: Micropruina sonneratiae (assembly GCF_025972045.1). GTDB lineage: Bacteria > Actinomycetota > Actinomycetes > Propionibacteriales > Propionibacteriaceae > Micropruina > Micropruina sonneratiae. The sequence goes on along the minus strand of NZ_JAPDHX010000001.1, from coordinate 998,253 downwards.
GCATGCCGAGCCGGTCGCACTCGGCCGGCTCGATCAGCACCACCGACCAGGCCACCGCCTTGGCCATGATCTCGTCGTAACAGCGTTCCCGCTGGGCCGGGCTGAGCAGCTTGGAGTCCCGGAGCCCGCGCACCTGTGCGCCGGGAGTGCTGCCCAGGATCACCGAGGCCGCCACCAGCGGTCCGGCGCAGGCGCCGCGCCCGGCCTCGTCGGCCCCGGCGATCAACCCGAAACCGGCCCGGCGCAGCGCACGCTCGTAGCCGTAGAGTCCAGCGTCCCGGCGCAGCACGAAGGCCATGGAAGCCTCAGCAGACGGGTATCTCGCCGGTGATCACCGGCTTCGCTGAGGCGGGTGACGTCGGTCCAGGAACCCGGGCGAAGGTGTCCGGGCGCGACAACGTGCGCCATCGATCGAAGGGGTAGACGACCGCCACCGCGGAGCCGACGACGTTCTCGGTGGGCACGAAGGCACCCATGCCATCGGTGCCCTCGTCGAGGTGACAGCGGGAATCCTGGGAGTTGTCCCGGTGGTCGCCCATCACGAAGATTCGTCCGGCCGGCACCACGACATCGAACGGCATCGCCGACGGTGCGACCACCGTGCCGCCCTCGGAATAGAGGTAGCTCTGCTCGTCGAGCGGCTGGGTGTTCACCGTCACCCGGCCCTGCACGTCGCAGCACGTGACGTGGTCGCCGGGCATCCCGATGACTCGTTTGATCAGGTGGTTCGAACTCTCGTCCGGGGCAAGCCCGATGAAGATCAGGGCCTTTCGCACCGGGTCGGTCTCTTCGGCCGGGTCGGCGAGCCAGCCCTGGGTGTCGCGGAAGACCACCACGTCGCCGCGGGACCAGCCGGCCACCTTCTGCACCATGACCCGGTCGCGGATGAGCAGCGTGTTCTCCATCGATCCCGACGGAATGACGAACATCTGGGCGACGAAGAGCCTCAGTAGGGTGGAGGCGAGCAGGGCGCCGACCACCACGATGGCGATCTCCTTGGCCCACATGCCGGCTACCCGCCCGGCCGAGGGCCGCGTGGAGGGTGATTCACTCACCGCGTGGGCCTCCTGACTCGCGCGTCGTCATGACCCGGGTGGGATCAGCGCTCGCGCTTCTCCTTGATCTTGGCAGCCTTGCCGCGCAGACCGCGCAGGTAGTACAGCTTGGCGCGCCGGACGTCGCCGTGCCGCTCGACCTCGATCTTGTCGATGATCGGGGAGTGCAGGGGGAACGTCCGCTCCACACCGGTGCCGAAGCTCACCTTGCGGACGGTGAACGCCTCGCCGATGCCGCTGCCCGTGCGGGCGATCACGGCACCCGCGAAGACCTGGATGCGGGACCGGTTGCCCTCGACGACCTTCACGTGCACCCGCACGGAGTCGCCGGGCCGGAACTCGGGGATGTCGGAGCGAAGGGAGGCCTGGGCGACCTCGGCAACGAGCTTGTTCATGTCAATATCCTCGCCGGTGCCACAGGACACCTCGTGGTTCTCATCGTGGAAGGGCCGTCGCCTTCCCCCTGTGGCAGGGGCGTACGGCACCGAGGATCAAGTCTGCCACAGGCACTCCCCCGGGCCGAAATCGGGCCGGACCGGCACCTCGGGGCGTACGCCGGGCGTCCGCCTGTCGGACCTGCCGGGACGCGCCTCAGCGACCCAGCCCCGGGAACAGCGCCAGCAGGCCGGCGGCGACCATCTCGACGGCGATGGCCGCCAGGATCATGCCCATCAGCCTCGTCATGACGGTGCGGAGCGTGTCCGACAGGTGGGCGCCGATGGTGCCGGCGAACCACAACACCACCAGCAGCAGGGCGAGGACGACCACCACCGCGGAGCCCACGGCCACCTGACCCCCGAGGCCACCTGCTCCGGTGAGCACGATCAGGGAGGTGATCGTGCCCGGACCCATCAACAACGGAAAGGTGATCGGGTAGAAGGAGACGTCGCCGACCTGGGCCTGGGTGGCCTGGTGGCGCTGCTCGTGGGCATTGCCGCTGTGCACCGCGCTGGCGCCGTTCAGCAGGCCCAGGGCGATGGTCATCAGCACGATGCCGCCGGCGACCCGGAAGTCGTTCACACCGACGCCGAAGAAGCCCAGCACGGCCCGCCCGCCGACCAGCACCACGGCGGCCATCACCAGGCTGTACAGCACCACCCGGATCGCGGTGCGACGCCGCCGGGCCTGGTCGTAGCCGTCGGTCAGGCTCAGGAACATCGGCAGCGCGGCCAGCGGGTTCATCACCGCGAACAGCGCGCCGAGGGCTTTCAGGAACAGTGCGACGTCCACGGCGTCCATCCTGCCGCAGTCGCGTGGCGGCACGCCTCGGGATCACCGTGGGACGGCACGGCGGAGGAAATGACACGGCCGGCCGACCCTTGGGTCGACCGGCCGGGGTGGTGAGCCGGTCCGGACGGGCCGGTGTCACCCACCGTCTGGGGTTACTTGCCGTCGGGCTTGAACAGCGCGTGCATCAGGTCGCGGTTCAGCTGGCTGATCGTGTCGAGCGGGATCCCCTTGGGGCAGACCGCGGCACACTCGCCGATGTTCGTGCAGCCGCCAAAGCCCTCGGCGTCGTGCTGGGCCACCATCGACTTCACCCGCGACCAGCGCTCGGGCTGGCCCTGCGGGAGCATCGCCAGGTGGGTGATCTTGGCCGAGGTGAACAGCATGGCCGAACCGTTGGGGCAGGCCGCCACGCAGGCGCCGCAGCCGATGCAGGTCGCGGCGTCGAAAGCGCGGTCGGCGTCGACCTTCGGCACCGGGGTCGCGTTGGCGTCCTGAGCGGCCCCGGTGTTGACCGAGATGTAACCGCCGGCCTGGATGATCCGATCGAACGCGGTGCGGTCGACCACCAGGTCCTTGATCACCGGGAAGCCACCGGCCCGCCAGGGCTCGATGTCGATGGTGGCACCGTCGGCGAACGACCGCATGTGCAGCTGGCAGGTGGTGGTCGGCACGGGCGACGATCCGCGTCCGTGTGCCGAACCGTTGATCACCACGCCGCACATGCCGCAGATGCCCTCACGACAGTCGTGGTCGAAGGCGACCGGCTCGATGCCCTCGACGGTCAGCTTCTCGTTGAGCAGGTCGAGCATCTCCAGAAACGACATGTCCGGGCTGACGTCGGCCAGCTGGTAGGTCTGCATGGCGCCCTGGGCGTTCGCATTCGCCTGCCGCCACACCCGCAAGGTGATGTTCACTTGTAACTCCGTTGCTTCAGCTCGATGTACTCGTATTCCAGCGGTTCCTTGTGCAGCACCGGGTTCGCACCGTTGTACTCCCACGCGGCCACGTAGAGGAATTCGTCGTCGTGCCGCAAGGCCTCACCGTCGGGGGTCTGCGACTCGGCCCGGAAGTGACCGCCGCAGGATTCGCGACGGTGCAGCGCATCGATGCACATCAACTCGCCCAACTCGAAGAAGTCGGCGACCCGGCCGGCCCGCTCGAGGGTCTGGTTGAACTCCTCGTTCTCGCCGGTGACCTTCACGTCGCGCCAGAACTCGTCGCGCAGCTCACGGATCAGGCCGAGCGCCTTGGTGAGCCCCGCCTCGGTGCGCTCCATGCCGCAGTACTCCCACATGATGTGACCGAGCTCCTTGTGGAAGGAGTCGACGGTGCGGGAGCCGTTGACCGACAGCAGCTTGTTGATCCGCTCCTTGGTGGAGTTCACCGCCGCCACCACCTCCGGATGTTCGGGCGTCAACTTCGGGAACGGCCCGTCGGCCAGGTAGTCGTTGATCGTGTTCGGCAGCACGAAGTAGCCGTCGGCCAGCCCCTGCATCAGGGCGGACGCCCCGAGCCGGTTCGCGCCGTGATCGGAGAAGTTGCACTCGCCCGTGGCGTACAGGCCGGTGACGGTGGTCATCAGGTCGTAGTCGACCCACACCCCGCCCATCGTGTAGTGCACCGCCGGGTAGATCCGCATCGGCACCTCGTAGGGGTCCTCGGCGGTGATCTGGGCGTACATGTCGAACAGGTTGCCGTACTTGGCCGAGACCGCGTCCTTGCCGATCCGCTTGATCACGTCGGCGAAGTCGAGGTAGACGCCGCGGCGCACCTGCTTGACGGTGCCGTCCGGCTGCGGTTCGGCGACCGCCGGCCCGACGCCGCGGCCCTCGTCGCACATGTTCTTGGCCTGCCGCGACGCGATGTCGCGCGGCACCAGGTTGCCGAACGCCGGGTAGATCCGCTCCAGGTAGTAGTCGCGGTCCTCCTCGGGGATCTGCCGGGGATCCTTGTCGCAGTCCTCGGCCCGCTTCGGCACCCAGATCCGGCCGTCGTTGCGCAGCGACTCGCTCATCAGGGTCAGCTTCGACTGCGTCTCGCCGTGCACCGGGATGCAGGTCGGGTGGATCTGCGTGTAGCAGGGATTGCCGAAGTAGGCGCCCTTGCGGTGCGCCCGCCAGCCTGCGGTGACGTTGCAGCCCATCGCGTTGGTGGACAGGAAGAACACGTTGCCGTAGCCGCCGGTGGCCAGCACCACGGCGTCGGCCAGGTGCGATTCGATCTCGCCGGTCACCATGTCACGGGCGACGATGCCGCGGGCCCGGCCGTCTACGACGATCAGCTCGAGCATCTCGTGCCGCGCGTACATCTTCACGGTGCCGGCCGCGACCTGACGCTCCAGGGACTGGTAGGCGCCGATCAGCAGCTGCTGACCGGTCTGGCCACGCGCGTAGAAGGTGCGCTGCACCTGGACGCCGCCGAACGAGCGGTTGTCGAGCAGGCCGCCGTACTCGCGCGCGAAAGGGACGCCCTGCGCGACGCACTGGTCGATGATCGACGCGCTCACCTCGGCGAGCCGGTACACATTGGTCTCCCGGGCCCGGTAGTCGCCGCCCTTGACCGTGTCGTAGAACAGCCGATAGGTGGAGTCGTTGTCGTTTCGGTAGTTCTTGGCCGCGTTGATGCCGCCCTGGGCGGCGATCGAGTGGGCCCGGCGCGGGCTGTCCTGGTAGCAGAAGTTCAGCACGTTGTAGCCGGCCTCACCCAGTGACGCCGCCGCGGCGCCGCCGGCCAGGCCGGTGCCGACGATGATCACCGTCAGCTTGCGCCGGTTGGCCGGGTTGACGAGCTTGGCCTCGAACTGCCGCTTGGCCCACTTGCCCTCGATCGGGCCGGCCGGCGCCTTGGTGTCACGCAACTCGGACCCATCGATCCACAGCCGGCCCTCGCCCGCGCTGCTGGCCGGGGCCTCTTCGATCGTCTGCGTCGCCATCGCTCCATCCTTCTCAACGGTCGTGTGCTTGTGCTCCTGGCCGCGGGCGCTGCGGCCGCGCAGGCCCAGCCGTTCCAGGATCGGGGTCGCCATCAGCGCACCCCTCCGATCAGCACCGCGACCGGCGCGATCATGAAGCCGACGTACAGGATGACGGCGACCGCCCAGGCGATGATGTTCCACCACTTGCGGGTGGTGGCGGAGGTGTTGGCGCCGAGCGTCGCGAAGGCGCTCCAGAAGCCGTGCCGGACGTGCATGCAGACGGTCACCATCCACAGCGCGTAGGCGAGCACCAGCCACCACTGCTCGAACGAGACCACGAACATCTCGTAGGGGCCGGCGCCGCTGTTCCAGCCGGTCTTGATCACCTGGGCGGTGAACTGCAGCAGGTGGAAGACCAGGAAGCCGGCCAGGATGACGCCGCCCCAGCGCATGGTGCGCGCGGCGTAGGTCTGCTGCAGGGGCTTGGAGGTCACGTACTTGGTGCCGCGGGCCCGGTGCGCGCGGCCGGTCAGAACCGCCGCCGAGTAGATGTGCAGCACGATCGCCGCGAGCATCACGAAGCGGAAGATCCAGATGAACCAGCCCGACGGGATCAGCGGATAGAGGATGTCGCCCTTGAGCCAATGGGCGTAGTGATCGAAGGCTTCGGCACCCAGGAAGACCTTGAGGTTGCCGTACATGTGCATCAGCAGGAACCCGACCATGATCAGACCGGTGATCGCCATCATGACCTTGAGGATCACTGATGAGCGCACGGCCCGCGCATGTGGGGAAAGAGTCGTCGTCGCCACGGGCACCACACTATTCCCGATGAGTCTGCTTGTCGGGCGCATTGCGAAAGTGACGCAGACTGAGACGCGCGGTCTCGCGCGGGCTCAGTGCTCCCCTCGGGCATAGGTGAGGCCAGCCTTCGGATGGCCGCCCAGGATGTCGTCGAGGCTGACCAGCGTGTAGCCCTTGGCCCGGATCTTCGTGATCAGGGTGGGCACCGCCTTCACCGTCCAGGGATGGATGTCGTGGGCCAGCACGATCGCCCCGGGGGCGAGCTGCGGCATCGTCACCGAGACGATCTTGGCCGGCTTGTCGTACTGCCAGTCGAGGGCCGCCGCGCTCCATAGCACCACCGCCTGACCCTGCCGTCGGGCGACATCGTCCACCCGGGCGTGGTGCAGGCCGTAAGGCGGACGCAGGAAGCGTGGGCTGACGCCGGTGACGTTCCGGATCAACCTGGTGTTCCCAACAATCTCCCGCTTGACGGCCGCGGCGCCGAGCTTGGTCAGCATCGGGTGGCTGACGGTGTGGTCGGCGATCGTCATGCCGGGGGTACTGGCGATCCGCCGCGCGACGCCCGGATGCTGCTTGATCATGTTGCCTACCAGGAAGAAGGTTGCCGGCACGTTCTCCTTGACCAGGGTGTCCAGCAGGCCCTCGGTGAGCGGGCCCGGGCCGTCGTCGAAGGTGAGGGCCACGCACTTCTTCTTGCGGCAGTCCACCTGGGCCGGCGCGGTGGCGCTGGACGTGGACGTGGTGGTGGCCCGGGTGGACGTCGGACCGGCGCCGGGCGAGCCGCCGGTCGGGACCGACGTGCGTGCGGGCGTCGGCGAACCGTCGGCGCTTTGTTGCTGGGCGGCGCAGCCCCCGATCAGCAGGGCGAGGGTGCAGGCGAGCAGGGCCGGGAACAGCCGGAAAGGGGTGGGTGCCACCGGACCAGTGAACGCCACCTTCGGGCGGATGCCGAACGGACACGCGAAGCTGGGACGTGGACGCCCACCGATCGGCCGGCCCGGGCCGGGGAGAGCGAACGTGGCGGCCCGGAGGGCTCAACCGCCGACGTGCACCAGGGGACGCCGGGCGGGATCCGGTTCGGCGACCCGGAGGATCTCATGGGTCAACGGGGGGATGTCGCCGCCCCCGCCGATCAGGAACAGCATCGCGTTCTCCGCCGGACCACGCTCCGACCAGGCGAAATAGATGTGCGGCGGTACCGCAGTCTGGCGGGCGACCTCGAGCATGATCGCCGCCAGCGTGTTCGGCACCGCCACTCCCCTGGCGCGCAGCACGGCGTGCCGGCCGACGAGCTCGCCACCGACCACCACGTCGCCGGAGAACTCGCTGGCGTCCGCGACCGCCACCTCGAGGAAGATGGCCGGGTCGTTGGCGCCCAGGTGCGTCGCGGCCCGGACGTCGTAGTCCTTCTCGTCGTACTCGGCCCGGTCGCCGGCGTCCAGCTTGTTGGCGATGAAGCGCAGCGGCCCCGGATGGGCCGCCGCCCAGCGAGCGAAGATCGCCTCTGCCTGCGGTTCGAGGATGACCCGTTTGACTCTCAGCTCGGTGCTGCGGCTGATCCGCGACAATACCGAGAAGAAGATGATGGTGCCGATGAAGATGGCCGCGATCCACAACCCCTCGGGCCGTTCGCTGATCGTGACCACGCTGGTGTAGACGAAGATCAGCGTCACCACCAGGAAGCCGACGGCCGCCCCCCGGTGCCGGCGCCGCGCCTCGGTCAGGAAGACCGCGAACGCCGCCGACGACATCAGGGCCAGCACGCCGGTGGCGTACGCCCCCGCCTGCCGGTCGACGCTGGCCTGAAACACGATCGTGACCACCGCCGCCACCAGGGTGAACAGCACGACCAGCGGCCGGGTCGAACGCGCCCACTCCGGCGCCATCCCGTAGCGGGGCAGGTAGCGCGGGACGATGTTGAGCAGTCCCGCCATCGCCGACGCGCCGGCGAACCACAGGATGCCGATCGTCGCCACGTCGTAGACGGTGCCGAAGCCCTCACCGAGCCGTTCGTGCGCCAGGAACGCCAACGCCCTGCCGTTCGCGCCGCCGGCGGGCTTGCCCATGATGATCGTGGTGGCGCTGCCGGCGTCCACCTCGACCACCGACATCTGCACCGTCTCGCCGCCGGCGTCCACGCCGATCGTGTAGCTGCCGCTGCGGCCGCCCGGCACCGGCACGGTGAGCACGATGCCGGGCCGCTCCTGGGCGTCCATCGGCATGTCCATGGTGACCAGCCCGGCGTCGAGGTCGGCGGTGTTCACGGTCCGGGTGATGCTCGTGCTCGGCCAGAACTCGGCCGCGGGAATGAGCAGGGTGGTGACGGTGGCCGACCCGAGCAGCATCACGCTCATGATCGCCGCCGCGCACGTCAGCAGCTTCTTGGCGTTGCGGATCCGTCCTCTCGGCGCGGCGGGGGTGTCGCCGGGGTCGCCCTTGACCAGCGGCATCACCACCACCCCGGTCTCGAAGCCGGACAGCCCCAGCGCCAACGCCGGGAAGACGAGCATGGCCGCGGCCAGCATCAGCACCGGGGAACCGAACGAGTTCTGCAGCCCGGCCCACCAGTTGGCGAGCCGCTCCGGGTGCCCGAAGACGTCCGTGAGTCCGTTGCCGATCACCACGGCGCTGAGCCCGAGATAAGCCACGACCAGGACCACCGCCACCCCGATCGCTTCCGAGAAGCCGATCAGGAACACCACTGCCAGCAGGGCGATCAGCCCCAGGGTGATGGCCACGTTCTGGCCGTGCAGGGCTTCGGCCAGCAGCGGGTTCTCGACCAGGTGCGCCGCGGCGTCCGCGCCGGACAGCGTCATGGTGATCACGAAACCGGTCGCCACGAAGCCGAGCAGGCACAGCACCAGCAGCTTGCTGGGCCAGTAGGTGAGCAGCCGCTCCAGCATCGACAGCGACCCGTCGCCGTGCGGCGACTCCTCGGCCACCCGTCGGTACATCGGCAGCGCACCGACCAGGGTCACCCCCACCAGCACCAACGTCGCGATCGGTGACAGCGCGCCCGCGGCCAGCGCCGCGATGCCCGGCTGGTAGCCCAGGGTCGAGAAGTAGTCGACGCCGGTCAGGCACATCACCCGCCACCAGGGCTGCACGTGGTGACGTTCGGCCGCCTCACGGGCGTCCTCGTAGTATCCCTCCGCCTCCTCGGAGTCCTGCTGCAGGAACCAGCGGCGGAAGTGGGTGTCGCGGGGTGCGCGAGCGCGGCTCACGAGGCTCGACACTAGACCTCGCGACCCCCCGCGGTAAGCCCCTCGCGCTACGGATGCACCAGCCGTCGAGGACGCGTCAGCTGGTCTGCGCCGAACCGCTCAGCGGCCACAGCCGCAGATCCCAGCCCAGGTCGACCTCGGCCCCGGGCCGGACCCCGGCCGCCTCGAAGAGCGCCCGCCACTCGCCGACGGTGCGGACGCCCGATCCGAACGCGACCCGCAGCTTGAGGTCGAGTTCGGCGTCGTGGTCGTGCAGTTCGTCGACGTACAGCGTCCGTTCGACCAGTACCAGCTCGGCGCCGGCGTCCGCAGCCCGGGCCGCGAGTCCGGCCAGCCGTTCGGCCGCGGCATCGTCGGGCAGCTGGTCGAGGGCCTGGACGGCGAGCAACGCCGAGCTGGTCAGCTGCTCGGGCGGGGCGATCGAGACCGTAACGGACAACCCGGGGTGGACGTCCAGGAGCGAGCCGGCGGTCTCGGGCGCCCCGGCCCCGGTGACGGTGACGGCCGCGTGGCCCGCCCAGTTCCAGTGCTGCACGATCGACGGCGCATACCAGGTCGCCTCGTCGCCGCGCAGATCGCGCAGTCCCTGGGCCAGCGCGGGCAGCGCGGCCAGGGCATCGCCGGCGCCGGTGACGGCGCCGGTGCGCAGATGCTCGACCAGGGCGGGCGCGGTCAGTTCGACCAGTGCGCCTGGCCCGCCGAGGCCCAGTTTGCGTTCGAGATCGTCGTCGTCGGCCAGTTCGAGTCCCAGCTCGGCCAGCGCGTAGTCGTCCCCGTCGAGCCGCAGCACCTCGATCGCCGCCAGGTACCGCAGCAGCGCGGTGGTCGCCGCCGGCTGCAGGCCGAGGTCGGCGGCGAGGGCGGCGGCGGTGGCGGAACCGGCGTCCAGCCGCTGGATCACGCCGAGGGTGACCGCCGCACGCACCGCGGCCGGGGCCGTGGTTTCGAGCAGGGCGTGCAACCGGGCACGGGTGTCGTCGGGAGCCACGGTCTCGGTGCCCGTCGTCTCGTCGACCAGCACCGGCCGGCGCCGCCAGTAACCCACCACCTCCAGGCAGTCCGGGGGTACCTCGCGGTCGTACTTGAGGTGCGCGCGGATGGGCTTCAGGGTGAGAGCCTCGCCGGCGACCCAGCAGTACGGCCGACCCTGCCACCACTGCGCGGCCCGGATCGCCTGTTCGAGCACGTCGCTGGTGCCGGGTTCGGCGGCGCCGCGGTGCACCCAGGTGAGCTGCACGCCGGGATGGCAGGCCAGGCCGGGCATGGGCACCTCGTGCGCGGCGTCGGCGACCTCGACGAACACCTGCGCTCGAGCGTCGGGGGGCAGGTCGTCGATCAGTCGGCCGATGGCCGGCAGGGCCGTTTCGTCGCCGCCGATGAGTAGCCAGTCGACGTCGTCGGGCAGCAGCGCGGACGCCTTCGGCCCGGCGATCCAGGCCGAATCGCCGGGCCGCACCCGCTCGACCCAGGTGGCGGCCGGACCGGTGCCGTGCCGGACGAACTCCAGGTCGAGCTCGCCGGCGTCGGGGTCCCAGCGGCGCGGGGTGTAGTCCTTGCCCGCCGAACTGCCCGACCAGTCCAGGTGCCCTTCCACCTGCCGCGGCGGCCTGATCTCGGACTCGCCCAGGTCGGGCACGATGATCTTCACGTGGTCGTCGAAGCCCTCGTTGCGCAGCGCGGGGACGGCGATCCCGTCGGCAGTGGTGAAGGCCCCCAGTTGGTCGCCGGTCAGGGTGATCCGGCGCAGACCCGGGGTGACGTCGACCACGTTCGACACCGTCAGGGCACGGACGTTGATCGGGAAGGTGAGCAGCTGTCGTCGGGTTCTCGGCACGACCTCGACCCTAGAGCGGACGCCGCGCGGACAGTCCAACCCATCGACCAGCCGGTTTCAGTCACCGCCTCGACGCTGAGACCCTCCGGCATGCGGCGGGACCGACCGGACGCCGAGCGGGCGCTGGCTTCGACGCCTCGGCGTCCGGCTTGGACCGGCGCCATCGGCACGCACCTAGCGTTGCCGCGGTGAGCTCTCCCCCACCGGCCACCGGTCCCGCCCTGCTGCGCTACTGCCTGAGCGGTGCCCGCGCCGATCTGCTGGCCTCGATCGGGTCGGCGTTCGTGCGCCAGCTCGCCTTCCTGTCCGTGCCGTGGATCCTGGGTCGCGCCGTGCAGGCCATGGCCGACGGCGACGGCGACGGCGCCGCCCTGGCGGCCAACTGGGTGCGGCCGACCCGCAGGCCGAGCCCGGCGGCGGCGTCCTCACCGAGCCCGACGATGTTCACGCTGCGGGCGAGCGGCAACGCGGCGAGCAGGCCGACCAGCAGGAAGGGCAACACCTCGGCCAGCACCGACGAGCGGCCGGTCACCAGCAGCGTCGTCACCGAGGCCAGGCAGGCGGCCACCGCCGCGCCCGCCAGCACCAGGCCGAGCGTCGGGTCAGGTCGAACAGCACGATGGCCAGCACCACCGGCGACGCCGGAGCGGGTGCCGATCAGGTACACCAGGGCCGCGGTCACGAACAGCGCAGCACCGACCTCGACGCCGAGTTCGGGGCGTGGGGGCCCGAGCCGCACGTGCACGCCGAGCGCCTGCTCGTGTACGCGCCGCTGGGTCATGCGGTGGTCTGGGCCGAGGGACGTGCGCACCACCTGAGCGCCAGCGTCGCGCCTTCGACGCCGACCGCCTACTGGCGCCGGTGCTGTTCGAGGCGTCCCGGTTCTCGCTGCCCGAAACCCAGTGCACCGAGGTGGTGATCACCGAGCGACGGCGACGGATGCTGCTCGCGCACCTCCGGGAGCGGCTGGACGACGCCGAGGCCGGCCGGGAGCTGTTCGACGAGCTGGTCGGCGACGCCGGACAGGTCCCGCTGCCGATCCCGACCAGTACCGTGCCGCACGCCGTGGCCGGGGTGCTGCTGGCGTCGCCGGACGACCCGCGCACCGTCACCCAGTGGGCGGAGACGTTCTACACGAGCCCGACCAGCCTGCGCCGCGCCTTCCTGGCCGAGACCGGGCTGACCTTCTCGGAGTGGCGGACGCGGGCCCGGATCAACGCCTCGGTGGAGCTGCTGGCTCGTGACGGCAAGGTGTCGGTGGTCGCCCAACAGGTCGGTTTCACCAGCGCGAACGGGTTCATCCTGGCGTTCCGTCGCTATTCGGGGTGACCCCGAAGGTGTACGCCTCGGGCTGGCCGCCTGAGCGTCATCCGGACCGAGGGGACGGTTCTCCCGGTCCGCGCCCGGACCGAGGGAACCGTCCCCACAGTCCACCTCTGGACCGCCGGAACCTTTCCCACGGTCCGCCGTGATCGTCAGGCGTCCGGCAGCAGGTCGGGACGCCGCTCGCGGGTCCGCTCGACGGCGCGCTCCCGGCGCCAGGTCGCCACCTGCGCGTGATGCCCGGACAGCAGTACGTCGGGGACGTCCAGCCCGCGCCAGGTCTCCGGCTTGGTGTAGACCGGGTACTCCAGCAAGTTGTCCTGGCCGGGCGCGTGCGACTCCTCGATCAGCGACTCGGGGTTGCCGATGACGCCGGGCAGCAGCCTCACCACAGCCTCGATGATCGCCAGGGCAGCCACCTCGCCGCCGTTGAGCACGTAGTCACCGAGGCTGACCTCGGCGGTGCGCATCCGCGACGCCGCATGCTCGACGACGCGGGCGTCGATGCCCTCGTAGCGTCCGCAGGCGAAGATCAGCCGACGCTCGGCGGCCCACTCGGCGGCGATGGCCTGGTTGAACGGCGTCCCGGACGGCGTGGGCACGATCAGCACCGGCTGGTCGTGCTCGACCTCGGGCTGGGCGAGCAGTTCATCCAGGGCCTCACCCCACGGCTCGGGCTTCATCACCATGCCGGGGCCCCCACCGTAGGGGGTGTCGTCGACGGTGCGGTGCCGGTCGTGCGTCCAGCGCCGCAGGTCGTGCACCGCGATGTCGAGCAGGCCCTTGTTGATCGCCTTGCCGACCAGCGACAGCTGCAGTGGCGCGAAGTACTCGGGAAAGATGGTGACGACGTCGAGCTTCATGGGGTCTCCTCGAACAGTCCGGGCAGGTCGACCACCTCGACGAAGCCGCCGGCCAGATCGACCACCGGCACCAGGGCCGACACGAACGGCACCAGGAAGTCGCCGGACGGCGTCCGCACGGTGAGCAGGTCCTGCGCCGGGTTGTGCACGATCGAGGCTATCCGGCCAACGTCGGCGCCGCCGACCCGCACCGCCAACCCGACCAGCGCGGCGTCGTGGAAGTCGCCCTCGGCGTCCTCGCCGGGCTCGACGCTCGCCCACAACTCGGTGCCGCGCAGCGTCTCGGCCCGGGACCGGTCGGTGTAGCCACGAAAACTGACCAGCAGGACGTCTCCCTGCCAGTGACTCGCGACCACCTCGAGGCTCGCGCCGCCCGCTTCGCCCGTGTTCAGGGTCGCGCCGGGCGCGAAGCGCTCGTCGGGGTAGTCACTGGACAACCGGACCGTCAGGTCGCCGCGCAGGCCGTGGGGGCGACCGATGGTGCCGACCAGCACCTCGACGCTGTCGCTCATGACGTCCTCCTGGAATGCCGGACGCCCCCGAGCGAGCTCAGGGGCGTCCGATCGATCGATGGTTCAGCGGCGGCGGGAACGCTGGCGCCGGTCGACGTCGACGAAATCGACGCGGATCGTCTCACGCCCGGCGAGGGCGCCGACGACGGTGCGCAGAGCGCTGGCCGTGCGGCCCTGGCGACCGATCACCTTGCCGATGTCCTCGGGGTGGACGCGGACCTCGAGGGTCCGCGGCCGGCGCCGGTCGGAGTCGGAGACCCGGACGTCGTCGGGGTTGGACACCAGTCCGCGGACCAGGTGCTCCAACGCGTCGGCGATCATCAGGCCTCGTCGGTGGTCTCGGCCTCGGCCTCGTCAGCCTCGGCGGCCTTCTTCTTGCCGGTGCTGATCGCGGCCGTCGAGGGCTGATCGTCGGCCTCGGCCAGCGCGGCGTTGAACCGGGCGACCTTGTCGGCCTTCTCGGGCTGCGGGTCGATGCCCTCCGGCGAGGCGTCGCCGGTGAACTTCTGCCAGTCGCCGGAGCGCTTCAGGATGGCGACGACGGCCTCGGTGGGCTGGGCGCCGACACCGAGCCAGTACTGGGCCCGCTCGGAGTTGATCTGGATGACCGACGGGTCGCTCTTCGGCTGGTAGAGGCCGATCTCCTCGATCGCCCGGCCGTCGCGCTTGGTGCGCGAGTCCATGACGACGATGCGGTAGTGCGGGGAGCGGATCTTGCCGAGCCGCTTCAGACGAATCTTGGTAGCCACGTGTGTGGAGTTCTCCTGTGGGAAAGCCTGGGCAACGACTGCCAGGCTGGACGGGTGAAGCCAGCCCCCACTGTGGGGAATGGGCACGGGCCTCGGGTGAATCGCACGGACCGGCGTTGAGAGGGCACCGGACGCGGACGACGCGCCTGACATTGTGCCAGAACGGGCCCGCAATCCGCGAACCGGGCGGCTGGGCGCACTGCGCGGAGCAGTCTCCGACGCCCGCCCACCGACGCTATCTCGTCACCTGGGGCGGCGCCGGTCCTCCGCGCTCGCCCAACTACTGAGCGCTCGCCAACCTTCGCGAGCGCTCGGTGGTTGGGAGGGCGGGGGGCGGGCACGGTCGGCCACCAGCCGTCCACGCCATACCCGCGGCCGCAACCCCTCGGCTATCCTGCCGCCAGCCCATCGGGGGGAGGTCGGCGATGGCGCAGTGGGACGCCTTCATCTCCTACGCGCGTTCGGCGTCCACCCTGGAGGCGCAGAAGCTGCAAACCGCGATCCAGACCTTCGCCAAGCCGTGGTACCGGCTGCGGACCGTACGGGTGTTCCGCGACGACTCGTCGATGTCGGCCAACCCCGGGCTGTGGTCCACGATCGAAGAGGGCCTGCGTGAGGCGCGCTGGCTGGTGGTGCTGCTCTCCCCCGCCGCGGCGCGCTCCGAGTACGTCGCCAACGAGATCGGATGGTGGCTGCGGCACAAGGACGCCGCCGGCATCCTGCTGGTGCACGACGAGGGGACGCTGGGCTGGGACCGCGTCCGCAACGACTTCTCCGCGGCCACCGACTGCGTGCCCGCTCCGCTGCGCGGCGCGTTCCGGGAGGAGCCGCGGTGGACGGACCTGAGCTGGTTCGACGCGCCGGGGTCGTCGGGGCCGTCCGACCCGCGGTTCAAGGAAAAGGTCGCCGACCTGGCCTCGGCGATCCGCGGCATCCCCCGCGACGAGCTGCTGGGTGAGGACGTCGCCCAGCACAAGCGCAGCTGGCGGCTGGCCCGGGCGGCCATCGGGACCCTGTCGCTGCTGCTGATCGCCGCGATCGTGGCGAGCGTCCTGGCCATCGCCCAACGCAACGAAGTGCTGCGACAGGCGAACGCGTTGCTGGCGAGACAACTGGGCGCCACGTCGGATTCGCTGCTCAGCCGGGACCTGCGCCGCGCCCAGCTGCTGGCCGCTCAGGCCTACCGCACCGACCCGACGGCGGAGACCAGGGCCGCGCTGCTCAGGGCCGGCCTGGCGAGCCCGGCGCTGCGCCGGTTCCTGACCTTCCCGGCCGCGATCACCAGCGTCGAGTCATCCGGCAGCGGGCGGTTCGTCGCGGTCGGGCTTGCCGACGGACAGGTGTTCAGCTGGGACGTCGCCGCCGCCGCACCGATCGCCCGGTTCACGATGCCGCAGAGAATCCGCCAGGTCGGGATCAGTGACGACGGCACGATCGTGGCCGCCGTCGACGGCACCGGCGTCTACGTCGCGACCGGCGACCAGCTCGGCAGTGTCGCCCTACCCGAGGGCCAGCAACCGCAGTTGGTCGCCGTCAACCCGGCCGGCTCCGGGATCATCGTGGCCAGTACCGGTGAGTCGTCGATGGTGACGCTGGTCGACCTGGCGGCCCGCAGCCAACGCACCGTGCCCGACCCGGCCGAGGCGGACAACAACAGCACGCTGACGCTGCAGTTCATCGGGAACGATCAGGTGCTGCTCGCCGGTCCCCACTCCGAGACCCGGAGCTTTCCAGCCTTCGACCTGCTGGCCGAGGGCGTCATCTTCTACGGCGCCCGCCCGATTGCCGGCCGGATCTCCGCAGACGGCCGCTTCGCCACCGCCACGAACGGGTCCAGTGAGGTGCGAGTGTGGCGCGTGCATACCGACCAGGATGAACCGGAGCGCTACGCGGTCGTGCCGATGGCCAATGAGACCGCATCCGCGCTGAACCACGACGGCACCCTGCTGGCGGTCGCCGATGCGTCCGGCATCCACCTGGCCAAGGTCCGCGCCACCAGCGATCCCGCGGGTTACGGCCACTCGGCCGACCCGCCCCGGGTCTTCGTCGGCACCACCGAGGTCAATGCAGGGGGCCTGCTGTTCCTCGGCCGGTACGCTCGTCTCGTTGCCGCGTCCGGTTCGGACCTGAGCCTGTGGGACCCGGACGCGATCGGCCGGTCGTCGGCGATGGCGCCGCTCGACCTGGCCGGCTCCTGCACGGCCTGCGGGTCGCCGACGGTGGCGGTGTCGCCGGACGGCACGACGATGGCGGTGCGCGACGGCGAGCGGAGCAGGCTCAGCATCGGCGGCGTGCCGGGGCGCTCAGGCTTCCTCCTGGCCGAGTACCACCCGAGTGAGTTGGTCGGGGAGTTCGCCCCGCCGGTGTGGCTGCCGGACGGGACGGTCCTGCTGGTCACCCCGGGCGCGTCCGAGGGCACCCTGCGCGGTGTCCTGCCCGGTCTGCCCGACGGCGTGGTCGGCTGGGCGATCGGGCGTCCGGATGACCGGATCGTGAACCTGCGGGTCTCCGGCGACCAGAACACCGTGCTGGTCGTCGGAGCGGACGGCCACATCGGGCGTTACGAGCTCCGGACCGGCGCACTGCTGGCCGAGGTGACGGTTCCGCCGGGAGAGGCGAACTGGTTCGACGCGGCGATCAGCGAGGACCTGGCGAGCGTCGCGTTCACCCCGCAGGACGGCCTGACCGGGGTGCGGGTGGTCGACGCGGCCACGGGAGCGGACCGGTTCACGCTGGCCGAGCCCGGTCAGGACGTCAGCCGGACGCTGTTCGCCCGGGGTTCGCTGTGGGTCCGACAGAACTCGGGAACCATCGAACGCCGCGACCCACTCACCGGGGCTCTGCAGCGGCAGCTGCCGGGCCGCTTCACCGTGCAGACCACGGGTGCGATGTCCGAGGCGGACGGTCTGGTGGCCATCCCCACCGATCTCGGCATCGCACTGTACGACGCAGCGGCCGAGACGCTGCTGGGGACGGTGGCGCTACCCGCGGGTTGGGAGGCCGTCCGGCACGGGGTGACGCTGAGCCCGGACGCGTCCGCGCTGGTCATGGTGTTCGAGGCGAAGGGCGACGACAGCGCGTCCGGCCGCGCCGTGTCGACCCGGCTTGACCCGGAGTCGCTGGTCGCCACCGCCTGCCGCACCTCGGGCGGGAACCTCAGCGCCGACGACTGGCGCACCCTGGTCGGCGGTGCGGTGCCGGAGGACTTGTCCTGCCGCTGACCCGATCGCCGGCCGAGCCTGGCGTCGGTCGATCCTGCCGATCATGCCCTTGCGAACAGGAGGCGGTCGTTCTCTGCAACGCCGACTACTGGCAGGAACCGAAGCTACTTTCGTGTTGTGACATGAAAGCAGTCGCCCTTCTCGAAACCAGTGGGCGTTGCTGAGAACGACCTGCCGGGACTCGGGGTGGTGTGGCGTCAGGCCAGCCCCTGGGACCCGGCGCAGATTCGGGGCAGGCCGGGGAGGAGTGTTGCGGGTAGGGCCTGTCGAGACCCGGATGACGCAGGCCGCCCTCACTCGCCTGGTTCGACGAGCTCAAGCCCCAGCCAGTCGGCGAGCGCCACGATCTCGGCCCGGACGTCGTGCTCGGCCGCGCGGGACCAGTCGGTGTCGCGGTGCACGGCGTTCACGTTCAGCACGCCCTTCTTGCGGTCGGCCTTGGCGTCCAGCTTCCCGATGAGTTCGTCGCCGCGCAGGATCGGCAGGGCGAAATACCCCCAGCGTCGCTTGGCTGCCGGCTTGTACATCTCGAGCACGTACTCGAAGCCGAAGATGGCCTCGGCGCGGGCGCGGTCGAAGACCAGCCGGTCGAACGGCGACAGCAGCACGGTGCGGCCCTCGAACGGGCGGCCGAGCTCGGCCAATCCCACCGGGTCGACCCGCCAGACGCCGTCCACGCCCTCCACCACCGCAGGTTCGCCGGCGGCGCCGACGTCCATCCGCTCCAGCGGCACCTCGGTCTGTTTGCTGCGGGCGAGCCCGAGCGCTCCCAGCCGTCGTTCGCTGCGGCGGGCGTCCACCTCGGCGTCCGGGACCTGTTCGGTGGCCGGGTACCAGCGCTCGGCGAGCTCCCACAGTCGTTCGCGGCCCCGGCGGCCGGCGATCGCGACCTCACCCAGCCGCACCAGGATCTCGAGCATCTGCGTGACGTTGCGGTTGTTGGTCCAGCCGGTCGAACCCCAGGCCTGCTGCGCGGTGTCGGGGATCTCACCGGTCGGCACCGGGCCGCGCTCGGCGATCAGGGCGATCACGTCGTGGTGGAACCGCTCGTTGGCGGCCATCCAGTCGCGCGTCTGCTGGTACTTCAGTGGACGCCGCATGATCGCCCGGTACAGCGACAGGTCTGCGGCCGAGCGGTACATGCCGTCGTATTCGAAGACGCTCCGGACGTCCTCGAACGCCTCGACCAGGTGTGCCGGTTCGTAGCCTGCCCCCAGCCGGCTGTACAGGATGTGGTCCTCGCTGGGGGCGATGGCGTTGGTGGGGTCGATGTTGAGCACGGTGAGTTCGTCGACGACCTCGGCCACCAGGGCCGGGCGTTCGGCGTCCAGCAACTGCGCGCGGACGGCGATCCGGCGCGCGTCGGTCCGGCTCAACCGGTGCGGTTCCATGCGTCGACGCTAGGGGACGGTTCCATTGCAGGCCACCCGGGTCAGGACGCCGCCGAACCGCCCACGACGCGACCGTTGAGGATGATCAGCACCGGTTCGCGGACCACCGAGATGTTCGTGCGGGGGTCGTCGGCGAAGACCACGATGTCGGCCGGCGCGCCCTCCTCGATGCCCGGGTGACCCAGCCAGCGACGCGCGTTCCAGGACGCAGCGCCCAGGGCGAAGTCGTTGCCCCCCACCTTGGCGAGCAGTTCGATCTCGCCGGCGATCAGCCCGTGCCCGTGGACGCCGCCCGCGTCGGTGCCGGCGAAGACCGGGACGCCTGCGTCCACCGCCTTGCCCATCGTCTCGAACCGTCGCTCGTACAGCGCCATGATGTGGGCGGCGTAGCGCGGGAACTTGGCCTCACCGGCGGCCGCGAACGTCGGGAAGTTCTCCAGGTTGACCATGGTCGGCACCAGCGAGGTGCCGTTCTCGGCCATGGCCGCGATGGTCTCGTCGTCGAGCCCCGTGCCGTGCTCGATGCCGTCGATGCCGGCCTCCACCAGTTCACTCACCGAGCGCTCGTCGAAGCAGTGCGCGGTGACCCGGGCGCCGTGCTCGTGGGCCGCCTCGATGGCCGCCTTCGCCACGTCGACCGGCCACAGCGGAGTCAGGTCGCCGGCGTCCCGGTCGATCCAGTCGCCCACGATCTTGACCCAGCCGTCCCCACGTTCGGCCTGGGTGACCACCTCGTCCACCAGCTCGTCGGGCTCCACCTCCTCGGCGAAGTTCCGCGAGTAGCGCTTGGGGCGGGCGATGTGGCGTCCGGCCCGGATGATCGTGGGCAGGTCCTCACGATCCTGCAGGAAGCGGGTATCGAGTGGGGAACCGGCGTCGCGGATGAGCAGGGTGCCAACCTCGCGGTCGGTGATCGCATGCTGCTCGGCACGCTCTTCGCTCACCGCCCCGTGCGATTCGAGGCCCACGTGACAGTGGGCGTCCACCAGCCCCGGCATGATCCAGCCGTCGGTGGCGATGGTGATCGCGTCGGCGACCGGCTCGAAGCTGATCACCCCGTCGTGCAGCCACAGGTCGCGGTGCTCACCCTCGGGCAGGATCACGCCGGCGAGGTGCAGCCGCTGCGGCGGCCCGGCCGGCACTTCGGCCCGCACGTGGGTGTGGGTGTGCCCGTCGTGGGTGTGGGTCAGCGACGTCAGCGGCCCGAGGCCGGGGGGCATGTCGTGGCTGTGGCTGTGGGTCATGAGTCGATCATGGCACTCGCCAACGGTCCATCCGGGCGGTGCCGGGCGATCCGTCCCGCCTGCGACACCTGGGCCGCCTCGGGTGAAGAAGACGGTGCCCGACCAAGCGTGTTTCGGGCGGCGGCCGGTCCGTAGGGTGAGGGCATGGATCGGGCACGCGTCGCCGCCGCGTGGGCGCAGCGTTTGCGGGTGCCGGCGGAGGACTTCGCCGGCGACGCGGTCACGGTGCGCGAGCGCGAAGGCCTGGACAGTGTGGTGGTCGTCGCCCTCGGCGAGGCGTGGGTGGCGGTCTGCCCGCCCGGGCTTGCTCAGGAGTTGCGGGTGCTGGAACCTGCGGTGCCGGTCGACGCCGACGCATTGGCCTCGGCTCTGGCAGAGGTCGGCTGCGAGCCGATCGGCACCGCCGACCTGTGGTTCAACGGCTCGTGGAACCAGACGGCGACCGCGCCCACGCTGCAGCAGCCGACCCACCCGGCCACCGCGGCCGAGCTCGACGAGCTCCGGGCAGCCTGCTCCGAGGACGACTGGACCGAGAGCGGGTTGGAGTCGATGCCCGAGCTATGGGTCGCGGTGGACGACGACGGCCGGGCGGCGGCCGCTGCGGGGTACGCCGAATGGGGAGACCTGGCCCACCTCGGCGTCCTGGCCGCGCCGGCGTCGCGGGGACGGGGGTTCGCCGACGCCGCGGCCGCGCGGGCGGTGGCCGAGGCGATCGCGTCCGGCAGGCTCGCGCAGTGGCGCTCCCGCGCCGGCAACGCAGCGTCGGCGAGACTGGCCCGCCGGCTCGGCTTCACCCGCGCGGGCGTCCAGGTTGCGGTCCGCGTCTTCGCAACCGACTGAGAGCGGTCGAGGCGCTGTCCAGGGACGGCGAGAACCGTCCCGCCGGTCCGGAAGCGGACCGAAAAGAACCGTCCCCCCGGTCCGCAGGGCCGAGGGGACGGTTCTTGCGGTCCACCTTCTCAGCGCGGACCCTGGTTCTTCTGGTCGAACATCTTCTGTAGGTCGGGCGGAAGCTGGAAGTCGCCGAGCGCCTTGGCCAGATCGGCATCGGACTGCTTGCCCGCACCGACACCGAAGGCGTCCGCCGGGTTCCACTCCTGCTGCTGGGCGGCGGGCGCCGCGGCCGGGCCGGCGGCCCGCTTGGCCGGGTTGCCCGAGACGCCCTTGCCGCGTCCCTTGGCCTTCGCGGGGCGGGCGGGTTGCCGGCGCGGGCCGGGCAGGCCGGGCATGCCCGGCATGCCGCCACCCATCTGCCCGCCCAGCTGCTGCATCATCTTGCGCGCCTCGAAGAAGCGGTTGACCAGGGAGTTCACGTCGGTGACGGTGGTGCCCGATCCCTTGGCGATGCGGCTGCGGCGGGAGCCGTCCAGGATCTTGGGGTTGGCCCGTTCGGCCGGCGTCATCGACTTGATGATCGCCTCGAGCCGATCGATCTCGCGTTCGTCGATGTTGTTGATCTGGTCCTTCATGCCGCCCATCCCGGGCATCATGCCGAGGATCTTGGACAGCGGGCCCATCCGGCGTACCGCCTGCATCTGCTGCAGGAAGTCGTCCAGGCCGAACTCGCCGCGACCCCCGAGCAGCTTCTCGGCCGCCTTGGCGGTCTGCTCGGCGTCGAAGGTCTTCTCGGCCTGCTCGATCAGGGTCAGCACATCGCCCATGCCGAGGATGCGGGAAGCCATCCGGTCGGGGTGGAAGGCGTCGAAGTCCTTCAGGCCCTCGCCGTTGGAGGCGAACATGATCGGCTTGCCGATCACCTTGGCGATGGACAGCGCGGCACCGCCGCGGGCGTCGCCGTCGAGCTTGGTCAGCACCACGCCGTCGAAGCCGACGCCGTCGGCGAACGCCTGGGCCGTGTTGACGGCGTCCTGGCCGATCATGGCGTCGACCACGAACAGCACCTCGTTGGGGTTGACCGCCCCGCGGATGTCGGCGGCCTGCTGCATCAGTTCGGAGTCGATGCCCAGCCGGCCGGCGGTGTCGACGATCACCACGTCGTACAGCTTGCTCATGGCGTGCAGGATCGAGGTCCGGGCCACCTGCACCGGGTCACCGACACCGTTGCCCGGCTCGGGCGCGTAGACGTGGACGCCGGCGCGCTCCCCCACGACCTGCAACTGGTTCACCGCGTTGGGACGCTGCAGGTCGGCGGCCACCAGCAACGGCGAGTGGCCCTGGCCCTTGAGCCACAGGCCGAGCTTGCCGGCCAGCGTCGTCTTGCCGGAACCCTGCAGGCCGGCCAGCATGATCACCGTCGGGGGGCGCTTGGCGAAGCGCAGCGTCCTCGCCTCGCCGCCGAGGATCTCGATCAGTTCCTCGTTGACGATCTTGACGATCTGCTGGCTGGGGTTGAGCGCCTTGTGAATGTCGGCGCCCAGGGCGCGCGCCTTCAGGTTGGCGATGAACTCCTTGACCACGCCGAGGTTGACGTCGGCCTCGAGCAGCGCCAACCGGATCTCACGTGCGGTCGCGTCGATGTCGGCCTCGGAGAGCCTGCTCTTGCCACGCAGGTTCTTGAAGACCTCGGAGAGGCGGTCTTGCAGGGTGTCGAACAACGAAATTCCTCACGCACTCGGGGTACCCGGGACATCCTACCGGCCGTGATCGGGGACGTCGGACTGCCTACACTGGCGCCTGACCGAGCAGGAGGAAACATGTCGCAGCAGTACCCGCCGGCCCCGGGCCAGCCGCCGCACGACGGCTCCGGCCGGGGAGCCTGGGACGCTCCGGGCGACCCGGGCCAACCGGACGCCGGGGCCCAGCCGCCGGCCACCTACCAGGCACCGTACGGGCAGGCACCGTATGGGCAGGCACCGTCCGGCCAGGGCCCGTACGGGCAGAACGTCTATGGCCAGGCACCGTCCGGCCAGGCGCCCTACGGGCAGGACGGCTACGGCCAGACCCCGAACGCAGTTCACGACCCGTACGGCCGGCCTGAACCCGCCGGCCTCGCCGGGCCGACCGGGGACGGCGTCCACTACGGTCAGCAGCCCCCGTCACCGTACGGCCCGGTCGCCCCCTACGGCGCACCCCGGACGCCACCGGGCCGGCCCGTCTGGAAGATCGTGCTGGGCACCATCTTCGCCGCCATCGCAGGGATCATGGCCCTCGCGGCACTCGCCGCCACCGCCAACGGAAACGGTCCCTCACGCGCGGACGCGGCCTACCTGTTCGGCTACGTCGTCGGCCAACTGCTGATGGTCCTGGTCCCGGCCTTCATCGCGTGGCTGCTGCTGCGACGCAGGTGAGCGGCCCGGTCAGCCGACGGGCCGATACGCCACGTAGGTCACCCCGCAGCTGAACCGGCGGCAGTCAATCAGTTCCAGCGACGCCGCATAGCCCTCCGGGAAGAAGCGCCGGCCACGACCCTGCACGGCCGGGTACACGAACATCCGGAACTCGTCGACCAGCCCCTGGGCGATCACCAGGTGCGCCAGGGAGATGCTGCCCGTGAGCACCACGTCGTTGCCGGACAACTGTTTCACCCGGCCGACCTCCTCGACGGGGTCGCCGGCGAGCACGGTGCTGTTGCGCCACTGCGGATCGGCCAGGGTGCTGGAGACCACGAACTTCGCCACCCGGTTCAGCTGCTCCGCGACGCCGGTGGTGTCGCTGCCCACCTGATCGGGCCAGTAGCCCCGGAAATCCTCGAACGTCTGCCTGCCCAGCAGGACGGCATCGCAGGTCTCGTCCTGCCTGCGCTGCTCCGCAGCCAGCTCCTCGTCGGAGACGCTCGGGTCGAACCAGCCGTCGAGCATCTCGACCGCACCGTCGGCGGTCATGTTCTGGGTGATGACCAGTCTCATGGGGCGTCCTTCGTCGCTTGGTGCCGATCGTGGCGCGCGGCGCGGCGCTTCGGCACACCCCGGCGGCCCAGACCACGCCGGTACACCAGGTCGACCGCAGCGAACCGTCGGCCCGAGCGCCGACGGACGGGGATGGAGCGGGCTCAGTCGGTGAGCAGCGCGTCCACGAACTCGGCGGCGTCGAACGGCACCAGGTCGTCGACACCCTCACCGAGGCCGATCAGTTTCACCGGGACGCCGAGCTCGCGCTGCACCTGGACGACGATGCCGCCCTTGGCCGAGCCGTCCAGCTTGGACAGCACGATGCCGGTGATCTGCACCACCTCGGCGAACACGCGGGCCTGGATCAGCCCGTTCTGGCCGGTGGTGGCGTCGATCAGCAGCAGCACCTCGGTGACCGGGGCCAGCTTCTCGATGACCCGCTTGATCTTGCCGAGCTCGTCCATCAGCCCGGTCTTGGTGTGCAGGCGTCCGGCGGTGTCGACGACCACGACGTCGGCGCCCTCGTCGAGGCCGCGTTGCACGGCCTGGTACGCCACGGCGGCTGGGTCTCCGCCCTCGGGGCCGCGGACGGTGGGCACGCCGACCCGGTCGCCCCACGTCTGCAGCTGGTCGGCCGCGGCGGCACGGAACGTGTCGGCGGCACCCAGCACGACGGACTTTCCCTCGGCGACCAGAACCCGGGCCAGCTTGCCGATGGTGGTGGTCTTGCCGGTGCCGTTCACACCCACCACCAGCACGACCCCCGGCTTGCCGTCGGCGCCGTCGACGGCAAGGGTGCGGTCGAAGTCGGGGTTGACCAGCTGCAGCAGTTCCCGGCGCAGCACGTCACGGGCGCGGCCCGCGTCCCCCACCCCTTCGATCGCCAGTTCGCTGCGCAGCGCGTCCACGAGCTCCTGGGTGGGACCGACGCCCAGGTCGGAGGTGATCAGGGTGGCCTCGAAGTCGTCCCAGACCTCGGCGTCCAGCCGGTCCGACGAAAGGATCGACAACAGCCCACGCGCCAGCGGGTTGTTGCTGCCGGCCAGCCGACGACGCAGCCGAGCCATCCGGGTGGTCGGTGCCTCGGGACGCTCCAGCGTGGGCGTCGCCGGTGCGGACGCCGCGGGCTGGTCGGCCGCCGGTTCGCCGGCCGGCTCCGACGGCGCCGGCTCCTCGGGCAACTGCCGGCGCGGCTCCGAGGGGGGCAGCATGCGCCGCCTGGCCAGGAAGATGGTGCCCGCGACGACGATCGCGAAGCCCAGTACACCGATGATCAGAAGCTGAAGCAGATCCACGCCCTCATGCTAGGGGCGATCCGACCGGGCGTTTTCGCGGGCCGCTCCGGTGATCCGTGGCCGAGCCGCTCGGCGGCCACCGGCCTCGCTCGGCGTTACTCCGCGGACTTGGCCGAGGACGCGCTGCGACGCGGGTCGGGCAGCTCCTCGAAGAACTCCACAAGGCCCTGCGGCGGCTCGGCGTCGCCGTTGAGATGCCGCGCGGTCTCGGCCATCACATTGGCCAACTCGGGCACCCTGTCACGGCCGGCGCCCTGCATGCCCATCGCCACGATCGCGACGATGCCGATGGCGATGGCGAGAATGACCACCATCACGAGTAGGGCGACTGCCACGGGTACCTCCTAGAGCCACTCCAGTATGCCTCACCCGCTTCGGGGCGCCGGACGCCACGACGCAGGGTGAGCCACCGCGTCCGCCCGCGCCGGCACGAGGTCCCGGCGTTCGCCGGGATGACGGGGGTCAGTCCCGGAGCCGCTGGGAGATGACCGCCGACACCCCGTCGGCGCGCATGGTCACCCCGTAGAGGGCGTCGGCGATCTCCATGGTGCGCTTCTGGTGGGTGATCACCAGCAGCTGCGAGTTCTCCCGCAGCTCCTCGTAGATCTCCAGCAGCCGGCCCAGGTTGGTGTCGTCGAGCGCCGCTTCCACCTCGTCGAGGATGTAGAACGGGCTCGGCCTCGCCTTGAAGAGCGCCACCAGGAAGGCCACGGCGACCAGCGACCGCTCGCCGCCCGACAGCAGCGACAGCCGCTTCACCTTCTTGCCCGCCGGGCGTGCCTCGACGTCGACCCCCGTGGTCAGCCACTGCCCCGGTTCGGTCAGCACCAGGCGACCCTCACCGCCGGGGAACAGCCGCGAGAAGGACTGCTCGAACGCCTGCTCGACGTCGGCGTAGGCGGCCGCGAACACCTCCTGCACCCGGGCGTCCACGTCGTCGATGATGCCGGCCAGGTCGTCACGGGTCTTGCGCAGGTCGTCGAGTTGCTCGGCGAGGAAGGCGTGCCGCTCCTGCATCGCGTCGAACTCCTCCAGCGCGAGGGGGTTCACCTTGCCCAGGACGCCGAGGTTGCGCTCGGCGGCCCGCAGCCGCTTCTCCTGCTCGGCGCGCACGAACGGCACCGGTGCCGGCTGTTCGTCGTCGGGGCCGAGCGCCGAACCGTCCTCGGCGGTGAGCACCGGGATGAGCTGGTCCGGTCCGTACTCGGCCACCAGTACCTCGACGTCGAGTCCCAGTTCGACCATCGCCCGCTCGGCCAGCGCCTCCAGCCGCAACCGCTGCTCGGCGCGGGCCAGCTCGTCGCGGTGGGCGTGATCGACCAGCTCCTCGAACTGCTTGGCCAGCTCCCTTCCCAGGCGCCGGGCGTCGGTCAGGGCGCCCTCGGCGGCCAGCCTGGCCGCTTCGGCGGCGGATCGTTCCGCCTGCGCCAGTTCCTGGGACGCCTCGACGCGGCCCAACAGCCACGTCGCCGCTGCCCCAACCGCGCGGGCGTCGGCGGCCTCGCGGCGCAGCTGCTCGCGACGGGCCGCCGCCCGCTGCCGCGCCTGCCGCTCGGCGGCCGCGGCCCTGGTCAGCGACTCCGCCCGTCCGGCAACCGCGCGGGCCCGCTCCTCGGTGGTGCGCAGCGCCAGCCGCGCCTCCATCTCGGCTCCGCGGGCCAGCCGGGCCAGGTCGCCGAGACGATCGCGCTCGGCCGGGTCGGCCTCGGTGACCTCGGTCTGCACCGACGCCAGCTCCAGCCGGGCCTCCAACTCGGCCAGCGCGACCCGGTTCTGTTCACGCGTCGCCTGCGCAGCTTCGGTGGACGCCTCCAACCGCTGCGCCTCGGCCTGCGCCGCGCGGGCGGTCTGGCTGAGTGCGGCCAGTTCCTCGGCGAGCGCGGCGTGCTGGGCGTCCGACTCGTGCAGCCTGGCCAGGGCGGCGTCCGCCTGTTCGCGGACCTCGACCAGTTCGCCCTCGCGCTGGGCGAGCGCGAACCTGGCCCGCTCGAGGTCGGCCTGGGCCGTGCCCAGCCGCGCCTTCGTCTCGTCGACCGCGGCCTGTACCTCGATCAGCGACGGCTTGGCGCCCGAACCACCCGACGCGAACCACTGACTCAGCACGTCTCCCTCGCGGGTCACCGCCGTCACGTCGGGCAGTTGGGCGACCAGGCTCCGCGCCCCGGGCAGGTCGTCCACGACGGCGACCTTGCGCAGCAGCCGCACCATCGCCGGCCGGACGCCCTCGTCGCAGTCGACCACGTCGACGGCCCAGTTCGCCGAGTCGGGCAAGGGCGGCCAGGGCGACTCGTTCGGTTCGGCCGAACCACCCAGCAGCAGTCCGGCCCGGCCCAGGTCCTCGGCCTTGAGGTGCCCGAAGGCGGTCATCGCCGCGTCCAGGCCGGTGACCGCGACCGCGTCGGCGGCCGAGCCCAGCGCGGCCGAGATCGCGGTTTCGTAGCCGGGCCGGACGCCGATCAGGGTCGCCACCGACCCCAGCAGTCCACCGACGGCCTCGCCCGCGGCGAGCAGCGCCGCGGAGGCGTCCTTGCGTTCGAGACCCAGCGACAGGGCGTCCAGTCGGGCCGCCAATGAGGCCCGTTCGGTCTGCGCCGCAGCCTCGACTGCCCGCACCTGCGCGATCGCCTCCTCGAGCTGCTCGACCTGTTGGGCGGCGGCCTCGTACGCGTCGTCCAGGCCGGACTCGCCCTCGCTGACCCCGGCCAGGCGGGTCTCCAGGCTGGCGAACCGGTGGGTGGCCTCCGCGGAGCGGCCCAGGGCGTCGTCGCGGGCGGCGACGAGTCGCTCGATCTCGGCGCCGGCCGCCTCGGTGCGGCTGCGCAGCGTGTTCACCTCGCCGGTGAGCCGGGCCAGACCCTCGCGGCGGTCGGCGATCGCGCGTTGCTGCGCGGCGAACGTCTTCTCGGCCCGGTCGTGGGCGGCCTCGGCGGACTGCATGGCCGCGGTCGCCTCGGCCAGCGCCTCGGCCGCCCGGCCGACCTCGACGTTGAGCTTCTCCTCGGCGGCGCGCATCTCGGCGGCCTCGCGTTCGATCAGCTCCGGATCGCGGCCGGGGCGGTCGCCGTCGCCGGCGGCCTCGGCGTTGCGGACCCGCTCGCCGGCGATCGTCACCGTCGACGCCAGCCGCTCCCGCAATGCCGCCAGGCCGTACCAGGTCTCCTGGGCGGCGTTCAGCCGCGGTAGCGATTCGCGGCTGGCGGCCTCGGCCCGAGCCTCGGCGGCGCGGGCGGCGTCCAGGTCGGCCTCGAGCGAGCGCCGGCGCGATTTCACCTCGGCCTCGGCCGCGAGGTCGGATTCCAGGGCGAGGCTGGCCTGCAGGTAGTCGTCGGCGATCAGCCTGGCCCGCGAGTCGCGGACCTCGGCCTGAATGACCGCCGCCTTGCGGGCCACCTCGGCCTGGCGTCCGAGCGGCTTGAGCTGGCGACGGATCTCGGCCAGCAGGTCGCCCAGCCGGTTGAGGTTGGTGGCGGTCGCCTCCAGCTTGCGCAGCGCCTTCTCCTTGCGCTTGCGGTGCTTCAGGACGCCGGCCGCCTCCTCGATGAAGCCGCGGCGGATCTCGGGGGTGGCCTGCAGGATCGAGTCGAGCTGGCCCTGTCCGACGATGACGTGCATCTCGCGTCCGATGCCGGAATCGGACAGCAGATCCTGCACGTCGAGCAAGCGGGCGGTGTGGCCGTTGATCGCGTACTCCGAGCCGCCGGAGCGGAACATGGTGCGGCTGATCGTGACCTCGGTGTAGTCGATCGGCAGGGCGCCGTCGGTGTTGTCGATGGTCAGGGTCACTTCGGCCCGGCCCAGCGGTGCGCGTCCGGACGTGCCGGCGAAGATGACGTCCTCCATCTTCCCGCCGCGCAGCGACTTGGCCCCCTGCTCGCCCATCACCCAGCTCAGGGCGTCCACCACGTTCGACTTGCCGGAGCCGTTGGGGCCGACGACGCAGGTGATGCCGGGCTCGAAGGCGAGGCTGGTGGTGGAGGCGAACGACTTGAAACCGCGCAGGGTGAGGGACTTCAGATGCATGGGCTACCCGATGGTGTCGACAGAGTCCGCGTGACGGTTACGGACGAAACGGAACGTCCACAGCTTGTTGACCAGGAAGTTGATCGGCGTGGTGATGACGATGGTGAGCAACTGCGCCCAGTACTCGCGTGACTGCAGGCCGGTGTCCTCGTGGAACCACGGGTACGGCAGGTAGATCGGCGAGGTGGGATTGGTGAAGCCGACCTTGATGAAGATTCCGACCAGGGCCGCGGCGCTGCCGACGGCGAGGAAGGGCAGGAACTCCTTCAACCACGGTGCCGCGTTTCCCGCCTTGAACGTCCAGCGCCGGTTCAACTCGAAGTTGAACAGGTTGGCGACCAGGAAGCCGACGACCCACACCAACACCGTGAACCGGACGTTGTAGGGGGTGCCGGGAATGCTGAACAGGATGTTCTGGGCGTTGACGGTGCCGCCGTTGGCCTTGTTCATGATGATGGCGACCACCATGTTGACCACGACACCGGCGCCACCCACCAGGCCGAACTTGAGGAACTGCCGGCCGACGTGGGCGTAGCGGCGGTAGAAGGGGCCGGCGGTGGTCACCCAGGCACCCTATAGGTCGCGGCGCGCGGACGCCGCTGGCACGACGGGCAGCGGAACGACGAACGGTTCATGAACGCCTCCCGCACGATTGCACGCCCGCACCGCAGGCAGGGCAGGCCCTCCCGGCCGTAGACGGCGAGCGCCCGGCCGAAGTAGCCCGACGATCCGTTGACGTTGACGTAGAGGGAGTCGAACGAGGTGCCGCCCTGGGCCAGCGCCTCGGCCATGACGGTGCGGGCGGCGTCCAGGAGTTCACGGATGCGGGCGGGGCGCAGCGAGTCCGCGGCGGTGTCGTAGTGCAGTTTCACCCGCCACAGCGCCTCGTCGGCATAGATGTTCCCGATGCCGGAGGTAACCGTCTGGTCGAGCAGCACCCGTTTGATGCCGGAGCGCTTGCGACGGATCCTCGCCACCACCGAGGCGGTGTCGAAGTCCGGGTCGAACAGGTCGCGGCCGATGTGGGCCAGTTCGGCGGGCAGGTCGGCGCCCCCCGGACTGAGCGACAGCCCGCCGAACATCCGTTGGTCGACGAAGCGGAGCTGGTTGAGTGACGGCGCCACCGTGGTGTCGAGAGGGCCAACCGGTGGCGGCGCCAGGTCGAACAGCACGCGAGTGTTGGGCAGCAACGGGGCGTCGGCGGCGTCCAGCCGGAACTGGCCGCTCATGCCGAGGTGGGCGAGCAGGGCGTCGCCGTCGGTGAAGGGCAGCCACAGGTACTTACCGCGCCGGCGCGGATCGTCGAAGGTGCGCCCGGCCAGGGCGGCGGCGAAGTCGCCCGGCCCACCGACGTGCCGGCGCACCGGCCTGGCGTGCAGCACGGTGACCTGCTCGATCCGGCGTCCGGTCACGATGGCGGCCAGACCGGCGCGGACGGTCTCGACTTCGGGCAGCTCGGGCACCCGGTGATTCTGTCACCACCCGAAGCGGGCGCTCAGCGCAGGTCGGTCAGCTCGGCCGGGTTGACGCTGCTGCCGATCAGGTCCCGCAGGGTGTCGTTGACGTCCCAGATGCCGACGTTCATGCCGGCCGTCACGGTGCGCCCGTCGGCGCCGCCCAGCCAGTACGCGATGAACTCGTTGCCCTCGACGTCGCCGCGCAGCTCCACGGTGTCGGCCGGCGAGGAGTGGCCGACGTACTCCATCGAGAACTCGAACTGGTCGGTGAAGAAGTACGGCTGCCAGTCGTAGCCGACGTCCTGGCCGAGCATCGACCGGGCGGCCAGCTTGCCCTGCCGGATGGCGTTGTCCCAGTGCTCGATTCGCAGCGGTCCCAGCGCCGTGTTCAGCGCCAGGGCGACGTCCCCGGCCGCCCACACGTGGGGGTCGGAGGTGCGCAGCGCCGCGTCGGTGACGATGCCGTCGTCCACCGCCAGCCCGGATGTCTCCGCGAGCGCGGTGTTCGGCCGCACCCCGGTCGCGGCCAGCACCACGTCGGCACCGATCTCGCCCTGTGAGGTGGCCACCCCGGTGCCGGTCACGGCCAGGGTCTGGACGCCGGTGCGCACCTCGACACCGTGCCCGCGGTGCAGGTCGGCAAGGTGACCGGCCAGGCGCGGCCCCAGCACGCCGGCCAGCGGCGCCTCGCCGCGGACCAGCACGGTGACGTCCACCCCGGCCTGGCGTGCGGAGGCCGCCACCTCGAGGCCGATCCAACCGCCGCCGATGATCGCCAGCCGGGTTCCCTCGGTGAGGCCGGAACGCAGCAGTTGCTCGTCGGCGCGGGTGCGCAGCACCCGGACCCGGTCGATCCCTGGCAGGTCCGGCAGCCGCGGTTCGGCGCCGGTGGCGATCAACAGCCGGTCGTAGTGCAGCTCGTCGCCGCCGACCAGGCCGACCACCCGCCCCTCCAGGTCGAGCCCGGACGCCTCGATGCCGGTGAGCACCCGCACCTCGCGTTCGGCGTACCAATGGGCGTCGTGCAGTACCTCGAACTCGGCTGCGCCCTGCAGCACGTCCTTGGAGAGCGGCGGCCGTTCGTAGGGCAGCAGCGGCTCTGCCGCCACCACGGTGACCGGCCCGTCGAAACCCTCCTCACGCAGGGTCTCGACGGCGTTGGCGGCGGTCAGTCCGCCGCCCAGGATGACGATGCTGTCCATCACCCCATCCTGTACCGCCTCCGGGCGGCACAACAGGGCCGTAAACGGTGAGAGTCAGCCGGGGAGGGCGTCGGTCGCCACCGTGTCGGAGAGTGGCTGCCCGGCCGGGCTCGGGAACCGGAGCCGGGTCAGCAGCAGCACCGCGGCGGCGACCATGGCGAAGCCCAGCCAGTAGGGCGTCGAGCGGGTCAGCGTGGTGTACAGCACGCCGGCCAGCAGGGGCGCGACGACATTGAGACCGGTGTTGAGCGACTGCAGGACGCCGGCCACCCAACCCTGCTCGTCGTCGCCGGCCTGCAGGGACACCACGCCGTCCAAGGCCGCCGTGGCCGGGCCCTGCCCGCCGCCCAGCGCGAGGGTGCCGACGATCAGCAGCCAGGGCTGCGCCACCACGGACGCCACCAGGGCCAGTGCCAACATGCCCACCGCCTGGGCGACGACGCCCGCGATGATCACCCCACGCTCACCGATGCGCGGCAGCAGGATCTGCATCAGACCGCCCTGCAACACGATGTCCAGGACGCCCACCCCCGCGGTCAGCAGCCCCACCTCGGTCGCGCTCCAGTGCACCTGGTCGAGGGCCAGCACGCTGACGTTGTTCACGAACATGCCGAACGGCAGGCCGACCAGCACGACGGCCAGCAGCAGGCCCCGCAGGTCGGGGCGGGAGAAGGCGGTGCGGAACACCCGGACCGGATGCAGCGTGTGCAGTTCGAGGGAGGCGGTCCGGTTCTCGGGCCTGAGGCTCTCGGGCAGCAGGAACAGGCTCAGCACTGCCACGATCGTGGCGATGCCGGCGGTGACGAAGACGGGCAGGTCGAGGTCGACCACGGAGAGCAGGCCGCCCAGGGCGGGGCCCACCATGAAGCCGATCCCCGACAGCGCGCCGAGCAGGCCGAACCGCTTCGCCCGGTCTTCGGGGCGAGTGATGTCGGCGGCGTAGGCGAACAGGGCCGGCATGTCGCCGGCCGTCACTCCCTGGATGACCCGGCCCGCCAGCAGCACCCAGATGGATCCGCCGACGCCGAAGGTGGCGAACCCGACGGCCGCACCGAACGCGGCCAGCACGATGACGGGACGGCGTCCGTAGCGATCCGACAGGCCGCCGAACAACGGCGCGACCAGGAAGGCGCACAGTGCATTGACGGTCTCGAGGGCGCCGACCCACATCGCGAGCTGCGACTGATCACCGACGTAGCGGGCCACCACGAAGGGCAGCACAGGGAGCACCACGGTCATGCCGACGACGTTGAGCATGGTGATTGCGATCAGCATGACCCAGGCGCGCCGCGAACCACGCGGACGCGCCGAGGACGAAATAGGTGAAGTCACGCCATAACTGTATTCGTACCAGTTTTAAAATCAATACGAACTCGTAGCGATTTCGCTATAGTGAGTGCGTGACCTCGACGACGACCTCCCCCGCCGAACCGTTGGGCCGCCGGGAGCGCAAGAAGGCGGCGACCCGGGCCGCGATCTCACACGCGGCCACCAGGCTGTTCATGGAGCGCGGCTTCGACAACGTGAGCATTCGCGAGGTGGCCGACGCCGCCGACGTCTCCCCCACCACCGTGTTCGCCCACTTCCCCCAGAAGGAGGCGCTGGTCTTCGACGAGGACGACGAGCAGCGCGAACATCTCGTCCGCATCGTCCGCGACAGGGCGCCCGGGGTGTCCATCTCGCAGGCCCTGCTCGACGCCTACCGGGCCGACGTGCTGCCACCGGAGGATCCGGACGGCGTCCGGCGCCGCGAGTTCATGGCCTTCATCGACGCCACCCCCGCGCTGGGCGACTATGCGGCCAAGATGTGGCTGCGTCACGAGGACGCCCTCGCCGGCGCCATCGCGTCCGAGCTCGGGCTGACCGAGCCGACCGAACAGATCCGGACCTACGCCCGCTTCGTCCTGCAGGTCCAGCTGCTGGCCGGCGCGAGCGAGACACCGCTGGAGACCCTCGAGGCGGCGTTCGGCCTGCTCGACGGCGGCTGGCAGGAGTACTCCTCCCACCTGGCCGGCTGAGGGAGCCTTTTGGTGTCGTGTCAGCGTCCGGTACAGTTCGTGTCTGAGGGGAGTACTTCTCGTCTCATCCGGTCAGTACGGCGCCACCGGCGCCTCGGGTGGGAGGCCACGGCCAAGGAGACCTCAACGACTACACGCTGAGGACACCCCACGCATGGAACTCACCTCTATCGGCACCCCCCTGGCCTGGGGACTCACCATCGGCGCAGTTCTGCTGCTGCTGGTTCTGGACTTCGTCATCACCCGTCGCCCGCACGAGGTGAGCATGCGCGAGGCGATCGGCTGGTCGGCGTTCTACATCGCGCTACCGCTGGCGTTCGGCGTCTGGGTGTGGACAGCACACGGCGACCAGCGCGGGCTGGAGTACTACACCGGCTACCTGGTCGAGAAGACGCTGTCGGTGGACAACTTGTTCGTCTTCATGCTGCTGCTGGCGGCCTTCGCCGTGCCGAAGAAGCTGCAGCAACGGGTGCTGCTGTTCGGCGTCGCAGGCGCCCTGGTGCTGCGGGCGGTGTTCATTGCGCTGGGCGCCCAGCTGATCTCCAGCTTCTCCTGGGCGTTCCTGCTGTTCGGGCTCGTCCTGCTGGCCACCGCCGTCAAGATGCTGGCCGACGCGATCAAGGGCGGCGAGCACGTCGTGGAGGTGTCCGAACTGCGGTCGGTGCGGCTGGTCCGCCGCTTCGTCCCGGTGACCGAGGACTACCGCGGCACCGCCATGGCCGTGGTCGAGAACGGACGCCGCGCGCTCACCCCGCTCGCGCTGGTGGTGATCGCCATCCTGGCCGCCGACATCGTCTTCGCCGTCGACTCGGTGCCCGCCGTCTACGGCATCACCGGCGACCCGTTCCTGGTCTTCGCGACCAACGCATTCGCCCTGCTCGGCCTGCGGGCCCTGTACTTCGTGCTGGCCGGCGCCCTGTCGGCCCTGGTGCACCTGGGCTTCGGGCTGGCCGCCATTCTCGGCTTCATCGGGGTGAAACTGATGCTGCACTGGGCGCACGGGCTGTGGGAGTGGGTGCCGGTCGTGCCGACCCTGGCCTCGCTGGCCGTGATCGTCGGCATTCTCGCCGTGGTGATCTGCACCAGCCTGTGGGCGAACCGGCGCGAGCGCGACCGCGAGCCGGACGCGGTGGCCTGAGCCGGTTCAGCCGGTTCCGGGAGGTCGTACGGCGGGTGGCTCAGGCGTTCAGTTGATGGAAGGCGGCCTTGGCCGCACCCTGCTCGGCCTGCTTCTTCGACGTACCGCCCGCGCTCGGAAACGTCCGCTCGCCGATCACGGCGACTGCCTCGAAACGCTTGTCGTGGTCGGGGCCGGACTCGGTCACCGCGTAGGTCGGGACGCCGATCTCGAGCGTGGCGCACAGCTCCTGCAGGCTGGTCTTCCAGTCCAGTCCGGCGCCCAGGCCGCTGGCGGTCTCGATCAGTGGGTCGAACAGGGTGTGCACGAAGGCGTCCGCGGCGTCCCGGCCGGCGGACAGGTACAACGCCCCCAGGACGGCCTCGAACGCGTCGGCCAGGATCGAGGACTTGTCGGCACCCCCGGTGGCGAGTTCACCCTTGCCCAGCTTCAGCAGCGGACCCAGCTGCAGGTCGCGGGCGACGTCGGCCAAGGCGTGCGCGTTGACGACGGCGGCGCGCAGTTTCGCCAGCTGGCCCTCGGGCAGGTCGGGGAACCGCAGGTACAGGTGCGCGGTGACGACGACGCCGAGCACGGAGTCGCCGAGGAACTCGAGCCGCTCGTTGTGCGGTATCGCGCCGTGTTCGTAGGCGTAGCTGCGATGCACCAGGGCAAGCTCGAAGAGCTGGGGATCAATCGTGATCCCCAGCTCGTCGAGAAGGTCCTGGATGCGGCTCATCGCCGCTCTCGTCAGGGTTCGAGAATCTGACGCCGGGCGGCGCGGGGCCCGTACTGGCCGCACGCGGGGCACGCGGTGTGCGGGAGGTGCTTGGCGCGGCAGGCCGCGTTGGCGCAGGTCACCAGGGTGGGCACGGCGGCCTTCCACTGGGAACGGCGGTGCCGGGTATTGCTCCGGGACATCTTCCGCTTGGGAACGGCCACGGCTCACTCCTTGCTCTCGGCCTGCTGCGAGGCCTGTTCATTGTCGTCGTCAGGGTCCGCCGCCCAGCCCGACAGGCCGGCCCAGCGAGGGTCGACCCTGTCGTCGTGCGCGTGGTCGGGATCCGCGTTCAGGTTGGCCCCGCACTCGGGACACAGGCCTGCGCAGTCCGGCCGGCACACTGGCGTGTACGGCAGGTCGAGCACCACCGTGTCCCTGAGTAGGGGCTCGAGGTCGATCAACTCGTCCTCGATCCGGCTGGCCTCGTCGTCGTCGGGTTCCTTGTCCGGGTACAGATACAGCTCCTGGAGATCGACCTCCTCAGCGGAGTCGATCCGTTCCAGGCAGCGTGCGCACTGCCCCTGCAAGGAAACCTCGGCGGTTCCGGTGACCAGCACCCCCTCCACCACCGACTCGAGCCGAAGGTCGAGGTCGACGGGGGAACCGGGTGGCACCCCGATCACGTCCATGCCGATCCCCTCCGGCGCCTCGGCGACCCGCTGGATCTCCTTCATGGCGCCGACCCGTCGGCCCAACTCATGGGTGTCGATAACGAGCCCGGAGCGGGGATCTGGGTGGCGATTGAACATAGTCATGACCGAAGGGACACTTTACCGGCCGCTGCGCGAAGGCGCCAATCGGCGGTGGTTCGCCCGGCCGCGCGCGTGGGGCCATGGGGCTCGCCCTGGGGTGCTGGCCGGGCCGTGTCGCTCAGCGGGCGTCGCCGGCGTCCAGCCCTGAGCGGGCCGCGAGCCGGGCGCGCATCGTCTGCACCTGGCTGAGCGTCTTCTGTAGGCCGGCCTCGAAGGCCGCGATCCGGCCGTCGACGAACACGTCGGCCTCGCGCCGCAGACCCTCGGCGTCGGCGCCCGCCTGCTGCTCGAGCTCAGCGGCACGGCTGCGGGCGGCGTCCAGCACCGCGGACTCCTCGACCAGCTGGTCGGCCCGCTCGCGGGCCTCGGCCAGGACGCGCTCGGCCTCCTGTCGCGCCTGCTGCACCTCCGGCGGCGTCCGCTCGGCCAGTTCACGGGCTTCGGCCAGGTCGCCGGCAACGGCGTCGCGGGCGGCTTCGATCAGCGCCAGCGCCTCGGCGCGGTTGATCATGCAGGACGCCGACATCGGCACCGCCTTCGCCTGCTCGACCATCGTGTGCAGGGCGTCGAGCCGGTCGGCGCTGGATTCAGCCATTGGAGTTGTCCCTCTTCTTCTCGTCGATCCTTTGCGCGACCAGGGCCGGGACGAAGGCGGACACGTCGCCGCCCAGCGAGGCCACCTCGCGGATCATGGTGGACGACAGGGTGCCCCACTTCGCCGACGCCGGCAGCAGCACGGTCTCGAGTCCTGTCAGCGAGCCGTTGATGTGCGCCATCTGCAGCTCGAAGTCGAAGTCGGAGGCGAACCGCAGCCCCTTCACCACCACGCCGGCCCCGCGGTCGCGGCAGAAGTCCACCAGCAGGCCGGACAGCACCTCGACCCGGACGCCGGCCACGCCCGCGACCGCCGCAGCGGCCAGTTCGACGCGTTCGTCGGTGTCGAACAGGTAGTTCTTGGCGGAGTTGCGGCCGACGGCGACGATCACCTCGTCGAACAGTTCCGCCGCGCGGGTGATGATGTCCACGTGACCGTGCGTGATCGGGTCGAACGAACCGGGGCAGACGGCCCTCATCGGTCACCTTCCGTCGCGAAGTACAGCGTCGTCTCACCGTAGCGACGTTCCCAACGATCGCCCAGCCGGGCGGGCCAGTCGAACTCGCCGCGCCGGCTGGAGCGCTCGACGACCACCACGGCCCGGTCGGTCAGCCAGCCCTCGGTGAGTCGCTGGACGACCGCGGCGACGGTTTCGCCGGGCACCCGGTAGGGCGGGTCGAGCCAGGCCAGGTCGACCGGCGACGGCGTCCCGGCCAGGTACTTCTCGACGCTGCCGCCCACCACCCGCACGGCGAGGCCGGTCTCGCCCACGTTGCGGCGGATGGCCTGCAGTGCGCGGCGGTCCTGTTCGACCGCCACCACCGGAGCGGCACCGCGGCTGGCCGCCTCGATCGCCACCGCCCCCGAGCCCGCGTAGAGGTCGAAGAAGGCAAGCCCGGCCAGCATCGACTCGGGCTCGCCGACCCGGCCAAGTTCGGACGCCAGCACGCCGAAGGCGGCCTCCCGGACCCGGTCGGAGGTGGGCCGGGTGAGGTCGCCGGGCGGGGCGAGAAGTCGATGCCCCCTGCGGCTACCGGCGATGACGCGCGACATGGCCACGACGCTAGCCGATGTGGCCGCCCTCGGTGGGGCGGCGCCGGAGTGACAGAATAGGGCATGACTTCTGACAGCCCCATCCGCAAGCTGAGCGAGGACGACGCCTGGGAGGCCCTGGGCGGCACAACCGTGGGCCGGCTGGCGACGGTGATCGACCGGCAGCCGGATATCTTTCCGGTGAACTTCACCCTCGACGGTCGCAGCATCGTGTTCAAGACGGCGGCAGGCACCAAGCTGCTGCAGCTGACCGCCAACGCGACCGTCGCCTTCGAGGCGGACGGGTGGGCCAACGGCGAAGGCTGGAGTGTCGTCGCCAAGGGCCGTGCGCATGCGGTCGAGGAGACCGACGAACTGGACCGGCTGGAGGGCCTGCCGCTGCGTTCGTGGGTACCGACGGTGAAGACCCACCACATCAGGATCAACGTCGACGAGATCAACGGACGCCGGTTCACCTTCGGCGACGAGCCGGCGGACGAGTTCGACACGGCGTCCTGACCTGGCGGGCGCTGCCCGTCCCAGGCTCGGGGCCGGCGATCCGGGGCGGGTCAGCTCTCGTCGGTGCCCTGGTGGTAGCGCTGCCGCCAGTCGCCACCCTCACGCATCCACAGCGAACTGCGCAGCGCAGTGCCATGCGGGCTGCGCGACCGCCACACCAGCAGGATCGAGGCGTCGTCCAGCCGGGATGCCGACAGCGGCTCCAACTCGACGGGTTCGGCCAGCGGACCCAGTTCGGCCAACATCTCGTCACGGTTCCAGAGCCGGCCGGACCGC
The DNA here is from genome assembly GCF_025972045.1 of Micropruina sonneratiae. Taxonomy (GTDB): domain Bacteria; phylum Actinomycetota; class Actinomycetes; order Propionibacteriales; family Propionibacteriaceae; genus Micropruina; species Micropruina sonneratiae. The sequence continues at coordinate 959,034 of NZ_JAPDHX010000001.1, read as the reverse complement.
CCGACCTCGCACCAGTCCTCGTGCAGCAGCGCCGCCAGCGCCGCGGGGTCGGTGCGCACCTCGTCGGTGAGCAGCGACCGCTCCAGTTCCACCACCCGGTCGAGGTCGGACGCCTCGTCGGGGGGTGTGCCGAACAGGTCCGGCTGGTCGGCGTACCCGGGACTCTCCGTCGAGCGCCCGGTGGCCGCGCTGGAGGGCGAGTTGCCGAACCCCGGGCCGGCATCAGGCGTGCGGCCCTGTTTGAACGCGACGGCGGCGGCGTTCGCGAGCCGGTCGGCCTCGGTGTTGAGGTCGTGGCCGGAGTGTCCCTTGACCCATTCGAACCGGACCCGCCGGCCCTGCATCGCGGCGTCCAGCGCCTTCATGATGTCCACGTTGAGCACCGGCTTGCCGTCGCCCTTGCGCCACCCCTTGCGCTTCCAGCCGGGCATCCACTTGGTGATCGAGTTGATGGCGTACACCGAGTCGCAGTAGATCAGCAGCTCCTCCTCGACGCCCGCCGTCTGTTGCAGCAGGTCGAGCACGGCGGTCAGCTCGCCCATGTTGTTGGTGCCGCGCGGCCACCCGCCGCTGGCCCAGCGGTTCTCGTCGATGTACCAGCCCCACCCGGCCGGGCCGGGGTTGCCGAGGGCGGATCCGTCTGCGGCGGCGATCAGCGTCACCGGTTCATCGTGCCAGAGCTCCCCGGTGTCAGCTCAACTCGAGGAAGTCCCCGCTCATCAACTGCTCGGTGGCCAGCACGGCGTCGACGAAGCCGGGCGTCGTGCGGCCGGGGTCGCGCTCGACCGCCCGTCCGGCGATCGTCTTGGCCTGGGCGATGACGTCGGCGTGCTCGAGCACGCTCAGCAGACGCAGGCTCGAGCGGGCCCCCGACTGTTCGGCCCCGAGCACATCGCCCTCACGGCGCTGGATCAGGTCGAGCTCGGCCAGTTCGAAGCCGTCGTTGGTGGCCGCCACGGCGTCCAACCGTTCACGGATGGTGTCGTTCTCGACCGCCGAGGAGACCAGCAGGCACACCCCGGGATGCTCGCCCCGACCGATCCGGCCGCGCAGCTGGTGCAGCTGCGAGATGCCGAACCGTTCGGCGTCCCAGATCACCATCATGGTGGCGTTCGGCACGTCGACGCCCACCTCGATGACGGTGGTGGCGACCAGCACGTCGAGCTCACCGGCGGCGAACGCGGCCATCGTGGACTCCTTGGCGTCGGCGGCCAACTGGCCGTGCAGGACGCCCACGCGCACCCCGGCCAGCGGACCGGCCCGCAACTGGTCGGCCAGGTCGACCACCCCGGTGCCCTCGTCGCTGGAGTTGATCCGGGGCACCACCACGAACGCCTGCCGGTGCTGGGCGACCTCTTCGGCGACCCGCTGCCACGCCCGCTCGACCCAGGCCGGACGCCGCGCCGCATCGACCACGACGGTGCCGATCACCTGCCGCCCGGCCGGCAACTCGGCCAGCGTGGAGATGTCCAGGTCGCCGAAGATGGTCATCGCCACCGACCGTGGGATCGGGGTGGCGGTGAGCACCAGCACGTGCGGCCGGGCGGACGCCTTGTCGGTCAGGACGCCGCGCTGCTCGACGCCGAAGCGGTGCTGCTCGTCGATCACGACGAAGCCGAGGTCGGCGAACTGCACCTTCTCGTTGAGCAGCGCGTGGGTGCCGACCACGATGCCCGCCTCGCCCGAGGCCGCCCGCAGCAACGCCTCGCGCCTGGCCGCCGCCGGCATCGACCCGGTCAGCAGCACCACGTCGGTGGAGCCCTCCGGGGCGCCCAGCAGTCCCCCGCCGGCCAGGTCGCCCATCAGCGCCCGGATCGTGGCGTAGTGCTGCTGGGCGAGCACCTCGGTGGGCGCCAGCAGGGCGCACTGCCCCCCGGCGTCCACGACCGCCAGCATGGCGCGCAGCGCCACCACCGTCTTGCCCGAGCCGACCTCACCCTGCAAAAGCCGCTGCATCGGACGCGGCCGGTCGAGTTCGGCGAACAGGGTGTCGCCGACCGCCCGCTGACCGTCGGTGAGCGCGAACGGCAGCCGGGCGTCCAGCGCGTCGAGCAGGCCGCCCGCACGAACCGGACGCCGCACCGCGGTGTGCGTGGAGGCGTCGGCGCGCCGGTAGGCCATGGTGAGCTGGGTGGCGAACGCCTCGTCGAAACGCAGCCGGTGGGCGCCGGCCTCCGCCTCGGCGAGTGAGCGTGGCTGGTGGACGGCGGCGAACGCGTCGGCGAGCGGCATCAGGTCGGCGGCGTCCAGCACCCAGTCGGGCCACGGGTCGTCGGCGCCGCTCAGGGTGGCCAGCGCCAGCCGGCAGCATTCGGCGACCTTCCAGGTGGGCAGCTTCGCCGTCGCCGGATACATGCCGACCAGGGCGGTGCGGCTCATGGTGGCGATCAGCTGCTTCTTCTCCGACGAGCCGACGATCGCGCCCGCGGCGTCCAGCATGACGAACTCGGGGTGGGTCAGCTGGAGCTGGTCGCGGAACTGCCCCACCTTGCCGACGAAGATGCCGCGGACGCCCTTGCCGAGTTCGCGTTGCCAGTACTCCACCAGGTGTTCGCGGCCGAAGAAGGTGACCGCCAGGTAGCCCTGGCCGTCGGTGAGGGTGACTTCGAGCCGGCTGGGCCGGTTGCGGCCCCCGTGCACGACCTGGGTGCGGCTGACCTTCGCCATCACCGCCACGTGCTCGCCCTGCTCGATGGTGGCCAGATCGGTCAGCTCGGTGCCGGACAGGTAGCGCCGCGGCAGGTGCCGCAGCAGGTCGCCCACGGTGCGGATGCGCAGCTTCTCGAGATCCTTCGCGGTGCGCGCACCCAACACGTCGGCGACCGGGGTGTGCAGTTCGCGGAATGCCTGCGTCTGCCACTGCGCCATGGTCGGAACCCTAGCCGGGCCCACCGACAGGGGCGGGCCAGGCCACTCAGCGCGCGGCGTCCTGCATCCCGTTGAGGATGCGCACCACCTGCTGGGCGCCCCACATCCGTGCCCTGGCCCGCTGGTGGCCGACGTCGAGGACGACGATGTCGGTGCCGAAGGCGGGGACGTGGTGGACCGCACCGATGTCGTTCAGCGCAGCACGACGTCGAGGCTGCCCGATTGGACCAGGCGATTGAGTGCGTTCGCGTGGAACTTCACCGTGGCGTCGGTCACCACGAACGTTCCGCCGACCCACAGCCCGCCGTGCCGGGCACGGAACAGCTCCAGAACGAGCTCGGTGCCGGGAGCAGTCCCCCCGGCCAGCCCGATCGCCGCCTCGGCGGCGGGGTCCAGGTCGAGCCGGGCGTCCTCGACCAGGAAGTTCGCCACCTTCCGCACCCGGACGACGTGGGCGACGCCCGGCTCGTCCACCCAGAACCGCCATCCGGGCGGTGCGGGAGGCCCAGGACGCGGGCGGACGACGCGGGCGCCGGCCCGGACGGCTGCGGTGTTGGGGGCACAGCAAAAGGACCCGCCGGTGGCGGGTCCTCAGCGTGCCGGTCAGGTCAGCGGGTGACCTTGCCGGACTTCAGGCACGAAGTGCAGACGTTCAGCCGCTTCGGCGCTCCCCCGACCACGGCGCGGACGCGCTGGATGTTCGGGTTCCACCGACGGTTGGTCTTCTTCTTCGACCAGGGCACGTTGTGGCCAAAGCCTGGGCCCTTGGCGCAGATGTCACACACGGCAGCCACTGGTAACTCCTCGATTGCTTGGGTTTCGGCCCCATCAGGGACCGTCCAACAATACCCGAGAGCCCACTGGGAGTCATAATCGGACGCCTTGGGCGGGCGCCGGGGCCGGCAGCGGACGCCCTCAGGGCAGCACGGACACCGGTCCCGCATCGGTCACCAGCGGCGTCCAGTCGACGTAGGCGTTGCACGCGACGATGCCGTTGGCCAGGCCGTTGTCGAACGCCTGGACGCGTTCGGTCAGGTCACCGTGCTGGCGCTCGGGGCCGTAGTCGGCGACCGCCTTCATCAGTGCGGCGATGTCGGCGAGGTCGTCGGACTCGTTCAGCACCTGGTTGGTCCTGGCCCAGCCCGCCCAGGCACCCGCCACGCAATCCGCCTGGATCTCCTGCGCCAGGGTGTCGGCGCTCCGGCTCGCGCTCCTGGTCCTGATGCCCGCCAGCTCCTGCAGATGATGCCCCCACTCGTGGGCCAGGCCGACGATCGGTGCTGCGTCGCCTTGTGTGGAGTAGTAGGCCCACATGCTCTGTTCGCCGACGTAGACCGCGCGATCGACCGGACAGTACTCGTAGGAGCGGTCGGTGTACGTCGCCAGGCCTCCTCCGGCCTTCGTGCAGGGCTCCTGCCCGGTCACCCCGGTCTGCACGTACCACCACTTGTCGGGGTCGAGCCGCTTGCCGAAGGCGTCCTGGCTGTAGTTCTCGATCAGCCCGATGCCGACGTTGTAGAAGTAGGACATGTCGGTGGCGCTGGTGAAGCAACCCTCGTAGTCCTGGCACGGCAGGCAGATCCCTCTGCTGTCGGCGAACTCCCCCGGATCGCAGGCCGTCGGACTCTCCGACCCCTGCGGAAGTATCACCTCGGCGCGGCCGGTCGCCTCCGCCAGCGGCGGTGTTGCGGACGCCGTGACACTCGCGGCGGGCCCTGTCGGGCTCGTCGCCGTCGAGCCTGCCGGCTGGCTGCAGCCGGCGACCATGACCACCACTACGGCGGCAAAGAACACATGGAGACGCACAGGACCCTCCCCCCGTTCGAGCGTGGCGACCGGGCATTTTGCAGCCTCTTTGCCGCCAGGGGTGCCCCCACACCCCGCCCTCGTAGCGGATACCCAATACCACCGCCCCCGGCGCGTCAACAGCGCCGGCGAGGCATGGGTACAACTGCCACCCGCCGCGGAATCATCGACCCGCCCACACCGGTGCCGCCGACGTCGGCGCCTGCCTATCCTGTCGCCGTGACACCACCCGACCGGGGCCGGAGAGCCGTTGGCCCGTCACGCCGCGCCGTGCTGCTCGGCGGCCTCGTCCTCGTCACCGGCTGTGCCGGCCCGGACGCCCCCCGGACCTCGGCCGGCATCTCGCGGTCGGCGACCGACACCGCCACGGTCAGCCTGCTGCGGCACGGCGAGTCGATCGCATCCGTCGCGGGAATCCTGAGCACGGCCGTACCGGGCCAGGGACTGACCGAGGCCGGTCACGCCCAGGCCGGCCGGGCGGCGTCCGGCCTGGTGGGACGCGGATTCGACCTCATCGTCAGCTCACCGCTGGCCCGCGCGCGCGAGACCGCGGACGCGTTCGCCACCGCCACCGGCCTGCCGGTCACCGTGTTGGACGGCCTGGCCGAAGTGACCGCCGGCGAGTTCGAAGGCCTCCCGGTCAGTGCTGTGGCCGAGGACTTCCTCGCCGTCGAGGGGCGCTGGCTGCAGGGTGAGCTGGACGCACGGATACCCGGCGGCGAGTCGGGGACGGAGTTCCTGGCCCGGATGGACGCCGCCCTGGCCGCGGTGGTGGCAGCCGGCAGCAACGCGCTGGTGGTGAGCCACGGCGAGGCGATCCGCTGCTGGATCGCGCTGCGGGTCCCGGACGCGGCCGAGGTGCAACTCGCCCCCACCGGCCTGGTGGTGCTTCGTTCCCAGGAGTCCGGCTGGCGGCTCGTCGAGTCCGTGGCGGCAGGATTCTGACCGCGGGGGTCCGACGGGGCGCGAACGGTGCCGGCGCGGGTGGGCGGCCGGCCTAGGCAGAAACGACCACCGGCAGGATCATCGGCCGCCGCCGGTAGGTGTTGTTGACCCAGCGGCCGACGGTGCGGCGCACCACCTGCTGCAGGCTGCGGACGTCCTCGGAGCCGTCGGCCATCGCCTCGGTGATCGCCTGGGCGACCTGACCCTTGACCTCGTCGAAGATCGAGTTGTCCTCGGTGAAGCCGCGGGCGTGGATGTCGGGGCCGGACACCAGGCTCATCGAGTGCAGGTTGACCACCACCACGACGCTGATGAAGCCGTCGGCGCCGAGGATCTTGCGATCACTGAGCTCGGCGTCGCCGATCTCGCCCACCGTCGAGCCGTCGACGAAGATGTAGCCGCAGTCGAGGCGTCCGACCACCTCGGCCTTGCCGTCGGCCAGGTCGACGACGCCGCCGTCCTCGACGACGAGCGCCCGCTTACGCGGTACGCCGGTCTTGACCGCCAGGTCGGCGTTGGCGATCAGGTGCCGGATCTCGCCGTGCACCGGCATCGCGTTGCGCGGCTTGATCAGGTTGTAGCAGTACAGCAGCTCGCCCGCCGAGGCGTGCCCAGAGACGTGCACCAGCGCGTTGGCCTTGTGCACGACCGTGACGCCGTTGCGGGCCAGCCCGTTGATCACCCGGTACACCGAGTTCTCGTTGCCGGGGATCAGCGAGGACGCCAGCAGCACCACGTCGCCGGGACCGGCCTGCACCACGGGATGCTCGTGGTTGGAGATCCGGGACAGCGCCGACAGCGGCTCGCCCTGCGACCCGGTGGAGATCATCACGACCTTGTCGTCTGGGTAGTCCTGCAGCTGGCGCAGCTCGATCAACGTGTTCTTCGGCACCTTCAGGTAGCCGAGTTCCTGGGCCACGGTCATGTTGCGCACCATCGAGCGGCCGATATAGACGACCTTGCGGCCGTGCCGCACCGCGGCGTCCATCACCTGCTGGACGCGGTGCACGTGCGAGGCGAAGCAGGCCACGATCAACTTCTGCTTGGCCTGGGAGAACACCCGTTCCATGGCGGGCTCGATGTCGCGCTCGTGGGTGGTGAAGCCGGGCGACTCGGCGTTGGTCGAGTCGGCCATGAACAGGTCGACGCCCTCTTCACCGAGCCGGGCGAAGCCGCGCAGGTCGGTCAGCCGGTTGTCGAGCGGCAACTGGTCCATCTTGAAGTCGCCGGTGTGCAGCACCAGGCCCGCAGGGGTACGGATGGCGATCGCCAGGGCGTCGGGGATGGAGTGGTTGACGGCGAAGAACTCCAAGTCGAACTCGCCGACCCGGATGCGGGCACCCTCGCTGACCACCTTGAGGTGCACGTCGCGCAGCCGGTGCTCCTTGAGCTTCTCGCGCACCAGCGCCAGGGTCAGGCGCGAACCGATCACCGGAATGTCGGGACGCCGGCGCAGCAGGTAGGGCACGGCACCGATGTGGTCCTCGTGGCCGTGGGTGAGCACCAGCGCCTGGATGTCGTCGAACCGCTCCTCGAGCAGGTGCAGGCCGGGCAGGATCAGGTCGACGCCGGGGTGGTCGTCGGAGGGGAACAGCACTCCGCAGTCGACCATCAGCAGCTGGCCGTTGAGTTCGAAGCTGGTGCTGTTGCGGCCCACATCGCCCAGGCCGCCGAGCGGGACGATCCGCAGCGTGTCCTTGGCCAGGGCCGGGGGGGTTCGTAGAGACTCTCGCACGTCGTAACCCTAGCGGGACGGCCCGCCGGGCGGCTCCCCTGCCGGGACCGGACGCCGCCGCCCGCCCGGCGCCCGGACCGGATGGGTGCCGCTGCCCGAAGCCGCCCGGCGGTGATGGCCGACGGTTAGCATGAGCGGGTGATCGCTGACTCCGTCCGTCTCGCCCTGCCTGTCGAAGCCGAGCAGATCGCGGCGGTGCAGCGGCGCAGCTGGACGCAGCAGTTTCCGTCCGAGGTGGCCGACTCGGTGCTCGGCACCGTCGACCTGGCGTCGATGACGGCGTCCTGGCAGGGTGCGATCCAGCGGCCGCCGCTGGCCCAGTTCCGGGTGCTGGTGGCCGTCGCCGACTCGCGCGTGGTGGGTTTCGCCGCGGTCGGTCCGAGCGACGATCCCGACGCCGAACCCGGCGCCGACGGCATGGTCGCCGAGTTCACCGTCGACCCGCAGGCGCAGCGCTCGGGACACGGATCGCGGTTGTTGAACGCCTGCGTGGACACGTTGCGCGCCGACGGGTTCGTGCGGGCCAGCTGGTGGGTGCGGTCCACCGACGACGTGCTGCGGCGCTTCCTCACCGAGGCCGGCTGGGGCGCGGACGGCGGCCACCAGGAGGTCGGCAGCGACGACGACACGACCCGGCTCAAGCTGGTGCGGCTGCACACTGACATCTCGGGCTGAACCGGGACCCGCCGGGCCGGGGGTACGGCCCCTACGAAGGAGGACGACGATGTCTTTCCGAACCGACCTGGATCGGCTCCGCACCGACGCCGCCCAGGCCGTCAACCTCGTCCGCGACGGCGACACCATCGTGGTGCCGATCGCCGCGGGCGAACCACCCGCCCTGCTCACCGCCCTGTCGGAGCGGATCGACCAGCTGCGTGGCGTGGTCGTCTCGCAGCTTCTCGGACTGGGCCGCTACGCCTATCTGGCTGCCGCCCACGCCGGCCACGTGCGGCACTCCTCGCCGTTCCTGGGTGCCGCCACCCGGACAGGAGCCGAGGAGGGCTGGGTGGACTGGGTGCCGGCCCATTTCTCGGAGGTGCCCACCCTCATCCGGCAGGGGCTGATGCCGTGCGACGTGGTGTTCGCCCAGGTGTCCCCGATGAGCCCGGACGGACGGTTCGCGCTCGGTGTCAGCACCGACTACACGCTGGCGGCCGTGGAACGGGCCCGCGCCGTGGTCGTCGAGGTGAACCAGGCGCTGCCGTTCACCGAGGGCAACTGCCACATCCATCTCAGCCAGGTGGCCGCGGTCGTGGACGGCACCGCGCCGATGGTGGAGTTGCCGCCCTCGGCGATCGGTGACACCCAGGTGCGGATCGCCCGCTTCGTCGCCGATCTGATCCCCGATGGCGCCACGCTGCAGATCGGCATCGGCGGCATTCCGGACGCCGTGGTGAAGCAGCTGATGACCAAGAACGACCTGGGCCTGCACACCGAGATGCTCGGCGACGGCACCCTGGCGCTGGTCGAGGCCGGGGTGATCACCAATGCCTGCAAGAACTTCCATCCGGGCAAGCTGATCGCCACCTTCGCGCTGGGCTCGGCGCGGCTGTACGAGTTCATGGATCACCGGGCCGACCTGGAGATGCACCCGGTGGACTACACCAACAACCCGTTCGTGGCCAGCCGCAACGACAACCTGCACTCGATCAACGGCACCCTGGCGGTGGACTTCTTCGGGCAGTGCGCCTCGGAGTCGCTGGGCCGGCGTCCGTTCTCCGGGCCGGGAGGGCAGGTCGACTTCGTCCGGGCCGCGAACGCCTCCAAGGGAGGCAAGTCGATCATCGTGCTGCCGGCCACCGCGCGCGGCGACACGATCAGCAGGATCGTCGCCACACACCTGCCCGGCACCCCGATCACGACGGGGAAGAACGACGTCGACCACGTGGTGACCGAGTTCGGTGTAGCCAGGCTGCGGGGCCGGTCGGTGCGGGAGCGCGCTCGGGCCCTGATCGACATCGCGCATCCGGCCTTCCGCGACCAGCTCACCGAGCAGGCGAAGGAGCTGCGGGTCTGGTGAAGCCCCCACGCAGTGGCCGCAACGTGGCCCGCCCGCCTACGGTGGAGGCATGACCGACGATTCCCAGCACGGCAAGGGTGGGGTGTACTCGACCAAGGGCCAGGAGTTCACCCGCGACACCCGCTACATCAACGACCGGATCGTCGCCCGGCCGTCGGCGGACGACGAGTGGCCGGTCGAGGCGGGCCGCTACCGGCTGATCGCGGCCCGGGCCTGCCCGTGGGCGAACCGGACCCTGATCGTGCGGCGGCTACTGGGGCTGGAGGACGCGCTGTCGGTCGGGATGCCCGGCCCCACGCACGACGCCGACTCGTGGACGTTCGACCTCGACCCCGGCGGCGTCGACCCCGTCCTGGGCATCCACAAGCTCAAGGACGCCTTCCTGAAGCGATTCCCCGACTACCCGCGCGGCATCACGGTGCCGGCGATCGTCGAGGTGGCGTCCGGCAAGGTGGTCACCAACGACTTCGCCCAGATCACCGAGGACTTCTCCACCCAGTGGACCGCGTTCCACCGCGACGGCGCCCCCGACCTGTGGCCGGCCGACCGGCTCGACGAGATGCGCGAGGTGATGCAGCGGGTCTACACCGAGGTCAACAACGGCGTCTACCGCTGCGGCTTCGCGGGGTCGCAGGAGGCCTACGACAGCGCCTACCAGCGGCTGTGGACGGCGCTGGACTGGCTCGAGGAACGGCTCACCGGGCAGCGCTACCTGATGGGTGAGTCGATCACCGAGGCGGACGTGCGGCTGTTCACCACGCTGGCGCGGTTCGATCCGGTCTATCACGGGCACTTCAAATGCAACCGGTCGAAGCTGGCCGAGCTGCCTGCGTTGTGGGGCTACGCCCGCGACCTCTACCAGACGCCCGGGTTCGGCGACACCGTCGACTTCGTGCAGATCAAGCAGCACTACTACATCGTGCACACCGACCTGAACCCGCTGGGCATCGTGCCCGACGGGCCCGACCTGTCCGGGTGGCTGAGCCCGCACGGCCGCGAGGAGCTGGGTGGGCGTCCGTTCGGCGACGGAACGCCGCCCGGCCCAGTCCGTCCCGGCGAGGAAGTGCCCAACCCGCTTGAGGTCGGCTGACGGCTCAGGGGTCTCAATAGGCTCGACCAGCCCTCGTCATCCCGGCGAACGCCGGGATCTCGCTCCTCTGTTCCCGAGATCCCGGGGCAAGCCCGGGATGACGGCGAACCCACTACGCCACGTCGAAGCGGCGCAGCGCCCGCAGCTTGTTGGTGGCGTCCAGGGCAGCCACCTTGTACGCCTCCGACAAGGTCGGATAGTTGAACACCGTGTCAACCAGGTAGTCCACGGTGCCGCCGCAGCCCATCACCGCCTGGCCGATGTGCACCAGGTCGGTGGCGCCGGTGCCGAAGACATGGACGCCGAGCAGCGTCCGTTCGGTGGAATGCACGAGCAGCTTGAGCATGCCGTAGGAGTCGCCGACGATCTGCCCGCGGGCCAGTTCGCGGTAGCGGGACAGGCCGGTCTCGTACGGCACCGATTCGCCGGTCAGCTCGTCCTCACTGCGTCCCACGTAGGAGATCTCCGGGATCGTGTAGATGCCGATCGGTTGCAGCGGGGTGATCTGACCGGGCTTCTCCCCCATCGCATGCATGGCCGCCAGCCGGCCCTGCTCCATCGACGTGGCGGCCAGCGCCGGAAAGCCGATCACGTCGCCGACCGCATAAATGTGGTGCTGGGTGGTGCGGAAATGCTCGTCGACCGCGATCCGGCCCCGCGCGTCCGCCTCGAGTCCGGCCTTCTCGAGCCCGAGCGCCTGGGTCGCGCCCTGGCGTCCGGCCGAGTACATCACGGTCTCGGCGGGGATGCGTTTGCCGGATTTGAGCGTGGTGACGGTGCCGTGCTCGCTCTTCTCGACCCTCTCCACGGTCTCGCCGAACCGGAAGGTGACCGACAGGTCGCGCAGGTGGAAGCGCAGCGACTCGACGATCTCGGCGTCGCAGAAGTCGAGCATCGTGGGCCGGGAGTCGACGACGGTGACCCGGGTGCCCAGCGCGGCGAACATCGACGCGTATTCGATGCCGATCACCCCGGCGCCGACGACCACCATGGTGCCCGGCACCTTCTGCAGATCGAGGATGCCGTCGGAGTCGACGACGTTGACCTCGTCGAACTCGATGTTGTCCGGACGCGCCGGCTCGGTGCCGGGGGCGAGGACCACCCTGCCGGCGCTCACCGTGTGGTGATCGGTCCCCTCGACCAGCACGGTGTGCGGGTCGATGAACGAGGCGTCACCGGTGTAGAGGGCGACGTGGTTGCGGAGCAGCTGATTGCGGATCACCTGGGTCTCGCGGCCGATCACGTGCTGGGTCCGCGCGGTGAGATCGGCGATGGTGATCTCGTCCTTGACCCGGTAGGACGCCCCGTACAGCTCGCGCTGCGCCATGCCGGTGAGGTACAGCACAGCCTCGCGCAGCGTCTTGGACGGAATCGTTCCGGTGTTGATGCACACCCCGCCGAGCATCTGCCGGCGGTCGACGATGGCGACCCGCCGTCCGAGCTTGGCCGCGGCGATGGCTGCCCGGTGTCCGCCCGGGCCGCTGCCGATCACCAGCAGGTCGTAGTCGTACTGCATGGCGCCTCCGTCCGCGCGGCTGCGCCGATCATCCACCCCGACAAGGGGTGACGGCAATGGCGCCGGACCTCCCTCAGCGGCGCACCGGCAGTTCGGTGGCGAGCAGGTCGACGACCAGGCCGTCCGGCTCGACGGCGATGCCGGTCGCCTGTACCTGCTCGTCGGCGGCCAGCGAGATGGGTTTCACCACGCGGTCGATGATCTGCTGCGACACCGTTTCGCTGAGCTCGATGCCGGCCACGTCGATGCGGGACTGGGTGAGGTCCACCTGCTGCGCCCCGACGTCGAGGACGGGGACGCTGGAGATGCCGATCTGCAGCACGTTCTCACCCAGCAGGTCGACGGTGTAGGTCACCAGCACCCGGCCGTCGCCGCCGTCGGCCATCGGCAGCCCGGCGATCTCGCTCAACCCCTTCCAGGGCAGCGTTCCGGTGAGCCCGAGCGTGCCGATCACGGCCTCGCTGGTGCTGACCAGCCGGATGTCGGACGCCCGGTAGCTGATCGCCCGCACCGGCACCGTGTGCTCCTCGAACGGCACCTCGGCCGCGGACGCCGTCCCCGACACGTCGACGAAGCGGCCCTGCACCAGCGCCAGCAACACAGAAGGCCCGCCGAGGTCGAGCGTGGGCTGCTCGAGGGTGATGTCCTCCAGGCCGGCGACGGCCTGCCTGGCCTGGGACTGCACCAGCGCCCGGACGCCGAACTCGGCCGCCACCAGAACCAGCACCACCACCGCCACGACGATGAACACCCACCTGAAGCGCTTCATGGTGTGCTCAGCTCAGCCCGAGGACGGACTCGATGCCCACCGTGAGGCCCGCCAGCCCAGGCACCGCCCGGACCCCGGCGATCACGCCCGGCATGAAGGACACCCGGTCGAGCGAGTCGTGCCTGATCGTCAGGGTCTCGCCCTCGCCGCCGAACAGCACCTCCTGGTGGGCGATCAGCCCGCGCAACCGGACGCTGTGCACGTGGATGCCGTTGACGTCCGCCCCGCGGGCGCCCGGCAGCGACTGCGCGGTGGCGTCCGGCACCGGGCCCAGTCCGCCCTCCGCCCGGGCCGCGGCGATCCTGCCCGCGGTGGTCGACGACGTACCCGAGGGGGCGTCGGCCTTGTTCGGGTGGTGCAGCTCGATCACCTCGACCGATTCGAAGAACCGCGCCGCCTGGGCGCTGAAGTGCATCATCAGCACCGCGCCGATGGAGAAGTTGGACGCGACCAGCACCCCGACACCGCCGGCCTCGGCCAGTTCTTCGGCCTTCGCCAGCCGCTCGTCGGTGAACCCGGTCGTGCCGACCACGACGTGGATTCCGCGAGTCGTACACCACTCGATGTTGTCCATCACGGCGTCCGGGTGGGTGAAGTCGACCACGACCTCTGCGGCCTCGACCGCCGACCGGTCGTCGCCGGCGTCCACCGCCGCCACGAGTTCCAGCCCGTCTGCGGCCTCGACGGCCCTGACCACCTCGGCGCCCATCCGTCCGCGGGCCCCGAACACGGCTACCTTCATCGACTCCTCCTGGGTACCTGGATCCCCCACCCTACTGAGCGGCCGCCACCCGCCGTCCCCCTTTGGCCGCTCGCCCAACTACCGAGCGCTCGCGAAGCTTTGCGAGCGCTCGGTAGTTGGGCGAGCGGTAGGTCGGTGTGGAGGCGGGTCGTCAGGGCGCATCGAACAGCGACGAGATCGACTCGCCGCTGTGGATGCGTCGGACGGCCTCGGCGAACAGCGGGGCCACCGACAGCACGGTGAGCTTCTCCAGCCCCTCGGCCATCCGCGGCGGCACCGTGTTGGTGCAGACGATCTCCTTGAGATCGCCCTGCGCGTTCAGCCGCTCGACCGCCGGGCCGGTGAACAGGCCGTGCACACAGGCGGCGGTGATCGAGTTGACCCGCTGCTCGCGCAGCTTGTCGAACAGCTCCACCAGCGAACCGGCGGTCGCGATCTCGTCGTCGAGCACGATGACGTCCTTGCCCGCCACGTCACCGACGATCGAGTCGATCACCACCCGGTCGTCGGAGAGCCGCCGCTTCGCACCGGCCGCCACCGGCAGGTCGAGCAGCCGGGCGAAGTGGCTGGCCTCCTTGACGTTGCCGAAGTCGGGCGAGACCACCACCGCGTTCGACAGGTCGCCGTTGGTGCGGAAGTGCTCGGCGAGCACGTGGTTGGCGCTCAGGTGGTCGACCGGCATCTCGAACATGCCGTGCACCTGCGGCGAATGCAGCGCCATCGTGACGACCCGCTGGGCGCCGGCCTTGTGCAGCAGGTCGGCCACCAGCCGGGCCCCGATCGAGATCCGCGGGGCGTCCTTCTTGTCGCTGCGGGCGTAGGCGTAGTGCGGCATCACAACGGTCAGGTGGCCGGCGGAGGCCCCGCGCGCGGCGTCCAGCATCAACAACAACTCGACCAGGTTCTCCTGCACCGGCGGGACCAGCGGCTGGATGATGAACACGTCCCGCTTGCGGCAGTTGCCGTCCAGGTGCACCTGCAGGCAGTCGTTGCTGAACCTGGTGGTGACCGAGGGTGCGAGATCGATGCCGAGCAGCTCGCACACCTCGTCCGCGAACTCGCGATGGGCCGAACCTGAGAAAACCGTGATGTCGTCGGTCACGTTGGGCGATGCTAGCCCAGCCCCAGCCGCGACCCGTGCCGACGCCGCAGGCTGGTCGCCCCGGCCGTCCGCACAGACCCGGGCGGCGCCGGACGCAGCGAACCCCCGCCACCACACAGGTGACGGGGGTTCGTGGTGATCGGGCGGATCAGGCCTCGACGGTCTCCTCGACCACCGGGATCAGCGACAGCTTGCCGCGATCGTCGATGTCGGAGATCTCGACCTGGATCTTCTGGCCGACGCTGACGACGTCCTCGACGTTCTCGACCCGCTGGCCGCCGTTGAGGGCGCGCAGCTTGGTCACGTGCAGCAGTCCGTCCTTGCCGGGCAGCAACGACACGAAGGCGCCGAAGTTCATCACCTTGACGACCGTGCCGAGGTAGCGCTCGCCCCGCTCGGGCATCGTCGGGTTGGCGATGGCGTTGATCATCGACCGGGCCGCGTCGGCGGACTCGCCGTTGTCGGCGCCGATGTAGATGGTGCCGTCGTCCTCGATGGAGATGTTGGCGCCGGTGTCGTCCTGGATCTGGTTGATCATCTTGCCCTTGGGGCCGATGACCTCACCGATCTTGTCGACCGGGATCTTGATGCTGATGATCCGCGGCGCGAACGGCGACATCTCGTCAGGGACGTCGATCGCCTCACCCATCACGTCGAGCAGGGTGTGCCGGGCCTCGCGGGCCTGCAGCAGCGCGGAGCCGAGCACGTCGGCGGGGATGCCGTCGAGCTTGGTGTCGAGCTGCAGGGCGGTGACGAAGTCACGGGTGCCGGCGACCTTGAAGTCCATGTCGCCCAGCGCGTCCTCGGCGCCGAGGATGTCGGTCAGCGCGACGTAGCGCATCTGGCCGTCGATCTCCTCGCTCATCAGGCCCATCGCGATGCCGGCGACCGGCGCCTTCAGCGGGACGCCCGCGTTCAGCAGCGACAGGGTGGACGCGCACACCGAACCCATCGACGTCGAGCCGTTGGAGCCGAGCGCCTCGGACACCTGACGGATCGCGTAGGGGAACTCCTCGCGCTTGGGCAGCACCGGCACCAGGGCACGCTCGGCGAGCGCTCCGTGGCCGATCTCACGCCGCTTCGGCGACCCGACCCGGCCGGTCTCACCGGTGGAGTAGGGCGGGAAGTTGTAGTTGTGCATGTAGCGCTTGGTGGTCTCGGGCGCCAGCGAGTCGATCTTCTGCTCCATGTCGAGCATGTTCAGCGTGGTGACGCCCAGGATCTGGGTCTCGCCGCGCATGAACAGCGCCGAACCGTGCACCCGCGGCAGGACGCCGACCTCGGCGGACAGTGTCCGGATGTCGCGCAGCCCGCGGCCGTCGATGCGGACCTCTTCGGTCAGCGTCTTGCGGCGCACGACCTTCTTGGTCAGCGCCCGGTAGGCGCCGGTGATCTCCTTCTCGCGGCCGGCGAACTGGCCGTCGAGCTCGGCGTGCAGGTCGGCGAGCAGGTTCTCGGTGGACACCTCACGCTCGTGCTTGCCGACGATCGACATGACCTGGCCGAGCCGCTCGGTGCCGGCGGCGGCGACTGCGTCGAAGACGTCGGTCTGGTAGTCGAGGAACAGCGGCAGGCTCTCCACGGTCTTGGGCAGCTTGGCGGCCAGCTCGGACTGCGCGTCGCACAGCGCCTTGATGAACGGCTTGGCGGCCTCGAGACCGGCGGCCACGACCTCCTCGGTGGGGGCGGTGCGGCCGGAGCGGACCAGATCCCAGGTCTGCTCGGTCGACTCGGCCTCGACCATCATGATGGCCACGTCACCGTCGGGCAGCACCCGGCCGGCCACGACCATGTCGAAGGTGGCGTCCTCGAGCTGGGTGACGGTCGGGAAGCCGACCCAGTCGTTGCCGATCAGAGCGACGCGGACGCCGCCGACCGGGCCGGTGAACGGCAGGCCGGCGAGCGTGGTCGACGCCGAGCCGGCGTTGATCGCCAGCACGTCGTAGAGCACCTCGGGGTTGAGCGCCATCACGGTGATGACGACCTGGATCTCGTTGCGCAGGCCCTTCACGAAGCAGGGGCGCAGCGGACGGTCGGTGAGCCGGCAGGCCAGGATGGCGGCCTCGCCGGGGCGTCCCTCACGACGGAAGAACGAGCCGGGGATGCGGCCCGCGGCGTACATCCGCTCCTCGACGTCGACGGTCAGCGGGAAGAAGTCGACGCCGTCGCGGGGGTTGTTGGACGCCGTGGTGGCGGACAGCAGCATGGTGTCGCCGTCCAGATAGACGCTGGCCGAACCGTTCGCCTGGCGGGCCAGCAGGCCCGACTCGAAACGGACGACGCGCTTACCGTGCGAGCCGTTGTCGATGACGGCTTCGGTGTACTGCAGATCGGGTCCCTCCACGGGGACCTCCTTTCGGGTTGTCCCACCGCTGCGGCGAAACGGCCGGCATCGGCGCTTGAACCCGGTCTTCGATCGAGGCCCGCGGGGCTTGCGACCCGAGAGCCACTACCGAGGACCGACGATTCACGTGACCTCGCGCGGTGGACGGTGGTGGAAATCTGTTCAGTTGTGGCGGCCGGCTGGGCCGGGCTCGATTCTCCGAGACCCCGAACCGGCCGGGAAAGCTGTCAGGGGAGTGGCACCAGCCACTCCCCTGCTGAGTTCAGCGACGCAGGCCGAGACGCGCGATCAGTTCGCGGTAGTGCTCGACGTCCTGCTTGGCGACGTAGTTGAGCAACCGGCGGCGCTGGCCGACCAGCAGCATCAGCCCACGACGGCTGTGGTGATCGCCCTTGTGCACCTTCAGATGCTCGGTCAGGTGGGCGATCCGGCGGGTGAGCAGTGCGATCTGCACGTCCGGCGAACCCGTGTCACCCGGCTTGGTGGCGAATTCTTCGATGGTCTTCTTCTTCAGATCAGCGTCCATGAAGGTTGCTGCTCTCCTCTCGGTTTCCCGTTGCGCGGCGCAACCCTGCCGTTGGCACGATTTCCTGGGAAGATCGCTGGGCTGCTCTTTCGAGTCCGCGGGCGTCCTGACGCCAACAACGGAGTTTACCGCAGGCATCGGGGATGCCGAAATCCGTGCTGTCACGACACGGTCAGCGGCGATGGGCCTGGCGAGTTCGAGGACGACAAACACCGGAAGCGCCAGCCGGATCGCCGCATCGACGACGCACCGCAGGCGATGGCTGGGCCCGGTTCGGGTCCGGAGATCCCGGCGTTCGGCGGGATGACGGGGATCCTGCGGCGCCCCACGGAACCGTCATCCCGGCTTGGCCAGCGATGTCCGGGAACTGGTCGGCACGCCTTCCCCGGTGACGCGCACTGCTGCGGCGCCACAACTCAGCCACGACCAGCGTCGCTCCCGAAGCGTGCCGTCGGCGCTCAAGCGGGCCCGCCCTGCATGCACGGAAGTTCCGCCGTCCGGCGTCGGTGAGGTTGACTGGCCCCATGGCTTGGGCGACGGCGGCACTCGCGCTCGCCGTCGTGCTCGCCTGCGTCGTCGCGCTGCGCCAGCACCGCAGGGCCGCCGCGCTCAGCGTCGAGAACCAGCGCTGGCGCGAGTTCGCCCAGCAGCGCGCCGACCGGGTGAGCGTGCTCAGCCACGAGGTCAGGACGCCGCTGGCGCTGATCGCCGGCGCCTGCGAACTTCTCGAGGACGGCGCCACCGGTGAGCTCACCCAACGGCAGCGGGCTCTGGTGGACACGATCGGGGTGAAGAGTGGAGAGATGGTGCAACTGGCCGAGGACCTGCTCGCCGATGCCCGCATCGACGCCGAGCTGTTCACCCTGCACCTGAGCAGCGTCAACGTCCGCCGGCTGGCGTTCGACGTGGTGAGCGACCTGCGACGGCTGCACCCGGGCCGGATCACCCTGTCGGCCCGGGGCGCTCCCCCGCGGGTGTACGCCGACAGCGGCCTGCTGCGCCAGGCCCTGATCAACCTCGTCACCAACGCGCTGCGGCACGCTGGCGACGACGCGCACGTCACGGTCAGCGTCCGCACGATGGAGGACGGTGTCCTGATCGTGGTCAGCGACGACGGTGGCGGGATGACCGGCGAGCAGAAGCGGGACCTGTTCAGGCGCACGCTGGAGGGCAAGTCCGCCACCGGGCACGGTCTCGGCATGCTGATCACCAAACGGATCATCGAACTGCACGGCGGCCGCTGCCTGGTCGACACGATCAGCTCCAAGGGCACCGCTATTCTCACCTTCCTGCCACTACGGGCCGGCGGCGGCGACGGTGCCGGCCGGGAAGGGGTGGAGGCACCATGAGCGTGGGCCGGCGGATCCTGATCGTCGACGACGAGCCGCGGATGCTCGAGTTGCTGACGTTCGCGCTCGAGGCTGCCGGGTACGAGGTGCGCACCGCGTCGGACGCCGAGAGCGCCTGGCAGCTGGTGGGCGCCGAACCGCTGGCGCTGGTGGTGCTCGACGTGATGCTGCCCGGCCCGATGTCGGGCGTGGAACTGTGCCGCAGGGTGCGTGAGGCGTCCGACCTGCCGATCATCCTGCTCACCGCGCTGGGCGCCGACGGCGACCGCGTCCGGGGACTGGAGGCGGGCGCCGACGACTACGTGGTGAAGCCGTTCAGCCCGCGCGAACTGGTGCTGCGGATCGGCGCGGTGCTGCGCCGCGCCGCCGCGGGGCCGGCCACTGCGTCCGGCACCGAACGCACCGTGGGCGAGCTCCACCTGGACGCCGCCCGTTCGCGCGCGCTCAGCGGCGGCCGCGACCTGCACCTGTCGCCGTCGGAGTTCAAGCTGTTGTGGACGCTCGCCGAGCAGCCCGGGCGCACCGTCGGCTGGGCCGACCTGAGCGGGGCGCTCGGCCAGGCGTCCGGCCAGCGCGGCGGGCGACACGCCGTGCGGACCGCCGTCTACCGGCTGCGCGGCAAGCTCGGCGACGATCCGCACAACCCCCGGCACATCCTCAGCGACCACGGCCGCGGCTACCGGCTGGTCCCCCGCTGACGTCACGGGCCGGTGCTGTCCGCCGGCCACGGCGTCCCGGCTCGTCACAACGTCACACAACGGTGACCATCTGCGTCCGAACCGTGACCGACCACGGCTGGGGCCCGCCCTAGGGTGCCGGAGGAGGGGCAGTGCTGCCCCGGGTGACGAAGGAGACACACATGAAGCGAACCCGCACGATCAGGATCGCCGCAGCCGCGGCCGCCCTTTCCCTGGGCCTGGCCGGCTGCGCCGTCGAGGAGGGCCAGCAGGGCGGCAGCGACAAGCTGACCGTCGCCTGCGGCGCCATGGAGGAGGTCTGTGACGCGTGGACCAAAGCGTTCCAGGCCAAGACAGGCATTCCGACCAGCTTCGTCCGGCTCAGTTCCGGTGAGACCGTGGCCCGCCTCGGCGCCGCCAAGGCGTCGCCCGAGTTCGACGTGTGGCACGGCGGCCCCGCCGACGGCTTCGGTGCCGCCGTCGAGCAGGACCTGATCGAGAAGTTCGTGCCCGAGGAGGCCGCCAAGATCCCCGACAAGTACAAGGACCCGAACGGCTACTGGGCCGGTGTGTACGTGGGTGCGCTCGGCTTCTGCAGCAACACCAAGGTGCTGGACGAGCTGGGCCTCGACGTCCCCGACTCGTGGGAGGACCTGCTCGACCCGAAGCTGAAGTCGCAGGTCTCTACCGCCCATCCCTCCACGTCGGGCACCGCCTTCACCACCCTGTGGACGCAGGTCACCCGCCTCGGCAGCGAGGACGCCGGCCTCGACTACATGAAGAAGATGCACTCCAACGTGCTGCAGTACACCAAGTCGGGCACCGCCCCCGGCCAGGTCGCCGGCCGCGGCGAGGTCGCCGTCGGCCTCGTCTTCAGCCACGACTGCGTGCTGTACAAGGAGCGGGGCATGACCGACCTGGAGGTGTCGTTCCCGAAGGAGGGCACCGGCTACGAGGTCGGCGGGGTCGCGGTGATCAAGAACGCCAGGAACATGGACGCCGCCAAGCAGTACGTGAACTGGGCGCTGACCGCCGAGGCGCAGAACATCGGCCCGACCGTCGGCTCGTATCAGGTGCACACCAACCCCGAGGCAGCCTCGGACCCGCGGATGGTGACGCTGTCCGACATCAAGCTGGTCGACTACGACTTCGCCAAGGCGGCCGCGGCGAAGAAGGAACTCACCGCCCGGTTCGACGCCGAGATCGCCGCCCAGCCGAAGGAATGACGCTGCGATGAGCGCTGGAACCGTGCCGGCCGTGATCGAGCCGTCGGCCGCGACCCTGCCCACGCCCGCCAAGCGACGGCGGACGTCGGGCCGGGCCGGGGTCGACGTCTCGACCGTGGTCGTGGTGAGCGTCGTGGTGCTGCTGCTGGGGTTGATGATCGTCTACCCGCTGGGAATGATCTTCGCCCAGGCCTTCAGCCAGTCGGGCTGGGAGGTCGTCACCTCGATGTTCACCTCGGCGGTGAACCGCGGCATTGTGGCCAACACCCTGGTCCTGGGCACCGTGGTCGGGGCCCTGGGCACGCTGCTGGGGTTCGTCCTGGCCTACATCCAGGTGATGGTCGACTTCCGAGGCAAGAAGATCTTCCACTTGATCTGCCTGCTGCCTGTGGTGTCGCCGCCGTTCGCCGTGGCCACCGCGATCATCACCCTGCTCGGACGCCGAGGCATCATCACCTACGGCATCTTCGGCGCCCAGACCAACATCTACGGCCTGCCCGGGCTGACTTTGGTGCTGGTGCTGTCGTTCTTCCCGGTCGCCTACATGACCTTCAAGGGCATGCTCGAAAACCTCGACCCGGCGCTCGAGGAAGCCTCGGAGAACCTCGGCGGCTCGAAATGGCAGACCTTCTGGAAGGTCATCATCCCGATGCTGGTGCCGGGCTTCGCGGCGTCCTTCCTGCTGCTGTTCGTCGAGGCCATCGCCGACCTGGCCAACCCCCTGGTCATCGGCGGCGACTTCACCGTGCTGGCGTCCCGGGCGTTCATCGCCATCACCGGCGAGTACGACACGGCGGCCGGTTCTGCCTACTCGCTGATCCTGCTGCTGCCCGCCGTGCTGGTGTTCGTCATCCAGCAGTACTGGGTCAGCCGCAAGTCGACGATCAGCGTCACGGGCAAGCCGGCCGGCCAGCGCAGACTGCTGACCAACCCGTCGGGACGCGTCCCGCTGCTGGTGTTCGCCGGCCTGGTCGGTCTGGTGATCGTCGGCATCTACGCCACGGTGCTGATCGGCGCCTTCGTCAAGATCCTCGGCGTCAACAACGAGTTCACGCTGGACAACTTCAGGTACGTGCTGTCGGGCATCGGCAACGAGGCCATCATCGACACCACCGTGCTGGCCCTGATCGCCACCCCGATCGCCGGCCTGCTCGGCATGGTCATCGCCTGGCTGGTGGTGCGACGGCTGCGTCACGGGTCGGCCTGGCTGGACTTCCTCGGCATGCTCGGCCTCGCCGTGCCGGGCACCGTCGTCGGCATCGGCTACGCGATCGCGTTCAACCAGCCACTGATCATCGGCAACCGGATGTTCCTGCCGGCGCTCGGCGGCGGCGCCGCCATCCTCGGCGGCGCGGCCGCGATCGTCATGGTGTACACGATCCGATCGTTGCCCTCGGGCCAGCGCGCCGGCATCGCGGCGCTGCGCCAGATCGACCCCTCCATCGACGAGGCGTCCGCCTCGCTGGGAGCGACCGGCGTGACGACGTTCCGCACCATCACCCTGCCGCTGATCCGGCCGGCGTTCCTGTCCGGGTTGATCTACGCCTTCGCCCGATCGATGACCACCCTGTCGCCGATCATCTTCATCACCACTCCCGAGACCCGGATCATGACCAAGCAGATCCTCGCCGAGGTGGACGCCGGACGCTTCGGCAACGCCTTCGCCTTCTGCACCCTGCTGCTGGCCATCGTGGTCACTGTGATGGGTCTTCTCAGCCTGATCGTCCGCGGCAACCCCGCGGGCCGCAACTCCGTAGGAGCAGCCCAGTGACCGCCACCGACACCGCCCTGACCAGCACCGACGCCACCGCGGAGTTCGGCCGGATCAGCCTTCGCCAGCTGGTCAAGCAGTTCGACTCCCGCGAAGGGGCCACCCTGGCCGTCGACCACATCGACCTCGACACCGAGGCCGGTGAGTTCGTCACCCTGCTCGGCCCCTCGGGCTGCGGCAAGACCACCACGCTGCGGATGGTGGCCGGCTTCGAGACCCCGACGTCCGGGCAGATCACCCTCGACGGCGACGACATGACCCGGCTCACCCCCGACAAGCGGCCGATGTCGATGGTGTTCCAGAGCTACGCCCTGTTCCCGCACATGAGCGTCGCCGACAACGTGGCCTACGGGCTGAAGCTGAAGAAGCTGCCCAGGGCAGAGATCGCCGAGCAGGTCGAGGCCGCGCTGACCTCGATGGATCTGGTCCGGTTCGTCAATCGGGCACCCAGCCAGCTGTCGGGCGGCCAGCAGCAGCGGGTGGCACTGGCCCGGGCGATGGTGATGCGGCCCAAGGTGCTGCTGTTCGACGAGCCGCTGTCGAACCTGGACGCCAAGCTGCGGGTGCAGATGCGCACCGAGATCCGCAGCCTGCAGCAGCGGCTCGGCATCACGGCCCTGTACGTCACCCACGACCAGGATGAGGCGATGAGCCTGTCGGACCGGATCGTGGTGATGAACCACGGCCGGATCGAGCAGATCGGGACGCCGGAGGACATCTACCGGCATCCGGCGACCGTGTTCGTGGCCGACTTCATCGGTTCGGCGAACTTCCTGGAGTGCACGCTGCAGTCGGCGTCGGACGGCAACGCGATCGTCGAGGTGCTGGGCGGCGAGCGGACCATCCCGGCCGCGCCCGGCGTCGCGGCGGCGTCCGGCCACGTGGTGCTGGTGCGCCCTGAGTCGGTGAAGGTCAGTCGGCTCGTGCAGGCCCCGGCGGGCGCAGAAACGGTCGAGGGCAACCACGGCCGGGTGCTGCGCTCGGTGTTCTACGGCGAGCATGTCGAGTACGAGGTGGACACCGCCGCCGGGCCGATCGTGGCGATCGACAGCGACCCGGACCCCTCCGACATCCTCGCCGTCGGTGACGTGGTCGAGGTGGACTTCCCCCGCTCGCGCGGTTGGGTGCTGCCTGCCGAGTGAGCTTCGCAGTACGGGTGGCCCCGTCGGAGATGACATCGAGCCCGGGGCAGGCACGGGAGGACGAAGGATCGGTCCCGGCTAGCCTGGCCGGCATGGCAGGCGAGGCGACCCCGGCGTCCGGGCGGCGTGGGCGCGCTGCCCTGGCGTCCGTGGTCACGGTGGCCGCCGGACTCGCGGTGCACCTGGCCCTGCCCAGCAGCGTGGCCACCGACATCGCCGGCGACGCCCTGTACGCGGTGCTGATCTACGCCCTGGCCGTCACGCTGCTGCCGCGGTGGCGTCCGGCCCGGGTGGCGGTGATCGCGGGCACGTTCTGCGTCGCGATCGAGGTGTTTCAGCTCACCGGGCTGCCCCGCGCCTGGGCGGCGGTCTTCCGTCCCGCCGCTCTGGTGTTCGGAAGCGGCTTCGACGCCCGGGATCTGGTCGTCTACGTGGCTGCCGTCGCGCTGGCGGCGTCCATCGACGCCGCCCTGGGACGGCGCTCGCAAGGCTGACCGTTCTCACCAGCGCCCACTACTTTCACCTCCGGTCGACTGCTTTCGCGTTGTAACACGAAAGCAGTAACGGTTCGCGAAAGCTGTCGCCGTTGATGAGAACGGCAAACTCCCGGCGGGGCCCTGGTCTCGAAACGCGATCGACCGGAGCCCGTAGGGTCAGTAGCGATAGGCCGCGGCCTTGAACGGACCCGCGGCCTCCACACCCAGGTACTCGGCCTGAACCGGGGTGAGGGTGGTGAGCCGAGCGCCCAGCGCGGCCAGGTGCAGCCGGGCCACCTCTTCGTCGAGTTCCTTGGGCAGCACGTACACCCCGACCGGGTACTCCTCCGGCTTGGTGAACAGCTCGATCTGGGCCAGCACCTGGTTGGTGAATGAGTTGCTCATCACGAACGACGGATGCCCGGTGGCGTTGCCCAGGTTCAGCAGCCGGCCCTCCGAGAGCACCAGGATCGAGTGGCCGTCGGGGAACGTCCAGCGGTCGACCTGCGGCTTGATGACCGTGCGCTGCACACCCGGGTAGGACTCCAGGCCGGCCATGTCGATCTCGTTGTCGAAATGGCCGATGTTGCCGACGATCGCCAGGTGCTTCATCTTCGCCATCTGCTCGGCGCTCACCACGTCGCGGTTGCCGGTGCAGGTGATGATGATGTCCGCCACGTCGAGCACGTCGTCCAGCACCGCCACCTGGTAGCCGTCCATCGCCGCCTGCAGCGCGCAGATCGGGTCGATCTCGGTGACGATCACCCGGGCGCCCTGGCCCGACAGCGCCTCCGCGGCACCCTTGCCGACGTCGCCGTAGCCGCAGACCACGGCGGTCTTGCCGCCGATCAGCACGTCGGTGCCGCGGTTGATGCCGTCGATCAGCGAGTGCCGGATGCCGTACTTGTTGTCGAACTTGCTCTTGGTGACCGAGTCGTTGACGTTGATCGCCGGGAACAGCAGCGACCCCTGCCTGGCCATCTCGTACAGCCGGTGCACACCGGTCGTGGTCTCCTCGGTGACGCCGCGCAGTTCGTTCGAGATCGCCACCCAGTCCAGGGCGGACGCCCGCAACTGCTGCAGCACCACCGCGTACTCTGCCGAGTCACCCGGGCCCGCCTGCGGCACCGCACCGGCCTTGGCGAACTCGACGCCCTTGTGCACCAGCAGGGTGGCGTCGCCGCCGTCGTCCAGGATCATGTTCGGACGCCGCTCGCCCCAGTCCAGGATCTGCTCGGTGCACGCCCAGTACTCGGGCAGCGTCTCGCCCTTCCAGGCGAACACCGGGACGCCCTGCGGGTCCTCGGGGGTGCCGTCCGGGCCGACGACGACCGCGGCGGCGGCGTGGTCCTGGGTGGAGAAGATGTTGCAGGACGCCCAGCGCACCTCGGCCCCCAGCGCCACCAGGGTCTCGATCAGCACCGCTGTCTGCACGGTCATGTGCAGCGAACCGGCGATCCGGGCCCCGGCCAGGGGCTTGCTGTCGGCGTACCGCTCCCGCATGGCCATCAGGCCCGGCATCTCGTGCTCGGCAAGTTCGATCTCTTTCCGCCCGAAGTCGGCCAGGTTCAGGTCAGCGACGCGATAATCCACCGCAGCAGCCTAGTGCAGCCCGCCCGGCTCCCCCGCCGCCTGCGCCGGGGGCAGCGGCGCGCGGGCCGCGTCCCGAGCCGGAACCGTCCGTCCTGCGGACATCGGCGGGTTCGTCTGACAGCGCGGCCCCGGCGCGGTTGGATGGGGGGCGTACAGCCATCAGAAGGAGAGCCATGGGCTTCGTGCTCGGCATACCGGTCAGCGCCGACCCCGCCGAACGGCGCACCCCGATCGTGCCGGACGTGGCGAACAAACTGCGGTCGCTGGGGGCTACCCTGCTGATCCAGCGCGGAGCCACCGACCGCGCCCACCTCACCGAGTTCGACCTCGGCGAGGTCACCTGGGCGGCCACCACCGAGGAGGTGATAGCCGGCTCCGACGTGGTGTGGACGATCGGCCCGCCGGCTCCCGAGGCCCTGGCGGCCCTGCGCCGGGGCACCATCCTGATCGGCACGCTGGCCCCCTTCGCGGACGCCGAACGAGTCCGGGCGCTCGCCGCCGGCGGTGTGGACTCGTTCGCCATGGAGCTCCTGCCGCGCATCTCTCGCGCCCAGTCGATGGACATCCTGTCCAGCCAGGGCGCGGCGTCCGGTTACCAGTGCGCGCTGATCGCCGCCGCCCGCTGCCCGAAGTTCTTCCCGATGCTCACCTACGCCGCCGGCACGGTCCGCCCGGCCCGGGTGCTGGTGATCGGGGCCGGGGTGGCCGGGCTGCAGGCGATCGCGACGGCGAAGCGGCTGGGCGCGATCGTCGAGGGCTACGACGTCCGCCCCGAGACCCGGGAACAGATCGAGTCGCTGGGCGCGAAGTTCGTCGACACCGGGGTCGCCGCCGTCGGCGAGGGCGGCTACGCCCGTGAGTTGACCGAGGCCGAGAAGGGCGCCCAGGAGGCCAAGCTCGGCAAGGCGATCGCCCAGTGCGACGTGCTGATCACCACGGCCGCGGTGCCCGGCAAGCGGGCCCCCCGGATCGTCAGCGAGATGATGGTCAACGCGATGCGGCCCGGTGCCGTCGTCGTCGACATGGCCGCCGAACAGGGCGGCAACGTGTACGGGACGGTGGCGGGCTCGGAGGTCCGGGTCGGGCCGGCACACATCGTCGGACCGGTCAACCTGCCCAGCCGGATGCCGGTGCACACCTCGGAGATGTTCGCCAAGAACCTCTACAACTTCACCGCCCCGATGGTGACCGACGGCAGCCTCGCCATCGACCTCACCGACGAGGTGATCGCCGGCACCGCGCTGACCCTGGACGGCGCCGTGGCCAGCCCGCTGGTGGCACGGGTGCTGGGGCTCGGACAACCATCGCCGGAACAACCGCCGGGCGACCAGCCGCAGGCGGGACGAGGGGACGCGTGACGCCATGACCGACCTGCTCTACCTGTACATCTTCATGCTGGCCGCATTCGTCGGCTACGAGGTGATCTCGCGGGTGCCGGTGATCCTGCACACCCCGCTGATGTCCGGCTCGAACTTCGTGCACGGCGTGGTGCTGGTCGGCGCCATGTACGCGCTCGGTCACGCCGAGACGCCGCTGGAGATCGTGCTCGGCTTCCTGGCGGTGCTGCTGGGCGCCGCGAACGCCGCGGGCGGCTACGTGGTGACGGAACGGATGTTGGCGATGTTCGCACCCAAGAAGAAGAAGCTCCCCGCCGGCGAGCAGGAGGCCTGATCACCGTGGAGTGGCTTGTCAACGGGGTGTACCTGCTGGTCGCCGTGCTGTTCATCCTCGGCCTGAAGGCGATGTCGTCGCCGGTCAAGGCGCGCAGCGGCATCGCCTGGGCCGGGGTCGGCATGGTGCTGGCCACGCTGGTCACCTTCCTGGTGCCCGGCATGCAGAACCTGGCCCTGATCCTGGTCGCCATCGTGCTGGGCGGCGGTGTCGCCTGGTGGGCCGGACGCGTCGTCAAGATGACCGACATGCCGCAGATGGTCGCCATCTACAACGGCATGGGCGGCGGTGCCGCAGCCCTGATCGCCGCGGTCGAGTTCGCCCGCGCCGAGGTGCACGGGCCGGTGGTGGGCACCCTGGCGGTGCTGGGCTCGCTCATCGGCTCGGTCGCGTTCAGCGGTTCGGTGGTTGCGTTCCTGAAGCTGCAGGGCGTGATGAAGAAGGCGATCCGGCTACCGGCCCAGAACCTCATCAACATCGTGCTGGCGCTACTCACCATCGCGCTCGGTGTCGTGATCGTGCTGTCGTCGATGGGCACCGGCTCGGCCAACCCGTGGCTGCTGGTGCTGTTCTTCGTCCTGTCGCTCGCCCTGGGCGCGATCGTGACGATGCCGATCGGCGGCGCCGACATGCCGGTGGTGATCTCGCTGCTGAACGCCTTCACCGGCCTCGCGGTCGGCTTCGAGGGCTACGTGCTGGGCAACCCGACCCTGATCATCGCCGGCATCGTCGTGGGCGCCTCCGGCACCCTGCTCACCCAGCTGATGGCCAAGGCGATGAACCGGCCCATCCTCGGCGTCCTGTTCACCCCGATCAGCGGCGAGGCGCAGGCCGGTGGCGCGATCGAGGGCAGCATGAAGGAGATGTCGGCCACCGACGCGGCCGCGCTGATGCGCTACTCCGAGAAGGTCATCATCATCCCCGGCTACGGGATGGCCGTGGCCGGCGCCCAGCACAAGGTGTGGGAGATGGCCAAGCTGCTCGAGGACGCCGGGGTCGAGGTGTCGTTCGCGATCCACCCGGTGGCCGGCCGGATGCCCGGCCACATGAACGTGCTGCTCGCCGAGGCCGGCGTCCCGTACGAGAAGATCTTCGACCTCGACGAGATCAACGCCGAGTTCCCGCAGTCGGACGTGGCGCTGGTGATCGGCGCCAACGACGTGGTGAACCCGGTGGCGCGCACCGACAAGTCGTCGCCGATCTACGGCATGCCGATCCTGGACGCCGACAAGGCCCGCAACTGCATCGTGATCAAGCGAGGCCGCGGCGCCGGCTACTCCGGGATCGAGAACGCGCTGTTCTACGCCGACAACACCTCGATGCTGTACGGCAGCGCACAGCAGGCCGTCGGGGACGTGATCGGCCAGCTCAAGGAGCTCGGCTGAGGCTCCCGTGGGTTGCGGGGGTCGTAGGCTAGCCAGCGTCTGACACAATGAGTCGTTCGATCCGGCCCGGCGGCCACCGACACGACACCTGAACCGTGGAGGAAATCTATGACGGAGCCCATCGTGGTGCGACTGTGCACAGAGGACGACCTCGCCTCGTTGGCACGCCGGGAGCCGCATCCGAACGCGCGGTATGCGCAGGGCCATTTCGAGCACCAGCAGCAGGGCAACTACTTCTTCGCGATCGCCCTGCGCGGCGACACCCAGCTGGGTACCAGCGTGCTGGACTGCCGCGAGGACAACCTGCTGCAGCCGGAGCTCAAGAGCCTGTGGGTCTATCCGGAGTCGCGTCGCCAGGGCGCGGCGCGGGAACTGACCCGGTTCCTCGAGCAGCAGGCCATCGAGCTGGGCTTCGACGAGATCTTCCTGCGGGTCGACCCGCAGAACGCTGCGGCGATCCCGATGTACATCTCGCTCGACTACACCCCCACCGGCGACCACAAGCTGACCACGTACCAGTACGTCGACGGGCTCGGGAACACCCACTCCCGCGAGGAGATGGACGCGATCTACCGCAAGTCGCTGCGGCTGCTCTGAGGAGGTCGCCGAAGCCGGGCTGACCAGGGAATTCAGTCGGCCTGGTCGAGGCCGACGGCCAGCACGCTGACCCGGCCGCGGTTCCAGTCGAGGTTGAGCACCACGTTGCTGTGCTCGGCGTGGAAGTCCGACACCCATACCTTCTGAGTGAGGGTGGTCACGGCCAGGTGGCCCAGGTCGCCGGCCTGGCGTCCGCGCACCTGCAGGGTGGTGCCGTCGGCGAAGCAGATCCGCGCCAGCCCCCGCGACGGGCCCGGACGCACGGCGCGCAACGGAACGTTGCGACGGACCACGTTGCCGAGCCGGTTCAGCAGGATCTGCACCGGGGCCAGGCCGAACTCCTCCTCGACCCGGCGTCCGACCTCCCACAGTTCCTCGGCATCGCCCCTGGCGAGGCCGAGCGTGTTGAGCGGGGCGGGGCTGTAGTCGGCCGGCACGACCTGCGCCGTTGATTGCCGACGGGAACCCTTCGGCAGCACCACCGCGACCGCGACGAGCGCGGTGACGACGAGGAGCGCGACCAGCCAGGCCATGGGTCAACTGTGCGCTTCCGCCCGACGCTGCGCAATAGCCCGCACCCCCTCCCCCCCGGCTCGCCTAACTACCGAGCGCTCGCGAAGCTTGGCGGTGGCGCTCGGTAGTTGGGCGAGCGGCGGAAGGCGGACGGTCAGGCGCCGAGGATCTCGTGGGTGCGGCGGACGTCGTCGTCCATCTGCTCGATCAGCGCGTCGATACCGTCGAACCGCACCATGCCGCGGATCCGCGCCACGAACTCCACCGCGATCGGCGCGTCGTACAGCTCCAGGTCGGTGCGGCCGAGCACGTAGGACTCGACCCGGCGCTGGACGCCGTCGAAGGTCGGGTTCGTGCCCACCGAGATCGCCGCCGGCCAGCGCGGCGCGCCGCTGCCGGCCCCGAGCAGCAGGCCGTGCGCGTCGCGTCCGTCGAGCCGGGTGAGCCAGCCCGCGTAGACGCCGTCGGCGGGACACGCCAGCTCGTCGGGCACCGGCAGGTTCGCCGTCGGGTAGCCGAGCTCGCGGCCGCGGTGGTCGCCGTGCGCGACCACCCCGGTGAACCGGAAGGCACGGCCGAGGTGCTCGGCGGCGTGCGCGACGTCGCCGCGCGCCAGCGCCTCCCTGATCACCGTCGAGCAGGTCTCCTCGTCGCCGTAGCGGACGAGCCGCAGCCCCTCGACCTCGAACCGGCCCCGGCCCAACTCACGCAGCGTCTCGACGTTGCCCGCGGCGCGGTGCCCGAAGCGGAAGTTGTCGCCCACCACGATCAGTTCGGGGTCGAGCGGCCACAGCACCCGGTCGACGAACTGCTCGGGACTGAGTTGGGCGAACTCGGGGGTGAAGTCGATCACCTCGACCCGGTCGGCCCCGGCGGCCTCGAGAAGCGCGATCCGGTCGGCCAGCCCGGTCAGCAGCATCGGCGCCTGCTCGGGACGCAGCACCCGAACGGGGTGCGGCCAGAACGTGACCACCACCAGCGGCAACTCCGGACGCCGGGTCCTGGCCTCGCTCAACACCTCCACATGGCCCGGATGGACGCCGTCGAAGTTGCCGATCACGACCACGGTTCCGCTCACGAGGAGCCACCCTAGTCCGTCCCCCGCAACCCCCGGAGCAGCGGGACGCCGGAGTGGTTGGATGGTGCGCATGGAGTTTCGTCATCTGGGCAGCTCGGGGCTGAAGATCTCCGAGATCACCTACGGCAACTGGCTGACCCACGGGTCGCAGGTCGAGAACGAGGCGGCGCTGGCCTGCGTGCGGGCCGCGCTGGACGCAGGCATCACCACCTTCGACACCGCCGACGTCTACGCCAACACCAAGGCCGAGACGGTGCTGGGTGAGGCGCTGGCCGGTCAGCGCCGCGAGTCGATCGAGATCATGACCAAGGTGTTCTGGCCGACCGGCCCGGGCGGCCACAACGACTCGGGACTGTCCCGCAAGCACATCATGGAGTCGATCAACGGCTCGCTGACCCGGCTGCGGACCGACTACGTGGACGTGTACCAGGCGCACCGCTTCGACGTGGAGACTCCGTTGGAGGAGACCATGCAGGCCTTCGCCGACGTCGTCCGGGCCGGCAAGGCGCTCTACATCGGGGTCAGCGAATGGTCGGCCGACCAGCTGCGCGCCGGGCAGCAACTGGCGAAGCAGCTCGGCTTCGCCCTGGTGTCGAACCAGCCGCAGTACTCGATGCTGTGGCGGGTGATCGAGGACGAGGTGGTGCCCGCCTCGAAGGAGCTCGGCATGTCCCAGGTGGTGTGGTCGCCGATCGCGCAGGGCGTGCTGACCGGCAAGTACCTGCCGGGCGAGGCGGCCCCCGAGGGCTCCCGGGCCACCGACACCAAGGGCGGCCAGCGGACGATCAGCCGGTTCATGGACGACACGATCCTCGAACGGGTGCAACGGCTGCAGCCGATCGCGTCCGATCTCGGCATCACGATGGCGCAACTGGCGATCGCCTGGGTGCTGGCCAACGACAACGTCGCCTGCGCCATCGTCGGCGCGTCGAGGCCTGAGCAGGTCACGGGCAACGCGCAGGCGTCCGGGGTGAGGCTGTCGGCCGAGGTGCTGGCCGCGATCGACGAGGCACTGGGCGACGTGGTGGTGCGTGACCCGGCGCTGACCGCGCAGAGCACCCCCGAGAAACGCCCGAGCTGACCCCGCCGATCGCGGTCAAAGCAGGCTGAGGCGCTGCAGCAGGTGCAGCGCCTGCCTGGTCGCCGGCGTCGACGGCACGCCGCGGCGGCACAGCAGCTGCGCCAGGTCGGACGCCCGGCCGGCCCGCGCGAGCCGGCGCAGCCGGGCCTCCAGCGGCAGAGCACCCATCGCGAAAGTCGCGGCGGGCACCGCCAGCCAGCCCGGACGCCGGCCGTCGTCGGGCCAGTCGAGCGTCGGCCCTGCGGCCGCGCCGCCGTCCAAGGGTTCACGGCGGGACGCCTCGGGAGCCGCCCACGGCACCCGGCCGGCGAGCGCGGCCAGCACGGTGAACACGAAGCCGGTGTGGTAGGTGCTGAGCACCGCGGCGTCCGCGGCAGCGACAGCGGCACCCTCGGGCTGCGGCAGGGCGAGGGTCAGCGACGGCAGCGTGCCGACCTGCTCGGCCACCTCGGCCAGCACCCGCAGTGCGGTGGCTTCGACCGGCCCGGCCGGCACTCCCAGCAGCGGCCAGGTGAGCAGCAGCTCTCCGGCCAGGTCATAGTCGTCGTCATCGAGGGCGCCGGCCAGTGCCGAGCGTGCCTGCGCCACCAGGCCGGGCACCAGCGTCGTGGGCACGGCGCCCGGGCAGCGCCCGAAATCGGTGGCGTAGAACAGCGCGTGGGTGAACGCGTAGTGATCGTCGCGGGTGCCGTGCAGCACGTCGAGTTCGTGCGCGAGCACGGTGCCGGCCAGGTCGGCCGGGTCGATCGTCGGGTCGCCGTCGAGCATGCCGAGCAGCCACAGCCGCTCCAGCCCACGGTGCGGCAGCAGTTCGCGGCCCTGCGCGGCCGAGGCCTCGAAGCAGGCACGCAGCAGGGCATCGATTGCCTCCGACCGGGAGTGTTCGCGCAGGACCAGGTAGGGCACGGCCAGTTCGAACGACGCCGAGGCGTGCAGGGCCAGGGCGAGCAGCGTGCGCGGATCCCGGGCCAGCGCGGCCACCCGGTCGGCGAGCGCCCGCCACTGCGGCCCGCGATGCTCCCTGGGCAGGGCGCGCAGCAGGATCGCCGTCTCGGCGATCACCTTGCCGGTGCTCGCGCCCAGCTCGGCGGCGGCGTCCGGGTCGGCGGTGGTGACGATGTCGAGGGCGCGGTGCGCCAGGGTGAGGCCGCGGCCGACCCAGACATGGTCGATCGGCGGTGCGGATGTCGGCGCCGGGCCGGGCGCCCCCGGCCGGGACGCGAGCCCGGCCGGGGGTGCGGTGGTGGTGGTGATCACCCGATCCGGCCCTGGCCGAGCTTGGCGTTCAGCTCGCGCAGGTTCAGGGTGAGCTCCTTGAGCAGCTCGTCGCGGGCGTCGAAGCCCCGCCACTTGAAGATGCGGTAGTCACTGCCGCACCACCGGATCCAGCCGTCGTCGTCGTAGACGGAGCCGCCGAGTTCGGTCACGGTCGAACCGACCGCGGCGAAGTCGATGGCACGGGCGAAGTTCGCAGCCAGCTTGGCGTCGATCTCCTCGTTGGGCATGTCGCCTCCTATCAGAGCGGTCCGGGTGTTCGGGCCTGCCTGTCAGGAGCGGACGCCGCAGCGTCCGGGACTGCGCAGAACTACTCCCACAGCACGATCCGGCGGCCCTCCACCTCGGCCACCCGGGCCGGGGTCTCGAACAGGTCGCTGAGCTGCTCGACGGTGATCACCTGCTCGACGCTGCCCTGGGCGACCACCCGGCCCTCACGCATCGCCACCACCTCGTCGGCGTAGCGGGCGGCGACGTTGAGGTCGTGCAGCACCACCACGATCCGTAGGTCACGCTGAGTCACCAGCCGGGTGAGCAGCCGCATCAGCTCGACGGCGTGCCGGGGGTCGAGGTTGTTCAGCGGCTCGTCGAGCAGCAGGTAGTCGGTGTCCTGGGCCAGCGCCATCGCCACGAAGGCGCGCTGCCGCTGCCCGCCGGACAGTTCGTCGAGGAAGCGTCCGCGCACCGGTTCGAGGCCCAGCAGATCGAGGGCGTTCTCGATCCGGGCGCGGTCGTGCACGCTGCGACCGTTGCCGCCGTGCGGGAAGCGACCGAAGCCGACCAGCTCCTCGACGCTGAGCCGGATCGGCAGGTGGTTCTCCTGGCGCAGGACGGCCAGCCGGCGGGCCAGGTCGCGCGAGCGGGTGGTGGCGACGTCGAGACCGCCGACCACGACGCGTCCGGCATCGGCGCGGATCAGCCGGCCGATGGAGCACAGCAGGGTCGACTTGCCGGCGCCGTTGGGCCCGATGATTGCGGTCAGCCCGTCTCCGAGCTCGATCGTGACGTCGTCGACCGCCACGATGTCACCGTGCCGCTTGGTCAGCGAATCAGTCTGGATCATCGGATCACCGTGCCCTTCCGGCCAGCACGAGGGCGATGAACACGACCCCGCCGAGGAATTCGATCACGACCGGCAGCTCGGTGGCGAAGCCGAGCACCCGGTCGAGGAACCACTGCCCGCCCACCAGGGCGATCAGCCCGATCAGCACGGCCGCGGGCAGGCTGCGCGAGTGCCGGTGACCCACCATCGTGTAGGCGACGTTGGCGACCAGCAGGCCGAAGAACATCACCGGCCCGACCAGCGCGGTGGACGCTCCCACCAGGACCGCGACCACGACGATCACGTGCATCACGACCCGGCGGTGCTCCACCCCGAGCCCGATCGCGGGCGCCTCGCCCAGGCCGAGCACGTCGAGGTCGTGCCGGATCGGCCACAGGCTGGCCAGCGCCGCCAGCACCAGCACGGCGGTGGGCAGCAGCAGGGTGCGGTCGACGGAGGTGAAGCTCGCGAACGCGAGGTCCTGCACGATCGCGAACGTGTCGGGGTCGAGTAGCCGCTGCAGGAAGGCGGTGATCGAACGGAACACCGTGCCGAGCACCAGTCCGGCCAGCACGATCACGTGCAGGTCGAGCCGGCGGCCCATGAACAGCCACCAGTACAGCCCGACCACGAAGCCGGACATCAGCACCAGTTCGACCCCCCACGACACCAGCGGCGGCGTCGCGACCAGCACCACCGGCCCGAGCGCGAACACGGTGAACACCTGGATGGCCATGAACACCGCGTCGAACCCCATGATCCCGGGGGTCAGGATGCGGTTGGCGGTGATGGTCTGGAACAGCACGGTCGAGACGCCGACGGCGACCGCGACCAGCAGCATGCCGGCGAGGGTGCGGCCGCGCAGGTCGAGCGGGTACTGCCACCGGGCCGGCAGGTCCTGGAACAGGTAGAGCGCGAGCACCCCTGCCGCCACGACTGCGAGCAGGGCGATCCGGGCGCCCGGACCGAAGGCCGGACGGCGCCGGGCGGAGGTGGTGCCTGACGCGGCGCCCGAAGCAATGGGACGGGTGCCGGCTCCGGCGCGGGTGTGCTCAGCCACGGCGTCGGCCCACCGGAACCGGCCGGGCGGCCGGACGTGACGCGCGCCCCGGCTGCGAGGCGGGACCGAGCAGCAGCCACAGGAAGGTCACGCCGCCCACGATGCCCATCACGATCGAGATCGGGATCTCGAACGGGAACCGGACGAGGCGTCCGATCAGGTCACAACCCAGCACCAGGGCGGCCCCGAGCAGGGCGACCAGTGGCACCGCCCTACGCATGTGGTCGCCGATCATCCGGCTGACCAGGTTGGGCACCACCAGGCCCAGGAACGGCACCAGCCCGGTGGTCACCGACACGATGCCGGTGACGACAGCGACGATGGTGACCCCCAGCAGCAGGACGCCGCGGCTGTCCAGGCCCAGCCCGCGCGCGGTGTCCTCGCCGAGGGCTGCGACGGTGAACCGGTCGGCGGCGACCCAGGCCACCAGCGCGGCAGCGGCGGCGAGGTAGAGCATCTCGTAGCGGCCACGCAGGATGCCAGAGAAGTCGCCGACGCTCCAACTGAGCAGCTCCTGCAGCAGTTCGGTGCGGTAGGCGATGAAGGTGGTCACGGCGCCGATCACGCCGCCGTACATGATGCCGATCACCGGCACCAGCACGCTGGAGCGGACGGGGATGCGCCGCGCCAGCGCGAGGAAGCCGAACACGCCGACCAGCGCGCCCAGGGTGGCCACCGCGGCCTTGCCGGCCAGCGGCAGCCCCGGAGTGGTCAGCAGCAGCATCAGCAGGACGAAGCTGGCGGCGTCCCCGGCGCCGGTGGTGGTCGGTTCGACGAACCGGTTGCGCGTCAGCAGCTGCATGATCAGGCCGGTGACAGCCATCGCCGCCCCGGTCAGGACCAGGGCGGCGGTGCGCGGCAGCCGGCTGGCGAGCAGCACGAAACGGTCGAGTTCGGCGACACCGACCAGCACGGACGCCGTCGCGAGGGCCGTGACCAGCACGACCCCCGCGACGATCAGCAGGGTGGGACGCTTCAGCGCCGGCTCACTTGTCCAGCACGGACTGCACCGAGTCGAGCACCCGATCGATGGCGGTGACGCCGTTGATCACGATGTAGAGCTCGGGCGCGGGCAGGTAGATGATCTGCTGCTCCTTGCCCGCGGTCGTCTTCGCCACCAGCTCGTTGCTCAGGGTCTCCTCGGCGCTGGCCGGCTCACCGGTGGCGGCGCCGCGATCGAACGCGATGATCCAGTCGGGGTTGGCCTTCAGGATGAACTCGTTCGAGACGGTGTCGCCGTGCGAGGAACCCTCCGCGCCCGGCAGCTCGGCGGCCGGGACCGCCGGGGTGAAGCCGAGGGTGTCGAAGAAGTAGCCGAACCGGGAGCCTTCACCGAACGCGCCGTACTCGCCGCCGGAGACCGACAGCACCAGCGCGGTGCCGGCGTCCTTGGCCGAGGCCTGCAGCGCCTGCTGCTTGGCCTTGATGGCGTCGGCCAGTTTGGTGACCTCGTCGGCCTTGTCGAAGATGGTGCCGAGCTGCTCGGCGCGGACCAGCCCGGCGTCGGGGTCGAAGGTGCCGGCGTACTTGGCGGTCAGGTCGATCGTGGTGCCGATGCGCGCCAGTTCGTCGTACTGGCCGGTGCTGCGGGCCGCCGTGACGATCAGGTCGGGCGCCAGCGCGCTGACGGCCTCGAAGTCGGGCTCGAACAGGGTGCCGACCTTGGGCAGGTCGGCGTACGTGGAGAGGTAGTCGGGCAGGCCGATGGTGGGGATGCCCACCACGCTGTCACCGGCGCCGATGGCGTCCAGCGTGTCGAGGGTGGCGATGTCGAAGGTGACCACCTTGGCCGGGTTCTGCGGCACCGTGACCGAGGCGCGGGCCACCTCGAGGTCCTCCTGCATCGAGGTGGTGCCCTCTTCCTCGACCTGCTTCAGGGTCGGCTTGGCGTTCTCGACCTCGACCGTCGGACCGGCGGGCGTGGAGGCCGCGGGGGTGCCGGCGCTGCAGGCGGTGGCCAGCAGCGCAACCGCGGCGAGCAACACCGCAGGCAGGGCCCGGCGGTCCGATTTCGGGTCGTCAGGGGCAACGTGCGGGGAGATTTATTTGAGTACACGCGCATAACGTATTTAGTCGACAGCCTTGTGGTGGCTCCGGTCCGCAGTGTGAACACACGCCTCGCCAGCGGCACTGCCCGGCGCTGGGGAATTCGGTCGTGCGGGCTCAGTTGAGCGGGCCGCGCGACCCGAGGTCGTCGTCGGGGTGCTCGAACCTCATCGGACGGTGCTGCCGCTTGTTCACCAGGAACATCACCAGGCTCAGGCCGACGCCGATCGCCAGCAGCACCGCGGCGATCCAGTACTGCTCGAGGGAGCGGCCGGTCCACGGCCCGACCAGATAGGCGCAGCTCAACGCGCCGACGATCGGCAGCCAGCTCGGGGCGGTGAAGTGGTCGTGCTCGACGGTGTCCTTGCGCAGCACCAGCACGGCCACGTTGACCAGGGCGAAGACGCCGAGCAGCAGAAGCGCGGTGGTGCCGCCGAGTTGGGAGACCTGGCCGACGAAGGTGATCAGCCCGACGGCCAGCGCGGTGGTGAACAGGATCGCGACCCACGGCGTCCGCCGTCCCTTGAGCACCTTGCCGAAGACCGGAGGCAGCACGCCCTCGTTCGCCATGCCGTACAGCAGCCGCGACGCCATCAGCATGTTGATCAGGGCCGAGTTGGCGACCGCGAACATCGAGATGAACGGGAAGATGGCCGCGATCGGCAGGTCCGGGGCGCCGGTCTGGACAACCAGCAGCAGCGGGGTGGCGCCCTCCTGAGACAACTCGCCCGGCGGCACCAGGGCCACCGCGGAGATGGACACCAGTACGTAGATCAGCCCGGTGATGCTCAACCCGGTGAGCATGATCCGCGGGAAGATCCT
This sequence comes from Micropruina sonneratiae, assembly GCF_025972045.1. Classification (GTDB taxonomy): domain Bacteria; phylum Actinomycetota; class Actinomycetes; order Propionibacteriales; family Propionibacteriaceae; genus Micropruina; species Micropruina sonneratiae. The sequence goes on along the minus strand of NZ_JAPDHX010000001.1, from coordinate 920,767 downwards.
GGTCGGGTCCTTGGTCTCCTCGGCCATGTTGACCGAATCCTCGAACCCGACCATGGCGAAGAAGGCGAGCGAGGTCGCCGTGGTGACTGCGATGAAGACGCCCTTGTCCTCGGGGGTGTCGAAGACGGTCACCCGGGAGAAGTCGGCCCTGCCCTGCGACATGGCGAAGACGGCCACGAAGATGACCAGCAGCAGGCCGGACAGCTCGATGCAGGTCAGCACCACGTTCGCCTTGACGCTCTCGCCGACTCCGCGAACGTTGACCGCGGCCACCAGCAGCATGAAACCGATCGCGATCACCGTCGTGAGGGCCGCCGAGGCGTCCATGCCGAAGCCCTTCTGCAGGTTCTCGGCGAAGGCGCGGGCGGCGGTCGAGGCCGAGGTGATGCCCGAGGTCATCACGGTGAAGGCGACGACGAAGGTGAGGAAGTGGATGCCGAAGGCTCGGTGGGTGTACAGCGCCGCACCGGCGGCCCGCGGATACTTGGTGACCAGCTCCAGGTAGCTGTAGGCGGTGATGGTGGCCACCACGAAGGCGATCAGGAACGGCAGCCAGACGACCCCGCCCACCTCTTTGGCCACGACGCCGGTCAGGGCGTAGATGCCGGTGCCGAGGATGTCGCCCACGATGAACAGCAGCAGCAGGCCCGGCCCCATCACCCGCTTCAGTTCGTTGGGCTTGCCGGTTTCGGTCTGTTCGGTGGCGGACATGGCAACCTCCGGGGTGTGTGGCTACACCCTGCACCACCTGCGGACGCCTGACAAGCGTCTTCCGGGCGGGAGAACTCAGCCGACCAGCACCGCCACCGGGACCGCGCGCTCCCCCTCGGGACGGTAGAGCGCGAGCAGCTCGTCGTCGTGCAGCAGGGCGGTCACCTCGGCCGGCACCGGACGCCGCAGCGGCCGCCCGTGGCCGACATCGCGGGCCTCGTCGGCGTCCAGCTCGAGGCAGGCGAAGCTGCGCCGGGCCACCTCGGCCAGTGGGATCAGGGCCGGACGCCTGGGCGGGTCGGCCGTCAGCGCCACGGGCGTCAGGGCACCGACCAGGTCGAACCCGCCGACCTTCGTCCGGCGCAGGGCGGTCAGATGCCCGCCGACGCCGAGTGCCGTTCCCAGGTCGCGGGCCAGGGCCCTGATGTAGGTGCCTGAGGAGCAGTCGACGACGACGTCGAGGTCGACCACGGCGACGCCGTCGGCGGTGGCGTCACGGCGTCCGAGCACCTCGAAGCGGCTGACGGTGACGGGGCGTCCGGCGAGCTGCACGTTTTCACCACGGCGGGCGCGGGCGTAGGCCCGCTGGCCGTCGATCTTGATCGCCGACACCGTCGAGGGCACCTGGACGATGTCGCCGCGCAGCGGCGCCAGCGCGGCCTCGATCGCGTCGTCACCCAACCCCGCGGCACCCGCGGTGGAGGTGGCCTCGCCCTCGGCGTCGTCGGTGACGGTGGCGACGCCGAGCCGGACCGTGGCGGTGTAGCTCTTGGAGGTGAGCGCCAGGTGGCCGAGCAGCCGGGTGGCCCGGTTCACGCCGACGACCAGGACGCCGGTCGCCATCGGGTCGAGGGTGCCGGCGTGGCCGACCTTGCGGGTGCCGAGCAGCCGGCGGCATCGGCCGACGACCTGATGGGACGTCCAGCCCTGCGGTTTGTCGACGACCAGGATGCCGCTGTCATTCACCCGCTCAGGGTAGTGACTCAGGCGGGGGCCACCTCACGCCGGACGATGGTACGCAACGTGCCCAGGTCGCGGACCCGACTGAAACCGGCCCGCTCGAACATGTGCAAGGTGCCGTTGAACAGGAAGGACGCCGACAGCTTGCGGCCGTCCAGATCGTGCCGTGGGAACCCTTCGACGCTGCCGCCGCCGGCCCGGGCGATGGCATCCAGTGCCCCGCCCAGCGCCAGTTCGGCGACGCCGTGTCGCCGGTGGTCGCGGTCCACGAAGAAGCAGGTGATCCGGTACCTCGTAGGCTCGATGCCGCTGGCGTCGTACTCCTTGTGGTGATAGATGTTCGGCAGCTCGGCGGGGCTGCCGTACTCGCACCAGCCGACCGCGGCGTCACCCTCCATCACCAGGGCGTGGTGCGCGACGCCGTCCTCGACGAGGTCCTTCTTGGCCGCGCAGTTGCCGTCCTGGGTACCCGTCCCGGGCTGCTCGTGGAACCACAGGCACCAGCACCCGCCGAAAATGCCGTTGTGCTTGCGCACCAGCGCCTCGAACGCCGGCCAGGTCGCCGCGGTCAACTCCTCCACGCGGTACTGGGTCATGCCGTCCTCCCGTCTCGTGCTCACGTCGCTCACCCTAGGCACCATTCCGGACGGATCACTACCGGTAGGGGGCGTTCGAGGTCTTCGACGAACTCACCCAGGGCGTGGTGACGGACGCCTCCCGCCGCGACTACCTTCGCGCCATCGACGACCTGGCCGCTCAGGCGGTGGTGCTGGCCTGCACCGAGATCGGCCTACTGGTCGGCCCCGAGGAGAGCCCGCTGCCGCTGATCGACTCGGCCCAGGCCCACGCCGACGCCCTGGCCGACGTCGCGCTCGGGGTGGGCGCGGCAGCGGCGTCCCGCTGACCCACCCCGCCCCGCGCTGTCAGGCGTTCAGGGCCACGTAGCCGTATAGATCGGTCTGCCGCTCGTTCACCCACAGCGGGTCGCCGCCGTCGGGGCGGTCCACCAGCAGCGTGCGTCCGTAGGACTCGTCCACCAGTGCGCAGCCGATGCCATGGGCCTCGAGCCGGCCCTGCAGCGCCTGCACGTCGCCGTCGTACTCGAACGACAGTTGCGCCGAGGCCTCGGTCCCGTCGTGCGCGGCGGCCAGCCCGCCACCGTCGGCGGACGCCTGGTACCAGCCCCCACCGTCGCTGGCGACCGTGCCGCGCAACCCGAGCCCGTTCAGCACGTAAGCCGCGCCCGCGACGTCGGGGGTCACCCACAGCGCCAGGGCGGCCAGTTCGGCCACCTCGGCCGTGACCTGGCCGGGGGTCGGGGCCAGCAGGAACAGGTGTTGACCGTCGGCCGCCACCGCCTCGATCGCCTTGCCGTCCGAGCGCGCGAAGCGGCGCACCTCCACCCCGGACGCCTGGGCGAGGCGGCCGGCCACGGCGTCCAGCTCGTCGGTCTCGAAGCCCAGCGCCGCGCCGCCGTCGAGCGGGTCGCCGGCGTCCACGGCGTGCAGCGCCACCCGTCCCGACCCGGCCTGGAACACCGTCCAGACATCGGACCCACCGGTTTCGGCCTCGGTCGGCAACTCGACCAGGCCGAGCGCCCGCAACAACGCGCGGTACTCACCCACCCGGCTGGTGTACTGCACGGGCCTACTGATGATCATCACTGCTCCTTGAGGTAGTCACGGGCGAGCCGCTCGACGAACGCCGACATGCTCAGCCCCTCGTCGATGGCCCGGTGCTTCAACGCCGTGACCAGCGACTTCGGCAGGTACACGTTGAACTGGACCTTGGGGTCCTCGTCCTCATTTGCTCGCATACTTGAATGCTAGCATTCTAGGCGCGAAATGCAAGCCCCCACAAGCGAACCAGCGCCCACGATAGCTCGTGGGCGCTGGTGTTTGACGGAGCCGATCGGGGCGCTCAGGCCTCCGGGTCGTCCGGCTTGCGGTACGGATCCGCCTCGCCGGCATAGGACGCCTCGGCGGCCTGGGCGGCCACCGCCTCGTCGGCGGCGCGAGCCCGGGCCAGCACGTCCTCGATCGCGGCGGCCGATTCGGGGACCGAGTCGAGCACGAACGCGATGGTCGGGGTGAACTTCATCCCGAGTTGCTTGCCCACCTGCGAGCGGATCAGCCCCCGCGCCGACTCGAGCGCCGCGGCGCTGTCGGTGCGGGCCTGCTCGTCGCCCATCACGGTGTAGAAGACGGTCGCCTCCCGGCCGTCGCCGGTGAGCCGGACGTCGGTGAGCGTCACGAACCCGAGCCGGGGATCCTTGATCCTCCGCTCGAGCAGCTCCGCCACGATCACCTTGATCTGCTCGGCGACCTTGATGTAACGCGGGTTACCCATCACGGGCCTCCTTCTCGGCGGGTCACGAAACGCCCCCACCCTAGTGCGCCAAGGCCCCGGTGGAGGACATCCACCGGGGCCCCTGACGCGTCAGTCGCGCGGCTTCTCCACCATCTCGTAGGTCTCGATCACGTCGTCGACCTTGATGTCGGAGTAGTTGGTCAGCGTCATGCCGCACTCGTAGCCCTCGCGGACCTCCGTGACGTCGTCCTTCTCGCGCCGCAGGGAGGCGATCGAGGTGTCGGTCACCACCACTCCGTCGCGGATCAGACGGGCCTTCGAGTTGCGCCGCACGGAACCGTCGATGACCATACAGCCCGCGATGGTGCCGAACTTGGACGACCGGAAGATCTCCCGGATCTCGGCCTGGCCGGTGACCTTCTCTTCGAAGATCGGCTTGAGCATGCCCTTCAGCGCCGACTCGACGTCGTCGATCGCGGCGTAGATCACCGAGTAGTAGCGGATGTCGACACCGGCCGAATCCGCCAGCTGGGTGGCCTTGCCCTGGGGGCGCACGTTGAAGCCGATGATCACCGCGTCGGACGCCTCGGCCAGCGACACGTTCGTCTCGGTGATCGCACCGACACCGCGGTCGATGACCCGCAGGCTGACCTCGTCGGAGATCTCGATGTTGGCCAGCGCGTCCTCGAGCGCCTCGACCGAACCGGCCGAATCGCCCTTGAGGATGAGCTTGAGCTCCTGCGTCTCGCCCTTCTCGAGCTGCTCGAACAGCTGGTCGAGGGTCTTGCGCCGGGTCGACTTGGCCAGCATCGCCGCCCGCTTCCGGGCCTCGCGCTTGTCGGCGATCTGCCGGGCCATCCGGTCGTCCTCGACGACCAGGAAGTTGTCGCCCGCGCCTGGCACCGAGGTCAAGCCGAGCACCTGCACCGGCATGGACGGCGGCGCCTCGTCGACCTGTTCGCCCTGGTCGTTGATCATGGCGCGGACGCGACCGTGCGCCGAGCCGGCGACAATCGAATCGCCGGTGTGCAGCGTGCCGCGGTGCACCAGCACCGTGGCGACCGGGCCGCGGCCCTTGTCCAGGTGCGCCTCGATGGCCACGCCCTGCGCGGGCATGTCCGGGTTGGCGCGCAGGTCGAGTGAGGCGTCCGCGGTGAGCACGATAGCCTCGAGCAGCTCGTCCAGGCCCTGCCTGGTGGTGGCCGAGACGTCGACGAACATGGTGTCGCCGCCGTACTCCTCGGGCACCAGGCCGTACTCGGTGAGCTGGCCGCGCACCTTGGCCGGGTCGGCGGTCTCCTTGTCGACCTTGTTCACCGCGACCACGATCGGCACCTCGGCCGCCTTGGCGTGGTTGAGCGCCTCGATCGTCTGCGGCATCACGCCGTCGTCGGCCGCCACCACCAGCACGGCGATGTCGGTCGACTTGGCGCCGCGGGCACGCATGGCGGTGAACGCCTCGTGACCCGGGGTGTCGATGAAGGTGATCTTGCGCTCGTTGCCGTCGACCTCGGTGGTCACCTGGTAGGCGCCGATGGCCTGGGTGATGCCACCGGCCTCGCCGGCGACCACGTTGGTGTGCCGGATGGCGTCCAGCAGCTTGGTCTTGCCGTGGTCGACATGGCCCATCACGGTGACGGCCGGCGGACGCGGGGCCAGGTCGGCCTCGCCGCCTTCGTCCTCACCGAACTCGATGTCGAAGCTCTCCAGCAGTTCGCGGTCCTCGTCCTCGGGCGAGACGACCTCGATGGAGTAGTTGAGCTCGGCGCCCAGCACCTGCAGCGTGTCGTCGGCCACCGACTGGGTGGCGTTGACCATCTCGCCCAGGTTGAACAGCACCTGCACCAGCGACGCCGGATCGACACCGATCTTCTCGGCCAGGTCGGTCAACGACGCGCCACGGCGCAGCCGCACCGTCGAGCCGTCACCGGACCGGATCCGGACGCCACCGATCGTCGGGGCCTCCATCTGGTCGAATTCCTGCCTGCGCTGCTTCTTGCTCTTGCGTCCGCGCTTGGCCGGCCCGCCGGCGCGACCGAACGCACCCTGGGTGCCCGACCCGCCGCGGCCACCACGGCCGCGACCGCCGCCACCGGTGGGAGGCCCACCCGCGGGACGTCCGGGACCACCGAAGCCACCCCGGTTCGCGGGACCGCCGCCGGGGCGTCCGCCGCCGCCGAAGCCACCGCGTCCGCCGCCGCCACCGGTGCGGCCCTGGGTGCTGCCCAGGGACGGGTTGGCCTGGCGGGGCATCATCGCGGGATTGGGACGCGGCATGCCGGGCACGCCGGAGCGGGGCCCGGGCCGGGCACCGCCGGGCTGTCCGGGACGCGCGGAGCCGCCACGGGCGTCCGTGCGGCCGGCCGGGGCCGTGCCGCCCTCGGGCCGGGCGCGCCGCACGCCCATGCCCTGGCTGGACGAGAACGGGTTGTTGCCCGGACGCGGTGCGCCGGGCCGGCGGTTGCCGCCCTGGCCGGGCAGGCCGCCGGTGCCACCCGGACGCGGCATCGGCCGCGGGGCCGACGGACGCGGCCCCGGGGTGCCGGACGACGGACGGGCCGCCGTGGCTGCCGACCCTTCGCCGGAGGCCGGACGCGACTGGGCCGCGGGGCGCTGCTGCTCGGCGGGGCGCGCCTGGCCTGCGTCGGAGCGGGCCTGCGGCGCGCTCGGACGCGGCTGCGGCGTCGCCGACGGCCGCTGCTGGACGCTCGGTGCCGGCTGGCTCGCCTGGCTCGCCTGGCCGGACTGGCCGGCGCCCGGGCGCGGGCCGGACGGCCGGGCCTGGGTGCTCTGCTGCCCGCCGGCGGTGGTCGCGGACGCCTGCGGCGCGGACTGCTGAGCCGGAGCGGGACGCGGGACCGAGCCGCCGGGACGGTTGGCCTGGGGCTTGGCGCCGGACGACGGCGCGCTCGGGGCCTTCTCGGCCGACATGCGTTCGTTGAGCCGCCGGACGACGGGCGGCTCGATGGTGGAAGAAGCCGACCGGACGAACTCGCCCATGTCGTTCAGCTTCTTCAGAAGATCTTTGCTTTCGAGTCCGAGCTCCTTGGCGAGCTCGTAGACGCGGACCTTGGCCACTACTCTCCTTCAGGCCCGCGTGGTGCGCAGGCCAGCTAGTTGTTGTTGCTCATTTCGAGGTACTCATCGAGTGGTCATGAGCGTTAGCCCACTTTCTGGTTGGGATCCGCCACGGATCGGCGGAGGCGCACCTGCAAGTCTATCGCCGTCGCCCTCGAATCACCCAACCGGGAGCGTGGCGAGGACATTCCCCACCTCCTTGCCGTCGAGGTTGCGGCGCAGGCCGCGTCCGATCGCCCGCGATTTCAGTGCCCGGGCGGCGCAGGCCGGGTGCAGGTAGACGCCCCGCCCCGGCAACCGCTGGTGGAGGTCGACGACGACCGAGGTTTCGCCGTCCCAGACCAGCCGGACCAGGGCGTCCTTGGCGGCCCGCTCGCGGCAGCCGGCGCACATCCGTTGGGGGGTCGTCACGGCGTCCAAGGGTAGCGGGCCGCACTCACAGGCAGGCCATAGGACGCAGCCAGAGCCTCCACGGAAACGGCCGGTTGAGTAGCGGACATGAACAACCGGGTCTCCACCACGATCGCCGTCCAGCCGGGGCGAGCGTTTGGTGCCGGCGAGCGTGGTGGTGCGGAAGGGAGGCGCGTCTGAACGCACGATCGACTGATTCCTCTTCCCGGCCCGGCTGTCTTCGGACGGCCGGGCTCAGTCGTGTTCGGACGCCGGGGATTCTCACCGAAGGGCCCGCACCGCACCCCGTCATCCCGGCGAACGCCGGGACCCCACCGAGAACCCACCGCACCCCGTCATCCCGGCGAACGCCGGGACCTCACCGAAGGCCGCCCACATCCGTCATCCCGGCGAATGCCGGGACCTCACCGAGGGCATGGGAGAGAAGAAGATCGGTGCCGGGCTGGGAGCGCCTCTCGGCGCGTGGCCGCTCGTAGCGGCAAGTGTTGGAGCCCGGGGCTACCTCAGCCCGACACCGACCGCCAACTATAGGCCGTCCCACCCAGAACCCAAATCCGGCCCGGCTCGAGCGTTGCGCGATCGAAGCGGCGCCCTGCGGACGCTCAGCCGATCAGGCGGTGAGGAACGCTCCCAGCCGCGCCACGGCGTCCGGCACGGAGGCGTGGTACACCCACGTCCCGCGGCGCTGGGCGCGACCCAGTCCTGCCTCGCGCAACACCTTGAGGTGATGGGTGATGACGTGGACTGCTCGAACTGCGGCGTGAGCTCGCACACACAGATCTCGTCGCGTGCGGCGATCAGCGCGTACAGCCGCACCCGCACCGGATCGCCGAGCGCCTTGAAGCCGGCGGCCAGGTCGTCGGGGGCCGGTTCACCGGTCGATCCCTGCCCGGGACAGCAGGCGTCCACCTCGATCGTCATGCCTCTATCGTGACCGATGACGCCGAGGCCGACCTGGCCGAATTACGTGCCAACCTCTTGATTCCAGACTGATCGAATCAGGAGACGCCATGGACGCAGCCGACCTCCCCCAGGCCGTTCACGAGAGGTTCGCGACGTCCGCACAGCGCCTGGTGGGACTCGCCGACAGCACCGACGGCGCGTGCTGCGGCGGCAGCTGCGACCGGATCACCCGCGACCTGTACACAGCCGTCGAAGCGCCGCTGGCCGGCGCCGCCGCAGCCTCGCTCGGCTGCGGCAACCCGACCGCCCTGATCGACCTCAACCCCGGCGACGACGTGCTCGACCTCGGTTCGGGCGGCGGGCTGGACGTCCTGCTGTCGGCGCGTCGCGTCGCTCCGGGCGGCATCGCCTATGGGGTCGACGCCACCGACGAATTGCTCAGCCTGGCCGTGTCCACCGACAAGGACGCCGTGCTCGCCGAGGCGTTCCGGGTACTGCGGCCCGACGGCCGGTTCGCCGCGGCCGACGTCGTCCTGCTGCGCGAACTGGCACCGCAATGGGTGCGGGTGGCGGGGTTGTGGACGGGGTGCGTCGTCGGCGCTCACCGTCACCGACTACCGCGACAAGCTCGTCTCGGCCGGCTTCGGGGCACCCGACGTGCAGATCACGCGGCGCTACGACCGCGACGAGCTAGCCGAACTGGCCGAACCGCTGCGCGACGAACTGCCGGCGGGACGTACGGTGGCGGACGCCGTGGACGCCCTCGATGGCGCGCTGGCCAGCGCCTTCATCAGGGCCGTCAAGCCGCTCGGCCAAGCCCCACGATGATCCGGCCGGCCCGCACCGCGACGGGTCCGGGACGACCCTCCGCCTGATTCACTGCAGGGTGCCGGCCCGCCACAGCCCCGCGCACGCGGTCAGGTCGGACGCCATCTGCTGCAGCCGCTGCGACCGCAGCAGCCATTCGGAGCCCTCCAGGTCGGCACCGCCGGCGGAGGCCACCAGGCAGAAAGCCGCGGCCCGCTCGAGGGCGACGGCGAAGTCGCCGGTAAAGGCGCCGCGCAGAATGTCGTCGGCGACCCGGCGGACGTCGTCGGGCCGGGGCGGATCGATGCCCGCCACCACGTGGTTGGGTTCGGTGAACCGGACGCCGGCGGCGTAGCTGCGCGCCACGCCGGGGGCGTCGGTGCGCATCCACTCGCGCAGGAAGTACAGCCGCCACAACGCACCGGGCAGCGAGCGCGGCGGGCGCGACGACCACAGATCGGCCAACGTCGACAGCCCGATCTCGTCCACCAGGTCGACCAACCGCCTGGTCACCGCCGGATCGTCGGCCGCCCGGCCGGTGCGCAGCAGGACAGCGGCGGTCTCGTGGGCGGCGTGCAGCTGGGCGATCGGGTCGCTGCCCACGCCCATCAGCTCGAGCATGGCCGGGTCACGGAAGGCCGGACGGCGGGGTCTGCTGTTCTCGGAAGGCACCCGCTCAGGGTAGTCGCCCGCCCCCGCGGCCGAATGTCGTTCAGCCCCACCACCGGAACACGACCCTTCTGTCGCGTCCGGGGCGTCCGTTCTCAGCAACGCCGACTGTTCTCGGGTTCCATAGCTGCCCACCGAGTCCCCACGGTCCGAATTGACCGGTCAGGCCGGAAGACGACCCACAGCACACCCACAGCCACCGATCAGGACCGTGCCAGCGGCGTCCGGCTCACTGGTTGTCAGCACAACGAACCGAGATCGGCACGGGAGACTCCAGCACAGATGAACAGCAAGCAGAAGACCGGCCTCGCCATCGGCTCGGCGGTGATCGGTATCGGCGCCGCCTTCGGCGTCGGCTACGCCTTCAGCGGAGCCGCGACCACCACCCAGGCCCAGGCCCAGCCGAGCCAGGGCAGCGGCCAGGGCGAAGGGCCCGGCGGCGAGGGCCGTGGCGGCGGCATGGGCAACATGAGCAACTTCGCCAAGGCGTTGGCCGAAAAGCTGGGGGTCGACGAGGACAAGGTGACCGAGGCGCTGCAGCAGGCCATGCAGGCGAACCGGCCCAGTGGCGACGCCAGCGGTCGCGCGATGCCGAGCGACGGCGCATCGTCCGGAGCGATGCCCAGCGGGGCGCCCAGCAACGGCGGCGGGCCCAACGGCGGCGGCGGTCCCGGTGGGGGCGGCTCCGGCATGGACGACCAGCTGGCCAAGTCGCTGGCCGAGGCGCTCGGCCTGGACGAGGACACCGTTGCCAAGGCGATCGAAGAGGTCCGCTCCGAGCAACAGACCGACCAGCCCAGCGGGGACGCCTCACAGGCCCCGCAACCAAGCGCGAGCGCCAGCGCCTGACCCAGACTCCCGTCGGCAGCGTGACGACCAGCCATCCCCCCGGCGGTCGCTCGCCGAAGCCGCCCCCGGCGGGCTCCACCTCCGGCCCCTCACCATCCCCCGGGTGAGGGGCCGGACGTCGTCCACGCCGGTCCGGCGTTTGATCGAGTTCTCGTACGCCACGTGGTCGAGCGTGGTCGAGAGTCGACTCCGCTTAGGGGTGACCTGCGGTTCAGGGCCCGTTCTCAGCAACACCCACTGCTTTCGGGAACGCCGACTGCTCCCGCGGGGTGTTCCTGGGATTCAGGGGGGCCCGTTCTCATCAACGCCCACTGCTCCCGTGTAAGGTGCCCGGGATTCCCGGGCCCGTTCTCGACAACACCCACTACTTTCGGGAACGCCGACTGCTCTCGTGTTGTGACACGAAAGTAGCCGGCGTAGGTGCGAGTAGTCGGCGTTGCAGAGAACCGACGGCCCCCGACTGAGGCGACCGGGGCCCTGCCGGCCGAGGAACCGACCGACTCGACCGGCGAGGCCGCGTCAGGCCTGGGTGTCGGGGCGTATGTCGATGCGCCAGCCGGTCAGCCGGGCGGCCAGGCGGGCGTTCTGGCCCTCGCGTCCGATCGCCAGTGACAACTGGTAGTCGGGCACGATGGCCCGCGCGGCTCGCGCGGTGGCGTCGGTGACGATCACCTGTGACACCTTCGCCGGCGACAACGCCTCCTTGACGAACTTCGCGGGGTCGGCGGAGTAGTCGATGATGTCGATCTTCTCCTCGTTGAGCTCGTGCATGATCGCCCGGACGCGCTGCCCCATCGGTCCGATGCAGGCGCCCTTGGCCGACACGTCCGGATTGTTCGACAGCACGGCGATCTTGGTGCGGTGGCCGGCCTCGCGAGCGATCGCCTTGATCTCGACCACGCCCTGCTCGATCTCGGGCACCTCGAGCTTGAACAGCTTCTGCACCAGGTTCGGATGGGTCCGCGAGACGACCACCTGCGGCCCGCGCAGCTCCCGCCGCACCGACACCACGTACACCCGCAGCCGCCGGCCGTGGGAGTAGTCCTCGCCGGGCACCTGCTCGGCCAGCGGCATGATCGCCTCGATGCTGCCCAGGTCGACCCGGACGGTGCGCGAGTCGCGGTCCTGCTGCACCACGCCCACCACGATGTCGCCCTCGACGGCGGAGAAGTGGCCGTACTTCTGGTCGTCCTCGGCCTGCCGGATGCGCTGGTAGATCACCTGGCGCGCCGTCGTGGCGGCGACCCGGCCGAAGCCGGCGGGGGTGTCGTCGTACTCACCGATCTTCTCGCCCTCTTCGTCGCGTTCCGGGGCGAAGACGGTGACCCGTCCGGTCTTGCGGTCGACCTCGACCCGCGAACCGGGCACGGCGTTGTCGGTCTTCTCGTACGCGTTCAGCATCGCGTCCTCGAGCGCACCGATCAGCACGTCCATCGGGATCTCGCGGTCGCGCTCCAGGGCGCGCAGTGCCTCCATGTCGATGTCCATGTCACTCCTCGTCGTCGTCGATGCTGCGGTTCAACTCCACCTGGACCACGGCCCGGCCGATGGCTGCCAGCGGCATCGTGCGTGCCGCGCCCGCCACGTCGAGCGTGATGGTGTCGTCGCCGGTGGCGGTGATCCGGCCGGTGATCTCGCCCTCGTCGCCGGTGAGGGTCACCAGGCGTCCGGTGTTGCGGCGGAAGTGCTTGAGCTCGGTGAGCGGCCGGCTGACCCCGCGCGAGGACACCTCCAGCGTCCACGAGCCGTGGCCCATCGCCGGCGCGTCGTCGAGCACCCGGGAGATCTCACGGGTCGCTTCGGCGATCTCGTCGAGCGACGGCCCCCTGCCCCTGGGCCCGTCACCATCGAGGTAGATGCGCACCACCCTGCGCTTGCCGGCCGGGACGACTTCGACCCGGTCGACCTCCAGACCGCAGGCGGCGACCGCCGGAGCCACCAACTCGGTGATGGTTGCTGGATCCATCGCGTCCTCCTCGATCCGGTTTTTCGGTGCAGTTGTCGGGCCCTACGGGCTGGACAGGAAGTTTACCCGGTACCGTCGGGCCGTGATCGGACGCCGGCTGCTGCTGTTGGGTGGCGCTGTCGCGCTGGCCGGCTGCACCGCCGAGACCGTCGACTGGTTGCCGTGGACGTCGCCGACGCCGCTGCCGGTCGAGGTGGCGGACGGGGTGGTCGGACGCGTCGCCGCGACCGCGGCGCTGGCCCGGCACCTGAGCAACAACGCCGTGAAGTGGAAGCTGAGCGAGCGCCGGGTGGCCACCCTGGACTGGTTCGCCGCCGCGACCGACCTGCACGTCGCCGTGCTTTCGTCGGCCGACCCGGCCCGGCGCCAGGTCTCCACCGCCGCACCGCCCGGCGTCACCGCCCCGGGCCAACGAACCGCCGCCGCGACGACCACGGCGTTGACCACCCGGCTGGCCACCCTGGCCGACGCCCACGCCGCCTCGGCCCGCTCGGCGTCCGGCCCCGCGGCCCTGCTGTGGGCGTCGCTGTCCGCGTTCAGCGGCACGATGGCGGGTGTGCTGCCCACCGGCATGGCGGCGCTCGGCGACGACGGCAGCGACCTCACCCCCGACCTGACGGCCACGTCGGCGGCGACGATCCTGGCCCTGACCGAGCAGGCCGCCTACAGCTATGAACTGGCGCTCGCCGCCCGCCGACTGTCGGACGCCGACGGCTCCGCCCTGCGCGGCCGGCTGGACGCCTGGCGGGCGCTGCGGGCCGCCCTCCTCGTCGCCGCACCGAGCGTGACCCCGAGCCCCCCGCCGATCGGCTACGACCTGCGCCCGGCGCGCGACGCCGCCGCGGCGCGGCAACTCGCCGCCACCACCGAGGGCACGGCGCTGCCGCTGCTCGGCGCCTGGCTCGCCGGTACGGCGGCGGCCACCGAACGCAGGCTCGGCGTCGACGCGCTGGCGGCTGCGAACGCCGCGCTGGTCCGTTTCGGCGGGTCGGCGCTGCGCTGGCCGGGCTGGCCCGGCTAGGCGCCCGCGACCGGCCCGTCCGCCCCGGCGACGGCAGCCCCGATCCGGTGAGCGGGCCCAACACCCGGCGTTCCTCGGCGCGCGACGATGGGCTACGCTCAAAAGCAGTTCCACACCGGAGGCAGCAATGGCGCAACGGGGCATGGGTGCGGCGCTCGATCTGGAGCACCTCGAACAGGTTCTGGAGGACTTCTCCGAGGCGACCGGGTTGGCGACCGTCGCCGTCGACCCGCGCGGCACCCCGGTCACCCAGACGGTCGCCTTCACCGACTTCTGCAGGCTCACCCGCTCCGACCCGGTGCGCAGCCGGATGTGCCACGGCTGCGACGCCCACGGCGGCCTGCAGTCGATGATCGAAGGCTCCCCGGTCGTCTACCGCTGCCATTCGGGGCTGGTCGATTTCGGCGTCCCGATCACCGACGGCGACAGCTACGTGGGCGCCATCCTGTGCGGCCAGGTCCGCGTCCCCGAGACCGAACAACCCGACTTCCTCAGCCACGGGTCGTCGTGGCGCGGCGATCGACAGTTGACGGTGCTGTACGACCAGGTGCCCACGCTGAGCCGGCGCAAGATCCGGGCCGCCGCCACGACCCTGCTCGGGCTGGCAGCCGGCATCGACGGCGTCCGGCACCGATCGGTCACGGTGCTGCCGATCCCCGCCCGGCCGCCCGTTCGCCAGACCCGGCTGCTGTCGATCGTCGCCGAGCCCGCGATTGCGCCGGCGCCCGCCGCCGAGCCCGAAGCGGCCCTGCCGAGACTGCGCGAGGCGCTGGGCGCCGAGGATCTGGCCACGGCCTACGGCCTGGTCAGCCGGCGACTGGACGCCGCCTACCGCGACCCGGCCGGGGTGGCCGAGGCCCTGGTCGAGCTGGAGGACGGGCTGCTCGGGGTGGCGCGCGAGCTGACCCCCCGGCTGGCGCCGCACCTGACTGGGGTGGTGCAGCGACACCGTGACCGGCGCACCGCCTCGACCAACCGCTACCAGGTCCAGCTCTACCTCGAGCGGACGCTGGGCATGATCCTCGACGAGGTGATGCGCTCGCATCCGGCCCGACGGCGCGACCTGCGTGACCTGCTGAACACGATCGCCCGGCACCCCAACCGCGCCCTGTCGCTGACCGAGGCGGCCGCCGCCACCCACTTCTCCCCCGGCCACCTGTCGAAGTTGTTCAAATCGGTCACCGGCTACACATTCGTGTCGTATGTGACGGCCTGGCGGATCGCCCGGGCGCGGCTGTTGTTAGCGTGCACCGAAACGCCGGTGCAGAGGATCGCGGCCGACCTCGACTTCAAGCAGGTCAACTACTTCTCCAGGGTGTTCCGGGCGCACACCGGAATGTCGCCCAGCGAGTACCGGCGCCAGTGTTCCGCGCGTGACGGGAGACCCGCCGATGTACCGCTTCCAACTCACGACCACACTGCGCTACGGGCCTGACTCGCTGGACGAACTGTCCACCCTGGACGGCCGGCGCGTGCTGATCGTCACCGACGCCTTCCTGGCGACCACTCCCCTGTTCGGCCGGGTCAAGGAGGCCCTGCGCGGCGCCGAGGTCGCCGTGTTCGACCGCGTCCGGCCCAACCCCGACACCGCCGCGGTCGGCGCCGGGCTGGCCGCCTTCCTCGAGTTCGGACCCGAGGGCATCGTCGCGCTCGGCGGTGGGTCGCCCATCGACACCGCCAAGACGGTCCGCAAGCTGGCCCTCGAACAGGGCCGCGACCTGCCGGCGGGGCTGACCGTCATTCCGACCACGTCCGGCTCCGGCTCGGAAGTGACCTCCTTCGCGGTGGTCACCCGCGCCGACGGTCGCAAACTGCCGTTGAGCTCGGCCGACATGCTTCCCGAGTTGGCCATCCTCGACCCCGAGGCGGTGCTGACCGCGCCTCCCAAGCTGACCGCCGACTCGGGCATGGACGCCGTAAGCCACGCCATCGAGGCCTACGTCGCCACCGGCTGCAACGACTTCTCCGACGCACTGGCCGAGAAGGCGTTGCGGCTGGCAGGCGAGCATCTTCCGGTGTGTTTCCGCGACGGTTCGGACGCCGTGGCCCGCGAGCACCAGCATGCGGCGGCCTGCATGGCCGGGATCGCCTTCCAGAACGCGGGGCTGGGCATCGTGCACGGACTGTCGCACTCCATCGGCAGCGCCTTCCCGATCGCGCACGGCCGGCTGAACGGCATCCTGCTGCCCACGGTGATCAACTTCAACGCCGGCGACCTGGGCTGGCGTCCCGGTGACCCAGGCCCGGTCGCGCGGCGCTACGCGGCGTTGGCCCGGGCGCTGGGGCTCACGGCGTCCGGCGACCGGAACCTGGTGCGGGCCCTGATCGGGTGGGTGGAGCGGTTGCGCAACGAGTTGTCGATGCCGGCGACGGTGTCTGCGGCCGGGGTCGCCAGCGCGGACTTCCTGGCCGCCGTGCCCGATCTCGCGGCCGCCGCCCGGGTCGACTTCTGTACCGCCGGCAACCCGGTGCAGCCGTCGGAGGCCGAACTGGCGGGGATCCTGCGCCAGGTCGCGTAACGCGATTCCGGCGTTCGCTGGACGACGGGACGGGGCGTGCCCGGGGTTCCACGGGCTCGAGCAGCCTGCCTCGTCAGGCGAGCCGTTCGCGCAGGGCGTCCAGGCCGGCGCCGGTGACTGCGGACACCTGCAGCACCTCGCCGACGCCGGCGAGCCGCAGGTGGTCGCCGGCGGTGTCGATCTGGCCCGGGGACGCGATGTCGGTCTTGGTCACCACCCCGATGCTGGGAGGCATGAAGAAGGTGGTGAAGCCGGGTGGGAACTTCAACTCGGCCACTGTCGCCGAGGCGAGCAGCACCACCAGTTCGACCTCGTAGGAAGCCAGCCGCAGGGCGTGCTTGAAGTACGGCAGCTCCAGGTACTCCCCCGGCGTGTCCATCACCGTGCCGTCGGTGTAGATCGTCTCGGTCTTGGAGTAGTTGAGGGCGGCGCCGTGCAGCGCCTGCAGCAGGGTGGTCTTGCCGCAGCCGACGCTGCCGACCAGCAGGATCCGCTTCACCCCGGCCTCAGGTACGGGTCATCGGCGGCCTCGCGAACCCGAGCTCACCGCACAGGATCGCCACCACGTTCTCGACCGCCGACTCGACGTCGGTGAGCCGACCGAGCACCACCAGGGAACCGGAGAACCGGTCGACGAAGCCCAGTTCGACGTCCGCGGCCTTGGTAGCGATGTCGGCGGCGATGATCGAGGCCTCGCTCGGCGTGATCGTCATCACCCCGATCGCACCACCCTCCGGCGGCAGGCCGATCTTCGGGTACAGCCGCGCGTCCGGGTTCGCCACCACGTGGGCCAGCGTCACCTGCTTGCCCGGCACGAACTCCTGAATGATCCGCTGCTTGTCCACCATCGCGTCCGCCATCGGCTGCCTCACCTCGCCGCCATCCTGACCCCGCGCCGCCCCGTCGGCAAGCGATCGGAGCGTCCTGTGCTCAGTTGCACGAATCGGTTCCCGAGTTGCACGAAACGGTCGAGCAAGGCGGCCGCAAGCCCACCGGAAAGTGGCCCCGGCGAGCCGTTTTCGTGCGCACCACCCGGCCTAGCCTCGGCCTCGGAACCCGTCCGGCAAGGCAGCCGGCGGCCGGAGATCCCAACGAAGGAGTCCGTAATGCAAGAAGCCCTCGGGATGGTGGAGACGAAGGGTTTCGTCGCCGCCGTTGAAGCCGCCGACGCGATGGTGAAGTCGGCCAACGTGATCCTGATCGGAAGCCAACGAGTCGGTTCGGGCCTGGTCACCGTGCTGGTGCGCGGCGACGTCGGCGCCGTCAAGGCCGCCACCGACGCCGGCGCGGTCGCCGCGCAGAACATCGGCGAGCTGGTCTCGGTGCACGTCATTCCGCGTCCGCACAACGACGTGGAGAAGATCCTCCCGTCCGCCGCGAAGTGAGGCTGACCCATGGCTACTGAAGAACTGGTCAACCAGATCATGTCCGCGGTGATGAAGAAGCTGGACGCCCCGGCGTCCGCCGCCCCGGCCCCGGCCCCGACCGCCTCGGGCGCGCGTCCCGCCAGCACCGAGTTCGTCGGAACCAACGCGCTGGGCGACACGATCGGCCTGGTCATCGCCAACGTCGACCCGCAGATCCACGAGCTGATGAAGATCGACGCCAAGTACCGCTCGATCGGCATCGTCGGCGCCCGCACCGGAGCCGGCCCGCACATCTTCGCCGCCGACGAGGCGGTCAAGGCGACCAACACCGAAGTGCTCACCATCGAGCTGCCCCGCGATACCAAGGGCGGGGCCGGGCACGGCTCGCTGATCGTGTTCGGCGCCGAGGACGTCTCCGACGCCCGCCGGGCCGTCGAGGTCACCCTGGCCGAGCTGGACCGCACCTTCGGCGACGTCTACGGCAACGACGCGGGCCACCTGGAGTTCCAGTACACCGCCCGCGCCAGCCACGCCCTCAACAAGGCGTTCAACGCTCCCCTGGGCAAGGCCTTCGGCATCACCGTCGGGGCTCCGGCCGCGATCGGCGTCGTGCTGGCCGACACCGCGGTGAAGGCGTCCACCATCGACGTGGTGGGCTACGCCAGCCCGGCCGCCGGCACCAGCTACTCCAACGAGGTCATCTCGTTCTTCAGCGGTGACTCCGGCGCGGTCCGGCAGGCCATCATCGCCGCCCGCGAGGTGGGCCGCGGACTGCTCGCCGCCCTGGGCGACTTCCCCGAATCCACCACCACCCCCTACATCTGAGATCGGGGCGACTCCGTGAGAAGCAAGCGTTTCGAGGCACTGGACGCCCGTCCGGTCAGCCAGGACGGCTACGTGACCGAATGGCCCGAGGTGGGCCTGATCGCCATGAACAGCCCCAACGACCCCAAGCCGTCGATCAGGATCGAGGGCGGCGTCGTCACCGAACTGGACGGCAAGAAGCGGGCCGACTTCGACATGATCGACACGTTCATCGCCGACTACGGCATCCGGCTCGACAACGCCGAACGGGTCTGCGCGACGGATTCGCTCGAGTTGGCCCGCAAGCTGGTCGACTTCAACGTGCCGCGCGCCGAGGTCGTCGCACTGACCACCGCGATGACCCCGGCCAAGATCACCGAGGTCGTCGGAACGATGACCGTGCTCGAGATGATGATGGCGGTGACCAAGATGCGGGCCCGCAAGTCGCCCGCGAACCAGGCCCACGTCACCAACCTCAAGGACAACATGGTGCAGATCGCGGCCGATGCGGCCGAGGCTGCACTGCGTGGGTTCGCCGAGCTGGAGACCACCGTCGGTATCGCCCGGTACGCACCGTTCAATGCCATCGCACTGATGGTCGGCGCCCAGGTCGGACGTCCCGGCATCCTCACCCAGTGCGCGGTGGAGGAGGCCACCGAGCTCAACCTCGGCATGCGCGGCTTCACCGCCTACGCCGAGACGGTGTCGGTCTACGGCACCGAGCCGGTGTTCATGGACGGTGACGACACTCCGTGGTCGAAGGCCTTCCTGGCCTCCTGCTACGCGTCTCGTGGCCTGAAGATGCGGTTCACCTCGGGCACCGGCTCCGAGGTGCAGATGGGCTACGCCGAGGGCAAGTCGATGCTGTACCTGGAGGCCCGCTGCCTCTACATCACCAAGGCGGCCGGCTCGCAGGGCATCCAGAACGGATCGGTCTCCTGCGTCGGCGTCCCCGCGGCGGTGCCCGGCGGCATCCGGGCCATCCTCGCCGAGAACCTGATCGCGACCGCCCTCGATCTGGAGTGTGCGTCGTCCAACGACCAGACGTTCACCCACTCCGACCTGCGCCGGGTCGCCCGGTCGCTGATGCAGTTCGTGCCCGGCACCGACTTCATCTGCTCCGGCTACTCGGCCACGCCCAACTACGACAACATGTTCGCCGGTTCGAACTGGGACGCCGACGACTACGACGACTGGGTGATCATTCAGCGCGACCTGAAGGTCGACGGCGGGCTGGTGCCGGTGCTGGAGGACGACGTGGTGGCGGCCCGCAACAAGGCGGCCAAGGTGATCCAGGCGCTGTTCCGCGAACTCGGCCTGACCGAGGTGACCGACGCCGAGGTGGAAGCGGCCACCTACGCGCGAGGCTCGCAGGACATGCCGGACCGCAACGTGGTGGAGGACCTGAAGGCCGCCGAGGACCTGCTCAAACGCGGGCTCACCGGCGTCGACATCGTGAAGGCACTGGCCCGGGCCGGTTACGACGATGTCGCCAAATCGGTGTTCGGAATGCTCAAGCAGCGCGTCGCGGGTGACTACCTGCACACCTCGGCGATCCTCACCGGCGACTTCGCCGTGATCAGCGCGGTCAACGAGCCCAACGACTACCGCGGGCCGCAGACCGGGTACCAGATCAGCGACGAGAAGTGGGCGCAACTGCAGGCCATCCGGCAGGCGATCAGCCCCGAGAGTGTCTGAGGAGACGGCGATGACAGTCATGGACGAGAAAACCCTGCGCAGCATCATCGAGGAGGTCGTCAACGAGTTCGCCGGTGGTGCCCCCCGGGGTGGCACGGCCGTCGCGACCGCACCCAGCGTCAGCTCGGCGTCCGGTTCGCTGCGAATCAGCGAGGACGGCCCGGCCGAGCGGGGCATCAACCCGCGTGAGGTGGTGATCGCCCTGGCGCCGGGGTTCGGCGGCCGGATGACCAGCACCCTGATCGACCTCGACCACGGTGACGTGCTGCGCGAGTTGTGCGCAGGCATCGAGGAGGAGGGCCTGTCCTACCGGTTCATCCGGGTGTTCCGGACCGCCGATGTCGGCTTCATCGCCCACGAGGCGGCGAAGCTGTCGGGGTCGGGCATCGGGATCGGTATCCAGTCGCGCGGCACGACGGTGATCCACCAGAAGGACCTGCCGCCGCTGTCGAACCTGGAGCTGTTCAGCCAGGCCCCGCTGATCGACCTGGACACCTTCCGGGCGATCGGCAAGAACGCGGCCAAGTACGCCAAGGGCGAGTCGCCGTCCCCGGTGCCGGTGCGCAACGACCAGATGGCCCGCCCCAAGTACCAGGCGATCGCGGCGCTGTGGCACATCAAGGAAACCCAGCTGTGCGACGCGGCCAAGAAGACCCAGGCCCTTCGGGTCGAGTACCGGTAGGAGAGACTGAGATGGAATCCGAAGAGCTGATCCGCCAAATCATGGCGGAGGTGATGGCCAACCTCGGCAAGGACCAGGTGACCTTCGCCAAGAAGCCGGCCGCCGCGAACGGCTCGTCCGCCGCGAACGGCTCGTCCGCTGCGGGCCGGGCCGACGCCGGCGACTACCCGTTGGGCGAGAAGATGCCCGACCGGATCAAGTCGAACACCGGCAAGGTGCTGCGCGACTTCACCCTCGAGCAGGTGAAGTCGGGCCAACTCGTCGCCGACGACTTCCGGATCGCGCCCGAGACCCTCGAACTGCAGGCCCAGGTGGCCGAATCGGTGGGCCGCGACAGCCTCGCCCGCAACATGCGCCGGGCCTCCGAGCTGATCAAGGTGCCGGACGACGAACTGCTCCAGGTCTACAACGCGCTGCGGCCCTACCGCTCGACCAAGGCCGAGCTGTACGGCATCGCCGACGGCCTGGAATCGAAGTACGGCTGCCCGATCAACGCCGCCTTCATCCGGGAAGCCGCCGACGTGTACGAGAAGCGCGGCCGGCTGAAGACCGACTGAGGCCCGTGCCGTCATGACCCTGATCGCCGGCATCGACATCGGCAACGCGACCACCGAGGTGGCGCTCGCGGAGGCGTCCGCGGGCGCCGCCCCGGCGTTCGTCGCGTCGTCGATCGTGCCGACGACGGGCATCAAGGGCACCGCCCAGAACACCCAGGGCGTGTTCGCCGCCCTCACCCAGGCGCTGGACGCCGCCGGCCGCCCGCTGGCCGACCTCGGCCTGATCCGGATCAACGAGGCCGCCCCGGTGATCGGCGATGTCGCGATGGAGACGATCTCCGAAACCGTCATCACCGAGTCGACGATGATCGGGCACAACCCCACCACGCCCGGCGGCCTGGGCATCGGGGTCGGCACCACGGTGCCGGTCGACGACCTGCCCCGGCTCTCCCCCGGCACCCCCTACGTGGTGGTCGCCGACCGCGGCCACGGCTTCGAGCAGGTGGCTGCGGCGATCAACGCGGCGTCCGAGCGGCTCGACATCACGGGGGTGATCCTGCAGCGCGACGACGGCGTGCTGGTGCACAACCGGCTCACCCGCAAGGTGCCGATCGTCGACGAGGTGGCGCTGATCGACAAGGTGCCGATCGGGATGCCGGCCGCGATCGAGGTGGCCGACGTGGGGCGGATCATCGAGACCCTGGCCAACCCCTACGGCATCGCCACCCTCTTCGGCCTCGATCCCGACGAGACGGCCTCGGTCGTGCCGATGGCCCGCTCACTGGTCGGCAACCGTTCGGCGGTCGTCATCAAGACCCCCGCCGGCGACGTCACCGAGCGACGCATCCCGTCCGGCTCGCTGCAGTTCGTCGGCGAACGGAGCGCCGAGGTCGACGTCGACCTGGGCGCCGAGGAGATCATGCGGGTCGCCGGCAGCGTCGGAGAGATTCGCAACATCAAGGGTGAGCCCGGCACCAACGTCGGCGGCATGATGGAGAAGGTCCGGGTGGTGATGGGCCGGCTCACCGACCGCGATCCGGGGGGGATCGAGGTCACCGACCTGCTGGCCGTCGACACCCAGGTGCCGCAGGCGGTCACCGGCGGACTCGCCGGTGAGTTCCATCTCGAGGCCGCCGTCGGCATCGCCGCCATGGTGCGCGCCGACAAGCTGCAGATGCAGCGGATCGCGACCGAGATGACCGAGCAGCTCGGCATCGCCGTCGAGGTCGGCGGGGTCGAGGCCGACATGGCCGTCCGGGGGGCGCTGACCACGCCGGGCTCGTCGGTGCCGATCGCGATCCTCGACATGGGTGCCGGATCGACCGACGCCGCGGTGCTGCGGGCCGGGCAGCAGCCCCGCTCCATCCACCTCGCCGGCGCAGGCAACATGGTCACCCTGCTGATCCAGTCCGAGCTGGGCCTGGAGACGTCCGAGGACGCCGAGAACGTCAAGCGGTACCCGCTGGCCAGGGTCGAGACGCTGTTCAACATCCGCCACGAGGACGGCACGGTGCAGTTCTTCGACGAACCGCTGCCGCCGCACACCTTCGCCAGGACCGTGGTGCTGCACCCCGAGGGGATGATCCCGCTGCCATTGCGGCAGCCCCTGGAGGTGATCCGCCAGGTCCGCATCCGGGCCAAGGAGCGGGTCTTCGTCACCAACGCGCTGCGGGCGCTGAGGGCGGTCAGCCCGACGGCGAGCGTGCGCGACATCGCGCACGTGGTGCTGGTCGGCGGCTCGGCGCTCGACTTCGAGATCCCGCAGCTGGTCACCAGGGCGCTCGCCGAGTACCGGGTCGTCGCCGGCAGGGCGAACATCCGCGGCACCCAGGGCCCGCGCAACGCGGTGGCGACCGGACTGGTGCTGGCGTGGGAGGGGTCGCGATGAGGCCGATCAGCGACGCCGAACGCCCCCGGATCGGGCTGCGGGTCAACGACCGGCTGCCCCGGGACCGGATCGCCGAGGTGCTGCACGGCATCGAGGAGGAGGGCGTCCCCGTCGAGGTGATCGTGGACGCCGAACTGAACCCGCTGCAACTGGCCCACGCCGCCAGCCTGGCCTCCCGGCTCGGGATCGGCATCGGGATCAGCCTCGACTGGGTGGTCACCACCACCGAGAAGCTGCCGCCGGGGCGTCCGTACCTGGTCAGCGTGCTGAACCAATCCGAGACCACCGACCGCGCCGCCGGGGCAAACGCCGCCCGGCTGGTGAAGCGGATGCCACTGAACGTCTGAACAGCACCTCGCAGATCGAAGGAGAACCAGATGCCACAACTCAGCCTCGGCACCATCGAGGTGCTCGGCCTGCCCGCGGCGGTCGCGGCCGCCGACGTGGCCTGCAAGACCGCGGACGTGAGCCTGATCGGCTACGAGACCACCGACGGCATGGGCATGGTCGCGGTCAAGGTCGAGGGCCAGGTATCGGCCGTCCAGGCCGCGGTCGCGGCGGCCCGGGCCGCCGCCGCCCAGATCACCACCGTGTTCGCCACCTCGGTGATCGCCCGGCCCTCGGCGCAGTTGCCGCCGGTGGTGTACACCGCGGAGACCGTCGGCTACCGGACCCCGGCGCCCGAGCCGGC
Source organism: Micropruina sonneratiae (assembly GCF_025972045.1). GTDB lineage: Bacteria > Actinomycetota > Actinomycetes > Propionibacteriales > Propionibacteriaceae > Micropruina > Micropruina sonneratiae. Next base: position 896,936 of record NZ_JAPDHX010000001.1, on the reverse strand, counting down.
CGAGCCGCCGGCTGCGGAGGCTCCGGACGACGAGGCATCACCCGAGCCGGCCGACGCCGGCGAGCCTGCGGCAGGCCCGTCCGCCGCGCCCTCCGACCCAGCAACACCGCCCGCCACCCGGCGGCGCGCCACCACGTCCAGCAGGAAGTAGAAGGGAACAGACATGAGCGAGGCACTCGGCATGGTCGAGACCAAGGGGTACGTCGGGGCGGTCGAGGCCGCGGACGCCATGGTGAAGTCGGCGAACGTGACCCTGGTCGGCTACCAGAAGGTCGGCGCGGGCCTGGTCACCGTGCTGGTCCGGGGCGACGTCGGAGCGGTCAAGGCCGCCGTGGACGCCGGCGCGGCGGCAGCGGCCGCGGTCGGCGAGGAGGTGCTGAGCAAGCACGTCATCCCCCGGCCCCACACCGACGTCGAGCAGTTGCTGCCCAAGCAGGCGTGACGTGGGCGAGTCCGAGACGGCCGCACTCGTGGACCAGATCACCAGCGCCGTCCTGCATCGCCTCGCCGAGGCGTCCGACCGGATCGTGGTGGGTGTGTCGAACCGGCACGTCCACCTCAGCCGGGCCGACCTGCAGACCCTGTTCGGCCTCGACGAGCTGACCCTGTACCGGCCCGTGCGGCAACCGCAGGACTTCGCAGCCGAACAGATCGTGGCGGTGCACGGGCCGCGGACCAGCTTCGCCCGGGTGCGGGCGATGGGCCCGTGCCGGCCCAAGTCGCAGGTCGAGCTGAGCCGCACCGACGCGATCGCCCTCGGCATCGACGCACCGCTGACCCAGTCGGGCCACCTGGACGCCGCGGGGCCGATCGACATCGAGGGCCCGCGTGGGACGATCCACCTCGACCATGCGGCGATCGTCGCGGCCCGGCACATCCACATGGGCCCGGCGCACGCCAAGGCGTGGGGACTGGCCGACCAGGACCGGGTGCAGGTGCGGTTCGACGGCGAGCGCGGCGGCGTGCTGCACAACTTCATCGTGCGGCTGAAGGACGACTGGATCCCCGAGATCCACCTGGATACCGACGAGGCCAACGCGCTGGGGCTGCACACCGGCGACTACGGGACGCTGATCAGGCGGTGACCATCATGACCCCGGCGATCAAGGGCATCGAGGCTCCCGAGGCGGCCATTCGCCGCTTCGCGGAGCTGGTGCGCTCGGGCGCGGTCGACGAACCGGCGGGCGAACCCCGGCTCGGCATCGACCTGGGCACGGCGAACATCGTCGTATCGGTGGTGGACGCCGCCAACCGTCCCGTCGCCGGTGACTGGGCGCACTCCACGGTCGTGCGTGACGGCGTCGTGGTCGACTGGGCGGGCGCCACCTCGGCGGTGCGCCGGCTGACCCACGCCGTCGAGTCGCGGCTCGGGCACCGGTTCGCCTCGGCGTCGGTCTCCGTTCCGCCGGGGATCAGCGACGGCGACACCAGGGTGTTCCGCAACGTCGCCGGGGCCGCCGGCCTGGACGTCGACGAGGTGGTGGACGAGCCGGTCGCGGCCGCCCGGGCACTCGGCATCAGCGACGGCTGCGTGATCGACATCGGCCACGGCACCACCGGGGTGTCGGTGCTGTCGGGCGGCCGGACGGTGCTGTCGGTCGACGAGGCGACCGGGGGCCACCACATGAGCCTGGTGCTGGCCGGCGCCTACCGGATCGAGTACGAGGCCGCCGAGGCGATGAAGAAGGACCCGGCCCGGCGCGACGACGTGGTCGGGGTGATCCGGCCCACCCTGGAGAAGATGGCGTCCATCGCGGCGGACGCGCTGGCCGGGATCGAGGTCGACCTGGTCTACCTGGTGGGCGGGTCCAGCTCGTTCCCCAACGCCCCGGACGTGTTCGCCGGCCGGCTGGGCAGGCCCGTGGTGAGGCCGGCCGAGCCGCTGTTCGTGACCCCGTTGGGCATTCCGATGCGGGTGGTGGGCGATGACTGAGCCGACCGCGGCCGGCGTCCGCGAGCTCGTGGTGGAGGCACTGGCCGAGTTGCTGGTCCCGCCGCCGCGGCGCGCGCTGGTGCTGTTCGCCGGCGGCCTGCTCGGATTCGAGGACGCGGTGGCCAGCCTTAGGCGGCTGCAGGCCACCGGCTGCCAGCTCGACTACCGGCTGACGCCCAGTGCCGAACGGGTGCTCGATCAGGACCTGATCGCCGGCATCGGGATGCGCGAGGTGAGCCGCCGGATGGTCGAGGAGCACGATCTGCTGATCGTTCCGACGCTGACCGCCAACCTGGCCGCCAAGGTCGCCCACGGCGTCACCGACTGCCTCGGCAGCAACCTGTTCAGCGAGTTCATCATGAGCAACAAGCTGGTGATCGCCGCCCGCAACGCGGTCTGTCCGGACGGCGCGGACAAGATCTCGTGGTTCCCGAACATGCCGCCCGCCTACGCCGACCTGCTGCGCGGCAACCTGGCGACGATGGCGTCGTTCGGCGTCCGGCTGCCGCTGGCCGGCACCCTGTGCCGCACCGCGCAGGCGGCCTGGGACCGGCGCGACGCCGCCCGTCGCGCCCCGGTGGTGGCCGCCCTGGGCACCTCGCTGGCCGGGCTGCGCGCGCGGAGCGACCGGTCCGCCACGCCCGGCACACCGCCGGCCACTGCAGGCCCGGCCGGGCGCGAGGCAGCATCGACGACCATCGCCGGCGAGGACGTCCGGGCCGGTCTGGTCAGCCACCAGGTCGTCCAGCAGCTGCCGCCCGGCACGCAGCTGCGGGTGGGCGCGGCGACCCTGGTCACCGCGATGGCGAAGGACCTCGCCGCGGCCCGGTCGATCCGAATCTCACGGGAGGTATGACATGTTCCTGGCCAAGGTGCGCGGCACGGTCGTCTCGACCAGCAAGGACGAGCGGCTGGTCGGTTTCAAGCTGCTGGTGGTGCACCGGATCGGTGTCGAGGGCGAGTACGTGACGAACCCGTCGGTGGCGGTCGACACCGTCGGGGCCGGCGTCGGCGAGACGGTGATCGTCACCGGCGGCAGCTCCGCACGGTTCGCCGCCACCCGGCCGGACGCCCCCATCGACCTGACCATCGTCGGGATCGTCGACACCGTGGAGATAGGTCCGGCCTGATGCCCAACGTCTACACCCGCACCGGCGACCGCGGCCTGACCGGCCTGTTCGGCGGTTCGCGGGTGCCCAAGCAGAGCCCGGCCGTCGAGGCGTACGGCACCGTCGACGAGGCGAACTCCTCGATCGGCGAGGCCAAGGCCATCGCCACCGACCAGGTGGTGAAGGACACGCTGCACGGCATCCAGCAGAGACTGTTCGTGCTGGCCGCCGAACTCGCCTCCGATCAGGCCGGTCGCGACATCCTCGACAACACGATCGACGCCGCCGACGTCACCGAGTTGGAGGGCCTGATCGACATGTGCCTGGAGGTGACGGGGCCGCAGCGGGCGTTCGTGGTGCCGGGCCGGGACAAGCCGTCGGCCGCGCTGCACCGGGCCCGCACGGTGACCCGGCGCGCCGAGCGGCGGGTGCTCACCCTGGCACAGACCGAGCCGGTGCGTCCCGAGCTGATCACCTACCTCAACCGCCTCTCCGACACCCTGTACGCGCTGGCCAGGCTGGCCGAGCACAGCTACGACCTGTCCCGCATCGAGCAACTGGTCCGGCAGGCGGTCGCCAGGGCACTGGGCGACCCCTCGGTGGCCGGCGTGACCCGTTTCGACCTGGCCGCGACCAAGCGGGCCGCTGAGGCGGCGGAGGCGCGAGCCCTCGAGGTGGGGGTGCCGATCGTCTTCGCCGCGGTGGACGCCGGCGGCCACCCGTTGCTGCTGCACCGGATGGCGGATTCGCTGCTGGGCAGCATCGACATCGCCCTCAACAAGGCGTTCACGTCGGCGGCGTTCAAGCTGCCCACCGCGGCGCTGAAGGACCCGTCGACCCCGGCGGGTGCGCTGCACGGCATCCAGCACTCCAACGGCGGCCGGGTGGTCGTTTTCGGGGGCGGGCTGCCGGTCTTCGTCGACGGCCTGATCGCCGGCGGCCTCGGAGTCTCCGGGGGCACCGTCGAACAGGACGTCGACATCGTCACCCATGCACTGTCGGTACTGGAGGAACAATGACCACGATCAGCCCCGAAGACGTCCGCCGGGTCGTCGCCCAGGTGGTGCAGGCGACCCTTGCCCAGGCCGGCGCGCCGGCGTCCGACCCGGGGGGTGACGGCGTCTTCGCCAGTATGGACGCCGCCGTCACCGCCGCGGACGCCGCGTACCGCGCCTACCTGGACTGCTCGCTGAAGGACCGCGCCCGGTTCGTGCAGGTCATCCGCGACGTGGCGTTGAAGCCCGAGCACCTCGAGCACATGGCCCGGGCGACGGTCGAGGAGACCGGCATGGGCAATGTCGCCGACAAGATCGCCAAGAACCGGGCGGCGGCGTCCTTCACGCCCGGCACCGAGGACCTGATCACGCAGGCCTGGTCGGGCGACGACGGCCTCACCACCGTGGAGATCTCGCCGTACGGCGTGGTCGGGGCGATCACCCCGACCACCAATCCGACCGAGACGGTGATCAACAACGCCATCGGCATGCTGGCCGCCGGCAACGCGGTGGTGTTCAGCCCGCATCCGCGCGCGACGAAGGTGACGCACTGGCTGATCCGCGAGCTGAACCGCGGGCTGGCCGACGCGGGGGCGCCGCCGAACCTGATCACCACCGTCACCGAGCCCTCGATCGAGAACACCAACGCGATGATCGGCCACAAGCTGGTGCGCATGCTGGTCGCCACCGGCGGACCGGGCATCGTCAAGGCGGTGCTGACCAGCGGCAAGAAGGCGATCGGCGCCGGCGCCGGCAATCCCCCCGCCCTGGTGGACACGACCGCCGACATCGTCAAGGCGGCCAAGGACATCGTGGACGGAGCCAGCTTCGACAACAATCTGCCCTGCACCGCCGAGAAGGAGGTGCTGGCCGTCGCGGGGATCGCCGACCTGCTCAAGTTCGAGATGCTCAAGCACGGCGCCTACGAGTTGCGCGACGCCGCGCTGATCGCCCGGCTGGCCGACCTGGTGGTCGACGGACGCCACGCCGTCACCGACTGGGTGGGCAAGGACGCCACCGCCATCCTCGCGGCGATCGGCGTGGACGCCCCCGCCGGCACCCGGTTGGTGATCGCCGAGGTCCCGTTCGACCATCCGTTCGTCAGGGTCGAGTTGATGATGCCCGTGCTGCCGATCGTGCGGGTGAGGGACCTGGCCGAGGGCATGGACAAGGCGGTGATCGCCGAGCACGGCAACCGGCACACCGCGATCATGCACTCGGCCGACGTGAACGCCCTGACCAAGCTCGCCAAGCGCATCCAGACCACGATCTTCGTGAAGAACGGACCGTCCTACGCCGGCATCGGTATCGGCGGCGAGGGGTACTGCACCTTCACCATCGCCGGCCCGACCGGTGAGGGCCTCACCTCGGCGAAGAACTTCGCCCGCAGCCGACGGTGTGTGCTGGTGGGCGGCCTGAACGTCCGGTAGCGGCACAGGGGCCGGGGCTCGCCGGGGTGCGCCGCCGGGCCGCGACCCTTCGCGTGCCTAGGCCGCGAGGCGGCGCTCCCCCAGCCAGTGCCGGACCGTGGCCGCGTCCACGCCCTCGGCCAGCCACAGCGACGCCGCGGTGTGCCGCAGGTCGGTGAGCCGACGGCCCCGGGCGGTCTGCGACCAGCGCACCCGGCTCAGCACCGGCGTCCGGTTCAACTGCTCACCCAGCGCGGTGGTGAACAGGAGTTCGTCCGCGTCCCGCCCGGCCACCTCGCGTGCGACCGCCCCACGGATCCGCGGCGCCAGCGGCACCCGGCGCACCCGGTCGGGCGACAGCGGCCCTGCCGGCTCCGGTTCGGGCGCCGAGCGCGCCACCAGGGCCGACTCGACGTCCGCGTCCACGTCGCCCACCCGCAACGCGCGCAACTCCGCCCAGCGCAGCCCCGTCCGCGCCAGCACCAGCAGCGCGTCGGCCAGCACCGGCGACTGCGCGCACCAGGCCTCCCACGCCCACTCCAGCTCGTCGGGGGTGAAGGGGCGCATGCCACCGTCCGGTGGGGGCGCGGTCGCGGCGACGGCGCGGGGAGGCAGCGGACGCCGGAAGCGGTCGTAGAGGCGGGCCGGTGGGTGCGAAGGGGTGGATACCGGACTGATCATCGTCGTCGTCCTTCTGCTGCATGCACGAAGGACGACGGATCGCCTACCGTGCGCTCGCGACAGCGGGTCAAGGGCCTAACCGCCGGGAGGAGCATTCCGACTCGTCGGCCACGCCGACTCACGGTTGCGCGTCAGTGCCGGTCTTTCACCGGCTTCCCTCCGCCCAGCGGATCTTGTTGTGGTCCCAGGCTAGCGACGTCGACCAGCACAAATTGGTTGTCTTCGCCCTTCCCCCGCCTCCACGCACTCGCCTGACTACCGAGCGCTCGCCAACATTGGCGAGCGCTCGGTGGTTAGGCGAGCGTCGAGGTGGGGCGGCGTGCGCCGTGCGGCCGGCGGCGTCGGCCGGACGCTCAGCCCAGGTAGGTGAACCAGGTGTCCCAGGCCAGCTTGAGGGCCAGCGCCGACACCACCGCCAGGAAGACCTTCCGGACGAACGCGTTGCCCTGGGCCAGGGCGGTGCGGGCACCCAGGAAGCCGCCGGTCAGGTTGGCCGCGCCCATCAGCAGCCCGAGCCCCCACAGCAGGTTCCCGGTCACCGCGAACGCGACGATCGCCGCCGCGTTCGTGGTCAGGTTCGCCAGCTTCGCCAGCGCGCTGGACGCCAGGAAGTCGTGCCCGATCACCGACACCAGGGCGATGACGAAGAAGGTGCCGGTGCCCGGCCCGATGAAGCCGTCCCACAGCCCGACGACCGCGCCGATGGCCGCCATCCGCAGCCGGGCGTCGTTGCCGGTGTGCTTGACGTGGCCGTGCAGGCCCAACTGCGGACGCCGCCACGTGTACACCCCGACCGTCACCACCGCGAACAGCACCAGCGGGGTGAAGTGCTGGCGGGACATGAAGTGGGTGAGCTGGGCACCGCACCACGAGCCGACCGCCGCCATCACCAGCAACGGCCAGGCCAGCGTCCAGTCGACCCTGATCGAGCGCAGGTAGGTGGCCGCCGCGGTGGCGGTGCCCAGGAACGACGGCACCTTGTTGGTGCCGGCGATGGTGGCCACCGGGGTGTCGGCGGGCAGCCCGATCAGCAGCGCCGGCAGCTGGATCAGTCCCCCGCCGCCGACCACGGCGTCCACCCAGCCGGCGACGAAGGACGCCAGCACCAGCAGGGCCAGGGTGAGCAGCGGGAGCTCGAGGCCCGTGACCATCAGGTGCGGAGCAGATCGATCAACGCGTCGGCGGCACCCTCGGCGGCCAACTCGGAACGCTCGCCCGTGGCCCGGTCACGCACCTCGACGACGCCGTCGGCCAGGCCGCGGCCCACCACCACCGCGGTCGGCACGCCGAGGATCTCGGCGTCGGTGAACTTCACCCCCGGGCTGGCCTTGCGGTCGTCGAGCAGCACGTCGAATCCGGCTGCGGACAGCTCCATCGCCAGCGTCTCGGCGTACTCGGCCATCGCCGCGTCCTTGCCGGCCGGCACGATCTGGACGTCGAAGGGTGCCAGTTCGCGCGGCCAGTTCAGGCCCCGCTCGTCGGAGCGCGCCTCGGCCACCGCCGCCACGGCCCGGGACACCCCGACCCCGTAGGAGCCCATCGTGACCGTCACCAGTTTCCCGTTGGAATCGAGCACCTTCAGTCCCAACGCTTCGGCGTACTTGCGGCCGAGCTGGAAGATGTGACCCATCTCGATGCCGCGGGCCAGCGACAGCGGGCCCGAGCCGTCCGGCGCCGGGTCGCCCTCACGCACCTCGGCCACGTCGATCACCCCGTCGGGGGTGAAGTCGCGACCGGCCACCAGGTCGATCACGTGGACGCCGTACTCGTTGGCCCCGGTCACCCAGCGGGTGCCGGTGACCACGCGGGGGTCGACCAGGTAGGTCACGCCGCTCGCCGAGGACTCCCCCAGCGCCTCCGGGCCGATGTAGCCCTTCTTCAGCGCCGGGTTCGCGGCAAAGTCCTCGTCGAGGAACGGCAGCACCTCGGCCGGCGCGACCGCCGCCTCGAGCCGCTTGGTGTCGACGTCGCGGTCGCCCGGCAGCCCGATCGCCACGATCGAGCGCTTGCCGTCGGGCTGCACCAGGGTGAACACCACGTTCTTGAGCGTGTCGGACGCCTGCCAGGGCCGGTCGTCACGCGGATGGTCGGCGTTCACCCGGTCGACCAGCGTCGCGATGGTGGGCGTGTCGGGGGTCGGAACCCGCCGCGGCGCCCCGATACCGGAGAAGTCGACCGGTTCGGGGGCGGGCACCGTCACCGCCTCGACGTTGGCGGCGTAGCCGCCGGGCGAGCGGACGAAGGTGTCCTCGCCGGAGTCGGCGACGGCCAGGAACTCCTCGGAGGCCGAACCGCCCATCGCCCCCGAGGTGGCCCGGACGATCACGAACTCCAGCCCGAGCCGGTTCATGATCGCGATGTAGGCCTCCCGGTGGCGCTGATAGGACGCCTCCAGGCCCGCATCGTCGATGTCGAAGGAGTAGCTGTCCTTCATCACGAACTCGCGGCCGCGCAGGATGCCCGCCCGCGGCCGTGCCTCGTCGCGGTACTTGGTCTGAATCTGGTACAGGCTGAGCGGCAGGTCCTTGTACGAGGAGTACAGATCCTTCACCAGCAGGGTGAACATCTCCTCGTGGGTCGGGCCGAGTAGGTAGTCACCGCCCTTGCGGTCACGCAGCCGGAACAGGTTCGGGCCGTACTCGGTCCACCGGTTCGTCGCCTCGTAGGGTTCGCGGGGCAGCAGCGCCGGGAAGCGCACCTCCTGCGAGCCGATGGCGTCCATCTCTTCCCGGACGATGGCCTCGACCTTGGCCAGCACCTTCAGCCCCAGCGGCAGCCAGCTGTAGATCCCCGGGGCGGCGCGCCGGATGTACCCGGCGCGGACCAGCCACCGGTGGCTGGCGACCTCGGCGTCGGCCGGGTCGTCGCGCAGCGTGCGGACGAACAACTTCGACAGGCGGGTGATCAACGCTTTCCCTCTCAGACGCACTCGCCGGACGGTGACCGGTGAGCAGGGGTCAGCCTAGTGGCTGGCGCTGGGCGTCCATTTCCCGCCCCGGCTTGCCGGCCATGGTGAGATAGCGCACGAAGGTTCGGGTTGGAGGAGCCATGGAGATTCTGCTGCTGGTCGTCGGCTGCGTCAGCACCGTGCTGCTGGTCACCTCGCTGTGCCGCCGGCTGCCGGTGCCGGCGCCGCTGCTGCTGCTCGTGGTGGGCGCCGCGGTGTCCTACGAGCCGTGGTTCGAGATTCCCGAACTGTCGGCCGAGCTGGTGCTGTTCGGGCTGCTGCCCCCGTTGCTGTACGCCGCGGCGGTGAACACCTCACTGGTCGACTTCAAGGCCAACCTGGCCGCGATCGGCTGGCTGTCGTTCGGATTCGTGCTGTTCTGCGCGTTGGGCGTCGCCTTCGTCATCGCCGGGCTGTTGCCGGTGCCGTTCGCCGCCGCCTTCGCGATCGGCGCGATCGTCGCCCCGCCGGACGCCGTCGCCGCCGTCGCCGTCGCCCGCCGGGCCGGACTGCCGCGCCGGGTGGTGACCATCCTCGAGGGCGAGTCGCTGCTCAACGACGCCACCGCGCTGGTCAGCCTGCGCACCGCGATCGCCGCCCTCGGCGCCTCGGTGACCTTCACCGACATCGGCAGCGACCTCGCGCTGGCGGTGGTCGTCGGGCCGCTGGCGGGGCTGCTCGTCGCCAAGGTCGCGATCTGGCTGTTCCGGGTGCTGACCGACACCCCGTCGAGCACCACGCTGACCTTCCTGATCCCGTTCGCCGCCTGGGCGCTGGCCGAGAGCGTGCACGCCTCGGGCGTCCTGGCAGTGGTGGTCGCGGGGCTGGTCGTCGGCCACGCCACGCCCCGTGTGCGATCCGCGCCGGCCCGGGTGTCGACCTGGATGAACTGGTCGACCGTGCAGTTCATCCTGGAGCACACCGTGTTCCTGCTGATCGGGCTGCAGACCCACCAGATCCTCGCCGCCGCCGGCGACGACCCGGTCAGCAACGGCCGCATCGCCCTGGTGGCGCTGGCCGTGCTGACGTCCGTCATCGGGTTGCGGATCGTGTACGTGATGGCCATCCGGCCGCTGCTCAGCCCACGACACCGGCCGCTGTCGTGGCAGGAGGGGCTGGTCATCTCGTGGGCGGGGATGCGGGGCGTGGTCACCCTCGCGGCCGCGCTCACCCTGCCGGCCGAGACGCCGCTGCGGCCGGTGCTGCTGCTGATCGCGCTGGTCACGGTGGCGGGCACGCTGCTGATCCACGGGCTCACCCTGCCGTTGGTGGCGCGCCGGCTCGGCGTCCGTGGGCCCGATCCGCGCGAGGACGCCCTGCAGGAGGCGATGGTCACCCAACGCTCGATCTCGGCCGGCATCGACGCCCTCAAGACGGCCGCGGGACCCGACGACGCCGAACTGGTGGACCGGATGAAGAACATGGCCAGGCGCCGGATCGACCTGCAGTGGGAACGGCTGGGGCGCTCCCGCGACGGCGCCGAGTCGACCGCGATGGCTCAGCGCCGGCTGCGGCAGGCGGCGATGGCCGGCGAGCGGCGCAAGCTGCTGGAGATCCGCGACAAGGGCTTCGCCGACCACGAGGTGCTCAGCACCCTGCTCACCGAACTCGACGTCGAGGAGGCCACCCTGGTCACCCGCGAGGACCGGGAACGCGAGGTGCGGGAGGCGCCGGCCCGGGCGTCCGGCGAGGCGCCGTGCGTGCACCTGGGGGAAGTGCCGGCCGAGGTCGACTTCGAGGCCCACGGTGAGTGCGCGGACTGCGTCCGGCTCGGCCAGGAACCGGTCGAGTTGCGGATGTGCCTGACCTGCGGGCACGTGGCGTGCTGCGACTCCTCACCCGGCAAGCACGCCGCGCTGCACTTCCGCCGCACCGGTCACCCGGTGATGCGCTCGATCGAGCCCGGCGAGCACTGGCGTTGGTGCTACGTCGACCAGCTGCACGACGAGGGCCCCGACGACTGACCGCCCGCGCCCCGCCGTCCGCCCCGGAGCCCTATCGCGGGTCAGTAGAACGAGACGGTCACCTTCGAGCCGGAGATCTTGGCCATGAAGCCGGTGACCGTGACGTCCTTGTACCAGTAGCGGCCCGAGACCCGGGCGTCGCGGGCGTAGAAGTGCACCTTGCCCTTGGCCTTCGCCTCGACCACGTTGGCGGCCACGAGCTTCGGCGACACCTTGCTCCACTTGATCGCGCTGCGCGTCGTCCACTTGATCGTGCTGCTGCGCAGTTTCACTCCGGTCGGCACCCGGACCGCGAACCCGCAGCCCGAGGGCTTCACCTGGTGCTTCTTCAGGCAGGCGGAGAACTTTGCCTTCGCCGCCCTGACCGCCGCGGTCTTGCCCGACGAACTGATCGACACCTTGCCCTGCCCCGTGGTCTGTTCCTCAAGGTCGGTGACGCTGATCGTGGTGGAGCCGTAGCTGAAGTACTTGTTGGCCGCCGTCACCCGGTACACGCCCGGGAAGAGGTTGACCACGGTGCTCGTCGGCTTCACGCCCGCCAGTGCGACAGCGACCTTCTGGGAGGGCAGCCGGGAGATGTCCACGCTGGCGGCCACCTGGTTGAGCCGGAACTGGTCACCGACCTTCGTCACCCCGAAGGTGGTGGTGACCTGCTTGCCGTTGAGTGTGTAGCTGGCGTCGACGCTGGTGGCGTTCGGGTCGGTCACCTCGGCGACCTGGATGTCGGTCAGCTTGCCCCGGGTCGTCGTGGCCAGCACCTTGTTGTCCAGGAAGGTCGTGTCGCCGGCGGGCGCGACGGCCGCCAGGCTCAACGCAGCCATCGAGTCGCCGATGGCGAGGGCCTGCAGGTACGCCGTGACCGCGTCGGACGCCTTCACGGTCGCGACCGTCGGCGGCGGCACCGAGGTCGAGTTGCTCGGCACCGAGGCCGAGGGGACGAAGACCTGGGAGGCGCTGGGCGTGGGATCGGCGGAGTTGCGGTTGTTGACGGCCCAGACGGTGCCGCCCACCAGTGCCAGCCCGACCACGCCGCCGACGACCCCGAGCACCGCCTTGTTGCCGCGCCGGGGCTGGTTCTGCCCCCCGTCGGGCGGGTAGCCCCACGGCTGCTGGGGACCGCCCGGGTAGTTGCCGGCCGGCGGGGCGCCGTAGCCCTGCTGGTCGTAACCCTGCTGGTTGTAGCCCTGCTGGTTGTAGCCCTGCTGGTCACCGTAGCCGCCGGGCTGGCCCTGCCAACCCTGCGCGGCGGGTTGCTGCTGGGTGGGCTGGCCCTGCCAACCCTGGCCGGACGGCTGCTGACCCCAGTCGGGGGCCGGACCCTGCGGCGTCCCGGCCGACGGATAGACAGGCGGCTGGCCCTGCCAACCCTGTCCGGACGGCTGGCCCTGCCCACCCTGGGCCGGCCAGCCCTGGTCGGCGGCGGGAGGTTGCCCCTGCTGGTCCCAGCCGGCGGGAGCCTGCGGCGTCCCCGCCGAGGGGAAGGACGAACCTGCCGGCGGGTAGCCGGACGACTGCCCCGGCCACTGGCCGCCCTCGCCACCCTGGCCGCCGGGCACCGGGCCCTGCTGGTTGCCGTTGCCCATGCCGTCGTACGGTCCGTTCTGGCTCATCGCATGTCCTTCCCCCGCTGTGCAGCAGAGTGTACGGTTCCGGGCGGTCGCCGGTGAACCGACGCGGCTATCCTCAGGCGCATGCCGGCACAGCAGCGCGATTCCCGATGGCCGGGCTGGGTGTACGGCCGGGGTGACGATCCGGACCCACGCTTCAGCCTCGCCAACGAACGCACGTTCCTGGCCTGGGTCCGCACCGGGTTGGCCTTCGTCACCGCCGGACTGGGCATCGCCGCCCTCTCCCACTTCGCCCCGCAGACCGGACGCCGCTTCACCCTGGCCGCGGTGGTGATGCTGCTGTGCGGGGTGGTCTGTGGCGTCACCGCGCTGACCCGCTGGGCGCGCAACGAGCGTGCGATGCGGCTGGGCACGGCGCTGCCGCGACCGACCGTGCTGCCGATGCTCACCGTCGTGCTGCTGCTCATCGCCGGCCTGACCGCCATCACCCTGCTCGGCTGATGTCGGCCTCCGATAACCCCGAGGATGCGATCTGGGACGTCGGGCTGCAGGTCGAGCGAACCTCGCTGGCCTGGCAGCGGGTCAACCTGGCCGGCCTGGGCGCGAGCCTGGTCAGCGCCCGGCTGGTGATCGAGGTCGCTCCCTGGATCGGCTACACCCTGGCGGCGCTCAGCGCCGTGGTCGCCGGGGCGATCACGTTCATCCACGGTCGCCGGTTGGTCAGCACCCGGGGGGCGCTGTTCGTGGGTCGGCGGCTGCCGGACGCCCGGGCGTTCGCGTTGATGGTGCTGTTGCTCATCCTGATCGCCGCGGGCGGGCTGCTCCTGGTGATCGGCGACACCGCCTAGGAATCACGTGCGTGGAAAGTACTTTCCATACTGGAAAGTACTTGCTAGGTTGGGGACATGGAACCGACGAACTACCAGCTCACGCTCACCCAGGCCGACGAACTGGCGCTACGCGCCCACCGCTCGGCGCGCTGGCTGGCTCGCTACTACCTCATCTTCGGCGTCGCGTCGTTGCTGATCGCGCCGGCGTTCGGCGTCCTGCACGGGCTCGCCTGGACGATCGTGCTGACCGGGCTGTGGGCGGTGCTGATCCTCGCGATCAGCCTCTACGCGGCGAAGCAGCGGACGATGGTGCGTGGCGGCGCCCGGATCCACGGCTGGGTGATGGCGGTCTGGACGCTGGTGTGGATGGCCACCGTCGTGCTCGGCAGCACGTACGAACTGGCCTGGCCGTGGTGGCTGGTCGGCGGCGTCGCGATGCTTGTCACCTGCCTGATGGGCGCCCGGGCGGTACTACGCCGGACGAGGCTCGAACCATGATCGACGAGCAGTTCCACTCCTCCGTACGGTTCTCGATCATGGCCTACCTGGTCAGCCTCGACCGCGCCGAGTTCGCCTTCGTCCGCGATGCGATCGGAGCCTCCGACTCGACGCTGTCGAAGCAGGCCGCGGCGCTCGAGGCGGTCGGCTATCTGAGGATCACCAAGGGCCACGTGGGCAAGAGACCACGCACCTGGTACTCGCTCACCGACCAGGGCCGGGCGGCATTCCGCGGCCACCTCGACGCCCTGCGTTCCCTCGCCGAGGCCGCCGCCGGCTACACCGGCCAAGGCTCCGGCTGACACCTTCGCCGATCCACTGAACCTTCGTCGGTCGGGCCCTCTCGGAGTCCGATCCCACGCTCACCCCTGCGGGCCTCGGCCCGTCCCAGCCCATCACCCGGCACCGCCGTGCCCGAACGCGGCCCACTCCCAGCGAAGGAACCGTCATGCCCCTTTCCACCACCCAGCTGCTCGCGATCATCATCGAACTGGCCCTGATGCTGGTGCTGCCCGTCGTTGCGGCGATCTGGTGGTGCCGGCGCCGGCGGGTGCCCGGCTCGGCGCCGCTGATCGCGGCCGGCTGCTATCTGCTGAACCTGGTGGTCAACGTGCCCCTGGTGACCCTGCTGTACCCGAGGCTCGGGCTGCCGCCGCTGGCCGGCTTGGCGCTGACCGCCCTGACCTACGGAGTGTGCGAGGAACTGGCCCGCTGGCTGTCGTTCCGGATCGGCTCGCTACGCCGGCACCGCGACGGCGACGGCGCCATCGCCGCCGGCATCGGGCACGGCGGTACCGAGGCGATCATGTTCGGGTTGCCGTACCTGATCGGCACCCTCAGCCTGCTGCTGGCCCCTTCCCTGCTGCCGCCGGAGACCGTTTCCCAACTGAGCGCCGCCGACCCGTGGGCGTTCATCGGGACGGGACTCGACCGGCTGCCCGCGATGGCCGGCCATCTGGTCTTCGCGCTGCTCGTCGTGCTCGCCTATCGCAGGGGAACGCGGTATCTGCTGCTGGCGATGGGCGCCCACGCCGCTCTCGACTTCACCATGTTCGCTCTGCGCGACTATGCGCCGCTGCCGCTGTTCATCGCGACCTGGGCCGCCGTCGGGCTGGCCGCGTTGCTGCTGGCCGTCCGGCTGTGGCGTCGCACCGCGGCCTGATGGCGCTGGCCGGCTCGGACGACCGGGCTGCCGGCTCAGCCCAGCCGGCCGCCGCTGTTTGCTCAGCCGTCCTCGGGCAACACACAGCCGACCTGGCGCCGCAGCTCGTCCAGCACGGCCATCACGGCGATTGCGTCGTCGAGGGAGTGCCGGGGGCTCTCGGTGCGGCCCTCACGCACGCAACGTTCCAGTTCGAGGGCCTGGAAGTGCATGCCGCGCGAGGTCCGCTGCGGCTCGTACACCTGCACGGGCTCGTTCCCGCGGCCCTGGTGCAGCCGCACCGTCGTCCAGTTGTAGAACGAGCCGGCCAGGTCGAGCCACCCCTCGGTGCCGATCACCGCACCCCGGCAGGGCCCGGCGGTGATCATCGAGGTGTGCGCCTCGGACCGCGCCGCCCCGTGGGTCAGGATCGACGAGACCTCGGCGTCCACGCCGGTCGCGGTGAGGGTGCCGCGGGCGACGATCTCGTCGGGGACGCCGAGCAGGTCGAGCGCGTAGGAGACGTTGTACACGCCCAGGTCGAGCAGCGCCCCACCGGCCAGCAGCGGGTTGAACAGCCGGCCGGCCGGGTCGGGGTTGAGCAGCTGGCTGTGGTCGGTGACGAGCGCCTTCACCTCACCGAGCGAGCCGTCGGCGATCCGGGCCCGGACGAAGTCGGTCGAGGGCAGGAACCGGGCCCACATCGCCTCGAGCGCGAACACGCCGTGCGCCCGCGCCGCGTCGGCCACGGTGCGGGCCTGTCCGGCGGTCACGGTGAACGGCTTCTCGACCAGCACCGGCTTGCCCGCCTCGATCGCCAGCAGCGCGTGCTCGGCGTGGAAGTTGTGGGTGGTGTTGACGTAGACGGCGTCCACGTCAGGGTCGGCGACGAGGGCCTCGTAGCCGGCGTGCGCGGTCGCGATGCCGAACCGGTCGGCGAACCGCTGCGCCTTCGCGCCGGTGCGCGCCGCGACCGCCTGGACGGTCATCCCCTCGGCGAGCAGGTTCTCGGTGAAGATGGCGGCGATTCCGCCCGCGCCCAGCAGTCCCCAACGCAGGTGATCGCTCATGCAGCCCCTTCAGTGAGTTGTACGAGTTCATCGACGATCTCCGAGGCGGTGGCTCCGATGGCCCCGATACCGAGCAGGTCGTGCCAGCGTTCGGCGGTGACGCGGGAGAGCCCGTCGGACACCATCACCACCCGGTAGTCGCGGGACGTGGCGTCGAAGATGGTCGCCCGGGGGCAGTTCGGCAGGTTGCAGCCCGCCACCACCACGGTGTCCACGCCGAGTTGCCGCAGCCGCACGTCGAGGTCGGTGCGGTGGAAGGCGCTCCACCGCGGCTTCCACAGCAGCCATTCGGCCGGGCCCACCGCCTGCACCCCGCCGGCGAGCAGCACCTCGGCGTCCAGCCGCACCGGGCGGCCCAGCAGCTCGGCCGGCACCTCGGCGCCGTCACCGCCCGGCGGCACCGGGCCGCGGCCCGCCGCCACGGCGGCGCGGCGCACCAGGTCGACGTCGCCGCCGTCGTACAACCGCACCACGTGGAAGATCGGACGCCCCGCGTCCCGGAAGGCCTCGGCCAGGGCGGACAGCGCGGGCAGCACGGCGCTGGTGCCGGCGATGGGGGCCGCGCCGCCGTCCAGGAAGTCGGCCTGCACGTCGATCACCACCAGCGCGCTGCTGGCCAGGTGCGGACGCGTCCAGTCGTCGACGCCGGGAAGATGCACCCGCTCAGTACAGCACGGTGGCGAACTCGCCGGCGTGAGCGAAACCCGTGCGCAGGTATGTCCGCACCGCGCGCACGTTGTAGTCGTTGACGTAGAGCGACACCACGTCGTGCTGCCGCAGGATGCCGCGGGTGGCGGCGGCCATTGCGGGTGCGGCCAGCCCGCGGCCGCGCAGGTGCGGCGCCAGCCAGACGCCCTGCACCTGCGCGATGCCGCCGCAGGAGAGCCCGACGTCGGCCTTGAACACCACCGTGCCGTCCTCGACCACCCCCCAGGCCCGGCCCGACTCGACCAGCCCCTGGCAATGCGCCCGGTAGCCGCTGCGGCCGCCGCCGATCGTCGGGTCGACGCCGACCTCCTCGGTGTACATGGCGACCGCGGCGGCCAGGTACGAATCGAACTCGGCCATGGTGATCCGGCGCACCGGAGCCTCGGTGGCCTGCGGGAGCACCTCGCGGGCGACCATCAGGGGCTGCCGGGGCCGGATCTCGCGCTGTGCGGCGTAGCTGCGGCCGCGGCCCGCCAGCACCGCGTGCAGGGCCAGCGCCGCCTCGCTGCGGCCGACGATGGACTGGCACCAGCGGTGCGGTCCCAGGGCGTCGGCGAAGGCGTCGATGGCGGCGTTGCGTTCGTCGTCGTCACAGGGCCCGAGGACGGGCACCAGGTTCGACCCGGCGTGCAGCAGGTGTCGCGGCGCGTTGCCCGGCCACCCGTACAGGGTCGCGGGCGAGCCGGACCACAGCACGCCCGCGTCGACGCGCGACGCCACGAACAGGTTCGCCACCGGATCGGCCGCGAGTAGTTCGCGGACGGGGCCGGCGTCGCGCGTGCCCAGTGCCCGCGCGCGTTTCATCGTGACGCTCCCGGGTTTCAGCTCACCGAGACCATGGGCGCCCCCTCGGGCGCACCCTCGGGGGTCTCCTCGGCCAGCCGGTTCGCCTCGGCGATCAGGGTTTCGACGATCTGGTCCTCGGGGACGGTGCGGATCACCTTGCCCTTGACGAAGATCTGCCCCTTGCCGTTGCCGGACGCCACACCCAGGTCGGCCTCGCGGGCCTCGCCCGGGCCGTTCACGACGCACCCCATCACGGCCACGCGCAGCGGCACCTGCAGGCCCTCAAGACCCTTGGTGACCTCCTCGGCGAGCGTGTAGACGTCGACCTGTGCGCGGCCGCACGAGGGGCAGGAGACGATCTCGAGCTGCCGGGGACGCAGGTTGAGCGACTCCAGGATCTTGATGCCGACCTTGACCTCCTTGGCCGGCGGCGCCGACAGCGACACCCGGATGGTGTCCCCGATGCCCTTGCTCAGCAACGCACCGAAGGCCACCGCGGACTTGATGGTGCCCTGGAAGGACGGCCCAGCCTCGGTCACCCCCAGGTGCAGCGGGTAGTCGCAGGCGTCCGACAGCAACTCATAAGCCCGCACCATCACGACCGGGTCGTGGTGCTTGACCGAGATCTTGAAGTCGCGGAAACCGTGCTCCTCGAACAGCGACGCCTCCCACAGCGCCGACTCGACCAGCGCCTCGGGGGTCGGGGCGCCGTACTTCTCCAGCAGCCGCTTGTCCAGCGAGCCGGCGTTGACGCCGATCCTGATCGAGACGCCCGCGTCGGTGGCGGCGGCGGCGATCTGCTTGACCTGGTCGTCGAACTGACGGATGTTGCCGGGGTTGACCCGGACGGCGGCACAGCCGGCGTCGATCGCGGCGAACACGTACTTGGGTTGGAAGTGGATGTCGGCGATGACCGGGATCTGGCTCTTCTTGGCGATGATGTGCAGCACGTCGGCGTCGTCCTGGCTGGGCACCGCGACGCGCACGATGTCGCAGCCGGTGGCGGTCAGTTCGGCGATCTGCTGCAGGGTGCCGTTGATGTCGGTGGTCTTGGTCGTGGTCATCGACTGCACCGAGACCGGTGCGTCGCCCCCCACGAGCACCTTGCCGACCTTGATCTGCCGGGTCGGCCGGCGCGCGGCCAGCACGGGCGGGGCCGTGACGGGCATCCCGAGATTGACGGTCATGAACTCCTCGTTTCGCGGCGGTCGGTGAGACCGCCGTGGAACAGCCTACTCATCCGGCGCGGGCGGTGCGGCGCGGTGGGTCACCGCGGCGGAGTGCGGCCGTGCGCTGCCGGGCGCGGATTCCACCGGTGCGTGGTGCGGGCAGGGCGTGCGGCCGGTCAGCCCAGCGCGGCGAGTTCGGCCAGCACGCCGGCCGTGCCGTCGGTGACCCGGCACAGCGCACCGACCTCGGCCGCCCTCGACCGGTGGCCGGCACCCGCCACCGCGGCGATCAGCCGAGCCAGGGCGCGGGCGTCGAGCCGGTGCAGCGCGACCGGCTCGGGCCCGACGCCGAGCGCCGCGAGCCGGCGGGCGTGGTAGGCCTGATCGAACACCGCCGGTGCAGCCGCCGACGGCAGCCCGGCGCGCAGCGCGGCCGCAGTGGTCCCGGCACCCGCGTGATGCACCACACCGGCCATCAGGCCGAACAGTTGGTCGTGCGGCAGCGCGCCGTGGGTGCACAGCAGGTCGCCGACGAGTTCGGCGCCCCGCCCCGGAACGGCCGGGGTGGCGACCCGTCGCCCGGACAGCCGGGCCGCCTCGCCGATCAGTTCGAGCCAACGCTCGCCGCCCGCGTCGTTGAGGCTGCCCAGGCCGACCTGCACCGGCGGCTCGCCGCCGGACAGGAAGTCGGCCAGCGGCCGGGGCGGGCTCCATCCGGGCACCGCCGGTGGCCTGATCGCCCCGACCTGGACCACCGCGTCCGGCCAGTCCGGGGCGGGTGGGATGAGCGCGGCGTCCGCGGCCAGCCAGATCGGGTGCGCCAGGGTCGCCGCGGCGACCCCGCTGTCGCCCGGCAGCCGCAGCCCCGCGCCGCGCCGGAACCGGCGGGCCACCACCCGCGAGAGCCCGGACGTCGTGCGCCAGTACCAGCGCACGAAGCCGGCATCGAGCCGTGACCCGGTGAACCGGCGGCCCTCCAGGTGGCTCTCGGGCCGTGCGGTCGGCAGCACCGCGGTGTGCAGCACGGTGGCCATCCGGCAGCCGCGGTCCTCGACGAGGGCCAGGGCGGCGTCCACCGACGCCAGCCCGGTGACCACCGTCGAGCCTGCCGGCACCTCCTCCAGCGCGTCGGCCATGGTCGCGGCCAGCCCGCCCAGCCACCTGCGCAGCAGCACCGGCTGGGCCAGCGGCGTCCGGAAGGCCAGGGCGCCGAGCCAGCTCCGGCCCAGCCGGGTCACCTCGGCCATGCCGGGCCCTAGCCCGCGGAACCGGGCACCGTGGGCGGCCACCAGGTCGGCGTAGTCGTCGACGGCCACCACGGTGGCGCTGCGACCTCGCCGGGCGAGCTCGCCGGCCACGACCGCCAGGGGCTCCACGTCGCCGCGCGAACCCACGGCCAGCAAGGTGACCGGGGCCGGCATCAGAACAGCTGCATGGGGCTGACGACGTCGGCGACGATCAGCACGACTCCGCTGAGGATCAGGAAACCGCCGACCGCGTAGGCGACCGGCAGCAGCATCGCCGTGTCGAAGTGACCGGGATCGGGACGCCGGAACAGCTTCGCCCAGCCGCGGCGGATCGCCTCCCACAGCGCACCGGCGATGTGTCCGCCGTCCAGCGGGGGCAGCGGCACGAAGTTGAACAACGCCAGGAACAGGTTGATCGCCCCCAGCAGCGACCCGAACAGCACCAGCTTGTCGGTGACCTGCAGGTCGTCGCTGGCGACCACCTCGCCCGCCGCCCGGCTGGCACCGACGATGCTGAGCGGCCCGTAGATGTCGCGTGGCTTGCCCTGAACCAGGTCGGCGAGCACGTTGTAGACCTTCACCGGGAACTTCGCGATCGCCACCACGCTCTGCTCGGTCATCGTCCACATCTGCTGCACGACCTCGACCGGCCCGCCCTTGACGAGTTCGGAGGTGGGCGTGATGCCGAACCAGCCGGCCGGGATGCGGACGCTGGGGTCGAGCTCGTCCTGGACGCCGGAGACGACCGTGTCGACCTCGGTGAGCGGCACCCGGACGCCGTCGCGTTCCACCACCAGCCGGGCCGGGCCGTCCAGGTTCGCCCGGATCAGGTCGACCAGTTGGCCGTAGTCGGTGATCGCGACGCCGTTGAACTCGACGATCCGGTCGCCGGCACGGATGCCGGACTTGGCGGCCGGGGTGTCGGGGACGAAGCACTGGGTGGTCGGCTGGTTCTCCCGGATGATGCAGGGCTGGACCTCGGCTACCACCGGCTGCGGCACCCAGGTGCCGTGCAGCCCGATGATCGACCAGAACAGCACGAAGGCGATCAGCACGTTCATCGCCGGGCCGCCCGCCATCACCACGAGCTTCTGCCAGGTCCTCTTCTGGTAGAACAACCGGTTGCCGGACACGTCGGTGGGGGTGATCTCCGACCATTCGTACTCGCGCGCGGCGTCGGCGAATCTGGTGAGGCGGTTGCCGGCCCGGCCGGCGCGCGCCGGCGGATACATGCCCAACAGCCGGACGAAGCCGCCCAACGGGATCCACTTCACGCCGTACTCGGTCTCACCCCGCACCGTCGACCAGATGGTCGGGCCGAAACCGACGAAGTACTGCGGCACCCGGACGCCGAACGCCTTGGCGGGCACCATGTGGCCGATCTCGTGCAGCGCGATCGACACCATGATGCAGCCGAAGAAGACGATCGCGAACACGATCGTGACAACGGTGTTCATACCAGCTCCCCGACGAGTTCGCCGGCCCGCGCCCGGCCCCAGGCGTCGGCCGCCAGGACGGTTTCGACGGACAACGCCGCCGGCGGCGACGAGGCCAGGTGTTCCTCCACGACGGCCGCCACCGTGTCGACGATGCCGGTGAAGCCGAGGCGTCCGTCACAGAAGGCGTCCACGCAGACCTCGTTGGCGGCGTTGTAGACGGCCGGCGCGGTGCCGCCGGCGTGGCCGCAGCGGCGGGCCAGTTCGACGGCCGGGAACGCGTCGGCGTCCAGCGGCTCGAAGTGCCAGTCGATCGGCCGGCTCCAGTCGAAGCCGCGCACGGCGCCCGGCAGCCGCTCCGGCCAGTTCAGGGCGAGCGCGATGGGGAGCTTCATGTCCGGCGGCGAGCACTGGGCGATTGTCGAGCCGTCACAGAACTCGACCATCGAGTGCACCGCCGAGGTGGGATGCACCACGACCTGGATGGCGTCCAGGTCGACGCCGTAGAGCAGGTGCGCCTCGAGCAGCTCGAGGCCCTTGTTGACCAGGGTGGCGGAGTTGATGGTGATGATCCGGCCCATGGTCCAGGTGGGGTGCGCCAGCGCCTGCTCGGGGGTGACGTCGACGAGTTCGTCGCGGCGCCGTCCACGAAACGGCCCCCCGGACGCGGTCAGCACCAGCCGGCCGACCTCGTCGGCACGGCCCGCGCGCAGCGCCTGGGCGAACGCCGAATGCTCCGAGTCGACCGCGATGAGCTGGCCGGGTGCGGCCGCTGCCGTGACCAGTTCGCCACCGATGACCAGCGACTCCTTATTGGCCAGGGCGAGGGCGTTGCCGGCCCGCAGCGCAGCCAGGGTCGGCTCCAGGCCGGCCGCGCCGGTGATCGCGTTCAGCACCACGTCACAGGGCTGCGCGGCAAGGCGGCTGGAGGCGTCCGGCCCCGACCAGACCGCCGTCTGCGCGGGCAGCCGACCGGCCAGCGTCGCGGCGGCGGCGGGCGTGGGGACGGCGACGACGTCCGGGGTGAAGTCGTGCGCCTGGGCGATCAGGGCGTCCAGGTTGCCACCCCCCGACGACAGGCCCACCACCCGGAAACGGTCGCGGTGGCCGTCGATCACCTCCAGGGTCTGGGTACCGATCGATCCGGTTGATCCGAGCAGGACGACGTCACGCACCGGGCAAGGCTACACAGCGCCGGTCACAGCGACATCAGCCACAGGCCCAAGCCGGCCGCGAGGAGGCCGGCCAGCAACCCGCCGGCGGCGTGCACGAGCGACGCGACCGGACGCCCGGCCCGCAGCAATCGGACCCCTTCGACGCAGGCGGTGCTGAAGGTCGTGAAGCCGCCGCAGAAGCCCGTGCCGGCCACGCTCACCCAGTCGGGGGCGCCCGCCTTGAAGGTGAGCCACCCGGTCAGCAGCCCGAGCAGGACCGAGCCGGCGGTGTTGATGGTGAGCGTGCCGACCGGCATCCGCAGGTTGTGCAGCCGGGCGATCGCCGCGTCGCTGTGGAATCGTGCCACCGCCCCGAGACCTCCGGCCAGGGCCACCAGGAAGGCGATCATGGTGTCGCCCTCCGCACCAGGCGTCCGGCCAACAGCATCCCGCCCAGCGCGCCGGCCAGACCGAGCAGCACGCTGGCGACGGCGTAGCCGAGGGCGGCCAGGACGGCGCCGTGCTCGAGCAGCCGCACCGTTTCGACCGCGAACGTGCTGTAGGTGGTGTAGCCGCCCATCACGCCGGTGCCCACCCCGAGCCTGAGGTACTGCCGGACGCCGACGTCGGGACCGCGGCGGCTGAGCGTCTCGAGCAGCAGGCCGAGCAGGAAGGCGCCGCTGAGGTTGATCAGGAAGGTGGCCCACGGCCAGCCGCCCGGCTGGGCCGGGAAGGCGGCCTCCAGGGCTGCCCGGAAGGCGGTGCCGATCGTTCCGCCGACCAGCACCACCGCGGAGCGCCCGCCGGGCAGCCGACGGGCGGCGGCTGTCAAGTCCACGGCATCGGCGCCTTCCAGTCGACGACGGTGAGCGGCACCGCGAGCACCGGCCGGTGCTGGTGCTGGGCGAGCTTGAGCGACAGGCTGCCGTCGAGGAACTCGCGGACCTTCGCGTTGCGTTCGGGGGCGTGGGCGCCGACGATGATCACCGCCGCGTCGACCGCCCTGGCGAGGTGGGTGAGCGACCGGTCGGGCCGGCCGGCGAGGTAACGGAACTCCCAGGCCGGGCCCTTAGTGAGCGTCGCCCGCAGCTCGGCGAGCAGGGTCGCCTCGGTGCGGCGCCAGCCCTCGTCGTCGGAGTCCGGGTTGATGTCACTGTGCTGCACGGTCCCGTCGGGGAACTCCTGCTCGACGAAGCGCTGCTCGTCGACGTAGGCGAAGTAGAGCCGCCCGCGCGTGGTGCGGGCGAAGTCCGCCGCCGTCAGCGGCAGCAACGGGTCGCCGCCGGGGCGCACCGCCGCCACGATCGCACCGCCCGCGAAGGGGGTCATCCGGTCCGGGTGGGGCTGGGGTACGTGGTGCTGCATGCCGGGGTCTCCTTTACCGTGCGGGGCCACGCTAGTACGAGCCGATCCAGACGGGCCGGCGGGTCGGCCCGTGGCCGGGCCTGCTCCCCTGCCCGCCGGGCGGCCGCACCACTAGCGTGGCGGTCGTGCGCATCGATCTGGAGTCGCTGGCGGAGTTCGACGACCATCTCGCCGGCTCGGGTTCGCTGGCCGGGGTGTTCGTCCAGTCGGTCGACCTGACCGGCCGCTCAGCCCAGTTGCAGGGAGTCGAGGTGGCCGGTGCGGTGTTCCTGGGCTGCGGCCTGCGGGCGGCGGACGCCTCGGCGCTCGGCCGGCGCGGCGCGCTCGTCTTCCCGACGCTGCCCGACCTGCCGTTCGACCCGTACCGGCCACTGCTCTACACCCCCGACGACCTGTACGCGGGACTCGCCGGGGGCTACCCCGCCACGGTGGACGCCGCGATCTTCCGCTGGGCGCGGCGGCGGTTGCGGCCCGGGGCGCTGGACGCCGACCTGGCGGTCGCCCTGCACGACCACGCGATGACCGAGGCGCTGCAGCAGCGCCTCGGCGGGCTGTCCCCGACGCGGCTGGTCGGCATCATGGGCGGTCACGCCGAACCACGCGGGTCGGGACCCTACCGGGCTGCGGCGGCCCTGGGTCACGCGCTGGCGGCGTCCGGTTTCGTGGTGATCTCGGGCGGCGGGCCGGGCTCCATGGAGGCGGCGAATCTGGGCGCCGCGTTCAGCGGAGCGGCGTCCGAACTCGACGGGGTCGTCGACGCGCTGCTCGCCGGCGCGTCGTGGGCCGAGGACGTCACCGGCTGGGCCCGCTCGGCGCAGGCGGTCACCCGGCAGTACCCCTGCGAGCGGCTGTCGATCGGCGTCCCGACCTGGTTCTACGGCCACGAGCCGCCCAACCTGTTCGCCACCGGCATCGCCAAGTACTTCACCAACGCACTGCGTGAGGACGCGCTGCTGCGGCTGTGCCGTGGTGGCATCGTCTACCTGCCCGGCGCGGCCGGCACGGTGCAGGAGGTGTTCCAGGCGGTCACGCCGAACTACTACGCGGCCGACGGCGAGCCGTTGACCCCG
The DNA here is from genome assembly GCF_025972045.1 of Micropruina sonneratiae. GTDB lineage: Bacteria > Actinomycetota > Actinomycetes > Propionibacteriales > Propionibacteriaceae > Micropruina > Micropruina sonneratiae. The sequence goes on along the minus strand of NZ_JAPDHX010000001.1, from coordinate 871,856 downwards.
CTGGTGCTGGTCGGCACCGAGTACTGGACCGAGACGGTGCCGGTGTGGCCGTTGCTGCATTCGCTGGGCCGCGGACGCCGGCTCGGCGACCGTCCACCTGGTCGGCGAGGTCCTAGAGGTGCCCGGGCTGCTCAGCTCAGCCGCGCCCGCCGGGCGGCCCTCAGCGAGCGGCTGAAGGCGGCGGCGAACCAGCGCTGCCGGCTCTCACCGCTCACCCCGAGCGTGCCGGCGCGCTGCTCGGCGACGGTCTGCACGACGGTGTACTTCAGCAGCCCGTCGGTGCCGTGCCTTCCGCCGGTGCCGGACAGGCCGCGGGCGCCCATGGCCGCGGCGGTGGCACCCCACGAGGCCAGGTAGCTCTCGTTGATGCTGACGGTGCCGGTCCGCAGCCGCGGCGCCAGGGTGCGGGCGGCGGCGCGGTCGCCGGTAACGATGGTGGCGTGCAGGCCGTAGTCGGAGTCGTTGACCAGGCGGACCGCCGCGTCGTCGTCGTCGACCCGGTAGACGCTGAGCACCGGCCCGAACGTCTCGGCGTCGCGGACCTCCATCGCCGCGGTGACACCCTCGAGCACCGTCGGCTCGTAGACCCAGGGCCCGATGTCGGGCCTGGCCCGGCCACCGGTCAGCACCCTGGCGCCGTGCCGGCGCGCGTCGTCGACGTGGGCCACCACCCGCTGCAACTGATCGGCGCCGATCAGGGAGCCCATGTCGTAGCCGTAGCCGAGTCCGACGCCGAGCCGCAGCCGGCGCACCGCGGGCAGGAAGGCAGCCAGGAACTGCTCGGCGATGTCGGCGTGCAGCAGCAACCGCTCGGTGTGCACACAGACCTGGCCGGCCCCGGCGAACGCGCTGCTGAGGGCGATCCTGACCGCGGCGTCCAGGTTAGCGTCGGCGCGCACGTAGAGGGCGTTCTTGCCGCCGAGTTCGAGGTGGCAGCCGATCAGCCGGTGCGCGGCCAGCAGCGCCACCATCCGCCCCGTGCGGGTCGAGCCGGTGAAGCTGACGTAGTCGGTGCAACGGATCACCGCCTCACCGATCGGGTCTCCGTCACCGGTCACCACCTGCAGGACGCCGGGCGGCAGGCCCGCTTCGCGGAGCTGGCGCAGCCCCCATAACGCCGACAGGCTGGTGCGCGGGTCGGGGCGCAGCAGCACCGCGTTGCCGGCCAGCAGGGCCGCCGTGGCCTCACCGAGGGTCAGGGCGAACGGATAGTTCCAGGGCGTGACGATGCCGACCACCCCACGGGGCTGCCGGGTCTGGGTGGCGGTGGCCAGCATCGGCAGCGCGCCGCGCCGGCGGCGGGGGGCGAGCAGCGAGGCGGCCCGCCGGGCGTAGTGCCGCGCCACGTTGGCAACCTCGGCGATCTCCTCGAAGGCGTTGGCCCGGGTCTTGCCGGTCTCCCGCTGGATGAGGTCGAGCAGCTCGTCCTGACCGGCCAGCAGCCGGTCGTGGAAGTCGAGCACGATCGCGGCCCGGCGGCCCGGGTTGAGCGCCTGCCAAGCCCGCTGCGCGGCCCGTCCGACCTGCACCGCGCAGGTGACGTCGGAGGTGGTGGAAAGGGGCAGGTCGACCAGTGGCTTGTCGTCCAACGGGCTGCGGATGCGTCGGACGTCGGCGTCCGGCTCGGCGACGATCGCGTCGGTCAGGTCGCTCAGGTGGGGCGCAGCTCGCACGGTGTGTCGTCTCCCGGCCACCGTGCGCATGGTTCAGGGTAACGCCGTCGGGTCGCAGTGCGGCAACGGTTGTGAAAGCTGTGCCCGGTGGAACCTGGAGGGCCGCGGGAGCCGTCCGGGACGCCCGGCGGTCCGGCGATCAGGCGCGGGCCAGCTCCGTGGCCGCGAGCTGGCCGCAGGCCCCGTCGATCTCACGGCCGCGGGTGTCGCGGACGGTCACGGTCACCCCGCGTCGCTCCAGGGTCGCGACGAAGGCGGCCTCGTCGCGGCGCCGCGACGCCGTCCACTTGGACCCGGGAGTCGGGTTGAGCGGGATCAGGTTGACGTGCACCCAGCCGGTGCCGCCGTCGCGGCGCAGCAGGTCGGCGAGCAGGTCGGCGCGGTGCGGCTGGTCGTTGACGTCACGGATCAGCGCGTACTCGATCGACACCCGGCGCCCGGTGAGCCGGAAATAGCGGTGCGCGGCCTCGACCACCTCGGCCACGTTCCAGCGGGTGTTGATTGGGCACAGCTCGTCGCGCAGTTCGTCGTCCGGCGCGTGCAGGCTGACCGCCAGGGTGACCGGGACGCCGGCGTCGGCCAGCGCGTTGATCCGGGGCACCAGCCCCACGGTCGAGACGGTGATGCCGCGGGCGCTGATGCCGAGGCCGTGCGGGGCGGGCGCGGTGAGCGTGCCGATGGTGGCCTGCACGGCCTTGAAGTTGGCCAGCGGTTCACCCATGCCCATGAAGACGATGTTGTTGACCCGGCCCGGCCCGCCGGGGATCTCACCGTCGCGCAGGATGCGGGCGCCGGCGATCACCTGGGCGAGGATCTCGCCGGCCGACAGGTTGCGCTGCAGGCCACCCTGGCCGGTGGCGCAGAACGGGCAGGCCATCCCGCAACCGGCCTGCGACGAGATGCACAGGGTCGCCCGGTTGCGACCCGAGCCGGACGCCCGCACGCCGGGCACCCCGTAACGCATCAGCACCGACTCGATCAGCGAGCCGTCGTGCAGGCGCCACAGTGTCTTCAGTGTGGTGCCCCCGTCGCAGGAGAGCGGACGGACGTTGGTCAGCAGCGGCGGCAGCAGCGCCTCGGCAACCCTGCCGCGGGCCGCCGCCGGCAGGTCGGTCCAGCCGGAGGGGTCGACGTCCAGGTGCTCGAACAGGTGTCGGTTGATCTGGTCGGCGCGGAAGCGTGGCAGGCCCAGCTCGGCCACGGCGTCGGAGCGTTCGTCGGCGGTGAGGTCGAGCCAGTGCCGCGGCGGCTTGCCGCGGCGCGGAGCCGCCATGGTGAGCGGCATCGTCGCTCCGGCGCGCACCCGGTCCTCCAGCGCGGCGTAGGCGCTCACCTCGTCGGGCCGCAGCCCGTCCCCGGTGTTGCCGGCCTGGTCGGTCATCTCGTCCTCGTGGGTCGGGGGTCGGTTCAGTTGGGGATCAGCAGGAACATGATCAGCCAGGCCACCGGCCCGGCAACCAGGATCGAGTCGAGCCGGTCCATCGCCCCGCCGTGGCCGGGCAGGAACGACGACATGTCCTTGATGCCGACATCGCGTTTGACCAGCGACTCGATCAGGTCGCCGCAGGTCCCGGCGGCCACGATGCAGACGGCCAGCAGCAGCCCCACCCACCAGGTGGAGCCGAGCCACCACACGGTGAGCGGGACGGCCACCGCGCCGGCCAGGCCGACCGAGCCGGCCAGGCCCTCCCAGGTCTTCTTCGGGCTGATCTGCGGCGCCATCGGGTGCTTGCCCAGGCGCGCGCCCACCGCGTAGCCGCCGGTGTCGGTGCCCATCACGATCAGCAGCGTGACCGCCATCTTCGCCGACCCGTTGGGTGAGGCCAGGATGAGGCCGGTGAACGAGCCCAGCAGCGGGATGTAGCCGATGGTGAACAGGCTCGCCGCGGCGTCCTTGACGTAGCCGGCGGCGCCCGCCGGCATCCGCCAGATCAGCGCGGCCAGCACGGTGGCGCCGAGGAATCCGAGCAGCACCGAATGCCACGGCAGTGCCCCCTGCGGCATGGTGGCGGCTGCGTAGGAGCCGCAGATCACCGCGACCGTGCCCGCCACGATCGGGATGATGGCCGAGTTCATCCCGATCCGCTTCAGCGCGTCGTGGAGTTCGACGGTGCCGAGGGTGAGCATCGCGGTGACGAGCAGGACGAAACCCCAGTGCCAGTAGAGCAGGGTGAGCACCACGGCGGCGGCCAGGCCGAGCCCCACCGCGATCGCGGCGGGGAGGTCGCGCCCGGCGCGCGACTTCACCACCTGATCAGTTGCCGGTGCCTCCTGCTCGCCCGCCATCAGACGGCCAGCAATTCCGCTTCCTTGGACTTCAGCAGCTCATCGATGGTGTCGACGTACTTGCGGGTGACGCCGTCGAGCTGCTTCTCAGCGCCGCGGGCATCGTCCTCGCCGACCTCCTTGTCCTTGACCAGCTTGTGCACCTGGTCGTTGGCGTGCCGGCGGATGTTGCGCACCGCCACCCGGGCCTCCTCGGCCTTGCCGCGTGCGAGCTTGATGTAGTCCTTGCGGCGCTCCTCGGAGAGCTGCGGCATCACCACGCGGATGACGTTGCCGTCGTTGGCCGGATTGACGCCCAGGTCGGAGTCGCGGATCGCCTTCTCGATGCCGGCCATCGAGGACCGGTCGAACGGGCTGATCAGCACCGTGCGTGCCTCCGGCACCTGGAAGGTGGCCAGCTGCTGCAGCGGGGTCGGCGCACCGTAGTAGTCGACCATCAGCTTGTTGAACATGGCCGGGTGGGCGCGTCCGGTCCGGATCGCCGCGAAATCCTCGCGGGCGTGCTCGACGGCACCCTTCATCTTCTGTTCGGCGTCGGTGATGATGGCGGGGATCATCGTGATCCTTTCCGGGGTTGGCGTTGATCAGGCGTGGACGGTGGTTCCGATCTTCTCACCCTGCACCACCCGCAGGATGTTGCCCTCCACCCCGAGGTCGAAGAAGACCATCGGCAGGTCGTTGTCGCGGGCCAGGCTGATCGCGGTGGCGTCGGCGACCTTCAGGTCGCGGGCCAGGTAGTCGTCGTAGGTGAGTTCGGTGAAGCGGCGGGCGTCGGGGTTCTTCTTCGGGTCGGAGTCGTAGACCCCGTCGGTGCCCTGCTTGCCCATCAGCAGCACCTCGGCGCCGATCTCCAGGGCGCGCTGGGCGGCGACGGTGTCGGTGGAGAAGTACGGCATGCCCGAGCCGGCACCGAAGATCACCACGCGCCCCTTCTCCAGGTGCCGTTCCGCCCGCCGGGGAATGTACGGCTCGGCGACCTGGCCCATCGTGATGGCGGTCTGCACCCGGGTCTGGACGCCGGCCTTCTCACAGAAGTCCTGCAGGGCCAGGCAGTTCATCACCGTGCCCAGCATGCCCATGTAGTCGGCGCGATCACGATCCATGCCGCGCTCGGAAAGCTCCGCCCCTCGGAAGAAGTTGCCCCCACCGATCACCACCGCGACCTGGACGCCCGAGTCGACGACCGCCTTGATCTGGCCGGCCAGGCTGGCGACCACATCGGGATCGACCCCGATGCCGCGGGAGCCGCCGAACATCTCCCCGGACAGCTTGAGCATGATGCGGTGGTAGGTCATGGTTCTCCTCGGCTGGGGGCTGACAGCGCCGTGCGCCACGAGTCGGAACCCGCGGCGCACGTCACTCTAGTTCTCGGGTGCCGCTCGGTTCAGGCGCCGGCCGCGAAGCGCACGAAGCGCTTGACGGTGACACCGTTCTCCTTCAGCAGCTGGCCGACGGTCTTCTTGTCGTCGGAGACCGACGCCTGCTCGAGCAGCACGACGTCCTTGAAGAAGCCACCGAGGCGGCCCTCGACGATGCGCGGGATGATCTTCTCGGGCTTGCCCTCCTCCTTGGCGGTCAGCTCGGCGATGTGACGCTCGTGGTCGAGGACGTCGGACGGCACCTCCTCGCGGGTGACGTACTGCGGCGACATCGCGGCGATCTGCATGGCGATGCCACGCACGAACTCCTCGTCACCGCCGTCGTACTCGACCATCACGCCCACCTGCGGCGGCAGGTCCGAGGACCGCTTGTGCAGGTAGATGGTCACGTCGCCGTCGTAGCTGGCGGCGTTGGCCACCTCGAGCTTCTCGCCGATCTTGGCCGACAGCTCGGCGACGGCGTCGCCGACGGTCCTGCCCGAGGCGAGCACGACGGCGTTGGCAGCGGCCACGTCGTTGGCCCCGGCGGCTTCGACGGCCTGGGCGATCTCGTCGGCCAGGGCGATGAACTCGGCGTTCTTGGCGACGAAGTCGGTCTCGGCGCCGAGCTGGATGACGCTCTTGCCGGCTGCGGCGACCAGGCCGTTGGAGGCCTCCCGGTCTGAGCGCTTGGCCAGCTTCGCCTGTCCGGTCACCCGAAGGATCTCGACCGCGGCGTCGAAGTCGCCGTCGGCCTCGGTGAGCGCCTTCTTGGCGTCCATCATCCCCGCGCCGGTGGCGTCGCGGAGCTTCTTCACATCAGCGGCAGTGATTGCCATGTCTGCTCTTGGTTCCTTTGGTTCTGAGTGGGTGTCACTTGGTCTGGGCGGCGTCGGCCTCGGCGACCGGCTCGGCCGCGGCCTCGACAGCGGGCTCGACGGTCTCGTCCGCGGCGACCTCGGCGGCCTCGATCTCCTGGGCCGCCTCGACGTCGACCTGGGCGGCGCCGGTCACGGCGTCCTCCACGGCGTCCGCGAGCTGGTCGGCCTGCAGGTCGGAGCCCTCGACGGCCTCGGCCTCGGACGGAGCGGCGGCCTGAGCGGGCGCGGCGGCCTCGTCGGCGGCGCCGAGCAGCTCACGCTCCCAGTCGGCCATCGGCTCGGCCTCTTCGCCGGTGCCGGCGTTGGACCGGCTGCGGGCCAGCAGGCCCTCGGCGACGGCGTCCGCCACCACGCGGGTCAGCAGGGCGACGGAACGGATCGCGTCGTCGTTGCCCGGAATGGCGAAGTCGACCTCGTCGGGGTCGCAGTTGGTGTCGAGGATGCCGACGATCGGGATGCGCAGCTTGCGGGCCTCGTCGATGGCGAGGTGCTCCTTCTTGGTGTCGACCACCCAGACGGCCTGCGGCAGCTTGCCCATGTCGCGGATGCCGGACAGGGTCTTGGCCAGCTTGTCCTTCTTGCGGCGCTGCTGCAGCAGTTCCTTCTTGGTCAGGCCGGAGGCGGCGACGTCGTCGAAGTTGATGCCTTCGAGCTCCTTCATCTTGCCGATCCGCTTGCTGATGGTGGCGAAGTTGGTGAGCATGCCGCCCAGCCAACGCTGGTTGACGAACGGCATCCCGACCCGGGTGGCCTGCTCGGCGATGGCCTCCTGGGCCTGCTTCTTGGTGCCGACGAACAGGATCTGACCGCCCCGGGCGACAGTGTCGCGCACGAACGCGTACGCCTGGTCGATGTAGGTGAGCGACTGCTGCAGGTCGATGATGTAGATGCCGTTGCGCTCGGCGAAGATGAACTTCTTCATCTTCGGGTTCCAGCGGCGGGTCTGGTGCCCGAAGTGGACACCGCTCTCGAGCAGCTGACGCGTGGTGACGACGGCCATGGCCGGTCCTTTCTGCGCGGGTCGCGCTGCGCGCGCCAACCCGCGGTGGGTTGTTCGGGCCGATACCTTCGGCCCGCCTGATGCGACCGTCGTGTTCCTCCCCGTGCCGGGGACCGCGGACACGACCCGTCGAGCGCGACGGTTCGAGGTGCATGCGAAGTCGACCCGGATCTGCCGAGTCGCTAAGGGGCATTCTACGACGGCCGCTCACAGGTTGTCGAAACGCCCGGACGCGGGTGGCGGGAGCTTCTGGTGTGCGGGTGGCGGGCGCTTCTGGTGCGTGGGTGCTGGGCGTTCTCGTGCGTGGGTGCCGGGGACCTGGTGCGGGCGTGCTGGGCGTACTAGGGCGCCCCGGTGCTGGCGCCGGGAGCCCCGCTACGCCGGTGCGGGAGCCCCGGTGCCGGCGCCGGGAGCCCCGGGCACGCCGGTGCGTTCTCTGCAACGCCCACTGCTCTCACCTTCGGTGGCTGTTTTCGTGTTACGACACGAGAACGGTCGGCGTACCCGAGAACAGTCGGCGTTGCAGAGAACGGCGGACCCCAAAAGGACGCGATGCAGAGAACGGCGGACCCCCAAAAGGACGCGATGCAGAGAACGGCAGACCTCCGAACGGACGCGTTGCAGAGAACGGTTGGCGTCCCTGAGGACAGTCGGCGTTGCAGAGAACGGCGGACCCCCAAAAAGGACGCGACGGTCGCCCGAGCGGACGCAGCCCCGAGCGGCCGTGAAGCGCCCCAACCCCAACCCGTCGGCACGATTTTGAACACTTTCAGCCGCTGGTGCTCAAGGTGATGGGTGGAGGTGGTCGGCATGGTGCGCACAGTGATGCGGGTGGGCACGGCACTGGCGCTGTCGTGCGTGCTGCTGCTGGTCACCGCCGCCACGGGCCGGGCGTTCGGGTCGGTGCGCCCGGTGCCCGGCCCGGTGGTGCGGGGCTTCGACCCGCCCGCCGACGACTGGCTGCCCGGGCACCGCGGCGTCGACCTGGCCGCCGAGGTCGGCTCCGTGGTGCGGGCGGCCGATTCGGGCGTGGTGGGCGTGGCGCACACCATCGCCGGCCGGGGGGTAGTGGCGATCCTGCACGGCGAGTTGCGCACCACCTACGAGCCGGTCACCCCGACTGTGCGGGCGGGCCAATCGGTGTCGGCCGGTGACGTGATCGGCACCGTCCAGACCGGGCACTGCGCAGCCGGCTGCCTGCACTTCGGCCTGAAACGGGGCGAGGAGTATCTCGATCCGCTCGACGAGGTGACGGCGGTGCGGCTGCTGCCCGCCTCCGCGGTGGCCCTGGCGGCAAAACTGGCCGCCCAACGGCGTGCGGTGCTCGCCGCCGGCGGCTTCGAGGCCTCCGGGTCGGGGGTGCTGCTCAACCCGGTCGGCGGGCCGATCACCGGTCCATACGGGCTGCGGTTCCACCCGATCTTCCACGAATGGCGGATGCATGAGGGCGTCGACCTGCGCGCCTCGTGCGGCACACCGATCCGCGCCGCGGCCGACGGCGTGGTCGTCTCGGTCTCCTACGACTCCTCGGGCGGTCACCGGCTGGTGATCGCTCACGCCGGCGGGTTGACCACGCACTATCTGCACGCGCTGCGGCGCTACGGGGTGCACGAGGGCGAGCGGGTGGAACAAGGCCAGGTCGTCGGACTGGTGGGCAGCACGGGCTGGTCGACCGGCTGCCACCTGCACCTGACGACGAAGCTGAACGGACGGCTCGTCGATCCGGCCGGGCTGTTGTGACGACCGGCCGCTGCGCCAGGTCGCCGCCCGGTCGGCGGAGGGCCCACTGGCAGGGGCTAAGCCCGTGGATGGGCCTGGGTGTAGGCGGTGCGCAGCCGCTCCGTGGTCACGTGGGTGTAGATCTGGGTGGTCGCCACCGAGGCGTGACCGAGGATCTCCTGCACGCTGCGCAGGTCGGCCCCGCCCTCGAGCAGATGGGTGGCCATCGCGTGGCGCAGCCCGTGCGGGCCGAGGTCGGGGGCGTCCGGCACCTGCGCCAGGGCCCGGTGCACGATCCGCCGCACCACCCGCGGATCGATGCGGCCACCGCGGTCGCCGACGAAAACCGCGTCGCCGGCGTTCGGCCCGGCCAGCAGGTGGCGCACCGCCAGCCAGCCGTCGAGGGCGCGCACGGCCGGCTCCCCCAGGGGCGCACTGCGCTCCTTGTCACCCTTGCCACGCACCCGCAGGGTGCCGCGGTCGGTGTCGAGCGACGCGACGTCCAGCCCGCACAGTTCGGAGACCCGGACGCCGCTGGCGTAGAGCACCTCCACGATGGCCACGTCGCGCAACGCGGCCGCCCGGGCGTCGGCGTCCTCGACGGCGGCCGCCGTCGAGGCCAGTGACTCCAGCACGCGGCGGGCCTGGTCGACGGCCAGCGTGGGTGGCAGGGTCCGGTCCACCCGCGGTGAGCGCAGCCCGGCCGCCGGGTCGGACGCCAGGCGTCCGGTCTCGTGGGCCCAGGCGAAGAACACCCGGGCCGCGGCGGCACGGCGTTGCATGGTGGCGCGCTCGGCGCCGGCCGCGTGCATGCCCGCCAGCCACCGCCGCAGGACGCGCAGGTCGACGTCGGCCAGCTCACCGGACCCGGTCCGGTCGAGGTAGTCGGCCAGGTGCAGCAGGTCGCCGGTGTAGGCACGCACCGTGTGGGGCGACGCGTTGCGGCCCAGCCGCAGCTGCCGCTCCCACTCCCGCACCAGGCTGGTGTCCATGTCCGGCAGCCTACGACGCGGGCAACCGTCGGCCCGGCAGCACCACTAGCATGGCAAGTCTGTAGCGAAAGGCGGACATGAGCGACGATCTGACCAGCGGCGGCACGGTGCTGCCGATCACCCGTTGGGGCGAACCGGTGATGCACAACCGGACGAGGCCGGTGACCGACTTCGACGACGACCTGCACACCCTGGTCAGGGACATGTTCGCCACCATGGAGGCCGCGCAGGGCGTCGGCCTGGCCGCCACCCAGGTCGGCCTCGACCTGGCGGTCTTCGTGTTCGAGTGCCCCGACGCCGACGACGTGCTGCATTCCGGCGTGGTTTGCAACCCGGTGGTCACGGTCCCCGAGACGAGGGACCGTGAACTGGAGTCCGCCGAAGAGGGCTGCCTGTCCTTCCCGGGCGCCTACCAGGTGCTCGCCCGGCCGAACACGGCCGTGTGCGAGGGGCAGGACGCCGACGGCAACCCGGTCCGGATCGAGGGCACGGGCCTGCTGGCCCGCTGCCTGCAGCACGAGACCGACCACCTCGGCGGCACCGTCTTCGGCGACCGTCTCTCCACCCGTGCCCGCCGGCTGCTGTCGCGCCAGCAGGCGGAGCTGGACCATCTCTACCCGGACGACTGGCCGGTGACCCCGCGCCGGACCTCGGCGGACGAGCAGCCGCCGCGAAAGGAGAACGCATGACGATGTTCAACTGGGGCTCCACGGGGCAGCCCGAAAAGCCGGAACCGTTCACCAAGGAGCGGTGGGACGCGGTGTTGACGAGCCTGGAGATCAACTTCGCCCTCGACGACGACGGGGACCGGTTCGCCGACTGGGAGAACATGCGGGTCTGGTTCCTGGTCGAGGGCAACAACAACGACCTGATGGCGATGCGTTCGATGTGGGATGTGCGCCCGCCGATCGAGAGCTACGACTTCATGGTCGAGGCGCTCAACTCGTGGAACCGCGACCACTTCTGGCCCAAGGCCAGCGTGGTCCGCGGCGAGGAGCAGCTGGGTGTCTTCGGTGACCTGGTGATCGACATCGAAACCGGGGTGAGCGACGACTTCCTGCGCCAACAGGTGCGGTGCATGGTCGGCACCTCGGGACAGTTCTACGAGTTCCTGACCGAGACCTTCCCCGAATCCTCGGGCTGGTTCCGGCTCGGCAGCGAGTAAGGCACCGCAGAGATCCCGGGTCGAGCCCTGGATGACGAACCCGCCACCGTCATCCCGGGCTTGCACCGGGATCTCGGCCGCCACCGCCGGAGGCCGAGATCACCGGAGTGCGGGCTCAGAACGGGTGGGACGCCGCCAGCAGCGGATCCGGCCCGGTCAGCGGCACCAGCCGCCAGTCCAGCCGGGCCGTGCCGGCGTCCGGCTGCACCACCAACCGGATGGTGTGCGGGGTCTCCACGACTCGCAATTCCGCGGTGAACGCGCCGCCGCGCCACCCCCCGCTGGCCGCGATGGGCAAGTCGACGCCGAACGGCGTGGGCCAGGCCGACTCCAACCACTGACCGTTGCCGACCAGGGTCGCCAGGTCGCCGGTCGGGTGGTCGAAGCGGAGCAACTGGTGGCCGCCATCGGTCACCTCCACCGACACCGTCGCGTATTCGGGCGGCAGCTGCGAGTCGGGATGCCTGGCCGCGCGGGTGGCCACCCCGGGTTGCTCCCCGGTCAACGGCGGATGCCCCAAGTCGGTGAGCCTGCGTGCCAGCACCTCGTCGGACGCCGGGTCGACGTCGGCGTCCACGGCCGGCAGCAGGTGGGTCCAGAGCAGGTCCAGGGTGTGCTGCATGTCCTCGACCTCGGAGGTGATGGCGACCGCCACGTCGTGCTCGGGCAGCACGATGGCGTACTGCCCGTAGGCACCGTCGCCCCGATAGCCGTGGCTGGCGTTCCAGAACGAACAGCCGTACCCGTAGCCCCAGTCGCCGGTCTCGGCCGCGGCCAGGGACGCCGGCGTCGGCCGGGGCGCCTGCGCGGCGTAGCCGGCGGGGACCAGGTCGACGCCCTGCCAGCGGCCGCCGTCCAGCCAACTCTGGGCCAGCGCGAGGATCGCCGGCGTGGTGACGTGTAGACCGCTGAATCCCAGGTCGCGGCCCTGCAGGGTGCGCTGGGCCCGCCCAGGCAGCCCACCGAAGGGTTCCAGCAGCAGCCGCCGGACGTGCGTCGTCAACGGCTCACCGGTGACGGCGGCGATCGCCTGTGCCACGAGATAGGTGGCGACCTGGTTGTAGGCCCACACCCGGCCGGGCTCGCCGTCGGGCACCTTGGCCAGGATCTGCGGCAGCAGCGGGTCGGCGTCGTCGGGACCGCCGACCGGCGGCAGGTTCTCGCCTCGCCAGTCCCACGCCTCCGTGCTGTGGCCGACCGTCATCGTGATGCAGTTGCGGACCGTCACCCGTTGCCACTTCTCGTGCAGGGTGCCCAGGTCGTCGACCAGGTAGGACAGCACGGGGGCGTCCAGATCGATCAGGCCCTGGCCGACCAGGCCGCCGAGCACCGTGGCGGTGAACGACTTGCTCAGCGAGTAGCCCAGGTGCACCCGATCGTGGCGGTAGGGCGCCCACCAGCCCTCGGCGATCACCTGGCCGTGCCGGGCCACCATCAACGAGTGCGTACCGTGCCCCGGCGTCTCGAGGGCGTCGAGCAGGGCGAGTAGTCCGGTCGCGTCGACGCCCTGGGCCGACGGAGTACTGCGTGGCAAGGTCATGCCACCAACGTAACGGCCCGGCATCGACCGCGGGCATCCGCACACCCGGCGGATCAGGGTTGCAGGCGTCGGGCCAGCTCGTGGTGGCCGCAGAAGTCCGCCCTGCCCGACGGCGTCTGACCGAACGAGGGGTCCAGGGCGTCGAGCCGGGCGCCGTGCGCGACCAGAACGTCGGCCAGCTCACCCTCGCCGGCCGCGCACGCGTAGTGCAGCGCGCCCTCAGGGTCGGCACCGCCTGCCACCAGGGCCCGCACCACAGCCCAGTGGCCGCGCCCGGCCGCCTCGGCGGCCAGCCCGGGACGGGGGCCGTCGACGCCCAGCTCGCGTACAGCCGCGACGTCGCCCGCCACCACGGCACGGGTCAACGGGTCGGCGTCGAGTTTCCGGCCTCGGTACAGGTCGCGCAACAGGCAGATCTCGGCGCCGTGCGCCATCACCTCGCGGTTGGCGTGCAGCACCAGCCGGGCGTAGGAGTCCTCGGCGTAGGGGCCGCCCCGGCGGCCCAGCGGCCTGCACATCGCCTCATCGTCGAGGCCGTCCACGCCGGTCGTCCAGGCGGTGTAGGCCTGTTCGAGCATGGCCAGCGCCCCTGCCGCGTCGCGGGGGACGGGCTCGGGCCAGTGCCGCCCGTCGTACATGTCGGCGTCCGCCGCATCGGCCAGCGGGGAGCCGCCGAACAACGACCGCGCTCGGGTACCGAGCACCTCCCGGCCGATGTGGTCGAGCCGCCATGCGATGGTGGTGACCGGTGGCGTCGGCGGCGCGGGGCTACCGCCCTCGGCCCGCCACCGGCCCGCGGCGTCCGGCCCGACGCTCCACGCGTCGCCGACCGGCCGCCACAGGTACTCCTCATCGGTGAGGCCGGCCAGTCGCGGCCACAGGTGCACCTCCCAGTAGAAGCGCAACTGATCGGCCAGGTCAGTGCTCCACCTCATGGCAGCAGCCTAGGCAGGGCCACCGACGCTTGCGCCGTCAGCGAAGCACGTACCCGGCGATCGCGCTGGCCGCCGCCACGTTCAGCGAGTCGATCCCCCGGCGCATCGGGATCCTCGCCACCGCGTCCGCCGCCCCGATCCACCGCTGCGACAGCCCGGCGCCCTCCGTCCCGAGCAGCACCGCCACCTTTGCGTCGGGGCTCAGGGCCGCCGCCACGGCGTCCAGTTCGAGCGCGCCTTCGGCCAGGGCGAGCGCCACCACCGTGAAGCCGGACGCCTGCAGCACAGGCACCGCACCGGCCCAGTCGTCGAGCCGCGCCCACGGCAGCGAGAACACCGCCCCCATCGAGGTCTTGATCGCCCGCCGGTACAGCGGGTCGGCGCACCGCGGAGCAAGCAGCACCCCGTCCCAGCCGAGTCCGGCCGCATTGCGCAGGATCGCCCCCACGTTGGTGTGGTCGACGACGTCCTCGCAGACCATCAGCCTGCGCGCGCCGAGCAGGTCGGCCACCCGGTGCCGGGTCTCGCGGTGGACCGACGCCAGCGCCCCCCGATGGACGTGGAAGCCGCTGACCGCCTCGGCGGTGGCCTCGCTGACGCGGTAGACCGGGACCTCACCGATCACGTCCGCCAGCGACGCCAGCCAGCGGGGTGCGAGCAGGAACGACCGCGGTCGGTAGCCGGCCTCGATCGCCCGGCGGATCACCTTCTCGCCCTCGGCGATGAACAGGCCGCGCTCGGATTCCAGGTGTCGGCGCAGCGCGGCGTCCCGCAGCGCGACGTAGTCGGCCAGCCGCGGATCGCTCGGGTCCTCGACGTCGATCACCTGGGGCACAGTCACAGTCTGGCGCAGACCGGGCGGCCCGGAGGGGCCGCACTAGGGTGTCGCCCATGGGCTGGCTGAAACGCATCGACCGCTTCCTGCTGGCCATCGTGACGGCGGCCGTCGTCGCCAGCCTGCTGCCCGCGCAGGGCGTGATGGTCGACGTGGTCGCCTGGGCGACCAAGGTCGCGGTCGCCGTGCTGTTCTTCGTCTACGGCGTCCGGCTCAAACCCGAGCAGGCGCTGGCCGGGTTGAAGCACTGGCGGCTGCACCTGACCATCCTTGCCCTCACCTACCTGCTGTTCCCGCTGATCGGCTGGTCGCTGCAGGTGCTGTCGCCGTGGCTGCTCAGCCCCAGCCTCTACGCCGGCGTGCTCTACCTCACGCTGCTGCCCTCGACCGTGCAGTCCTCCATCAACTTCACCTCCATCGCAAAGGGCAACGTGGCGGGCGCGATCGTCAGCGCCTCGGCGTCCAACATGCTGGGCGTCTTCCTCACCCCGCTGCTGTGCTGGGCGTTATTGACCACCTCGGGCGGGATCGCGATCGACCCGTCGTCGACCCTGGACATCATCGGACAGCTGCTCGTGCCGTTCATTCTCGGCCAGCTCTCCCGGCGCTGGACGGCCGACTGGGTCGCAGCACACCCCAGGCTGAAGCTGTTCGACCAGGGCGTCGTGGTGCTGGTGGTGTACTCGGCCTTCTCGGCCGGCATGCGCGAGCACATGTGGCAGCAGGTCAGCATCACCGACCTGCTCGTGCTGCTGGGCGTGTGCCTGGTGGTACTGGCGGGGATGCTGTGGTTCAGCCACTGGCTGGCGGTGCGGCTCGGCTTCGACCGTGCCGACGTCATCGCCATTCAGTTCTGCGGCACCAAGAAGTCATTGGCCACGGGGTTGCCGATGGCGAACGTGCTGTTCGCCGGCTCGCCGATCGGCCTGCTGGTGCTGCCGCTGATGATCTTCCACCAGGCCCAGTTGATGGCCTGTGGCTCGCTCGCCTCCCGCTACGCCAAGCAGGTGCCGGACGCCGGCTGAGCGACGTCCGGACGGGCTCACTGCTCCGGCTGGTGCAGCGGCGCCTCGGCCGCCTGGTCCGGCGCGGCGTCCGGTAGGGGCGGAGTGCCCTGCTGGAAGTCGGGACCGGGCTGCGCCGGCTCGGACGCCGGGGCGTCCAGCTGGGCGGGCGGGTTGATGCTGGCCCGGCGCGCGGCGCGGGATTGCTCCATCTGCTGAGCCTCGGCGATCGCCTGCTCGACGGCGCGTCCGGCCTCGCCCTCGGCCTCGATCTTCTGCTGCTCGATCTCGGCGAAGACGTCGACCTTCTCGGGCGCCTTGAACTCGCCCGCTTCGGGCTCGCCGTAACCGCCGCCGCCGGCGAGCAGGTCGCCGGCCGCCTTGCCCAGCCCCTTCAGCGCGTCGTTCAGCTCCGAGGGCACGATCCACACCTTGTTGGCGTCGCCGCGCGCCAGGTTCGGCAGCATCTGCAGGTACTGGTAGGCCAGCAGCGACTGGTCGGGCTTGCCGGCGTGGATGGCCCCGAACACGGTGGTGATGGCCTGCGCCTCGCCCTCGGCGCGCAGCATCTGCGCCTGGCGGTCGGCCTGCGCCCGCAGCACCTGCGACTCCCGGTCGCCCTGGGCGCGCAGGATCGACGACTCCCGGTCACCGGAGGCCGACAGGATCTGCGACTGCCGCTGGCCCTCGGCCAGCAGGATCTGGGCCCGCTTGTCGCGCTCGGCGCGGGCGCCCTTCTCCATCGCGTCGCGGATGGTGGCCGGCGGTTCGATGGACCGCAGCTCGACGCGGTTGACCTTGATCCCCCACTTGCCGGTGGCGTCGTCCAGCACGGCGCGCAGCTTCTGGTTGATCTCCTCGCGGCTGGTCAGCGTCTGCTCCAGGTCGAGCCCGCCGATGATGTTGCGCAGCGTGGTCATCGTCAGCTGCTCTATCGCCTGGATGTAGTTCTGCGCCTCGTACGCGGCCCGGACGGGGTCGACGACCTGGAAGTAGATGACCGAGTCGATGCTCACCATCAGGTTGTCCTCGGTGATCACGCCCTGCGGCGGGAACGGCACGACGGCCTCGCGCATGTCCATCGTGTAGCGGACGTTGTCGATCAGCGGGACCAGCAGGTGCGGACCCGGGTCGAGGGTGCGGCGGAACTTGCCCAGCCGCTCCACGATGCCCACCTGCTGCTGCCGGACCACCTTGAGCGCCTGGGTGAGCAGCGCCACCGCCAGCACCACGATGATGATCGGGAGGATGTACTCCATGGTGGTCACAGCTCCTTGGGGTAGACGATGACGGTCGTGCCGTCGACTTCGTAGATCTCCACCGGTGCGCCCGCCTCGATCGGGATGTCGTTCAGGCTGCGGGCCTGCCACACGTCACCGTTGACCTTGACCTCGCCGACCTCGCCGCTGATCGCGGTGAGCGCACGTCCGGTGCTGCCCACCATACGTTGCAGCGACGAACGGTAGCCCGGGGCGGATCGCACCTTGTCGAGCAGGGTGGGACGGAGCAGGAACAGCAGCGCGAAGGCGACCGCCACTGCGATCAGCACCTGCACCAGCACGAGCCCGGGGAACAGCAGCGCCGCGCCGGCGCCGGCCAGCGCGCCGGCGGCCAGCATCAGCAGCGTGAAATCAAGCGTCAGGCTCTCGGACACGGCCAGAAGGGTGGCCACGATCAGCCAGATCGCCCACCAGTTCTCCCCCAGCCACTGCACCATGCCTCCATCATGCCCGGGCGCGGGCACTCCACCGGCCGTTGATGCGGGATACCTCGAGACCGAATTCGAACGTCTCACTGAGCTTCTCGGCGGTCAGCACCTCGTCGATGGGCCCGGCGTGCAGCACGCGGCCCTGCTTGAGCAGCAGGGCGTGGGTGATCCCGGCCGGGATCTCCTCGACGTGGTGGGTGACCAGCACGGTCGCCGGGGCGTCCGGATCGCTGCACAACTCGCCCAGCGTGCTGACCAGCGACTCGCGGCCGGCCAGGTCGAGGCCGGCGGCCGGCTCGTCGAGCAGCAGCAGCTCCGGGTCGGTCATCAGCGCCCGGGCGATCTGCACCCGCTTGCGCTCCCCTTCGGACAGGGTGCCGAAGGTGCGGTAGGCCAGGTGCCCCACCCGCAACTGGTTCATCAATGAGACCGCTCGCTCGAAGTCGGCCTGCTCGTAGCTCTCCCGCCACCGCCCCATCACCGCGTAGGCGGCCGAGACCACCACGTCCGCCACCCGCTCGCTGCGCGGGATGCGGTCGGCCAGCGCCGCCGAGGTCACCCCGATGCGCGGCCGCAGCTCGAAGACGTCCACCGCCCCCAGCACCTCGCCGAGCACCTCGGCCATTCCGGACGACGGGTGCAGCTGGGCGGCCAGGATCTGCAGCAGCGTGGTCTTGCCTGCGCCGTTGGGGCCGATGATCACCCAACGGTCGGTCTCGTCCACGCGCCAGTCGACGCCGTCGAGCAGGGTGGCCCCTCCGCGCACGATCGAGACGCCCGCCAACTCAGCCACAACCGCCATGCCCGCCAACCTACCGGCTCGGGCGCGTCGGAGTCGTCCCGGACGCGCGGCGCCGCCCCCTGTGCGGCGGCGGGTCAGGCGCCGGTGGAGTGCAGGCCGCCGTCGACGTGCACCATCTCGCCGGTGGTGGCGGGGAACCAGTCTGACAACAGGGCCACGACCGCCTTGGCGGTCGGGTCCAGGTCACGGGGATCCCAGCCCAGCGGGGCGCGCTGCGCCCAGATCTCGTTGAACGACTCGGCGCCCGGGATGGCCTTCTTGGCGATCGTCTCCAGCGGGCCGGCTGCCACCACGTTGCTGCGGATGCCGTCCGGGCCGAGGTAGCGGGCCAGGTAGCGCGACGCGCTCTCCAGCGCCGACTTGGCCACCCCCATCCAGTCGTAGGTGGGCCACGACTGGCGGGCGTCGAAGGTCAGCCCGACCACCGACGAACCGGGGCCGAGCAGCGGCTTGCAGGCCATCGCCAGCGACACCAGCGAATAGGCCGACACGTGCACGGCGGTCTTCACGTCCTCGGCCGGGGTGGTCAGGAACTTTCCGCCCAGTGCCGTCTCCGGGTTGGCGAACGCGATCGAGTGGACGACGCCGTCGAGGTGGTCGACGTGCTCGCGCACGGCGTCCGCCAGCCCCGCCAGATGCTCCTCGCTGGTGACGTCGAGTTCGAGCAGCGGGGGCTCTGGGTCGAGCCGTTTGATGATCCGCCGGGTCAGGCTGAGCGCCCGGCCGAAGTTGGACACCAGCACGGTGGCGCCCTCGCGCTGCGCGATCTCGGCGACCCGGTAGGCGATCGAGGTGTTCATCGTCACCCCGGCGACCAGGATGTTCTTGCCCTCGAGGATTCCCATAGCTCTGTCTCCTTGTGTCAGTGGCCCATGCCGAGGCCGCCGTCGACCGGGATCACGGCGCCGGAGATGTACCCGGCGTCCTCTCCGGCCAGGAAGGCGACGGTGGCCGCCACCTCGCGGACCTGGCCGAGCCGTCCGGCGGGGATGGACGCCTGGTAGCCGGCCACCACCTCCTCGGGCAACACCGCGGTCATGTCGGTCTCGATGAAGCCGGGTGCCACCACGTTGGCGGTGATGTTGCGGCCGCCGATCTCACGGGTGAGCGAGCGGGCCACGCCCACCAGGGCCGCCTTGGACGCCGAATAGTTCACCTGCCCGGGCGAGCCGTACAGCCCGACCACCGACCCGGTGAAGATGATCCGCCCCCACCGCCGGCGCAGCATCGAGCGGCTGGCCCGCTTGGCGCAGCGGAAGGCGCCCTTGAGATTGGTCTCCAGCACCAGGTCCCACTCGGCGTCGTTCATCCGCAGGATCAGCGTGTCCTTGGTGACGCCGGAGTTGGCGACCAGGATCTCGGTCGGCCCGTGGGCCTCCTCGGCCGCCTTGAACGCTGCCTCGACCGCGTCGGCGTCCGTCACGTCGCAGGCGATGCCGAGCGCACCCTCGGGCGCGTCGCCGCCCCGCGAGAAGCTGGCCACCCGGTGGCCCTGCGCCAGCAGGGCCGCGACGATCGCGGCCCCGATGCCCTTGTTGCCGCCGGTGACCACGGCGCTGCGGCCGGCGGAGTCCTCGGTGTCCGTCACGGTGCACAACCTAGCCCAGGAGCTTCGCCGGCGGCAGGAGGACATACAGTGTCTGCGTGGGCGTCGGCCGGTTGACTAGGAGTCGGAGGTGACGCGGGCGAAGGCTCGTGGCTCCGTCCGGGGCGCCGTCATCACTACCGCCAGGCGTGCCCGCTCACTGGACGCCGACGCCCGCAACAAGCGCTACCTGTGGACGATGGCCGTCCGCGTGGCGTGCTTCCTGGGCGGCGTGGTGGCGCCGCACCCGTGGAACTGGGTGTCGTTCATCGGGGCCGCGGTCATCCCGCCGATGGCGGTCATGCTCGCCAACGCCGTCGACCTGCGCCAGGACCCGCCCGCGTCCGACGACGAGGCGCCCGACCGCCCGGCGCTGGCCGCCGGCGGCATCGTCCCCGGCTCGGTGGAGGACTGACGTGTCGGGGCTGGGCACGATGGGCTCCGCACCGTCCGGACGCCGGCTGTGGCTGCGCTGGCTGGCGATGGGGCTGGCCGTGGCCTGCCTGGCGGTGGCCTTCGTCAACCTGGGCCGCTGGCAGCTGGACCGGCTGGAGCAGCGCCGGGACAGCAACGGCATCGTCGTGGCCCACGAGAACGCACCGGTGGTCGACTGGCGCACCGTGTTCAACCGCGAGCTGACCGACGCCGACGCCTGGCAGCGGGTCACGGTGACCGGCACCTTCGACCCCGCGCACTCCTACGTGGTGCGGTACCGCAGCAACGCCGGCAGCACCGGCTGGGAGATCGTCACCCCGCTGCGCACCGATGCGGGCAACGTGCTGGTGAGCAGGGGGTTCGCCGAGCGTCCCGCCGATCAGGACTTCCCGCGGACCGCCCCCGAGCCGCCCTCGGGCGAGGTGACCATCGTCGGGTACGTACACCGCAACGAGCAGGGCGACAGCAACGCCACCACCCCGATCGAGGGCTCGATGCGGCTGATCAACTCCGACGCGGTGGCGTCCACCCTGGGCTACCCGTTGGTCAACGGGTACATCGGAGCCATCAGCACGACCCCCGCCCCGACCGACGCCCTGGTGCCGGTGCAGCCGCCCGAACTGTCCGAGGGGAACCACTTCTCCTACGCGCTGCAGTGGTTCGCGTTCGCGGCGATCGCCGGATTCGGCCTCGTGGTGCTGATCCGCGGCGACCTGCGCGACCGTCGGCTGGCCCGGGCCAGGGCAGCGAAGGCGGCGACGACGGCGCCGGCCCCCGATGAGACCCACCAGGGGACGGTCCAGCACTAGGGTTTCGCCATGGAACTGGGACTGACCGACCGGGTCTTCGTGGTCACCGCCGCCAGCGCGGGGCTCGGCCGGGCGACCGCCGACGTGCTGGTGGCCGAGGGCGCCCGCGTGGTGCTGGTGGCCCGCCGGGGCGACGTGCTGAGCGACGTGGTCGACGACCTGGGGGCCGCCAACGCAGTCGCGCTGGCCGCCGACCTGGCCGACCCCGGCACCGCACAGGCCGCCGCCGACCTCGCCGTGCGCACCTTCGGACGCCTCGACGGGGCGCTGATCAGCGTCGGCGGGCCGCCCCGCGGCGGCGTCCTGGACAACACCGACGAGCAGTGGCGGGACGCGTTCGAGGCGGTCTTCCTGGCCGGCCTGAGGGTGGCGCGGGCGGTGATCGGCACCGCGACCGGGCCCGTCAGCTTGGCCCTGGTGCTCTCCACCTCGGCCAAGGCCCCGCTGTCCGGCATGGCGATCAGCAACGGCCTGCGGCCGGGTCTGGCGGTCCTGGTGAAGCAACTCGCCGACGAGATCGGACCCCAGGGCAGCCGGGTGGTCGGGGTGATGCCGGGGTCGATCCTCACCGAACGCCTGCAGACCCTGCACGCGGCCACCGAGGACGCCGCCGGCGCCCGGGCGTCCGCCGAGGCGTCCATCGCGCTGCGCCGGTTCGGCGAGCCGGCCGAGTTCGCGAAGGTGGCCGCCTTCCTGCTGTCACCGGCGGCGTCCTACGTGACCGGGTCTCTGGTCGCGATCGACGGCGGCGTCCTGCGATCGCTGTGAGCGGCCTGCAGGTCGCGCAGGGACTCCTGGCCTGCCCGCACTGCGGCGGCCCCCTGGCTGCGCACGGCCGCGCCTGGCACTGCCCGGTCGGGCACAGTTTCGACGTCGCCAAGCAGGGCTACCTGAACCTCGCCGGCGGACCGGAACCGGCCAACGCCGACACCGCCGCGATGCTGGACGCCCGCGCACGGGTACAGGACTCCGGGCTGTTCGGGTTCGTCGAGCAGGCCCTCGACGACGCGGCCGGGCCGGCCGAGGGGGGCACCGTGCTGGAGGTGGGCGCCGGCACCGGGCACTACCTGGCCGGCCTGGTCGAGCGACGTCCGACGGCCCGCGGCCTGGCGCTGGACGTGTCCCGGGCGGCAGCGAGGCGGGCGGCCCGCGCCCACCCCCGGATCGCGTCGGTGGTGGCCGACGTGTGGCGGGGTCTGCCGGTGCTGGACGCCGCGGTCGAGGTGCTGCTGTGCGTGTTCGCTCCCCGCAACGCCGACGAGTTCGCCCGGGTGCTCGCACCCACCGGCCGGGTGCTGGTGGTCACCCCAAGCGCCCGGCACCTGGCCGAACTGCGCCGGGACTACGGCCTGCTCGGCATCGAGCTCGACAAGCACGACCGGCTGCTGGACACCCTCGGCGCGCGGTTGCGGCACCGAGCGTCGACGACCCACGACACGGTGGCGACGCTGCAGCCGGCGATGATCGACGACCTGATCGGCATGGGCCCGAACGCCTTCCACGCACCTCCGCCGGCCCGTGCGGCCGAGCGGGTGACCCTGTCGATCCGGCTGGACGTGTTCGTCAAGGCGTGAGCATCGGGCCGGCCCGCGGCAGACGTCGCGGCGCTGGCGGCTCCGCGGGCCGGTCGCGTCGCCCGGCCGTCGCGCCGACGCCGTAGACTCGCCCCTCGTGACCTCAGCCTGGCCCGATCCCCACGCCTTCGCCCTGATCGAGAAGCTGCTGGCCGGGATCGACGAGGTGCTCCCCCAGGCGCAGGCGCTGCGGCGGGCCATCCACGCCGAGCCGTACGTGGGCGGGCACGAGCAACCGACAGCCGACCTGCTCAGCGCCGCGCTCGGACGCCGCACCACCCCGGTCGCGGGCACCGGCTTCTGGACCCGGCTGGGTCCCGACGGCCCCGCTGTCGCGATCCGCTCCGAGCTCGACGCCCTGCCGATCCGCGAGGAGACCGGGGTCGACTGGGCCGCCACCAACGGCGCCATGCACGCCTGCGGCCACGACGTCCACATGGCCGCGGTGTGGGCGCTGCTGAAGGCCGCCGAGACCGTCGAGCTTCCCACCGGCCTGGTGGGGCTGTTCCAGCCCCGTGAGGAGTGCCAGCCGTCAGGTGCTCCCGACGTGCTGGACAGCGGCGTCCTGGAGGCGCAGGAGATCCGTTCGGTGATCGGCGCGCACGTGCAGCCGCGGGTGCCGGCCGGCCTGGTGAGCAGCGGGATCGGCGGCGTCAACGCCGCCGCGGACGCCTTCGACATCGTGCTGCGCGGACATGGCGGCCACGGCGCCTACCCGCACGTCACGATCGACCCGGTGCCCATCCTGGCGGCGATCGCGTCCGGCCTGTACGAACTGCGTGGACGCCTGATCGACCCGACCCACGCCGCGTTGATCAGCATCGGCCGCATCGAGGCCGGCGCCACCCACAACATCATTCCGGACTCGGCGAAGCTGCAGGGCATCATCCGCACCATGCACGAGGCCGACCGCGCCCTGCTGCATGCCGAGATCCGTCGGTTCGCGGAGCACACCGCGGCGGCCCGGGGTGCCGTCGCCGAAGTCAGCCTGCTGCGCGGCGACCCGGTGCTGTCCAACGACCGCGACCTGGTGGTGGCCCTCGACCCGCTGCTGCACGCGGCCGGGCTGCCGGTCGCCGAGCAGTCGTTCCGTTCCCTCGGTGCGGACGACTTCAGCCACTTCGGCCAGCGGGTCCCGATCGTGATGATGTTCGTCGGCACCGGTGAGGAGGCCGAGACCCGCCACGACATAGGCCTGCACCACGCCCGATTCCTGCCCGGCGATCACACCATCCGCACGGTTGCCGCGGCCTTGGCCGCCGGCTACGTGGCGGGTGCCCGGCTGACCGGCGCGCTCTAGTCCACACAGTGTGAGCCTCGACATTGAGTTCAATGTCGAGGCTCACACCGTCTGCCCGGGCCGCTCAGGCCAGTGAAATCAGGTCCGCGTACTCCGGCGTCCACAGGTCCTCGTCGCCGTCGGGCAGCAGCAGCACCCGGTCGGGCTCCAGCGCCTCGACGGCACCCTCGTCGTGGGTGACCAGCACGATCGCCCCGGTGAAGGTGTGGATCGCGGACAGCACCTCGGCGCGGGACGCCGGGTCGAGGTTGTTGGTCGGCTCGTCCAGCAGTAGCACGTTGGCCGCGCTGACCACCAGCATCGCCAGCGCGAGCCTGGTCTTCTCTCCTCCGGAGAGCACCCGCGCCGGCTTGTCCACGTCGTCGCCGGTGAACAGGAACGAGCCGAGGATCTTGCGGGCGTCGGTGGGCGTCATGTCGGCCGGCGCCGCGGTCATCATGTTCTCCAGCACCGTCCGGGACACGTCCAGGGTTTCGTGCTCCTGGGCGTAGTAGCCGAGCCGGAGCCCGTGCCCCGGTTGGACCTCGCCTGTGTCGGCGGCCTCGATGCCGGCCAGGATGCGCAGCAGCGTGGTCTTTCCCGCGCCGTTGAGGCCCAGCACCACCACCCGTGAGCCCTTGTCGATGGCCAGGTCGACGTCGGTGAACACCTCCAGCGAGCCGTACGACTTCGACAGTTCGGACGCCCGCAGCGGCACCTTGCCGCACGGCGCCGGGGTCGGGAAGCGGATCCTCGCCACGCGGTCGGCGACCCGCTCCCCCTCGACCGAGGCCAGCAACTTCTCGGCCCGCTTGGCCATGTTCTGCGCGGCGGTCGCCTTGGTCGCCTTGGCGCGCATCTTGTCGGCCTGGGCGAGCAGCTGCTCGGCCTTGCGTTCGGCGTTGACCCGTTCGCGCTTGCGGCGCTTCTCGTCGGTCTCGCGCTGCAGCAGGTATCGCTTCCAGTCCATCGCGTACTGGTCGAGTTCGGCCCGGTTGGCGTCCAGGTGGAACACCTTGGTGACGATCGCCTCGAGCAGCCCGACGTCGTGGCTGATCAGGATGACGCCGCCCGGGTAGGCCTTCAGGAACTCCCGCAGCCACACGATCGAGTCGGCGTCCAGGTGGTTGGTCGGCTCGTCGAGCAGCAGGTTGTCCGCGCCCGAGAAGAGGATCCGGGCGAGTTCGACCCGCCGTCGCTGGCCACCGGACAGGGTGCGCAGCGGCTGGCCAAGCACCCGCTCGGGCAGGCCCAGGTTGGCGGCGATCCGGGCCGCCTCGGACTCGGCGGCGTAGCCCCCGGCGGAGGCCAGTTCGGCTTCCGCCCGGGCGTAGGACGCCATCGCGGCGTCCTGGGCGTCCCCGGTCTCGGCGGCCATCTCGAGCGAGTACCGGTTCATCCGGGCCAGTATGTGGTCGAGCCCCCGGGCGGACAGGATGCGGTCGCGGGCCAGCACGCCCAGGTCGCCGGTGCGAGGGTCCTGCGGCAGGTAGCCGATCTGGCCCGAGCGGCTGATCTGACCGGACGCCGGCAGTGCCTCCCCGGCCAGGATGCGGGTCAGCGTGGTCTTGCCGGCACCGTTGCGGCCGACGAGTCCGACCTTGTCACCGGGCGAAACCTGGAAGGACGCCGGCGACAGCAGCAGGCGGGCGCCCGCCCGCACCTCGACTTCCCTCGCAACCAGCACGAGGGAGAACTCTACCGGGGTTCGGACGGGTGCCCCGACGCACGCGTCGGTGCTCAGCCCTTGGCCGCCGCCGGCCCACTTCTCCGCGGCCCTGATGTCGTCCACCTGCGACTGCGCGGCGGCTAAGGGGTCGGCGCTTCCCCACCTCGTCGGCAGGTCCAGCCCGACCTAGCCCGCGCCCCGGGTTCTTGAACCATGCCGACTCGATCAGCTTGGTGTTCACCGTCGAGGCGCTGCCCCCACGATCGGTGGAGGAGCAGATCCCGTTGTGATCCTCGTGTCAAAGTCCCAAGTCGCTTGCATCGACGTCAATAGTCCTCTGCACAGCACCCACGTCACGGCAAAGGGATCGGTGCGTGCGCCGGGTCCCGGCTGCCTCCCAGGTGAACGCGGACGGGCACGCTGCGGCGGTCGGTTCGCGCCTTCGCCCTCGGGTGGCTCGCCGGGAGTTCGTCGAAGAGTCGCGCGCCTTCCACGCCAAGCGCGCGGCGGGTCGTGGTCCGTGGCCGTGCGGGGCTGGACGTGATCCGGGCCACAGCCATCGCACCCCCCCGGCCGTCGCGGTTGCGTGCGCCGACGGCGCATTGCCAGCGTGGACTACCGAGTGGCCCCGGGCACGCGGAGAACCCCTTCAGCACGACAGCGATCTGCCGAGATCGGAGGCCCCGGTGGCGGCTTACTCCCGTGCGGAGCACGGGTCAGGCCACTAGCTTGCGGATCTGGGTGGCGAGGGGGATCTCCATCCCTGCGACATGCAGGGTGGCGGCGGTGGGATGGGCTACCGCGAATCGGTGGCGGTCGACCGCCTGCTCGATGAAGGGTAGGGCTGGGGCGTAGGCCAAGGTGCCGCCGGGTGGGAGGTGGTCGAGGAGCTCTCGGTAGGCGGTGGCGTAGCCGAGTGCTCGACCGCTCGAGGGATTGAGGTGGTGGTGCAGGAAGTGGAGTGAGAACGCATGGTGGCTAACGACCGTGCGCCATCGCCGGTCGCCGTGGAGGAGGGCCTCGGGCCAGCTGGCCGCCCGGCACCAGGCGGCGTCGGCGTACCGGTCGATACCCCATGCCCGAACCCCATGGTCGCGCAGGTGGCGCACCAGCCGCCCGTCGACTCCGCAGCCGAGGTCGAGAACCCTCCCGGAGAGGGCATGCACGTCGAGTCCGAGGATCCGCAGTTGCAGCTCGGGGGTGTATGCGGCGTTCGCGACCTCGATCGGACGTGGTCCCGCGACGTCTAGGACGAGCTGCCGCACGGCGTGCTCGTGCTGTTCGAAGAGCTGGGCGACCGGGTCGAGGCTGTTGATGTGGGGAGCCATGGTGACGAGGCGACGCAGCACTCGAGTCAGGTGGGCGTGGTAGGCGGCACGTATGCGTGAGCCGATCTGGAGGAACTGGTTGTGGGCGTGCAGGCACTGCTCGGTCCGGGCGGCGACGTGGCCGACCGGGTCCGCACAGAAGGCGGGGACGCCGGCTCCGGTGGTTGTCCGCTGTCTCATCGCGTCCTGCAGGGCGGGTGCGGCGTTGATCGCCGCGGCGCAGGGCGAGCGCGTGGGACGGGTCGCGCCGACGTGGCCGTGCAGGTGCCGGGCCAAGGGCAGCGGCTCGGTGAGCGAGGATCGTGGGTCAAGCTCGGCGTGGAGAGCGCTCAGGGTGTCCATGCGGTCTCGGGATGGTCGCGGAGGACGCTGGTGCGGACCATGTGGACCAGCCACCGGTGGTAGTCCTCGGTCGAGTCCTGCTGCTGGGTGGCTAGCTGACGGACTTCCGGTGAGTTGAGGAGCCAGAGCGTTCGGGCATGCTCATGCGGCTCGCGCGCGGGGTCGAGCCAGCCGTTCCCGGCCCAGTGATCGGCGACCATCCGGGCGCCGACGAGTCGCTCCTGGTTCATGGTCTCCAGCAGCTGGGCGGCGCCGGTGTCGGTGGCGCCGGCGGCGGTGACGGCAGCCAGGAGGGGCCCGAGCCGGTCCCCGAGGGCGATGACCATGTCGGCCCACGCACGGGCGGCCTGGTCGGGCGAGGCGGCGTCGCGTACCGCGAGGCCGTGCTCCCGCATGGCCACCGGGACCGGCGTGTCGTCCCCAGCCAGCGTGGTGTCGTAGACCGCCTTGAGCAGGCGCGCCTTCCCGCCGAAGGTCTTGTAGAGGCTCTCCTGGGACAGCCCGCACCGCTGTGCGACGGCCTTGATCGTTGTGCCCGCGTACCCGCGCTCGACGAAGCACTCCCGGGCGGCGTCGATCATCTTGCGCCGGTTGGCCTCGGCCGCGGTGGTGCGGTAGCTTCTCTCCTGCGTCACAGGATCAGTCTCCCAGGCCGGTCTGGGCCACGGTCAGCGGCCATGAGCGGCACGTCGATGTAGTCGACCTCGATGGTGGCGACGGGGCTCCTCACGGGCGTGGCGGTGCGCTCGGCCACGACCCGGGTGTAGGTGAGCACGTCGCCGGCGTCGGTGGCCACCGCCTCCCGCTCGACCACGTTCTCCGGTGCCACCAGCTCGAGCCAGGACAACCAGTCGCGCCACGCGTCCGGCAAGGCGTCGTCGGTACGCACCTCGAGAAGACCGCTGCGCTCCCAGCACCGGGCTTGACGTGTCGGAGCAGGAGGGGCAGGTAGAGGTCGTCGGTGCCGAGATACCCGAAGCAGTCGATGGCGACCACGGCGTCGAAGAACTCCGCGGCGAAGGGCAGGCTCCGGGCGTCGGCGCGCAGGGCCTGCACGCGTCCCCCCCACGCCCGCGTCCTCGGCTCGGCGCTCGTGGGCGGGGAACCACAGGTCGACCGACCACACCTCCACGTCGTGCTCCCGGGCCAGGAAGACCGAGGACGCACCCCGGCCGCGCCCAGGTCCAGCACCCGCATGCCGGGCCGCAGCGGCAGCGCCTGGGTCAGCCCCTCGGTGAGCAGGAGCGGGTTAGCTCTGCCGCTGACCGCGGCGGCTGCCCAGGCCGGGTGGTAGCGGGAGGCTCGCGGGAAGCGCTCCGGATCCAACCGGGGTGCGGTCATCTCGCGTTCCGTCGGGCTCGGCGGGTGGCGCGGAAACACCGCCACAGGTAGCCCGGGCTGGGTGGGATCCAGCCCAGCTGGGTGGCCTGCCCGAGGTCGTCGCGGACCGCCCAGTGCTCGACCACCAGGCCGTCGCGGAGTCGGCAGAAGTGGACCTGATCCACCTCGAAGGGGCGGCCGGTGGCAGGGAAGACGCGATCCACCCGGCCCTGGGCGTCGTAGAACACCACGTCGCCGGTGTGTTGGCCGGCCATGCTGGCGTACACGACCGCGAGGTCGTCGCGGCCGAACACCTGCGTGACCGTCCAGCGCAGGTCCGCGTAGGAGCCGCGCAGCCACCGAGCGGTCGCCCACGCGGCAGCCGGACCGCGTCCGCGGGTCTCGGGCGGCTCGGCCGAGGCCTCCCGGTTGCAGAAGTCCGGGTGATAGACCGCGTCGAAGTCGGCGCGAGCGCCGGTGGCCATCAGGCCGACCGACCTGCGCGCCATCTCGGTCAGGGCTTCCTGGCCGAGCTGTTGTCCGCTGTTAAGTGGTGACGCATACGACATGTGTGACTCCGTTCAGTGGGAGGCCGCGCCGTCGGCGGCCCGAGTGAAGAGATGGGCATGGCGACGGAGGAAGTCCTCCACGCCTCCGGGCGCTCGGCCCAGCAGCGTCGCGACGTCCGTGGTGGGCCGGGCGTGGGCCCCCCGGTCGATGGCGGCGAAGAGCTCGAGAATCTGCTCGACGATCAGGGCCGGCACACCCTGCTGGGCGAGGGCGGCGCGAGCCTGGTCGGGTGAGGCTGCGAGATGCGCCACGGGGTGTCCGGTGACGTCGCTGAGCGCGTCCGCGATCTCGGCGAAGGCGACCGCACGCGGGCCGGTAAGCCGCCACCTGCGGTGTCCCGGGGCGAGGGCGGACTCGGGGAGCGTGATCAGGCGGGCGGCGGCCTCGGCCACGTCGTCGGGGTCCACCATGGCTACTCCGGCCGCCACGGCAGGGGTCGGCAGGAGTCCGTGCTGCCGCACCTGGGGGGCCTCGCCGAGCAGGTTGGACATGAGATAGGCCGGCCGCAGTGACACCGCCCGCACACCGCTGGCGGTGAGGTGGTCCTCGATCTCGGCGTGGGCACGCCAGAAGGCCACCGGAGCCGCAGCGTCGGCGCCGAGCGCGGAGATCTTGACGATTAACGAGACTCCGGCGGACACCGCGGCGTCGATCACCGAGCACTCGTGCTCCACCTGGGCCGGTCCGTTGGGCGCGACCAGGAAGACGCGGTCGACACCGGCCATCAGGGCCACCAGTGCCCGGCGGTCCGCATAGTCGCCCACCACTGTGTCGGCAGCGCCGGGCAGCGGGCCGGCGGCAGCGTCGCGGACCAAGGCACGGGCCGAGACCCCTCGCTGCTGCAGCGACCTGAGCACCCGCCCACCGAGCGTGCCGGTCGCTCCGGTGATCAGGACGCTGCTCACTGGATCCACCTTCGTCGCGTTGAGGCTCATGTGAGCGACTCCCCTCGGGCTCGCTCCATCCTCGGCCGGAAGCCGCAGCTGCGGTAGACCGCCCGGGCGCGGGTGTCCTCCTGGGCGACCCGCAGCACCACTCGGGAGGCCGACGAGGCGGCGCGCTCGGTCAGTCGGGCGGTCAGCTCGCGGCCCAACCCCTCCCCCTGCCGCTGCGGGTCGATGACGAGATGAGCCTGCTCAGCCTCGTCATCGCCCTCCTCGACCCAGATCTCTCCATACCCCACCGGCTCTGCGCCCTCGGTCAGCAGAAAGGTCCGCGCCCCGTCCAGCCCGGCCCAATTGGCCGGCTCTGCGACGGCGTTGTCCTCACCTGGCGCCCATTCCTGGGAGAACCCCGAGGACAGCACCCAGCACAAAACGCGGTCAGCGGCTGCCTCCGGTACCTCTGCCAGGGCCACCGCCCCGGTCGCCGACGAACACTGCGACATCTCACACCTCGATTACAGTTGACTGTATTCTAAGTACAGCACACTGTAGTGAGGGTGGCAAGCCTCGAACGCCGCCAGGGATGAGGCGTGCAGCGGAACCCGCGCGTGGTCAGTGGCCGAAGGTCGTCGCCACCCCGTCGACCGCGTGCCCTACTCAGCGACGCTCACGCCGTGGATTAGCCCGCCGGCACAGGCTTGATCGGTTCGTGATCCGCCGCGGACCGCGTGGCGGGCGAGGATCTTGTGGCCCCGTGGCGGAGTTCACCGGTGGGGTGAGACGTGCCGGTTGAGGGTTCGACCGGGCGATGCCGAGTTCCTGGCACGGTCCTCGGAGGGCGTATCCGGCCGGCCTGTCCGTTCAGATGACAGCTCCCGTTCTTACTCGGCCATGGCCGCAAGAGGCCGACGACGCGCTCGCCGGAGGCGGTGACCGTGTCGATCGCCGCGCCCTGCACCGTCGGGACTCTCAGGCCGATGCCGGGTTCGGTGAGGTCGTGGATGATGTTGACTAGGTGGCCGTTGTCCATGCCGATGACCCCCGCCCTGCTCTACTGCATGCTCGGCCGACTGAGGAGATCGAGTGTCTGATCACACCACCACCGAGCCCTCCCCGCTCGCGTTGCGCGGCATCCGGGCCGGCTACGGGGAACGGACGTCCTGCACGGCATCGACCTCGCCGTCGAGCCGCACGGGGTGACCAGCGTGATCGGCCCGAACGGTGCGGCAAGTCCACCATGGGGCGGCTGCTGAAGCCGACCGGGGGTGACGTGCTGGTCGGCGGCAGGCCGATCGGCGACCTGTCCACCCGAGAGGTCGCCCGGCGGATCGCGGTGCTGCCTCAGTCGCCACTGGCGCCGGAGGGGCTCACCGTCACCGACCTGGCCGCTCGCGGACGGCAGCCGCACCAGCCCTGGTACCGGCAGTGGTCCGTGACGACGAACGCATCGTCGACGAGTCGCTGCGGCTGACCCAGCTGACCGAGTTGGCCGACCGGCCGCTGGAGGAACTGTCCGGCGGGCAGCGGCAGCGCGACTGGCCATGGTGCTGGCCCAGCAGACGCCGGTGATCCTGCTCGACGAGCGGCTGCTCGCGGAGGTGTTCGGCCTTGCCGCGCACGTCTTCCCGGACCCCGTGTACGGCCTGCCCACGGTGGTGCCCAGCCGGGCGCCGGCGCTCAGGTCAGTCCGGCCAGTGGCGGACGATCGGGGCTGATCGCTCCCGCGACCCGCTGGAAGACCCCGAGCAGCAGGGTGCGCTCGTCCTCGCTCATCAGGTCGATGAAGTGCGCCCGTACCGTCTCGACGTGGCTCGGGGCGGCCGCCTCGATCCGGCTCAGGCCCTCAGGGGTGATCGTCACCATGGTGCCGCGGCCGTCGTCGGCGGCCGGGCAGCGACCGACCAGGCCGCGCTTCTCCATCCGGCGCAACTGATGGGCCAGCCGGCTGCTCTCCCAGCCGATCCACTCGCGCAGCCGCCCCACCCGGACGCCGCTGCTGCCGGCCGAGCTGAGCCCGACCAGCACCGCATAGTCGGCGTGGGACAGGCCGCTGCCGGCGAGATCGGCCGAGATCACCCGGTCGAGATCCTGCTGGGCGAGCACGAAGGTCTGCCACAGCGACATCTCGTCCTCGCTCAACCAGCGCGTCTCATCCACAACGGGATGCTACGCGGTAACGACGGGGGGCGTCAGGCAGGGACGCGGGGGTCTCAGGAAGCCCTCAGACGTTGTAACCGATGGCGCGCAGCTGCTCGCGGCCGTCCTCGGTGATGTTGTCCAGCGTCCACGGCGGCAGCCACACCCAGTTGATGGTGACCGAGTTGACCAGGCCGTCCAGCGCCATCTCGGTGTCGAACTCGAGCCGGTCGGTGAGCGGACAGGTCGGCGAGGTGAGCGTCATGTCGATCGTGCAGTTGTTGGCCTCGTCGAGGTGGATGCCGTAGACCAGGCCCAGGTCGACGACGTTCACCATCAACTCGGGGTCGACGACGTCGCGCATCGCCTCGGTCAGGTCGTCGAGCGAGGGTGCCGCCGACGGCGGGGCGGTGCTATCGGGAAAAGTGTCCTCCACCAGGTCGGAGGGACGGGGTTCGGAACTCATCAGGACTCCTTCGTTGCCAGCGCCTGGGCGGCGGCGTCCTTGAACGCCGACCAGCCCAGCAGTGCGCACTTGACCCGGGCCGGGAACTTCGCCACGCCGATGAAGGCGATGCCGTCCTCGAGGGTGTCCTCGTCGGGCTCCAGCTCACCCCGGCTGTGCATCATCTCGGTGAACTCCTCGTGCAGCGCCAGCGCGTCGGCGACGCTGCGACCGATCACCAGGTCGCTCATCACCGAGGTGGACGCCTGCGAGATCGAGCAGCCCACCGCCTCGTAGGAGACGTCGGCGACCACGTCGCCGTCGAGCTGCACCCGGAGCAGCACCTCGTCGCCGCAGGTGGGGTTCACATGCGTCACCTGCGCGCCGTACGGCTCGCGAAGCCCGCTGTGATGCTTCTCGCGGTAGTGGTCCAGGATGATCTCCTGGTACATCGCCTCGACGCTCACGCAGCCCTCCCGAAGAAATCCCTGGTGTAGGCCAGCGCCTCGACCAGCTGGTCGATCTCGCGCTCCAGGGTGTACAGGTAGAACGACGCCCGCGTGGACGCGGTTATTCCCAGCCGCTCGTGCAACGGTCGGGCGCAGTGGTGGCCACCGCGCACCGCGACCCCGCGCGAGTCGAGGAACGTCATCACGTCGTGCGGGTGGATGTCGAGCCCGTCGCGAGTGGCCAGGGTGAACGAGATCGCGCCGCCGCGGCCCTCCGGACCCACCTCGGTGGTGCCCAGCACGGCCAGGCCGTCCAGTTGCTGCATCGTCTCCAGTGCGTAGGCGGTGATCGCCCGCTCGTGCGCGGCGACGTCCGCCATGCCCAGTTCGGCCAGGTAGTCGGCCGCCACGCCCAGCCCGACCGCCTCGGCGATCGGCGGCGTCCCGGCCTCGAACCGGTAGGGCGGCGGGGCGAACGTCGAGCCGGTCATCCGGACGATCTCGATCATCTCGCCGCCGCCCAGGAAGGGCGGCAGCTCGGTGAGCAGGTCGTGGCGTCCCCAGAGCCCGCCGATGCCGGTCGGACCGACCATCTTGTGCCCGGTGAACGCCACCAGGTCGGCGCCCGACTCGGCCACCTTCGTGGTCAGCTGCGGGACGGCCTGGGCGCCGTCGACGACCATCACGGCACCCACCGCGTGCGCCTGGGCGGCGATCTGGGCGATCGGGTTGACGGTGCCCAGCACGTTGGAGACCCAGCCGACCGAGACGATCCGGGTGTTGGCGTTGATCAGGTTCTCGGCCGCGGCCTTGGCCAGGTCAAGCCGGCCGTCGTCGGTGATGTCGAACCACCGCAGGGTGGCGCCCGTGCGCGCACAGAGCAACTGCCACGGCACGATGTTGGAGTGGTGCTCCATCACCGTGATCACCACCTCGTCGCCGGGCTTGAGGCCCTGCCCGAGGCTGTGCGCGGCCAGGTTGAGCGCTTCGGAGGCGTTCTTGGTGAACACCACCTCGTCGGCACGGTCGGCGCCGATGAAGGCGGCGACCTTCTCGCGTCCGGCCTCGTAGGCGGCAGACGCCTCCGCTCCCAGCACGTGCATGGCGCGGGCGACGTTGGCGTTGTGCCGTTCGTAGTGGTCGACCATCGCGTCGATCACCACCTGCGGCTTCTGCGAGGTGTTGGCCGAGTCCAGATAGGCCAGCGGATACTCCCCCACCCGACGCTCCAGGATGGGGAAGTCCGCTCTGATCAGTTCGACATCGTAGCTCACGGGCTCTCCTGTCGGCGGCGACGCCGGGTGGCCTCAGTTGGCCGCCGCGGCCTTGATGAACCGCTCGTAGCCCTCGATCTCGAGATTGTCGGCGAGCTCGGGGCCGCCCTCCTCGGCGATCCGGCCATCCACGAACACGTGGACGAAGTCGGGCTTGATGTAGTTCAGGATCCGCGTGTAGTGGGTGATCAGCAGGACGCCGCGGTCGCCCTGGGCGGCGAACCGGTTGACACCCTCGGAGACGATCCGCAGCGCGTCGATGTCGAGGCCCGAGTCGGTCTCGTCGAGGATCGCGAAGCCGGGGTTGAGCAGCTCGAGCTGGACGATCTCGTTGCGCTTCTTCTCGCCACCGGAGAAGCCCTCGTTGAGCGAGCGGGCGGCGAAGCTCTGGTCGAGGCCGAGCCGGTCGAGAGCGGCGTTGACGTCCTTCACCCACGTCCGGACCTTCGGCGCCTCGCCGGCCAGCGCGGTCTTGGCGGTGCGCAGGAAGTTGGCGGTGGACACTCCGGGCACCTCGATCGGGTACTGCATGGCCAGGAACAACCCGGCCCGGGCCCGCTCGTCCACGCTCAGCTGCGTCAACTCGACGTCGTCCAGCTTCACCGAGCCACCGGTGATGGTGTACTTCGGGTGACCCGCGATGGCGTAGGCCAGGGTGGACTTGCCGGAGCCGTTGGGGCCCATGATGGCGTGCACCTCACCGGACTTCACGGTCAGGTTGACGCCCTTCAGGATCTCCTTCGGGCCGGACTCGGTGGCGACCTCGACCCGCAGGTCGGTGATGGTCAGTGTGGACATGCGGTTTCAGTTCTCCTGGTTGATCGGGTTGTCGATGTCGACGTAGATGTCGGTGCCGTCGAGCCGCACCGGGTAGACGGGGACCGGTTCGGTGGCCGGGAGCTCCAGCGGGAAGCCGGTGCGCAGGTCGAACCGGGAGCCGTGCATGTAGCACTCCAGGGTGCAGCCGTCGATGTCACCGTCGCTGAGCGGCACCTCGGCGTGGCTGCACACGTCACGGATCGCGAACACGCCCTCGTCGGTGTTCACCACGGCCACCTCGGCGTCACCGCCGAGGTCGACCGGGATCGCGGTGCCGACCGGGACCTCGTCCAGGGTGGCGGCGTGCCGGAAACTCATGCGTAGGACCCCATGGTGACGGCCAGTTCGCGCTCGACGGCGGCCATCATGTGCTCCTCGACCTCGGGGACGCCGATGCGGCGGACGATGTCGGCGAAGAAGCCACGCACCACCAGTCGCCGGGCCTCGGCCTCGCTGATGCCGCGGGAGCGAAGGTAGAACAGCTGCTCGTCGTCGAACCGGCCGGTGGTCGAGGAGTGCCCGGCACCCTCGATCTCGCCGGTCTCGATCTCGAGGTTCGGCACCGAGTCGGCCCGGCAGCCGTCGGTGAGCACCAGGTTCTTGTTCGACTCATACGTCGAGATGCCCTCGGCGACCTTGCGGATCAGCACGTCGCCGATCCACACCGAGCGGGCTCCCTCACCCTGCAGCGCGCCGCGGTAGTCGACGTTGCTGTGGGTGTGCGGGGCGTTGTGGTCGACGAACAGCCGGTGCTCGATGTGCTGCCCGGCGTCCACGAAGTAGAGGCCGAACTGCTCCAGCGAGCCGCCGGGGGCGGCGAACCGTGCCGTCTCGGCGAGCCGGACGACCTTGCCGCCCAGGCTGACCGTGACGGTGCGCACCTGCGCGTCCCGGCCGACCAGCACGCTGTGGTGGCCGCCGTGCAGCGCATCGTCGTCCCAGTCCTGGATGGACACGAAGTTGACCTTCGCGCCGTCGCCGACCAACACGTCCACCTTGGTGGCGTAGCTGGCGCTGCCCTCGTGGCGCAGCAGGATGGTGCCGGTGGCCTGGGCGCCCACCTTGAACACCAGGTGGCCCCAGACCCGCTGACCGCTGCCGGTCAGGGTGATCGTCAGCGGACCGTCCAGTTCGGCGCCCGGCTCGATCTCGATCAGCTGGGCACCGCCGGAGTGCGCCGCCGCCAGCACAGAGACCCGGTCGATCGGGGCCTCGGCGACCATCAGCCGCGCCTCGGCGGCACTGATCGAGCGGCTGGACGCGCCCTGCGGCAGCGTCTCGTCCCAGTCCAGGTGCTCGTCGCTGGGCTCGTCGGTCAGCAGCGACTTGATCGCCCGCAGCGGGGTGAACCGCCAGATCTCCTCCTGCCCCTTCGGGTAGGGGTGGTCGTCCACCTCGAACGACGGGGTGGGGTGGAGGTGGGATTCGAGTGCCTCCACGGCCTCCAACACGGGTGCGGCCATCAGCCGACTGCTCCTTCCATCTGCAGTTCGATCAGGCGGTTGAGTTCCAGCGCGTACTCCATCGGCAGCTCGCGGGCGATCGGCTCGACGAAGCCACGGACGATCATCGCCATCGCCTCGTCCTCGCCCATGCCGCGCTGCATCAGGTAGAACAGCTGGTCGTCGCTCACCTTGGACACGGTGGCCTCGTGGGCCAGCGACACGTCGTCCTCGCGGACGTCGACATAGGGGTAGGTGTCGGAGCGGCTGATCGTGTCGACCAGCAGCGCGTCGCACTTCACCGACGACGCCGAGTGGTGCGCGCCCTCCTGGACCTGCAGCAGGCCCCGGTAGGACGAGCGTCCGCCCCCGCGGGCCACCGACTTGGAGATGATCGAGCTCGACGTGTGCGGCGCGCAGTGCACCATCTTGCTGCCGGCGTCCTGGTGCTGCCCCTCGCCGGCGAAGGCGATGGACAGCGTCTCGCCGCGGGAGTGCTCGCCCATCAGATAGACCGCCGGGTACTTCATTGTCACCTTGGACCCGATGTTGCCGTCGATCCACTCCATCGTCGCGCCCTCCTCGCAGGTGGCGCGCTTGGTGACCAGGTTGTACACGTTGTTCGACCAGTTCTGAATGGTGGTGTAGCGCACCCGGGCGTTCTTCTTGACGATGATCTCGACCACCGCGCTATGCAGCGAGTCGGACGAATAGATCGGCGCCGTGCAGCCCTCGACGTAGTGCACGTAGGAGTCCTCGTCGGCGATGATCAGC
This sequence comes from Micropruina sonneratiae, assembly GCF_025972045.1. GTDB lineage: Bacteria > Actinomycetota > Actinomycetes > Propionibacteriales > Propionibacteriaceae > Micropruina > Micropruina sonneratiae. The sequence goes on along the minus strand of NZ_JAPDHX010000001.1, from coordinate 834,824 downwards.
GTCCGCTCGAACTGGCCCATGTTCTCGGTGTTGATCCGGAAATAGGCCTGCAGCGGAATCGTCACGTGGACGCCCTTCGGCACGTAGATGAACGAGCCGCCCGACCACACCGCGGTGTTCAGCGAGGCGAACTTGTTGTCGCCCACCGGGATCACCGTGCCGAAGTACTCCTGGAACAGTTCCGGGTACTCCTTCAAACCGGTGTCGGTGTCGAGAAAGATGACACCCTGGCGCTCGAGCTCCTCGTTGATCTTGTGGTACACGACCTCGGACTCGTACTGGGCCGCGACACCGGCCACCAGGCGGGCCTTCTCGGCCTCGGGGATGCCCAGCCGGTCGTAGGTGTTCTTGATGTCCTCGGGTAGGTCCTCCCAGGACTGCGCCTGCTTCTCGGTCGAGCGGACGAAGTATTTGATGTTGTCGAAGTCGATCTCGTCGAGGTCGGCTCCCCAGCTCGGCATCGGCTTGCGCTCGAACAGCTTCAGGCCCTTCAAGCGGGTGTTCAGCATCCATTCGGGTTCGCTCTTCATCCCCGAGATGTTGCGGACGACGTCCTCGGTCAGTCCGCGCTGGGCGGCGGCGCCGGCGGTGTCGGCGTCGTGCCAACCCCACTGGTACTTGCCGAGGGCCTCGAGGTGCTCTTCCTGCGTGGCGCCCAGTCCGGGGGCCTGCGGTGCGGTGGTCGTCATGAGGCGGCCTTTCTGTTCGGATGGTCGGAGGGCCGGACCGGCCGCGGCACGTGGGTGGTGCACACCCCGTCGCCGTGGGCGATGGTGGCCAGCCGCTGGACGTGGCTGTCCAGGAGTTCCGCGAAGACCCTGGTCTCGGCCTCGCACAACTCGGGGAACTCGGCCGCCACCTGGGCGACCGGACAGTGGTGCTGACACAACTGCTTACCCGTGGCCACGGGATGGACCGAGGCCACGAAGCCTGCATCGTTCAATGCCTGGACCAACGCGTCGGTGGGATTGTCGTATTCCCCGCGCAGCTCGGCGAAGCGCCGCTGGACGCCGTCGACGAAGTGTCCGGCGAACTCGTCCACCCCCTGCTGGCCCAGCGCGTCGCGGACGAAGCCGAGCGCGTCGATGGCCAGTGCGTCGTAGCCGTGCGGGAACTGTTCCCGGCCGGCGTCGGTCAGCGCGAAGACCATCGCCGGGCGGCCGCGGCCGCGCTGACCGTAGACCCGCTGCTGGCGGGAGGTGAGGTGACCGACCTCGATCAGCACCGACAGGTGCCGCCGGACGGCCGCTGGGGTGAGCTGCAGTCGCTGCGCCAGTTCGGACGCCGTCGAGGGCCCGTGCTGCAGGATCGACCTGACGACCCGGTCCCGGGTGGACGCGTCGGACTCGGCCACCGGCGACTGCACGCCGGGCATGTTGGCCGTTTCCTTTTTCACAAGACCATTCTTGCCGAATCGGCGGAGGCCTCCAAACTTCTTAGGGTCGCCTCACCTGGCGCACGGCGAATCTTGTGGCCCGTCGTCCCGCACTGTGATACAGCGACCGCCTGCGCTCGCCCCCGGCCGCCGGTCGGTCACGGCCCGTCAGACACCACCGCGGGCCGACAACGGGGCCCCGGGGGCGCCAGGGTCGGCATCCGAGACGCGACCGGTCGCCAGTTGACCCCTTTGAACGGACGGCTCCTCGCCTACGACACGTCGTAGTAGTTTCGGTTCGTAGCGGCTTATTCGCCGCCAGGTGAAAACCATTCCGTGTGAGGAACAACGACGTGACCACAGCATCCCCCACCGCCCCAGGGCGGCTCCGCCCCGCCCTCGCCGTCCTGGCCGTACTCACCGCGCTGGGACTGGCCGGCTGCTCCGGCAGCACCACCGCTCCCCCGCCGCACGCCGGCGGCGGTGAGGCGAACCTGGCGCTGCCCGACCTGTCCCAGGCCACGTTCCTGGGCCTCCTCGACGGCAAGCAGCTGCTCGGCCTCGGTCTGCTGATCGCCCTGGCCGGGCTGGCCTTCGGCATCGTCCGGTTCGTCCAGGTGAAGCGGCTGCCGGTGCACTCCTCGATGCGTGAGGTCTCCGAACTCATCTACGAGACCTGCAAGGCCTACCTCATCCAGCAGGGCAAGTTCCTGCTGCTGCTGTGGGCCTTCATCGGCGCGGTCATCCTCGTCTACTTCAAGTTCCTGGCCGGCCTGGGCTGGGACCGGGTGATGATCGTGCTCGCGTTCAGCATTCTCGGCATGGCCGGCTCGTACGGCATCGCCTGGTTCGGCATCCGGCTCAACACCTACGCCAACAGCCGCACCGCCTTCGCCGCGCTGCGCGGGCGTCCGCTGCCACTGCACCAGATCCCGCTGAAGTCCGGGATGAGCATCGGCATGGTGCTGATCAGCATCGAGCTGTTCATGATGCTGGCGATCATGCTCTTCCTGCCGGCCGAGATCGCCGGTTCGTGCTTCATCGGCTTCGCGATCGGCGAGTCGCTGGGCGCCTCCGCGCTGCGGATCGCAGGCGGCATCTTCACCAAGATCGCCGACATCGGCTCGGACCTGATGAAGATCGTCTTCAAGATCAAGGAGGACGACGCCCGCAACCCCGGGGTCATCGCCGACTGCGCCGGCGACAACGCCGGCGATTCGGTCGGCCCGTCGGCCGACGGCTTCGAGACCTACGGGGTCACCGGCGTGGCGCTGGTCACCTTCATCCTGCTGGCCGTGCCGGAGCCGCTGGTCCAGGTGCAGCTGCTGTGCTGGATCTTCTTCGTCCGCGCGATCATGGTGCTGGCCTCGGCGGCGTCCTACGAGGTGAACAGCGTGATCACCGCGGCCAAGTACCGCAACCAGCGCCAGATGGACTTCGAACAGCCGCTCAGCAACCTGGTCTGGATCACCTCGGTGGTCAGCATCCTGGCCACCTTCATGACCTCGTACCTGCTGATCGCCGACCTCGGCGACGGCACCCTGTGGTGGAAGCTGTCCACGATCATCTCCTGCGGCACCCTGGCCGGCGCCCTGATCCCCGAACTGGTGAAGGTGTTCACCTCGACCAACTCGGTGCACACCAAGGAGGTCGTGAAGAGCTCCCATCAGGGCGGCGCTTCGCTGAACATCCTGTCCGGCCTGGTCGCCGGCAACTTCTCGGCGTTCTGGCTGGGCATCGCGATCATCGCCCTCATGGCGGCGGCGTTCGGGATCAGCAACCTCGGCGTCGATGCGGTGATGGTCGCCCCGGCCGTCTTCGCCTTCGGGCTGGTCGCCTTCGGCTTCCTCGGCATGGGCCCGGTCACCATCGCGGTGGACTCCTACGGCCCGGTCACCGACAACGCGCAGAGCGTGTACGAGCTCAGCACCATCGAGGAGCAGCCGGACGCCGGCGCCGAGATCCGCGTCGAGTACGGTTTCAGCCCGCGCTACGGGCGGGCCAAGGCGCTGCTGGAGGACAACGACGGCGCAGGCAACACCTTCAAGGCCACCGCCAAACCGGTGCTGATCGGCACCGCCGTGGTGGGCGCCACGACGATGATCTTCTCGATCATCATGGGGCTCACCTCGGGCATGACCGAGAACCTGGACAAGCTGTCGCTGCTGCATGCGCCGTTCCTGCTCGGCCTGATCACCGGCGGCGCGATCATCTACTGGTTCACCGGCGCCTCGATCCAGGCCGTCACCACGGGTTCGTTCCGGGCCGTGGAGTTCATCAAGAACTCGATCAAGCTCGACGGGGCGACCAAGGCCTCCGTTGAGGATTCCCGCAAGGTCGTCGAGATCTGCACCCAGTACGCCCAGAAGGGCATGCTGAACATCTTCCTCGGCATCTTCTTCGCCGCCCTGGCGTTCGCCTTCATCGAGCCGTATTTCTTCATCGGCTACCTGGTTTCGATCGCCCTGTTCGGGTTGTACCAGGCGATCTTCATGGCCAACGCGGGCGGCGCCTGGGACAACGCCAAGAAGATCGTCGAGACCGACCTGGCCGCCAAGGGCACCGACCTGCACGACGCGTCGGTGATCGGCGACACCGTGGGCGACCCGTACAAGGACACCAGTTCGGTGGCGCTCAACCCGGTGATAAAGTTCACCACCCTGTTCGGTCTGCTCGCCGTCGAACTGGCGGTCAGCCTGAACGCGCAGGGCAAGCACGTGATCACCTGGGTGCTGGCCGCGGTCTTCTTCATCGCCCTGTGCGTGATGGTGTGGCGTTCCTTCTACTCGATGCTGATCGAGCGCGAGATGCTGACCGCCGCCGACTTCGCCGATCCCGAGCCCGCGCCCGGGCCGGAGACGCAGACCGACGTCCACCCGGCGACCGGCGAGCCCGTGGCGGCCGCCATCCGCAACGGCAGCGGGAGCGTGCCGGTGGGCCACAACGGCGGGTAGGCGCTCCCCGCGACCGCCTGTGGATCAAAGCAGGCTACGTCACCCGGGGCCCGGTCACGCCGTCCTATGCTGACCGGGTGACCCCTGTTCCCGCCCTCGAACTGGCCGGGGTCACTGTCACTCTCGGCGGACGACGGGTGCTCGATGGGCTGACCTGGTCGGCCGCAGCCGGTGAGATCACCGCCCTGCTCGGGCCCAACGGCGCCGGCAAGACCACCACCATCAGGTGCATCACCGGCCTGCTCACCCCGGACGCCGGGACCATCCGGGTGCTCGACGGAGCTCCTGGCGGCACGGACGATCGGGTCGGGCTGATGCCGCAGTCGGTGGGCGCCTGGTCGGCGGTCCGGCCCGGTGAGCTGTTGCGCTACCTGGCCGGGCTCTACCCCCGCCCGGTGCCCATCGACGACCTCGTCGAGGCGCTCGAACTCGGACCGCTGCTGAACCGGCCCTACCGGCGGCTGTCGGGCGGCGAGCAGCAGGCGGTCAACCTGGCCGGCGCCCTGATCGGACGCCCCGAGCTGGTCCTGCTCGACGAGCCCACGGCCGGCATGGACCCGCGCGCCCGGCGTCGCACCTGGGGCGTGATCGACACCCTGCGCGCCGACGGGGTCTCGGTGCTGCTCACCACCCACGACATGGCCGAGGCGGCCCGGCTCGCCGACCGGGTCTGGATCATGGACGCGGGCAGGGTCACCGTCTCGGGCACTGTCGCCGAACTGACCGCCGAGGCGTCGCTGGAGGACGTCTTCCTCCGGCACACCGGTGGTGCCGGATGACCGCCCGCAGGGTCGTGGCGCACGCCGGCATGGAGCTGCGGATGCTGCTGCGCAACGGTGAACAGCTGCTGCTGGCCTTCGCGATCCCGCTGGGCCTGCTGGTCGGCGGAATGCTGTGGGGCGGCGGCTGGGGTCTCGATCTGGTGCGCTTCCCCGCCTCGGTGATCGCCGTGGCGACCTGGTCGACCGCGTTCACCGCGCTGGCCGTCGCCACCGGGTTCGAGCGCCGCTACGGCGTCCTGGAACGGCTGGTGGCGACGCCGTTGACACGGGCCGACCTGATCGCCGGCAAGGCGGTCGCCGCGACAGCGCTGGTCGCGGTCCAGACCCTGCTGCTGACGGTGGTGGCCCTCGCCCTGGGCTGGCGTCCGGTCTGGACGCCGCTGGGTGCGCTGTCGGCCCTGGTCGCGGTGCTACTGGGCATCGTCGCGTTCGCCGGCCTCGGCCTGCTGCTGGCCGGCACCCTGAAGGCCGAGGTGACGCTCGCGTTGGCCAACCTGATCTATCTGGCCGGGCTGGCGGTGGGTGGCCTGCTCGTCGACCAGCCGGCCTGGCTGCCCACCGCGGCGCTGGGGACGGTCCTGCGCGCCGCAGCCACCGGCGGGGTCGTCCCGGCGGCGCTGCTGGTCCTGCTCGGCTGGGCGGCCGCCCTGGCCCTCATCGCACGAAAGGCGTTCCGATGGACTTCCTGATCAGCCCGCGCACTCTGCCCCGCTGGGCGGTGGCCAACCTGGTCGGCAACATGGCCATCGTCTGGACCGGCGCACTGGTGCGGCTCACCGGCTCGGGCCTGGGCTGCTCGACCTGGCCGCAATGCGAGGCCGGTTCGTACACGCCGCACGCCGAGGCGCCATGGCACGCCTATGTCGAGTTCGGCAACCGGCTGCTCACCTTCGTGTTGATCGCGATCGCGCTGGGCACCTTCCTGGCCGCCGGACGCGCGGTGCGGGCCCAGCAGGCCCGCCCGCTGGTACGCACCCTCGCCTTCGCGGTCGGGCTCGGCATCATCGCCCAAGCGGTGATCGGCGGAATCTCGGTACTGGTCCAGCTCAACCCGTGGGTGGTGGGGCTGCACATGGTCGTCTCCGTCGGCCTGATCGTGATCTGCACCCGGATCGTCCACGAGGTTTTCGCGCTGCCGGCGCGTTCGCTGGGCCGGACGCCGTGGCTGCTCACCCAGGGCGTCTTCTGGGGATCGATGCTGATGATGTACCTGGGCACCGTCACCAGCGGAGCCGGTCCGCATTCGGGCGACGGGGCCGCCACCCGCAACGGCTTCGCCGTCACCGACGTGGCGCGGCTGCACTCGCTGACGATGTGGGTCACCCTCGCCCTGGGCGTGCTGCTGCTGATCGTCGGCCGTAGCGACGCGCGGCTGCGCCGGTCGGTGCTGGGAGTACTGGCGGCGGCGGCACTGCAGGGCGCCATCGGCTACGCCCAGTATCTGACCGGCCTGCCGCTGGGGCTGGTGTTGGCGCACATGGTCGGCACCACGCTGTACACCGTCGCTGTGGCGCACCTGTGGTTCGGGGTGCGCGGCCGGGTTCAGAACAGCAGCGGGTCGATGGCGGCGGCCATGAACACCACCGCCAGGTAGGAGTTCGACAGGTGGAACAGCCGCATCGGCTTCAGCGCCGCCTCGACGAGCCCGGCCCTGGCCCGGCGCAGCAGCTGGACCGATTCGACGATCATCACCGCACCGGCGAGCAGGGCCACCGCCGGATAGAACCAGCCGGTGTGAGCCACCGGCCACAGCAGCAGGCTGACCGCAACGGTCACCACCGTGTAGACGACGATCCGCCACGCCACGGCGGGCGGCGCCATCACGACCGGTAGCATCGGCACGTGGGCCTGCTTGTAGTCCTCCTTGTAGCGGAAGGCGAGCGCCCAGGTGTGCGGCGGCGTCCAGAAGAACACGATCGCGAACAGCACCAGCGGCGGCCAGGCGACGCTCCCGGTCACCGCGGTCCAGCCGATCAACGGGGGGAAGCACCCGGCGATGCCGCCCCAGACGATGTTCTGCGACGTCCGGCGCTTCAGTCCCATGGTGTAGACGAAGACGTAGTAGGCGTTCGCGACCATCGCCAGGGACGCCGACAGCCAGTTGGCGCCCAGGCCGAGAATCAGCGCGGCGAGCACGCCCAGCACGGCGCCGAATGCGTACGCCTTGGGCGTGGAGACGCTGTTGCGGGCCATCGGACGCCGCCGGGTGCGCCGCATGTGCGAGTCGATGTCGGCGTCCAGCACCGAGTTGAAGACGTTTGCCGAGCCCGCCGCCAGGGTGCCGCCGACCAGCGTCCAGACCACCAGCTGCCATTCCGGTACGCCGCCGGCCGCGAGGAACATGGCGGGCACGGTGGTCACCAGCAACAGTTCGATGATTCGCGGCTTGGTGAGCGCGATATAGGCCCGGACAACGCCCGATGTCGCGACGTCAACCGTCGGCGCCGATGAGTGCATCCGCGTCGTCTCCCTCCAGCCCGGATCGCGAGCAGTCTAGCCCGAACCTCGCTGGACACACAGCCACCCGACTAGAGTGGCGAAGGGCCGCAGCTCGGCCCGTCCCACCGTCACCACAAGGGAGTGCATCGAGAATGAACGATCGTCTGAAGGCTCTGGCGGATGCTGGTGTGAGTATCTGGCTCGACGACCTGTCGCGCGGCCGGATCACCAGCGGCAACCTGGCTTCGAAGATCGAGGACGACTCGGTCAGCGGGGTGACGACCAATCCGACCATCTTCGCCGCAGCGCTGCGCAACGGCGCCGACTACGCCGAGCAGATCAAGGGCCTGGGCGCCGACGTCGACGTGGACACCGCCATCAAGCAGCTCACCAGCACCGACGTCAGCAACGCCTGCGACCTGTTCGCCGCCCTCTACCAGTCCTCCGGCGGCTACGACGGCCGGGTCTCGATCGAGGTCGCGCCGACCCTGGCCAACGAGACCCAGGCCACCATCGACCAGGCCGCCGAGCTGCACGCCCTGGTCGGCCGCGAGAACGTGCTGATCAAGATTCCCGCCACCAAGCCCGGCCTGCCCGCCATCCAGCAGACCATCGCCAACGGCATCTCGGTCAACGTCACGGTGATCTTCTCCGAGGACCGCTACCGCGCCGTCATGGACGCCTACCTGTCCGGTCTGGAAGCGGCCGACGCCGCCGGCAAGGACCTCTCCACGATCCACTCGGTGGCGTCGTTCTTCGTCTCGCGCGTCGACGCCGAGATCGACAAGCGGCTCGAGCAGGCCGGCCGGCCGGACCTGAAGTCGAAGGCCGCGATCGCCAACGCGCTGGTCGCCTACGGCGCCTACGAGGAGGTGTTCGGCTCGGATCGCTTCAAGGCGCTGGCCGCCAAGGGCGCCAACGCGCAGCGGCCGCTGTGGGCGTCCACCGGCACCAAGGACCCGAACCTGCCCGACACCCTCTACGTGACCAACCTGGTTGCCGACGGCGTGGTCAACACCATGCCCGAGAAGACGATGGACGCGTTCGGCGACCACGGCGAGGTCGGACCCTCCATCGTCGGCAAGGCCGACGAGGGCCGCGCGGTGCTCGACGAGGTGGCCGCGGCCGGAGTCGACCTGGCCGACGTGTTCGAGGTCCTGGAGAGCGAAGGCGTGGAGAAATTCATCGTCTCCTGGCACGAACTCGTCGCATCGGTCGAGCAGGCCATCGCCTCGGCGCGCTGATCGCAAGACGATTGCCACCGCTCGCCGATCCGCGAAACGATGAACCGGTGAGCACGTCCAGCGAGACCGCCAATCCCCTCCGCGATCCGCACGATCGCCGGCTGCCCCGGATCGCCGGGCCCTGTGCCCTGGTCCTGTTCGGGGTGACCGGCGACTTGGCGCGCAAGAAGCTGATGCCGGCCGTCTACGACCTGGCCAATCGCGGGCTGCTGCCCCCAGGTTTCGGACTGATCGGCTTCGCCCGCCGCGACTGGGAGGACCAGGACTTCGCCAAGGTGGTGCACGACTCGGTGAAGGAGCGGGCCAGGACGCCGTTCCGCGAGGAGGTCTGGAAGCAGCTGCTGGAAGGAATCCGCTTCGTCCAGGGCACCTTCGACAGCGACGAGTCGTTCGAGACGCTGAAGGAGACCCTCGCCGAGCTGGACCGGACGCAGGGCACGGGCGGCAATCACGCCTTCTACCTGTCGATTCCGCCCAAGGCGTTCGACCAGGTGGTCTCGATGCTGAAGAAGCACGGCCTGGCCAAGCGCGACACCAGGGGCACCTGGAGCCGGGTGGTAATCGAGAAGCCGTTCGGTCACGATCTGGCCAGCGCCGAGGAGCTCGAGCGCAGGGTGTCGTCGGTGTTCCACTCCCAGTCGGTGTTTCGGATCGACCACTACCTCGGCAAGGAGACGGTGCAGAACCTGCTGGCGCTGCGCTTCGCCAACGAACTGTTCGAACCGATCTGGAACCGCAGCTACATCGACCACGTACAGATCACCATGGCCGAGGACATCGGCATCGGCGGCCGGGCCGGCTACTACGACGGGGTCGGTGCCGCCCGCGACGTCATCCAGAACCACCTGCTGCAGCTGATGGCGCTGACCGCGATGGAGGAGCCGACCTCGTTCGACGCCGAACAGCTGCGCACCGAGAAGAAGAAGGTGCTGGCCGCGGCGCGGCCGCCGCGCGACCTGGCCGCCCACACGGCCCGGGGCCAGTACCTGGGCGGCTGGGCGGGCGGCAAGAAGGTGTGCGGGTACCTCGAAGAGGAGGGCATCGACCCGAAGTCGCAGACCGAGACCTACGCCGCGATCCGGGTCGACATCGACAACCGGCGCTGGGCCGGCGTCCCGTTCTACCTGCGCTCGGCCAAGCGGATGCCCCGCCGGGTGACCGAGATCGCGCTCAACCTGCGCAGGGCCCCGCACCTGCCGTTCAGCATGACCGACACCGAGGCGTTGGGCAGCAACGCCCTGGTGCTGCGCATCCAGCCCGACGAGGGCATCACGCTGCGCTTCGGCGCGAAGGTGCCGGCCACGTTGATGGAGATCCGCGACGTCACGATGGACTTCGCCTACGGCACTTCGTTCGCCGAATCCAGCCCCGAGGCCTACGAACGACTCATCCTCGACGTGTTCCTCGGCGACCCCCCGCTGTTCCCCCAGCACGAGGAGGTGGAGCTGTCGTGGAAGCTGCTCGACCCGATCCTGGACTTCTGGGCAGATCTGGACACCCAGCCGCAGGGCTACCCGTCGGGCTCGTGGGGGCCGTCGAGTGCCAACGCCATGCTGGCCCGCGACGGCTTCGTCTGGCGTCGACCCTAGGAGGTTGCGATGATCATCACCGTTCCCGATACCAACGCCACCGGCATCCACATGGCCCTGGTGAAGGCCCGGCACAGCATCGGTGTCGCGTCGTCGATGGTGTTCACCATGATCGTGGTGGCGGAACTGCGCGGCTACGAGCAGGCACTGGAGGCCTGCCAGGACGCCGGGCGCGAGCATCCGTCGAGGATCATCCTGGTCACCGACGGTCAGGCGAAGGCCGACCGGGTGGACGCCGAGATCCGGCTCGGCGAGGAGGTGCCCGGAGAGATCATCTCGCTGCGCTTCCACGGCGAGCTCACCCAGCACCGCGCCTCGGTGGTGCTGCCGCTGCTGCTGCCCGACTCGCCGGTGGTCGCCTGGTGGCCCGGCGAGGCGCCGGACAAGCCGGGCGAGGATCCGCTGGGCACGTTGGCCATCCGCCGGATTACCGACTCGATGGGCTCGCGCGACCCGATCGCGGCCATCGAGTGCCGGGCGCGCAACTACTCCCCCGGCGACACCGACCTGACCTGGACGCGGCTCACCCCGTGGCGGGCGCTGCTGGCCGGTTCGCTCGACTCCTACCCGGCCCGGGTCTCGTCCGCCGCCGTGGAGGCGGCGCCGGACAACGCGGGCAGCATGCTGCTGGCGGCCTGGCTGGAGGACCGGCTCACCGTGCCGGTGACCCGCACCGACGGCACCGGCATCGGGATGAACTCGGTCACCCTGACCACGTCCGCCGGCGACATCTCCATCTCCCGCCAGGACGGGAGAACGGCCACCTTCTCGGCCCCCGGGCTGAGCGGACGCCGGGTCGCACTGCGCCGCCGCGAGGTGAACGCGCTGATCACCGAGGAGTTGCGCCGGCTCGACGCCGACGACATCTTCGCCTCGGCGATGGCCCGGCTGGCCCAACGGTGCGAGCGGCAGGACGCCGCGGAGGCGGCGGGCCGGTGAACGACCAGGTGCTGCGGTTCACCCGGCCAGTGACCCTGGCGGAGACGGCGGCGGGCATGCTGGTCAGCACCATCGCGGGCTGGCAGAAGGATCCCGACCGCATCGTCCAGTTGGGCCTGACCGGCGGGCGGATCGCGCAGCACCTCTACGACAGCTTCGGCAGTCGCATCGAGGGCTCCGAACTGGACCCGGGACGCCTTGAGCTGTGGTGGACCGACGAACGGTTCGTGCCGACCGACGACCCGGCCCGGCACGCCGGCCCGACCCTGGCGCAGCTGGCGGGCCGGTTCGCGCTCGACCCGGCGCGCACGCACCCGATGCCGGCCGCGGACGGTGTGGCGGACGCCGACGCGGCCGCCGCCACCTACGCCAAGGAACTCGACGACGTCCGTTTCGACATCTGTCTGCTCAGCATCGGGCCGGAGGGCCATGTCGCGGGTATCTTTCCCGGCCACCCCTCGTTCGAGGCGACCACCCAGTCGGTCATCGGGCTGACCGGCTCACCCAAGGGCGAGGACGACCGGATCTCGCTCACCGTGCCCGCGCTCGGGCGCTCGCGCGAGGTGTGGTTCCTGGCCAACGGGCCCGACAAGGCGCACGCGACGGCACAGGCGCTGGCCGGTGACCCCGGCATCCCCGCCGGCGTCGTCCGCGGCGAACAGGACACCCGGTGGTTCATCGACCGTGAGGCGGCCTCGGAACTGCCCTGGTACAACTGTTCGCTCTAGCCGGCAGCCGACCGGCAGGTCCAGCGGACCGGACGCGCTAGGCGCGCGCCCGGCCCAGCGTCAGTAGATGACCTCGCCGGCCGCGCGACGGGCCCGCAGGCCTTCGAGAGCCTCGGTGAGGATGGCGGCCGCCTCGGCGTCGCTGCGGCGCTCCTTCACGTAGGCCAGGTGCGTCTTGTAGGGCTGGATCTTGGGCGGAGGAGGGGGGTTCTCCGAATCCAGGTTCGCCGGAAGGCCGCACCGTGGGCAGTCCCAGGTTTCCGGGACCACCGCATCGGCGGCGAAGGCGGGACGGGTCTCATGCCGGTTCGCACAGAAGTACGAGACGTAGAGCCGGGGAGCGGCATCGCCGCGCTCGGCCTCGCCCATGGGTCCGGCGCCGACCCGGCTACCCCGGATCGCGCTACCACCAACCACGTGTTTTTCTCCTTGTCAGGTCGCCCGTGAGGGCTGGGGGAAGGTCAGAAGGTGCCGTAGTCCGGGAAGAACCGGTACAGCACCAGCAAGCCGAAGATGGCGGCGAGCCAGACCAGGCCGACGATCACGGTCAGCCGGTCCAGGGTGCGCTCAGCCGCCGAGGATCCACCCATGGAGGTCGACATGCCCCCACCGAACAGATCCGACATGCCGCCGCCGCGGCCCTTGTGCAACAGCACGAACAGGGCCAGCACGACGCTGGTCAGGATCAGCACGATCGACAAGGTCAGAATCGGCCAGGTCAACATGGGCACAACAATCACAGGGTGAATCCTAACGCACCTGCACCACCGCTCCGGACGTCGCCGGAGCCGCGCTCAGGCCTGCTGGTAGAAGGTGACGATCTTGGCGAACTCGCCGGCGTCCAGGCTGGCACCGCCGACCAGGCCGCCGTCCACATCGGGCTGGGCCATCAACTCGACGATGTTGGACGCCTTGGCCGACCCGCCGTACTGGATGCGCACCGCGTCGGCGGCCTGCTGACCGAGCAACTCGGCCACCCGGGAGCGGATCGCCCCGCAGACCTCCTGGGCGTCGTCGGGGGTCGCCACCTCGCCGGTGCCGATCGCCCAGACCGGCTCGTAGGCGATGACCAGCGAGGCCACCTGTTCAGCGCTCAGACCGGCCAGCACCTTGTCGACCTGGGCGAGCACGAACGGCACCTGCTCGCCGGCCTTGCGGACGTCGAGCTTCTCGCCGACGCAGATGATCGGAGTCAGGCCGGCCGCGAGCACGACCTTGGCCTTCTCGTTGACCAGCTCATCGGTCTCGCCGTGGTAGTCACGGCGTTCGGAGTGACCCACGACCACGTAGCTGCAGTTCAGCTTGGCCAGCATCGCGGCCGAGATCTCGCCGGTGTAGGCGCCCTTGTCGTGCACCGAGACGTCCTGTGCGCCGAAGGCCAGCGGCAGCTTGTCGCCCTCGATCAGCGTCTGCACGGTGCGCAGGTCGGTGAACGGCACGATCACCGCCGCCTCGGACCTGGTCGGGTCGTACTTGAGGTCGTCGAGGGTCCAGGCGAGTTTCTGGACGAGCCCGGTCGCCTCGACGTGGTCGAGGTTCATCTTCCAGTTGCCCGCCATCAGGGGGGTGCGTGCCATCTCAGTTGCCTTCCTCGAGCACCGCGATGCCCGGCAGTTCCTTGCCCTCCAGGTATTCCAGCGAGGCGCCGCCGCCGGTGGAGATGTGACCGAACTCGTCGTCGGCGTGGCCGAGCTCACGCACGGCGGCCGCCGAGTCGCCGCCGCCGACCACGCTCAGGCCGTCGACCTCGGTCAGCGCCTGGGCGACCGCCGCGGTGCCGTGGGCCAACGCGTCGATCTCGAACACGCCCATCGGGCCGTTCCAGACCACCGTCTTCGCGGCCTTGATCGCCTCGGCGAAGAGCTTCTCGGTCTGCGGGCCGATGTCGAGGCCCATCTTGTCGCCCGGGATCGCCTCGGCCGCGACCACCTCGACGTCACCTTCGACGGTGCGCGCCGCGAAATCCATGCCGGAGGCGATCCGGACATCGATCGGCAGCAGGATCTGCTTGCCCGCGGACTCGGCGGTGCTCAGGTACTTGGTGCAGGCATCGATGCTGGCCTCGTCGAGCAGCGACTTGCCGACCTGGTAGCCCTTGGCCGCCAGGAACGTGTACGCCATGCCGCCACCCACCACGAGGGTGTCGGCGATCTTCAGCAGGTTGTCGATGACGGCCAGCTTGTCGGCGACCTTCGCCCCGCCCAGCACCACGACGAACGGGCGCTCCGGGTCGGAGAGCACCTTGGAGAAGACGTCGACCTCCTTCTTCACCAAGGCGCCCGCGGCGTGCGGCAGCAGCTTCGCCACGTCGTAGACGGACGCCTGCTTGCGGTGCACCACCCCGAAGCCGTCCGAGACGAAGACGTCGGCCAGTTCCGCCCACTTCTCCGCCAGCGCCTCGCGCTCGGCGTCGTCCTTGGACGTCTCACCGGGCTCGAACCGGACGTTCTCGAGCAGGCAGATCTCGCCGTCGGCCAGACCGGCGACGGTCTCCTGCGCGCCCGGCCCGGCGGTGTCGGAGGCCAGCTTGACGTCGGCCCCGATCAACTCGCCGAGCCGTTTGGCCGCGGGTGCCACCGAGTACTTGGGGTCGGGGGCCCCCTTGGGCCGGCCGAGGTGAGCCAGCACGATGACCTTCGCGCCGGCGTCCTTCAGTTGGGTCAGGGTCGGCAGTGCCGCCCGGATCCGTCCGTCGTCGGTGATCGTCTCGCCGTCGAGCGGGACGTTGAAATCGCAGCGGATGAGCACCCGCTTGCCCTTCAGGTCACCAAGGTCCTGTACTGACTTCACCTTCGGCCTTCCTCGTTTCAGTTATCGGATCGGGTACGGACGCTCAGAGCTTCGAGCCGACCAGCACGGCCAGGTCGACCAGCCGGTTGGAGTAGCCCCACTCGTTGTCGTACCAGGACACGACCTTGACCTGGTTGCCGATCACCTTGGTCAGCGGCGCATCGAAGATGCTGGACAGCGGGTAGGTCTCGATGTCCTTGCTGACGATGGGGTCCTCGCTGTACTCGAGGATGCCCTTGAGCGGGCCCTCGGCCGCCGCCTTCACGATCGCGTTGATCTCTTCGACGCTGGTCTCGCGGGAGGCCTCGAAGGTGAGGTCGGTCACCGAACCGGTCGGCGTCGGAACGCGCAGCGCGTAGCCGTCGAGCTTGCCCTTCAGTTCGGGCAGCACCAGGGCCACGGCCTTGGCCGCACCGGTGGTGGTCGGGACGATGTTCAGGGCGGCGGCGCGGGCGCGACGCAGGTCCTTGTGCGGGGCGTCCTGCAGGTTCTGGTCCTGGGTGTAGGCGTGAATGGTGGTCATCAGGCCCTTGACGATGCCGATGCCGTCGTTCAGCGCCTTGGCCAGCGGGGCCAGGCAGTTGGTGGTGCACGAGGCGTTGGAGATGATGTTGTGCTGCGCCGGGTCGTACAGCTCGTCGTTGACGCCCATCACGATCGTGATGTCCTCGTTCTTAGCGGGAGCCGAGATGAGCACCTTCTTGGCGCCGGCATCGAGGTGCGCCTTCGCCTTGGTGGCGTCGGTGAAGAAGCCGGTCGACTCGACCACGACGTCGGCACCGATCTCGCCCCAGGGCAGGTTGGCCGGATCGCGCTCGGCGTAGGCCAGGATCTTGTGACCGTCGACCGTGATCGACTCGTCGTCGTAGGTCACCTCGCCCGGGAAACGTCCCAGGATCGAGTCGTACTTCAGCAGCTGCGCCAGCGTGTGGTTGTCGGTCAGGTCGTTGACGCCGACGACCTCGATGTCGGCCCCGGACGCCACCAGCGCCCGGAAGAAGTTACGGCCGATCCGGCCGAAGCCGTTGATTCCAACCTTCACCGTCATGTGATGGTTCCCCTTCGTTGAGTGTTGCCCGTGAACAGCCACGAGCAAGGGTGGACGCCCCCCACTCTATAGAGAAAGCACCGCTGTGACTGCCCCTTGTGAACACCCGTATCGGGGACCGGGCAAGCCGCCTGATATCGTGTGGGCTGGGCTTTTTTCAGTCGCGATCTTCCAACATTTCTGGCGACAGATTGGCTTCCGTTCCAGGAATCCCCAACTCCGCGGCACGCTTGTCAGCGGTCGCCAGCAGCCGCCTGATGCGGCCCGCGACCGCGTCCTTGGTCAGCGGCGGCGTGTGCAGCTGACCCAACTCCTCGAGCGACGCCTGCTTGTTCTCGAGCCTCAGCAGGCCGGCCACCCGCAGGTGTTCGGGAATGTCGTCACCGAGGATGTCCAAGGCTCGCTCGACCCGCGCCCCCGCCGCCACCGCGGCCCTTGCCGAGCGGCGCAGGTTGGCGTCGTCGAAGTTGGCCAGCCGGTTCGCCGATGCCCGCACCTCGCGGCGGATCCGCCGCTCTTCCCAGGCCAGCAGGGTCTGGTGAGCGCCGAGCCTGGTCAGCATCTGGGCGATCGCGTCACCGTCCCTGATCACCACCCGGTCGACCCCCCGCACCTCGCGGGCCTTGGCGGCGATCCCGAGCCGGCGGGCCGCGCCGACCAACGCCAGCGCCGCCTCCGACCCGGGGCAGGTGACCTCCATCGCCATCGATCGCCCCGGCTCGGTCAGCGAACCGTGGGCCAGGAAGGCGCCTCGCCAGGCGGCGACCGCGACGTCGAGGGCGCCGCTGACGATGCCGGCGGGCAGCCCGCGCACCGGTCGGCCGCGGCCGTCGACCAGACCGGTCTGCCGGGCCAGCGACTCTCCGTCGCGGATCAGCCGGACGATGTAGCGGGTCCCTCGGCGCAGCCCCGACGAGGTGACCACCACGAACTCGGAGTTGAACCCGAACAGGTCGGCGATCGCCGTCCGCAGCCGCCGAGCGGCCGCTCCGGTGTCGAGTTCGGCCTCGACCACGATCCGGCCGCCCGCCAGGTGTAGTCCGCCGGCGAACCGCAGGGTGGCGGCCACCTCAGCCCGGCGGCAGGCGGGCTTGGTCACCTGCACGGTGGCCAGTTCCGCTTTCACCTGCTGGGTCATCGCCATGGGGGTCATCCTTATCGGTCGGGGGGTCGCCGGGGGTCGGCCTATTGGTTCATCAGTTCGGCGTAGACGGCGGCCAGCCGGTGGGGGTCGTGCCGGGGCGAACCGTCGCGCATCCGTACATTCTCCACCACCAGCCGGGCGCCCAGCGACCGCGCGAACCTCTCCAGGGGCGGATCGTCGACAGCGAAGGACGGATCGACCACCACCACGTCGAGACGCAGTCTCGGACAGTGGTCGGCCAGCACCTCCAGGTGCCGGGAGGCCGGGAAGCCGTGCGTCTCGTCGGCCGGGACGAGGTTCATCGTCAGGATGCGTTGGGCCCGGGTGGTGAGGATCGCCTCGGCCAGCTCGGGGACCAGCAGGTGCGGGATCACCGAGGTGAACCACGACCCCGGGCCCAGGACGACGTGGTCGGCGGCCAGCACGCTCGCCACCGACTCGTGCCGCGCCGGCGGGTCGGGCGGCACCAGCCGGACCGCGCGGACGTCGCCGGACGTCTTCGCCACCGTCGCCTGGCCGCGGAGCACCGACTCCTCGTCGGGGTCGCCCGCGTCGACGCCCACCACGTCGGCCTCGATCACCAACGGCACGGCGGCCATCGGCAGCACCCGGCCCTGGATGCGCAGCAGCTCGCCGACCAGGTCGAGCCCGGCGACCGGGTCGCCCAGGCGCTGCCACAGCCCGGCGATCAGCAGGTTCCCGATCGCGTGGCCGGCCAGCGGACCGGAACCCCCGAACCGTGACTGCAGCACGTCGGCCCACGTGCGCCCCACCTCGTCGTCGCCGCACAGCGCGGCCAGCGCCATCCGCAGGTCGCCGGGCGGAAGGATGTCGAACTCCTGGCGCAGCCGGCCCGAGGAGCCGCCATCGTCGGCGACCGTGACGACCGCGGTGAGCCGCGGCGTGAGGTAGCGCAGCGCTTGCAGGGAGGCGTAGAGGCCGTGGCCACCGCCGAAGGCGACGACCGCCGGCGAGATTCGCCGCGGGCTCACTCTTTGCCCAGGTCTCGATGGAACACCCGGGTGGCCGTGCCCTGGACGCGCAGCCGGCGGGCCAGCTCTTCGGCCATCGCGGTGCTGCGGTGCTTGCCGCCGGTGCAGCCGATTGCCACCGTGGCCAGCCGCTTGCCCTCGCGCACATAGCCGGGGCTGATGATGCCGAGCAGGTCGACGACGTCGTCGAGGAAGGCGCCGGCGCTGGCCTGGCCGAGCACGTAATCGGACACCTGCTCGGACAGCCCCGTGAGCGGCCGCAGGTCGGGCACCCAGTGCGGGTTGGGCAGGAAGCGGACGTCGAACACCATGTCGGCGTCGATCGGCAGACCGTTCTTGAACCCGAACGACATCACGGTGAACAGCAGTTCGGGGTCGGCGTCGGAGCCGAACACGGTGGTCACCCGGTCGGCGAGCTGATGCACGTTCAGGGTGGAGGTGTCGATGACCAGGTCGGCCGAGGCTCGCAGGCTGGCCAGCAGCCGCCGCTCGCGGACCGCCCCGTCGAGCAGCCCGTCCTCGCCCTGCAGCGGCAGCGGCCGCCGGACCGACTCCTGGCGCCGGACGATCGCATCGTCGGCGGCGTCCAGGAACAGGATCTGTGGCACCACGCCGGCCCGGCCCAGCCTGTCGAAGGCTTCGGGGATCTGGTTGAACGCCGAGCGGGTACGCACGTCGAGACTGACCGCGACCCGGCTGAACTCGCGCTCGCGGGCGACATCGACCAACCCGGGCAGCAGCTCGGGCGGCAGGTTGTCGACCACGTACCAGCCGAGATCCTCCAGCGTGTGACAGGCGGTGCGCCGGCCCGCGCCGGACATGCCCGTCACGATGACGAACCGCAAGCCGTGGCTGGGGGTGCTCATGGGGTCATTATGGTGCCCCGTCCAGCACCTCGCCGGTGGTCAGGTTGATCGCCTCGGGTGCCGGCTCGGCGAGCGCCTCGACGATGGCGGCGGCGATGGCGGGCCCGATACCCGGCACCGCCGCGAGCTCGGCGGGGTCGGCGGCGCGGAGCTTGCGCAGCGACCCGAAGTGCTTCAGCAGCGTGCGGCGCCGCACCTCGCCCAGGCCGGGCACGGCGTCCAGCACGGACTCGACCATCGAGGCGCTGCGCCGGCCGCGGTGGTGGGTGATGGCGAAGCGGTGCGCCTCGTCGCGGACCCGCTGCAACAGGTACAGGCCCTCGCTGGTGCGCGGCAGGATGAGCGGGAACTCCTCCCCGGGCTGCCACACCTCCTCGAGGCGTTTGGCCAGGCCGATCACTGCCACGTCGGTGATGCCCAGTACGGCCAGCGCCTGCGCCGCGGCCGCCACCTGCGGCGCCCCGCCGTCGACCACGACCAGCCCGGGGGCGTAGGCGAACTTCCGGGCGGCGCCGGTGGTCGGGTCGACCAGCAGCGGGCCGTCGCTGCCGGTCTCGCCCTGCTCGTCGAGGTAGCGGCGGAACCTGCGGGTGATCACCTCGTGGATGGCGGCGACGTCGTTGGAGCCGTCCTGGCCGCGGATCACGAATCGCCGGTAGTCACTCTTGCGGGCCAGCCCGTCCTCGAAGACCACCATCGAGGCGACGATCTCGGTGCCCTGCAGGTGCGACACGTCGTAGCACTCGATCCGCAGCGGCACGGTCGGCAGGCCCAGGGCCTCCTGGATCTCTTCGAGCGCCTGGTTGCGGGTGGACAGGTCGCTGGCCCGGCGCGTCTTGTGCAGGGCCAGCGCCTCGGCGGCGTTGCGGGCCACCGTCTCCATCAGCGTCCTCTTGTCGCCGCGCCGCGGGGTGCGGATCACCACCCGCGCACCGCGGGACTCGGTGAGCAACTCGGCGATCAGCCCACCGGTGGTGGGCACCTCGGGCACCAGGATCTCCGGCGGCACCTCGTCGCCGTCGACGTCGGCGTACAGCTGCAGCAGGAAGGTCTCGATCAACCCCGACGTCGCGGTGTCGTCGGTGCGGTCGGCCACCCAGGCCCGCTGGCCGCGGATCCGGCCATCACGGACGTGGAAGATCTGCACCGCCACCTCGAGCGGGTCCTCGGCCAGGGCGATCACGTCGGCGTCGGTGCCGTCGCCGAGCACGACGGTGTTGGAGTCGGTGGCCTGGCGCAGGGCGTGCAGCTGGTCGCGCAGCACCGCCGCCTTCTCGAACTCCAGGTTGGTGGACGCCTCGGCCATCTGCCGCTCGAGCCGCTTCAGCAGCGCGTTGGTGCGGCCGGCCAGGAAGTCGCAGACGTCCTGGGCGAGGTCACGATGCTCGTCCGGGCCGATCCGGCCGACGCATGGGGCCGCGCACTTGCCGATGTAGCCCAGCAGGCAGGGCCGTCCGGACGCCGCGGCGTTGCGGAACACGCCGTTGGTGCACGAGCGCATCGGGAATGCCCGCAGCAGCGGATCGAGGGTCTCGCGGATCGCCCAGGCGTGCGCGTAGGGCCCGAAGTAGCGGGTGCCCTTGCGCTTCTTGCCGCGGCCGACGTAGACGCGTGGGAACTCTTCCGACCAGGTCACCGCGACCCACGGGTAGGACTTGTCGTCGCGGTACTTCACGTTGAACCGCGGATCGTGCTGCTTGATCCAGGTGTACTCGAGCTGCAGCGCCTCGAGTTCGTTGCGGACGACGGTCCACTCGACCTTGGCGGCGGTGCGCACCATCGTGCGGGTGCGGAAGTGCAGCACCGCAGGATCGGCGAAGTACGACGTCAGCCGTTGTCTGAGGTTGACGGCCTTGCCGACGTAGATGACCCTGCCCGCGGCGTCGCTGAACCGGTAGACGCCCGGCTGGGTCGGAATGGTGCCGGTGGCCGGGCGATAGCTCTCCGGATCAGCCACCGAACTCCCCCTCTCGCACGCGGCCCAGCGTAGGCACCGTCCCGTCACGCCCCGGCCACGCCGGCCGGGCCGCTGGGGCGGACACGCTCAGCTTGCCTTCCGCCGGCGGCGTGCGGGCGCCGGCACCTCGATCAATGGTTCGGGCGACTCGGCCACCCCGATGTCGTGCCCGCGCAGCACGTCGCGCAGGAAGGCGCCGGTGTGCGACGCGGGCGTCGCGGCCACCTGCTCGGGGGTGCCCTCGGCCACCACCAGGCCACCGCGGGAGCCGCCCTCGGGCCCCATGTCGATCACCCAGTCGGCGGTCTTGATCACGTCGAGGTTGTGCTCGATCACCACCACCGTGTTGCCGGCGTCGACGAGCCTGCCCAGCACCCCCAGCAGCTTGCGGATGTCCTCGAAGTGCAGGCCGGTGGTCGGCTCGTCGAGCACGTACATGGTGCGGCCGGTGGAACGCTTCTGCAGTTCGCTGGCCAGCTTCACCCGCTGCGCCTCGCCGCCGGACAGGGTGGTGGCCGGCTGCCCCAGCCGGACGTAACCCAGCCCCACGTCGACCAGCGTGCGCAGATGTCGGGCGATCGAGGGGATGGCGGCGAAGAACTCGACCGCCTCCTCGATCGGCATGTCGAGCACTTCGGCGATCGTCCGGCCCTTGTAGTGCACCTCGAGGGTCTCGCGGTTGTAGCGGGCCCCATGGCACACCTCACAGGGCACGTACACGTCGGGCAGGAAGTTCATCTCGATCTTGATCGTGCCGTCGCCGGAGCAGTTCTCGCAGCGGCCGCCCTTGACGTTGAAGGAGAACCGGCCCGGCTGGTAGCCGCGCACCTTCGCCTCGGGGGTCTCTGCGAAGAGCCTGCGCACATGGTCGAAGACCCCCGTGTAGGTCGCCGGGTTCGAGCGCGGCGTCCGGCCGATCGGCGACTGGTCGACGTGGATGGCCTTGTCGATGTGCTCGATGCCGGTGATCGCCCGGTGCCGGCCGGGCACGGTGCGGGCGCTGTACAGGTGCTTGGCCAGCGCGGAGTACAGGATGCCGTTGACCAGCGAGGACTTGCCCGAGCCGGAGACACCGGTGACGGCGACGCACTGGCCCAGCGGGAACGACACGGTGATGTCGCGCAGGTTGTTCTCGCGCGCCCCGTGCACCGTGATGGCGCGCCCGGTGGCCGGCCGGCGCTTCGCCGGCAGCGGGATGCTGCGGCGTCCGGACAGGTAGGCGCCGGTCAACGAGTCGGGGTTCGACAGCAACTCGCTGACCGGACCCGAGACCACCACGTGGCCACCGTGTTCGCCGGCGCCGGGACCGATGTCGACGGCCCAGTCGGCGGTGCGGATGGTGTCCTCGTCGTGTTCGACCACGATGAGGGTGTTGCCGAGGTCACGGAGCCGGACCAGGGTGTCGATCAGCCGCCGGTTGTCGCGCTGGTGCAGCCCGATCGACGGCTCGTCGAGCACGTACAGGACCCCGACCAGCCCCGAGCCGATCTGGGTCGCCAGCCGGATGCGTTGCGCCTCGCCGCCCGAGAGGCTGCCGGCCGAGCGGGCGAGGGTGAGGTAGTCGAGGCCCACGTCGAGCAGGAACCGGAGTCGTTCGTTGATCTCCTTCACCACCCGCTCTGCGATCCGCGCCTCGCGCTGGTTGAGCTCCAGGGTGCGCATGAACATGGCCACATCGCCGATGGACATCGACGACACCTGGGCGATGCTGCGGCCGCTGACGGTGACGGCGAGCGACGACGGCTTGAGCCGCGCCCCCTTACAGGTCGGGCACGGCACCTCGCGCATATAGCCGGCGAACCGCTCGCGCGAGTTCTCGGACTCGGCCTCGTTGAACCGCCGTTTGATGTACGGGATCGCGCCCTCGAACTTGGCCCGGAAGGAGTGCTCACGGCCGTGCCGGGAACGGGTGTGTACCTGGATGGTGCCCTTGACGCCGTTCAGCATCAGGGACCTGACGCGCTCGGGCAGGGCGCTCCAGGGTGCGTCCAGGGAGAACTTGTGGGTCTCGGCCAGCGCCTTGAACAGGGTCTGGAAGTAGCCGGCGACGTACACCGACGTCCAGCACGAGATGGCGCCGTCGGCGAGACTCTTGGATTCGTCGGGCACGACCAGCTCGACGTCGACCTCGCTGGTGGTGCCGAGCCCCGAACAGGCCGGGCAGGCTCCCCACGGGCCGTTGAAGGAGAACTGGCGCGGCTCGAGTTCTTCGATCGCGATGTCGTGGTCGTTCGGGCAGGCCAGCTTCTCGGAGTAGCGACGCTCGCGCTCGGGGTCGTCGGCGGGCCGGTCGACGAAGTCGACGGCCACCACCCCCGCGGCCAGGCCCAGCGCCGTCTCGACCGAGTCGGTCAGACGCTGCTTGGCCGACGGCTTGGCCGCCAGCCGGTCGACCACGACGTCGATGTTGTGCTTCTTCTGCTTGTCGAGGGTCGGCGGGTCGGTGAGCTGGTGGATCTCGCCGTCGACCCGGACGCGGCTCAGGCCCTGCGTCGAGAGCTGCCGGAACAGGTCGACGTACTCGCCCTTGCGGCCGCGGACCACCGGTGCCAGCACCTGGAACCTGGTGCCCTCGGGCAGCGCCAATAACCGGTCGACGATCTGCTGCGGGGTCTGCCGGATGATCGGCTCGCCGCAGATCGGGCAGTGCGGACGGCCGGCGCGGGCGTACAGCAGCCGCAGGTAGTCGTAGATCTCGGTGATCGTGCCGACCGTCGAACGCGGGTTGCGGCTGGTCGACTTCTGGTCGATGGACACTGCCGGCGACAACCCCTCGATGAAGTCGACGTCGGGCTTGTCCATCTGGCCCAGGAATTGCCGCGCGTAGGCGGACAGCGACTCGACATAGCGTCGCTGGCCCTCGGCGAAGATGGTGTCGAAGGCGAGCGAGGACTTGCCCGACCCGGACAACCCGGTGAAGACGATCATCGCGTCCCGTGGGAGGTCGAGGTTCACATTGCGCAGGTTGTGCTCGCGCGCACCCCGGACGATCAGCCGTTCATTCACGGCGATCATGCTAGTTGCCGGCTGTGACAGAACCCGCGCCGCAGACGTCCCCACATGTCCGGACAACCCCTTAGGGTGGCAGGCATGGCCGAGCCGACGTTTGCAGCACCGCTGGAGACGCTGCGCAAACGGGTTCACGAGGGCACCCAACGGCTGCTCGGCGAAACGATCGGGATCTCCGACGAAGACTGGCACCGGCCCAGCCTGCTGCCCGGCTGGTCCCGGGCCAACGTGGCCGCCCACCTGGCCGCCAACGCCGACGCGCTGACGCAGTTGGTGACCGCGGCCGCCGACGGCCGCGAGGTGCCGTTGTACGCCGACGACGTGCGTCGTGACGAAGGCGTCGAGCGGGGTTCGGAACTGACCGGGCTCGACCTGCAGATCCTGCTCGACACCTCGGCCGGCCGGCTGGAGCGGGCGTTGGATTCGGTCGGCGACTGGACGGTGCCGCTGGACCTGGCCGGACGCCGGATGACGATGGCCCAGGTGCCGATGGCCCGGCTGGCCGAGCTGGTGGCGCACCTGCTCGACCTGGACTGCGGCTACGAGCTGGACCGGCTCGACCAGTCGTCGGCCCGCTGGTTGTTGCAGTGGGCGCTGACGCGCTACGCCGACGACCCCCGGCTGCCGCCGCTGCGGGTCGAGAGCACCTCCGGGGTCACCGGCCGGGTGGGGCCGGCGGAGGCCGGCGAACGGACGGTGTCCGGCGGCGATGCCGCGCTGTGGGGCTGGCTCATCGGACGCGGTGGCGACGACCGGCTCGAAGGGGCGGACGGATTGGTGCCCGGCCTGCGATCATGACTGCATGCTGATCGGTAACGGACTGCGGCTGGCGAAGACATCGGTCGGCCAGATGGACAACAACGCGTATCTGCTGACCCACGGCGACGACGCCCTGCTCATCGACGCCGCCGCCGAGGCCGACGTCCTGTTGCGGCAGCTCGAACGGCTGCGGCTGGTCGCCGTCGTCACCACCCATCTGCACCACGACCACATCGACGCGCTGGCTGCGGTGGTGGAGGCGACCGGAGCACCCGCCTACGCGGGCCGACCGGACGCCGCCTCGATCACCGAAGCCACCGGCGTCACCTGCCGCGAGGTGTGGGACGGCGACGTGATCGAACTCGGCGGCGTCGGCCTGGGGGTCATCGGCCTGGTCGGCCACACGCCCGGCTCGATCACCCTGGCGCACACCCCCGAGGGCGGGCCGGCGCGGCTGTTCACCGGCGACAGCCTGTTCCCCGGCGGTGTCGGCAGGACCTGGAACGCCGGCGACTTCGACACGCTGCTGCACGACGTGACGACCAAGCTGTTCGAGGTCTACCCCGACGACACGGTGGTGCATCCGGGGCACGGCGCCGACACCACGCTGGGCGCCGAGCGGCCGCACCTGGCCGAGTGGCGCGAGCGGGGCTGGTGAGACTCAGCGCCGCGGCTGGGCGCCTTCGCGTTCCTGGTCGCGCCTGGACTTGATCAGGCTGGCCACCGTGGTGATGACCAGGGTGCCGAGGATGACGGTCAACGACAGCCAGATCGGGATGTCGACGTTGATCCCCCAGGCATCGTCCAGGTGGTACTCGTGTAGGGCGTGCAGGACCAGCTTCACGCCGATGAAGGCAAGAATGAACGAAAGGCCGACCGACAGGTAGACCAGTCGCTGCAGCAGCCCGCCGATCAGGAAGTACAGCTGGCGCAACCCCATCAGCGCGAACACGTTGGCCGTGAACACCAGGAACGGCTCCTGGGTGAGGCCGTAGATGGCCGGGATCGAATCCAACGCGAACAGCAGGTCGGTGCTGCCGAGTGCGATGATCACGAACAGCATGGGAGTGATCAGCCGCTTGCCGTTCTCGACGACGGTCAGCCTCGTGCCGTGGTATTCGTCGGTCGACGGGAAGGTGCGCTTCACCCAGCGCATCGCGAAGTTCTCCGTCTTCTCGTCGTCGTCCTCGGGGCTGAGGTACTCGCGGAACAGGTTCCACGCCGTCCAGATCAGGAACGCGCCGAAGACGAAGAACACCCAGGAGAACCGCTCGATGGCGGCCGCACCGAGCGCGATGAAGATGCCGCGGAAGACCAGCGCCAGCACGATGCCCACCATCAGCGCGAACTGCTGGTACTTCCGGGGCACCCGCAGGTTGCTCATGATGATGACGAAGATGAACAGGTTGTCGATGCTGAGGCTGTACTCCGTCAGCCACCCGGCGAAGAACTCGCCCGCGAACCGCGGACCCGACACCATCCAGACACCGAGGCCGAACGCGATCGCCATCGCGACGTAGATGCTGATCGCGATCGTGCATTCCTTCATCGACGGCTCATGCGGGCGCCGGCCGATGACGACCAGGTCGAAGGCCAGGATGGCGACGGTCACGCCGAGGGTGATCAGCCAGACGGTAGGGGTGACGTGCAACGGAGGGTCTCCTCAGGGCTCAGCGTCGGAGGTCTCCGCCACTGTTGCCAGCCGAGGCGCCGGGACCGGAGTGCCGGTCCGTGATGACGACGTTCTCGCTAGGGAGTACTCCCCTCCGTTTCGATTCTTCCATTCCCTCGCGAGACCTGCCAACTGCGCCACCACCTAACGGGTGGCCGCCAGGGTCTGCCGGATCATCTTCTTCAGGTCGGCGATCTCGTCGCGCAGCCGGGCCGCCAGCTCGAACTGCAGTTCGCCCGCGGCCGAGTGCATCTGGTCGGTCAGCTCCTGCACCAGGCCCGCCAGTTCGGAGGCGGCCATGCCCTCGGTGTTGCGCTGCTCGCGCTCGCCGAGCGGCACCGGTGCGACCGGACGCCGGCCACCGGCCCTGGTGACCAGGGCGGCGGTGTCGGCGTCCTCGCGGGCCAGCATGTCGGTGATGTCGGCGATCTTCTTGCGCAGCGGTTGCGGGTCGAGGCCGTGTTCGGTGTTGTAGGCGACCTGCTTGGCCCGGCGCCGATTGGTCTCGTCGATGGCGGCGGCCATCGACGGGGTGATCCTGTCGGCGTACATGTGCACCTGACCGTTGACGTTGCGGGCGGCGCGCCCGATGGTCTGGATCAGCGATCGCTCACTGCGCAGGAAGCCCTCCTTGTCGGCGTCCAGGATGGCGACCAGACTCACCTCGGGTAGGTCGAGGCCCTCGCGCAGCAGGTTGATGCCGACCAGCACGTCGTACTCGCCCAGCCGGAGCTCGCGCAGCAACTCGATCCGCTTGAGGGTGTCGACCTCGGAATGCAGGTAGCGGGTCCGGATGCCGTTCTCCATCAGGTAGTCGGTGAGATCCTCCGACATCTTCTTGGTCAACGTGGTGACCAGCACCCGCTCGTCGCGCTCGGCACGCAGCCGGATCTCGCCGATCAGGTCGTCGATCTGCCCCTTCGTGGGCTTGAGCACCACCTCGGGATCGACCAGCCCGGTGGGCCGGATCAACAGCTCGACCGGATCGCCCGAGCGGGCGGTCTCATACGGCCCGGGGGTCGCCGACAGGTAGACGGTCTGGCCGATCCGGTCGGTGAACTCCTCGAAGGTGAGCGGCCGGTTGTCCATCGCGCTGGGCAGCCGGAAGCCGTGCTCGACGAGGGTGCGCTTGCGCGAGGCGTCCCCTTCGTACATGCCGCCGATCTGCGGCACGGTGACGTGCGACTCGTCGATCACCAGCACGAAGTCCGAGGGGAAGTAGTCGAGCAGGCAGTTCGGAGCACTGCCCGGGCCGCGGCCGTCGATGTGCCGGGAGTAGTTCTCGATGCCCGAGCAGGTACCGATCTGCCGCATCATCTCGATGTCGTAGCCGGTGCGCATGCGCAGCCGCTGCGCCTCCAGCAGCTTCTGTTCACCCTCGAGTTCGGCGAGCCGGACCTCGAGCTCGGCCTCGATGCCGGTGATGGCGTGCTCCATGCGTTCGGGACCGGCGACATAGTGGGACGCCGGGAAGACCGCCACCTCCTGGTCGACCGACAGCACCTGGCCGGTCAGCGGGTGCAGCGTGGACAGCGCCTCGATCTCGTCGCCGAAGAACTCGACCCGGACGGCGTTCTCCTCGTACATCGGGAAGATCTCGACGGTGTCGCCGCGGACCCGGAAGGTGCCCCGGGTACCGGCGAGATCGTTGCGTGCGTACTGGATGTCGACGAGGGCGCGCAGCAGGGTGTCGCGGTCGTGCTCGTCGCCGACCCGGAGCCGGACCATCCGGTCGACGTACTCCTGCGGGGTGCCCAGACCGTAGATCGCCGACACGGTGGCCACCACGATCACGTCGCGCCTGGTCAGCAGCGAACTGGTGGCCGAGTGCCGCAACCGCTCGACCTCCTCGTTGAGCGAGGAGTCCTTCTCGATGTAGGTGTCGGTCTGCGGAACGTACGCCTCGGGTTGGTAGTAGTCGTAGTACGAGACGAAGTACTCGACCGCGTTGTCGGGGAAGAAGTTGCGCAGCTCGTTCGCGAACTGTGCCGCCAGCGTCTTGTTGGGCTGCATCACCAGCATCGGCCGCTGCAGCCGCTCGGCGAGCCAAGCCACCGTCGCGGTCTTGCCGGTGCCGGTGGCGCCGAGCACGACCACGTCGGTCTCTCCGGCCTTCACCCGCTTCTCGAGCTCGGCGATCGCGGCGGGCTGGTCGCCGGCCGGGGCGAAGTCGGCCTGGACCCGGAAGGGGGCAACCCGGCGCTGCAGATCGGTTGTCGGACGCATGACCGCAAGCCTAGGCGTCCGGTCCGACAGTTCCGGTGACCGGCCGGGCAGGGCAACGGCGGGGTCCCCACCGGGACCCCGCCGCGCGGCTGCCTGAACTCAGGCCTTCAACTGACTGGACAGCAACGAGTTGGTCATCGCCAGGTAGTCGTCCTGCTGCGACGCCACCGTCGTGCCCGACGGCACGATCAGGGTCGACATCACCGCGAGGCCGTCGTCACGCACCGAGATGATCGACACGTACTGCAGCTTGACCGAGCCCTGTGAGGTCGCCCGCGTTCCCGCCCAACTGCCGATGCCCACCGACAGCCGTTCGTTCTTGACGTCCATCGTGGCCGGGTCCTTGCTGGACACCCCGGTCATGTTCTCGGTGATCTGCTTCATGTAGGCGGTCACGATGTCCTTGCCGGTGACGTTGCCCTCGACCCGGAACGCCTGGGTAGCCAGCAGCGCCTTGCCGTTGCTGAGCTCGGTGTAGTTCTTGAGCTCGTTGCGGCTGGTCTGCTGCCAGCCGTCCGCCGGCGCGACGCTGACTCCGAGCCCCACCTCCGCCGAACCAGCCGGCGTGCTGGTCGACGTGGTCGGGGACGGGCTCGGATCGGTGGAGGTGGTCTCGGTCGGCGTCGGCGAGGGACCGGGATCGGTCGTCTGCGTCGAGACGGTCGGGGTGGGCGTCGGATCGGGATCGTTGCCGCCGCCGAACATCGTCATCAGCAGCCAGCCCAGCAGCGCCACCGCCGCGATGCCGGCCACCACGATGCCGATCACCACGCCGTTGCTCTTGGGCTTGGCCGGCTGCGGCTGGAAGCCGCCCCCGTAGCCGCCGCCGGGCGGACGCTGGCCGAACTGGCCGGACGCGCCCGCTGCCGGGTACTGCTGGCCGCCCTGCTGCGGGTATTGAGCACCCTGCTGCGGGTACTGCTGGCCGCCCTGCTGCGGGTACTGCTGGCCACCCTGCTGCGGGAACTGGCCACCCTGCTGCGGGTACTGCTGGCCACCCTGCTGCGGGTACTGCTGGCCGCCCTGCTGCGGGAACTGCTGGCCACCCTGCTGCGGGTACTGCTGGCCGCCCTGCGGGTTCTGCTGGCCGCCCTGGCCCGGGTACTGGTTGTTCTGGCTCATGACTGGGCCTCCTCGGTGCTGGGCGTGGTACCGGCGGCGTGGGCGTGCGGCACCTTCCCGGCCGCCCGGACGCTGACGCCGCAGTTGGAGCAGAACTGGGCCTCGGGCAGCAGCGGCATCTCACACGAGGGACAGAACTCCAACCCGGGGCCCACCCCACGCGCACGGGCCGTCGACTCGAGCGCCGCCTCCATCAGGCCGCGGTGCAGCGCTGTGCGGATGCGCAGGATCAACACCGCCAGGATGGCCAGGCCCCACAGGATCGAGAGCACCAGCGCGAGCACCTGGTTGCCCAGGAAGCCCAGCAGGTAGGTGCCGCCCGAGAACAGCACGTTGGCGCCGACCGCCGCGGCCACCCCCCGGAAGTACCGCGGGGTGAACCCGTCGTAGCCCTCGCCCAGCCCGGAGAACTCCGCGCAGGCGATGCCGGTGGCGGTGCCCATCACCAGCGGCTTGACGAAGCCCTCGAGCACGAGCAGTGAGATCCAGGTCGGCGCGTCGGTGGCACCGGCGTAGCCGCCGGTGATCAGCGGCCAGTGCTTCACCAGCGTGTCGGCGGTGGCGAACGCCACGCCGGAGATGACGCCGAAGGTCAGGCCGTCCATCAGGTCGTCGAACTCGGGCCGGGAGGCGAGCACCACCGGTCCGACCTGCCGGATCGCCTCACCGATCACCGGGGCCAACACGGCCGCGATCAGGAAGCCGGTGATGGTCGGAGCCATGGCGTCGGCGTCCCACGAGGACTCCGGAGCGACCGGACCGCGCAGGGTCAGCCACAGCCAGGTCCAAAGGCCTCCGACCACCGCGGTGAGCAGGAACGCCAGTCCGGTCACCAGCACCGGTTCGTCCTCCCACAGGTTCACGTCGTAGAGATAGACGATGTAGACGATCGGCATCGCGAAGGCGGCGATCAGCACCGCGATGGGCAGCGCGCCGGTGGCCGCCACGATCACGGTGAGCAGTAGGGCCAGGCCGAGGGCGAACTGATAGGTCATCGGCCGGACGGCGGCGCCGCGCGGCATGATGGTCGACACGAGCTTGAGCGACACCACGGACTCATTGGGTTTGGCGGCGTAGGACGCCTTGCGGGCGCCGTCGTCGGTGTGGGTGTCCAAGCCGCACACCTGACAGAAATGCGCCGCCTCGGGTACGTCCGCGTGGCAACGGGTGCACTGCACGGTTGATTCCTTCCGGTCGGTTTCTCGGGTCAGCCCCGGCGGACCCGCGCGATCAGTCTCTCAACCCACAGGGCCGCCACAGGTGGAACCCGCCGAGGAATTCCACAACCGGCGCGCCGCGGAGCCGTGCCGCAGTCGGTTTCGGCCGCGGAGAACTCGTCACCGGACGCCGTGCGGCCGCGCGTCACCGCCCGGACGTCTCCCCCGGCCCGGGCACCCTGGCCAGCAGCCACCGCCACAGGGCGTCGACCGCCGCGTCAAGGTCGGCGATCGAGCCCGAGTTGTCGACGACCCGGTCGGCGACGGCGAGCCGCTGCGCCCGCGACGCCTGCGCCTCGATCCTGGCCATGGCCTGCTCGGGGGTCAGCCCGTTGCGTTCGATCAGCCGGCTGAGCTGGACGCCTGGGTCGACGTCGACCACCACGACCAGGTCGAAGACGCCGGCCTGCCCGGTCTCCACCAGGAGCGGGATCACCTGCACCACCACCGCGTCGGCGGGCGCGGCCCGAGTCAGTTCGGCCGCCCTGGCCCGGACGAGGGGATGCACGATCGCCTCCAGGTCGCGTCGGGCGTCCGGGTCGGCGAACACGATGGCGCCCAGGGCGGCCCGGTCCAGCTCTGCCGGGGCACCGTCACGGGGCACTGTCAGCACGGTGGGCCCGAACCGCTCGGCCACCGCGGCGAGGCCCGGCGTCCCGACCGCGACGACCTCACGGGCCAGCAGGTCGGCGTCCACGATCACCGCGCCGCGGGCGGCGAGCCGGTCCGCCACGGCCGTCTTGCCCGACGCGATCCCGCCGGTCAGTCCCACGAGCAGCATCCATCGATTGTGCCGTCACAGCGGCCGTGAGGCGCAGGGCTCGCCCGTAGCCGGCTCAGCTCACCAGATCGAGGAAGCGCACCCGCATCTCGGTCACTTCGGCCCGGACCTCGTCCGACGCACTGTCCAGCACGACGGCGATCACCGCCAGCGCCTGGCCCTCCTCGTCGTCGATCAGTACGTGCGAGGTCACCGAGACGGGGTCTCCGTCGCTGCGGCCGGTGGTGCGGGCGCTGGCGGCCCTGGTCTCATCGCGGCGGGTGGTGGCCGTCGTCGTCTTCACCGTGCCGAGGCTCGTCAGGTCGGCGGTGTGACGGGTGAGCAGGCGTTGCGCCTCCTCGGCCGCGGTGGCGTCCGAGGAGGGGCTGAAGGAGCGGAACACGACGGTGTTGTCGCCCCTGGTGAGGGTGGCCGAGCTGCCCCCGTCGTAGTCGTCGAGGTTCCAGCCCTCCGGCCACTGCACCTCATAGCCGTCGAGATCCACGGTGCGCTCGGACTCGTCCCCCTCGTCCTCGTCTTCGATCGGCTCCTCCCCCGTCCCGAAGCCGGGTTGGGTCGATCCCCGGGCAATCAAGGAGGCGACCACGATCGCTCCGACACCCACCCCGATGCCGCCCAGCAGCATTCGTCGGCTGGTGCCCGAGCGCGGCGGCTGCGACTGCTGGACGCCACCTGCTGGTGGATATGACGCCGGCAGGATCGGTGACGCCGACTCCGGGTCACGCTCGGCGTCCGGGTCACCGGCGAGCGGGTAATTCTCGTAGTCGGACACCGGGGGGCGATCGGTCATGCGGTCACGGTCCCACCCGATCGGGC
This sequence comes from Micropruina sonneratiae, assembly GCF_025972045.1. Lineage (GTDB taxonomy): Bacteria > Actinomycetota > Actinomycetes > Propionibacteriales > Propionibacteriaceae > Micropruina > Micropruina sonneratiae. The sequence goes on along the minus strand of NZ_JAPDHX010000001.1, from coordinate 802,375 downwards.
CGGCCGCTGCCAGGCAGCGCCGGGCAGGGGCGGAAACGCGGACGGCCCCCGCCAGGGCGGGGGCCGTCCGGGTGTTCAGCGACGCAGGTCAGCGGCTGCCGGTGAGGCGGTCGCGCAGGGCCTGCAGGGCCTCGTCGGAGGCCAGCGAGCCCTCCGGAGCGGCGGCGGGGACGCCACCGGCGGAGTAGGCGGCGGTGCTGGCGTCGGTGACGGCAGCCTCTACACCGGCCGCCTCGGCGTCCTTCACCTGCTGCTTGTGCGCCTCCCAGCGGGCCTGGGCCTCGGCATACTGCCGCTCCCACGCAGCCTGCTGCTCCTCGTAGCCGGGCTTCCACTCCTGGGTCTCGGGATCGAAGCCCTCGGGGTAGATGTAGTTGCCCTGGTCGTCGTAGGACGCGGTCATTCCGTACAGCGCCGGGTCGAAGTCGTCGGCATGCATGTCGACGCCCTCGTTGGCCTGCTTCAGCGACAGCGAGATCCGGCGGCGCTCGAGATCGATGTCGATGATCTTGACCATCACCTCGTCGTTCACGCTGACCACCTGCTCGGGGATCTCGACGTGACGCTCGGCCAGCTCGGACACGTGGACCAGGCCCTCGATGCCCTCCTCGACACGGACGAAGGCGCCGAAGGGCACCAGCTTGGTGACCTTGCCCGGCACGATCTGACCGATCTGGTGGGTGCGGGCGAAGGTCTGCCACGGGTCTTCCTGGGTCGCCTTCAGCGACAGCGAGACACGCTCGCGGTCCATGTCGACGTCGAGCACCTCGACGGTGACCTCGTCACCGACGCTGACCACCTCGGAGGGGTGGTCGATGTGCTTCCAGGACAGCTCGGAGACGTGCACCAGGCCGTCCACGCCGCCCAGGTCGACGAAGGCGCCGAAGTTGACGATGGAGGAGACCACGCCCTTGCGGATCTGGCCCTTGGCGAGCTGGTTGAGGAACGTGTGCCGCACCTCGGACTGGGTCTGCTCGAGCCACGCCCGGCGGGACAGCACCACGTTGTTGCGGTTCTTGTCCAGCTCGATGATCTTCGCCTCGAGCTCCATGCCGACGTAGGGCTGCAGGTCGCGCACCCGGCGCATCTCCACCAGCGAGGCGGGCAGGAAGCCGCGCAGGCCGATGTCGATGATCAGGCCGCCCTTGACCACCTCGATCACCCGGCCGGTGACGACGCCGTCGGATTCCTTGACCTTCTCGATCGTGCCCCAGGCGCGCTCGTACTGAGCCCGCTTCTTGGACAGGATCAGGCGTCCCTCCTTGTCCTCCTTCTGCTGGACCAGGGCCTCGATCTCATCACCCACCTCGACGACCTCGAAGGGGTCGACGTCGTGCTTGATGGAGAGTTCCTTGGAGGGGATGACGCCTTCGGTCTTGTAACCGATGTCGAGCAGGACCTCGTCCCGGTCGACCTTGACGACGGTTCCGGTGACGATGTCGCCGTCATTGAAGTACTTGATGGTTGCATCCACCGCAGCCAGGAAGGCTTCGGGGGATCCCAGGTCGTCGATCGCGATCTGGGGAGCCTCGGGAGAGGAGGTCATGTAGTAGGGCTCCGATAGTGGTTGGACGTAGTGGGCGCGCCGCAATCCCGCTCCGTCAGGATTCGCTTCGCCGGAGAGATCCGAGAACGTCATCATCAGGGGCACGCGGAACCTGCTCGGTCTGAGGACCCACAGATTGCGAGGCTTCCCCAGCCTACCTAGCGCCCGCTGTGAGAGCAATTCCCCCACCCGGGCGGACGCCGCCGCTCACGTGGCCGCCCCGGTGACACGTTGCCGCCGGTGCGGGCGGCCGCGTGCGTGGGAGCAGCCACGTGGGGCAGCGCCTCTCAGGCGCCGACGGGCTGGCGTTCGGCGGCCGGCGCGGTGCCCTGGGTGAGGCCGTTGTAGCGGTCGGCGTCCAGAATGCCGTTGCGCTTGGCGACGATGGTCGGCACCAGTGCCTGCCCGGCCACGTTGGTGGCGGTGCGGGCCATGTCGAGGATGGGGTCGATGGCCAGCAGCAGGCCCACACCCTCCAGCGGCAGGCCGAGAGTGGACAGGGTCAGCGTCAGCATCACCACGGCGCCGGTCAGCCCGGCGGTGGCTGCCGACCCGACCACGGCGACGAACGCGATCAGCAGGTAGTGGGTGAGGTCCAACTGGATGCCGAACAGCTGCGCCACCGTGATCGCCGCCAGTGCCGGGTAGATGGCGGCGCAGCCGTCCATCTTGGTGGTGGCGCCCAGCGGCACCGCGAACGAGGCGTATTCGCGCGGCACGCCCAGCTTGTCGATGGTGACGCTCTGGGTGAGCGGCAGGGTGCCGATCGAGCTGCGGGAGACGAAGGCGAACACGATCGCCTCCCAGGCGCCGGAGAAGTAGCGGCGCACGCTCAGCCCGTTGAGCTTCAGCAGCACTGGGTAGAGCCCGAACAGCACCAGGGCGCAGCCGAGGTAGACGTCGACGGTGAACACCCCGAGCGGGGCGAGCAGGTCCCAGCCGTAGCTGGCGACGGCCTTGCCGATCAGCGCGGCCGAACCGATCGGGGCGAGCCGGATGACCCACCAGACCAGCTTCTGCGAGACCTCCAGCAGGCTCTCGGCGAAGCTGACGAACGGCCCCGCCTTCTCACCCGCGGCGAGCGCCGCGGCACCGAGCGCGATGCCCAGCACGACCAGCTGCAGCACGTTGAACGACAGCGAGCTGGTGACGGAGATCGAGCCGGCGGCCTCGGTGGCCTTGCTGCTCACCTCGAGGCCGAGGATGTTCCCCGGCACGAGGGACTTCAGGAAGTCGAGCCAGCTGCCCTGGGTGGCGACCGCCTGGGCACCGTCGGTGCCGATCGAGGCGTTCGCGCCCGGGTTCGTCAGCAGGCCGAGCGCGATGCCGATCAAGACCGACGCCAGGGCCGTGACGGCGAACCAGAGCAGCGTCTGGACGGCCAGCCGGGCCGCGTTGGTGACCTTGCGCAGCTGCGTGATGGACACGATCAGCGCGGTGAGCACCAGCGGGACGACCAGCACCCGCAGCAACTGGACGAAGATGGTGCCGACGGTGGTGAGCGTCTCGGTGAGCCAGCCGAGGCTGAAGGTGCGGGCGAGGAAGCCGAGCACGACGCCGGCGGCGAGGCCCGCCAGGACCTGCGCCCAGAACGGGAATCGACGGCGTGCCGGGGCGGCCGCCGTTGCGGTGGATGACATGGGTGAACCTTTCGAGACCGATGGGGTGGGGACGGGGGCGCGACGAGGTCGCTCAACCGCCGGTCAACACAGGCAGCTGGCGTCCAGCCGGTGGTCGAGCACCGGACAGGTCCACAGCAGCGGCATTGGTAATCCCTTTCCGTGCAGGTCCAACCGGCCCGCTGGGCCGGTTATTCCCGCGCCTTCGCAGTTCGTGCCGGATCGGGGCCGCGCCGCCGGCCGGCCGGGGGCGGCGCTCAGCGGCTCAGCCAGGCGTCCGGCTCGGCGGCGAGGTCGCGGACCCTGCCGGGCAGCTCCCCCGACAGCAGCTGCTCCAGCGACGTGTCGTCGAGCACCTGGCGCAGGCTTGACCGCACCGCCACCCAGAGCACCGGGAGGTGCTGGGCGACGCCGTCGTACTCGGTCTGGTGCGGACGCCGTCCGCGCACCTCGGCGAGCGGGCCGTCCACCGCCCGGAAGACGGCACCGATCGGGATCTCGGCGGGCGGCAGCGCGAGCTGGTACCCGCCGCGGGCGCCCTTGGTGCTCACCACCAGGCCCGCCCGGCGCAGGTCGGCCAGGATCGACTCGAGGAACTTGCGCGGCAGCCCCTGGCCCCTGGCCAGCACGTCCACCGAGATCGGACCGCCGTCGCCGGTCGCCGCCAGCTCGAGCATGGCCCGCACCGCGTACTCCGTCTTCGCCGAGATCTCCACGGTCCGCATTCTCGCGCCTCAGACGGCCAGCGCGGGGAATTCCTCCTCTGTCGGCAGGGCGCGGACGGGAGCGGCCTGGTCGGAACCGAGCGTGCGGGTCGGCCGGACCCACACCCGGTCGCCGACCTGCAGGTCGAGAGCGGTGGCCTCGGTCCGGGTCAGCTGGGCGAAGAAGGGCTCGCCGGTGGAGGTGTGCCGCAACTCGACGCGCACCTCGAATCCGAGCCGGACCAGTCGCTCGACGGTTGCGTCGGTGACCCGGACGCCGGCCGAACTCGCCTCTGCCTCGGCCTGCTGCCGGCTGCGGATCAGGCGCAGGTCGTGCGGTCGCGCGATCTCGCCGTTCAGCCGCGAGACCGAACCCAGGAAGGACATCACGAACGGGTTCGCCGGCCGCTCGTAGAGCTCCTCGGGACTGCCGAATTGCTCGATCCGGCCCTCGTTCAGCACGGCGATCTGGTCGGCGACGTCGAGGGCCTCCTCCTGGTCGTGGGTGACCAGCACGGTGGTGACGTGCACCTCGTCGTGCAGCCGGCGCAGCCAGCGACGCAGGTCATCGCGCACCTTGGCGTCCAGGGCACCGAACGGCTCGTCGAGCAGCAGCACCTGCGGGTCGACGGCCAGCGCACGGGCCAGCGCCATCCGCTGCCGCTGCCCGCCGGACAGCTGCGCCGGATAGCGGTGCTGGAAGCCGGCCAGCCCGACCACATCGAGGAGTTCGTCGACGCGGGTGGCGATCTCGGCCCTGGGTCGCTTGCGGATGCTGAGGCCGAACGCCACGTTGTCGCGCACCGACATGTGCTTGAAGGCGGCGTAGTGCTGGAAGACGAAGCCGATCCCCCGCCGCTGCGGCGGCAACCGGGTGACGTCCTGCCCGGCGATCATGACGGTGCCGGCGTCGAGGTCCTCGAGCCCGGCGATGGCGCGCAGCAGGGTGGACTTGCCCGAGCCACTGGGACCCAGCAACGCCGTCAACGACCCGGAGGGGATCTCGAGCGAGACGTCGTCGAGCGCCTTGAAGGTGCCGTAGGACTTGTGGGCGGCGGCGACGGTGATCATCGGCTACTCCTGGTGGTGGTCGCGAGTTCGGGTTCGGGGACGGCTGACGCAACGGGACCGGGCGGTGCCGGGTCGTCGGCGCCTGCCACCTCGGCGTCGGTGTCGGCCTCCGCCGGGGCTGTGGCGGCGGCGATCGTCGCGCCGGACGGCTGCCCCGGCCGCTTGCGGTCCAGGACGGTCATCAGCAGCAGGGTGAGCAGCGCCAGGAACATCAGCAGGGTGGCGGCCGCGTAGGCGCCGTGGGTGTTGTGGTCGTCGATGTAGCGCGAGTGAACCAGCAGGGTCAGGGTCTGCGAGACGCCCGGGAAGCCCGAACTGACCATGATCACCGCTCCGAACTCGCCCAGCGCCCGGGCCACGGTGAGCACCACGCCGTAGGTGAGCCCCCAGCGGATGGCGGGCAGGGTGATCCGGGCGAAGGTCTGCCAGCGCGAGGCGCCGAGGGTGGCGGCGGCCTGCTCCTGCTCGATGCCGATCTCGTGCAGCACCGGCTCGACCTCGCGCACGACGAACGGCAGCGTGACGAAGATGGTCGCGATCACCATGCCGGGCAGCCCGAAGATGACCCTGATGCCGACGTTGTCCAGGCCGCCGAACCAGCCGTTGACGCCCCACAGCATGATCAGTGAGACGCCCACGACGATCGGGGACACGGCGAACGGCAGGTCGACGATGCCGGACAGCAGCCGGCGGCCCGGGAAGCGGCCCCGGACCAGGACGATCGCGGTGACCACCCCGAAGACGACGTTGACCGGCACGACGATCGCAACGATCAGCAGGGACAGGTTGAACGCCGAGATCGCGGCCGGCGTCCGGATCGATTCCCAGAAGGCGCCGAAGCCGGGCTCGAAGGTGCGCCACAGGATGGTCACGATCGGCACGGCCAGCAGCACGGTCAGGTACACCAGCGCGAGCGTGCGCAGGACGATGCGGGTGGGTCGGGCGATCCTCATGCGGCCCGCTCCTCACGTTCCTGGCCGCGGGCGGCGATCCAGCGCAGCACCAGCAGCGTGACGAACGAGATCACCAGCAGGGCCACCGATACCGCGGCTGCGTTCACCGGCCGGTCGATCTCGATCTGCTGCTGGATGTACTGGGACGCCACCTGGGTCTCGCGCGGGATGTTGCCGCCGATCAGTACAACCGAGCCGTACTCGCCGATGGCGCGGGCGAAGGCCAGGCCGCCGCCGGAGATGATGGCCGGCGCCAGGGTGGGCAGCACCACGCGACGGAAGGTGGTCCAATTGCCCGCACCCAGCGACGCGGCGGCCTGCTCGACGTCCCGGTCGACCTCGATCAGCACCGGCTGCACCGACCGCACCACGAAGGGCAGGGTAACGAAGGCCAGCGCCACCATCAGGCCCCAGCGCGTCGCGTTCAACTCCACGCCGATCGGGCTGTTGGGCCCGTACAGCGAGAGCAGCACGATGCTGGCCACGATGGTCGGCAGTGCGAAAGGCAGGTCGATCAGGGCGTCCACGAACCGCTTGCCGGGAAACTCGTCGCGCACCAGCACCCAGGCGATCAGGGTGCCTACCACCACGTTGACGACGGCGACGACCGCCGAGACCAGCACGGTGGTCCACAGCGCCGCCAGCGCCACGGGTGCGGTGACGGCCGCCCAGAAACCCGACCAGCCGTCACCGAACGACGCCACGGTGAGGGCAGCGAGCGGCAGCAGCACGATCAGGCTCAGCCACAGCGTGACCACCCCGAGAGTGAGTCCGTTCACCCGGCCGGCCCAGCCGGCCCGGCTTCGGGGTTGCGGGGTGCGCGCGGGCGCGGCCGGCGAACCGGCAGCGCCCTGGCCGACGACTGCGGTCATGCCGTCGCCTTGTCGTAGATCACCGCGATCGTGCCGGTGTCCTTGGCGAACAGCGACTCGTCGACCGCCGGCCAGCCGCCCACGTCATCGATCGTCCACAGCTTGGTGGGCTCGGGGAACTTGTCGGCGAACTCGGCGGCGACCGTCGCGTCCACCGGGCGGAAGCCGGCCTCCGCCCACAGCTTCTGCGCCTCGGGCGTGTACAGGTAGTCGACGAACGCCTGCGCCTTGGCGAGGTTCTCGCTGCCCTTCAGCACCGCGACCGGGTTCTCGATCTTGAAGGTGCTGGGCGGGGTGACGTGCTCGACGTCCTCGCCCTGGCCCTCGAGGAAGAGCGCCTCGTTCTCGTAGCTGAGCAGCACGTCACCGGTGCCCTGCAGGAAGGTCTCGGACGCCTCGCGACCGGACTTGGGCTGCACCTTGATGTGGTCGGTGACCAGCTTGTCGATGTAGTCCAGGCCGGCCTGCTGGTTCGTGCCGCCCTTGCTGTAGGTGGCGTAGGGGGCCAGCAGGTTCCACTTCGCCGAACCCGAGGAGAACGGGTTCGGGGTGACCACCTCGACGCCCGGCTTGAGCAGGTCGTCCCAGTCCTTGATGCCCTTGGGGTTGCCCTTGCGCACGACGATGGTCACCACCGAGCCGAAGGGGATGCCCTTGTGCTCGCCCGAGGCCCAGTCCTCGGCCACCAGGCCGGCCTTGACCAGCCGGGTGATGTCGGGGGTGACCGAGAAGTTGACCACGTCGGCCTCGGCGCCGGCCTCGACCTTGCGGGACTGGTCGCCGGAGGCGCCGTAGGACTGCTGGAACTGGACGCCGGAACCGGCCTCGGTGGCGTTGAAGGCCGGGATGATCTGGTCGAAGCCGACCTTCGGGACGGCGTAGGCGTACAGGTTGAGGGTGACGCCGCCCGCGCCGGCGGAGGTGGTGCCACCGGCCACGTCGCTCGAACCGCCACCGGCGCAGCCGGTCATCGCCAGGGCGAGGGACGCCGCGACGGCGGACAACACGACTCTGCGCGAAGGCTTCATGGGAACTCCTTGGGAACGGCCCGGCGGCCTGGTCGAAACGGTTCGACCGAAATGGTTATTCAGGTAACTCCTATGGGAGTGATAGGATTTAATCGCATGAGCGGGCAAGCCGTCAAACCCCGCGCGGCGTGTCTCAGCATCCGGATCCGCGGCCGCAGCCTGATGGGCGAATCCCCCGGGCCGCTCCCGCCGGCCGGTCGGCTGGCACTAGCGTGGGGGCCGAGCCCAGAGGAGGAACCCCAGATGAGCGGAACCGCAACCGTCCACCACGCGGAGCTGAAGCCCACCAAGCTCGAGTTGTTGGCGCAGTGGCTGCCGTCCCAGCCCTGGTTCGAGGGGGACGCGCACGACCCCGAGCGGGTCGGCGCCTACCGCTTCGTCGACCCCGACGGCGAGGTCGGCATCGAGACCCTGCTCGTCCGCTCGGGCGGGCTGACCTACCAGGTGCCGCTCACCTACCGCGCCGAGCCGCTCGAGGACGCCGGTTCGTACCTGATCGGCACCCTGGAGCATTCCGTGCTGGGTACCCGCTACGTCTACGACGCCGTCGGCGACCCGGTGTACGTGGCCGAACTGATCCGCGTCATCCATGAGGCCGACAACGAGGCCGACCTCTCCCAGGGGGAGAAGTCGATGAGCGTGCTCGGCAGCGGCATCACCGCCGTTTCCAACGCCGCGATGCAGGCGGCACGGCTCATCCGGGTGCTGGACGGCGCACACAACCACACCGCCATTCCGCTGGGCATCCTCGAGGGCACCTGGACCGAGGACGGCCACGAGCGCAACGAGGTGCTCGCCACGATCCGCTGAGACCGGCCGGTGACGACGCGGGGCCGGCCTAGTGCGCCGCGTCGTGCCACGACCGGCCGGTGCCGACCGAGACCTCCAGCGGCACCGCCAGGTCGACGGCGTGACCCATCTTGTCCCTGACCAGGGCGTCCAGTTCGTCGGCCTCACCCGGCGCGACCTCGAAGACGAGTTCGTCGTGCACCTGCAGCAGCATGCGTGAACTCAGCCCACGCTCGGCCAGCGCCGATTCGACGTCGAGCATGGCGACCTTGATGATGTCGGCCGCGGAGCCCTGGATGGGTGCGTTCAGCGCCATCCGCTCGGCCATCTCACGGCGCTGACGGTTCGATGAGGTGAGGTCGGGCAGGTAGCGGCGGCGGCCCAGCAGCGTCTCGGTGTAGCCGGTGCGGCCCGCCGTCCGGACGACCTCGCGCAGGTAGTCGCGGACGTTGCCGAACCGCTCGAAGTATTCCTCCATCAGGCCCTTGGCCTCGGAGACCTCGATCTTCAGCTGCTGCGACAGCCCGTAGGCGCTCAGCCCGTAGGCCAGCCCGTAGTTCATCGCCTTGATCCTGGCCCGCATCCGCTGGTCGACCTCGTCGGGCCCGACGGAGAACACCCGCGAGGCCATCACCGTGTGGAAGTCCTCACCGGAATGGAACGCCTCGATCAAGCCCGCGTCGGCCGAGGCGTGGGCCATGATCCGCATCTCGATCTGGCTGTAGTCGGCGGTCATCAGCCGTTCGTACCCGGCGCCGACCACGAAGGCGCGGCGGATGCGCCGGCCCTCTTCGGTCCGGATCGGGATGTTCTGCAGGTTCGGGTCGGTCGAACTGAGCCGGCCGGTGGCGGCGATGGTCTGGATGTAGGTGGTGTGCACCCGGCCGTCGTCGGCGATCGACTTCTGCAGCCCCTCGACCGTCTGGCGCAGCCGGATCTGGTCGCGGTGCCGCAGCAGATGGGCCAGGAACGGATGCTCCGTCTTGGCGTACAGGCTCTCCAGCGACTCGGCGTCGGTCGTCCAGCCGGTCTTGGTGCGCCGGGTCTTGGGCATCTTCAGCTCGTCGAACAACACCTCCTGGAGTTGTTTGGGCGAACCCAGGTTGATCGGGCGGCCGAGCACGCCGAAGGCGTCCGACTCGGCCGCTCGCACCGCGGTGTCGAAGTCGCGGTAGAGACCGTCGAGATACTCGGCGTCGACGGCGATACCGTCGCGCTCCATCGTCGCCAGCGTGCGCAGCAGCGGCAGTTCGACCTCGGCCAGCAGGGTGGCCTCGCCGCGCTCGTCGAGCTCGTCGGTCAGCGCCCTGGCCAGATCGATCACGGCGCGGGCGCGGATCATCGAGTCCTGGCCCTCGTCCGGATCGTCGAAGTCGAGAGCCAGTTGGTCCCTCGGCGCCGCCGCCGGACCCTCGGCGCTCAGTTCGCGCTTGAGGTGCCTGGCGGTCAGGTCGCCCAGGTCGTAGACCCGCTGGTCGGGCCGCAGCAGGTAGGCGGCCAGCTGGGTGTCGCTGGCCAGCCCGTTCAGCTCCCAGCCGCGGGCCCAGATCGCCAGCAGCGGACCCTTCGCGTCGTGCAGCGCCTTCCTGACGCCCGGCTCGGCCAGCCAGGACGCCAACGCCGCGTCGTCGGTCGCGGTGAGTTCTGCCACGTCGACCCAGCACGCGGCGCCGTCGGCGGCGGCCAGCGCCAACCCGGTGACGTCGCCCGTCCCCGCCCGCCACTGGCCGGTGACGTCGAGGCCCGTCAGCTCGCCGCGTCCGTGCGTGCTGAGCCAGTCGCCCAGGGCCCCCGGCTCGAGCACGTCGCCGACCACCTCGAAGCCACCGGTGGGAGCCGTCTGCTCGGCGGGAAGGGTTTCGATCAGCCGGTCGCGCAGCACCCTGAACTCGAGGCCGTCGAAAACGGTGTGCACGGCCTCGCGGTTCCAGTCACGCCGCTCCAGCTCGGACACCGTCACCGGCAGCTCGAGGTCGCAGACCAGCGCGTTCACCTCACGGTTGCGGACCACGTCGTCGAGATGGGCGCGGAACGACTCGCCCGCCTTGCCGGGGATCTCATCGGCGCGCCGGACGATGTTCTCCAGCCCGTCGTAGGTGGCGATCCACTTGGCGGCGGTCTTGGGCCCCACCCCCGGCACGCCGGGCAGGTTGTCGGACGTCTCGCCCACCAGCGCCGCCAGTTCGGGGTACTTGGCCGGCGGCACGAAGTACCTCTCCTCGACGGCCTCGGGGGTCATCCGGGCGAGGTCGGAGACGCCCTTGCGCGGGTACAGCACCGTGACGTCGGAGCTGACCAGCTGGAAGGTGTCGCGGTCGCCGGTGCAGATCAGCACCTTCATGCCCTGGGCGGACGCCTGCGTGGCCAGGGTGCCGATGATGTCGTCCGCCTCGAAGCCGTCGAGCTCAACATGGGTGACGTTGAGTGCGTCCAGCACCTCCTTGATCAGCGCGACCTGACCGGTGAACTCGGCCGGCGACTTGGAGCGGTTGGCCTTGTACTCGGTGTAGAGCTGGCTGCGGAAGGTCTGCCGGGACACGTCGAACGCGACGGCCAGATGGGTCGGCTGCTCGTCGCGCAACACGTTGATCAGCATCGAGGTGAAGCCGTAGACGGCGTTGGTGTGCTGTCCGGTGGTCGTGGAGAAGTTCTCCACCGGCAGCGCGAAGAAGGCCCGATAGGCAACCGAATGGCCGTCGATCAGCAGCAGCGTTCCCGGCTCGTCACTCACCTGAGCGAGGGTAGCGGAGCGCACCGACATTGACCTGGCCGGCGACCCTGCAGCGGGGGTTGCGGACGGCGCCCTCCGATGTGGAATCGTGACCCCATGAGCCTTCCCGACTGGGCCACCGGCGTCCACAGCGCACTCGATGACAAGATGGGCATCGAGCTGTTCGAGCTGTCCGCCACCCGAACCGCGGGGCGAATGCCCGTCGAGGGCAACACCCAGCCCTTCGGGTACTGGCACGGGGGGGCGTCCTGCGTGCTGGCCGAGACGCTGGCGTCGATGGCGGCCTTCGCCGAGGTGGGCCAGGGTGGGGCGATCTTCGGGGTCGACATCAACGCCACCCATCACCGCTCGATCCGTGAGGGCTGGGTGAACGGCGTAGCCACCGCCCTGTTCGTGGGGGGCAGGCTGGGCACCTGGGATGTGGTGCTGACCAACGACGACGGCGAGCGGCTGTGCACCGCCCGGGTCACCTGCGCGTTGCAGCGACCCAAGCGCCGTGACTCCTGACCGGCTGATCGCGGCGCTGCGCGCCGCCGGGTGCGTCTTCGCCGAGGACGAAGCGGCGCTGCTGTCCAACGCCCCCGGCCCGGTGGAACCGCTGCTGGGACGGCGGCTCGCCGGCGAGCCGTTGGAGCAGGTGCTCGGCTGGGCGGCCTTCGACGGCCTGCGGATCACCGTGCGGCCGGGGGTGTTCGTGCCGCGGCGCCGCTCCGAGCTCCTGGTCCGGCTCGCAGCCGAGGGGCTGCGGCCCGGCGACGTCGTGGTGGACCTGTGCTGCGGCAGCGGAGCGCTGGCCGCTGCGCTGGCGCAGCGGGTGCCCGGCCTCGACCTGCATGCCGCCGATCGCGATCCGGCCGCGGTGGCCTGCGCGCGGCTGAACCTGCCCACGTCGTCGGTGTGGACGGGCGATCTCTTCGACGCGCTTCCCCGGCGCCTGCAGGGTGGCGTGCGGGCGATTGTCGCGAACGCGCCCTACGTGCCCAGCGACGACATCGCGTTCATGCCCGCCGAGGCGCGGGACCACGAACCGCTGAGCGCCCTGGACGGCGGACTGGACGGCCTGGCGGTGCACCGGCGGATCGGCGCCGAGGCGGCCGACTGGCTGGCACCCGGTGGGCGACTGCTGATCGAGGTGGCCCCCGCTCAGGTGGAGGCGGCGACCGCGCTGCTCGGCGCCGCGGGGCTGCGGGTGCGGGTGCACACCGACGACGCGTTGGACGCCACCGCCGTCGTTGCCGAGACGGTGAACGGCTGAGTTCAGCGGCGGGGCTTCTTGCCCGCCTTGGCGTGGTCGATGACCCCTTCGGCGACCTCACGCATCGACTTGCGCAGGTCCATGGCGGTCTTCTGGATCCAGCGGAAGGCTTCAGGCTCGGTCAGCCCGAGGCCCTCCATCAGCAGGCCCTTGGCCTGCTCGACGAGCTTGCGCGACTCGAACCGTTCGGTCAGGTCGTCGATCTCGTCCTCGAGCGCCTTGAGTTCTGCGTGCCGGGCCATCGCCACCTCGATGGCGGGCACCACGTCGGAGGCGTCGAAGGGCTTCACGACGTACGCCATCGCGCCGGCCTCACGAGCCCGCTCGACCAGTTCGCGCTGCGAGAAGGCGGTCAGCATGACCACGGGGGCGATCCGCTCCTCGGCGATCACCGAGGCGGCAGAGATGCCGTCCATCTTGGGCATCTTGACGTCCATCACCACCAGGTCGGGCTCGAGTTCCCGGGCCATGGCGAGGGCCTGTTCGCCATCACCGGCCTCGCCGACGACCTCGTAGCCCTCGGCGGTCAACAGTTCGACCAGGTCGAGACGGATCAGCGCCTCGTCCTCGGCAACCAGGACTCGGGCGCGACCGGTGGTGGTCTCGTCTTCGGACGTCATTGTCTGCACTCTTCTGTCGTGGGGTGGGGGTGTCGCATGGCTCTGGGAGCACCTTACTCCGACAAGCGGTGCTGGCCAGAATGTGGCATGATCGTATGGCTCCAGCCGGGGTGGCGGAATGGCATACGCGGACGGCTCAAACCCGTCTGCCCGCAAGGGCATAGGGGTTCGACTCCCCTCCTCGGCACCGCACCATCGGGTGCCCTCAGGCGATGATCACCTCGACCGCTGCGTCGTCCAGGGCACGTCCCAACTCCTCGCCCGGCGGGCGGTCGGTGACCAGCACGTCAACCCGCTCGAGCCCGGCCAGCCGGGCAAACGCCGTCCGGTCGAACTTGGTGGAGTCGGCCACCACGACCACCCGCTCGGCGGCCTCGATCATGCCGCTGAGCATCTCCGCCTCTTCGATGTTGGCGATGCTGATGCCGCCGGCGGAGATCCCGGCCGCCCCGGTGATCAGCAGGTCGGCCCGCAGGCCCACCGCACCCGGCAGCCGCACCGGTCCGATCACCACGCCGAACGCGGCGTGGTAGCGCCCACCCAGCAGGTACACCCCGCGGGTCGCGGTCTCGCCGACCTCCTGTGCCACCGCGGGCGAACACGTGACCAGGGCGATGTCGCGGGTGCCCAGCGCCCGGGCGACGGCCACCGCCGTGGTGCCGCCGTTGAGCAGCACGGTCTCACCGTCACGCACCAGCCGGGCCGCGACCGCTCCGATCGCCCGTTTGGCGGCCAGTTGCCGGGTGCCGCGTTCGGTCACGCTCTCGAGGTCGGCCGCAGGGGTCGCGATCGCCACCGCACCGCCATGGGTGCGCCGTACCACGCCCTGCTCGTCCAGCAGGTCGAGATCGCGCCGCGCCGTGTCGGCAGAGACCTCGAACCCTTCCGCCAGTTCGGCCACCGTCGCGCTGCCGTGGGTGCGGACGTATTCGGCGACCAACGAGCGCCGCGCGCCCGGTAGGGCCGCACCGCCCACGGTGGGAGGGGACGCCGGTTCAGCATGCAGATTCACGCACCCAGAATGCCAGAGATGCTGTTTTATGCCAACTTTCGCATTCCAGTTGGCCTCCTGCAACCCGGGCCGCTAATCTTCTTGCAAGAAACCGCAGAAACCAGCATGGAAGCTGGTGAGGAGGAAGCAATGACGGGAACCCAGATCTCTCTCGGACGGCTGTTCCAGCCCGGCTCGGGGCGATCGTTCATCACCGCCTACGACCACGGCACGAACCTGAAGGTGCCCGCCGCCAGCGGCAAACCGCTCGACGTTCTGGCCAAGATCGTCGAGGGCGGCCCCGACGGCGTCCTGCTGGCGCCCGGAATGCTGCGCGCCGGTGCCGAACTCTTCGCCCACCGCGGCGCGCCCGTTCCGGTGCTGCGCGCCGACTGGACCGTCATCAACGACGACTGGAAGCGCGACTCGGGCGAGCACTACAAGGTGATGCTGTCCCCCAGCGACGCACACGCCATGGGGGCCGGTGCGATCGTGATGTACCTGATCCTGGGCCCGGCCGAGGGCACCACCTTCGCCGACAACGTCCAGCAGGTCGCCCGGGCCGCCGTCGAGGCGCACCGGGTCGGCATGCCGCTGATCGTCGAGGCCACCCTGTGGGGCACCAGGCACACCGACAAGCACAACGCCGAGGCCCTGCAGCATGGCTGCCGGATGGCCTACGAGCTCGGTGCCGACGCGATCAAGACCGAGTACACCGGCGACCCGGCCACCATGCGCGAGATCATCGACTCGGTCGCGATCCCAGTGCTCACCCTGGGCGGCGCAGAGGGTGCCCGCGACGACGTGATCCGGTCGGCGCAGGGCGCGATCGAGGCCGGCGCCCGCGGGCTGATCTTCGGCCGCAACGTGTGGAACACCCCCGACCCGGTGGCCGCGACCCGCGATCTGGTCCAGATCGTGCACGGGGAGCAGTGATGCGCGGCTTCACCTACGCCGGCCCGGGGGTGCCGGCCCAGTTGACCGAACTGCCCACCCCCGAACCGGGTCCCGGCGAACTGCGCATCAGGGTCGGCGCCAACACCGTGTGCGGCACCGACCTTCGCATCCTGCGCGGCGAGAAGTCCAAGGGCGTCCGGCTGGGCGCGGTGCTGGGTCACGAGGTTGCCGGCTACGTGGACGCCGTGGGCGAGGGCGTCGAGGGGTTCGCCGAGGGCGACCTGGTCGCCATGCCGCCATCGGTGTGCTGCGGCGTGTGCGGGCCGTGCCGGCGCGGCACCGAGCACCTGTGCGAGGACGTCCATTTGGTCGGCTACGACATCGACGGCGGGCTGGCCGACTACATGCTGATTCCGCGCGAGGCGCGGGCCCGCCGGCAGCTGGTCAAGGCCGCCCCCCACCTGGAGCCGGCGCAGCTGTCGCTGGCCGAGCCGATCTCGTGCTGCCTCAACGGCCTGGACAACTACCGGGTGGAGGTGGGCGACGTGGTGGTCATCGTCGGTGCCGGGCCGATCGGGCTGATCCACCTGCAACTCGCCCGGATCGCCGGGGCCCGCCAGGTGATCGTCTCCGACCCGTCTGAGACCCGGCGGGCCACCGCGGAGGCGCTGGGTGCGGACCTGACGGTCGACCCGACCGCCAGCGACCTGCTGGGCACCGTGCGGGGTCTGACCGACGGTGAGGGCGCCGACGTCGCGGTGCTGTGCATCGGCGTGCCGGCCCTGGTCAACGACTGCCTGAACCTGGTCCGCAAGCGGGGCCGGGTGAGCATCTTCGCCGGGTTGGCCGGCGAGGGCTGGTCGAACATCGCCGCGAACCTGATCCACTATCGCGAACTGACCGTGGTGGGGGCCTCCAACTCGGGGCGGGAAAGCTTCGTCCGGGCCGTGGCCCTGATCGAGAGCGGAGCCATCGACACCAAGTCGCTGATCACCCACACCTTCGGCCTGTCACAGGCCACCGAGGCGATCGAGTTCGTGGCCTCCGGCGAGGGCATCAAGGTGGCCGTCATCCCCGATTGAGACCTCACCGTTAGTGGGAGTATCCACAAAACAATTCTCACGGACACTCCCCACACGGCTCGGCATCCAATACCGTGCTGTGTGGGGAGGACGGCACCGCCGCGGTCGCCCCGCGATGAGCAATGTTGCTCGAGAAAGGAGCACCACAATGGCGAAGGACAAGAGGTTGGTCATCGGGATCGACTTCGGCACCGGCAGCTCGAAGGGCGTGCTGGCCCGGTTGAACGGCAAGGTCATCGCTTCCTCCGAGAAGGCGCACCGGACCTCGATGCCGAAGCCCGGCCACGTCGAGCATGACGCCGAAGAGGTCTGGTGGGCCGATTTCCTGGCCATCACCGGCGACCTGCTGCGCAAGGCCGACGGCCCCATCGTCGGCATCACCACCTCGGGCATCGGACCCTGCAGCCTGTTCTGCGATGCCGACGGCAAGCCGCTGCGGCCCGCCATCCTGTACGGCGTCGACACCCGTGCCTACAAGGAGGTGGCCGAACTCACCGACAAGATCGGCGAGGAGGCCCTGGTCGAGAAGTGTGGCAACATCCTCACCTCGCAGTCGCAGGGGCCGAAGCTGTTGTGGACGGCCCGCAACGAGCCGTGGGTGTGGGAGAAGGCGAAGTACGTCTTCATGTCGCAGACCTACGTCGCGTTCAAGCTCACCGGCGAGTACGTGCTGGACCACCTGTCGGCCTCGATGTTCGACCCGATGTACTCCCCCAAGACCCAGGACTGGATCCCGGAATGGGCCGAGCTGGTCGCCCCCGGCCTGCCGCTGCCGCAGCTCAAGTACTCCAACGAGATCGCCGGTCACGTGACCGCCGAGGGCGCACGGCTGAGCGGGCTGCCCGAGGGCATCCCGGTCGGCGTGGGCAGCACCGACGCATTCAGCGAGGCGCTGAGCGTGGGTGTGAAGGATCCGGGCGACGTCATGCTGATGTACGGCTCGACGATCGTGGCCGACCTGATCGCCGACCACTTCATGTCGCACCCGAACCTGTGGGCGCTGACCGGCACCTACCGCGACACGTTCGCGCTGGCCGGCGGCCTGTCGGCCTCGGGCGCGTTGACCACCTGGTTGCGTGACATCGTCGGCGGCACCGAGTACGCGGTCCTCACCGAGGAGGCGTCCGAGGTGGCACCCGGCTCCAACGGGCTGCTGGCTCTGCCCTACTTCGCCGGTGAGCGGACGCCGATCAGCGATCCGATGGCCCGCGGCGTGATCGCGGGGCTCACCCTGAGCACCAGCCGGGCCGAGTTGTACCGGGCGCTGCTCGAGGCCACCGCGTACGGCACCAGGCACCTGCTGGAGTCGATCAAGGAGGCCGGCGGCGAGGGCAAGCGGTACGTGGCGGTCGGCGGCGGCACCAAGGGCGGGCTGTGGACGCAGATAATGTCCGACATCTGCGGCATCGAGCAGGTGCTGCCCAAGCTCGCCATCGGCGCCAGCTACGGTGACGCGCTGATCTCGGCGCAGAACGTGGGCGCCGCCGACGAGTCGACGTCGTGGATGAAGGAGTCGGCCAGGGTCCAGCCCGACACCGACAACAAGGGTCTGTACGACGACCTGTTCGGCCACTACCTAGATTTGTACCCGGCGACCAAGGACATCGCCCATCACTTGGCGGGCATCCAGCTCGGCGAATGATCCACTGACCCGGCGAAGGGGTGACGGAGCAGCTCCGTCACCCCTTCGTCGCCTTACGGCGCTCAGCCGTGCAACTCGTAGATGCGCACGGCGTTGGTCTGCCCGCCGAGCCGGGCCGGGTTGCCCGCGACGATCACGATCAGGTCGCCACTTGTCACCCAGCCGGTCTCCATCAACACGTCCTGCACCGACTCGAGCATCGCCTCGGTGGTGGTGAACTCGGGGGTGACGAAGGACTGCACCCCCCAGCACAGGGTCAGTTCCTGGGCCGTACGCGGCTTCGGGGTGAACGCCAGGATGGGGATCTCGCTGCGCAACCGGGCCAGCCGGTGCGGGGTGTCGCCCGAGATGGTGAACGCCGCCAGGTACTTGGCCCCCACCCGGCTGGCGATGTCGACCGCGGCCTTGGAGATCACGCCCGAGTGGGTGTGCGGGTTCCAGTCGATGCCCCGGATGTTCTGCATTCCGGTGCCCTCGGTGAAGTTGATGATTCGCGACATCGTCTCGACCGCCTCGATCGGGTACTCCCCCATCGCGGTCTCGCCGGACAGCATCACCGCGTCGGCGCCGTCCAGGATGGCGTTGGCCACGTCGGACGTCTCGGCGCGGGTGGGCTGCGGGGCGCTGATCATCGATTCGAGCATCTGGGTGGCGACGATCACCGGCTTGGCCCACTTGCGGGCGCTCTCGATGATGCGCTTCTGCACCGACGGCACCTGCTCGGGCGGCAGCTCGACGCCCAGGTCGCCGCGGGCCACCATGAGCGCGTCGAAGGTGTCGACGATCTCCTGCAGGTTCTCGACCGCCTGCGGCTTCTCGATCTTGGCGATCACCGGGACGTGCCGATCCTCCGAGTCCATCACCTCCCGCACCCGGTCGTAGTCGGAGGCGCTGCGGACGAACGACAGCGCCACCATGTCGACGCCGTGCCGCAGGGCCCAGCGCAGGTCGTGGGCGTCCTTCTCACTGAGCGCCGGCACCGAGACCGCCACACCCGGCAGGTTGATGCCCTTGTTGTTCGACACCCGGCCGCCGACGATCACCTCGGTCACCACGTCGGTGTCGGTCACCTCGACGGCCCGCAGGTGCACCTTGCCGTCGTCGATCAGCACGTGGTCGCCGGGCTGGACGTCGCGGGTCAGGCTCTTCAGGGTGGTGGACGCCCGCTCGGCCGTGCCCAGCACGTCGTCGGTGGTGATGATGAACGTCTGGCCGGGCTCGAGGACGGCGAAGTCGTTCTCGAAGCGCTGCAACCGGATCTTCGGGCCCTGCAGGTCGGCGAACACCCCGACCGGACGACCCACGTCGTGGGAGGCGTCCCGGACCAACTGCAGCCGGCGCATGTGCTCCTGGTGGTCGCCGTGCGACATGTTGAGGCGCACCACGTTCACACCGGCGTCCAGCAGTCCTTTCACCTTCTCGAGGGTGTCCGTTGAGGGCCCGAGGGTTGCAACAATTTTCGCTCTACGCACGCAGCGACACTACCGGACCCATGTGACGATCCTGCTGCGGCGGCGTGACGTATCGGTATTCAACCCTCGCCGAAATACTCCAGCGCGTGTGCCAGGTCGGCCGGATAGGGCGAGCTGAACCGCACCTGTTCACCGGTGCCCGGGTGCTCGAAGCCGAGTTCGACGGCGTGCAGCCACTGTCGGTCCAGGCCCAGCCGGGCGGCGAGCACCGGATCGCCGCCGTACAGCGGGTCGCCCACGCACGGGTGGCCGATGGCCTGCATGTGCACCCGGATCTGGTGGGTCCGGCCGGTCTCCAGGTGCACCTCGAGCAGGGTGGCTCCGCGGAACACCTCCAGGGTGTCGTAGTGGGTGACGCTGTGCCGGCCGCCGTCGATGATCGCCATCTTCCAGTCGTGGCCCGGGTGGCGTCCGATCGGGGCGTCGATGGTGCCGACGTGCGGGTCCGGGAAGCCCTGGACCAGCGTGTGGTAGACCTTGTCGACCGTCCGGTCCCGGAAGGCGCGCTTGAGCAGTGTGTAGGCGCGTTCGCTCTTGGCCACCACCATCAGCCCGGAGGTGCCGACGTCGAGCCGCTGCACGACGCCCTGCCGCTCGGCCGCACCCGAGGTGGAGATCCGGAAACCGGCCGCCGCCAGGTGTTCGGTGACCGACGGCCCGTCCCAGCCCAGTGAGGGGTGAGCGGCGACGCCGGCGGGCTTGTCCACCACCACGATGTCGGCGTCGTCGTGCACGATCCGGACCCCGGCGACCTCGCGCGGCGTGACCTGGACCGACCGCCCGCCACTGGGGATCGTCACCTCCAGCAGCTCGCCGCCGCTCACCCTGGTCGACTTGGTGGCCGGCTGCCCGTCGAGCAGGACGTGGCCGGTGCCGATCAACTCCTCGACCCGGCTGCGGGACAGTCCGGTCATCCGGGCGGCCGCGGCGTCGAGGCGCTGCCCGGCCAGGCCGTCCGGCACCAGCAGGACGCTCACGGCTGCGCGGGTGGGGTGTCCCGGCCGGGTCGGTCGACCTTCTCGCCGGCCAGGTTGACCCCGGTGATCATGGTCAGCCAGATGACCGTGACGGCAGCGAAGGTGATCCAGATGTCGGCGACGTTGAAGACCGCGAACCAGGGCACCTGCAGGAAGTCGATCACGTGGCCGTGGAAGGCGCCCGGCTCACGGAACAGCCGGTCGAACAGGTTGCCCGACACCCCCGCCAGCAGCAGGCCGGTGGCGACCGCCCAGCCGCCGTGCTTGACGCGCGGAACCATCCACAGCAGCAGGAAGCCCAGCGCGGCGATGGCCAGGCAGGTCAGCACGACGGTGAAACTCTCCCCCATGCTGAAGGCGGCGCCAGGGTTGCGCACCAGGCGCAGGTAGAGCTGGCCCGGGATGACCGGCACGGAGGTCGAATCGGACAGCGCGGACAGCGCCCACCGTTTGGTCAGCCAGTCGGCCAGGAAACCCAGGACGCCCAGGCCCACCGCCACCGCGGCGTAGCGGCGGCCGGCGCCGGCTACCGCCGTTCCTCCCGCTGCTTGCACGGCATGCACAGCGTCGCCCTCGGGAACACCTGCAGCCGGTCCTTGCCGATCGGCCTGCCGCACGATTCGCACTTTCCATACTCCCCTGCGTCGAACAAGCGCAGGGCCAGTTGCGCCTGCTCAAGCATTTCGCGGGCGTTGGCCGCCAGCGACATCTCCTGGTCCCGCTCGAAGTTCGAGGTCCCCACATCGGCGGAGTCCCGGCCCGCGCCCTCGCTGCCGTCCGAGAACAGATCCTTCAGGCCCGCCTGCGCGATACTGATCGCCCGCTGCAGGCGCGCGATCTCACCGGTCAGCTCGTCGCGCTGCTCCTCGAGTTCCTCCGCCGTCCACGGGTCCTCTCCGTCGGCGACGGGAATGGCTTCCGGCCCCTTGACCATGGGACCCGTCCTGCGAGCCGTTGACATGGGGCGCTCCTTCGGGGTGACGGTACGAGCGGGAACAGTACCACCTGCGCCGACGCCGTCGAAGGCCCTGCCAGGACTCAGTTCTGCTCGTTGAGCAAGGCGTCCAGCCGGGGGGTCGCGGACGCCTGCGCATGCTCCTGGAGAACCTCCGGAGCATCGTCGGGTTCGGCCTTCCCGGACAGCGAGTCCAGGTGCGCCTGCAACTGGCTGGTGAGGCTCTGCCGGTAGCGGTCCTCGAACGATCGGAGCTGCTCGACCTTGCCGCGCAACTCGTCGCGCTCGCCCTCGAGAGCCTTGATCAACTCGGTCCGCCGGCCGTCGATCTCGGCGTGCAGCGCCTCGGCCCTGGCCTGAGCCTCACCGGTCACCGAGTCGGCCGCGGTGCGGGCCTGCGTCTCGATCTCCTCGGCGCGGGTGCGGGCCGACGCGAGCGCCTCGTGGGCCTTGGCGGACGCCTCCTCGACGGCGGCGTCGGCCTTGCCGGAAGCCTCGGCGGTGACCCGGTCGGCCTCGGCCCGGGCGGTGCTGCGCAGCTCCTCGGCCTCGGTCTCGGCCTCGCCGACCAGCCGCTCGGCCTGCTCGGTGGCCATCTGCAGCAGCTTGGTGACGGCGGGTGCGGCGTCCGGGGCGGCGGTGACGACGATGTTCTCGACCTTGCTGGTGCGCTCCTCCTGGGCGGCCCTGGCCGTCTCGAGGTCGGCGGTCAACTGGGCGAGCTTCTCGTCCCGTCCGGCGATCTCGGCCTTGACCTGGTCGAGCTCGTTGCGGGCCGCGTCCAGTTCGGCCTGCAGCTTGGCCACCAGTTCGCCCTGGTCGCCCTCGGACAAGGCCCCGCGCGCGGTCTCGAGTTCACCCTGCACCCCGGCGAGTTCGCGGCCCTTGCCGTCGAGCTCGCCTCGCAGCCGCTCGACCTCGGCGTGCGACTCGTCCAGTTGGCGCCGCAGCGTGTCGAGCTCAGCGGTGTCGGCACCGGAGGTCTCGGCGGCCGCGGTGTCGGCGGCGGGGGCGCTCGGCTCGTCGCCGCCGGCGGTCAGGGCATCCACCTGCTTCTTCAGGCTGTCGTTCTCCTCGCCCAGCTGGGCGAGGGTGACCTCGACCTTGTCGACGAAGTTGTCGACGTCCACCGGCTCGTACCCGTTGCGACGGGCCAGGTGGAACCTGGTCTTGCGGACCTGCTCCAGGGTCAGGGTCATGCTTCACCTCGTGTCGGAACGGATGGATCAACCGCACGCCAGGCTAGCCGTTGCCCGGTGGGCGGCACAAAGCCCCAACGAGGAGGCTCAGAAGAAGATCACCGGGATCAGCCGCTGCAGGAACGACAGTCCGATGAACAGCACCAGGAAGCCGAGATCCCAGCTGGTGGAGCCGATCCGCAGCGGCGGGATCAGCTTGCGCATGAAGCGCAGCGGCGGGTCGGTGAGGGTGTAGACGAACTCGGCGACCACGAGCATGACGCCGCGCGGCTGCCAGTCGCGGACGAACAGGGGCACGAAGGACAGCACGGCACGCACCATCAGGACGGCCAGGTATGCCCACAGCACGTACCACAGGACCAAACCGACGAACTGCACGTGCGCTCCCCCACTCAACTCTGGTTGTAGAACCCCCCGGCGATGCGTTCCTTGTCCTCGGCGGTCACGTTGACGTTGTGCGGCGAGAGCAGGAACACCTTGCTGGTGATGCGTTCAATACTGCCATGCAGTCCGAAGATCAGTCCGGCGGCGAAATCGACCAGTCGCTTGGCGTCCACGTCCTCCATGTCGCTGAGGTTCATGATCACCGGGACGCCGTCGCGGAAGTTCTCACCGATCGTGCGGGCCTCGTTGTAGGTGCGCGGATGCACGGTGATGATCCGGCTGATGTCGGCGGTGCGCGGGGCGGGCGAGGCCGGACGCCGCGACTCCAGCTCGGTCACGGTCGCCGCAGCGGTGGCCGGCACCGGGGTCGCCGGGGTGGCGCGCGGGACGGCGGGCTGCGCCGACGTGGCGCGCTGCCGGTCGTCGGTGGGCACCTCCTGGGTGACGTCTTCGGCGCCCGACTCGTACTGGGCGTAGTCGTTGTCGGAAACCAGCCCGAGCCACACGGCCGCCTTCTTCAGTGCGTCAGCCATCTCAAACCCCTTGTCGTCCTGCCGAGTTGCTGCAACCTAACCCATGGTGGCAGGCGGTCCCCCGGCTAGGTTGGCCGACACGCGCCGTCCAGCCAGATGATCCCGGCCTGCCGCCCGGACGCCGCGGCGTCCCGGCGGTGGGAGTGCAGCGAGCGGTCCTCCAGTGTGCAGCCGCCCACCGTGGCCGCCTCCACGCCCAGCCCGGCCAGCACCGCCCGCGCCCCGGCGGCCAGGTCGAGCGACGGCGTCCCCCAGGAGGTGACCGAGCGCGTGCCGGGCACTGCGGCGTCCACCTCGTCGGCCATCGCCTCTGGCACCTCGTAGCAGCGGCCGCAGATGTGCGGGCCGATCCACCCGGTGATCGTCGCCGCCCCGGCGTCCCGCATGGCCCGCACGGTTGCCTGCAGCACCCCGGCGGCCAGCCCCACCCGGCCGGCGTGCGCGGCCGCGACCACGCCGGCGCCGGCGTCGGCCAGCAGCACCGGCACGCAGTCGGCGACCCGGACCGCCAGCCCGACGCCGGACGCGGTGGTCAGCAGCGCGTCGGCGCTGCGCGTCGCCACCTCGGGAAGGTCGTCGACCCCGCCGACGACCGCCACGTCGGTGCCGTGCACCTGCCGGACCACGGCCAGCGGCACGCCCAGCGCCGCCTCGACGGTGGCGATCCCCGGCGGACGCCCCGCCGCGCCGTGCGCACCGCCCAGGCTGAGCACCGAGCCGTCGGCCGCCACGGCGTCCGAAAACGCGACCCCGACGCCGTCGGCGCCGGGGTCACGCAGGAAGTGGTACATCGTCGGAGGGTGGGCTCACTTCAGGAAGTCGGGCACATCCAGGTCGTCGTCGGGGGCCGGCGCCGCGGGCCGCGGTGCGAACATGGACGGCCGTTCGGCCTGGGTCGGACGCTGCTGCTGGGCCGGCTCGGAGGCCGGTGCGGCCGGCTGCTGCTGAGCGGGCTGGCCCGGCGCCGGATCGGGCCGTCCGGCCGGCGCGGGCCCGGTCGGCCGGGACTGCCGCAGGTCGGGCGCCCGGGTGATCCCGGGCTGGCGCCGCGGCGGCTGGCCGCCGTCGAAGCCGGCGGCGATCACGGTGACCCGGACCTCGTCGCCCAGGGCGTCGTCGATCACCGTGCCGAAGATGATGTTGGCGTCCTCATGGGCCGCCTCCTCGATCAGGTTGGCGGCCGCCGAGACCTCGAACAGGCCCAGGTCGGAGCCACCGGCGATAGAGAGCAGCACGCCGTGCGCGCCCTCGATGCTGGCCTCGAGCAACGGCGAGCTGACCGCCATCTCGGCCGCCGCCCGGGCGCGGTCCTCGCCGCGGGCCGAGCCGATGCCCATCAGCGCCGAACCGGCGTTGCTCATCACGGCCTTCACGTCGGCGAAGTCGAGGTTGATCAAGCCCGGGGTGGTGATCAGGTCGGTGATGCCGGACACGCCCTGCATGAGCACCTGGTCGGCCTGCTTGAAGGCGTCCAGGATCGCCACCTGGTGGTCGGTCATCTCCAGCAGCTTGTCGTTGGGGATGACGATCAGGGTGTCGACCTCTTCGCGCAGGCCCGCGATGCCGTTCTCGGCCTGGGTGGCCCGGCGCTTGCCCTCGAAGCTGAACGGGCGGGTCACCACGCCGATGGTCAGCGCGCCCAGCGAGCGGGCGATGCGGGCCACCACCGGCGCGCCGCCGGTGCCGGTGCCGCCGCCCTCGCCGGCGGTGACGAAGACCATGTCGGCGCCTTTGAGCACCTCTTCGATCTCGTCGGAGTGGTCTTCGGCGGCCTGCCGGCCCTTGTCGGGGTCGGCACCGGCGCCGAGCCCGCGGGTCAGGTCGCGGCCGATGTCGAGCTTGACATCGGCGTCGCTCATCAGCAACGCCTGGGCGTCGGTGTTGACGGCGATGAACTCGACGCCCCGCAGACCCGATTCGATCATCCGGTTGACGGCGTTGACCCCGCCACCGCCGACGCCGACGACCTTGATGACCGCCAGGTAATTCTGGGATGCACTGCCCACGAAGATTCCCACCTCAATAGCGCTTCTGCTGTTGCCGACAACAAGTCTCAAGTTGCGGTGTAGACCACGGGGAAGGCAACTCACTCACGTCGAATGACAGGCTACGCAGCGGCGAACACTCGCGTCCAACGCGGCCACTCCCCTCGGCGCGTCCCTCAAGTACTACTTCAGGGTTGTCCGGGAGCCCTCACCGGGTGGTCGGATGGGACGGCGCCGACACGTCGTAGACACGGGCCTCGGTCTTCATCAGCACCGCCAGCACCTGGGCCTTCAGCTCCGACTGCTCGGCCCCGCCCCAGACCACCGTCGCACCTCCGCTGAGCGTGAGGGTGATGTCGTCGGCGCTCTGCGCGGCGGCCCGCTGGACCTTCGCGCGCAGGGCCGCCGGGAGTGCCCCGGTGACGGTGCCCAGGTCGCGGATCAGCCGCTGGTCGCCGGACGCCACCCGGGCCACCACCAGCCCCTTGGGCGGCTTCGTGGCCGAGTCGAAGACCACGCCCGAAGCGTCGGCCAGCCAGTAGCCGCCCGGGGTCTCGACAGCGATCAGGGCGGTGCGCTCGGTGATCGTGATGCCGACCGTGTTGGGCCACTGCCGGGCCACGCTGACCCGCTCGACCGACGGCAGGCCGGCCACCCGCTCGGCCACGGCGTCCAGGTCGAGGGTGGCCAGCGGGACGCCCGCCGGCACGGCGGCGAGTTCGCGGACCCGGTCGGCCGACACCAGCGTGCTGCCCTGCACCTCGACGGCCTTCACGCCGAGCACGTCGGAGCCCAGCACCAGCCAACCCAGGCCGCCGATCAGCGCAATCACCCCGGCGAACAGCAGCGCCAGCAGCCCACGCCGGCGCCGGCCCTGCCGGCGTCGCAGGTCGATCCGTCCGGTGGCATCACGGACGCCGGTCGCCGTCATCGCGTCACCTCCAGCGCGGCCGGACCGACGGCGGTGACGTCACCGGCGCCGATGGTCAGCGCGAGGTCGCCGGGGCGGAGCAGTCCGGCCAGGACGCGCGGGGCGTCCGCCCTGTCGGCGACGTAGTGCACCGACGCGGCCCCCGCCGCCCGGGCCGCGTCGGCGACCAGGGCGCCGGTCACACCCGGGATCGGGTCCTCGCGGGCGGGATACACGTCGAGCACGATCACCTCGTCGGCGGCGGCCAGGGCGGCGCCGAACTCGACCGCGAAGTCGCGGGTCCGGCTGAACAGGTGCGGCTGGAAGCACGCCACCAGGCGACCCGCCCCGGCCAGCGGCCGGGCCGCGGCCAGCAGAGCCCGCACCTCCGTCGGGTGGTGGGCGTAGTCGTCGTAGAGCCGGGCACCGCCCAGCTCGCCGACGAAGCTGAACCGGCGGTGGGTGCCGTGGAACCGCAGCGCCGCGGCCCGCAGCTGCGCGCCGTCCAGGCCCAGCGCCCGGCCGATCGCGTACGCGGCGGCGGCGTTGTGCAGGTTGTACCGGCCCGGCACGGCCAGTCGCAGCGCGCCGGTGTCGCCGGGCGCGTGCAGGGTTGCCGAGGCGCCGGGCACGTCGACCACCAGGTCGGTGAGCCGCACCTCGGCGTCCGGGGATTCGCCGAAGGTGACCACCCGGCGTCCGTCGCCCTCGGCGTGCCCACGCAGCGCCCGGGTGCCCGGGTCGTCGGCGGACAGCACCACGGTGCGCACCCCCGGTTGCCGCACCAGGGCGGCGAAGCCGTCGAAGTACGCCTCGGCGGTGCCCCAGTTGTCCAGGTGGTCGGCCTCGATGTTGGTGATCGCCACCACCTCGGCGGGGTACTGCAGGAACGAGCCGTCGGACTCGTCCGCCTCGACGACGAACGCCTCCCCCGCGCCCAGGTGCGAGCTGTGCCCGGTGCTCGCCAACGGTGAGCCGATCACGTAGGACGGGTCGGCGCCGACCGCGGTGAGCACCTCGGCGGTCATCCCGGTGGTGGTGGTCTTGCCGTGGGTGCCGCTGATCGCCACCCCGCGCCGGCCCAGCATCAGCGCCCCCAGCGCGGCACTGCGATGCCACACCCGCAGGCCCCGGCGCCGCGCCTCGGCAAGCTCGACGTTGGTCTCGCGAACCGCGGAGGACACCACCACGGTGCCCGCCGTGCCGAGCTGGGCCGGGTCGTGGCCGACGTGCACGGCGATCCCCTCGGCGGCCAGCTGCCGCAGGTTCCCGGAGTCGGCCTGGTCGCTGCCGCTGACGGCGACGCCGCGCGCGACGTACGCGGCGGCGATGCCGCTCATCCCGGCTCCACCCACCGCGATGAAGTGGACGCCGCCCAGGGCGTCCACCTCGACCAGCGGGACGGGCTCGACGAGCGCCATCTCAGGACCGCTCCGCGATCTGCAGCACGCGCGCCGCCAATCGGCCGGCGGCGTCCGGCGGCACCAGAGCCCGGCCCGCGGCCCGCATCGCCGGCAGCCGTTCGGGGTCGTCGAACAGGGCGAGCACCTCGCTGCGCATCCGGTCGGCGCCGAAGTCGGCGTTGTCGACGAGGACGCCGGCCCCGCCGGCGACCAGGAAGGTGGCGTTGCGAGCCTGTTCGCCGTTGCCGTGCGGCAGCGGCACGAAGATCACCGGCAGGCCGACGGTGGCGGTCTCCATCACGGTGCCCGCACCCGAGCGCCCCACCATCGCGTCTGCGGCCGCGTAGGCGTCCTCCATCGCCTCGACGTAACCGACCGGCACGTAGCGGGCGCCGGTGGTGTCGTCGGTGACCACCACGTCGGTTTCGGTGATGTTCTTCGGCCCGAGCACGTGCAGGATCTGGATGCCGGCCGCCAGCAGCGCCGCGCGGGCGCCCAGCGTGGCCGTGTTGATGCTCAACGCACCCTGGGAGCCGCCCGAGACCAGCAGGGTGGGCCGATCGGCGTCGAGGCCGAACCCGGTCCGCGCGGCGGCGCGTCGCCCGTCGACGTCGAGTTCGGCGATGCCGCGGCGCACCGGCAGCCCGAAGTACTCCGCGCCGGCCAGCGGCGTGTCCGGGAACGACACCGCCACCAGCTTCGCGAACCGGGCGGCGACCTTGTTGGCCAGCCCGGGCAGGGCGTTCTGCTCGTGGATGACGACCGGTATGCCCAGGCTGCGCGCCGCCAGGTACACCGGCAGCGACACGTAGCCGCCGAACCCGACGGCGACGTCCGCAGCCTCCTGGCGCAGGATGCGGCGCGCCTGCCGCACCGACTGGACCAGCCGCCAGGGCACGGCCAGCAGTTCCGGGGTGAGCGAACGGGGCAGCGGCACCGGAGGGATGAGTTCCAGCCGGAGCCCGGCGGCCGGGACGACGGTGGTCTCGAGCCCCCGGGCGGTGCCGACCGCCGCCAGGGTGCCGGACGGGTCGGCCTCGGCGATGCGTTCGGCGGTGGCGATCAGGGGGGAAGTGTGCCCGGCGGTGCCGCCACCGGCCAGCACGACGTGAGCCATGGTCCTCCTAGGCGCGGCGGGACTCGACCACGGTCACGGCCTTCCCGCCCTTGCGCTTGCTGCGTTGGGCCAGCCTACGGGCGTCCGGCTCGAGCTTGGCGCAGGCCAGCAGCATGCCGATGGCCGCCAGGTTCGCCATCAGTCCCGATCCGCCGTAGGACAACAACGGCAGGGTGACGCCCAGCACCGGGATCAGCCTCAGCACCACCATGATGTTCACCAGCGCCTGGATCATCAGCCAGGAGGTGATGCCGGCCGACAAGTAGCGGCAGAAGGCGAAGTCGGAGCGCAGTGCGATGCGGAAGCCGGCATAGCCCAGCACCAGGAACAGCGACAGCACGACCACGGTGCCGACCAGCCCGAGTTCCTCACCGACGATCGCCAGCACGTAGTCGGTGTGCGCCTCGGCCAGCGACCCCCACTTCTGCCGGGAGGCGCCCAGACCGAGCCCCCACCAGCCGCCGGAGGCGAGCGCGAAGATGCCGCGCAGCGGCTGCATGTTGACGCCCATGGTGTCGTGGTCGGAGTTGAAGAACCCCGCGATCCGGTCCATCCGGTTGCCCGAGCTGACCACCAGGCCGATCACCGCGACCACCACCGACAGACCGATGCCGGCCAGCAGCTTCCAGGACGCGCCCACGTACCACAGCATCGTCACGACGATGGCGCCCATGATCATGCCGGTGCCCAGGTCGTGCTGCAGCACGACCAGGCCGATCAGCAGTGCCGAGACCGGCACGAACGGCACCAGCAGATGCTTGGGCTGGTCGAGCAACTTCTGCTTGCGGGCCAGCAGGTCGGCGCCCCAGACGATGATCGCCAGCTTCGCCAGCTCGGAGGGCTGGACGCGGAAGAACGACGTGCCGAACTGCACCCAGTTGCGGTTCCCCTTCGCCTCGCCCCAGCCCAGCGGGGTGAAGGTCAGGATCTGCAGCCCCAGGGCGGCCAGCACCAGGACCCAGCCGAGGATCTTCAACGACTTCGGACTGAAGCGGGAGAGCAGCAGCGCCGCGACGCCGCCGACGGCCAGGAAGAACACCTGCCGCTTGACGAAGTAGTAGGCGTCGTCGAACCGGACGCTGCCCAGCACGCTGGAGGCCGACAGGACCATCATCATGCCCAGCGCCAACAGCAGCACCGTCGGCACCAGGACCAGGTAGAAGCTGGCGCGCGGGTGGGCCAGCGCGTCCGCGATCAGGGTGGCCCGGGGACGCCGTGTCGCACCTTTCGTCGCCTGCCTACGATCCAGCGGGGAAGAAAGGATCGCCACGGTGTCTCAGCCCTTCTCCTCGGCTCCGGTGATCTCCCGGGCGGCCCGGGCGAATGCGGCACCCCGGGCGTCGTACCCGGTGAACATGTCCCGGCTGGCGCAACCCGGTGCCAACAGCACCACGTCGCCCGGCCGGGCGTAGGCGTGTGCGGCCGTGACCGCCTGCGCCATCGCTCCAGTGTCGGGGGAATCGATCACCGTCACGGGGATCTGGGGCGCGTGTCGGGCGAGTGCATCGGCGATCACCGCCCGGTCGACACCCAGCAGCACCGCCGCACGGAGCTTGCCGGCGTAGGTCTCGACCAACTCGTCGAAGGTGGTGCCCTTGGCCTGCCCGCCCGCGATCCACACGATCGAGTCGAAGGCGCGCAGCGAGGATGCGGCGGCGTGCGGATTCGTCGCCTTGGAGTCGTCGACCCAACGCACACCGTCACCCTGCGCCACGGTCTGGATCCGGTGGTCACCCAGCTCGAGGTGCCGCAGCCCGTCGCGCACGGCGGTGGCCGGCACCCCGAACGACCGGGCCAGCGCGGCGGCGGCCAACGCGTTCTCGACGTTGTGCGGGGCGTAGGGCCGCACGTCCGACAGCTTCGCCAGCTCGAGTGCCGAATCGCGGCGCTGCGGCACGAACGCCCGGTCGACCAGGAGGTCGTCGACGACACCGAGCTGGCCGACCGCGGGAATGCCGAGGGTGAAGCCGATGGCGCGGGCACCCTCGGTCACCTCGGCGTCCTCGACCATGTGCAGGGTGGCCTCGTCGGCGACGTTGTACACGCAGCTGTGGGTCACCCGCTCGAAGATCAGGGCCTTGTCGCGGGCGTAGGCGGCCATCGCGTCGGGGGCGTCGCTGTCCCACGACGACGGGTCGGCGTACCACTCCAGGTGGTCGGGGTGCAGGTTGAGCACCGCCGCCGAATGCAGGGCCAGCGAGTTGGTGGCGTGCAGCTGGAAGCTGGAGAGTTCGACGGCCAGCACGTCGTAGGCCACCTCGTCCAGCACCGCCTCGACGATCGGACGACCGACGTTGCCGACCGCCGTGGTGGTCAACCCGGCCGAGACCAGCATCGCCTCGAGCATGTTCACCGTGGTCGTCTTGCCGTTGGTGCCGGTGACGGCCAGCCAGGGCACCACCCGGTCGGGTTGCATCATCCGCCAGGCCAGTTCGACCTCACCCCAGATCGGCACCCCGCGGCGACGCGCCTGGGCGAGCAGCGGCGCGGTGGGCCGCCAGCCCGGCGACACCACCAGCAGGTCGGCCTCGGGCGGCAGCGTGGCCGTGACCCCGGCGCCGAGCCGGACGGTGGCGTCCAGTGTCTCCAGGATGGTGGCCTTCTCGCGGTTGGCCGGCGTGTCGGCCTCGTCGAGCACCACGACCCGGGCGCCCAGTTCGAGCAGCCCGTCGGCCGCCGCGTAACCGGACGCCGCCAGCCCGGCCACCACCACCGTGGCCCGGGGCCACGGCGACAGCCGCGTGGCCTCCGGCAGCCAGTCGATCACGGCAACCCCACCGTCCATTCGCCGTAAAAGATGCCAAGCCCGAGCGCAACGCACAGCCCGCAGAAGATCCAGAACCTGATCACGATGGTGATCTCGGCCCAGCCGAGCAGCTCGAAATGGTGCTGCAGCGGGGCCATCTTGAACAGGCGCTTGCCCTTGGTGAGCTTGAACCAGCCGACCTGCAGCACCACCGACAGCGTGATCACCAGGAACAGACCGGCGATGATCAGCATCAGCAGTTCGGTGCGGGTGAAGATGGACAGCGCGGCGAAGCCGCCACCGATGGCCAGCGAACCGGTGTCGCCCATGAAGATCTTGGCCGGGCTGGCGTTCCACCACAGGAAGCCGAAACAGGCCCCCGCCAGGGCCAGCGACACCACCGCGAGATCACTGGGGTCGCGCACCCAGTAGCACTGCGGGCCGGCGGTCGACGACGTCGAACAGGACTGGTTGCTCTGCCACAGGTTCACCACCGCGTAGGCGGCGAACACCATCGTGGCGGCGCCGGTGGCGAGGCCGTCCAGCCCGTCGGCCAGGTTGGCCGCGTTCGACCACGAGGCGATCAGCAGCACCAGCCAGAGCACCGCGAGCCAGATCGGCAACTGCAGCCAGTGGATGTCGCGCAGGAACGAGATGGCGGGGCTGGCCGGGGTCAGACCCTGGGCGTTGGGGAACTGGAAGGCGAGGATGCTGAACGAGACTGCGACCGCGCCCTGCCCGGCCAGCTTCGCCCAGCTGGTCAGGCCGAGCGAGCGCGCCTTGGAGATCTTCGTCCAGTCGTCGGCGAAGCCGACCAGGCCGAGCCCGGCGACCAGGTACAGCACCAGGATCCCGGACGCCGTGGGCGGGGACCAGGTGATCAGGTGGGCCAGCGTGTAGCCGAAGATGACGGCCCCGATGATGACGATGCCGCCCATCGTCGGGGTGCCGCGCTTGGTGTGATGGGCCGTCGGGCCGTCGTCGCGGATGAACTGCCCGTAACCGTTCTTGACCAGTACCTTGATCGCGAAGCGGGTGCCGAACAGGGTCCCCACCAGGGCCAGGCCGCCGCCCAGCAGGATGGTCCTCATCGGCGTTCACCCGCCCCGGCGTCCGGACCCGACGCCAACGCGTCGGCGACCACCTCCAGCGCGAGCCCGCGCGATGCCTTCACCACCACAACATCGGACGCTTCCAGATCGGCCCCCGCCACCGCAACCGCCGCGTCCCGATCGGCGACCACCCGGACGCTGCCGGAGGCCATCCGAACGCCCTCGGCGATCGCCTCGGCGAAGTCGCCGATGGCGACCACGACGAACCCGAGCCCTGCGGCCAGGCGACCCAGCTCGCGGTGCTCGGCCGCCGCGTCCGGCCCGAGTTCGAGCATGTCGCCGAGGACCGCCACCACGCGCCCACCCGGACGCCGCATGCCGGCCACGGTGGTCAGCGCGGCCCGCATCGAATCGGGGTTCGCGTTGTAGCTGTCGTTGACCACCAGGACGCCGTCGGGGCGCGGCATCAGCTGCATCCGCCACTGGGACTGGGCCACCGCACCGGTGAGCGCCCCGGCCACCACCGCGGGTGGCAGGCCGAGGGCCAGCGCGGCGGTCGCGGCGGCCAGCGCGTTGGCGACCTGGTGGGAGCCGGCGCCCTGCAAACTGACCGGCTCGGCCGCCTCGACCGCGCCGGCGCTGCGCAGCACGAACGAGTGCCGCTGCAGCTCGTCGGCGGTGACGGACTCGGCCCACACCCGCAGCTCGCCCGGTCCCGGCCGGCCGGACGCCGCGAAGGTCGCCAGCCGCGCGGTGGTCCGCGGCGCCATGCCCAGCACCAGCGGATCGTCGGCGTTGAGCACCGCCCAGCCTGTTGCCGGCACGGCCTCGACCAGCTCGCCCTTGGCCTGCGCGATGCCCGCCACCGAGCCGAACTCGCCCAGGTGGGCGTGGCCCACGTTGAGCACGACGCCCACGTCGGGCGGCACGATGCCACTCAGCCAGGTGATGTGCCCGCCGCCCCGGGCCCCGAACTCGCTGACCAGGTAACGGGTGCCGGCATCGATCCGCAGCGCCGTCAGCGGCACGCCGATCTCGTTGTTGAACGACCCCTTCGGGCTGACCGTCGGGGCCTGCGCCGCCAGCACCTGGCCGAGCAGGTCCTTGGTGCTGGTCTTGCCCGACGAGCCGGTGATCCCCACGCACTCCAGGCCGGACGCCTTCGCTTCGGCGACCACCCCGCGGGCCAACGCGCTCAGGGCGGCCACGGCGTCCGGCACCAGCAGGTGGGCCAGCGGCGCATCGGTGGCCCGCAGGCACAGCGCCGCCACCGCTCCCCGTTGGGCCGCGGCGGCCAGGTAGTCGTGGCCGTCGACCCGTTCGCCGGGCAACGCCACGAACACCGAGCCGGGCGTGGCCAGCCGCGAATCGACCACCACGTCCGGGCCGGCCGGATCGTCGCTGTCGCCGCCGGTGGCGCCCGCCAGCGCCGCCACCTGCCGGATGGTGTGTTCACGCACCGGTCGCACTCCCCCCAGGATCGAGCCCACGCAGTCTGCGCCACTCCTCGGCGATCACCTGCACGTCCTCGAACGGGCTGATGACGCCGCCCACATCCTGTCCCGTCTCGTGTCCCTTGCCCAGCACCGCCACCCAGGTGTCCGCACCCGCGCGGCCCAGCGCGAGCCCGATCGCGGACCGGCGGTCGCCGCCGTCGAGCACCTCGGCCGAGCCCTGGGCCCGCGCCCCCTCCAGTACGGCGGCCCTGATCGCGGCGGGAGGTTCGGAGCGCGGGTTGTCGTCGGTGACCACCACCACCTCGGCGTTGGCCGCGGCGGCGGCGCCCATCGGCCCCCGTTTGCTCGGGTCCCGGTCGCCGCCCGCGCCGAGCACCGCGATCCGGGGCTGCGGCAGGGCCGCCAGCGCGGCCGCGACCGACTCGGGCGTGTGGGCGAAGTCGACCACGGCGTGCGGCGCGCCCTTCCCCAGCGCGACCGGCTGCATTCGGCCCGGCACCGCGGCGGTGGCGAAGCCGGTGACGGCGCGCTCGACGTCCAGCCCGGCGGCGTGCACCATCGCCGCGGCGAGCAGGGCGTTGGCCGCGTTGAACGAACCGGGCAGGCCGACCGTGAAGCTCAACTCGCCGACCGGGGTGGCGGCACGCACCTCGCTGCCGCTCGCCCGTGAGGTGGACGCCAACAGGCGGAAGTCGGCAGCCGCGTCTCCCACGGTTCCGACGGTCAGCAGCGGGGTGCCCTCGGCGCCGATCAGTCCGGCCAGCCTGCCCCCCCACTCGCCGTCGACGTTGACCACACAGGCGCGGGACCGGCCGTCCAGGAACAGCTCGCTCTTGGCCGCGAAGTAGTCCTCGAGGTCGTGGTGGAAGTCGAGGTGGTCGCGGCCCAGGTTGGTGAAGCCGGCCACGTCGAAGGTGATGCCGCCGACCCGCCGCAGCGCCAGGGCGTGCGAGGACACCTCCATCGCCACGCTGGTGGCGCCGGCGTCCCGCAGCTGCGCGAGCAGTTCCTGCAGGTCGGGGGCCTCGGGGGTGGTGATCGTGCTGCGGTCGCGCTCGATCGGGCGCCCGCCGAGCCGGAACCCGATCGTGCCCAGCGTGCCGACAGTCTCGCCCAGCGCGCCGAGCGCGGCGTCCAGCAGGAAGACGGTGCTGGTCTTGCCGGCGGTGCCGGTCACCCCGAACATCCGCATCGAGGTGGCCGGTTCACCGTTGGCGGCGGCGGCCACCCACGCCAGCGCGGCCCGGGGGTCGTCGACCACGATGACCGGCACGCCGGGGGGCACCAGTTGCCGGCCCTCCTCGTCGGTGAGCACCGCCACGGCACCCCGCGCGAGGGCCTGGCCCGCGAACCGGGCGCCGTGCGTGTGTTGCCCCGGCAGGGCGGCGTACAACTCGCCGGCCCGCACCTGGCGGGAGTCGAGGGCGACCCCCGTGACGCTGATCTCCGCCGCACCGAGGTCGGACAGCCGGACGGTGTGCTCAGCCATGCCTCACCCTACTTCAGCGGGAGCTTGGTGCCCTTGGTGGTCGATGCGGCGACGGCGTAGCGAGGCAGCGCCACCTGCAGCACGTCGTGCATGATCGGCGCGGCGACGGTGGAGCCGGAGGCACCCTTCTTCGGGTTCCACACCACCGCGTACACCAGCACCTGCGGGTCGTCGATCGGCGCGACGCCGACCGTCGACACCACCGACTCGCCGTTGTAGCAACCGCAATCGGCGCTGATCTGCCGTGCGGTGCCGGTCTTGGTGCCGATCCGGTACCCGTCGATGGAGAACGACGCGCTCTTCTGGTTCAGCGCCTGCTGCTCCATCAGCGAGCGGACCTGCTCGGAGGTCTCCTCCGACACGACGCGGTGCGGGGTGGCGTCCTGGCCGGACGGGGTGAACGCCTTGCCGTCCATGGTGGCGATCAGCGAGGGTGCGTGGTAGACGCCGCCGTTGACGATCGCCGAGACCGCGGTGGCGTTCTGCAGCGCGGTGACCGACAGGCTGGTGCCGAAGGCGATGCCGTCGCGGGTGTAGTCGGGCATGGTCACCTTGGGCAGGTAGCCGGTGGCCTCGCCACCGATGCCGACGTTGGTCCGCCGGCCCAGCCCGAACGAGGAGTAGTAGGCGTGCAGCTGCTCCTTGGTCATCTTCCGGGCCAGCACGATGGTGCCCACGTTGGACGACTCGGCGAAGATGCCGCGCGCCCGCAGCGTGATCGTGCCGTGGTTCCACCAGTCGGTGATCTTGTACTGGTCCTGCTTGATGAAGCCGGGGACCTTCACCTTGTCGTCGGGGTCGACGGTGCCCGAGTCGATCAGGGCGGCGAAGGTGAGGATCTTCTGCACCGAGCCGGGTTCGTAGACGTTCATCACGGCCCGGTTGCCCATGTCGTCGAGATTGCCCTTGCCGGGATCGTTGCTGTCGAAGGACGGGGCGTTGGCCATCGCCAGCACCTGACCGGTCTTGACGTCCTGGACGATGACCGCGGCCGCCTGGGCCCCGGTCTCGGCGATCGCCGTGGCCACCCGCTGCTCGGCCATCAACTGCATCGTCGAGTCGATGGTGAGGCTGAAGTCGTGGCCGTTCTGGGCGGGGATCAGCACGTTGTTGCCGAGCGGGATCTTGCCGTTGGGCGAGGAGTCGTAGACCTCCTTGCCGTCGGTGCCCTTGAGCAGCTTCTCCAGGGACAGTTCCAGCCCGCCGGCGGCGTCACCCTCCTCGTTCACCCAGCCGATCAGGTTCGAGGCGAGCGAACCGTTGGGGTAGCGCCGGGTGGGCGCGACGTCGCGCCGCAGCCCGATCAGGCCCTGCGCGGTCATCTCGTTCTGGATCTGGACGAACGTCTCGGCCGGCACCTCCTTGCGGATCACCTGGTGGTAGCTGCCCGCTTTGGTCAGCCGGGGCAGGTAGTCCTCCGGGTTGCCGCCCAGGTACCGCACCAGGATGTCGGCGATCTTCTGCGGCGCAGTGGCGGCGATCTCCTTGTCCCTGGTGGTCATCGACTCGACGTGCATCTTGCCGTTGGTGGTGACCGTCATCGGGTCGGCGATCACGTTCACCGTGGCCTCGGTGTAGGCCAGCACGTCGCCGTAGCGGTCGGTAATGTCGCCGCGCAGGGCCGGCAGGTCGACCGTCTGCTGCATCTGCTCGGCGGCCTCGGTGGCGTAGGTCCGGGCGTCGAGGGCCTGAACCTGCAGCGCGCGTCCGGCGCACAGCGAGAACACCACCGCGATGGCGATCAGCAGCACCCGCATCCGGCGGATCGGCGAAGCCAGCGGCAACCTGGCCCGGCTCAGTCTCGAAAGCCGCCGCGAGCCGTTGGACTTCGCCGTCATCCGCGCTCCCCGTTCTTCTTCTTGTCCTGCTCGGCCTGTTTCTTGGCCGCGTCGGCCTTCGTGCGCGACTCCTCGGCCTTCTTCTTCGCCGCGGCGGCCTTCTTCTTGGCCGCCTCGGCCTTGGCCTTGGCCTCGGCGGCGGCCTCGGCCCTCGCCTCCCTGGCCGCCTTCGCCTTCGCCTTGGCCTCGGCGGCCGCCTTGGCGGCGGCCTTCTCACGGGCCTTGGCGATCTTCTCCAGCTGCTCGGGGGTGCGGTAACGGATGCCGGGCACCTCGTTGCCGGTCATCGTGGTCGGGTCGCCGATCACGGTGCCGGCGGGCAACGACAGGTAGACCGGATAGGGGTTCGGCACCATGCCCAGCTTCGTCGCCTCGATCGCCAGCCGGCTGCTGGAGCGTGCCTCGGTCACCTCCGACTCGAGCGAGGAGACCCGGTAGCCGAGCAGGTCGGCCTGCTTCTGCTGGTCTCGCACCGCGAACGCCTGCTCCTGCAGGGCCGTGTTGAGCAGCAGCAGTCCCAGCATTCCGATCGCGAGCAGCACCCCCAGGCCGAGCACGAAGGGCACCCCGGCGATCCGCCGGTTCACCGGCGGCACCTCACGCAACGACTCTCGCCGTTTGGGCTGCTGCGGCGAGCGCCTGGGGGTCTGGAGTGCTGTCATGCGGCCACCTCGTCGATCCGTTCGCCCGCGCGCAGCCTCGCCGAGGCGGCCCGCGGATTGCTCTGTACTTCGTCGGGGGTGGGACGCTCGGCGCCCCGGGTGAGCAGCACCAGCCGGGCCCGCAGCTGCTCCGGCACCGCCGGCAGCCCGCGGGGGGCGCGGTCGGTGGCTGCGTCGCGCAACGCGTTCTTGACGAGCCGGTCCTCGCCGGAGTGGTACGCCAGGACGGCGAGCCGCCCGCCGCCGGCGAGGGCGTCGATGGCTGCCGGCAGCAGTCCGGCCAGCGCGACCAGTTCGTCGTTGACGGCGATCCGCAGGGCCTGGAAGGTCCGCTTGGCCGGATGGCCGCCGCCGGCGTGCCGGGCGGCGGCCGGCAGGGCGCTCTCGATCACCCGCACCAGCCGGGCCGACCCGCTGAACGGTTCGACGGTCCGTTCGGCGACGATCAGCCGGGCGATCCGGTCGGCGAACCGTTCCTCGCCGAAACGGCGCAGGATCGTGGCCAGCTCGGACGCCGTCGCCGTGTTCAGCAGCTCCGCCGCGGTCAGCAGTTGGGTGTCGTCCATCCGCATGTCCAGCGGGGCGTCGGTGCGGTAGGCGAAGCCGCGGTCGGTGGTGTCGATCTGCATCGAGGACAGGCCGAGGTCGGCCAGGATCGCCTGGACACGGGGCCGGCCGACCTCGGCCAGCACCTCGGGCAACTCGTCGTAGCGGGCCTGGAACAGCGCCACCCGGTCGCCGAAGCGCTCCAGCCGCCGGGCGGCGGCGTCCAGCGCGTGCCGGTCGCGATCGATGCCGATCAGGGTGGCTTGCGGGCAGGCGGTGAGGATCGCCTCGGCATGGCCGCCCAGGCCAAGGGTGCAGTCGACGTAGCCGGCGCCGGGGGCCTGCAGCGGCACGCTCAGCAGCTCGACGATGCGGTCACGCATCACCGGCACGTGCGCTGCGGCCTGCCCGTCCATCTCGACCCCTTCCAGCCCGTCTGGCTGCGTCGCGTGCGTTGTGGTTTCAATCCGTGGGAGCCGCCTGGCACCGGGGAAGGTGCGCCAGGGGGCGGAGCCCCTCGGATTGAAGCCGCACCGCACGCGGCGGTTGCTTCGCGGTGCGGGTCACCCCGCGCCGAATACCTCTTCGTCCATCTCTGCGTAGGCCTCCTCGTTGGCGTCCGCGTACGAGTTCCAGGTCTCGGCGTCCCAGACCTCGATCCGGTCCAGCGCGCCGATCACGACGATCTCCCGCTGCAGCCCCGCGTAGTTGCGGAGATGCTCGGGAACCGTGATCCGACCCTGGCTGTCCGGGGTGGAGGACTCCGCGCCGGAGGCGAACATGCGCTGGACCGAGCGCACCTTCGCCAGGCTCGTCGACCCCGCGATCAACTTGTCGGCGGTCGCCTGGTAGGCGGCCGGGGTGAAGATCGCCAGGCAGCGGTCAGGCTGCCGGGTGATGACCAGGCCCCCGGTCAGCTCCTCTCGGAACTTCGCGGGCAGGAAGAAGCGGCCCTTGTCGTCGAGCTTCGGGGTGTGGGTGCCCAGGAACACCGGGGACCCCCCTTCGACTCGTCCTCCACTTAGCGCCACTGTACTCCACTTTCCTCCACCGAGGCACCCCTCATCACCCCTGTTCTTGCCAGCACCGCCCGGTAGGGTTGCTGCAACCGACGACGAGGGGGGACCGTGGAGCGCAGCGCGGGCAGCGAGGTCGACGACCTGCGCGCCGTCGCCGAGGACATCCGCGCCGGCGTCGAGACGGTGATCGAAGGAAAGCCCGAGGCCGTCGACCTGGCGCTGGTGGCGCTGTTCTCGTCGGGGCACCTGCTGATCGAGGACGTGC
Source organism: Micropruina sonneratiae (assembly GCF_025972045.1). Classification (GTDB taxonomy): domain Bacteria; phylum Actinomycetota; class Actinomycetes; order Propionibacteriales; family Propionibacteriaceae; genus Micropruina; species Micropruina sonneratiae. Next base: position 762,566 of record NZ_JAPDHX010000001.1, on the reverse strand, counting down.
CGGGCGTCGGGAAGACGATGCTGGCGAAGGCGCTGGCCCGCTCGATCGACGGCACCGCCCAGCGCATCCAGTTCACCCCGGACCTGTTGCCCAGCGACATCACCGGCGTCTCGATCTTCAACGGCGAGCGGCGCGAGTTCGAGTTCAAGCCGGGCGGCGTCTTCGCCAACGTGGTGATCGGCGACGAGATCAACCGGGCCTCACCCAAGACCCAGTCGGCCCTGCTCGAGGCGATGGAGGAGCGCCAGGTCACCGTCGACGGCGTCACCCACCCGCTGCCCGACCCCTTCCTGGTGGTCGCCACCCAGAACCCCATCGAGATGGAGGGCACCTACCCGCTTCCCGAGGCGCAGCGCGACCGGTTCACCCTGCGGATCTCGATGGGCTATCCGGTGCGCGCGGCCGAGGTGGCGATGCTCGACCACCACGGCGCCGGCGACCCGCTCGCCGAGCTGCGCCCCGTCACCGACGTCGCGACGGTCGCCGCGCTCACCGCCTCGGCCCGCTCGATCTATGCGCACCGGGCGATCAAGGACTACCTGGTGGCCGTGCTCGAGGCCACCCGGCGCAGCCCCGACGTCCGGCTCGGCGCATCGCCGCGGGCCGGCCTGCAACTGCTCCGCGCTTGTCAGGCCAGAGCAGTGCTCGAGGGGAGGCACTACGTGATCCCCGACGACATCCAGGCCCTGGCGGTGCCGGCCCTGGCGCACCGCATCCTGCTCAGCCCCGCCGCGCAGCTCGCTCGTCGCGGGGCGGACGAGGTGGTGCGGGCGGCGGTCGACAGCGTCGCCATCCCGGACCGGGACTGACCCGGTGCCTGGCAGGGGCCGGCGATGCTCCGGCTGACGTCCCGGGGACTTGGCCTGGCGACGGTCGCGGTCGCGCTGCTGATCGTGGCCGGCACCACCGGGCTGCAGGCGCTGGCCTGGCCCGGCGGCCTGCTGCTCGGACTGGTCGTCGCCGGCGCCGTCGTGGCCTGGCTGTCCGGGCGCCGCCCAGCGGCCCACCGCCGGCTGCTGCCCGAACGGGTCCCCGCCGGCTCGCAGGTGCGGGTGCAACTCGACCTGCTCCGCGACAGCGTCGGGCTGGGGGCGTGGAGTGTGGTGGAGGAGACCGTGCCGGCCCACCTCGACGGCAGCGCCGTGCTGGCCGTGCCCTCGGGCTGGGGGCGGCTGCACAGCAGGCACTTCTACCAGCTCGACACCGTGGTCCGCGGGCGCTACCGGGTCGGCCCGATCCACTGGCGCACCACCGACCCGCTCGGCCTCGCCGGCGTCCACCGTCGGTTGCCGCACAGCGACCTGCTCACCGTGACCCCCGCGATCCACCCGCTGGACGAACGGCTGCGTGGCTCCGGGGCGGGCCTGACCGGCGACGCCGCCCACCGCCGCAGCAGCCTGCTCGGCGCGGACGACGCCCTGATCCGCGAGTACCGGCCGCGCGACGAGGTGCGGCGCATCCACTGGCCCTCCACCGCCCACACCGGCACGCTGATGGTGCGTCGTGAGGAGCACGCCTGGGAGCCCAGCGCGCTGGTGCTGCTGGACAACCGCAGCGCTGCGCACACCGGCGTCGGTCCGGCCGCCAGCTTCGAGTGGGCGGTGTCGGCGGCGGCGTCCATCGGCGTGCACCTGCTGGAGGCCGGCTACGACCTCGATCTCGCCGACGCCGACGGTCACACCCTGGCCGCCGAGGGCGACACCGTGCGCGAGGCACTGCTCGATCACCTGACCGACAGCCGGCTGACCGGCGGCGACGGCCTGGAACGCTCGGGGGCGACCGGCTCGCGGGCCCGGGGCCAGCTGCTGGTGGCGATCCTCGGCCGGCTCTCCCGGGCGGACGCAGTGGCCCTGACCGACCTGCGGCCCGAGGGGCGGCTGTGCCGGGCGATCGTGCTGCACCCGGCCGATCCCGGCGAGTCCGACCCGGCCGAGATCCTGATCGCCAACGGCTGGCGGGTCGTCGGCGATGCGCTGTCGCTGCGCATCCCCGAGGCCTGGTCCGCCCTGGACGGTGAGCCGCTGTGAGGGACACCGACCGGATGGGGCTGGCGGTGATGCTGGCGACCGCGCTGACACTGACCGGCCTCGGGCCGATCACCGAGGACGGCCGGCTGTTCTCCGACTCGCTGCTGCTGATCGCCGTCGTCGGCGGGGCCGGCATCATCGCCCGGCGGGTCGCCGGTGCGGGCGTGGCGGCCCGGCTGCTCCAGGCCGGCGCCGGCTTGGCCGCGCTGACGGTGCTCGGTGCGGCGTCCGGGGTCAGCGGCCCGGGCCAGTTGCCCGGCCTGGTCCAGGACGCGCTGCGCTGGACGGTGCTGTCCAGTGCGCCGATGGGGCCCAACACCGGCGTCCGGCTGATCGCGGTGGCTGCGATCGGGGTGCTCGCCTTCCTGGCCGACCAGCTCGCCGTCGGCTACGGCCATCCGGCCTGGACGCTGCTGCCGCTGGCCGTGCCCTACCTCGTCACCGCGCTGGCCCTGCCCGCCCTGGTGACCTTCTGGCCGCTGCTGTGGCTGGCCGTCGGTTACGTCGGAGTGCTGCTCGCCGAGGCGGCCAACCGCAACCGCGCGCTGCGCTTCCAGGCCGCCGACGGCTCACGCTGGAGCCTGCTGCTGGGCGGCGGCGCCATGCTGCTGTCGGGCCTGCTGGTCGCCGGCCTGGCCGGCGTCTTCACCCCCGGGCTGGACGCCGGGCGCGGCGCACCGTTCAGCGGTCAGGGCCCGGTCGAGATGGGCGACCCGAGCCTCGACCTGCGGCGCAACCTGCAGATGCCCGTGGACCGGCCCGTGCTCGACTACACCACCAGCACCGGCACCGGGGTGTACCTGCGGCTCACCTCGCTGCCCGCCTTCGACGCCACTGGCTTCCACCTCAACGCGATCGACCTGTTCGAGGGCAACCTGCCGGCGCCCCAGGGAGCGCCGGCCGACAGCCCGCGGTACTCGATCGACGTGACGGTCGGCGACTTCAACAGCGAGTGGCTGCCGCTGCCCTACGCGCCGGCCTCGTTCACGGCGTCCGGTCAGTGGCGGCACGACCCGCAGTCGCTGAGTGTGCTGGCGGCGGGGGCCGGCCAGAAGCAGGCCACGAACGCGCTGCGCTACCAGGCGACGGTGATCGACACCACGCCGAGCGGTGAGCGGGTGCGGGCCGCTGCCGCGGGCTATCCGGTCGACGGGTCCACCACCGCGGCCGTCCCCGACGACCTGCCGCAGCGGATCCGTGAGCTGGCGCAGAACATCACCGCCGACGCCGCCACCGACGGGCAGAAGGCGCTGCTGATTCAGCAGTGGCTGCGCTCGTCGCGGTTCAGCTACAGCACCGAGCCGGCGCCGGGCTCGGGCTACGAGGCGCTCACCCGGTTCCTGTTCGACGACCGCACCGGCTATTGCGAGCAGTTCGCCACCTCGATGGCGGTGCTGGCCCGCGCGGTCGGCATCCCGGCCCGGGTCGCGGTGGGGTTCCTGCCGGGCGATCGGGTCGGGGACGGCTGGGAGGTGTCGATCCGCGACATGCATGCCTGGCCGGAGCTGTACTTCGGCACCCTGGGCTGGGTCGCCTTCGAGCCGACGCCGGGGGTGGCCACGCCACCGTCCTACACGTTGCCGGTCTCCGAGGAGGCACCGACGCCCAGCGCCAGCGCGACCCCGTCGCCCTCGGCGCAGACCGAGGAGCCGACCGCTGAGCCCACCTCCAACGTCGACGAGCCCGAGCCCGAGGCGGTGGCGGCCGACCTGACCTGGCTGGGCTGGACGGCGGCGGGGCTGCTGGTCACGCTCGCCGCCGGGGTCACCCCGGCGCTGCTGCGCCGGCTGCGACGGACCCGCCGACTTGTGGTGCGACAGCCGCGGCAGGCGGTCGCCGCGGCCTGGGAGGAGGTGCGCGACACGGTCTGGGACGCCGGGGCGGAGTGGCCGCAGGGGTCGCCTCGGCAGATCGGCACCCGGGTGGCCGACGACCTGGGCCCGGACGCGGCGGCGGCGATGGGCCGGGTGGCGGTGCTGGTGGAACGCGCGCGGTACGCGGAGTCGCTGGGCGACGTCGGGCAACTGGGCGCCGACGTCGAGCGGGTGCGGGCGGGCATCGAGGCGGTTCGCCGGCCACCGTGGTGGCGACGGCTGTTCCCGCGGTCGCTGTGGCGGGGGTTGTGGTGGAAGGGCTGAACCGGTGTCGCGGGGGGTTACTGGCCCTCGTCCTGACGACGGCGCCAGCGCTCTTCCATCTTGTCCATGAAGGCCTTTTCGCCTTGCGGTGAACGCACTGAGGGCTTGGACGCCGCGGCGTCGCCGACGTGACGCCACGAGGTGATCGCGACGACGCTGGCGGCCAGCATGATGACGAATCCGACGATGCTGAGGGCGGGGCTCACCTGCATGCCTCCGACGAGGCAGGCGATGCCGATCAGGAAACCGACTCCGGCGATGGCGGCTCGACGACGGTGCAACCGCCGGGTTGTGGTGCCACGCAGAGTACTGGCCAGCTTGGGATCCTCAGCTGCCAGTGCCTCCTCCATCTGGGTCAGGAGTCGCTGTTCCTCCTCGGAAAGAGCCATGCCACCCTCCCTTCGTTATCAACGGGGCGCACAAGGCTGGAGCGCGAACCAAGTCTAGGCGGGCGACAGACCAAACGGAACAGATCGGCGAAGTCACCGTCGAGGGTTGCCGGGCAAGGGCCGTTACCGGGCGGCAACGGGACGCGGATCAGGGCCGGCGCGGGGCGTAGCCGTGCCTGGTCAGCACCGCGCGCTCGAGGCAGTGCGGACCGAACTTGCGGCGGACGGCGTCCACCGCCAGCTCGGCCTCGCGCCAACCGCGGTCGGGGGCGTCCAGGGTGGGCTGGCAGTAGGCCTGGTCGGCGTCCACCAGGCCCTCGACCCTGATGCCGACCCGGCGGATGCGTGGCCGCTCCAGCCCGAACCTGGCGTACAGCCTCATCGCCTGGGCGTGCAGTTCGTCGGTGCCGTCGGTGGGGCTGGCCAGGGTCAGCGACTTCGACACGGTGCGGAAGTCGGCGAACCGCAGGGTCAGGGTGACCACCCGGCCGAGCACCCCGGACTGGCGCATCCGGGAGGCGACCGTGCCGGCCACCCGGAGCAACTCGGCGCGGACCAGCGCCGGGTCATCGGTGTCGCGCGAGAAGGTCTCCTGGCAGCCCACCCCGCGCTCCCCCGGCCGGGCCACCACCCGGCGGGCGTCCCGGCCCCAGGCGAGTTCGGACAACAGCGCCCCCTGATGCGGCCCGAAGGCCCGCTGCAGGGTGCCGGCCGGGGTGTGCGCCAGCTCTGCGACCGAGCTGATGCCGAGCCGATGCAGCTTGCCGGCGGTGGCTTCGCCGACCCCCCAGATGGCCTCGACCGGCAACGGGTGCAAAAACGAGGTGACGTCGCCGGGCAGCACCTCGACCAGGCCGTCCGGCTTGGCCTGCCCGGAGGCGATCTTGGCGACGAACTTGGTCGGCCCGATGCCCACCGAGCAGGTGATGCCCTGCTCGTCGGCCACCACGGCCCGCAGGTACTCGCCCAGCTCGCGGGCCGTGCCGTAGCTGCGCAGGCTGCCGGTGACATCGAGGTAGGCCTCGTCGATCGAGGCGCTCTCGACGTGCGAGGTGACCGACTCGAACACCGCGACGATGCCGGCCGACACCTCGCCGTAGGTGTCGAAGTCGGCGGGCACGGCGACCGCGTGCGGGCACAGTCGCCGCGCCCGCGCCGACGGCATGCCTCCGGCGATGCCGAAGGCCCGGGCCTCGTAGTTGGCGCTCAGCACCACCCCGCGATCGGCGCCGCCGACGAACATCGGGGTGCCGACCAGTTCCGGACGCCGGCGCAGCTCGACCGAAGCGTAGAAGGCGTCCATGTCGATGTGCATGATCACCCGGGGGGTCGTCATCGGCCGGAACTCCCCGGGCTGGTGTGCCACAGCTTGCGCGAGGTGATGTTCTCCCCCGCCGGCTTGACGTCGGCGTAGGGCGACTGCTGGAAGCCGCTGGCGTGCACCAGCACCCGGCGGCGTCCGTCGGCGTCGCCCACGCCGAAGCCGTCGGGCACCTCGGCCATCGCCTCGCGGACGCGGCCCAGGGCGGCGTCGGTCTCGCCGGTCTCGGCCAGGGCCTGGCTGTACAGGCTGTGCAGCACGGTCAGGTCCCAGGCACCGGTGGCCCGCACCGACACCCCCCGCGGCCCGGTGCGCCGCAGTTCGCCACGGACCAGCAGCAGCCAGGAGTTGAACACGGTGGCCGCGTAGGGCCCCTGGGCGTCCTCGAAGAAGGTGGCGTCGGCCGGGCCGGTGGAGTCGTCGACGGTGAGGAAAACCACCCGGCGGCCGGACCGCACCGGCGGGGTCTGGGTGGCCACCTTCACCCCGGCGATCAGCACCTCGCCGTGGCTGCGCCGGCTGAGCAGGTCGGCGGCGAAGGTGACGCCGAGGGCGTCCAGGAACGGCAGGTGGTCGGTGAGCAGGTGCCGGCTGGCGTCCAGGCCGATGATCTCCAACTCGGCACTGAGCCGTTCGGCGTCGCTCAGCTCGGCCAGACCGGTCGGCGCCACGTCGGCCGGGGTGCGCCGGTCGGGGTGCAGTCGGTCGGGGTGCACCTGGTCGAGCTCGTCGGGACCCGCCTCGTCCGGCTCGCCGAAATCGAGCGGCAGCTGGATCTCCTGCGGGGCGACCGGCCTGGCGCCCTGCGCCTGCCGTCTGGCCCGCTCCAGCGGATCGTCCCCGGCCTCGACGCGACGGGCCGGCTTGAGCCCGCGGGCCCGGCCGTGCGCCCGGGCGTGGGCACGGTCGGCCCGCTCCAGGTCGGCGACCGCCAGCAGCAGGTCGCGGCGGGTGACGGCCCCGCGACGGCGCACCGCGCCGGGCGCCTCGATGCCGTACAGCGCGTCGAAGGCGCCGGCCAGCGCCAGCCGTTCGGTGATGTCGGACGGATTGCCGGTGCGCCGCCAGAAATCCGACAGCGAATGGTACGGACGTCCCGCCACGATCCGGGCGATCTCGGCGGCGGTGATCCCCTTCACGTCGGCCAGGGACAGCCGGATGCCGTAGCCGCGACCGTCCGGCAGGCCGTCGCCGGGGGTGAGCCGGTGAGAGGTCCTGTTCCCCGGCGAGAACGAACCGTGCGTCTGAGGCGGCGGATCCGCCGCGGCGCCGGACGCAACCGGGAAGAGCTCGGTCAGCTTCTCGACCCGGTACGCCTCGTCGCTGACGTTCACGTCGAGCCCGAGGATCGCGATGCCGCACCGCCGCGCCTCTTCCAGGATCAGCCGCTTGGGGTACATGCCCGGGTCGTGGGTGAGCACCCCGGCCAGGAAGTGCGCCGGGTAGTGCCGCTTCAGCCAGGCCGACTGGTAGGTGGGCAGCGCGAACGCCGCTGCGTGCGCCTTGCAGAAGCCGAACGAGGCGAACGACTCGAGCACGAACCACACCTTCTCGGCGACCGTCCGGTCGTACCCGCGGCCGAGCACGGTGGGCATGAACCAGCGCTTCACGTCGGCCTGGGTGTCCGGACGCCCCAGCGCCCGCCGGGCCTCGTCGCCCTGGGCGAGGGTGCAGCCGGTCATGATCGCGATGATCTGGATGACCTGCTCGTGGAACACCACCACCCCGCCGGTCTCGGCCAGCGCCGGCACCAGGTCGGGGTGCAGGTAGCGCGGCCGACTCCAGCCCTGCCGGGTCTCGAGGAAGGGAACCACCATCTCGGACTTCACCGGCCCGGGCCGGAACAGCGAGATGTCGATGATGATGTCGGAGAAGTCGCTCGGGCCGAACTTGCCGACCAGTTCACGCTGGCCGGGCGACTCGATCTGGAAGCAGCCCAGGGTGACCGACTTGCCGATCATGTCGTAGGTGTCGGGGTCGTCGTAGGGGGCGAGGACGTCGACGTCGACCTCGGTGCCCTCGACCCGGCGGATCTCCTCGATCGCGTGCGCCATCGCCGACTGCATCCGGATGCCCAGCACGTCGAGCTTGAGCAGACCGAGATCTTCGACGTCGTCCTTGTCGAACTGGCTCATCGGAAAGCCGCCGAAGCTGGCCTCGACCGGGGTGCGGTCGAGCAGGGTGGTGTCGGACAGCAGCACCCCGCACGGGTGCAGCGCCACGTGCCGGGGCAGCCCGTCCAACGATTCGACCAGTTGGAACAGCACCTCGAGCCGGCGCTCGCCCAGCCCGGCGGCGCGCAGCTCGGGCAGGTCGCGCAGGGCGGCCCGGGCGTCCGCGGCCCGGATGTGCGGGAACGCCTTGGCGATCGCGTCGATCTCGCGCGGCGGCAGGCTGAGCGCCGCGCCGACGTCGCGGATCGCGTGCCGGACGCGGTAGGTCTCCATCATCGCCACGCACGCCACCCGGTCACCGCCGAACACGTCGAGGATCGCGTCGTAGATCTCGGTGCGGCGGGCCGATTCGACGTCGATGTCGATGTCGGGCAGCACCTGCCGCAGCGGCGACAGGAAGCGTTCCATCAGCAGCCCGTAGCGGATCGGGTCGACGCCCGAGATGCCGAGCAGGTAGTTGACCAGCGACCCGGCGCCGGAGCCGCGGGCGGCGCAGCGGATGCCGAGCCGGCCGATCATCGCCACCACCTCGGCGACGGTGAGGAAGTAGGTGGCGAAGCCGAGGGCCTCGATCACCGCCAGTTCGTCGGCCAGCCGGGCCTCGACCGCGGGGGTGGAGGTGCCGTAGCGGGCCGCGACGCCGGCCTCGCAGCGCAGCTTCAGCGCGGTCATCGCGTCCGGCGCCGATCCGCGGACGTCGAGCACGTCGAACTCGGGCAGGTGGATCTCGCCCAGCCCGATGTCGGCGCGCGGGTCGAGCCTGGCCCGGGTGGCGAGCAGCCGGGTGTCGCCGATCAGCCGCTCGGCGTCGCGGCGTCCGGCCAGGGCGGCGACCTGCTCGGCGGCGGCCAACAGTTCCTTGCCGCTCTTCAGGTAGCCCTCGGCGTTGCGCCGGTCGACGTTGCGGGCGTCCAGCGGGACCAGCCGGCGCGAGGCGTCCAGCACGTCGACGGTGGGTGCCAGGTGCTTGCCGGTCATCCGGACGCCGTTGGCGAGCACGCCGGTCAGGCCGTGGGCGTCGGCGAAGGCCAGCATCCGGCCGGCCAGCGCGGCCGAGCCGACGCCGCGGCCGGCGACGTGCTGGTTGGTGACCGCGACGGCGAGCCGGTGCCGGTCGACGGCGTCCAGCCAGCGGTGCAGGCTGCGCTCGGCGCCGTCGTTGTCGTCGGCGGCCAGCGCCCGGCCCAGGTCGGAGTCGTCGCCCAGCATCACCACCAGGTCGTCGTGGCCGGCGATCGCCTCGGGGGTGCAGCGCGGCCTGCCCCGCTCGCCGGCCAGGTGCACCTGCGAGGTGAGCCGGCACAGCGACGCCCAGCCGCGCCGCGAGGTGGCCAGGCTGACCGCCCGGGAACCGTCGGCCATGCTGTGGTCGACGCCGATCACCGGTGCGATACCGGTGCGCAGGCAGGCGCGGGCGAACTTCACCGCACCGTAGAGGCCGTCGCGGTCGGTGAGCGCCAGGGTGTCCATCTCGGCGTCGGCGGCGGCGTCGACCAGGGCGGACGGCTGCGAGGCGCCGTAGCGCAGCGAATAGCCGGACGCCACTCGCAGGTGCACGAACGGGTCGCTCATGATGCGACCGTGCCGGTCGTGCCGGTCGTGCCCCGGGCCAGCCGGCGGGCCACCCGGTCGCGGAAGATGCCGGCGTCGCGGACCAGGTCGTCGGCCTCGCGGGCGCTGACCAGCGCACCCTCACCGGCCTGGACGGCCCGCCGCTTCAGCGCCGACGAGGCGAAGAAGCCGGCCCATTCGGCGTACTCGGGGGCGACCTCGGCGAGCACCTGCCAGACGTCGCGGGGGCGGGTCGAGCCGCGTCCGGACGCCCGGCAGGCCAGCACCACCGCCGCCACCCGCAGCGCGGCCAGGTGGGCCAGCAGGAAGCGCTGGGCGGGCTGCTCGGCCAGCTCGGCCTCGGCCAGCGCCGCCGCGGCGGCGGTCAGTTCGGCGGGCATCAGTCGACCGCCGCCCGCAGCCGCCACGACCCGCTGCCCCACGACCGGGCCAGCTCGTACACCCCGGGAACACCCAGCCTGCCGTCGGCGGCCACCACCCGCCAGACCTCCTGCTCGCCGAGCAGGTCGTCGTCGGCCTCGGCGCCGGGGGTGTCGTCGCCACGAGCCGCCCGCACCTGGGCGGAGTTCCACCAGGCGGCCGTCTCGACCCAACGGGTCTGCAACTCGGTCACCTTCCACACCTTGTGCCGCCACAGGAAAACCGCCGGTCCCTCGTCGTCGCCGACCAGGCCCTGCCGGACCTCGATCGTCTCGTCATACCTGCGCACGCTGTGACCCCCGGTTTCGCCTTCGGACCTGCCAGGGAATGGACGACCCCGGTGCGGACGGGGGTCGAGATCCGTCCGCACCGGGGAGCTGTGAGCCCTTCCCCGACTCATATATCGAACATCTGTTCGACGTGTTCCCAGGATAACCCCCGATCCCGGCAACACGTCAACCCTGTCGCGGGCCACTGACAGTTTTCGTCCGGGACGCGGCCCCGGGCCTGGCGCTCAGGGCTCCCGGGGGCGAGCCGGGCGGCGCAGTACCGCATGATCCAGGCGGGCTCTGGCACGCTTGCCCGCATGGAAGTGCTTCCGCTGGCGTTCACCAGCGGCTGGGCGAGCGGCATCAACGCGTGGGCGACGGTGCTGGTGCTCGGCCTGCTCGGCCGCTTCGCCGGCATGGACGGCGTACCGGTCGGTTTCCAGCGCACCGACGTGCTGATCGTGATGGGCGTGCTGGCCGCCGTCGAGCTGGTCGCCGACAAGATCCCCTACCTGGATTCGGCGTGGGACACGGTCTCGACGGTGATCCGGCCGATCGCCGGGGCCACCATCGGCGCGCTGATCGCCGGCCAGAGCGGCGACCTGCCGACCATCGCGCTGGCGTCGGTGGGCGGCATCACCGCGCTGCTGTCCCACCTGGCCAAGGCGGGGCTGCGGCTGGCGGTCAACACCTCCCCCGAGCCTGTCACCAACGTGGCCGCCTCGACCGCCGAGGACGTCACGCTGGTCGGCGTGCTGGCGCTCGCCGCGGCGTTCCCGGTGGCCGCCGCGGTGATAGCCGGCGTCCTGCTGCTGAGCGCGCTGGGATTGGCGGCCTTCCTGTTCAGCCGGGTGCGGCGCGGCTGGCGCGCCTTCCGGGACCGGCGGACGCGGCAGGCGTCCGGATGAGCGTCATCGCCGTGGTGGGCGGTTCGCTGCCCGGCATGGCGGCCGCCGCCCGGCTGGCCAAACAGCGGCACCGGGTGCTGCTGTTCGAGGCCCGCGACCAACTCGGCGGGCGCTGGGCGGACCCGGGCGCGCTGCCGCCGGTGCTCACCCTTCCGGCGCCGTGGCGCGACCTGTTCCGCAAGTCCGGACGCCCCTTCGACGCCGAGCTGGCCCGCACCGGTCACGCGCTCGTGCCGGCCCCGCCTGCCACCCACCACTTCCCCGACGGCTCGACCCTCGTGCTACCGACGGATCGTGGCGAGCAGTGGGCGGCGCTCGGCGAGGCCTGGGGTGTGCCGGCCGCGACCCGCTGGCGTGACCTGCTCGACGACCTGGACGGGCGCTGGCAGCTGCTGCGCCGGCTCGGTCTGGAGGACGAGTTCACCGACGAGGCGCTCACCGCGGCCCGCCGCCGGCGGCTGGGACTCAACCGGAGCGTCGAGGCGCTGGCCCGCGACGCCGGCCACCCCCAGGCGGCGGCGCTGGTCCGCTCGACCGCCTGGCGGATCGGCTCCGACCCGGCCCGCACCCCGGGTTTCGTCGCCGTACGCCTCGCCCTGGAACGCACGTTCGGGCGCTGGCAGCTGACCCGGGACGGCGTGCCGGTGCCGGCGTCCGGCCTGATCGATCTGCTCGCGGAGCGGCTGGACCTGCGCGGCGTCGAGGTGCGGCTGGGCGAGCCGGTGACGGCCATCGAATCCGGCCTCGTGCGCACCGCCGAGGGCGAGACCGCGGTCGACGCGATCGTGGCGACGATCAACCCCTGGGAGTACCGGCGGCTCACCGGCTCGACCGAACCCCTGTTCAACCGCCCCAGGCCCGCGCTGGCCCCACGGGTCAGCACCGGCACCGAGGACAGTGTGCGTCCGGACATTGAGTTCGATGTCCGGACTCACACTGTCCTTGAGACCGTTCGGCACACCGCCGCCGGAGTCCGGGTCGAGTACCGCCTACCCGGTCGCCTGATCACCCACGACCACGCCGCCGGCGTCCCGGACGCGTCGTACGGCACCCGCTGGAGCTCGCCGCGGACATGGCTGCGGCAACCCGCGTTGCGCACCGCCCTGCCGAACGTGGTGACGGCCAGCGCCTCCAGCCGGGGCGGTAACGACCCGTGGGCGCAACTGCTGTCGGCGGCGCTGGCCGTCTACGTCACCCACGAGAACCTCACCGGATCCGACATCAGACCCACCAACAAGGCGGTCCGGCCGTGACGCAATCACAGGGCATCCGCATCGAACGGCGCCACGATCCGGCGGGGGTCGACCGTGTCCTGCGCTCGCTGCCGGCCTGGTTCGGCATCGAGGAGGCGATCCGCAGCTACGTCGACCAGTCGGCGACGCTGGACTCGTTCCTGGCCGTGGTCGATGGACTGACCATCGGGGTCGCCCTGGTGGACAGGCACTTCCCCGAGTCCGCGGAGCTCAGTTTGATCGCGGTTCACGCAGATCACCGAGCCGCGGGCATCGGCCGGTCACTGGTCACGGCCGTGGCGGACCACCTGCGCGCCGACGAATGCCGACTTCTTGAGGTGCACACCGTGGGGCCGTCCTTCCCGGACGCCGGCTACGCCGCCACGCGTGCCTTCTACAGGGCGGTCGGGTTCCTGCCGATGCACGAGTTCGACGGGCTGGACTGGGAAGGCCCGACGCTCATCCTGGTCAGGGCCCTGACTACAGGATGATCAGCACCAGCAGCAGGATCGCGACCGCGATGCCGGTGCCGAGCCCGGCGGCCAGCATGATCGCGCCACGGTTGCCCGGGCCCTTGGCCGGCACCAGCTCGCCGGGGGCACTGGTGCCGGTGACGATGGTGGCGGGCACGGCGAAGGTGTCCTTGCCGGGCAGCCTGGCGGCCACCTCGGCCACCTCACCCAGCGTGGACGCCGCGAACACCCGGTCGAGCATCTCCCGGTAGTCGTCGGTCTCCAGCTCGCCCCGGGCGAACGACTCGTTCAGGCGTCCGGCCAGTTCCTCGCGTTCGGTGTCGCCGAGCGGCTCCAACGGCCGGGAGCGGTACTTCGACGAGATCGGCAGGTTGTCCACCCCCCCAGGTTAGTGGGGCCCGACCGTCACTCCAGGACGGTCATCTCCACGTCGACGTACATCTCGGACTCTCCGGCGCCGGAGTAGATGCCGCGCAGCGGCGGCACGTCGGAGTAGTCGCGGCCGATGCCGACCTCGACGTGCGACTCGCCGGGCGCGGAGTCGTTGGTCGGGTCGAGGCCCATCCAGGCGCCATCCCAATACTGCAGCCAGGCGTGCGACTCGCCCTTGCGCGCCTCGCCGATCAGCGGCTCCTTGGCCGGCATCAGGTAGCCCGACACGTACCGGGCGGGGATGCCGACGCTGCGCAGGGCACCGATGGCGACGTGCACCATGTCCTGGCACACTCCCGCCCCCGCCTCCCAGACGTCCCGGGCCCGGGTGCGGACGTGGGTGACGCCCGGCACGTAGCTGACCTGTTCGCGGATCTTCTGCACCACCTCGAACACCGTCTCGGCGGGCGACGACGTCTCGCCGGCCACGCCGGCGGCGAAGTCACACAGCTCGTCGCCCGGGTCGACGTGCTCGCTGACGGTGAGCATCTCGACCATGCGGTCCTCGAAGGCCGGCTCCCGCAACTGCTCCCAGCTGGTGCCGGGGGCGCGCTCGGCGGGACGGGTGATCTCCACCGTCGCGGTCGAGGTCACGCCGAGCCGGGAGTGCCGTTCCCGGATCTCGAACGAGTTCACCTTGGTACCCCAGTAGTCGGTGTAGCTGAGCACCCACGGCGAGGGCTGGATCTCGATCCGCGACGACAGCACCCACTGCTCGCGGCTCGACCGGGGCGTCATCCGCACCTCGTTGTACGAGCCGGCGACCGCCTCGGGGTAGGAGTAGCCGGTGTGGTGCACGATCCGGATCTGCCTGGTCACTGTTCGCCTCCCCGCCACACTGCCGCGGTGGCGCCCTCGAAGTAGCGTTGGCTGATCGCCGTCGTCGCCTGGTTGCACACCCACTGCAGGTCGGCCATCCGGCTGGGCAGGTCGAACAGCACCTCGCCGGGTGGCCGGTACTCCAGCGCCGCCCGGGCCGTGCCGAGCAGGCGCTGGGCGTCGTCCTCGATGCCGGCGCGACGTTCGGTCTGGCCCAGGTCGGCCAGGGCCTGCTCGGCGGCGGTCAGGGTGAACACCAGCGAGCGCGGGAACAGCCGGTCGAGCAGCAGGAACTCCGCGGCGTCCCGGTCGGTGGTGACACCGCCGTAGGTGCGCAGGAAGGCGTGGTGTGCGCCACAGCCTCGCAGCACGTTGTTCCAGGCGCTCTGCGAGCCCGAGGTGATGGACGCCGACTGGATCAGCCGCGCGGTCATGTCGGCGCGCTCGATGGAGCGGCCCAGGATCAGGAACTGCCAGCCCTCGTCGTGGCTCATCGTCGAGTCGGCGGTGCCCGAGATGACCGCGCAGCGTTCCCTGATGTGCTTGAAGGCGGTCGCCGGGCGCATCCGGGCCAGCCGTCCGCCGCGCACCGAGTTCCAGGTGGTGTTGATCGACTCCCACATCTCGGTCGAGACGGTCTCGCGCGCCCGGCGGGCCGACTCGCGGGCACCGCCCAACGCCGCCGACACCGAGGCCGGGGCATCGTCGTCGTAGCACAGCGCGTTCAGCACGTACTGGGTGTCGGCCGAGGTGTCCTCGGGCGGCGGGTAGCCCATCACCTCGAGCATCGACTGGCCGGCGGCCTCCTGGTCGACGCTGGGGTCGTCGAGCAGCAGCTGCAGGTGCACCTCGACGATCCGGCAGGTGTCCTCGGCGCGTTCCAGGTAGCGGCCGATCCAGAACAGGGACTCGGCGATCCGGCTCAGCATGCCCCGGTCCCCTCCGCAGCCTCCAGCCGGGACTGCTGCTGTTGCTCGTGCTGCTGCTGGACCTCCTCGTCGGCGATGTCGACCAGCGGGACGCCGATCGGTACGGCCTTGGCCCGCGCCCTCTTGCGCTGCGCCCGGACGCCGTCGCGGGCCAGTACCCAGGTGTCCTTCGAGCCGCCGCCCTGGGAGGAGTTCACGATCAGCTCGCCCTCGGGCAGCGCCACCCGGGTCAGCCCGCCGGGCAGAACGTAGATGCTGGTGCCGTTGTTCACCGCGAACGGCCGCAGGTCGACGTGCCGGGGGCGCATCGTGCCCTCGATCATCGTCGGCACGGTGGACAGCTGCACGACCGGCTGGGCGATCCAGCCGCGCGGGTTGGCCAGCACGTCGGAACGCAGCTTGTCCAGCTTGCGCTGGCTGGCCGCCGGGCCGATCACGATGCCCTTGCCGCCGGAGCCGTCCACCGGTTTGAGCACGAGCTCGTCGAGCCGGTCGAGCACCTCCTCGCGGGAGTGGGGGTCCTCCATCCGCCAGGTGTCCACACCGGGGATGATCGGCTCCTCGGACAGGTAGTAGCGGATCAGGTCGGGGACGAAGGTGTAGACGAGCTTGTCGTCGGCGACGCCGTTGCCGACGCAGTTGGCCAGCGTCACGTTGCCCGCCCGGACGGCGTTGATCAGCCCCGCACAGCCCAGCATCGAGTCGGCCCTGAAGGTCGCCGGATCGAGGAACTCGTCGTCGAGGCGTCGGTAGATCACGTGCACGGGGCGCAGGCCCTGCGTGGTGCGCACCCGGACGCGTCCGGCCTGGCAGACGAGGTCGCGGCCCTCGACCAGTTCGACTCCCATCATGCGGGCCAGCAGGGCGTGCTCGAAGTAGGCGGAGTTGTAGACACCGGGGGTGAGCACGACCACGTTCGGGTCGCTGATGCCGGACGGCGCGGCGGCCCGCAACGCGGCCAGCAGCTGCAGCGGGTACTGCTCGACGGGGCGGATCCGGTGCCGGCTGGTCACCTCGGGCAGCGCGGAGAACATCGCCCGCCGGTTCGTCATCACGTAGGACACCCCGGAGGGCACCCGGACGTTGTCCTCCAGCACCCGGAAGGTTCCCTCGTTGTCGCGGATCAGGTCGATGCCGGACACGTGCACCCGGACGCCGTTGGGCGGAACCACGCCGTGCATCACCCGGTGGAAGTGCGGTGAGGACGCCACCACCCGGCGCGGCATCACGCCGTCGTCGAAGACCTTGCCGTCGCTGTACACGTCGGCCAGGAACGCCTCGAGCGCCCTGACCCGCTGGGCGACGCCCGCCTCGACCACCGACCACTCCTCGGCCATCACGATGCGCGGCACGATGTCGAGCGGGAACGGCCGTTCCTCGCCACCGATGTCGAAGGTGACGCCTTGATCGAGATAGGTGCTCTTCAGGTAGTCGGCGCGGGATCGGACCTCGTCGGCCTCGAGCTTGCCGAGTTGCCGCAGTGCCGAGGAGTAGGCCGTCCGCACCCCTTGGGCGGAGATCATCTCGTCGTAGGCGGGCCCGGAAGCCTGGTAGTCGGAGAACAGTGCACTCACGGGGTCAGGGTATTGCCGATTTGTTTCATCGCGGTATCACTGGGGCCCGTTTCGCCGACCGGTCAGTCGAGGACGGGCTCGCGCGGCGTCCGCCGGACCTGCACCGCGGCCATGCCCAGCAGCACCGCAACGATCGCCCAGCCGGCCAGCTGCGCCCACAGCTGCCCGGACAGGAAGATGCAGACCAGCGCGACCAGGATCGGGGCCAGATCGCGCAGCGCGAGCAGCACGTAGCCGCCGAAGCCCGGCATCGCGACGCCGGCGTGTTCGGCGACGGCCTTGACCATGAAGTTTGGGCCGTTGCCGATGTAGGTCATCGCCCCGCACAGCACCGCGCCGAGGCTGATGGCGGTCAGGAAGTGGGTCGGTACGCCCGCCACCAGCGCCTCGGCCGGGTAGCCCTCGCCCAGCGTCCTGGCCATCTCGAAGAAGGTGGCGTAGGTGGGGGCGTTGTCGAGCACCGAGGACAGCCCGCCGGTGAAGATGAAGAACGTGACGGTGTTCAGTGGCAGGCTGGGCGCCACCTCGGCGAGGTACTGCAGGGCCGGCACCATGGTCAGGAAGATGCCGATGAACAGCGCCGCCACCTCGAGGATCGGCGGCCAGGCGAACTCGTTGCCCTCGTAGCGGGCCCAGCGGTCCCCCAGCCGCAGCGACAGCACCGCCGCCAGCGCGAAGACCACCTCCCGCCACGGCACCCAGTCCGTCCAGCCGGCGTGCCCCGCGGCCAGGGTGTGAACGTCGATCGAGGGCACGAACGCGACCGCGGCGACGATCATCGCCAGGAACACGAAGTTGAGCCTGCCGTGCAGCTTCAACGGCTGGATGTTGGTGTGGTCCAGGCTGAGCGCCTCGCGGTCCTCGGTGGCGTGCTTGCGGACGTCCAGCGCATAGAAGCCGGCCAACAGCAACAGGTTCACGAACAGCCACTGCGGGAACAGCGTGAACGTCCACTCGAACGGGACGCCGCGCAGCATGCCGAGGAACAACGGCGGGTCGCCCAGCGGGGTGAGCAGGCCGCCGGCGTTGGCCACCACGAAGATGAAGAAGACCACCGTGTGCATCCGGTGCCTGCGCTCGGCATTGGTCCGCAGCACCGGCCGGATCATCAGCATCGCCGCGCCGGTGGTGCCGACGAAGGACGCCAGCACCGCGCCGCCGCCGAGCAGCAGCACGTTCGCCCTCGGGGTCGCCTCGATGTCACCGGCCAGGTGGATGCCGCCTGCCACCACGAACAGCGCCAGCAGCAGGGCGATGAACTGGCCGTACTCGACGACGGCGTGCAGCACCGCCAGTTCGCCCTCGTCGCCCATCGTCCACAGCCACAGTGCGACCGGAAGGCCGAGCAGCAGCCCGACGCCCAGCTTGACCCGGTTGCGCTCCCAGGCGTGGGCGGTGGCGGGCACCAGCGGCAGCACCGCGATGCAGGCCAGCAGTGCGACGAACGGCAGCAGGCCCCACCACGGAATGTCGAGAGCCAGCGTGATGGTCACGACGCCTCCTGCTCACTTGGTCCCCACCGCCGGCGGGCCGGGTGGCGTCAGGCTACCGATCCTGCCCGCACCATGGGTTACGTCCAGGTGACCCGTCGCGACCCAGGGGCACGCTCAGGCCTCGGCCAGCCGGTAGTCCGTGCCGTCGGGGCTGCGGGTCAGCTCGCCGGCGTCCACCAGTTGGCGGCGCAGCGCCACCGGGTCGTCGGCGAACTCGGCCAGCCGGGCGGTGAGCTCGCGCTCCCCCAGCCGTTCGGCCGGCGTCAGCACCCTGCGCGCCACCCAGCCGAACAGCTCGGCGCGGTCCCTGGCCCGCCGGGGCAGCCCGCGCAGCCGCCCACCGATCAGGAACCGTTCCGGCCCACTCGGCACCCGCGGGGCCCCGCTGCTGAGCAGGGCGCCGAAGATCTCGCCGGGCAGCAGGACCTCGCCGGTGACGGTGACGATCCCGGACGCCGTCAGCACCCGGAGCCGCCGGGCGTCGGCCGGATCGAGCGCCTCGGCATGCAGCGGGGCGCCGGCGTCCGCCGCCAGCACGATCCGGGCGTAGAGCACCCGCCGGGCGGGATCGTCGAGTGCCGAGACGACTCCCCGCCAGCGCTGGTCCGCTGCCATCAGTCGGCGAGCGGGGCGAAGGTGGCGCCGAGCCGGTTCAACTCGGACTCGCCGCCGTCCTCTGCGGTGAGCACCCACAGGCCCTTGCCGGTCAGTGCGACGGTGTGTTCCCAGTGGCAGGCGCGGCTGCGGTCGGCGGTGACCACCGTCCAGCCGTCGTCGCGGATCGCCGTGCGCTCGCTGCCGAGGGTGAGCATCGGTTCGATCGCCAGGCACATGCCGGTGACCAGCAGCGGGCCGCGGCCGCGGCGTCCGTGGTTGGGCACGTCGGGCGCCTGGTGCATCTCGGTGCCGATGCCGTGGCCGGTGAACTCGCGGACGATCCCGTACCGCTCGCGGCGGCTCTGCACGTAGCCCTGCACGGCGGCGGAGACGTCGCCGACGCGGCGTCCCGGCCGGGCGGCGGCGATGCCCCGCCACATCGCCTCGCGGGTGGCGTCGCTGAGCCGTTCGTCGACGGGCCGGGGCTCGCCGACACTGACCGACACGGCCGCGTCGCCGTGCCAGCCGTCGACGATGGCGCCGAAGTCGATCGAGACCAGGTCGCCCTGCGCCAGCACCCGGTCACCGGGGATGCCGTGCACGATCTCGTCGTTGACCGAGATGCAGGTGACCGCCGGGAACGGCGGCACGCCCCAGCCGCCGCCGTAGTTCAGGAAGGACGAGGTGGCCTTGGCCGCGGCGAGGTGCTCGCGGGCCAGGGCGTCCAGTTCGCCGGTGCTGACGCCGGGCGCCGCGGCGTCGGCCAGCGCCCGCAGGGTGCGTCCGACGACCAGGCCGGCGCGCCGCATCACGAGCAGCTGGTCGGCGTCCTTGACCTCGATACCGTCCGCCACGGATCAGCGACCGAGTTTCTCGGCGAGCGCCGCCAGCACCCGCTCGGACACCTCGTCGACCTCGCCCATGCCGTCCACCTCGATAAGCAGCCCGCGTTCGCGGTAGACGTCGATGAGCGGGTCGGTCTGCTCGTGGTAGACCTCGAGCCTGGTGCGGATGGTCTCCTCGTTGTCATCGGGACGGTTCTCGATCTCGGCCCGCTTCAACAGCCGCTCGACCAGCGCCGTCTCATCGGCGGTCAGCGAGATCACCGCGTCGAGCTGGTAGCCGTGACCATCGAGTTCGGCGTCCAGCGCCTTCACCTGGCCGACGGTGCGCGGGAAGCCGTCCAGCAGCCAGCCGCCCTTGGTGTCCTCTTCCTCGAGCCGCTGCACGACCACCCGCAGCGTCAGGCTGTCGGGAACGTAGCCGCCATCGGCGATGATCCGCTTGATCCGTTCGCCCAGTGGCGTCCGTTTGGTGATAGCCAGCCGGAAGATGTTGCCGGTGGAGATCGCGGGGATGTCGTAGTGTGCGCCGATCACCGCGGCCTGGGTGCCCTTGCCCGCCCCTGGCGGACCCATGATCAGCAAACGCATGTCGCTACCTCACCGTCGAGTTATCGCAGGAATCCCTCGTAGTTGCGTTGCTGGAGCTGGGACTCGATCTGCTTCACGGTGTCCAGTCCGACGCCGACCACGATCAGAATGCTAGTGCCACCGAAGGGGAAGTTTGTCTGGGCGTTGAAGAAGATGAAGGCGATCGCCGGAATGAGTGAAATCAGGGCCAGATAGAGCGACCCGGGCGCGGTCAACCGCGACAGCACGAAGGCCAGGTAGTCCTCGGTCGGCTTGCCCGCCCGGATGCCGGGGATGAAGCCGCCGTACTTCTTCATGTTGTCGGCGACCTCTTCGGGGTTGAAGGTGATCGCCACGTAGAAGTAGGTGAAGGCGATGATCAGCACGAAGAAGATCGTGTTGTACCACAGGCCGGTGCCCCGCACGAGGTGGGTCTGGATCCATTGCGAGATGTCGTTGTCGGGCTGGAACTGCGAATACAGCACCGGCAGGTAGAGCATCGACGAGGCGAAGATGACCGGGATGACGCCCGCCTGGTTGACCTTCATCGGGATGTAGGTGGTGGTGCCGCCGAAGAGCCGGCGTCCGACCATCCGCTTGGCGTACTGCACCGGGATCCGGCGCTGGGCCTGCTCCATGAAGATGACGCCGAGCATCACCAGCAGGCCGATGGCGAGCACGACGGCGAAGGCGAGCCAGCCGGCGGCGCCCTCGCGGCTCTCCTTGATCGCCCACAGCGACGCCGGGAACTGGGCCGCGATCTGCGTGAAGATCATCACCGACATGCCGTTGCCGACGCCGCGTTCGGTGATCAGCTCGCCCATCCACATGATCAGGCCGGTGCCGGCGGTCATGGTCAGCACCATCACCACGATGGCGAAGATGCCGGTGTCGTAGACGAGGTCGCGGGTGCAGCCCTGGAACAGCTGGCCGTTGACGGCCAGGGTGACGAAGGCGGTGGCGTTCAGCACCGCGAGCACCAGCGTCAGGTAGCGGGTGTACTGGGTGATCTTGGCGGTACCGGAGGCACCCTCCTTCTTCAGCGTCTCCAGCCGCGGGATGACCACGGTGAGCAGCTGCAGGATGATGCTCGCGGTGATGTAGGGCATGATCCCGAGCGCGAAGATCGCCAGCTGCAGCAGGGCGCCACCCGAGAACAGGTTGATCATCGAGTAGAGCCCCGCGTTGGCGCCGGTGGTCGCCTCGAGCCGGCACGCGTTGACGTTCACCAGGTTCACGTTCGGCGTCGGGATCACCGACCCCAGCCGGAAGACCGCCAGGATGCCGAGGGTGAACAGGATCTTGCGGCGAAGGTCAGGCGTCTTCAGCGCGTTCACGAAGGCCGACAGCATTCGACCGGATCTCCTCTGCCTATGGATCGGTGCGCCGGGACCCGCGCGCAACCTGGACGACTCTACCAAGTTCTGGACGGTCGCTAGACCGACCAGTGCTCGGCGCTGGGCGCCTCGGTGATCGACGGACGTTCGCCCACCCGGGCGGTCATCCCGGCCAGCCCCTGGGCGACCTGGGCGCGGGACGCGATCCGGGCGGTGTTGCCGTCCCCGGCCGCGATCGCGGCGGCGATCCGGCGATAGCGTTGCGCCCACACCAGGCCCGGTTCGGGCGAGGGCGGCCCGTCCAGCCGGTGCACCAGCCGGACCACCTCGGAGAAGCCGGCGAACAACTCGTTGGCGGTCGCGCGCAGCAGCAGGGCGTGGAAGTCCATCTCGGCTTCGGCGAGCCCGGTGTCGTCGGGCAGGCGGCTGTGCCTCACGATGGCATCGGCCAGCTCGACCAGCCGGCCGCGCTGCTCGGCGGTGGCGTTGCGGGCGGCCAGCTCAGCCGCCATCGGCTGCAGCGCGGCGCGCAGTTCGGTGACGTCGAGCAGCACCCGGTCGTGTTCGTCGCCGCGCAGCCGCCAGCCGATCACCAAAGGGTCGAGCACGTTCCAGTTCGACCGGGGCCGGATGGTGATGCCGACCCGACGCCTGGAACGCACCATGCCCAGCGACTCCAGGATGCGCATGATCTCGCGGGCCACGGTGCGCGAGACGACGAACCGCTGTTCCAGATCGGCCAGGGTGAGCACTGACCCGACCGGGCGCACGCCGTCCACGATCTCCTGCCCGATCGCGTCGAGGGCGGCGTGGTGCAGTTGTGCCGAAGCCATGGGGGTGTCCTTACGTTGGCCGCCACAATAGTCGCACCTTTGCCTCGACGCCGGAGCTCCGCCGACGTCCCACAACGACGAGGACGGGACGACCCTGAGGGTCGTCCCGTCCGTCGTGGCTCGGGGATCAGAGCTGCGAGGCGGTGCCCCCGGCGGCTTCGATCTTGGTCCTGGCCGAGGCGGAGAACGCGTGCGCGCTCACCTGCAGGGCGACGGAGAGCTCACCGTTGCCCAGCACCTTGACCAAGTTGCCGTCGCGGACCGCACCCTTGGCGACCAGTTCGGCAGGGCCGACCTGCCCACCCTCGGGGAACAGCTCGGCCAGCTTGGCGACGTTCACCACCTGGTACTCGACCCGGAACGGGTTCTTGAACCCGCGGAGCTTGGGCAGCCGCATGTGCAGCGGCATCTGCCCGCCCTCGAAGTTCTGCGGCGTGTTCTTGCGCGCGCCGGTGCCCTTGGTGCCCCGGCCCGCGGTCTTGCCCTTCGAGCCCTCACCGCGACCGACGCGGGTGCGTTCGGTCTTGGCCCCGGGCGCGGGGCGCAGATGATGCAGCTTCAACGGCATGTCAGTCGACCTCCTCGACGGTGACCAGGTGCGGGATCGACTTGGCCATGCCCACGAGTTCGGGGCGGGCCTCGATCACGACCGAGTCACCGATCCGCTTGAGACCGAGCGACCGCAGGGTCTCGCGCTGGTTCTGCTTGCGACCCACGCCGGACTTGACCTGGGTCACCTTGATCTTGCTCATCAGTGCTTCGCCTCCTCGCGGGCGCGCAGCAGCGCGGCGGGGGTGACGTCCTCGACGGACAGCCCACGGCGCTTGGCGACCTGCTCGGGCTCCTCCAGGCTCTGCAGCGCGGCCACCGTGGCGTGCACCACGTTGATCGCGTTGTCCGAGCCCAGCGACTTGGCGAGCACGTCGTGCACGCCGGCGCACTCGAGCACGGCCCGGGCCGAGCCACCGGCGATGACGCCGGTACCCGGGGACGCCGGGCGCAGCATGACCACGCCGGCGGCCTTCTCACCCTGGACGGGGTGCGGGATGGTGCCCTGGATGCGGGGAACGCGGAAGAACGCCTTCTTGGCTTCCTCCACGCCCTTGGCGATCGCGGCCGGCACCTCGCGGGCCTTGCCGTAGCCGACGCCGACGGTGCCGTCGCCGTCACCCACCACGACGAGCGCGGTGAAGCTGAACCGGCGGCCACCCTGGACGACCTTCGCCACCCGGTTGATCGCCACTACCCGCTCGAGGTAGTTGCTCTTCTCCTTCTCGGCGACGTTCTGGCCCCGACGGTCCTCGCGGCCACGACGCTCGCCACCAGCGGCACCGCCTCCGCGGCGCTGGTTTCCATTCATCGTTTGTCTACCTTTCGAGTTCCGTCAGAATCCCAGGCCGGCTTCGCGGGCGCTGTCGGCCAGCGCGGCGATCCGTCCGTGGTACTTGTTGCCGGCGCGGTCGAAGACCACGTTCGACACACCGGCCGCCTTCGCCCGGTCCGCGATCAGCGAACCGACCTTCTTGGCGACCTCGGTCTTGTCCCCGGTCGCCTTGCGGACGTCGGACTCCATCGAGGAGGCCGAGGCCAGCGTCCGGCCCTCGGTGTCGTCGATCACCTGAGCGAACAGGTGTCGCGCCGAGCGGGTGATGACCAGCCGCGGGCGGTCCGGGCTGCCGGCGATCTTCTTGCGACCGCGCGCCTGCCGGCGCAGCCGCGCCGCGACCCGATCGGCCGTCGTCTTGTTGTTCGACAGCGAGATTGCCATCACTTACCAGCCTTTCCAACCTTGCGGCGAACCCGCTCGCCGGCGTAGCGCACGCCCTTGCCCTTGTAGGGCTCCGGCTTACGGATCTTGCGGATGTTTGCCGCAACCTCGCCGACCACCTGCTTGTCGATGCCGTAGACGGTGAACGCCGTCGGCTTCTCGACCGAGAAGGTGACACCCTCGGGGGCGTTGACCACCACCGGGTGGCTGAAACCGAGGTTGAACTCGAGCTGGGTCGGGCCCTTGGCGATCACGCGGTAGCCGACGCCGACGATCTCGAGCTTCTTCTCGTAGCCCGCGGTCACACCGGTGACCATGTTGTTGACCAGCGTCCGGGTCAGCCCGTGCAGCGAGCGGCTCTCGCGCTCGTCGTCGGGGCGGGTGACCTCGATCTCGCCGGCCTCGTTGCGGCCCACCTTGATGGGTTCGGCCACGGTGTGGGTCAGGGTGCCCTTGGGCCCCTTGACCTCGACGGCCTGGCCGTCGAGCTTCACTTCCACGCCCGCCGGGATGGCGATCGGGAGCCTGCCGATTCGCGACATGTCAGTACTCCTCTCTCACCACACGTAGGCGAGCACTTCGCCGCCCACGGACTTGGCGTTGGCCTCGGAGTCGGTGAGCAGGCCCTGGGACGTCGAGATGATCGCGATTCCCAGGCCGCCCAGGACCTTCGGCAGGGCATTGGACTTGGCGTAGACCCGCAGACCGGGCTTGCTGATCCGCCGCACGCCGGCGATCGAGCGCTCCCGGTTGGAGCCGTACTTGAGGGTCAGGGTCAGCGTCTTGCCGACCTCGCCCTCGGTGGGCTCCTTGACCTCGTAGCCGCCGATGTAGCCCTGGGCCTTGAGGATTTCGGCGATGCCCACCTTGATCTTGCTGTGCGGCATCGACGTGGAGTCGTGGTACGCCTGATTGGCGTTGCGCAGACGCGTCAGCATGTCTGCGATCGGGTCAGTCATGGTCATGACTTGTGTTCTTCTTTCTCAAACGGTTTCAGGGCGCCGTCTCACAGGCGCCTGACCTGCTCGGGTTACGGGGTCAGTGGGTCACCAGCTGGACTTGGTCACGCCCGGCAGCTGGCCCGCGTGGGCCAGTTCGCGCAGGCAGACCCGGCACAGGCCGAACTTGCGGAAGACCGCCTTGGGCCGGCCGCACTTGCTGCAGCGGGTGTAGGCGCGGACGCCGAACTTCGGCTTGCGGGACTGCTTGACCTTCAGGGCTGTCTTGGCCATTGCGTCAACTCCTCTTCAGGGACTTCTTCTGGGCACTCTTCGAAGCACCCTGCGGACGCCGCTTCTTGACGACGGCCTTCTTGGGGTCGTTCTCGGGCGCCTTGAACGGGAAGCCCAGGGCGCGCAGCAGGGCCCGCCCCTCGTCGTCGGTGGTCGCGGTGGTGACGAACGTGATGTCCATGCCCCGGACGCGATCGATCCGGTCCTGGTCGATCTCGTGGAACATGACCTGCTCGGTCAGGCCGAAGGTGTAGTTGCCCTTGCCGTCGAACTGCCGGGCCGACAGGCCGCGGAAGTCACGGATCCGGGGTAGCGCCAGGGTGAGCAGCCGGTCGGCGAACTCCCACATCCGGTCACCGCGCAGGGTGACGTGGGCGCCGATCGGCATGCCCTCGCGCAGCTTGAACTGCGCGATCGACTTGCGGGCCTTGGTCACCTGCGGCTTCTGCCCGGTGATCTGGGCCAGGTCGCGCACGGCGCCGTCGATCACCTTGGAGTCGCGGGCCGCCTCCCCCACACCCATGTTGACCACGATCTTGGTCAGGCCGGGGATCTGCATCACGTTGGCGTAGCCGAACTCGGCGTTCAGCGCAGGCGCGATCTCCTCGCGGTACTTCTGCTTCAGCCGCGGCAGCGTCTTTTCTGCAACGGTGGCGGTCATCAGATTTCCTTCCCGGTCTTGCGGGCGATGCGGACGCTGCGGGTCGCGGAGTACTCCGAGCCGTCCGGACGCCGCTTGGTGACCTCGCGGCGCTCGTAGCCGACGCGGGTCACGACCTCGGAGCCGTCCACCTTCACGACCAACTGGACGTTGGAGGCGTCGATGGGGGCCTCGGTGGTGATGATGCCGCCCTTGTCCTTGGAGCCGGTCTGCGCCGAGCGATCCGGGGTGTGCTTCTTGACGACGTTCACACCCTCGACGATCACCCGGCCCTGCTCGGGCAGCACCTCGATGATGTCGCCGACCAGGCCCTTGTCCTTGCCTGCGATGACCTTGACCCGGTCACCCTTCTTCACATGCAGCGAGTTCGCCATGTCACAGCACCTCCGGTGCCAGCGAGATGATGCGCATGTAGCGCTTCTCGCGAAGCTCACGGCCGACCGGACCGAAGATGCGGGTGCCGCGAGGCTCCCCGTCGCCCTTCAGGATCACGGCGGCATTCTCATCGAACTTGATGTAGGAACCGTCGGCGCGACGGGTCTCCTTCACCGTACGGACGATGACGGCCTTGACCACCTCGCCCTTCTTCACGTTTCCGCCCGGGATGGCGTCCTTCACCGTGGCGACGATCTTGTCGCCCAGGCCGGCGTAACGACGCTTCGATCCCCCGAGCACCCGGATGCACAGGAGTTCCTTCGCACCGGTGTTGTCGGCGACCTTCAGTCGCGATTCCTGCTGGATCATCTCCAAACCCTCGCTTACTTGGCCTTCTCGAGGATCTCGACCAGACGCCAGCGCTTGGTCGCTGAGGTCGGACGAGTCTCCATCACCCGGACGCGGTCCCCGACGCCGGCGTCATTCGCCTCGTCGTGTGCCTTCAGCCGCTCGGTCTTGGTCATGACCTTGCCGTACAGCGGATGCTTGACCCGCTGCTCGACGGCCACGACCACCGTCTTGTCCATCTTGTCGGACACGACGACGCCCTCACGGACCTTGCGCGCTGCTTCGCGCTTGCTCTCACTCATTGCTCTCACTTGTCCTGATCGGGATCGGGCACGATGCCGAGGTTGCGCTCCTGCAGCACGGTGTAGACCCGCGCGATGTCCTTGCGGACCTCACGCAGCCGGCCGTGCGACTCGAGCTGACCCGTTGCGGCGGCGAACCGGAGGTTGAACAGCTCCTCCTTGAACTCCTTGACCTTGGCGTTGAGCTCGTCACGGCTGAGGCCGCGCAGGTCGGCGGCGGTGGTGGTGTTCGCCATCAGATCTCACCTGCTTCCCGCTTGATGAACCGTGCCTTGAAGGGCAGCTTGTGGATCGCCAGCCGCATGGCCTCGCGGGCCACGTCCTCACCGACGCCGGACAGTTCGAACAGCACGCGGCCCGGCTTGATGTTGGCCACCCACCATTCGGGGGAACCCTTGCCGGAACCCATCCGGGTCTCGGCCGGCTTCTTGGTCAGCGGACGGTCGGGGTAGACGTTGATCCACACCTTGCCGCCACGCTTGATGTGCCGGGTCATGGCGATACGGGCGCTCTCGATCTGACGGTTGGTCAGGTACGAGGACTCCAGGGCCTGGATGCCGTAGTCGCCGAACGCCAGCTTGGTACCGCCCTTGGCCGCACCGTCCCGCTTGGGGTGGTGCTGCTTGCGGTGCTTGACCCTACGGGGAATCAACATGCTCAGGCTCCTGCATTCTCGGCCGGGGCCTCGGCCGCGGGGGCCTGGGCCTCGGCGGCCTCGGCGCGACGGCGTCCGCCACGCTCGGGACGGTTGTCACGGCCACCACGGTCGTCGCGACGCGGCCCGCGACCGGGCCGGCGCTGACCGCCGGAGGTGGCCCGGGCGGCCCGCTGGGCGGCGCGCTCGGCGCGGTTGCCCGACACGTCGCCCTTGTAGATCCAGACCTTCACGCCGATCCGGCCGAAGGTGGTCTTGGCCTCGAAGAAGCCGTAGTCGATGTCGGCGCGCAGGGTGTGCAGCGGCACGCGGCCCTCGCGGTAGAACTCCGACCGGCTCATCTCGGCGCCGCCCAGACGGCCGGAGCACTTGATCTTGATGCCGGTGGCACCCGAGCGCATGGCGGTCTGCTGGGCCTTGCGCATCGCGCGGCGGAACGCCACGCGGGCGCTCAGCTGCTCGGCGATGCCCTGGGCGACCAGCTGGGCGTCGGTCTCGGGGTTCTTCACCTCGAGGATGTTCAGCTGCACCTGCTTGCCGGTCAGCTTCTCCAGCTCGGACCGGACCCGCTCCGCCTCGGCGCCGTTGCGGCCGATGACGATGCCCGGGCGCGCGGCGTAGAGGAAGATCGTGACCCGCTCGCTGCGGCGCTCGATCTCGACCGAGGAGATCCCGGCGCGCTCCAGCGTCTTGTGCAGGTACTTGCGGATCTTCACGTCCTCGGCCACGTGCTCGGCGTAGCCCTTGTCGGCGTACCACCGGGTCTTGTGGTCGGTGGTGATGCCGAGCCGGAAGCCGTTCGGGTTGATCTTCTGACCCATGCTCAGGCCTCCTTCGGTTCGACGACGACGGTGATGTGGCTGCCGCGCTTGAGGATCCGGCTGGCCGACCCCTTGGCCCGCGGGCGGATCCGGCGCAGGGTCATGCCCTCGTCCACGAACGCCGCACTGATGTACAGCTCGTCGGAGCGCAGGTCCTCGACCGACTCGGCGTTGGCGGCGGCCGAGGCAACCACCTTGTAGACCGGCTCGGAGGCGGCCTGTGGGGCGAACTTCAGCACGGTCAGCGCGTCGGTGACGGGCAGGCCGCGGACCAGGTCGACGACCCGGCGCACCTTGGTCGGCGACATCCGGACTCCACGCGCGATGGCGTACGAGCCAGGACGATCGCCGAGCAGGCGGGAACGCCGGCTGGGGCGGTTCTCCTTGTTGCTCATATCTCTTCCTTTTCTCGCTCGCTCAGCGGCGGCGGGACTTCTTGTCTTCCTTGATGTGCCCGCGGTAGGTGCGGGTGGGGGCGAACTCGCCCAGCTTGTGGCCGATCATGGCTTCGGTGACGAAGACCGGGACGTGCTTGCGCCCGTCGTGCACGGCGATCGTGTGACCGATCATGTCGGGGGTGATCATCGACCGGCGCGACCAGGTCTTGATCACCTGCTTGGTGCCCTTCTCGTTCTGCACGTCCACCTTCTTGGCGAGGTGGTCGTCGACGAAGGGACCCTTCTTGAGGCTGCGAGGCATCTGTTACTTCACCTGTTCCAATCAGCGCTTCTTGCCGGACTTGCGGCGACGAATGATCAGGCGAGAACTCGCCTTGTTCTTGTCCCGGGTGCGACCCTCGGGCTTGCCCCACGGGCTGACCGGGTGCCGGCCACCGGAGGTGCGACCCTCGCCACCACCGTGCGGGTGGTCGATCGGGTTCATCACCACGCCGCGGACGGTCGGGCGGATGCCCTTCCACCGGTTGCGGCCGGCCTTGCCCCAGTTGATGTTGGACTGCTCGGCGTTGCCGACCTCGCCGACCGTGGCGCGGCAGCGGACGTCCACCATGCGCATCTCGCCCGAGGGCAGCCGCAGGGTGGCCATCTTGCCCTCGCGGGCGACCAGCTGGATGCGGGCACCGGCCGAGCGGCCCATCTTGGCGCCGCCACCCGGACGCAGCTCCACGGCGTGCACCGTGGTGCCGACGGGGATGTTGCGCAGCGGCAGGTTGTTGCCGGGCTTGATGTCGGCCTCGGCGCCGGCCTCGACGGCCGCGCCCTGGTTCAGTCCGTTCGGCGCGATGATGTAGCGCTTCTCGCCGTCGGCGTAGTGCAGCAGCGCGATCCGGGCGGTGCGGTTCGGGTCGTACTCGATGTGCGC
Organism: Micropruina sonneratiae; assembly: GCF_025972045.1. GTDB lineage: Bacteria > Actinomycetota > Actinomycetes > Propionibacteriales > Propionibacteriaceae > Micropruina > Micropruina sonneratiae. The sequence goes on along the minus strand of NZ_JAPDHX010000001.1, from coordinate 732,735 downwards.
GACCTTGGCCGGGACGCCGTCCTTGTCGTACCGCTTGAAGTCGATCAGCCGGTAGGCCTGCTTGTGGCCGCCGCCGATGTGCCGGGTGGTGATCCGGCCGGAGTTGTTGCGGCCGCCGGTCTTCGGCTTGGGCACGGTCAGCGACTTCTCCGGGGTGGAGCGGGTGACCTCGGCGAAGTCGGACACGCTCGAGCCGCGGCGGCCCGGGGTGGTCGGCTTGTACTTGCGAATAGCCATGTCAGTGTCTCCTCTTCGCTCAGACGCCGGCCGAGCCGAAGATGTCGATCCGCTGGCCCTCGGCGACGGTCACGATGGCCCGCTTGGTGTCGGGGCGCTTGCCCCAGCCGGCCCGCGTGCGGCGCTTCTTGCCCTGGCGGTTGATGGTGTTCACGTTCGTGACCTTGACGTCGAAGACGGCCTCGACCGCGATCTTGATCTGGGTCTTGTTGGCATCGGGCGCGACCAGGAACGTGTACTTGTTCTCGTCGAGCAGCCCGTAGCTCTTCTCCGACACCACGGGTGCGAGCAGCACGTCGCGGTGGTCGCGGATCTTGTGGTCGCTCACTTGCCGACCTCCTCAGTCGAAACGTCCTCGGCGCCGGTGAAGGCGGCCAGGGCGGCGGTGGTGAACACGACGTCGTCGCTGTTGAGCACGTCGTAGGCGTTCAGCTGGTCGACCGCGAGTGCGTGCACCGAGGCGACGTTGCGCAGGCTCAGCCAGGCCACGTCCTCGTCACGGCTCAGCGCGACCAGGATCTTGCCGCCGCCGACCTCGGCCAGCGCGGCGAGGGCCGCCTTGGTGGACGGGGTCTCGCCGGTCACCAGCGAGTCGATGACGTGCACGTTGCCGCTGCGGGCCCGGTCGGACAGCGCACCGCGCAGGGCGGCGACGATCATCTTCTTGGGCGTGCGCTGCGCGTAGCTGCGCGGTTGCGGGCCGTGCACGACGCCGCCACCGGTCCACTGCGGGGCGCGGCGCGAACCCTGGCGGGCGCGTCCGGTGCCCTTCTGGCGCCACGGCTTGGCGCCACCGCCCGCGACCTCGCCGCGGGTCTTGGTGGCGTGCGTGCCCTGGCGGGCGGCGGCCTGCTGGGCCACCACGACCTGGTGGATCAGCGGCACGTTGGTCTGGACGTCGAAGTAGTCGCCGGGCAGGTCGGCCGTGGCCTTCGAGCCCAGCACCTTGACGGTCTGCTTCTCGCTCATTCGGCGGCACCCTTCTTGGCGGCCGTGCGCAGGACGACGAGCGAACCCTTGGGGCCGGGCACGGAGCCCTTGACCAGGATCAGCCCGCGCTCGGCGTCGACGGCGTGGATCGTGAGGTTCTGGACGGTCACCTTGTCGACACCCATCCGGCCGGCCATCCGCATGCCCTTGAAGACCTTCGAGGGGGTGGACGAGCCGCCGATGGAGCCCGGCGAGCGGTGCTTGCGGTGCACACCGTGGCTGGCGCGCAGGCCGTGGAAGCCGTGCCGCTTCATCACGCCCGCCGTGCCCTTGCCCTTGCTGACGCCGGTCACGTCGACCACGTCGGCGGCGGCGAACACGTCGGCGCCGAGCTCCTGGCCCAGGGTGTACTCGCTGGCGTCAGCGGTGCGCAGCTCGACGAGGTGCTTGCGGGGGGTGACCCCGGCGGCCTCGAAGTGCCCCGCGGCGGGCTTGGTGACCTTGGTCGGCTTGATGGCGCCGAAGCCCAGCTGGACGGCCGCGTAGCCGTCCTTCTCGGGGGACCGGACCTGCGTGACGACGCACGGGCCGGCCTGGATCACGGTGACCGGGACGACGTTGTTGTTGGCGTCCCAGGTCTGGGTCATACCGAGCTTGGTGCCCAGCAGTCCCTTCACAGTTCGTTCAATAGTCATGTTCGGCGACCTCAGGGGAGCTTGATCTCGATGTCGACACCGGCCGGCAGGTCGAGCCGCATCAGCGAGTCGACCGTCTTCGGCGTGGGGTCGAGGATGTCGATCAGCCGCTTGTGGGTGCGCATCTCGAAGTGCTCGCGGCTGTCCTTGTACTTGTGCGGAGAACGGATCACGCAGAACACGTTCTTCTCGGTGGGCAACGGCACGGGGCCGGCCACCTTGGCGCCGGTACGGGTCACGGTGTCGACGATCTTCTTCGCCGAGGAGTCGATGACCTCGTGGTCGTAGGCCCGGAGTCGGATCCGGATCTTCTGTCCCGCCACTGGTTTTCCTTCTGCTCGTCGGATAACGGCTGCTCCGACCCCCGCGGTCGGGCGTGTCGCGCCTATCAGGGCCGCGCGCGAGCGAGAATTCGTTCGTGGTAGGGCCCGGCTGACGACTCATCCGCCTGGGGGGCACCACGGCGTGGGCGCCGCGGAGCAACCTGAAGATTCTGTCACATTCGCCCCGTGGGCTTCAAATCGGCCGGTGTCGCCCGCTCCGCCGCCCGGGAGCCGGCCCGCCGCGCCCGCTCGGGAACGTGCGATGATGCCACCCCGGCGTGAGGAGACGACGATGCGACTGCACCACGTGCAGGTGATGATGCCACCCGGCGGCGAGGCCGAGGCCCGCCGCTTCTGGGTGGAAGCCTTCGGCCTGGTCGAGGTGCCCAAGCCGCCGGCGATGGCAGACCGGCCCGGCTGCTGGTTCCGGTCGTTCGCCGCCGACGGCGCCGCGGGTGTCGAGATCCACGTCAGCGTCGAGCCGGACTTCGTCCCGGCCCGGCGCGCCCACCCGGCGATCGTCCTCGACACGGTCGAGGAGCTGGACGCCCTGGCCACCCGGGTGGCGGCGTCCGGCTTCGAGGTGGCACACGGCGACCGGAGGACGTTTGCCGGCTACCTGCGCTTCCACTGCTTCGACGCCTTCGGCAACCGGGTCGAGGTGCTGGCCCCGGCGTCCTGACCGCCGAGGTGGGTCCGGCGGCCTGAAATGGGACCGTCCCCATTTGAGGCCGCGCTCACCTGCGGGGTGTGCGCAGCGCGGCGTGGGCGGCCAGTCCGACGACCAGTGCCCAGAACGCGCCACCGATGCCCCAGAAGGAGATCCCGGAGGCCGCGGTCACGAAGGTGAGGGCGGCCGGCAGGCGGTACTCGTCATGCTGAAGGGCGCCCAGCAGGGACTGGCTGAAGGTGCCCAGCAGCGCGAGACCCGCGACGGACTCGAGCAGGCCGTTCGGCGCCACGGTCGCGATGGTCACCAGCACACCCGACAGCGCCGCGAGGACCAGGTAGGAGGCCCCGGCCGAGACCCCCGCGATCCAGCGACGGGAACGGTCCTGCCCGGCCTCCTCGCCGGCGGCCAGGGCAGCGGACAGTGCGGCCAGGTTGATGGCGTGCCCACCGAACGGCGCACCCACCACCGAGCCGACACCCGTGACGAGCATCGAGGCTCGCCAGGGGGTGTGGTAGCCGAACGACTTCAGCACCGCGACGCCGGGCACGTTCTGCGAGGCCATCGTGACGATGTAGAGCGGGACCGCGATGCCGATGATCGCCGACACCTCGAGGCTCGGCGTCGTCCAGCTGATCCGGGGCCACCACCCGGTCCCCGCGTCGGCACCGATCCCGTGCTGGGCCAGGTGCAGGCCGATGACCGCCAGCGCCGCCACTAGGGCGAGCGGCAGCGCCCACCGCGACGCCCACCGCGTGGCCACCAGCCACACGATCAGCACGGGCAGCGTCGCCAACGGCTGCGCACCCAGCGACCGCACCGGGGCGAGACACAGGGTGAGCAGGACGCCGGCCAGCATCGCCTGCGCGATCGGGGTCGGGATCCGGCCGATCAGCTCGCCCAGTGCCGGGATCAGTCCGGTCGCCACGATCAACACCCCGACCACCACGAAGGCGCAAACCGCCGCGGCCCAGCCGGCGTGGTAGCTCGCCCCCATCGCCGCCAGCAGCGCCGCCCCCGGCGTCGACCAGGCGAGCGTGATCGGGACGCGGTGGCGCAGGCACAGCGCGATGGTTCCGAGTCCGAACGTGAAAGTCAGCGCGAGCAGGCCGGACGCCGCCTGGGCGGGATCGGCTCCCACGGCGCGCAGGCCCGCCACGACGACCACGAACGACGACGTGAAGCCGACCAGCGCGGTGACGACGCCGGCCACGATGGGCTCACCGGTCGAGGTGCGGATCTCGGTTGTCGGACGATCGGTCACCCGAGGCAGCCTAGCAACATCGTTCTGTAAACAGAACGATGTTCGATCGGCGGACCGGCCTGTCGTGCGCAACCCAAAAGGTAGCGTCAGCGAGGTGAGCAACCCTGCCGATGGCGACGGCCGGCGCCGCAGCGGGTTCCGGGACGCGGACGACCTGCGCAGGGAGGTCGGCGCGCGGATCAGCGAACTACGCACCGCGCGGGGGTTGAGCCTGTCGGCCCTGGCCCGGTCCGCCGGCATCGGCAAGGGGTCGCTGTCCGAACTCGAGGCGGGACGGCGCAACCCCACCCTCGACACGCTGTACGCGGTCGCCGGGCCCCTGGGCGTGCCGTTGTCCGCCCTGCTCGGCGACGAATCGGGCACCGAGGGCGGCGGCTCGCAGCTGACCGCCCGGCTGCTGCACGTCGAGCACCATGACGACGGGGCGACCACCGAGGTGTTCTGGCTGCGGGTGGTGCCCGGCGGCGTCCGGCGCTCCCCCGCGCACGGCCCGGGCGTGGTCGAGCACGTCCGGGTGGTGCGCGGTCACCTGCTGGCGGGCCCGGAGGGCTCCCAGCGCCACGCGGGACCGGGTGAATCGCTGGAGTGGATCAGCGACGCGGTGCACACCTACAGCACCGAGGACGGCGCGCTCGCCGTGCTCACGATCGTCACCCCCGCCTGACGCCTTCCCGGCGCGAGCCCGGACCAGCGGCGGGGCGGGCCGCTAGTCGTGGCCGATGATGAACTCCGAGGTCGAGCGGTGTGCGGTGGGCGGCACCACGAAACCGTTCATCACCGCCGACAGCCGAAGCGCACGCTCGGAGTGGAAGACGTCCTCCAGCGACATCGGGGTGCCGCCGAGCCCGGACAGCGGCACCCGCCAGTTAGGGTACTCGTCGGTGGTTCCGGGCTGGTTCTGGGTGCGGTGGTCGCCGACGGCGTCGGTCAGGGCGGCGCAAAGCATCCGGGCCGGGGTGGCGACCAGGAAGCGGTGCAGGGCCAGCACGATGTCCACGGTGGACGGCTCCTCGCCGGTCAGCAGGCCGCGTTCGCGCAGCAGCGCCAGCCAGTCCTCGCGTTCGCGCCGGGCCTGGTCGAGTTCGGCGTCCAGCCCCTCGGTCAGCAGGCCGAGCTGATGCTGCAGCTTCACGTGGGCGGCGTCCAGGTACCCGGCGGTGGGCGGCAGGTCGTGGGTGGTGACCGAGGCCATGCAGTATTCCCGCCACGACTCCGGCGGCAGGATCTGACCGTTGCCGTCGCGTTCGAACCAGGCGATCGAGGTGCCCAGGATGCCGCGGTCGCGCAGGTAGACCCGCACCCACGGCTCCACCACGCCCAGGTCCTCGCCGACCACGACCGCCCCGGCGCGGTGCGCCTCGAGCACCAGGATGCCGACCATGGCCTCGTGGTTGTAGCGCACGTAGGTGCCCTTGGTGGGACCCATCCCCTGCGGCACCCACCACAGCCGGAACAGCCCCATGATGTGGTCGACCCGGATACCGCCGGAGTGCCGCAGGATGCCGGCCACCATGTTGCGGAACGGCGCGTAGCTGAGCTCGGCCAGCCGGTCCGGACGCCACGGGGCCTGCCCCCAGTCCTGTCCGGTCTGGTTGAAGTGGTCGGGCGGGGCGCCGACCGAGACGCCGCGGGCGAAGGTGTCGCCCAGCATCCACGCCTCGGCGGAGGTGGCGCTCACCCCGACCGCGAGGTCGTTCATGATGCCGACCCGCATGCCGGCCGCCTTGGCCGCCGACTGGGCGTCGCGGAGCTGTTCGTCGGCCACCCACTGCAGCCAGGAGAAGAAGACGATGTCGCCGACGTGCGTGGCAGCGAACTCCGTCACCTCCGGTGAGGACGGACGCCGCAGCTCGGCCGGCCATTCCCGCCAGTTCAGCCCGTGGACGTTGACCAGCGCGCACCAGGTGGCGAACTGCGACAGCGGGCGCCCCTCCTTGCGGACGAAGTCGTTGAGGCTCATCAGCCGGGTGGGTTTGAGCCCGGCATCGAAGATCACCTTCAGCGCCGACAGCTTCGCGTCCCACACGGTGTTGCGGTCGATCAGCGGCTCGTCCGCCAGCGTGCGGGCCAGCCCGTTGTGCAACTGGGCGACCTTGTGGCGTTGCCGCTGGTCGAGCCCGGCGTATTCGGCGATCGCCTCGGGCCGGATGTAGATCGGGTTCACGTAGCGGCGTGACGTGGGCAGGTAGGGCGACGGCTCCAGCGGGGTCATCGGCTCGGCCGCGTGCAGCGGGTTGACCAGCACGTAGGACGCGAACTGCTGGGTCGCCGACCAGGTGGCCACGTCGGCCAGGTCGGCCAGGTCGCCGATCCCCCACGATTCGGCAGAGCGGACGCTGTACAGCTGAGTGGCGTAGCCCCAGACCCGCTTGTTGCCCATCGTGGGCGGGAAGCCGAGGAAGTGCGGGGTGACGATCAGCGTCTCCTCGGCCCGCCACTGCTCGGTTCGGCAGCCGACCCGGTGGTACCCGATCGGCAGGTCGTCGGGCAGCTCGAAACTCGCCTCGCCGATCATCACCCCGTCGACCTCGCGCGCGGGCTCGTCGTTGATCAGCTGGCGCAGGGTTCGCCCGCCGCCGTCCTCGAGCCGGACGTAGACGTCCGCGGCCGCGCCGTCGGGCACATGCACCCGCAGCACCTCGGGACGGCCCTGCTGCATCACGGTGCACGGCGGCAGCGCCCGGCGCCAGGGCTGCAGCCTGAGTTCACGCACGGCCGCGGCGGCGGCGGCCTCGTCCGAGGCGTCGATCTCCATCGCCGCCAGCACGGCGATCACGGTCTCGTCGGGGATCTCGGTGAGCCGGCCCTTCCAGTCCCAGAACTCCGTGGCGATGCCGAACTCGGCGGCCAGCTCGGCCAGGTACGGGTTGGACAACGCCATGGTCGGGATCCTTGCCGCTCGTTCGGACGCCCTCACCCTAGGGGACGAAGCGGGTGGCGGGCAGGTGCGCCCCGCCGCGTCCGGGCCGTCACATCGCTAGTCGTCGCCGGACGCCTCGAAGCTGGCCAGCAACGTGCGCAGCGAGCCGGTCAATTGTCGGCGGGTGAACGGGTTCAGCGGCTCCAGCACGCCGCGTTCGTAGTCGATCAGATCGACCAGAGCGGCGCCGACCAGGGCAGAACCGGACGGGGTCAGCCTCACCCGCACGCTCCGCCGGTCATCGGGGTTGACCTGGCGTTCGACCAGCCCCCGGCCGGCGAGCCGATCGATCCGGTTGGTCATGGTGGCACTGGTGGACAGAGTCTGATGGATCAGCTCGCCCGGGGACAACTCGTAGGGCGCCCCTTCGCGGCGCAGCGAGGCCAGCACGTCGAACTCCCAGATCTCCAGGCCGTGGGCGGCGAAGCAGCGCTTCCGGGCCAGGTCGAGATGCCGGGCCAGTCGGCTCACCCTCGACAGCACCGCCAGTGGCTCGGTGTCCAGCCCGGGGGTCTCGACCTCCCAGGCGGCGATGATCCGGTCGACCTCGTCCATCAACCCGGCGTCTGGACCGCGGGATCGTCCGAGGAACGGTTGGCCACTGGACCGATCCGGAAGGCGAGCAGCACCGCGACCAGGCCGACCAGCACCATCATCACCATCACACCACCGAAGGTGAACGGCGCCGAGGCGGTGTCGTGGAAGCGGGCGAACCAGGCACCGGCCAGGCCGGTGAACAGGCTGCTGCCCAACGACTCGCCGACCTGCAGCGACGAGGTGTTGCGGCCCAGCTCGTCGTCATCGGAGAGCTGCATCACGGCCAGCGAGGTGCTCGGGTTCTGCAGGCCCATGCCGAAGCCGGCGATGATCCAGGCGATCATCACCAGGCCGATCCAGCTCTCCGGCAGGTAGGCGGTCACCGCCAGCAGGGCGATGCCCGCCGCGATGCCGGCCACACCGACGATGATCATCTGGTCGCGGCGCCACGACAGCCACGACTGCGACTGCAGCAGCGCGCCGGTCATCCAGCCGATCGAACCGATGGTGAGGGTGATACCGGTGAACACCGCGTCGAGGCCGCGCTCATCGATCAGCATCAGGGTGAGGAAGGACTGGGCGCCGAAGAAGGCGCCGGCGCTGAACAGCCGGGCGCCGACCACGCCCGCGATTCCGCGTCCGGACCAGTCGATCGACTTGGGCATCAGCGGCGGCAGGCCGAACACGATGGCCGCAAGTCCGGCGGCGGCCCACAGCGCCGACCACAGGTCGAGCCGCTGGCCCGCCCACTGGATCAGCGCCAGCCCCGCGGCGACGGCCGCCGCCAGCAGCATCAGCCGCTTCTTGAGTTCGTGCGGCTCCTCGGGCGCCAGCTCGATGTTGCGCAGCGGCCGCAGCACCAGGGCTCCGCCGATCGCCATCACCGGCAGCACCGACCAGAACACGAAATGCCACGAACTGACCTGCACGATCCAGCCGGCCAGCGGCGGCCCGACGAACGCGGGCACCATCCAGCAGGCCGAGAACCACATCATCAGCTTGGCCCTGGACGCCTCGTCGTAGGCCCGGGCTATCAGCACCATCACCGCCACGTTCATCGTGCCGGCGCCGAGGCCCTGGGTGAACCGGGCCAGCAGCAGCACCCACATGGTGGGGGCCAGGGCCGCGAGCACCAGGCCCGCGGCGAAGATGCCGAAGCCCCACATCATCGGTTGGATCGGCCCGTACCGGTCGCTGAACTGCCCGGACGCGACGATGCTGAACGTCATCGCGATGACGAAGGCGGTGAAGGTCCAGGCGTAGAGCCCCACGTTGCCGAGGTCACGGGCGGCGGCGGGCATGGCGGTGAGGACGGCGTAGGACTCGAACGAGATCGCCATCACGCACATCATCAGGCCGATCGTCAGCCATTGCCGGCCGGCCTTGCCGCTCATCGGCACCTCTTCCGCACGGCTCGGAGTCTACGGGGCGCTGTGAAGCGGACCGCCAGTACGCGCCGGACCCGCCGAGACCACGGCGAGCAGGTTGTCGGCCTTGAGTTCTGTCTCGGCCCACTCCCCCGCCGGGTCGGAGTCGAAAGTGATGCCGCCGCCGGTACCCAGGTGCAGCGCCCCGCCGTCGGCCCAGAAGGTGCGGATGGCCACGTTCAGCTCGCCGGCACGGCGGTCGGCGTCCACCCAGCCGACGGCGCCGCAGTAGACGCCGCGGGGCACCGGCTCGAGTGCGGCGATCAGCTCGAGCGCGGCGAGCTTGGGAGCGCCGGTGACCGAGCCGGGCGGGAAGGTCGCGGCGACCAGTTCGGGCCAGCCCATGCCCGGCCGGAGGCGTCCGGTCACCGTCGAGACCAGATGATGCAGGCCCGGATGCGCCTCGACGGCGAGCAGCGACGGCACGCCCACCGTGCCGGGCACGCAGACGCGGCCCAGGTCGTTGCGGACCAGGTCGACGATCATCACGTTCTCGGCGGTGTCCTTGGCCAGGAAGCCGTCCGCGGTCGCGGCGGTGCCCTTGATCGGGGCGGACCGGACGCGGTCGCCGTCCCGGGCGAGGAACAGCTCGGGCGAGGCCGAGGCGATGTCGACGCCGTGCCCGGGCAGGTGCACGACGGCGCTGAACGGGGCCGGGTTTCTGCGGGCCAGCGCCGCGCCGAGGGCGGGCAGCTTGGCGTCCGGCGGGAGCGGGGCGGTCAGCCGCCGGGTCAGGTTGACCTGGTAGACGCCGCCCTCGGCGATCACCCGTCGGATGCGGCGCACGCCGCGCTCGAAGCCGCCGGCGTCCAGCGAGCTGTGCCATTCGCTCCGGTCCGGTCCGCGCCACGGCGGTCCGGGCCAGCGCTGGGCGGGGCGGACGCGGTCGAACCGGGCGCACGTCGGCGTCCCCTCGAAGGGCAGCACCACCGCCCAGAATCCGGTCGAGTCGAGCGCCGCCAGGTCGCTGGTGACGTCGCGCAGGCCGGTCGCCAGGCGTCCACCGACCACCGCGAGCGCATCCATCGCGACATCCCATCACGCCGGGCTCTGGCGACCCAAGCAGGCGCGACTAGAGTACGGCCATGACCGAACTGGCACCCGGCGCACAGACGATCACCGACGAGCGCACCGACCTGCGTGTCGACGAGGGCGACCACGAGCGGTTCAGTCACTACGTGCCGAAGAACAAGCTCACCGAGGCGATGGTGATGGGGACGCCGGTGGTGGCGTTGTGCGGCAAGGTGTGGGTGCCGAGCCGCAACCCCGACCGGTTCCCGGTCTGCCCCGAATGCAAAGAGATCTGGGAGTCGATGCGTTCCGGCGACGACGAGTCCTGACCGTGGCACACACCCTGATCGTGATGCGGCACGCCAAGTCGTCGTGGGGCACCAGCGACCCCGACCATCGGCGTCCGCTCAACAAGCGCGGCGTCGCCGACGCCGAGGCGGCCGGCGGCATCCTGGCCGGCTACCGCATCGACCTGCTGCTGTCGTCGACGGCGACCCGCACTCGCGAGACCTGGCAGCGCGCCGAGGCGGGCGGGGCGGCCGCGGTCGAGGTGGAGTTCACCGACGCGCTCTACGGCGCCTGGGCCGACAGCGTGCTCGACCTGCTGCGCGAGGTGGACGAGGGCGTCGGAACCGTGATGGTCCTGGGCCACGAGCCCACGATGAGCGAACTGGTCGGGTTGCTCGCCGAGCCGTCCGAACTGGCGGACGAGGCGTCGGCCGGTTACCCGACAGCGGCGCTGTCGGTGCTGGAGGTGGACGGCCCGTGGGCCGACCTGGTGGCCGGCGGGGCGACAATGGTGCGCTTCGAGGTGCCGCGCGGCTGACGCTGCCGGTTGGTCGAGCCGGAAGGAACGCTCAGCCGGGACCGCAGCGACTGGATTCAGTCGCGGATGGCGGCCAGGTGCGCCAGGGCTAGGTCGTAGCCGCCGAGGCCCAGTCCGGCGATGACACCCAGGGCGTAGGGCGACACCACCGAGTGCCGGCGGAAATCCTCACGGGCGTGCACGTTCGAGATGTGCACCTCGATCACGATCGGGACCTGGGCGACGGCGTCGGCCACGGCTATCGAGTAGTGGGTCCAGGCGGCGGGGTTGAGCACCACTGGAACGTCGTTATCGGCGGCCTCGTGCAGCCAGCCGATCATTTCTCCCTCGTGGTCACTCTGCCGCACCTCGACGGCCAGGCCGAGCCCCTCGCCGGTGCCGATCAGGTGCTCGCGGAGCTGGTCGTGGGTGACCGACCCGTACACCTCGGGCTCACGCTTGCCGAGCCGGCCGAGGTTGGGCCCGTTGAGGACGAGGACGCGCTGTGGCTGGGTCACGTCGCCATTGTGCCGCCCGGGCCGACCCGGCGTCACCCGGTCAGGACGCCGGGCGGGGCGGCCGATACCCCGACGGCCCGGACCACGACTTCTTCCGCCGCGTCGCCGCCGAAACCGACGCCCGGCGCATCGTCGACCTGGGCTGCGGGACGGGTCTGCTCACTGTGACCCTGACCGGTCCGGGACGCGTCGTGACGGGCATCGACCCTGACCCTGCGATGCTCCAACGGGCTTCGAGCCGGCCCGGAGGCGACGCCGTCATTTGGCGGCTGGGCACGGCCGAACTGCTACTCGAGCACGCGCGACGTCGTCGCGGGCGAGCAGCCACTCCAGTTCCGAAGCCACCAGCAGATCGGGACCGACCTGCGGCGAGCGGGACTCGCCCTTGACGAGACCTTCCGGAACTTGCGGCCAGACCCGTTCACCGGCGGCCCGGAGCAACCACTCATGGTCTTTTCGCGCACGACTGCCCGCGTCGGTGTAGCGGCGAAGCCGGGCTCCTCCACTCCCCCACCCCGGCCTCTCAGGCGCCCCGCCACGACAGGTCGACCGGAGCCAGTCGTACGCGTCGCTCGAGGATGCTGTCGTCGCCGCTGCCGGCTTCGTACGGCAGCGGCGGTGGCCTGGAGACGAACCGGTGCCCGGTCGGGGTACGGAGACCGATCACCTGATCGGGACCGCGACGCGCGTACCAGCCGGGTGACTCCTTCACCTGGTTGCAGCGCTCACACAGACCCTGACCGTTGGCGATCGACGTGGTGCCGCCGTCGCGGACCGGCCGCACGTGGTCGGCGTGACGGATCGGCGCCCCGCACCACGGCGTCCGGCACACGGCGTCGCGGACGGCGAGGAACTGCCGCATGCCCTTGGGGAAGCGCCGGGCCCTGGATTCCATCGCGACCAGTTCACCGGTCCCGGGCCGGGCGTACAGCCTGCGCAGCCAGCCCTGACCGGCGTTGGACGCCGAGGCGGCGAGACGGCGTCCGATCGCCGCCGGAACGGGGCCGTGCCCGGGCACCCGGGCGGCGGTGTCGCTGAGCCCGAACAAGGCCTGATCGGTGATCACCAGCTGCACCTCGACCGGGACCGCCTCGGCACTGGTCTGCCCGGTGAGGCGCTCCACCAGCGTGTCGGCCATCACCTGCCCCTTCGTGCGGCTGCCGCCGCTCGCCCGTTCGGTCGCCGCGGCTCGGGTCAGGGCGGCGAAGACCGCGACCCCCTGAACGACCGGTAGCAAGGCGGTGAGCTGCGCCATGCAGTCGGGCGCCGGCCGCAGGGTGACCCGCCGGTCGCGCTCGGCCCGGGCCGTGCGTTCGACCACGCCGGCCGGATCGAGCTCGTAGCCGATGCGACGTGCCTCGGCGGTCAGCTGAGAGTTCGACAGGTGCGCCAGCCGGCCCGCCAGCGCGGCGTCGACCACGGCGCGATCAGCCTGGGAAAGACAGGCCGTCTCGCGAGCCACCAGGCTGGCGGTGTACTCGGAGATCTCGCCGGCCTCGAACAGCCGCAGCGTGCAGGGCAACTCGGCGTGCAGCACCCACGCCAGGCCGAGCAGCTGGGCGCCGCGGTGCGGCGACTCCCGCCTGGCCAGGCCGATCTCGGCCGCCACCGACGAGGGCACTCTGCGCAGACGATGCCGAGTGGCCCGAGCCTCCGCTTCGCGGAGACGTCGCAGCTCGACCGCCAGCCGGGCCTGCTCGGCGGCCGCGGCGTTCTTCACCCGTTCGAGCGCGGTGATCCGCTTCACGATCGCGGCCGCGGACGCCGGCAGCGGCGTGACCGACCCGGCCACCGCGCCCGCCCCCGGCTGCTCCATGACCCAACGCTAGGACCCGGGTCTGACAGTTTTCGTCGGGTGCCCCTCGGCCGGCGGGCCCGGGGTTGCCGGGGTGTGCCCCGTGCAGTGATGAGATCCCGGCGTTCGCCGGGATGACGAAGTGGGTGCCCTGGTGACGCGGTGGGTGCCGGGTGACGCTCCCTGCCTCAGGACGCCGTGCGACCCAGCCCGATCTGCAGGTAGGCCGCCCCGAACAGGCCGCTGAGCAGCAGCGTGACGTAGCGCTCCATCACCGAGTCGGTCGTGTGTTCGAGCCGGGTCACCCGGATCTCGACCGCCTCCGCCGTGCGCTCCAGCCGCAGCCGCGACTCCGCCGCCGACTCGTCGTCGAGGCCGTCGTCGACCAGCACCAGGCCCGGACGCCGCTCGTCGCCGGCCTGCTCGAAGGGGTCGGCGAACGGGTCGCGCGGACGCACCTGCTGCAGCAGGGAGACCAGGTCGGTGGCGTCGGCGGACAACCCGATCCGGCCGGACGCCAGCCGCAGCGCCTCCACGATCCGGCGGCTCGCGCGGGCCGCCAGTACCGACCCGCCCCAGACCAGCGGGGCCGCATCGGCGAGGTCGAGCGCCATCGCCTTGGCCGGGTTGACCGAGACGTCGGTGCGCGGCGCGCAACGCTCGGCGACGGCGTCCATCGCCCCGGCGATCACCTCGGGCGCGGTGTAGGGAGCCAGCCCGAGCCGGTGCAGCGCCACCAGGCACACCACCGCCGCGGCCAGCGGGTCGTCGGTGCTCACCGGCAGCAACGTCGTCGCCCGCGAGGCCGCCCGCTGCGCCAGCGGCGAATCCGGCGGGCAGGCCACCAGGACCCGGCAGCCCCGGCGTACCGCCTCGGCGGCCACCGCCAGGCTCTGCGGCCCGCGGCTGCCGATCAGCAGCACCACGTCCAACGGGCCGACCCAGCCGGGCAGCCCCAGGGCGGGCCAGGCGACGAACGGCACCGGGCAGACCGGTTCGAGTACGGCGCGCAGCAACCGCGCCTCAGGTCCGTACGCGATCACCGCGCGGGGGCGGTCCGCGTCGTCCAGCCCGTTCAGCGGCGCCTCGGCCAGTGCGGCCTCGCGACGCACCCGCGCCCCGCACGAGGCCAGGGTCATCAGCAGCGGAGAGGCCGCGGCCAGGACGTCGGGGTCGTCCAGTCGCGAATCGTCGAAGTCGAACATGGTCTCAGCCGCGGGCCGGCCGGCGGGCCTCGTCGATCAGCAGGATGGGAATCCCTCCGCGCAGCGGGTAGGCCAGGCCGCAGTCGGCCCCGGTGCAGATCAGTTCGGACGCCTCGTAGTCCCAGCTGAAGGTGCTGTGACAGGCCGGGCAGACCAGCAGTTCGAGCACCTCGTGGGTCAGGTCAGGCATCGGCTCCTCCTCGGATGATCGACAGTGCCTCGTCGCGCAGCGCCGCCATGGTGTCGGCGTCCCGCGCCTCGACGTTCAGCCGCAGCAGCGGCTCGGTGTTGGACGGCCGGACGTTCACCCACCAGCCGTTCCCGACGATGGTCAGACCGTCCTCACGGTCGGCCTCGCCGCGGCCCGCGAACGCGGCCGCCACGGCGTCCAGTACGGCCGGCACGTCCTCGACGGCCGAGTTGATCTCACCGGACGCCGCGAACGACGGCAAGCCGGCGACCAGGTCGGACATGGTGCCGTCACTGCGGCCCACCATCGCCAGCATGTGCAGCCCGGCGAGCATGCCGGTGTCGGCGCCCCAGAAGTCGCGGAAGTAGTAGTGCGCCGAATGCTCCCCGCCGAACACGGCATCGAACTGCGCCATCTTGGCCTTCACCGAGGTGTGCCCCACCTTGGACACCACCATCGTGCCTCCGGCGTCGGCCACTACCTTGTCGACGGCGCGGGAGGTGATGGTGTTGATCACGATCGTGCCGCCCGGGTCGCGCTCCAACTCCTGGCGCGCGATCAGCGCGGTGATCAGCGACGGGCTGACCACCTCGCCGCGCTCGTCGACGATGAAGCACCGGTCGGCGTCGCCGTCGAAGACCAGCGCCAGGTCCGCGCCGTGCTCGCGCACCGCGGCCTGGGCGTCGAGCAGGTTCTGCGGTTCGAGCGGGTTCGGCGGATGGTTCGGGAAGGATCCGTCGAGCTCGGTGAACAGCCCGATCAGGTCGATGTCGAGCGGGCCGAGAACGGCCGGGGCCGTGTGCCCCGCCATGCCGTTGCCGGCGTCGTAGACGACCTTCAACCGGCGCATCCCGTCCAACGGCACCAGGTGGTGCAGGTGTGCCGCGTAGTCGGCGAGCACGTCGACCTCGCGCCGGGAACCCGCGACCACGGCCGGCGCCGGGGGGGCGCCCTGCGCCAGCTCGGCGATGGCCACCAGAGACTCGGGCTCGATCGGGGCCGCCTTGGCCTGGCAGAACTTGACGCCGTTGTAGGCGGCCGGGTTGTGCGACGCGGTCAGCTGCACCCCGGGCACGTCGAAGGTCCCGGACGCGAACCACAGCTGGTCGGTGCTGGCCAGCCCGATGTCGATCACGTCGGCGCCCTGCCCCATCGCCCCCTCGCTGAACGCGGCGGCCAGTTCAGGACCGGTGGTGCGCATGTCGCGGCCCAGCACGAAACCTCGCCCCGCCAGGCCGAACACCTCGACGAATGCCGCCCCCACGGCCCGCGCGCCCGCGGCGTCCCATTCGGGATCGTCGCCCACAACGACTCCGCGGATGTCGTTGGCCTTGAAGATGGACGGGGTGATCATGCCCGGCAGCCTACCGGCGTTCAGAGGTCGGCGATGACCGCCAGGTGCCCCTTGCGCCGGCTGACCGCCGGCTCGGGCGCCGCACCCACATCGGGGCCCAGCCCAGCCACCCGGACGGCGTGGGCCAGGGCGAGCAGGTCGTCGGTGGAGGGACCCTGGTCGACACCCGCATCGGGCAGCCGGATCACCTCCCAGCCGCGCGGCGCCGACAGGTTCTCACCGTGCACCGCGCACAGGTCGTAGCTGCCGGGCTCGGCGCGCAGCGCCAGCGGCCCCAACACGGCGGTGGAATCGGCGTAGGCGAAGGTCAAAGTGACGACGGCTGGCGCTGAGCACCCCGTCCGGGAACACGACCGTGACCTCACCCGCGTGACACTACCGGCTGACCCCCCTGACGTCGCGCAACCGACGCGCCACCCTGCACGTCGGGTGGAGGGTTGGTCCGCGCCGCACTGGCTAGCCTTGCCCCATGTCACACCGCCGGGAACGTCACGGCCGCGGCCTGCGCGGGCCGTTGGCGCTGCCCAACCCGCTCACCGGGGCGCCCGTCCCCCTGCGCAGCCGGCCCCAGCGGGCCGAGTATTTCACGGCCTGCGTCAGCCAGGCCGTCGGCCGGGTGTCGGCCAACTGCCCGCAGGCCCTGATCGGGATCGACGTCGGGGTCGAGGACGTCCCGGGTGCGGTCAGCGGCTGGAGCCGAGACCGGGTGCCGCTCGCGGCGGCCGTCGGCCGGGAACCCGACCGCAACGGCCAGGTGGTGTTGTACCGGCGTCCGTTGGAGCACCGGGCGCGGACCCGCAAGGGGCTGCGCATCCTGGTCTTCCGGACGCTGGTCGAACAGTTGCACGCGCTGACCGAGATTTCGCTCGAGGAGCTGGACCCGGAGGGTTGGGCCACCGACGACGACTGGGACTGACGGCGCCCGCAGGCGCTCAGCCGCCGATCCTCGGGTCGTGCCGGATCTCGGGAAGGTCCGCCGCGGCCGCACCCGAGACCATCGCCAGTGACGCGGTGCCCACCAGGTCGTTGAGCCGGGCCCGCACGGCGACCGAGGCGTACAGCACCCCCGGGGTCTCCGGTTCGACCCGAACCAGGGCGTTCGTCAGCCGGGGCAGCGGCACCCGCGCCTGGGCGAGCGCGGCCATCTCCACGCTGCGTTGCCGCAGCACCGTGCCGTCGAGGGCGGTGACCGTGATCCTCGCGCGGGCGGGCTGCTGCCCCGCGTTGCTCAGCATCAACGCCGGGGTGACCGCCCGGCCCGCGCTGAGCGCGAGCACGCCCGGGCCGGCCAGCGGCGTCGTGGCGACCTGGGCGGAGAACTCACGCTCGCCCGCCGCTCCGCCGTTGCCGCTCAGCACCGCGGCCGCCACCGGCTGTTCAGAGGTCAGCAGCAGCCCGACCGGCGAGCCGGCCAAGGCCCCGTCGAGCGGCACGCTGCGGCTGGTCTGCGGCGGCAGGTCGATCGTCTCGACGCCGGGGACCGCGGTCGGGCCGTCGGCACCCAGCACCTGCAGGGTCACGGTGGCCGTGCGGTCCCCCGGGTTGACGACCACCAACTCGCGGCCGCCACCCCCGGCCGGCACTCCCGGCACCACGACGGACGTCGAGGGCTCGGCCGCGGCCGGCAGCCAGTCGGCGCCGGACGGCACCGCGTCGTCCCGGATTCGCTGCCTGACCACCGCCGACACCCGGCCGGACGACGTGGCGAGCCGGATCGACACCGGTTGCTCCAGGCTGAACACCGGGCCCAGCGGCAGCACTCGCCGGGAGTGCGCGTCGACGATCACGCCGCGTGACCCGGGTGCGGTCACCCGGCCCTCGGGCCCGTAGACGGTGAGGTCGACGCTGGCGTCCTGGGCGTCGCTGTTGATCAGCTCGACCTCCGCGACGGCGCCCGGCCCCGAGCGGACGCCGGCGAACCAGGCGCTGGTCAGCGGCCGCCCGCAGGAGACCATCGACAGGCCGCGGTCCTCACCGGTGCCGACCGCGACACGGCTGGTGGCCGAGAGCTCGTCCTGCCGTGGCGCGGACACGATCAGCGGGTCGCCGGTGGCCGGCAGCACCGCCAACGATCCGCTGATCGGCGACGTCCGCTCGGGCGTCGCCAACGCGGCACTGGCCAGTTCGGCCTGGGGGGAACCCGCCGCAACGGTCGTGGCGCTGTCCGAGCCGGGCACCACCGGGCAGGCCACCGCCTCCCGCGCGCGGTCGTCGTCGGGAACCGCGACGGCGGCGAACTGCTGGACCGGCACCGCAGCGGCACCCACCAGGGCGAGGACCAACGCGACCGCCACGGCCGCGGGCATTATCAGCCGCCTCATCGCCGCCTCCCGGTCCGGGGAGCGGCCAGCACCGCCAGCACCACCAGCCCGCCCAGCTGCGCCAGCGGCCAGGCCGGCCCGTCGCCGGCGAGCCCGTAGTGCAGCACGCCCCTGGCGGTGCCGAGTTCGAAGCCCTGGCGTCCATCGGCGAGCGTCACCGGGGTGAGCGGGCGGCCGTCGACGGTGGCCCACCACCGCGGGTCGGCCACCTCGGCCAGCACCAGCCTGCGGTAGTCGCCGCCCGGCCCGATCGTGAGCCCGTCACCGGTGGCCTCCACGCGGGCGCTCTCGACGACCGCGCGTGCCCCGCCCGGCACCGACCAGGTGGCACCGGCATCGTCGCCGGTGCCGATGCCCAGCCCGGGCACGTTGCCGATCGCCGTGCGCAGCTCGGCGTCGCTGCCGCCCAGCCACACGTAGCCGACCCCGAGCCGCACCAGATCGGCGGTCAACTCGTTGTCGCCGCTGCCGGACAGCAACCGGTTCACCACCGACGCCGCCACCCCGCTCTGCGGTTCGACGGTTCCGGGCAGCCCGCGCTCGTCCTCACCGAGCCGCGGCAGGTCGCCCTCGAGCAGCGACCAGGTGATCCGGTCCGGCCCGCGTTCGATGGCCAGGGTGCGCACCGGGGCGTCCGCTGTCATCGCCACCCGGACGAACGGCGGCAGCGCATCCGATCGGGTGCGCTGCAGGCCCTCGGCGCCCTGCCAGCCCCACCACACCGCGCCCGTCCCGACAGCCGCCACCGCCAGCACCGTCATCGCGAGCACCGCCGCGTGCCAGGCGCCGAGCGTGTGGTGCCGCAGTTGGGCCGCCAGCCCGGTCAGCCCGTTCGCCGCGGCCAGTGCCAGCCCGCCGAGCATCAGCACCAGCCAGGGCAGCGCCTGTGGCCGGGCCTGCACACCCGGGGGCACCCACACCACC
Source organism: Micropruina sonneratiae (assembly GCF_025972045.1). Taxonomy (GTDB): domain Bacteria; phylum Actinomycetota; class Actinomycetes; order Propionibacteriales; family Propionibacteriaceae; genus Micropruina; species Micropruina sonneratiae. Next base: position 713,609 of record NZ_JAPDHX010000001.1, on the reverse strand, counting down.
AACCGTGACAGCAGCACCGCCGCCAGCAGCCCCGCCGCGGCGACGGCGAACCCCGGCCAGGCCCGCCGCGGCCGGCGCCACAGGCCGAGCAGCGCCAGCAGCCAGGCGGTGCCGGTCACCGCCGCGCACACCCACAACGGCGCCGCGGTGGCGGTCCCGGTCGGGTGCGCCAGCGCCAGCAGCCACGGGTCCGGGACGCCCGTGCCGGCCAGCGCCGGCGAGGGCGAGGTCAGGAAGCGTCCGGGGAACTGCCACCAGGCGAACCCGGCCGGACCCAGCCCGACCAGGCCGGACGCCGCCACCAGCAGCCACTGCAGCGCCCCCCGCAGGCTGCGCACCCCGCGGGCCGTCAACATCACCAGCAGCACCAGCGGCCAGGCCGGCGGCAGCGCGGTGACCGCGAGAGCCAGCCACAACGCGATCGCCCCGGCACTGCGCCAGCTGTGGTCCTGGACCCAGGCGATCAGCGCGTGGGCCAGCAGCGGCAGTAACACCGCCCAGGCCAGCACGCCGAGCCAGCCGCCGCCCAGCGCACCCACCAGCACCGGCGACAACGCGTAGCCCAGGGCTGCCAGCAGGGCCGCCGGGCCCTCGACCTGCTGGGCCCGCAGCGCCCGCAGTGCCAGCAGCCAGGCGAGCGGGACGGCGACGAAGACCCCCGCCGTGACCAGCCATTCCACCTGTCCGAACGTCACCAGGGAGGCGAGGGCGGTGCCGCCCAGCCACGGCGGCCCGGCCAGGCTCGCGGCGCCGGCGACGGGATCGAGCCAGGCCTGCACCAGTTCGGTCCAGCTCTGCTGCGAGACCAGCAGGCCGTCACCGACCAGCCGGCCCTCGCCGACCAGGCGGCGGCCGGCGACCACCGCCGTCAACCCCAGCACCCAGGCCCCGACCGACAGCGGCGACAACCGCTGCAACGGGCCCCGGGCGGAGAAGTCGTCGCCGGTCAGCTCGTCCAGCGACGTCCGGTCCTCGTTGTCGGCCAACTGCGTCCAGGCCTCGGCGGCGCGGGCCGCGGCGCGGTCCAGGGCGGCCGCCAGCAACTGCCGACGGGTCGGGGTCAGCCCGGCCAGTGCCGCTCTGTCGACACGGCGTCCGGCCAGCCGGGCGCGGGCGTCGGGGTCGGCCAGCCAGCGCCGCACGCCGCGCAGTTCGGCGGCGGCGCCGGCGGCGTCCTTGCCGAGCAGGAAGCCCAGGGCGGCCAGCACGCTGCCGACCAGCAGCCGCAGCCTCGTCCACACGCCGCCGGCCGCGGCGGCGATCCGCAGCTCCCAGGCCCGCAGCTCGACGGCGTCCACCGGCTCGGACGAGGTCCGCACCACCCTCGCCGCCGGCTCGGCGATCACCCGCATGCCCAGAGAGTTGATCCGCCGGCCGAGTTCGACGCCGGCCAGCGCGTCCGGAACCCCGGTGAGTACTCCCGGCGCCTGCTGCCACGCGTCGCGGCTCACCAAGGCCCCCGCCAGGTCGACGCCCAGGACGAGCTCGGTGCTCAGCTGGCCCTGGTCGGGCTCACCGGCCTCGACGGCCGGCACCACCCGGCCGCCCGGGGTGGTGGTCAGCCCGCAGGATTCCACCAGGTCGACCCGGGCGCGCCGGCGCCGCAGCACCAGCAGGGGTCCGGCGACGGCGTTCCGGGGGGCATCGGACGCCGTGGCGAGCAGCTCTTCGAGGGCGTCGGGTGCGGGTTGCACGGCACAGGGGAACAGCCACAGCCAGCGACCGGTGGCGCGCTCGGCGGCCTCGGCGAGGGTGTCGGCGACGATGACCTCGTCGGGCTGCACGGTCTGGGCCGCCAGCAGCGGCCGCATCCTGTCGGCTGCGTCGGTGAGCACCAGGGCGCTCACCGGGTGGGCCGCCAGGTCGAGCTCGCGCGGCTCACCATCGGCGGTCAGCCAGGCCCAGGGGTCGGTCACGCTGCCCTAGGGTAGTCGCGCTCGGCTCGGTCACCGGCGCCGCGATGCACCGATGCGAGCACGCTCAGACGGCGCGCTTCTTCAGCTTGCGGCGCTCGCGTTCGGACAGCCCGCCCCAGATGCCGAAGCGTTCGTCGTTGCCCAGCGCGTACTCGAGGCATTCGCTACGCACGTCGCAACTCTGGCAGACCCGCTTCGCCTCGCGGGTGGAGCCACCCTTCTCGGGGAAGAATGCCTCGGGGTCGGTCTGAGCGCACAGTGCGCGCTCCTGCCAACCGAGCGCACCCTCGTCGCCTTCGTCAAACTCCAGAGCCACCAGCTCATGCATGGCTTTCCTCCTCGACCCGGTGCAGCCCGGTTGAACTACATGGAGGAAATTACATGCTTGTCGTTCCACTAAGTCAACCCGGAGTGGTGCTAATTTCCTCCGCCTTCGCGGCGCCGGGGCTGCCATTTGCTCTTCGGAGCGGGTGACGGGGCGATCTCCGGAGCCTTTGCGGCAGGTTCGGACGCCGTCGGCTCGTCCGCGGCGCCGACGTCCGGACGCGCCCCACTGGCCGCTTCGCGGGCGCTGCGCCACGCCGTCCCGGTGGCCTTTTCGGGACGCCACACCGGCTGGTTGCGCGGCTTGTCGGGCGCGTGCTCGACCTCGGGCACCGCGGGCGCCATCTCGAACCGGCCGGAGCTGACGCCCCGCACCAGGATCCACAACACCCCGGCGGCGACCGCCTTGAGTGCCACGTCGAGCAGGCCGCCGAGGATCTCCATGATCACGCCGAAGGCGTTGGCCGAGGCGGCCAGGCCGAGCAGCAGGCAGACCAGCTGCAGCAGCGTGCCGATCGCGATCACCCAGGCCGACAACTTCGCCAGCCGGACGGCGTGGCGGGTCGCCGGCGGCACGAACAGGCAGGCGCACACCAGGCCGACCAGGGCCAGCACCAGCGACAGGTTCATGATCGACTGGCCGATCTCCTGGAAGGCCGCGAACACCTGGGTCTTCTCCCAGAACACCAGCAGCGCGAGCCGCACGATACCCAGCACCAACGACGCGCTGATGATCGCCAGCACCGCCCAGGTGACCGGCTGCCGGATGCGTTTCAGATTGTCGAGCACGGCCGGCCTTTCGGGGTGGAGGGGACGCGGCGGTCAGGCATGCTTGTCGCCCGCCTCGGCGCGGACCAGGGCCACCAGCTCACGGATCCGCTCGGCCGAGTCGACCGGAGCCACCATGGTGATCTCGGCGGTGGTCACCACGACCAGCCCCGAGCAGCCCAGCAGCCCGATCAGGTGGTCGTCCCCGGCGGTGTTGATGATGACGTTGTCGGCGGAGTCCAGTCGGACCGACGCCCCGATCAGCGCGTTGCCGGCGGCGTCGTGGGTGAGGATCTCGGCCAGCGAGGCGTAGCCACCGACGTCGCGCCACTGCACCGGCAGCGCCACCGCGACCACGTGCGCGGTGCCGGCACCCGCTGAGACCGGCTCCATGATCCCGTAGTCGACCGACGTCTTGTGCAGGGTCGGGAAGATCTCGGCCAGCCGCCCCGGGTGCGCGGCCAGGTCGAGCACGGCGGCGTGGGTGACCGGGTGCAGCGCCTTCAACTGCTCCAGGAAGGTGCTCGCCCGCCACACGAACATGCCGGCGTTCCACCAGTACTCGCCCGAGGCCAGGTACTCGCTGGCCGTCACCAGGTCGGGCTTCTCGCGGAACTCCAGCACCCGGTGGGTGTGCCCGTAACCCTCGATCGCCTCACCGCGGTGCAGGTAGCCGTAGCCGGTGTGCGCACTGGTGGGGACCACCCCCAGCGTGACCAGCGCGGACGCGTCGGTCTCTGCGACCTCGAACGCCTCGGCCAGGGTGTCGGTGAACACCGCCACCGGCTCGATCAGCTGGTCTGCGGTCACCTGGGCGATCACGGCGTCCGGATCACGGGCGGCGATCACCGCGGCCGGCCAGGCCACCGCGTTCAACGAGTCCCGGCCCTCCGGCTCGCCGAGGATGTTCCGTGCCGGGACCTCGGGCAGCTCGGCCGCCACCTGGTCGGCGTAGGCGGCACCGGTGCAGACCAGCACGCGCTCGGGCGGCACCAGGTCGCCGAGCCGCTCGAAGGCGATCCTGAGCAGGGACTTGCCCTCGATCAGCCGCAGGAGCTGCTTGGGGGTGCCCTGTCGGGACAGCGGCCACAGCCGAGTTCCGGAGCCGCCGGCCATGATCACCGCGAAGCGCATGGCATGACGATATCGTCCGGCTCCTACCATGCAGGGCATGGACATACCCGTGGCCGTGGCCGCCCTGCAACGCCGGGCGCGCAGCGCCGGAGCCGACCCGCTGCTCACCCACTACGACCTGGCCGGCGGCGGCCGCACCGAGCTGAGCGCGACCACCTTCGCCAACTGGGTGGCCAAGACCGCGAACCTGATCGAGGACCTGGGTGCCGACTCGGGCCGCGTCGCGCTGCCGCTGGCGAGCCGCCGGCCCGGGCACTGGATGACGCTGCTGTGGCCGCTGGCGGCCTGGCAGCGCGAGTGCGTCGTGGAACTCGCCGACGACCCGGACGCCGACGTGGCGGTCATCGGGCCGGACGATCCGCGTCCGGTGGTGCCGGGAGCGACCCTGGCCTGCTCGCTGCACCCGCTCGGCATGGGACTGCGCGACCTGCCGACGGGCGTGCTCGACTTCACCACCGAGGCCCTGGCACAGCCCGATCGGGCGGGCAGCCTGCCCGCCGCCGCGAACGCCCCCGCCTGGATCGACGGCACCGCCGTGCTCTCGCACGCCGAGGTGGCCGCCGTCGAGCCGGTCGCCGATCGCGTCCTGGTCCGTCCCAGCGATGCGCTGGGCACGCTGCGCGCGGCGATCCTCGCCCCCCTGCTCGGCGGCGGCTCGGCGGTGGTCGTCGAGGGGGACGCCGACGACGCGCGGCTCGTCGCGATCCGGGCCGCGGAGCGCTGCGTGGAATGATGACGGCGTGAGTTCCGCCCCGCTGTCCCCCGAGTTCTCGCGCCGCGCCGCCTTGCTGGGCCTGGGCGGCGTCCTGCTGGCCGGCTGCAGCCGCGGCGTCAGCGTGCCGGCACCGTCGCCCTCGCCCACCGGGACCGTCCGCCAGCAACTCAAGGCGGCGCTCACCGCGATCGCCGAGGGTCAGGAGCTGCTGGGGGCCTCGGTGGAGGACCTGCGCACCGGTGCCACCTGGAACTTCCGCGGCGGCTTCGCCAGCCAGAGCGCCTCGATGGCCAAACCGATGATCGTGTCGATGGCGCTGCGCAAGGCGCGTGCCGACAACCTGGAGCAGCCGCTGCCCGCCGAGCGGGCGGCGCAGGCCGAGAAGGCGATCCGCAACTCGGACAACGACTCCGCCGACGCCCTGTGGGCGTGGGCGGGTGGCCGGGAGGCCTACGACGCGCTGGCCGGCGACCTGACGCTGAAGCACACCCACAGCTCGGCGGAGAAGGACTTCTGGAGCTGGACGTGGACGACCCCGAACGACCAGCGCTCGTTCGTCCGCCAGCTGGTGCAGGGCGGCACCGACGCCCTCACCGACAGCGAACGCCAGTACCTGCTGGGGCTGATGGGTCAGGTCGAGGACGACCAGGCCTGGGGCGTCGGCGCCCCGCGCAGCGGCTCGGTGCAGGTGCAGCTGAAGAACGGCTGGGTGCAGTTCGCCTCCACGGACAATCTGTGGGCGGTGAACTCGATCGGGCACGTGTCGGGCGACGGCCGCGACTACCTGCTGACGATCATGACCCGGACGACCACCTTCGACCTGGGCCGCGCCTACTGCAACGCGATCGGGCAGTGGGTGTTCGACATCCTGGGCACCGGCGAACTGCGCTGAGCCGTCGGCCGGCCGGCAGGCGCGGCGTCAGCTGACGGTGCAGACCGAATCGAGGTCGTCGGCCTGGGTCTGGCTCGTGGTCGACTGGTTCGACGGCCTGGCGCTCGCCGAGCCGGACCCGTCGGGGCTGGCGGTCTTCGGCTGGTCGCCCTTGTCGTCCTTGGCCTCGGAGGCGGCGATCTTGGTCGCCACCACCTCGCGGATCTTCGCGAAGTCGGGCTTGACCGGCAGGATCAGCGGCGGCGCGAAGCTGACGCTGCTCAGCGGCAGGGACCTGCCCCGCTGGGCCAGGTCGAGCAACGTGCCGAGCTGCGAGGTCGGCACGTCGGTGGCGACGATCTCCTCACCCGCCTTGGCAATCTCCTGGAACTTGGTCAGCACCGTCACCGGGTTGAGCTGCTTGACCATCGCGTTCAGCACGCACTTCTGCCTGGCCATCCGCTCGTAGTCGGTGGAACCCTCCCGCGAGCGGGCGAACCACAGCGCCTTGTAGCCGTCCAGGTGCAGATCCTTGCCGGGCCCGATCCAACCGGTGATCGGGTACTTGCGGCCGGTGGTCAGGTCGGTGCCGCCACCGATCGGCACCTTGCGGGCGACGTCCAGGGTGATGCCGCCGACGGCGTCCACCAGCGTCTTGAACCCCTTCAGGTCGACCAGCGCGTAGTAGTTGAGCTCGAGGCCGAGGATGTTCGAGATGACCTCCATGGTGGCCTCGATCCCCGCGTTCTTCGACTTCGGGTACAGGTCCTTGTGGTTCATCCCCAGTGTGTAGACGGCGTTGAGCAGGCAGGACTCGTCCTTGCACCAGTACCCGTTGGGATACAGCTTCTTCAACGGCGAGGAATCCGGGAACGGCGCCCACTGCAGGTTGCGCGGCAGGCTGAACAGCACCGTCCGGCCGGTCTGGGCGTCGATGCTGGCCACGATCATCGTGTCGGGCCGCAGCCCCTCGCGGCCCTCGCCGGCATCGCCGCCGAGCAGCAGGACGTTGTAGCGGCCCTGGTTGCTGGTGTCGTCGCCACCGCCCCCGAAGACATTGCCGAACAGCCGGCTCTGCGCGTCGAAGGCGGCCGCCAGGTTCCACGAGCCGAAGCCGACGGCCAGGGCGAGCACGAACGCGACGGCCGGCACGATCACCCTGCCCCTCGCCGACAGCGCGGCAGGGTCGCCCAACCGCCACGCGTTGATGAACAGCAGCACCCAGCCGGCGCCCAGGACCAGGCTCGCCCAGCGCAACAGCTGCAGCGTGATCGGATTGGCGTACAGGCCGATCGCGAACGAACGGAAGGTGAGCAGCAGGACGCCGAACAGCACCGCCAGCGCGATCAGCGTCAGCCAGATCCGGAAGGCGAACCGGCCGATGCGTTCGTTGCCGCCGGCGAGCTGGGCCGAGCCGGGCACGACCAGGGTCATGCCGAGCAGCGTCAGGCCGCGGCGCAGAGCGACGCCCTGGCTGCGAACCTGGGCGTCGAGAAGCGGGGAAGTCACGGCGGTCACCGAACAAGTATTGCTACCGTCGCCAACGGCCCCCGACCCGGCTCGCCGGGACGGGTCGCAACGACGCCGGTCAGTCGCCGCGGACGCGGGCGCCCTTGGCCCGGGCTGCATCGCGCAGCTCGACCTGGAAATCGAGCATCCGCTGCTGCAGGTCGGGGTCGGCCGCCGCCAGGATCCGGACGGCGAGCAAGCCGGCGTTGCGGGCGTTGCCGACCGCCACGGTGGCCACCGGGACGCCGGCCGGCATCTGCACGATGGACAGCAGCGAATCCATCCCGTCGAGGTACTTCAGCGGCACCGGGACGCCGATCACCGGCAGCGGGGTGAGCGCGGCCAGCATGCCCGGCAGATGGGCGGCGCCGCCGGCGCCCGCGATGACCACCCGGAGTCCACGCGTGTGCGCGGCCCGGCCCCAGGCCACCATGTCCTCGGGCATCCGGTGCGCGCTGACCACGTCGGCCTCGTAGCCGACGCCGAACTCGGCGCAGGCGTCCGCGGCGGCCCGCATCACCGGCCAGTCCGAATCGGACCCCATCACGATGCCCACCTGCGGCTGCTGCGTGGCGTCGGTCATGACTGCACTCCCATCAGATGGTCGGCGGCGGCCTGCGCGCTGCGGGCGGCCGATTCGGCGTCCGGCCCGACGACGGTGACGTGCCCGACCTTGCGGCCCGGGACGACGCTCTTGCCGTAGAGCTGGACGCGCGCGCCGGGCTCACCGGCCAGCAGTTCGGCCTGCGCCTCGAGCAGGTCGTCGCGGGCACCGCCGAGCACGTTCACCATGGCCGCGTGCGCCTCGCGCTGGGTCGTGGGTCCGAGCGGCAGGTCGGCCACGGCGCGCAGGTGGTTCTCGAACTGCGAAGTGGCGGCGCCGTCGATGCTCCAGTGGCCGGTGTTGTGCGGTCGCATCGCCAACTCGTTGACCACCACCGACCCGTCGGCCCGCTGCATCAGTTCGACGGCGAGGATGCCGGTGACGCCGAGCTCGGCCGCGATGCGCAGCGCCAGTGCCTCGATCTCGGCGGACTGCTCGCGCGACAACCCGGGCGCCGGGGTGAAGGTGTGGGTGCAGATGCCGTCGGTCTGCACCGTCTCGGAGACCGGGTAGACCCGCTCCTCACCCGAGGGTCGCCTGGCCACCAGCACGCTCAGCTCGCGACTGAAGTCGATGAACTCCTCGGCCAGGATGGCAACCCCCGGCTTCAGCGCCGCGAACGGCTCGGCAGCGGCGTGGGGCCCGTCGATCTTCCAGACCCCCTTGCCGTCGTAGCCGCCGCGCGACGTCTTGGCGATCACCGGCCAGAGCGTCCGCTCACCGAACGCGACCAGTTCGGCCGGGTCGGCGACGACGGCGAAGGCCGGGCAGGGCACGCCGAGCGCGGACAGCCGCTCGCGCATCACCACCTTGTCCTGAGCGTGTACCAGGGCGTCCGGGCCGGGGTGGACGCCGACGCCGCGCTCGAGCAGGCCGCGCAGGATGGGCTGCGGCACGTGCTCGTGGTCGAAGGTGACCACGTCGCAGCGCCGGGCGAAGTCGTAGACGGTGGCGGGGTCGGTGTAGTCGCCCACGGTCACGTCGGCGACCACCTGCGCGGCCGAGACGTCAGGCCCTTCGGCGAGCAGCGCGATCCGCACGCCGAGCGGAATGCTGGCCGCGTGCATCATCCGGGCCAGTTGGCCGCCGCCGATGATGCCGATCGTCCGCACAGTCACATTCCGAACACTAGTGTGAGCGGCATGACGCGGCACATCGTGGCCATGGGCGGCGGCGGCTTCTCGATGTCTCAGTTCGGCGAGCCGACCGCGCTGGACCGTTACCTGATCGGCCTGACCGGTCGGGCGCATCCTCAGGTCTGCTTCGCCCCGACGGCCGCCGGCGACGACGCCGGCTACATCCACCGCTTCCTCACCGCCTACGGGTCGCTCGGCGTCCGCACCTCGGTGCTGACCCTGTGGCAGGACGCCGCGGCGTCCATCGACCGGCTCGCCGAGGCCGATCTGTTGTTCGTCGGTGGCGGCAGCACGGTCAACCTGATGGCGCTGTGGGAGGCGCACGGGGTGACCGACGTGATCCGGCAGCGCTACGGCGACGGAGCCCTGGTGCTGGCCGGCATCTCGGCCGGCGCGTGTTGCTGGTACACCGGCTGCGTGACCGACAGCTTCGGCGACCTGCGGCCCTGGCTCGGCGGGATGGGTCTGGTCCGGGGCAGCTTCTGCCCGCACCTGGACGGTGAGCCGGAACGCGATCCGATGTTCACCGCGGCGATCGCCGCCGGTGACCTGCCGGGCGGCTATGCCGCCGACGACGGGGCCGGGGTGCACTACGTCGACGGCGTCCCGGCGCACTTCATCGCCGAGGCCGAGGGCCATGCGGTGTACCGGGTGTTGCCCAACGACGTCCCGGGGCCGACGGTGATCCGGGAACCGCAGCAGATGACGCTGCTGGCCTGAGCCGCACCGGCGGCGGGTCAGGACTTGAAGATCACGGTCCGCTGCACCACGAAGTTGACCGCCGTGGCGATGCCCTGGGCGACCACGAAGCCGATCAGCTGCGCCCAGTTCATGTTCGGCAGGAACTCCGCGCCGAGACCCACCGACACCAGCCATGGGTACAGCGGGGTGAAGATGCCGACCTGCAGGACGAAGGTCAGTGCGTACAGGGCCATCACGGCCGCGAACTTGCGCCGCGACCCGTCGGAGTTGAAGGTCCAGCGCCGGTTGATCAGGTAGGCGGTGGTGGTACCGGCGATGAACGACAGGATCTTCGCCGGCGTGTGATCGAGGCCGAAGGCCATCAGCACCACCAGCAGCCCGTAGTCGACGATCGCCGACAACCCGCCGGTGAGCACGAACCTGACCAGTTGGGTGCGCAGCGACAGCCGCGGCGAGAGCGCCTCGGTCACCGCGTCCGCGCCCCGAACAGCAGGTTCGAGACCTCAACGCCCACCTGTTCGACCTTGGGGACGTCGTGCAGCACCACCGGCGCCTCCGCCGACGTGGTGAACACCAGGGACCCGCAGCCGAAGATCCGGTCGGACAGGCTGCGCTGGTAGGCGACATTGGTGATCCGGTTCACCGGGACGTCGTGGCCGACCTTGTTGATGATGCCGGCCCGGGTGATCAGCCGGTGCGTGGTCAGGGTGTAGGTGGTGGTCCGCCAGCGCAGCACCGGGAGCAACCAGGCCGGGACGGCGAGCAAGCCGGCCAGCAGGGCGACCGTCCAGCCCGACCAGGGCCGCCAGTCCACCGGCAGCACGGCGAAGAGCGCACCGCCCAGGCCCGAGATCAGCAGCAGCCACAGCGTCGGGCCGATCATGGTCTTGCCGTGCGAGCGCAGGTGCAGCAACTCGTGCTCACCGTCTCCGAGCAGTTTGGCCGGCAATCCCATGCGGACCATTATGTCGGGGCCCGCGCGAGGGTCCGTGGTTGCATGGGGGCATGCCCGTTCCCCTGCTCGTCTTCCTGCACGGCCTCGGCCAGACGCCGCCCTACTGGCAGCACCAGGTGACCGCCCTGCCCGCCGGCACCAGGGCGGTGGCGCCCTGGCTCGAGGGCCTGCGCCCGGGACGCCCCGGCGACTTCGACCTCGACCGGGCCGCGGACGCCGTACTCGGCCAGCTGAACCGGTTCGGGGTCGACCAGGTGGCGCTGGCCGGCGCCGGTCTGGGTGCCTCGGTGGCCGTGGCGGCCGCCGGCCGCTCCCCCGCGGCCGTCTCGCACCTGGTGCTGACCGACGTCCCGCCGAAGGCGCCGAAGCTGGCCGGCCTGGTGCAGCGGCTGGCCGTACTGGCGATGCCGAAGGGACGCCTCGCCGACGCCGGGCTGGACCGGGCGAGGATGCTGGCGCTGGTCCGGGCCGCCTCGGGCATCGATCTGGGCCACTGGCTGCCCGCGGTGACCGCCCGGACGCTGGTGCTGGCCGGGGCCGCCGACCAGGCGGGGGCGCGTGCGGCGTCCGAACTGGCCGGGAGGATCAGCGGCGCGCGGCTGGAGACGATAGCCGGCGAGGGCGCCGATCTGCCCCGCACGGCGACGGCGGCGTTCAACGACGCGCTGTACGGATTTCTCGACGATTGAAACGTGGAAGAATCGGCCGGTGCGCGCCTACCGGGAGATCCTGACCATTCCCGGTGCCTGGCAGTTCAGCGCGGCCGGCCTGCTGGCCCGCGCGGGCGGGGCGATGATGGGCATCGGCCTGGTGCTGATGGTCTCGGCGCTGTACGGCAGCTACGGGTTGGCGGGTGCGCTGGCGGCCTCGAACGCCGTCGCCTGGGCATTGGGCACCGCGGCGCTGTCGAACCTGGTCGACCGGTACGGCCAGCGCCGGGTCATGTACCCCGCCGTGATCGTGTCCTGCGCCGCGCTGGCGCTGCTGGTGGTGTTCGCCGTGCTGCTGTTGCCGGCCTGGACCCTGTTCGCCCCCGCGATCATCTGCGGCGCCACCGGCGGCGCGCCCGGGGCGCTGGTCAGGGCCCGCTGGAACCATGCGGTCTCCAACGCCGACCAGTTGCACACCGCCTACTCGCTGGAGTCGACGCTCGACGAGGTGACGTTCATCGTCGGGCCGGTGCTGGCCACGTTCCTCTCCACCGCCGTGCACCCCGCCGCGGGGCTGATCGCCCCGGTGGTGCTGGCCCTGCTCGGTGCGCACCTGCTGTATTCGCAGCGGGCGACCGAGCCGCCGATCACGCCGCGGGCGGCGACCGCCGAGCCGACCCCGCTGCTGCGCCGGCTGATCCTGCTGGTGCCCGGGGTGGCGGCCGTGGTGGCGGTCAACCTGCTGATCGGTGCCGTGTTTGGCTCGATCGACGTGTCGGTGGTGGCCGCGGCCACCGAGTGGGGGGTGCGCGAGGCGTCCGGCCTGGTGCTGGCGCTGTTCTCGGTCGCCTCGGCGGCTGCGGGCTTCTGGTACGGCGCCCGGCTGTGGCAGGCCCCGCTGGTGACCCGGTTCATGGCCGGCGTGGCCGCCCTGTTCGTCGCCTGCTGGGCCCTGCTGTTCGCCGATTCGGTGCTGCTGCTGTGCCTGATCGGGCCGATGGTGGGCGTGACGGTGGCACCCACCCTGATCAACGGCAACTCTCTGGTCGCCGTGCTGGTCAGCCGCGACCGGCTGACAGAGGGCCTGAGCTGGATGGGCACCGGCATCGGCATCGGCGTGGCGATCGGGTCGAGCGCGTCCGGGCAGGTGATCGACCACGCCGGCTACCACGGCGGTTTCGTCACGGTTGCGGTGTTCGGCACCCTCGCCGCGGTGATCGCGCTCAGTGGACGCCGCGCGCTGCTGCGGGCCGGACCCGGGCGGTTGCTGCCCGGCGACTGAGCGCCCAGGCCAGCACCTCAGCTCAGCGGCCGCGCAGGCCCCGCAGGTAGGCGAGCTGGCCGACGTGCTGGGCGGCGTCGTCGACCACGCTGACCAGCCGGACGGCGACCGTCACCGGCGGGTCGTAGGACGCGTCGACCACCCGGCCCAGGTCGGCCGCCGACAACGACCGGATCACCTCGACGCTGCGGGCGTGGACGGCGGCGTAGTAGTCGAGCAGCACCTCGGCGCCGGTGACGTCGAACAGCGACACCTCCTGCTCGCCCATCCCGTAGCCCATCGCATGCGGCTGGTACGGGACGCCCGAGCGCCGGAACCACCCGTCGGCGAGCCACACCTGCTCACGGCCGGCCAGCTGCGCGAGCTGGGCGTCCTCCATCCGGGCCAGGTGCCAGGCGATCCAGCCGATCGAGTTGTTCCTCACCCCGTCCACCTCGGGACGCCACAGCAGTTCGGCGACGTCGAGGCCGCCGACGGCCTCGGCGTACAGCGGCGGAATGCGGCCGAAGGAGTCGAGCAGGATGTCGTGGGGGCGCAGTGTGCTGGTCACGACCCCGACGCTACCCCCGCTGGGGAATCCCGCCGGCCAGCATCCGCGCCCGCAACGAGTCGTAGATGGGCCGGCCCCTTCAGCAGCACCGCCGCAAAGAGTGCGGCCGCCGCGGCGGCGGACGTGGCTGTGGTGAGCGACGCAGTGCCCGACATCTCGATGATCAGCACCACCCCGGTCGGCGGGGCCCGCACCGTGGCGGTGAACAGCGCCGCCATGCCCACCAGGGCGAACGGGATCGGGCTGTCGCCCACCACGGCGACCACCGCCGCGCCGCCCAGGCCGGTCAGCACCTGATGGAAGATGGCCCCCCACAGCGGACCGAGGCCAGCAGGGGCGCGACAGGCCGCCCGGTGCATTCGCCGCGTACGACAGCGGACCGGCCAGGAACCGCACCGCGAAGTAGCCCAGCAGCACCCACAGCGACCACTGCTGCCCGTACAGCAACAGTTGGGCGATGTCGTCCCCGCCGCCGACCAGCAGCGGATCGAACCAGAGCAGCAGCCCGACAACGGCTCCGATGGCGGCGGCGCGTGCCCCGGCGGGGACGCGTGAGGCGTCCGAGCCCCTGAGCAGACCCATCGTGAGCGCGTTGTAGACCACGCCGAGACCGCCGCTGAGCAGGCCGACTCCGATCGCCGCGACGCCGGCGGCCACGCTGAACAGCGGCATCGCCCGGCGCGACCCGAACGGGTCGGACTTCGCTCCGAACTTGACGGCCACGGCCGCAGCCCAGGACAGCCGATCAGGTCAGGGGCGGGGGTTCTCGTGGTCCTGCGCCGGGTCGGCGTCGGATTCCGCTGACCCCGTCGACGGGGCCACCTCGGAGGCCTCCGGCTTCGGATGCGGCAGCAGGCGTGTGACGAGTTGCATGATCGCCACCACGACGGCGCCGACCACCAGGCCGATCACGGCGGAGACCGCGGTGTCGACCAGCCAGGCCAGGCTCTCGCCGGCGAACCCGGGCACGGCGTGCAGGATCGCCTCCTCGGCGTGATGCACCAGTTCGTAGACCGGGTGCCAGCCCAGGTCGTTCACCCCGATCAGCAGGATGTGCCCGCCCACCCACAACATCGCCACGATGCCGACGCTGGAGAGCACGGCCAGCACCTTGGGCATCGCCGCCACCAGGCCCCGGCCCAGCCCGGCCAGCCAGCCCGTGCGCTCGGTGGCCAGGTGCAGGCCGATGTCGTCCATCTTCACGATCACGGCCACGACGCCGTAGACCAGCAGAGTCATCGCCAACGCCACCACGACCAGGGTCACGGCCCGTGACATCAGCGGTTCGGACGCCACCTCGTTCAGGGCGATCACCATGATCTCGGCCGACAGGATGAAGTCGGTGCGGATCGCGCCGGCCACCATCGCCTTCTCGTCGGGACCGCCGACGACCGCCTTGGGTGTCGGTTCGTGGTGGCCGCCGCCGAACTTCTCCCAGACCTTCTCGGCACCCTCGTAACAGAGGTAGGTGCCCCCGACCATCAGGATCGGGGTCAGCAGCCAGGGCAGGAACTGACTGAGGAGCAGGGCGGCCGGCAGGATGAAGATCAGTTTGTTGCGCAGCGAGCCGACCGCGATCTTCTTGATCACCGGCAGTTCACGGTCGGGGCTGAACCCGTGCACGTAGCGCGGGGTGACGGCGGTGTCGTCAATGACCACGCCGGCGGCCTTGGCGCTGGCCCGGCCGGCGGCGGCGCCGATGTCGTCCAGCGACGAGGCCGCCAGTTTCGCCATCGCCACGATGTCGTCCAGCAGGGCGAAGAAGCCTCCGCTCACCCGTCACCACCTCATCCAGCCGTCGATTGAGCGCTCAGCCTAGCGGCGTGTCGGTGCGTCGCCACCGGATGGCGCCGGGCCGATCCGGATTGGGCACCGAGTTCGGTGCCCGATTTGGATCAACGCAGGTGGAACACGTCGCCGGCCGCGAAGGCGCGCCGGCCGGCGGCGGTGTCGACGAGCAGCCGGCCCACGGCGTCCACCCCGACCGCGCGGCCCTCGACCGAGGCGGTCGGCGATTCGAGCACCCGCACCGAGCGGCCGACGGTGTCGCAGTGCCGGGCGTACCAACTCGTCAGGTCGGCGCCGGAGGCCCAGCGACGGTAGGCGGGCTCGAGCGCGGCCAGCACCTCGGCCACCACCCGGGTCGGCTCGGCGTCGCAGCCCTCCAGCAGTAGCGACGTGGCGGTCGGCACCGGCAGGTGGCCGGCGTTCAGGGTGGTGTTGATGCCGATGCCGATCACGGCCGCGGCGGCGTCCGGCTCGGGGCCGAGCACCTTCTCGGACAGGATGCCGCACAGCTTGCGGCCACCGACCAGCACGTCGTTGGGCCATTTCACCTCGGTCCGGACGCCGAGTGCGGCCAGGGCGCCGGCCACCGCGACCCCGGTGACCAGTGGCAGCCACAGCCAGCGCTCCGGCGGCACGGCCGCGGGCCGCAGGAGCACCGAGATGGCAACCGATGAGCCGGGGGGCGCCTCCCAGCGCCGGGTGAAGCGGCCGCGTCCGGTGCTTTGATGGTCGGCCACCAGGACGGTGCCGGACGCCGCCCCGCGGCGGGCCGCGGCGGCCAGGTCGGCGTTGGTCGAACCGGTGGTCGGCACCGCCTCGACGGTGGTGTAGAGCCGGGCCGGGCCGGTCAGCTGCGCGGCCAGGGCGGCGGCGTCCACCAACGGCTGCTGCATGCCCGACAGCCTAGGGCTCTGTCGCCGCCGGCGCGGGCGCGCAAGAATGAGGCCGGGAGGTCATCGCGGACCTCCGGACAAGGGGATTCAGAATGAGTGCCGCTGACGAGATCATTGCCGACCTGCCGATGGACCAGCTGGCCCAGCAGCTGGGCACCGACCAGACGACCGCCGAACAGGCCGTCCGCGATGCGCTGCCCGCCCTGTTCGGCGGCCTGCAGACCAACGTCGCCACCGATGACGCCGGGCCGCAGAGCCTGGCGCAGGCGCTGACCCAGCACAGCGACCCGCAGTTCTTCGAGGGGGGCATCGACCTGAACCAGGTCGACACCGACGACGGGCAGGCGATCGTCCGGCACATCTTCGCCAACTCCCCCGAACAGGCGCAGGTGCTGCAGGCCAGTTCGGCCGGCGGTACGGGCGGCCTGCTGCAGAAGCTGCTACCGATCCTGGCGCCGATCGTGATGGCCTACATCGCCAAGAAGCTCAACATGGGCGCGAGCCAGCAGAGCGGTTCCACGGCGTCCGGCCAGGCGGGATCGGCCTCCCAGGGCGGCCTCGGTGACCTGCTCGGCCCGATCCTCGGCGGCATGTTCGGCGGCGCGGGCGCCGCGGCCGGATCGTCGGGATCGGCCGGTGGTGGCTTCGGCGACATCCTCGGTCAGATCCTGGGCGGTCAGGCTCCGCAGGCCACCCAGTCCCAGGCCGAGCAGGGCACCGGCCAGCAGTTCCCCGGCGGCGGACAGGCGCAGCAGCCGCAGTTCAACCCGACCGGCCCGGACGACGGGCAGGTCCGGATGCCGACCGCCGAGGAGAACCCGGCCGACGAGGGCGACCAGCAGCAACAACAGCGCTCCGACGGGGGGATCGGCGACATTCTGGGGGGCCTGTTCGGCCGATGAGGGTGGTTCTCGCCTCGGCGAGCCCGGCGCGGCTCGAGGTGCTGCGTCGGGCCGGGGTGACGGCCGAGGCGGTCGTGTCGGGCGTCGACGAGGACGCCGTCGACATCGACGACGTGGCGGCCCTGGCGCTGACCCTGGCCCGGCTCAAGGCGCAGGCCGTGGCCGACCGGCTGCCGCCCAGCGAATCGGACGAACTGATCATCGGTTGTGACTCGCTGTTGGAGTTCGACGGCCGGCCACAGGGCAAGCCGGCCGACGCCGCCGAGGCGGCTGCCCGGTGGCGCGCGATGCGGGGGCGCAGCGGCGTCCTGCACACCGGGCACCGGATCATCGTCCGGGCCGGCGCCGACACTCGCTCGGCCGAGTCCGTAGCGTCCACGGTGGTGCACTTCGCACACCTGGACGACGCCGAGATCGACGCCTACGTGGCCACCGGCGAGCCACTGTGGGTGGCCGGCGCGTTCACCGTCGACGGCCTGGGCGGGCCGTTCGTGACCGGCATCGAGGGCGATCACCACAACGTGGTCGGGCTCTCGTTGCCGCTGCTGCGCACGCTGCTGCTGCAGCTCGGCGTCGAGTGGACGCGGCTGTGGGCGTCGCCTACGGGCGATCCCCAGGGCCTGCGCTAGCCTTTCGGCGATGTCAACCAACGCCACAGTCGAAGTCAAGCGGTCGCCGTTGCCGGCCTGGCTGCGGGCGATGCGTCCCAAGCAGTGGGTGAAGAACATCCTGGTGTTCGCCGCCCCGGTGGCCGCCGGGGCTCTGTTCGATCCGCGGGTGCTGGTGAACAGCCTGTGGGCCTTCCTGGCCTTCTCGCTGATCAGCGCGTCGATCTACCTGATCAACGACGTCCGTGACGTCGAGGCCGACCGGCTGCACCCGAAGAAGCGGTTCCGGCCGATCGCCGCCGGTGAGCTCGGCAGCACCCCTGCGACGGTGCTGGCGGCGGTGACGATGGCGGCGAGCTTCGCCATCGGCTTCTGGGTGGCGCCGATGCTGGGCGTGACCCTGGCGGTGTACTGGGTGCTGCAGGTCGGCTACTCGATGTTCCTCAAGCACCAGCCGATCATCGACCTGGCGATGGTGTCGTCGGGGTTCCTGCTGCGGGCGGTCGCCGGCGGTGTGGCCTCGGGCATCGAGTTGTCGCAGTGGTTCCTGCTGGTGGCGTCCTTCGGCTCGTTGTACATGGTCGCCGGCAAGCGTTACTCGGAGATGAAGGAGCTGGGCTCCGAGGCCGGGACGCGGGCCGCGCTGGAGCGGTACTCGCTGAGTTACCTGCGCTTCGTCTGGGCGATCTCGTGCTCGATCGTGATCATGTCCTACAGCTTGTGGACGTTCGAGCAGGGCGAGTCGCAGTTGTGGGGGGTGCCGTGGACGACGATCTCGATCGTGCCGTTCGTGCTGGCCCTGCTGCGCTACGCCATGGACATCGACGCCGGCAACGCCGGCGAGCCCGAGGACGTCGTGCTCAACGACCGGGTGCTGCAGGCGCTGGCGGTGCTGTGGCTGATCCCACTGGGCGTCGGCATCTTCCTGGGCTGAGCGCCGCGAAACGGCCGGCACCGTTGCATCCGCACCCTCACCGGGAGGATTCTGTCGGTACCGGATGATGCACTGCGCACATGTGGGAATCGATCCTTCAGAAGGGGGCGACATGAGCAGGAGCTCACAGCCGGTACTGCTGCCGCCCAGCACGGGCGCGGTGGCGCAGTGGCAGGTGAAGGCCCAGGTGGCCCGTGAGGCGAGGCGGGCGGCCGCCGAGTTGCGGCGGGGGCGTCCGACGAGTTTCGTCGCGGCCGTGGGCATGGGCACCGCGTGAGCAAAGGGGGCGCCGGCGCCGACAGCGCCAACACTCCCCTGTTCCAGGCGCAGAACGCCGAGCGGTACGCCCGGCAGGCGCTGATCCGCGAGTACGAGGCGCTGACCGGCGCCCAGTTGATCGTGATGATCGACCAGATCTTCGTGCCGGGGCTGACCGTGCTCCAGGAGTTGCTGATCGGTCTGGAGCCCGATCGTGAGCTGCATGTCGTGCTGGCCACGCCGGGCGGCGACGGCGAGGTGGCGGTGCGGATGATCCGCGCCATGCAGGCCCGCTGCAGCCGCTTGATGGTCATCGTGCCCGACATGGCGAAGTCGGCGGGCACGCTGATGTGCCTGGGCGCCGACCGCATCCTGATGGCTCCGTTCAGCGACCTCGGCCCGGTCGACCCGCAGTTCCAGGTCGGTCCGAGCCTGGCCGGCGCCAAGGACATCGTCGCCGCCGTCGCGACCGCCGAGGAGCGGGTGTCCCAGCAGCCCAACTCGTACCCGCTGTACTCGGGCCTGCTCGCCGACCTCAACATGCTGATGCTCGAACAGGCGAAGGCGGCCATCACCCGCACCGAGGCGCTGATCGACGAGGCGCTGCAGTGCCGCTCCGAGGAGCTCGGCGACGACGAGCGTCGCGCCCTGGTGCAGTCGTTGCGCGGGCCGCTGGTCGACGAGCTCACCCAGCACGCGGCCACGGTCGGCCCCAAACTGGCGGCCCGGATCGGGCTGCCGGTCGAAGTCGCCGACCTGGCCGGCCCGTCCTGGGCGATCATCTGGGAGCTGTGGACGCGCTACTTCTCCATGGGGTGCTTCCCCAACGGCCGGCGGGCGATCTACGAGGGCCGGCTGGCGTCGCAGACCTACGACCCACGCGACGGCTGAGCTGTGGTCAGTAGGCTCCGGGGCATGAAGACCGCCCTGATCACCGGAGCCTCCCGCGGCATCGGCCGTGCCGTCGCCGACGCCCTGGCCGCCGACCATCACCTGCTGATCGGCGGGCGTGACGCGGACGCCGTGGCGCAGGTCGCGGCGTCCCTGCCCAGCGCCGAGCCGTTCGTCGTCGAGTTGACCGACGACGACGCCGTGGCGGCCGCCGTCGCCGGCATCGGCACGCTCGACGTCCTGGTGCACTCGGCGGGCGTCGGCCCGCTCGGCACGATCGCCGAGACCGATCCCGAGACGTGGCGGCAGGCGCTGGAGGCGAACCTGATCGCACCGGCGAACCTGACCAGGCTGCTGCTGCCGGCGCTGCGCACCGCCCACGGGCACGTCGTGTTCGTCAACTCCGGCGCCGGATTCACCGCCCGCGCCGGCTGGGGCGCCTACGCGGCGTCGAAGTTCGGCCTCCGGGCGCTCGCCGACTCGTTGCGCGCCGAACAGGCCGGGGTGGTGAAGGTGACCTCCGTACATCCCGGCCGGACGGCGACCGACATGCAGCGCGCGGTGCGCGCGCACGAGGGCGCCGCCTACGACCCGGAGGAGTTCCTCTCCCCGGCCGCGGTGGCGGCCACCGTGCGGCTGGCCCTGGACGCCCCCGCCAACGCGTCGATCGACACGCTGAGCATCCGGCCGGTGTGAGCCCGGCGGGGCTGGTGCACGGCGCCCGCCGCCCCCCACACTTGTGCCGAACCGTGCGGCGGATCATACGGCGAGGGGAGGACGCCATGAAGACACCGCCGGCGGACTGGGTTGGCTGGACGCTGGACGACCCGCACCTCGGAATGCCGCTGCTGGCACTGCGGCACCCTCCGGGCTGGACGGCGCAGGGCGCCGTCACCTGGGTGCCCGAGCACGCCGAGTCGCCCGAGCACCACTGGTGGCAGGTCACCCATCCGGACGGAACCGCAATGGCCCAGACCTGGCCGCGGTTCGACTTCACCTGGCCGGGGGGACCCGCGGGTCAACCGAACGGACAGGACCGCCCTTACCTGCCGCCGGACGCCCCCGATCGGCTGCTGTAGGGCGTCCTGCCCGACTGCTCGGCTATCCGCTGGTCCGCGTTCCAGTCCGAACAGGCCGGGATCACCGCCGTCGGCGCCGCGGCGGCCGGCCTGCGCGCCACCCAGGCGAGCAACGCGCAGGACGCCGCCCTACAGCCAGTCGTTGCGGCGGAACAGCAGGTACAGCCCGAGTGTCCCGATGACGATCAGCGCCACGCTCTGCCACAGCCCCCAGGGCGCGTCGTAGCCCCAGTAGGGCAGGTTCTGCCCGAACCAGCCGGTGACGGCGGTCGGCACCGCGATGATCGCGCCCCACGAAGCCAGCTTCTTCATGATCGTGTTGAGGCGGGCGTCCTGCAGCGACAGGTTCGTCTCGAACACCGAGGTGACCATGTCGCGCAACGACTCGGTCCATTCCGCGGCTCGCAGCACGTGGTCGTACAGGTCGTTGAATTCGCCGTCCAGGTCGCGGGACTGCTCCCATTCGTCGGTCAGCCGCTGCCGCATCACCCCGGCCACCACCTCACGCATCGGCAGCACCACCCGGCGCAGCCGGACCAGCGCCTTGCGCAGCGCGAACACCTTCTGCTGGATCTGCCGGGTCTGGACGCTGTCCGCGAACAGCAGGTCCTCGAGGTCCTCGAGCTTGTCGTCCATCACCTGCACGGCCTCGAAGTGGCCGTCGACCAGCACGTCCAGCAGGCCGTGCACCAGGGCGCCGACGCCGTCGGCGAGCAGCCCTTCGCCCTCCCAGCGCTCGATCACCTGATCGAGGTCGATCTCGGCGCCACGCGTCGTCCGCACCGTGATCAGCCCCCGCCGCATCACGAACGCCGAGATCCGGCCGACCTTCAGCTCGGGTAACCCCGCGGCGTCCTGGCCCAGCGTCGCCGAGTAACAGGTGAAGAACAGGTGTGTTGCGTGCCGCGACACCTTGGCCCGCTCGCGGGGTGCGATGGCGTCCTCGACCGAGTGCCGGTCGAGTTGCAGTTCGCCGGCCAGTTCGCCGAGCACCTGGCCCTCGGGATCGCACACGTCGAGCCAGACCAGAGCCTCCTGGTCGGTCAGGTACCCGTCGAGGTCGCCCAACGCGAAGTCGGACGCGATCGGCTCGCCGTGCCGCCAGACCCGGCTGCGCAGTTGCGTCACCGGACGGCCCCTCGCCGGACTCCGCCGACGCGCGCGGAGCGCTCACGCCGCCTGGTCTCCATGGACACCTCCGTGGTCAGCCGTCGCCGCGCATTCGACATCGACGAGATCACGGTCTACCACAATCGCGCGCCCCTTCCCCGTGATCGGGTCGACGCTCCGCGCGCCGGCCCGGCTCATTCCCCGGACGTGACCGTGCCGAAGAGCTCCGAGGGGGTCTGCCGGAATGCCGTCTGGCCGGGCGCGACTAGGACTAGGGTGCGTCCATGGAGCTCGATCTGCATACGACCTCCGGCAAGCTCGCCGACTTTCAACGACGCAATGAGCAGGCGAAACATCCGGCGTCCGAGGCGGCCGTCGAGAAGATCCACGCCAAGGGCAAGCTCACCGCCCGCGAACGGGTGCTGGCCCTGCTGGATCCGGACAGCTTCACCGAACTCGACGAGTTCTCGCGGCATCGGGCGACGGCGTTCGGCATGGACGCCAAACGCCCCTACACCGACGGTGTGATCACCGGCATCGGCACCATCGAGGGCCGCAGCGTCGCCGTGTTCAGCCAGGACGTGACCATCTTCGGCGGCGCCCTGGGCGAGGTGTACGGCGAGAAGATCTGCAAGGTGATGGACCTGGCGCTGCGTACCGGCGTGCCGGTCATCGGACTCGTCGAGGGTGGTGGCGCCCGCATCCAGGAGGGCGTCGTCAGCCTGGGCCTCTACGCCGAGATCTTCAAACGCAACACCCATGCCTCGGGGGTCATCCCGCAGGTTTCGGTGATCATGGGCGCCGCGGCCGGCGGGCACGTCTACTCGCCCGCACTGACCGACTTCGTGGTGATGGTCGACCAGACCTCGCAGATGTTCATCACCGGCCCGGACGTGATCCGCACCGTCACCGGCGAAGAGGTGAGCATGGAGGAGCTGGGCGGCGCACGCACCCACAACACCCGCTCCGGGAATGCGCACTACCTGGCCAGCGACGAGCAGGACGCGCTGGAGTTCGTCCGGCACGTGCTGAGCTTCCTGCCCTCCAACAACCTCGACGAGCCGCCCGTCCTCGACGCCGACGACGAGCTGAGCCTCGACCCGGACGACTTCCTCGACACGGTGATCCCCGACTCGCCGAACCAGCCCTACGACATGCACCAGGTGATCGAACGGGTGCTGGACGAGGGCGACTTCTGCGAGATCCACGCCCGCTTCGCCGCCAACGTGATCTGCGGGTTCGGGCGGATCGAGGGCCACCCGGTCGGCGTGGTGGCGAACCAGCCGATGGTGTACGCCGGCTGTCTCGACATCGACGCCTCCGAGAAGGCGGCCCGCTTCGTCCGCACCTGCGACGCGTTCAACGTGCCGGTGCTCACCTTCGTCGACGTCCCCGGCTTCCTGCCCGGAACCGACCAGGAGTGGAACGGCATCATCCGCCGCGGCGCCAAGCTGCTCTACGCCTACGCCGAGGCGACCGTCCCGCTGGTCACCCTGATCACCCGCAAGGCGTACGGCGGCGCCTACGACGTGATGGGCTCCAAACACCTGGGGGCCGACGTCAACCTGGCCTGGCCGACCGCGCAGATCGCGGTGATGGGGGCCGAGGGCGCGGTGAACATCCTCTACCGGCGCGAGCTCGCCGACGCCGACGACCCGATCGCCCGCCGGGCCGAGCTGGTCGAGGAGTACAACGACCACCTGAGCAACCCGTGGATCGCTGCCGAGCGCGGCTACGTCGACCGGGTGATCGCACCGCACGACACCCGGGCCGAGATCGCCAAGCTGCTGCGGCTGCTGCGCACCAAGCGGGCCTCGCTGCCGCCCAAGAAGCACGGGAACATCCCGCTGTGACCTCCTCCATCGCCCCGATCGTCGTGCGCGGCCGTCCCTCGGCCGTCGAGCTGGCCGCGCTGACCGGCGTGCTGGCCGCGCTGGCGTCCGGGGGCTCCGACACCGAGGACGACGCCACCCCCGCGCCGCAGGGGTGGCGGTCCCGGCGTCGCCAGCTACGCATCCCACCCTCCCCCGGGCCGGGTGCCTGGCGCGCGAGCAGCAGGCTCTGACAAGCAGAAAGGAATCTCGGCAGATGGCTGGGTTTTCGAAGGTCCTGGTGGCCAACCGGGGCGAGATAGCCGTGCGGGTGATCCGCGCCGCCGCCGACGCCGGCATCGGCAGCGTCGCCTGCTACGCCGACAGCGACGCCGACGCGTTGTTCGTCACGCTCGCCGACGAGGCGTTCGCCCTGGGGGGCAGCACCCCCGCCGAGACCTATCTCGACATCGACAAGATCCTGGCCGTCGCCGAGAAGGCCGGCGCCGAGGCGGTGCACCCCGGCTACGGATTCCTCGCCGAGAACGCCGGCTTCGCCCAGGCCGTGCTGGACGCCGGACTGACCTGGATCGGCCCGCCGCCGCAGGCGATCGAGGCGCTCGGCGACAAGGTCCAGGCCCGGCACATCGCCGCGAAGGTGGGGGCGCCGCTGGTGCCGGGAACCGCCGACCCGGTCGCGGACGCCGACGAGGTCGTCGCCTTCGCCAAGGAGCACGGCCTGCCGATCGCCATCAAAGCCGCCTACGGCGGTGGGGGGCGCGGGCTGAAGGTGGCCCGCACGCTCGCCGAGGTGCCCGAGCTGTTCGAATCGGCGACCCGTGAGGCGGTCACCGCCTTCGGCCGCGGCGAGTGCTTCGTCGAGCGCTACCTGGACAAGCCACGGCACGTCGAGACGCAATGCCTGGCCGATTCGCACGGCAACGTGGTTGTGGTCTCGACCCGGGACTGTTCACTGCAGCGCAGGCACCAGAAGCTCGTCGAGGAGGCGCCCGCCCCCTACCTGAGCGAGGACCAGGTGCGGCGGCTCTACGACTCCAGCAAGGCGATCCTGCACGAGGCCGGCTATGTGGGCGCGGGCACCTGTGAGTTCCTGGTCGGGCTCGACGGCACGATCAGCTTCCTCGAGGTGAACACCCGGCTGCAGGTCGAGCATCCGGTGTCGGAGGAGGTGACCGGTCTCGACCTGGTCCGCGAGATGTTCCGGATCGCGGCCGGCGAGGAGCTCGGCTACGACGACCCGGTGAGCCGCGGCCATTCGTTCGAGTTCCGGGTCAACGCCGAGGACGCCGGGCGCAACTTCATGCCCGCCCCGGGCACCCTCACCCAGTGGCGTCCCCCCACGGGCCCGGGCGTCCGGGTCGACGAAGGATATCTGGCCGGGATGACCGTGCCCGGCGCGTTCGACTCGCTGGTCGCCAAGATCATCGTCACCGGGGCCGATCGGCAGCAGGCGCTGCAGCGGTCCCGCCGCGCCCTGGCCGAGACGGTGCTCGAGGGCATGCCGTCGGTGCTGCCGTTCCACGCCGCCGTGCTCGACCAGCCCGCCTTCGTGGCCGCCGACGGCGAGTTCGGCGTCCACACCCGGTGGATCGAAACCGAGTTCGACGGCGAGATCGCCCCCTACACCGACTCCGCCGAGGCCACCGAGACCACCGGCAGGCAGAGCTTCGTGGTCGAGGTCGACGGACGCAGGCTCGAGGTTCGGCTGCCGGCCGACCTGCTCGCCGCACCGCGCAAGGCGTCCGGTCAACCGGCCCGGACGGCCCGTCGCGGCGGCGGCTCGAAGGCGACGGCGCCCGCCTCGGCGGACCTGACCGCCCCCATGCAGGGCACGATCGTCCGGGTCGCGGTCGCCGAGGGCGACCAGGTAGCCGAGGGCGATCTGGTGGTCGTGCTGGAGGCGATGAAGATGGAGCAGCCGATCGCCGCGCACCGCTCCGGAACGGTCACCAACCTGAAGGCCGAAGCCGGCGCAACGGTGACCAGCGGCGCCGTACTCTGCAGCATCGAATGAGGTTCTTATGTCGCAAGGGACGAAATTCATCGAATTTTCTTGGTGACATGCCAGCATCTGTGTGCACAATGTCGAGATGGACTATCTCGGCGTCGTGCTGATCGTGGCCACCGTGGCCACGGCCTTCGTCGTGATCGCTCGGCGCAAGGCCCTGCAGGGACGCCGGGTCAGGGCCGAGCAGCAGCGTCAGCTCACCTTGGCCAAGCAGGCGGCCGAGGCCGATGTGAGCGCTTTCGGTGAGGAGCTCGGTCGGCTGGCCGGCGGCGCCGAGGTCGATGCCGGGTGCGGCGACGAGTACGACCGGGCCGTCAGCCTGCACCAGCGGGCGGTGGCGGCGCTGGCCGAGGCTCAGCTTCCCGACGACCTGTGCCTGGTCACCGAGATCCTCGAGGAGGCGCGCTGGACGACCGCGCGCCTGGTGGCCCGAGCCGCCGGCGAGCCGATGCCGTCGCGGCGTCCGCCTTGCTTCTTCAACCCCGGCCACGGGCCTTCGGCGCGCAACATCGCCTGGCAGCACCGCAACGTTCCCGCCTGCGCCGCCGACGCGGGCCGGATCGAGGCCGGCGCCGACCCCTACATCCGGACGGTGGAGTGCGACGACCGGCGGGTGCCGTACTGGGAGGGCGGGCCGGGCTACGCGGGCTGGGCGCGCGGCTACTTCAAGTCGTGGCACGGCAGCAGGCTGATCGCAGACATCCAGTCCGGGAACGCTTGATCGGAGGCGGCATGCGTGGCGGTCTGTTGGGCCTGCTCGCGCTGCTGGTGACGTCCTCGTCGCTTGTCGGCTGCACCGACGGCGGCGGCCGCACCACACCGCCCGACACCACCTCCACGACGGTGGCCGGCTTCCCGTGCCCCGCCTTCGAACGACCCACCTCGGCATCCCCCACCCCCGTCCTGGCCGCCGGCCGCGTCCGCGTCGGGGCGATGTCGTACCCGGCGGCCGCGGCGCCGTTCGGTCCGGTGTCCAACCACGAGTACGTGCCGTTCGCCAACCTGCTCGGCTCACAGAGCGCGAACGTCGAACCGGGCTCCAGCACCTCGATGGGGTGGGACGCCGTCGTGACGCTGGCCCGGATGAGTTCCGGCGACGGCGCGTGGGGCGGTCAGAGCGGCGCCGAGGTCGTGTCGCAGTGCTCGCTGTCGATCACCTGGCGCGGCATCGACTACCACCCGCAGGTGCGCCGCGACGAGGCCACCGAGGTCGACGGCCACGACGCCTGGATCCGGGTCACCGACCTGACCTTCACCGTGCCGGGGGTGCGGGCGAACGCCGAGGTGCAGACGGTCGTGATCGTCCAGGTGGGCGATGCCAGCTACGCCTACCTCAGCTACCTGCCCAACTCGGCGCCGGAGCTGGCCGACACGATCGCTGCGAGCCTGGACGGCCTGCGCGTCGACTGAGCGACGGGGTTGCGCGGCTCAGTACGAGACGGCCTGAGCGGCCGAGCGGCCGTGCAGCCGGCGGGCTGCCTCGGCGATGGAGCCGGTCAGCGACGGGTAGACGGTGAAGCTCTGTGCGACCTGGTCGACGGTCAGCTTCTCCCGCACCGCCAGCGACAGGCCCTCGATCAGCTCACTGGCGATCGGTGCGACCACCACGCCGCCGATGACGATGCCGGTGGTGGGCAGGCAGAAGATCTTCACGAAGCCGTCGTTGATGCCCCGCATCTTGGCGCGGGCGTTGGTGTTCAGCGGCAGCATCACGGCGTGGGCGTTGGCCAGACCCGAAGCGACCTCCGCCTGGCTCACGCCGACCGTGGCGATCTCGGGTGCGGTGAACACGTTGGCGGCCACCGTGCGCAGGTCGAGCGGACCGACGGCGTCGCCCAACGAGTGCCACATGGCTATCCGGCCCTGCATCGCCGCCACCGACGCCAGCGCGAACACCCCGGTGCAGTCACCGGCGGCGTAGACGCCACGGGCGGTGGTGCGCGACACCTTGTCGACGGTCACGTAGCCCGCGTCGTTGCAGCGGACGCCGGCCTCGGCCAAGCCGAGCCCGCTGGTGTTGGGGATCGAGCCGACCGCCATCAGGCAGTGCGAGCCGGTGACCGTCCGGCCGTCGGCCAGTTCGACCACCACCTCGTCGCCGACCACCCGGGCCGCCTGCGCCCGCGACTTGGACAAGATGGTCATCCCGCTGCGCTCGAACACCTGCTGGACGACCCGGGCCGCGTCGTCGTCCTCGCCGGGCAGCACCTGGTGCCGGGAACTGACCAGCACCACGTCGGCGCCCAGGGCGTGGTAGGCGCTGGCGAACTCCGCCCCGGTGACACCGGACCCGACCACGATCAGCCGCTCGGGAAGCTCACGCAGGTTGTACAGCTGGGTCCAGGTGAGAATCCGTTCACCGTCGGGTTGGGCGGTGGGCAGTTCGCGCGGCGTGGTGCCGGTGGCGATCAGGATGATGTCGGCTGGTAGCCGCTCCGTGCCGTCGGCCGTGCCGGCGATCACGTGCTCGGTGCCGTCGAGGCGTCCCGTGCCTTCGATGAGCCGGACGCCCTCGGCCTCGAGGCGTCCGCCGATGTCGCTGGACTGGGCCGCGGCCAGCTTCAGCACCCGATCGTTGACCGCGGCCAGGTCGACGCTGAACGCCTCATCGAGGTGTCGTTCGCCGTCGAGCCGCAGGCCGAGCTCATGGGCGCCGCGCAGCGTCGTCATCACCTCGGCGGTCGCGATCAGCGTCTTGGACGGCACCACGTCGGTCAGCACGGCCGACCCGCCCACGCCGCGTCGTTCGATCAGCGTCACGTTTCCGCCGAGCTGACCGGCCACCAGCGCCGCTTCGTAGCCGCCCGGTCCACCGCCGATGATCACCACGTCCGTCACAGGCCGCATTCTCGCATCCCGGTGTTACGGGCGTGGGTTCCCCGGCGGGACGGGTAGCCTCACCGGGTGCCCACCGACCGCTCCAGCATCACCGTCGCAGCACTCAGCGGGGTTCTCGTACTGGCCGCGGTGCTGATGATCGCATTCGGGCTGCCCGAGCAGACGTTGCTGCAGCAGCGGCTGCTGCAGCTGTACTCGGTGCCGCTATCCGGCGCCCTGGCGCTGGGCGTGGTGCACCTGGCGGGACGGCTGCCGGCGCTGAGCCCAGCCACCCGGATCGTGCTCGGAGTGACCGCGGTCGCGGCGCTGCTGGGCGTGGCGCTGATGGCGCTCGGCATCGTCACCGGCCTGGTGGAGCTGCTGCCGCTCGGACAGGCGCTGATGTGGCTGACCCTGGGTTTCGCGCTGTTGTGGCTGGTGGGCCAGTTGCCGCGCCGCTCCGAAAGCACTCGAACCTTCGCCCTGCGTCCGGTCGACGACGAGGACGAGGACGACTGAGCGACCTCGCCGGTTCGGGCCATCCCGGGCTCCTGCTGTCATGATGACGTCATGGAGCCGGTGCTGATCGTTCTGGGCGTCCTGGTCGCGGCGGGGGTGTGGTGGCTGACCCGCCGGCGCAAGCAGTTGCTCCAGGAGGGCTTCCCCGACACCGCGTCCGAGCCCGAGCCCGACGAGGGCCCCCCGCAGGTGCTGCGGCGCTCGATGCTGGAGCAGTCCCGGTCCTTCGACCCGTCGGCGTGGGACGACAGCCCCGACGGCGGCGCCGGGGATGACGACTGGGCGGTCGCCGACGAGGGCGACGGCCCAGGTGACGACCTGCCCCGCTTCTTCGACCGCGACTACCTGCGCCGCCAGGGCGAGGCCCCGAGCAGCGACTGACCCGCCGTCGGTGGGTGTGTTCGGGGGCCTGGCCACGAACGTCGGTCGGCGACGCTAAGGTCACCGCATGGACGACCCCTACCTGGTGGCCCGGCAGGCGGCGGACGCCCTGCGCAGCCGCTTCGGCATCCCGGGCTTCGACGTTGCGCTGGTGCTGGGCTCCGGCTGGGCCCAGGCCGCCGACGGCCTCGGTGAACCCATCGACGAGTGCCCCCTGGACGAACTGCCGGGCTTCTCCGCGCCCGTGGTCGCCGGGCACGGGGGCGTGCTGCGGCTGGTCGGGACGACGTCCGGGTCGATCGCGGCGATCTTCACCGGCCGCACCCACCTCTACGAGGGACGCGGAGTGGCGCCGGTGGTGCACGGCGTCCGCACCGCGGCCGCGGCCGGTGCGACGACGGTGGTGCTGACCAACGGCTGCGGCGGCATCTCACACCCACCGGGCGAGCCGGTGCTGATCGCCGACCACATCAACCTGACCGGGGCGACTCCCCTGGTCGGCCCACGTTTCGTCGACCTGACGGCGGTCTACGACCCCGCGCTGCGGGCGCTGGCCCGCGAGGTCGACCCGAGCCTCGCCGACGGTGTCTACTGCCAGTTCCACGGCCCCTCCTACGAGACACCGGCCGAGGTGGCGATGGCGCGGGCGATCGGCGGCACCCTGGTCGGCATGTCGACCGCGCTGGAGGCCATCGCGGCCCGTGAGGCCGGACTACGCGTGCTGGGCATCTCGCTGGTCACCAATGCCGCCGCCGGGATCGCCGCCGAGCCGCTCTCCCACGCCGAGGTGGTCGAAGCGGGGCTGGCCGCCCAGCCGCGGCTGCGCGGCCTGCTCGCCGGCCTGCTGGAGCGACTGTGACCGGCGAACTGCACCATTCCCTGGGCGACGCGCTCGAGGACGCCGTCGACTCCTGGCTGGCGGAAGATCCCGACCCGGCCACCCAGTTGGCGCTGACCAACCTGCGCGACCGCGCCCGCGACGGCGACCCGTCGGCCCGGTCCGAACTGGCCGATGCGTTCACCGGCACGCTCACCTTCGGCACGGCCGGCCTGCGGGGGGCACTCGGGCCGGGGCCGAACCGGATGAATCGGGTGGTGGTGACCAGGGCGGCGGCCGGCCTGGCCGGCTACCTGGTCGCGGCGGGGCACTCCGGTGGCCGGGTCATCGTGGGCTACGACGCCCGCTACAACTCCGACGTGTTTGCCCGTGACACCGCCGAGATCCTGGCCGGCGCCGGGCTGCGGCCGCTGCTGTGCGCCCAGCACCAACCCACCCCGGTGGTCGCCTTCGGCATCCGGCATCTCGGCTGCGTGGCGGGGGTGATCGTCACGGCCTCGCACAACCCGCCCCAGGACAACGGCTACAAGGTGTACCTGGGTGACGGCTCGCAGATCATCCCGCCGGCCGACGCCGACATCGCCAGCCAGATCGCGGCGGCGTCCGAGCGACCGCTGGCCGACCTGCCACGCGGCGACTCGGTCGACGTGGTCGGCGACGAACTGGTGCAGGCCTACCTGGCCCGTGCCGTCACGCTCGTCGACCCGGACGCCCCCCGCGAGGTGGTCTGGGTGCACACCGCACTGCACGGGGTCGGGGGCGCCGTAGTCGCGCGGGCCGCCGAGGCCGCCGGCTTCCCCGCCCCGCACCAGGTGGGCGCCCAGGCCGAACCCGACCCGGCCTTCCCGACCGTCGCCTTCCCGAATCCGGAGGAGCCGGGCGCCATCGACCTCGCGTTGGCGAAGGCGCTCGAGCTGGGCGCCGACGTCGCACTGGCCAACGACCCCGACGCCGACCGTTGCGCGCTGGCCTGCCCGGTCGACGGACACTGGCGGATGCTGTCCGGCGACGAGCTCGGCTGGCTGCTGGCGACCGCCTCCCTGGACGCGGGAGTGCGGGGCACGTACGCCTGCTCGGTGGTGTCATCCACCCTGCTGGCCGACCTGGCCGCCGCACACGGCCAGCCGTTCACGCCCACCCTCACCGGGTTCAAGTGGATCGCCCGGGTGCCGGGCCTGGCGTTCGGCTACGAGGAGGCGCTCGGCTACTGCACCGACCCGGGCGCCGTCGCCGACAAGGACGGCATCACCGCCCTGCTGCGGGTGTTGGCGCTGGTCGCGCGGCTCAAGGCCGAGGGCCGCAGCGTCGCCGACCTGCTCGACCAGTTGGCCCGCGACCACGGCGTCTGCCTGACCGAACCGCTCAGCTACCGGGTGGAGGAGGTGTCCCTGATCGCCGACGCCATGGCACGGCTGCGCGCCACTCCCCCAGGCCTCCTGGCCGGCGAGCGGGTCGACGTCGTCGATCTGGCGGCCGGGACCGCGCAGCTGCCCCCCACCGACGGCCTGGTGTTCACCGGTGAGCGGGTCCGGGCCGTGGTGCGGCCCTCCGGTACCGAGCCGAAGCTGAAGTGCTACCTGCAGGTGAGGCTGCCGCCCGGTGCCGGCGACCTGGCGGTGGCCCGCGCCGAGGCGTCCGCACTGATGGCGAGGCTGCGCGCCGAGGTGGCCCGTGCGCTGGCCCTGTAGCAGCGCGGCACGCCGCGTCCGCTCGGCATCACGGACGCCTGACAACGGCAAGGGCGGCGTGCTCGATGGCGTTGATCTCCAGCTGCCGACCGAGTGGTTCGACATACCGCGACCTGAGCTCGTCGGCATCGACGTCGTCGACCAGACTGAGCCCGCGGCCGGCGAGAACGGCGGGAACCTGTTCCGGCTCCATGCCGAACAGCCACTGTTCGGACGCCACCTGCGGCGGTCGTTGCCCGTCCAGAGCCGAACAGTGCGACCGTCCACCGAGCAGCCAACAATGAGCCGGGGGCGCAGATCAGGAGTCGCCGGAGAGAGCGTCGACGAGGGCTCGGGCGGCGGTCGTGCCGAGGTGAATGACCAGGTCCGCGGGATGGCGGCGGTCAAGCTGACGGAAGCCTGCCTCGAGAATTGCGACCGTCAGGCCCGCCGCGATGGGGATGCGTTCGGGGTGAGGGCGGAGGAGATCGGCCCACGAGTCGGCGAGCGTGTTGCGTAAGCCGGCGTGGGCTTCGGCGACGCTTTCGTCCATCTCGGCGTTCGGTGACTGGCTCCGAGCTGCCTCCATCAGCCAACCGTGGCCGGTGGCGGCTGCCTGTTCGAGGTTGACCCTGACCCAGGCCACCACGCGGTCCCCGGGGGTATGGGCGTCCTCCAGGGCCTCCGCCACCGCGTTCAGCCACTCGGGCAGGTAGCGGTCAACGACAAGGGCGCGCAGGTCTTCGACCGAGTCCACGTAGCGGTAGATGCTGTTGCGGGCGATGCCGGCCGCCGAGGTGACCGCGCCCGCGGTGAGCTGGCCAGCGGGGTCCCGCAGTACAGCTTCGGCCGCGTCGATCAGTCGCGCCCGGATCATTGCTCGGTGCTCGGCGACGGTCGGCGCGGCGATCTTGGGCATCCGATGCTCCCTCCACCGCTCGATGGGCCATGCCCGATGAGAGGGAGCCTACCTCAGCCTCCGTGTTGGCGACGTCGGCGTCCGCAAGTTGCGGACGCCCTGTCCCCAACGTATGCTGCTCATGTTCGAGACATCGTGTCGCAATACGTGGAGGTTGGTTGTGAAGAAGGCAGACCTGGTTCTGTTTCGTCTGTCTGCGCTATGGACCGCGGTCGGGTTGGCCAGCGGTCTGGCGTATCGGGAGTTGACCCGATCGAGTGGGTTCAGCGGGTTCACCCAACTCGCCGTGGTGCATACCCACACGCTGGTGCTGGGCACTGTGGTGGGCCTGCTGCTGCTCGTCCTCAAGCGGGTCTATCAGTTGGGTGAGGACAGACGCTTCGGCTGGTTCGTCTGGCTCTGGAACGTCGGGCTCGTCCTGACCGCAGGTGGCATGGCGGTGAAGGGCACCCTGCAGGTGATCGCGCCTGCCGTCGCCGAATCGCCGGCACTGGCCGGAGTCTCCGGACTCGGCCACATCGTGCTGACCATCGGGTTCGTCCTGTTGTTCCTGGTGCTGGGACGACGCGTCCGTCACGCCCAGGAGCCGGCCGTCGC
This sequence comes from Micropruina sonneratiae, assembly GCF_025972045.1. Lineage (GTDB taxonomy): Bacteria > Actinomycetota > Actinomycetes > Propionibacteriales > Propionibacteriaceae > Micropruina > Micropruina sonneratiae. The sequence continues at coordinate 680,452 of NZ_JAPDHX010000001.1, read as the reverse complement.
AACCGCGTCACTGTAGTGAATGCGGCCGACGAAGCACGGCCGGTGCTGGGCGAGGAACCGGCCGTCGGCCGGAGGGCCTGGGCGAGTTTGTGGGTGTTGGCGGCGGCGCTGGGCACGATCGTGCTGGACGGCACCATCGTCAGCGTCGTGCTGCCGTCGATCATCGCCGACCTCGGCCTCGACCTGACCGACGCGCAATGGGTGAACGGCCTCTACTCGGTGGTCTTTGCGGCACTGCTGCTCGCGGCGGGTCGGCTGGGCGACCGATGGGGGCGCCGCCGGCTGCTGCTGGTCGGCGTGACTGTGTTCGTGCTGGGCAGCGTCGTGGCCGCGCTCGCGGGTGGGGTGACGGCGCTCCTGCTCGGGCGCGCCGTGCAGGGCGTCGGCGGCGCCATGGTGCTGCCGTCCACCCTGTCCACGGTCAACGCGACCTTCCGCGGTCGCGACCGGGCCGCCGCGTTCGGTGTGTGGGGAGCGGTGATGTCCGGGGCGGCCGCTCTCGGGCCACTGCTGGGCGGTTTCCTCACCCATGTGGCGAGCTGGCAGCTGATCTTCTGGGTGAACGTGCCGATCGGCATCACCGTAACCATCGCGGCGGCACGACTGGTGCCGGACACGCGCGGCACCAGCGACGAGGGCCAGGTCGATGTGCCCGGAACGCTGCTCAGTGCCGCCGGGCTCGGCCTGATCGTGTTCGGTCTGATCGAGAGCAGCTCGCTGGGCTGGTGGACGCCGCAGGAGCCGTTGACGGTGTTCGGGCTGGCCTGGCCGGTCGACGCCCCCGTCTCGGCCGTACCGGTCGCCCTGGCGGCGGGGACCCTCCTGCTGACCCTCTTCGTGACCGTGGAGTCCCGGCGCCAACGCAGCGGACGTGCCACCGTGCTCGACCTTCGGCTGTTCCGGCTGCTCACCTTCCGCCTCGGCAACACCACCGCCGGCCTTGTGGCCGTCGGCGAGTTCGCCCTGCTGTTCGTCCTGCCGCTGTTCCTGGTCACCTCGCTCGCGATGAACACCCTGACCACAGGCCTGGTACTGGCGGGCATGGCAGCCGGAGCGTTCGCATCCGGGGCAGCCGCCCGCCACCTGGCCGCCCACTTCGGCCCGACCCGGGTCGTGATCCTCGGCCTCGTCCTCGAGGTCGTGGGCGCATCCGCCACCGCGCTCGTCGCCGCAGCGAACGGACCCGGCTGGGCGGTTGCCGTGACGCTCATCCCGTACGGGCTGGGTCTTGGCCTGGCCTCGGCTCAACTCACCTCCACCACTCTGCGCGACGTGCCCACCGACCAGTCCGGCAGCGGGTCGGCCACCCAGAGCACAGTGCGTCAACTTGGCGCCGCTCTGGGCACCGCCGTCGGCGGCGCCGCCCTCAACGCCGGCGTCACCAACTCGACCTCGTTCAGCGGCCCCCTCCAATTCGCCGGCGCCAGCGCCTCTGCGATCTGGGTCGCGGTCGCCGTCCTCCTCACCGCCACCCTCACATCCATCGCGCTCGATCGCGCCAGCCGACGCCAGCCGGCGTCCAATCCTCAGGGGAAGCCTTGCTCGTTGCAGCCATCGTGATCATCACCCTCGCCCTCGTCTTCTACTCCATCGGCATCTGGGCCGAGCGCATCCAGGGCATCCTCAAACCCTGGCACGCCGCCTTCTTCGGCCTCGGCCTGTCAGCCGACGCCACCGGCACCCTTCTGATGACCCAGATCGCCGCGGATCGCCGAATGGAGAACATCCAGGCCAGCGGCCTCTCCTCGCTGATGGCCGTCAGCGGCACCGCCGCCATCGCATTGATGGCCATCCACCTGGTCTGGGCCATCGTCGTCCTGATCCGCAACCGTGCCGACGAGAAGCAAACGTTCCACCGCTTCAGCATCGCCGTGTGGATCCTGTGGCTGATCCCCTACATCGTCGGCGCCGCATCCGCCATGACCGGCTGACCGAACTGCACGCTGGTCGCTCCACCTCGGGACCTCGCCGGCACCTTGTCGACATGGTCGCCGGCACGAGCCCCGCGCTCGACTTGGAGCAGCCCACTCGACGCATTGCCCTCATGCCCGAAGCTGACCGCCGCACCGCCATCGCCTCGCTACACTGCGGGCTCATGGACCGACGCCTGGTGTTCGTGGCCGGGCCGTCCGGCAGCGGCAAGAGCCGGCTGGTGCTGCGCTCCGGTCTCCCCCAGGTCCGCCTCGACGACTTCTACCACGACGCCGACCACCCGGGCCTGCCGCAGACGTTGGGCATCCCCGACTGGGACGACCCGGCCACCTGGAACGGCGCAGCCGCCGTCGAGGCGCTGAGCGAACTGCTCGCCACCTCTCGCACCCACACCCCCGACTACTCCATCCCGGAATCGCGCAAGATCGGCGAGAAGGAACTGGTCGTCCCCGAGGACGCGCCAGTGGTGCTGGCCGAGGGCATCTTCGCGATCGAGGCGCTGCCACTCGCCCGCGCGGCCGGCCTGGAGGCGTCCGGCCTCTACCTGGACCGGCCGGGAGCCCTGGTCGCCTGGTACCGGCTGCGCCGCGACCTGAGACAGAAGCGGAAGTCGCCCTGGGTGCTGGTGCGTCGTGGCCTCGCGCTGTGGCGGGCGCAGGGGGCGCTGCGGCGCAAGGCGCTCGCCAACGGGTTCGAGGCGCTGAGTTACGCGGACGCCGAGGCCCGGCTGGGCGGCCTGACGGCGCCCGCGTCGTCCTCCGGCAGGTAGCCCCACGCCCTGGCGATCGGTCGCAGAGAGTCCGGGATCTCGTCGGGATCAGGCAGCGCCCGCGGTTGCTGGATGCGGCCCGAGCGGATCCGTTCACTCCAGTCCCCGATGCCGGCGCGCCACTCGCCATGATCGACGCGGCCGTAGTCGAGCATGGCGGCCTCCCAGTCGACGCCCACGAAGTCGCACAGCCGCCGGGTGACCGTCTCGGGGTCGGCGGTCAACTCCTCGTAGCGGACGGTGACGCCCGGGTGGCGCTGTCGCGCGGACTCCAGCTGCTGCATGAACGCCAACGTGTGGGGCACGGCCCGCACCATCGGACGCCGGTTCGGGTCGGCGGCGTGCCACGACCGCGCGATGGCCAACGGGTGCCGCAGCAGGAAGATGAACCGCGCCCGGGGCCACGCCGTCGCGAGCCGGTCGGCCACGAACACGTTGCTGGGCGTCTTCTCGACCAGTACCCGCTTGCCGGACAGCTGCAGGCTGCGGTGCAGCATCCGGTCCCACAGCAGGTGCTCGACGTCGACGACCCGCAACCCGTCGACCTCCAGCGCCTGGTACGCGGGTGGGGTCGTCGGCACGACCTGCAGCCGACGGAAGTGCGTCTCGTGCGGCGAGTGCAGCTGGCTGTGCGAGTTCAGCACGGCGCGCAGGAGGGTCGAGCCCGAGCGCACCGACGACAACAGGAACACCGGTTCGGGCACCAGCCGGTCGATCTCGGGGTGCAGCGGCGCCCGGGCGAGCCCACGCCGGACCTCGTCGTTGCCACGCGGACGCATCAACCGGTAGCCGGTCCACGACTCCAGCAGATTCTGCACCGTGGAGCGCCATCTCGATCCCATGACGGGCACGCTAACCCGGCGACGAGAACACCCGGTTGCCGCCCGATGACCTGCGGGTGACACGCTGCGTCACCCGCAGGGACGAGCGACAGGACCGGTGGGCGGGAGGTTCAGCCGATCGGAGCCCACTCCGGGCCGGTCTCGGCGAGCTTCGGGTCGAGCTTGCTGAAGATCGGGGTCGGCTTGACCAGCGTCGTCCCGACCGCGATCGGCCTCGACTCCCAGACCGCGGCCTGGTTGACGTAGTCGCCGCGCAGCACCGGGTAGGGAGCCTCGGCGCCGGGTTCGGTCACCTCGACCAGCTCTGGCTGAGCGGCCCACACCCCTTCGCCGCCGAGCGCCTCGAACACCTTCTGGGCGGCGTGCGGCAGCAGCGGGGTGAGCAGCGTGTTGCAGTCCTGCACCACCTGCAGTGCGACGTGCAGCACCGTGTCGCGCCGGGCCGGGTCGTCCTTCAGCTTCCACGGCTCCTGCTCGGAGAGGTACTTGTTGGCCAGCCCGACCACGCGCATCGCCTCGGTGGTGGCCAGCTTGAACTTGCACCGGCTCCACGCGTCGCCGACCACCGCGAAGGCGTCCCTGGCCGCCTGCAGCAGGGCCTGATCCGCCTCGGTCAGCTCACCGGCGGCCGGGATCTCACCGACGTTCTTGTGCGCCATCGAGATCGACCGGTTGACCAGGTTGCCCCACTCGTTGGCCAGCTCGAAGTTGATCCGCCGGACGAACTCCTCCCAGGTGAAGTCGGTGTCCTGGTTCTCCGGGCCGTTGACGGCGATGAAGTAGCGCAGGGCGTCGGGGCCGAAGTCGCGCAGGAAGTCGCGCACGTAGATGACGTGCCCGCGCGAGCTCGCCAGCTTCGAGCCCGACATCGTCAGGAACTCCGACGACACGATCTCGGTCGGCAGGTCGAGGACGCCGAACGCCGACGGTTGGCCGCCCTTGTCGCCCTGGCCGTTGGCGCCGAGCAGGATGCCGGGCCAGATCACCGAGTGGAAGGTGATGTTGTCCTTGCCCATGAAGTAGTACGACTTCGCCTCGTCGTTGCACCACCAGCGCTTCCAGGCGTCCGGGTCGCCGGACCGCTTCGCCCACTCGATGGACGCCGACAGGTACCCGATCACCGCGTCGAACCACACGTAGATGCGCTTCATCGGGGCGTCCGCCCAGCCCTCCAACGGCACCGGGACGCCCCAGTCGAGGTCGCGGGTGATCGCCCGCGGCCGCAGCTCGGCGAGCAGGTTCTCACTGAACTTGAGCACGTTGGGACGCCAGTCGGTGCGGGTCTCCAGCCACTCCCCCAGTGCCCCGGCCAGTGCCGGCAGGTCGAGGAAGAAGTGCTCGGTCTCGATGAACTCGGGGGTCTCGCCGTTGATCCGTGAGCGCGGGTTGATCAGGTCGATCGGGTCGAGCTGGCGTCCGCAGTTGTCGCACTGATCGCCGCGGGCGCCGTCGAAGCCGCAGTGCGGGCACGTGCCCTCGATGTACCGGTCGGGCAGCGTGCGGCCGGTGGAGGGGCTGATCGCCCCCATCTCACGCCGCTCGACGATGTAGCCGTTGGCGTGCAGCGCCCGGAACAGTTCCTGCACGGTCTCGCGATGGTTGACCGTCGTGGTGCGGGTGTACAGGTCGTAGCAGCAGCCCAGCCCGACCAGGTCCTCGGCGATCACCCGGTGGTACTTGTCCGCGGTCTTCCGCGGGGTGAGCCCCTCCTTCTCGGCCTGCACCTGAATGGCGGTGCCGTGCTCGTCGGTGCCCGACACCATCAGCACGTCGTTGCCGGCCATCCGCATGTAGCGCGAGAACACGTCCGAGGGGACGCCGAAGCCGGACACGTGACCGATGTGCCGCGGGCCGTTGGCGTAGGGCCAGGCAACCGCGGTCAGGATGGGAGAACTCATGGTCACCCATCCTATTGGCTGCGTGGCGGCACCCTTGCCGAGCGTCCCGCGCTGCCCACCGGACCGGTGAACGAGACGTTAACTAGGGGTGATGTGAGACCCTCAACCTGCCGTTTCACGGGCGCAGCGATTGTCCCTACGATGAAGTCGTGTCCCCCGAGCTCATCCTGCTTGCGCTCGTCGTCGTCACGGCCCTGGCCTTCGACTTCACGAACGGATTCCACGACACGGCCAACGCGATGGCCGCGTCGATCGCGACGAAGGCCCTGACCCCGAAGATGGCCGTGGTGCTGTGCGCCTCGCTGAACCTCGTGGGCGCCCTGTTGTCGGTCGAAGTGGCGCTGACCGTGACGAACGCGGTGATCAACCTGCAGAACGCGGACGGTACGCCCCGGCCTGAGGTGATGGCCGACGGGGGCACGAAACTGCTGCTGATCCTGCTCGCCGGACTTGCCGGCGCCATCGTGTGGAACCTGGCCACCTGGCTGTGGGGCCTGCCGTCGAGTTCGTCGCACGCACTGTTCGGCGGCCTGATCGGCTCGACCGTCGCAGCCCTCGGCTGGGGCGGCGTGAAGTGGGTCGGTGAGGGCTCGAGCGTGGACGGCGTGGTCGGCAAGGTCATCCTGCCGGCGTTGATCTCACCAGGGGTGGCGATGATCGTGGCGATGGTGGGCACCTCGATGGTGTTCAAGGTCGCCGCCCGGCTCACCGAGCGGTACCGCACCCGCGGGTTCCGCTGGGGCCAGGTCGGCGCCGCCTCGTTGATGTCGCTGTCGCACGGCACCAACGACGCTCAGAAGACGATGGGTGTGATCACCCTGGCGCTGATCGCTTCGGGTCAGTGGAACACCACCCATGAGGTGCCGCTGTGGGTGAAGTTGGCGTGCGCCCTCACCATCGCGATGGGCACCTACCTCGGCGGCTGGCGGATCATCCGCACGATGGGCAAGGGCCTGGTCGAGATCGAGCCGCCGCAGGGCATGAGCGCCGACATGGCGTCCGCGTCGGTGATCCTGGCCTCCAGCCAACTCGGCTTCGCGCTGTCGACCACCCACGTGGCGACCGGCTCCATCCTGGGCTCCGGCGTCGGACGCCCCGGGGCGCAGGTGCGCTGGGGCGTGGCCGGACGGATGGCGTCCGGCTGGTTGAGCACGCTGCCGGCCGCCGCGGCGGTCGGCGCGCTGATGTTCCTGATCGGGCACCTGCTGCCCGCGCCGTGGGGGGCCAGCCTGGTGTTCTTACTGCTGGCCGGCGCTGGGGTGTACATGTACCTGCATTCGCGCAAGGAGCCGATCGGCAGCCACAACGTCAACGACGAGTGGGCCCAGCCGAAGAAGACCAAGGACAAGCACGGACACGAGGTGACGGTCTGATGTGGCTCACCGCGCTCGACGACGCCTGGAGGATCCTGGTCGCCGGCCTGCTGCTCGGCGCCGGGCTGCCCATCCTTTTTGCCCTGGGCGTCAAGTCGATCGCCTGGGCGAACGGCGACCTGCCCGGCACCCCCGCCAACCCGCTCGGCAAGGTCATCGCCGGCGTGCTGTTCTTCGCGGTCGTGGCCGCCGTCGCCCTGGGCATCACCTACATCGTCGCCCACGGTTTCGGCTACACGGTCGGCTTCGACGGCCTGCTGCCGCACATCGTCAAGCGCTGACCTCGCCCAGTGGCTGCGCCGCCGCCTCGGCCGGCACCGCCACCCACGGCAGGAACAGTTGCGTGAGTGGCCCGATTGCCACCGCGAACACCACCGTGCCCACGCCGAGCGCGCCACCCAGGGCGATGCCCACCGCGAGGACGATCACCTCGAGCAGGGTGCGGACCAGCCGCAGGCTGCGCCCGGTTCGGCGCGCGAGTCCGGTCATCAGCCCGTCCCGCGGGCCACGGCCGAGCTGGGCGCCGATGTAGATCGCCGACGCCGCGCCGTTGAGCACCACGCCGGCCAGCATCAGCGCGATCTGCGCGGGCAGGCCCGCAACGGGCGGCAGCACCGCCAGCGAGGCGTCCGCCGCCAGGCCGATCACGATCGCGTTGGCCAGCGTGCCGATGCCGGGGCGCTCGCCCAGCGGGATCCAGGCCAGCAGCACCAGGAAGCTCGCCAGCACGAGCACCTGCCCGATGGTGAGCGGCAGCCAGTGGGTGAGCCCGGAATGCAGCACGTCCCACGGCGCCAGGCCGATGCCGCCCCGCACCATCAGGCCGATCGAGAAACCGAACAGTGCCAGGCCGCCGAACAACTGCACGAACCGGCGTATGAGGCGTCCGGTGCGCAGCTGCCCCAGCGGACCCAGATTGGAGATCTCGAAGGAGCGCGGCTGACCCATGACCCTCAGCCTGCCAGCGCATTGGCCTTGTTGCAAAGGGCCAATCGTGGGAAAGTGGCCCGGTGAATGGAACCATTCCCGCCGGGCGGCTGGCCGCTCTGCTCGGTGAACCAGGCAGCCCGGCGTTCTCCTGGCTGGCCTCGGCACTGGCCGGCCTGATCGCCGACGGACGCCTGCCGCTGGGCCTGCGGTTGCCCAGCGAGCGCGACCTGGCGGCCGCGCTGACACTCTCCCGCACGACGGTGACCCGCGCCTACGCGACCCTGCGGGAGGCCGGCTACGCGACCGCCCGACAGGGCTCCGGCACCTCGACCCAGGTGCCCGGCGGGGCGGCCCGCGGCCGCGACCGGGCACTGCTGCCGCAGCCGGATCGCGACGACGTCACCGACCTGACCTGCGCGGCACCGGCCGCCGCCCCCGGCCTGGCCAGCGCCTACGCCGACGCGGTGGCGGCCCTGCCCGCCTACCTCACCGGGCACGGCTACTTCCCGCTCGGCCTGCCCGAACTGCGCGAGGCGATCGCGGTGCGCTACCGCGCGCGCGGCGTCCCGACCGATCCGGAGCAGGTGCTGGTCACCTCCGGCGCCATCGCCGCCATCGCCGCCGCCGCGCAGGCCCTGGTCGGCACCGGGGACCGGGCCCTGGTCGAGTCACCGGTCTACCCCAACGCCGTCGCGGCGCTGCGCCGCAACGGCGCGCGGGTGGTGACCGCACCGGTCGACCCCGACGGCTGGGACCTGGACGCCTTCGCGGCGGTCGTCCGCCAGGCCCACCCACGGGTCGCCTACCTCATCCCCGACTACCAGAACCCGACCGGGACGCTGATGGACGACGACCAGCGCGCCCGGGTGGCCGAGTCGCTGGCCGCCGCCCGCACCACCGCCGTCATCGACGAGAGCCACGCCGGGCTCGCCCTCGACGACGGCGTTGCGCCGTTGCCGTTCGCGGCGCACTCGGCGTCCGCGGTCAGCATCGGTGGTTCGTCCAAGGCGTTCTGGGGCGGGCTGCGGGTCGGGTGGCTACGACTGCCCGAGGCCCTCGTCGCCCGCTTCACCGGCGCCCGGTTGGGCCTCGACCTGGGCGCCCCGATCCTCGAACAGCTCGTGCTGACCCGGCTGTTGACCGGCCCGGACGCCGACGCCGTCCCGCAACGGGATCGGTTGCGCACGCAACGCGACCTGCTGGCGGGCCTGCTGCGGGAACGGCTGCCGCAGTGGCGGTTCCGGCTGCCCTCGGGCGGCCTCGCCCTGTGGTGCGAGCTGCCCCGGCCCCGGGCGTCGGCCCTGGCGGTGGAGTGCGAACGCCGCGGGCTGGTGATCACTCCCGGCTCGGTCTTCGCCCCCGACGGCGGCCTGGCCTCGTTCGTCCGGCTGCCCTACACCCGTCCCGAGGCCGACCTGAAAGCCGCCGTCGACGTCCTCGAGGCAGCGTGGCACTCCCTGGACGACCTCGGCTCCCCCGGTGACCCGGTCCGCATCCTGATCGCCTGAGGCCGCTCAACGGCTCTCGGCGACGTGGTCAAGGTCGTCCGGGCCGAAGGCCTGCGGCAGCACCCGGCTCATCGGCCAGATACCTTCCGGGGTGTCCACCAGCAGGGCGTCACCGCCGTGCTCGAACAGCAGCTGCCGGCACCGTCCGCAGGGCATCAGCGGCTCACCGAGGGCGTTCACGCAGGCGAACGCCACCAGGCGTCCACCCCCGGTGGCGACGAGCTCGGAGACCAGCCCGCACTCGGCACACAGGGTGACCCCGTAGCCGGCGTTCTCGACGTTGCAGCCGCCCACCAGGCGTCCGTCGTCGACCAGCGCCGCCGCGCCCACCGGAAACCCCGAGTAGGGCGCGTAGGCGCGACCGCACAGCTCGCGCGCCGTCGCGCGCAGGGCGTCCCAGTCGATGTCCATGCTCATCTCCTCCCGGTCGGTGGCCTTGAATGGGGACAGACCCCAATCCGGTTCAAAGGGGTGTCGTGGCCGGTCACTTCGTATATTCCGGGCATTGCCATGCCCGTCGACACTCCGCTCAAATGATCTGCTGACGCATCTCATTCTCACTTCGTGTAGGGGACGCCGTCGGCGGCCGGGCCCCGAGTGCGGCCGATCAGGCCGGCGACGGCGATGATCGTCGCGATGTAGGGCAGCATCAGCAGGAACTGGCTGGGCACCGGCGTGTTCAGCGTCTGCAACTGGGACGCCATCTGCACCACGAAGCCGAAGAACAGCGCCATGGTGGCGGCCAGCACCGGGTGCCAGCGACCCATGATCACCGCGGCCAGCGCGATGAAGCCGTTGCCGACGGTCAGGTCCTTGCTGAACGATCCGATCGAGCCGACGGTGAAGAAGGCTCCGCCCAGGCCGGAGAAGATGCCGCCCACCAGCACCGCCTGCCAGCGCACCGCTTTCACCGAGATGCCGACGGTGTCGGCGGCCTTGGGGTGCTCGCCGACCGCACGCAGCCGCAGCCCCCACCGGGTCCGGTAGAGCAGCCACCACACCACCACGATCGACGCGATGGCCAGGTAGACCAGGATGGTCTGCTGGAACAGCACCGGGCCGAGCAGCGGAATGTCGGCCAACAGCGGGATCGGGATCGCCTGCATCACCGGACCGCTGTTCAGGGCACGTGAGTTGGGTTGCACCAGTTGGTCGAACAGGAAGCCGGTCAGGCCTGAGGCCAGCAGGTTGATCACCACGCCCAGCACCACCTGGTCGACCAGGTACTTGATGGCGAACAGCGCCAGCACCGCCGCCATCAGCACGCCCGCCAGAACCGCCGCGAACAGTGCCGCCCAGATCGACTTGGTGATCGACCCGGTCAGTGCCGCCGCGAACGCCGCGGTCAGGAACTGGCCCTCGATCGCCACGTTGACCACGCCGGCCCGCTCGCCGACCACCCCGCACAGTGCTCCCAGGATCAGCGGGGTCGCGGTGAAGACCGTGCCGGCCAGCTGGTTGGCGACGGGGAACGGCAGGTCCTTGCCGGCCGCCGCCCAGGCCAGGAAACCCAGGGTCACGGCCAGGCCGGCCACCAGTCCGGCGATCATCGGCGCGCGGCCCCTCAGCCGTCCGGACAGGAACCCGGCGCCGGCCAGCAGGCACAGCACCGCGCACAACGCCACGGTGAGCCGGCCGGGCAGCTCGATGGTGGGCAACTGCACCTCGGCGAAGGCGTCCGACAGTGCGAACCGGGAGATTCCGGTGGTGGTGAAGAACAGCACCGCGAGCAGGACGCCGACCACCAGGATCAGCACCCCCGACGACAACCGGGCCCGCCGGGCGTCCCGGGATTCGGTGACGGTGAAGTCGAGCTGCTCGGGTTCGTCGTTCAGGCTCGGCAGGTGCGGCTCGTGCTGGGTGGTCGCGCTCATGCGTCGGCTCCTGTCAGCGACACCTTCGCCTTGCGGGCGTTCAGGAAGGGCACCAGGGTGGCCACCAGCTGTGGGGCCGCCACGAACAGCACCACCAGTGCCTGCAGCACCAGGGTCAGGGTGAGCGGCGTCTGCGCCACGCTCTGCATCGCCAGACCGCCGCTGTTCAGGCCGCCGAACAGCAGGCCGGCCAGCACGATGCCCAGCGGCCGGGACCGGCCCAGCAGCGCCACGGTGATGGCGTCGAAGCCGACGGTGCCGACCAGGCCTTCCGTGAGCGGTACCGGGACGCCGTTGACCGACGGCCCGAGTGCGGCCATCACCCCTGCCAGGCCGGCCAGGGCGCCTGCGGTCGCCATCGTGATGATGGTGGTGGCACTCACGTTCATGCCGGCGGTGCCGGCCGCGTGCGGGTTGGCGCCGACGGCCCGGATGGAGAAGCCGAGCACCGAACGGTCCAGCAGCCACGCCACCGCGACCGCGGCGAGGATCGCGACGAAGAAGCCGAGATGGAGCTGCTCGTACAGCCGCGGGAACGCTGCCGAGGCCGGCACCTCCGGCGAGATCGGGTCATCGCGGCCGGGCCGCTGGAAGGCGTCGGTGGTCAGCACCCAGGCCAGCACCCCGCCGGCGATGTAGTTCATCATGATCGTCACGATCACCTCGTGGGCGCCGGTGCGGGCCTTCAGCCAGCCGACCACCCCGCCCCACACGCCACCGGCGAGCAGGCCGGCCAGCACCGCCACCACCAGGTGGATCACCGGCGGCAACGGCAGCGCGAAGCCGACCCAGGCGGCCGCGATCGAGCCGACGATGGCCTGGCCCTGGGCGCCGATGTTGAACAGCCCGGCGCGGAAGGCCAGACCGACGGCGAGACCGGCACAGATCAGTGGGGCCGCAGCCGCCGAGGTCGCGGCCAATGCCGTCGGCGAGCCGACCGCTCCGGCCAGCAGCGCGCTATAGGCGGTGGACACCTTGGCCCAGGCCGCCCCCAGGGGCAACGCCGGCGCGGTGAACAGGTAGGCGAACTGGCCCGCGACGTCCGGGTCGGCCGCACACATCAGGATCGCGCCGACCAGCAGGGCCAGCACGAAGGCGGCCAGGGTGATCGCCCACTCCCGCCAGCGGCCGCGGGCCCATTGCGTGAACCGGTCCGCTCGTGCGTTCGCGGTGGTCATCAGGCGTCCTTCCCCTTGGTGTCGGCCACGGCCAGTGCCTGCGCCTCCTCATAGGGCACGCCGGCCATCATCATGCCGAGCACGTCGCGCGACGTGTCCGGGGGCACGATGCCGACCACGCCGCCGCGGTACATCACCAGCACCCGGTCGGCCAGCGCCTCCACCTCCTCCAGCTCGGTGGAGACCAGCAGCACCGCGGTGCCCTTGTCCCGCTCGGCGACGATGCGCTTGTGCAGGAACTCGATGGCGCCGACGTCGACGCCGCGGGTGGGCTGGGAGGCCACCAGCAGGGCAAGGTCACGGCTCAGCTCGCGGGCCAGCACCACCTTCTGCGCGTTGCCGCCGGACAGCGAACTGCCCAGGTTCTGCACGTCGGGGGTACGGATGTCGAACTCGTCGCGCAGCGCCACCGCGTTGTCGTTGATCGCCTTCAGGTCGAGCGCGGCACCCCGGGCGAACGGGGCGGTGTCGTAGCGGTTGAGCACCAGGTTCTCGGCGATGGTGAAACTCCCGATGAACCCGTCGTGCTGGCGGTCCTCGGGGACGAACCCCATGCCGGCCGCGATGGACTGCCGGGGGCTCGCCTGGCTCAACTCGCGGCCGTCCAGCCGGATCCGTCCGGACAGCACCGGAATGTTGCCCAGCAGGGCGTCCGCCAGCTCGGACTGGCCGTTGCCCTGGACGCCGGCGATGCACAGGATCTCGCCGCCGGCCACCTCGAAGCTGATCGAGTCCACTACCACCGCCCCGGCGGCGTTGGCCACGGTCAGCTCGTCGACGGTGAGCCGGACGTCGCCGGGGGCGGCGTGCTCCTTGTCGACGGTCAGGTCGACGGCCCGGCCCACCATGAGTTGTGCCAGCTCGGTCTCGGACGTGCCCGGCTCGGCGTCGCCGACGATCCGGCCCCGGCGCAGCACGGTGATCCGATCGGCGATGGCCCGCACCTCGCGCAACTTGTGCGTGATGAAGACGATGCCCTTGCCTTCGTCGCGCAGGGCCTTCATCACCTCCATCAGGTCGTCGATCTCCTGGGGGGTGAGCACGGCGGTCGGCTCGTCGAAGATGAGGTACTGGGCGTCGTTGGCCAGCGCCTTGAGGATCTCGACCCGTTGCTGGACGCCCACCGGCAGGTCCTCGATCACGGCGTCCGGGTCGACCGGCAGGTTGTAGCGTTCGGACAGTTCGCGCACCGTGCGTTTCGCGGCCTTCAGGTCGACCACGACGCCCGGCTCGCGTCCCAGGATCAGGTTCTCCGCGACGGTGAACACCTCCACCAGCATGAAGTGCTGGTGCACCATGCCGATCCCGGCGCCCATCGCGGCCTTCGGATCGGCGAAACGGACCGGCCGTCCATCGATCAGGATGTCGCCGCCGTCGGGCTGGTAGAGCCCATAGAGCACGTTCATCAGCGTCGACTTGCCGGCCCCGTTCTCGCCGAGCAGGCAGTGGATCTCACCGGGCCGGACGTCGAGGTCGACGGCGTCATTGGCGACGAAGGACCCGAACTTCTTGGTGATCCCCTTCAACTGCAGGCCGGTGCCCCGCGCTTGCTCTGCCACAGGCCGGATCATTCCACGTTCCCCTCCACCTCGGGAGTCGGCAACGGAAGAAGGGGGGCACCACGGCCCCCCTTCTCCATCGCGTCGACTTACTCGCTGGTCTTGAGCGTCCCGGCGATGATGTCGGCCTTGATCTTGTCCAGCTCGGCCTTGGTCTCGTCGCTCACCTTCGAGTCCCAGTCGTGGAACGGAGCCAGGTAGGCGCCGCTGTTCTCCAGGGTGCCGACGTACAGCTCGTTGCTGAACTGGTCGTCCTTGGCGGCCTTGATCGCCTCGAACACGGCCACGTCCATGGCCTTGCCGACCGAGGACGGGATCACCGCGCAGTACTGCTCCTGGCTGACGCAGCCATCGGTGTCCACCCACAGCGAGCCGACCTTGCCGCTGCTGGCCTGGGCGACCTGCAGCGCACCCTCACCGGACGGGCCGGCGACAGGCAGCAGGATGTCCGCGCCCTGGGCGGTCAGGTTGGTGGCGACCTTCTTGCCGCCGGGGATGTCGCCGAAGGGATCCTGGCCACCGATGAAGGTGCCGTCCTTCTTGGCGGTGTCCCAACCGAGCACCGAGACGGACTTGCCCTTCTGCTCGTTGTAGTAGGCGACGCCGCGGGCGTAGCCGTCCATGAAGGCGGTGACCGACGGGATGGGCGCGCCGCCGAAGGTGCCGACCTTGCCGGTCTGGGACAGCGAGGCGGCCAGGTAGCCGGCCATGAAGGACGGCTCGGAGGTGTTGAACACCAGACCCTTCAGGTTGTCCGGAGCGGTGTTCTTGCCGTCGTCGTCGCTGTAGGCGAAGTCGACGATGGCGAAGTCGATGTCGGGGTTCTTCTTGGCCGCGGCCAGGGTGGCGTCACCCAGGTTGAAGCCGACCGTGACGATGATGTTGCAGTCGGCGTCCACCATCGACTGAACGTTCTTGGCGTAGTCGGCGGCGACAGCGGACTGCACCTCCTGCTTCTGCACGCCCAGCTCGGTGACGGCCCTGGTCAGGCCGGCGTAGGCGGTCTCGTTGAACGACTTGTCGTCGAAGCCGCCGGCGTCGGAGACCATGCAGGCCTTGAAATCGGACTGCGCGACCGAGGACGTCGACGCGGACGGAGCGGCCGACGTCGCGGCGGGCGGTGTCGCACAACCGGCGAAAGCGAGGGCGAAGGCACCGAGAGCGACCGGTGCGATCAGGGACTTCTTCACGAAAACCTGCCTCCTGAGCAAGATGGGTGCGGGCCGGATCGGCCTCAAACTGCGCCACACCTTAGCTGTCGGGGCCCTTCTCGTCGCGCCGTACAGGGGGATCGGCGCAGGGTGTGACCGACTTGTTACCCACGCTCAGTTTTCGCCGAGTCAGCGGGTGTCGTTCAGCGTTGGACGCCGGGGACGTCGCGCCGGAATCGGCCGGTGTCGAGCCAGTTCCGCAGCCGCAGGGTGGTGTTCGCGACGTAGGTCGGCACCATCGCCCGGAAGTCGGCGTTGGACTGCTCGATGAGGTCGTCGAGCAGCAGCAGGTTGCGGCCCGCGATCATCCCCTCCAGCACCTCGGGCCGCACCTGGGGCAGGGTCCGCACGGACGCGTAGCCCTCCTTCAGAGCCTCCTCGAGCGCCTCGTCGTCGCGCAGGTAGAAGATGCTGATCGCCAGGTCGAGCGCAGGGACGCCGAGGCCGGCGTCGTCGAAGTCGAACACCCGCAACCGGGCCAGGCCGCTTCCGTCCCCCCTGCCGCTCTCTCCGTCCGTCCGGCCGCTCTCCCCGTCCCCCCTGCCGCTCTCCCCGTCCGTCGGGCCGCTCTCCCCGTCCGTCGGGCCGCTCTGCCCGTCATCCGGTCCGCTCTGCCCGTCATCCCGGCGAACGCAGGGATCTCGCCCCGCGGCCGCCCACTTCAGGTTCCCGCCGTGCAGGTCGGCGTGCAGGGGGATGATCCCACCGGCCGCGAAGGCCTCGTCCTGCAGAGCCTGCGCCCGCTCGTGCGCCGCCAGCACGACCTCGCGCGCTCCACCGACCAGCGCGGGATGGTCGCCGAACCGGTTGGGCAGGTCGGTGAGCACCTTGTCGAACAACGGAAGTTCGGCGCCCTCGGGCAGCCGCCACCGGGTGGCGTGGTCGTGCAGGGTCGCCATCGCCCGGCCCACCACCCACGCCTGCTCGGGCCGGGGGCGGTGGCCCAGGTCGCGTCCGTCGAGCCAGCTGAAGAGCACCGCCGCCACGTCGCGGCCGTGGTCGGGGCTGGCCACCCGGGCGGCCCAGGCGCCGTCCAGGGTGCGCTGCGGGGTCGGCACCCGCAACGGGGTGTCGGCGGCGACCGCGGCCAGCCACGACACCTCGGCGAGCAGGTTCGGCTCGGGCTTGGCCGCCGCCGTGTTGAGTCGCAGCGCGTAACGGCGCCCGTCGGCGACCTCGATGCGGAAGGTGGTGTTGTAGCCGTGGAACAGCAGCCGCACCGCGGCGTCGGTCAGGCCCCAGGCGGGCAGTGCCAGGGTCGCGAGCCGCTTGAGCCGACGCACCTGGGTGCGGCGGGTCACCTCGGCGAACGGCTTCCGCATGCGGGCACCCTAGCGGCGTGCACCACAATGGGGTCCGTACCCAACGTGGTTCGCCGTAGGTCAGCCGGTGAAGCCCTGCGGATCGGCCTCGCGCGACGGCCAGATCACCGGCACATCGGCGACGAAGGCGCGCACGAGTTCCTCGGCTCCCTCCAGCGCGGACAGCTCGTTGTCGGCGATGGCGTGCTCGATGCCGCTGCGCAGCGCCCGCACCCGCTCGGAGTTGTGGACGCCGTCCAGCACCTCCCCGTCGACCAGGGACCACAGCCAGTCCACCTGCTGCCGGGCCCGGCGCAACTCGAGCCCGCCGTTGGCCTGAAGGTGGGCACGGTGGTCGAGCACCGCCTGCCACACGTCGTCGAGACCCTTGCCGGTGTACGACGACGACGTCAGCACCGGGGGGCGCCGGGCGCTCGGGTCCGAACTGATCAGCTTCATCGCGATGGTGAGTTCGCGGGCGGTGACCCGGGCCTCACCCTCGTGGTCGCCGTCGGCCTTGTTCACGGTGATCACGTCGGCCATCTCGAGGATGCCGCGCTTGATGCCCTGCAACTGGTCGCCGGCCCGGGCCAGGGCGATCAGCAGGAAGGTGTCGACCATGCCGGCCACCGCGACCTCGGACTGGCCGACGCCCACCGTCTCGACCAGCACCACGTCGTAGCCGGCGGCCTCCATCACGATCATCGACTCGCGGGTGGCGCGCGCCACCCCGCCCAGGTGGCCACCCGAGGGCGAGGGTCGCACGTAGGCGTTGTCGGACGCCGTGAGCGCGGCCATCCGCGTCCGGTCACCGAGGATCGAGCCGCCGGTGCGCGAGGACGACGGGTCGACAGCCAGCACCGCGATCCTGTGGCCGGCGTCGATCAGCTTCACCCCGAGTGCGTCGATGAAGGTGGACTTGCCCGCGCCGGGGACGCCGGTGATGCCGACCCGCACCGATCCACCACTGGCCGGCCCGAGCAGCCGCAGCAGCTCCTTGGTCAGCTCGCGGTGGTCGGCCCTGGACGACTCGACCAGGGTGATGGCGCGGGCGATGTGCGGACGCGACCCCTCCAGCACCCGCTCGGCGAGTTCGACGGGGTTCAACCTGCGCATGGCAACAGCCTTTCAGAGTTCGGACGACGTCCGGTCGCAAGCACGGCCTTCCGCTCACCGTCGGTCGCTTGCAGCCCGGGGGGGGGGGGGGGGGGGGGGGGGGGGGGGGGGGGGGGGGGGGGGGGGGGGGCGGGGGGGGGCGGCGGGCGGGGGGGGGCGCGCGCGCGCCCGCCGG
>NZ_JAPDHX010000001.1:602247-662776 GCF_025972045.1 Micropruina sonneratiae | reverse complement strand
CCCGCGCGCCGGCGGGGCGCCGCGGCGCGGGGCCCCCCCCCCCCCGCGGCCCGCCCCCCCCCCCCCCCCCCCCCCCCCCCCCCACGGCCGGCGAAACGGTCACGGTGAGGCGTGACCCGGACGCCTCGCCCGGACGATCACGCGGCGTTCAGTCGGCCCTCCAGCTTCTGCAGCAACTCGACCGCGGCGTCCGGAATGATCGTGCCGGGCGGGTAGATGGCGTCGGCGCCCTTGGCCCGCAGCTCGTCGAAGTCCTGGGCCGGGATGACGCCGCCGACGACGATCATCATGTCCTCGCGGCCCAGCTTGTCCAGCTCAGCCCGCAACGCCGGCACCAGGGTCAGGTGCCCGGCGGCCAGCGACGAGACGCCGACGACGTGCACGTCGGCCTCCACCGCCTGCCGGGCGACCTCCTCCGGGGTCTGGAACAGCGGACCGACGTCGACGTCGAAGCCGAGGTCGGCGAACGCCGTGGAGATCACCTTCTGGCCGCGATCGTGGCCGTCCTGGCCCATCTTGGCCACCAGGATGCGGGGGCGGCGGCCCTCCGCCTTCTCGAACTCCTCGACCAGCTCGCGGGCCTTCTCGACGCCCTTCGACTGACCGGTCTCGCTGCGGTACACGCCACTGATCGTACGGATCTGCGCGGTGAACCGTCCGAACTCCGACTCCAACGCCGCCGAGATCTCACCGACGGACGCCTTGGCTCGGGCCGCGTCGATGCTCAGCTTGAGCAGGTTGCGGTCGGGATCGGTCGGGTCGGGGTTGGCCGCGGCCCAGGTGAGCCGCTGCAACGCCTCGGTCGCCGCCGCCTCGTCGCGCTCGGCGCGCAGCCGGTGCAGCTTGGCGATCTGCTCCTCGCGGACCTTGTTGTTGTCGACCTTGAGCACCTCCGGCGGCTCGTCGTTCTCGACGATGTACTTGTTGACGCCGATCAGCGGCTGGCGTCCGGAGTCGATCCGGGCCTGGGTGCGGGCGGCCGCCTCTTCGATCCGCATCTTCGGGATGCCGGCCTCGATCGCCTTGGCCATGCCGCCGGCCGCCTCGACCTCGGAGATGTGCCCCCACGCCTTGCTCGCCAGCTCGTAGGTGAGCCGCTCGACGTAGGCCGAGCCGGCCCACGGGTCGACGACCCGGCAGGTGCCGGACTCCTGCTGGATGAACAGCTGGGTGTTGCGCGCGATCCGGGCCGAGAAGTCGGTCGGCAGTGCGATCGCCTCGTCGAGGGCGTTGGTGTGCAGCGACTGGGTGTGGCCCTGGGTCGCCGCCATCGCCTCCAGGCAGGTCCGGCCGACGTTGTTGAACACGTCCTGCGCGGTCAGCGACCAGCCGGAGGTCTGCGAGTGCGTCCGCAGCGACATCGACTTGGGGTTCTTCGGCCCGAACTCGCGCACCAGCCGGGCCCACAGCAGCCGGGCGGCGCGGAACTTGGCGACCTCCATGAAGAAGTTCATCCCGACCGCCCAGAAGAAGCTCAGCCGGGGCGCGAACTGGTCGACCTTCAGGCCCACCGATTCGCCGGCCCGGATGTACTCCACGCCGTCGGCCAGGGTGTAGGCCATCTCGATGTCGGCGGTAGCCCCGGCCTCCTGCATGTGGTAGCCGGAGATCGAGATCGAGTTGAACTTCGGCATGTTCGCGCTGGTGAACGCGAAGATGTCGGAGATGATCCGCATCGACGGCGCCGGCGGGTAGATGTAGGTGTTGCGGACCATGAACTCCTTGAGGATGTCGTTCTGGATGGTCCCCGCTAGTTGGGCCGGCTGCACCCCCTGCTCCTCGGCCGCGACCACGTACAGCGCCAGCACCGGCAGCACGGCGCCGTTCATGGTCATCGACACCGACATCTGATCCAGCGGGATGCCCTCGAACAGCTGCCGCATGTCGAGGATCGAATCGACCGCGACACCGGCCATGCCGACGTCGCCGGTGACCCGCGGATGGTCGGAGTCGTAGCCGCGGTGGGTGGCCAGGTCGAAGGCGATCGACAGGCCCTTCTGGCCGGCGGCCAGGTTGCGCCGGTAGAACGCGTTTGACTCCTCGGCGGTGGAGAAGCCGGCGTACTGCCGGATCGTCCACGGCTGGTTGACGTACATCGTGGCGTAGGGGCCGCGCAGGAACGGCGGGATGCCCGGGTAGGTGCCCAGGAAGTCCAGCCCCTGCAGGGCCTCGTCGTCGAAGACCGGCGGCACCAGGATGTGCTCCGGGGTCTGCCAGCCCTTGGAGTAGGAGGGCACCTGATCGATCAGGTCCTCCCACTGCTGAGCCGAATCGGCCGGCGGGACGGCGTCCCCCAGCTCGATGCTGTCGAAACGCGGGACGCTCACTGCGCTACTCCCAACTCGTCGAGGGTGCCGGCCAGGAAGCCGGCGACGTCCATGCCGTCGAAGATCTCGCCGTCGATGAGGTCGGCGGCGGCGTCATCGGCTGTCTCGGTGCGGCGTCCGGCGATCCACACGCTGCTGATGCCGGCGTCCTTCAGCGCCCTGGCCACCTCGACGGCCTGGGCGGCGTACACCTTCGCCGAGCTGCACAGGATCACCTTCGTCGCGCCGGCCAGCTTGACCTGCTCGACGATCTCGGGCGGCGTGCCGCCCTCGCTGCTCGGGTGCTCGATGCCCGCCACCTGCAGCACGTTCGAGGTGAACTGCTCTCGCGGCCCGAAGTCACGACGGGCGCCCAGGCAGGCGAGGAACACGATCGGCTTCGTGGCGGACGCCGCGACCCGGTCGCGCAGCGCCTCGAACAGTTCGCTGTCGCGATGCGGCTGCAGGCCGCCCTGTTCCGGACGCGCCGGCCGGGGCCGGACGTCCAGCGGCTGCTCGTTCGCGGCCGGGAACATCGATACACCGGTGATCGGCTGCTTGCGGGAGGCCAGCCGGGTGGCCCGCTTGCCGACCGTGTCGGCGATCCAGTCGGCGACCCGGCCGTCGGCGAGCGCGCTCGCCATACCCCCGGACGCCTCGATCTCGGTGAACCGCGCCCAGGCCCGCTGCGCGAGCTGGTCGGTCAGGCTCTCCACGTACCAGGAGCCGCCGGCGGGGTCGGCGACCCGGCCCAGGTTCGACTCCTCGGCGGCCAGCAGCTGAATGTTGCGGGTCATCCGGCGGGAGAAGTCGGTCGGCAGGCCCCAGGCGGTGTCGTGCGGCAGCACCGTGATCGACTCCGCACCGCCGGTAGCGGCGGCGAAGGTGGCGATGGTGCCGCGCAGCAGGTTCACCCACGGGTCGTCGCGGGTGATCATCCGCCACGAGGTGACGGCCAACTGGATGGCGCCGCGGCCTCCGGCCGGGACCCCGCTGACCTCACCGACCCTCGCCCACAGCCGGCGCAGCGCGCGCAGCCGGGCGATGGTCATGAACTGGTCGGCGTTGGCCGGCACCCGGAACGCGATCTGGGTGAAGGCTGCTTCGGGGCTGATCCCGGCGGCCTCCAGGTCACGCAGGTACTCCACGCCGGTCGCGATCGCGAAGGCCAGCACGTCGACGTCGCCGGCGCCGGCATCGTCGTACAGCAGGCTGTCGACGGCGATCGCCCGGGCCTTCGGGAACTCGGCCAGCCCGGTGGCGACCCATTCCCGCTGCGGCCCGAACTCGGGCGCCTCGCCGGTCAGGGCGGCCTGCCCGAGGGCGTCCAGGCCGAGGCTGCCCCCGACCTCGGCGGCGTGCCCGCTGGCCCGCCAGAAGTCGGCCAGTGCCTTGGCGGCGGCGACCTGCTGGGTGCGGCTGCTGACCCGCAGCCGGGCCAGCTCGGGCATCACCCCGGCCAGCACCCCCGCGACGTCGCCCGGTGCGATGGCGTCGGGGTCGACGCGCAGCCACAGCGAGACCGCGCCGCGGGTGAGGTCGGTGAGCACGGCGGCGTTGGTGTAGCCGACGTCCGGATCCTCGTGCAGCTGGGTGATGTCCCAGGAATGGATCGTCCCGGTGCGCAGGCTGGTGCCGCGAGTGAACGGGGTGACCCCGGGGTGCCCCAGGTCGCGGTCGGAATAGGTGTAGAGCGGGTCGATGACGAGGTCGTCCACGGTCGTCGTGGTCAACCGCTTCATGGCCTGCTCGATGGAGAGTTCCTTGCCCTCGGGACGGCGCCTGTTGAGCACCTTGAGGACCTCGGCCTCCCAATCCTGGCGGCTCGGCGAGGCGAAGTCGCCGGCCAGGGTGAGCGGGGATTCGGTCATGGTCGTCAGCCTAGGACTCGGCCCCCCGCAGCGCTGCCCGACCGGGCAAAGGGTCAGGAAGCGGAAGCGCCGGTCTCGCCGACCGAGATGCGGTCCGACTGATGGACGATCCCGCCGGGATGCGCGGCCGCGGCGTCCGCCAGTGGCATCGATGTCTCCACGGGCGCAACCTCGGCGGTCTTCCGCGGAGCGCCGTCAGCTCACCTGCCGCACCAGCGCCTCGGCCGAGGCGATCATCCTCAGCGTCTCCCACTCCCAGTCGGGCTCCTGACCGCGGAACGGTCCGGTCGCCAGCGAGATGATCACCGCCGCGGCCCGCAGCCGCAGTTCCGTGGGATCGACGCGGGTGTCGAACACCGGCACCCAGTCACGGATCAACCGGTGCACGGTCGCCTCCTGGCTGGGCGACATCCGCTGGATGGTCGACAGGTGGGCGATCAGGCAGGCCAGGTCGTCGGCGCGGCGTCCGGGTCCGACGGTGTCGACGTCCAGGACGCCCACGATCCGCCCGTCGGCGACGTGCACCTGGCCCTCGTGGAAGTCGCCGTGGGTGGGTTCGTTGCCGAGCGGGATCGGGGCCAGGCCGTCGCTGATCTGCCGGGTCAGCCAGGCCAGCTTGTCGGCGGCCGACGGCACCGCCGCGGTGACCATCTGCGCATAGTGCGACACGGCGTCCGACCAAGGGGGACGCCGTTCGAGCTGGGTGACGCTCATCGGCATGGCGTCCAGCAGGTGGATGAGCTGCTCGGCGCTGCACGGCGGCTCGCTGTCGAAGATCGCCTTGGCCAGCGGACGCCCCGGCAGGTTGCGCAGCAACAGCAACGCGTCGGCGGTGGTGGCGGCGATCCCGGGCGCCGGGACGCCCGCCTCCAGCAGCAGCTCGTGGCGTTTCAACACGTCGGCGAACAGGCGCTCGCGCAGCACCTTGCAGTACAGCCGCACCGGGGGGTCGACGACATCGACCTGCAGCACGGCCCGGCGGCGCGGGCGGTAGCCGATCATCCGCAGTTGCAGGTCGTCGGCGCCGACCGGACGGCCCAGCACGTCGTGCTCGGTCAGGATCTCGGCCATCTGCTCGGTGTAGGCGGCGCGGGCCAGTCCCGGCAGGTCGGGGTCGTTGGGGTAGATCCAGACCGCCACCTCACGGTCGCCGTCGGCGAAGATCTCGGCCCGGGTGTCGCTGGCGGCCGGGCCGGACGCCCGGGCGCTCACCCCGAGCAGTTCCTCGCGTTCGCCGTAGGGCCAGTCGACACTGGCCAGGTAGGTGGCGGTGGTGGACTGCTGCGGATTGGCGTCCACGTGGTCGAGCGACCAACTCAGCAGCCGTCCACCGGCGTGCTCGACCGCCACCCCGAGCAGCTCCCCGACCTCGTCCGAGGTGAGCAGGCGCGACCCGTCCGGGTCCTGCTGGGCCAAGGGGCGCACCTCCGTCCGGCGCCGGTCACGGGAGCCGACGCAGGTAGGTTACTCAGCCTGAGCGGCCGTGCCGAGCCTGTGCAGGGTGAGCCGCGCCGCGCGGCGTCCGTCGAGCTCGGAAACGGTGAACCGGAACCGCTCGGCGCCCTCGTCGGTGGCCTCCACCGGCTCGAGGTCGACCTCGATGCTGTCCCCCACCTCGGGCAGGTGCCCCAGGTGTGCCATCACGAAACCGGCCACCGTGTCGTAGGGGCCCTCGGGCAGCACGTAGCCGTGGTCCTCGCCGAACTCCTCCAGGGTGCCCAGGCCGTCCAGCTCTGCGCTCGAGGGGGACGCCTTGGCCTGGCTGGGCTCGTCGAACTCGTCGGAGATGTCGCCGACCAGCTCTTCGACGAGGTCCTCCATGGTGACGATGCCCGCCGTTCCGCCGTACTCGTCGGAGACGATCACCAGGTGCGCGTTGGCGGCCCGCATCTCGGACAGGGCCCGCAGGATCTTCATGGTGTGCGGCAGCGACACGATGGGCCGCACCAGTTGCCGCACCGGAGCGTTGCGGGCGGCCGGGTCGAGGTCGAACAGGTCACGGACGTGTACGAACCCGAGCACGTCGTCGACGTCCTCGCCGATCACCGGGTAACGGCTGTGCGGCTGGTCGTGGAAGGTGCGGATGGCCTTGTGGGCGGGCAGGTCGCCGGCCAGGAAGTCGGCCTCGGTGCGCGGCACCATCGCTTCGCGCAGGCTCACCTGACCGGCCGCGAACACCTCGTCGACGATCTGCCGCTCCTCGTCGCCCAGGGTCGACGAGGCGGTGACCATGGCACGCAGTTCTTCGTCGGTGACCTCCTCGCGCGAGGCCTGCGGGTCACCGCCGAGTACCCGGACCAGGAAGTTCGTCGAGACGCCGAGGAACCAGATGACGGGCCGGGCGATGGTTGCGATCGCGTTGACCAGCGGGGCCAGCGCCATCGCGAACGTCTCGGCCCGCTGCATGGCCAGCCGCTTCGCGGTCAGCTCGCCGATCACGATCGAGAAGTAGCTGATGATCGCGGTGATGGTGATCAGCGCGACGGGGCTGGCGACGGACTCGGGGACGCCCCAGCCGCGCAGCAGCTCGGCCACCGGCTCCTCGAGCGTGGCGCCGCCGAACGCGGCGGACAGGAAGCCCGAGAGGGTGACGCCGATCTGCACAGCAGACAGGAACCGGTTGGGTTCGGCGGCCAGGTTGGCGACGGTGCGCCCGCGGGTGCCGCGGGTGGACAGCTGCTTGACCTGGCTTTCGCGCAGGGACACCAGCGCCATCTCGGCCGCGGCGAAGACGCCGCCGATGATGATGAACAGGAAGATCAGCAGGATGTTGCTGACGATCGGATTCATCGGGACCTTTCACTGTGGAGGGGCACAGCCTATCGGGCGCCGCCGACCGCCCTCGCTCAGCCCTTCCCCCTGACCCGGGAGGTGTCGACCGTCGTGTGCGCCCCGGCGACCAGGCCGCGCAGGAACCCCGCCCCCCAGGACAGGTGCATGATGCCCAGCACGGCGACGTTGAGCAGAGCCGCCTTGGCGTTCGTGGCGCCCAGGGACTTCACCGACACGGCCATCAGCCCGCCTGCGTAGGCGACGGGCGCCACATGCACGATCGAGGCTGCGGCGGACGCCCGCCCCTGCAACGCTCCGCAGGCCTGGGCCACCCCGACCACGGCGGAGGCACCCAGCGCCAGCACGGTCAGCGGCGGCGCCAGGTACTTGGGCGGCGTTCCGCCCTGCTCGCGCACCAGGTGCCCGCGCCACACCCCGGTGGCGAACATCTGCCGGCGCAGGCTCGCCGGCGTGGCCCTCGGCCAGTAGGTGACGGCGACGTCCGGGGTGTACCAGATCAGGTGCCCGGCGGCGCGGATGCGGGAGTTGAGCTCCCAGTCCTCGGCCCGCCGCAGGGTCTCGTCGTAACCGCCGACCTCGTCGAGCACCTCACGGCGGAACACGCCGAGGTAGGCCGAATCGGAGGGGCCCGGCACCTTGGCGCCGTGGTACTGGCCGCCGCCCAGGCCCCACGGCGAGTTGTACGCGCGGGCGACCGCCGACTGGAACGGCGTCCGGCCCTTGGCGTGCATGACGCCGCCGACGTTGACCGCACCGTGCTGGTTGAGCAGGTCGACCATGGTGCGGGTGTAGCCCTCCGGCAGTTCGGCGTGGGCGTCCACCCTGACCACGATCGGGTTGCGGCTGGCGGCGATGGCCAGGTTCAGCCCGACCGGGATGTCGTTGACCGGGTTGTCGACCAGCACGATGCGGCTGTCGGCGGCGGCGAGCCGGTGGGCGATCGCTGTGGTGTCGTCGGTGGAGGCACCCAGGGCGATCACCAACTCGGCCTCGGCCGGATAGTCCTGCGAGAGCACCGCGGCGACCGCGTCCGCCAGGTATCCCTCTTCGTTCAGCACCGGCATCACGTAGGAAACGGCGGGATACACGCTCACCCGGCCGAGGCTAGCGGTCAGGTCACCGCGAACCCCAGTGCCACGTCGGGCGGGTCAGCAGTCCCTGCCCGTCGACCTCGGTTTCGCCGAGTGGCTTGACCAGTTCGTGGTGGGTGGCGCCGGCGGCCTCCAGCGCGTCGACCAGGCTCGCCGAGTGGGTGACCACGACCAGTTGGCAGCGCTGTGACGCCGCCACCATCAGCCGGGCCAGGGCGGGCAGCACGTCGGGATGCAGGGACGTCTCGGGCTCGTTGAGGACCATCAGCCCCGGTGGGCGGGGGCTGAACAGGGCGGCGGTGAGCAGCAGGTAGCGCAGGGTGCCGTCGGAGAGCTCGCGGGCGGTCAGCGGCCTCAACAACCCCGGTTGGGTGAGCTGCACCTCGAACCGACCACCCAGGTCGGCGATGCCGACCCGGGTACCGGGGAAGGCGTCCGCCACGGCAGCGCTGAAGGGACCCTGCCACGCCGATTCGACGATGGTGGCGATCGCCGGGGCCAGATCGTGACCGTCGTGGGCCAGCACCTCGGTACGGGTGCCGACCTGCGGTTGACGGGCCGGAGCGTCGGCGTCGACCCGGAAGCTGTCGTAGAACCGCCAGCCACGCACGACGTCGCGAACGGCGGACAGGTCGGGGTAGCCCAGCGGGTCGACCAGTTCGCCCAGCAGGCTGGCCCACGGGGGCAGCGCGATCTCGACGCTGCGGCGTCCGTCGTCACCCAGCACCTGGACGCCGCGCGCGGTGCGCTGCACCAGGGTGGCGGCCGGACGCAGCACCGGGCCGGCCCACACCAGTTCGCGCTTGATCACCGGGTCACGCGAGAACAGGGTGTCGCTCGGAACCGGCAGGCCGACATCGATCAGGTAGCCGAAGTCGTCGGTGGTGAAGCCCAGCTGCAGGCTGATCGGGGCCTTGCGAGACCCGGTTCCCTGCACCGGCACCTCGCCGCGCCGCATCGCGCCGCTGATCGTCTCGGGACCGGCCCACAGCACCGACGTCAGTCCCCCGGCGGCGGCGAGGGAGCCGATCAGCCGGCCCGACGCGGTGTCGGCGAGCAACTGGAACGCCCGGTACAGGTTCGACTTGCCGGTACCGTTCGCGCCGGTGACGACGGTGAGCCGGTCGAGGGTGAGGACGACCTCGCGCAGCGACCGGTAGCCGTGGACGGCCAGGGTGGTGAGCACAGCCGCACCCTAGACCGGCCCGCGGACACTTCTTGCGGTCGGGTGTTAGCTGGGGCCATGAGCCAACCGATCCCCACCCGCACCATCGGCTCCGGCGCTGCCGCCCTGACCGTCTCGGCCCTCGGCCTGGGCTGCATGGGCATGTCGGAGTTCTACGGCAGCCCCGATCAGGCCGGCGGCCTGGCCACCATCCATCGCGCCCTCGACCTGGGCGTCACCCTGCTCGACACGGCTGACATGTACGGCCCGTTCACCAACGAGAAGCTTGTCGGAGAGGCGATCGCCGGACGCCGTGACGAGGTGCAACTGGCGACCAAGTTCGGCAACGAGCGGCTCCCCGACGGCACCCGGCTGGGCGTCAACGGGCGACCCGAATACGTCCACCGCGCCTGCGACGCCTCCCTGCAACGGCTCGGCGTCGACCACATCGACCTCTACTACCAGCATCGGGTCGACTTCACGGTGCCCATCGAGGACACCGTCGGGGCGATGAAGGAGCTTGTGGACGCCGGAAAGGTGCGTTTCCTGGGGTTGTCCGAGGCGTCCACGGAGACGATCCGGCGGGCGCACGCGGTGCACCCGATCACGGCACTGCAGACCGAGTATTCGCTGTTCACCCGTGACGTCGAGGACGCCATCCTGCCGACCCTGCGCGAGCTGGGCATCGGCCTCGTGCCGTACTCGCCGTTGGGCCGCGGGCTGCTCACCGGCGCGATCTCCGCAACCCCGGCCGAGGGTGACAGCCGGGCCACCGGCTACTTCCCCCGGTTCAGCGGCGACGCGCTGGAGACGAACCTGAAGCTGGTCGACCGGGTCCGCGAACTGGCCGCCGCCCATGGCTGCACACCGGGACAACTGGCACTGGCCTGGGTGCTGGCGCAGGGCGAGGACGTGGTCCCGATCCCCGGCACCAAACGGGTGCGCTACCTGGAGGAGAACGTCGGCGCCCTCGGCGTCCGGCTCGAGGCGGGCGACCTGGCGGCACTCACCGACGCCGTCCCCCGCGACGCCGTGGCCGGCGCCCGCTACGGCGACATGAGCTCGATCGACG
The DNA here is from genome assembly GCF_025972045.1 of Micropruina sonneratiae. Taxonomy (GTDB): domain Bacteria; phylum Actinomycetota; class Actinomycetes; order Propionibacteriales; family Propionibacteriaceae; genus Micropruina; species Micropruina sonneratiae. The sequence continues at coordinate 652,478 of NZ_JAPDHX010000001.1, read as the reverse complement.
CCTGAGCCCTCCCCCGCGCTCGCCTAACTACCGAGCGCTCGCCAACTTTGGCGAGCGCTCGGTAGCTGGGCGAGCGCCCAGGGAGTGGCGGGGCGGACGGGGCGGGACCCAGGCTCAGGCGAGTGCCTTGGCCAGGTTCTCGTCGAGCGCGGCCAGGAACTCCTCGGTGGTCAGGAAGCCCTGCTCCGGACCGACCAGCAGCGCCAGGTCCTTGGTCATCTTCCCGGACTCGACGGTGCTGACGCAGACCTTCTCCAGGGTCTCGGCGAAGCCGGTGACCTCGGGGGTGTTGTCCAGCTTGCCGCGGTGCTTCAACCCGCCCGTCCACGCGAAGATCGAGGCGATCGGGTTGGTCGAGGTGGGCTTGCCCTGCTGGTGCTGGCGGTAGTGCCGGGTGACGGTGCCGTGCGCCGCCTCGGCCTCGACCGTCTTGCCGTCGGGGGTCATCAGCACCGACGTCATCAGGCCCAGCGAGCCGAAGCCCTGCGCCACGGTGTCGGACTGGACGTCGCCGTCGTAGTTCTTGCACGCCCACACGTAGCCGCCCTCCCACTTCATCGCGGCGGCCACCATGTCGTCGATCAGCCGGTGCTCGTAGGTGAGGCCGGCGGCGTCGAACTGCGCCTTGTACTCGGCGTCGAAGACTGCCTGGAAGATGTCCTTGAACGAGCCGTCGTAGGCCTTCAGGATCGTGTTCTTGGTGGACAGGTAGACCGGGTAGTTGCGGTTGAGGCCGTAGGCGAAGGACGCCCGGGCGAAGTCCTCGATCGACTTGTTGAAGTTGTACATGCCCATCGCGACACCACCGTCGTCGCCGTAGTCGGCGACCACGTGCTGGATCGGCTCGGAGCCGTCGGCGGGGGTGAAGGTGATGGTCAGCTGGCCGGCACCCGGCACCTTGAAGTTGGTGGCCTTGTACTGGTCGCCGTGGGCGTGACGGCCGATGATGATGGGCTTCGTCCATCCGGGCACCAGCCGGGGGATGTTGCTGATGATGATCGGCTCGCGGAAGACCACCCCGCCGACGATGTTGCGGATCGTGCCGTTGGGCGAGACCCACATCTTCTTCAGGCCGAACTCCTTCACCCGCGCCTCGTCGGGGGTGATGGTGGCGCACTTGACGCCGACCCCCTCGCGCTTGATGGCGTTGGCGGCGTCCACGGTGATCTGGTCGTCGGTGGCGTCCCGGCTCTCGATGCCGAGGTCGTAGTAGTCGAGATTCACGTCGAGGTAGGGGTGGATCAGCCGGTCCTTGATGAACTGCCAGATGATCCGGGTCATCTCGTCGCCGTCCAGCTCGACGACGGTGCCCTCGACCTTGATCTTCGCCATGGATAGCCCTTCCGCTCGCGTGTCGGGTTCAGCCTATCGGTTGCCCACCGGACGCTTGGCGTCCGCCCGGATCGGGGCGGGCGGCTACCCTGCTGGGCGTGATCGACTCCAACCACTGGTTGCTGACCCTGACCTGCGAGGACCGGCCCGGCATCGTCCATGCCGTCACCGGCGCCATCGCACAGGCCTACGGCAACATCACCGAGCTGCAGCAGTTCAGTTCGACGGAGTCGAACCGGTTCTTCATGCGGGTGCAGGTGCAGTCCGGGTTCGATCGATCCGTGTTCGAGCGCGCGCTCACCCCGATCGCCACGTCCCTGGACGCCGATTGGGCCCTCGACTACGTCGGACGCCCACGGCGCACGCTCATCCTGGCGTCGCGGATGGGCCACTGCCTCAACGACCTGCTGTTCCGCGTCCGCTCGGGTGACCTGCTGCTCGACGTGCCGCTGGTGCTCTCCAACCACCCCGACCTGGCCGACCTGGCCAGGTTCTACGGGGTGGCGTTCGAGGACTACGTGGTGCTCCCCGCGACCAAGGCGGCCTTCGAGGCGAGGGTCGTCGAGGCCATCGAGCAGCACGACATCGAGTTGGTGGTGCTGGCCCGGTACATGCAGATCCTGTCCCAGGAGCTGTGCGAGCGGCTGGCGGGAATGGCGATCAACATCCACCACTCGTTCCTGCCCGGGTTCAAGGGCGCCAACCCGTACCGGCAGGCACACAGCCGCGGGGTGAAGCTGATCGGCGCCACCGCCCACTTCGTCACCGCCGACCTCGACGAGGGCCCGATCATCGAACAGAACGTGCGTCGGGTCGACCACTCGATCGACGTGCCCGGCCTGGTCGCGATCGGTCAGGAACAGGAATCCCGCACCCTGTCGGACGCGGTGAAGCTGTTCGCCGAGCACCGGATCATGCTCGACGGGCAGCGCACGGTCATCTTCCGCTGAACCGGGCCGGTCGAGCCCGAAGACCTCCGTGCACCGGGCCAACACCTCCGGGCCCCGCCGGGGCGGTCGCAGTCGGCGTCGTCGGCCGGCGCCGTCAGAACTCCTCGTAGACGGCGGGGTCCTGGTCGTCGATCCGTCCGTCCGGACGTCCCAGCGCGGTCAGCGCCGCGACGTCCGCGTCGTCCAACGCCAGCTCGGCGGCGGCCAGGTTCTCCAGCTGTCGCTGCTGCCCGGACGCCTTGGGCAGCGGCACCGCGCCGCGGGTGATGGCCCAGGCCAGCACGAGCTGCCCCGGGGTGGTGTCGTACCGATCGGCCAGCGCCACCACCACCTGGTCGGCGAGCAGGCCCTCCCGGCCACGGCCCAGCGGGCTCCAGGCCTCGGTGATGATGCCGTGGTCCGCGTCGTAGCCGAGCTGCTCGGCCTGCGGGAAGTACGGGTGCAACTCGATCTGGTTCACCTCGGGCAGCACGCCGGTTTCGGCACCCAGCCGGTCCAGCTGATCGGGCAGGAAGTTGCACACCCCGATGGCGCGCACCAGGCCCCGCTGCCTGGCCTCGACCATCGCCGTCCACGCCTCGACGTAGTGATCGGTGATCGGGTTCGGCCAATGGATGAGGTACAGGTCGAGATAGTCCAGTCCGGTGCGGTAGACGCTCTCCTCGATCGTCACCAGCGCCTCGTCGTGGCGCTGGCGGCGTCCGGGCAGCTTGGAGGTGACGATCACCTCGGAGCGGTCCCTGCCCGCCAGCCGCACCCCGGCGCCGACGGCTCCTTCGTTCTCGTAGTTGAACGCCGAGTCGATCAGCGTGTAGCCGTTGTCGATGGCGCGGGCCACGGTCTCGGCGCCTTCGCGTCCCTTCAGGGTGTAGGTGCCGAAGCCGATCACCGGCAGGGTCAGTCCGGAGTGGGCGGTCACGGTGGGGATCATCTGGGTCTCCTTCGCCAGGTCGGTGGGGTCGCCCCCATCCTTACCCACTCGCTCGCAGCACCAGGGGCCGCTGTGCTTGGCTGACCGCGTGACCAGCCGGGTTTCGCACACCAGCGTCGACTGCGCCGACGCCTATGAGTTGTCGCAGTGGTGGAAGCGGGTGCTCGACTACCACGACGTCGCCGACGACCCCAATGAGCCCGGCCACGAGGAGTGCATGCTGCTGTCACCCGACGAATCGCATCGGCTGCTGTTCATCGAGGTGCCGGAGGCCAAGGCGGTCAAGAACCGCCTGCACCTCGACCTGGTGCCCACCGACCGTCCCCGCGACGCCGAGGTCGAGCGGCTGCTGGGGCTCGGCGCCACGCGGGTGGCCGACCGGCGCGGCACCACGGACCGGGCACCGGCTGGGTGGTGCTGGCCGACCCGGAGGGCAACGAGTTCTGCGTCCTGCGCTCGGACGCCGAGCGGAGTTGACGGGGTCGCTCAGTCGGATCGGTTCCCGGCGGCCAGGGTCTCGGTGTACATGGTGGCGGCGTAGTTGGTGCCGTAGTAGGCCTCGAGCTGCTCCAGCGTCTCGGGGCTGTCCGGGAGCACGGCCTTGCTGATCACCGCCGTGCTGGGCACAGCGTTCGGGTTCCACGTGTCGGGGTTCCACAGCTGCGAACGCAGGAACGCCTTGGCGCAGTGGTGGAACACCTCGTCGATCTCGACCACCAGGGCCAGGATCGGCCGATGCCCCTTCACCACCAGTTCATCGAAGAAGTCGGCGTAGCGGACCAGCCGGGCACGGCCGTTGATCCGCAGCGTGTCGCCCCGTCCGGGGATGAAGAAGTTCAGCCCCACGTGCGGATTGGCGATGATGTTGCGGTAGCCGTCCACCCGGCGGTTGCCGGGGCGCTCCGCGATGGCGATCGTGCGCTCGTCCAGCACGTGCACCAACTGGCCGGCCGGGTCGCCCTTGGGGGACGCGTCGCAGCGACCCAGGGCATCGGCCGTGGCCACCATGCAGAAGGGGGACGCCGCCAGCCACTCGCGGTCCAGCGGTAGCAGCGCCTCCCGCACCTTCGCGGCGGCCCGGTACGCGGGCACACCGACGATCTGCTCCAGTTCCTCGACGGAGGTGATCTCAGCCCAGCTCACGACCCGAGCCTAGGCCCTGAGCCGCGGACGCCGGTGCGGGCCCACCAGCCGATGCCGCCTCCTGGCGCCGATGCCGCCGTGCAGAGCGGCAGTCACGCCACGACTCGGCATTGCCGGCCGATCACGTGACCCAGCGCCGACCACCGATCCCAGGGGACCTCAGCGAGTCGCCGTCACAGGCGGTAGCGCCGACCACGGGAACACGATCCAGGCGTCGACGTCCTTCCACGCGTAGTCGACCGGGTAGATCGAGGTGGGTTTCGTGTACAGCACCGCGGTGCGCACCTCGGCGCCGGCAGCGAGCAGGATGTCCATCACCAGTTGCAGGGTGCGGCCCGAGTCGGCGACGTCGTCGGCGACCAGCACCGGGCGTCCGGCGATGCTGTCGATGTCGAGCAGCGGGGCCAGCAGCACCGGGTCGGGCAGGGTCTCCTCGACGTCGGTGTAGAACTCGACGTTCATCGCGTCGGCCAGCTTGACGCCCAGGGCATAGGCCAGCGCGCCGGCCACCACGAGGCCCCCGCGGGCGACCGCGACGATCACATCGGGACGGAAGCCGTCGTCGGCGATCCGCTGGGCGAGCTCGCGACTGGCGTCACCGAACCCCTGCCAGGTCAGGATCTCCTTGCCCTCGGTATCGGACGCCTCGGCGTGGTAGGCCGTCATGGGGGCAGCCTAGGCGCTAACCGCGTTTCACCCCGGTGGCGTCCAGCAGCCTGCCCTGATCGTCGTACAGGCCGACGGCGACCTGCCCGGCCATGATCTGCTTCATCCGTCCCGCGGTCGTCGCATCGGGGCGCAGGGCCACGTAGCCACGCAGCTCTGGCCTGGTCGCCAGGATGCCGGCCGGCAGACCCTTCCAGTCTCGGGTGAGCGTCGCCACCCGGCCACCGGTCACCGCGTCCGCGTCGATCGCCAGGCCGCCCTTCGCCGACCAGTGCAGCCGCCAACTCAACGCCCGTTGGTCGACCCCGAGCGGCAACCCGTCGCCCGGGTAGGCGATCAGGTCGTCGCGCAGCAGCACCGCCTTGGCGACGCTGAGGTCGGGGGTCGAGGTTGCCTGCGTGACCGAGGTCGCGACCTGGTGGGTGGCCAGCGTGTAGGTGATCGTCACCAGCATGCCGTCCGCGGGCACCGTCAGGGACACGTTGCCGGACGGGTACGCCTCGTCCCAGCCGAGGCCGTGGGCCACCTTGAACTCGTAGCTACCGGCGGGGATCTTCGTCGACGCCCAGGCGTAGGTGCCGTCGCCGTCGGCGTCCTGCAGCCACGGCCGCAGGCAGTCCGGCTTCCAGTCCGACGAGCAGCCCAGTTCGCTCTGGAAGCTGCCCGGGGCGGTCAGGATCGGCCCCTCGGCCGTGCTCGTCACCCAGTGCGACGCGGGGTCGTAGTAGAAGCTGACCGCACCGCCCTCGGGCTTGAGGTTGATGTTCGACCCGTTGCGGACCCCGCCGGCCCCGTAGTTCTCGTCCCAGTTCTTGTCGATCGCGGCCTTGTAGGCGTAGTCGCCCTTGGGGACGTCAAGGGTTGTGGCCCAGATCTTGCTCTGGTCGTCGAGCGCCAACTGGGCCTGGTCGCAGGCCGGGTCCCAGTCGTCGGCGCAGCCGATCGCCGCGTTGAACGAACCTGGCACCGACACGGCGTCGGGCTGCTTCTCGGGCGGGTCGTTGGTGATCGTGCTGGCACCTGCCGACGGCTCGCCGACGAATGCGTAGCTCGACGTCGCCGAGTACCGGCCGGCCAAGTCCCTGGCCACGATCCGGTACTCCAGCAGGGTGCCCGTGGGCAGCGCGGAGACGTCCTGGTAGACCCGGTAGCGCGGGTTGTCGTCGGTGCCCAGCAACTGCCATTGCGTCGTCCCGGCCGGGCGGCTGTAGAAGCTCACCTCGGCGAACCGGCTGGTGTCGGCCAGCGCGACCGCCAGTTCGGCGCGGCCGCCAACGGTGCCCCCGGCCTTGAACAGCGGAACGATCACCGGCGCGGCGCTCGAGGCCGGCATCCGGCTCGCCGCCCGGAACACGCGCACGCTCAGTGCCGGCACCGTCACGCTCACCCGGCCGAAACGGTCGGCGCTGACGTCGCCACCGGAGCCGAGCAGTTCGTCGAAGCGGGTGTTCGCCGAATAGGTCGAGAAGGTGGCCTTCTTGGCCGTGGTCGCGTTGTTGCTGACCACCAGGTACTCGCGCTGCGCCGAGGTGTCGATCCGGCTGACGGCGAAGATGCCGGCAGTGTCGGAGGAGTAGCGGGCGATCTGGGCCCCGTCGGCCAGCGCCGGGTGCTGGGCCCGGATGCGGGCCAGCTTCGCGATCTGCCGGTACAGCGTCGAGTCGGTGTTGTAGCGGTTCTTCGAGCCGGACGCCCCGCCGATCACCTCCTCGCTGTTGTACGAGGCCACCTTGCTGGCGAACATGTCCTGGCGGGCCGCCTTGTCACCCCCGCTGCCGGCGAAGCCCTGCTCGTCGCCGTAGTAGACGACGGGTTGGCCCCGGGTCAGGTACATCAGCGAGTTGGCCAGCTTGAGCCGGGTCAACGTCTCCTTCGCGCTGAAGCCCGCCTGGCGCAGCATCATCGCCTGCCGGCCCATGTCGTGGTTACCGGTGAAGGTGGGCAACTGGTAGGCGTTGCTGTCGGCGTCGGTGTACCAGTCGTCGCCTGCGTACAGATCGCGCAGCCCGGTGGTCGCCTTGCCCTGGGCGAAACCGGTCACAGCGTTCTGGAAGCCGAAGTCGAGGGTCGCCTGCAGCTTGCCGGTGGTCGTGTACTGGCTGGTGAACGTGGGCGAGGAGTCGTACACCTCGCCGAACATGAAGAAGTCGTCGTTGCCGGACGCCCTGGCGTGGTCGAGCACCGTCGGCGCGAACTGCTGCCAGAACTCGGTGTTGACGTGCTTGACGGTGTCGATCCGGAACCCGTCGATGCCGAAGTCGGCCCAGGTCGAGTAGATCTCCTCCATCCCCTGCACGACCTCGGGGTTCTCGGTGAACAAGTCGTCGAGGCCGACGAAGTCGCCGTAGGTCGAGGACTCACCGGCGAAGGTGGAGTTGCCCCGGTTGTGGTACAGCGTCGGGTCGTTCAGCCATTGGGGCACCTTCACCGTCTCGTCGGCCGTGGTGCGGAACGTGGGCGTGTACGGGAAGGACGTGGCGGCGTCCAGCGCCGGGAACTCCGAGTTCACGTAGTCGCGATCGTCGAAGGCCTGCCCGGAGGCCGTCTTGTACGGCGCGTCCGCCTTGGAGATGTAGGTGTAGGGCGGGCTGCCGCCGGCCGTCGGATCGGTGTAGTCGATGATGTCGGCGGTGTGGTTGGTGATGATGTCGAAGAACACCTTCATGCCCTTGGCGTGCGCCTTGGCGATCAGCTGCTTCATGTCGTCGTTGCTGCCCAGGTGCGGGTCGATCCGGGTGAAGTCGGTGATCCAGTACCCGTGGTAGCCGGCGCTCACGTCGTCGCCGGAGCCTTGCACCGGGTTGTTCTTGAACGACGGGGTCAGCCAGATCGCGGTGGTGCCCAGGCCCTTGATGTAGTCGAGCTTCTTGGTCACGCCCTTGAGATCGCCGCCGTGGTAGAAGCCGGAGTCGGTCGGGTCGTAGCCGGTGGTCAACCGGCCGCCGGTCAGCCCGCCGGTGTCGTTGGCCTTGCTGCCGTTGGCGAACCGGTCGGCCATCAGGAAGTAGAAGCGCTCGCGGGTGAGCGACTCGCGCAGCGAACCCACCGCCAGCTTGCGGTCGGACGTCGTGGTCGAGCCCGGCAGGTCGACCGGCTTGATCGTGGTCAGGTGGGTCGAATCGTCGTAGCTGAATCGGAGCTTCGCCGCCGCACTCAGCGCCAGCGGGATGTTCGCCGAGCCCCCCTCGGCGCCGTAGCTCTCGTCCCAGGAGTGGTTGATCGCCACCTTGAGCTCGTAGCGACCGGCCGGCACGGTGAACTCGGCGGCGTAGTTGCTGCCCCTGCCCTTGGCCAGGTCGGTCGCCGTGCAGACCGGCTGCCAGTCGTCGCTGCAGCCGAGTTCGGACTGCAGGTCGCCGACCAGGGTGACGGTGCGCTCCTCGGCCCGCGCCGGCGTGGCCGCGGTCAGCCACCCCAACAGCAGGGCCAGGACGATCAGAGCAGTGACGCTGCGGCGACGTTGCACGGCGGTTCCCTTCTCGAGGTCTGGAGGGACACTAACCGCCGCCACCGACAATGACCAGGGTCAGGTGCCGGCCGCCACGTCGGGGTCGTCGCCGGGCAGCACACCGGGTTGGGTGAAGCCGTCGTCGGGGTCGGGTTCGGGGAAGTCGATCCGCTGCAGTTCCCAGCGCCCGCCGGGCTCGCCCTCGGCGACGATCACGGTGGTGTTGGGGATGCCGCGGACGGCTTCGAACTCGGCGTGCACCTGCGGCATCACCGCCGTCGCCCAGGTGCGGATCGCCGCGCCGTGGCTGACCAGCAGGGCCGTGCGGTGCCCCTCGTCGGCGACCCGGCGGACCGCCGTGTTGTAGCGGGCGATGAACTCCGTGCCGGTCTCGCCGCCGGGGATCCGGACGTTCGGATCGCCCGAGCCCCAGGCCCGCAACGCCTCGATGTAGCGGCGCAGGTCGGGCGACAGTTCGTCGTCGCCGCCGGAGATCTCCCGCAGCTCGGCCAGCTGTGTGAGCGGCAACTCGCGGGCGGCGGTCAGCGGCTGCGCGGTCTGCACGGCCCTGACCAGGTCGGAGCTGTACACCGCGTCGATCGGGTAGCCGGCCAGCCGGTCGACCAGCGCCTCGGCCTGCCGGCGTCCGACCTCGTCCAGATCGGGTCCCGGCGGCGCGGTGTCGAGCAGTGCGGCGACGTTCGAGGCGGTCCGGCCGTGACGGGCGAGCAACAACAGCACGGTGGTGAGCCTAGTCACGCCACCGCGGTGCGATGGCCGCACCCCGAGACCGGACGGACCGCTGGCTGGTCGGCCTGCCGGACCGCCGGACGCCGCGGGTGGGCGCTGCTAGCGTGAAACCGTCATCACTCGTTGTTGAGGAGAACCACTGTGACCACACCCGTGAAGGTTGCCGTGACCGGCGCCGCCGGCCAGATCTGCTACAGCCTGCTGTTCCGTATCGCCAGCGGCGCCCTACTCGGCCCCGACCAGCCCGTCGAGCTGCGACTGCTGGAGATCACCCCGGCCCTGAAGGCCCTCGAGGGCGTGGTGATGGAGTTGGACGACTGCGCCTTCGACACCCTGGCCGGCGTCCAGATCGGCGACGACCCGAACAAGGTCTTCGACGGCGTCAACCTGGCCATGCTGGTCGGCGCCCGGCCGCGCACCGCGGGCATGGAGCGCGGTGACCTGCTGAGCGCCAACGGCGCCATCTTCACCGCCCAGGGCAAGGCCCTGAACGCGGTGGCCGCCGACGACGTCAAGGTGCTGATCACCGGCAACCCGGCCAACACCAACGCCCTGATCGCCATGAAGAACGCCCCCGACATTCCCGCCGAGCGGTTCAACGCGCTGACCCGGCTGGATCACAACCGGGCGATCAGCCAGCTCGCCGCCAAGACCGGCGCAGCCGTCACCAGCGTGAAGAAGATGACCATCTGGGGCAACCACTCGGCGACCCAGTACCCCGACCTGTTCCACGCCGAGGTCGACGGCAGGAACGCCGCCGAACTGGTGAACGACCAGCCCTGGATCGAGAACGACTTCATCCCGACCGTCGCCAAGCGCGGTGCGGCCATCATCGCTGCCCGCGGCTCCAGCTCGGCGGCGTCCGCGGCCAACGCCACTATCGAGCACATGCGCGACTGGGTGCAGGGCAGCCCCGCCGGCGACTGGGTGTCGATGGCGGTGCCCTCCGACGGCTCCTACGGCGTGCCCGAGGGCATCATCAGCTCGTTCCCGTGCACGACGGCCGACGGCACCTACAGCATCGTCCAGGGCCTCGAGATCGACGACTTCAGCCGCGGCAGGATCGACGCGAGCGTCGCCGAGTTGCAGGACGAGGCCAAGGCGGTCACCGAGCTCGGCCTGATCTGAGTTCTCGGCGCGGCCGCAGAAATCTGATCACCCAAGGTGGCGATCTGGGCACCGAACTCGGTGTCCGGATCACCACCATCTTTGCCTCCCGGATCACAGGATCGCGGCAGGCAGTGCTTGGATGAGGCCATGCCCTTCACCGGACGCCCCGCGAACGCCGCCACCGACGCCGTACGCGCGGCCCGCGACTTCCTGTTCGCCCACGCCACCGACTTCGACGGCGCCGTCGACGGCTTCGGCTGGCCAGAGCTGACCGAGTTCAACTTCGCGCTGGACTGGTTCGATGTTGTCGCCGGCGAGCACCCCGACCGTGCCGCCGTCACGATCGTCGATGCCGACCTGCGGGCCGTCAGCACCAGCTACGGCGAGCTGGCCCGTCGCTCCGATCAGGTCGCCACCTGGCTGACCGGCCTCGGTGTCCATCGCGGCGACGCGGTGATCGTCATGCTGAACAACACCATCGAGTTGTGGGAGGCACTCCTCGGGCTGCTCAAGATCGGAGCGGTCGCGATCCCCACCTCCACGTTGCTCACCGCCTCCGAGCTGGAGTTCCGGGTCGACCGGGCCGGCGCGGTGGCCGCCATCGCGCCCGCCGCGCTCGCCGACAGATTCACCGGCCTTTCGGACGCCGTGGTGCGGATCGGAGTCGACCACCCGATCGACGGCTGGGTCGACTTCGCGGCGTCCCACCGGGCGGACGACACGTTCACCCCCCACGGCCCCACCCCCGCCGACGACACCTGCCTGCTCTACTTCACCTCAGGCACCACCGCCCGGCCGAAGTTGGTCCGGCACACCCAGGTGAGCTACCCGGTGGGGCACCTGTCGACGATGTGGTGGCTGGGTGTGCGCGAGGCCGACGTGCACCTGAACATCTCCTCCCCCGGCTGGGGCAAGCACGCCTGGAGCAACTTCTTCTCCCCGTTCCTCGCCCAGGCGACCGTGTTCATCTACAACTACGCCCGCTTCGACGCCGCCGCATTGATGCGGGTGATGGACACCCACCAGGTCAGCACGTTCTGTGCACCGCCGACCGTGTGGCGCATGCTGATCCAGGCCGACCTGAGCCAGCTGTCGAAGCCGCCGCGCGAACTGGTGGGCGCGGGCGAGCCGCTCAACCCTGAGGTGATCACCCGCGTCCGGGACGCCTGGGGGGCGACGATCCGCGACGGCTTCGGGCAGACCGAGACCACCTGCTGGATCGGCAACTCGCCTGGCCAGCGGGTCAAGGACGGCTCGATGGGGCGTCCGATGCCGGGCTACCACGTCGATCTGCTCGACCCGGCCACCGGCGAGCCCGGCCAGGACGAGGGCGAGATCTGCCTCGCTCTCGCCCGACGCCCGCTCGCCCTGATGAGCGGCTATGTCGGCGACGAGGAGTACACCGCCGAGGCGATGCGCGGGGGCTATTATCATTCCGGCGACATAGCGGCGCGCGACGCCGACGGCTACCTCACCTATGTCGGCCGGGCCGACGACGTGTTCAAGGCGTCCGACTACAAGATCTCGCCGTTCGAGCTGGAAAGCGTCCTGCTCGAACACCCGGCGGTGGCCGAGGCGGCGGTGGTGCCGAGCCCGCACCCGGTCCGGCTGGCCGTGCCGAAGGCGTTCCTCACCCTGGCGACCGGCTTCGAGGCGTCCGCGGAGACGGCGAAATCTATCTTCGACCACGCCCGGGCGTACCTGTCCGGCTACCAACTGGTCCGGATCATCGAGTTCGTCGAGGAGCTGCCGAAGACCATCTCGGGCAAGATCCGGCGGGTCGACCTGCGCGGCCAGGAGGCGGCACGGGTCGCCGGCGACGACCCGCCGTCGGCGGACCAGTTCCACTGGTCAGAGTTGCGGTGAGCGTGCGGCCGACGGCACCGGGGACGCTGCGGATGCGACCCGGTTCGGCCGAGCCGGCCGTCACGGCGTGGGAGCCGGTGTCGGCCGCCGACCTGCTGGGCTTGGTCGCCGGCCAGGGCGCCGGCCCCCAGGTGATCGCCGTCGACGGCCGCAGCGGGGCCGGCAAGTCCACCCTGGCGTCGGTGTTGGCCGCGGCGATCCCGGGTGCCGCAGTCGTCTCCACCGACGACGTGGCCTGGAACCACTCCATGTTCGACTGGGCCGAGGACTTCCGGGGCTCGATCATCGAACCGGTCCGGGCCGGCCTCGCGGTCGACTACCGGCCGCCGGGCTGGGTGGCCCACCAGCGGCCCGGGTCGGTGCGCGTCGAGCCGGGCCGCAGCCTGTTGATCGTCGAAGGGGTGGGCAGCTCGCAGCGGGCCATGCGGCCGCTGATCGACGCGGCCATCTGGGTGCAGTCCGACACGACCGTGGCCCGTGACCTTGGCATCGCCCGGGACACCACCAGCGGCGTGAACGGCGATCAGCACCAGGCGATCGCGTTCTGGGACCGGTGGATGGCGGAGGAGGACCCGTTCCTGGAACGCGAGGCGCCCTGGTCGCGGGCCGCGGCGATCGTCGCCGGGGTCCGCCCCAGCCTGGATCAGCCGATCCTGTGGCGCGCCGCCACACCCTGAGCAGGGGCCGGGCCCAGCCGCACGGCGGCGGGACGGCGTCGGATCAGTTCCTCAGCGCCGGCACCGCCCAGGCCAGCACGGCGATCCCTATCCCGACCCCGAGCAGCACGAGCGTGTCCAGTGGCCTGCTCCGGACGGCGAGCAGGCCGACCCGGCGCTGCGGCAGCAGCCGGAAGAACCCTCCCATGGTGATCGACAGCCCGATCAGGGTGGTACCGGCCCGCCAGTGACTGGTGGCGACCACGGCCAGCCCGACGAACACACCCACCAACACGCTGGCGAGCGGCCATTGCCCCAGCACCTGCTGGACGAACGTCTTCGGCGGACGTTCGGGGGCCGGTGCGGTCATAGCGACGATCGTGCCACGGCGTCGATGCCGCTCAGTGGAAGAAGTGCCGGGTACCGGTGAAGTACATCGTGACCCCCGCGGCCTTCGCGGCCTCGACGGTTTCGGCGTCCCGCACCGAACCGCCCGGCTGCACGATCGCGGTGACCCCGGCCTCGATGAGGATGCCCGGCCCGTCGGCGAACGGGAAGAAAGCGTCGGACGCCGCGACCGACCCGGACGCCCGCGCACCGGCCCGCTCGACCGCGAGCCGGCAGGAGTCGACCCGGTTCACCTGACCCATGCCGACCCCAACCGACGCGCCGTCGGCGGCCAGCAGGATGGCGTTGCTCTTCACCGCCCGGCAGGCGCGCCACGCGAAGGCCAGGTCGGCGAGGGTGGCGGCGTCGGCGGGGTCGCCGGCCGCCAGGGTCCAGTTGGCCGGGTCGTCGCCGGGGGCGTCGATCCGGTCGGGTTGCTGCAGCAGGGCACCGCCGGAGATCGGCTGCAGTTGCCGTTGACGGTGCTGGTAGGGCTGCGCCCGCAGCAGCCGGACGTTCTTCTTGCGGGTCAGGATCTCGAGGGCGCCGTCGTCGTAGGCCGGCGCGATCACCACCTCGGTGAACACCTCCGCCACCTGCTCGGCCATCGCCACGCTGACCGGCCGGTTGGTGGCGATCACGCCACCGAAGGCGCTGACCGGATCACAGGCGTGGGCCTTGCGGTGCGCCTCGGCGATGTCGGCACCGACCGCAATGCCGCACGGGTTGGCGTGCTTGATGATCGCGACCGCCGGCTCAGTGAAGTCGTAGGCGGCCCGGTAGGCGGCGTCGCCGTCGGTGTAGTTGTTGTAGCTCATCTCCTTGCCGTGCAGCTGCTCGGCGCCGGTGATACCGGACGGGCCGTACGGGTAGCGGTACAACGCCGCCTCCTGGTGCGAGTTCTCCCCGTAACGCAGCCCGCCGATCTTGTGCCAGGTGCCGGCGATCCAGGCCGGCCAGGCGTCCGGCGTGAACTCCTCGCCCATCCAGGACGCCACCGCGATGTCGTAGGCGGCGGTGTGCCGGAACGCCACGGTGGCCAGCGCCCGACGTTCGGCCAGGCTGAACCCGCCCGCCGACAACGCCTCACACACCGACGGGTACTGATCGGGCGAGGTGACGATCGCCACCGACGGGTGGTTCTTCGCCGCGGCCCGCACCATGCTCGGCCCACCGATGTCGATCTGCTCGATGCACTCGTCGGGTGCCGCCCCGGAGGCGACGGTCTCGGTGAACGGGTACAGGTTCGACACCACCAACTGGAACGGCTCGATCCCCAGTTCGGCGAGTTGGGCACGGTGCGACTCCAGCCGCAGGTCGGCCAGCAACCCGGCATGGATGTGCGGGTGCAGGGTCTTCACCCGGCCATCCAGGCATTCGGCGAAACCGGTGACCTGCTCGACAGGGGTGACGGCGATGCCGGCGTCGGTCAGGGTCCTGGCCGTCGACCCGGTGGAGACGATCTCGACCCCCGCCTCGGCGAGGCTGCGTCCCAGGTCGACCAGTCCGGCCTTGTCGTAGACGGAGACGAGGGCGCGGCGGATCGGCAGTCGGTCGGTCATGGGTTCCCCTTGGCGGCGAGTTCGTTGACGGTGCGGACGAGCAGCACGCGCTCGGCCACCTTGATGCGTTCGTGCAGGCTTTCGACGGTGTCGTCGGCCAGCACCCGGACCGGTTCCTGCGCCAGGATGCGGCCGGAGTCGACCCCGGCGTCCACCTCGAACACGGTCGTGCCGGTCACCTTCACCCCGTGGGCCAGGGCGTCGCGCGGGCCGTGCATGCCCGGAAAGCTCGGCAGCAGCGCCGGGTGGGTGTTGATCGTGCGGCCGCCGAAGCGGGCCAGGAACACCGGGCCGACCAGTTTCATGAAGCCGGCCAGCACCACCAGGTCGACGTCACGGGCCGCGACGAGGTCGGTCAGTTCGGCGTCCCAGGCCGCCCGGTCCGAACCCTTGACGTAGGGGTGGACGAAGCTGGGCACCCCGGCGGCCGCGGCCCGGGCCAGGCCCTGCGCGGCGGCGTTGTCGGAGCCGACCACGGCGATGTCGGCGTCGAGCGCGCCCGCGTCGCGGGCGTCCAGCAGGGCCTGCAGGAGACTGCCGGTGCCCGAGATCAGCACGGCGATGCGGAAGGCCATGGCGGCAGCCTATCCAGCCGCAGCGATGGGTTCAGTCGCGGCCCAGCACCACGGTCACGGTGTCCAGCGACTCGGTCGGCGCGTCGAGCGACTCGGTCGGCGCCTCGGCGTCCCCGGCGGGCAGGTGCCGGCCGCGCAGCAACCAGTGCACGACGGCCGCCAGCGCGCCACCGGCCAGCATCGTCCCCGGCGCCAGCAGCAGCAGGTTCGCCGGCACGGGACCGAGCCCGACCAGCCGGTCGACGCCCAGGTCGCCACGCGAGAGCAGTCCCAGCGCGACCACCACCACCGCGGTGCCGAAGCCTGCACCCGCGCCGCGTGCCAGCCACAGCGGCAGTGCGCCGCGGGAGCGGCGAAGAGCGGACGCCGCCCAGCCCGCGACAGCCCCGACGGCCACGCCGCTGGCCAGCCAGGCGTAGCTCCAGGGGCCGCCGGCACCCGCCGCGGGGACGGCGCCGAACACCGGAATGGCCGGGAGCACGCCCGCGGTGGTGAGGATCGGCGAGACGAACGATCCCGTGCCGACACTCAGGCCGGCGCCCAGCGTCCAACTCGCCGACCAGGCCAGCAGATTGGGCAGGTAGAGCAGTTGCAGCGCGACGAGCAGCCACGCGCCCACGGCGTCCGGGGCGAGGGACTGCTCGATCAGACCGACCCGGTCGACCCCCAGCAGCAGCCCGATCAGCAGCACGAGTGCGGCCAACGCGCTCATCGCGCCGACGCCTGCCAGCACTGCCCGGCCAAGGCCGTCCAGGACGGCCGGCAGCCGGACCAGGCTGCGCAGGCGTCCGGCCAGTGCCCAGCCGCAGCCCAGCGCCCCGACGACGGCGCCGCCGACCAAGGCCCAGCCGGCCCGTGGCGCGCTGCCCGAGACGATGGCGATCAGGGCCGCGAACAGCGCGTACCCGCCCGCCGCCAGGCCCCAGGCCCGCAGCACGCCGTGCCCGAGCAGATCCTCGGGCGCGGTCGCCCGCAGGACCAGGCGGGTCACGGTACGGGTCACCAGCAGCAGCAGCGCGGTCAAGCCGAGCGGGGCGAGGGTGACCGTCACCGTGCCGACGGTGGCGCCCAGCCCGTGCGCCGACAGCCACACCTGGCCGGCGAAGCCGAGTGCGGTGGGCAGCGGCATCGCCATGGCGGTGAACCACGCGGCCATCACCAGGCCGGTGACCAGCAGCCAGCCGACGAGCCCCGACAGGGCCCCGGCGGCGAGCGCCATCGGCACCAGGGGCAGCTCGGGCGTAGGCACCGAGCGGTGCGGGGCGTTGACCTCTGAGACGGTCAGCCGGACGCGGGGGCGGCGACGCTGGAAGGGTTCGGGCATGGTCCCCCCATCGTCGCGGAGGGACGCAGGGCCAGTGGGCCTGACACGCCCGCCCGCACTAAACTCGGCCGGGTCCCCGACCCCAGCGACGACGATGAGGACCAGATGAGCGACAGCGATCCGGACGGCCCGCGGCGCGGTTTCGACCCGGTGGACGAGCCTGATGACGGGGTCGTCGGCCGTGGTTTCGACCCCGACGCCACGCCATCGGAGCCGGAGCCGCAACGGGACTGGGTACCGGCCGAAGGCGACGTCGACCAGCCCCAGGCGCCGGCCGAACCGCCCGTCGGGACGCCGATCCCGCCGCCCGCTGCCACCCTGCCCGAGGGCGTCCAGCCGGCCGCGGCCGGCCGCCGGTTCTCGGCCGAGGAGCGTACGGAGGATTGGGTGACCGCCGCGCCGCGGCGCTCCGCCGCCAGCGTGAGTTCACCGCCCGCGGCCGATGCCGACTCCGGCGACGAACCGACGTCCGCACACCCGACCACCGAGCCGCCCGCCGGCCCGCCCACCGTACGGGGGGCCGCAGCGACGGGCTTCGGCGACCGGCACCGGTTGCTGGCGCTGCTGGCGGGCGTCGTGGTGCTTGCCGTGCTGGTCGGCCTGGGCGTGTGGTTCGGTGGCCGGCACTCGGAGGGGTCCGGCACCCCTGGCGCCGAGCCGTCGGTGGGGGCTTCGCAGAGCCCGTCGGCATCGGCGCCGGCACCCGGCCCGGATGAGGCTCAGTTGCTCACGGCGTCCGAGTTGGGCAAGCTGCGCGCCTCCACGACGTGGACGCAGGACGGCACCGCGAGCGCGACGCCGAGCGTTGCGGCGAGCACGACGACCGGCGCCACGGCGAGCGGGACGCCCAGCGCTGCGGCGAGCACGACGACCAGCGGCTCTCCCAGCGGCCCGGCCCAGCCGGCCTGCGTGGAGTTCGGCACCACCGGGGCCGCACAGGCCGAGCTGTCCCGCACCTTCACCGCGAACAAGGCGGGCGGAGCGCTGAAGCAGTACGTCCAGGCCTGGCCGGATGCCGCGTCGGCCGGCACCGTCTACGAGGACCTGCTGGCGCAGGCGGGCGGCTGTGAGGATTCGCTGCTGCGCGGCGCCTACCGCCTCGACACGCTCTCCGACGCCGCTGCCTCCCTCACCGTGAAGCTGACCGACGACACCTCGCACACGCTGCTGATCGCGCGCACGGGCCGCTTCGTGAACCTGGTGGACGCCTCGCTCGACGGCGACACCGGCATCGGCGTGACCGCGCTCGCCAGGGCGGTGGTCCCGTCACTGGGCCGGCAGTGCGAGCCGGCCGGCGGCACCTGCCCCGACACGCCGAAGGTGGTCGCGACCGTTCCCCCGCCCACCCAGGACGCCGGCTGGCTGGCCTGGGTCGACCTGCCGCTGGTGAGCAACGGCGCCGGCTCGTGGACGGCGACCGATCCGGGTTCGCCCTCCCTGGTCGGCAGCCAGTGCGAGGACGTCGACCTGAACAAGCTGCCGGGCTCCACCAGTTCGGCGCACCGAACCTACCTGCTCACCGACGACCCGGACGCCCCCCAGTCGTTCGGGGTCGACCAGGCCGTCTACACGTTCGCGAAGTCCTCACAGGCGTCCGCCATGGTCAAGAAGCTGACGGCCAACTTCAACGACTGCGGCGACCGCACCCGCACCGCGACGGTGAAGGACGCCGCGGTCACGGCCGCCGGACCCGACGGCGAGGAGCTGACCGGAACGAGCTTCACGGTGACGCAGCGGATCAGCAGCTCGACGACGGTCACCTTCCGGGTCGGGATCGCGGCCGTCGGCGAGCGCATGGTCTACCTGCTGGCCAACCCGTCGGGCACGTTCGACTTCACCGACGAGGCCTGGCGGGCGGTCGTGGGCCGGGCCGCCCAGCGGGTCACCCAGAGCGCCTGACGGCGTCGGCCTGGACCGTGGGGACGGTCCCATTCCAGGCCGGGCCGTCAAGGCGAGGTCGTCGCCGCGTCCCGTGAGCCGCGGGCGTCGGCGTGGACCGTGGGGATGGTTCCATTCCAGGCCGCCAGGGGAGGTCGTCGCCGCGTCCCAAGGCCGCCTGCGGATCCCGGGGTTCTGCGGTTCTCAGCAACGCCCAGAGCTTTCGGGAACGCCGACTGCTTTCGTGTCACAACACGAAAGCAGTCACGCTTCCTGCGAGTAGCCGCGTTGCTGAGAACGGCCGCGGCGGGCCGGCAGCAGATCCTCGGGCCAGGCCCGGAACGACGCCTGCGTCACGCCCGGAACCACGCCTGCGTCAGGCGCGCCCCTCCATGATCTCGCGGACGAGAGACGCCGTTTCGCTCGGCGTCCGGCCGACCTTGACGCCGGCCGCCTCCAAAGCGGCCTTCTTGGCCTGTGCGGTGCCCTTGGAGCCCGAGACGATGGCGCCGGCGTGGCCCATCGTCTTGCCCTCGGGGGCGGTGAAGCCGGCCACGTAGCCGACCACCGGCTTGGTCACGTGTTCGGCGATGTAGGCGGCGGCCCGCTCTTCGGCGTCGCCGCCGATCTCGCCGATCATCACGATGCAGTCGGTGTCGGGGTCGGCCTCGAAGGCCGCCAGCGCGTCGATGTGGGTGGTGCCGATGATCGGATCACCGCCGATGCCGACCGCGGTGGAGAACCCGATGTCATTGAGCTCGAACATCATCTGGTAGGTGAGCGTGCCCGACTTGCTGACCAGGCCGATGCGGCCCGGGTGCGGCGCGATGCTCGCCGGAATGATGCCGACGTTGGACTTACCGGGGCTGATCAGGCCCGGGCAGTTGGGGCCGATGAGCCGGGTGCTGCCGCTGGCCGCCGCGTAGCTGCGGAACTCGGCGGTGTCCTTGACCGGCACGCCCTCGGTGATCACCACCACCAGTTCGATGCCGGCGTCCACCGCCTCGAAGACGGCCTTCTTGGTGAAGGCGGCAGGCACGAAGATCACCGACACGTTGGCACCGGTGGCCTGCCTGGCCTCGGCGACCGAGTCGTACACCGTCACGGGATCCTCTTCGAAGGTCACCGTCTGCCCACCCTTGCCAGGGGTGACGCCGCCGACGATGCGGGTGCCGGAGCTGATCATCCGCTGGGTGTGCTTGCGGCCCTCGGAGCCGGTCATGCCCTGGACGAGCACCTTGGAGTTCTGGTCCAGCCAGATCGTCATCGACAGATGTCCTTTCAGTTCGTGCTGGCCAGTTCGGCGGCCTTGCGGGCCGCCGAGTCCATGGTGAGTTCCATCGTCACCAGCGGGTGGGCCGCCTCGGTGAGGATGTGCCGGCCGACCTCGACGGCGTTGCCGTCCAAGCGGACGACGATGGGCTTGGTCGCCTTGTCGCCGAGCATGCCCAGGGCGGCGATGATGCCCTTGGCCACCTCGGAGCAGGCGGTGATGCCGCCGAAGACGTTGACGAACACCACCTTCACCTGCGGGTCGGAGAGAATGATGTCGAGCCCGTCGGCCATCACCTGGGCGGACGCGCCGCCGCCGATGTCGAGGAAGTTGGCGGGGGTCGGGCTGCCCGGGAACTCCTTGCCGGCCCCGGCCACGACGTCCAGGGTGCTCATCACGAGCCCGGCGCCGTTGCCGATGATGCCGACGCTGCCGTCCAGCTTGACGTAGTTCAGGTTGCGTTCGCGGGCCCGGATCTCCAGCGGGTCGTCGCGCGACTCGTCGGAGAGCTTGTCCCACTCGGGGTGCCGGAAGGCGGCGTTCGCGTCGAGGGACACCTTGCCGTCGAGGGCCAGGATGGCGCCGTCGCCGGTCTTCACCAGCGGATTCACCTCGACCAGGGTGGCGTCGTTGTCGCGGTAGACCTCACCGAGCAGCACCAGCACCCGGGCCACCTCGGCCCGGTCGGCCTCGGCGAAGCCGGCGGCGGCAACGATCTCGTCGGCCTTGGCGTCGTTCAGACCGGTGATCGGGTCGACCTCGATGCGGGCCAGCGCCTCGGGACGCTCCTCGGCCAGGGTCTCGATGTCCATGCCGCCCTCGACCGAGCACATCGCCAGGTAGGTGCGGTTGGCACGATCGAGCAGCAGGCTGAAGTAGTACTCCTCGGCGATGTCGGCGCCCTCGGTGACCATCACCTGCTCGACGGTGTGACCGTTGATGTCGAGCCCGAGAATGTCGGACGCCCGCTCGCGGGCCTCCTCGGGGCTGCGGGCCAGCTTGACGCCCCCCGCCTTGCCACGACCTCCGGTCTTCACCTGCGCCTTGACCACCACGACCGGGGTGTTCAGGGTGCGGACGGCGTCCTCGGCCTCCTGGGGGGTGCGAGCCACGATTCCGCGCAGCACCGGGACCCCGTGGGCCTCGAACAGGTCCCGCGCCTGGTACTCGAAAAGATCCACCGACAACTCCGTCCGTCATGCAAAGCTCTGGCCGCGTCAGGGCCAAGGGCCACTTTAGTGCTCCCCTCGCCGGGGTCGCACATCAGACGACGGTCGGCCCTCCCGGTCCGCAGGGGCACAGGGCAACGGGTCGGCCCGGCCAACCCCCGCGCGAGGCCCCACGACCTGGCCGTCTCAGGGTTCGGACGCGGACCCCGCTCGATTCTGAGAATCTCCCTAAGAAATGTTAAAGTATTACCACGGATCGGGTCTCGGTCCGACAACCCCCGCAAGAGGAGCTATGCGCGTGCGCCCAGTCGAGCTTGATGCCCCGGTCGAAGGCCGGAGCGGTTCCAGGGCCGTACGCGTCGCCGTTGCCACGCTGGCCGTCGGCGTCGTCGCCACAGGCCTGGCCCACCTCGGCACCAGCACCTCCGCGGCCGCTCCCGCCCCGGTGGGCGGCACGGACACCGCCGCCGTCGGCAACCGCGGCACCAGCGTCAGCCGGACCAGCGACCGGGCCGCCCAGACCGTGCAGGCGCTGGCCCAGACCCGCGCCAACGCACTGGACGCCACCGCCGACGCGCTCGCCACCAGCCGTGAGCAGTCGGCGCTGGCCACCCGCACCGAGGCCCTGGGGAAGGCCGCGGCCCAGATCTCCGAGCAGTCGGACATGCTGAAGGATCAGTCCTCGTTCCTGCGGCCCACCGCCGGCAAGTTCGGCTCCGGCTTCGGCATGCGGCTGCACCCGATCCTGCACTACTACCGGATGCACAACGGCCAGGACATCGGCGGCACCTGCGGCCAGCCGATCTGGGCCGCACAGGACGGCAAGGTGACCAAGGTCGTGCCCACCGGCTACAACGGCGGCTCCGGCCACAACGTCAAGATCAACGGCGGCCAGGTCGACGGGGTCAAGCTCGAGACCGCCTACCTGCACATGCAGAAGATCGTGGTGAAGGTCGGCCAGAAGGTGCACAAGGGCGAACTGCTCGGCACCGTCGGCAACACCGGCATCTCCACGGCCTGCCACCTGCACTTCTCCGTCTACCGCGACGGCAAGGCCGTCGATCCGACCACGTACCTGGGCAGATAGCCTCTCCCACCCCCGAACGAAAGCGCGACGCTCCCCGCGGCGGGCCTTCGTGCACGGCTGCTACAGCTTCTCCATCGGCGCATGCTTGAGGCTGAGTCGCTTGACCCCGTTGCTGCCGAAGTCGACGTCCGCCTTCGCCAGGTCACCCATTCCGCTGGTGGCCACCACCGTGCCCAGGCCGAACGTGGTGTGCAGTACCCGGTCGCCAGGTTCGACGCTTGGTACGACCTTCGGAAGCGGTGACTTCGAGCCGTAGCTAAGGGTGTTGCGCCACGCCTGCTCGGTGCGGGCCTTCGCGCGTGAGGTGAACCCGACCTGCGCGGTGCCCAGCCGGCGCCAGTCGAACAGGTGCTGCGGGATCTCCTCGGTGAACCTGCTGGGCGGGTTGTGCTGCGGCGCGCCCCACATGGTGCGCACCACGGCGCGGGTCAGGTACAGCCGCTGCCGGGCCCGGGTGATTCCGACGTAGGCGAGCCGGCGCTCCTCCTGCAGCTCGTCGGCGCTGTCCAGCGTCCGCTGGTGGGGGAAGATGCCGTCCTCGAAACCGGTCAGGAACACCACCGGGAACTCCAGCCCCTTCGCGGTGTGCAGGGTCATCAGCGTGACCACGCCGGTGCCCTCGCCGTCGGCGTCCGGGATCTGGTCGGAGTCGGCGACCAGCGCGATCCGTTCCAGGAAGGCCGGCAGCGAGTCGTCCGGCTCGGGGGCCGCCGCCGCCAGCTCGCCGCCGTCGGGCGGCAGGTCGATGGTGTGCGCCGCTGAGACGAACTCCTGCGCGACCGACACCAGCTCGATCAGGTTCTCGAGGCGGGTGGCGTCCTGCGGGTCGTCGGAGGAGTTCAGCTCGGCGATGTAGCCGGACTTCTCGAGGATCGAGGTGAGGATGGTGTCGGCCGCGGCGCCGTCGTCCATCATCGCCCGATGCTCGGCGAGCAGCGCGACGAACGACTCGATCTGGGTGCGTGAGCGGGTGGCCAGTGCCGGAGCCTCGGACGCCCGCGCCAGGGCCGCGCCGAACGGGATGCGCTCCCCCGCCGCCAGCACCTCGATGGCCGCCTCGGCCCGGTCGCCGATGCCGCGGCGCGGCACGTTGAGGATGCGCCGCACCGACACGTCGTCGGCCGGGTTCGCGATGGCCCGCAGGTAGGCGATGGCGTCGCGGATCTCGCGCCGCTCGTAGAACCGGACGCCGCCGACCACCCGGTACGGCATGCCGACCCGGATGAACACCTCCTCGAAGGCACGCGACTGCGCGTTGGTGCGGTAGAACACAGCGACGTCACCGGGCTTGGCCACCCCGGCGTCGGTCAACCGGTCGATCTCGTCTGCGACGTACTGCGCCTCGTCATGCTCGGTGTCGGCGACCCAGCCGACGAGCTTCTCACCGTCGCCGGCCTCGGACCACAGGCGCTTCTCGGGGCGTCCGGTGTTGCGGGTGATCACCGCGTTGGCGGCGTTCAGGATGGTCTGCGTCGAGCGGTAGTTCTGCTCGAGCATGATCGTGGACGCCCCGGGGAAGTCGGCCTCGAACGCGAGGATGTTGCGGATCGTGGCCCCCCGGAACGCGTAGATCGACTGGTCGGAGTCACCCACCACCATCAGCTCGGGCGGCTCTACGGCGGCCATGCCCGCCGGCACCGGCAGCTCGGCGCACAGCTCGCGGACCAGCGCGTACTGGGCGTGGTTGGTGTCCTGGTACTCGTCGACCAGCACGTGCCGGAACCGGCGGCGGTACTGCTCGCGCAGGTCGGGGAAGGCCTGCAGCAGGTGCACGGTGGTCATGATCAGGTCATCGAAGTCGAGCGCGTTGGCGGCGACCAGGCGGCGCTGGTACTCGCGGTAGGCGTCGGCGTACACCTGCTCGACGGCGGTCTCGGCCTTCGACGCCGCCGTCTCGTGGTCGACCAGCTCGTTCTTGCAGTTCGACACCCAGTTCATCACCGCGCGCACCGGGTAGCGCTTCGGGTCGACCTCGGCGTCCTTCAGCACAAGCGTCATCAACCGCTTGGCGTCGGTGTCGTCGTAGATCGAGAACGTGCGGCTGATGCCGAACCGCTGGATATCGGCCCGCAGGATGCGCACGCACGCGGAGTGGAAGGTGGAGACCCACATCAGCTTCGCCCGGTTGCCGACCACGTCGACGACCCGGTGACGCATCTCGGCCGCGGCCTTGTTGGTGAACGTGATGGCCAGGATCGACCCGGGGTGCACGTTGCGGAAGCTGACCAGGTGGGCGATCCGCCGGGTCAGCACCCGCGTCTTGCCCGACCCGGCACCGGCCACCACCAACACCGGCGAGCCCTCGTGCAGCACCGCCTGGCGTTGCGGAGGGTTGAGGTCGGCGAGCAGTTCCTCCTCGGTGATCCGCGTGCGCCGCGAGGGCGCGTCCGTCGAGGGCTCGTCGCTCGCCGGACGCGAGGGCACGGCCGGGTTCGACCCCTGGGGGCCGAGGCCGAACAGGTCGGGAAACAGGGTGTCGGTCATTGCCCACCCACCCTATGCCGAGCCCCCGACAACCACCTCGCCGCCGGGCCCGTCGAGACCGGTCAGGCCCAGAGCACCGCGACCGCCGCGTTGAGCAGGGTCAGCCCGAACAGCCCGAACAGCACCCCCTTGCCGATGGCCGGCTTCTTCCGGTTGACGAAGGCCACCACCACGATGACCAGCAGCACGACCAGCTTGACCGCGACCTTGGCGTGGTTGACCGGATCCGGCCCCATCTCGTTGAGCCCCACCAACACCAACCCGGTGAGCAGCTGGGTCCAGCCACCGTCCATGATGAAGCGGTTGACCCGGGGGGTGGACGCCGCCAGCTGGGTCGCGGTGCCGGCGAAGATGGCGGCGAAACCGAGCAGGTGGAACAGCACGAACAGGTGTTTGAGGACCTCCATGGCTCGAGGCTAGCCAATGTTGGCAACGTGCCCGAAACGCCGTCCGTCATCACGGCGAACGCCGGGATCCCTGCGGCGAGGGAAGGCTCAGACCAATCGGCGGTCGGTGGCCCAGCGGGTCAGCTGGTGCCGGTTGGACAGCTGCAGCTTGCGCAGCACGCTGGACACGTGGGTCTCGACGGTCTTGATCGAGATGAACAACTCGCGGGCGATCTCCTTGTAGGCGTATCCGCGGGCGATCAGCCGCATCACCTCGCGCTCGCGCTGCGACAGCCGGTCGAGCTCCTCGTCGACGCTGGAGATGTCGATCGAGCCCGAGAAGGCGTCCAGCACGAAGCCGGCCAACCGCGGCGAGAACACCGCATCACCCTCGGCGACCCGGCCGATGGCGTCCACCAGTTCGTCGGCCGAGATCGACTTGGTGACGTAGCCCCGCGCCCCGGCCCGGATGAGGCCGATCACGTCCTCGGCGGCGTCCGACACGCTGAGCGCCAGGAACTTCGTCTCGGGCTGCGTGGCATGCACCTGCTTGAGCACCTCGAGGCCACCCCCGCCGGGCAGGTGCACGTCCAGCAGCACCACGTCCGGCTGGGCCTTCAACACGGCGGCGACGGCAGTCGCGACGTCCTCGCCCTCGCCGACGATCTGCACCCGCGAGCCGATGTCGTGCTTGACCCCGCTGCGGAACATGGCGTGGTCGTCGACGATCACCACCCGGGTGGCCACGGCGCCGGTCGGCTGTTGGGGGGCAGGGGGCTGCTCGGTCATCGCGTCATCTCCAGTCGTACCTCGGTGCCCTCGTCAGGGGCTGTTCGAATCGTCGCACTGCCTCCGGCACGCCGCAAACGCTCAATGATCGAGCCCCGCACACCCATCCGGTCGGCGGGAATCTCGTCGAGCACGAAGCCGCGGCCGCGGTCGCGGACGAACACCTCGACGGCCTCGTCCTCGAGTTCGGCGTACACGTCGACCTTTCCCACCCCCGCGTGCTTGGCGGCGTTCACCATGGCCTCGCGGGCCGCCTGCACCAGCGAGCGGGTCTGTGGGTCGAGTGCCCGGTCGCCTACCACGACGATCTCGACGTCGACGCCGTGGTCGTCCTCGACCTCGGCGGCCGCGGCGACCAGCGCCCCCTTCACAGTCGCCGCCTCGGTCGGCTCGCCGTACAGCCAGCTGCGCAGTTCACGCTCCTGGCGCCGGGCCAGCGACGCCACCGCCTTCGGGTCGGACGCCTGGCGCTGGATCAGCGCCAGGGTCTGCAGCACCGAGTCGTGCAGGTGGGCGGCCATGTCCGCCCGGGCGTCGGCCAGCATCGCCTCCTCACGGACGGCCGCCAACGACCGCCGCACCCGCACGATCCACGGCGCCGCCGCCAGCAGCAGCACCCCGACCACCAGGGCCAGCACCAGCAGCGTCCGGACCGTCTCGGACGCCACCGGCACCACGGCGACGATCAAGCCGATCGCCGTCCCGAGGCAGACCAGGCCGGCGACGACGACCACGATCCGCGACCAGTGCGCCAGCAACGGCCCGAACCAGCGCCGCCAGCCGGTCAGTCCACGCATCGACCGGTTCGGAATGTGGTCGGCCTGCCACCAGATGAGCATCAGCCCGGCGGTCAGCGCCAGCGCCGGCCAGAACACCTGGGCCGGCAACCCAAGGCCGGTCGACTGGACGAACCACAGCAGTCCCGCGCCGACCAGCCCCACCGCAGTCAGCGCGCCGAGATCGGCCGGCGGTCGGGAGGTGGCCTGCTGGGTCCGCAGCCCGCCGCGCCGCGCGGCCTCCAGGCCCGGGGCGCGCGGCACCTCGGTGGCCCGCGGCAGAGCCAGCCACAGCACCAGGTAGACCACCACCCCCACCCCCATGCTGGCGGCGAGCAGCACGAAGCCGAGCCGCAGCACCAGCACCGGCCAGCCCAGGTGGGCGGACAGTCCGCTGCACACCCCGGCCAGCCACGCGGTGCGCAGGCGACGGTCGGCGCGGTGCGGGACGGCCGGGACCTCGGTGCCAGGTGTGGTCATGACGCCCCTAGCCTCACACGAGTCGGCGACGCGGGCCACCGCCGGGCACCTCGGATGGGGGAGGCTTCCAGGGGTTCCCCCGATGGGCACGAGCGAATCCTCGACAACAGTGGGGGCATGGAACTCACCCCGCTTCGCCGCGCGTCCTCGGGCGCCGTGCTGGGCGGTGTCTGTGCGGGGTTGGCCCGCCGCTGGCAGGTCGACCCGACCGTGCTGCGCATCGCGATGGTGCTGCTGGGCCTGCTCGGTGGCGTCGGTATCGCCCTCTACGTCGGCGCGGTCCTGCTGGTCCCGCGTGAGGGCAACACCGACTTCCCGTTGTACCGGGTCGCCCCGTTCACCCGTTCCTGGCCGCCGGCGGCGGCGATCGGTGCCGTGGTCTGCCTGGGTGTACTGATCATGGCCCTAGTCGGGTCGTGGCTGCCGTTCGGGATCGTGCCGGTGGTCGGCCTGGGCTTCCTGTGGTACTTCGGCTTCTACCGGCGGCAGCGCTCGCCGCAGCGCGGCGCCGACGAGCACGCCGCGCTCGGGCCGGGCGCCGCCCAGCCGGGTCCCGGCGCACCGACCCCCGGCCAGCCGCAGACCGACTTCGAGAAGGCCGCCGCTGCGTGGCGCGAGCGGATGGCCCAGGAACAGCAGAACCGTACGCCTCCGGCCGCCGGCGCGGCACCGTCCGCTCCGATCAACCCGACGGGCCATCCCGAGTCGCTCTACGAGCCGACCCCCTTCCACAACGGCCCGCTGAACGACCCCTACCGCACCCAGCGGCTGGTCGAGTACCGGCCCACCCCGCCGCCCCCGCCCGCCGTTCCCGATTGGACGCCACCGGTGCCGCGGGGTGACCGCCGGCGGCGTCCGCGTTGGGTGTGGCCGTTGGTACTGGTGCTCACCGGTACCGGCCTGGCGGTGCTGACCGTGCTCTCGGCCGTCTTCGGCGTGGCCGTCCCGCCGCTCGCCTACGCGGGTGCGGTGGTCGGCACGCTCGGGGTGGGGCTGCTGATCTCGGCCTTCGCCGGACGCCGGGCGCGCGGCCTGCTGCCCCTGGCCCTGCTGGCGGCGCTGGTCACCGTCGTGATGACCCTGCCCGCCGGACAGGTCGGGGGGCCGGTCGGCGACCGGATCTACAGCTACACCGCCATGGCGCAGCTCCCGACCGGGGGCGTCGACCACGGCGCCGGCGACGTGACGCTCGACCTGACCGGGCTGACGATCGACCAGACCCGCAGCTTCGAGTTCTCCCAGGGCGTCGGCGAGGCGACCGTCCGACTGCCGGCCACCGGCAACGTGGTGGTGCAATGGTCGGTCGGCCTGGGTGAGTTCACCGGCCCCGACGGCCGGCACGAGGGCGCCGACGTCTCCGGCGAGTACGGCCGGATCACCGACGCGTCCGCCCCCACCCTGACGCTGGTGCTGCACGCCGGGGTCGGCAAGCTGGTGGTGACGCCATGAGGCGCCGGATCGATGTGGCCGCCTTCAACGTGGGCCTGGCCTGTATCGGCCTGGCCGTCGTGGCGCTGATCGCCGCCTTCGACACGATCGACTGGACGCTGGTCCGGATCGTCGCCCCTCTCGGCCTGGTCGCCATCGGCCTGGCCGGCCTCCTACTTTCCCGTACCTCGACGAAAGGAACCCGATGAACGGAAAGACCCTGACCCGATCGACCACCGACAAATTCCTCGGCGGCGTCTGCGGCGGACTCGCCCGCTACCTGAACCTGGACTCCGGGCTGGTGCGCATCCTGACCGTGCTGCTGGCCATCTTCACCCAGGTCGGCTGGATCGCCTACCTGGTGCTCTGGGCCGTGCTGCCGACCGACACCAGCGGCCGCACCGGCTTCGACGAGGTGAAGAGCGCCTTCGGCCAGGGCGGCGGCACCACCACCCCGGCGGATCGTCCGCAGCAGAACCCCGACGACCTCCGCTGAGCCGATCACGAGGGGCCCGGACGCGCACCGCGTCCGGGCCCTTCGTCGTGATCCCGGCGGCCGGGCGGGGCCGAACCGGGTGACCGAGCAACCGCGTCCACCCTTGCACGCTGTTGCGCAAGCACCCTATGGTCACGAACGTCCAGACCCGCAAGGAGGCTGCAATGGAGCGTTTTCAAGGGCTGTTAGGGATCATCCTGATTCTCGGGATCATGGTCTTGCTGTCGAAGCACCGCAGCCGGATCAACTGGCGGATCATCGGCGCCGGCCTGGCGCTGCAGGTGATCACCGGGTTCCTGGTGATCAAGTGGGGGCCGGGCGCCTACGCCCTGGAGCAATTTGCCAACGGCGTCACCCACATCATCGACTACACCAAGGCCGGCACCGAGTTCGTCTTCGGGTCGCTGATCGACACCGAGAAGAACGGGTTCATCTTCGCCGTCCAGGTGCTGCCCGTGATCATCTTCTTCGGCACCATCGTCGGCGTCCTCTACTACCTGCGGGTGCTGCAGTGGTTCGTCGAGATCGTCGGCACCGCGCTGAAGTGGGTGCTGGGCACGTCCAAGATCGAGTCGGTGTGGGCCGCGACCGTGGTCGTCCTCGGCATGAGCGAGGCGCCGCTGGTGATCCAGCCCTACCTCAAGCGGCTGACCAAGTCGGAGCTGTTCGTCTGCATGGTCGGTGGCCTGGCCTCGGTGGCCGGCACCGTCCTGGTCGGCTACTCGCTGCTCGGCGCCCCGATGCCGTACCTGCTGGCCGCCGCCGTGATGAACGCGCCCGGCTCGCTGCTCATTGCCAAGGGGCTGTGGCCCGAGACCGAGAAGTCCGACCTGGACGCCTCGGTGCGCGACGTCCGCGACACGGAATCGGTGAACATCATCGACGCCCTCGCCCGCGGCGCCCTGACCGGCGGCCACCTGGCCGTCATCGTCGGCTGCCTGCTGGTCGCCTTCATCGCCGTGATCGCGATGCTGAACGGGGCGCTGGGCGGGATCGGCGGCTGGTTCGGCGCGCCGGGCCTCTCCTTCGACCAGGTGTTCGGCTGGATCTTCGCCCCGGTCGCCTGGCTGCTCGGCGTCCCCTGGCACGAGGCCGGAACGGCCGGCAACTTCATCGGCCAGAAGACGGTGCTCAACGAGTTCGTCGCCTTCTCGAACTTCGGCCCGCTGGTGCAGGCCGGCACCCTCGACCCGAAGACGGTGCTGATCACCACCTTCGCGCTCTGCGGCTTCGCCAACTTCGGCTCGATCGCCATCCTGGTCGGGTCGCTGGGCAGCCTGGTGCCCGAGCGCCGCCACGAGGTGGCCAAGTACGGGCTGCTCGCGCTGCTGGCCGCCACCATGACCAACCTGCTCAACGCCGCCATTGTCGGCGTCGTGGGCAGCTGAACCGAGAGGACGACCAATGGCTCCCCGCCCCGTCTACTTCGACTGCGACACCGGCATCGACGACGCGCTGGCGCTGGTCTACCTGATGGCCTCGCCCGAGATCGAACTGGCCGGCATCGGCACGGTGAGCGGCAACATCGACGCCCGGCAGGCGGCCGTGAACACCCTCGACCTGCTCGCGATGGGCGGCAAGGGCGACGTCGCGGTCGCGGTGGGCGCGATGGATCCGCTCACCCACGGCTACAGCGGCGGTGTCCCGCACATCCACGGGCACAACGGCGTCGGCGACGTCGAACTGCCGCACACCGACCGCGGGCCCGAGGCCGAGTCGGCGGCCGACATGCTGGTCCGGCTCGCCCACGCGCACCCGGGCGAGCTGGACGTGATCGCGATCGGCCCGCTGACCAACCTGGCGCTGGCGCTGAAGCAGGACCCGTCGATCGCGGACCTGGTGCGCGAGGTGACCATCATGGGCGGCGCCGCCCTGGTGCCGGGCAACCTGAGCGCGGTCGGCGAGGCGAACATCTGGAACGACCCGGAGGCGGCGCAGCTGGTCGTGGAGGCGCCCTGGCAGGTGGTCCTGGTGCCGCTCGACGTCACCCTCGAGAACGCCTTCGAAGAGTCCGACCGGCTGGCGCTGGCCGCGTCCGAGTCGCCGCTGAACCAGGCGTTGGCGGGCATCCTCGACCTGTACTACGACTTCTACGTGGGCGAGTACGGACGCCGCATGTGCGCCCTGCACGACCCGCTGGCGGCCGCGATCGCCGTCGGCCAGATCACCGCCACCCGGGCGCCGAACGTGCCGGTGGTGGTGGACGACACCCAGGGTCCCGGCCGCGGGCAGACCATCTGCGACCTGCGCGGGCAGCGCAACGGGCCGCGCGACGTCGAGGGCGCGCACGTCCGGGTGGTGCTGGACACCGATCAGCCGCTCGCACCGGTGCTGCTGGAGCGGCTGCTGTCCTACCGCGGCTGAGGGGCCGCCGCGGCGCGGCGCCGGCGGCTCACAACTCCTTGACCAGGGTGCCGTCGACGGAGCGGAAGCCGAGGTCGCGCAGGTAGTCGGTGTGGCCCGGAACGGGGTGCTCGACGATCACCGTGTCGATCCCCCCGTCCCGCAGCAGCCGGACGCCGGGGCCGGTGTACAGCCACGCGGCGATGCGCGAGTCGCGGTAGGCGCTCATCACGTAGTCGAGCGTGAGCCGGAGCGCCGAGCCGTCCCGATGCCCGGCCAGTGCTCCGGCCGGTAGGCCGTCGCGCATCAGCAGCAGCACGAAGTCCTCTTCACCGAGCGTGCCGAACGTCGGCCAGATCCGCCGGATCTCGTCGGCGTGGGCGAGCAGGAAGTCCTGCAGGAACGGGGCGTCCGGGGCGATCGGAACGGCGCCGAGGTTGCGGTGCGGGCCGAGTTCGCGGCGCAGGAACCAGGCGTTGACGGCGATCACCGCCGTGTTGGTCAGGATGATCGGCACCGACGGCAGTAGGGCTCCGTAGACCACGAAGACCAGCGCTCCAGTCAACGACAACAGGCGCAGCCGAACCACCGACGTCATGGTCAGCGAGACGACGATAAGGGCCGAGGCGACGTAGCCCACCAGTTCCACCCAGTTCACGGCGGCAGCCTACGGGTTCCCGCCGGTGATCAGCGGGCGTAGCGGCCGTGGAGGCTGTTCATGAACAGCAGGCCGGGGTCGTGGCGGCGTTTCAGCGCGAAGAACTCCTCGATCCGCGGGTAGGCCCGCGCCAGGTCGTCGCGGGTGTAGTGCTGCTGGTAGGGCAGGTAGAAGGTGCCGCCCCGGGCAAGGGCCCGGTCGACCAGGGTGCGGGTGAGCCGGGCCATGTCGCGGTTGCCCTCGGCGGAGACTCCTGACTCAGGTACAGCACCACCGAGTACCGGTCGCCGCGGGCGTAGTCGAGCAGCACCGGCTCGGCGTGCACGATCCGGACGGACGCGTGCAGCAGCACCGCCGCCCCGTCCCGCACCGCCGCCGCGGTCTCCTATCGTGGCCGGCGTCCAGGGTGACGACGCTGCCGTCGCCCTTCAGCAGCCGTAGGCTGCGGACGGTGCCGGCCAGCGATCCGGTGCGGAAATCGACACCGTGGGCGTTGACCGAGATGGTGCCGCCGACGCTGAGCACGTCGATGCTGGGCATGCCGCTCACCGATAGCCCGTGCGGGTGGAGCGCTTCGAGCACCTGCCCCCAGCGCGCCCCGCCGCCGACCCGCACCGTCCCGGACGCCGCGTCGACGGCGATCCGGTTCATCGCGGTCATGTCGATGGCCAGCGCGCCGGGCCACGATGCCTGGCCCCCCCATGCTGTGCCGAGCACCGGCCACCGACACCTTCAGCTCGTGTTCGCGGGCGAACGCCACCGCGCGCCTGAGTTGGGCCTCGCTGCCCGGCCGCGCCACCCCGTACACCTCGGTCCGGTTCAGGCAGCTGGCGTCGTTGACGTAACGCGCCGCTGGCCGAGCCAGTCCGGGTCGCCGGGCAGGTCGACGACGGCACTCTCGGGATTGGCGGCGGGCTGACGCAGGATGCAGTCGCGGGGGCGCAGCGCCAGGCCGCCGTAGGTGTCGATCATCGCCGACCCGTACGAGATCACGAGCAGGCCGCCGAAGGCGGCACAGGCGTGCCGGATGCGGAACCGGCTTCGGCTCGGCATCGCGTCCGGGACGGCCATGACGTGTCGTTCAGGGTTTCCAGTTCGCCAGCTGCTCGGCGGTCGGGTAGGAGTTCTGTGCGCCCTCGCCGGTGGCTGCATAGGCGCCGACCCGGACGGCGAACGCGCAGGCGGCGGGCAGGTCGTCGCCCGCGGCCAGGCGGAACGCCAGCGCGGCCAGGAAGGCGTCGCCGCAGCCGGTGGTGTCGACCGGCGTCACCTCGGGCGAGGGGATCTGAGCCGAGGCGGTTCCGGCGTCCAGATCGATGATCCGGGCACCCTTGGAGCCCAGGGTCACCACGAGGGTGCGCGGGCCGTTCTCGCCGAGCGCGGCGGCGGTGGCCTCGATCACCGCCGTCCAGTCCCCCAGCGGTTCGAAGTCGGCCTGCCCGGTCAGGTCGGCCAGCTCGTGGTTGTTGACCAACAGGATGTCCACCAGGTCGAGCAGGTCGGCACCCACCTTCTGGTACGGGGAGATGTTCAGCACGACGGTGGCGCCCTTGGCTCGCGCGTTGCGGGCGGCTGCCTTGACCGCCTCCAGCGACACCTCGAGGCACAGCGTCAGCACGGCGGAGGCGTCCGCGGTGTCGAAGAACTCCGTGGCGGCATTGACGTCGCCGGCGGTCAGCCGGCCGTTGGCGCCCGGGCTGACGATGATGCAGTTCTCACCCCGATCGTCGACGGCGATCATCGCCGAACCGGTGGCGACGCCGCCGAGCACCCGCACCTCGCTGGTGTCGACCCCGGAGTCCTGCAGGCTGGCCAGCAGCATGGCGCCGTTGCCGTCGTCGCCGACGGAGCCGAGGATCGCCACGTCGCCGCCGAGCTTGCCCACGGCGGCCGCCTGGTTCGAGCTCTTTCCGCCGGGCACGATCACCAGGTCGGAGCCCGTCACCGTCTCGCCGGGGCCTGGCAGGCGCGCCGTCCGCACCACCAGATCCGCATTCAACGAACCGACCACCAGCACACGTCCGGACGCCATCACACTCTCCTTTGAGCTCGCCTGTCGCGCACGAACCTAGCCGAGAGCGAGCGAGCCGGTCGAGGGTTGCGCGATGTCCGAAGTGGCGCCGGGTGGCGGCTTGCCGGGCCGGGGCCGTCGGATGGCGACCCGGAAGAGTGGCGCGAGGTGCGCGCCGGGGCCCGCCACGTCGTGCCGCAGCCGGGAGAAGCACCACTAGGGTCGTGGCCATGCGACCCGATCAACTGCCGCTGCTCACCACCGTGTCGGCTCCCGCCCTGCACCCCGACGGCCGCTGGGCGGTGGTCGCCACCAGCCGCCCGGACTTCGACGCCGACGCCTACGTGGGGCAGCTGTTCCGGGTCGAGCTGGACGGCTCGGGCGTGCGCAGGCTGACCCGCGGCCGCAGTGACAGCCGGCCGCGGTTCTCCCCCGACGGCGCCCTGATCGGCTTCCTGCGCGCCGGCGCCAACGACAGGCCCCAGGTGCACCTGCTGCCCGTGGACGGCGGCGAGGCGCTGTGCGTCACCAATGCCCCGCTGGGCGTCTCCGACTTCGCGTTCTCGCCCGACTCGGCGAGCCTGGCCTTCGTGGCACGGGTGCCCGCGCCGGGCCGCTACGGGACGCTGAAGGACGTCGCCGCCGACCACGAGGACCCCCGGCACTTCACCACCCTGAGCATCCAGGCCAACGGCCTGGGCTGGACGCCGGACCGCCGCTCGCAGCTGTTCGTGCTCGACGTGCCCGACGTGTTCGCCGAGCCGGTGGTCACGCCGGTCGGCCGAGCCGCCGAGGACGCCGATCCCGAGGCGCTGAAGGACATCGGCTTCCCGGTGCCCCAGCAGCTCACCGACGCCGACGTCGACCACGGCCAGCCGCGGTTCACCGCCGACGGTTCGGCGGTGCTGGTCACCGCCGGACGCCTCACCGAACCCGAGACGCTGGTCGGCGACCTGCTGCGGGTGGCCGTCGACGGCAGCGGCAGCAGCGTGCTCAACGACGGCTCGCTCGACGCCGGCTGGGCGGTGGACACCGGCGGCACGGTCTGGTTCGCGGGGGCCGACCTCGGCGAGTCCGGCCTGGAGTTCGTGGCGGCACAGTCCGGGGTGTACCGCCTGACCGAAGCCGGCATCGAGCAGCGCACCGACGAGGACGTGCTGGTCGCCGCCGAACTGGCCCCGGCCCAGGGGGGCGTGCTGGCGATCACCGAATCGCGTGGAGCCTCCCAGCTGCTGAAGGTGACGGCCGAGGGCACCGAGATCCTGCTCGATCGCGACCGCAACCTGGTGCTGACCGGGGTGTCCGCCACCGGTGCGGCACCCGGCGGCGAGGTCGTGGTGGCGTCCTACGCCGACGGCATGAGCCCGGGCGAGGTGGGGCTGGTCGAAAAGGGCCGGATCACCCCATTGACCGACTTCTCGGCGCCGTTGCGCGCCGGCACCACGATCCGGGAGCCGAAGGAACTGACCGCCGCCGCGCCCGACGGCTACCCGGTGCACGGCTGGGTGCTGACTCCGGACGGCGACGGCCCGCACCCGGTGCTGCTGATGATCCACGGCGGGCCGTTCGCCGCCTACACGTCCGCCTTCTTCGACGAGGCGCAGGTGTACGCCCAGGCGGGCTATGCCGTGGTGATGTGCAACCCGCGCGGCTCGGCCGGGTACGGACGCGCGCACGGGCTGGCGATCAAGGGCGCCTTCGGGGACCGCGACACTGCCGACGTGCTCGCCTTCCTCGACCACGCGGTCGCCACCGTTCCCGGCCTGGACGGCGACCGGGTCGGGGTGATGGGCGGCTCCTACGGCGGCTACCTGACCGCCTGGATCATCGCCCACGACCACCGCTGGGCGGGCGCGATCGTCGAACGGGGCTTTCTCGACCCGGCGTCGTTCGTGGGGGCGTCCGACATCGGCTGGTTCTTCCCGCAGCAGTACAACGGCGATCGGGAGCGGATGAACGCCCAGTCGCCGACGCTGCTGACCGACGCGGTGACCACCCCGACCTTCGTCATCCACTCCGAACAGGACCTGCGTTGCCCCTTGTCACAGGCCCTGCGGTACTACACCGAGCTCAAGCTGGCCGGTGTCGTGGCCGAGTTGCTGGTGTTCCCCGGCGAGAACCACGAGCTGTCCCGGTCGGGCACCCCGTGGCATCGCCGGCAGCGCTTCGAGGCGATCCTGGACTGGTGGTCGCGGCACCTGCCGGTGTGACCGGTCGCCTGACCGGCTCGGCGCAGGTCGGCTAGTGCTCGTCCTGCGCGAGCACGATCACCGAATCGTCCGGGCCCAGCCGGATCCGGTCGCCCTTGGCCGGGTTGAGATGGACGCCGTAGGACGCCTCGCGCGACCACGACTCGGCCGCCAGCCGGTAGCCGATCGCGGTCTCGCCCCGCGCCACGGCGGCCGTCACCACGGTGTAGAAGGTCGTCTCGGCCTCCGCCCTGAGGTACAGCTCCGCGGGCCGCAGGTAGATCTCATTGCCCTCGCTGCGGAACAACTCGTCGAAGACGTCGATCAGCCGTGGGTTCTCGCTGGCCTGCGCGAGCATCAGCCCGACCAGGCGGTCGCTGACGATGAAGTCGTCGGCCCTGGCCACCTCGGCCAGCTCGCGGTTGCGGTCGTCGAGCATCTCGCTGACGATGTTCAGCCGCAGGTCGGCCCGATCGGCGATGTCGCGCAGGTGCAGGAGGGTGACCAGGGTGCGGGCGTCGGCGACCTGCGGATCGGCCGCGTCTGCGTCGGCGAGCACGACGATGTGGTCGTACTGGGCCAGTTCCAGCGACCACAGCAGCGTCCTGCTCGTGGTGTCGCCGATCACCACCTGCACCTCGACCGCCTCGGGTGCCGCCAGCGACAGCATCCGCTCGTCGCCGGCCACCACGCACACCTGGGAGCCCTCGGGCAGGTAGTCGACGAGTTCGCTCAACACCTCCTGCAGACCGGCCCGCTGGCCGATGATCAGGGTGTGCTCGGGCGTCGGCGGTGACGACCGCAGAACGCCGAGCGCGTCGGGGTCGCTCCGGCCCGGTTTGCTGAGCCGGATCGGGGCCGCATCGCGTGCCAGCACCACCAGCTGGTCGCCCTCGGCCAGCAGGACCTCGCCGGCCGGGTTGAGCATGATGGACGAGCCGCGGACGATGCCGAGCACGGCGCTGTCGGCGAATCGGACGAGCGCCTCCGCGTAGCTGGTCCCGACCAGCTCGGGCAGCTCGGCGAAGTACAGCTCGTCGCCGGCGAAGTCGAGCAGGTCGGCGTAGACGGTCGACAACCCGCGCTGCCGGCAGGTCTGGGCGGTCAGCCGGTGGACCAGGGTGCTGGCCGGCAGCCAGCGGGACGCCTCACGGCCGACCAGCCGTGCGGCGTCCAGATTGTCGGGGTCGGCCAGCGCCGCGACGATCGGCACCCCGGCGCCCTCGGGCAGGGCGTGGGTGAGGGCCAGGGCGGTCTTGATCGCGGCGGCGTCCGGGTCGGACTGGTCACCGCTGAGCACCACGATGCTGCGGGCCGCCAGCGGGCTGCCGAGCTGCAGGTCGGCGGGTGAGGTGGGGTCCCCGGTGCGGCAGATGATCCGGGTGCGGCCCGTATGCGGGACCTTCTCACGGATGGCGTCCTCCATCGCGACCTTGTCCTGCGCGGCGAGCACGACGATGGCACGATGCCGGCCGCTCCCCCCGGCGTTGGCGCGGCAGATCTCGCCGATGAGCAGGAACAGCTGCGGCGACCAGCCCAGGATCAGGGTGTGGCCGGACTCGATGACCCGGCTGCGACCCTTGCGCAACTGCGCCATCTTGTCGTCGAAGGCGCCGGAGACGATGCCGATCAGGCTGGCGACGATGATCAGGCCGCCGACGGTGACCAGCAGCATCAGCAGCCGGAACCCCCACCCGGCGTCGGCGCCCATCGTGCCGGGGTCGAGGGTGCGCATCAGGTTGCCCCACACGACGTCCCAGAAGTCACCGTCGTCGGCGTCGTCGGGGAACGCCTTCAGCACCATCACGAGCACCGCGACGGCGAAGACGAAACCGACGGTGGCGAGGGCCAGCAGGCCCATGATCGCGACCGTCCCCCGCGACATCACGTTGTCGAAGGCGTACCGCAGCCGCTCCCGCATGCTTGGCCGCTGCACCGCGTCCCCTCCTCGAGCCGGCGCCTCGGTCACTCGCCCGGTGCCGGTGCTGGCACCCTAGCGGAGGTCGGCCCCGGCCCCCGGAGGGCGCCCGGCTACTCCCACTCGATCGTGCCCGGCGGCTTCGAGGTGATGTCGAGCACCACCCGGTTGACCTCCCGGCATTCGTTGGTGATCCGGGTGGAGATGCGCTCCAGCAGGTCGTACGGCAACCGCCCCCAGTCCGCGGTCATGGCGTCCTCACTGGTCACCGGACGCAGCACCACCGGGTGCCCGTAGCTGCGGCCGTCGCCCTGCACCCCGACCGAGCGGACCTCGGCCAGCAGCACCACCGGGAACTGCCAGATGTCGCGGTCGAGCCCGGCCTCGGTGAGTTCGGCGCGGGCGATGGCGTCCACCTCGCGCAGCAGGTCGAGCCGCTCCCTGGTCACCGCGCCGATGATCCTGATCGCCAGACCCGGGCCCGGGAAGGGGTGCCGCCAGACCATGTCGTCGGGCAGTCCCAGCTCGGTGCCGACGGCACGCACCTCGTCCTTGAACAGCGTGCGCAGCGGCTCGATCAGAGTGAACTGCAGGTCGTCGGGCAGGCCGCCGACATTGTGGTGGCTCTTGATGTTCGCCGCGCCCTCACCGCCGCCGGACTCGACGACGTCCGGGTAGAGCGTGCCCTGGACAAGGTACTCGATGTCCTTCTCGGCGTTCAGCGCGCGGGCGGCGTCCTCGAAGGTGCGGATGAACTCGCGGCCGATGATCTTGCGCTTGGTCTCGGGGTCGCTGACGCCGTCCAGCGCACCGAGGAAGCGGTCGGCCTCCTTGCGCACCACCAGGTCGACGCCGGTGACGGCGACGAAGTCCCGCTCGACCCGCTCGGCCTCGTCCTTGCGCAGCAGGCCGTGGTCGACGAAGACACAGGTCAGCTGGTCGCCGATCGCCTTCTGCACCAGTGCCGCCGCCACCGCGGAGTCCACCCCGCCGGACAGCGCGCACAGCACCTGCGCATCGCCGACGGCGGCGCGGATGGCGGCGACCGAGTCGTCGACGATGTTGGCCGGCGTCCAGTCCTGGCGGCAGCCGGCGATGTCGACCAGGAACTTCTCGAGCACGACCTGGCCGAACTCCGAATGACCCACCTCGGGGTGCCACTGGACGCCAGCGAGGCCGCGCGCGAGATCCTCGAAGGCGGCGACCGGCGAGCCGTCGGAGTTCGCCAGGCACAGGAAGCCGGGTGGGGCCGCGTAGACCGCGTCGCCGTGGCTCATCCAGGCCCGGAAGTTGGGCGGCATGTCACCGAGCAGCGCGCCGGCGTTCTCGGCCACATGGACGGGCGTGCGGCCGAACTCCGACAGTCCGGTACGGCGGACGTCGCCGCCCAGCGCCTGGGCCATCGCCTGGAAGCCGTAACACATCCCGAAGGTGGGCACTCCGGTGTCGAACAGCGCCGGATCGACCTGGGGGGCACCCGCCGCGTACACCGACTGCGGGCCGCCGGAAAGCACGATCGCCTTGGGGCGGCGGGCGATGATCTCGGCCACGGGCGTGGTGTGCGGAATGATCTCGGAGTAGATCCGCGCCTCGCGGATCCGCCGGGCGATCAGCTGTGCGTACTGGGCGCCGAAGTCGACGACCAGGACCAGCTCGTGCTCGTGGCTCATGGGACGTCAGTCTAGGGTTGCCAATGGTGATATTTTTGGCGACGGACGTTTGTGAACGCGGGAGACCCCCGCACCGCCCAGTAGTGAGGAAGCTGCATGCAGATCTATGAGAACGTGTCCGAACTCGTGGGGCGCACCCCGCTGGTGAAGTTGAACCGGATCTTCGGTGACACCAAGGCGACGGTGGTCGGCAAGCTCGAGTTCTACAACCCCGCCAACTCGGTCAAGGACCGGATCGGTGTGGCGATGATCGACGCCGCCGAGGCGTCCGGTCAGCTCAAGCCCGGCGGCACCATCGTCGAGGCCACGTCGGGCAACACCGGCATCGCGCTGGCGATGGTGGGTGCAGCCCGCGGCTACCGGGTGGTGCTGACCATGCCGGAGACGATGAGCAAGGAGCGCCGCGCCCTGCTGCGCGCCTTCGGCGCCGAGCTGGTGCTGACCCCCGGCCCCGAGGGCATGAAGGGCGCCGTCTCGCGGGCCGAGGCGATCGGCGCCGAGGAGGGTGCTGTGCTGGTCCGCCAGTTCGCGAACCCCGCCAACGTCGAGATCCACCGCAAGACGACCGCCGAGGAGATCTGGAACGACACCGACGGCAAGGTCGACTTCGTGGTGGCCGGCATCGGCACCGGCGGCACCATCTCGGGTGTCGGCCAGGTGCTGAAGGAGCGCAAGCCCGAGGTGAAGATGATCGCCGTCGAGCCCAAGGAATCGCCGATCCTCGAGGGGGGCAAGCCGGGCCCGCACAAGATCCAGGGCATCGGCGCCAACTTCATCCCGGAGATCCTCGACCAGTCGGTCATCGACGAGATCATCCCGCAGAACGCCGAGACGGCCGTCGAGTACGCCCGGCTGGCCGCCGCGCAGGAGGGTCTGCTGGTGGGCATCAGCTCGGGCGCCGCGCTGGCTTCGGCCGGCGAACTGGCCGCCCGTGAAGAGAACGCCGGCAAGCTGATCGTGGTGATCATCCCGTCGTTCGGTGAGCGCTACCTGTCGACGATCCTGTACTCGGACCTGATGGACTGAGCAACCGTCGCGCTCGAGCCCAGCGGGCCCCGTCGTTCACGACGGGGCCCGCTCGGCGTTCCGGACGCCTCCCGCCGGCCGGGCCGAAGCTGCTTGGATGGGGCGATGGATGTGCGCGCACTGGCATCGGCGGCCTGGTTCCGGCTCAACGAGGACCTCGAGACCGCCCTGCGCGAGGACCCGGCCGCCCACAGCAAGCTGATGGTCGCGCTGGCCTACCCCGGCGTCCACGCGGTGTGGGCGCACCGGCTGTGCCACCGGCTCTGGCTGGCCTCGCCGGCGCTCCGACCGGTCGCGCGGCTGTTGTCACAGGTCTCGCGCACGCTGACCCAGGTGGAGATCCACCCCGGCGCGGTGATCGGACGCCGCTTCTTCATCGACCACGGCAACGGTGTGGTGATCGGCGAGACGGCCGAGATCGGCGACGACGTGCTGATGTACCACCAGGTCACCCTGGGCGGCCGTTCCCGCGGCCGGTTCAAGCGGCACCCGACGATCGGCGACGGCGTCCTGCTCGGTGCGGGCGCCAAGATCATCGGCCCGATCACCGTCGGCGACGGCGCCAAGGTGGGCGCGAACGCGCTGGTGGTCAAGGACGTGCCGCCGGGGTCGGTGGTGACCGGCATACCGGCCCACATGACCGCCGGCGACATCATCGCCTGATCGCGCCGCCGCGAACCAGTTCGCGGGCACCGATGGAGTGCGCCGACTCACCGAGGGGTGCGGACTGCCGTTCAGTCGGCCCGCCACTGCGGGTCGCGCCCCACCCAGCCGACCAGCCGGGCGTAGGGGGCGGCGTCGGCCGGCACCTCGACCACCGGGCCGAACGGGATCTGCGGCAGGTTGCGCGGCTGCGCCGGGAGGGCACCGGTGATAGGGCCCACCAGCGCGGCCGCCAGGGCCTCGTCGAGGTCGGCGTCGCGGCCCAACGCACGCGCAAGATCCCAGCCGTGCACGGCGAACTCGCTGGCGTAGATGGCGATCGCCTGGAAGCCGGGCATGTCGCCCGCCGGGTGCTGCCAGGTACGACCCAGCACGTCGGGGCCGCCGACGGAGTTCCGCACCGTGACCAACCCGGTGCGCCAGGCGTCGGCCCAGCCGTCGTCGGCGATGCCGGTGACGCTGGTCGGAACCTCGGCGAAGTGGCCGCCACCCGCGACGTGCGCGATGCGGGTGTCGATCGCGACCAGGTGGCTGAGCAGGTCGCGGACACTCCACTCGGAACACGGGGTGGGACGGACGAGGTCGGCTACCTCGACAGCCTCGATGAGCCAGGTGACCTGGTCGAGGGCCTTGGACAACAGGGGCCGGGTGTCCGGCACGGTCTGGGTTTCAGTCATGGAACCAGCCTCGCGGCCTAACCTGACATCTCTTGTCAGGTATTTCTGCGAGACTCGTCCGCATGCGCGCCGATCGACTGCTGCAACTGCTGGCGCTGCTGCGCCGGCACGGCCGGCTGCCGGCCCGCCGGATCGCGGAACTGCTCGAGGTCTCCGAGCGGACGGTGCTGCGCGACATGGAGGCGTTGTCGGCGGCAGGCGTCCCCGTCTACACCGACCGTGGCCGCGGTGGCGGTTGCGCCCTGCTGGAGGGGTACCGGACGGAGGTGTCGGGGCTGAGCCCGGGCGAGGCGCAGGCGCTGTTCGCCTGGACGTCGGGCACCGCGGCCACCGAGCTCGGGTTGGGCGGCGAGTTGAGCTCGGCATTGACGAAGCTGTCCGCGACCGTTCCCGCCCCGGCGCTGGAGAGGGCCGAGGCGCTGGCCTCGGTGGTGATGGTCGACCGTCGGCGCTGGTTCGACGCCGCCGAACAGGTGCCGCTGCTCCCCGAACTGCGCGACGCCGCCACCCGTAGGCGCCGGGTGATGCTCAGCTACCGGTCCGGTTCCGAGGCCGACGACGATACGGCGCCGTCGGTCCGCACGGTCGATCCCTACGGTCTGGTCGAGAACACGGGTCGCTGGTACCTGCTGGCCGGCCGGGCCGGCGAATCCCGCACCTACCGGGTGTCGCGCATCGTGGCCGCCGAGGTGCTCGACGAACCTGCCGTCCTGCCGGACGGCTTCGACCTGGCGCAGGCCTGGGAGCGGCAGCGGTCCCGCTTCGAGCAGGGCGCCCGGCCCTGGCGGATCACCGTCGCCGTCCACCCCGACGTCGTCGACTTCTTCTGTTCGCACGCCCGCTTCCAGTTGGCGGCCGGCAGCACCATCGACCGCGTCGGCACCGACGGCGGCTGGCCGGTGCTCGAGCTGTCGTTCCGGGCCGCCAAGGCGGCGTTGGCCATCGTGCTGGCCCACGGCGGGGACGCCCGTCTGCTCAGCCCCGATTCGCTCCGGCAGGACGTGATCCGGCTCGCCCGGGAGAGCCTGGCGGCACACACCGCGGCCGCCGGGGCCGTGCCCGGTGACCCTGTCGACACCGCCGCCGGCGGGTCAGGACCGTAGCCGGGGGCGTCCCGCATCGTGCAGCACCGGCCGGATCTCTGGCGCCGACGCCAGCGCCACCGCCACCGTCGGCAGCGCGGTCAGTTCGCTGAGCAGGGTGCGGGTGGGCGGCATCAGTCGCAGCAGCCCGCGGTCGGCGTCGGCCAGCAGCCCGCCCGGTCGCTCCCAACCGGTGCGAACCGCCTCGGTGGTGGTGTTGCGCCAGTCCTGATCGGGCCGGGCGGCTGTGAGGTAGAAGGCGACATCGAAGCGGCGACGCCCGCCGGGCGGGGTGACCCAGTCGTCCCAGGGCACCAGGTCGTCGGCGCGCAGGATCACCCCGCACTCCTCGGCGACCTCGCGGATCGCCGCGGCCGCCAGCACCCCGGCGTCCGGCAGATCCGTGGCGGCCCAGGCCACGGCGTGCGACTCGGGGACGGCGACCGGCACCTCGCCGGTCAGCACCCGCCCACCGGGGAACACCACCGCCCCGGCGGCGAAGTCCATCGTGGACGCGCGGAACTGCACGAACACCTCCAGCCCTCCCACCCCGTCGCGCAGCGGCAGCACGCTGGTCGCCGGCCACGGGACGACGTCCGGCGCGACCTGCTTGGCAGGGGTGACCCGACGCCCGGCGGCCAGCAGCCCCAGCCGCGCTCGGCGTCCTGAAGAGCGGCCAGCGCCACCGGCAGCTCGGCCTCGACGAACCCGTGTGAGCGGTAGAAGGGCGCGTTCCAGGGCACGTCGGCGAAGGTGCGCAGGGTGATGAC
The DNA here is from genome assembly GCF_025972045.1 of Micropruina sonneratiae. Lineage (GTDB taxonomy): Bacteria > Actinomycetota > Actinomycetes > Propionibacteriales > Propionibacteriaceae > Micropruina > Micropruina sonneratiae. The sequence goes on along the minus strand of NZ_JAPDHX010000001.1, from coordinate 608,525 downwards.
CGAGCCGCCGCGGCGATCACGGCCTGCTCGGCGGCGTCCAGCAGTGCCGCCCCGATCCCCCGCCGCTGGGCGTCGGGGTGGACGCTGAGCTGCTCCAGGTGGAAGCGGGCGTCCTGTTCGAGCACCTGGACGAACCCGACCGGACGATCGTCGCGGCCAACGGCGACGAGGACGAAACCCGGTGCCGCCAGGTCTGCGGTGCCCGACGGCAGCGTGATGACGCCGTCGAACAGGGTGTCGGCCGCCTGTTCGACGGCGGCCAGTGCCGCCCGGTCCGCCGCCGTCGCTGGCCGGATGGTCACCGCCACCCTCAGGACGCCCCGCGGGCGATCTGCTCGTGGTGCCGCACCACCTCGGACACGATGAAGGTCAGGAACTTCGCGGCGAACTCGGGGTCGAGGTTCGCGTCGTGGGCGAGTTGCCGCAGCCGCTCGATCTGCTCGGCCTCGCGTTCCGGATCCGCCGGCGGCAACCCCAGGTCGGCCTTCAACTCCCCCACCCGCTGGGTGATCTTGAAACGCTCCGCCAACAGGCAGACCAGGGCGGCGTCCAGATTGTCGATGCTGCCCCGCAGCCTGGCCAGTTCCGGGTGCGGTGCGCTCATGGGTCGAATCCTAACGGGCAGTGTGCGGCTGGCCTCTTGTCTTGATCCCACCTCTGGGCCCGAGGCGACCGGGGCGAATATCACCGCCGGTTGATATACCGATTTTCGACGTCGATCTCCCCGGACGGCGATGGAAGCGCTTACATGGTCATCGACGTCGAAAATCGGTATACCCGCATGCGATGAAAAGACCGGCACGAGGTCCGGACCCAGCCCGGGATGACGAGGGGTGGAGGGCCGGCGAAGCGTCGCCGGCGCAGCCGACGGCCACCGGCTCAGGCGTGGACGACGACCTCGACCCGCTGGAACTCCTTGACCTCGGTGTAGCCGCAGGTGGCAAGCGCGCGGCGCAGGGCACCTACCAGGTTCATCGTGCCGTCGGGGGTGTGCGAGGGGCCGTGCAGGATCTGCTCGAGGGTGCCGATCGCCCCGAACCGGACCCGCTCGCCGCGCGGCAGGGTGGGGTGCCACGCCTCCGGCCCCCAGTGGTAGCCGTGACCGGGCGCCTCGGACGCCCGCGCCAGCGGCGAGCCGACCATGACGGCGTCCGCGCCGCAGGCCAGCGCCTTGGCGATGTCACCCGAACGGCCCAACGCCCCGTCGGCGATCACGTGCACGTAGCGACCGCCGGACTCGTCCATGTAGTCGCGCCGGGCCTCGGCCACATCGGCGAGCGCGGACGCCATCGGCACCTCGACACCCAGCACGTTGCGGGTGCGCTTGGTGGCGCCGCCGCCGAAGCCGACCAGGACGCCGGCCGCCCCGGTCCGCATCAGGTGCAGGGCCGCCGAATAGGTGGCGCAGCCGCCGACGATGACCGGCACGTCGAGGGCGTAGATGAACTCCTTGAGGTTGAGCGGCTCGACGGTGTTGCTGACGTGCTCGGCCGACACCGTGGTACCCCGGATGACGAAGAAGTCGACCCCGGCCTTCTCGACCACCGAGGCGAACGGCCGACAGTTCTCCGGCGACAGCGCCCCCGCCACCGGCGCCCCGGTCTCGCGGATCTCGGCCAGCCGCTGGGTGATCAGCTCGCCCTGGATCGGCTTGGCGTACAGCGCTTGCATCCGCTGGGTGGCGGCCAGGGGATCCTCGATCTCGGCGAGTTCGGCCAGCAGCGGCTCTGGGTCCTCGTAGCGGGTCCACAGCCCCTCCAGGTTGAGCACTCCCAACCCGCCGAGCTTGCCGAACGCGCTCGCGGTGGCCGGCGACATCACCGAATCCTGCGGCGCCGCGACGATCGGGAAATCGAAAGTGAGCGCGTCGATCGTCCAGTTCAGCCGGACGTCCTCGATGTGCCGGGTGCGCCGGGTGGGCACGATGGCGATGTCGTCGAACGAGTACACCTGCTGGGCACGCTTGGATCGCCCGATCTCGATCATCGGCTGGCTCCTTCGCCTTATGGGAGTGTCATGGTCGGAGTGTCGTCAGGGCAGGAAACTACCGGCTCAGTCGGGCGTCGAGTAGTTCGGCGCCTCGACGGTCATCTGGATGTCGTGGGGATGCGACTCGCGCAGGCCGGCCGACGTGATCCGGACGAACCTGCCGCGCTCGTGCAGCTGCTCGACGGTGGCGGCGCCGGTGTAGAACATCGACTGCCGCAGGCCCCCCACCAGCTGGTAGGCCACCGCGGCCAGCGGCCCGCGGTAGGCGACCTGGCCCTCGATCCCCTCGGGGATCAGCTTGTCGTCGGAGGTCACATCGCCCTGAAAGTAGCGGTCCTTGGAGTAGGACGCCCGGCGTCCGCGCGCCGCCATGGCACCCAGCGAACCCATCCCCCGGTAGGACTTGTACTGCTTGCCGTTGATGAACACCAGCTCGCCGGGGCTCTCGTCGCAGCCGGCCAGCAGCGAGCCGAGCATCACCGTGTCGGCGCCGGCCACGAGCGCCTTGGCGATGTCGCCCGAATACTGCAGGCCGCCGTCGCCGATCACCGGCACCCCGGCCGGCCGGCAGACGCGGGCCACATCGTGGATGGCGGTCACCTGCGGGACGCCGACGCCCGCCACCACCCGGGTGGTGCAGATCGAGCCCGGTCCGACGCCCACCTTGACGCCGTCGACGCCGGCGTCCACCAGGGCGGACGCCCCGGCGTAGGTCGCCACGTTGCCGCCGATGATGTCGACGTCCTTCGCGGCGGGCTCGGCCTTGAGCCGGGCGATCATGTCGAGCACCCCGGTGGAGTGGCCATGTGCGGTGTCGACGATGACGGCGTCCACCCCGGCCTCCACGAGCAGCATCGCCCGCTGCCAGGAATCACCGAAGAAGCCAACCGCCGCACCGACCCGCAGCCGGCCCTGCTCGTCCTTGCAGGCGAGCGGGTACTTGTCGGACTTCACATAGTCCTTCAGGGTGATCAGGCCGCGCAGCGTGCCGTCGGTGTCGACCAGCGGCAGCTTCTCGATCTTGTGTCGGGCGAGCAGCCGCAACGCCTCCTCGCTGGTGATGCCCGGCCAGCCGGTCACCAGCGGCATCGGTGTCATCACGTCGGCGACGCGACGGCTCGGGTCGTCCTCGAAGCGCATGTCGCGGTTGGTGACGATGCCGAGCAGCTTGCCGTCGGCGTCCACCACCGGGACGCCCGAGATGCGGAACTTGCCGCACAGCTCGTCCACCTCACCGATGGTGCGGTCGGCGGTGATGGTGATCGGCTGGTCGACCATGCCGGCCTCGGACCGCTTCACCCGGTCGACCTGGGACGCCTGCTCGTCGGCGGGCATGTTGCGGTGCAGGATTCCCATGCCGCCCTCACGGGCCATCGCGATCGCCATCCGGGCCTCGGTGACGGTATCCATGGCCGCGCTGATCAGCGGGATGTTCACCCGGATGCGTTTCGACAACTGCGTCGAGGTGTCAGCCGCGGACGGGATGACGTCGCTGGCGTTCGGCTGGAGCAGGACGTCGTCGAAGGTGAGACCGAGGGTCGCGAACGGCGCGGGGACGCCGGACGGGGTCAGGTCGGACGAGGTCATCGAGGCATCAACTCCTAGCAGCGGGACCGTCAGTCTATGCCGCGGGCCCCCTCGGGCAGGCGCCGTCCAGGCGTCCGAACACTGTCACCGACTCCCAGGTGGACACCGCGACGCGCAACCCGCCGCAGTCGCGTGCGGCGCCTCAGTCGTCGCCGACGGCCCGAGCCATCCGTCGTCGGACGGGGCTGTAGTGGTCGACGATGGCCTTCTTGACGGCTTGCTCGTCGCCGAACTCGATGGCGTCGATGATGGCGGCGTGCGCCTCGGCGGTCTGGACCAGATCGCTCGGCGCCCCCAGCTGATTGAGCGCGATGGAGTGCACGTCCCAGAAGGCGCCGGTGAGCTGGACTGCGAGGGCGTTGCCGCTGGCTTCCATCAGCACCATGTGGAAGTCGCGGTCTTCGGCGGTGAACTCCTCTGATCGTGCGGCCTTCTCGCTCATGGTGGCCGCCAGTCGGCGAAGGGTGAGCACCGCCGGCCGCTGCAGGTTGTGAATGAAGGCGGAGGCAAGGCTCGACTCCAGCAGTTCGCGCAGGTCGACAAGGTCGCTGAGCACGTGCTGATCGTCCTTGGGGCTGAGCAGTCCACGGAACGCCAGCGATTGGACCATCGCGGTGAGGGACATTCGCCCCACGAACGTACCGTGACCGTGCCTCACCTCGACGATGTCGAGAGAACTCAGCGTCTTGACGGCTTCGCGCACACTCGATCGGCTGATGCCCAGAAGCTGCGACAGTTCCGCTTCGGTGGGCATCGGATCGCCGGGTTTCAGATGCTTGTCGAGGATGTAGCTCTTTATCAGGTCAGCAACGGACAGGTGGCCCCGCACAGAGCCGTTCAGCGCAGCGCCGGCGGTGTCGGGGGTGGCAGCCATTCATACTCCTTTGTTCCGCAGACTTTGCGGGCTCAGTTGACCACTGCATCGTATCGATGCGAGTATCTGACATACAACATCGGACGTCCGATGATTGTCATCAGATCAACTCGTCGAGGAGTGTGTATGAGTGCGACAACCCGCCGCCTGGGCCGGGGAGCAGCTGTCAGCGGGCTGCTGCTCGCTCTTGTTGCCTGTAGCGGGCCGGCATCGAGCGTCAATGTGGACGACGTGCCCGCAGCGGAGCGGATCGAGGTTTCGATCGGCTACAACAACAACAGCAGCTGGGATCCGCTGAACACCGGTTCCGCTTTCGCCATGGCGGCGCAGAACCACATCTATGAGGCCCTGTGGGATGCCGAGGCCGTGACCCGGAAACCCTACGCCGCTCTCGCCGCCGCGCTGCCCACTGACGATGAACTGACGTCGAAGACGTGGACGGTCAAACTGCGCGACGGCGCCAAGTGGCAGGACGGTCAGCCCGTCACCGCCGACGACGTAGTGTTCAGCTTCGGCAGGGTGCTGGATCCGGCGTCGAAGATCATCACCACCGGATTCTTCTCCGACTGGCTCGACTCGGTGAACAAGGTCGACGATCAGACCGTCCAGATCAACATGAAGTTCCCCTTCACCTACGCGCTCCAGCGCTTCTCGATCGTGAAGATCATGCCGAAGCACGTGTTCGAGGGTAAGGACGCGAGCTTCCTGGCCCAGGGTAAGAACGCCCTCGGCTCGGGCCCCTACAAGGTCGCCGCCCACGAGGACACCTCGTTCACCAGGCTCGTCCTCGCCGACACCTACAACGGCCCGCTCAAGCCGACCGTCAAGCAACTGCAATGGAATGTCGCGGTCGACCCGGCCGCGCGGCTCGCCTCCCTGACGGCCGCTTCCGATCCGGTGCAGATCTCCGACAACATCCCCACCGACGGCCTCGATCAGCTCAAGCAGCGCGGGCTCACCGTCGAGGGCAAGGACAGCATGAACATGCTGGGGCTGGCCTTCAACACCAGCAAGGCGCCGTTCGACAACAAGCTGGTCCGGCAGGCGCTCCGCACCGCTATCGACACCGAGAAGCTCATCGACGTGTCCATCTCCGGTCAGGGGACGCCGGCAACCTCCTTCCTGCAGGAGTCCAGCCCGTACTACAACAAGGCCAACACCCAGTACACCTACAACCAGGAGAAGGCCAAGGCCCTGCTCAAGCAGGCCGGCGTTTCGACGCCGATCAAGATCCGGCTGATGTCCACGAACATCTCGTGGACGAAGGTGGCGGTGAACACCATCAAGGAGAGCTGGGATGCCATCGGCGTCGAGACGACCCTGGATGTCGTGGAGACCGCGCAGTTCAACTCCAAGCTGGCTGCGGGCGACGACGCCGACGTGGTGACCTTCTCGGGCAACCCCAACCAGTTCGGGATCGATCCCGACCTGAACGTGCGCTGGTTCTACTCCCCCACCAGCCAGTTCATGCCCTGGAACAAGTGGTCGGACACGTCCGACTACAAGGCCTTGATGGAGCAGTTGGACGCGGCCCTGCGGGCCACCTCCGAGAGCGAGGCCACCAAGAAGATGAACATTGCCCTCGACACCATCGCCGACGAGGCCGTCGTCTACCCGGTGATGCACATGAAGCTGTTCACGGCCTGGGATGCCAACAAGATCGGCGGCGTCCAGGCGCTCGACATTCCCGGTGTCAACCTGCTGAACGCGACGCGTAAGGCCTGACCGAAGGTGGGGGGGGGGCGGGGTTGGCGCGCCCCCCCCCCCCCCCCCCCCCCCACGTGGGGCAACCAAAAGGCAAACAACAAAACATGGGCCGAAGGAGGGG
>NZ_JAPDHX010000001.1:85180-602237 GCF_025972045.1 Micropruina sonneratiae | reverse complement strand
GGGGTCGCCTGCCGGGGTTCCACGGGGATCCCGCCGCGGCGCCCCCCCCCCCCCCGGGGGGGGGGGGGGGGGGGGGCGCGCCCCCCCCACCCCCGCCCCACCCGATGGAGTGCAACCCATGAGCATCCTCAGAATCCTGGGACGAAGGCTGGCCTCGCTGGTGCCACTGGTGCTGGGCATCGTGCTGTTCGTCTTCGCCGTGATGCAGTTCTCGGCGACCGACCCGGCGATCGCCGTCTTCGCCGACGCGCCGGTGACCCCCGACCAGTTGGATCAGTTTCGTGAGGAGCACGGTCTGAACGACCCGTTCCTGGTCCGGTATTTCGGGTTTCTGCTGCTCATCGCGCAGGGGCAACTCGGCCGAAGCCTGGCGACGGGCGAGCAGGTCACGTCGATGATCTCTACCGCCCTGCCGTTGACCGTCCAGCTCACCCTGCTGGGTCTGGCCATCGCCGTCGTGGTCGCCCTCGTGCTCGGCATCATCTCGGCGATCTTCCGTGACCGCTGGCCCGACCAGGTGATCCGCTTCGTCAGCCTGCTCGGCGTGGCGGCCCCGTCATTCTGGGTGGCGCTCCTACTCATCCAGTGGTTCGCGATCGATCGGGCGATCTTCCCGACCGGCGGGTACATCAACCCGTCCGACTCCGTCACCGGTTGGCTGCGGACGATGGCACTGCCCGCCTTCTCTCTAGGCTTCCCGGTGGCGGCGCAACTGACCCGGATCATCCGGACCTCGATGGTCGAGGAACTCGACCGGGACTACGTCAGAACCGCCCGGGGTGGTGGACTGCCGCCCTGGGTGGTGGTGGGCCGCAACGTGCTCCGCAACGCGCTGATCAACCCGCTCAACGTGCTGGGGCTGCGGGTCGGTTACCTGCTGGGCGGCGCGGTCGTCATCGAGCAGATGTTCAACCTGCCCGGAATGGGCCGGCTGATGATCGAAGGCGTCAAGAACAACGAGCCTGCCATCGTGCAGGGCGCGGTGCTGACCATCGCCCTCGGCTTCGTGGTCGTCAACCTGCTCGTCGACGTGCTCTCCCTGTTGGTCAATCCCAAGCTGAGGAGCCAGAAGGCATGAGAAGGAAGCTCACCGAAAAGCTAGCCCGCCCCGGCATCCGGTTCCGTGCGCTCACCGTGTCCGGTTGGGTCGCCGTGTCGATCATCGCCGTGGTCGCACTGTTCGCCATCTTCGGGCCCCTGCTGATCGGGATCGACCCGAACCTGCAGACCGTCACGCCGGACAAGTCGCCCTCGTGGGCGCACCCCTTCGGGCTTGACTCCCAGGGCCGCGACATCCTGGCCCGGCTGGCCGTGGGCGCCCGCTGGTCCCTGGCCATCGGCCTGGGAGCCACCGGCATCGCCCTGGTGGCGGGCACCGTCCTGGGTGCGATCGCCGCCACCAGCAGACGGGCCATCGATGAAGTGATCATGCGGATCCTCGACGTGGTGATGGCCTTCCCGGGCATCGCTCTCGCCGCCGTCCTGGTCGCGGTCTTCGGGCGCTCGCTGCCCGTGCTCATCATCGCCATCGGGTTCCTCTACATACCGCCGGTCACCCGCATCGTCCGCGCCAACGTCATCGAGCAGTACGGCGAGGACTACGTGGCGGCCGAACGGATCATCGGCGCTCGTACCCCCTACATCGTGGCCAGACACGTCGCCATCAACTGCGCAGCACCTGTGCTGGTGTTCTGCACCGTGCTGGTGGCCGACGCCATCGTGTTCGAGGCGTCGCTGTCGTTCATCGGGGCCGGCGTCCAGCAGCCGTACGCCTCCTGGGGCAGCGTCATCGCCGAAGGCAAGGACCTGTTGATGCTGGGCGGCTGGTGGGCCACCACCTTCCCCGGTCTCCTGATCTTCGTGACCGTCGTCGCGCTCAACGTGCTCTCCGAGAGCTTCTCCGACACCCTGGCGGCGCCTTCGGCACGCACGACCGCACCGGACCCCGCCGCCATCACCAGTGCCGCGGCGAGCGCCGGCACCCTGGACCAGCCGATCATCGAGCTGCCCGGGCTCGCCGCGAGCGGGTCGCGTCTCGCGGCCAACCGCAGGCAGCCGTCCACCCAACCACCGGTGCTGTCGGTCAACGAGCTGAGAATCTGGTTCCCGGGACGCCACAACGGCGTCGACATCGTCAACGGCATCTCGTTCGACGTGCACCCCGGCGAGGTGCTCGGGCTCATCGGCGAATCGGGGTGCGGCAAGTCCCTCACCACCCTCGCCATTATGGGGTTGGAACCTCGCACGGCCGAGGTCACGGGTGAAGTCCAGTTCGCCGGCCGCGACCTGCTGACCCTGTCGAGCAGAGAACGGCGACGCATCATGGGCAGGCAGATCGCCATGATCTATCAGGACGCCCTGTCGTCGCTGAACCCAGCCATGACGATCAAGCAACAACTCGGCCAGTTCTGCCGGCGCGGCGGCACCCGCACCCCCGAGGAACTGCTCGAACTCGTCAACCTCGATCCGGACCGCACTCTCAAGGCGTACCCCCACGAGCTCTCCGGCGGCCAACGGCAGCGGGTGCTGATCGCGATGGCGCTCTCCCGCGACCCGCAACTCGTGATCGCCGACGAACCCACCACAGCCCTCGACGTCACCGTCCAGGCCCAGGTGATGGAACTGCTGCTGAACCTGCAGGAGAAGCTCGGCTTCGCCCTGATCCTGGTGTCGCACGACTTGGCGCTGGTGGCTGACATCGCCGACCGGGTCGTCGTCCTCTACGGCGGGCAGGTCGCCGAGTCCGGCGCCACCTTCGAGGTCGTCGGCAATGCCCAGCATCACTACACCAGAGGGTTGCTGTCGTCGGTGCTTTCGCTGGAGGCCGGCGACGCCACCCTCACCCAGATCCGCGGCGTCGTCCCCTCCCCGAAGGACTTCCCCTCCGGATGCCGGTTCAGTGACCGCTGCCCCGCAGCCACCTCGATCTGCCACTCGTCGGCTCCAGACCTGCTCCCGGTGCTCGGAGACCAGCAGGTCGCCTGTCACCATCCGCACGCGTCGTTGCTGCAGGAGGCATCCGCATGACCGCCACCCCAGTCCTCCAGGTTCGCGACGCTCACGTCCGGCACCGCATCCCCGGCAAGCGTCCGCTCACCAAGGACACCGTCTACGCGCTCACCGGTGCCGACCTGACCGTGGAAGCCGGCGAGACCGTCGGCATCGTCGGCGAGTCGGGCTGCGGCAAGTCCACCCTCGCCCAGGTGATCGTCGGCCTTCGCCGGCCCGATGACGGTTCGGTCGTGTTCCGGGGTCGTGACCTGTGGGCGATGAAGCCCGCGGAGCGCCGCAATCAGTTCGGTCGCGAGGTGGGCATGATCTTCCAGGACGCCTCCACGGCACTGAACAGGCGCCTCACCGTGCGCGCGATCCTGCGCGACCCGCTCGACATCCAGGGTGTGGGCACCGCGCGCGAGCGGCAGGCCCGGGTAAAGGAACTGCTCGACCTGGTGGGACTCCCCGGCAGTGCCGCCGACGCGTTGCCGTCGCAACTGTCGGGAGGGCAACGTCAGCGCGTGGCCATCGGTCGCGCCCTGGCCCTCGAGCCCTCGCTGTTGGTCGCCGACGAACCCACGTCGGCGCTGGACGTGTCGGTACGGGCTCAGATCCTCAACCTGCTGCTGCGCCTCAAGAAGGACCTCAACCTCTCCCTGGTCTTCATCTCCCACGACATTCAGACCGTGCGGCGGATGAGTGACCGCATCGTCACGATGTACCTCGGCCGGATCGTCGAGACCGCTCCGCGCCGGGTCATTCCGACGCTGGTCCGGCACCCCTACACCGCAGCGCTGCTGTCGGCCACGCCCAGCATCCTGCACCCGGTCGAGCCGATCGGCCTGACCGGGCCGGTGCCCTCCTCGGTGAACCCGCCGTCCGGTTGCCCCTTCCACCCGCGTTGCTGGCGTGCCCAACCCGACTGCGCCGCCACGATGCCGGCCGTCGAGACCGTCGACGCGGCCCACATATTCCGGTGCCTCCATCCGGTCGCCGGCGATGAGCAGCCGCCACCACCGCCCGAGAGCCTGCCCGACAATCCCGCCGTCACAGTGAACAGCTAGGAACCACCACCGTGTCAGTCCGTCCATTCCAGGGCGTCATTCCGCCCGTCCTCACCCCGCTCACCGACAACCGCCAGCTCGACGTCGCCTCCTTCGAACGGCTGGTCAACCGGCTGATCGACAACGGAGTTGACGGATTGTTCGTCCTCGGCTCCACCGGTGGCGTGGTCTTTGCCACCGCCCAGGAGCGCGAGCGGATTCTCGCCGAGGCCGTCCGGATCGCCGCCGGCCGGGTGCCCGTCCTGGCCGGGGTCATCGACACCCAGACCGCACCCGTCCTGCAACACATCAAGGCCGCCGAGCAGGTCGGGGTCGACGCCGTGGTCGCAACCGCCCCGTTCTACGCCATCACCGCGCGGGACACGGTGCGGCGTCACTTCGAGATCATCGGCGAACGCAGCAACGTGCCAGTGTTCGCCTACGACATTCCGGTGTGCGTGCACACCAAGCTCGACCCCGACCTGCTGGTCGACCTCGGCCTGCGTGGCGCCATCACCGGCGTCAAGGACTCATCCGGCGACGACGTGTCCTTCAGGCGCCTCGCCCTGAAGAACAGCGACGCAGGCGAACCCCTCACCCTCCTCACGGGGCATGAGTTCTGCGTCGACGGCGCCTACCTGGCCGGCGCGCACGGCAGCGTGCCCGGCCTCGGCAACGTCGACCCTGCAGGTTTCGTCGCCCTGGATCAGGCAGCCAAGGTGGGCGATTGGGAGGGGGCGCGCAGGATCCAGGACCGGCTCGCCCGACTGATGGAGATCTGCCTCGCACCTGTCTCGGCGCAGGGCTGGGGCGCGGGGGTGGGCGCCTTCCGGACCGCCCTGTGGTCCATGGGCGTGATCGACAGCAACCAGCAGCCCGAGCCGTTCGATGCTCTCGACGAACGCGACCTGCACACCATCCGGCAGATCCTGGAAGAGGTCGGTCCGCGAGCATGACCGTCATCGCCGTCGATATCGGCGGAACCAAGACCGCTGCGGCGCGCGTCGACTCCGCGGGTGGAGTCGTCGGTCTCCGCACCGCCACCACCCCCGCCCGGCACGGTCCCCAAGCCATCGTGAACACCGCCGTCGAGTTGGTGCACCAGCTCGACGACCCCTCCGTCAGCGCGGTCGCCGTCGCAGCGGCGGGTGTGATCGACTCCAAGCGGGGGGTGGTGGTCTACGCGACCGACCTGCTGCGGGACTGGGCCGGCACGCGCGTTGCCGATCAGGTGACGGCACGCGTGGGTCGCCCGACCTATGTGCTGAACGACGTGCACGCGCACGCCCTCGGCGAGGCAATCGCCACGGACGCCGAGTCGCTACTCCTGGTGGCTGCCGGTACCGGCCTGGGTGGGGGGATCGTCCACGCCGGCCGTCTGCTGACCGGCGCCCACCATTGCGCGGGCCACCTCGGCCACGCGCCTTGCCCGGAGGCCGCTGGACTGCGCTGCTCGTGCGGTGGCGAGGGTCACCTGGAATGCCTGGCGTCCGGCAGCGGCCTGGTCAGTGCGTCAGGCGGCCGTTTCCCCGACGCCAAGCACCTGGCCGCTGCGGCGACCGCTGGCGATCCGGACGCCGCCGCCTGCCTGGAGCGCTCCGGCGCCGCCCTGGGGCGTGCCATCGGCGGCTGGGTCAACCTTCTCGACCCCGACATCGTCGTGGTCACCGGCGGCCTGGCGGACTCGGGAGAGCTCTGGTGGGGGCCGTTGCTGCGGACCGCGGCACAGGAGGCACTACCGGTCGCTCGCCCCGTCCGCATCCAGTCCGCCCACCTCGGCGCCTCGGCCGCGCTGGTGGGCGCCGCCGCCTTCGCGAGAAGCCGAACGGGGAACCATGACTGACCTGCTGACTCGGCTGGCCGGCGGGGTGGTGGTGTCCTGCCAGGCCTATCCCGGCGAGCCCATGCGACACCCCGAGACGATGGCACAATTGGCCGAGGCGGCCCTGCTGGGCGGCGCGGTCGGCATCAGGGCCCAAGGCCTTGCCGACATCGAACTCATCCGACGTCGCACCTCCGCACCCCTGATCGGCCTCTGGAAGGACGGCTCCGCGCCGGTCTTCATCACCCCCACCCTCGCCCACGCCCGCGCCGTCCGCAGCGCAGGGGCGGACATCGTCGCTCTGGACGGCACCCGGCGTGCCCGCCCGGACGGCCGCACGTTGACGCAGACCCTCCGATCCCTGAAGGCCGACGGGCCCACCGTGGTGATGGCCGATTGCGGATCCGTCGACGACGCCCTCGATGCTGCCGAAGCGGGGGTCGACATCATCGGCACCACCCTCGCCGGCTACACCGGCGAACGGACCCCGACGTCCGGCCCGGACCTCGAACTGGTCGAGCAACTGACTGCCGCGGACCTGGGCGTTCCCATCGTGGCGGAAGGCCGGTACCACACCCCCGCAGACGTCGTGCGCGCCCTCCAGGCCGGCGCCCACTCGGTCGTCGTCGGCACAGCCATCACCCACCCGACGACCATTACGTCCTGGTTCGTCGCATCCACGAAGGAGAACCGAACACGATGAACGACGCCGGCAAGCGCCTCGGCAGGGCAACTGCCAGCCTTACCCGGGGCAACGTCCGACTGGAGTTCCGCAGCACCCTCGACGGCACACTGTTCGCCCTGCACGGCAGCAACGGTTGCTGCACACTGCGCCTGCGCCACAGACGGCTGCACTACGAGGTGGTGACTGACGCCCGGACCGCCCTGCTCGAGGTCGAGGACGTCACCAACGCGGCCGACGGCGCGTGGCACACAGCCACCGTCGCCGTTGACGAGGGCGGCACCAGGCTCTACGTCGACGGCTACCAGGTGTTCGCCGGTACGGTCGACGTGTTCTGCGCCGCGCTGGGCACCGACCTCAGACTCGTCCAGGGCTCCGGCACGCTCGAGGTCCGGAACCTGAGCATCGACGAGTCCGTTCCCACCGCCCAGGCCGTACTCGGCCGTGCTCACCGGCCCGTGGCGCTGGTCGAGTTCGCCGCCAACCACCTGGACGACTTCGACACAGCCCGGGTCTCCCCCCTCACCGAAGGCTCCGTACGAGTCCGCTACAGAGTGCGCGGACCGGGGCAGGAAGGAACCTTGCTGGCCGCCTCCCGCAATGGAGTCGAAAGGGTGAGACTCACCATCGACCAGCGCGGCCTGACCTGGGCTGTGCGGGTCAGTGAGTCCACCTGGCGCACGTTCGCGGCCAGGGGCGACTGGGTGGACGGTCAATGGCACGACTGCGCCGTCACCACCACCGCCGGCGCCGTCGATCTGTACGTGGACGGCTACCGGGTCGGCCATCTGCCGGGTCAGGCCTTCTTCGCCGACGCCGGCGACATCGACTCCGTCGTCATCGGCCAGGACACCGCCGGCCGACGACTGTGGGGCGAGGTGCAGCAGGGCGGCATTTACGCCACACCCCTCAACGACAGCCAGCTCAAACTGCTCGCTGGAACCGACCCGTTGACCACCACAGCCGTCTTCGATCGAGGGCTGGACGGGGCGGCCAGCTATCGGATCCCCGTTCTGATGACCCTCCCGTCGGGGGTCATGATCGCCGGCGCGGACCGGCGCACCACCAGCGCCAACGACAGCCCCAACCACATCGATTTCGTCGTCCGCCGCAGCGTGGACGGGGGTCGCACCTGGCAGCAGCCGATCACCGTCATCGCTTCGCCGGGTGAAGGCGGCGACGGCGCGTCCGTCATCGACGGCTGCATGGTGCACGACCGCGACACAAACCGGCTCACGGTCCTCATCGACCACTATCCCGGCGGGATCGGGCAGCCCAACAACCAACAAGGCGTTGGACTCACGACCGACGGCAGGTGGCTGCTCACCGACGCCGACGGCACCGAGTACCACCTCAACGACCAGGGAGTCGTGCACACGACCCAGGGTGATCCCACCCCGTTCACAGTCATGCCCGACGGCACATTGCTGCGCAACGGGGCTACCATGGGCAACATTCACGACAAGCAGGGGCTCAACCCTCCCAAAACCCCCCTGATCGCCCGCACCAGCTTCCTGCAGCAGGTGTGGAGCGACGACGAGGGCCTGACCTGGAGCGAGCCCCAGAACCTGAACCATGTGGTGAAGGCCGAATGGATGCACTTCCTCGGGACCGCCCCCGGCACGGGTATCCAACTGGCTCGCGGCGAGCACGCCGGACGACTCGTCATCCCCGTCTACTACGAAGGCGAGAACCCCAAGCGGGTGTCGGCAGCCGTGGTCTACTCCGACGATCACGGCGCCACCTGGCGTCGGGGCGCCTCGCCCAACGACGGCAGGATCCTTGACGGGACGACTCTGGACTCCCGCACCCTCACCGGGGAGGCGGCCTCTCTCCATGAATGCACCGCCGTCGAGCGGCGAGACGGCACGCTGCTGCTGATGATGCGCAACCAACACCCCGACGGACGCGTACTGGCCAGCACCAGTGAGGACGGCGGTTGTTCATGGGGGCCCGTCACCACCGTGACCGAGATCCCTGAGATCTTCTGCCAACCCAACGCCATCACCCTCGACGCCGATACCGACACCATCGCGTTCATGAACGCCGCCCAGATGCTCCCCTACCGGGGCAACGGCATTCTCCGAATCTCCTACGACGGTGGACGGAGCTGGCCAACCTCCAGGACCCTCAACCCCGGCCACCACGTCTATCAGTCGATGGCGCTCGCCCCCGACGGCGACCTCGCCGTGTTGTGGGAGAACGAGTGGCAGGGGCTCTACCTCACCCGCATCCCGTCCACCTGGTGGCTCGCAACGAGGTAGCCATCGGCGGCCACCTGCTCCAGCCGCGGCCAGGGCCTACGGTGTAACGATGAGCCGCTTCGTGGTCTGCCCGCTGACGCTGCTCGCCGTGCTCGACGGCGACCTCGACCCCACCCTGCACCACCAGTTGGTCGGGCCGGCCGGCCTGCGGTCGCAGGTGCTGGAGCTGATGCTCGAACGAGTGGTCGACGGCCGGTTGACCGACGCCCGGGCCCTGGCCCACCACGAGCGGCTGACCACGATGAAGCTGCGGCTGCTCAACGACCGGGTGAGCCGCCGCAGCGCCTGGGACCTGGCCCGGGCCAACGGTTGGCTGTCACTGCGTCACGCCGAGTACATCGCGATCACCCGGCTGCAGGCGGACGCCCTGGTCACCGTCGACGACAAGCTGGCGGCCGCCGCGTCCGGAATCGTCCGGGTCGCCCCTTTTCAGGCACTCTCCGACGCGGGACAGCGGTAGTCCGCCCGGCGACGGGCGTCGTCGGTGCCTCGTCGGCGCGCCCCGGCCTGTGCCGGATCGCGGGTGCGCCGTCAGGTGCGCGCCAGGTCCGCGAGGGCTCCGGCAAGCCCGGGATGCTTGAACTCGAAGCCGTCATCGAGCAGGCGGCGGGGCTGCACCCGTGTGCCCGACAGCAGTGCCTCGTCCACCATCTCGGAGCCGAACAGCATCCGCACCGCGAACAACGGCATGGGCAGCACGGCGGGGCGCTGCAGCGAGTGCGCGAACGCCTCGGTGAAGGCCGCATTGGTCACCGGATGCGGGGCGACCAGGTTCACCGGACCGGTGAGGGTCGCGGTCAGCAGGTGGGTCAGGGCGCGGACATGGTCGTCGAGGTGGATCCAGGACAGGAACTGCCGCCCCGAGCCGATCCGACCGCCCAGGCCGAGCTGGAACAGCAGCCGCTGCTTACCGAGAAACCCGCCGTTGCGGCTCAGCACCTGACCGGTGCGCAAGAAGGCGGTCGGTACCGGGGCGGCGTGCGCCGCCTGCTCCCAGTCGGCGACCAGCTCGGCCAGGAAGCCGGTGCCCTGGCGGGTGCGCTCGTCGACCACGGTCTCACCGGTGTCGCCGTAGAAGCCGGTCGCGGAGGCGTTGATAAACCGGCGGCAGCGGCCGTCCGGCTCGAGCGCGGCGACCAGCGTGGTGGTGGTGTTCAGCCGGGAGGACCGCAACAACTCCTTGCGGCGGTCGCTCCAGCGGGCGTCGGCGATGCCCGCCCCGCTGAGGTTCACCACGGCGTCCACGTCGGCGAGACCGGGGCCGCTGATCCGGCCGGCGTCCGGCTGCCAGCTGCGCTCATCCGGGCCGGTCGGCTCGCGGCGGACCAGCGCCAGCACCTGGTGCCCCGCACGACTCAGATGGCCGGACGCGGCCCGGCCCAGCATTCCGGACGCCCCGGCGATCGCGATTCGCATCCATCAATCCTAGTCGGCGCGGTCCGCGTGCCCGGGAGTGACCGGACGGGCGCCCGTCCAGGACGCGAAGGCGACCGCCGCGGCCACCAGCCCCGCCGCGAGTGACGGCAGCACAGCCAGGTTGAACAGGTTCGTGGTCGCATAGGCGATCAGGTACCCGACGGTGACCACCACCACCCACCTCAGCACCGCGCGACCCAGTGGCAGCAGGGCCAGCAGCGCCAGGCTCAGCCCCACGTACCAGGGGTGCAGGGCCTGGCCGAGGAACAGCACCAGCACCGACCCCCACGCGGTCACGACCAGTGGACGTTCGGGCCGGCTCAGCAGCAGGTAGCCAATCCCGATCACCGCCGCCAGCGCGAACACGGTGTTGAGCAGCCGGAACAGGTCGTGACCGGTCCAGGCGAAGGCGTCAGCGATCGCGACGGCGAGGGTCATCGTCCGAGCCCGGCCCATCTGCGACAGCCACTGCGTCCAGCCGAAGCCCAGCCCGGTCGCCAGCGACACCGCGACGAACGTGCCCAGTGCGACGACGGCGGCCAGTGCGGAGCGCCAGCCCAGCACCAGCACCCGCTGCGACCAGGGCAGCCGGACCAGTCGCGCCGCGACCGGCAGGCCGGCTGCGGCGACCACGGCCAGCCCGGCCTGCTGTTTCAGCGCCATCGCCACCCCGATCACCACCGGTGCCAGCAGCAGGGACGCCGACACCCGCGGCACGTGCTGCAGGCTCAGCCAGATCGCGAACACGACGACGCCTACCATCAGGGTGTCGTTGTGGGCGCCGCCGATCAGGTGCACGATCACGATCGGGTTCAGCACGCCGAGCCACAGAGCCCAGTCGCGGTCCGCTCCGACACGCTCGGCGATCCGGGGCAGGAACCATGCCATCAGCGCGACGCCGACCAACGCCGGCAGCCGCTGCGCCACGACCCCCCAGTACGGGTGCATGCCGGTGAGCTGTACCATCAGCCGGCTGACCTCAAGTGCCAGCGGCGGATACGCCACCCCGTTGCCCGACCAGAAGTCGTCGACGAACGGGTCGTAGGGGCCGCCCATGCTGCCCAGCACGTCGACGTATGGGTTGCCACCGTGCGCCATGATCCAGCCCAGGTCGGCGTACAGGAACGGGTCGCCGCTCATCACCGGGGGCACGATCAGCACCGGAACCGCCCACAGCAGCCACACCCACCGCACGCCGGGCCGGCCCGGCCGTGGCGCCAGCAGGAACCATCCGGCCGACAGCAGCAGGCAGCCGGTGAGCACCAGGGACGCCCCGGCGGTGCGGCTCAGCGCATGACCGAGCGCCGCGATCGGGCCGACGCCCCAGCCGTCCGGATTGAACGAGAAGCCGTTGCTGCAGGCGCCCACGCCGACCAGCACCGCACCGATGAAACCGACCCAGACGCCGGGGAGGCGCCACGGGGAAGCAGGCATGGGCAGAGCTTTCGGTCGGTCGTTCGGTGGCTCGATCCTAGCGAGACGGGCCACGCGTCCGGACACCCGCGCGGGTCCGCCCGCTCACCCCTGCAAGCGCCGATTGGGTTGGGATCCATGGCGGCAGACCCTGGTCGCCGAGGGGATCGTCCACGGACGCCTCGACGGGGCCGGCGCGCTGACCGCCCTGGCCGCGGTGCCCCCGCACGTCGCTCCCGGATCTGGCCGATGGTCGGTCTGTCGGTGCTGGCTCTGAGCCCCCTCAACGCACCGAATGCCACACCACGGTCTGGATCGCGTTCCACACCACGAAACCGATGCCGAAGCAGGTCAGCCAGCCGAACTGGCGTCTGGTCAGCGGCACCAGCGCCAACAGCGCCAACGACCAGGGGATGTACCAGGGGTGCATCGACTGGCCGAGCACGCTGACCGCCAGCGAACCCCAGCCCACCGCCGCGAGTGGCCGGTCGGCGAGGTGCAGCACGATCCAGGCCAGCGCGGCCACCATCGCCAGCGTGGACACCGCCCCGACCCCGGCCAGCCAGCTGGAGGTTTCGCCGCCCAGCTGCTGGATGACCAGCTCACCCGCCTGGGCGAGCACCGAGAAGGGGGCGGCCGTTCCCGCCCTGCCCATCAGCGACAACCACCGGGTCCAGCCGAACCCGAGCCCCGTGGGCAGTGTCACCACCACGAAGGCGCCCACCGCGACGACGGCGGCGATCGCCGAACGCCGGGCCAGCAGCGGCACCCTCGCCCCGAACGGACGACGCGCCAGTTCGGCGGCCACCGGCAGCCCGGCGCAGGCCAGCACCGCCAGCCCCGCCTGCGGCTTGATCGCCATCGCCACTCCGATCACGGCCGGGCCGGCGAGCAGACCCCACGCCCAGTGCGGGCCACGCAGCGCCAGCAGCACCCCGGCCAGGGCGAGCGCCACCATTACCGCGTCGTTGTGCGCGCCCCCCACGAAGTGGACCACCACCAGGGGGTTCGCCAGCCCCCACCACAGCGCCCGGGCCGGGTCTGACCCGAGCCGCCGGGCCAGCCGGGGCAGCGTCCAGGCGATCGCCGCGATCGCGGCCAGGGCGGGCAGCCGCATGGCGACGATGCCCCCGTAGGTGGCGAACCCGGCCAGCCGCACCACCGCGGCGTCCTGCAGCAGGGCCAGCGGCGGGTAGGCCACCCCGCTGCCGGCCCACAGCGGGTCGACGTGCGGCGCGTAGGGGCCGCCGGCACCGGTCAGGCCGATCAAATACGGGTTCTGCCCCTGGTTCACGATCCAGCCCAGGTCGGCGTACAGCACGGCGTCGGCCGACAGCACCGGCGGCACAAGCAGCATCGGCAGGCTCCACACGGCCAGGACGGCGAACAGCCGGCGATGCGGGGTCGGGCGGTCGGCGTCCGGGCGCAGCCACCACCAGGCCAGCGCCAGCAGCGTCACGCCGGCGACGATCGCGACCCGGTTCCAGGGCAGCGGCAGCGCCAGGCCGATCGCGTTCACCGTCGCCGACGGCCAGCCGTCGGGGCCGAACGCGAACTCCGGATGGCAGCTGCCCCAGCCGATCAGAAGGGTGCCGGTCGCCCCCAGCGTCGCCGCCGCGACCGGTCCGATCCGGCGGGTCAGCAACGAGACGGCGGGCACGGGCCCATGCTAGGGCCGCGAGGACGGCCGTACCCGCCCGGGCCGGGGCCGCCGGACGCGGGCGGGGCGGGATTGCCAGGGTTGGGCCTGGCACCCCGCAGCCCGGGCGAGCCCAGCGCACACCCGCCGACCACCCCCGCGCACAGGCCGGTGACCGGCAGGGGGACGCCCGAGCCCATCACGACGGCTGCGATCAGCACGACCGCGGCCACCCCTGCGACGACCACCAGCAGTCCGTCGGTGTCCCGGCTGATCGCCAGCGCGGCCAGCGCCAGCATGGCGAGCGCGAGGACGCCGTGGCCGACCTGGGCGGCGGCGAACTCGAGTTCGGCCAGCAGGCGACCGGCACCGGCGGCCCCCGCGTCGTCCGTCGTCTCGACGTCGGCCGCGAACGCCGCCAGCGACATGACCACGGCGGTCACTCCGATGGCCGCCAGCGCGCCCGCGGCGGCCGACCACTGCCCGGGTGACCACCGAGCCGGCCAGGCCCGCAGCGAGCGCCGACACCCCGGCCGCGATCAGTGCGAGGGCGACCGCGAGGCACACCAGCCAGGTGAACAACGGCTGGTTGCCGCCCGGCATGGCCGCCACGTCCGCCGCGGAAGCGGTGCCGTACGAACTGAGTCCCAGCCCGAGGGTGGCCAGGGCTCCGGCGAGCAGGATCCACGGCCCGACCGGCGCGGTGGGTGACTCGATGGCTGGAACAGCCATGCCCGGCACCGTAGTGGGGCGACCGGCCACCCGGATGCCGGGACCGGGCCGTGGCTGGCCCTAGGCTTCCCCCATGAGCGCAACGATCGGGTGCACGGCCCCGCTGTTCGACGAGGCGACGGTGGTCGTGCCCGCACCCGATGCGGGTCCCGGAAACTGGTCCGGGGCGCCCGCCGCGTTGTACGCCGACGGCGCCTACTGGCTGGCCTACCGGGTGCGGCGTCCGCTGTCGGCCGGGCGCGGGGTCGCGACGGTGGTCGCCCGTTCGCTCGACGGCATCGCGTTCAAGACGGTGGCGGAGCTGCATCGTGACGCCTTCGGGGCCGAGTCGTTCGAGCGTCCCGCGCTGGTCCGGCTGCCCGGCGGCGGGTGGCGGCTGTACGTGTCCTGCGCCACCCCCGGGTCGAAGCACTGGTGGGTCGAGGCGATCGACGCGCCGACGCCCGAGGAGCTGCCCGGCGGCCGGCGCACCGTAGTGCTGCCGGGCACGTCGGCGGTGGCGGTGAAGGACCCAGTGATCGTGACCGACGGCAGCGCCTGGCACCTGTGGCTGTGCTGCCACCCGTTGGACGTGGCGGGCGCGGAGGACCGGATGACCACCCGCTACCTGACCAGCGACGATGGCCTGCACTGGGTGGACCGCGGCGTGGCGCTGGCGCCCGGGGGCGGGGGCTGGGACGCTCGCGGTACCCGGGTCACCACCGTGCTGTCGCTGGAGCCGCTGGTGGTGCTGTACGACGGACGCGCGGACGCGGCATCCAACTGGTTCGAGCGGACGGGGCTGGCCCAGGCGGAGCGCCCCGGGGCCGTCCTGACCCCGGTCGGGGACGTCCCGATCGCCTGCTCGCCCGCCTCGGACGGCGCCCTGCGCTATGCCGCGGCCGTGACGCAGCCCGACGGCGGCACCCGGCTGTACTTCGAGGCGGCCCGCCCCGACGGCGCGCACGACCTCATGGTCGCGCCCTGGCGCGGCTGACTCGCCGCCTCCCGCGCTGTCCCCCGCTCACCAGTCGGTGACGCTCAGGCGGTGCGGCCGGCGAACGAGCCCGCGCTGGAGTCGGCGCGCCAGTCGGCGAAGGTCTGGCCGGTGACCGCCTCGAGCCGGTCGATGTCGTCGGCGAACTGCTGCACCAGCCGGGCCCGGACGCCACGGTCGAGGGTCGGCCGGGCGGCGGCCCCGCGCGCCTGCATCAGCGATGTCAGCGGCGCACTCGCCCTACGCCAGAGCTCGGGCGGGAACCACGCACCCACGGACGCCCCGGCCCTGATCACCCGCGACAGCACAGCGGTGGACGGGCCCGGCGCCACGTAGCTGCGGGCGTTCTCCCGCGGGATGCCGGGCACCAGGCCGGTCTGCAGGCCGAGGAAGCCGGCCACCCGGTCGAGCAGCCCGGCCGGGTCGTTGACGAGCTCCCGGTAGCGCACCACCAGGATGCGTTCGGCGTCCACGTGCCCGTACAGGTCCTCGAGCTGGTGGCCGTAGAAGCCCTGCCGGCGATAGTGCCAGAACGGCGCCCAGCCCCTCGCGATCCGCTTCTCCTCGAGGTCGAAGGCGGTCTCGAAGTCCGCCACCGGCTCCAGACCGTCCGACCACAGGTGCATCCAGTTCGAGTAGGCCCGTTCGACGGGGTCGCGGATCACCGCGATCAGCTTGACCTCGGGCAGTTCCTCGGCGATCCGGCGCCGGGCGTTGCGCAGGTAGAGGTAGAACGGCGTGCTCTCGATGCGCAGCTGGTCGTCCCTGGCCGGCGCGAACAGCGCGTCGTAGGCCTCGCGGCGCCAGATCCACTCCTGCTGGCTGTGGGCGTCGCCGGGTCCCTTGTAGGCCGGCGGCGGGGCGTCCGCGCACAGGTAGTACTTGGGCTCCTTGGGCGTGGTGGTGAACACCTGCGGATGGAGTGCCAACGCCGCGTGCAGCGCGCTGGTACCTGCCTTGGGTGCACCGATCAGCAGCGCGTCCGGGCGGGGGGTGCGGGCCATGCGCAAAACGGTAGGCGCCACCGAGGGCTTCTGACCATGGATCTCGGCATATAACCTACAAAATCCATCGGATTAGTTCGACTAACCTCGATATCCCCCTCACGCTCGCCTCACTACCGAGCGCTCGCCAAGGTTGGCGGCGCTCGGTAGTGAGGCGAGCGCCGGGGTTGGGGGCGGCCGGGACGCACGAATCCCCCGCCCTTGCGGACGGGGGATTCGGCTAGCGGTTGCGCGCGGGTTTCGCTCAGTGAGCGTGCCCGTTGTCGTCCTCGTCCTCCTCCGGCTTCTCGACCACCAGGGTTTCGGTGGTGAGCAGCAGAGCGGCGATCGAGGCCGCGTTGGCCAGCGCCGAGCGGGTGACCTTGACCGGGTCGATCACGCCGGCGGCCAACAGGTCGCCGTACTCTCCGGTGGCCGCGTTGTAGCCCTGACCGGGCTCCAGCTCGGCGACCTTGGAGACGATCACGTAGCCCGGCTCGCCGCCGTTCTCGGCGATCCAGCGCAGCGGCTCGACGACGGCCTTCGCGACGATCTGGACGCCGCTGGCCTCGTCACCGGTCTTGCCCAGGCCGTCGGCCAGCACCCGGGCGGCGTGGACGAGGGCGGAGCCGCCACCGGCGACGATGCCCTCCTCGATGGCCGCACGGGTCGCGGACACGGCGTCCTCGATCCGGTGCTTCTTCTCCTTGAGCTCGACCTCGGTCGCCGCCCCGACCTTGATCACGCAGACGCCGCCGGCGAGCTTGGCGACCCGCTCCTGCAGCTTCTCGCGGTCCCAGTCGGAATCGGTGCGGGCGATCTCGGCGTGCAGCTGAGTCACCCGCCCCGCGACCTCCTCGGCCGAACCGGCACCGTCGACGATGGTGGTGTTGTCCTTGGTCACGACGACGCGGCGGGCGCGGCCCAGCACGTCGAGACCGACCTGGTCGAGCTTGAGCCCGACCTCGGGAGCGACCACCTTGCCGCCGGTGAGGATGGCGATGTCCTCGAGCATGGCCTTGCGGCGATCGCCGAAGGCCGGGGCCTTGACCGCGACCGAGGTGAAGGTGCCGCGGATCTTGTTCACCACCAGGGTGGACAGAGCCTCGCCGTCGACGTCCTCGGCCACGATGAACAGGGTGCCGCCGGCGCCGATGACCTTCTCCAGCAGCGGGAGCAGGTCGTTCATCGAGGAGATCTTGCCCTGGTTGATCAGGATGTAGGGATCCTCGAGAACGGCTTCCATCCGCTCGGGGTCGGTCACGAAGTACGGCGACAGGTAGCCCTTGTCGAACTGCATGCCCTCGGTGAACTCAAGCTCGGTGCCGAAGGTCTGCGACTCGTCGACGGTGATGACGCCGTCCTTGCCGACCTTGTCGAAGGCGTCGGCGATGAGCCGGCCGATCTCCGCGTCACGGGCCGAGATCGTGGCCACGTTGGCCATGTCGTCGGTGTCGTCGACCTCGCGGGCCTGCTCACGCAGCGTGTCGCTGACGGCCTCGACGGCCGCCTCGATGCCGCGCTTCAGGCCGACCGGGTTGGCCCCGGCCGCGACCGCACGCAAGCCCTCGTGGACGAGCGCCTGGGCGAGCACGGTGGCGGTGGTGGTGCCGTCACCCGCTATGTCGTTGGTCTTGGTGGCGACCTCCTTGGCCAGCTGGGCGCCGAGGTTCTCGTAAGGATCGGTGAGCTCGACCTCCTTGGCGACGGTGACACCGTCGTTGGTGATGGTCGGAGCGCCCCACTTCTTGTCGAGCACCACATAGCGGCCCTTGGGGCCGAGGGTCACCTTCACGGTGTTGGCGAGGATGTCGACGCCGCGCTCGAGCGAGCGCCGCGCCTCCTCGTCGAACTGAAGGATCTTGGGCA
The DNA here is from genome assembly GCF_025972045.1 of Micropruina sonneratiae. Taxonomy (GTDB): domain Bacteria; phylum Actinomycetota; class Actinomycetes; order Propionibacteriales; family Propionibacteriaceae; genus Micropruina; species Micropruina sonneratiae. The sequence continues at coordinate 584,404 of NZ_JAPDHX010000001.1, read as the reverse complement.
TTGTCTGGGAGTTCCTTACTTGGAGACGATGGCGAGGATGTCGCGGGCGTTCAGCAGCAGGTACTCGCTGCCCTCGTACTTGACCTCGGTGCCGCCGTACTTGGAGAAGATCACGACGTCGCCCTCGGCGACGTCGAGCGGGACGCGGTTGCCGTTGTCGTCGATGCGACCCGGGCCGGTCGCAACGACCTTGCCCTCCTGCGGCTTCTCCTTGGCGGTGTCCGGGATGACCAGGCCAGAGGCGGTGGTCTGCTCGGCCTCCAGGGGCTGGACGAGGATCCGGTCCTCGAGCGGCTTGATCGTGACTGCCACGTCAAAACCCTTTCTTGTGCTGGGCACACGGCCCGTTGCTGTCGATGTGGGAGCCGGGGCGTCGTCGCGGGTGCCGCCGTCGGCCGTTCGCACTCTCACACCGAGAGTGCTAATGCGAATCTATCGCGGGCTTAGCACTCGTTCAACCCGAGTGCCAGATCTGGCCGGACGATCGGCTGCTCAGGCGGCGGAGGCCCTGGACTCGACCTCCGTCACACCGCGCTCGATCGCGTCGGCGGCCACGAGCAGCGCGCCGCGGCCCTCCTCGACCCGTCGCGCCGTGGCCGCCGCCGCGAGGGCTGCCAGGGCCTCGCGCCGCCAGCCGTCGTGGCGCCGCAGGAAGCCGGCCAGCCGCAGGCTCAGGGGCAGGATCTCGTACGAGGCCACCCGGGGCAGGTGGGCGCGGGTGCTGGTGGCCCGGACCTGACCCAGCGCATCGCGCAGGGCGGCCGCGGCGTCCGCCTGGCCGAGTGACGCGGCCACCAGGTGGAAGGCGTCGCTGATCCCGGCGGGCAGGTCGTGCACGACGTCCCACAGCTCGTCGGCGGATCCATCGTTGGCGGGGAAGTATTTGTTACTCATACCAAAAGTGTAGGAGACGGGGCCTCGGCGACACCCCGGCCCCGGCTGTCGAACAGCTTTGTTCATTCATTGTTCACACTGCCGCGGCCGCACCCACCGATCGAGGTTCGAGGCGCCGGGGGCCGTCCTCCCGCCCCCCGGCCGCTCAGTACTCCTTGACCAGCGTGGCCACCCCGCCGAACGGGGGCAGCGTCACGGAGAAGCCGCCCAGCGCGTCCACCTCGGCGATCCGCCGCCGCGTCGTCAGGTCGAACACCCGGCCGGCCGGGATCTCGTCGGACTGCACATGGCCGGTGATCCGCTCGGGGCCGAAGTTCAGCACCGTCACCTGGGTGGCGCCGATGAACAGCCGGTTGACCAGGATCAGCATCTCCTTGTGCGGCACCTCCGGCACATCCTCGAGGGTGCCGGTGGACAGCCCGTGTGCCTTGCGCACCTTGAGGATGGCTGCCAGCCGGGACGCGAACGACTTCGGGTCGGCCAGCTGCTGCGGCAACGGCCCGTACAGGGAACGGGCGGGCGGCATGCCAGCTCGGGCCCCCTCGGTGACCCTGCCCATCAGGTCGTAGGCGCCGCGCTCGATCCAGCGGGTGTCGCCGGTGCTGATCAGGGCCGCCACCTCGTCGCGCGGCAGCGGCAGGGCACCGACCAGATCCCAGCCCGACAGCGCGAACACGCCGGGCTGCCAGGCGTTGTACATGCACAACAGCAGGTGCGCGGCCTTGATCTGCTCGACGTCGGCGGGGGTGATGGCGTCGAGGTCGGTGATGCCGAGGCTCGCGGTGATCACCGAGGCTGTGGTCGAGGCGATGCCGTTCTGGGTGAACAGCGCGTTGTACGGCCCCGCCTCGCCGGTCAGCCTGAGCCGGAGCACCTCACGGATGTGCTCGGCCAGCTCGGCACCGGTGTAGACGGTGCCGTCGAGGGTGTAGTGCTCGGTGGCGTGCCGGGCGGCGAAATGGACCAGTTCGTAGGTGAGCTCGTCGTGGTTCTGCAGGGCGTGCACCAGCGAAGCCTGGTCGACCCCGGCGATCATGGCCTCGCGCAGGGTGAGCCGCAGGAACTCGGTGTCGCCGGTCGCCAGCGCGTACTGGTAGGCCGGCCTGGTGATGAAGTCGTAGGACAGGTCCGGCCCCACCTTCGACGTCTCGGCGATGTCGTCCACCGACAGGTTCAGTTCCTGGAAGGTGAAACCGCCGACCTTGCGCACCATCGACCCGATCAACTGGTTGGACGCCTGCGAGAGCGGGTGCCCCTCGGACCAGGCCGGCTGCCCGGCCACGTTGCGTTCGACGCCGAGGAAGCCGTTGGCGTCCAGTCGCAGACCACCCGAACCGAGGTCGAGCAGCGAGTGCAGCGCATCGCCCATCACCAGCCGCATGCCGGCGAACGTCGGGTCGAGCCAGTTGATGGAGGGCTGGCCGCCCTTGAAGTAGTGCAGGTAGACCCAGCGGCGCTTCTTGCCGGTGTAGTCGTGGACCTCGGGGGTGGCCGACCAGTTGGTCTCCTTCACCCCCGGCTCGTAGAAGATGACCCGCTGCAACTCGCCGATGATGTAGCCGGCTTCGGCCAGCGCACGTTCGTGCGACGGGTCGAGGTTGACCGAGTCGCGGCCCTTGGGCACCTCGGGCAGCAGGTGCCAGGCGTCCTCGGGGATGTCGACCATGTGGTAGATGCCCGGGTAGTCCTTCCAGTTCAGCTCCGCCAGCCGGAAGTCGGCGCCCTTGCCGGTGTGCCCGGGGACGATGTCGTCGATGATCGTGCCGCCGTGCTGGGCCGCCAGCTCGCACATCGCGCGGTACTCGTCCTCGGTGCCGAACAGCGGGTCGATGGCCATGCTGATCCGGTCGAAGTGGCCGTCGACGCTGGGGGTGTGCTTCCAGCCCGCGATGCCGCCGGCGAGCTTCACCGGACCGGTGTGGACGCCCTCGATGCCGATCGTCTGGAACGCCTGCCACAGATCCTCCTCGCCCAGGGCGCCGAGGAAGCTCTGGTCGTGGGCCGTGACCAGCGACAGCGGATAGGCGGTGAACCACACCGACGTCCGGTCGACGGCGGCGCGCGGGTCGGGCGAGGCGTAGGGGTTGCTCCACATGGTGTGCAGGCCGGCGAGCTGGCGGGCCAGGGTGATCGAGTCCCCCAGCATCGACTGGTTGACGAGCCACTCCACGTAGGCCTTGTTGCGGCCGTCGGGCTCGAACGGCGGCGGCCCCATCGCCTTCAGCATGTCCCGGCGTCGCCGGGTCGCCGGCCGCAGCTTCGCCGGCCGGGCCGGGTAGAACTGGGCGTCGAAGGTCAGCTCGGGCAGCACGTCGTCGTGGTCGAGTTCTACGGCGTCCTCTGGTTCGGCTGTCATGGGCGCCAATGTAGTGCCGGGGGTGCGGAGGTCGTCAGCGCAGGGCCGTGAGCAGGGTGAGGTCGTCGGTCGGCAGTTGGTCGACGGTGGCGCCGACCACGATCGAATCCAGCTGCAACGAGCCGGTCAGGGTGCTGAGGAAGGCGGTGTCGGCGGCGTCCCGGCCGGTCGCGATCCGCAGCAGGCTGGGCCGCGGAGCCAGCGTGGTCGCGTCCACCACCCACCACGCGCCGTCGACGTAGGCCTCCGCGACGGCGTGGAAGTCCATCGGGTCGAGCCCCGGCGCGTAGACGGCGGCCAGCCTGGCCGGGACGCCCAGTCCGCGCAACAGGGCGATCACCAGGTGGGCGTAGTCGCGGCAGACGCCCTGCCGGGACAGGTAGGTGTCGACCGCGCCGTCGATCGGCTTCGACGACCCCGACACGTACGACAGCTGCGAGCCGACCCAACTCGAGACCGAGTCGAGCAACTCCTTGCCGGTGAGGCCGGCGAACTCGGCCTGGGCGACCGGCATCAGCTTGTCGGAGTCGCAGTAGCGGCTCGGCCGGGTGTAGACGATGCGGTCGACGTCGGTCGGCGGCTCGATGTCGGCGATGCCGTCGACGGTGGCGACGTAGTCGACGGCGAAGGCGCCCGGCAGCAGCCCGCTGAACAGGTGCAGCCGCCCGCCGTGCGGTGCCGCGATCTCGGTGCCCTGCACGGACACCCCGTCGACGGTGACGCCCAGGGTCTCGGTGCGGGCCGGGCCGTCGGCGACGGCGATCGCCAACACGACATCGGTCGGGGCGGTCAGGGTGCCGGTGATCTGGGCGGTGACGGAGCGCTGCATGACTCCATGCTGTCAGGGCCGCACCCCTCGGCGGCAGTGGGGCCCGACCAATGGAACACGGCTGGAACAAGGCGCAGAATGTGACCATGACTCTCGTTCAGGTGGCCCAGCGCGCCGCAGACCTCGACCGCGCGGCCGCCTTCTACAGCCTGCTCCTGGGTCAGGAACCGACCGCGCGCTTCGACCCGCCGGGGCTGTTGTTCTTCGGCCTGGACGGCGTCCGGCTCCTGCTAGAGGCCGGCGCCCCACCGGCCACGATCTACCTGCGGGTGACCGACCTCGACGCCGAACTGACCAGGCTGCAGACGGCCGGCATCGAGGTGCACACGCCACCACACGTCATCTTCAGTCACGCCGACGACACCCTCGGCCCGGCCGGCACCGACGAGTGGCATGCGTTCGTCCGTGATCCCGACGGCAACCTGGTGGGACTGGTGGAATGGCGATAAGCGGACGCTTCACCCGCCTGATCCCGAGGGTGTTCTACGCCGACGTGGCGGTCGGCCGGGTCGTGTTCCGGGACTGGGGTTGAGCCGCCCGGCGTCGGGCTCGATAGACTCCTGTGGACCCTAGGAGATGGATGGACTGGACCGCGCACGTCATCTGGTGGCACTGCTACCCGTTGGGCTTCGTCAACGCCGAGGACAGCGCCGTCCGCGAGGTGCGGCACCGGCTCGGCCAACTCACCAACTGGCTCGACTACCTGCTCGCGCTGGGCTGCAACGGCATGTTGATGAACCCCGTCTTCGCCTCCGCCAGCCATGGCTACGACACCCTCGACCACTACCGGATCGATCCGCGGCTCGGCGACGACGGCGACTTCGACGAACTCATGTGGAAGGCCAAGGAGCGCGGCATCCGCGTCCTGCTGGACGGTGTGTTCAACCATCTCGGCCGCGAGCATCCGAGGGTGCAGGCGGCGCTGGCCGCCGGCGAGGGCACCCCCGAGGGTGACTGGCTGCGCTGGGTCGACGGCTACCCGCGGGTGTTCGAGGGCCACGAACCGCTGGTCGAGCTGAACTTCGCCAACCCGGCGGTGCAGGACTTCGTCGTCGACATCATGTGCCACTGGCTGGGCCGGGGCGTCGACGGCTGGCGACTGGACGCCGCCTACGCGCCGGGCGCGGCGGCCTGGCGTCCGATCGTCGAGCGGGTGAAGGCCGCCTACCCGGACTGCTGGCTGCTCGGCGAGGTGATCCACGGTGACAAGGACGAGTTCGTGGCCGAGTCCGGCCTCGATTCGGTCACCCAGTACGAGCTGTGGCACGCCATCTGGCAGTCGATGAACGACGTCAACCTGTGGAGCCTGGACTGGACGCTGCAGCGACACCGCGGCTACTGCGAGCACTTCCGGCCACAGATCTTCATCTCCAACCACGACGTCACTCGGATCAGCTCGAAACTGACCGACCGGCGCCACATCGAGCACGCCGCGGTACTGCTGACCATGCTGCCCGGGGTGCCGTCGATCTACGCCGGTGACGAGCAGCGGTTCACCGGGGTGAAGCTCGACCAGTACGGCGGCGACGACGCCGTCCGGCCACCGTTCCCGCAGACCCCGGACGGCCTGCTGCCGTTCGGCGCCGACACCTTCGAGCTGTACCAGCGGCTGATCGCCCTGCGCCGCCGGTTCTCCTGGCTGGTGGACGGCGTGGTGACCACCCGCGACCTCGCCAACGAGTCCGCGGTGGTGATGGTCGCCGGACCCGAGCAGGTGATCGAGCTGGGGTTGAACATCTCCGACGAGCCTCGTCCGCTGCCCGCCGGCGAGGTGCTGCTCACCGGCGGGCAACCCGGGTCGGAACTGCCCCCGCACGGCTGGGCGATCGCCGTCCGGGACCGCACCGAGCACGACGTCGCGTACATCCCGCGCGAGGCGTCGTGACGACGGACGGCGCCGTGGCGGGGGGCAGCGTGCTGTCGGTGAACCTGGGCCGGTCCGCCGTCGACCGGGGCAAGCCGGCCAACACCACCGGCATCGACAAGCGGCCCGTCGACGCTGCGGCGGTGGCGGCGCCGGGGCCGCGCGACGTGACCCGCGGCCTCGGGCCTGGCTCGCGCAGCGGGCTGGCCGGCGACTACATCGGTGACGGCCGGCATCACGGCGGCGACGTGCAGGCGGTCTACGCCTGCGCCCGCGAAGACCTGGACGCCCTGGGGGCCGAGGTGGGCCGCGACTTCGCGTCGGGCGCGTTCGGCGAGAACCTGACGACCCTCGGCGTGGACGTGACCGGCGCGCTGATCGGTGAGCGGTGGCGGATCGGTTCGGGTCCGGACGCCGTCGTGCTGCAGGTCACCTGCCCGCGGATTCCGTGCAACACCTTCCGCGCCTGGATCGCCGAGCGCGGCTGGTTGAAGACGTTCACCCGGGCGGCCCGGCCCGGCGCGTACCTGTCGGTGGTGACACCCGGCGTGGTGCGGCGCCACGATCCGGTCGAGGTGGTGTTCCGGCCCGACCACGAGGTGAGCATCGGGCTGCTGTTCCGGTCGCAGACCCTGCAACGCGAACTCGCGCCCCGGGTGCTGGCCGCCGAGGCGTACCTGGACGCCGAGTCGCTCGACTACGCGCGGCGGGGCGAGACCTTCGCCATCGGCTGAGTCCGTCCGTCATCGCGGGCTCGACCCGGGATCCCCTTCCGGCACCTCGTCATCCCGAGCCCGACCCGGGATCCCTCCCCCGCCGGGCAATCGCCGCACCACCAGCGTGCGGGCCCCCCTCGTGGTCGGTGTGAGCACCAGCGTGGCGGTGTTCGGCCCGCGGGGCCTCAGCCGGCGTCGCAGGGCGGCCGGGTCGACGTCCAGGCCGCGCTTCTTGATCTCCAGGGCGCCCACCCCGTTCGCCCTCACCCAGGCGCGCAGCGTCCGCTCGCCCGCGTCCAGCACCTCCAGCACCTCGAAGGCGGTCGCGAACGCTGTCGCGACCGCGGACGGGGCGGTCAGGTAGGCCAGGCCCGGCTGCACCCGGCGCGCGCCGAGATCGTCGGCGAGGACGTCGACCAGCCCCGCCCGGATCACCGCCGGATCGGGTTCGTACACCACCGTTCCGGGCTCTGGGACGCCGCCGGGACCCATGTCGCCGGCGACGGCCCGGTCGCGCAGCTCCTGCCCACCGGGAAGCAGCACGGCCCGCCGCTCGGCCGGCCACGGTCCCGACCACAGCGACAGTTCGACCAGGTCGCCACGCTCGCTCACCCAGGTGGCCGCGACGGCGTCCGGGATGAGGGTGTGCGGCAGGCCCGGCCCGAGCTTCACGCAGGCGAGGTGGTCGGCCAACACCTGCTGGACGAACGACCAGGGCGGGCTCAGATCCTCGACCCGCCAGCTGCGGCCGGAACCGGTGCGCCGGGCCGGGTCGCAGAACACGGCCGTGTCGGCCCGGGCCGGCCCGAGCAGCCGGACGCCGTCGCCCACCGTCACCTGCCTGCCCAGATTCGCCGAGGCCAGTACCGCGGTGGCCTCGTCGGCATCGATCGCCTCCACGTCGAGTCCCTCGTCTAGCATGCCGAGGGCGTCGGCGCCGATCCCGCAACCCAGATCGATCACGCGGGTGACCCCGGCCTCGGTCAGCCGACGGGCACGCCACGCGGCTACCGCGGGCCGAGTTGCCTGCTCGAGCCCGTCGGGGGTGAAGAACAGCGTCTCGGCACGCGCCCCGAACTTGACCCGGGCCCGGCGACGCAGCGCCACCTGGGCCGTCACCACCGCCGCCCGCGACGGTGGCAGCCGTCGACGCAGCCGCTCGGCTGCGGCGAGCGAGCGCGGGTCGGCCTCGGCTGCGGCGCGAGCGAGCTCGGCAGCGCCGTCCGGCCCGACCAGCCAGCGGGCATCGTCTGCGTCCATACCCAGGGTTCTACCCGCACCGGGCGCGCCGCGTCGACCTAGGATGCCGTCATGAAGCTACCTGCCCGCATCCTGCTGATCGTCGGTGCGCTCGCCCTGGTCGGCGCGATCGGCGTCCTCTCCTACGGCGGGTTCGAGGTCTGGCGCCAGTTCCTCGCCCTGGACGCCATCCGCAGTCGCGAGTTCGCCAACCCGCTCGGCCTGATGATCGGCGGCGCCTCGCTGGCCCTGCTGGCCGGCCTGCTCGCGGGGTACGCGCTGGGGCTTCCGCGCAAGCCGAAGTCGGAGTTGCCGGCGGGTCCCGACCGTCCCTCGGGCAGGCCGTCCGACACCACGGCGACCCGGCCGGCCGAGCCCGCGCCGAACCCGGAGACCGACCTGCGCTGAGCCGGTCCGCCCGGCTCGAACCCCTTCGCCGCGCAGTTCGGAGGCTGCCCGGCTGACGCCTCGGCGTGCCCCTGGGCCGCCCGAAGGAAAACCCGCCGATCGCCTGACATCCGGCAGATCCTGAATGCCACCGGGCCGTGGACCGAACGCACCCGAGCCCTCGAGACGGACACCCCCGCGGGGCGTCTCCGGCCGACCAAGGGCGTGCACATCGTGCTGCGAAAGAGCGACTTCCCGCTGAACACGGCCGTGTTCACCCGATCTCCCGACGACAACTACCATGATCCGGTGACCACCCTGCCGGCCGCCCTCGCCGACCGCGTCGTGGTGCTGGACGGTGGCCTCGCCACCCGGCTCGAGGCCCGCGGCCACGACCTGAGCGACTCGCTGTGGTCGGCCCGGCTGTTGCTCGAGGACCCCGATGAGGTGCGGGCCGCGCACGCCGACTTCTTCGTCGCCGGCGCCGAGGTGGCGACGACGGCGTCCTACCAGGTCAGCGAGTCGGGCTTCGCCGCGGCCGGCCTCGACGCCGGCGACAGCATGCGGGCGCTGCGCCGCAGCGTCCGGCTGGCGCGTGAGGCCGCCGAGGCGGCCGGCGGGCAGCGCTGGGTCGCGGCGTCGGTCGGCCCCTATGGCGCGAGTCTCGCCGACGGCTCCGAATACCGCGGGGACTACGGCCTGAGCGTTCGGCAACTGCGTGCCTGGCACCGTCCGCGGCTGGCGGTGCTGGCCGAAGCCGGCGCCGACGTGCTGGCCTGCGAGACGATCCCCTGCCTGGCCGAGGTGGAGGCCCTGGCCCTCGAACTGGATGCACTCGGCGTCCCGGCCTGGTTGTCTCTGACGACTGTCGGCGCACACACCAGGCTCGGCGAGCCGGCCGCCGAGGCGTACGCCCTGGCCGCCGGGTCGGACGCCGTGGTCGCCCTGGGCGCCAACTGCTGCGACCCGGCCGACGCCGCGGCCGTGGTCGCCGCGGTCGGCGGGCGGCGTCCGGTCGTGTTCTACCCCAACAGCGGCGAGGTGTGGGACGCCGCCGCGCGCGACTGGCGGGGGCCGGCGTCGCTGCACGGGATCGACTGGAGCGGGGTGTCCGGGCGCGGCGGCTGCTGCCGGGTCGGGCCGGAACTGATCGCCGCGGTGGCGGCGGATGCGGGGCGCGCCGGGACGAACGGCGGGTCGCCGGACGCGCGGCCGCGGTGACTCAGCGCCGGTAGCTCCACCCCGTCGGCTCGCCGTCGGTGTACGGCATCACGCCGTGGAACGGACGCGGGTCGTCGTCGAACACCAGCGGCAGGAAGTGCCGGTCGCCGGGCCACATCGGCAGCGGCTCGCCGGCGCCGAGCAGCCGGTCGCGCTCCACCCAGTCCAGCGGGCCGTCGTCGTTGCGCCGCGGCACCTCGCCGGTGTAGGCGTCCACCACGAACACGAAGCCGAACCAGTCCTCGCCCTCGGCGCCGAAGCCGGGCCAGGAGATGGTGCCGCGCAGCCGCTGCGCGGTGACAGTGATCCCGGCCTCCTCCATCAGCTCGCGGTGCAGGCAGGTGACGACGTCCTCGTCGGCCTCGAGCTTGCCGCCCAGGCCGTTGTACTTGCCCTGGTGGACATCGCCGTCGCGGCTGCGCAGCACCATCAGCACCCGCTCGCCGGTGGCGTCCAGCACGTAGCCGAGCACCCCGATGATGGGTCGGTACGGCATCAGACCAGCACCGTCGAGACCGGCAGTCCCGAGTCGGCGCCGATGTCGAGCGCGGAGGGCCGCAGCCCCCGGCCGATCACCTCGGCGCCGAGCACGGCGATCATCGCGCCGTTGTCGGTGCACAATCCGGGCCGCGGACGCCGCAACGCGATGCCTGCCTCGGCGGTGCGCTGCTCGAGCAGCGACCGCAGCCGCGAGTTCGCCGCCACCCCACCGCCGATCAGCAGGTCGGAGACGCCGAAGTGGGTGCACGCGTCCACCGCCTTGGCGGTCAGGACGTCGCACACCGCCTCCTGGAAGGAGGCTGCCACGTCGGCCAGCGGCACCTCCTCGCCGTCGCGCTGCCGGGTCTCCACCCAGCGCGACACGGCCGTCTTCAGACCCGAGAACGAGTAGTCGAAGCGATGCTTGACCAGGTCCTTGCCTGCGGTCAGCCCGCGCGGGAACCGGATCGCGGCGGGGTCGCCGCCGGCGGCCGCCCGGTCGATCACCGGGCCGCCCGGGTAGGCCAGTCCGAGCACCCGCGCCACCTTGTCGTAGGCCTCCCCGGCGGCGTCGTCGATGGTCGAGCCGACCTCGGTGATGTCGCCGGTGATGTCGTTGACCAGCAGCAGTGACGTGTGCCCGCCGGAGACCAGCAGCGCCCCGCACGGCTGCGGCAGCGGGCCGTGGTCGAGCAGGTCGACCGCGACGTGGCCGACCAGGTGGTTCAGCCCGTACAGCGGCTTGTCGAGCGCGACCGCCAGCGCCTTCGCGGCCGCCAACCCGACCACCAGCGCCCCCATCAGGCCCGGACCGGCGGTCACGGCGATGCCGTCCAGCTCGCTCAGGTCGACGTCGGCGGTGGCCAGCGCGCGCTCCAATGCCGGCCGGAGCGCCTCCAGGTGGGCGCGGGACGCGATCTCGGGCACCACCCCGCCGTAGCGGACGTGCTGCTCGACCGACGACGCGACCTCGTTGGCGAGCAGTTCGTGCCCGCGGACGATGCCCACGCCGGTCTCGTCGCAGGACGATTCGATCCCCAGCACCAAAGGTCCGCTCATCGCTTCCCCTCCCCCGTCGGGTCCAGTCGTCGCTCCATGACCAGCGCGTCGCGGTCCGGGCCGTAGTAGTTGCGCCGGTACGTGATCTCGACGAAGCCGAGCCGCCGGTACAGCGCCAGCGCCGGCTCGTTGGCCCACTCCACCTCGAGCAGCATGCGTTCCGCACCGGAGCCGGCCGCCCAGTCCAGGCCGGCGCGCAGCAGCGCCTCGCCGACGCCGCGGCCGCGGTGCGCGGGATCGACGACGATCCGGTTCAGGTCGGCGACGTCGGCGAACAGCTGGAAGGCCGCCACCCCGACGACGCGGCCGTGGTCGTCGCGGGCGGCCGGGGTGAAGTGATGGCCGCCCTCGATCTCACCCAGCCAGGAGCGTCCGATCCAACGGGACGCCGGGGCAAAACCGGTCTCCTCCAGGCCGAGGATGGCCTCGATGTCGGCGGCCGTGGCCGTGTCGATGGTCAGCACCGGGCTCATCGCTTCGACCAGCCGGCCGCGAGCCGCGGCTGCAGCAGCGTCGACTTCCGCTTGCTCGGCACCTCGGCGTCCGGCCGGCGCAGGTACAGCGGCGACAGGCCGGCGTCGGGCAGGCTCGGGCCGGCCAGGGCGAGCAGGCCGCCGTCCAGCGGGGACGCCGTCCCGCCGGCCAGCACCGCGCCGGGCCCGGTGACCGGCAGCTGCGGCAGCTCGCTGACCGGCCCGACGAACGGGCCGGTCAGCCTCGAACCGTCGGCGGCGTAGCGCGCCCAGTACACCTCGCGGCGGCGGGCGTCGGAGAGCACCAGGAACTCGCCGGCGGTGCCGTCGTAGCCCGCCGCGCAGGCGTCCAGCGAGCAGACCCCGCGCACCTCGACGCCGAGCGCGAACCCCAGGGTCTGCGCACTGGCGACACCGACCCGCAGGCCGGTGAACGGGCCGGGACCCACCCCGACCACGACGCGGGTCACGTCACCGAGGCGGCATCCGGCCCGGCGCAGGGTGTCGCGGATCAGCGGCATCAGCTGCTCGGCGTGCGCGCGGGTGTCGGTCACCGCCGCGGACGCCAGCACGGCGCCCTCGGTGGCCAGCCCGACCCGCACATCGGTCGAGGTGTCGATGCCAAGGGTCAGGCTCACCGCAGTGCCTCCAGTTCGTCGCCCGCCCAGCGGGGGCCCAGGCCGGTCAGGAAGACCAGCCGGTTCTCGTCGTCGACCTCGAGGCCGCGACGAATGTCGATCTCGAGCCGATCGTCGGCCAGCCCCTCGGCCAGCCCCCCGCCCCACTCGATCAAGGTCACCGAGTCGGCCAGCGACGCCTCGAGATCGAGATCCTCCAGTTCGTCGAAACTGCCCAGCCGGTAGGCGTCGACGTGCACCAGGGCCGCTCCGCCCACCGTGCTCGGATGCACCCGGGAAAGCACGAAGGTGGGTGAGATCACCGGGCCGGCGACGCCCAGTCCGGCGCCGATGCCCTGGGTCAGGGTGGTCTTGCCCGCCCCCAGATCTCCGGTGGCGATGATCACGTCACCGCCGCGCAGCAGCGGGGCCAGCCGCTCGCCCAGGGCGTGCATGGACTCGGCGGTGGGCGCCTCGACCAGCACCGGCAGCGGACGCCGCAACACCTCGCCGTCCACGTCGAACCCGTGGCCCCGCCACCAGGACGCCGCGGCCGGGTCGGGCAGCACGCTCAGTTCACGCACGCCCCCGGCGGCCAGCAACTCGATCAGGCAGCCCAACAGCGCCGAGCCGATCCCCAGGCCGCGGTACTCGTTGGCGACGCTCAGCGCCTGCACCCGGGCGAGGCGGGAGCCGACCCGCACGGAGATCGCAGCGGCCACGTCGCCGTCGATCTCGGCGCGCACGTCGACGACGTCGGAACCGGCGTCCGAGCGGACGAAACGCAGCAACCGCCCGTCGGGCAACGTCGCCTGGGCGAGTTCGGTCGGGGCGGGCATGGTGCAGGTCCTTCGGACGGGGAAGCGGGCCTTGCACACTGTAGTCGGCACGCGAGAGGGCGCCGACGGGGTCTCGACCGGACGCCACACGCGACGTGGAGAGGCGCGACGACCTCAGCGGTTGCGGAAGACCTCCAGCAGCCGGTCGTACAGCGGATGGCCGGGTTCGATGCCGGTGATCTGCGCCACGGCGTCCTCGGGCGACAACTCGCCCAGCAGCCGCTGCAGCTCGACGGCCTCGGGGTCGTCCGGGGTGTCGAACCCGAGTCCGGCGCCGATCGCGGCCAGCAGCCCGTCGCAGGGCATTCCGCGCTCGGCCAACTGGGACGCCGGCGAGATGAACCGGTCGTGCCGGCTCAGCTTGCGCAGCGGCCCCCGGCCCACCCGGAGCGTGGTGTCGGGCAGGTGCGGATTGGCGAACCGCTTCAGGATCTTCGACACGTAGGCGCTCTGCACCGCGTCGTCGACGCCGTGCTTGGCGACGATGAGCGACTTGGTGTCGGCCAGCGCATCGGCGACCTTGCCGGCCACCGTCGAGTCGGCCAGTGCGTCGGAGATCTTCTCGATTCCGGCCGCGTAGCCGAACCAGGCCGCGGTCGCGTGGCCGGTGTTGACCGTGAACAGCTTGCGCTCGATGTAGGGCTCGAGATCCTCCACCCAGGTCACCCCGGGAATGTCGGGCACGTCGCCGCCGAACGGCGGCGTCTCGATCGCCCACTCGAAATAGTTCTCGACCGTCACGTCCAGGCCGGCATTCGGGTCCTGGGCCGGGACGATCCGGTCGACCGCGGTGTTGGCGAACAGCGCGCGGTCGGCCAGATCGTCGCCGGAGTAGTTCAGCTCCACCTCGCCCTTGAGGATGTCGGTGCCGTTGATCGCGTTCTCGCACGCCATCACCGCCAACTTCGGTGCGTCGTCGCGGCGGGCCGCGATGCCGGCGGCGACCGCCGGTGCCACGAACTTGAGGATGTGCGCGCCGACCGCGGTGGTGACGATGTCCGCCTCCGCGATCGCTGCGGTCAGCTCGTCGGCCTGCTTGGCCGAGTTGATCGCGGAGTACCCGCGCACCGTGGTGGTGCGCGGGTCGTCCCCGACCTCGTTGACGTCGTAGGAATCCGACGCGGCAAGGGCGTCGATGAGGGCGTCGGCGACGTCCGCGAAGACCAGCTCGTAGCCGGCGTTGCTCAGCAGCAACCCGACGAAGCCGCGGCCGATGTTCCCTGCACCGAAGTGGACTGCCTTCATGTCAGCTGTTCACCCTCCCGAACGCGTCCCGGATCTCCTGGGCGCTGGTGGCCTGCTCGAGTTCGGCGATCCGCGACTCGTCGAGGAACACCTCCGCGATCTTGCCCAGCAGTTCCAGATGGTCGTTGCCGGCGCCGGCGATGCCGATCACGAACTTCACCGGATTGCCGTTCCAGTCGATGCCGCCGGGGTAGCGGACCACCGAGATCGACGACGACTTGATCAGCGCCTTGGCCTCGTTGGTGCCGTGCGGGATCGCCAGCAGGTTGCCCATGTAGGTGGACACCGACTTCTCCCGCTCGTGCATCGACTCGACGTACGCGGAGTCCACGTTGCCCGACGACACCAGCAGTGCGCCGGCCTCGTCGATGGCCCCGTTGCGGTCGGACGCCGTGCCGGCCAGCTGGATCGACGACAGCTTCAGCACCGCCGAATCCTCATCGGCGGCCGGCTCGGCCACCGCCGCGGAGGTCGCCGCCACCTCGGGCGCGGCGGCCTCTTCGGTGGCCTCGGCAGGCGCCGGTTCCGGCTCGGGCGCCGGGACGTCCTGCGCCGGGGTGGGGGCGGGCACGGGTGCGTCCGTTTCGGCAGACGGACCGGAGTTCACCCGCCGCACCATCTCAACGACCTCGTCGTAGCGCGGTGACGACATGAAGTTATCGACGGCCACATGGACGGCAGACGGCGTCCGCTGAGCCGCCCTATCCATCAGATCCTCGTGCGACACCACCACGTCATAGGCGTCGTCGAGGCTGGCAATCGCCTTGTTGATGACGGTGACTTCGGAGAAGCCAGCCTGCTGGATCTTCTTCCTCAGCACCGACGCACCCATCGCCGACGACCCCATGCCCGCGTCGCAGGCGAACACGATCGACTTCACCTGGCCGGACGGCGCGGCAGCGCTCGAGCTGAGCAGCCCGGACAGGGCGTCTGACGACTTTCCCTTGTTGGCGGCGGTCTGACTGACCGCACTGGCGAACTTGTCTTCCCCGGCAGCCTCGGCCGCGAGGTCGGTCTTGCGCGAGGCGCGCAGGATGGCTGCGGCGATCAGGAAAGTCACCGCCGCCGACAACACCACGGACAAGGCGACGGCGACATAGGCACCAGGCGCGGTCTGCGCCAACACGGCCAGGATGCTGCCCGGAGCTGCGGGAGCCCGCAACGCACCACCCAACAGCATGTTGGTGGTGACGCCGGTCATGCCGCCGCCGATCAGGGCGAGGATCAGGGCGGGCTTCATCAGTGCGTAGGGGAAGTACACCTCGTGAATGCCACCGATGAACTGAATGAAGGCCGCACCGGGAGCCGACGCCCTGGCCGCACCGACGCCCACCAGTGCGAAGGCCAGCAGGAGCCCGAGACCGGGCCCGGGGTTTGACTCCAGCAGGAACAGGATCGACCGGTTGTTGTATGCGGCGTCACCGGCCTGGGCCAGGCCCAGTGGAGTGAGCACGCCATGGTTGATCGCGTTGTTGAGGAAGAGGACCTTGGCGGGCTCGATGATGATGCTGGTCAAGGGGAGCAGGTTGTTGGCAACCAGCCAGTTCACAGCGGAGCTAAGTACCGACATCAAGCCGTTCACTAGCCAGGCGATCGGGTAGAACCCGATGATCATCAGGAAGAAGCCCCAGATGCCCGCCGAGAACATATTGACCAGCATCTCTAGGCCGGCCTTGATCTTGTTCTCCCACAGCTTGTCGAGCCAACGCATCGAATAGGCCGACAGCGGCGCCATGATCATGGCGCCGATGAACATGTGTACCTGGCCCAGCTCGGAGAAGTCCGCCTCGGCATTTCCGGCCGCCACCCACGCTTCGAGGAGTCGCACGTTCTCCTGCGCGATGAGGTAGTCGGAGCCAGCGATCGCGCCCATCACGCCGATGGAGGCCACGACCGCGCCGCGCAGTCCGTAGACCATGTGGCCGCCGGTGTAGGCGATGATGATCGGCAGCAGGTAGTGGATCATCGGTCCGACGATGGTCGCGATGGCTTCGTTCGGAGTGAACCCTGCCGGGATGAAGAACATCGTGAGAATGCCCCACGCAATCAACGCGGGGATGTTGGGCATGATCATGCCTGACAGGAATGTCCCGAATTTTTGAACAGCGATGCGCGCCGAGGACTTCGGCGCTGCGGTTGTCGACGACATATGACTCCTCAAAATAGGGCTCGGCCCCCGGTCCTTTCGCCAACCCTGGCGACTGGCACCGAGCCACCTGCTAGGCACCCTAGACCGGAGCTCACTCCCACGACCACAGACATCCCGCAGAAAGGCCCCGGTGATGCCGTGGCATCGGTGTTTGAAAGCTCAACTCTTGGCGCGCAGGGACGCTACCACCCGCGGAACGGCCCGCGCAATGAAATCGGGAGGATGCGGGCCCGGTTGCAGCAACGCGGTCATGGCTTGCGCGGACGCCGCGGCCAGGGCGGCTTCGGGCGGTGCCAGGCCGGCAGCCAACAGGGTTCCGGCCAGGCCCGCGAGGGTGTCCCCGGAGCCGGCCTGCGCCGTCCAGGCCGGACCGGGGACGGCGAGGGTCACCGCGCCGTCGGGGCCGCAGACGTACTGGGTGCCGCCCTTCAATAGCACCGTGCAGCCGTGTCGGGTCGCGGCACCGCGGACGGCCGCCACCGGGTTGGCGGCGACCTCGGACCGGTCGAGCTCGAGCAGCCGGGCCAACTCGCCGGCGTGCGGGGTGAGCAGCACCTGCTCGCCGAGGTCGCCTCCCGGCAGGAAGCGCAGCGCGTCGGCGTCCAGCAGCAGGGGTAGGCCCTCGGCGAGCGCGTCGGCCACCACCGTCGCACCGTCGGGCCGGTCGCCCCAGCCGCACCCCAGCACCCGCGACTGCACCCGGCCCTGCCCGAACACCACGTTCGGGGCGGCCGCCCGGATCAGCTGGACCGCCCCCTGTGCTCCGGCGAAGCGGACCATGCCGGCGCCGGCGTGCACGGCGCCGAGCGTGGAGAGCACCGCCGCGCCTGGGTAGGAGTCCGAGCCGGTGTCCAGGCCGACCACGCCACGGGAGTACTTGTCGCTGGTGGCGTCCGGGAACGGCCAGTGCGCGGCGACATCGGCGGGTTCCCACTGCCGTAGGTCGGGTTCGGGCAGGCCGAGCCCGATGTCGACCAGTTCGAGCCGCCCGCAGGCCGAGGCGGCCGGCTCGATCAGGTGACAGAACTTCAGCCCCCCGAAGGTGACGGTCAGGGCGGCGGTGAAGTGGGGCGCATTCGCCCCACACGCATCCGCGGCCAGGCCCGAGGGCACGTCGACCGCGACCACCGGCACCCCGGCGTCGGCGCAGGCGGCGGCGAACAGGGCCACCGGTTCGGGCAGCCCGGGGCGGCCACCGATGCCGAGCACACCGTCCACCACCAGGTCCGCCTCGCCCAGCTCGGACAGGGCGTCGACCGCGCCGACCTCACGGCCGCCTGCGGCGAAGAACGCCCGCCACGCGTCGTGATGCACCGCCGACGTCGTCCGCCACGCCCGCACTCGGACGCCGCGGCGCAGCAGCTGCGCCCCGGCGTACAGCGCGTCGCCGCCGTTGTTGCCGGCCCCGGCCAGCACCAGCACCCGGGCGCCGTAGACCCGGCCCCGCACGGCGGCCAGTTCACGCAGCAACGCCGAGCTGAGCCCGGTCGCGGCCCGCTGCATCAGCACCCCCGGCAGGGCCGCCAGCAGCGGCTCCTCCGCGGACCGGACGGTCTGTGCCAGGTACGCCGCCCTCATCGCCCGCACCTCATGGCCTCAAGCCTCGCAGACGACCACGGCCGCGGCGATGCCGGCGTCGTGGGTGATCGACAGGTGCACGTGCACGATGCCGAGTTCGGCGATCCTGGCCGCGATCGAGCCCCGGTAGTCGAACCAGGGCTTGCCCAGGTCGTCCTTGCGAACCTCCACGTCGAGCCAGGCCAGGCCTGCCGGAGCGCCAAGTGCCTTGGCCAGCGCCTCCTTGGCGGCGAACCGGCCGGCCATCCGGTTCATCGACGAATCCCGTTCGGACGGCGTGAACAGCCGTGCCAGCAGCCGCTCGTTCTCGGCGGCCGAGGCGAACCTGGCGACGGGACAGACGTCGATGCCGATGCCGACGATCACGCGAGGCGACCCGGCTACTCGACCGTGACCGACTTGGCCAGGTTGCGCGGCTGGTCGACGTCGTAGCCCTTCAGCGAGGCGACCTCGCAGGCGAACATCTGCAACGGCACGGTCGCCACCAGGGGCTGCATCAGGGTCGACACCTTGGGCAGCCGGAAGATGAAGTCGGCGTAGGGCGTGACCTCCTCGTCGTCGTCCTCGGCCAGCACGATGGTGAACGCGCCCCGGGCGCGCACCTCCTGAATGTTGCTGGTGACCTTGTCGTGCAACTGATCGCGGCCCTGCGGCGGCACCACGACGAAGATCGGGATCTGGTTCTCGACCAGCGCGATCGGACCGTGCTTGAGTTCGCCGGCCGGGAAGCCCTCGGCGTGCAGGTAGGCGATCTCCTTCAGTTTCAACGCACCCTCGAGTGCCACCGGGTAGCCGACGTGGCGACCTAGGAACAGCACCGAGTCCTGGTCGACGTACTTGGCAGCCAGTTCCTTGATCGGCGCGATCTCGTCCAGCACCCGCTGGATCAGCGGCGGCACGGCGGCCAGTTCGGCCATGATCGCGGCGATCTCGTCGCCGAACTTGGTCCCCCGCACCTGCGCCAGGTACAGCCCCAGCAGATAGCAGGCCGCGACCTGGGTGAGGAAGCCCTTGGTCGAGGCCACCCCGATCTCCGGGCCCGCGTGGGTGTAGATCACGGCGTCCGACTCGCGCGGAATGGTGGCGCCGTTGGTGTTGCAGATGGCGATCACCTTGGCGCCCTGTTCCCGGGCGTGCCGGATCGCCATCAGCGTGTCGGCGGTCTCCCCCGACTGGCTCAACGTGACCACCAGCGTCCGCGGAGTGATGATCGGGTCGCGGTAGCGGAACTCGGAGGCGATCTCGACCTCGCAGGCGATCCGCGTCCAGTGCTCGATGGCGTACTTGGCGACCATGCCGGCGTAGTAGGCGGTGCCGCACGCGACGATGATGATCTTGTCGATGGTGCGCAGCTCGGCCTCGGGAATGTGCAGCTCGTCGAGCTTCAGCGAGCCGTCCTGGTTGTACCGCCCCAGCAGCGTGTCGGCGACCGCCTGAGGCTGCTCGTAGATCTCCTTGCGCATGAACCAGTCGTAGCCCTGCTTCTCGGCGGCCGACAGGTCCCAGGTCACCTCGAACGGGTGGGACGTCGCGGCGTGGCCGTTGAAGTCGGTCACCTTCACTCCCTCGGCGGTGACGTCGACGACCTGGTCCTGGCCCAGTTCGATGGCCTGCCGGGTGAACTCGATGAAGGCCGCCACGTCGGAGGCGACGAAGTTCTCACCCTCGCCCACACCGACCACCAGCGGCGAGTTGCGCCGGGCGGCGACCAGCCGGCCCGGCACCTGCGCATCGATGGCGACCAGGGTAAACGCGCCGTGCAGGCGGCGGCAGACCTCGCGCATCGCATCGGCCAGGTCGTTGCCGGCGGCCACCGCCCGGCCGAGCAGCTGGGCGGCCACTTCGGTGTCGGTCTCGGAGCGGAACTCGACGCCGGCCGCCTGCAACTCGGCGCGCAGCGGGGCGAAGTTCTCGATGATGCCGTTGTGGATCAATGCGACCCGGCCGTTGGCCGAGACGTGCGGGTGGGCGTTGTAGTCGGTCGGCCCGCCATGGGTGGCCCACCGGGTGTGCCCGATGCCGGTGCCGCTGACCGCCAACGGATCGGCGGCGATCGCGGCGTCCAGGTTTGCGATCTTGCCCGCCTTCTTGCGGAAGTCGAGCGCGCCGTCGTCGATAACCGCCACGCCGGCGGAGTCGTAGCCGCGGTACTCCATCCGGCGCAGCCCCTCGACCACCACCTTGCTGGCGTCACGCGGGCCTACATAACCGATGATTCCGCACATGGCGGGCACTCTACCGGCGGGTTTCGCCCGCCCCGGCCACCACGGCCGCATCGGACGGGCACACTAGGCGGAACCTCCCGGGACGCCGGGACCGCCAGCACAGGCAGGAGCCATGGATCCGCATTCGATCATGCTTCCCCCCGGGACGACGTTCTCGCCCGAGGATGACCCGTACGGCCCCTACGTCGCCCTGAGCCGCGAGCAGTGGAGCGACCTGGCCGAGGCAGTGCCGTGGGAGCTGGATGCCGGGACGCTGGCCCGGCTGCGCGGCCTGGGCGACCCGACTACCCGTGACGAGGTGCGCACCGTCTACCATCCGCTTACCCAGCTGCTCAACCTGTACTGGGAGCGCACCGGCGCGCTGTTCGGCACCACCCACGACTTCCTCGGCCTGACCGACAAGCAGGTGCCGTTCGTGATCGGGGTGGCCGGCTCGGTGGCGGTCGGCAAGTCGACCACCGCCCGGCTGCTGCAGGAACTGCTGGCCCGTGGCCCGCGACGTCCGAAGGTCGACCTGATCACGACCGACGGCTTCCTCTACCCCAACCACATCCTCGAGGCGATGGGCATCGCACACCGCAAGGGCTTCCCCGAGTCCTACGACCGGCAGGCGCTGCTGCAGTTCGTGGTCGACGTGAAATCGGGCAAGAGCCAGGTGACGGCGCCGGTCTACTCCCATCTCATCTACGACATCGTCGAGGACGAACGCACCGTGGTGGACGACCCCGACATCCTGATCATCGAGGGGCTCAACGTGCTGCAGCCGGCGCGGCGCCGGTCCGACGGCTCCACCGCGCTCGCGGTCAGCGACTTCTTCGACTTCACCGTCTACGTCGACGCCCGGACGGCCTTCATCCGGCAGTGGTACATCAACCGCTTCTTCGCGCTGCGCGCCACCGCGTTCCGCGACCCGGCCTCCTACTTCCGGCGCTACGCCCAGATGACGCAGGCCGAGGCACTGCACACCGCCGAGACGTTCTGGGACACCATCAACGGGCCGAACCTGGAACTGAACATCCGGCCCACCCGCGGGCGGGCCACCGCGATCCTGCGCAAGGGCGAGGACCACCGGGTGAACTGGGTGCGCATCCGCAAGGTGTGAGGGCGTCAATCGCCGGCCAGGCCGAGTTCCCAGCCGCGGATCGCGGTGGTGACCCGGGAGGTGGTGCCCAGCTTGTCGCCGAGCGAACCCAGCCGCACCTTCACCGTCGACTCCGACAGGTAGAGGGCGGCGGCGATCTCGGCGTTGGAGAAGCCCTTGCACAGCAGCCGCAGCACGTCGTGCTCGCTGCTCGACAAGACGACCTCCGCCGGCGGGGTGGGCCGCGCCGGCCCGGCCACCCGGCGCAGGGTCTCGGGCGTCATCACCCCAGCGCCGCGATACACGGCGTGGATGGCGCTGATCAGCGCCTCGGGGGTGGCGCTCTTGAGCAGGTAGCCGCCGGCGCCGTTGCTGATCGCGGCACGGATCGAGTTGTCCTCGTCGAAACTGGTCAGCATCAGCACCCGCACGTCCGGGTGTTCGTCACGCATCCGCCCGGCCGCGGTCACCCCGTCCATCACCGGCATCTGGATGTCCATCACCACCACGTCGACGCGTTTCACCGCCAGCGCGGCCAGCGCGTCCGCACCGTTCTCGCACAAGCCGACCAGGTGCAGCCCGGGTGAGTCCGAGACGTAGCCGCCCAGCGCCGTCCTGACGAACAGGTCGTCGTCGACGATCAGCACCCGGACCGGGTCCGCCCGATCGGGACCGACGCTCATCGCAGTGCCCCGCGGGCGGTGATCGGGACGGTGGCCCGCAGGATCCAGTGGGTGCCGACCGGCCCGGCCTCCAGGCAGCCGCCCAGGCCCTCGACCCGCTCCCGCATCCCCAAGATGCCGAGCGGTTCGTGCGAGGTGTTCCTGGTCGGTGCCAGCTGGTTGATCAGCGCCAGTTCGACATGCTGGTCGCTCACCTCGACCAGCAGGACGCATTCGCCGCCGGCCGCGTGCCGCTGCACGTTGCCGGAGGCCTCGTGCAGCACCCGTCCCATGGCGTCGGCGATCGAGCGCGGCACGGCGTCCAGCCGGCCCTCGATGGTGACCGCGACCGGGAACCCGGCCTCCTCGAGGGCGGCGGTCTCGCCGGCGATCACCTCGGCCAGCGGACGCGAGCGCCAGTCCATCCTGAACTGGGAACCGTCGGGTTCGTCACGGCGCAGGATGGCCAGCACGTTGCGCAGGTCCTCGATGGCCTCGCGGCTGCGGTCGGCGATGAAGGCGAGGTCGGCCTCGGTGGCGCCGCCGTTGCGCCGGCCCTGTTCGGCCCGGATGGCGATCACCGACATGGTGTAGGCCACTCCGTCGTGCAGGTCCCGGGCGATCTCGCGGCGCAGCGCCCGGACGGTGCCGCGCGACTCCTCACGCTTGTGCAGCATCAGCAGGTGGACGGTCTCCCCCGCGGCCCAGGACAGGGCCACCACGACGCCGACGAAGACCGTATGGGACGCCAGCACCGGCACCAGGAGGTCGGCCTCGGCCTCGACCGGCAGCCGGGTGAGGATCTGCCCGAAGATCAGCACGATGGCAGCGACGGTGAACCACCGCCGCTGCACCGTCAGGCCGACGGCGCCGCAGGCGATCAGAGGGGCGAGGCACCCATAAATGGCCAGCGACTCCTGCTGCGGCAGGCCGATCGCCAGCACGGCGCACAGCCCGACGATCGCGATGCCGGCCGGCACCGGCCAGCGACCGCTGAACGCGACCAGCAGGCAGATCGCCACCGACAACGCCATCGCCACCGGAGTCATCGGCACTTCGAAGGAGCCCGCCACCGTGCCGGTGAACAGCAGGCCGCCGGCCACGGCCGCCGAACGTCCGCTGCCTGTCAGGTGATAGCCACGGTGCTCGACGGTCGCCACGGGGGTCATGCTGCCATCGCGCCGGGCCACAAGGCCCGGCACGACGAGCGGCAGCGCCGGCGTGACCAGCTGGGCGGTCACCGTCGGGGGCAGCCCGGCAGGTACGGGAACCACCAGCAGAAGCTGGACGGGGTGGTGGTCCGCGTGTCCTGACCGGGCCGGTCCGCCACAGGTTCGGTGGCGGTGGGCAGGCCGAGCAGCAGGATCGAGGTCATGGTCAGAATGAGCGCTTTCACGGGGCGCCGCCTCTCGCTGTGGGCCACCGACGGCCGGTGGGCGCGTCCAGCCAAACATCCCCGGCGGCCAGGCGACAGGGCCGCGACGGCGGGCTGTCCGATCGGCCGACGAGTCGATCCTTTCGGGCGAAGGCGGGCGTCCCCGGCAACGGCCGACCGACCTTTCGGCCACTCGCCGACGGCCCGGCGGGCGTAGGCGTCCGATCGGCCGGCTGCGGCCCTCGGCCCGGCCGATCGACGCACGGGAGTGGCCGATCGGCATCTGGTGACCGACCGATCGGCGGCACAGAGTGCGGGTCACCGGCCCTCGACCAGCAGGACCAGAACCGGAAGGAACCCCCAATGACCACCTCTCTCACCCGCCGGGTCACGGCGACCGCTGTCAGCGCGGCGGCACTGCTGACCACGGCCACCGCCTTCGCGGCCACGCCTGCCCAGGCGTTCACCAACGACAACGCCGTCACGGTGAGCGGCGTCCGCTACTACGCCAAGGCGTACTCGTGCAACGTGTACTGGCGCTCGTGCTCGTGGAACTCGTCCATCTCGATCTCGAAGAGCAAGTCCTACACCCACCGCGCCGACGTCAAGGCCAACGGCTTCAAGCTCAGCATCACCATCTCCAAGGGCGGCGGCGTCACCATCACCGGCAACTCCACCTCGCTGGTCACTGCGAAGCGATCGAGCTACGGCACGTCCAGCTACATCTCGGGGGTCGCCAAGCCCAGCATCTTCTCCGTCTCGGTCTCGGCCCGCACCCGGCTCGCCGCCGGCGGCCAGAACGTGAGCTCGGGCTGGACGACCTGGTGATCATGTCCCACCGCACTGCTCCCAGGGCGCGCCGCTCGCCGGTCGCGCCCTGGGCGGCGTTGCTGCTCGTCCTGGTGCTGGCCACCGGCTGCACCGCCGCGCCCCGTCCGGCGACGCAGCAGCCGGACCCGTTCCGGGACACCTTCGTCACCGCCAACGGCCTGCTCGCGGTGCCCGAGCTGTGGAAGTCGCTGGAGCGCTCCACCACGGCCGGTCTGCTGCGGCACCTGGCCCTGGCCGCCGCCGGGCGGCCCACCTCCTGGCGACTGTCCGCCGACGACACCTTCGCCGCGCTCAGCGCCGAATCCGACCCGGTCCAGGCAGCGTCACTGGTCACAGAGGCGGGCTTCGGTCACCGCGGCCTGTGGTCGGAGGCCGACCTGCTCGACTGGTGGCAGATGGCCGTCTCCGAGGCCGACATCGACCGCGAGGCCGCGATCGCACGGATCAGCGACGACCCGCGGCGACTCCCGGTCGACGACGCACTGCTGCAAGCCTGGCGCACTGCTGTCGAGGGTCCCGACATTCTCCCAGCCCTGCTGGCCACCGACCTGCTCGGACTGTTCGCCGGCCCCGACGTGGCCGAGCCGCGGCCGGCGACGATCAACTTCCGCAGTCCCGGTGAGGCCGCGACCTACCTGCGCCGGGCCGCCGCGTCGGGCCAGGCGTCCCCCGATGCCCTCGACCCCCAGATCCTCACCATCGCCCGGGAAGCCATCGCCACCGACGATCGGGCCATGTACGACCTCGCCAGGGCCTACGCCGACGCCGGGCAGCAGTCGGCGGCCGGTGCGGTCGTGGACGCGATGGATCCGCGCCGCCTGCTGGCGGACGGTGAGGTGCTCGAGGTGCCCCTCTTCGAAGGGACCGTCGGCTCCAGCTTCCGGATGGTCCGCACCCTCGCCGCCCAGAACCGGCTCGACGTGCTCAGCCCCGACGTCCGGCGCACCCTCGTCGAGCAGGCCCGGGCACTGCTGGAGGTCGACGTCTCCCACCGGGTGGCGGGTCTCGCCCTGATCAACCTGCTCGAACCAGGCTCGGTCGCCCCCGACCAGGCCACGACCGCGATCGGGGCCGCGCTGCGCGAGGCGAGGGTGGGCATCAAGCCGTTCACGTCGCCGGCCCAGGCGATCGGCTGGACGACGGTGGCGGAGTACGCCGACGCGCTCGGCGTCCGGCTCGACTACCCCGGCATCGCCGCCGGTGCGGTCGCCGAGTGGGTCGCCGTGACCGAGCCCCTGGTGGAGGTGTCGATCAGCCGTTTCCTGCTCGCCCTCGACCGTTCGGGACAGCTCCGCCCGGACGCCTTGACCCAGCGGCTGGCCGGACGGGTGCGCAGTGCGCTCCTGAAGCCGGCCCGCACACCGAGCCTGCTGCTGTTCAGCGGCGCGCTCGCGGTGCACGCGGCCACCGGAGGGTGGGCCGTCCCCGTTGCGGAGCTGCGCACGCAGTCCACCACGCGTGACGGCGGCTGCCTGGGCGACTTCGACGGCTTCGTGCGTGACCTGCCCAGCCACGGCACCGCCTGCGACACCGACGCCTCCTGGTTCGCCATAGTGCTGTTGAAGGAACTCGATCGATGAGGAGCCCCCGTTGACCCCCACCCCCCGGCGCCGGCTGGCCGCGCTCGCCGCACCGCTCACGACGCTCCTCCTGCTGGCGGCCTGCCAGAGCCCGCTGCCACAGCCGCGCACCTCGATCAGCTGCGATCCTGGGACCGTGGTGATCGAGGTGACCAACGTGGGCGACGAGGCCGCCCGCTACACGGTCTCGGTCACGTTCGTCCGGGCCGGCGACGAAGAGGACGAGGAGTACTCCTCGAACAAGGTCGAGCCGGGCGCCACGGCAACGATCACCGACGACCGACCCGACGAGCCGCAGACGTGCCGGGTGACCGGAGTGCAGGTCTTCGCCGGCTGAGCGGCGGAGCGGTCCCCAGGTGGCGCCGTGCCGGTCCGTCGCCTCCGACCTCTCCGGAGCTCGCCCTCGGTGCCCGGAAGAAGCCCGGACGAGTCAGTCCAGGACGCCCGTGGTCACCCACGCCCGCCCCTCGCCGCGGCGCAGGGCGGCGTCGCCGGCGTCCACCCCGATCAGCCGGCCGCCGGACAGGGCGATGGCGGTGTGGCGTCGTTCCGCATCCAGCTCAACCAGGTGACGGGCCTCGGGCTGCAGGTACCAGCGGCCGGATTCCCAATGGACCACCGAGGTGTGTCCGTGCAGTTGGCTGAACGGCAGCGGATGCGCCAGCCAGCCGGCCACCACCTCGTCGCCGGCCGCGGCCCACACCGGCCCGGCCAACGGGGTCGGTTCGCGACCGTGCACCAGGCTGCCGCTGCGGAAGACCGTCCGGGGCTGCGTCGCCGCCAGCCTGTTCAGCGCCCGGGCTGCCGCTCCGGCGTGGCCCGGCGCGCCGAGGACCTGCGCCCAGAACGCGTGCGTGAGCCCGGCGTGGGTCACCAGGAACTGTTCATCACCGGCGCGGAATGATGCCGCGACCTGCATCATGCCCCGGCGCCACCAGTCCCGCAGCACGGTGGCGGTGGCCCGCGGCACCCGGCTGTCCCAGCTGAACTGGCGCCGGCGCAGGTAGAACAGTTCGTGGTTGCCGACGAGTTGCAGCCAGCCCTGCGGCTGCCGACGCAGGTAGCCGTCCACCAAGGCGACCACCCCGGCCGAATCGGGTCCACGATGGACCAGGTCGCCGACCTGGATCACCCGCAGGTCCGGCGGCAACGGCCCGGTGCCGTCGGGCACCCCGAGCGAGGCCAGCTGGGCACGCAGGGCGTCGAGGTGACCGCCGACGTCGCCGATGACCGCGATCCGCAGCCCAGCCGCCGCGCTCATCGCCCCTCGGGGTCTGGCCGGCCCCAGTCCTCCGGATCCTCGTAGCGCGACAGGTTCGCCATCCGGGTCTGCACCGCGGAGATCTCGCGCACAGCGCGGGTGATGATGCTGTGGTCGATGGGCGACACGGCGTCCAGGTCGAGCAGATCGGACGCCGGGTCGCCGGCCGCGACCTGGGCGAGCTGATGCCGCAACCGGATCGCCTGCAGCACCTCGAACACCTCGATGAGGATCTCCGCGCGACGCTGCGGCAGCACGCTGGTGCCGGACGCCGCCCGCAGCCGCTCGGTCGTCGGCAACGCGTCCGAGCCGACGATCAACGCCGCCCAGCGGGCCAGGTTCACCATCGGCAGCAGTGCGTGCCGCTTCAGGTCGAAGCTCCTCGTTGGCCCACCGAACCGGCGCCGCAGCCGGCTGACCTTCGCCCTTTTCGCGAGCGACTCCTCCAGCAGCAGCCGCATCGTGCCGGTGTGCCGGCGCAGCTCTGCGAACAGTTCCGCCACCCCGGGCAGCGTCTCGCCGCGCTCACCGGACAGCGGGCGGGCGTCCAGCAGCAGCGAGGTCATCATGGCGGCGTTGTCGGTCGTCGGGTCGTCGAGCCAGGCCCGGGCGCCGGCTTCCCAGGAGGTGCGGCTGCGGGCGAACAGCTGGTGCGCCGCGGTGGCGCCGTGCCCGTCCCCGGTCAGGCCGGCCTCAGCCAGGTGCCGAACCACCTCCACGAAGGCATTGCGGTAACGGTCGATCTCGCTTTGCGGCAGGTCGTCGTGGAACACCACCGCGCAGTCGACGTCGGAACTGAGCGTCGATTCCCGGCGTCCGTTGCTGCCCAGCGAGAGCCAGCTGAAGGCGTCGGGGTTCAGCTCGGGATGGGCGGCGAGTACCAGGGTCAACATGCGCCGGACGACGGCGTCCACCAGCGCCGAGTACAGGCTCAGCACCCGCGCCGACGACAGCCCGCCGTCGAGCAGATGCCCCAGCAGTTCCGGCATCCGCCGGGCCAGGGCCTGCAGTTCGCCCACGCTGCCGGCGCGCAGGAACCGCTCATGCAGGGTCAGCCCGGCCGTCACCGACGAGCCGATGAAGTCCCGCGGGTTGATCGCTCCGGCCAGCCCGCCGTCGCGGCCGCGGACCAGGACGTGGTCGGCGCCGCTGTCGAGCAGCAGGATCAGTGCCTCGGCCGCCGAGGCGTCGGCGTTCACCCAGCCGATGTCGCCGGACGCCGCCCGCAGCACCGGGGTGTCCGGCGACAGCCCGGCGGCCAGCACCCGCTCCCGCAGCGAACGGTCGGTCACGATGCCGAGGACGCCGTCGCCACGATCCACCGCCGCGTAGTCGCGCTGCCCCATCGCGGCCGCCACCTCGGCGACGCTGACCGTGGCGGAGACCACCAGCGGCCGGGTGACCAGCAGATCCTCGGCGCGCAGACCGGCAGCCGGGACGTCCGGCTCGGCGGGATGATGCCGGGGCAGTTCGACAGTGGGCCGCTCCAGGCCGGCCAGCGCGGCGTCCACCGAGCCGGCCGGCAGTTGCAGCGCCCGCACGGTCCCCGCCGCGACGGCGAGCGGTCCGATCGCCTTGCCGGTGAGGGTGGCGTCCAGGCCGAACACCTCGCCCGGGCCGAGCAGGCTGTCGGGGTCCTCCGGATCGTGGGCTCGTTCGGCGTCCACCCACAGCTGCACGGCCCCGGCCAGCACCACCGCGACCTCGTCCGGAGTTGCGCGGAAGGCGTCCAGGATGACGGTGCCCGGCGGGTACTCCACGATCCGGGACGCCGCCGCCAGCTTCTCGATGGCGGCGGCGCCGAGCGCGTCGAACGGGGGCGAGGCCGCCAGCGCGGCCATCGCCTGAACCGTCAGCTGCTCCGGATCGCTGATGCCCTACTCACTTCCCCGGGGTGGGCGGGCTGGGGATCTTGTAGCCCGACGGCCCGACGGTGTTCTCCAACGACGCCTGCCAGGAACCGTCGGCGATGTAGTTGGTGAGGATCTGGTTGATCGTCGGCACCAGTGTGGACCCCTTCGGCAGGCCAATCCCGTACGGCTCGTCGGAGAAGCCCTTGCCGACCACCTTCAACACCCCCTTGTACTGAGGCTCGGCGGCGAAGCCGGCCAGGATGATGTCGTCGGTGGTCACCGCGTCGACGGTGCCCTTCACCAGTTGCTGGACGCATTCGGAGAACGTGTTGGGCTGCACCAGGGCGATGTTGCCCTGGTAGCGGGCCAGGACGTTCTGCGCCGAGGTGGTGTTGGCGGCGGCACACAGGGTGCGACCCTCCAGCCGCTCGACACCGGTCAGTTCCTCGTCGTTGCGCCTGATCAGCAGGTCCTGATGGGCGACGAAGTAGGGCCCCGCGAAATCGACCTTCGCCGCCCGCTCGTCGTTGATCGTGTAGGTGGAGAGCACCATGTCGACCTTGCCCTCGGTGAGCAGCTTCTCCCGGTCGACCGGATCGGCCTTCACCCAGGTGATCGTGTCCGCAGCCACACCCAGCGACTTGGCGATGTAGGTGGCGGTGTCGACGTCGAAGCCGGACGCGTCGGTGCCGGTCGTCACGCCGTCCGACGTGCCGGCTTCCTTGGCGACGCCGAGTCCGGGCTGATCGAAGGAGATGCCGATCCGGAGCGAGGAGAAGGTGGCGCCCGAGACCGGGGTGGGGTCCTTCACCTCGCCGCCCTGGGTGCAGCCGGTGAGAAGCAGGCCGAGGGCGACGGCGACCGTGGCCAGCCGACGCGGCAGGGAATTGCGTGTGGTCATGTCGATTCTCCTGACCTGTCGAGGCTCAGTGGCCGGGGGTGTCATCGTCGGGATCGGCGACCACCGCGGTGCCGTAGCGGGGGCCCTCGTCGGTCCACACCGACTCGATCTTGCCGTCGGTGTGCGCCACCACTCTGGGTTTGACGAGCCGCCAGCCCAACGCCAACACCCCGATCAGCACCGGGATGCCGAACACCACCACCAGGAAGTTGATCTTGTGGAAGAAGTCGGTGGCACTTTGCCAGCCCGAGATGGCGATGCCGATCACCACGAACACCAGGAAGCCGAGCCCGGCATACGACGTCCACGGATAGCCGGGGGCCGGGAAGGGGGTCGGCGGGATGACCCCCTTGTTGATCAGTTGCCGCAGCCGCAGCTGGCAGACGAAGATCGTCGCCCAGGTGAACACGATCATGATCGCCGTGGCCTCGAGCGCCAGTTCGAAGGCGTCCGGGACGAAGGCGTTCAACACCGCACCCAGGGCCATCACGCAGGCGGTCATCACGATGCCGGCCCAGGGGACGCCGGACTCGCTCATCTTCAGGGTGAACTTCGGCGCCTGCTGCGACATGCCGAGGCTGCGCAGCACGCGTCCGGTGGAGAACATGCCCGCGTTGAGGCTCGACATCGCCGCGATGATCAGGATCGCCTGGATCGCCGCGCTCATCCAGTCCAGGCCCAGCGCACTGAAAACCGTCACGAAGGGACTGATCCCGGGCTTGTAGTCCTCGGTGGGCAGCATCGACACCAGCAGCAGCAGCGAGCCGACGTAGAACACCGCGATCCGCATGATGACCGCGTTCACCGCCTTGGGCACCTCGCGGGCGGCGTTCTGCATCTCGCCGGCCGCGACACCGACCATCTCGATCGCCGCGTAGGCGAACACCACGCCCGACATCACCAGCAGCGGGCCGTACCAGACGTAGGGCGCCTCAGTCGGCCAGAAGCCGCCCGGGTTGCTCCACAGGTTCTGGAAGCCAGCCTTGTGGCCGGCGATCTCGAACTGGCCCAGCACCACCACCAGGCCGACGACCAGGAAGATGCCGATGGCGCCCACCTTCAGGATCGCGGCCCAGAACTCGAACTCACCGAACGCCTTCGCCGACATCAGGTTGACCGCCAGCACGACCACCAGGCCGACCAGCACCGTGATCCAGGTGTCCAGCGTCGGGAACCAGAACTGCATGTACAGCCCGACCGCGGACAGGTCGGCGATGCCGGTCAGGGCCCAGTTGCCCCAATAGATCCAGCCGGTGACGAAGGCCCACTTCTCACCGAAGAACTCGCGCATGTAGGACACGAAGGCGCCCGAGGTGGGCCGGTGCAGCACGAGTTCACCCAGCGCCCGCATCAGGAAGTAGGCGATCAGGCCGACGAACGCGTAGCTGAGCACCAGGGCGGGACCGGTGTTGTGCAGCCGCGAGGCCGAGCCCAGGAACAGACCGGTGCCGATGGCTCCACCGATCGCGATCATCTGGACGTGCCGGCGTCCGAGGCTCTGTTTGTAACCGACCTGTTCGGCGTCCAGGTGGGAGATTTCCGGGGAGCGGGTGTCTGTCATGTCGCACTTCTCTCGAGTGGTCACGTGGAGTGCGGGAACCCCCGTCAGATCGTTGGGTGAACAACACCCGACGGGCTGGGGGCGAACCGGCATCGACACACTGCCACCCGCGGAATGCGGCAAGCAATAGATATGGGCACGAAAACGAGCTGCGAAGTGTTAAAGGTGAGTAAAGCAACGCCAAAGGTGACGATAATTTGGGAAATCTGCGGCCGCGGGTGTGCCGACCGGCAGGCACCCGAGCGCTACAGGGCCAGCCGGTCCTGCACCACCGCGACGAGCCGTTCGGCGACCTGCTGCGCCTGCTCGTGGCTGGCGGCTTCGACCATCACCCGCACCAGCGGCTCGGTCCCCGACGGACGCAGCAGCACCCGCCCGGTATCACCCAGTTCGCGTGACGCCGCCGTCACCGCGGAGTTCAGCACCGGGTCGAGACCGGCCCGCACCTTGTTGACGTTGGGCACGTTGATCATCACCTGGGGCAGCCGGGTCATCACGGAGGCCAGCTCGGCCAGCGGCTTGCCGGTACGGGCCATCCGGGCCGCGAGGTGCAACGCGGTCAGCACCCCGTCGCCGGTGGTGGCGAACTCGCTCATGATCACGTGCCCGGACTGCTCGCCGCCCAGGGTGAAGCCGTTGGCGTTCATCGACTCGAGCACGTACCGGTCGCCCACCTTGGCGGTGTCGACCCGGATGCCGTGCTCGCGCATGGCGATGATGAAGCCCAGATTGCTCATCACCGTGCCGACCACGGTGTCGCTGTGCAGCGCGTGGTCCTCCTTCATCGCCAGCGCCAGGATGGCCAGGATCTGGTCGCCGTCGACCATGGCGCCGGTGGCGTCCACGGCGAGGCAGCGGTCGGCGTCGCCGTCGAGCCCGATGCCCAGGTCGGCGCCGTGCTCGACCACCGCGGCCTGCAGCGACTCGGGATGGGTCGAGCCACAGTTGTCGTTGATGTTGAGTCCGTCGGGTTCGGCGTGCAACGGGATCACCGTCGCGCCCTGTGCGTCGAAGGCGGCCAGCGCGGTCAGCGAGGCTGCCCCGTTGGCGGTGTCGATGACGACCTTGAGCGGGGCGAGGGAGGCGTCCTGGCCCAGGCTGGCGACCAGGTGGGCGATGTAGCCCTCGACGGCGCCGAGGTCGTCCCGGACCCGTCCGACGGCGGCCCCGATCGGCCGCTCCCAGGACTCGCCCAGCCGCTGCTCGATGGCGTCCTCGACGTCGTCGTCGAGCTTCACGCCGCCGCGGGCGAAGAACTTGATGCCGTTGTCCGGCATCGGGTTGTGGCTGGCCGACAACATCACGGCGAGGTCGGCGTCCAGCGCAGCGGTCAGGTAGGCGACCCCGGGGGTGGGGATGACCCCCAGCCGGACCACGTCCACGCCGGCCGAGGCGAGCCCGGCCACCACCGCCGCCTCGAGGAACTCGCCCGAGGCGCGGGTGTCGCGACCGACGAGCGCGAACGGCCGACGGCCCTCGAACACCCCCGCCTCGCCCAGCACGTGGGCGGCGGCGACGGCCAGATCGAGGGCCAGTTCGGCGGTCAGCTCGGCGTTGGCCCGACCGCGGACACCGTCGGTGCCGAAGAGGCGCGCCATGCGCCGATCAGCGCTTGCTGTACTGCGGCGCCTTGCGGGCCTTCTTCAAGCCTGCCTTCTTGCGCTCCTTGACGCGGGCGTCCCGGGTCAGCAGGCCGGCCTTCTTCAGGGCGGGACGGGACGCCTCGGCGTCCACGGCATTCAGCGCCCGGGCGATGCCCAGGCGCAGCGCACCGGCCTGGCCGGTGACGCCGCCGCCGACGATCTTGGCGACCACGTCGTAGGAGCCGGCGACCGCGGCGGTCTCGAAGGGCTCGCTGACGGTCTGCTGGTGCAGCTTGTTCGGGAAGTACTCCTCGAGCGAGCGACCGTTGATCGTCCACTGGCCGGTGCCCGGGGTCAGCCGGACGCGGGCGATGGCCTCCTTGCGGCGGCCGGTGGCGTCGGCCTGGCCGATCACCGCGGGGCGCTCGCCCGGAGCGGCGGACGACGGCGCGGCCTCGGCGCGGTAGGCGATCTCGCGCTCACCGTCGGTGAACGGAGCGAACTCCTCGGTGGTGGTCTCCACGGTCTCGGTCACGGTGCTTCCTTCGGCTCTCACTGAGCGATCTGGGTGATCTGGTACGGCTGCGGCTGCTGCGCGGCGTGCGGGTGCTCGGGGCCCGCGTACACCTTCAGCTTGCTGAGCAGCTGACGGCTGAGCTTGTTCTTGGGCAGCATGCCCCACACGGCACGCTCGACGGCGGCGCGCGGGTCCTTGTCGAGCAGCTCGCCGTAGGGGACGGACTTCAGGCCGCCGGGACGCCCCGAGTGCCGGTGCGCCAGCTTGGCCGTCCGCTTGTTGCCGGTCAGCGCGATCTTGGAGGCGTTCACGACGATCACGAAGTCACCGGTGTCGACGTGCGGCGCGAACTGCGCCTTGTGCTTGCCCCGCAGCAGAGTGGCGGCGGTGACCGCCAGCCGGCCGAGAACGACATCGGAGGCATCGATCACATGCCAGTTACGGGTGATTTCACCCGGCTTGGGGCTGTACGTAGACACGCTCGTGGACCACTTCCATTGTTAGCTGTTCTGTCAGTGCGGGATCTGCCACGGGCAGACCACAGCGCAACAGCGATTAAGGTTACTCGTCCGCCCCCGGCGGGGTCAAAACGCGGTGCAGCGGCGGGCGTTCACGCGCGTGACGGGGCTCACAGAGGTGGCACAGGGCGACCCCAGCCGGGCGACAGAACCGGTCCGGACGCTTGAGAGCATGACCGCTTCAGCCATCGACGCAGCAGCCGGAGCGGACGCCGGGGCGTCCGCTCCTCCGGCCGCGACCGCTTCCGGCAGGGTGCCGCCCGGCCATGGCCTGCGCCGCTCCACCCGGCTGGTCTCCCTGGCGCTGACCCTGTCCGCCGTGGCGGCGCTGTACACCTGGAACCTGGCGGCCTCCGGCTGGGCGAACTCGTTCTACAGCGCAGCGGTGCAGGCCGGCGCCGAGTCGTGGAAGGCGTTCTTCTTCGGCTCGTTGGACGCCGGCAACGCGATCACCGTCGACAAGACTCCCGCCGCCCTGTGGTTGATGGGGCTCTCGGTGCGCATCTTCGGGCTCAGCTCGTGGAGCATCCTGCTGCCGCAGGCGCTGCTCGGCGTCGGCTCGGCGTGGATCCTGTACGGCACGGTGCGCCGCTCGCTGGCGCGCTCCGGGTCGCCGGCCCGGGCGCACTGGGCCGGCGTCGTGGCGGCCCTGGCGTTCGCGCTGACCCCCGCGGCGACACTGATGTTCCGGTTCAACAACCCCGACGCCCTGATGGTGTTCTGCTACGTGGCCGCCGCCGCGCTCACCCTGCGCGCGGCCGAGACCGCCTCGCGCGGCCGGCTGGCGCTGGCCGGGGCACTGGTCGGGCTCGGCTTCCTGGCCAAGATGCTGCAGGCGTTCGTCATCCTGCCCTCCCTGGTGCTCGCCTACGCGGTGGCCGCCCCGGCGTCCTGGCGCCGCAAGCTGGTCGACCTGCTGACCGCTTTCGGGGCGATGGTGCTGGCGTTCGGCTGGTGGGTGGCGATCGTCGAGCTGGTCCCGCAGTCGTGGCGGCCCTACATCGGCGGCTCGCAGACCAACTCGATCCTCGAACTCACCTTCGGCTACAACGGGCTCGGCCGGTTGAACGGCGACGAGACCGGCTCGGTCGGCAGCTCGGCGGGTCGTTGGGGCAGCATCGGCCTGTTGCGGATGTTCACCACGCTGTCGGGCGAGATGGTCTCGTGGCTGATCCCGGGGGCGCTGCTGCTGGGCGTGGTCGCGCTGCTGCTGCTCGGACGCCGCGGCTGGGCCACGGCGCTGCACGGCGGGCCCGAGACGGGCCGCACCCGCACCACCGGCGCCCTGCTGCTGTTCGGCAGCTGGCTGGTGGTCAACACGCTGGTGTTCAGCTTCATGGCCGGCATCTACCACGACTACTACACGG
Organism: Micropruina sonneratiae; assembly: GCF_025972045.1. Classification (GTDB taxonomy): domain Bacteria; phylum Actinomycetota; class Actinomycetes; order Propionibacteriales; family Propionibacteriaceae; genus Micropruina; species Micropruina sonneratiae. The sequence continues at coordinate 549,143 of NZ_JAPDHX010000001.1, read as the reverse complement.
TGGCGCTGGCCCCGGCGATCGGCGCCACCCTGGCGCTCGGCGGCAGCGTCGCCTGGGCGGGGCGGCGCGGCTGGCCGGTCCGGGTGGCGTTGGCGGTCGCGGCGCTGGCCACCGGTGCGTGGGGGGTCGCCCTGGCGTCGGTCGCCGGCGGCGTGTACCTGATCGTCTCGCTGGTCGCGGCGGCGCTGCTGACCGGCTGCGCGGTGGTGTTCCTGTTCGGCCCGGCGGTGGCGCGGGCGCTGCAGACGGCGGCACTCAGCGTGGCGGTGGTCGCCGCGCTGGCCGGTCCGGCGGCGTACTCGCTGAACACCGCGGCCACCCCGCACACCGGCTCGATCGTGACCGCGGGCCCGACCAGCAGCGGGTTGTCCGGCTCGTCGGCCACCGGCCGCGGCCCCGGTCGCGGCGGGGGCGGTGGCGGCGCTCCCAGCCGCGGTGGCGGCGGGGGGGCAGGTGGTGGCGGCGGCACAGGTGGCGCCGGAGGCGGGCGCGGCGGCCTGCTCAACGGAACCACCGTCTCCACCGACCTGCTCAGCCTGCTCGAGACCGACGCCGCCGACTACACCTGGGTGGCGGCCACCACCGGTGCCCAGAACGCCGCCAGCTACCAGTTGGCGACCGGTGACGCGGTGATGGCGATCGGCGGGTTCAACGGCTCCGACCCGTTCCCGACACTGGCGCAGTTCCAGCAGTGGGTGGCCGAGGGAAAGATCCACTACTTCATCGGCGGCGGCAACTTCGGCGGCCAGAACGGCGGCAGCGACGTCGCATCGCAGATCGCCGACTGGGTGCAGCAGAACTACACCGCGACCACCGCCGGCGGCACCACCGTCTACGACCTGAGCGGCAGGTGAGCGCGATGACGATGACCGAGGACCGGCGCGGCGGCGTCCGGATCTCCGAGGCGGCGCGAGCCACGGTGGAGATCGTCGTCCCGGTGTACAACGAGGCGGCCGACCTGGCCCGCTCGGTGCGCCGGCTGGTCGCCTTCCTGGACGCCTGTCTGCCCTACGCGCACCTGGTGACGATCGCCGACAACGCCTCGACCGACGACACCCTGGCGATCGGCCGCGCGCTGGCGGCCGAACTCGACGGCGTCCGGGTGGTGCACCTGGAAGCCAAGGGCCGCGGCGGGGCGCTGAAGAAGGTCTGGCTGGCCAGCGATGCCGATGTGGTCTGCTACGTCGACGTCGACCTCTCCACCGACCTGGCCGCCCTGCCGGTGCTGCTGGCGCCGCTGGTCAGCGGCCACAGCGAGGTGGCGATCGGCACCCGGCTGGCAGTCGGTTCGCGGGTCGTCCGCGGCCCGAAGCGCGAGTTCGTGTCGCGCGCCTACAACCTCATCCTGAAGGGCGCGCTGCGGGTGTCGTTCAGCGACGCCCAATGCGGCTTCAAGGCGATGCGGGCCGACGTCGCGCACCGGTTGCTGCCGCTGGTCGAGGACACCAACTGGTTCTTCGACACCGAACTGCTCGTCCTCGCGCAACGAGCCGGGCTGCGCATCCACGAAGTACCGGTGGACTGGATCGACGACCCGGGCAGCACCGTCGACGTGGCGGCGACCGCCGCCGAGGACCTGCGCGGGGTGTGGCGGCTGCTGCGCGGGCTGAGCAGCGGCCGCATCCCGGTCGCGGCGATCCGTGCCGAACTGGGCCGTCCGGCCCTGCCGGCAGCCGTGCCAGGGGTGCCGGCCGGGCTGCTCGGCCGGCTGGTCCGGTTCGCGGCGGTCGGAGTCGCCTCCACGCTGGCCTACGTCGGGCTCTACCTGCTGCTGCGGCTGATGCTGGACGCCCAGACGGCCAACCTGACCGCGCTCGCCGTCACGGCGGTCGCCAACACCGCGGCCAACCGGGTGTTCACCTTCGGGGTGCGCGGACGCAGTGGCCTGCTCGGCCACCACGCCACCGGACTGGCCGCGTTCGCGGTGGCGCTGGGGCTGACCAGCGGGTCGCTGGCGGTGCTGCACCAACTAGCGCCGGACGCCGCCCGCTGGGTCGAGCTGCTGGTGCTGGCGGTGGCCAACGCGGTCGCCACCGGCGTCCGCTTCGCCGCGCTCACCGTTGTGCTGGGGCGCCGGCGGGCATCGCACCACTAGACTCCCCGCCGTGGTGAATGTCGGCGATCCGCCCGTGGTGGCGCAGGTGGTCCGCAACGGCTTCGTCGAGTCGAGCCACCGCGGCATCGTGGTCGTCACCCGGGCCGACGGCTCCGTGTCGTACAGCCGGGGCGACTACCAGTCCAACATCCTGCCGCGCTCGTCGCTGAAGCCGATCCAGGCGCTGGCGATGGTGCGGTGCGGGCTGCAGGTGCCGTCCGACCAGCTGGCGGTGGCCTGCGCCAGCCATTCCGGCGAGCCGATGCATCTGCAGACGGTGCTCGACCTGTTGCACGGTGCGGGGCTGGACGAGTCGGCGCTGCGCAACACTCCGGACCTGCCGCTGATGGACGCCCAGCGCAACGAGTGGATCGCCGAACGCCGCGGCCCCAGTTCGCTGGCGCAGAACTGCTCCGGCAAGCACGCGGCGATGCTGGCCACCTGCGTGGTCAACGACTGGCCGCTGGAGACCTACCTGAACCGTGGGCACCCCACCCAGCAGGCCGTCATCGAGACGATCCGCGGCTTCGGCATGCGCGTCGCGTGGACCTCCATCGACGGGTGCGGCGCGCCGGCCCTCGGGGTGAGCCTGGTCGGCCTGGCGCGGATGTACGGCATGCTCGCGGCGGCCACCGAGGGCGCCGAGAAGGAGGTGGCGGACGCCATGCGCGCCCACCCCGAACTGGTCGGCGGCACCGGGCGAGACGTCACCGACCTGATGCGCGGCATTCCGGGCATGATCGCCAAGGACGGCGCCGAGGGCGTCTACGCCGCCGGCCTGCCGGACGGCCGCGGGATCGCCCTGAAGATCGCCGACGGTGGCATCCGGGCCCGTCCGGTGGTGATGGGTGCGGTGCTGCGCAGGCTGTGGCTCGGGGATGCCCCGCTGCGCACCCGGATGATGGACATGCCGATCTACGGCCGCGGGCAGGTCGTCGGCGCGGTCATCCCGATCGACATCTGAGCCCGGCGCCGCTCAAGCCCGAGACCTGCTGGCTGAGCCCGGCGCCGGCCGGGTGGCGGGACCGTGCACGTCCAGCCGCGTTCCCGCCCGGGCGTCCGTTCTCTGCAACGCCGACTACTCGCATAAAGCCCGCCTACTCTCATGTTGTGACACGAAAGTGGTCGGCGTTCCCGAAACCACTGGGCGTTGCAGAGAACGGCAAACCGCGGGGCCGGGCTCAGTTCTGACCTGAGCCCTTGGGCGAATCCTCGCTCGGCTGCGCCGTTCCCAACGGGTCGGTGGCCGCGGGCTGGTCGGGCTCGGGGCCCAGGTCGACGACCGGATCGGGGTCGGGCGGGCTCTGGTGGCTCGTCGACGACGGGGTCATCACCACCGGCACCGCGTGCGGCACGCCCAGTCCGGGCGGCCGTTGCCGGCTTCGCCCGGCGGGCTGGGCGGGCGTGCTCGTGGTGGGCGGGGCGGCCACCGCTCCCCCACTGCCCCGCATCCCGGCGGTGCTCGGCGGCGCGGCGGGCTGCGCGGGCTGCGTGGTCGCCGGCTCGGCGGTGCTCTCACCGCCCTGTGCACCCACAGCGGCCCCGGCCTGGGCCGCCACCTTCGCGGGCTCGGGGGTGCGGGCCGGGAACCCGGCTGCCTGGCCGATGCCCCAGATGTAGGCCAGTGCCGCCAGGAACGGCAACAGATAGCCGGTCCAGGTGACCCAGCCGGCGCTCGCCTCGGCGTTGGCGGGTGAGCCGGCCTGGTAGGTCGTCCAGCCGAAGCCGATCAACCAGTGCAGGGCGAGCAACGTCGTCCCCGCCCACAGCAGGGGGCGGCCGCGGCCGATCCGGCGTCCGATGTAGACGGTGGCGGCCACCGTCGCAACCACGAAGACCAGCGTTCTCAACAGGGCCAGCACGATGTCCATGGAGCCTCCACTACGGGGGTGCGTACCCTCACCCTAGCCCTGCCCGGCGCGCCGTCCGGGACATCCCCGCGGGGCACCGGGACCGATTCGGCCAACTCTTTGCGGGCCGCCTCGCGCAGGTGTTAGGTAGGGCCATGGGTTCAACGGTGAACGCGGACATGCAGGTTGACTCCCCCGACGGCGTACGGAACGTCGTCCTGATCGGGAACGCCGGGTCCGGCAAGACGACGCTCTTCGAACAACTGCTCAAGGCGAGGGTGCCCGGCTATCGCGGCGAGAAGGAGGACGCCGAACGCGCCGCCCAGCTGTTCGTCGCCTCCTTCGCCACCGGTGACGTGGTGGTCAACCTGCTGGACGCCCCAGGGCATCCCGACTTCGTCGGCGAACTGCGGGCCGGCATCCGGGCCGCCGACGCCGCGATCTTCGTGCTGTCGGCCGCCGACGACATCGACGGGGCGGCGCAGGCGCTGTGGGAGGAGTGCCGCGAGGCGAACCTGCCGCGGGTGATCGTGCTCACCAAACTGGACGCCGGGCACGCCGACTTCGACGACTCGGTCGAGCAGTGCCAGGCCGTCTTCGGCGACGGCGTCCGGCCGACCCACGTGCCCACCTACGCCGGGCCGGGCCAGGTGGTCGGCAACATCGGCCTGCTCAGCCTCGAGGAGCACGACTACTCCGCCGGCGAGCCGGTGTCGCGCACCCTGAACGCCCACGACGACCAGGTGGAGGCCTACCGGGGCCCGCTGATCGAGTCGATCATCGCCGAGGCCGAGGACGAGGGCCTGATGGACAGCTACCTCGAGGATGACGAGCATCTTTCGCTCCAGGACCTGCTCGACGACCTGATGAAGGCGGTGGCCACGGCCAACCTGTTCCCGGTCGTTCCGGTGCAGACGGGCACGGGCGTCGGCATCGAGGAACTGCTCCGTCTCATCGAACACGGCTTCCCGACCCCGGGCATGCACCCGAACCCGCCGCTCACCACCACCGACGGCGAGGTTCTGCCGCAGCCCGACAGCGACCCGTCGGCGCCGCTGGTGGCCCAGGTGATCCGCACCACCACCGACCCGTTCGCCGGCCGCTTGTCGATGGTGCGGATCTTCTCGGGCACCCTGCACTCCGACGACGTGGTTCACGTGTCCGGTCACCGGTCCTGGGTGGGCCGCGAGGACTCCGCCCATCCCGACCACGACAACGAGGAGCGGATCGGGCTGATCCAGGGCGCCGTCGGGACCGAGCTGAAGCCCCGCCAGCAGGCCATCGCCGGCGAGATCGTGCTGCTGCCCAAGCTGGGCACCGCCGAGACCTGTGACACCCTGTCGGCGAAGGACCGGCCCGGCGTGGTGGAGGCCTGGCCGCTGCCCGACCCGCTGCTGCCACTGGCCATCAGGGCGGCCACCCGCAACGACGAGGACAAGCTCGCCGGCGCCCTGCAGCGACTCGCGGTCGAGGATTCCAGCGTCCGGCTCGACCGCGGCGCCGGTGACCAGTTGGTGCTGTGGACGACAGGCCAGGCGCATGCCGACCTGCTGCTGGGCCGGCTCGTCGAGCGCTACGGCGTCCGGGTCGAGCAGGAGGAACTCAAGATCCCCATGCGCGAGACGTTCACCGGTGCGGCCACCGCGATGGGCCGGCACGTGAAGCAGTCCGGCGGGCACGGCCAGTACGCGGTGTGCAACATCGAGGTCGAGCCGCTCGATCGCGGCGCCGGCTTCGAGTTCGTCGACAAGGTGGTCGGCGGCGCGGTGCCGAGGCAGTTCATCCCGTCGGTCGAGAAGGGCATCCGCAACCAATTGGAGAAGGGCGTCTTCGCCGGCTACCCGATGGTCGACGTCCGGGTCACCCTCTACGACGGCAAGGCGCATTCGGTGGACTCCTCCGACATGGCCTTCCAGATGGCCGGTGCGCTAGCGATCAAGGAGGCGGCCTCGAACGACGGCGCGGTGGCGCTGCTGGAGCCGCTGGACCTGGTCACCGTGACCGTCGGCGAGGAGTACCTGGGACCGGTGATGACCGACCTGTCCGGACGCCGTGGGCAGCTGCTCGGCTCGGACCAGGTCGGCCGCAAGGCGGTGGTGAAGGCGCTGGTCCCGCAGGCCGAACTGGCCCGCTACGCGATCGACCTGCGCGGCATCGCACACGGCTCCGGGTCGTTCACCCGTGACTTCCACGGCTACGAACTGCTGCCGTCGCAGCTGCTGGCCAAGTACCGCAAGTAGCGACCCTGACAACGGTGCACTCGTTCGACCGCCTCCGGCCCGGCCCCGCCTGAGCCCGCGCACCGGCCGGCGACGAGTGCACCGTTTTCAGGACGGGCGCCAACCCCGGTCCACCAGGGCGGTGCGCACCAGTTCGACCACGGCCTCGGGGTCGGTCGTCAGCGCCTCGGCGGCCAACGGCAGGACGGCCCACCCGGCCGCGGCCAGCCTCGAATACCGCCATCGGTCCTGCACGAACGAGGCACGCCCCCGGTGGTACTTCCAGCCGTCGATCTCGACGATCACCCGCGGCTGGGGGTAGGCGATGTCGACGCAGTAGACCGCGTCGCCGGCCTCGACGCGGTGGTTGGTGCGGAAGCCGGTCAGCACGGCTGAGCGGAGCAGTCGGGGGGCATCACGTTCGGCCTCTGACCAGGGCGAATCGCGCGAGTCCTCCAGGAGGGTGCGCCGCAGGTCGTTGCCCCGGCGACGGGGTGCAGGTCGAAGGCGTTCCACAGGTGTGGCAGTAGCACCGCCCGGCGGCGCAGCGCCTCATCGATCACCCGTCCGCCCAACGCCGGAATCAGGTCGAGCACGGACAGCGCGGGTCGCACCATCCCCACCCCGTCGCGGAAGGTCACCAGATCGGGCGGGATGCTGCGCCGCTCCCAGGCGAAGCCGTGCCGGCGGGCCGCCACCCGGCCGTGCGCGAGGGCCGTGGAGACCGCGGTGATCGGGCAGTCCGGCCACCACGACAGCCTGGCCGCGGCCGCACCGGTCAGCACCCCGTCGGGCCGGTACGCCGCGGCTGCCCGGATCCGGACCTCCCAGCCCGGCTCGGCGGCGGTGTAGACGCCGGGCAGCAGGGCGTGCAGGCGCCCCTGCCGCAGGCAATGATCGAGTTGGCGGTCGAGTTCACGGTGCTGGCGACGCAGCAGGACCCCGCCCTGGGCGCCCAGCAACTGTTCGATGGCTTCCATGACCTAGAAAGCACATTTCGGACCCCGTTTTGTGAGTGGTCGACCCGACTTCTTCGACGGCGATCCTGAAAACGGTGCACTCGTCGACCGCTCGCAGTGCAGGCCGAGGCGCAGACGCTTCCAGGGCCGCGGACGAGTGCACCGTTCTCAGGGCCACCGACGACGAAGGGCCCGGGCGAGTGCCCGGGCCCTTCGTGAGATCGGACCGATCAGAAGGAGTACACGTTCTGGTAGCCGGCCGGAATGCTCCGGTTGTCGACGATCTCCTTGCCCAACGGCACGCAGGTGACGGGGATCATCTTGATGTTGGCGATGGCGAGCGGGATCCCGACGATGGTGATGGCCTGGGCGGCCGCGGTGGTGAGGTGGCCGATCGCGAGCCACAGCCCGGCCACCAGGAACCAGATGATGTTGCCGATCGCCGAGCCGGCACCGGCGCCGGGCCTACGGATGATCGTCTTGCCGAACGGCCACAACGCGTAGGTGGCCATCCGGAACGACGCGATGCCGAAGGGGATGGTGACGATGAAGATGCAGGCGATCAGACCGAAGAAGAAGTAGCCGAGTGCCAGCCACAGGCCGCCGAAGATCAGCCAGATGATGTTCAACAGGGTGCGCATGGGTGTCGGGAACCTTTCGTGGGCGCGCGGGGGTGCGCCGCATCTCCAGTGTGACCGACCCCTCAGCGAGCCCGGCCTTCGGCGGCGGGTGTTCAGGGTCGTTCCAGGGCGACGGTGCAGGGACGTCCGGGCACCCCCGCGGCTTGGCTAGGCTGATCGTCATGGGTGACGCGCGGCCGGTGGTGCAGCGCGAGGTGGTGTCGTTCGTCCGGCGCAGCGCCCGGATGAATCCCAGCCAGGAGAAGGCCTGGCGCGACCATGCCGACTGGGTCCTGCGGGTGCCGACCGGCCAACGCAGCACGTCGGTCGCCCCCGACGCCCACCTCGATTGGGCGGACGCCTTCGGCCGCCGGGCTCCACTGGTGGTCGAGGTCGGCGGCGGCACCGGCGACGTGATCGCAGCAGTCGCGGCCCTGCACCCCGAACGCAACCACGTCGCCTTCGAGGTCTTCGAGCCGGCGGTGGCCAGCACCCTGTCGAAGTGCGCCCGGGCCGGCGTAGACAACGTGCGGGTGGTGGTGGCCAACGGTGTCGAGGGCCTCACCACCCTGATCCCGGACGCCGCCCTGGCCGAGTTGTGGACCTTCTTCCCCGACCCGTGGCCGAAGAAGCGGCACCACAAGCGCCGGCTGGTCTCGCCGGCCTTCGCCGCCCTCGCCGCTCGCAAGCTGGCCGCCGACGGGGTGTGGCGGCTGGCCACCGACGACCCCGGCTACGCCGAGGCCATCCGTGCGGTGCTGGACGCCGAGCCCGCGCTGGTCAACCGCTTCGACGGCTGGGCGCCGCGCTGGCAGGATCGACCACACAGCCGCTACGAAGCCAAGGGGATCGCGGCCGGCCGCGCCATCCGCGACCTGTGTTACGGCATCCGGGAAGGGGTCAGGCAGTGAGGCTGCGGCTCGACATCGCCTACGACGGCACCGAGTTCCATGGCTGGGCCGGGCAGCGCGGGCTGCGCACCGTCCAGGAGGAGCTGGAGGCCTGGATCCCGCGGGTGCTGCGGCTCACCGAGCCGGTCACCCTGACCTGTGCCGGTCGCACGGACGCGGGGGTGCACGCCCGCGGACAGGTCGCCCACGTGGACATTCCCGACCCGGCCGATCCGGACCGGATGGTCGCCGACCTCTCCTACAAGCTGCGCAACGTGCTACCCCCGGACGTGGTCGTCCGCCGGGTCGGCATCGCACCGCCCGGCTTCGACGCCCGGTTCTCAGCCATCTGGCGACGATACGTGTACCGGATCGCCGACTCGGTGCCCGACCCGCTGTTGCGCATCCACACCACCGTGCTGCGCGCCGAGCTGGACCTGCAGCGGATCAACGCGGTCGCCCCGCGGCTGCTCGGCCTGCACGACTTCGCCGCCTTCTGCAAGCAGCGCGAGGGAGCCACCACGATTCGCAACCTGCTGCAGCTGTCGGCCCGCCGGGCCTGGAACGACGTGGCCGAGATCACCGTCCTGGCCGACGCGTTCTGCCATTCCATGGTGCGCTCCCTGGTCGGGGCGCTGGTCGCCGTCGCCACCGGACGCCGCGAGCCCGACTGGCTCGTCGGCCTGCTGGACGCCGGGCAGCGGGCCGCCGAGGTGCGGGTGATGCCGGCCGGTGGCCTGACCCTGGAGGAGGTCGGCTACCCGCCGGATCGCGAACTGGCCGCCCGCGCGCTGGCGGCCCGCGCCGTCCGCAGTTTGGAGACCTCCCAGTGAGCCACTACTTCGCCGAGCCGTCGGCCCCCGAGAAGCGCCGCACGATCACCGCCCGGTTCTGGGACACCGACTGGACGTTCACCACCGCCAACGAGGTGTTCTCCGCCGACGGCCTCGACCTGGGCACCGCCGTCCTGCTGCGGTCGGCGCCACCGCCGGCCGGGGCGTCCAGGCTGCTCGACCTGGGCTGCGGCTGGGGAGTGCTCGCCGTCGCGCTGGCGAGCGCCTGCCCCGGGGCCGTGGTGGACGCCGTCGACGTCAACCCGCGCGCGTTGGCCCTGTGCGCGGACAACGCGGCGGCCCACGGCGTGGGTGACCGGGTCAACACCCTCACCCCGGAGGGGGCCGACCCGAGCGTCCGCTACGACGAGTTGTGGTCGAACCCGCCGATCCGGATCGGCAAGCAGGCGTTGCACGACCTGCTGTCGACCTGGCTGCCGCGGCTCGCCGACGACGGCGTGGCCCGGTTGGTGGTCGGCCGCAACCTGGGCGCCGACTCACTGCAGCGCTGGCTGGTCGAGTCCGGGTGGGCCTGCGCACGAACGGCCAGCGCGAAGGGTTTCCGCGTCTTCGCGGTTGCGCGCCCCGGCGTCCTTCCCGGTGACGCCCCAGGTGCCTAGTCTTGGCGCGTTGGGCCAGACCCGCTGCCCACACGACCAAGGAGAACGACGTGGCAGACGACAACGCCAGCGGCGACGACACCTTCTTCGACGGCCTGGTGGCCAAGGCGAAGGAGGTCGGCGACCAGGTCCGTGAGTTCGCCGAGGACGCCTTCGACAACGTGAAGGAGTTCGCCTCCGACGCCGGCGACAACATCAAGGGGTTCGCCGACAGCGCCCTCGACAAGGGCAGTGAAGCCTTCGAGAGCATCAAGGACCACTTCGACGGCGGGTTCGACGACACCAGCGCCCCGCTCGACGACGCCGCGGCCGCAGCCCAGGACAACCTGGCCGCCGCCAAGGAGGCCGCCGCCGACGCGGTGGACGGTGTCACGGAAGCGACTTCCGACGCCGCCGAGGCGGCCGCCGCGAAGGCCGAGGAGGCCGGCGAGGAGCCGATCGGCTGAGGAGCTACGCTTCGCGCCCACGACCGACCGAACAGGCACGCCCCTCACCGGGCGTGCCTGTTCGGTTAGGGTGACAAGACCTGGGAAAGGATCGGCCATGACCCACCTTCGACTGTCCGCGCTGCTGCTGGTCACCCTGCTGTTGACCGCCGGCCCCCTGGCCGGCATCGCCCGGGCCGCCGGGCCCGAAGCCCTCAAGGCGGCCGACTACATCGTCTCGACCTTCGGGGCCGACGCGGCGGCACCCTACGGCGAGCCCGGCTCGGCGGCGGACTCGCTGCTGGCCCTGGTCGCCACCGGTGACCCGAAGTACGACGCCGACGTGGCCGGCATCCTGGACTTCCTGAAGACGGGGGCGGCCGATTACGTCAAGCCCGACGCCGGGGGCGACTCGGGCGCAGCCAAGCTGGCCCTGGTGGCCGCGGCCACCGGCGAATCGGCCACCGACTTCGGCGGCGTCGACCTGCTCGCCCAGATCACCGCCGGTATCGGCGCCGACGGGGCGTTCGGCGCGTGGCCCGGTCCGTTCGCCTCCGGCCTCGCCATGGTGGCCCTGGCCCGCAACGGCCAGCAGGTGCCCGAGCCGATGGTCACCTACCTGCTCACCTACCAGGAGCCGCGCGACGGCGCCGAGGGCGGCGGTTTCGGTTGCAGCACCTACCCGTTCGCCAAGGACGGCGACTGCCCGGCCGCCGACCCCGACAGCAGCGCGTTGGCGGTGCTGGGGCTGCAGGCCGCGGGTACCGAGGCAGCCGTCGACGCCGCCACCGATGCCCTGGGCTGGCTCGCAGCCACCCAGACCGAGGACGGTTCGTGGCAGAACTATTCGCCGGTCAACTCCACCGGCATGGTGGGTTCGCTGTTCGTGACCGGCACGGCGCAGGCCACCAAGGCCGCCGAGTACGTCGTCTCGCAGCAACTCGACTCGGGCGCCCTGACCACCGGCACCGACGACGAGGCGAACTTGCTCGCCACCCAGCAGGGCATCTTCGCCCTGACCGGAACCACCTACCTCACGCTCGGCCGCACCGCGTCGCCGGACGAGCAGCCGGGCGAGCAGCCCGCCACCGACGAGCCGCTGGTGGCCACCCCCAGCGGCACGGATCCGACGGTCGGCTGGGTCGCCGGCGGGCTGCTGCTGGTCACCCTGGGTGCGATGGGGGTCGCATCCTCCCGGAACCGCACATCCTGACCGGGGAAACGGGGCTAGGCTGTCGCCCACCTGAGCCCGCGCAGGGGAACCCGGTGCGAATCCGGGGCTGACCCGCAACCGTGACACCAGCAATGGTGAAGCCGGAATGCCTGGACGGCCTCCGGCTCGTCATCACCTGTCGTGGCACGCAGGGGAGCCCGGTTCACCCCGTCCGGAGTCCGCTCGGTGCCCACCCGAGAGAAGGATCCAGATGCAACGACCACTCACGCGCGCGCTGGCCGTCGGGGCTGCGGCCGCCCTCGCGGCGTCCGCCCTGATCGCGTCCGCACCGACCGCCGCCGCGGCGGAACCGGACGCGGCGAAGGCGGCCAACTACCTGGTCACCAACCTGCCCAGCCCGGACGCCGGGGCCGGAATCGCGATCACCACGGCGTTGGGCCTGGCCAGCACCGGGGACTGCAGCTACGCCCCCACCCTGCGCCGACTCGCGCAGCGCCTGGAGAACAAGGCCAAGGGATACCTGTTCAACGAGGACGGGGACGTCAACCAGGCCCGGGCCGCCAACATGGCGATCGCGGTCACGGCGCTCGGGCTCAACCCGCGCGCGTTCGCCGGCTACGACCTGCTCACGCTGGTCAAGCAGGATCTGCCCGCCGACGGCCAGATCGGCCCCAGCAAGTCGGCCTTCAGCCAGAGTCTCGGCATCATCGCGCTGGACAAGGGCAAGGCCCAGTCCATCCCGGTCACGATGCTGACCAACCTGCTCAGCCAGCAGGACGACAGCGGAGCCTTCGGCTACACCTTCGAGGGCACCTTCACCGCCGACCCGGACACCACGGGGCTGAGCCTGGTCGCCCTCGACGCCATCGGTGAACTCGACCCGCAGGTCGCGTCCGCCGTCGGCTGGGCGAAGGACAACCAGACCGACGACGGCTACTGGGAGGCCTACTCCCCGGTCGACTCCACCGGCCTGCTCGGCTCGGCGCTGGAGGCGGCGGGCGAGAACGTCGACAACGCCAAGACCTGGCTCGGGTCGGTGCAGCACGAGGACGGCGGCTTCCCCAACTCGCTGGACGCCGGCACCGCATCCGACGCGATGACCACCGCCAACGCCCTGCTGCTGCTCAGCGGGAAGACCGCCCTGGACGTCTCGATCGACCTGAGCTCGTGCGCGGCCAACCCGGCGTCGCTGCCGGCGTCCAGCACGTCGTGCACCGGCGTGTGGGTGGTCGTCGACCGCGGCAACGGCCAGGCGACGACGCGTTGCGCCACCTCGTACAGAACCGGCCTGAAGGCGCTGAAGAGCGCCGGGCTGACCGTCGGCGACGACAACGGCTTCGTGAACCGGATCAACGGCTACCCGTACAACCTCGACGCCACCTGGTCGAAGTACTGGGGCTACTGGTACGCCAACCCCAACCCCGACGGCAGCTGGGGCGAATGGCAGTCCTACAACGTCGGCGCCGCCCAGTCGGCGCCCAAGAAGGGGGCCGCAGAGGGTTGGTACTACGGCGGGTTCTCGTCCACCTCGGCCCTGAAGCCCCCGCCGGCCGGGTACTCCAGCAGCCCGACCCCGACCATCTCGGGAACCGCGAAGTACACCAAGACGCTGACCGCCAAGCCGGGAACCTGGACGCCGAAGCCGACGCTGAAGCTGCAGTGGTACCGCTCGGGCAAGGCCATCTCGAAGGCGACCAAGACCACCTACAAGCTGACCAAGTCCGACATCGGCAAGACGATCACCGTCAAGGTGACAGCCAGCGGAAGCGGCCTGCAGACCGTGGCCAAGACCTCCAAGGCCACCGCGAAGGTCGTCAAGTGAGGAAGCGCCTCATCGCACTGGCGCTGGCGACCCTGGTCGCCGGCGCCGGCGCACCTGCCGCGGCGGGCATCGCCCAACCCGCGCAGAGCCGGGTCGCGGCGGTCACCGGCCTGCCGCGCGCGGCGTCCTGCAGTGGGGTGTGGGTGGTGGTCGACTACGGCTCGCTCGGCGGCGGCGTCGCCCGCAGGTGCGCGGTCAGTTACACCACCGGGTTGACCGCGCTGCGCAGCGCCGGCTTCGAGCCCACGACCGACGAAGGGTTCGTCTACACGATCTCCGGCAAGCCGTCCAAGGCCAACATCAACAATGCGTACTGGTCGTACTGGCACGCGGCCGCCGACGGCAACGGCGGCTACAACGCCTGGACCTACTCCACCCTGGGCGCGACCAGCTACACGCCGAAACAGGGCGATGCCGAGGGCTGGCGCTACGTGCTGATCAGCGACCCGAAGACGCCGCCGCAGGCGTCGCCGCCGAGCAACACCGAGGAGACCCCCACCCCCAAGCCGACCAAGACCACCAAGACCACCAAGACCAGCAAGCCGGGCCGCACCTCGGCCAAGCCCTCGACCACCAGCAGCGCCTCGACCAGGGCGAGCGCGTCGGCGAAGGCGACGAAGACGAGCAGTTCCAAGGCGACCCGGAGCGCCACCGCGACGGCGTCGGCCACCGCGACGGACACGGCGAGCCCGCAGACATCGACCTCGCCCGAGGCGACCCGGGCCACCGCCGGATCGGACGCCACGGTCGCCCAGGAGCAAGCCGGCACGGCCGACGGTTCGAGCCCGGGCAGCCCGGTCGGCGTCATCGTCACCGGCGTGACCGTCGTCGCCGCCGCCGGCGGTCTCGGCGGCTGGTGGCTGCTGAAGGGACGGAAACTCTGAGCAGCGTGCACCCCTGGGCCTGGTGGTGCTGGGCGATCGGCATCGGAATCGCCGTCAGCGGCACCACCAACCCCCTGCTGCTCGCACTGATCGCCACCGCGATGGTCGTGGTGGTGATGCTGCGCCGCAGCGAGGCGCCCTGGGCACGCTCGGTGCGGGCGTACCTGATCCTGGCGCTGTTCGTGATCGGCATGCGGCTGTTCTTCCGCATCCTGCTCGGGGGTTCCACGGGCGAGACGGTGCTGTTCACCCTGCCCCAGATCCCGCTGCCGGAATGGGCCGCGGGCATCACGCTGGGCGGGCCGGTCACCGCCGAGGCGATCACCGGCACCCTGTACGAGGCGTTCCGACTGGCGGTCATGCTGCTGTGCGTCGGCGCCGCCAACGCCCTGGCCAACCCGAGGCAGGCGCTGCGCTCGGTGCCGGCGGCCCTGTACGAGGCGTCCGTCGCGGTGGTGATCGCGCTGAGCGTCGCCCCGCAGCTGATCGAGAGCATCGCCCGGGTGCGCCGTGCGCGCCGCCTGCGGGGCGACTCGACCGCGACCCTGCGCGCGCTGGGCACCATCGCCATGCCGGTGCTGGCCGACGCGATCGACCGGTCGCTGGCGCTCGCCGCCGGCATGGAGGCCCGCGGCTTCGGCCGCACCCGCGGCCTGCCGACGGCCGGCACCCTGCCGGTGATGCTGATTTCGTCGGCCGCCGCGACGCTCGGCGTCTTCCTGCTGCTCGGCAGCCCGTTCTGGCAGACCGGTGCCTGGCTGCTGGTACTCGGGATGATCGGTGGGGGCCTGGGCCTGCGGGCCGCCGGAGCGCGGCTGCGGGTGACCACCTACCGGCCGTTGCCCTGGCGGTTCACCGAGACGCTGATCGCCGCATCGGGGGTGCTGGCGGCGGTGCTGGTGCTGGGCGTCGGCTGGCTCGACCCGGACACGATGAGCCCGGCTCTGGTGGTGCTGCTCGATCCGCTGGCCCTCAGCCCGAGCACCGATCCGCTGCAATGGCCGACCCTCACCCTGCCGATGCTGCTGGTCGTCGCGCTGGTGCTGGCGCCGTTGCCGTTGACCCGGCCGAGGCGGGCGGCCACCGTCGAATCAACCCGCAACGACACCCGGGTGCGGCTGCTGCGCGCCCAGGCCGAGCCGGAGCCGACATGGCGGTGATCTCGTTCGACCGGGTCGGCGTCACCTACGCCGACGCCGAGCGGCCCACCCTCGACGACATCAGCTTCGAGCTGCCCGAGGGCGACCTGTGCCTGGTGATCGGTGCGACCGGGACGGGCAAGTCGACCCTGCTGGGGGCCATCAACGGCCTGGTGCCACATTTCACCGGTGGGACGCTGACCGGGCGCGTCCTGGTCGACGGCCGCGACACCGCGCAGAACCGTCCACGCGACCTGGCGGACGTCGTGGGCTACGTCGGGCAGGATCCGCTGCGCGGCTTCGTGACCGACACCGTCGAGGACGAAATCGCCTACGGGATGGAGCAGCTGGGCATCGCACCGACCGCCATGCGCAAGCGGGTCGAGGAGACGCTGGACCTGATGGGGATCGCCGACCTGCGCCGACGTCCGTTGACCGAACTGTCCGGCGGCCAGCAGCAACGGGTGGCGATCGCCGCGGTGCTCGCCGCCCAGCCGCGCATCCTGGTGCTGGACGAACCGACCTCGGCGCTCGACCCCACCGCCGCCCAGGACGTGCTGGCGGCGATCGGCACCCTGGTGCACGACGTCGGCCTGACGGTGGTGCTCGCCGAGCACCGGCTCGAGCGGGTGATGCAGGCCGCCGACTCGGTGCTGTGGCTGCGCGGTGACGGCAGCGCCCTGCACGGGCCGCCGGGCGCCGTCCTCGCCCAGTCCACGATCACCCCGCCGCTGGCCGCGCTGGCGCGTGAGGTGGGTTGGGCCGAGGTGCCGCTCAGCGTGCGTCTCGCCCGGCGCCGCGCGCAGGCCCAGGGGCTGCGGCCCGCCGCGGTGAGCCCGGCGACGGTGCCCACCGAGCCGGTGGCGCTGTCGGCCCGCGGCGTCGAGGTGCGGTACGGCGACCTGGTGGCGGTGAACGGGGTCGACCTCGAGCTGGCCGAGGGCACGGTGACCAGCCTGCTGGGCCGCAACGGCGCGGGGAAGTCGTCGCTGCTGTGGGCGCTGCAGGGCGCACTGAGCTGCTCGGGTGCGATCGAGGTGCGCGGCCAGGACCCGCGGCGGCTGGGTGCCGCCGAGGCCCGCCGACTGGTGACCCTGGTGCCCCAGACCGCGGTCGACCTGCTCTATCTGCCCAGCGTCGGCGCCGAGTGCGCCCAGGCGGACGCCGAGAGCGACGCCGAACCGGGAACGGCAGCCGCGCTGCTGGCCGAACTCGGGGTGGACCTGCCGCCCGAGCGTGACCCGCGGGATCTCTCCGAGGGCCAGCGGCTGGCCCTGGTGCTGGCCATCCAGTTGGCCGCCCGGCCGCCGGTGCTGTTGCTCGACGAGCCGACCCGCGGCCTCGACTACCGCGCCAAGGCCGAACTGCGCCGCATCGTGACCGACCTCGCGGCCCGTGGCGAGGCGGTGCTGATCAGCACCCACGACGTCGAGTTCGCCGCCGCGACCAGCACCCGCACGGTGCTGATGGCCGACGGCGAGGTGATCGCGGACGGCACCACCACCGAGGTGCTCACCTCGTCGCCCGCCTACGCTCCCCAGATGGCCAAGGTGTTCGCGCCCGTCGAGGTGCTCACCCCCGACGACGTCGCCCGGGGACTGTCGTGACCGGCTCGCGCGCCCGGGTACCGCTGGCCGTCGCCGTGGCCCTGGTGATCGGCACCGTGGCGTTCGGCTGGCCGCTGTTCCTGCGTCCCGAGTCGGGCATGCAACCCGAGCAGGCGCCGATCGTGTTCGCGCTGGTGCTGCCGATGGTGCTGGCGGTGGTGCTGTCCGAGGTGGCCGGCGGGCGGATGGACGCCCGGCAACTGGCGATGCTGGGCGTGCTGGCGGCGGTCGGCACCATCCTGCGGCCGCTCAGTGCCGGGACGGCCGGCTTCGAGCTCGTCTTCTTCGTCCTGATCCTGGCCGGCCGGGTGTTCGGTGCCGGCTTCGGCTTCGCGCTCGGGGCGATCACGCTGTTCACCTCGGCGTTGATCACCTCCGGGGTGGGGCCGTGGCTGCCGTACCAGATGCTGGCCGCGGGATTCGTGGGGCTGTTCGCCGGGCTGCTGCCCCGGGCCGGCGGACGCGCCGAGGTGTGGCTGCTGGCCGGCTACGGTGCGGTGTCGGCCTTCGCGTACGGCTGGGTGATGGACTTCGCGTTCTGGCCGTTCGGTGTCGGCAACGACACCGGCATCTCCTTCGATGCCACCCTGGGCCCGCTGGAGAACCTGCACCGCTTCGTGCTGTACAACATCGCCACGTCGATGGGCTGGAACCTGGGCCGGGCGATCACCAACGCGGTGCTGATCGCCCTGGCCGGGCCGGCCCTGCTGCGGCTGCTGCGGCGCTCGGCCCGGCGGGCCGACTTCGCTCCGGCGGCGGCGTCCGTGGCCTCCGCGGACCCGGACGCGCCGGACGCCCCCGCGGCGGCCGTGGCGTCCTGAGGCGGAGGGGACCTACGCCCGGACGGGGGCTTTCGCTTCGCGACGTTCGGAATAGAGTGGCCAAGAGGCAGGTTGGGGCTGACAACGGCCCTGATCCACACAGCCACCCACGAAGGAGACTCGATGACCTACACGCTGCCGGACCTCGATTACGACTACGGCGCCCTCGAGCCGCACATCTCCGGCCAGATCATGCAGCTTCATCACGACAAGCACCACGCCACCTACGTCGCCGGTGCCAACACCGCGCTGGAGAAGCTGGCCGCGGCCCGTGAGAGCGGCGACTTCGCGTCGATCAACAAGCTCGAGAAGGACCTGGCCTTCCACCTCGGGGGACACGTCAACCATTCGGTGTTCTGGAAGAACATGTCCCCCGACGGCGGCGGCCGCCCAGAGGGCGAGATCGCAGCCGCGATCGACGAGTTCTTCGGCTCGTTCGACGGCTTCCAGAAGCAGTTCAACGAGGTGGCCAACGGCATCCAGGGCTCGGGCTGGTCGATGCTGGTCTGGGACACCCTGGGCAAGCGGCTCAACATCAACCAGCTGTTCGATCAGCAGGGCAACCTGCCGGCCGGCCAGCTGCCCGTGCTGCAGCTCGACATGTGGGAGCACGCCTTCTACCTGCAGTACCTCAACGTCAAGGGCGACTACGTGAAGGCGTGGTGGAACGTGGTCAACTGGGCCGACGTCACCGAGCGCTTCACCAAGGCGCAGGCCGCCTCTTCCGGCCTGTTCTGATCGAACGACCGACGGCCCCCGGCATCGCGCCGGGGGCCGTCGGCATGTCCACCCGCGCACACCTGCGCGGGCCCCGTCCCACCCAGCGGGTGGAGGCACCCCGCGCTGAAATCGGCTCCGACTAGCACCTCTGCAGCCCCCTCCGCAAGCCTCCCTGAGAGGATTTGCTTCGTTTCTCAGGTTGAGGGACACTGTTTCTCAGGTTGTTCTCAACAACCCACCGCAAATCCTTTGCTATCGGGAGCTCTCACCTGTGATTTGGACCACCAAGCTGACTGCGCTGGCGGGTGCGGTCGTCCTCGCCGGCGGTGCCGTCACCGCCGCCTCGCTCGACAAGTCGGTGACCCTCAACGTGGAGGGCACGACCACGACCACCAACACCTTCGCCGGAACCGTCGGCGACGTGCTGAGCGCCAATGGCGTCCAGGTGGGCGAGCGCGACCTGGTGTTCCCCTCCGTCGACTCGCCGGTCACCGACGGCAGCACCATTCAGGTGCAGTACGCCCGCAAGGTCACCTTGATGGTCGACGGCAAGCCCACCGAGTTCTACACCACCGCCACCACGCTGGACGGCGCCCTCGACACCGCGCAGGTGCGCGGCCTGAGCGGCGCCGACTTCTCCGTCTCGCGTTCGTTCGCGATCGGACGCGAGGGGCTCACCGTCGACGTGACCACCCCCAAGAAGGTCACCCTCACGGTGGCGGGCAAGACCAGGAAGGTCACCACCACGGCCGGCACCGTCGCCGAGTTGCTCGGCGACCAGAGCCTGTCGATGAGCGTCGACGACCGGATCAAGCCCGGTCTCGACGCCGAGGTCGCCGAGGGGCTGAAGATCCAGCTCGACCGCGTGGTCACCGGCACCAAGACCGTCACCCAGAAGGTGAAGTACTCCACCGTCCGGACCAACACCAAGTCGCTCTACAAGGGCCAGACGAAGGTGGTCAAGACCGGCCGCAACGGCAAGGCGACGGTGACGTTCGAGTACACCAACGTCAACGGCGAGCGGGTCAAGAAGAAGATCCTCAAGCGCGTGGTCGTGGTCAAGCCGGTGAGCGCGCAGGTAAAGGTCGGCACCAAGTCCCGGCCCAGCACCACCACAACCACCACCAGCGCCCCCAGCGGGAACAGTGGCGCCGGGCTGAACCTGGCCCGGGCCGCCATGTGGGACCGGATCGCGCAGTGCGAATCCGGCGGCAACTGGTCGATCAACACCGGCAACGGCTACTACGGCGGGCTGCAGTTCGCCACGGCGTCCTGGCTCGCCAACGGCGGTGCCGACTTCGCGCCGCGCGCCGACCTGGCCAGCCGGGCCGAGCAGATCACCGTCGCCAACCGCTACTACGCCAGCGCGGGCCTCGGCCCTTGGGGCTGCGCCCACGCCGCCTGAGAACCACCGATCCACCAACGGGAGAAACCAATGAGCACCACCACCCGACTGATGGCCACCGCCGGTTGCGCCACCCTGCTGCTGGGCGGCCTGACCGCCCTGCCAGCCCAGGCGCAGACGACCGGTGCGCTGACCTCCCCCGCGGCGAAGACCACCACCAAGACGATCACCAAGAAGGTGACCGTCAAGTACAAGGGCGTCCGGGTGTACACCTCGAAGCTCTTCAAGGGTGACAAGAAGCTGATCCAGGACGGCCGCAACGGCAGGGCCACCAAGACCTACGTGGTGACCACCGTGAACGGCAAGTCGACCACCAAGCTGGTCAAGACCGTGGTGACCAAGAAGCCGGTGACCCGGAAGGTCTACTACGGCACCAACACCAAGCACTCGATCAACCTCTCCAAGGAGTCGAAGTGGCGCAAGATCGCCAAGTGCGAGTCCGGGGTGCGCTGGTCGATCAACACCGGTAACGGCTACTACGGTGGCCTGCAGTTCAACCTGGGCACCTGGCGCTCGGTCGGTGGCCGGGACTTCGCCAAGTACCCGCACAAGGCGACCTGGCGCGAACAGATCACCGCGGCCAACCGGCTGTACAAGCAGCGCGGCTTCCAGCCCTGGGGCTGCAAGCACGTGCTCTGACCCCCTGATCCGGTCCTCACTCCCCCCGAGGACCTTCGGGCGCGAGTCCCTCTGACTGGACTCGCCCGCCATGGGTCGGCTCCCTTCCCCCCGGTGAGCCGCCCAGGACCACACGAGTTGGGCTCCCGATCGGGAGCCCAACTCGTTTTGTCGTGAAGTACCCGGCGGGATCAGCCCACGGGCTGGGGTCGCAGCCCAAGACCGGGCAGGGGCAGCGGGTTCGCACCCGGGTCGAGGTCCCTGTCGCCGTCCCGCAGGAACGAGCCGAACGGCTTGGGTTCCGGTTCGCGCCACGCCTGGTAGGTCAGGACGCCGGGGTCGCCGACCCGGTACACGTCTCGCAGCGCGACCACGCAGCGGTCGGCCAGTGCCCGGTACTCATCGGTCAGCGCCGGCAGCGACAGGTCGTAGGACCAGTTGGGTCGGCTCGGGTCGGGCGCCGCCCACCCGGCGCCGAGCATGTGCGGATCGCCGGCGGTGGTGGCCGGCGCTGAGGTGACGAACTCGGGGCCGGCGGCCTCCGCCGTCACTGCCTCCGGCATCGCCGCGAACTGCACGTAGCCGTGGCCGGGCGGGGCGGAGACGATCAGGAAGCACCGGTCGGTGAGTTCGGGCAGGCTCGCCTGCAGCCGGTCACGGAAGTCCTCCCACAGCATGATCACTCCCCCAGCTCGCGCAGCACCCGCGCGTACTGCGGGGTGGTGAAGTCGACGGTCACCGCCCGCGAGCCACGACCGGCCAGGACCCGGGCGCCGCCCTCCAGCTCCCACTGGGCACTGGCGTGTTCGCCGTCGGCGAGTGCCGGTTCACCCCACCGGGAGCTGCCCTCGCGGACGAGCAACGTGTACTGGTCGTTGAGGAAGGCGGACGCCTCGGCCGTCAGATCGCCGCGCACCAGGTCGGTGACCCAGAAGTTGAACGAGGCGGTCTCGCCGGTCGGCATCGTCGCGATCGGCACGGCCGGTTCGCTGAGCGCGTCCGCCGCGTTCTCCATCATCTCGTCCTCGTCGGGCGTCCAGCCGACCTGTTCACCCAGCTCCTGCACCTGGGCGGGCGTCCGGGGCCATTCGACGGCCCGCCAGAAGTCCACCAGGTCGCAGGCGCGCTGCGCGCTCATCGCCCTCCATGTCATGCCGTGCAGCCTATCCATCAGAAGTCGGGCAGCTTCAGTGCGCTGCTGTCGAGGACGAACGGCGTCACCTTGATCCGGCCACCGGGCAGCGCCTGGACGAGGTCGTACTCGATCCTGAGCGTGCCGGTGCGGATCGCCTCGGCGAGCGCCGAGTCGGCCGTCCTTGGGTTGGTCACGAAGTCGTTCAGCGACTGGGCCAGCCGCGGGTCGACCTGGAGGAGATCGTTGACGTAGCGGGTCGAGCCCTGCTGCGCCTCGACTCCGTCGACGATCCGGCTGCCGAGCTGGCTGTTGCCGCCCTTGGCCTCATAGATCCTGAGCACCGGCGGGGTCTGGTCGACCAGGGTGACCTGGTCGAAGCGCCCGGCGCCGGCCCCGCCGGACCCGATCAGGGTGATCTCGCCCCGCATCCGCGCGACCGCCGCGGCGGCCTTGTCGCCGATGGTCTCGGAGATGTTCCGCAGCATGTTCCGGGCCACGTTGTCGTGGACGACCGCGTTGGTCAGCGAGCGCCCCTCCTTGACGGTCAGCTTGTTGTCGGCGATCAGTTCGCTGATCCGCATGGCCACGTCCCGCTTGCTGCCCTTCAGCACCGACGGGTCGATGCCGGTGGATTCCACCAGCCGCTGCAGCCGCGCGTTGGCCTGCTGGAGGGAGACCTCGGCCTGGTTGCGGGTCTCGATCCGGGCATCGTGTGCGGCCTGATCGGCGGGGCTGACCGGGTGGTCGGTCGGCGTGCCCGGTTCGCCCTTCTCGACGGGCCGGTCGACGTCGGGCTGGGTCTCGGCGGTGAACGTGCCGTTCTCGCCGTGCAGCCTGCCGTTGACGTCGCGGAAGGTGTTCTCCGGGTCACCCGGCCGGTGCGAGCGGCCGTCGGTGAACTCGTTGCCGTTGGCGTCGGTGACCGGCTTCGGATCGGCGTCCGGCCTGGCGTCGGCGTCCGGCTCGGGCCGGGGGTCCGCGTCCGCCTGCGGCTCGGTCTGGAGTCGGCCGTCGGCAGCGGCCTCCGGGTTGCTGTCCACCGGGTGCGTGTCCGGCTGGCCCTCCGGCGTCGTGGCGGCCGGCTCAGGCTCGCGCCCCTGCGGCGTCGCCTCCGGCAGCTCGGGGGCGTTGTTCGCCGGACGCGCCGGGCCGGGGTCCACGTCGGGGGTCGCCACCTCGGGTGCCGTGTTGACCGGACGCGTGGGCGCCGGGTCGACGTCGGGGGTGCTCGGGGGCGTGTCGCCGCCGAAGGCGTCGTTGCTGACCGGACGGGTGTCGGGGGTGACCGGCGGCACGTCGGGCACCACGTCGTCGATCGCGGCCGCCGGGTTGAACGTGGGTCCGCGACCGGCCCCGGCAGCGGCGTCCGCAACATTGTCCAGGGCGTTGACCGGCACCTCGTCGCCGAACTTCAGCACGTTGCGCAGCACCGGAATGGTGTGCAGCCCGCCCTTGATCACCCACGAGCCGCCCGGCACGGCGAAGTCGGCCACGGCACCGGTGATGCGGGCCAGCTTCGAGCCCAGGCTGCCCACCTTCAGCGCGGCACCGACCTGGCCGGCGCCGGGGATGAACATGGTGCCCACGTTCAGGAACGACTCGGTGAAGGTGGAGACGCCGTCCTCCTTCCACTTGTGGAAGGGATCGTCGGCGTTCAGGTCGATGCCGACCAGGCCGCTGACCACGGTCGCCGACACCTGCTGCCGTTCGTCGAGCCACTTCACCACGGGGTTGTCGCCGTTGCCGGTGGAGTGCATCACCATGCTGAAGGCGGTGGTTCCCAGTCCGGTGACGGCCAGCGAGAGCAACACGTTGCCGGTGCCCATCCAGGCCTGGCCGGCGTGGCCCCAGTCGCCCCAGTCCCCGGTCTCGGGGTTGTAGCTGATCAGCGAACCCAGGCCGTTCAGGGTGCCCGCACCGAATTGGTAGGCACCGTTGCCGACCGACTCCACACAGTTGCGGTCCTCCTCGGTCGGCGAGCCCCACGGCATCGGCGACTCCGGGTTGTAGAACGCCTCCTCGGGGATCGGCTCGACCGTCCGCTCCTCCAGCGGCAGGCTGGTGAGGCCGTTGATGCTGGTCGCGCAGGTGGACGCCGCCTGCGACACCTCGGCGTAGATGGCGCCGATCTCCTCGACGAAGGCCGTGTTCTTGTCGACGGTGTCGGTGTCCTCGTTCCAGGGCACCAGCTTGCGGTCCTGGTCCTGGCCGGTGATGGCGTTCCAGCCGGCCGCGATGTAGGTGCCGACGTGCGCGTCGGACGCCTCGTGGGCGTCGACCCACACCCCGCCGATCACCTCGTCCCGGAACGCCTGCGCGCGGGTTTCGAAGTCGGACAGCTTGGGCTTGATCAGCTCCAGCGCCTCGGCGTAGGTGTCGAGGTGGCCGGCGGCTTTGACGAAGGTCGTCTTCACGTCCTCGGACGCCGTCGCCGGCGAATCCATCAGCGCGTAGACCTGGCCCTGCTCCGGGGCCTCGTAGCAGGCACTGAGCCCCGACCACGTCTTCTTGATCTCGTCGGTCTTCTTGTCCACCGTGCGACCCATCGACCGCAGCCCGGACGCCGCGGAGGTGATCGCCTCGATGTCCAGGTCGGCCGACTTGGCCGGGAGCGCGGCCGGGTAGATCAGCCCGTCACCGGAGACGGGGTCCCCACCGCCGCCACCGGCGTCACTGGCCATGCACATGTTGGTCACGGTTCACTCCCCGTAGCCGTGGTCGACGAAGTACGTGAAATCGCCGCTGTCAGCGGCCTTGACCATCTCGCTCTGGAAGGTCGCGGCCATGTCGTACTGGCCGTTGTTGTAGGCGATGGTGGCGTTCGACACCCCGGCCATCCCTGCGCTGATGTGGTTCTGGATCAGGGTCAGGTTTTCGCCCTGCTCCTCCATCACGGTGCCGACGGCGGCACTGACGTCCATGGTCAGCCCGCCGCCCCAGGAGATGCCCTCGCCGATCGCGGTGAACTTCTCCTCGGTCAGCGCCTTGCCGAGGGTGTCGGACTCGTCCTGCACGGTGGTCAGGATCGTCTTCACCTCAGCCGGCTTGATGTCCCAGCTCGACATGATCCACCTCCTCGGAACGGGCGGCCAGCACGCCGCCGACGGCATCGGCGATGGCCTGCGCCAGTGCCCTGCCCCGGCCGTCGTCGCCGTACGGCAGGGTCAGGTCGGTCCACAACGCGAACGCCGTCGGCGGGTCGGCCAGGGCCTGCGCGGCCTCGCGGGCCACCAGCACCGGACGGGTCCGGAACAGGCACAGCAACGGGGTGCCGGTGGCGTCCACGAACTGCTTGATGTCACCACCGCGGTAGCCGACGTACGAGCCGTCCGGGTGCACCGTGGCGGCAACTGCCGTGACCCGCTCGAGGGTCGGCTCCACATCGCTCAGCAAGGTCAGTTCACCGGGCATCGGTACCTCCCCAGGCCAGTCCGGCCACCTCCTGGACGCGTTCAACGCCCAGGTCGTGCGCGAACGCCATCAGTTGTGCCCACGAGCCGCGATCGGTGCGTGCGAAGCGGACCAGCAGGCTGGGCAGCCGGGGGCGGCCCAGCACCAGCACGTCGTGCTCGGTCTTCAACCGCTCGACGTCGGCGGCCAGGTCGTGGACGGCGCGGGGACCGAGCAGCACCGCCAGCGGCACCTCGGGACGCCGGGCCGCGGCCCGCTGCAGCACCCCCGGCTCGACCTCGGCGACGGACACGAAGCCGATCGTCGGCTGGTGTTCGGTCTCGACCGCGAGCAGCGCGCGGGTGGCGGTCTCGATCAGCGGCGCCAGGTGCTGGGGGTAGTCGCCGATCGGCACTCCCCCGGCGACATGCTCGATGATCCCGCGCCTCGTCCGGCCCACCGTCAGGTCGCAGAACGAGCCGTCGGCGGCCCGGACGTGCATCACGTCCGACTCGGGCATGGTGCGCCGCGCCGTCTCCGTGACCCGGTCGACGCTGAACGGCTCGAGCAGCGGCTCGGTCAGCCCCCAGACGTCGAACTCGGCACCACCCAGGGCGCGCTGCACGGTGCGCGCCAGGCCACCCACCCGGGTCTCGGCGACGGCGCGCTGGACGCCGAACACGTCGTACCCGAGCAGCCCCTGGGGCTGCGGCTGGGGCTGCTCGAAGCCGGGCAGCCGCTCGCCCTCCAACGTCTCCCGGCGCCACAGCTGCTCGAAGCCGGCGATCCGGTAGCCGGTCAGCCCGTCGAAGACGCCGTGCGGCGTCCGGACGGCCCACAGCCCGCCGGCCCGGTTCATGGCGACCGAGGCGAACGGGGTGAGGGTGGCGTGCTCACCGGTCATCAGCACCGGCCGCAGTCCCTCGCTGACCGACCAGTGCAGGAACGAGTCCAGCGGGTCGGTGAGCAGCACCGCGGCGGTGTCGGCGACGTAGACCGCGTACTCGTCGGTCCATTCGTCGGCCAGGGGGTGGACGATGCGCATCGGATCAGTTGGGAATGTAGGACTTGGCCCGGTTCAGCGCGGTGATCGCGACGTCGTCGCCCTGGGAGAGCGAGTCCTTCAGCAGCTTGATGATGTCGCGCACCTCCTTGCCGGCGGCGTTGTACTGCTTCTCCATCGCGAGGTAGTTGTCGCTGACACCGTCTGCGTCATAGTCCTGCATGGCCGTCATCACGTCGGAGTCATGGCGGTCCAGTGCAGCCTCGAGCGCGCCGGCGTGGGTGGTGAAGTCGTCCTGCACCATCTGCGAGACGCCCACGTCGTGGGCGTTGCGGTCATCGGAGTAGCTCATGGCGGGTTTCCTTTCGGGACTGCTCGGCTCAGCGGGGGGCGAAGCGGGCGAGGACGTCGGCGCCGGCGAAGTTGGCCGACCCCTCGTTGGCGGAGTGCACGTCGGCGCCCTCCTGGGCGCCCTGCTTGAACGACTTGTCCTGGCCCTCGATGGAGCCGCAGATGCCGACCAGGGCGTTGTTCATCGTGACGGCGATCTCGTCGCTCTTGAGCTTGAACTTGTCGAAGGCGTCCTTGGCGGGGCCGCTCATCTTGCCGCGCAGCGGCTCGGCGGCGGCGATGAAGTTGTCCACCAGGGTCTTCATGTCGTCGGATTCGACGCTGGTCTTGCTGGACAGGCTGCTGAGCACATCGGCGCCCATGGAGAACTTCATGTCGACCACTTCCGTTTCGGGGACTGTGCTGTGTGCGGTGTGCGCGATCCACGCTAGGCGCGGGTCGCCCGGAGCAGAATGGGGAGCGCTCCCCACCGCCCTCGATGGGGAGTGCTCCCCGCCGGGGGGCTTCACGGTCGGTGCTGAACGGGTCACCGGTTAGGCTCGGAAACCCCGATCGCAAGGCTGCCGATGACCCTCGCCGACACCGTCACGCGCCCGGGCGGCCCTGCCGCCCCGGCGTCCGACGCGGTGCGCCCGGCGGGTCCGGGCCGCCGGATCGCGGCCGTCGCCGGCGAGCTGCTGCTGGCCTGGCTGCCGCTGCCGCTGGCCCCGTTGCTCGCCCTCGCCGGCTTCCCGGTGTGGCTGAGCTGGACGGTCGCCGGGCTGGCCGCCGTCGCCGTGGCCACGGCTCTCATCGCCGGCCTGGGCCGCACCGGGCAGACCCCGCCGCGCCGGCTGCTGCGGCTGCGCACCGTCGGCTCCGACAGCCTGCTGCCGCCCGTGCCCGCCGAACTGGCCGGACGCCGCACCAGCACCGCCGACCTGCGCACCGGACGCGACCCGCTGCTGCTGCCGCCGTCGGAAGGTGCGGGCTTCGTGCCGGTCGCCGAGGGGGGCTGGCAGCAACCCGTGAGCGGCGGTACGGGGCAGTGGCAGCTGGTGCTGGAGGACGGCAGCCAGCTGCCGATCGAGCGCTCCACCCTGCTCGGCCGCAGCCCGGCCAACGACGACGGTGCCGACCACGCGCTGATCTCGCTGCCCGACCTGAGCCGCAGCATCTCCCGCGTGCATGCCCTGGTCGAGCCGGACGCCGACTGCCTGTGGCTGACCGACGCCGGCACCACCAACGGCACCCGGGCGGCGTCGCCCTCGGCGTCCGGTGGCACTGTGATCGAGACCCGGCTACGGCCCGGCGAGCGGGTGGCGGTGCGAGCCGGCGGCAGCATCGGGCTCGGTGACCGCACGCTGCGGGTCACCCGGGCGGTGGGAGGCTGAGATGGCGTCTGAACAGATCCTGATCGAGACCAGCCGCACCCACCGGCAGCGGCTGGGCTCGGCGTTGGCCTTCGGTGAACTGCCCGACCGGCGACGGGCGAACAACAACGCCAAGCGGGCGGTGGGCTCGATCGTCGCCGCCGCGGTGGCCTGCGCGGCGTGCGTCGGGACCAGCTTCGTGGTCGATCTGCTCGGCCGGCAGAAGCAGGAGCAGGCGGTGGCGTCGTTCCGGGCGGCGCTGGCCGCGAACCCGCTCAAGCCGGGTGGCGACTGGGTCGAGGACGAACGCACCGGCTTCCTGCGCAACCGCAGGACGAAGGTGCTGGTCGACCCGCAGACCGGTTACGTGGTCGACCCTCGCACCGGTCTGTCCCGCGACCCCGACGGGCGGCTGATCGACCCGCGGATCGACTGGTACATCGACCCCGAGACGGGCTACTACACCGATCCGGCCACCGGGCTGACCATCGACCCCAGGACCCAGCAGATCGTGAAGACCCGGTGAGCGAGTACATCCGGCTCAGCATCCGCGGCACCCGCAACGCCGCCGAGGTGGTGCTGCCCGACGACGAGCCATTGGCGGCGATGCTGCCCGACCTGCTCGAGCTGCTGGACGAGCCGGCCGGGGCGGCCCGCCCGCTGACCTTGGTCACGGTGTTGGGCGAGCAGCTGAACACCTCACTCAGCCTGGCCGAGCAGGACGTCCGGCAGGGCGGCATCGTCCGGCTGGTGCGACTGGACGAGGCGCCCCCGCCGCCCGAGGTGGCCGACATCACCCAGCTGGCCGGAGAGTCGGTGGCCGCCCGCGGCGACCGCTGGCGGCGGCCCTGGGCGGTGCTGGCCGCGTGCGTGGCGGTGGCGGTGATCGGCGGACTGCTGGGCGGCACGCTGCTGGCCGGGTGGCCGGCGTCGTGGCTGATCGGAGCCGCGGCCGGGCTGGGCGTCGTCGCCGCGTTGCTGGCCCGGCGCGGCGGGCACGGCGCGGCCTGGACGGTGACCGCGCTGGCCGGCGGGCTGCTCGGGGCCCCGGTGGCCTCACTGGTGGCGGGCCAACCGGCCGGCGCCGGTGCCGGGGCCTGGCTGGGCGCAGCCGCCGCGCTGCTGGCGCTGGTGGCGCTGCTCGGCTTCGGTGATCGCGGCCTCGGCTTCGGGGCGGGGGCCACGGCGGCGCTGGTGGCTGCCTGGGCGGGGCTGGGGCTGGCCGGCTTCGGCACCGTCGAGTCGGCCGGCATCATCGGCCTGGCCGGCGCGCTGGGGCTGGGGCTGCTGCCCGGGCTGGCCATGGTGGCCAGCGGCCTGACCGCGCTGGACGACCGGATGATCGAGGGCGGCAGTATCACGCGGCCCGAAGCGGCCGACGCCCTGGCCGCCACCCACCGCGGGCTGAACGCGGCCTGCATCGGTTTCGCCGCGATCACCGGGGCGGCCGGCTACCAGCTCGGCACCGCCGGCGGTGGCGACGGCTGGGCCCTTGGCCTGGCCGCGGCCGTCGGCCTGATCCTGCTGCTGCGCAGCCGGGTGCTGCCGCTGGCCCCGCAGCGGCTGGCGCTGTTCGCCGCCGCCACCGCGGTCATGGCCGGGCTGGCCGTGGCCGGGCTCGCGCTGGCGCCCGGCTGGACGCTGGCCGGGCTGGCCGGACTGGCGCTCGGCCTGGTCGCGGTGGTCGGCGTCCGGCTCAGCGAGAACCTGAAGGCCCGGTTGTCGCGCCTGGGCAACCTGCTGGAGCTGCTGGCCGTGGTGGCCGGCGTCCCGCTGCTGCTGGGCCTGCTCGGCGTCTTCGCCGACCTGATCGGGGCGTTCGGGTGAGCGCGCTGGCCGCGGTGCTGCACAGCGCCCTGCCCGGCCGGCCGGAGCGGCTGGCCGGCCTCGACGCCGCCATCCGCGCGCCGCTGCCGCTGAGCACCTCGCTGGGCCTGCTCGGCGTCCCGGCGACCGACGGCGGCGTCGCGGCCCCGACCGCCGTGGTGGGGGCGTTGCTGGCCCGCACGCTGGCCGGACGCCGGGGACGCCGGGTGCTGGCGGTCGCCGCGGCGTCGGAGGAGAACACGATGCTGCAGCGGGCCGGCCTGGAGGAGCCTGCGATACCCACCGCCGGGCAACTGGCCGAACGGGCCGGCGCCCGCGACTCGGCGCAGGCCACCGAGGGCCTGGCCCGCACGCCCTCGGGCCTGTGGGCGCTGGACACCGAGGGCACGCCCGGCCGCTGGTGGGAGGCGGTGGCGCCGATCAGCCGGTTCTTCGACTTCGTGGTCACCGACTGGGGCGCTCCGGCCGCCCTGGACGACGCCCGCGCCGCCAGCGCTCTCACCGTCGTGGTGACCGCCGCCGACCGGGCCGGGCTGCAGGCCGCGGTCGACCTGCGGGCCCGGATCCAGGCGCCGGGCACCGGCTGCCTGATCGTGGTGCACGACACCGGCGAGGGCCCGCGCGGGCTGGCCGAGGCGGCCCGGGTCAACGACGCGGCCTGGCTGGGCGCCGACCCGGCACTGGCGTCGGAGTGTCCCGACCCGGCCCGGCTCCGGTACCGCACCCGGCTCGCGCTGCTCGACCTGGCCGCCCGGGTGGTCACCGCAGCCGGCGCCCGGCACGCCCCGGAGGTGTCCTCGTGACCGTCCTGGTGCATCGCCCCACCCGCTCGACGCTGCCGATACCCGCGGTCGAACCCGAGACGCTCTCCCCGCCGCCCCCGGTGGTCGCCGAGGCCGGCGGCTTCCCGTTGCAGTTCCTGCTGCCGATGGTGGGCGCCATGTCGTCGGTGGTGATGATGGTCGTGATGCGCAACGGCCAGCCGTTGTTCCTGGTCATCGCAGGCGTGGTGTTCCTGCTGGCCGTGGTCGCCGGGGTGGGGTTCGCCGTCAGTTCCAAGGGCCGTAAGAACGCCGAGCAGGCGGCCCAGCGGACCCGCTACCTCGACTACCTGGAACGGTTGCGGGTCGACCTGCGCACCCGCAGCAACGACGTCCGGGACGCCGCGACCCTGGTCCACCCCGATCCGCAGGCGCTCGTCGGCCTGGTCCGCGACCCGGCGCGCCTGTGGGAACGCCGCCGCCGCGACGAGGACTACCTGCAGGCCCGCGCCGGGCTCGGTGACGTGCCCTGGTTCGCGCTCACCGTGCCGCCGGCCGAGTCGCCGGTGCAGCCACAGGACCCGTACCTGCTGGCCGAAGTGACCACGGTGGTCGACCGGTTCGCAACGGTGGCCGCCATGCCGGTCGCCCTCGACCTGCGCACCGCGCACCAGGTCGCCGTCATCGGCGACCGGGACGCCGGCGTGGCGCTGATCCGGGCGCTGATCGGGCAACTCGCCGCCCTGCAGTCCCCCGACGACCTGCAACTGGCGCTGGCGGCGTCCGCCGACCGGGTCGGTGACTGGCAGGGCTTCGACCTGCTGCCGCACGCCCAGGACCCGCAACTGTTCGACGGCCCGGTGCCCGCCCGGCGGATCGCCGACAGCATGGCCGGCCTGGGCCAGGTGCTCGGCCCGGGACTCACCGACCGCCTGCAGCAGGTGCACGGCGCTCGCCGCAGCGGGGCGGCCGTGCAGCCGCCGGCCCGGCTGCTCGTCGTCGCCGACGAACACGGCGGTAAGGCGTCCGGGCTTCCCGGGGCGGGCGCCCGGCCCGCCGAACTGGGCGTGGGCGTCGTCCACCTGCTCGCCGACCGGCTCGACGAACCCGACGACGTCGACCTGCGGATCACCCTCGGCGACGGCGAAGCCTTGGTCGAGACCGCGCCGGGCACCCGCGGGGCGAGCACGGTGCGGCTCACCCCAGACGCTCTGGACGCCGCCGGCTTCGCCGGGCTGGCCCGCGCCCTGGCCGCGCTGCGGCTCTCCCGGATCGCCGCCCGCGAGGAGGAACACAGCGAGCAGGTGATGGAGTTGGAGGCGCTGCTCGGCGTCCACGCCCCCTCCGACATCGACGTGCACCAGCTGTGGCGGCCTCGCTCGCCCTCGGACTTCCTGCGGGTGCCGTTCGGTCTGGACGACCACGGCAACCCGGTGCACCTCGACCTGAAGGAGAGCGCCCAGTTCGGCATGGGCCCGCACGGCATCTGCATCGGCGCGACCGGCTCGGGCAAGTCCGAGATGCTGCGCACGCTGATCCTGTCGCTGGCGATGGCCCATCCGCCCGAGGACCTCAGCATGATCCTGGTCGACTACAAGGGCGGTGCCGCGTTCGCGCCGTTCGCCGGGCTGCCGCACCTGGCCGGGCTGATCGACAACCTGGCCGACGACCCGCAGCTCACCACCCGCGCCCGGGCGTCCATCCAGGGCGAGGTGGTGCGCCGGCAGCAGCAGCTCAAGGACGCCGGCTCGTCGCCGTCGATCACCCACTACCGGCAGTTGCGCACCGAACGGCCCGAGCTGCCGCCGATGCCGCACCTGTTCGTGGTCATCGACGAGTTCGGCGAGCTGCTGACCGCCGAGCCGGACTTCATCGACCTGTTCCTGCAGATCGGCCGGATCGGCCGCTCGATCGGCGTCCACCTGCTGCTGTCCAGCCAGCGGATCGAGGGCGGCAAGCTGCGCGGTCTGGACACCTATCTCTCCTACCGGCTCGGCCTGCGCACGTTCAGCGAATCCGAGTCGGCGGTGGTGCTGAACACCCCGGACGCCTTCCACCTGCCCGCGATGCCCGGCTACGGCTACCTGAAGGTCGACACCACCGTCTACACCCGGTTCCGCTCCGGCTACGTGTCGGGCCCGGCCGAGACCGAGACGCGCGCGCCGGTGGTGCTGACCGTGCCGCGTCCGCTGCTGCTGCCCGCGTTCAACGGCATCCGGATCGACGAGGGGCCGGCCGAGCAGCCGCTGGAGCTGCGGCGTCCGGACACCTCGGTGACGTTCGTCGAGGCGTCGGTGGCGGAACTGCGGGACGACGACCGGCTGACCCGGCCGGTGTGGCTGCCGCCGCTGCCGGAACGGCTCGGGCTCGGCTCACTGATCGCCGAGGACGCCACGCTGCCGCCGCTGAACGTGGTGATCGGGCTGACCGACGACCCCGCCAAGCAGGCGCAGGCACCGCTCACCGTCGACCTGACCCGGGCCGGCGGACACCTGATGATCCTCGGCGCGCCGCAGTCGGGCCGCTCCACCCTGCTGCGCACGATCGCCGTCTCGGCCTGCCTGACCCGGACGCCGCGCGAGATCGCCATCTACGGGATGGACCTGACCGGGGGCGGCCTGCAGCGACTGGAGGAGTTCCCCCACGTCGGCGGGGTCGCCGCCCGCGGCAACCGCGACCGGCTGCGCCGGCTGCTGGAGGAGATCGCGGTGATGCTGGTGCAGCGTGAGGCGGTGTTCAAGGACCGGGGCATCGACTCGCTGGCCCAGCTGCGCACCCTGCACGGCCAGGGCAGGGTGCCCGAGCTGCCCGCCGCCGACGTGCTGCTGCTGGTGGACGGCTTCGGCGCGCTGCGCAACGAGTTCTCCGAGCTGGAGGACCTGTTCACCGACATCATGCAGAGGGCCTCCAGCTACGGCATCCACCTGGTGCTGAGCCTGACCCGGATGAACGACCTGCGGCTCGCCCACCAGGCGCTGTTCGGCAACCGGATCGAGTTGCGGCTCAACGACCCCGCCGACTCGGGCATCGACCGCAAGCTGTCGGCGGTGCTGCCGGCCGACACCCCCGGCCGGGCCCTGCTGACCGACAGGAACCTGGCCCAGATCGCGTTGCCCGTGCTGGACGAGATGCCCGACGACGAGATCGCCGACGAGCTGCAGCGGCTGGCGGCGCAGGCGGCGGCGTCCTGGAACGGGCCCGCGGCGGCACCGATCCGGCTGCTGCCGCTGGAGTTGTCGCCGGCGGAACTGCCCGACCGCTTCGACGAGCCGGACGCCGTCCCGATCGGGCTGCGCCAGGACACCATGGAGGCGGCGCTGTGGGACTTCCTCGGCGAGGACCAGCATCTGGTGGTGCTCGGCGACACCAAGTGCGGCAAGACGTCGCTGCTGCGCACGGTGGCGGCCGGGTTGATGGAACGGTTCACGCCCGACGAGCTGGCCATCGCGGTGATCGACGTCCGTGGCCACGTGCCGTCCATCATCGGCGACGACTACCTGGCCGCCCACGCCCGCACCGCCCAGCAGGCGCGCGGTCTGGCGGCGTCCATCGCGTCGGAACTGGAGCAACGGCCGGGCCGCAGCGCCGAGGAGCAGGCCCGGACTCCGCGGATCGTGGTGCTGGTCGACGACTACGACATCGTCGGCGCCGGCGGCACCGACCCGCTGGGGCCGCTGCTGGCGCACCTGCCCAGCGCCCGCGACCTGAAGCTGCACCTGATCGTCACCCGGCCGGTGGCAGGCGCTGCCCGGGCCATGTACGACCGGGTGCTGACCGTCACCCGCGATACCGGCGGCTCGCTGCTGCTGATGTCGGGCGAGCGCAGCGAGGGCCAGATCCTGCCCCGGGTCTACCCCGAACGTTTCCCGCCCGGCCGCGGCAGGTTCGTCCGCCGTGGCGAGCGGCCGCACATCGTCCAGGTCGCGCTGCCGCCCGCCGATCACCAGCCACCCCCAGGGGTGCCGTGAGTGGCGGCCGGCCCCGCCTAAAGTCACAGCATGAAGGCACTCACCTGGCACGGCCCCGAGGACGTCCGCATCGATGAGGTCCCCGATCCGGTGATCGAACAGCCCACGGACGCGGTGATTCGAGTCACCTCGACAGCGATCTGCGGCTCGGACCTGCACCTGTACGGGGTGCTGGCCCCCTTCCTGACCAAGGGTGACATTCTCGGCCACGAGTTCATGGGGATCGTCGAACAGGTCGGCGACGAGGTCGGCAACCTGGCCGTCGGCGACCGCGTGGTGGTGCCGTTCAACATCTCGTGCGGACACTGTTGGATGTGTGCGCGCGGGCTGTTCGCCCAGTGCGAGACCACCCAGAACACCGAGCAGGGCAAGGGCGCGAGCCTGTTCGGCTACACCAGCCTGTACGGCGCCGTGCCGGGCGGGCAGGCCGAATACGTCCGCGTCCCGCACGCCGACTTCGGCCCGGTGAAACTGCCCGGCGACCTGCCCGACGAGCGTTTCCTGTACCTGTCCGACATCCTGCCGACGGCCTGGCAGGGCCTCGCCTACGCCGATGTCGGCCCCGACGACACCCTGGCGGTGCTCGGCCTGGGCCCGGTCGGCCAGTTGGCCGTGCGCGCCGCCCGG
This sequence comes from Micropruina sonneratiae, assembly GCF_025972045.1. Classification (GTDB taxonomy): domain Bacteria; phylum Actinomycetota; class Actinomycetes; order Propionibacteriales; family Propionibacteriaceae; genus Micropruina; species Micropruina sonneratiae. The sequence continues at coordinate 514,028 of NZ_JAPDHX010000001.1, read as the reverse complement.
CACCAGGGCGTCGGCCGGGTGATCGGGGTCGACCTGGTGCCCGAGCGGCTCGCGGCGGCCCGGGACTCCGGCGCCGAGACCCTCGACCTGAGCGCCACCGACGACGCCGCGGCGGCGCTGCGCGACCTCACCGACGGCCGCGGGCCGGACGCCGTGCTGGAGGCCGTCGGCATGGAGGCGCACGGCAGTCCGGTCGCCGAGACGATCGTCGGCGCCGCCGCCCGACTGCCGAAACCCCTCGCCAAGGCCGCCATCGAAAGGGTCGGCATCGACCGGCTGGCGGCGCTGCAGCTGGCCTTCGAGGGCGTCCGACGCGGCGGCACGGTGTCGATCTCGGGGGTCTACGGCGGCATGGCCGACCCACTGCCGATGATGACCCTGTTCGACAAGGGCCTCACCCTGCGGATGGGCCAGTGCCACGTGCGCCGGTGGACCGACGAGCTGCTCGACCTGGCGCTGCGCGACGGCGACGAGTTGGGGCTGGAAACCCTGGCGACGCACCGGCTGCCGCTGAGCGAGGCGCCGGACGCCTACCGGATGTTCCAGCAGAAGGCTGACGGCTGCCTGAAGGTCGTGCTGACCCCGTGAGCGGCTCGAAGGCTGACGGCTGCCTGAAGGTCGTGCTGACCCCGTGAGCGGCTCGAAGGCTGACGGCGCCCCGAAACCGGTCGCGGTGGTCGCCGGCGGATCGCGCGGACTCGGCCTGCTGATCGCCGAGCGACTGATCGAGCGCGACCATCGCGTCGTCGTACTGGCCCGGGACGCCGCCGAGCTCGACCGGGCGGTCGCCCGGCTGGGTCCGGAGGCGTCCGCCCAGGTGGCAGACGTCACCGACCGCGAGGGCTTGCGGCGGGCCGTCGACAGGATCGAGGCCGAACTGGGCCCGATCGAGGTGTCCATCCACGTCGCCGGGATCATCCAGGTCGGGCCGGCGGCCGACGCCACCCTCGAACACTTCGACGCCGCCATCGGCACCATGCTTAACGGCCCGATCAACCTGGCCTGGGCGGTGCTGCCGGGCATGCGGGAGCGCCGTCGCGGCCGCGTCGGCACCGTCGCGTCGGTCGGCGGGGTGGTCGCGCCGCCGCACCTGCTGCCGTACGCGACGGCCAAGTTCGGTGCGGTCGGCTTCTCCGACGGGCTGGCCGGCGAACTGGCCGGCACCGGCGTGACGGCGACCACGATCGTGCCGGGGCTGATGCGGACCGGTTCGCACGTGCAGGCCCGCTTCTTCGGCGACGCCCCGCGCGAGTACGCGTGGTTCGCCACCGCGGCGTCCCTGCCGCTGCTGTCGATGGACGCCGCCCGCGCCGCCACCCGGATCGTCGACGGGGTGCTGGCCGGCCGGCCCTGGGTGAGCCTGACACCGCTGACCTGGCTGGCCACCCGCTTGCGCGGACTGGCGCCGGCGACCACCACCCGACTGATGAAGCTGGTCAGCCTGCTGCTGCCGGGCGCCACCGGCAACTCCGAGGCCGTGCCCGGCGAACGGGCCCGGGCCGATCTGGCGTCCCCGCTGGTGGACACGCTCACGGCGGCCGGCGACGCGGCGTCCGAGGCGAACAACGAACGCTGAGGCGGTGGGTGGCCCTACCACCCCGGAGTGGGTGGTGACCCGGGGAGCGGGCTGGCAGGGTGGACGGATGAGCGAGAACCTCAAAGCGATCGATCGTGCCGCTGCCGCGCTGGCCGGCTCCGACGGCGGCTTCCCCGAGCAGGAGCAGCAGCCGCCCGGCTTGACCTCGGCGATGGAACCGGTCCCCGACCACGGCGAGAAGGGCTGGGTGGGCCGTAACCGGTTGACCGGTCTCAAGGCCCTGATCACCGGCGGAGACTCGGGCATCGGCCGGGCCGTGGCGATCGCCTTCGCCCGCGAGGGCGCCGACGTGGCCCTTTCCTATCTGGCCGACGAGCAGTCCGACGCCGAGGACACCGCGCAGTGGGTCGAGAAGGCCGGCGCCAAGGCGGTGCTGCTGCCCGGCGACCTGACCGACGAGGCGACCGCCCGCAAGGTCGTGGACGACGCCGCCGGCCAGCTCGGCGGCCTCGACATCGTGGTCAACAATGCGGGCTTCCAGTGGGCGCGCCGCGAGAGCGGGCTGGCCGACCTGACCACGCCCGAGCTCGACCGGGTGTTCAAGACCAACCTGTACGCGATGTTCTGGATCACCCAGCAGGCGCTGCAGTACCTCAAGCCGGGCTCCAGCATCATCAACGTGAGCTCGATCCAGGCCTACGACCCCTCAACCGCGCTGATCGACTACGCCTCGACCAAGGCCGCGATCAACAACTTCACCGTCAACTTGGCCGCCGAGCTCGGCGAGAAGGGCATCCGGGTCAACGCCGTCGCCCCCGGACCGATCTGGACGCCGCTGCAGCCCGCCACGAAGCCCGGCGAGAGCATGCCGAAGTTCGGTTCGGACACCCCGCTGGGGCGGGCCGGGCAGCCCTCGGAGCTGGCCGGCGCGTTCGTGTTCCTGGCCAGCCCGCTCGAGGCGTCCTACGTGTCGGCGACGGTGGTCGGGGTAACCGGCGGCAAACCGGTCTTCTGACCCCATCGGCCTGGCCGCGTCGAGAATCACCGAAGGAGGGCACCATGCCCAAGGAATGGTCGGCCAAGGACGAGCGTCAGTACGAGCACGTCAAGGACAGCGAGCAAGAGCAGGGCCGCTCCGACGACCGGGCCGAGGAGATCGCGGCCCGCACCGTCAACAAGCAGCGCAGCAAGGAGGGTCGGACCAAGGCCGACTGAGCCTCAGCCCGCTCGGAGCAGTTCGACCAACAGTTCACGCAGCTGGTCGGGCTGCTCCACCCAGGGCAGATGCCCGGCGCCCTCAACCGCCCGCTTGCGCGCGATCGGCGTCCGGTCGGCCAGCAGCATGGCGTTGGCGGCCGGGCGCGGGTCGGCCGTGCCGTGGATGAAGTACACCGGGCAGGTGGTGGCGGCGGCCCAGCCGATCAGGTCGGCGTCGCCGTACCGGATCGCCGAGTTGGCGATGTGGTTGATCGGGTATGGCGTCCGGGCCATCGGTTCGGACGCCGTGTAGCCGAACCGGACGTCGGCGTAGTCGGTGGCCCAGGTCAGCCGCCGCCACTCCACCTCCTGCTCGGGCGTCCGGTTCGCGATCGCCTTCAGTTCCGCGAGCCGGGCGGCGAACGGCTCCCCGCGCCGAGCCCGCTCGGCCGCGAACGGGGTGTGCCAATCACCGATCCCCACCCCCGACACGTGCCCCAGCACGCTGACCCGCTGCGGGTGGCCGGCCGCGTAGGCCAGCGCCAGCGCCGCACCGAACGAGTGCCCGACCACGACCATCGACTCCATCCCCCAGTGCTCGCGCAGCTCCTCCAGGTCGGCGACGCTGCGGGCCATCGACTGCTCGGCGGACGCCGACGACGCCCCGCAGCCGCGCTGGTCGTAGCGAAGAACGGTGGCCTCGCCGCCGATCAGGTCGGCCAGCGGCTCGAGGTAGTCCCACAGCCCGGGACCGCCGTGCAGCAGCACCACGTCCGGCGCGCCGGGGCGTCCGGGCCGGGTCGTCGTCGCCAACCGGACGCCGTCGCCCAGCACCACAGCTTCGGATCGATCGGTCACCAGGCGAGGCTAGCCGACCCGTTCCAGCCGTCGACGACCCGATTCCCCTCCTGCCGATATACCGATTTTCGACGTCGATCGACCCAGGAGGACATCGAAACGTTTCATTGCGCATCGAGGTCGAAGATCGGTATATCCAGTGCCGATGAAATCACCGGGCCGGGCAAGGAGCTCCGGACGCACAACTGCCCGGCCCCAACGGGGACCGGGCAGTCGAGCGGAAGGTCAGGCCTTCGCGGAATCCTCCGCGGCCTCGGGGGCCTCGGTCTGCTCGGCGGCCTCCGGGGCCTCGTCGGGCGACGGCGCCGACGGGCTCGAGGGCGACGACGGGCTGGACGCCGCGGCGGCGGCCTTGGCCCGCTTCGGAGCGGCCGGCTTGTCGGCCTTCTTGGACGTCGCGGCACCCTTGGCCTTGGCCTTGTTGGCCCGCGACTCCTCGACGGTCTCGGTGATGATCTCGATCACGGCCATCGGGGCGTTGTCGCCCTTGCGCGGCCCGATCTTGGTGATCCGGGTGTAGCCACCGTCGCGGTCGGCCAGCTTCGGGGCGATCTCCGTGAACAGGACGTGCACCACGCCCTTGTCGGTGATCGTCGAGAGCACCTGGCGACGGTTGTGCAGGTCACCCCGCTTGGCCTTGGCGATCAGCCGCTCGGCCAGCGGCTGGACTCGCTTGGCCTTGGCCTCGGTGGTGGTGATCCGGCCGTGCTCGAAGAGCTGGCTGGCCAGGTTCGCCAGGATGATCCGCTGGTGGGCCGGGGACCCCCCGAACCGGGGGCCCTTGGTTGGCTTGGGCATTTCGGTGTTCTCCTATTCGCGGATCAGTACTCGTCGCCGAAATCGGCGTCGTCGTTGTAGCGGTTGAGGGCGGCCAGCGGGTCGAAGCCGGGCGAGCTGTCCTTCAGCGACAGGCCCATCTCGTGCAGCCGCAGCTTGACCTCTTCGATGGACTTCGAACCGAAGTTCCGGATGTCCAGCAGGTCCTGCTCCGAGCGCGACACCAGCTCGGACACGGTGTGGATGCCCTCACGCTTGAGGCAGTTGTAGCTGCGCATGGTGAGCTTCAGCTCCTCCACCGGCAGCGCCAGGTCGGCGGCCAGCTGCTCGTCCACCGGGGACGGGCCGATCTCGACGCCCTCGGCGTCGACGTTCAACTCGCGGGCCAGGCCGAACAGCTCCACCAGGGTCTTGCCGGCGGACGCCACGGCGTCGCGCGGGGTCATCGAGGACTTGGTCTCGACGTCCAGGGTGAGCCGGTTGAAGTCGGTGCGCTGCTCGACGCGGGTGGCCTCGACCTTGTAGGTGACCTTCAGCACCGGGCTGTACAGCGAGTCGACCGGAATCCGGCCGATCTCGGCGTCGATGTTCTTGTTCTGCACGGCGGAGACGTAGCCGCGGCCGCGCTCGACGACCAGCTCCATCTCGACCTTGCCGGTGTCGTTCAGCGTGGCGATGTGCAGGTCGGGGTTGTGCACCTCGACGCCGGCGGGCGGCGCGATATCGGCGGCGGTGACCTCACCGGGGCCGGCCTTGCGCAGGTACATGACGACGGGCTCGTCCTCCTCGGAGGACAGCACCAGGCCCTTGAGGTTCAAGATGACCTCGGTCACGTCCTCGACGACGCCTTCGATGGTGGAGAACTCGTGGTTGACGCCCTCGATCTTGATGCTGGTCACGGCCGCGCCCGGAATGGACGACAGCAGCGTGCGGCGCAGCGAGTTGCCGAGGGTGTAGCCCACACCGGGCTCGAGGGGCTCCACGACGAAGCGGGAGCGGTGGTCGTCGACGACCTCTTCGGTCAGGGTCGGACGCTGTGCGATGAGCATGTAGTTGTGTTTCCTTTCCTGCCAACCGCTATATGAAGGCAGTCCTGGTCAACCCGCCCGGGGCCACCCCGGACGGGGATGAGGACGCCGCGGCGCGGCGTCCTCGCTCCGACGGCCCCCGAGGTTCGGGGGCCGCCGGAAGGCTCACTTGGAGTAGAGCTCGACGATCAGCTGTTCCTGGACGTCGATGGTGATCTGGTCGCGGACCGGCAGCTGGTGCACCAGGATGCGGCCCTTGTTCGGACGCACCGTGAGCCAGGCCGGAACCGTGCGCTCGTGGTGGGTCTCGCGGGCGATCACGAACGGCAGCGAGTTCAGCGACTTGGGCGCGATGTCGATGATGTCGTAGGCGCCCACCCGGTACGACGGGATGTTGACCTTCTTGCCGTTGACCAGGAAGTGGCCGTGCACGACGAGCTGACGGGCCTGCCGGCGGGTGTTGGCCAGGCCGGAGCGGTAGATCACGTTGTCGAGCCGGGACTCGAGGATGATCAGCAGGTTGTCACCGGTCTTGCCGGCGAGCCGGTTGGCTTCCTCGTAGTAGCGGCGGAACTGCTTTTCGAGCACGCCGTAGGCGTAGCGGGCCTTCTGCTTCTCGCGGAGCTGCAGCAGGTACTCGCTCTCCTTGGTGCGGCCGCGGCCGTGCACGCCGGGCGGGTAGGCGCGGCGCTCGAACGCCTTGTCGTTGCCGACCAGGTCGGTCCCGAGCCGGCGCGACTTCTTGGTGATGGGTCCGGTGTAACGGGCCATTGTTCAGTCCTTCTTTCTTCGGCTCGGGCTCAGACGCGACGGCGCTTGGGCGGACGGCAGCCGTTGTGCGGCACCGGGGTGACATCGGCGATCGGGCCGATCTCCAGCCCGACGGCACCCAGCGAACGGATCGCGGTCTCACGGCCGGAGCCGGGACCCTTGACGAAGACGTCCACGCGCTTCATGCCGTGCTCCATGGCGCGGCGTCCGGCGGCCTCGGCGGCCATCTGGGCGGCGAACGGGGTCGACTTGCGCGAGCCCTTGAAGCCGACGGTGCCGGCGGAGGCCCACGAGATCACCCCACCGGTGGGATCGGTGATCGTGATGATGGTGTTGTTGAACGTCGACTTGATGTGCGCCTGACCGGCGGTGACGTTCTTCTTCTCCTTGCGGCGCAGCTTGGTCTTGGACCCGGCCTGCGCCTTGGTGCGGCCTGCAGTAGCCATGTGTTCTCAGTTCTCCTGGTATCTCGTGCCTAGGGGCCGCGTCAGCGGGCCTTCTTCTTGCCGGCGACCGCCTTCTTCTTCCCCTTGCGGGTGCGGGCGTTCGTCCGGGTGCGCTGACCACGCACGGGCAGGCCCATGCGGTGACGACGGCCCTGGTAGGAGCCGATCTCGATCTTGCGCCGGATGTCGGCGGCGACGGTGCGGCGCAGGTCGCCCTCGGTCTCGTAGTTCGCTTCGATGTGATCACGAAGCGCAACGAGCTGCTCGTCGGTCAGTTGGTGGACACGGATGTCGCCACTGATGCCAGTGGCGGCCAGGGTTTCGGCGGCGCGGGTACGGCCGATGCCGAAGATGTAGGTGAGTGCGATCTCCAGGCGCTTCTCGCGCGGAAGATCCACCCCGATGAGGCGTGCCATGAGGCGTTTCCCTTTCGTTGTCGGAGGGGTTTCTGCCCCGTCCGCGGAGGTGTCTGGCGTGATGCGTCCCCTCGCCGCCTCGGCGTGGGCCCCGGCCTCCGACCGGGGGTGGCAACCGGATTGCTCCGGTTGGTGCGATCACGTTGTTCTGTTGGTCCGCCCTGGGGCGGGTGGACGGGTGCGGCCCCGTCCGGTGTTGCTGCGGCCCGTTACGGCGCTGGCCAGGTCAGCCCTGGCGCTGCTTGTGCCGCGGGTTGTCGCAGATCACCATCACGCGACCATGCCGGCGGATCACCTTGCACTTGTCGCAGATCTTCTTGACGCTCGGCTGAACCTTCATCGAGCAACTTTCTGACTCGTCGCCCCGGACAAGGGTTTCCCTCGGGTCAGCGAGGGAGGCGCCGGAACTGGTGGTGGATGTGCGGGTTACTTGTGCCGGTAGACGATGCGACCGCGGGTCAGATCGTAGGGAGACAGCTCGACGACGACACGGTCGGCCGGAAGGATGCGGATGTAGTGCTGCCGCATCTTGCCGCTGATCGTCGCCAGCACCTTGTGACCGTTGGCCAGCTCCACCCGGAACATCGCATTCGGCAGTGCTTCTACGACCTGGCCCTCGAGCTCGAGGGCACCTTCCTTCTTCGCCATTGCTCCCAATCTGGACGTGGACGCACCTGTGGACACAGGTGACCGAAGGTCGAGTCTAGTCCAAGGCACAGCAGCCCCCCAAATCGGCGAGGGGTCCACCCGCCCCCGTCATCCCGGCGCTCCTCCCTACCTTCCCGGTCCTCCCCGCGCTCCGTCATCCCGGCGCCCCGTCATCCCGGCGAACGCCGGGCTCTCCGCCGCCCCGGCCCGCCAGACTGGGGCGATGCGCGTCCTGGTCCTGTCCGACACCCACGCCCCGCGGTTCTGGAAGAGGTGCCCGCCGGCCGTGGCTCGCTTCGCCGAGCGGGCCGACCTGATCCTGCACGCGGGCGACGTGTGCACGCCGGCCGTGCTGGACGAGTTGGCCGCCTTCGCGCCGGTGAAGGTCGTGCTGGGCAACAACGACGGCCCGGACGTGGCGGCCTGGGGAGCCCCCGAGACGCTCGAGTTCGAGCTGGACGGCGTGCGGGTGGGCATGGTGCACGACGCCGGAGCGAAACAGGGCAGGCTGCAACGGCTGCACCGCCGGTTCCCCGCCTGTGACCTGGTGGTCTTCGGCCACTCCCACATTCCGTTGGACGCCGGCGACGACCGGCTGCGCATCCTCAACCCGGGCTCGCCCACCGACAAGCGCCGTCAGCCGCACCGCACGCTCGCCGAGTTGGTGATCGACGACGGCGTCCTGGTCGCTGCCACCATCCACGAGTTGCCCTGAGGCCAGTCCGATCGAGCGGACCGGTCGGTCGGGCACCCCGCAGTCGTGGACGGCGACTCGACCGTCGCGGCCCGCAGGCCGGCCACGGCCCAGACCAGTCCGATGAACGCCGCACCGACGACGAGCAGCTTCACCACGCGGACGCCGCCGGACCTACTCACCCTTCGATGATGGCCACCGCCCCCGGCGACGTTCTCGGCGTCGGCGCGGGTGTACCTGCACGGGCATCCCGGCACGGGCCCGACTACCCGATCGGGTAGCGGTTGGCCCGATCCGGCCGGACACCCCTGAGGCGCGTGCCGTCCTCGCTACCGTGACCGGGAGGAATGGAGCACGATGCCGAACACCCCGCCGTCGCCGTGGCTTGCCGGCCGGTTCGATGTCATCCTTGCGTCGGCGCTGGCCCTACTGGTCGTCGTCGCCGCGGTCAGTCGCAACGACTGGAACGCGGCTCCGCTCGATCTGGCGGCGTGCGCGGCGGCGGCCCTCACCGTCCGGTGGCCGCGTGCCGCCGGCGTCGCGCTCGGGGTGCTGCTGACCTTCATCCTGTTCATGCCGGCCGGACCCTCGCTGGGCGAGTACGCTGCCCTGATCCCCATCCTGGGCACCGGCATGCGCGGCGAGCGACGACTGCGGCTGCAGTTCACGGTCGCCTACGGGACCATCCTGGCGATCCGGTCGTGGACCATCGCCGGATCCGTGACGCTGCTGCCGCTGGCGCTGCTGGCCTGGGCGGCGATCATCGGCCTGTTGTGGGGCGTCGGCAACCTCTTCATGCGCTACCGGGCCGCGCTCGACGAGGCGAAGACCGCCGCGTTGCAACAGCAGCGGCTGTCACTGGCCCGGGAACTGCACGACACGGTGGCGCGCGACCTGGTGCGGGCCTCGCTGCGGGGCCAGGCCGCTGTCGCCGCCGAGCCGTCGCCCGAGATCGAGGCGGTGCTGCGCGAGATCCACCAGGCCTCCACCCACCTGCGCTGGCTGATGGCCCTGCTGCGCGAGGCCGAGCCGACCGCGTTCGGCTCGACCGCGTCGACGGGCCAGAGCCTCGCCCGGGCCACGGAATCGTTGCGTGACCACGGGCTGCTGGTTCGCACGTTCGTTGAGGGCGATCTGGACGCCGTGCCGCCGGCCCTGCACCCCATCGTGGACGCGGTCGTGGGCGAGGCCTGCGCCAACATCGAACGCCACGCCGACGCCGGCGCCCCGTGCGCGATCATGGTGAACGTCTCCGACGACCGGCTGGACGCAGCCTTCATCAACCACGTCGCCGGCCGGCCGACCGGCGCCGGCTACGGGCTGGACGGCCTGCGTGAGCGGCTCGCCCTGGTGGGCGGCGAACTGGTCACCGAACAGGAGGGCACGCAGTGGATCTGCCGGATCAGCCTTCCGCTGTGAGCGACAGCCCGATCACTGTCGCGTTCGTCGACGACGACGTGCTGGTGCGCACCATCGTCGAGGATCTGCTCACCCAGCACGACGACCTGGCGATCGTCGGCACCTACGCCGACGGCCACGCCGCCTGGGCGGCGCTGAAGACGCATCCCCCGCAGGTGGTGGTGGCAGACATCTCGATGCCGGTGATGGGCGGCGCCGAGCTGACCGCGCTGCTGCGCGCGCACCATCCGCACACCAGGGTGCTGGCCTTCACGTCCCTGGCCGACGAGCTCTCCGTGGCCGCCATGCTCCGCGCGGGGGCGAGCGGTGTGGTCTACAAGGAGGCCTCCGTGGCGGCCCTCGCCGACGCCATCCGTGCCACGCGCGCCGGACTGTCCGTGCTGTCGCCCCGATTCAGCAGCCGGCTCGCCCGACCGGAGCCGCCACCGCTCAGCGCGATCGAGCAGGCGGTCATCGAACTGGTGAGTCAGGGCATGACCAACGACCAGATCGCCCGACGGGTCCACCTGAGCGCCGACGGGGTCAAGTACCACGTGGCCGGACTGTGCCGGAAGCTCGGTGTCGCGAACCGCACCATGCTGGCCGTGGCGGCGGTGGAACTGGGCCTGGCCAACCCGGGTGGATGACACACCGACCGCGTCGGACTCTCCACGACCGGCCGCGCTCGCGCGACGGCATCGTGCCGCCACAATGTCGGTCGTGAACCAAGTCCTGCAGACCCTGGACGCCGCCGGCGAGCCCTACCGCGTCCACACCCATCCACCGATCCGGGGTGAGGGCGACCTGCACGTGACCGGGCTGGACTGGACGCGTTCGGTGAAGACCCTCGCCTTCGTCCTACCCGCCGGCACCATCGCCCTGGTCGGGGTTCCCGGGCCGGCCCGGGTCGGCTACGGCGCCCTGGCCCGGGCTCTCGGCGTCTCCCGTTCGCAACTGAGGCCCGCGCCGCCTGACGTCATCGCCGGCCTCGGGATGGAACCGGGCGGCGTGAGTCCCGTCTGCGCCGACGCCGGGGTCACGCTGCTGCTGGACGCGTCCGTGCCCGGCATGGGCACCGTGTACTGCGGCGGCGGCAACCCCGTGACCACCCTCGAACTCGACGCCGGGGCCTTCGCCCGGGTGGCGGTGCGGACGGTGGTCGCACCCATCGTCAACGGCTGACCTCTCTCCTCCCGGCCGGCCGTCGCGTGGCGCATGCCGTGACCCCCTTGCCGCCGGGCGTAGAGTGGGACGCTGGCAAAACGGCAAGCAGGAGGTTCCTTGACCCAGCCCGCCTCGGCCCTCGACCGCGAACTCGCCGTCGAACAGGCCCATGTGGACCTCGTCTACGCCCAACTGGCGAAGGCGGCCGCGTCGGCCAGACGCGCAGCCAACGCCGGCCGCGCGATCTACACCTCCGACCGTGGCACCTGGGCCCGCGAGGAGGACGGCACCGCGATGTTCGAGCGGGACGCCTTCGCCTTCCAGGCCGCCAAGCGGCTGGCCACCCTGGACGCCGAGCACGAGGGCCTGGTCTTCGGCCGGCTCGACCTGTCCGACGGGGACATCCGCTACATCGGCCGGATCGGCGTCCGCGACGAGGAGTACGAGCCGCTGGTGATCGACTGGCGCGCGCGTGCCGCCGAACCGTTCTACCGGGCCACCCCCACCGACCCGATGGACGTGACCCGCCGCCGGGTGCTGCGCTGCCGCAACGACCGGGTGATCGGCATCGAGGACGACCTGCTGGACGCCGCCGAGGCGGGCGACCTGGTGATCATCGGCGAGGGTGCGCTGATGGCGGCCCTGCAGCGTGCCCGCGGCCCGCACATGCGCGACATCGTCGCCACCATCCAGGCCGAGCAGGACGAGGCGATCCGGGCCGACGCCCACGGCGTCACCGTCATCTCCGGCGGCCCCGGCACCGGCAAGACCGTGGTGGCCCTGCACCGCGCCGCCTACCTGCTGTACTCCAACCGGCGTCGGTTCGAACGCGGCGGCATCCTGGTGGTCGGCCCCTCGTCGCTGTTCATGAACTACATCGAGCGGGTGCTGCCGTCGCTGGGCGAGGATTCGGTCACGTTGCGCTCGATCGGCGCCGTCGCCTCCGACGTTCTCGGCTTCTCGGCCGACCGCAACGACGACGCCACCGCCGCCACGATCAAGGGCTCGCTGCGGATGGCGCCGCTGCTCAAGCGCCTGGTCGACCTGCCCCTGGTCGACGCCGGCCCCGAGGGCGCCCGACTGCTGCTCACCGTGAAGGGCGAGCCGGTCGGGCTGGACGCCGACCAGCTGCGGCGGATCCGCGACGAGGTGCTGGCCAGGCACAAGGTGAACCGTGCCCGTGAGCACGCCGAACGCGCGCTGCTGGCCGCGCTCACCGCCCAGGTTCCCGACGAGCTCGAACTGGACGCCGACGCGATCGAGGACCTGATCACCGCCAGCGCCCAGTGGCGGATGTTCGTCAACGCCTGGTGGCCGGCCCTGTCGCCCACCGAGGTGCTGCGCCGCCTCGACGACCCGGCGGTCACCCGTCAGGTCGGCGTCGGCCTGCTCGACGACGCCGAGCAGCAGGTGCTGAGCACCTCGTTCGCCCAGCAGACCTGGTCCGTGGCCGACATCGCGCTGCTGGACGAACTCGCCTACCTGCTCGGCCCGATACCCGCCGAACCGGACGCCGAGGATCCGGTCTTCATCGAGGGCGGCGAGGTCGCCGAACTGGTCACCACCGCCGACCGGCTGTCCCGGCAGGTGGTGGACGACCCCGACGAGGACGCCCACGACGAGTTCGCCCACCTGCTGATCGACGAGGCGCAGGACATCACTCCGATGCAGTGGCGGATGCTGCGGCGGCGCGGCGCCCACGCGTCCTGGACGATCGTCGGCGACCCCGCACAGAGCAGCTGGCCCGACGTGGCCGAATCGGAGCAGGCGCTGGCCGAGTTGATCGGGCACGCCCCCAGCCGGCGGTTCCGGCTGAGCGTCAACTACCGCTCGCCGGCCGAGGTGTTCGCGCTGGCCGCCCGGGTGGTCGAGCGCGCCTATCCGGACGCCGACCTGCCCGAAGCCGTCCGCAGCACCGGGGTGGAGCCGTTGCTGCTCGCGACCGACGCCGTGGCGGCCACGGTGCACGAGCAGGCGCGGCGGTTGCTCGCCGATTTGCCGGGCTCGGTGGGTGTCATCGCGCCGCCGTCGCGACTGGCGGCCGTCACCGACGCCCTGGCCGGGTTGGACGCCGACCGGCTGGTCGTGGTGTCCCCGCTGCAGGCCAAGGGCCTGGAGTACGACGGGGTGATCGTGGTCGCCCCCGACGACATCGTGGCCGAGTCGCCGGGCGGCGTCCGGGTGCTCTACGTGGCGCTCACCCGTCCGACGCAGCGACTGGTGACCGTCGATCCAACCCCAGCCGGCGGAGATTGGCGAGAATCGCTGCGGTGGCCCGCGACCGGTTGAGGGTGAAGAACTGCAGCCCCGGCGCCCCGCCCCGCAGGACGGCGGCGCTGAGTTCGGTGGCGATCTCGACCCCGACCCGGCGCACCGCTGCCGGGTCGTCGCCGACCGCGTGCAGCCGCGCCACCACCGGTTCGGGCAGGGCCGCGCCGGACAACCCGGCGAAGCGTTCGATCTGGGCCAGGTTCGTCACCGGCTGGATGCCCGCCACGATCGGCAGCGTGCAGCCGATCGCCCGGCTGCGCTCCACCAGCCGGAAGTAGGCGTCGGCGTCGAAGAACAGCTGGGTGACGGCGAAGCTCGCCCCGGCCTCCTGCTTGGCCAGCAGCAGCCTCGCGTCCAGGTCGGCGTCGCGGTTCTGCGGATGCGGGTCGGGGAAGGCGGCCACCCCGATCCCGAAGTCGAAGTTGTCGGCGATCAGCCGGACCAGCTCGGTCGCGTTCGCCAGCCCCTGCGGGTGCTGCCGCCAGGGCACCGTCGCACCGCCCGGCATGTCCCCGCGGATCGCCAGCACATGGCGCACATCGGCCTGGGCGTAGCCGGCCAGCGTGGCCAGCAGCTCGTCGATCGACTGGCTGGCGCAGGTGAGGTGGCCCATGGTCTGCGCCTCGGTGCGGGTCTTGATGAACCGGGTCGCCCGGATCGTCCGGTCACGGGTCGCTCCCGAGGCGCCGTAGGTGACCGACAACCAGTCCGGGCGCCCGGCGGCGTCCAGGTCGAGGATCGTCTGGGCGAGCACATCGGTGCCGGCCTCGTCGGGAGGCGGGAAGAACTCGAAGCTGAAGGTGGGGCGGGTGGTGTCGGCGAGCAGCTCGGCGATGCTCGGCAGGTACTCCTGCTGATCGGGGCTGGGGTTCTCGGGCACGAGGACCCACCCTAGGCGAGCGCGACGTCGCCGGCGGCCCTAGGCTCAGGGGATGGGCACCTTCACCGGCGACGACCCGATCGGCGAGCGGTTCACCGAGGCGGTGGGCGGCACTCTGGCCGACTTCATCGCGGGGCAGTCCCGGCGGCTCGGCGACCTCGGCGGACACGCCCAGGTGCTGATCGAGCTGGCCGCCGCCTTCACCGCCGGGGGCAAGCGGCTGCGTCCGGCGTTCTGCTGGTGGGGGCATCAGGCCGTCGCCGAACCCGGTGATTCCCAGGCCGTGCTCGCCGCGGCGTCCAGCCTCGACCTGTTGCACGTCTCGGCCCTGGTGCACGACGACGTGATGGACGCCTCGGACACCCGCCGCGGTCTGCCCGCGGCTCACCGGCAGTTCGAGGCCTGGCACCACGCGCGCGGGCTGGAGGGGTCGGCGGAGGCGTTCGGACGGGCCGGGGCGATCCTGCTGGGCGACCTGCTGCTGGTGTGGTCGATGGAGCTGTTCACCGGGTGCGGGCTGCCGGCCGAGGCCCTGCAGCGGGCCACCCCCCTGTTGGACGCCCTGCGCACCGAGGTGACCTGCGGCCAGTTCCTCGACGTGCACGCCCAGGCCGAACCGATCGGCACCGTCGACCTGATGGAGGTCGTGCCGCGCGTGGTGGAGTTCAAGACGTCGAAGTACACCGTGATCCGGCCGCTGCAGATCGGCGCCGCGTTGGCCGGTGGGGACGCCGCGGTGCTGGCTGCGCTCGAGGCGTACGGCTCGCCGCTCGGTCGCGCGTTCCAGTTCCGCGACGACGTGCTGGGCGTGTTCGGCCAGCCGGAGGTGACCGGCAAGCCGGCCGGCGACGACCTGCGCGAGGGCAAGCGCACGGTGCTGGTCGCGCAGGCGCTGCAGCTGGCGTCCGAGACGGCCCGCGAGCGGCTGATCGGCCTGCTCGGCAGCCCCGAACTGGACGCCACCGATGTCGCCACGGCGCAGGAGATCATCGTCACCTCCGGTGCGCTGGAGGCGACCGAGCAGCGGATCGCCGACGACCTGGCCGCCGCATTGGCCGTCCTGGACGACGCACCGTTGCGGCCGGAGGCGGTCACCGCGCTGCGCAGGCTGGCGGAACTGTCCACCAGCCGCAGCGCCTGAGGCTCCGGAGGTTCAGTGCCCGTCGAGGTCGCACGCCTCGGGGTCGTCGGCTCCCGCCGAACGGGCCGGCGACAGATCGTCGGCCTCTCCGGAGTCGTCGTCGGCACCGGCGTCGCTGGGGGCGGCCGGCATACTGAGGCCTTCGCCTGGCGCCGGCGCTGCCCCGGCCACCGGTGCTGCCCCGGCCACCGAACGGAAACCGCCCGAGGACAACGCGCCCAGGGTGAACGACTCGAACTCGTCGCCCCACGCCGCGCGCAGCCGGTCGGAGAACCGCCCCGCGGCCGCCGCGGGGTCGTCGGCGTCGACGATGGCGCGTCCCACCGCGACCCGGCGGGCGCCGGCGTCCAGCACTTGGTCGAGGTTGTCCAGGGTGATGCCGCCGATCGCGAACCACGGCTTGCTGCCGGGCCGGGCGGGCGGAGCCACCGTCGCCGCGTGCCGCACCAGGTCGAGCCCCGGCTGCGCCCCGCGCCACGGGATACGGCCCACCATCGGCCCGACGGTGAGGAAGGCGATCCCGTCGTCGGCCAGCGCGGCGTCGATCTCGTCGGCGCTGTAGCAGGACCGGCCCAGCTGGGCCCATTCACTGACGTAGCCGCGGGCCTTGGCCGCCGTGGGTCGGCCCTTCGGCAGGTGCAGCACGTCGGCGCCGAACTCCTGCGCCAGGTGGTAGTCGGCGTAGACCGACACCAGCCCGTTGGGTTGGGCGGCGGCGCGCAACTGTTCCAGCGCCGTCAGCTTCTCGGCGTCGGACGCCTTGTCGTCGCGCAGCTGGAGCAGGTCGACCCCGGCCCGGGACAGGCCCTCGGCGACGTCGGGCAGGTCACCGCGCGCGAGCCGGGCGTCGGTGACGCAGAACAGGCGGGCCAGCCGCATCCGTACATCGAGTCCTCGCAGAACCGTCACGATCGCCAGCCTAAGCCAGCCCGGACCGGTTTGGGCACGCCCGTGCCGCCGGGCGCTATCCGTCCCGCCCCGGCGGGTCGCACCCGACGCCCCGGCCGGGCCGACCTAGACTCACCGGCAGGTCTGGACGGCCCACTTCCCCTGACTGATCCGGAGCGAGCGTGACGACTGTGCATACGAGCGACCCCCTGGTGGGGCAACTGCTCGACGGTCGCTACGCCATCCAACGCAAGCTCGCCCGGGGCGGCATGGCGACCGTATACCTGGCCGACGACCAGCGGCTGACCAGGACCGTCGCCATCAAGGTGATGCACGAGGGCCTGGGCGACGATCAGGATTTCATCGGCAAGTTCGATCGCGAGGCGCGGGCCGCGGCCCGGCTGTCGCACCCCAACGTGGTGTCGGTGTTCGACCAGGGTGTGCACAACGGCCGGCCCTACATCGTGATGGAGCACGTCGAGGGTTGCACGCTGCGGCACATGATCACCCGCGAGGGTTCGTTCAGCCCCGAGCGAGCGCTCGACCTGCTGATCCCGGTCACCAGCGCGGTCGCGGCCGCGCACGAGTCGGGACTGATCCACCGCGACATCAAGCCCGAGAACGTGCTGATCTCCGATCGGGGCCAGATCAAGGTCGCCGATTTCGGCCTGGCCCGAGCGATCTCGGCGCAGACCGCGACGGCGACCGGCATGCTGATCGGCACGGTGAGCTACATCGCCCCCGAACTGGTCACCCACGGCAAGGCCGACCCGCGCTGCGACGTGTACGCCCTGGCGGTGGTGCTGTACGAGATGCTGACCGGCAGCAAGCCGCACACCGGCGACAACCCGATCCAGGTCGCCTACGCCCACGTGCACAAGGCGATCCCGGCCCCGTCCTCGGCGGTGAAGACGTCGTGGCGCGAGTCCCGCAACGGCATCCCGCCCTATCTGGACGCAGTGGTCACCACGGCCGCCGCCCGGCGTCCGGCCGACCGGCCCACCGACGCCCGGGTGCTGCTCGACCACCTGCGCCAGGCCCGTGAGGCGCTGGCGCGCGGCGTGATGGACGACCCCGCGCTGTCGGAACGGATGCGGAGCACCACCCTCGACCCCGAGAACCACATCACCGAGCCGGTGCCCAGCCTGCGCAGCCCCGACGAGGGGGAACGGACGCCGACCCTGCGATTCACCCCCTCGACCCCGGTCAGCCCCGGGTTCCCGGAAATCACCGACGGGATGCCGTACTACGACGGCCCGGTCGAATCGGCCCCGGCCCAGACCCGGCGGCGGCGACGCTGGCCCGGGCTGATCGCCCTGCTGCTGGCCGTCGTCCTGGTCGGCTCCGGGCTGTGGTGGGTCTTCGCCGGCCAGTACACCGCCACCCCCGCGATGGACCAGTTGAACCAGTCCCAGGCCCAGGACGCCGCCGAGCGGGCCGGGCTGCAGATCAGCTTCGGCAACGAGTACTCCGAGGACGTCCCGGTCGGTCTGGTCACCCGCACCGAGCCCGGCGCCGGCGAACGCATCGTGCACGGCGGCACCGTGCAGGCCTTCCTGTCCAAGGGGCCCCAGCGGTTCAATGTGCCCGCCCTGCGCGGCCTCGACCTGGCCACCGCCTCCGAGGCGCTGACCAAGGTCAGCCTGAAGGTCGGCTCGGTCACCGAGGACTACGACGACGACGTCGCGGCCGGTCAGGTGATCAAGGCCTCCTACGAGGAGGGGACGCCGCTGAAGGCCGACACACCGGTCGACCTGCTGCTGTCGAAGGGGCCGGCCCCGGTGACCCTGGGTGACTGGAAGGGCAAGTCGTACTCCGAGGCCAAGAAGGCGCTGACCGAGCAGGGCCTGAAGGTCAAGAAGAGCGAGTCGAAGAACGACCCCGAGATCGACAAGGGCGACATCATCTCCCAGGACCCCGCGGCCGGCGAGGTGCACCGCGGCGACACCGTCCGCTTCGTGGTGTCGAAGGGACCGTTGATGGTGGAGGTGCCGGCGACGCGCGGCTACTCCCTCGACCGGGCCCGTGAGGTGCTCACCAAGGCCGGCTTCAAGGTGCAGGTGAACCGCCTCATCAGCTTCGGTTTCGACCTGGTGCAGAGCACCAACCCGGGCGCGGGGACGAAGGCCCCCGAGGGCTCGACGATCACCGTCAATCTGGTCTGATCGGTCGCTACCCTGACGACGTGCCTCTCTCCGCCGGTCACATCATCTGGATCATCGTCGGTCTGGTGGTGGCTGTCGTCATCGCCCTGATCGTCCGTCGGCAGCTCTATGTGAAGTCGCTGCGCGACAAGGGCTGGACCTTCGAGGGCTCGCCGACGCTGGCCAACACCTACGGGTTGAACAATCCGCCGTTCGGCCTCGGCTACAACCGCAAGATCGACGACGAGATCTCGGGCACGACGACCGGCGGCGTCCCGTTCGCGGTGTTCGAGTACAACGCGCTGGGCTACGTGGCCACCCTCGCGCTGCCGCGTCCGCTGCCCGAACTGTACGTCGGCTCGGCCCCGAGGCCGGGGGCCGTCGGCCTGCAGAAGCAACTGGGCCCGTGGTTGGTGACGGCGGGCGATCCGGCCTGGGCAGAGGCGGCGATGGGGGCGATCGGCGCCTCTGTGGACGCGCTCGCGGCGGCCGGTCACCCGGTCGACCTGTCGGTGGACGGCGCCCGGCTGGTCGCGCTCGGGGTGCCGCGGGAGGCCCAGGCGATGGAGTCGTTTCTCAACGGCGTGGAGCCGATCGCGCGGGCGCTGGCCTCTGCGCCGGCGCTGGGTGGCTTCCAGGGGCCCAATCCACCGGCGGAACTGAGCCTGTACGGGCATCCGGACTGGATCTACCGACCATCGGACGACTCGTGGCTGGGGCAGGTCGTGCACAGCTCGGGCGGGTACGGGCACGAGGCGCGCGACGTGGTGCTCGGCGAACGGCTCGGCATCCGGATGATCGGACTGAGCCACCATTGGAAGACCGACCGGACCGAAACCAGCACCGACGCCCAGGGCAACACCACCACCCGCACGGTGACCGACCATCACAGCGAGGTGGTGCTGGAGTTCCACCTGCCCTGGCACTTCGGCGACCTGAGCGTCAACTGGTCGGGGTGGGGAGACCGGGTGCGCTTCGAGTCCAGCGACTTCGACCGGGCGTTCAAGGTGCGCTGCGCCTACCCGAAGTTCGCCTCGGACGTGTTCCACCCCCGGCAGCTGGAGTTCATGCTGAAGGCGCAGCCGCTGCCGTTCAGCATCGAGCAGGGCCGGGTGCGGTTCTCGACCCAGGTCAACGACCCGGCTGTGTTCGAGCACTGCGGCAGCTTCCTGGTCACCTTCTTCGCCGGCGTCCCCGGTTTCGTCTGGGAGGATCTGGGCCACGCCCAGCCGCCGATCAGCCGGGAGCTGGACGGCTTCTGAGCCCGCCCTTCCCTGCGACTGTCGCTGAGTCCGGCACCGCCGGCGGCCAGACGATTCTAGGCGTCCGGCGTCCAACCCGCGCCGTCACGCAGGTCGTGCATCTCCATGCCGGTCATCGCGTCGAGGCGTCCGTAGATCAGCTGGACGCCACGCTCGTGCAGCAACCCGTCGTGAATCGGGAAGCCGTGGGACGCCCCGACGGCCCGGGCGAAGTCGATGGTCTCCTTCATCGCTGCCCACGGCCCGTAGGCGGGGACGGCCAGGACGTCCACCCCCGAGGGCACGGTGGCGAGCGAGTCGCCTGGATGGAACAGGGTCGGCTCGCCCTCGGCGCTGATCACCAGCCCGACGTTGCCGATCTGTGGGATGTCGCGGTGGATGATCGCGTGCAGGCCGCCCACGGCGTCCACCCTGACCGCGCCCAGGTCGATGCTGGTGTCGGCGGCGATGCCCTCGCCGCGGGGCAGGTCGACCGCCTTCAACACGCCCGGCTCCACGTAGACGGTGGCGGCCGGGTTGTTGGTGATCAGGGTCCCGACGTGCTCGGGGTCGACGTGGTCGGGATGCAGGTGGGTGACCAGGATCGCGTCCAGGTCGACGACGTCGTGCCAGGCGCTGGAGAAGTTGCCCGGGTCGATCAGGATGCGCCGGTCGGCGACCTCGACCAGGACGGCGGCGTGTCCTAGATGGGTGATCTGCATGGTCTCACCCTAACGAGTGTCCTCACTGGTCGAGCAGGTCGGGCGTCACGTCGTCGACGGGCCACCTCCGGGCCGCCGGGGCTCAGTCGCCCGCGGCGGCAGTGATCGGCGTCCGCCGAGACCCCAATTCGTCTCGTGGCCCGCCTCGCCGTGCGGCCTGCCTGATTCGCCGCGCGATCCCCGCAACATCCAGCCCGAAGCGGGCGCACAACTCCGAGTACCGACCGCTGGGTACGTAGTCGTGCGGCACCCCGAGCCGTTCGACGATCACACCGTCGACGCCGGCGAGCAACTCGCACACCGCGCCACCGAGGCCACCGCGCAGGTAGTGCTCCTCAACGGTGAGCACGTGCCCCGTCCTTCTCGCCGAGGCCAGGATCGCCTCTTCGTCCAGCGGCACAACGGTGCCCAGGCCGAGCAGGTCGACGTCGACCTCGCCGGCCACGGCGTCCACGGCCTCGAGCACCCGGGGCGTCATGTAGCCGGCACTGACCACGGTGAGGTCGCCCCCGTGCCGCAGCTGCCTGGCTTCGCCGATGGTGAAGCTGTCGTCCTCGAAGATCTGGGGCAGCGGGTCGTTGCCGATGCGCATGTACACCGGGCCGTCGTGGGCGATCATGGCCCGCACGGCCCCGCGGATCTCGGCCGGATCCTGCGGTGCCAGCACGACCACGCCGGGGATCATGCCGATCAGGGTGTAGTCCTCCAACGAATGGTGGGTGGCGCCCAGGTCGGCATAGGTGAAGCCGCCGTTGCGGCCGACGATCTTGACGTTCTGCCGCATGTAGCCGACGTCGTTGCGGAACGCCTCGAAGTTTCGGCAGGTGACGAACGGTGCGATCGCACAGAACACGGGGACCAGGCCCATGGTGGCCAGCCCGGAGGCGGCACCGGTGGCACCGTGCTCGGCGATGCCGAACTCCAGGTAGCGGTCGGGGTGCTTGGCGGCGAACTCTCCCAGGCCGGACGAGCCACCGCTGTCGGCGGACAGCACCACCACCCTGGGGTCGGACTCAGCCACCGCGGCCACCGCGGCACCGAAGGTCTTGCGCGGATCCTGCAACCCACCGGACATCACCGTGCCACCTCCTGCACCCGCGCCGCGGCACGGGCGACGGCCGCGTCGGCGGCGGCGATCGCGGCGTGGAGCTGTTCGGGGGTGGGCTTCCAGTAGTGCGAGGCGACGGTGCCTTCCAGTCCGGGCAGGCCCTTCCCCTTCACCGTCCGGGCGATCACCGCGGTGGGCCGGCCGGCACTCAGCGGCAGCCGGTCCAGCACGTCACAGACCGCCGCAACGTCGTTGCCGTCGATCTCGACCACGGCCCAGCCGAAGGCGGCGAACTTGGCGGCGATCGACTCCATGCCGAGCACCTGAGCGGTCGGACCGCTGATCTGCAGGCCGTTGACGTCGACGAAGGCGGTCAGCGTGTCCAGACGATGGTGAGCGGCGATCGCGGCCGCCTCCCAGTTGGACCCCTCGGGCAGTTCCCCGTCCCCGAGGACGACGTACACGCGCGAGCGGTAGCCGCGTAGCCGGGCCCCCAGGGCCATGCCACAGCCGATCGGCAGTCCGTGACCGAGCGCACCCGTGTTCGCCTCGATGCCGGGCAGTTTGTGCAGGTCGGGATGTCCGGGCAGAGCCGAACCCGTCCGCCCGTAGGTGTCGAGCACGGGGTCATCGACCACACCGACCTCGGCCAGGACGGCGTACTGCGCCAAGGCCTTGTGCCCCGCCGACAACAGGAACCTGTCCCGTTGGGGATCGGTCACCCGGTCGGGCCCGAAGCGCATCGCGCGCCGGTACAGGGCCACCAGGATCTCGATGACGGACAGCGCTCCACCGACGTGCCCGGCGGGGTTGGCCTGCAACATCCGCAGCACCCTGCGCCGGGTGCGGGCCGCGCTCAACTCCAACTCGGCCACCTCGGCGTCCCGGTGCGCAACTCCCGAGGATTCCGTCGTGCCTGCCTGCCGGGTCTCTTCCGCGGTGATCACCATGCCTCCTTGCCGACGATCGCGGCCCGGAGACGACGCTGCCTCCGGACCTAATAACCTGAGTGTACTTGTATAGACAAGTTGCGGCAAGGAATCGCGCGATCTGTGTGCACGATCGCGGCGTTCGTCCGCACACCGGCGAGAGGGTGAGCCTGGACGGCGACCGCGGTACCCAGACCCACCGCGGTCCCGACGCCCGGAGGGTGCCTCAGAAGTCCTCGGCGGCGTACTCCTGCACCGGGTTGACCCGCTTGATCCGGCCGTCGGTGAGCCGCTCGGCGATCTGGAAGGCGAGCTCGAGCGACTGGTTGCGGTTCAGCCGCGGGTCGCACGCCGTCTCGTACCGGTTGGGCAGGTCGGCCTCGGCCAGCGCGTCCGCCACTCCCCCGACGCACTCGGTGACGTCGTCGCCGGTCAGCTCCATGTGGACGCCACCGGGCCACGTGCCCAGCTCCTCGTGCACGTCGAAGAAGCCGTTGACCTCGTCGACCACCTGACTGAAGGCGCGGGTCTTGTAGCCGTTGGCCGCCTCGAAGGTGTTGCCGTGCATCGGGTCGCAGATCCAGGCGACCTTCCGCCCGGTCGCCTCGACGGCCCGCACGATCGGCGGCAGCGCATCGCGCACCTTGCCCGCACCCATCCGCGAGATGATCGTCAGCCGTCCCGGCTCCTGCTCGGGGTCGAGCGCGTCGGCCAGCGCCACGGCGTCCGCGGCGGTGGTCGAGGGGCCCACCTTCACCCCGATCGGGTTGCGCAGGTGCCGCGCGAACTCGACGTGCGCCCCGTCGACCTGCCGGGTGCGCTCGCCGACCCAGATCATGTGGGCCGAGGTGTTGTAGGGGGTCGACGTGCGCGAGTCCACCCGGGTCATCGCATGCTCGTAGGCCAGCACCAGCGCCTCGTGCGAGGAGTAGAAGTCGACGGTGCGGAAGGCCTCCTTGTCGACCCCGCAGGCCACCATGAACGCCAGCGCTCGCTCGATCTCGTCGGCCAGCGCCTCGTAGCGCGCCTCGGCGCCCGAGTTTCGGACGAAGTCGTGGTTCCAGGTGTGCACCGCGCGCAGGTCGGCGAAGCCGCCGGTGACGAAGGCCCGGATCAGGTTCAGCGTGGAGGCCGAATGGTTGTAGACCTCCATCAGCCGGTTCGGGTCGTGCACGCGCGCCTCGGCGCTGAAATCGAGCCCGTTCACGGCGTCCCCGCGGTAGGCGGGCAGGGTCACTCCGCCGCGGGTCTCGACGTCGTTCGACCTCGGCTTGGCGTACTGGCCGGCCAACCGGCCCAGCTTCACCACCGGTACCTGCGCCGCGTAGGTGAGCACCACCGCCATCGACAGCAGCACCCGCAGCTTGCCGCGGATGTCCTGCGCGGTACCGGTCTCGAAGGTCTCGGCGCAGTCGCCGCCCTGCAGGATGAAGGCCCGGCCCGCCGCGGCGTCCGCGATCTTGGACCGGAGTTCGTCGCATTCGCCGGCGAACACCAGCGGCGGACGCTTGCGCAGCTCGGCGATCACCCGGTGCAGTTGCTCGGTGTCGGCATAGCTGGGCTGCTGGACCGGATGGAGGGACTGCAGGCGTTCAAGAGTGGGGATCGGCGTCGACACGCCGGTCAGGATACGCGGTCACGCCCGGTGCCCCGGTCGGGACCCCCGCTGTGGACGCCGCGAACCGGCGAACAGGGTCCACCCGATCGCGTCCGGCGACGCACTCCGGCGGCGTCGGCTCACTGGGCCGGCGGGGCGGCGTCCGGCTCGACGGTGTTGATGCCGGGCCGCTCCAGGATGCGCGCATCGGCCTCGGCCTTGGTCAGCGACCCGGATTTCACCGAGGTGCCGTACGCCTCCACGTAGGTCTGCCCGGACAGCTCCTGGATCGCCGCCATCACCTTGTCGGTCACCCAGCGCAGCACCCGCGGATCGTCGACCCGGTCGTAGAATTCGCTGAACTCCATCGGCCGGCCGACCACCACCACCGGGTGGTCGATCCACGGGATTCCGGCCCGCTTGCTGATCGTGCTGTCCCGCATCGCCACCGGCACGATCGGCACCTTCGCAGCCAGCGCCATCCGGGCGACACCGGTCTTGCCCTTGTACAACCGGCCGTCCGGCGAGCGGGTGCCCTCGGGATAGATGCCCACGCAGCCGCCGTCGGCCAGCACCTCGAGCACGGGCGCCAGACCGTCCAAGGACGCCCGCCCGCCGGATCGGTCCAGCGGCACCTGACCCACCGCCGTGAGGAACCAGGCCACCAGCTTGGAGAACGGGCCGCGATTGCCGGCGAACAGCTCGGCCTTGGCCGGAAAGGTGACCTGGCGGGTGATCATCGCCGGCAGCACCAGGGTGTCGCCGGCGTCGAGGTGGTTGCTGGCCAGGATCACTCCGCCGGTGCTGGGAATGTTCTGCTCGCCCTCGACGCGGGCACCGAACAGGTGCTTGATCACCGGGCGGAACACCACGTTCTTGAACAGGGAGTAGAGCACAGCACCTCCTTGGAGCGCCTTGTGCGCTCACCCTAGAACACCCGCCTGGAGGCAAGTGGCCACGTCCAGGCCGATCGCGGGCTGGCCCTACGATGGCGGCATGCAGGTACACGACTTCGCCGAACCGTTCCGGGCGGACGGCTCGGGCGACGTCGGCGTGCTGTTCCTGCACGGCTTCACCGCCACTCCGTGGACGTTGCGCGAATGGGCCGGCCGCACCGCCGAGGCCGGCTACCGGGTGGCGGTGCCGCGGCTGCCCGGGCACGGCACCAGCTGGCGCGAACTCGAGATCACCGACGGGCGGGACTGGTACGCGGCCGCCGAACGCGCCTTCCTCGACCTGCGCGCACAGTGCGACAGGGTCTTCGTCGCGGGGCTGTCGATGGGGGCCGCACTGGCGCTGCAACTCGCCGAACGGCGTCCGGACGAGGTGGCCGGCCTGGTGCTGGTCAATCCGGCACTGCTGGGCAACCGGCGGCTCGCCCTGGTCCCGCTGGCCAAGCACCTGATCCGCACCACCAACAGCATCGGCAGCGGCATCAACAAGCCCGACGTCACCGAACACAGCTACCCGCGGACGCCGCTGAAGGCGGTGCACGCCATGATGCGGTTGTGGGCTCAGGTCCGGTCCCGGCTCGATCTGGTGTACTGCCCGATCCTGCTCTTCCGCTCGCAGCGCGACCGCGTCGTCCCGGTCAGCTCCGCCGAGCTGGTGCTGCGGCAGGTGTCGTCGGAGCAGATCAGTGAGGTCGTGCTGCCCGACAGCGACCACGTCGCACCACTGGACAACGACGCCGACCTGATCGTGTCCGGCACGCTCGACTTCGTCGCCGGGAACTCGGCCCAATGACCCCGCGGGAGGCCGAGGACGCCCGGTTCCGCGAGTTGATGGAGCGCGAGTTCCCCAGCGGTCTCGTTCCGGGACGGTGGTCGGAGCGCCCTGAACCGCCGGAGGCGCCGGCGGATGCCGACCCGGTCGTCGAGGACGCCGGTGCCGGCCCGTCGGGTCCGGCTCCCGCCGAGCCGTCCGGCGTCGAACCGACCACTCCGCCCGCCTCGACCGCGCAGGACCCCGGCTTCCGCAGCTGGACGCCGGCCGAGGAGCCCGACGAGGAGTTCGTCGCTCCTCCGGCACCGCCGCCCGGACGCTGGACGGCCGCCGGAATCGCCGGTACCGCGGGGGTGGTGCTGCCGCTGCTCCTCGTGCTGCTCACCGCCTTCGGCGTCCAGCTGCCCAAACTGGTGCAGGTGCTCGGCGGGATCGGCTTCTTCGTCGGGGTCGGCCTGCTGCTGTACCGGCTGCGGCAACGGCCGCCGACCGACGGTGACGGCGCCGTGGTCTGAGTCAGTGCAGTGCCCGCAACGCCTCGCGATACCACTGCAGCAACGAATCCTCGGCCAGCGTCGACCTCCCGGCGGACCGTGCCTCCGCCTCGTCGAGCACCACGGGCCAGCCGACCTGGTCGGCCGCTGCCCGCACCGCGACCTGCGCCAGGGCGTACGAGGTCGGGGTCGCCGAGGCCGTCTCGGGCAGCGCCGTCGGCAGGCCCCCGGTCACCGCGGCCCGGGCCAGTTCACGGTCGGTGGCCGCCACCCGGGGAAAGGCCAGGGCGGTGAAAGCCTCGGCGATCCCCTCGGTCAGCCAGCCGGGCGTGCCGCTCAGTCGGGGCGAGCGCATCCAGGCGTGCACGGTTTCGTGGGCGATCAGCGCCTGGTCGTCGTCGGCCTTCTGGGTCACGGTCGGGTTGACCACCACCCGTACCCCGCCGCTGCCTGGATCGCCGGGCACCACCGTCACCGCCGCGCTGGTCCGGACGGCGTCCCCGGCGTAAGCGCGGTAGCCGACCAGGTCCTCCGGGACGACCACCACCACCGGCTTCGCCCAGTCCCGCCCCGCCGGCACCACCGGGGCCAGTGCCTCCAGGGCGCCCTCCGCGGCCCGGGACCAGCGGCGCAGTTGCTGGGCGGTGGGGGCGGCCACGACCAGCGCGTCCGAGGATTGCAGCCCAAGCGGCGGGCCGAGCCACTCGGTGCCCGACGTCGTCGCCACGAGGTTGCCGATCCGATCCTCGAGCAGGGTCGCTCGCGCCTCACTCAGCACCTGCGGCTCGCCGGCAAGGCCCCAGGCGACCCGCAGCACCCCCGCGGCGGTGACGGCGAACGAAGCCGGCGCCCGCGACAGGGTGCTGAACATGCGCTCGCCGAGCGCCTGCGGGCCGGGCTGGGCGGCGAACCGGGCCAGGAATCCGTTCTGATCCTCGGCCGCCAGCCGCTCGGTCAGCGCCCGGGCGTGCTGGTCGAGAGTGGTGTCGCCACCCCCGCACCCACCGAGCAGCAGCAGCGCCGGCGCGGCGAGCAGCAGCGCGCGTCGACCACGGTCAACCGATGACGCGGCGGGCACCCTGATAGGCGGGGTAGGAGGCGAGCTTGGTGATCTCCAGCCCGTCGCGGGGATTGCGCGCGTGGACGAACAGGCCGTTGCCGATGTACATGCCGACGTGGTGGATGGGGTTGTAGAAGAAGAGCAGGTCGCCGGGCTTGAGCGCATCGCGCGACACCGCACGGCCCACGCCGAACTGGGCCCGCGACGAGTGCGGCAACGAGATGCCGACGGTGCGATAGGCGGCCAGCATCAGCCCCGAGCAGTCGAACGAGTTCGGACCCTCCGCGCCCCAGACGTAGCTGCTGCCGGGCACCTTCGCGACCGCGTACTTGACGGCCTTGACCGCGCGTTCGTCGGCCGACCCGCTCGCGTCGACGATCGCCTCCTCGTCGACCGCGGCCCGGTCGGACGCCTGGCGCGACGCGGCCTGTTCGGCGAGCAGCCGCTGCCGCTCCTCCTCGGTCAGCCGGTCGACGAGCTCCTGGCTCTCCTTGGTCTTGGCATCGATCTGTTCCTTGAGCCCTGCCAGCCGCTGTTCCTGGGCGGCGAGCTCGGTGACCTGATCGTCGGCGGCGCGCTTCAACTCGTCGAGGTTGGCCTTCTGGGCCTGGTAATCCTGCAGCACCGAGTTCAGGTTCTGGTCGACCTTGCCCATCGTGGTCAGGTCGGACAGGAACTCGTCGGGATCGGGTGAGGTGATGAGCTGCACCGTGATGTCGACGCCGCGGGTCTGGTAGCGGGTGATCGCCAGCCGCTGGGCCTGGCCGCGCAGGGTGTCGACCTTGGTCTGCTGGGCGGCGATGTCGGCGTCGAGCGTCTTCACCTTCGCCTGGCCGTCGGCCAACTCGAGCCGGGCCTCGGACCACTCCTCGCCGATCTTGCTCTGCTGATCCTCGATCGCCGCGAGCTGTTTCTTGGCGTCGTCGAGAGTCGGGTCGGCGGACGCCGGCAGCGAACCTGCCAACACCACCGCACTGCTCGCCACGGCAACCAGGGCGCCACGTAGGAGTGCGCGCAGACGCACCATCGCCTCCTCGACGAGTCGGGACAAAGGGGTCTCTGCGGGGAAGGCCAGCAGACCGTTCCTAGACAGGTTAAACGACGCCCAGACCTGATACAAACCACTCCTGTCCCCCCTGTGGATGACGGGGCGCGCCGACGGCGCGGACCAGCCGCAGCGGCGGCAACAACCCGGCCGCCGTCATCGCCGTCAGGGCGCTCACCTCGTCGCGGTCGAGTTCGACCACCCCGTCGACGGGCGTCTCGACGCCCTCGTCCGCACCCAGCAGCGCCGTCACCATGCAGTCGCCGCAAGCCGGCCCCCGCACCGCGCAACTCCCGCAATCGATCCTCAACAGGTCCATGCCTGAAGCCTGCCGGCCCCCTCCGACAGTTTTCGTTCAGGCGTTCGACGGCGTGGCCCACGAAAAGCGTCAGTGCCTGCGCCTAGCGTCCGGAGCCATGACGTTGCCACCGAACCAACCCACCATCGACGACCTGGGGACGCCGCTCGCCGCGGTCACCTTCTGCGTCGTCGACCTGGAGACCACCGGTGGCGGCGTCGACGACACCGTGACCGAGATCGGCGCGGTGAAGGTGCAGGGCGGGCGGGTGCTCGGCGAGTTCCAGACCCTGGTGAACCCGCGCACCCACATTCCTCCGCTGATCGCCGTTCTGACCGGCATCACCGACTCGATGGTCGCCGACGCCCCCCGGCTCGGGGCGGTGCTGCCGTCCTTCCTGGAGTTCTCCGCCGGCTGCGTGCTGGTCGCGCACAACGCCGGCTTCGACACCGGCTTCCTCAAGCGCGCCTGCGCACAGCTCGGCTACCCATGGCCGAACCCGGCCGTCGTCGACACCGTCGCCCTGGCCCGGCAGGCGTTGCTGCGCGACGAGGTCCGCAACCACAAGCTCGCCACGCTCGCCCAGCATTTCCGCGCCGAGACCGTCCCCAACCATCGGGCGCTGACCGACGCCCGCGCCACCGTCACGGTGCTGCACGGGCTGCTCGAGCGGGTCGGCAACCTGGGCGTGCGCACCGTCGAGGACCTGCTCGAGTTCACCCGCCGCGTCTCGCCGCAGCGCCGCGCGAAGCGCACCTGGGCGTCCGGCCTGCCCGCATCGCCGGGCGTCTACTGGTTCGTCGCCGACGGCCGCGACCCCGCCGGCCGACCCCGCCGGCAAGTGCTCTACGTCGGCAAGAGCCGCAGCCTGGCCGGCCGGGTTCGCAGCTACTTCACCGCCGCCGAGACCCGGCCGCGGATGGACGAGATGGTCCGGGTCGCCACCGGGGTCGAACATCTGGTGTGCAGCACCGAGTTGCAGGCCGAAGTGCTCGAGCTGCGGCTGATCGCGGCGCACGCGCCGCGCTACAACCGCCGTTCCAAGTTCCCTGAACGCAAGGTGTGGCTGAAACTGACCCGCGAGCCCTTCCCCCGGCTGTCGATCGTGCGCTCGTGTCTCGACGACGGGGCCCACTACTTCGGCCCGTTCGGACGCCGCGCCGCCGCCGAGGCGGTCCAGGCCGCCCTGTACGACGCCTTCCCGATCCGGCAGTGCACCACCCGGCTGTCGGCGAAGAAACCGTCCATCTCGTGCGTGCTGGCCGAACTGGGCCGCTGCTGCGCGCCGTGCGAGCTGGCGGTCACGCCCGACCAGTACGCCGAGGTGGTCGAGCAGGTCCTGGCCAGCCTGACCAGTGACATCCGGCCGGTGCTCACCGCGGCCAGGGGCCGGTTGTCCGGCCTGGTGGCCGGCGAACGGTTCGAAGAGGCCGCGGTGGTGACCGACCGGCTCGCCGGGTTCGCCCGAAGCGCCGTGCGGCACCACCGGATCGCCAGCCTGGCCCGCTGCCCGCAGATCGTGGCCGCCCGGCGGCTGGACGCCGACTGGGAGATCCACGTGGTGCGGCACGGACGGCTGGCGGCCGCCGCCCGGGCTCGTCCCGGCGAGGTACCACAGGCGGTCGCCCGGGCCGCGGTGGCGGCCGCCGATCAGTTCCCGGCGCCGAAGGGTCCGCAACCGTCGGCGATCACGGAAGAGACCGAGCGCATCGCAGCATGGCTGGAGCGTCCCGGCGTGAGGCTGATCGAGATCGAGGGCGAGTGGAGCTGGCCGCTGCACATCGGCCTGGCCGAGGGCGATCTGGCCCGGCACGCCCTGGCGACACCGGCGGTTTAGGATGCGGCCATGATCACCGCGATTGTCTTCGTCGAGGCCGAAGTGGCCCGCATCCCCGAAGTGGCCACCCGGATCGCCGACCTCGCCGGGGTGTCCGAGGTCTACTCGGTGACCGGGGGGATCGACCTGATCGCGTTGATCCGGGTGCGCTCCATCGACGAGGTGGCCGAGGTGGTCGCCGAGAAGGTCAACAAGGTGCCCGGTGTGGTCGACACCCAGACCCACATCGCCTTCCGGACCTACTCATCGCACGACCTGGAGGCGGCGTTCTCGCTGGGGGCCGAGTGAGCGCGCAGCCGGCCACCCGGCGCCGACTCTCCGACCGGACGCTGTGGCTGATCCTGACCGTCGCCGTGCTGGCGCTGGTGGCCGCCGTCGGCTTCGCGCTGTGGATCAATGGCTCCACGCCACTGCACCCGGTGCCGGTCGGCACCAGCCCGAGCGCCTGAGCGCCCGGCCTGCCGGGCTCGCAGCTCCCGGGTCGACGGGGCCGGATCAGCCCACGTCACGCCGGGCGAAGCCGCGAACTCCGCGCAGCCGGCAGGCTCAGGCGATGGTGACGGACTCGATCACGACCGGCTCGACGGGCCGGTCGCCGTAGCCGGTGCGCACCTGGGCGATCTCGTCGACCACCTTCTGGCTGGCCTCGTCGGTCACCTCACCGAAGATCGTGTGCCGCCGGTTCAGGTGCGGCGTCCTGGTCACGGTGATGAAGAACTGGGAGCCGTTGGTGCCGGGGCCGGCGTTGGCCATCGCCAGCAGGTAGGGCCGGTCGAAGCTCAGTTCGGGGTGGAACTCGTCGTCGAAGGTGTAGCCCGGCCCGCCGCGTCCACTGCCCTGCGGGCAGCCGCCCTGGATCATGAAGCCGTCGATGATCCGGTGGAAGGTGAGCCCGTCGTAGAACTTCCCGGTCGTCCGGGCACCCGAAGCGGCGTCGGTGTACTCCTTCGTGCCGTCGGCCAGGCCGACGAAGTTGGCCACCGTCTTGGGGGCCTGGTCGGCGAAGAGGTCGATCACGATGTCCCCGTGATTGGTGTGCAGGGTGGCGGTCTGAGCCACGGTTCATCCTTTCCCCGGTCAGCGGCGCCCTCGCGCACCGACCTGGCGGTTACGGCTGTGCAGTGCCGTCCATCCTGACACACCCGCCCCGCCGACGGCGCCGAGGTCGCCGACCGTGATCGCGGCCGCTGGACAACGGGCTCGGTCGGGCACCGATGCGGGCCCCGTTCGAGCGCCTCGATGCGGGCCACCGGGGGGGTGTCTCAGTGGCCGACGGCGAGGCTGACCCCGAGGGCGATCATCACCGTGGCCACCAGTGCGTCGAAGACGCGCCAGGCGCGTTCGGTGGCCAGCACACCAGCAAGCAGCCGGGCGCCGAGCGCGAGCCCGACGAACCACAGCACGCTGGCGGTGGCAGCACCAGCGGCGAAGGCCCACCGGGCCTCACCGTGCGAGTTGGCCACCGTTCCGAGCAGGAAGACCGTGTCGAGGTAGACGTGCGGGTTGAGCCAAGTCAGCGCCAGCACAGTGAGCACCACCGGCGCCGCACGGGTCACGGGCGCCGTCGCCACCCCCGCCTTCTGCCCCCTCGGGTCGGAAGCCTTCCCCGACCCGGTCCACTGACGGGGGTGGTCGACGCCCCGGCCGGCGGGCTCAACGGCCGCGGACAGCGTGGCGTCCTGACCCCGCAGCGCGCGCCGGGCGGCCAGCGCGCCGTAGCCGACGAGGAAGACCGCCCCCACCCAGCGCACCGCGTCGAACAGCCACGGTAGGGCCCTCACCAGCAGCCCGACGCCGGTGACGCCGAGCACGATCAGCAGCGCGTCGGAGAGCGCACAGATCGCGGCGGTGAGCAGCACACGATCGCGGCGCAGCCCCTGCCGCAGCACGAACAGGTTCTGTGCTCCGATGGCGACGATCAGTGAGAAACCGAGACCGAGGCCGGCCAGGAACGAGAGCACGCGTCGACCATAGAAGGGAACCGATGCACAGTCCAGCTAATGATTCTTCAGGAGCATTAGCATTGCTTACTATGCGCATTTCGCTCGACCAGGCCGAAACCCTCGCAGCGATCGTCGTCGAAGGCACGCTCGAGGCGGCCGCCGCCCGGCTGCACCTCACCCCCAGCGCCGTCAGCCAGCGGCTGAAGGCCCTCGAACGCCAGCTGGGTCAGGTGCTGCTGGTGCGCAGCAAACCGGCCCGCCCCACCGCGGCCGGACGAGCCGTGGTCAGGCTGGCCCGGCAGGTGCTGCTGCTCGAGCACGACACCCTGCGCGACCTGGGGGCAACCGACTCGGTCGGCCCGGTCAGCGTTCCCCTGGCGGTGAACGCCGACTCGCTGGCCACCTGGTTCCTGGCGCCGCTGACCCGACTGGCCGGCACCCTGCCGGTGCTCTTCGATCTGCACCGCGACGACCAGGACTTCACCGCCGGGCTGCTCGAGTCGGGCACCGTGATGGCCGCGGTCACCTCGCGGGCCGAACCAGTCGCGGGTTGCCGGGTGATACCGCTCGGACTGATGCGGTATCGCGCTGTCGCCGAGCCCGCCTTCGTCAGGCGCTGGTTGCCCGACGGCGCGGTGGCCGGGGACCTGGCCCGCGCCCCTGTGGTCGACTTCGATCGCCGCGACGACCTGCAGACCGGCTGGCTGCAGGCTCGCGGTGTCGACCCGGCGCTGCCGCCGCGCAGTTTCGTGCCCGCCTCGAGCGACTTCGCCCGTGCTGTGCTGGGCGGGCTGGGCTGGGGGCTGCTGCCGCCCTTCCAGTCGGCGGCGGCGCTGGCGTCCGGCGAACTGGTCGACCTCGGCGACCCCAGCATCGACGTGTCGCTGTACTGGCAGCAGTGGAACCTTCGTTCCACCGTGCTGGACGCCGTCGCCGAGGCCGTCATCGACGAGGCACGTCGGGTGCTGAAGCAGCCCTGAGGGCGGATCGGGTGCCGCCGCAGATCCGGCCTCACCCGTCGGAGTGGGACGAAAGCTTCACCCGTAGGAGTGGGATAAGGCTGCATCCCTGTTCGGTGGAATCGACGGCCGGGTACTTTGGGGGGACGCGGTACAGCCGCGACCAACCAACCACTGGAGGAACAGTGAAGCGAAAGAAGCTGCTGAAGGCCGCCGAATCGGCCGCCGACTCAGCCGCAGACTCCGGCAAGGCAGTTTTCGACGAGGCGGTGCAGCGGATCACCCCCTTGGTCGAGCAGGCCGGCGATTACGTCGACGAGGCGCGCAAGCGCGGTGTCGAGTTCGCCGCCGATGCCTACGACCGGGTCCAGCCGGCCCTCGAAACGGCCCGCAAGCGCGGCACCGACTTCGCCACGGACACCTACGAGCGGCTCGAGCCGGCGCTCAGGGACGCCTACGACCGCGTCGAGCCGTCCTTCAAGGAGGCGGGCCGGTTCGCCAACGATGCGTTCGGTCGCGTCCAGCCGACGCTGAAGAAGGCCACCAAGCAGGGCGCGAAGCTCGCCGCCGAGACTCTCGACCGCGTGCACCCCGCGCTGGACGACGCCCTCGACAAGGTGACTCCGGCGATCGACAGCGCGATCAAGAAGGTCCGCCCAGTGGTCGACGACACCCTCGAGCGGGTGGCTCCGACCGTCGACGTCGCCCGCGACAAGGTGCAGAACGACTTCCTGCCCTGGCTGGGCGCCGCCCTGTACAAGGCGGCCGACCTGGTCAAGGACGAGTTGCCTGAGCCGAAGAAGAAGCGCAGCGTAGCCAAGACGATCAGCCTGATCGCCCTGGCGGGCGCCGTCCTGGCGGGCGTGGTGTACGCGGTGCGCCGGCTGCTGGGCTCCCCCGACGCCGGCTGGGAGACGCATGAGCCGTCGCGGCCCTACGTGGCCGACCCCGTCGCCGATGTGGTCAACAAGGTCAAGGACGAAGCCTCCGACGCCGTGGACAACGCCAAGAAGGCGGCAGCCGCCGCCGGTGAGGCCGTGGCCGACAAGGCCGAGGAGGTGAAGGACGCCGTGACCGACAAGGCCGAGGACCTGTCCGAGGGCGCCGCGAAGGTGGCCGACGACGTGCAGGACGCCGGCGCTGAGGCGCTGGAGAAGTCCGAGGACGCGATCGACGACGCCAAGAAGGCCGCGGCCGCGGCCGCCGAGGACGTCCAGGAGACCGCCTCCGAGGTTGCCGGCGACGCCGCCGACGCGGTCGACGACGCCAAGGACACGGCCGCCGACGCCGCCGACAAGGCGTCCGATGCGGTCGACAAGGCCACCGACGCCGCCACGAAGGACGACAAGGGTGATGCCGCCCCTTTAGCTGAAAGCCCCTACGGCGAGGGTTCGTACGTGGGGGCCGAGCCGCCCGAGGGCTATGACATCAAGGGCAATGAGCGCTCGATGAAGTACCACCTGCGGGGCTCCGGCGGGTACGAGCGGACGATCACCGACGTGTGGTTCAGCTCCACCGAGGCCGCCGAGGCCGCAGGGTTCGTGCGCGCGCAACGCTGACCCCTTCAGCCACTTTCGGGGGTGGCCGCCAGTCCGGCGGCCACCCCCGAACTGTGTCCGGGGCTGAATGTTTCAAGAAATTTCGGGTCGCCACTCACAAAACACCCCTCGAAAAGTGCTTTCTAGGGCGTGAGAGCCCTTTCCTCCCTGAACAGGCGCGACCAGTGGGTCGACGCCGCCCCTTTCCGTGCCCACGTTCGGCACGCCGTCTCCGTCGCCGACGTGCCCTGGCAGGTGCTCGCGGTCGTCAGCGGGGTGCCGCTGCCGGCCGTCCGCAGCCTGCTGTTCGGACGCTCGGGACGCCCCCTGCCGCGGATCGAGCCGCGGCTGGCGACCCGGCTGCTCCGGGTCAGCGGCACCCACCTGCAGGCGCTCAGCACGCTCAGGGTCGGCGCCCACGACACCAGCGAGTTGCTCCGCGAGGCTCTGGTCGCGGGTGTCGAACCGCTGCGACTGGCCCGCTGGTGCCGGTTGACGCCCACCGAACTCGCCCTGCTCGTCGACGGCGAGGCGACAGCGTGCTCCCGGCTCACCGAGGCGCTGGCCCGGGCCGCCCACCGGCGCGTGTGTGACGGCGCCGAGCCGATGCATCGGTTTGCGGCCTAGGCTGCCGGCCATGGACTGGGCCCTGCCGGCGGCGGCGCTGGCCGCCGTCGCCGTCGCGCTCGGCACGCCGGCGTTGCTGCGG
Source organism: Micropruina sonneratiae (assembly GCF_025972045.1). Lineage (GTDB taxonomy): Bacteria > Actinomycetota > Actinomycetes > Propionibacteriales > Propionibacteriaceae > Micropruina > Micropruina sonneratiae. The sequence continues at coordinate 478,625 of NZ_JAPDHX010000001.1, read as the reverse complement.
GCGTTGCCGCCACCGCACGCCGACCCGGCCGAGCAGACCGGCCCGGTCGGCGAGGCGGGACCATACCGCCCGCTCGCCACCGGCCGGTTCGCGCTCGCCGTGGGCGTCGGGGTCGCCGGCGCAGGCGCCCTCGCGGTCACCCTGGCACCCACCGTGTCGCCGGCCTTCGCCGGGCTGGCCACGCTCGGGGTGCTCTCGGCGGCGATCGATGCCCGCACCGGCTACCTGCCCCGGATGCTCGCCCGGGCAGCGTGGGCGCTGACCGCGGCCGGGCTACTCGCCTGCCTGCCGCTGGCCGGCCCTGGGCCGCTGCTGCCCGCCGTCGCCGGCGCCGCAGCCACTACCGCGCTGTTCTGGGCGTTCTGGCGCTGGGGCGGCGGCTTCGGTTTCGGCGACGTCAGGCTGGCGCCGGTGATCGGGGCCGCCTCGGCCGCCGTCAGCTGGACGACGCTGGCCGTGGCCCTGTTCCTGGGCGGCCTGCTCGGCGTCGCCTGGGGGCTGGCCTGGCGGGCCACCGGTCGCGGCCGGTCGTTCCCGTACGGACCGGCGCTCGTGGCCGGCCCGTTCCTCGCTCTGATCGCCCGTGCCATGTATTGACGCCGCCGGTGCGACGGGAAGGGTCAGGACGCCGGCGCGTGCCGGCTGCTGGCGTCCACCCAGGTGTCCAGCGTGGCCGCTGCCGCGCCCGAGTCGATCGCCTGCTGCGCCGCGGCCACCTGCTCGGCCAGTTGATCGGTGAGCCCGGCCTCCAGGTCAGGGCCGTGGTAGGCCAGCAGCGCAGCGGCCGCGTTGAGCACCACGATGTCGCGCACGGGGCCGGCCTGGCCGGCCAGCGTGCGGCGCACCACCGCGGCGTTGTGCGCGGCGTCCCCACCGACGAGATCGTCGCGGCCGGCCCGAGCCAGCCCGAGCCTGCCCGGGTCGAGGCGTGTGGTGACGATCCGACCGTCCCGGATCAGCCAGACGTCGGACGTCGTGGTGGTGGTCAGCTCGTCGAGCCCGTCGTCGCCGTGGAAGACCAGCCCGCGGGTGCCGCGTCCGGCCAACACCCCCGCGACCAACCCCGCCATCCGGGCGTCGGCGATGCCCACCGCCTGGGCGCTCGGCCGCGCCGGGTTCGCCAGCGGGCCGAGGAAGTTGAACGGCGTCTGGATGCCGAGCTCGCGCCGGGCCGTCGCCGCGAACCGCAGCGACGGGTGGTACAGCGGCGCGAACAGGAACACGATGCCGGCCTCGGCGAGCACGGCCGGCTGGTGTTCGGGCGCCACGGTCAGCGCTACACCGAGCGCCTCGAGGCAGTCCGCGGTACCACAGGCCGACGACGCGGCCCGGTTGCCGTGCTTGACCACCCGGGCGCCGGCACCGGCGGCCACGATCGCCGCCATGGTGGACACGTTGACCGTGTTGGCCCGGTCGCCCCCGGAACCGACCACGTCGACGGCCTCGGTCTCGACCCTGATCGACGTGGCGCGATCGAGCATCGACGCGGCCAGCCCGGTGATCTCGTCGACGGTCTCGCCCTTGGCCCGCAACGCGACCAGGAAGCCGGCGAGTTGCACGGGGGTGGCATTGCCGGCCAGGACCTCGTCCATCGCCCAGGCCGCCGTGCCGGCGCTCAGGTCCTCGCCGGCGATCAGCCCGGTGAGCACATCGGGCCAGGTGTGCGGCACGCTGTCAGACCGCCTGACTCAGCCGAGCGCGGAGCAACTCGGCGACGGCGGCGGGCAGCCGAACGGGATCGACGGGGTACGACGACACCGCGTCGGCCCGCGACCAGGTGGCCAACCACGAGTCCGCGACCCGGATGATCAGCACCAGCGCGGGCGGGCACTCGGGCACCTCATCCTTCAGCTGCTTGCACAGGCCCATCCCGCCCGACGGCGTGGCCTCACCATCGAGGATGAGCAGGTCGAGGTCTCCGGCGTCCACGGCGGCCAGCACGGCGGGCTGGGTGGCGGCCTCATAGACCTCGATCGGCGGCAGGTCGGACGCCACGCTGCGGCCGAGCACCAGCCGCACCTGCTCACGGACCGTCCGGTCGTCGGAGTAGAGCAGGATCCTGGCGGTGTCGTGGCTCATGCGCATTCCTCGTCTGCGGACCCGGGGTACGGGCTTTTCGTCTGCATGCTACCGCGCCGTCGCCGCAGCCCGGGCGCCCTGCCGGGATGCGAGGGCGGCGACCGGCCGGGGTCGCGGCGTCGACCCCTGCGCGGCGGTCGCGGCCGACGGCCGGGCTGGTCACAACTATGTGACGGCACGCGAATCAACCCTTGTCAAAGGGTGACCAAACGGGTTCTACCAAGCATAATGACCGGGTGACCCACTCTCACTCGAGCGCGACGGCGGCGATGCCGCACGGTGCGGTGCATCCCATCGCACCGTCCCGACTGCACCCCGCCAAGGGCAGGCCCGACATGGTCGCCATCGGCACCTGGATCTGGCTCGCCTCCGACCTGATGTTCTTCGCGGCGTTGTTCGCGGCCTACTTCAACCTGCGCTCGATCACCAACGCCGCCGCGGCCGAAGCGAATACCCAGTCGCTGTGGGAATGGGGCACCGCCCACTTCAACATGCCGTTCGCCGTGGCCAACACGCTGATCCTGATCCTGTCGTCGGTGACCTGCCAGATGGGCGTGTGGAAGGCCGAGCGCGGCCAGGTCGGTCGCACCGGCTCGCTGCTTCAGGTGGGTCAGTGGGGGCTGCGCGAGTGGTACATCCTGACCTTCGTGATGGGCGCCATCTTCATCGGTGGCCAGGCCACCGAGTACGCCACCCTGGCGTCGGAGGGCTTCACCATCTCGACCAACGCCTACACCTCGGCCTTCTTCCTGGCCACGGGCTTCCACGGTCTGCACGTGACCGGCGGGCTGATCGCCTTCCTGTTCATGCTGGGCCGCACCTACATGACCCGCACCTTCACCCATGAGCAGGCCGTGCACGCGGTCGTGACGTCCTACTACTGGCACTTCGTCGACGCGATCTGGATCATCCTGTTCGGCGTCATCTACATCCTGCGCTGAGCAACCACGACCGAGGAGGAACCCCCGTGCGTTTCCTGACCGCCAAGCGGCGAGGACGGGCCGTGAGGCCCGCGCTGCTGGTTACGGCCCTGTTGTTGATGGGCGCGCTGTACGCCGCCGTCGCACCGGCCGCCCGAGTGTCGGCCGACACCGGCAACAGCCAGCAGGTCGCCGAGGGCAAGGCGCTGTTCCAGGTCACCTGTTCGTCCTGCCATGGAATGAACGGCGAGGGGACGGGCCAGGGCCCGTCCCTGGTCGGCGTCGGCGCCGCCGCGGTCGACTTCCAGGTCAGCACCGGCCGGATGCCGATGGCGAACCCCGGAGCCCAGGCCCCGCGCAAGCAGAACACCTACACCGACGAGGAGATAGCGGCGCTCGCGGCCTTCGTGGCGACGCTGGCCCCCGGCCCGGCGATACCCACCGAGGAGCAGTACAGCGGCGAGGGCCTCAGTGCCGAGCAACTCGCCAAGGGCGGCGAACTGTTCCGCACCAACTGCTCGGCCTGCCACAACTTCGAGGGCGCCGGCGGCGCCCTGCCCAACGGCAAGTACGCCCCCAGCCTGGTCGGCGTCAGCGGCAAGCACATCTGGGAAGCGATGCGCACCGGGCCGCAGCAGATGCCGGTGTTCAGCTCCGGTGTGGTGGTCGACGACGACGTCCGCGCGATCGTCGGCTACCTGGAGACCCTGCACGCCCAGCCGAGCGGCGGCCTGACCTTCGGCGCGCTTGGGCCGGTGGCCGAGGGCCTGTTCGCCTGGATCATCGGCATCGGCGGGCTGTGCCTGATCGCCGTCTGGATCGCAGCGAAGGGAGCTCGCGCACGATGAGCATCGAAACCCACAAGCCCGAGGGCACCGACCTCGAGCGGTTCCCGGTTCCCGATCCGGGCATCGAGGAGCACATCGAGCGCTGGACCGACGCGGACGCCGACGCCGGCAACCGGGCCTACCGTCAGGTGCTGATGATGCTGGGCGCCGTTCCGGTGCTGGCCATCGTGTTCGTCGTGCTGTACTTCGCGCTGCCCCGCAACTCCTTCGTCGACATCTTCGGCATGGAGTTCGACGCCACCACCTTCCTGCTCGGCCTGACCGGTGGGCTCGCCACGCTGCTGATCGGCATCGCGTGCATCCACTGGGCCAAGACGATCATGGGCGACGAGGAGATCGCCGAGGACCGGCACGCGGCGGCGTCCCCGCCCGAGGCCCGCGAGGTGTTCGCCGCCGAGTTCGCCAAGGGTGCCGAGCAGTCGGGTCTTGGCCGCCGCAAGCTGATCGGCGGCGCGCTGGGCGGAGCGCTCGGCGTCATCGCCGTCCCCGCCGTGGTGCTGCTGGCCGACATGGGCCCGTGGCCGACGTCCGCCGTCCGCAAGGAGACCATCGAACGGACGATCTGGGCCGAGGGCGTCAAGCTCGTCAACGACATCACCCGACGGCCGATCCGGGCCTCCGAGATGGAGATCGGCCAGCTGGTCAACGCCCAGCCGGAGAACCTGTGGGAGCACCACGGGGCCGACTTCCAGGTCGAGAAGGCGAAGTCGTCGATCATCATCGTCCGGATGGACCCGTCGCGGATCAAGATCCCGGAGTCGCGGCAGGACTGGCAGGTGGGCGGCATCCTGTGCTATTCGAAGATCTGCACCCACGTCGGCTGCCCGATCAGCCTGTGGGAGCAGCAGACCCACCATCTGCTGTGCCCCTGCCACCAGTCCACCTTCGATCTGGGCGATTCCGGCCTGGTCGTGTTCGGTCCCGCTGCCCGGGCACTGCCCCAGCTGCCGATCACCACCGACGCCGACGGCTACCTGATCGCCCGCAGCGACTTCACCGTTCCGGTGGGGCCGAGCTTCTTCGAGCGCGACTCCAACGGCGACTTCAAGGAAGGTGATCGGTGATGGCCAAGCCCGCCGAAGTCTCCACCGAATCACCGGTGCTCGAAACCGAACGGCCGCCGCAGCAGGCGTCCCTGCCCAAGGGCGTCACGGGGCTGGCCACCTGGGCCGACGATCGGCTCGGCCTGGCTTCGCTGCTGAAGAAGAACCTGCGCAAGGTCTTCCCCGACCACTGGTCCTTCCTGCTCGGTGAGATCGCGCTGTACTCCTTCATCGTCCTGCTGCTGACCGGCGTCTTCCTGACCATCTGGTTCAAGCCGTCGATGGCCGAGATCGAGTACCAGGGCAGCTACCAGCTGATGCGCGGCCTGCCGATGTCGGAGGCTTTCGCCTCGACCCTGGCACTGTCGTTCGACATCCGCGGCGGCCTGTTGGTGCGGCAGATCCACCACTGGGCGGCGATGCTGTTCGTCGCGGCGATGACCGTGCACATGCTGCGCATCTTCTTCACCGGTGCGTTCCGCAAGCCGCGCGAGCTGAACTGGCTGATCGGCGTCGGGCTGTTCTCGATTTCGCTGATCGAGGGCTTCGCCGGCTACTCGCTGCCCGACGACCTGCTGTCCGGAACCGGCCTGCGGTTCGTCGACGGCCTGATCCGCTCGATCCCGCTGGTCGGCACCTGGGTGGAGTTCTTCGCCTTCGGCGGCGAGTTCCCGGGCGAGCTGATCATTCCACGGCTATACATGGTGCACATCCTGCTGGTCCCCGGGCTGCTGCTCGGCCTGATCGCGGCGCACCTGGCCCTGGTCGTGTATCACAAGCACACCCACTACCCGGGCCCGGGCCGCAAGGACGGCAACGTGGTGGGGTACCCGCTGTTCCCGGTGTACACGGCCAAGGCCGGTGGCTTCTTCTTCGTGGTGTTCGGGGTGTCGATCCTGATGGGCGCCACGATGCAGATCAACCCGGTGTGGAACTTCGGTCCGTACAACCCGGCCCAGGTCACCGCCGGCTCGCAGCCGGACTGGTACATGGGCTGGGTCGAGGGCGCCATCCGGATCATGCCGAACTGGGAGTGGCACCTGGGGTCGACCACCTGGTCGTGGAACGTCTTCCTGCCAGGCGTCGGGCTGATGACGGCGCTGTTCGTCCTGCTCGGCCTCTACCCGTTCGTCGAAGCGTGGATCACCGGCGACAAGTCCGAGCATCACGTGCTCGACCGGCCCCGCAACGCCCCGACCCGCACCGCGCTGGGCGTGGCCGGGATGACCTGCTACGCGATGTTCTGGCTGTCCGGCGGCAACGACATCCTCGCCACCCAGTTCAAGTTGTCGCTGAACGCGGTCACCGAGTTCATGCGGGTGGCCGTGTTCGTCGCCCCGGTGATCGCCTTCATCGTCACCAAGCGGATCTGCATCTCGCTGCAGCGGGCGGACACCGAACGCGTCCTGCACGGCAGCGAGACCGGAATCATCGAACGGGCTCCCGATGGCGGCTACTCCGAGCCGCACAAGCCGATCAGCATCGACGAGAAGTTCACCCTGACCCAGCACAAGCAGCTCAAGGAGCTCACCAGTGCTCCCGCCACCGACAGCCACGGCGTCGCCGAGCAGGGCGCGGGTGTCGGGCGGCTGCGGGCACTGCTGTCACGGTGGTACCTCGCCGGCGTCATCACCAAGCCCACCGCCGAAGAGATCGTCGAGGCCGACCACCACGCCAACGGTCACGAACTCGAGGAGGGGCACCGGCACGACGACGGCGACGTGCCGGCCGATCCCGCAGGGCGCGAGGTCACCCACTGAGTTCGCCGAGTCACCACTGACGAGTGCCGCCGGGAAGACCCGGCGGCACTCGTCATGTCCGGCCTGTACCATTCCGGCGTGCGTTTCCTGAATCCCAAACCCTCCTACGACCTCACCTACGACGACGTGTTCATGACGCCGCGCCGCTCGTCGGTGACGTCGCGGCTCGACGTCGACCTGACCAGCACCGATGCGCTGCGGCTGCCGCTGCCCCTGGTGGTGGCCAACATGACCGCCATCTCCGGACGCCGGATGGCCGAGACGGTGGCCCGGCGAGGCGGGGCGGCGATCATTCCGCAGGACCTGCCGACCGGCATCGTCGCCGAGACCATCGCGAAGGTGAAGGCGGCGCACCCCGCGTTCGACACCGCGGTGCACGTCTCGCCCAGCACCACCGTCGGCGAGGCGCTGAACCTGCTGCCGAAGCGAGCGCACAAGCTCGTCGTCGTGGTCGACGACGACGGCGCGCCGGTCGGCCTGCTCGGGCCGTCGGAGGCGTCCGGCCTGGACCGCTTCGTGCAGGTACACGAGGCGATGTCGACCGACCTCACCATCGTGTCGCCGGACACTTCCCCCGCCGAGGTGTTCGAGCTGCTGAGCGGCAACCGGCACCGGGTGGCGCTGGCCGTGGACGCCGGCCGACTGGTGGGCCTGATGACTCCCAAGGGTGCGCTGCGGGCCACGCTGTACACCCCCGCCCTGGACGCCGGGGGGCGGCTCAAGGTCGGGGCGGCGGTCGGCATCTCCAAGGACGTCGAGCGCCGCGCCTGCGAGTTGCTGGACGCCGGCGCCGACGTGCTGGTGATGGACACCGCCCACGGCCACCAGGAACGGATGATCGAAGGGTTGGCGCGGGTCCGGGCGATGCTCGACGACCGGGGCAGCGAGGTTCCGATCGTGGCCGGCAACGTGGTCACCGCCGAGGGCACCGCGGACCTGATCGAGGCCGGCGCCGACGTGGTGAAGGTCGGGGTCGGCCCCGGCGCGATGTGCACCACCCGGATGCAGACCGGGGTGGGGCGTCCGCAGTTCTCCGCGGTGCTGGAGTGCGCCGCCGAGGCCCGGGAATCGGGCCGGGCGATCTGGGCCGACGGCGGCGTCCGGCACCCCCGTGACGTGGCCCTGGCGTTGGCTGCGGGCGCCGGCGCGGTGATGATCGGGTCGTGGTTCGCGGGTACGCACGAGTCGGCCGGCGACCTGGTCACCGATCATGACGGGCGCCCCTACAAGGAGTCGTTCGGGATGGCGTCCGCACGGGCGGTGCGGGCCCGCACCGCGCAGCAGTCCCGCTACGAGCGAGCCCGGGCCGCCCTTTTCGAAGAGGGCATCTCGCAGTCGCGGATGTACCTCGACCCGGAACGGCCGGGGGTGGAGGACCTGATCGACTTCATCACCTCCGGGGTGCGCTCGTCGTGCACCTACGCGGGAGCGCGCACCCTGCACGAGTTCGCCGAGAACGCCACCGTCGGCATCCAGTCGGCGTCCGGCTTCAACGAGGGACGTCCGCTGCACGTCAGCTGGTGAGGCTGTTTCCGGGTGCGGGGCAGCACTAGCCCAGCAGGTCGTCCAGGCCTTGGCCGACCGCCTCGTACACCCCGGCTCGGCGCAGGCCGGCGAGCAGTTGCTCGTTCTGTCCGCCCGGGGTGGCGTGCTGCCCGGCCAGCTCGTCGAAGGCGGACGCCGTGGCCAGGTCGGCCGCCGCGCCGGTGAACACCGCCCCGACCAGTCGCCGCGCCTGCCCGGCGTCGACCCCGCGTCCGGCCAGCCACTCGACGATCGTGGTCAGGTAGGCGAAGTGGGCGGCCACGGTGGCGCTGGCCGCGGAGGCCGCCTCCAGCTGGGCCTCGGTGCCGAGCGGGACGGTCGATCCGAGCTCGGCGAAGGTGGCCTCGGCGGCGCTGCCGGCCGGGTAGACCGGGGTGAGCCCGGCGCGCTCGGCGACCGAGACCGCCGGGATGGCCCGCGAGATCTCGGCCACCGGGCCTACCATGTCCCGCAACTCGGCGACGCTCAGCGACGGCATCACACCGATCACCCGCTGCCGGGGCCTGAACGTCAGCCCCTTCAGCACCTCGGGGGCGTCGGCGGCCCGCAGGCACAGCAGCACCACGTCGGCGTCCGTCACGGCCTCCTGGTTGTCGGCCCGAGGAGGTCGCATGAGGGTACTGGAAGAACTTCGCCACCGGCTCAGCCCCGCCGGCCGGCCACACCTTCAGACCGCCCGCCCTCGACGGGCTCACCACCAGGGTGGACAGTTGCACCGCCACCGCCGTGGCCGGGATGCCGCAGCCGGCGGAGGTACCGCCTTGGCCCGAGAAACCGGAGCTGCCCACCACATACGATGCGCAGGCGATGAGACATGGACGCTCCCGGCGGACGGTCGCGCGGCTCCCTGCCGCTCAGTAATCAGCATGTCCCGTGCGGGGCCCGGGCGGGATCCGCACAAGTACGCGTACCGCTCAGTGTTGGTAGTCGCCGCGGTAGAACTCGAACACCCAGCCGCTGAGCGCCCAGATGCCCAGGCAGACGGCCAGGATGCTGATCCACCAGCCGAAGACCGGCCCGAGCGTCAGCAACTGCACGGTGATCGCCACCCAGAACGGCCAGATGCTCTTGGGCGGGAAGAAGCCCATCGCACCCGCACCCTCGACGATCTCGGCGTCCTTGCGGTCCTCGACCCGCTCGTCCATCTTGCGGGCGAGCACGAACAGATAGACACCGACCATGCCGAACAGCAGGAACGACATGACGAGCGCGACCGTACCGATGATCTCGTGCGACATGAACCAGTAGATCGGCGACACGATCGCGAGGAAGATCGCGATCGCGGTGAACATCCAGCCCTCGACCTTCATCGGTTCACTCCCCCTTGGAATTCTCGATGGACGACGGCTCGCCCGTTCGCGTGCCGGCGCTGCCGGTGATCAGGGCGTCCAGCTCTTCGGCCCGGTCGACGCTGTGGATCTCAGGATGGTGCAGGTCGAAGGCCGGCGCTTCGGACCGGATCCGCGGCAGCGAGGTGAAGTTGTGTCGCGGCGGCGGGCACGACGTGGCCCACTCCAGCGAGCGGCCCCAACCCCACGGGTCGTCGGTCTTGACCAGGGGGGCGTTGCGCGAGATCCAGATGTTCCAGAAGAACGGCAGCATCGACACCCCGAGCAGGAACGCGCCGGCGGTGGAGACCTGGTTGAGGAACTGGAACCCCTCCTGGGGCAGGTAGTCGGCGATCCGGCGCTGCATGCCCTCGATGCCGAGCCAGTGCTGCACCAGGAAGGTGAGGTGGAAGCCGAAGAACAGCGTCCAGAAGTGGACCTTGCCCCAGCGCTCGTCGAGCATCCGGCCGGTCAGTTTCGGCCACCAGAAGTAGAAGCCGGCGAACATGGCGAACACGACGGTGCCGAACACCACGTAGTGGAAGTGCGCCACCACGAAGTAGGTGTCGGAGACGTGGAAGTCCAGGGGCGGACTGGCAAGGATGACACCGGTCAGGCCACCGAACAGGAAGGTGGTCAGGAAGCCGATCGCCCAGATCATCGGCGTGTCGAAACTGATGGACCCGCCCCACATGGTGCCGATCCAGTTGAAGAACTTCACCCCGGTCGGTACCGCGATCAGGAACGTCATGAACGAGAAGAACGGCAGGTTCACCGCACCGGTGACGAACATGTGGTGCGCCCACACGGCGATGCTGAGCCCGCCGATGGCGAGGGTGGCGGCGACCAGCCCCACGTAGCCGAAGATGGGCTTGCGGCTGAACACCGGCAGCACCTCGGTGATGATGCCGAAGAACGGCAGGGCGATGATGTAGACCTCGGGGTGGCCGAAGAACCAGAACAGGTGCTGCCACAGCACGGCTCCACCGACGGCCGGGTCGAGGATGTGCGTTCCGAGGCGTCGGTCCGCCTCGAGCACCAGCAGGCCGGCGGCGAGCACCGGGAACACCAGCAGCACCAGCAGCGAGGTGACGAAGATGTTCCAGGTGAAGATCGGCATCCGGAACATGGTCAGGCCGGGCGCCCGCATGCACAGGATGGTGGTGACGAAGTTGACCGCGCCCAGAATGGTTGACAGGCCCATCACGTACAGCCCCATGATCCACAGGTCGCCGCCGACGCCGGGCGAGTTGATGGCGTCCGACAGCGGGGCGTAGGCGAACCAGCCGAACGCCGCCGCGCCCTCGGGCGACAGGAAGCCGGAGCAGGCGGTCACCGAGCCGAACAGGTACAACCAGTAGCTGAACATGTTCATCCGCGGGAAGGCGACGTCGGGGGCGCCGATCTGCAGCGGCATCACCGCGTTCGCGAACGCCGCGAACATCGGCGTCGCGAACATCAGCAGCATGATCGTGCCGTGCATCGTGAAGAACTGGTTGAAGGTCTCGTAGTGCAGGTACTGCAGGCCCGGCCAGGCTAGTTCGGCACGGATCGCCAACGCCAACAGGCCGCCGAAGCCGAAGAAGGCGAAGGCGGTGACGAAGTACATGTTCGCGATGACCTTGTGGTCGGTCGAGGTGAGCAGGGTCATCGCCCGGGCGCCCCAGTTCGAGCGGCGGGCCGCCCGGCGCTCGGCCGAGTCCAGGGTGACGCGTGCGACGCTCATCGGTCGTGCTCCTCGTTGGAGGGGGCGGAGGGAACAGTGTTCGGCCAATCGGGGGCGGTCAACTCCCCCGTCTGGCCCTTGTCGGCCAGACCCTTCAGGTAGGCGTTGTACTCGTCGACGCTCACCACGTGCACGTTGAACAGCATCGCCGCGTGGTAGGTGCCGCAGAGTTCAGCGCACTTGCCGAGGAACGTGCCCTCACGGTTCGGCACCACGTCGAACGAGTTCGGGTGCCCGGGGATCACGTCCTGCTTGAAGTAGAACTCGGGGATCCAGAAGGAGTGGATCACGTCCGCGGACTTCAGGTTGAACCGCACCGGCTCGTTGACCGGCAGGTAGAGGTCGGGAAGCCGTTCGACGGTGCCGGCTTCGTGCACGATGGTGCCGACGGCCGGATTCTGAGCCTCCATGTAGTTGAAGGTCCACGACCACTTCTGCCCGATCACATTGATCGTGTGCAGGTTGCCGCCAGTCTGCTTGGCCAGCACGTTGTCCTGCGCGCGCACGGTGAAGAAGAACAGCACGCCGATGATCAGGAAGGGCACAAGCGTGTACAGGATCTCCATCGGCAGGTTGTAACGGGTCTGCCGCGGCACCTCGGTGTCGCTGCGCCGCCGGTAGCGGAACATGCACCAGAAGATGAGCCCCCAGACGAAGACGCCGATGATCAGCGAGGCGACCCAGGCGCCGTCCCACAGCTGACCGATCCAGGGCGCCTGCTCGCTGGCAGCCACCGGCATGCCCCAGCGGCCCCACTGGTCGATCGTCTCCTGGCTGCACCCGGCCAGGGCCAGCGCCGCCAGGGCGCCGCCGCCCAATGCCAGCAGCCGCCTGGGCTGTGTGCCGTTCTTCTGCACGGGGTTCCGCCTTCCCACGACGAATGCCTCGACGCCCCCGACGGGGCGCCACGGACCATCCGGATCGTCAGATTCCTAGGCGCTCACCCTAACCCAAAAGCACAACGGGACGCCCCCTCGGGGCGTCCCGTTTTGTGGCCTTTTCCGGATTGTTACCCGTAGTGAGCGGTAGCGAGCCGATCAGTGGAAGCTGTCGCCGCAGGCGCACGAGCCCTGCGCGTTGGGGTTGTCGATGGTGAAGCCCTGAGCCTCGATGGTGTCGACGAAGTCGATGGTCGCGCCGCTCAGGTAGGGGGCGGACATCCGGTCGGTGACGACCGGTACGCCGAACCATTCCTTCACCACGTCGCCCTCGAGTTCACGCTCGTCGAGGGAGAGCTGGTAGCGCAGGCCGGAGCAGCCACCGGGGGCCACTGAGATGCGCAGGACCAGGCCCTCCTCCTCCTGCTGCGAGACCAGGTCCTTGACCTTGGTCGCGGCAGCCTCGGTGAGGGTGATGCCGTCGGTGCCGAGCTGCTGGTCGATGGACATGTCAACTCCGTAAGGTTCGGGGATACTCGCCAGGGGCAACGCCCACGCGGGGAGCGGGTATTCCGGTTTCAGTGTAATCGGTTCCGCGCCGGCCGGTCAGTCACCATCTCGCGAGCCAGCCCGCGGCCAGCCGGCGGCCGGTCTCGGTGAGAGCCGGCTCGAGGTCGGACGCCGGCTCGATCGGGTGCGCCGACTCCACTCCCATCACCCGCATCTCGCGGCCGGACATGCCCAGCGCCGAGGCGACCACCACCAGCGGGGTCTCGGCCTCGTCGCAGCGGCGGGCCAGTTCGGTGACGACCCCGCCACCGCGGCTGCCGAAGTCGAACGAGTCGCACGCGGTGACGACCAGGTCTGCCCCCGCCAGGGCCCGGGGCAGCCCCCAGACCTCGGCGGCGAGCGCCGCTCCGGTGGCCAGCCGGCCGCCCAGGGCCAGCACTGCGAAGCCCAGCCCGCCAGCCGCGCCCGCGCCGGGGGCGGCGGCCAGTTCGGGGGCAGCGGCCCGGGCGAAGCGCTCCAGCGCGTCGTCGACGGCGAGCATCCGGGGAGCCGCCACCAGGGCGGCCCGCCCCCGGCGCGAGGTGATGCCCCGCAGTCCGAGCAGCAGGTCCGTCTCCTCGCCGGGTGGCACGACGCCGACCAGCGGGCGATCGGCCAGCAGCTCGCGCACCGGGTGGAGGTCGAGTTCGGTGAGCCGGGCCAGGGCGTCCGGCCCGGCATCGAGTGGCACGTCGGCGACGGCGCCCAGCGCCCCCAGCAGGCCCGCGCCCGCGTCGTGGCAGGCCGGAGCCGATCCGGTCAGGTCGACCACCAGGGTGCCGGTCGGGGTCCTGGACGCCGCGTAGCCGGCCAGCCGACCGAGTGCGGAACTGCTACCGGCCAGCGGGGCGTCCGAGGGCTGGGACGCGATGCCCCCGACGGCGACCAGGCCGGCGCCGTGCGCGAGCCAGCCCGTGCTGAGCGACTCGAACTCGCCGTCCGGGCCGGCCAGCGCGCGGCCCAGTGCCGGGCCGCCCTCGGCGAGACCGATCACGGCCACATCGGCCGCGTCGGCGAAACCCCTGGCCAGCGCGACGGCGACGGTTCTGGGGGCGAGATCGCCGACCGGGCCCGTGGCCAGCAGGACCCGCGGGCGCCGATCAGCCATCGGCGCCGGCGGGCTCGGCCGGGCGGTTCAGCGCAGGTCCTCCGACGACTCGGGCTGGGTGGCCCCCGGGGCGGGCGGCTGCTCGTAGTTGCCGCCGGCCGGCAGCCGGCCCTGCTCGGCGTCGGCGCCCGCGCCGGCGAGCTCGCCGGCCGGCTGACCGAGCGAGGCCTTCAACGCCGCCAGCTCGTCGTCCACCTGGGCACCGGACGCCAGGGCGTCCAGCTCGCGGGTGATGTCGTCCTTGGCCATCCCGGTCGGGTCGTCCAGGGCGCCGCTGGCCAGCAACTCGTCGACGGCGGCGGAGCGCGCCTTGAGCTGCGTGGTCTTGTCCTCGGCCCGTTGGATCGCCTGCCCGACGTCGCCCATCTCCTTGCCGAGGCCGCTGAACGCCTCGGAGATTTTGTTCTGCGCCTCGGCGGCGGTGTAGCTGGCCTTGATCGTCTCCTTGCGGGTGCGGAAGGCGTCCACCCGGGATTGCAGTTGCTGGCTCGCCCGAACCAAGCGCTCCTCTTCGGACTGCAGCGCGGAATGCTGCTCCTGCAGCTCGGCCAGCTGCTGCTGCAGCCCGGACTTGCGGGTCAACGCCTCACGTGCGAGGTCTTCGCGATTGGATTCCAGCGCCCGTTTGGCGGCCGTGTTCAGCTTGTCGATCTGCTGGTTGAGCTGACCCGCCTGCAGTTCGACCCGCTTGCGGCTGGTGGCCACCTCGGCCACCCCGCGGCGCACCTGCTGCAGCAGCTCCAGCTGCTTGGTGTAGGAGTAGTCCAGGGTCTCGCGGGGATCCTCGAGCTTGTCGAGGGCCTTGTCGGCCTTGGCCGAGAAAATGGCCTTGATCCGTTGGAACAGCCCTGCCATGGGGGGTCTCGCCTTCCGTAGGGTTCGCGTGCTTCCCGCCCAGCCTATCCGGCGGCGCCCAGCCCGGGCCTCCCCGCACGTCCGGGCCGGCGCCCTGCGACGGCTCGGTCGTTCTCAGCAACGCCTGGTACTGGCACCTACGCCGGCTGTTTTCGTGTCACGACACGAAAACAGCCATCTGACCCGAGAACAGTCGGCGTTGCTGAGAACGGACGCCCCCGGGCACGACCCGAAGCCGTTCAGCCACGGGCCGCGGGGACGGCCACGGCGTCCGGCCGGGGTAGCATCAAGGGTCACCGATCCACCGACAGCGAGGTTCGCCGTGGGACTGTTCTCCCCCTCCAAGGGCTCCGGAGCCACCGGGTCCGAGCCGGCCCAGCAGGCCGCCCCCACCCAGGTGCCGACGCCGGCCCAGCCGAAGGGCAAGGCCGCCCCGACGCCGCGGCGCAAGGACGCCGAGGCGGCCCGTCGCGAGCGGTTGAATCCCACCCTGTCGCCCAAGGAGGCCCGCAAGCGGGCACGGCAACAGGCCACCGCCGAGCGTCGCAAGCAGGCCAGCGCACTGGACAACACCCCCGGCAAGCAGCTGATGCGCAACTGGGTGGACGCCCGCTTCAACCTGGCCGAGTGGTCGATGCCGATCCTGATGCTGCTGCTGGTGCTGGTGCTGGTGGTCAGCCCGGCCTACCCGGCCATCGTCGAACCCTCCACCTACGCCACCTGGTCGTTCATGCTGCTGATCGTCATCGACATCGTGATGATGTGGCGCGGGTTCAAGCGGCTGGCGGCCGAGCGCATCCCGAACGAACCGCTGAAGGGGCTGCTCTACTACGGCTTCAACCGCTCGCTGTCGCTGCGCCGCATCCGCATCCCCAAGCCGGTGGTGGCCCGCGGGGAGAAGATCTGATGGCCTGGTACTGGCGAGCCGAGGGCGGCCCGGCCGACCCGGACGCCCTGGCCGCGCTGGGTTTCGAGGCGCCGTTCGGTTCGCAGGCCGAGGCGGAGGCCTGGATCACCGCCGGCTACGCCGATCTGGCCGAGCAGGGCGTGAGCGCGGTGTCCCTCTACGAGGAGGACCGGCTGGTCTACGGGCCGATGAGCCTCGAGGTCGACTGAGCCCTTTGCAGCGGGCGAGTCACCCACCGCGGTCACCCGGTCAGTCCTCGCCGCGACCCGGCCATCCCCGCCGCCCGCAACAAGCGGGTCAGGCCGGCACCCGGGTGCGGCGTCCGCCCCGGTACAGCGCCAGGGCGAAGCCGGTGACGGCGAGGCCGACGCCACCCACCACCGGACGCGCCCACTGCGCCGCACTGAACCGTTCCTCGTAGGTCTGCACCTTGGTGCCCTGGGCGTTGCTGCAGGTCTGCCCGGGCTGCATCACCTGATCGCGGCACCAGATGGTCGGGTGCGCGCCCAGCACCAGCGCCCACAGCACCGCGGCCACCCCGACCGCGGCCAGCGCGAGGTGCGCCCACTGGCGCCAGCCGCCCGCTCTCACGACTCGCGCACTCCCGGGGTGACGAACGGCGGCTTGGTGACCTCGAACGGCTCCTCGCGGTTGCGCACCCGCACCGACACGGGGGTGCCGGGGGTCAGCGCGGGCGGCAGCAGAGCCAACGCCACGCCCTTGCCCAGGGTCGGCGAGAACGTGCCCGAGGTGACCTCGCCGACCACCTCACCGTCGGCCATCACCTCCATGTGCGGACGCGGGATGCCGCGTCCCAGCGACACCAGTCCGGTCAGCCGGCGCGGCACCCCCGCGGCCTTCTCGGCCCGCAACGCCGCAGCGCCCCAGAAGTCGTCCTTCTTCCAGCCGATCGCCCAGCCGACCCCGCACTGGCCGGCGGAGATGTCGGGCCGCAGGTCCTGGCCGTGCAGCGGGTACCCCATCTCGGTGCGCAGCGTGTCCCGGGCGCCCAGGCCGGCGGCCGCGATGCCGTACTGCTCGCCGGCGGCGAGCACGGCGTCCCAGACCGCGCCGGCGTCCGCGGCGGGCACGACGAGCTCGTAGCCGCGCTCCCCGGTGTAGCCGGTGCGGCACACGGTGAGCGTGACCCCACCGAGCTCTCCGGTGTCGAAGCGCATGTAGTCGTGGCCGACCGGCAACCCGATCGCGGCCAGCGTCTCGTCGGACAGCGGACCCTGCACGGCCAGCACCGCATAGTCGTCGTGCTCGTTGGTCACGGTGAGGCCTTCGGGCGCGGCGGCGGCCAGCCTCTCGACCACCTCGGCGGTGTTGGCGGCGTTGGGGATGAGGAAGATCTCATCGTCGGCCAGCCAGTACCAGATCAGGTCGTCGATCACCCCGCCGGCCTCGTTGCACAGCAGCGTGTACTGAGCCTGCCCGATGCCGATCTTGTGGACGTCGTTGCTGATGCAGGCGTTGAGGAACTCGGCCGCGCCGGCGCCCCGGATGCGCGCCTTGCCGAGGTGGCTGACGTCGAAGATGCCGACCGCCTCACGCACCGCCTTGTGTTCGGCGACGATGCCGCCGTACTGCAGCGGCATCGACCAGCCGCCGAACTCGGCGAACCTGGCCCCCAGCGCCTGGTGCCGGTCGTGCAAGGGGGACGTCTTCAGCTCTGACATGCGTGCTCCTCTGGTCTGCGAGACGAGCCTAGTGCCGGGCCGCCTCGGTGAGGATCGCGACCAGCTGGTCGACGTCGAGCGCGACCGGGTTGCCCTTGGTCGAGGACGCCTTCGCCGCCTGCTCGGCGATCGCCGGGTACTGCTCGGGGGTGATGCCGAGGCCGGCGATGCCCGGCACCTGCAGCTGCCGCACGGTCTCGGCCAGCCAGTCGAGCAGGGCATCCACCCCGGCGGTACCGGACAACAGCTCGCCGGCCCGGGCATACCGGGCCAGCGCCGGATGGTCGGGGTCGGTGGCCCGCAGGGCGGCGACGGTGCCGGCGCTGGCCGGCACCAGCAGGGTGGCGCAGGTCAGCCCGTGCGGGGCGCCGGTCAGTCCGCCGATCACCCCGGCCAGCCCGTGTACGGCGCCCAGCTTGGCGTTGGCCAGCGCCAGCCCGCCCAGCAGCGAGCACAGCGCCATGTCGGTACGGGCGGCCTGGTCGGCGCCGTCGTGGTAGGCCCGGCGCAGGCTGCGGCCGGCGCGCTGCAGGCCCTCGACGCAGAAGCCGTCGGTGAGCGGATTGGCGAACGGCGAGACGAACGGTTCCAGGCACTGGGTGAGCGCGTCCAGCCCGGACGACGCGGTCACCGACGGCGGGCAGCCAAGGGTCAGTTCGGGGTCGATCAGCGCCAGCCGGGCCAGCATCGACGGGGACCGCATGCTCACCTTGACACCGTGCTCGGTCGAGGTCACCACGCCGTTCATGGTCACCTCGGAGCCGGTGCCGGCGGTGGTCGGCACGGCCACGAACGGCAACGGCTGCTCGGCCAGCGGCCGGCCGGCGCCGATCACCTCCAGGTAGTCCAGGACATCGCCGGTGTTGGGCACCAGGGCGGCGATGAGCTTGGCGGCGTCCAGCACCGCTCCCCCGCCCAGGCCGACCACGACGTCCGCACCGTGCTCGCGGGCCGCGGCGACCCCGGCCCTGATGTCGTCGACGGTCGGCTCGCCGGCCACCGGCCAGGTCGCCGGGTCGGACACCCCGGCCAGCACGGCCGCGAACCGGTCCGGGTGCGCCCCGGTGCAGACGAACGGACGGCCGCCGATACCGGCGAGCAGGGCCGGCAGGTCGGCGCTGCTGCCGGCGCCGAAGACGATCCGGGTGGCGGTGGCGAAGCTGAAGCTGGTCACCGGCCAAGGATCCCACGGTCGGGGCGTCCGCATCGCCGGGCACGGCCTGCCCGGCGTCCGGCCCGCGGACTATGGTGACGGGTGATCCGCTCCTGTACCGCCGTGTGATTGGACTGCCCCCGTGACCTCGTTCAGCCTCCCTCCCCTCACTCTCGCGACCAGCGCCCCCGGTGACGCCGACGTGCTGGTGGTCGGGCTCGCCGAAAGCGCCGGCACAGCCGTCCTGGTCGGCGTTCCGGACTCCGTCGAGGCCCGGGTCGCCGACCAGTTCGGCCGGCCGCTGCTCGAGGTGGCCCGCGAACTGGGCGCCGCCTCGAAACCGGGAACCGCGGTGGCCCTGCCGGGGGTGGCGGGGAGCAGGCTCGTCACGGTCGGGCTGGGCGAGATCGACGTCACCCCCGAACAGGTCCGCCGGGCCGCCGGCAACGGCGTCCGCGCCGCCGCGGCACTGGCCGGCGACCGGCCGCTGCGGGTCGCCGTCAGCCTGGACGCCGTCGAGCCCGAGGTGGTCAAGGGCGCCGCCGAGGGTGCACTGCTCGGCTCGTACAGCTTCGTCAAGGTGAGCGGCACGCAGCCCAAGCCGGCCATCGCCTCGATCACCGTGGTCAGCAACTCGGGCCGCACCGAGGCCCGCGACGCGGTGGACGCCGCCCGCACCGTCGCCGAGGCGGTGTGCCTGGCCCGCGACTGGGTGAACACCCCGGCCAACGTGCTGTACCCGGAGACCTTCGCCGAGGCGGCCCGGACCGCCGCCAAGGGCACCAGGATCGACGTCGAGGTGCTCGACGACAAGGCTCTCGAGAAGGGCGGCTTCGGCGGCATCCTCGCAGTCGGCGGCGGCTCGTCCCGCGCCCCCCGGCTGGTCCGCTTCAGTTACGCCCCGCGCGGGGCGAAGGCGCACCTGGCCCTGGTCGGCAAGGGCATCACCTTCGACACCGGAGGGCTCAACCTCAAGCCGGCCGACGGCATGTACACGATGAAGAGCGACATGGCCGGCGCCGCGGCGGTGCTGGCCGCGACCAGGGCGATCGCCCGGCTGGGCCTGAAGGTCCGGGTCACCGCCTACGCGTCGATGGCCGAGAACATGCCCTCCGGCACCGCCTACCGTCCCTCGGACGTGCTCACCATGTACGGCGGCACCACCGTCGAGAACGTGAACTCGGACGCCGAGGGCAGGCTGGTGATGGCTGATGCCCTGGTACGGGCCGGTGAGGACTCCCCCGACCTGATCATCGACGTGGCGACCCTCACCGGTGCCTGCGTGGTCGCCCTCGGCGAGCGGGTCGCCGGGTTGATGGCCAGCGACGACACCGCCGCCGACGCGGTGCTCGACGCCGCCGAGAGCGCCGGTGAGGCGTTCTGGCAGCTGCCCATCCCCGACGGCACCCGGACCAAGCTGGAGTCGAAGGTGGCCGACCTTCGCTCGGGCGGCAACCGCGCCGGCGGCGCCCTGACCGCGGCGGCCTTCCTGCACAGCTTCGTCCCCGACGATGTGCCGTGGGCGCACCTCGACGTGGCCGGCCCCGCGTTCAACGACGAGGGCCCCTACGACTACGTGCCGACCGGCGGCACCGGGATGGCCGTGAGGACCCTGGTGGCCCTGGCCCAGTCCCTGCAGAGCTGACCGTGCGCACCGATGTGGTGATCGTCGGGGGCGGCGCCGCCGGCCTGCTGGCCGCCGTGGCCGCCCGCCGGCTCGGCCACTCCGTGGTGGTGCTGGAGCGCAGCCGGCAACTGGGCGGGGCGACCGCCGCCGGCGACGGCCACCTGTGGATGCCTGCCAACGACCTGGCCGGGCACGGCGGGCTGCCGGCCGACTCGGTACAGGACGCGCTCACCTACCTGGCCGGTCTGGTCGGCCCGCGAGACGAGGCGCAGCGGGCGAGACTGGCGGCCTTCACCCGGACGGCTGCGGTCGTGGCTCGGTGGCTGGTGTCCTCCCGGATCGCGCTGGAGGCGGTGAAGGGCGTCCCGGACTGCCGCGCTGAGGCCGAGGGCGGCAGGCCGCAGGGCCGCACGTTGCGCGCCCGCGGTTCGGCGGCCGCCCTGGACGACGACTGGGCGCAGCGCGTCCGGCCGGCGCAGGACGCCGAGGACACCGGTGGCCTGTGGGCGCGACTGCGGCGTCCGTTCGGCCGGGCCGAGACGCCCGGCGGCCAGGCGCTGGTCATCGAGTTGCTGCGCAGGGCGCTGACCAGCGGCGTCCAGTTCTGGCTGAACGCGCCCATGACGTCGCTGCTGGTGCGCAACGACGCCGTGCACGGAGTGCTGGTCGATCTCGACGGCGCCGAGGTGACGCTCGAGGCGGGCCGCGGGGTGCTGCTGGCGTGCGGCGGCTTCGAGGCCGACCAGACGCTGCGCGAGAAGCATCTGCCGGCCCCGACCTCGGTGGACTGGTCGGTGGGCGGCGACAACGACGGCGCCGCGCTGCGGGTGGCCGGGCAGGTCGGCGCGGCGACCGCCGGACTTGACCGGGCCTGGTGGACGCCGGTGCTGCTGGCCGAGGGCCGCCCGCACCGGCTGGACGCCGCCCGGGTCGCGCCGCACGGGCTGATGGTGGACGCCGCGGGCGACCGCTTCGTCGACGAGGCCGAGCCCGGCGGCACCGTCGGGCGCCGGATGTACGAGCACAATCGCGGGCAGCGCTCCGTGCCGTCCTTCCTGGTGCTGGACAACCGGCATCGCAAGGCGCACGCGCTCGGACCGTGGCCGGCCGGCGGCTCACCCAAGTCTGCTCTCGAAGCCGGCGAGTTGGTGCGCGGCGGCACGCTGGACGAACTGGCCGGCGCCCTGGGAGTCGACCGGGCGGGGCTGCTCGGCAGCGTGGTCGCCTTCAACGCCCTCGCCAAGCGCGGCAAGGACACCGACTTCCAGCGCGGGGACAGCGCCTGGGACCGGCTCCTCGGCGACCCGCTGCTGCGCCGCAACCCCTGCCTGGGCGGCGTCGACAAGGGGCCCTTCTGGGGAGTGCGGGTCCATCCGGGCGACGAGGGCACGGCCGGCGGGCTGGTGATCGACGATCGCTCGCGGGTGGTCAGGAAGGACGGCGAGCCGGTCCCGGGCCTGTGGGCGTGCGGCGGTGCTGCGTGGTCGGTCTTCGAGGGCGTCCAGCCCGGCTCGGGTGCGTCGCTGGCGGCGGCCCTGGTCGAGGCGTACCGGGCCGTGGTCGAGATGTCGAACCAGTTGGACCGGATCGACGAGGCGCTGGGCTGATCCCTCGTTCAGCCCCGGGGGCTCAGGCGGTGTGGCCGCGGCCCTTGAGCCGCGCGTTGTAGTCGCGCATCCGCTGCGGATACCCGACCACCCCGGCGTCGTAGAGGGGCAGCGCGTGCCGGCCGGCGAAGCGGCGTCCCCAGGCCGGCGACTCGATCGAGCGCCGGGTCCACTCGCCGTCGGCCGCGACCAGCAGCATGCTCGGCCGGGCCATCGTGGTCTGCGGCTCGAGGAAGGCCTCGACCCCGCGGCGGGTCGCCACGAACTCCTCCAGGTGCCCCTGGGTCGCCGAGTCGACCCGGACACCCCGGTCCCGACCGCGCCAGAAGTCCCATCGCAATGCCACCCAGCCATTGTGCACTGCGGGCTGGGACGGGCCGCGAAGCACGCTCCGGCTGCACCTGCTCAACCTGGTGGCGACCGGATAGGGTGAAGTCTGGTTCTGGCAGTCCCGTCGAAGGAGACCCACTCATGTCAACGCCCGTTCCTTTGCCCGCCCTGGGTGAAAGCGTCACCGAGGGTACGGTTTCGCGCTGGCTCAAGCAGGTCGGCGACACCGTCGAGGTGGACGAACCCATCGTGGAGGTGTCCACCGACAAGGTCGACACCGAAATCCCTTCTCCGGCTGCCGGCGTCATCCTGGAGATCAAGGTCGGTGAGGACGAGACCGCCGAGGTCGGCGCCGTGCTGGCCGTGATCGGCGACGCCAGTGAGGCCGAGGGCGGCGGCGACTCGGGGAGCTCCGGCGACGACGACGAGGCAGCCGCACCGGCGCCCGCCGAGGACGTCCCCGCCGAAGAGGCCGACGCCGAGGAGCCCGACGCCCCCGAGGTGGCCGAAGCCCCCTCGACCGAGGCGCCGGAGCCGAAGGCGTCCGGCGGTGGCGGCGGGGCCGGAACCGAGGTGACGCTGCCCCAGTTGGGCGAGTCGGTCACCGAGGGCACCATCTCGCGCTGGCTCAAGCAGGTCGGCGACACCGTCGAGGCCGACGAGCCCATCGTCGAGGTCTCCACCGACAAGGTCGACACCGAGATCCCGGCACCGACCGGTGGCGTCCTGCTCGAGATCCGGGTCGGCGAGGACGAAACCGCCGCGGTCGGCGCGGTGATCGCCGTGATCGGCGAACCGGGTTCGGAGGGCTCCGGCGGCGAGCCGGCGTCCGATCAGCCCGAGGTGGCCGACGAGACTCCCGAGGAGCCCCGCGGCGACGGCGTCAGCGAAGAGGCCGAGCAGGGCAACGCCGAGGTCGCCAAGGACGCCGGGGCGAAGGCCGAGCCGCAAGCCCGGCCCGAGCCGAAGCCGGAGCCCAAGCCCGCCGCCGAGGCACCCAAGCCGCCCGCACCGGCGCCGAAGCCCCCGGCGAAGCCCGCCGAGTCCGAGGACGTCGGTTACGTGACGCCGCTGGTGCGCAAGCTCGCCGCGCAGCACGGCGTGTCGCTGGCCAGCGTCAAGGGCACCGGCGTGGGTGGCCGCATCCGCAAGCAGGACGTCCTGGCCGCCGCCGACGAGGCCAAGAAGGCCGCCGAGGCGCCCAAGCCCGCGGCCGCCCCGGCTCCGGCCGCCGCACCCGCGGCGTCCGCACCCGCCCCCGCCGCGGCACCTCCGGAGGGCAGCAAGCGCGGCACCACCGAGAAGATCAGCCGGATGCGTTCGGTGATCGCCAAGCGCATGGTCGAGTCGCTGCAGGTCGCGGCGCAGCTGACCGGCACGGTCGAGGTCGACCTGACCAACATCAGCCGGCTGCGAGCCCGGGCCAAGGACGACTTCAAGAAGCGCGAGGGCGCGTCGCTGTCGTACCTGCCGTTCATCTGCAAGGCGGTCACCGAGGCGCTGAAGCAGTTCGACAAGGTCAACGCCACGATGGACATCGAGGCGGGCACCATCACCTACCACGACGCCGAGCATCTGGGCATCGCGGTGGACACCGAGCGTGGCCTGCTGGTGCCGGTCATCCGCGACGCCGGCGACCTCTCGCTGGCCGGCCTGGCCAAGAAGATCGGCGATGTGGCGGCCCGCTCGCGCACCAACAAGATCGGCCCCGACGAGCTCAGCGGCGGCACCTTCACGATCACCAACTACGGCTCGGCCGGCACCCTGTTCGACACTCCGATCATCAACCAGCCGCAGGCGGCGATCCTCGGCACCGGCGCGCTGGTGAAGCGTCCGATGGTGGTCTCCGATCCGGTGCTCGGCGAGGTGATCGCGGTGCGCGACATGATGTACCTGTCGCTCAGCTACGACCATCGGCTGGTCGACGGCGCGGACGCCGCCCGCTTCCTGTCGGTGGTGAAGGCCCGCCTGGAGGCAGGCGACTTCGGCGGCGAGCTGGGGCTCTGAGCCTGCGCAGCGCACGCTGACCCGACGCCCGTCACCCCCGGGGTGGCGGGCGTCGCGGCGTCCGGGGTGCGCCGGATCACGTGGTCGGACGCCATTGCCGGGACAGCGCAGCGGTGGCGGTCTGCAGAGCGGCATCGGCGCCGGTAACCGGCAGTCGGCGTCACGGTTCCAGCCGGGGGTGCGTCAGGTCGCGGCCCGACGTGCCAACTCAAGGCTGCGGCGGCTGCGGGCCAGCAGGAGCGCTGGCCGGTCGAGCAGCTCGTGAGTCACCCGCACGATCTTCCAGCCCGGCGCCGCAGTTCGTACCTGCCACGCCCGTCCGCCTCGACCAGTACCCGGGTGCCGACGATCCGGCCGTCCGCCGGTAGCCGGTGCCGGGCACCTCGAACTGGGGTTCCAGCGGCAGTTGCCAGGCGTCGAACGTCAGTGCCGTCCTGAATTCCAGGGACCGACTCGCGGCGAGGGTCGCCCAGTCGCAGCACATTTGGGGGTGGACCGGCGGCACCTGCTCTCGATCGCCGATCAACTCCGAGCCATCGCCGCCGCCGGGGCCGTCGTGCTGCTGATCAGCCACGACGACGACCTGCTCGCGCTGGCCGCCGACGCCCAGGTCGCCCTGCTGCCGCTCGAGGAGGCGTCGGGCCCGGCCCGCCCCGGCCTGACGCCGATGCCGGCGCACCCGTGAGCGGGCATAGACTCGCCGCGTGCCCGAACCCCGCGAAGCGGATGCCAGAGCGACCCAGTTCCAGTACCTGGGCCTGACCGACGAACCGCCACGGCTCAGCCCGTACCTGCCCACCTGGGAGTACCAGCGGCAGATCCACGCCCGGGTCGCCTCCGGCGAACTGCCGCCGCAGGTGCTCTACGTCGAGCACGAACCGGTCTACACCGCCGGACGCCGCACCGAGCCGCACGAACGCCCCTTCGACGGCACCCCGGTGGTCGACGTCGACCGGGGCGGCAAGATCACCTGGCACGGCCCCGGCCAGTTGGTCGGCTACCCGATCGTGTTCCTCCCCCGGGGGGTCGGGGTCGTCGACTACGTCCGCCGGGTCGAGGAGGCGCTGATCCGGGTGTTGGCCGACTACGGGCTGGACACCGGCCGGGTGGAGGGCCGCACCGGGGTGTGGTTGCCCGGAGCGTCCGGACGCCCCGAGCGCAAGATCGCCGCCATCGGCATCAGGGTTTCGAAGCAGACCACCATGCACGGCTTCGCGCTGAACGTGACCAGCCAGCTGGGCGGCTTCGACAACATCGTGCCGTGCGGCATCGCCGACGCCGGCGTCACGTCGATGGCCGCCGAGCTCAGCACCCCCGTCCCCACCCTGGTCGAGGTGGCGCAGGCGCTCGAGCCACACCTGAGCGAGCTGCTCGCGCTGCGTGCCTACCACCGGGCACCCGAGTTCGCCACCGGCTGAGAACCGGCCCCGAGCCGTCCGGGGCAGTCGGGATAGGATGGCCGGGTGACCCTTGCAGACGACGCCGTCACCCCCAGGCCGCCGACCACGCCGCCCGCCGGGCGACGGTTGCTGCGGCTCGAGGTGCGCAACTCCCAGACCCCGATCGAGCGCAAGCCGCCGTGGATCCGCACCACCGCGCGGATGGGTCCCGAGTACCGCGGCCTGATGAAACTGGTCAACGACGAGGAGCTGCACACCGTCTGCCAGGAGGCCGGCTGCCCCAACATCTACGAGTGCTGGGAGGACAAGGAGGCCACCTTCCTGATCGGCGGCGACTCCTGCACCCGGCGCTGCGACTTCTGCCAGATCGAATCCCGCAAGCCGTCGGGCTACGACCGGGGCGAGCCGCTGCGGGTCGCCGAGAGCGTGCAGAAGATGGGGCTGCGCTACGCCACGGTCACCGGGGTGTGCCGTGACGACCTCGAGGACGAGGGCGCCTGGCTGTACTCCGAGACGATCCGGCAGATCCACCAGGTCAACCCCGGCGTCGGGGTCGAGATGCTCGCCCCCGACTTCTCCGGTCACCGGCACCTGCTGCAGCAGCTGTTCGACACCCGTCCCGAGGTGTTCGCGCACAACGTCGAGACGGTGCCGCGGATCTTCCGGCGGATCCGGCCAGGCTTCAGCTACGACCGTTCGCTCGAGGTGCTGCGTTGGTCGCGCGAGGAGGGCCTGGTCACCAAGTCGAACCTGATCCTCGGCATGGGTGAGACTCGCGAGGAGATCTCCCAGGCGCTGCGCGACCTGTACGACGCGGGCACAGAGCTGATCACCATCACCCAGTACCTGCGCCCCTCGGTGCGGCACCACCCGATCGACCGCTGGGTGACCCCCGAGGAGTTCGCCGAACTCGAGGCGGAGGCCACCGAGATCGGCTACCCGGGCGTGCTGTCCGGGCCGCTCGTCCGCTCCTCGTACCGGGCCGGACGCCTCTACCGCACGGCGCTGGAGTCGCGCCGCCGTCGCGACCGGGACGCCACCAGGACCAACGGCTCCGCGGGCGCGAACGGCGCCGCCGGCGTCCGCATCACCGCCACGATCGACGGGAGTTCGCATGGCCAGTGACAAGGCGAAGGAGCTCGCCGCCAAGCAGAAGGCCGAACGCCGGGCCGAGAAGCTGCGGAAGAAGAACTCCGACGACCCCCGTGACTGGGGCAGGGTGCGGCAGATCATCGAGGCGTACAAGCGCACCAACGAGATCGACCCCGAGCTGAAGTGGTGGACTCTGGCCGCCACCGCCGGGCCGGTCCTGCTGTGCGTGCTGCTCGGGTTGTGGCTGCAGCCGTGGTGGCTGTGGCTGATCACCGGCCTCATGTTCGCCCTGGTCGGCGCGCTGTACGTGCTCACCTGGCGGGTGAAGAAGGCCAACTACAAGCGCTACGAGGGGCAGGCGGGCTCGTCCGAGGTCGCCCTGCAACTGCTCAACAAACGCAAGTGGACCTACGAGCTCGGCATCGCCGCGACCCGGCAGATGGACGTCGTGCACCGGGTGGTCGGCCCGCCCGGGGTGGTGCTGATCGCCGAGGGCACTCCCGCCCGTGCCCGGGCGTTGCTCGGCACCGAGGCGAAGAAGCACGAGCAGGTCGCCTACGGCGTCCCGGTGACCCAGGTGATGGTCGGCAAGGACCAGGGCCAGGTGCCGCTCGACCACCTGCAGAAGCACCTGGAGAAGCTGCCCAAGGCGATGCAGCCGCAGCAGCTCACCGAGGTGAAGCAGCGGCTGCGGGCACTGGACGCCATGCGTCCCAAGATGCCGGTGCCGCGCGGGCCGATGCCCACCATGAAGGGCGTCAACAGGGCGATGCGCGGCCGCTGACCGGCTCGACCCACACTGCGGACGCCAGCTCGGCGGGCACCTCGGCCGCCAGCACCGTGGCCCCCGGCACGATGCCCAGGTCGCGGCAGCGGGCCAGGATCGCCGGGTCGGCGTCCGAGACCCGCACCACCGTGCACGGCCCCTGCGCCTCGCCCGGCCGCATCGCGTCCGGCCTGCGCAGGGTGCCGTCGGCGCCCGGGATCGGGTCGCCGTGCGGGTCGGCCGCCGGATGGCCCAGCAGCGCATCGATCCGCTCGATCAGTTGCTCGGACGCCGCGTGCTCGAGCGCCTCGGCCTCGTCGTGCACCTCGGCCCAGTCGTAGCCGAGCATCCGGACCAGGAACGTCTCGATCAGCCGGTGCCGGCGCACCATCGCCACCGCGAGCCGCTCGCCGGCCGGGGTGAGCCGCACCGGTCGGTACGACTCGTAGTCGACCAGCCCCTGACCCGCCAGCCGCTTCACCATGTCGGTCACCCCGGCCGCCGACGTGTGCAACCGCGCGGCGAGCCCCTTGGAGGTGATCGGCGGGTCGCCCCACTCGGTCGCCGACCAGATGACCTTCAGGTAGTCCTGGGCCACCGGCGTGAGGTCGTCGACGCCGGTCATCCGGCCACCGTGAGGGCCAGCAGTGCCACGTTCAGCGCCACGATCAGCCCCACCACCAGCCAGGCCACGATCCGGGTGAGGGTGCCGTTGGCGAACTCACCCATCAGTTCGGCGTCGTTGGTCAGCCGCAGCAGCGGAACGACCGCGAACGGGATGCCGACGCTGAGCAGCACCTGGCTGAACACCAGCGCCCAGGTCGGCTCGACGCCGATGCTGAGCACGATGAGTGCGGGGATCAGGGTGATCGCCCGGCGCACCAGCAACGGCACCTTGACCCTGAGCAGCCCCGCCATGATCGAGGCGCCGGCGTAGCTGCCCACCGATGTCGAGGCCAGCCCCGAGGCGAGCAGTCCGATGCCGAAGATGATCCCGACGGCCGGACCCAGTGCGTTGCTGATCGCGGCGTGCGCCCCGATGATCGAGTCGGTGCCGGACACGCCCTGCAACGCCGACGCCGCCAGCAGCAGCATCGCGATGTTGACCGTGCCCGCCACCAGCAGCGACAGCACGACGTCCCACCGGGTGGCCCGCAGCAGTCGTGGCACCCACTCGGCGCCGGTGGCCCCGTGCCGGTCGACGGCCAGCGACGAATGCAGGTAGATGGCGTGCGGCATCACCGTGGCGCCCAGCATGCCGGCGGCCAGCAGCACCGTCTCGACGCCGGCGAAGCGCGGCACCAGGCCGGCCGCCGCGGCGCCCCAGTCGACGGGACTGAAGAGCAGCCCCGAGCCGAAGCCGACGGTGATCACGGCCAGCAGCCCGATCACGACGAACTCGAACGGACGCTGCCCGCGGCGGGACTGCACGGCCAGCAGCGCCATCGACAAGGCCCCGACGATCAGCCCGCCCAGCGGCAGCGGCACCCCGAACAGGATGTACAGGGCGAGCGCGCCGCCGATGACTTCGGCCAGGTCCGTGGCGGCGGCGACGATCTCCGCCTGGCCCCAGAACAGCAGCCGCGGCGTCCGGCCCAGTCGGGCGCCGAGCAACTCCGGCAGGCTGCGCCCGGTCACCAGGCCGAGCTTGGCCGACAGGTATTGGATCAGCACCGCCATTCCGTTCGCGGCGACCAGCACCCACACCAGCAGGTAGCCGTACTGCGCCCCGGCGGTGAGGTTGGCGGCCACGTTGCCGGGATCCACGTAGGCGATGGCCGCGACGAACGCCGGTCCCAGCAGCCAGTGCAACGGCCGGTGGGCGCGGGCCCGCGACACCAGGGGCCCGACACTCATAAAAGTTAAGGTACCTGAACTTTGGCCCGTCTCCGTGCGTTTCGACACTGGGTTCGCACCCTCGGTGGGGCACGTCCAGGGCGACGCGAAGGCCGTCGGCACGGGCTCAGTCGACAAACTCGGACAGCTCCAGCCAACGCTCCTCGAGGTCGGCCAATCGGCTGCGCCGATCACCGATCCGTGCCATGGCCTCCGACAGGCCCACGTAGTCGGAGTGATCGTGATCGGCCAGGGCGTGTTCGGCCCGGACGATCTCGTCGCTCAGTCGCGCGATTCGCCGCTCCACCGACGCCAGTTCCTTCTGCGCGGCCCGCAACTCGGCACCGGAGAGTTCGGCGGTCGCCGCCGGCGTGGGGGCGGCGCTGGCGCGTCGGGCCGATCCGGCGTCGGCCCGCAGCCGCAGGTACTCGTCCACCCCACCGGGCAGGTGCCGCAGGCGTCCGTCCAGGATGGCGTACTGCTGATCGGTGACCCGCTCGATCAGGTAGCGGTCGTGCGACACCACCAGCAGCGTGCCCGGCCACGAGTCGAGCAGATCCTCCAGCGCGGTCAACATGTCGGTGTCGACGTCGTTCGACGGCTCGTCGAGGATCAGCACGTTGGGCTCGTCGAGCAGCACCAGCAGCAACTGCAGGCGGCGCTTCTGTCCGCCGGACAGCTCGCCCACCCGCGCCGACAGGTGCTCGCGGGCGAAGCCGAGCCGCTCCAGCAGCTGCGCCGGGGTCAGCTCACGACCCTCGACCACATAACTGGTCCGGGTGCGGGCCAGCACCTCGCGGACGCGGTCGCCGGCGATCGCCGCGAGCTGTTGGAACTGTTGGTCGAGGACGCCGAGCTTGACCGTCCTGCCCCGCTTGACCCGGCCCGCAGTGGGTTGCACGGTGCCGGCGACGAGCCCGAGCAGCGTCGACTTGCCGGCGCCGTTGGCGCCCAGGATCGCGGTCCGCTCGCCGGGCGCGATCCGCCACTCGACGTCGCGCAGCACCTCGTGCTCGCCGAACGTGACGCCCGCGTCGAGCAGATCGACCACGTCCTTTCCCAGCCGGGCGGTGGCCAGCCGGTTGAGTTCGAGCCGGTCCCGGGGCGGCGGCACGTCCTCGATCAGCACGTTGGCGGCGTCGATGCGGAACTTGGGCTTGGCGGTGCGGGCCGGGGCCCCCCGGCGCAGCCAGGCCAGCTCCTTGCGCATCAGGTTCTGCCGCTTGGCTTCGACGGCGGCGGCCTGGCGGTCGCGCTCGACCCGCTGCAGCACGTAGGCGGCGTAGCCGCCCTCGAACGGCTCGACGATCCGGTCGTGCACCTCCCAGGTGGCGGTCGCCACCTCGTCGAGGAACCACCGGTCGTGGGTGACCAGCAGCAGGCCGCCCGCGTTGCCGGCCCAACGCCCCTTCAGGTGACCGGCCAGCCAGTTGATGCCCTCCACGTCGAGGTGGTTGGTCGGCTCGTCGAGGGCCAGCACGTCCCAGTCGCCCGCCAGCAGCGCGGCCAGGGCGACCCGGCGCCGCTGCCCGCCGCTGAGCGTGTCGACGACCGCGTCGAACTCCAGGTCGCCGACCAGCCCGGCCAGCACGTCCCTGATCCTCGGGTCGGACGCCCAGACGTGCTCGGCCGCCGCGCCCACGACCGCCGAGCGCACCGTGGCGCCGGCGGGCAGGGTGTCGGCCTGGTTCAGCATGCCGACCCGGACGCCGCCGCGCCGGGTGATCCGGCCGGCGTCGGGTTCGAGGTCACCGGCGAGCAACCGCAGCAGGGTGGACTTGCCGTCACCGTTGCGCCCGACCACGCCGATCCGGTCGCCCTCGTTCACCCCGAGCGTGATCGAGTCGAGCACGACCCGGGTCGGGTATTCGAGGTGCACATCCTCGGCGCCGAGCAGGAAAGCCACCCGCCCAGCCTAGGGCTCCGGCGGCTGCGCCCCCTCCCCAAGGGTGACCGTGGGCGGTACCGGTGGCCAGGCGGCTCGGATCCTTGCCAGAATGACCCGGGTGACTGCCACAGCCACCCCGTTCACCGCCACCTACCGACTGCAGCTGCATCGCGGCTTCACCCTCGACGACGCCGCGGCCGCCGTGCCGTACCTCGCCGACCTCGGCGTCAGCCACCTGTACCTGGCCCCGATCCTGACCGCCGTGCCGGGCTCGTTGCACGGCTACGACGTGCTCGACCACACCGCGATCAACCCCGAACTGGGTGGTCGTGAGGCGCTCGAGCGACTCGCCGAGCGGGCGCACCGGGCCGGTCTGGGCATCGCCGTCGACATCGTGCCCAACCACATGGCGCTGGTCGATCCCCAGTGGCGCAACGCCCCGCTGTGGGACGTGCTCACCCACGGCCGAAACGCCGCCCATGCGCACTGGTTCGACGTCGACTGGGACCACCTGGACGGCCGCTTCGGGCTGCCGCTGCTGGGCGGCTCGCTGGCCGACGAGTTGGCCGCCGGCAGCCTCACCGTGGAGGTCGGACGCCCCGACGAAGGCCCGGCGTCCGGGCAGCCGGTGCTGCGCTACTACGACCACGTGCTGCCGTTGCGGCCGGACGGTCCGGACACCGACGACCTGGCCGAGCTGCTGGCCGCCCAGCACTGGCTGCTGGCGTCGCACACCGAGGCCGCGCAGGTGCTCAACTACCGGCGCTTCTTCGAGGTGGACCAGCTGGTCGCCGTCCGGGTCGAGGAGCCGGACGTGTTCGACGCCACCCACGCCCTGCTGCTCGACCTGCACCACGCGGGGGTGATCGACGCGTTCCGGGTCGACCATCCAGACGGCCTCGCCGACCCCGAGGGCTACCTGGCCAGGCTCGCGGCCGGCTGCCGGCCGGGCACCCCGATCTGGGTGGAGAAGATCCTCGAGGGCGACGAGCGGCTGCCCGCCTGGGCGTGCCACGGCACCACCGGCTACGACGCCGCGGCCGTGCTCGGCACCGCCCTGGTCGACCCGGGCACGGTCCCGGCCGTGAGCGAGGCGTGGGCGGCGACCGGCGGCGAACCGTCGCTCGAGGTCGTCACCGAGGCGTCCAAGCGCCAGGTGCTGGCCCAGCTGCTGCAACCCGAGCTGAACCGGCTGCACCGGGCCGCCGTGTCCGCGCTGCCCGACCTGGACGCCACCCTGCTGCGGGCCGCCCTGGCCGAACTGCTCGTGCAACTCCACGTGTACCGTGCCTACGTCACCCCCGGGGTCGAGCCGGACGCCGACCTGGTCGAACCGCTGCGGGCCGCGCTACGCCGGGCGGTTGCCACCCGGCCCGACCTGGCCGAGACCGCGACCGCGCTGGCCAGGGTGCTGGAACGGCCCGAGACCGCCACCGGCGACGCGGCGGCGGCGTCCGACCTGTGCGTGCGCTTCCAGCAAACCACCGGACCGGTGATGGCCAAGGGCATAGAGGACACCACCTTCTACCGCTGGCACCGGCTGGTGGCGCTGAACGAGGTGGGCGCCGACCCGGCCACCGGTGAGCATCCCGGCGTGGCCGAGCTGCACGCGTGGGCGACGCACCAGGCCGCGCACTGGCCGCTGGGCCTGACCACGCTCTCGACCCATGACACCAAACGCAGCGAGGACGTCCGGGCGAGGCTGCTGGCGCTGGCCGGCGACGAGACTGCGTGGCGCCGGCTGTCCGCTCTGGGCCGTGAGGCGTCCGCGCGGCACGGGGTGGACGCCGCCACCGGCCACCTGGTCTGGCAGACCGTCGCCGGCGCCACCCCGTTGACCACCGAACGCCTGCAGGCCTACCTGACCAAGGCGCTGCGCGAGGGTAAGCAGCGCACCAGTTGGCTGCAACCCGACGACGACTACGAGCAACGCGTTCAGGCATTGGGGGCTGAGGCGCTCGCCGGCTCGGAGCTGGCCACCGCCATCGCCGAGGCCGTCGAGGCCGCCGCCGAGCCGATCCGCACCGTCACCCTGGCCCAGAAGCTGGTGCAGCTGACCCTGCCCGGCGTCCCCGACACCTATCAGGGCGCCGAGCTGCTCAACCTCACCCTGGTCGACCCGGACAACCGCTCCGACGTCGACGTCGCCGCGAGTGCCGAACGGCTCGCCGCCCTGGACGCCGGGGCCGAACCGCGCGACCTGGCCGACGAGATCCTGCTCGTCACGTCGCGCGTGCTGCGGGTACGGAGGGCCAGGCCGGACGCCTTCGCCACCGGCTACGCACCCGTCGACCTCGGCCCGGAGCTGCTCGCCTTCCGCCGCGGCGAGCAGCTGCTGGTGGTGGTCCGCAGGTTGGCGCACGCGTCCCGTCCGGACGCTGTCGCCCTGCCGCCGGGCGACTGGCAGGATCTGCTCACCGCCACCGCGCACTCGGGCAGCACCGGCACGTTGTTCGACACTCTGCCGGTCGCGTTGCTCGCGAAGGGAGCCTGATGCTGCATCGCTACTCGGTCTGGGCCCCGGAGGCCGAACGCGTCGACGTGCACCTCGGCGCCGATGCGAGTCGGATCGAGCCGATGTCGCCCGACGGCAACGGCTGGTGGGCGCTCGACGTCGAGCCGGGCGACGGGCGCTACGCGTTCAGCCTGGACGGCGGCGACCCCAGGCCGGATCCGCGCGGCCGCCGGCTGCCCGACGGCGTCCACGCCGCCAGCGCCCTGGTCGACCCGGCCCGGTTCGTCTGGACCGATGGCGATTGGAAGGGCCGCTCACTACGGGGTTCGGTGATCTACGAACTCCATGTCGGCACGTTCACCGAGGCCCGGACCTTCGACGGGGCCATCGAACGCCTGGACCATCTCGTCGAGCTCGGCGTCGATGTCGTCGAGCTGATGCCGGTGGCCTCCTTCCCCGGCCGCAACGGGTGGGGCTACGACGGCGTCTCGCTGTTCTCGGTGCACGAGCCCTACGGCGGACCCGACGGTCTGAACCGGTTCGTGGACGCCGCCCACGCCCGCGGGCTGGCCGTCTGGCTCGACGTGGTCTACAACCACCTCGGCCCGGTCGGCAACTACCTTCCCCAGTTCGGCCCGTACTTCACCGACCGGCACCAGACGCCGTGGGGCGTGGCGGTCAACCTCGACGGGCCGGGCAGCGACGAGGTGCGCGCCTACTTCACCGACAACGTGCGGCAGTGGTTCCTCGACTACCACCTCGACGGGCTGCGGCTGGACGCCGTGCACGCCCTGCATGACGAGTCCGCGACCCACCTGCTCGAAGAGTTGGCGAAGCTGGCCGAGGACATCGGCGAGGCCACCGGCATACCCCGGGTGCTGGTCGCCGAGTCCGACCGCAACGACCCCCGGACGGTGGCCCCGCGTGGGGTAGGCGGGGCCGGCGGGCAGGGCCTCGACGGGCAGTGGGCGGACGACGTCCACCACATGCTGCACGTGCTGCTGACCGGCGAGACCCAGGGCTACTACGCCGACTTCGCGGACCCGCAGGCGCTGCCCAAGACGTTGACGCACAGCCCCTTCTTCCACGACGGCACGTTCTCGACGTTCCGCGAGCGCCGGCACGGGCGTCCGGTCGAGCCGCACGTCACCCCCGGCTGGCGGTTCGTCGCCTCGCTGCAGACCCACGACCAGATCGGCAACCGGGCGACCGGTGAGCGGGTGGGTCAGCTGGCCGGCCGCGGCCGGGCCGCGATCGGCGCCGCGCTGCTGCTCACCTCGCCGTACACGCCGATGCTGTTCATGGGTGAGGAGTTCGACGCCTCCACCCCGTGGCAGTACTTCACCGACCATTCCGAGGAGTGGCTCGCCGAGTCGATCCGCGAGGGACGCCAGGCCGAGTTCGCCGAGCACGGCTGGTCGGGCAACGTGCCCGACCCGCAGGATCCGGGCACGGTCGAAACCTCGACGCTGAACTGGGCAGACCTCGACGATCCGGGGCGGCGCGAACTCTTCGACTGGTACCGGACGCTGCTGCGGCTGCGCAAACTGATCGGCCCCATCCGTGACGCCGAGCTCGGCGAGGGCGCGGTGGCCCGTGAGGGTGACCTGCTGCTGGTCCGCCGCGGGCTGCTCGAGGTGCTGGCCAACCTGGGCGC
The DNA here is from genome assembly GCF_025972045.1 of Micropruina sonneratiae. Lineage (GTDB taxonomy): Bacteria > Actinomycetota > Actinomycetes > Propionibacteriales > Propionibacteriaceae > Micropruina > Micropruina sonneratiae. Next base: position 443,579 of record NZ_JAPDHX010000001.1, on the reverse strand, counting down.
CGAGCCGGGCCGGTTGACCGTCCCGGACGGCTCGGAACTGTTGGTCGGCTACGGGCAGGTGGGGCTGACCGGGTCGACGGTCGAGCTGGGCCCGCACAGTGTCGGCCTGCTGCGTGCCCCGCTGCCCGAGATCACCGGAGAGCTGCCCCGGATCACCGACTGAGCCGGGGGTGGGCGTTCTCATCAACGCCCACTGCTTTCGGCAACCGTGACTGTTCTCGTGTTGCAACACGAAAACAGTCACCGTAGGTGCGAGTAGGCGGCGTTGATGAGAACGGCCCACCCTCGGTCCACCCGGTCTGCCGGGACACCCGGCGTCCGCCGGATGACGAACACCCGTCATCCCGGGCCCCGGTCCGGGATTTCGGATCAGCTCAGCACGGCCTCGGGCTGCTCGGCGACAGCCCGGGTCACCTCGCGCAGCCGCAGCCACCACTGCTGCTTCGGACGCCGGAACTCGGCGTCCATCAGGTCCATCATCGCCGCCAGCGGCACGTCGGTGACCCGCGACTCGGTCAGGCCCACCAGGTAGCTGCCGTCACTGCCGGCGTCGAGCTGTTCGGCGATCCGGTCCAGGCCGTGGCCGACCAGGCGGGTGGCGAGCAGCCTGTCGAAGGGGCTGGGCGTGCCGCCCTGCTGCTGGTGGCCGATCACCGCACGCCGGACGTCGTACAGCCCGCGGCCCTCCTCCTCGAGGATCGAGGCGATCACGTCGGTGGTGTAGTTCTCGTTGGCTCGCTCGTTGCGGACGGCCAGGAACAGTGTCCGTCCGGCCGCGAACGAGCGGTGCAGCCATTGCACGTCGTCGTTCAGCCGGTCGAGGGAGACGCCCTCCTCGTGCAGGTAGATGCGCTCCGCTCCCCCGGCGAGGCCGCCCATCAGCGCGAGATACCCGCACCAGCGGCCCATGGTCTCGACCACGAAGCAGCGCCGGGTCGCTGCCGCGGACTGCTTGATCCGGTCGATCGCCTCGGCGATCACATTCAGTGCGGTGTCCGCGCCGATGGCGAGTTCGGTGCCGGGCAGGTTGTTGTCGATCGAGGCCGGCACGCACATGATCGGGATGCGGAAAGCCGGATACCGGTCCCGCTCGGCATGCAGCAGGTGCGCCGAGCGGTAGGCGTTCCAGCCGCCGATCACCAGCAGCGCGTCGAGTTCGTGCCTCTCCAGCGAGCGGCTGATCGCGTACAGCTCCTCGACGGTGGGGACGGAGCGGCGCAGCCCGAGGTTGGCGCCGCCGTCGGCCGTCCAGGCCTCCACATCGCCCCAGGTCAGCTCGGTGACCCGGCCGTCGCGCAGGCCCGGGAAGCCGTCATGGATGCCGAGCATGGTGTACCCGCGGCTGATCCCCAACCGCACCGCCGCCCGCGCGGCGGTGTTCATCCCCGGCGCGAGGCCGCCGGCGTGGATGACGCCGATCCGGCGTCCCCCCGGCTCGGCCGCCAGCCGGGACGGCTCGGACAGTTCGGTGAACAGGCCCGCCATGGTGACGAACGAGTCGCCGCGCCGGGCCATCGCCGCCGGGTAGTCGCCGGCGGAGATCAGCCCCGCCACCTCGCGGGTCCGCGCCACCGCCTCGACCAGGTCGATGGCTGCCACTCGATTGCCGCGGAAGCCGAACACCTGGCCGGGTGAGCCCGGATCGGCGGCCAGCACGGCGCGGGCCGCCTCGTAGCCGAGCCAGGTCGAGCACCAGCGGTCGAACGCGCTGGGTGCGCCGCCGCGCTGCACGTGGCCGAGGATGGTGACCCGGGTGTCCTCACCGAGCTGCCCCTCGATGATCTGCCGGACCCGCTCGGAGGTGATCCGGTTTCCGTCCGGGTCGACGGCCCCCTCGGCGACCAGCACGATCGAGTCGCGGCGCCCGGCTGCCCGACCGCGGGCCAGCTCGGCACACATCCGCTCCTCCCAACCGGGCTCCGGCGGACGCTCCGGCAGCAGCACGTAGTCGCAACCGCCGGCCACCGCCGCCATCAGGGCCAGGTAGCCGCAGTGCCTGCCCATCACCTCGACCACGAAGCTGCGCTGATGGCTTGCGGCGGTGCTGGCCAGGTCGTCGATGGCGGCGACGATCCGGTGCAGGGCCGAGTCGGCGCCGATCGTCATGTCGGTGCCGACCAGGTCGTTGTCGATCGAACCGACCAGGCCGGCGATCATCAGCGCCGGATGCTCGGCCGCCGTCGCGGCGTCCAGTTCGCCGGACGCGACCAGTTCGTCCAGCAGGTCGGGCCATTCGGCGCGGAAGACGTCGAGCCCGGTCAGGCTGCCGTCGCCACCGATCACCACCAACCGGTCGATCCCGACCGCCACCAGATTGGCTGCCGCCCTGCGGCGTCCGTCGCGTTCGCGGAAATCGCGGCTGCGGAACGTGCCGATCAGGGTGCCGCCCCGGTGCAGGACGTTGCCCACGTCGTCCCAGCCAAGCCTTCGGATGCCCGGGCCGCCGTCGACCATGCCCTGGTAGCCCTCGTAGATCGCGTACGTTTCGGCGCCCATGCCGAGCGCGGTGCGGGCCACCGCCCGCACCGCCGCGTTCATCCCCTGGGCGTCGCCTCCGCTGGTGAGAATGCCCACCCTCTTGCCCGCACCGAGCTGATCGACCATGGGTTCATCCTTGCAGCACGGACGCGGGGGCGGCGACCCTCGGACGCCGCCGCGAAACACCGCGGGTTCATCACGTCGTCCCGGCGAAGCGGGATCGCCGCCCCCACCGTGGGTCAGGAGACGATGTGCTGCTCCTCGATGATGGCGTCGCGCAGTTCGCGGCGGCGTTTCTGCTCTGCCGGGTCGGGCACCGGGACCGCCGACAGCAGCCGCTGGGTGTACGGGTGCTGCGGATCGGAGACGATCTCCTTCGTCGGGCCCACCTCGACCAGGTAGCCGTGCCGCATGACCGCGATCCGTTGGCTGAGCATCTCGACCACCGCCAGGTCGTGGCTGATGAACACGCAGGCGAAGCCGTACTCGGCCTGCAGGTCCTGGAACAGCTTCAGCACCCGGGCCTGCACCGAGACGTCCAGCGCCGAGGTGGGCTCGTCGGCGATCAGCAGCTTGGGCTGCAGCGCCAGGGCCCGGGCGATGCCGATCCGCTGCCGCTGGCCGCCGGAGAGCTCGTGCGGGTACCGGTTGCGCATGGCGCGCGGCAACTGGACGCTCTCGAGCAGGTTCTCGACCCGCTTGGACAGCTCCGAACCGCCCAAGCCCAGGTGCAGCAGGATCGGCTCGCCGATCGACTCGCCGACCGGGAGCCGCGGGTTGAGCGACGACCCGGGATCCTGGAACACGATGCCGACCTCCTTGCGGAAGGGCTTGAGCTCGGACGGCTTGGCGCTGGTGACGTCGCGGCCGTTGATGGTCAGCTTGCCTTCCGCGACCGGCAGCAGTGCCACCGCGGCCCGCCCGATCGTGGTCTTGCCCGAACCCGACTCACCGACCAGGCCGACCACGTCGCCCGGGTCGACCCGTAGGTTGATGTGGTGCGCGGCGCGGAACGCCGGCCGGCGTCCCTGCTTGGGGTACTCGATGGCGACGTCCTCCATCAGCATCGCCGGGGTGACGGACGGGTCGCCCGCCTCCAGCGGGACGCCGGCCTGCTCACCCTCGGAGACCAGGGTCAGCCGCGCCGCCGGCAACTCCTCCTCGGCGGTGACCGACCCCAGGTGCGGCACCGAGTCGAGCAACTGCCGGGTGTAGGGGTGCTCGGGCCGGTTGAAGATCTCGTCCGAGGTGCCGTGCTCGACGACCTGGCCGTCCTTCATCACCACGATGCGGTCGGCCATGTCGGCCACCACACCCATGTCGTGGGTGATCAGGATGATCGCCGCCGTGACCCGCTCGCGCAGCTCGCGCATCAGCTTGAGGATCTCGCCCTGCACGGTGACGTCGAGCGCGGTGGTCGGCTCGTCGGCGATCAGCAGCTTCGGGTCACAGGCCAGCGCCTGGGCGATCATGATGCGCTGCCGCTGGCCACCCGAGAGCTGGTGCGGGAACTTGTCGAAGCTGTCGATCGGGTCGGGGATCTCGACCAGGGTCATCAGCTCGATCGCCCGCTTCTTCGCCTGCGACGGCGCCATCACGAAGTGGGTGCGCAGGGTCTCGACGATCTGGAAGCCGACCGTGTAGACCGGGTTGAGCGCCGTCATCGGCTCCTGGAAGATCACCGAGATCTCGTTGCCGCGGATGTGCTGCAACTGGTTGATCGACATGCCGATCAGTTCGGTGTCCTTGAGCTTGGCCGAGCCCGAGGCGCGGCCGTTCTTGGGCAGCAGGCCGATCAGGCTCATCGCCGACTGGGTCTTGCCCGAGCCGGACTCGCCCACGATCGCCAGCACCTCGCCGGCTTTCAGGTCGTAGCTGAGCTTGTCGGCCGCGGTGAACCAGCCGTTGTTGACCCAGAAGTTGACGCTCAGGTCGCGCACCTTCAGGATCACGTCCCCCCGGTTGACCTCGCCCCCGAGGGTCTTGGACAGCCGCACGGCGGTGGTCAGATCCGGGCTGCCGCCCTCGTTGCTCTTGGCCTTGTCGGGCTTGCCGTTGTTCGTGGCTTCGCTGGTCACTTCGCAGCCCCCGCCTTCTCGGTGTTGTCGTTGAGGATCTGGGCCATCGCCTTGTTCATCTGCCGCTGGGACGGGATGCGCTTGGTCCGCGGGTCGAAGGCGTCCCGCAGTCCGTCGCCGATGAAGTTGATGCTCAGCGCGATCAGGATGATGAACAGGCCGGGCCACCAGAACAGCCACGGCCGGGTGGCGAACGCGCCCTGGTACTGCGAGATCAACATGCCCAGCGACACGTTCGGCGCCTTCACGCCGAAGCCGAGGAAGCTCAGCGCCGCCTCGAGGGTCACCGCGGCCGCCATCATCAGCGTGGTGTTGACGATGATCACGCCGACGGCGTTGGGCAGGATGTGCTTGCTGATGATCCGCCAGTCGCTGGCGCCCGCGACACGGGCGGCGTCCACGAACTCGCGCTCGCGCAGGGTGAGGAACTCACTGCGCACCAGCCTGGCCAGGCCGGTCCACAGCACCAGGCCCAGCATGATCGCCAACAGCAGCGGCAGGTTGTCGCGGATGGCCTGGGTGACGTCGTAGGACCAGCCCATCTTGTCGGGCAGCGTGTTGATCAGCTTGCCGAGCACCGCCCCCATCACGATCACCGGAAGGGTGATGACGAGGTCGGTGAACCGCATCAGCGCGGTGTCGATCTTGCCGCGGTAGTAGCCGGACAGGGCCCCGACGGCAACGCCGATCAGCAGCGCGATGATGCCCAGCACGACCATCACCAACAGCGAGGTCTGAATGCCCTTCATCACCAGGGCGAAGTTGTCGCGGCCGATGTCGTCCTGACCGAACGGGTGCTCGCCGAGGGTGAATGGCCACAGCTTCAACGTGGGTGCGGCGCCGTTGATCACGTTGCCGCTGGAATTGAAGTTCTGGATCCGCCACCAGCCGGGAATGCCGAAGGCGCCCATCGAGGTCAGCGAGAGCAAGGCGACCAGGCCGAGGACGATCATGCCCCCCATCGCGCCCTTGTGCCGGATGAACCGGCTCCAGACGATCTGGCCCTGGGACAGGCCCTCGACCTCCTTGCTGTCGCCGACCCCCTCGCCGCGGCCGAAGGCCGCCTCGTCGGCCGCCTCCCCGGGCGGGGTGGCGAGTGGATCGACGTCGATGGCGTCGTCGGGCTGGCCGCCGAGCTGACTGCCGAACTCGGGTTCCTCGGCCGGCGTGCGTTCCGGCTTGTCGTCCGTGCTCATGCGTTCACCCTGATCCTTGGGTCGAGAATGCCGTACAGGAAGTCGGCCACGAGGTTGGCGATCATCGCCAGGCCGCCGGTGATGATGATGTAGATCATCACCGGATCAGGCTCGCTCTGGGCCAGCGAGGTGACGAACATGCGCCCCATGCCGGCCCAGTTGAAGATCGTCTCGGTGATCACGGCGCCGCCGATCATGGTGATGAAGTCGACCGGCACGATGGACGCCAGCGGCAGCAGCGCGTTGCGCAGCGCGTGCCGGACGATGACGATCCGCTCGGACAGGCCCTTGGCCCGTGCGGTGCGGATGTAGTCCTGATTCATCACCTCGAGCATCGAGCCGCGCTGGTAGCGGGTGTAGCCGGCGAACGAGATCAGCACCAGGGCGATCGTCGGCAGCAGCAGGTGGGTCCACTTGTCGAGCTGGGCGATCCAGAAGTCGCCGCCGAGGTTGGGCGTCTGGGAGCCGATCGTCGCGATCGGACGCCGGTTGATGGCGCTCATGTTCATGTACGTCTGCCAACCCTGCAGCACCCGGTCGACGTAGACGAAGACCGACATGATCACGGCGACCACGGCCGCGCCACGCATCGATACCGCCCGGTCGGGTCCGCCCCACAGCCAGCCGATCAGCAGCGCGATGGCGATGGCCACCAGCAGCAGCCCGATCAGCCACAGCTCATTCATCGGCACGTAGTAGAACAGCCACTGCACGCCCACATAGGTTCCGACGCCGACCACCGCGGTGGTCAGCGCCGAGTACAGGGCCCGCTTGTTGTTGATGCCGGAGAAGATCAGCGTCACGGCGTAGGCGGCAGCGGCGCCGATGATCGCGATGCCGACGATGCCGATCTGCGGGCGCAGGATCCAGCCGCTGAGCAGGATGTAACACAGCGTGCCCAGGGTGATGGCGAACGCTCCACCGAAGACGATCAGCTGCCGTTTCAGGTCAGTACCGAGCGCCCCGGCCCAGAACAGGCCCGCGATCACCGAGATGCCGAGCACCACCGGCCAGTTCATCACCGGGTTGTTCAGGTAGTCGTTGACGCCGATGGCGAGGTACTGCTTGAGCAGCACGGCCACCCAGAAGATCGGCAGCGCGTACAGCACGAAGCTGACGAAAGTGATCGCGTAATCAAAGGTGGTGTACTGCCGCAGTGCGCTGAGCAGGCCGATGGTGACGCCCAGCAACAGCGCGATCACGGTAGCGGCGAAGACCAGTTGGATCGAGGTGAGGGCGGCGCCACCGAGCAGGCTGTTGACGCTCTGCCCCGTGCGCCAGGCGGTTCCGAAGTTGCCCTGGAAACAGTTGGTCAGCCAGTGCCAGTACCGCACGTACCAGGGCTGGTCCAGATTGAGTTGCAGGACCCGCAGCTCGATCAGCTGATCGCGGTTGAGCGCGGGCGAGGTACGCAGGTCGTCCAGCGGATCCATGGCGATGTCGAGCAACCAGTACATCAGGACCGAGAGGACGAGCAACAGGCCAACTGCGATCGCCAATCGGCGTGCTATGAAGCGGAGCATCGTGTGCCTTTGCATGTATGAACGGTTGCGTCAGTCTAGGAGTCAGACCCCGCGGCTTTACAACCCCTAATGAAGCCGTAGTTGAGACAGTGATGGGGCGCCAGAGGTGTCCCTGGCGCCCCATCGTCGGGTGTTTCAGTCTCCGACCCGGAGGCTATGCCTCAGGATCAGGACAGCTTCCACTCCCAGAAGTTCCAGAACATGGTGGGCGCGAGCTGAATCGAGCTCAGGTTCTGCAGCCGGTTGCTGACCGCGGTCGGCTCCGGGAACTGGAAGATGCTCAGGCTGAACGCATCGTCCACGAGCTGCTTCTCGAGGTCGCCCACGAGCTGGGTCTGCTTGGCGGTGTCGAGCTCGACCGCCAGCTGATCCAGGATGCCGTCAACGGTCTTCGAGCTGTAGCCGTAGAAGTTGTTGGTGGCCTTGGTGCGGAAGTTGGCATCGGAGTTCGTGACGCCGGTGTTGGTGGACTGCCAACCGAACAAAGACGCGTCGTACTTGCTGGTGTCACTCAGCATGGCGCCCCAGTTCTCGTTGCCGACGTCCTCGATCACGAAGCCGGCCTTCTCGGCGGACTCCTTGATCAGCTGGAACTCCTGCTGCCGCCGGGTGTTGTTGCTGGCGTAGAGGAACCGGACCTTCGGGCTGCTGACACCGGCTTCGGAGAGCAGCTTCTTGGCCGTGTCGATGTCCGGCCCGGCGCCGTAGGTGGACTCCATGCCGTTGGCCGCGACGACCGCGTCATAGTCGGGCGCACCGGGAACGACGGTCAGCGAGTTGCGGATGGCCGCGTCCGGGTTCAGCGGCTTGATGATGTTGTCGATGATCTGCTGCCGCGGAACGGTGTGCAGGAAGGCCTGCCGCACCTTGAGCGCCTTGTCCGCGTCGCCGCCGTAGCTGGCGGGATCGAACGGGCCCTTGTTGTTCTGCGCCATGTCGACGTGCTCGAAGGTCGCACCCACACCGTTCAGCACGGTCACGCCCTGCAGGGCCTGCATCTGCTGCAGGATGTCGGCGGTGGCCTGCGGCTGGGTGGCGAGCACCTCGCCGTTCTGCAGCGCCTGCACCGACGCCTGGGGATCGGGGATGATCCGGACGGTGATGGTGTCGATGCTCGGCACGTGCTCACCCTTGTAGTTCGGGTTCTTGGTGAGCGTGACGTACTGCTCCTCCTTCAGGTCCGTGATGGTGTACGGACCGGTGCCGAGGACGAGTTCCTTGTCGGCCGGCATGTTCTTGAAGTTGAAGTCGAGGTTCCAGACGTTGGAGATCTTCGTCAGCGAGGCGTTGTCCTTGTCCTGGAAGGCCTTCAGCACCGCGTTGGCGGCCTCGGTCGGGTCGTCGATGCCCAGCGCGCGCTTGCCGACGACGTGCGCCGGAACGCCCGGGTTCATGAGGTTGACTTCCCAGTCGACGTACGGCTTGGAGTACTCGTAGGTGACCGTGTTGCCCTCGACGGTGGGGAACTTCTTGATCAGCGCGTAGCCGATCGAACTGGAGTTGAAGAAGACCTTGCTGCCCTTGTTCTCATCGACGTTGCCCTCGTCGTCGGACTCGGCGGTGTAGGTGTTCCACAGGCCGCTCTGCGCCGCGTAGGACAGGATCAGGTCGGCCGGCGAGACGGGCACGCCGTCGCTCCACATCGCGGTGTCGGCGATCGTCTGCTTGACCGTGAGCGGGTCGTCCGACGTCTTCTCGTAGGCACCGAAGCTGGTGTTCTGCACCAGCTTGAGATCCTTGTCGTAGTAGTTGAACGAGTCGTTCGCCATGTACAGGATGTTGTTGTTCGCCGTGGCGTTGCCGAACGTCGTGGCGCTGTTGGCCGAGTAGAACGCCTGGTTCCAGGCCACAGTGGCCACGGACGCCTGCGGGGCGCCCGACTGGGTCGCGGCCGGAGTCGGCGTGCAGGCGGACAGCGCGAGCGCGCCGGAGACCACGACAGCTGCGCCGGCTAGCCATTTCTTGGTGCCCAATGTTCCTCCATTGATCGATCGGCGGGCTTGCCGGCTCTTGTGGATGCCGCTACGCAGACCTCGTCCGATGGGTGAGCTCCGACCAAGCTAATCGGTGGGATCGGGGGTCGCAATCTCAGGCCGAAGGCGTGGCCGGATCGTTACGGAAGCGCAATCGAGGCGACGCCGCGCAGCTGCGGGACGCCGAAAACCCCACAGGACGCGCGACGATGTGGTATTCGAGCCGGTCAGCGCCGGTAGATGACGACCGTTCCCAGCACGAGATCGTTGAGTGCGCGCCGTTCCGCGCCGATCACGATGGTCGGCAGCACGAGGCAGATCATGGCCTGACGCGCGATCGCCCGCAGCACGCCGATCGGCTGCCGATCCAGCCGGGCCACCCCGATCCTGGCCAGGATCTGGCCGAAGCTGCCGCCGGCCAGGGCCGTGAGGAGCGCCGACTCGACGAAGAACACCGCCAGGATCATCCAGGCCCGCCAGCCGGGCTCACGCAGCACGCCGACCCCGAACAGCACCACCGCCAGCGCCATCGAGGCCGCCCAGTCGATGAGCAGCGCCGCGAATCGGGCACGCCAGCTCGCCAGCGCACCGCGTCCGGTCTCGGGCAACCCGAGGCTCTCGCCGGGATAGGACTCCTCGGCGGCGTCGGTCGTCGTATCAGCCATCGCCGCCCACCCTATCGAGCACCCTTCCCGGAGCGGGCATACCTCCGCCTGCTAGGGACTTCACAGGGTGACACAGGGTGCGTAACACCGCTGAAACAGACGTGCAACCGGGTGGAAATCAGGCCTCCCTAGGGTGGCGTCGTTCCGATCCCCTTATCCACTCGGAGGAAAGATGTTCCAAAGCGCTGACGACCTGTTGGCCTATGTGAAGGACGAAGGCGTCGAGACCATCGACATCCGGTTCTGCGATCTTCCCGGCGTCATGCAGCACTTCACCGTTCCGGCAGCCTCGTTCGGCCCGGAGGTCTTCGAGGACGGCCTCGCCTTCGACGGCTCGTCCATCCGAGGGTTCCAGAAGATCCACGAGTCGGACATGGCCCTGCTGCCCGATCCGACCACGGCGTTCGTCGACCCGTTCCGCAAGTCGAAGACGCTGGCGATCAGCTTCTTCGTGCACGACCCGCTGACCAAGGAGCCCTACAGCCGCGACCCGCGCAACATCGCTCGCAAGGCTGAGGCCTACCTGAAGTCGACCGGTATCGGCGACACCGCCTTCTTCGCACCCGAGGCCGAGTTCTACATCTTCGACTCGGTGCGCTTCGACACCCGTCAGAACGCCGGCTACTACTACATCGACTCCGAGGCCGGCGCCTGGAACAGCGGCGTCGAGAACGACGGCGACGGGCGTCCGAACCGTGGCTACAAGGTCAAGTACAAGGGCGGCTACTTCCCGGTTCCCCCGGTCGACCACTTCGCCGACCTGCGCGACGACATGGTCCGCAACCTGACCAACGTCGGGCTCGAGGTCGAGCGGGCGCACCACGAGGTGGGCACCGCCGGGCAGGCCGAGATCAACTACCGCTTCAACACCATGCTGGCCGCGGCCGACGAGGTGATGAAGTTCAAGTACATCATCAAGAACACCGCCTGGGAGGCCGGCAAGACCGTCACCTTCATGCCGAAGCCGATCTTCGGCGACAACGGCTCGGGCATGCACATGCACCAGTCGATCTGGAACGAGGGCACCCCGCTGTTCTACGACGAGAACGGCTACGGTCAGCTCTCCGACATGGCGCGGTACTACATCGGCGGGCTGCTGCACCACGCCCCGTCGCTGCTCGCGTTCACCAACCCGACCGCGAACAGCTACCACCGTCTGGTGCCCGGCTTCGAGGCCCCGGTCAACCTGGTCTACTCGGCCCGTAACCGGTCGGCCTGCATCCGCATCCCGATCACCGGCTCGAACCCGAAGGCCAAGCGCATCGAGTTCCGTTGCCCCGACCCGTCGGCCAACCCGTACCTGGCGTTCGCCGCCTGTCTGCTGGCCGGCATCGACGGCATCCAGAACAAGATCGAGCCGCCCGCACCGGTCGACAAGGACCTGTACGAGCTGCCGCCCGAGGAGCACGCCAGCATCAACCAGGTGCCCGGCACCCTGAGCGAGGTGCTGGACAAGCTGGAGGCCGACCACGACTTCCTGCTCGCCGGCGACGTGTTCACCCCGGACCTGATCGAGACCTGGATCGAGATGAAGCGGGCCGACATCGACGCGCTGCGGCTGCGTCCGCACCCGCACGAGTTCGAGATGTATTTCGACATGTGACGACTGCGTGGCACCTGTCGACGCAGCGGCCCCCGGGAAACCGGGGGCCGCGGTTGTGTCCGAGAGGACCACCATGACCGCCTCCGCTACCACCAGGAACCGCCTCACCTTCACGCCCGTGCAACTCGCCGGCGCCATCGTGGGCGCCGTGTTCCTGCTGGTGGGCATTCTCGGCTTCGTGCCCGCGATCACCACCAACTCCGGCGACCTGATGATGGCCGGCCCCACTCCGAGGCGATGCTGGTCGGCCTGTTCCAGGTCTCGGTGCTGCACAACGTCGTCCATCTGCTGTTCGGCGTCGCCGGGATCGCGCTCGCCGGTCCGCGGCCGGCAGCCGCGCGTTCCTGATCGTCGGCGGCGCGATCTATTTTGTGCTGTGGTCTACGGCCTGGTGGTGCCTCACGACAGCGCCGCCAACTTCGTCCCGCTCAACAGCGCCGACAACTGGCTGCACCTGCTGCTGGCCGTCGGGATGACGGGCCTCGGCGTGGTGTTCGGCCGCAGGGCCTTCCGGGTCGGCTGAGCCGCCCGGGCGGCGCTACTCCTGGCCGCCGAATCGTCCGGCAGCCGTGGCAGGCTGGTGCCGCACGCTCGCGAACGCGAAGGGAGCAGCGGTGACCCATCCACGACGCTACGAGCCGGGTGACGCGTTCCTGGCGAGGCTCCGCTCGATCTGCCTCGCCCTGCCGGAAGCCGCCGAGAAGGAGTCGCACGGGCATCCGAACTTCTACACCCTGAAGGTGTTCGCGATCTTCGGCGGTGTCGTCAAGGGAGCCCACGACGACGACCGCTGGTCACAGTCGGTGCTGGTGCTCCCCACCCTGCTGCGGCGCGAGCAAGCGCTGGCCGACGAGCGGTTCTTCGTACCCGCCTACTACGGGCCGTACGGCTGGATCGGACTCGACTTCCGGGCCGCAGAGGTCGATTGGGACGAGGTGGCCGAGTTGGTCGAGGAGTCCTACCGCAACACCGCCCCGGCTCGACTGGTGAAGCTACTGCCGTGAGCTCCCCGCTGGCGGGCCAGACCCGGCTGGACGGCGTGGCCGTCCCCGACTGGGTCCGTGAGCTGGCCGGGGATGGCCCGGTGCGGCCGGTGTGGCGCAACGAGGACGGCGGTCTCACCTTCCGGTTCGGCGACGGAATCCGCTTCCTGAAGGCGCAGCGACCCGGCCTCGACTGGCAGCCGGACGCCGAACGCGTCCGGCTCGACTGGGTGGGTGGGTTCGTGCCGGCCCCGCGGGTGCTGCGCCACGGCGTCCACGGCGAGCTGCACTGGGTGCTCACCACCGGCCTGCCGGGCCGGTCGGCGGTGGACCCGGCGTGGCTGGCCCGACCCGAGATCGCGATCCCCGCCCTCGGCCGCGGGTTGCGCCGCTTCCACGACGCGGTGCCGGTCGTCGACTGCCCGTTCAGCTGGTCGGTTCGTGAGCGGGTGGACCGATTCGGGCTCGACCCGGTCTTTCTCGCCCGCGTGCCGCCGTTGGACGTCGTGGTCTGTCACGGCGACGCCTGCAACCCGAACTTCCTGCTCGACGACGACGGCCGGGTGACCGGTTATGTCGACCTCGGCGGGCTCGGCGTCGCCGACCGCTGGGCCGACCTGGCGCCGGCGCTGATGAGCCTGGGCTGGAACTACGGCCCCGGCTGGGAGCCGACGTTCCTGGCCGCGTACGGCGTCCCCGACGACCCGGCCAAGCGCGTCTACTACAGCGCCCTGTGGGACGGGGTCGGCGACAACCTCGGCCGCACCGGCGCGGTGGGCACCGGCTAGCTCACCGACCCGGAGTGGCGTCGTCCCCCAGACCCGAGACCAGAGCGCGGAAACGGTCCAGGTAGAGCGGCCAACCGCGCCCGCCGGAAAGGCCGCGGAAGCCCTCCAACGGGCCCAGATGGCGCTCGAGGTGGGTGTGCTCGAGCACCACCCGGCTGCTGTCGGTGCCGGTCGGCTCGAAGGTGACGGTCACCTCGCTGGTGTGCGCGGGATCGGTCTCGACCTCCCAGGTCGGCCCGATGTCCCAGCTGAACGCCAGCCGCTGCGGCGGTTCGAAGACGAGGATGCGGGCCCACACGCACACCGTCCCGTCCTCGGCGATGTCGCGGATGGTGCCGCCGACGAACGGGTCGAGCACGGTCTCGACGATCGGGTTGGCCATCAGGTTGTGGTCGCGCGGCTTGATGGCATCGAAGCGCTGGGTGAACACCTGAAAGGCGTGCTGGGCGGGGCAGGCGACATCGATGCTGAAGCGCAGTTCGGTCGGGCCTGCGGTGGCTTCACTGGTCATCGGAGATCTCTTCGTTGGCGGGCGATGATGCGTCGTAGGTGGCTTCGGCCAGGTCCTTGAAGGTGAGCAGCGCCGATCGCCAGAACGTGTCCAGTTCGCGGCGCAGAACGTCCAGTCCCTCGGCCCGCGGCCGGTAGACCTGCAGGCGTCCCTGCCGGCGGACGTCGATCAGCCGTGCGTCGAGGAGCACCTTGAGGTGCTGGGACACCGCCGGACGGCTGACCGGCAGTTCGCCGGCGATCTCGGTGACCGAGCACGGACCCCGCGCGACCCGGGCAAGGACGGCCCGTCGGGTGGGGTCGGCCAGGGCCTGCCAGGGATCGCGGGTCACGGACTGCACAATGCGTAAGTTATCACTTACGCATTAGGCTGTCGCGCCACTCCTCGGGCAGCGGCGACGAACCGGTCCCCGGCTGCGCGTCGACGGGTCAGGCAGACAGCCGGACCAGGTTGCCCCAGGGGTCGTCCAACTCGACACCGGCCGCGGTCTGCCTCAGCTGGGCGCCGAAGCCCTTGAGTCGCTCGGCGGCACGGGCCACCTCTGCCTGCGTGGGCAATGCGATGTCGACCCGGCCAAGTCCCAGGGCGGGAGCGCGCAGCCCCACGCCCTCGCTGCTCCAAGTGTTCATGGCCATGTGGTGGTGGTAGCCACCGGCCGACACGAACACCGCTCCGTGCCACTGTGCGGTCACCTCGAACCCGAGCAGGTCGACGTAGAACCGCTTGGCCAGATCGGCGTCCCCCACCTTCAGGTGCACGTGGCCGACCGTCCCGGCCAGCCCGGCCAACGCACCGCGGTCGCCCGCCGCCGTGGAGAGATGGTTGCGCGCGGCATCGGTGAGATGCTCGCCGATGAAGGCGTTCGGGTCCAGGTGCAGAGTGTCCATCACCACCCGGCCGTCCTGCCAGCGCCACTGCGAGCGCGGCCGGTCCCAGTACAACTCGACGCCGTTGCCCTCGGGATCGTCCAGGTAGAACGCCTGGGACACCAGATGGTCGCCCGCGCCGGTGTACAACTGCGGGCTGTTGATCGCGACGGACGCCAGAGTGGTCGCCAACGACGCCTGGTCGGGATGCAGGATCGCTGTGTGGAACAGGCCCGCACTACGCCTTTCGCCCTTCGGCAGGTCCGGCCGGTGACGCAGGGTGACCAACGTCTCGGCGCCTCGGCCCAGGTCGACCTCGGCGGGCCGTTCGGCCACGACGTCCAGCAGCAGCACGTCGCGGTAAAAGGCTGTCAGCGCATCCAGGTCGCCGACATCGAGGCTCACTCGCCCCATCCGGGTCTGTTCCGGCAACAGTTCGGTCACGATTCCTCCATTTCGCTGACCTATCAACAATATCCGCGGGCGGCTTGTTCCGCACCGCCGGGCGCCGCCTAGACTGCGCCGGTGACCTCCCCCGACCCCGACGGCTCCCGCGGAGGTGCACTGGTGGTGGTCGGCATCGTGCTGCTGGCGTCCAACATGCGCCCCGCCGCCGTCTCGATCGGACCCGTCCTCGCCGACATCGTCGCCGACCTGCGGCTGACCGGGGTCGAGGCCGGGCTGCTCACCTCGTTGCCGGTGCTGTCGTTCGCCCTGTTCGGGGCGCTCACCCCGCGTGTCGCCCAGCGGGTCGGACCGCACCGGCTCACCGTGCTGGCCCTGGTGATCGCCCTGGCGGGCATGGTCGGCCGCAGCCTGGTCGGCGAGCCGTGGCTGTTCCTGCTGCTGTCGCTTTTCGCGCTGGCCGGCATGGCGACGGTGAACGTCCTGATGCCGTCGCTGGTCAAGCGCCACTTCCCGCAGCAGATCGGCCTGCTGACCGCCGTCTACACCACGGCCATGGCAACCAGCCTCACCGCCGCGAGCGCGTTCACCGTGCCGATCGCCCAGGCCACCGGAAGCTGGCGGTTCGGCATCGCCGCCTGGGCCGTGTTCGCGTTGCTGGCGATCGGGCCCTGGTTGGCGCTGACCGCCCACGACCGGCCGGACGCCGCCCCCGCGTCCGGAGCCTCGTTCCGGTTCGGTCAGTTGGCCCGAACCCGGCTGGCGTGGGCGATGGCGGTGTTCTTCGGCATGCAGTCGTTGCAGGCGTACGTGGTGTTCGGCTGGTTCGCCTCGCTGTTCTCCGACGCCGGCTACTCGGCCACGGACGCCGGCCTGCTGCTCGGCGTCATCACCGGCATCGGCATTCCGCTGTCCTTCGTCATCCCCACCCTCAGCACGCGCAGCGGCGCGCAGGTTCCGCTGCTCGTCGCGCTGACCGGCTGTTACCTCGTGGGCTACGTCGGCCTGCTCGTCGCCCCCGCCCGGGTCGGCTGGCTGTGGGCCGTGCTCGTCGGCATCGGCACATGCACCTTCCCACTGATCCTGACCCTGATCGGGCTGCGCGCCACCACGGCGGCCGGCACCGCCGCGCTGTCGGGCTTCACCCAGTCGGTCGGCTACCTGATCAGTGCGACCGGGCCGTTCGCGATCGGGTTGTTGCACGACCTGACCGACGGGTGGACCGTCCCGGTGCTGGTGCTGATCGGGTTGCTGGCGCCCCTGATCGTGAGCGGCATCATCGCCTGCCGTTCCGGCCCGATCGAGGACGAGTTGGCCGGCGCCACCAGCCGGGCCGCCGCGGACTGAAGGGCTCACCTGTGCGCTGCTTCGTCACGCTCGCCCTGGGCGCCGTCCTGCTGGCCGGCTGCACGGCGGCGCCCGTGCCCGGGCCGACCGCCGGGTTGTCGACGGCGGCCGCCACCACCAGTGCCACGCCCACGCGCACGCCCACCGCGAGTCCGTCCTGGACGCCTGCGCCCACCCCGGCGATCACGGCGAGGACCCTGGTGAAACCCCTGGCCGGACGCCGGATCGTGGTCGACCCTGGCCACAACGGCCTGTGGACGACGGCGCTCAACCGGCAGGTGCCGGCGGGCAACGGCTTCACCAAGGCGTGCAACACCTCGGGCACCGCCGGCGGCGACTACGCCGAGCACGCGTTCGCCTGGCAACTGGCCACCGTTCTGGTGCGACAGCTGCGCGCACAGGGCGCCACCGTCGTGCTGACCAGGCCCAACGACACCGGCAGCGGCCCGTGCGTCAACGTCCGGGCCGCCATCACCAACCGCGCCCGCGCCGACGCGCTGGTGTCGCTGCACGCCGACGGCAACACCGCACCCGGCGCCCGCGGCTACCACATCATCGTCTCGTCGACGATGGTCGGCGGCGCGGCCGTCGAGCGCGCGTCGGTGGCGCTGGCCCGCGCCCTGCGGACCGAACTCGACGACACCGGCCTGCCACGCTCCACCTACATCGGCGGCGGCACCGCGATCCACTCTCGCAGCGACATCGCCGGGCTCAATCTCGTTCGCGTCCCCGGGGTGATGCTCGAGCTGGGCAACATGCGCGACGAGGCCGACCTGGCGCTCCAACGTTCGGCGTCCTTCCGGGCGAAGGTGGCCCGTGCGATCGTGGCCGGCCTGACCGGGGCGCTGGCCTGACACCCGCCCGCCGGACGTGAAAAGGTGCCCGAATGAGCGTGCCGGTGGCCGAGTCCCGGGCGGCGTCCGGCTTCGCGAAAACGTCACCACCGGGCCCTTCGACGCCCCGGTCTTCATCGGTCAGGGCGAGACGGACGAAGTGATCCCCTACGCGTCCACCCGCGACTACGTGGTGCGGTTGTGCGCCGCGGGTGTGAACGTCGAGACCATCGGCTACCCGGGCGGCACGCACATGAGCGTCCTCGAGGTGGGCTCGCAGCTGTCCGACGACCTGGTGGCGTGGACCGCCGCCCGACTCGCCGGCACAGCCACCACGGGAAACTGTCCGTCATGAGCGACCGGCAGCATTCCCGCCCCCGCTGGCACTATGCCCCCCGCAGCAGCTGGATGAACGACCCCAATGGGCTGATCCACTACGCCGGCACCTGGCACGCGTTCTACCAGTGCAACCCCTCCGAGACGGTGTGGGGCAACATGTCGTGGGGCCACGCCACCTCACCCGACCTGCTGCACTGGACGGAGCACCCCGTCGCGTTGTGGCACACCGCCACCGAACAGGTCTACTCCGGCAGCTGCGTCTTCGACGCCACCAACTCCTCGGGCCTGGGCAGCACCGACTGGCCGCCCCTGGTGGCCATCTACACCGCGCACTACCTGCCCGGCTCTGCACGCCAGGGCACCGAGGCCCAGTGGCTCGCCTACAGCCTGGACGGCGGCAGCCACTGGACGCCGTACCCCGGCAACCCGGTGCTCGACCGGGGGTCGGCCAACTTCCGCGACCCCAAGGTGTTCCGGCACGGCGACGAGTGGGTGATGGTCGCGGTCGAGGCGGAGGACCAGCAGGTGCTCATTCACACCTCCCCCGACCTGGTGCACTGGCGGTACCGCTCCAGCTTCGGGCCGGCCCACGCCGCAGCCGGGGCCTGGGAGTGCCCCGACCTGTTCGAACTGCCGGTCGACAACGACGAGGGCTCCAAGTGGGTGCTGCTGGTCAACCTGAACCCGGGCGCGGTCGCCGGTGGCAGCGGCTGCCAGTATTTCGTCGGCGACTTCGACGGTGTCACCTTCACCCCGGACGCCGTCGTCGGCGTCTCCACCGACCGCTCGCTCGGCCTGGACGACCCGCTGCTGCGCGCCTACGACTGGTTCGATTTCGGTCGGGACTGCTACGCGGTCACCAGCTTCGCCGACGTCCCCGACCAACGCCGCATCGTGCTGGGCTGGATGAACAACTGGGACTACGCCCACCACATCCCGCTGACCGGCGGCCGCAGCATGATGACCGTTCCGAGGGAGCTGGGACTGGTCCGGCTGGCCGACAGGTATCTGCTGCGGCAGCGGCCGGTGCGCGAACTGCCCGCCTCCGCCCTGCTGCACCACACCCTGGCCGATGGCGACCACGTCCCCCTGCACGGCGTCGCGCTGGAGTACCACAACGGAGTGCTCAGCCTCGACCGCCGCGGGGTGGGCAGGGGCGACTTCCACGAGGGCTTCGGCACGCGGCAGTGGGCCGAGATCCCCGAACGGCCCAGCAGCGTCACGGTCGAGGTTCTCATCGACACCTGCTCGATCGAGGTGTTCGCCGCAGCCGGGCTGGTGACGATCAGCGACCTCGTCTTCTTCTGACCGTTCCGCGGGTCACGGGAGGTTCGCCAGCGCAGGCATACTGGCGGCCATGGCAACGATCATGTTCGTCCATGCCCACCCCGACGACGAGGGCACGCTGACCGCGGGTTCGATGATCCGGGCGGCCAGGGAGGGCCACACCGTGGTGGTGGTGTTCGCCACCCACGGCGAGCACGGCTCCCTGCCCGACAACCTCGTCGAGGGCACCACGCTGGCAGCGCACCGGATGGCCGAGGCGGCGCGGGCGGCCGAGATCGCCGGGGTGGCGCGGGTGCACTGGCTGGGCTACAGCGACTCGGGGATGTACGGCTGGGAACAGAACAACGACCCGGCCGCGTTCGCGCGCGCCGATCTCGACGAGGCGTCCGGACGGCTCAGCGCGCTGATCGAGGCCGAACGGCCCGACGTGCTGGTCGGTTACGACTGGCACGGCAACTACGGCCACCCCGACCACGTCCGGGTGCATCAGGTCGTGCGCCGGGCGCATCAGGCGTCCGGGGAGAGGGTGCGGCTGTTCGAGGCGACCATGAACCGCGACCTGGCCCGTGAACAGTTCCGGCTCGCCCGCGAGGCCGGTGTGGCGGACGCCGAGGACTTCGACCCGGACGCCCCGATGGCGGACGGCAACCCGATCGGCACGCCCGAGGCGGACCTCAGCCTGCAGGTCGACGTGTCCGCCGAACTCGCCACCCGGCGGGCGATGATGGAATGCCACGCCAGCCAGGCCGACGTGCAGGGCATGCTGGCGATGCCTGCGGAGGCGTTCGCGATGATGTTCATCTTCGAGCACTACATCGAGGTGGGCAGCCAGGACCCGATGCGGCGCGGCTGGTTCTTCTGACCGCCGTGACCACCGGGTGCGGAACAATCGGCCCATGACCGAAGCCCAGTGGCCGACCCTGCCGATGCCGTCCGACGAGCAGGAACGCGACCCGCGCGAACCCGCCAACGTCGAGTACACCCTGCTGGTGGAGCAACTGGTCGGGTCGGGGAACACGATGCGCTGGCTGGCCGAACCGGTCACCCAGCAGACCTGGCGGGCCCGCGACCGGGCCCGCCGCGAGGCGGAACGTTGCGCATGGGTGTTCAGGCCGCGGCATCCGATGAGCGAGCAGCGTCGGTCGGTCTACCGCGTCTCGCCCGACGAGTACCTGACGATCATCGAGGGCGCGACCCAGACCTTCTCCTACCGCACCCTGGTCGCCGAGCCGCTGGGCTACCTGACGGCACGGTGACCGCAGGGCCCGGTTCGGCTGAGCCGGCTCAGGCCGACCCTCGGGCGCCGCTGCCCGGGGTCGGTCAGAGCGGTAGCTTGCGGAAGATCGGACGCGGCACGTGCCGCAGCGCCATCATCACGAACCGGAAGGCCGGCGGCACCCAGATCAGCTCCTTGCCGTCGGCGACGGCGGCGACGATCTGACGGGCGGCGTCCTCCTTGTTCACCGTCAGTGGCGCCTCTTTGACACCAGCCGACATCCGGGTGCGGACCTGGCCGGGGCGGACCACCAGCACCTTCGGGCCGAGCCCCTCCAGTGCCTCGCCGAGGTTGAGGTAGAAGCCGTCCAGGCCGGCCTTGGTCGAGCCGTAGACGAAGTTGGAACGCCGGACGCGCTCGCCGGCGACGGTGCTCATCGCGACGATCTGGCCGTGCCCCTGAGCCTTGAACCGCTCGCCGAGCAGGACGCCGACACTCACCGCGCCGGTGTAGTTGACCTGGGCGATCTGCACCGCCTTGGCCTGGTTCTGCCACAGCTCCTCGGCGTCGCCGAGCAGCCCGAAGGCGACGATGGCCAGGTCGATGTCGCCCCCGGCGAACGCCTGCTCGATGACGGCCGGATGCGAGCCGAAGTCGGTGGCGTCGAAATCGACGACCTCGACGGCGGTGGCACCCTGCACCTGCAGCGACTCGACCGCGGCGGCGGTCGCCGGGTCACCGGGTTGGCAGGCGAGCACGATCCGCACCGGCTGGCGGCGCAGGTACTCGCTGCACACGGCCAGGCCGATCTCGGACGTGCCGCCCAGCAGCAGTATCGACTGCGGGTTGCCGACGGCGTCGAACATGGGTACTCGCTTTCTGCGGGGGGTGGGGTCAGACCAGCTCGAGCCGGCGGGCCATGTCGGAGACGAAGACGCCGTCGGGGTCGATGCCGCGCCTAGTGGCGATCCAGGCGTCGATCTCGGGGTACATGGCGTGGAAGGTGGTCGCGCTGGTGCGGGAATCCTTGGCGGTGTAGAGCCGGCCGCCGAACTGCAGGATGCGGGCGTCCAGACCGTTGAGGAACTCGTTCAGCCCGGCCTTGATCGGGAAGTCGACACACACGTTCCAGCCCGCCATCGGGTAGCTCAGTGGGGCCTTGTTACCCTCGCCGAACAGCTTGAACACGTTCAGGAACGAGTAGTGCCCGGACCGCTGGATGTCGCCGATGATCTGCTTGAACTCCTCCACGGCGGCCGGCGGGACGACGAACTGGTACTGCAGGAAGCCGGCCGGGCCGTAGGCACGGTTCCACTCGCTGAACATGTCGAGCGGATGGTAGAAGCCGGTGAGGGTCTGGATCTTGTTGGTGTAGGTGCCCGACTTGGCGTACCACAGCGTGCCGAGCGCGGAGAAGCTGAGCTTGTTGGCCAGGCCGTTGGGGAACACGTCGGGCAGCTCGAACAGCGGCTTGGCGCTGAACGCGAGCGGGTCGGCGGCGAGCTTGGGTGCGAACTCCTGCAGCTGCGCCAGCGTGGCCAGACTGCCACGGGACAGCGCCGCCCGGCCCAGCTTCGGCGGCGCCGAGATGGCGTCGAACCAGGCCGAGGAATAGTCGTAGTTGGCCTCCGAGCCGTCGGAATGGACGGCGATCGTCTCGTCGAGGCTGTGGGTGACGACACCGTCGGCGAGGAAGTAGGCCGTCTCGGTGCGGGTCATGTTCAGCGTCACGCGCAGGATGACCCCGGTCAGGCCGATGCCGCCGATCGTGGCCCAGAACAGGCTTCCGTCGGGGTCGTCGGCCGAGCCGTCCGGGGTGAGGGTGAGCACGCGCCCGTCGGCGACCAGCAGTTGCAGCGAGGCGACGTGGTCTCCGAACGAGCCGGCCGAATGGTGGTTCTTGCCGTGCACGTCGCAACCGATAGCGCCGCCGATGGTGACCTGTCGGGTGCCCGGCAGCACGGGGATCCACAGCCCGTAGGGCAGCGCGGCTCGCATCAGCGTGTCCAGGCTGACCCCGGCGTCCACGTCGACCGTCGCCGACTCGGCGTCGATGGAGTGGATGGTGTCGAGGCCGTTCATGTCGATCACGACGCCGCCGGTGTTCTGCGCGACGTCGCCGTAGGAGCGGCCCAGGCCGCGGGCCACGATGCCGCGACGAAGGTGCGAAGGGCGGTCGGCGTTGTGATCGGCCACGGCCGCGACGGCGGCCTGCACCTGCTCGGCGGAGGTGGGCCGCAGCACGTGGGCCAGGCCCGGCGACGTCCGCCCCCAGCCGGCGAGAGCTTCAAGCGAGGTGGGCAGGTCGGTGACTGAACTGGACATCGTCGCCGAGTCTATCGCCGGGGCGCCGCGGCGGAGCCTGCCGGGAGAGACGTCCGGGGAGAGGGACGCGCTGTCTCACCGGACGGTAAGACCCCGCTGGTCGAGCCTGTCGAGACCACTTCAGCCGCAGAGCTCGGCCCTGGCCTGCGCCGGGTCGACGGGGATGCGCAGCATGGTCAGTTTCGGCGCCAGCGCCAGGTTGGTCAGGAAGCGTTGCACGGTGAGCGGTTCCGAGATGGCGGCGAGCAGAGTGGGGATGTCGCCGCAGGCCAGGGTGGCCCGGGCGTCGTTGAGCGCCTGGTCGTCGGGGTGGACATCGGCGGCGGTGTAGCGGGCCATCGCCCACACCACCGGCTTGTAGGCGTGCCCGACCCGGTACTGAGCGTCCGGCGGCAGCACGAGTCGCGAGCCGATCGGGTCGCCGAGCGAGGGTGGATCGACCATCGTCACCACAAGCCCGGCGCCCACTCCGGCGATGCCGAGGGAGTTGATCACCACGTAGACGCCGTTACCGTCATGGGTGGGCAACTCGTCGTCGGGTTTGGTGATGTCGACGAAGTAGGAGCGGCCCTCGGCCAGGTCCTGGGCGGCGCGGCGAGTGAGCTGGTAGCCGACGTCGGCCGACCAGTTCTCGGCAATCACCATGGCGCCCGGCTCGTCCGGCACGAAGGCGGCGTAGTAGCTGCGCTCGTCGACGATCATGCCGTTCCACAACGCCGGACGCAGGACGAGCCCGGCAACGAGCGCCCAGATCATCGTCAGCACCGCCAGCACCCGCGTCCAGGTAGCGCCGGCGACGAGCGCGGCCGGTGCGAACAGCAGCACGGTGGCGGGCAGCAGGAAGCGGGCGTGCATGAAGTCACCGCCGACCGAAACCACGAAGGCGGCGTGCACGCCGGCCGCTACCAGCGGGCCCAGCCACAGCGCGACAAGTCCGGGGTCCCGATCCCGGACGCCGGCGACCAGGGCGACGACGTAGCACGCCAGCGCGATCGCCACCGGCAGGTACAGGTGATAGGTGAGCACGAAGTCGCGCAGATAGAACAAGCCCTGCTCGGGCGACGCGTTGGCCTTGGCCAGCGCCGTGTTGGGCACCAGCGAGGCGTAGTAGCCCATTCGGAAGATCTCGTAGCCGACCGGGATCGCCAGGGCCAGCCCGGCCGCACCCAGCCAGCCGCCGATCCGGCGCTCGGACTGGCACAGCAGCATCACCCCGAAGATCAGGCTGACCAGGGCAAGGTCGGGCCGGATCAGGACGCCCAGCCCGATCAGCACCGCGACGGGGAACGGACGCCACGCGGGCAGGGGCGACCGGGGCCGGTTCGCCCAGCGCCGGGCCAGCGCCCAGAAGCAGGCGGCGATCCAGCAGAAGGTGAGCGAGGTCTCCAGCCCCGAGGTGCCGAAATCCCACAACGGCGACAGCCCGGCGAGCGCGGCGGTGCCGAGCGGCAGGACGACCCGGGCGCGCGCCGGCAGCAGGTGCAGCCCGGCCAGGCCCAGCAGCAGCATGGCCAGGGTGATCAGGCCGGTACCCAGCACCACCATCACCTGTCCGACCTCGGCGGCGGGCGCGATCAGCTTGCCGAGCGTGACGAGGCCAAGCCATAGGGTGGAGGTGCCGACCTCGACCCGTTCGTTGAGGTTGTAGGTGGGGCCGTTGCCGGCGACCAGTTGCAGAATGACCCGCACGTTGATGAACCCGTCGTCGGAGACCCAACGCCGCAGCCACGTCATCACGCCCACTACGGCGGCGGGTAGCAGGATCGACAGCGCCACCCAGACGCGCCGGGTGCTGGACGCTGCAGCCACGGATTCCCCTTCCGGTCGGCGTCCATCATGGCAGCAATCGCTACCGTGGCCCCGTGGACGTACTGCTGCTCGGTACCGGCGCCTCCGACGGCGTCCCCAACGCCTGGTGCGGCTGCGCCACCTGCGCTGAGGCTAGGGCGTCCGGCTCGATCAGGACGAACAACTCCGCCCTGATCGACGGCCGGCTGCTGATCGACTGCGGCCCCGAGGCGCCCCGGCAGGCGCAACGCGCCGGGCTCGAGCTCAGCGGGGTGCGCACCGTGCTGATCGGGCACGCCCACGACGATCACCTCGACCCGGCCTTCCTGATGCATCGCGGCTGGGTCAGCGAGGTGCCGCTGCAGGTGGTGGGGCCGGCGCCCGCGATCGCCCGCTGCACCGATTGGCTGGCGCCAGACCAGTCGGTGGTGACCTTCACCACGGTGACCGCCGGGGACGAGCTGATGCTGGACGGCTACCGGGCGCGGGTGCTGCCGGCCACCCACCACGCGCTGGGCGAGGCGGTGCTGTACGCGATCGAGGCTCCGGACGGACGCCACCTGCTGTACGCCACCGACACCGGGCCGTGGCGTTCGGCCCTGCTCACTGCAGTGACCGGGACCCGGTTCGACCTGGTGTTGCTCGAGGAGACGTTCGGCGACGCGGAGCCCCCCAACGGCGTCCACCACTGCTTCACCACGTTCGCCGCGGCCGTGGACGACCTGCGCAGCATCGGGGCCGTGGACGACCGGACGAGGGTGGTCGCCGTCCATGTCGGCCACAACAACCCCACCCATGACGAGCTGGTCCGGCGGCTGGCCGAGCTGGGAGCCGAGGTGCACCCGGATCTGACGCTGCTGCGCGTGTGAGGGGTCCGGTTCGGCGGTTGGGGGGGTCGGCCGTTCTCACCAACGCCCACTGCTCTCGGGAACCGCGACAGCCCGGGGACGGCCGTTCTCACCAACGCCCACTGCTCTCGAGAACCGTGACAGCCTGGGGACGGCCGTTCTCACCAACGCCCACTGCTCTCGAGAACCGGGACAGCCCGGGGACGGCCGTTCTCACCAACGCCCACTGCTCTCGAGAACCGTGACAGCCCGGGGTCGGCCGTTCTCACCAACGCCCACTGCTCTCGGGAACCGCGACTACTTTCGTGTTGTGACATGAAAGTAGCCACCGTTCATGCCAGTAGTGGGCGTTGCTGAGAACGGCAGGCCCCCGGGAGAGCCCGAACCGACGGCTTTCGGCGACAGCGTTATCCACAAGGCTCCTTGAGTGTGGACACTTTGCTGCACCTCGGTCGCACCCTGAAGGCATGCTGCCTCCAGAGTTGAGCCAGGTCACCATCTTCACCACCGCGGAACTGCGGGCGCGCGGCGTCGAGCAGGAGGACGTCCGGCGCGCCGTGTCCAAGGGCGCTTTGAACCGACTCAAGCGCGGCTGGTACACAGCACATGCCAGCACGCCCGCAGCACAGTGGCACCGGCTACGTGCACTCGTGGAACTCAAGGATCATCCGGACACCGTCGCCA
Organism: Micropruina sonneratiae; assembly: GCF_025972045.1. Taxonomy (GTDB): domain Bacteria; phylum Actinomycetota; class Actinomycetes; order Propionibacteriales; family Propionibacteriaceae; genus Micropruina; species Micropruina sonneratiae. The sequence goes on along the minus strand of NZ_JAPDHX010000001.1, from coordinate 417,843 downwards.
GCCACCACACCGGCGCAGCGGTGCTGGGGTTGCCGGTTCACCGACCCGACTGGAGCCGCATTCACCTCATGCGCACCGACGGTGGAAAGGCGCAGAACCGGGCCGGCGTGATCATCCACGAGCGGGTCGGCGACTGTGGCGTCATTGACGCTGCGCTCGTGGCAGCCCAGACCGCCCTGTTCTGTCCCGTGTCGGGACTGATGGCGTTGGACCACGCGTTGCGCCAGGAGCTGACCACGTTGGCCGACTTCGACCGGTGGTGCGCCCTGCTCGGGAACCATGCGGGTCGGGGGCGCCTGCGGATGGTCCGCAAACTCGCGGACGGACGGCGTGAGTCGCCGCTGGAGTCACGCACCGCCTACGTGTTCGACTGCTGGGGAAAGTCGATCGAGCCGCAGTTCGACGTACCGGGCACCAACTATCGGGCGGACGGGCGAATCAGGGGAACCCGCGTCCTGGTGGAGTGTGACGGCCTCGCCAAGTACGACGAGGACGGCGCTGCCGCACGCGAGAAGGTGCGCGAGGACGACATCCGGGCACTTGAGTGGGAGGTCGTCCGGGTCACGACCGACCTGCTGGATGAGCGGGTGACGTTGGCCCACCGGGTCCGGGACGCCATTGCCCGCGCAGAGCGCAACTGGGGGTGACGGGCACCCGAGCTGCACCGGGCGCCAGGCGTCCCATGCGCGCCGAGCGAGCCGCATGCGTGTTGGATGACCGTTCTCCGCAACGCCGACTACTGGCAGTAAGCCCCACTACTTTCGTGTTGCGACATGAAAGTAGTCACCGTTCCCGAAAGCAGTAGGCGTTGCAGAGAACGGCCAGCCCCAGGACGGCGACACCCAAGTCCGGCCAAGCGAAGCCCGGAGATGGAGATCAGCCCCGCAGCCGAGGCACCCGGAAGCTCTGACTACCCAGGCCCCCCACAAGATCCGGAAGATCTGGCTACTCCGGCCCCCAGAAATCCGTAAGATCTGGCTACTCCATGCCCCAGAAGATGTGGTCCATCACCTGCCGGGCACGGCGGGTCCGGCGCCGGTACTCGTCCAGGAAGAGGCTCGATTCGCCCTTGTCGTAGCCCATCAGCAGGGCCACGGCGGCGGCCTCCCGGGGGTCGTTCGGGATCGAGTCGGACGCCCGCCCGCGCAGCAGCAGCACCGTGTTGCGGATGCGGCTGGCCATCGTCCAGGCGTCCCGCATGGCCGCCGCGTCGTCGAGCGAGACCAGGTCGGCCTCGACCGCGGCGTCCAGGGCCGGCAGGGTCGAGGTCGTGCGCAGCCCGGGCACGTGGCCGGCGTGTTCGAGTTGCAGCAGTTGCACCCCCCACTCGACGTCGGAGAGGCCGCCCGGGCCGAGCTTGGTGTTGCGCAGCGGGTCGCTGCCCCGGGGGATGCGCTCCACCTCGATCCGGGCCTTCAGCTTGCGGATCTCGTGCACCTGCTGCCGCGCCAGCCCACCCTCGGGGTAGCGCAGCGACGCGACGGACTCCAGCAACGCCGCCGACAGCTCCGCATCGCCCGCCCCGTGCGACGCACGCAGCAGCGCCTGCGCCTCCCAGGTCGACGACCAGCGTTCGTAGTAGGCCGTGGTCGAGCTCAGCGAGCGCACCATCGGGCCGCCCTTGCCCTCGGGCCGCAGGTTGACATCGATCTCCAGCGCCGGGTCGGGGCCGGCCTTGGCCAGAGCCGAACGCAGGTCGGAGACCACCTGGGTGGCGACCTTCGTCGCGTCCGGGTTGTCGCTGTCCTCGACGACGAACATGGCGTCGGCGTCCGAGGCGTAGGACATTTCGCAGCCGCCCCAGCGACCCAGCGCCACCACCGCGATCCGCGGCGACCATTCGTATTCGCGCCGGACCACCTCGAGGGTGGCGTCGATGGTGGCGCCGACCAGCTCGGACAGCCCCACGCCGACCGTGGTCAGGTCGATCAGGCCGAGCAGGTCGGCCATCGCCAGCCGTAGCAGCTCGCGGCGCCGCACGGCCCGGATGTGCTGGACGGCGACCTCGCGCTCTTCGTGCCGCCGGGACGAGGCCCGCATCTCGGCGAGGATCTCGGCCCGGTCGCGGGCGCGCAGCGACGAATCGTCGATCAGCATGCCCACCGATTGCGGTGCCCGCATCATCAACTCGACGGTGTACCGGCTCGAGGAGAGGATCCTGGCCAGCCGCTCCGCCATGAAGTCGCCGTCACGCAGCGCCCGGAGGTACCAGTGCGTCCGTCCCATCGCCTCCGACACCTGACAGAACGCGAGCAGCGCATGGTCCGGGTTGGGGCCGGCGGTGAACCAGCCCAGCATCGCGGGCAGCAGCTGCCGCTGGATCTCGGCCTGCCGGGTCAACCCCTGGGACAGGGCCTCGATGTGCCGCAGCGCCGCCTTCGGGTCGGCGTACCCGAGTGCCCGCAGCCGAACCTCAGCGCCGTACGAGGTCAGCCGCACCGCCTCGGACGGGATCCGCGCCACCGCCTCCAGCAGCGGCGAGTAGAACACCCGCTGGTGGAGGCTGAGCACCCGCCGGGTCGAGTCCCGCCACCGGGTCCGCAACTCCTCGGCGTCCGCGAGGCCGACGCTGCGGGCGAGCCTGCGCTGCCCCAACTCGTCCTCGGGCATCAGGTGGGTGCGCCGCAGCTTGCCTAGCTGGATGCGGTGCTCCAGCAACCGCATCAGCCGGTAGGCGGCGTCCAGGTCCTTGCCGTCGGAGCGGCCGACGTAGCCGAACTCGATCAGCCGGGCGAGAGCGGCCAGGGTGCCCTTCTGCCGGACGCGTTCGTCGGCCCGGCCGTGCACCAACTGGATCAGCTGGACGCTGAACTCGACGTCGCGCAGCCCGCCCGCTCCCAGCTTGATCTCGCGATCGGCCTCCCTGGCCGGCAGCAACGCGATCACCCGGCGACGCATCGCCTGGGTCTCGCTGACGAACTGGTCGTTCTCGGCCACCCGCCACACCATCGGCGTGACCAGGTCGACGAACTCGCGGGCCAGGTCGAGGTCGCCGGCCATCGGCCGGGCCTTGAGCATGGCCTGGAACTCCCAGTTCTTGGCCCACTTCTCGTAGTAGGTGCGGTGCGACGACAGGGTGCGGACCAGCGGACCCGCCTTGCCCTCGGGTCGCAGCGCCGCGTCGATCTGCCAGATGGTGCCGGCGGCGGTGTGCGCGGAGCAGACCCTGGTCAGCGCCCCGACCAGCCGGGTGGCGACGTTCACCGCCTGCGCCGTGCCGCAGACCGGCTCGCCGTCGTCCCCGACGGCCGGCTCGGCCACGTAGAGCACGTCCACGTCGCTGACGTAGTTGAGTTCCTGGCCGCCGGTCTTGCCCAGGGCGATGATGCCGAGCCGGACCTCCTCCCAGCCCGGCACTTCGCCGCGGGCCAGCGCCAGCGCGGCCTCGACGGTGCCATCGGCCAGGTCGGCCAGCTCGGCCGCCACCACCGGCAGTTCGGTCAGCGGGTCCTCGGCGCTCAGGTCGCGGGCCGCGATCCGCAGCAGTTCGCGGCGGTACGCCAGCCTCAACCGGTCGGACGCCGTGGGTTCGGCGACCGGCTGGGCGGCGTCCGGGTCTGCATCGATCGCCCGCAGCAGCGTCGCCCGCAGGTCGGCTGCTGGACGCCGCGCGACGTCGCCGCGCAGCACGTCGGCGTCGTCGGGGTGGGCGCCGAGGTGCTGGTTCAGCGCCACGCTGGCCCCGAGCACCCGGCACAACCGCGCCGTCCAGTCCGGGTCGGCGACCAGCCGGGGCAGCCAGTCGGGGCGTGCGGCCGCGATCCGGGTCAGCCCGTTGAGCGTCAGGTCGGGGTCGGCCGAGGCGATGATCTGGTCGACCAGCTGCCCGCACCCGTCGCCGTGCTGGACGAACCATCCGTCCAACGTGTCGGCGGCACGGTGCGGATCACCGAAGCCCAGCCGCGCGAGCGTGCCAGCCGTCGTCGTCGTCCGGTCCATGCGGGCATGCTACCGATCCTGGCCGGTAGCGTCGGGGTCATGCCCCGCAAGCCCGCAGCCGTCGACCCCGCCGCCCTCGCCTCGGCGGCGGCGGCCCTGGAGGCCGGTGGCACGCTGTCCCGGCCCGAGCTGGCCGGCCTCGTCCGGGCGATCTGCGGTGCGTTGGCCCAGCGGTATCCGGGGGGTGCGATCGAGTTGCGGGTCCCCCCGTACGCCGCAGTGCAGCTAGCGCTCGACGAAGCCGGACGCCATCGCCGCGGCACCCCGCCCAACGTGGTGGAGTGCACCCCCGAGACGCTGGTCGCGCTGGCGGCCGGCCGGCTGTCGTGGGCCGACGGCGTGGCCCGCCACGACGTCCGGGCCTCGGGCATCCGCAGCGACCTGTCCGCGGCGTTTCCGCTGGTGGTCGCCGGTTAGGTCAGAGCGCGGGCAGTGAGGTGCGCAGCTCCCAGGGCGTGACCTGGGCGCGGTACTCCTCGTACTCGGCCCGCTTGTTGCGCAGCACGAAGTCGAAGACGTGCTCGCCAAGGGTCTCGGCAGCCAGTTCGGAGTTCTCCATCAGGCCGATCGCGGTGTCGAGCGAGCGCGGCAACGGCTTGATGCCGAGCGCCTGGCGCTGCCGCTCGGTCAGCGTCCACACGTCGTCCTCGGCGCCCTCGGGCAGCTCGTAGTCGTTCTCGATGCCGGCGAGCCCGGCGCTGAGCACCAGCGCGTAGGCGAGGTAGGGGTTGGCGGCGGAGTCGATCGACCGCAGCTCGACCCGGGCCGAGGCGCCCTTGCTGGGCTTGTACATCGGCACCCGGACCAGCGCGGAGCGGTTGTTCTGCCCCCAACAGATGTACCGCGGGGCCTCGGAACCGCCGACCAGCCGCTTGTAGGAGTTCACCCACTGGTTGGTCACCGCGGCGATCTCGGCGGCGTGCCGCAGCAGCCCGGCGATGAACTGCCGGCCGATCTTCGACAGGTGGTACTCGGAGGTGGCGTCGTAGAACGCGTTGCTGTCCCCCTCGAACAACGACAGGTGGGTGTGCATGCCCGAGCCGGGGTGGTTCTCCAGCGGCTTGGGCATGAACGAGGCGAACATGTCCTTCATCGCGGCGACCTCCTTGATCACCACCCGGAAGGTCATGATGTTGTCGGCGGTGGTCAGCGCGTCGGCGTAGCGCAGGTCGATCTCCTGCTGGCCGGGACCTCCCTCGTGGTGGCTGAACTCCACCGAGATGCCCATCTGTTCGAGCAGGGTGATCGCGTGCCGGCGGAAGTCGGCCCCCGCGTTGGCGGTGGTGTGGTCGAAGTAGCCGCCCTGGTCGATCGGCACCGGCGGCTGGCCGGGCTGCACCGGTTGTTTGAACAGGTAGAACTCCACCTCGGGGTGGGTGTAGAAGGTGAACCCCATGTCGGCGGCCTTGCGCAGGGCGCGCTTCAGCACATAGCGCGGGTCGGCGAAGCTGGGCGCACCGTCGGGCAGTCTGATGTCGCAGAACATCCGGCCGGTGCCCTGGGTGGTGCCGCGCCACGGCAGCAACTGGAAGGTGGCCGGGTCCGGGTGCGCGACCATGTCGGCCTCGTAGACCCGGGCGAAGCCCTGGATCGCCGAGCCGTCGAAGCCGATGCCCTCGGCGAAGGCGCCCTCGAGTTCGGCCGGTGCGATGGCCACCGACTTCAGGAAGCCCAGCACATCGGTGAACCAGAGGCGGACGAAGCGGACGTCGCGCTCCTCCATGGCACGCAGGACGAACTCTGTCTGCTTATCCATGCCGGCTAGTCTGCCCGGCGACGTGTTTCAGTTGCGTTACATCCCAGGCCCGGTGGGCAGCTCGACAGGGGTCAGCCGCCCAGCACGGAAGGCGAGTCGGCGTCCCCCTCGTACTCCTCGTCCTCACGGTCCCAGCGCTCGTTGCGCTCGCGAACCGTGGCCAGCGCCTGCGACGCCTCGTCGCGGGTCGCATACGGGCCCAGCCGATCCTCGGCCTTGCAGCCCTCCAGCGGCTCCACCGCCTGATGCTTGAGGCACCAGTACCACTCGTCGTCGGCCACGCCCGACCCCCTCGTCGCTCAGATCCCCCAACTATGATCGCGCCCGTGACCCCGATCAAGCCCTACCCGCAGACGCCGCGGCGCCGCGTTCCGGCCGGCATCGGCCGTCCCCACTACGTCGGACGCCCCGCGCCCGACCGCTACACCGGGCCGGACGTGCAGAGCGCCGACGTGATCGAACGGATGCGGGTCGCGGGCCGGATCGCCGCGCAGGCCATGTACGCCGCCGCCGACGCGATCGCCCCCGGCGTCACCACCGACCAGCTGGACGCCGTCGCCCACGAGTTCATCTGCGACCACGGCGGCTACCCGTCGGCGCTGGGCTACCGGGGCTTCCCGAAGTCGATCTGCACCTCGGTCAACGAGGTCATCTGCCACGGCATCCCCGACACCCGCCCGCTCGAAAACGGCGACCTGGTCAAGATCGACGTGACCGCGTTCGTCGACGGGGTGCACGGCGACAACTGCGGCACGTTCTACTGCGGCGAGGTCGACCAGGCGTCCAAGGACTTGACCGACCGCACCCGCGAGGCGCTCAACCGGGCCGTCAAGGCCGTCCGGCCTGGGCGCCGGGTGAACGTGATCGGCCGGGTGATCGAGGCCTACGCCAAGCGCTTCAATTACGGGGTGGTCAGGGACTACACCGGGCACGGGGTGCACACCACGTTCCATTCGGGGCTGATCGTTCCGCACTACGACGAGCCGTCGCTGACCACCGTTATCGAGTCTGGCATGACATTCACGATCGAACCCATGCTGACCCTGGGCGACTACCGCTCGCACGTCTGGGACGACGGCTGGACGGTGGTCACCAACGACGGCAGCCGCTGCGCCCAGTTCGAGCACTCGTTGGTGGTCACCGACGACGGTGCCGAACTGCTCACCGTGCCGTGAGCTGAACCGGGGACGGGGCAGGATGACCGGCGGACGAACGGGGGGCGAGTGATGGCCGCACAACCGGGATGGTTCCCTGATCCGGGCGGGCAGCCGGGCATGTACCGCTACTGGGACGGTGCGTCCTGGAGCGATCAGCTCTCGGCCAACCCGGGCCCCACCCCCAGCGGAGGCGGCGGTGGGCGGCGCAATCCCCTGCTGTGGATGGTGGCCGTCGCCGCCGTCGTGCTGGCACTGATCGCCTTCATCGTGGTGCCGCAACTATTCGGCGGTTCGCCGACGCCGACCACCCGGACCAGCTACGCCTCGCCCACGGTGTCGGCCTGGGACGAGACCAGTCGCCCCACCCCGACGCCCACGCCGACCCCGACACCAACGCCGAGCCCGCCGGAGACCAGCCTGCCGTGCCCGAAGTACGACGAGGCGGTGGTGAACGGACGCCTGTACGGGGGCGGTCTGAGCGTCCCGGTGATCGACGACTCGCGCTGGGACGTCAACCCCGTCCGGACGATCCCGTGGGGCATCTGCGCGACCGGCCTGCAGCGGACGATCACCTCGTCGTGGGTGAGCGAGGTCATCCTCGCGGGCATCCAGCCGCGCTCGATGGTGGGCAGCCTCGAACAACAGGCCGAGGCGATCGCCGACGACTCCGTCGGCCGCTTCTACAACGGGGGCGAGGGCCGCTTCGTGGCCGGCACCAGCAAGTCGACCACCGTCGACGGCCTGGACGCCTGGGAGATGACGTTCCAGGTCCAGATCAACTACCTGCCCGACATTCCCGGCGACGACGTCGACGTCCTCGTGGTGCAGCACAGCGACGGGTCGCGCAGCGCGCTGTTGACCTTCGCCACCATCGGCGACAACCAGACCAAGCGGCTGGTCGACCGGTCCCGCGCGAACGTCACGGTCGAGAAGCGGTAGTCGCGCCGGCGTCCGGCTCGACCGGCAGAACCGTCCCCACCGTCCACATTGGACCGGCAGAACCGTCCCCACGGTCCCCTGCCGCACGGTCAGGCGAGGTCGATCCGGTCGAGGGGCGGGACGCCGGGCAGCTTGCCGCTGAGGTCGGCGAACGACGTCCGCCACGCGCCTGCGGAGTCGCGGCTGGTGTACCAGGGCACACCGCCCGCGAGCGCCACCACGTGCAGCGTCGACCCAACGTCGGCGCAGGCGATCGCCTCGAAGCCGGCCGGCAAGGCCGCGGCCGAGCCGAGCTCCAGCCAGGAACCCCAGCTCTTGTCGAGCTCGCGCCGCACCTGCCAGGGGCGTCCGGACGCCAGTGCGACCAGTTCGAGCCGGCCGTCGACGCAGGCGCTGCTCAGCGCGCTCAGCACGGCGGGCGCACCGGACGCCGTGATCGGCTTGAGCTTGGTCCAGCCGCCGTCGGCGTTGCGGCTGCACAGCCACACCTGACCGGCCACCAGGCAGGTCACCGTCACCCGGCTCCCCACCGCCACGCAGCTGACCGTGTCGACGGGCCCCGGGCCTCCGGTCGCCGGGCTGACCCGCTTCCAGGTGCCCTGCCAGGCGCCGTCGGCGGAGCGCAACGTGTGCCACAGCCCACCGCCGGCCAGCCCGACAACGTGCACAACGTCACCGACGGCGGTGGCGCACAGGTCCGTCCAACCGGTCACCCCGGCGGGGCGAGTCGAGGTGGGTTGCGTCCACACCGCCCAGCCGGCCCCTTCGCGCTGCCGGGTGTACCAGGGCTGGCCTTCGACCAGACCGAGCACGTGCAGCCTGTTGATGCTCGCGGCGGCCGTCACGGTGGTGACGTCACCGGGGTCGCCCGGACGCCCGGCGTCCAGCCGTTCGGGAGGCTGCCGCCAGGCCGGCGCCCCGGTCCGCCGGGTGTGCCAGACCTGGCCGGCTCCCGCCCCGACGAGGCGCAACGTCGTCCGGATCAGCGGCGACGACACCGCGCCGGTGATGCCCCACATCTCGGCGTCGATGCCGGCGCTGCCGTAGCCGATCCGGAAGTAGCCGCTCTCGCCCCAACCCGTGCCCCAGCTGTTCTTCGCGATCCAGCACGTCTTGGCGTCGTCGTAGCCCACGATCATCACGCAGTGCCCGCCGACGATGTCGCCGGCGGTCGACCTGCGGTACCGCCAGATGCCGCCGGTGTAGTAGTAGAAGAAGTCCTCGTAGACCGTGAAGCAGGCGACCAGCGGCCCCACCGTGGCGAGGTGTTTCTTCATCGAGGTCGGAGAGGTCTTGCGGGTCACGCCGGCGAATCGGGTCAGTCGCGAACTCCAGTCGCTGCCGCGACGGCAGGACTGGTCGGCGTCGGTGTAGCGGTAGTTGGCCTCGTCGACGACGCCTGTGGCCTTCATCGCCGACAGCGCCTCCTGCGGCCACCAGCCCCCGTCGGGGCAGGCACCCGCGCCGGCGTCCGGACCGAGGCAGAAGAACACGAACGCCTCCGACAGGTCGACGTCCAGGCCGGGCGACGCCGCAGCGAGCCGAACCATCGTCTCCAGCACCGCGACCGAGCCGAACGCCACGCACGACCCGCACCCCGCTTGGTCGCGGACCGCCGAGACGTAGTCGCCCCCGGACGCCGTGCGCCAGTCGAACCTGGCAGGCACGCTCACCGCGGACGCCGTCCGCAGGTGGCCGCCGCCGGCGCCAAGCCGCGCCGCGGCGACGGCCTCGCGCTGCAGCAGCGCGTCGGTGCCACCCGGCGGGCGGGCGCCGAGCCGGGCACGCGCGGCCAGGTCGGACAGTCCGTCGTGGACTGTGATGCCGGGTGCCCAGGTGAGTTCCGAGCCGCGTTCGGCCTCGCGTAGCCGGGTCAGGTCAGCTGCCATGCGCACACGATCCTCGGCGTGGGACACGGCTGGCAAGGGAGCAGGAATGCCACCTCGTGGGTGCCGACGGCGTCGGAACGGCGAAGACCGCAGCACGGAGCAGCCGAACGCCACCGGGGACGTGGCCCTACAGCGCATCAGGAGGACGTTCCCAGCGCCAGCCCCGGACGGCTACAACTTCCTATGCCGCGAGCGGGGCGGAGGCGTCAGGTGTCGAGGAGGGCGATGTCGAGGTTGTAGGCGAGGACGATGGCCTTGGCTAGCAGCATTTCCTGGTCGGAGGTCAGGAAGCCGATGGTTCGTCCGAGCAGGTTGGCGGGGATGGTCACAACGTTGTCAAGGGAGATCACGCTCAGCTGTTCGAGACCGTTGTCCGGCCCGACTGGGACTTCGCTATTGAGACCCTTGATGGTCGAGGTGATCGGGGCGACGGTCACCTTCGTCATGGCGGCACGGGCAGCCTCACGGGTCAGTACGACCACTGGACGGTTCTTGTCCAACCGGGCCAGGCAGATCTCGCGCACGCTAGCCGGAGATGTCGAGGTGGCCGACCGTCCACTTCACCAGTGGGTCCAGATCATCGGCGGCACCATGCTGGAGAAGGGTCACAGCGTCGGCCTCGGCGGCCTGGCGTCGCATCTCACGCTCCAGTGCGGCACTGACCAGCTGTGCGCGGCTGGCGGCCTTGCCTTGGGCCACGGCGTGGTCGAGGAAAGCCACCATCTCGTCAGGTAGTCGGACTGCAATCTGGGTGCTCATGACACAACGGTACCAGCCGTGCATCCCGATATGGGATTCACTGTCATGCTGCGGTGTGCGAGGGTAGCCTTCGGCTTCGGCCTCCCTAGCACGACCGCCCTCAATCGCCGCGGACGGCGCGCGTGCAGCACGTCGGACCTCGCTTGCAGAGTGCTAGCATCGGTGTATGACGACCCTGTACATCCGTGAGGTGCCCGAGTCGGTGGCGCAGACTCTCAAAGAGCGTGCCGCTGCGCAGGGCAAGTCGTTGTCGGCCTATGTCGGGGCAGAGTTGGCCAGGATCGCCGCCCGGCCGACGAATGAGGAGGTCGCGGCGCGATTGCGGGCCAGGGACCGTTCGACGGGGCCGAGCACCAACGAGATCGTGGCCGCGGTCGAGGCCGGCCGCCGGTGATAGTCGTCGACGCCTCGGCCATGGTTGAGGCGCTCGTGGGGCGCGACGCCGATGACGACTTGCTTGCCGCGCTGGCCGGCGACATCGATGCACCGCACCTGTTGGATGTCGAGGTGTTGTCGGTGCTGCGTGAACTCGTCCTGGGCGACAAGTTCGATCAGGTCGACGCGGTGCGCGCCCGGCATGACTTCTTCGCGTTCACCATCACCAGGCACGAGGCCGAACCGCTGGCCGGGCGAATTTGGCAACTGCGTCACCAGTTCACCGCCTACGATGCCAGCTACCTCGCCCTCGCCGAAGCCCTCAGGGTGCCCTTGGTCACCTGCGATGCAAAACTCGCGACCCGCGGCCACAGCGCCGAAATCCGCCTCGTGCCGCGAACGCACTGATCTGCCGCTGTCAGCTAGTGCCAATGGGTAAGGAGAGCGGCCGCCTGCTGGTGGGCGGTGGTGCTGCTGGCGATCGCAATGACTAGGTCGTAGGCGTCGTCGTCGGGCGCTTCGAGGGTGATGCCGTTGACTCCGTAGAAGACGACGGTCGCCAGCCAGCCGATCCGCTTGTTGCCATCAACAAGGGCGTGGTTGCGGACCAGGGATTCCAGCAGGACCGCGGCCTTGTCGTCGATGTCGGGGTAAGCATCGGCACCGAACACGCTGACCTGCGGCCGGTGCACTGCCGAGTCGAGCAACCCGATGTCCCGGATCGGGCCGACCTGCAGGTCGCCGATCAGGGCGAGCACATCCTCCAAACTGAGGTACTCGATCACTTGCCGAGTCGGTCGAGCAGGTCGGCGTACCGGTCCCGGGCCGCCGCCGAAAGCGCGGTGACCTGGTCCCGACGCACCCGTCGGGATGCCGCCTCATGGATCGCCCGCACAGTCGCCTCCTGCTTGCTCACACCCTCAGCCTCAGCCAACCGGGTGAGCGCCTGCTCGTCCTCGGGCGTCAATCGCAAGGTCATCGCCATGGCTGAATGATACCAGTCCGGTATCGCACGCCCTTGCCGCTGGCGGCGTGGTTGATATTGCTGGAGAGCTGAGCGCAGTGCGGCGGGTAAACCGGACTGGCGCGGATCTGGCCGGGGCTTCGCCATCGTTGCGGGCTCACGCGGTACGGCCAACGGGGCTGCGGGGATCGAAGCCGACCTGCATGAGCAGTCCCATCTGGTCGGCGCACCCCAGTGTTCGACCATGAGATCGTTGTCGAAGCGCCCCACATCGAAGACGTCGACCTCGACCGGCCGATCGGTGGGTGCGAGGCCCATGACAGAACCGGTGTTGACGCCGCGTGCCGGTTCCGCGTCCGGATGGTGTCGCCGGAGACGACCAGATCCTCGACGGTCAACGAGAAGTCGCTCATCCAGCGATGCAGCACCCTGGCAACACCCTTCGCCCCCTGGAGCCCAGCGTTGTTGCCGCGTTGGTGCTCGAGCACGTCAGGGGCCACGAAGGCTGTCCAACACCGACTCGTCGCCGGCACCGATGCCCTCCTCAACGATCCGGCGGACCGCTCGGCGCTCCGGCAGCAACAGGCAGCCCTGACCCGCTCCCGCATCCTTGACGCCGCTCGAGGCCTCTTCTTTCGCGACGGCTACGCCGCCACCACGCTGAAGTCGATTGCCGTCGAGGCAGAAGTGGCGATCCAGACGGGCTATGCCGTATTCGGAAGCAAGCAGGCCATCCTCACCGAGCTTCACTGGATAGTTGTCGACCTTCCCGAGGCCGATTCCGCCCGGCTCGAGGCCATGCACGCACCCACTCCCGAGGACCGCCTGAGCCGGTTCGCGCACTCGATCCGACGGCGTTGGGAACTGGCCGGCGACATCGTGCAGGTCAACCAGGACGCCGCCCGGACCGATCCCTCCCTCAGATCCGAGATCCAACCCGCCGAGGACCGCCGCCAAGCCGGAATCAAGGCATTCGTCCACGCACTCGCCGACGACCTCGACCGTCGGATCGATGTCCCGCGGACAACCGCAACGATCGACGCGCTGACCATGTACCAGACATACGCGCAACTGACCCGAGTGCACGCGTGGACGCCCGACGACTACGAAGCATGGCTCGAAGGCCAACTCATCGCCACCGTTCGCTGGGCCCGATGCCTCTAGGGCCCCGATGTGCGAGGGTAGCCCTCGGTTCCACGGACTCCCTGCCGACTCCGAACCATACCTCCGGCATTCCCCCTAGTCAGAGCCGCATTGAGTGACGAGCCGGCCTGTAAGCCGGATTCTGTGGCCCGAGGGCCGGTGATCATCCATCTGCGACGGCTGTTGCCAACCGCCTTCGCCCGAGGGCGTGCGACCTACCCGGACGCCTCGCGCGGGCAGCGCTCGGACGGCGTCCGCGGATGCCTGGCCCGAAGGCACGACACCCTTCTTGGTCTTGCTCCGGGTGGGGTTTGCCTAGCCACCCCGGTCACCCGGGGTGCTGGTGGTCTCTTACACCGCCGTTTCACCCTTACCGCCGTCGCCGGCGGCGGTCTGTTCTCTGTGGCACTTTCCCGCGGGTCACCCCGGGTGGGTGTTACCCACCACCCTGCCCTGTGGAGTCCGGACTTTCCTCGGCATTGCTGCCGCGATCACCCGGCCGACTCGTCCCGACCAGCCTACGGCCTCGGCTCGGCGCGCGGAATCGCGGGCTCAGAGCATCAGCTGGCTCACCGTGAACGACGCCCCGAACGGGTCTGCCAGCCGCGCCGAGCGGAACGGCAGGCCCGGCACGTCTGCGGGCTCCTCGAGCACCGCACCGCCGGCGTCGGACGCCGCGTCGGCCGCAGCGTCCACGTCGCCGGTCCAGAAGTCGATGCCCCAGCCGGGCCCCTCGGCACCTTCGCCGCCCACCGCGATCACGTCGCGGGACACCGGCTGCATCGGCTCGCCGCCGACGTAGCCGGGCAGCCGCCACAGGCACGCCGGCCCGCTCTGCTGCCGCTGCCAGCCGAACACCCCCTGGTAGAAGCCCTCGACCGCGGCCAGGTCGGGCACGGTGAGGCTGCTCATCGACCAGGCGCCGGGCTCGTTGACGAGTTGCGCGCCGCTGCGGCCGGCGTCCTGCGACGCGCACAGCACCGCCCCGGCGGGGTCGGCGAGCACCACGAGAATGGACGCCGGCGACAGATCCATCGGCCCGTCCAGCACCCGGCCGCCGGATTCGACCGCCGCCTGCGCGGCTCGGTCGGCGTCGTCGACCCGGACCTCGGTGATCCAGGCGGCGGTGGCGTCCTCGCCGGCCTGCTCGATCGGCCCGATGCCGGCCACCTCGCGCCCGCGCAGCAGCGCCACCGCGTACCCCCCGGAACTGGAATCGAAGGACCAACCGAAGAGCCGCCCGTAGAAGGCCATGGACGTCTCGACGTCCGGGGAGAGGCAGGTGACCCAGCAGGGCACGCCGTGGGGGTATCCGTCGCGTTCGCTCATGCCCGGCACTCTAGGACTCTAAGCTAGGTTTTTCCAAGTAATTGCTTGGATTGTACAATGCTGGTGTGCGCAGCTATGACGACTCTTGCGGGATCGCCCGGGCCCTCGACACCGTCGGCGACCGGTGGACGCTGCTGATCGTCCGCGAGCTGCTGCTGGGCCCGAAGCGCTACACCGACCTGCAACACGCACTGCGCAGGGTCGCCCCCGACATGCTGTCCCAGCGACTGCGCGACCTGGAGGCGGCCGGGCTCGCCGAGCGTGCGCAGCTGACCGGCCCGGGACGTCCGCGCGTGTACCGGCTCACCGACCATGGCCGCGAGCTGCAGCCGGTGCTGGTGGCCCTGGGCAGGTTCGGCAGCCGGCTGCCGCTGCCGGAGCACCCGCCCGCCCTCAGCCCGGACGCCACCGCGGTGGCTCTGCTCACCGTGTTCCGCCCCGAGCGCGCCCCGGGGGTCGACCTGCGGGTGGTACTCGAGCTGTCCGGTGAGGAGTTCGCCGTGGTGATCACCGATGAGCGCCTGGACGTGAGCCGTGACCCCGGCCCGGCGAGCGGCGAGCGGACGCCCACGGCCAGGATCGTCACCACCCCCGCCGTCCTGACCCGGGTGTTGTGGCACGGCCTCGACCCGGCGGACGCCGAACGCTCCGGGCTCCTCGAGGTGCACGGCGATGTCGACGCCGTCGCCGACTTCCTGGCGGTCTTCCGCTCCCCACTCGGACCGGTGCCCGCCGCACGGGGTTGATGAGGGGTTCCTCATCGGGACGTCACCGGCGTTTCATTCGCCGTTGGTTGAGTACTCGGCAAGCGGGCAGAGCGCCCGGCCAATGACGCCAAGGAGTCACCATGTCCCCCACCATCACCCGACTCGGCCGCTGGGCCGTGCTGCCCGTCGCCGTCGGCCTGGGCCTCGGCCTGAGTGCGTTCGGCGCCACCACCGCCGAGGCGGCGACCTACTACTGCGACGGCCACCGGGCCACCATCGTCGGCACCAACGGCGACGACGAGATCAACGGCACCAGCGGCCGCGACGTCATCGTCGGCCTCGGCGGTGACGACGAGATCGACGGCAAGGGCGGCAACGACATCATCTGCGGCGACTCCGGCGACGACGAGATCGAGGGCGGTTCCGGCAACGACCGGCTCTTCGGCGGCTCCGGCCACGACGAGATCGACGGCGAGAGCGGCGACGACTACATCCACGGCGGCTCGGGCCACGACGAACTCGAGGGCGGCTCGGGCTCCGACCGGATCAACGGCAGCACCGGCAACGACCACATCGAGGGTGAGGGCGGCAACGACGCCCTGTTCGGCAAATCCGGCCACGACCTGATCGAGGGCGGCCCGGGCAGCGACCGGCTCTACGGCGGCTCGGGCACCGACACCGTGAAGCAGCGCTACGCCACCGAGCGCGAAGAGGACCGTTGGGAGGACCGCTACGGTCGCGACTGAGCGTTCCGCACGGCCCCGGAGATGGACGCCTCCGGGGTCGTTGCATGTCCCCACACCTCGGACGCCCATTCAGCCGAAGACGCGGAAATCCACCTTTCCCCTGATCAGGTCGGCGGCGACCAGGATCGCCCGCACCTCCTGGCCCAGCCGCAGCCGGGCGCCCTTCACCCGGGCCTCCACGGCCGGCTCGGGCAACTGCAGGCGTCCGGCCTTACGGTCGGGGTCGACGTCGATGAGCAGCCCGGCGAACTCCTGCCCGATCCGGGACGCCAGCACCATCGCCTCGACCAGGTCGACGATGCCCCGTTCGTAGCGGCTCGACCGGCGCGCGGAGTCCTCCATCTCGTTGGGCAGGTCGTCGAGGGCGTCCAGCACCCATTGCGGCACCGGCTCGCCGGCACACAGCGCGACGCAGATCTCCCCTGCGTAGCGATCGGCGAGCCGGCGTAGCGGCGCGGTGACGTGCGCGTACGGCGCGGCGATGGCGGCGTGCTCGATCCCCCGCGGCGCGGTGCCGTCGAAGGCGTCGTAACCGGCGCCCCGGAACAGCGTGGTACAGGAGTTCAGCATCGCCGCCTCGCGCGGGACGCCCGGGTCGAGACCGCGGACGAAGTCGGGGTAGGACTGCCGCTGCGGCCACGAGATGCCGAGACCCTGTGCGGTGCGCCGCAATCGGTTGACGGCGTGGTCCTCGGCGGGTGGAAGGGTACGCAGGATGCCCACCCGGCCCGCCAGCATCATCCGCGCGGCCTCCATGCCGGTCAGCAGCGAGATCTGCGCGTTCCAGCCCTCGCACGGCAGGCTGCTGCGGAACTGCAACGTCCAGGTGCCGCCCTCGACGCTCACCTCCTGCTCGGGCACGTTGAGGCTGACGCCGCCGCGCTCGACCTCTGCCCGCTCGCGCAGCCGGCCCACCCTCTCGAGCAGCTGCAGCACCTCGTCGGCCTGCCCCGAGTCGAGCAGTTGCTGCACTTCGGCGTAGGAGTAGCGGCGGCGGCTGCGCACCCTGGCCCTCGCCACCGACGTGCGGGTGGGGGCGCCCGCAGCGTCAAGGTGCAACTCCCAGACCAGGGCCGGGCGCAGCTGGTCGGGCAGCAGGCTGGCGGCGTTCTCGCTGAGCATCTCGGGATGCAGCGGGGTTCGCCGGCTCGGTGCGTACAGCGTCTCGACGCGCTGGTGGCACTCGTCGTCGATCACGCCGCCGGGCTCGACGAACGCAGCGACGTCGGCGATCGCGTAGCGCACCAGGAAGCCTTCGCCCTCGGGTTCGATGTGCAGGGCCTGGTCGAGGTCCATCGAACCCTCGGGATCGATGGTGACGAACGGCACCCCGGTGAGGTCGGCGTCGGGCAGCCGGACGCCGTCGGCGGCCCGCTGGGCGGCCTCGATCACCTCGGGGTCGAAACCGTCGGGCACGCCGAGTTCGGAGCGGAGCTGGGCGAGCCCCTCACGCAGCGGGGCGGGCACCTCCTCGAGGAAGGCGACGAGACGGCTGGGCATCGGTGACCTCCGTTCAGGTTCGCGTTCACCCTAGTGGTGTGGGGGCCGTTGTCAGCCGGCGAGCACGTCGTAGCCCGAGCCGGCCGGTTCGGCGCCGCGCAGTTGCGGCCCAGGATCGAGGCCGGACGCCGTGGTCGAGCCCGACGACCCGCCGCCGGCCAGCCGGTTCGGCCGGCGCAACCGGGAGACCGAAACCTTGATCGCCTCGACGATCGCGGTGAGCGGGGCGTCGGTGCGCCGCAGCACCGCCGCCCACAGCGGCACCAGTTCGTCCTCGTAGATGTGCCCGTGTCCGGCCGGGGTGTCCAGGCTGGTCAGCATGTCGGTGCAGGTCTGGAACCAGGTGACCAGCGGCCACCAGCGCAGCGACGGGTTGACGTCGCTGCCGGCCCGTTCGCGCATCCAGTCGGGCTCGCGCCAGGCGAGGTCGCCGGTGAACCGGCACATCGGGTCCGACGCATGCTGGGCGTAGACGATCCGCGGGCTCTCCCACGGGCCCAGCGCCCGGCCGTAGGCGTCCGCAACCAGCTCGGTGGGCTTGGTGACGAAGCGGAAGTGCCGGCCGTTGTCGATCACCGGGGTGATCTCGGGCGAGCCGCGCATCCGGGACCGGGTCAGGTCGCGGTGGATCTGGGTGAAGCCAGGCGTCCCGACCCAGACGGCGCCGTCCAGCCGGGCCAGCATGTCCGCGGCGTCGATGAAGGCCCCGTGGCCCCCGTAGGAGCCCAGCGACTCGCCGCTGGCGTACACCCGCGGACGCCGGTCGGCGGGCAGCTCGGCGATGGCCTCCTCGAGCGCGCGGAGCAGGGCCCGGGCGCAGTTCCGCGGGGTTTCCCGGTCGGCGATGAAGACGAAGGCGCTGGCCAGCTTCGAATACTGGACCGAGATCGTGGCGCAGTCGCCGCCGGTCAGGTACTCGACCGCCTGCACCGAGAACTCGTCCACCCAGCCGCGGCCTGCCGGGGTGTCGACGACGAGGGTGCCCCGCTGCAGCGCTCCGGTGCGGCGTACCTCCGCCATCGCGGTCTCGACCGCTTCCTCGACGGCGTTGTCGTGGGCGTCGGGCCGGGCCGGCACGTCTCCGAGCGCGGTGTAGACGCGGATCGGCTCGACCGCGGGTGCACCGGTGACGGCCGCGATGTCGGCCGCCAGCGGGCCGCAGGCGGTGAAGATCTGGCCGCGCCGGCCGAGAGCGTCCCACTGCTGGGCCGAGTCGGGCGAACCGCTACGGGTCGGCAACTCGGGGGCGGTCAGGCCCTGCGGACGCCGCCGGTTGAGCCGGTCGGCCTGGCGCGACACCCGGGCCAGCGCCCGGTGGACGACCATCCGGTTCACCATCCGGACGACCAGGAACGCCACCACGATGGCGGCGAGCGCCGACAGCAGCGAGGGCAGGAACAGGTCGAGGCCGCGGCTGATCCAGGTGGCCAGCAGCAGCACCAGCGCGATCAGCCCCATCAGGACGGCCAACACGACCAGGGCCACCACAGTGGCGGCGATGTCGTGCCACATCGGGCGCTGCGGCATGTCGACCAGGCGAGCCGTGACCCGGTGCTCGCGGACCGACCACCACCAGGCCAGCATGAGCAGCGCGATGCCGAGAGCACCCAGGATGAGGAAGCCGCCCGGCGGCCTCCAGTGGACTTGGACCTCCAGGCCCACCAGCCGCAACAGGGCGTCCGCGGTCAGTTCGGCCACGGTGCCGATCAGGTAGCCCACCGCGGCGCTGAAGCCGCCCACCAGGCCCTGCCACAGCCACTGCCGCGGCAGCAGGCTCGGAGCGAACGAGATCAGGAACATGACCAGGCCCAGCACCAGCCCGACACCCGAGAAGGCGCCCATCCAGACCCCCTGACTCCACCTGCGCTCACCCTAGTACGCGCCGCCCGCGGCGCCCCGCTGGGCCCGACCGGGGCCCCTAGGCTGGGGGCATGAAAGCTGCCAGGGACGTGAACACCGCCGCCGTCACCACCGTCGGCCTGATCGGCGGGTGGCTGACCGCCCGCGAGACCGGCGTGCGACCGCTGGGCGGCGTGCTGCTGGGGCTCGCCGGCGCCTGGGCCGGGCGCACCTGGCTGGCCCGGCACAGCTGGCCGGGCGCGCTTGGACTGGCGGCGCTGTACGTGACGGCGTTCGGGGCCTCGCACCCGCTGGCGAAGAAGATCGGCGCCTGGCCCTCGGTGCTGGCCGTCACCGCGGTCACCGCCGGCACCGCGCACCTGGTGTCGGACGCCGGGCGCTGAGCCTGCGCCCGCCAATCCGGCGCACCCCGAAGCCGGGCTGTTACGACAGCTCGGCCTCGAACCACTTTGTGGTTGATATCAGCACGTTGATCGGCACCCCTGAGCACTGGAACCGTTTTGTGGTGGATATGGATACCCCCGGTGGGTATTGATATCAACCATAAAGCGGTTCTCAGCGACGGGCGAGGCCTGCAAGCGCTCCCCAATCAACCACAAAGTGGTTCAACACGCCCGCTCAGCCCTGCTCCGGGCCCGCCATCTCGGCCAGTTTCGCCACCCGCTTCGCGCGCAGCGTGCCCGGCGCGTACTTGGCCGTCCAGGTGTCGTCCTCGACCAGGTTCATCGCGTGCTGGTCGGACGCCGGGGCGTCGTCGCCCGACGTCACCCGGGACACCACCGAGCGGAAGTAGTAGTGGAAGAACAGGCGGTTGAACTCGGTGAAGTAGATGTCGGCCACGCGCCGGTCGCCGCGGACGATGATCATGTTCTCGTCGTTGTCGAGCGTCGAGGCGCGGGAGAAGTTGGCCGAGCCGGTGACGACGACGGGGTCGGGCCCGAGCGGGTCGCAGAGCAGGAACTTGTCGTGGATGTAGGCCACGTGCCGGTTCAGGCCGAGCTCACGGGTGGTCGTCTCGGCCACCCAGCGGCCGAGCGGGTGGTTCAGTTCCGAGCCCCAGGCCTGGTAGACGTTCCGGCTGGCGTCCAGCCGCACCGTCGCCGTCCCGCGCGCCTCCAGCAGGAAGAACCGCAGCGGTCCGTCGGGGGTGCCGGCCGCGGCGGCGTCCTGGATCTGCTGGGCGATGCCGAAGGCGAAGGTGGCGCACACCAGTGACGTCGCGTCGGCGCCGATCAGCCTGGCGTACAGCTCGAGCGCGCCCAGGTCGGTGCGCGGGCTGAAGACCGGCGTCGTCCCGGACGCCACCCCGGCCCGGTCGGCCGGCGCCGGGCTGAGTGCGGTGACGGCGGCCAGGTAGGCGGCGTTGGCGGCCCGCTTCGCCGCGGCGGCGTCCTCGCGGCGTCCGCCGGGATCGGTGGCCAACAGGGCCCAGTACTCGTGGTACCTGGCGGCCACGGCGGCGTCGTTGACCAGGTGACCGACGTTGGACTGGCCGTGCACCCCGCCCATCGTCAGGTTGGTGGAGCCCGTCCACACAGCGGTGGGCAGACCCTCCCGGCTGACCACCAGGAACTTGTTGTGGGCGATCGCGGAGACCCGAGCCTCGCGGGGAATGATGGTTCCCTCGGGGAAGCCCGCCGCAGCGATCGCGGCGACGCTGGCGGCACGGGGACCGCCGCCGACATCCTTGAAATCGACGACCAGCCTGACCTCGGCACCGCGTCCGGCGGCCGCGACGAGGGCGTCCAGGACGGGAGCGTAGGTGAACTCGTAGAACGCGCCGTGCAGGGCGTCACCGGGTCCGGCGGCACCGATCACCCCGAGCAGCACCTCGTCCAGGTCGCGGCTCAGCCAGTCGAGGGCGGCCTGGCGTCGCTCCGGGGTGGGCTGCTCGTCCGGCGGCTTGCCGGCGAACTGCCGCATGTACGCCTGGCTGGAGGCGACCCCGCGGTTGAACATGACGTCGTGGACGCCGCCGAGCAGCGGTTCGCTGCGCACGGTGATCACGATCGGCAGGTTCCGGCGAGGTTTGGCCGGCGTCCCGCGCATCGGGTGGAAGCGATAGGTGTAGGTGGTGCCGGGGCGCAGCGTGAAGTCGTCCCAGACCAGCGCCTGGATCGGGTGGGTGTAGGTGGACACGTCGTCCTCGGGCTTCGGGTCGGGCACCAGCGAGCGGAACACCTTGAAGCCGCGCAACCACAGAAAGGGCCCGCCCTCGGCGGCGCGTTCGACGCAGAAGCCCAGCAGGCCCTTGCGGGCGAAGTCTGTCGCGGTGAACGCGAACGAGACGGTGTTCACGCCGCAGACGGCGTAGGCCCGGATGCCCCGAACCGAGCGTGACCGGAACCGCATGTCTCAAGGTAATGCCGCGGCGGCTGGTTGATACCTGGTCGCCGGGGGTGGGTGGTTCTCTGCAACGCCCAGTGTTCTCGGGAACGGTGACTACTTTCGCGTCACAACACGAAAGTAGCCACGGTTCCTGCCAGTGGTCGGCGTTGCTGAGAACGGACGCCGCGGCGGAGCGGCCCCGGGCGACTGGTACCGGCCCGGCCTACAGGCCGGAGTCCGCCGTCCTGACCAGGATGCGGTTGCACTCCTCGCAGCGCAGCACCTCGTCGGCCGCCGCCGCCCGGTAGCGGGCCAGATCGGACGAGTTGGCCTCCAGTTGGCAGCCCGAGCAGCGCCGGCGCACCAGCGCCGCCGCCCCGATGCCGCCGCTCCTGGCGCGGATCCGATCGTAAAGGTCCAGCAGCTCGGCGGGAAGTTGCGCCGCCGCCGCCTCACGGACGCCGCGGTGCTGGGCCAGTTCGGCGTCCAGTTCGCCCAACTGCTCGTCACGCGCCGCCAGCAGGGCCCGCAGCTCGCCCTCACCCGCGGCCCGGGCGGCGGTGATCCCGTCCCGCACGGCGGTGGCCTGCTCGTGCCGTTCCATCACCTCGAGCTGGACGTCCTCGAGGTCGCTGATCCGGCGCTTCAGGTGGGCGATCTCGTCCAGCAGCGCGTTGAGCTGCTTGGGGTCGGTGACGCTGCCGGAGTCCACCCGCTGCTGGTCGCGCTCGAGCCGCTGCCGCACCGGCTCGAGGTCGGACTCTGCCTTGTCGAGTTCGAGTTCCAGGTCGCTGACGGCGGTGTTGGCGGCGATCAGCTCCTCACCCTGCCGGCGCCGCTCCTGCTGCTTCTCGGCGATCAGGGCCAACTCGGGCAGCGACCGGCGGCGGTGCTCCAGTTGCGCGATCGCGGTGTCGACCGACTGCACGTCCAGCAGCTTCGATTGAGCGGTGGCAGCAGCCTGCATTCCGACCTCCTGGAGTTGTGGCCTCCGACTCTAGCGGGTCGCCCCGGACGCCGACCGGGCTGCGCACCCGGCCCGGAGGGGGTTAGATGAACCCATGACTCTGCTGTACCTCGTCCGTCACGGCCAGACCGAATGGAGCAAGTCCGGCCAGCACACCTCCTACACCGACCTCGACCTGACCGAGCAGGGCGAGGAGCAGGCCAGGGCGCTGCGCACCCGTCTCGACCCGAGCGAGTTCGGGCTGGTGCTGGCGAGTCCCCGGCTGCGGGCGCGCCGCACGGCAGAACTGGCCGGCTTCACCGAGCCCGAGGTCACCGACGACCTGCAGGAATGGAACTACGGCGACTACGAGGGCAAGACGTCGGAGGACATCCGCACCAACCACCACCCGGGCTGGCGGCTGTGGTTCAACGGCGTCCCCAACGGAGAGACCGCCGACCAGGTCCGCGAACGACTCACCCGGGTCGTGCACCGGGTCCGCGCCTCGGGCGTCGACAAGGCGATCTGCTTCGGCCACGGACACGCCTCGCGAGTGCTGGCCCTGTGCTGGATGGACTTCCCGCTGATCTTCGGCCAGGCCTTCCCCGTCGAGGTGGCGAGCATCTCCATCCTGGGCCGCGAGAAGGAGTCCTGGGCGATGCTGCGGTGGAACAGCTGAGCCATGACCGACCAGACGACCCCGGCGTCCACCCCCGACCCGACCTCCATCGCGCCACCGGAGAGCGGTGAGGACCAGCAGCTGCCCAATCGGCAGACCCGCTTCTCGGAACCGTTCAAGGAGTTCATCCCGACCGGGTGGGCGCCCTACTCCGACCAACCGCCCCAGCCGCTGCCGGCGACCTGTTTCACCGCGGCCCGCCGACAGGCGATCAGCGCCCAGTTCCCCGGCGACCGGCTGGTCATCCCGGCCGGTGAGTTGAAGGTGCGCTCCAACGACACCGACTACCGCTACCGCCCGCATTCCGCGTTCGCGCACCTGACCGGGCTGGGCACCGACCGCGAACCGGGCGCGGTGCTCGTCCTCGAACCCACCGACCAGGGCCACGACGCGACGTTGTACTTCAAGCCCCGGGCCCCGCGCACCGACCCCGAGTTCTACGCCGACGCCCGCTACGGCGAGATGTGGGTGGGCCAGCGCGAGTCCCTGCCCGAGATGGAGGCGCTGACCGGTCTCGCCTGCGCACCGCTCAGCCAGTTGCCGGACGCCCTGTCCAAGAACGCCGGTGCCACCAGGGTGCTGGTCGTCGCCGACGCGGACGCCGAGTTGACCGCGTCGCTGACCGCACAACGCGCGAGCATCGGCGCCAGCTCCGACGCCGACGCCGACGAACAACTGGCCGTGGCGCTCAGCGAGCTGCGCCTGGTCAAGGACGCCTTCGAGGCCGACGAGATGCGGGCCGCCTGCGACGCCACTGCCGACGGTTTCGAGGCCGTGGTCGCCTCGCTGCCCGAGGCCGTCCGGCGGGGCCGCGGCGAACGCTGGGTCGAGGGCGTGTTCGGGCTGTACGCCCGGCACGCCGGCAACGCGGTCGGCTACGACACGATCGCCGCCGCCGGCGACCACGCCAACACCCTGCACTGGATCGACAACGACGGCGATCTGCGCCCCGGCGACCTGCTGCTGCTGGACGCCGGCGTCGAACGCGACAGCCTCTACACCGCCGACATCACCCGCACCCTGCCGGTGACGGGGACGTTCTCACCGGCGCAGCGCCGGGTCTACGACGCCGTGCTGGCCGCCCAGACCGCCGGCATCGCCGCCGCCCGGCCGGGTGCGACCTTCTCCGACGTGCACGACGCCGCGATCCGCGTGATCGCCGAACACCTGCACGAGTGGGGGCTGCTGCCGGTGAGCGTCGAGCAGACACTCGACCCAGACAACGGCGGTCACCACCGGCGCTGGATGGTGCACGGCACCTCGCACCACCTCGGCATCGACGTGCACGACTGCGCCCAGGCCCGCAACTCGCACTACCGCGAGGGCACCCTGGCCCCCGGCATGGTGATCACCGTCGAACCCGGGCTGTACTTCAGGTCCACCGACCTGCTGGTGCCCGAGGAGTTGCGCGGCATCGGCGTCCGGATCGAGGACGACGTGCTGATCACGCAGGACGGCTGCGAGGTGCTATCGGCGCGGCTGCCCCGCAGCGCCGACGACGTCGAAGCCTGGATGGCCCGCATCCTCGACAACGGCTGAACCCGGCCTACGATCGGGTGCGGTCCGGACGTCGCGTCCGGGCCGATTCCAGGTGAGGAGGTCGCCATGACGGTCAACGCCAACAACTGGGACGCTCCGCACTCCACCGCCGGGGCGCGGGGCGAGCGGCACCCTGCCGAACTGGTCTGGATGCGCTACAAGGGCGGCCGGCCGTGCCCGTCGGTCAACATCACCGCCGCCGTCGAGGCGGCCAGAGCCGGTAACGGCTACGTCTGGATCGGTCTGCACAAGCCGTCGGAGCACACCATGGAGACCCTCGGCGGCCAGTTGGGCCTGCACGAGCTCGCCATCGAGGACGCCGTGCACGGGCACCGGCGCTCGAAGCTGGAGCGCTTCGACGACAACCTGTTCGTCGTGGTGTCCACCGTCGCCTACGAGGACCGCGGCGAGGACGAGGCCGGCGAGATCGTGACGACCGGCGAGCTGATGATCTTCCTCGGCGAATGGTTCGTGATGACGTCGCGGCACAGCGGTCCGTCCCGGATGCCGGAGGTGCGGGCAGAGGTCGAGCAGGAATCCGACGACATGCCGCTGGGTCCTTCCCGGGTGCTGTACGCCTGCCTGTCGGTTGCCATCGACGACTTCGAGCGGGTGGCCGCCCAGATGGAGGAGGACGTCGAGGACTGCGAGCAGCTCACCTTCGGCGAGACCGCCGGAGCCGACGTGGAGCTGCCGTACGAGATCAAGCGCGAGCTGATCGAGTTCCGGCGCTGCGTCGGGCCGCTCGGGGCGCCGCTCAACGCGCTGGCGAGCCGTGAGTTCGCCTGCGTACCCGAGGAGGCCCGGCCCTACTTCCGCGAACTCGCCGAACGCGTCCAGGCGGTCCGCGAGACGATCGGTGCGCTGGAGGATCAGCTGACCAACATCCTCCAGGCGGCGCTGGCCCGGGCGAGTTTCGCCGACAACCGTGACATGCGCAAGATCTCGGCCGCCGTGGCGATCCTGGCGGTGCCGACCACGCTCGGCGCGATCTACGGGATGAACTTCGACGACATGCCCGAGCTGCACTGGCGCTACGGCTACTTCGTGGTGCTGGGCGTCAGCGTCGTGATGATGCTGACGCTCTACCTGCTGTTCCGACGATTCAAGTGGCTGTGAGGGCTGCCCCTGCACCGCGTTGCCCTGGCCGGGTCGCAAGCCCCGGTTGATAGTTGGCTGCCCCGCACGCGGGCGTTCCGCTAGTGTCGCGCGCAGTCGTGCCGCACGTGGAGGGGGTGTGCAGATGCCGACCGAGTCCGCCGCGGCGTTGCCCGATCCGCTCGACTCAGAGGCCTGGTCACCGATCCGGCGCGATCTGCGCCGGCGGGACGCCACCGCGCTGCGGATGATGCTGGGCCGCGAGCTCGACCACCTGGACGGCCCGGACGGCACCCCGGTCGACGTGAGCGGCCTGCTCAGGTTCTGGGCCCGGTACTGCCAGGCCGTCTACGACGAGCAGGCCGACGAGTTGTCGCTGGAACTGGGCCTGGCACCCACCCCGCCCGGCGCCGCCATCGACTGGGACACGGTGGTGAGCCACAGCTTCGCCACGATGACCGACGCCTTCCCGCCGGCCGACACCGACCTGGGCGCCCGCTGCCGGGCCACCTTCGCCGTCTTCGTCTACGCCGAGACGATCGTGTTCTGGGAGTACGCAGTGGTGGCGGCCGAGGTCGCGGCGATGCGCCTGGCCCTGCAGGACCTCGCCCGCGGCGGCATCACGGGCGACACGGTGGCCGCCGAGCGGTGCCGCGAGCTGGTGCGTCTGGCTGCCGAGTTGCTCGGCTGCGTGGAGGCCGAGCTGGCGGTCGAGGGTGCGATGACGGCAAGCGCTATGCGCGCGGTCGGCGTCCGTTCGCAGCGGGCCGCCGCGGCCCTCGACGAGGCCCAGCGGCGGGGTTCGTCCCTGCGCCGGCGGGTGGCGGCCGAGCGCGACGGGGGTGTGCTCGAGGACGCCCTGGCGGGACAGCTGGACGCGCTGCTGGCCCTCGTCCTGGACGACCTCGACGGCACGACACCGTACTTCGACCTGCTCGCCGGGGCGGTGATCCCGGCCGGCTCGGCCTTCCTGGCCAACCTGGAGCGGCGCGACGACGACGCCGCCGTCGCGGCGGAGCTGCGCGAGGCGGCCCGGCGCTGCCGGCGGTTCGAGGACGGTCCGGCGGGCCGGTGGTCGGTGTTCGGAACCGAGATCCGGGCGCAGCGCATCCCGCTGGAGGCTGCCGCGGCCGCGCTGGAGTCGGGCACCGAGACCCTCGAACTGACCTCGGCCGAGGTGACCTACCTGTACCCGTTCGGGCTGCCGGTGGCGGCCACCGGCACCGACGTGCTGCCCGAGCTGATGGCCGCGCTGGAACGGGCCGGCGACGACGCCTGGTCGCCGGTCAGCCTGCTCGCCGATGCGCGGGTGGTGATCGACGACGCGCCGCGTTCGGACGGCTGGCTGGCCTCGTCCTCGGTCCAGGAGCAGGACTACCGGGCGTTCCGCGCCGTGTTCCCCGACCACGAGCTGATGCTGACCACAGCAGACGGGGTGACCTACGCGGGCCTCGACGTCGACGTCCGGCTCAGCGGCATGGGCAACCACTACGTCAAGCTGCGGCTGGGCACCGACACCCGGGTGGTGGCGCCGGTGGCGTCCGACGACCCGGCGCCCTGGACGCCGCACGAACTCGAGCAGGCCATCCGTCGCGGCGGGCAGTTCGCCGGGGCAGAGCGG
Organism: Micropruina sonneratiae; assembly: GCF_025972045.1. Taxonomy (GTDB): domain Bacteria; phylum Actinomycetota; class Actinomycetes; order Propionibacteriales; family Propionibacteriaceae; genus Micropruina; species Micropruina sonneratiae. Next base: position 390,569 of record NZ_JAPDHX010000001.1, on the reverse strand, counting down.
GTCTGGCTGCGGGCCCGGACGCCCGGCGTCGACGACGGCGCGGAGTTCACCTCGCTGCTCGGCGTGGCCACCCGGATCGTCGCCGACCTGGCCCGGGCGGCGCACGCCCACGAGCACAGCCCGGACGAGGAACTGGGCCGCGATCTGGAGGTGGCCGAGGGGTTCCTGGCGCGCTACTGCCAGGTGCTGGTCACCGTGTCGACGGCGGAGGCGATCGGTCCCGGGGGCGTCCGGCGGGCCCTGGTCGACGAGGCTGGGCTGGAGGGCGTGCTGGGCGTCCAGACCGCGCTCACCGCGCAGCGGTCGCTGGCCCAGAGCGCGTTGGGCTGGGTCGCCCACCCGGCCGTCGATCCGGCGTTGCGGCAGCGCCGCACGCTGGCCGGGCGGATCCAGCGCGAGCTGGTCTGGTGCGCCGGCGACCTGACCGCCCTGTTCGTCCCGACCGCGCCGCACTGGCGCACGGTGGCCACCCAGGCCCAGGTCGAGTACGCGTCCAGCCTGATCGGGGTGTACTGGCGGCGCCAGCAATGGCTGCGCCGGGTGCTGGACGAGGTGGGCGCCGCGCTGGACGCCGAACCAGCCACGCTGGACGCCGAGCAGCTCACCGAACTGGCCAACCGGCTCAGCGGGGCCGTCCGGCACGTCCAACTGCTGGTCGACCGGGCCAACGAGCACACCCTGTCCAAGGACCAGCAGGGCCGTGAGGTGCTGCAGCACCTGATGGGGCTGAACGGCGTCGCCGACCTGCGCCGTTCCCTGGACGCCACGGTGGAGGCGGCCCAGAGCACCCAGCGCGCGCTGGCCGAGCGGCTCGAGCACGCCCGCGCCGACGCCGAGGAGCTGGCCCAGCGTGTCCGGCAGCGGCCACTGGAGATCCTGCTGGCGGTGTTGGCCGTGGTCGGCGTCATCGACGTCCTGACCTGGGTGAACGACGGCTGGGGACTGTCCGGGGACCGCGCGGTGTGGATCGGCGAAACCCTGGTGCTCCTCGGGGCGGCCGCGCTGCTGTGGTGGCTGGGACTGCGTGCCTGGCGGGTCGCCAAGGCACCCCCGGACTGACCGCCCCGTACTCGGCCGCGGCGTCCGCCAGTGCGGCACCCACCAACCTTCCGGCCCCCGCGCTCGGTAATTGGACGAGCGGTCAAGGGGGTGCGCGGGTCAGTCGCGGGCCAGCGGTTCGACCTGGCGCCAGTGCTGCAGCGGCAGCACCGGGATCTGCTCGCGCTGCGCCATCCGCGCCAGCAGGGCGGCGGCCTGGGCGTCCTCGAAGCCCGCCCCTTCGGCGCCGGTGAAGTAGTCCCGCGCCCAGGCCACCAGGGCCGCCGAGTCGACCGGGCCGGAGTCATGCAGGGCCAGCAGCAGCATGTCGGGCACCCGGGCGCCGTCCGCCGAGAGCGCCGGCTGCACCCACGGCACGTCCAGCACGGCCGCACCGGCGCGTCCGTAGAACCGCAGCCGAGCCTCGGGGTGCTCGTCCTCTGCCTCGTCGTGACCCCGCGGGTCGTGCACCTCGGCCAGCACCAGCGGGTAGTCACCGGCCGTCCAGAACTCCACCAGATGCGCCATCAGCCGACCGCCGGCGCCCAGGCCCCGAGCGGCGGGGGACGCGGCCAGGTAACCCAGCAGGCTGATCCCGCCCGGCTCAAGTTCGGTGACCGCGGCGGCCACCGGCACCCCGGCGGCGTCCAACGCCACGGAGAGCAACCGGCCCGGGTGGGGACGCACCGCCTCGACGCCGGACAACTCGTCGGTGTTGAACGACGGCCGCAGCACCGCCCGGTAGGTCTGCTCCACCAATTCGGGGCGCTCGTCCGGGGCGGTCAGGTCGACGATCGTCAACTCGCTCACCGGCTCAGCGTAGGGGGTGGCCCGCACCCTGGGCCATGCACCGGGCGGGCTCGGTTCTTCGCTACCCTCGCGCGGGTGAGCGCACCTACGAAGACGAAGGTCGTCCTGGACGAATCCCAGATCCCGACCCATTGGTACAACATCGTCGCCGACCTGCCGGAGGCACCGCCGCCGCCGCTGCATCCGGGGACCCGCGAGCCGCTGACGCCGCCCGACCTGGAGCCGCTGTTCCCGATGGGGCTGATCGCCCAGGAGGCCAGCACCGAGCGCTGGATCGAGATCCCGCAGGAGATCCGTGACATCTACCGCCTGTGGCGTCCCTCGCCGATGATCCGGGCGTGGCGACTCGAGCAGGAGCTGGGCACCACCGCCCGCATCTACTACAAGTACGAGGGCGCCTCGCCGGTCGGTTCGCACAAGACCAACTCGGCCGTCGCGCAGGCGTTCTTCAACAAGCAGGCGGGCCGGACAAAGCTCACCACCGAGACCGGTGCCGGCCAGTGGGGTTCGGCGCTGGCCTTCGCCTGCGACGTGTTCGGACTGGACTGCGAGATCTGGCAGGTCCGCTCCTCCTACGAGGGCAAGCCGTACCGGCACGTGCTGATGGAGACCTTCGGCGCCACCGTGCACTCCTCACCCTCGGACCTGACCCAGGCCGGACGGTCGTTCCAGGAGCGTTTCCCCGACACCACCGGGTCGCTGGGCATGGCGATCTCGGAAGCCATCGAGGTGGCCGCCGGCGATCCGAACGCGTCCTACTCGCTGGGCTCGGTGCTCAACCACGTGCTGCTGCACCAGACGGTGATCGGCCAGGAGGCGTTGGTCCAGCTGGCCGAGTTCGGCGAGAGTGCGGCGGACGTCGTGTACGGCTGCGCCGGCGGCGGTTCGAACCTGGGCGGGCTGGCGCTGCCGTTCCTGCGCGAGAACCTGGACGGCCGGACGTCCACCCGGCTGGTGGCGTGCGAGCCCAAGGCGGCACCGTCGCTCACCGAGGGCGAGTACCGCTACGACTTCGGCGACACCGCAGGCATGACCCCGCTGCTGAAGATGTACACCCTGGGCCCCGACTTCGTGCCCGACCCGGTGCACGCCGGCGGGCTGCGGTACCACGGCATGGCGCCGCTGCTCAGCTTCGTCAAGCACCTGGGCATGATGGACGCGATCAGCGTCAAGCAGCGCGAGGCGTTCGCCGCCGGCGTCCTGTTCGCCCGCACCGAAGGCATCGTGCCGGCGTCGGAGTCGAACCACGCGATCGCCGGCGCCCTGCGTGAGGCGAAGCAGGCGGCGGCCGACGGCACCTCACCGGTGATCGTGATCGGTGTGTCCGGGTCGGGCCAGCTCGACCTGCCCGCCTACTCGGAGTTCCTGGCCGGGGACATGGCCGACAGCTGACCGGCGTCACCCTGAAAACCGTGCACTCGTCAACCCCGTCGGTCCGAACTCACGGCTAGGCCGGGCCGGCAGGCGCCGACGAGTGCACGGTTTTCAGGGTCACAGGTTGCGCCACACGGCGAAAACCAGGCCGGCCAGCCCGATCACGGCCCACCACAGCCCCGGCCGGCCCCGCAGCGCCCGCGGCGGCCGGACGGCTGGCCCGCCGAGCGCCTCGACCAGCCACAGCACGCCCAGCACCAGCAGGACGCCGAGACCGGCCAGCACGAACGGGTTGGCCGCCCAGGCCGCAGCCAGGTCGCCGTGCAGCAGGGCCACCCCGACATGGGTGCCGCCGCACAGCGGGCACAATGTGCCGGTCATGGCCCGCCACGGGCAGGGCAGCCCGACCCCGGTGGTCGCGGCCAGCACGCTCAGCCCGGCACCGACGGCGCCGAAACTGGACAGCGACCGCAGCGCCCGGGCGGCGCTGAAGGCGTCCGGGACGGATTCCGCGGCGGTCATGGCGCCATTATTCCTCGGTGTCGCGCTCCGAGACTGGGCTCCAGTGGCCTTCCCAGCCATAGGATCGGCTGCACCTGATCTCAACCCAGGAGAGACACGTGAGCAACCAGACGTGGAACAACGATCCCAAGCCCGAGGATTCCGGCTCCGACCAGGGTGCTTCGACGCCCGGTTACACGCCTCCCGGCTACACCCCGCCCGGCAACGACTCCGGACAGCCCGCGCCATCGGGTGCCAGCGGCTCGGACGCCCCGGCCGGCGGCGGCTACAACCCGCCCGGCTATTCGGCGCCGGGTCAGGGGACCGGGTACAACCCGCCCTCGTGGGACGGTGGCCAGCCGGCCGCACCATCCGGCTCCTCGGGTGCCGACCCCGCCGGCGGTTACGGCCAGCAGCAGGGCTACTCCGCCCCCTCCGGCAGTGACCCCGCCGGCGGCTACGGCCAGCAGCAGGGCTACTCCGCCCCCTCCGGCAATGACCCCGTCGGCGGCTACGGCCAGCAACCCGGCTACGGCCAGGCGCCCAGCACGCCCGACCAGTCGTTCGGCCAAACCCCGTCCTACGGTGCACCCACCCAGGACGCCTACGGCCAGCAGCCCGGCTACGGCCAGCAGCCCGGCTACGGCCAGCAGCCGGGCTACGACCCGAACGCCGGCGGCCAGTACGGGGCTCCGGGTCAGTTCGGCACTCCTGGTCCCTACGGCGCCCCCAGCCCGTACGGCGCCCAGGGCGGCGGCTACCAGCCCAACCCCTACGGCGGCGGTCCCGTGCTGGCGACCTGGGGACGGCGCGCGCTCGGCGCCCTGGTCGACTTCGTCGGCCCCGCGATCGTCATCGGCCTGTTGATCAACGTGCTGATGCCCAACGGTGAGTACGGCGCCAACCTGATCTCGACACTGCTTTCCGTCGGCTGGTTGGCCTACAACACCGGCTACCGGGTGGCCACGACCGGCTACTCCTTCGGCCACAAGATCGCCAAGGTCCGGGTGGTCATGGAGGACACCGGTCAGACCCCGCCGCAGAACACCGCCATCCTGCGGGCGGTGGCGCACTTCCTCGACTCGATCTGCCTCATCGGCTTCCTGTTCCCGCTGTGGGACGCCAAGAAGCAGACGTTCGCCGACAAGATCGCCAAGACCGTCGTCATCGACGAGCAGAACCAGCAGCCGCCGCAGCAGCAGTTCTGATTCCGGTGCCCCGCTAGTCAGGCACTCCGCAACGCCGACGGGCCGCTCGTCGGGCCGATCAGCGCTCGTCGCGCGGGCGCTCCCCCTCGGGCGATTCCGACCCGGACGCCGGCGCATCGCCGGACTGCTCCGGCTCGGACACCTCCGGCTGATGCTCGTCGGGCTCAGGCGGGTTCGCGCCGGCCTCCGCCGGGTTCACGTTCTCGGGCCGGGACGCGTCGGGTTGCCGGCTCTCCGGCGGCTGGCCGGAGTACCCGGCGCCGTAGCCCTGCTGGTCGTAGCCCTGCAGGTCATAGACCTGCCCGTAGGGCTGCTGGCCGTAGGGCTGGCCGGACGGCTGCTGGCCGTAGGGCTGGCCGGACGGCTGCTGCTCACCGTAGGACTGCTGACCGTAGGGCTGCCCCGACTGCTGACTGCCGTACTGCTCGGGCTGCTGGGCAGCGTAGGGCCCCGGCTGCTGTCCCCAGCCGGCACCAGCCGCGCCCTGGCCGGCCGCGCCCTGCTGCCACGGCTGCTGCTGGGCGTTGCGCGGGTCGAAGGCGGCCGCCCGGGCGCCGGGCGACGTGGCCAGGATCTCGCGGGCCTGGCCGGCCACCTTGTGTTCGCACAACACCTCGTACTTGTTGGCCACCGTCTGGCTGATCGAGTTGAAGTCACGCTTGCCGCGCGACGCGGCATAGCCGATGGCAGCGAACGCCATGCCGATCAGGATGCCGATCAACAACGCACCGGGAAGCAGGGCCAGCGGGTTGGTGCTGGGCTGCAGGAACCACAGGATCAGCGCCACCATCAGGCCGGTGGAGACGCCGCTCTGCAGCCCGGTGACCAGCACCGTGCCCCAGTTTCGGCGTCCGGTCACCCGCTCGACCGACTTGAGATCGGTCCCGACGATGGCGAGGTTCTGCACCGCGAACTTCGCGTCGGCGAGAAAATCAACCGCCGCCTGGGCCTGCGGGTAGCTGTCGTAGACACCCACCGACTGCGGATACTCCAACTCGAACAGTGAACTGAGCCGTGGGTTGGGCTGGGTCATCACGGGCCTTTCGTTGACCGGCCAAACGGGGGCCGGACGTGCGCCCGGACCGTCCGGACGCCTCACCATTGTCAGCACAGCCGACCTTGAAGTCATTCCCCCGCACGGCTGTGAGACCGCTGTGCATCGCAACGACGGCCGCCGGGGCTCAGGATGCGCCGGAGCGCCGGTCGGATCGAGGCGGTGCCGTGCTGTCGCGCAGCACCAGCCGGGTGGCCTGCAGCGTGTGCCGAGCACCCCCCTCCGGATTGGCTTCTCCCGACATCATCCGCAGGAGTTCGGCGGCGGCATGACGTCCCTGGGCCGCCACGTCCTGCGCGACGGTGGTGAGGTTGACGTACTGGGCCATGTCCATGTCGTCGATACCCATGACCGAGACGTCGTGGGGAACCCGGAGCCCTGCCCGTCCCAGTGTCCACAGGGCACCGATCGCCAACTCGTCGAACTCCGCCACCACGGCGGTCGGCAGGCCGGGGCGTCCCAGCAACTCTTCCATGGCGGCGACGCCTCCCTTGATGCCGTGGCAGCCCTCGACCACCAGCTGCGGGTCGAACTCGAGACCCGCCCGGCCGAGCGCCTGCTCGTAACCGAGGCGGCGCTCCAACGAGCTGCTGAACTCGAATCGGGGATCGTCGGCCCTGCCGGAAATCCAGCCGATCCGCTGGTGGCCCAGATTGAGCAGGTGATCGACCGCGGTGGCCGCGGTAGCCACATCGTCGATGCCCACCGAGGGGCAGCCCGCGACCTGGGAGCCCACGCTGACCAGCGGCAGCCCCAGCGCCCGCAGCGTCAACGTGTGCTGCTCGGTGAGCGGCATCGACAGCGACAGGATGCCGTCGACCCGCCCGCTCAACGGGATCCTGGTGAGGAAGTCGTCGCGCACATCGGCACTGCCCAGGTGATAGAGCAGCACGTCGCAGTCGTGTGCGCGCAGGTGGGAGAGCGCCGCGTCGGTCACGGTGGAGAAGAACCAGCGCGCGAAGAATGGCACGATCACGGCGACCGTGCGCGTGTGCGGGCGATCGGGCTCCGGCAGCGCGCGGGTCACCTGCTGGTAGTTGAGCTCGTTCGCCGCATCCAGCACCCGGTCGCGGGTCGCCGTCGCGACGCGATCGACCCCCCGCAGCGAGCGAGACGCGGTGGCCACCGAGACACCGGCCTGCAACGCCACGTCGGCCAAGCTGGCGCGTCGGAGGCGGGACCCGGACGGCCCGGGGGGCATCGTGCCCGAACCGGGCCCTGCGCCCACGCCGTCGTCAATCACCCTGCCAGCCTATTCGTCAGCCTGCCCGCACCAGGGCCGGGACCTGCGGACCTGATGCCGCTCGCCAGCCTCACATGATGCCCTCAGGTAGCCGAGTGGGCAAGAAGGGCCCCGCAATTTTGCGCAGACTATCGCGCAGGAGTGCCCCTCCGTGCCACACTCTCACTGCAAAGTTTCACTCTGGCTGGACGAGCCTGCGCAAATGCACACGCCGTTGCAGCTCCAACGCACAAAGAGGTGGCGTGTGACAGCGAATGTTATCGTGACCGTCGAGCGGGAGTTCAACGCCCCCCGCGCGCGGGTCTTCCAGGCGTGGACCAGACCGGAGGAGTTGGCCCAGTGGCGGGGTTCGCCCGGCTGGCATGTCGAGGCCGAGAGCGTGCGAGGCGAACTGGCTCTGGGTGGCCGGCACTTCCACGTGAAGGTGCGGGACGCCGACCCGACCACACGGGTCGGCACCGACGGGGTCTACACCGAGTACTTCGAGCCGGACGTGTTCGTCTCGCGCGAGACCATCACCGGCGACCCCGGCATCGACCCCACCGTCCCGCTCGAGTTGCGCGTCGAGTTCACCCGGATGGGACGTGACAACACCCTGGTGCGCATCATCCAGGGCCCCTACGAACCCGACGTGGCCGGTTGGCACGGCGAGGGCTGGGAGAAGGAAATGACCAGATTGGCCGACTACCTGGCTCGCACCGGGGGAGGTGCCCAATGAGCACGGATGCAGCAAACGTCCAGAACGCCAGCATCGTGCGGACCAAGCCGCTGATGACAATGCCGCAGATCCTGGTGATGAACTTCGGCTTCTTCGGTATCCAGTACAGCTTCGGTATGCAGCAGACCGCGGTGAACCCGGTCTACGAGTTCCTCGGCGCCAACCCGGAGGACCTGCCGATCCTCAATCTGGCCGGACCGATCACCGGCCTGCTGATCCAGCCGCTGATCGGGGCACTGTCGGACCGGACCTGGAGCCCGCGCTGGGGACGCCGCAAGCCGTTCTTCCTGATCGGCGCTATCGGCTGCAGCCTCTGCCTGTTCCTGTTCCCGTTCGTCACGGCGGTGTGGATGGCCGTGCTGCTGCTGTGGCTGCTGGACGCCAGCAACAACACCGCGATGGAGCCCTACCGCGCGTTCATCGCCGACAAGTTGCCACCCTCACAGTTGGGTAAGGGCTTCCTCGCCCAGTCGTTCTTCACCGGCCTCGGCATCACCTTGGCCAATGTCTCGCTGTTCGTCTTTCAGAAGTTCATCGAGGGCGGGACCGCGGCAGGCATCCCCTACTGGGTGCTGGGTTCGTTCATGCTCGGCGCGGTCTGCTCGATCGGATCGGTGCTGATCTCCATCCTGCGCACGCCCGAGATCCCGCCCAGCCCCGAGGAACTGGCTGCGCTGCGCGCCAAGAAGGGCGGCTTCGGCGCGGCATTGTCCGAGATCGGAGAAGCCATCCGGGACATGCCGGTCGAGCTTCGCAAGCTGGCCTTGGTCTACTTCTTCCAGTGGTACGGCCTGTCCATTTATTGGCAGTTCATCGCACTCACCGTCGCGCAGAACATGTTCCCGCAGACCGACGACGGCAAGGAGGAAGCGGTCGCCTGGACCGGCCTGGTGAACGGCTGGTACAACATCGTGACGTTCTGCGTCGCGTTCGGACTGGTCGCCTTCGCCCGCAAGCGTGGCGCGAAGCTGGTGCACTGCGCCTGCCTGCTGCTGGCGGCAGCCGGCCTTGCCACGGTGCCGTTCCTGACCAACCAGTACCTGATCTTCATTCCGATGATCGGCTTCGGCATCGCCTGGGCGTCCATCATGGGCGTGCCCTACATCATGGCCGTGCGGATGGTCCCCTCCACCCGGCTCGGCGTCTACATGGGCATCATCAACATGATGATCGTGATCCCGATGCTGATCGAGTCGGTCAGCTTCGGCTGGATCTACAGCACCCTGCTCGGCAACAACCCCGGCAATGCGCTGCTGTTCGCGGCGGCCTTCCTGGCGATCGCAGCTGTGGTGATGCTCTGGATCAAGGAGCCCAGGGCCGTCCGGGACGTCGACGACGTGGCCGCCATGCCGATGGCCGGGCACTGACAAGGAGTGAGCTCGATGAGCATGAAGGACTATCGAACAATTGTGGTGGGAACCGACGGCTCGTCGCTGGCCGGACCCACCGTCGGACGCGCCGCCTGGCTGGCCAGGCACGACGACGCCAACCTGGTGATCGCCTGCGCCTACTCCAGGCTGTCACGCCGGGACGAGGCCAAGAACGTCACCACCCTCGGCGGAGATACCCGCATCGGACAGGTGCTCGGACGGAACGCGGCAAGCCAGGCGCTGAGTGAGGCGATGATCGTGGCCGGCGCCGAGGGCGCCACGGTGACCGCCGCCCTGCTGATCGATGGCGAGCCGGCTGAGGTCCTGGTTGCCACAGCCGTCGAGCAGCGGGCCGACTTGATCGTGCTGGGTTCGGTGCAGGACCGCACGCTGGTCGATCGGCTGCTCGGATCCACCGCCGAGGAAGTGCTCAAGCGGGCCGGTTGCGATGTGCTGATCGTCCGGCCGGAGATCAATCCGGGCGAGGATCTCGAGGTGCCCGAGGACGCTGCTGCCGGACTCTGAGCCACGTGCGACAGCGGGGGCCCAGCCTGTACTCAGGCTGGGCCCCCGTGGACGTGCACGGCGTCCTAACCAACCGGGGTCAGATTGAGCGACCGGCCGGCCAGCGAGCGGCGCCGCTGGGCCAGCATGGTCGCCAACTCGGTGAGTGCCACCGCCGACGGACGTCCCGCCTCGCCGACCACGACAGGCAAGCCCTCGTCGCCACCGACCCGGACGGCGGGGTCGAGCGGGATCTCGGCCAGCAGCCGGATGTCGTAGCCGAGCCGGGTGGTCAACGTGCTGGCCACCTCGGCGCCGCCGCCGGAGCCGAAGACGTCGACGCGGTGGCTGTGCCCGCAGTGCGGGCAGTCGACGTCGAGGTAGCTCATGTTCTCGACCACGCCGATCACCTTCTGGTCCATCATCGACGCCATCGTGCCGGCCCGCTCGGCGACCTCGGCGGCCGCCTGCTGGGGGGTGGTCACCACCAGCACCTCGGCGTTGGGCAGCTTCTGTCCCAGCGACAGGGCGACGTCACCGGTGCCTGGCGGCAGGTCGAGCAACAGGAAGTCCAGGTCGCCCCAGTAGACGTCGGACAGCAACTGGTGCAGCGCCCGGTCGAGGATCGGCCCGCGCCACGCGATCACCTGATCGCGACTGGCCTTCAGCATGCCCATCGAGATCACCTTCAGCCCAAGCGTGGGCACCGGCAGGATCATCCCGTCCAGCGATGTCGGGGTCTCCTCAGCCACCCCCAGCATCTGCGGGATCGAGTGGCCGTAGATGTCGGCGTCCAGGACCCCGACGTTTTTGCCCTGCTCGGCCAACGCCAGCGCCAGGTTGACCGTGACCGACGACTTGCCGACGCCGCCCTTGCCGGAGGCGACCAGGATGACCTGGGTCAGGTTGCCCGGGTCGGCGAATGGGATCGACCGTTCGGCGACACCGCCGCGCAGCTGCTTCTTCATCTCGGCGCGCTGCTCGTCGGTCATCGCGCCCAGGGTGAGGTCGATGCCGCAGACCCCCGGGACGGAGGTCACGGCGGCGGTCACGTCACGCTCGATGGTGCTCTTCATCGGGCAGCCCGCGATGGTCAGCAGCACGGTCAGGTGCACCACATCGTCGTGGTCGACGCGCAGCGATTCGACCATGCCGAGCTCCGTGATCGGGCGCTTGATCTCGGGGTCGATGACCTCGGCCAGCGCCTCCTGGACGGCATGCAGCAGTTCGTTCTCGGGCATGGGATTCACCCTACTCCGGACGTTGGAGCCACCTTCGCCGTTCCGGTCGAGGGCGGTGCCGGCGAGACGTGCGGGTCCGCCCAATGACACCGTGAGTCTGAGCATTGAACTCAATGGACGGACTCACACTGTCCAGGCAGCCCCTCAGCGGGCCTGCTTGTCCCTGCCGTCGGCCTCCCGGTCCTTGTCGAGCTCCTCGAGCAGATCCCGCAGTTCGGAACGGATGAAGTCTCGGGTGGCCAGGTCACCGATCCGCATCCGCAGCGCGGCGATCTCGCGGGCCAGGAAGTCGGTGTCGGCGCGGGCCTGGGCAGCCACCTCGCGGTCGTGCTCGAGGCTGACCCGCTCGCGCGCCTCCTGCCGGTTCTGCGCCAGCAGGATCAGCGGGGCGGCGTAGGACGCCTGCAGCGACAGCAGCAGGGTGAGGAAGATGAACGGGAACGGGTCGACCACCCAGTCGGCAGGGGCCAGCAGGTTCCAGGCGATCCAGGCGACGATCAGCACCGACATCCAGATCAGGAAACTGGCGGTGCCCATGAACCGGGCGAAACCCTCGGCGAAGCTGCCGAACACCTCTGCGTCCATCCGCATCCGGGGCAGCCAGCGCCGCTCCCGGCCAGGGGTGTTGAGCCGGTCAGCGCTGGACACCGGCGACCCCCTCGTTCAGCTGGTCGAGCTGCACGCCGCGCCAGTCGTTGGGCAGGATGTGGTCGAGCACGTCGTCGACGGTGACCGCGCCGAGCAGCCGATTGTCCTCGTCGACCACCGGCGCGCAGACCAGGTCGTAGGTGGCGAAGTAGCGCGCCACCAGGGCGATGTTCGAGGCCGGGGTCAACGGCGTTATCCCCTTGTCGACCAGGGACGCCGCCAGCACCGAGGGAGGCTCGCGCAGCAACCGCTGAATGTGCACCGCCCCCAGGAACCGCCCGGTCGGGGTGTCCAGCGGCGTCCGGCAGACGAAGGCGAGGCAGGCCAGCGCCGGCGGCAGTTCCTCGTTGCGCATCATCGCCAGGGCGTCGGCCACCGTGGCGTCCGGCGCCAGGATCACCGGCTCGGGCGTCATCAGGCCGCCCGCGGTCGAGGCGTCGTAGGTGAGCAGCGAGCGGACGTCTTCGGCCTCCTCGGGCTCCATCCGCTCCAGGATGTCCTCGGCGACCTCGGGCGCCAGCTCGGCGATCAGGTCGGCGGCGTCGTCGGGATCCATCTCCTCCAGCACGTCGGCGGCCCGCTCGGCCTCCAGCGACTGGATCACCTCGACCTGTTCGTCCTCGGGCAGTTCCTCCAGGGCCTCGGCGAGTAACTCGTCGTCCATCGCCTTGACCACCTCGGCTCGGCGCCGCGGATCCATGTCGTGCAACTCGCGGGCCACGTCGGCCGGCTTCATCTCGGACAACTCGGCGAGCACCTGCTCGGAGCCTCGGCCGGGAATCAGCGTGAAGCTGGGTACCTCGTCCCAGGCGACGATGGTGATGTGCGGCTTGCTGAAGGGCCGCCGCCGCGCCTGGTCGCGCAGGGCCACGTCGGACAGCTCCCAGTCGCGCGGCCGCGCCTGCCGGATGGCCAGGTCGTAGATCGTGTACGGCTCGGGGCTGGCGCGTCGGAACACCGTCCGGTCGAACAGGTCCTCGATGGCCAGGCTCTCGCCCTCACGGGGCTCGAAGCGCCGGGTGTTCACCACCCCGGAGATGATCACCTGGTTGGGGTCGACGGAATGCACCCGCTCCATCGGGAAGAAGATCCGCCGCAGCGCGAACAGCTCCACGACGAGGCCTTTCACCCGTGGCGCACGCTTGCCGGGGCGGTTCTGCAACACGACGTCGCGCACCTTGCCGACCTGGTCGCCGGTGGCGTCCAGCATCGGCAGCCCCTTGATGCGGGAGACGAAGATCGACGAGGTGGAGGGCACGGGTGGAGGGTATCGCGTCCGGCCCGCCCCGGTCAGGAGCGGACGCGCACCGGTCAGGTGGCCTCCGGATCGAACGGGGTCGCCGGACGGGCCGATGGCGTCGCGGCCGCCATCGCATCGGCGGACGCCGGGCGCTCTGTCTCCTCGTCGCCCGAGCCGGCCACGGCGGCGTCCAGGCTGGTGCGGGCGCCCTTCAACTCGGCGGCCACGTCGTCGAGCTCGGCGGTGGCGTCGGGGCCCAGGTGCTTGGCGACGAACGCCTTCGGGTTCAGGTCGGCCAGGTTCAGGTCGGCGTACTCGGGGCCGAGCTCCTCGCGCAGCCTGCCCTGGGCATCGTTGGCGATCCGGCGCACATAGTGCAGGACTCTGGCCGCCTTGCGGGCCAGCTCGGGCAACTTCTCCGGCCCGAACAGCACGATGGCCAACACGAGCAGGAGGATGACCTCGCTCGCGTTGAAATCCATGGCGAGAGCCTAGTGCGGCCGGCTGGGAACCGGCTGTGTCACAGGCCCGCGGCGTCCAGCAGTGCCACGAAGGCGTCCGACTGCTCGGGTGAGGCCGGCAGCAACGGACGCCGCAGCACCGCTGGCGCGAAACCGCGGGCGGCCAGCCCGGCCTTGACCAGCATGCAGCCCTGGGTGGCGAACACTCCGGTGAACACCGGCAGCAGCGCCGCGTTCGCGCCGGCCGCACCGGCCACGTCGCCGGCCAGGAACTGCTCGATCAGGGCCTTCATCCGCGCACCGGTGAAGTGCGTGGATGTGCCGACCACACCGACCCCGCCCACGCTGAGCAGCGGCAGCGTGAACGCGTCGTCGCCGGAGTAGAAGGCCAGTGAGGTGGCGGCGATCACCTGGGCGGAGGCGACCGCGTTGCCCTTGGCGTCCTTGACCCCGACGATGTTGGGGTGCTCGGCCAGCGCGATCAGGGTCGGCGTCTCGATCGGCACCCCTGCCCGGTGCGGGATGTCGTACAGCAACACCGGCAGGTCGGTCGCGTCGGCGACGGCGGTGAAGTGCGCGGCCAGGGCGTCCTGCGGCGGCTTGGAGTAGTAGGGGGTCACGACCAGCAGGCCGTCGGCTCCGGCGGCCGCTGCCTGGGACGCGAGCTCGAGGGTGTGCGCGGTGTCGTTGGTGCCCACCCCGGCGACGACCTTGGCCCGGTCGCCGATGGTGTCCTTCACCACGGCCAGCAGCTCGGCCTTCTCTGCGTCCGAGGTGGTCGGCGACTCGCCGGTGGTGCCGTTGATGACGAGCGAATCATTGGCCTGCTCGTCGACCAGGTACGCCGCGAGCTTTCGTGCCTGCGCCAGGTCGACCGCCCCGTCAGCGGTGAACGGGGTGACCATCGCGGTGAGCACACGGCCGAAGACAGGCTGGGACATGGTGGGCAGTGTAACGGGGCCCCCCTGCGTGGTGGGCGAGGCGGCGCCGGGCCGCACGGCTTCGGTAGGGTGAGGCCTGTGAGTCCTGCATCGCGCTCGGCGGCCAAGGCTGCCACCCCGTCCCCGTCCTGGGGGTTCTCCGAGTCGTTCGTTGCCGACGACGACACCATGCGGCTGGCCCGGGCGGCCAGCCGCCAGCTCGGCCTGAGCGGCGCCAGCCAGGGCGTCACGTCGGCGCTGACCCTGCTGGCCACCCTGCTCAAGGCCCGCGCCGTGGTCGAGATCGGCACCGGCGCCGGGGTGTCCGGGCTGGCGTTGCTGCGCGGCATGGTGCCCGAGGGCATCCTGACCAGCATCGATCTGGAGAACGAGCATCAGGTCGCCGCCCGGCAGGTGTTCGCGGCCGAGGGCGTCCCGAACCGGCGGGCCCGGCTGATCGCCGGCGCCGCGCTCAGCGTGCTGCCCAAGCTCAGCGATGGCGCCTACGACATGGTCGTGGTGGACGGCGACCCGCTTGAGTTCGTCGAGTACGTGGCCCAGGCACAGCGATTGCTCCGCAGCGGAGGTGTGCTGGTGCTCAACCACGCCCTGTGGAAGGGCCACGTGGCCGACGAGGCCAACGAGGACGATGAGACCCTGATCATCCGGGAGGCCCTCGAGGCGGTGCAGGAGATCGAGGACTTCACCGCCACCCTGCTGCCGATCGGTGACGGGCTGCTGGTGGCCGTCAAGGCCTGAGGGCCTGCCCGGGGATCGGGCAAGCCGTCACCGGCGGGAGTGCGTTCTCATCAACGCTGACTACTTTCGGGTCGCGCGCCTACTTTCGCGTCACAACACGAGAACAGCCGGGCTATGCGAGAACAGTGGGCGTTGCTGAGAACCGCGGCCCCCGCGGTGCGGACGCCGGGGCGGTAACTCCTGACCCGAGTCGGTGCACCCCACCGAGCGGACGCCCGGCCACGCCCCCAGACCCGAATCGGGGCACCCCACCAAGCGGACGCCGGCACGCCGGCGTCCGCGGATGGGCAGAACCTACGGGCTGGGTACCGGGAAGTTCTTCGGCACCACGGTCAGGCCGTCCTCGACGTAGAACCCGCGGGCCCGGTCGTGCTCGGGGTCGACGCCGACCTCGACACCGTCGGGGATGTGCACGTTCTTGTCCAGGATGGCCCGGCGCACCACCGCGTTGCGGCCGATCCGGGAGCCGGGGAAGATGATCGACTCCTCGACCTTCGCCCACTTGTCGACCACCACGTTCGGCGACAGCACCGACCGGTCCACGTCACCGCCGGAGATGATGCAGCCGGCGCTGACGATGGAATCCTCGGCGTTGCCGCGCAGGGTGAACTTCGCCCCGGGCAGTTGCGCCTGGTCGGTGAAGATCGGCCACTTGCGGTTGTACAGGTTGAAGTCGGGATCGACCGAGATCAGGTCCATGTGGGCGTTGTGGTAGGCCTGCAGGGTGCCCACGTCGCGCCAGTAGTTCTTGTCGCGTTCGGTCACGCCGGGCACGGCGTTCAGCGTGAAGTCGTACACGCCGGCGTCGCCGGCATTGACGAAATCGGGGACGATGTTGCCACCCATGTCGTGTTTGGTGTCGCGCGACGCGTCGTCGTTCAACGCCTCGACGAACGCCTTGCGGGTGAAGATGTAGTTGCCCATCGAGGCGAACGACTCCTCGGGGCTGTCCGGCAGCCCCGGCGGGTCGGCCGGCTTCTCCAGGAACGTCTTGATCTTGGCGTTCTCGTCGGCGTCGATCACCCCGAAGGCGGTCGCCTCCGCCCGCGGCACCCGGATGCCGGCCACGGTGCAACCGAAGCCCGACTCGATGTGCTGGTCGAGCATCTGCCCCACGTCCATGCGGTAGATGTTGTCCGCGCCGAAGACCACCACGTAGTCGGGATCCTCGTCGTTGATCAGGTTCATCGACTGGAAGATGGCGTCGGCGCTGCCCTGGTACCACTGCTTTCCGGTGCGCTGCTGCGCCGGGACCGAGGTGATGTACGCACCGAGCAGCGTCGACATCCGCCAGGTCACCGAGATGTGCCGGTCGAGCGAATGCGACTTGTACTGGGTGAGCACGCAGATCTTGCGCAGGTCGGAGTTCACCAGGTTGGACAGCACGAAGTCGATCAGTCGGTAGGTGCCACCGAAGGGTACGGCCGGCTTGGCGCGGTCGGCCGTCAGTGGCATCAACCGCTTGCCTTCGCCCCCGGCGAGAACGATGGCCAGGACGTTCGGAACAGTCATGCTCCGAACATAGGGCCACCCGGACGCGGGGGACAGTCCTAACGATGAAATTGTCCGCCGGTTCGGCACTGGCTTGGGCGGATGCCGCCGATTCGGCCCAAGTCCCGCGCCAACCCCTCCCCAGGCCCGCCGCGGTGTGCCACGATCCGTGCATGGCATTGCGTGTATCCATCCTCACCCGTGAGTACCCTCCGCACATCTACGGCGGCGCCGGCGTCCACGTCGGTCAGCTGGTTCCGCAGCTGCGCAAGTTCTGCGACCTGGTCGACGTGCAGTGCATGGGCGAGCCGCGCGAGGGAGCGACGGCGCACCCCGAGGACTACCCGCCGGGAGCCAACGCCGCGCTGCGCACCCTGGGCGCCGATATGTCGATGGCGGCGGCGATCCCAGAGGTCGACGTCATCCACTCCCACACCTGGTACGCCCAGTTCGCCGGCATCGTGGCCGGCAGGTTCCAGGACGTCCCTACCGTGGTCACCGCCCACTCGCTGGAGCCCGACCGGCCCTGGAAGGTCGAGCAGCTGGGCGGCGGCTACCGGGTCAGTTCGTGGATCGAGAAGACCGCCTACGCCGAGGCGGACGCCATCATCGCGGTGTCGGCGGCGATGATCGCGAACATCAAGAACGCCTACCCGTTCGTCGACGACGACAAGATCCACGTGGTGAAGAACGGGATCGACCCCGAAGAGTTCAAACCCGACACCAACACCGATGTGATCGACTCCCTCGGCGTCGACCGTGACCGGCCGATCGTCACCTTCGTCGGCCGGATCACCCGGCAGAAGGGGCTGATCCACCTCGTCCGGGCCGCCCAGCAGTTCGACCCCGACACCCAGGTGCTGCTGCTGGCCGGCGCGCCGGACACCCCGGAGATCGCGGCCGAGTTCAATGCCGCCTTCGCCGAACTGGACAAGTCCCGCAGCGGCGTGAAGTGGGTGCAGGAGATGCTGCCCCGCGCCTCGGTGCGACAGGTGCTGACCCATTCGACGCTGTTCGCCTGCCCGTCGATCTACGAACCGTTGGGCATCGTCAACCTGGAGGCGATGGCCTGCGAGACCCCCGTGGTCGCATCGGCCGTCGGCGGCATTCCCGAGGTGGTGGTCGACGGCGAGACCGGGCTGCTGGTGCCCTACGACCCCGAACAGGCCGGCGATCCGGCGTTCATCGAGAACTTCGAGGCGACGTTCGCCGAGCGGGTCAACAGCCTCACCCGCGACCGCGACCGGGCACGCCAGATGGGCCTGGCCGGCCGGCAGCGCTGCATCGACGAGTTCAGCTGGGAGAAGATCGCCCAGGAGACCGTCGACGTGTACGAGCGGGCGATCGCCGCGCACGGCTGACCGGCCCCGGAAGCACAAAGGCCCCCGGTTCACACCGGGGGCCTCGTCGTGTGTGTGTTGTCGGCGACCGCGTTCAGGCGGGATTGACGATGCCGTTCAGGGCCTGATGAAGCTCTGCCGCCTCGGCCGCATTCATTTCGATGACCAGGCGGCCGCCGCCCTCGGCAGGGATCCGCATGGCGATCACGCGCCCTTCCTTGGCCACCTCGATCGGCCCGTCGCCGGTCCGCGGCTTCATTGCTGCCATTGCTCACCCTCGTTCTGGTTGGGGACTTCCGTCGTCCATTATTCCAGACGGCTGTGTCCCGTGCCCGGAGCTCCTGTCGTCGCCCTGTGCGGCCGGGTCGGGGGGATCGACGGGCGAGCCCTCCGTCGGTCCGGACGCCTCGGCGGCCCACCCGCTCCCCTCCTCCTCGATGGGACCGTCCGCCGGGCCGTCGGCGGGGTGTTCGACGACCTGGATGCGAGGGGCCCCCGGCGTGCGGTGGCGGTCGAGTTGCCTGGCCAGCCGGTCCAGCAGCTCGTCCACCTGATCCATCGAGTATCCGCGCGGCACCACCGCGAACCGCAGCCCCCGCAGGTCGTCGCCCGCGATCGGTCCGGTCGGTATGTGCGGACGCGGGGTGTCGGTCACCGTCCCCGGCAGCTCACCCAGTCGTCCGGACGCCGCCACGGCGGCCAACCCCAGCACGCCGACGGCGATCATCCACAACACCCACTGCATGCGGCGATCCTCTCACGTCCCGCTGCCGGCGGGCCGTGGCGCGGTCAC
Organism: Micropruina sonneratiae; assembly: GCF_025972045.1. Lineage (GTDB taxonomy): Bacteria > Actinomycetota > Actinomycetes > Propionibacteriales > Propionibacteriaceae > Micropruina > Micropruina sonneratiae. Next base: position 371,856 of record NZ_JAPDHX010000001.1, on the reverse strand, counting down.
CGCGCGGATCACGTCCTCGACATTGTCGGTGACGGTGACGAGGTCGAGATCGACCTCGGAGACGTAGCCACCGCCCAGCACCTGGTCGCGCACCCAGTCGAGCAGCGGCCCCCAGAAGCTGGTGCCGTAGAGCACGATCGGGAACGAGGTCACCTTGCGGGTCTGCACCAGGGTCAGGGCCTCGAACAGCTCGTCGAAGGTGCCGAACCCGCCCGGCATCACCACGAAGCCTTTGGAGTACTTCAGGAACATCACCTTGCGGGCGAAGAAGTAGCGGAAGTTGATGCCGAGCGTCACGTGCTTGTTGAGCGACTGCTCGAAGGGCAGTTCGATGCCGAGCCCGACCGACACCCCGCCGGCCTGCGCGGCCCCCTTGTTGACCGCCTCCATGATGCCGGGCCCGCCGCCGGTGATCGCAGCGAAGCCCGCCTCGGCCAGCCCGCGGCCGATCTCGACCCCGGCCTGCCAGACCGGGCTGTTCTTCGGCGTCCGGGCCGAGCCGAAGACGCCGATGGCGGGGCCCAGTTCGGCCAGCGTGCCGAAGCCCTCAACGAACTCGGCCTGGATGCGCATGATCCGCCACGGGTCGGTGTGCACCCAGCCCGCGTCGCCGCGGCCGGCGAGCAGCCGCTGGTCGGTGGTGGTGGCCTGAACCTGTCCCTGGCGGCGGATGACCGGGCCCTGGGTGCGCGTGCGCTTGCTCACGTCGTTCAGACTAGTGGGACGCCGGGCGCCGGTTCAGCGCACCCAGCCGTCCAGCCGGTCGGTGGTCAGCGCATCGCCGAGCCGCCGGATGCGCTCGGCGTCCGGCCGCAGATAGGGCGCCCCGGACGCCGTGGTGCCGCGGCCGGCGGTGGGCAGTTCGATGGTGCGCAACGCGCGGTGGCTGACGCTCACCCGCAGGTCGATGAACAACCGGACCATCGCGGCGGTGTCGAGCCCCGAGTCGACGACGAGGTCGCCGGCCAGTTGGTTCAGCACCGCCTTGACGGTGCCCGGGTTGAGCAGTGCCTTGCTGGTCAGCAGGCGTTCCACGATGCCCTGCAGCACCAGACGCTGCGACTCGGCCCGGTCGAGGTCGCCGGGCCGGCCGTCGCCCTGCCGGACGAACGCGAGCGCCTCCTGGCCGTGCAGGATGATCGGGCCGCGGGTGAACACGTGCCCGTCGGCGCTCGAGGCGAGCGGGTTGTTCACGGTGATTCCGTCGAGCAGGTCGATCAGCCGCGCCATCGCCTCCAGCCTGGTGACCGCCACATGGTCGACCCGGACCTGCAGCAGGTCCTCCAGCGCGGTCACCACACCGGCCGATCCGACCCGTGCGAACGCTGCACCGATCGGCTCCTGCCCGCCGCCGCTCAACGGCACCAGCAGTTCGCGCGGCACCGACAGCACGTGCACCTGGTCGCGGTCGGCGTCCACGTGCACCATCAGCAGCACCTCGGCGGCACCGGACGACGACGCGTCGGTGCCGATCAGCATCAGGTTCAGGGCGCCGTCCACCCCGGCCCGGGCCACCGGGTCGGTGCGCCCCGGCAGCAGCGACGGGTCGCGGCGGATGCCGGCCACGGCCAGCCACAGCGATCCGACAGCCGCGACCGCCACAATGGCAACAGCCAGCAGTACGGCGAGCAACCCCGCGCCCGCACGCCGGTACCTCCGGAGGCGGGGCCGATGCGGCCGCGCGCCGGAATAGGTCAGGAACTCGCTAATCCGATCCCCCCGGGTCGGCTCAAGGTCGCCCCGGTCCCCTCCCGAAGGACCGGCGGCGACGCAAGCGTACACGGCCGGGTCTCCCACGACGCCCACCGGCCCGCTCGGGTGTGCTGTCGCGCTGGGCCGACCGCACGCTGCCGGGGGTCAGCCGAGCCAGCGCAGCAACGCGTCGCGGCAGCGGAACAGGTCCGCCACCGGGCAGAACTCGTCGTCGGCATGCGCCTTCTCGGGATTGCCCGGCCCGAAGTTGACCGCCGGGACGCCGAGCGCGGAGAAGCGCGCGACGTCGGTCCAGCCGAACTTGGCGGAGGGCTCACCGCCGACCGCCTCGACGAAGGCGGCGGCCGCCGGGCGGTCGAGTCCCGGCCGGGCGCCTGCGGCGGCGTCGGTCACCTCGAGGTCGAAGCCGGCCAGCACCTCGCGGACGTAGGCCTTGGCCTGCTCGACGCTGCGGTGCGGGGCGAAGCGGTAGTTGATCGTGACGGTGGCCCGGTCGGGGATCACGTTGCCGGCGATGCCGCCGCTGATGGCGACCGCGTTGAGACCCTCGTGGAAACGCAGCCCGTCGACCACCGGCTGCTCGGCGACGTGATCGCGCAGCCGGTCCAGCACCGGGCCGATGTCGTGGATGGCGTTGTGTCCCTTCCAGGACCGGGCCGAGTGGGCGGCGGTGCCGGTGGTGGTGACGGTGAACCGCAGGGTGCCCTGGCAGCCGCCCTCGACCCGGGCGTTCGACGGCTCCATCAGCACCGCGAAGTCGCCCGCCAACAGGTCGGGCCGTTGTGCGGCGATCCGGGTCAGCGAGTTCGCCGCCGACTCGACCTCCTCGTGGTCGTAGAAGATCCAGGTGAGGTCGCGGTTGGGAGCGGTCAGCTGGGTCGCGACCGCCAGCATCACCGCGACCCCGCCCTTCATGTCGCAACTCCCCCGCCCGTACACCAGCCCGTCGCTGATCCGGGCGGGCAGGTTGCCCGCAACGGGAACGGTGTCGAGGTGACCGGCGATCACCACCCGCTCGGCGCGACCCAGGTCGGTCCGGGCGACGACCGTGTCGCCGTCGCGCAGCACCGCCAGATGCGGCAGCGGGGCCAGGGCCGCCTCGACGGCGTCCGCCAGTTCGCGCTCGTTGCCACTGACCGACTCGATGTCGACGATGTCGGTGAGCAGCGTGACCAGGTCGCCGCGGGGGTCCAGCTTCATGGATTCAACCTAGCGCCTGCCCCCGGGAGGGTCCGGAGCCGGCCGGTAGGCTGGCGGCATGACCGACACCCGCTCAGCCTGGGGCTGGGGCCTGGCCAGCATTCATGCCTCCGGACAGGTGCTGGACACCTGGTTCCCCGACCCGCAACTCGGCCCGGCGTCCGCCGACACCCCGCCCAAGCCCCTCGTCGCAGCCCAGTTCGAGGACGACCTGCGGGGCGTCCGGACCGAGGCGGTGCAGGTCGAGATCGAGCTGGACGAGCCGCCCGCGAAGACCTCGGACGCCTACCTGCGGCTACACCTGCTGAGCCATCGCCTGGTGCGCCCCCGCGAGGTGAACCTCGACGGCATCTTCGGCGTCCTGCCGAACGTGGTGTGGACGTCGGCCGGCCCGTGCGCCGTGGAGGGCTTCGAACAGGTCCGGATCGCGCTCAAGGTGAGCCGCGGGCACGTCACCGTCTTCGGGGTCGACAAGTTCCCGAGGATGGTCGACTACGTGGTGCCCTCGGGGGTGCGGGTGGCGGACGCCGACCGCGTCCGGCTGGGCGCGCACCTGGCGTCCGGCACGACGGTGATGCACGAAGGCTTCGTCAACTACAACGCCGGCACCCTCGGCACCTCGATGGTGGAGGGCCGGATCTCGGCCGGGGTGGTGGTCGGCGACGGCAGCGACATCGGCGGCGGAGCCTCGATCATGGGCACCCTGTCCGGTGGCGGCAAGGAACAGGTGACCATCGGCGAACGCTGCCTGCTCGGCGCCGAATCGGGCCTCGGCATCTCGCTGGGCGACGACTGCACGATCGAGGCGGGCCTCTACGTGACGGCCGGCACCAAGGTGACCCTGCCCGACGGCTCGGTGGTCAAGGCGGTCGAACTGTCCGGGCGCTCGGGCCTGCTGTACCTGCGCAACTCGGTGACCGGCGCCGTCCAGGTGCGGCCCACGACGGGTGGCTCTTTCGAACTGAACGCCGCGCTGCACGCGAACTGATGCGTCCCAACTGGGGGCGGATCGCCCTCGTCCTGGCTGTGGTGGCGGTGCTGGGTGGCCTGGTCTGGGCCGCGGCTGTGGTCTGGTCCGGTGTCACCCGGCAGCCGCTGCCGTTGGACGACCAGTGCCGCGCCCAGGTCGGCGACGGCACGGTGACGCTCATCCCCGAACAAGCCGTCAACGCGACCCTGATCGCTTCGGTCGCGGCCCGGCGCGGGCTGCCCCCGCGGGCCGTCAGCATCGCCCTGGCCACCGCCTACCAGGAGTCGGGGATCCGCAACCTCGACTACGGCCACGCCGACTCGGTCGGGTTGTTCCAGCAGCGGCCCAGCCAGGGCTGGGGCACGGTCAAGCAGATCATGGACCCGTACTACTCGGCCGGGAAGTTCTACGAGGCGCTGGTGAAGGTGAAGGGCTGGCGCACCGGCGACATCAACGACGTCGCGCAGAAGGTGCAACGCTCGGCCCACCCCGAGGCCTACCGCAAGCACGTCAGCAAGGCCCGGGTGCTGGCCAGCGCCCTGACCGGCGAGACGCCGGCCGCTTTCAGCTGCACCGTCGAGTCACCGAAGGCCGCGGACGCCGGAGGCCTGGCCGCGCTGGTGAAGAAGTCCTACCGAGGCCTGGTGAGCACGAAGGTGACCGGGGACGGCGTCGTCGCCGAGGCGTCCAACGAGGCGACGGCCTGGGCGGTGGCCAACCTCGCGCTCGCCCACACCGGCGACTTCGGCGTCTCGCGGGTCAGCGTCGGTGCCGCCGACTGGGTGCACGACCCGGGCAGGCTGGCGCCGTGGACGTCCATCGGTGGCGGACGGATCGTGACGATCGCGCTGCGGGACTAGGAGCTGCGGCTGGGCGTGGGGTCCTGGCGTGGAGTGTCCGGGAGGGTGCGTTACGGAGGGTGGGTCGTTCTCTACAACGCCGACTGTTCTCACCTACGCCGACTGTTCTCGCGTTGCAACAGGAAAGCAGACACCGAAGGCGAAGTAGCCACCGTTGATGAGAACGCCCAACCCCGGACGAACCCGAAGCACGCACGAACCAGGCACGCTGACGCGACGGGCTGCGTCCTCGACGGGCGGACGTGACGGTCGCCGCGCGGGACCAGCCGGAACGGTTCAGCAGGACCAGCCCGAGCGGTTCAGCGGGACCAGCCGGAACGGTTCAGCGGGCGAGCCGGGCCGCGCCGGACGCGATGCGCTCATCGGTCGCGGTGAGCGCCACCCGGACGTGGCGTGCGGACGCCGCACCGTAGAAGTCGCCGGGCGCCACCAGGATGCCTCGGTCGGCCAGCCAGTCGACGCTGGCCCGGCCGTCCTCGTCCCGGGTGCACCACAGGTAGAGCGATCCCTCGGAGTGCTCGACGCGGAAGCCGGCGGCCTCGAGCGCGGGCCGTAGCACCGCACGACGGGCCAGGTAGCGTCCGCGCTGCTCGACCACGTGCGACTGGTCGTCCAGCAGTGCCGCCATCGCGGCCTGAACGGGCGCGGGCACGATGCCCCCGGCATGCTTGCGCAACTCGCGCAGGTCGCTGACCATCTCGGCCTCGCCGGCCACGAAACCGGCCCGGTAGCCGGCCAGGTTCGATCGCTTGGAGAGCGAATGGACGGCCAGCAAACCCTCCAGCGCTCCCCCGTTGACGCTGCGGTGCAGCACCGAGACCGGCTCGGCCTCCCAGCCGAACTCGCCGTAGCACTCGTCCGAGGCCAGCACCGAGCCGCGCGCCCGGCAGTAGTTGACCCAGCCCGCCAGCCGCTGCCGGGACAGGATCTCGCCGTGCGGATTGGCCGGCGAGTTGATCCAGACCAGCGCCGGGGACAGCGCCTCGATCTCGTCCGGGTCGTCGCAGGCCACGACGCGGGCGCCGGCCAGGCGTCCGCCCACCTCGTACGTCGGGTAGGCGACGCGCGGGATGACGACGATGTCGTCGGGTCCCAGGCCGAGCAGGTGCGGCAACGCAGCGACCAGCTCCTTGGTGCCGATCACCGGCAGCACACCCTCGTCGGCGACCGGCACGGCGTCCCAGCGGGTGGCCAGGTAGCGCCGGATCGACGAGCGAAGCGTCGACGTCCCCCACACGGTCGGGTAGCCGGGGGCGTTCGCCGCTTCGATCAGCGCCCGCCTACCGAGTTCGGGGGTCGGGTCGACCGGGGTGCCGACCGACAGGTCGACGATGCCGTCGGGATGCGCCAGCGCGCGCGCCTTGGCGCCCGCCAGCGAGTCCCACGGGAAGTCCGGCAGGTCGCGGCTGCGAACCCTCACTCGCCCTGCGGGGGCAGGCCGGCCACGTAGGGGTGGTCGGCGTCGATCGGGCCCTGCCGAGCGGCGCCGCCGGGCGAGCCGACGGTGTCGAAGAACTGCACGTTGACGTCGTAGAAGGCCTTCTGGTCGGCGGGGACGTCGTCCTCGTAGTAGATCGCCTCGACCGGGCAGACCGGCTCGCAGGCTCCACAGTCGACGCACTCGTCGGGCTGGATGTACAGCATCCGGTTGCCCTCGTAGATGCAGTCCACGGGACATTCCTCCACGCAAGCCAGGTCTTTGATGTCGACGCAGGGCTGCGTGATGATGTACGTCATCTCGATCCTCTCCGAGCCAATACCGAATCGTCCGACACTCTACCGTGCGGCACGAGAACCACCGCGGGGGTGACCATTGGACGCGCTGGGCCGGCTGCGACCTCCCGCGGCGGTCGGTGAGCGGTTGAGCCTGCGGCTGGCCGGGCCGGCCGGCGATCTGATCGGTTTCGTCACCGGGCTCGATCCGCTGCGCATCGAGGACCGCCATGGCCGGCTGCACACGGTGCCGGCGGGCGGCGTCGTGGCGGTGCGCCGGGTCGGCGTCCCGCTCGGCCGCAATCCGGACGCCGCCGCTCGCGACCTGCTCGACGAGCTGGCCCGCCGCGCCGGGCTGGACGCCGCACTCGAGCCGCGGCGGATGCGGCTGAGCGACGTGGTGGCGGGCCGGACGCCGCCCGCGGCGGTGTTCACGCAACGGGGCAGCTGGAGCGACGGCGTCCACACCGCCCGGGTGGAGGGCGAATGGCTCTCCACCGACGTCACCGACCCCGACCTGCTGGTCGCGCTGGCCTGGTGGGCCGGACGGCAGAACGCCCGCAGCGTGCAGCTGCGGGCGTCCGGCCGGCGTTGAGGTCGGCGACTCAGCGACGGGCGGCGATCACGCCGAACACCAACCCCTGGCCGATGGTGGCACCGGCCCCGGGATAGCTGTCGCCGAAGGCGTTCGCGGCACTGTTGCCGATGGCGTACAGCCCCTCGATCGCCGACCCGTCGGGGCGCAGCACCCGGGCGTCGCCGTCGGCGAGCAGCCCGCCGCAGGCGTCGAGGTCGGACAGCACCACCTTGACCGCGTACAGCGCGCCGGACAGCGGCAGCAGGTTGGGGTTCGGGGTGACGGTCGGGTCGCCGTAGTAGCGGTCGTAGGCGCTGTCGCCGCGGTGGAAGTCGGCGTCGATGGGTCAACTGAGCTCCCCGTCAGCGCGGCGGACGCCGGGATTCGAGCCACGGCCATGGTGGCGAAACACTGTTAGGCTGTTCCGCCCCCGAACCTCCGCCAGGCCGTGCCGTCCGGATTTCAGCCAATGCCGATATACCGATTTTCGACGTCGATGGTGATGTAAACGCTTACATCGCCCATTCGGGGCATCGAGGTCGAAAATCGGTATATCCACGACCGAGGAATGCCGCTGGGTCGGCTTGCCGGTGTCTCGCGCGGGATCCCGGGGGCGGGTCCGGGATGCCCGAGCCGTCGTCAACCCGGCGAACGCCGGGATCCCGCATCGGCACGGATCGCTAGGCTGAGGCACCGTGACCGCAGTGATGATGCCGGGCAAGCCCGTTGCCGATGCCGTTTTCGCCGACCTGGAGCCGCGCATCGCGGCCTTGCGGGCCGGCGGTCGCAACCCGGGGCTTGGCACCATCCTGGTCGGTGACGACTCGGCGTCCGCCGGCTACATCAGGATGAAGCAGGAGCGGGCCGCAGAACTCGGGTTTGGCGGACGCCACGTCCAACTACCCCAGCAGGCCACGCAGTCCGACCTGGTCGCCGCCATCCGCGACTTCAACACCGACGACACCGTCGACGGCGTGCTCATCCAGCACCCGATCCCCGGCCACCTCGACTACGAGGCGGCACTGGCCGAACTCGATCCCGACAAGGACGTCGACGGCGCCCACCCGATGAACATGGGCCGGCTGGCGCTCGGCATGGAGGGACCGCTGCCGTGCACGCCCGCGGGCATCGAGGCGCTGCTGCAACACTACGGCATCGAGGTCGCCGGCCGGAACGTGGCCATCCTGGGCCGAGGCTTCACCCTCGGCCGGCCGCTGTCGATGCTGCTGTCGCTGAAGCGACCCGGCGGCAACGCGGCGGTCACCGTCGTGCACACGGGTGTCCCGAACTGGCCCGACTACACCCGAGCGGCCGATATCGTGATCGCCGCCGCCGGGGTGCCCGGCATCCTGCGGCCCGAGCACATCACCCCCGGCCGGGTGGTCGTCGGCGGCGGCGTCCGCTACGAGGGACGCAGGCTGCTGCCCGACGTCGACGAGGCCTGCAACGAGGTCGCGGGGTGGATCACCCCACGCATCGGCGGGGTCGGGCCGACCACGATCGCGATGCTCTTCCGCAACGCGGTCGAGGCGGCCGAGCGGCGGGCGCGCAACGTACAGGTCTGACGCCTCCGTCGGTCTGGCATCCCCCGCGTTTCAGAGATCCCGGGGCAAGCCCGGGATGGCGAAACCACACCAGATCTCGGGGCAGGCCTGGGATGACGAACCACCCACCCCAGAGACCCCGGGCAAGACGGTCGAGCCGGGGCGGTCAGGGCTTCGGTCCGCAGACCACCGGGGTGAGGGTGTTGTAGCTCCAGCGGAAGGGCTCGCTCTTCACGAGTTCGCCCTTGCGGTAGAACAACCGCTTGTAGCTGACGTCGAAGCCGCTCATCGCGCTCTGCGGCACGCAGCCCGGCGAGGTGTCGTACTGGGTCGGGCCGGGAGAGCGGTAGTTGCTGCGCACCGGATCGGACGCCTTGACCGTGTACCACTTGGTCGACCACACCCGAACCGTGACCGAGCCGGTCGTGCCCACCTTGCCGGTCGTCCAGGCCTGCAGCACCACGCCGTAGGGCGAGTTGTTGCGGAACTTCATGTCGACGCTGTCCCAGTCCAGGGTCGCCTCGCGTCCGACCGGGTAGCGGCTGAAGTACAGCGAGTGCGGCTTGTGGTAGATGTCCTCGAGACCGGCGAAGAAGATCGCGTTGAAGGTGGTCGTGGTGGCCTGCGAGATGCCGCCGCCCAGCAGCGTCTTGATCTTGCCGCCCTCGATGCCGCCGCCCGCCATCCAGCCGGCCGCGGCCGTCCGCTTGCCCAGGGTGGCGTTCATGCTGAACGTCTCGCCCGGCTTGAGGAAGGTCCCGTTCACCAGCCGGGCGGCCTTGCCGATGTTGTTCACCCGGTAGGCGCTGCCCGGGTAGTAGGTGGTGAACTTCCCGGTGATCTCCTTCACCCCCAGCTTCTTGGCGTCCTCGGTGGTGAACGACGCCTTCCGCACCGTCGCCTCCACCTTGGCGCTGCGCCCGGACGACTTCTGCAGGACGCCCAATGCCGCCGCTGCGAGGTCGTCGGGCTCGATGCCGATCCCGTCCACGGACGGGACGATCCTGGGTTTTCCGTCGGCGATGGTGATGTCGGCGTCGCGGGGCTTCTTCAGGCCGAGCCCCTTGATCTCCTTCGCGGCGGCCTTGGTGAGCTTCGCGGCGTCCAGTTCGGCCGCCAGCGTGCCGTTGGCGGGCTGGAAGCTCAGCGCGGCGGCGATCATGGCCGGGGTGAGTTCGATCGAGCCCGAGTCACCGGTGGCGATCGTGATCGGGGACGCCAGCGCCGGCCTGCCGACGCCCGCCAGCACCTCGTCGGCCTCGGCGGTGGTGACCTCGGGATCGGCCAGCGTGGTGGACGCGGCGATCCGGTCGGCGTCGACGAACCCGGCGGCCAAGGCATCGGCGGTCTCGGGCTGCCGCACGGTGACGCCCGGCTCTGCCTCACTGCGCACCACCGTGACCTTCTTCACCTGCACGGTCAGGGCGGCATCGGTCGGTTCGGTGTCGGCTTTCTCGGCCAGCGCGGCGACCGCCGCGGACAGCACGCTGTCGTCGCGGGTGACGACGGGTCGCCGGTCCCCGCCGCCGGTGAGCACGGTGAGAATGTGCACCGGGTTCCAGCTGCGGCCGGCCCCGGCCTCGGCCACACTCGCCGCGTAGTCGAAGCCCAGCCCGAGCTCGGCGGCCGTGGTGGTCACGCTCGTCTCGCCCGCGGTGACGACCAGCGGCCTGGTCAGCCGCTCACCCAGCTGGGCCTGCAGCGTGGCCGTGGCCGCGTCGCTGGTGAGGCCGCCGATCGGCACGCCGGCGACGGACGCGTTGCGCGGGGTGTTGTCGCCGGCCAGCGCATAGCCCGCGACGTAGCCGCCGACCGCCAGCAGGAACACCCCGCCGCCCACCGAGAGCAGCAGCTTTCGGGTCGCACTCATCGTGGCTCGGCGTGGCTCGCTCACAGGCTTCGTCACCTCGGTCGGGGTCAGTCGATGCCGTCATGCTACGCGAGCGCGTCAAGGACCCCTTGGCCGGCGTCCACCCGGATGCCGAAGGGCAGGCTGAGCACGCCGGTGGCGGCCAGTCCCAGCCGGGCGGCGACCGCGCCGATCAGCCCGTCGAGGTCGAGGCGGGCCGGCGCCAGGGTGACCGCACCGACCGACTCCGACGACTCGGCGGGGCGGAACTGCCGCAGGAAGCCCAGCATCGACACCGGCCGGACGGCGACCTCGTCGCGCAGCACTTCGGCCAGTGCACAGGCCCGCTCGATCGCCAGACCCATGCCGCCCAGGTGGTCGACCAGGCCGCGCTCGCGGGCATCGACCCCCGTCCAGACCCGACCGTGGGCCAGCGGCTCCAACTCGTCCAGCGGCTTGCCGCGGTCGGCCGCCGCCTTGCCGGTGAAGTCGGCGTAGATACCGTCGAGGCGCCGGTCGAGCGCAGCCCACTGCTCGTCGGTGAACCGGCTGTTCGGCGACATGAACGACGCCCAGGCGCCCGAGGTGACGTCGCTCATCACCAGACCGATCTTCTCCTTCAGCTCGGTGGTGACGAACTTGCCCGCCAGTACCCCGATCGAGCCGGTCAGCGTGGTCGGCTGCGCGACGATCTCGTCGGCGGGCATCGACACGTAGTAGCCGCCGGACGCCGCCACGTCACCCATGCAGGCCACCACCGGCCGGCCCGACTCGCGCAGCCTCAGCACCTCGCGGCGGATGGCGTCCGAGGCGATGTAGGAGCCGCCCGGCGAGTCGACCCGCAGCACCACCGCCTTGACCTGCTCGTCGGACGCCGCGGCGCGCAGGTGCTGGCAGACGACCTCCGAGGTGGCCGTCGGCTGCCCGCCGGGCTGCCGTTGCGGACGGCCCGACACGATCCCGCCGCGCACCTCGACCACGGCCACGGCGGGCTTCAGCCGGGCGCGGATCAGTTCCTTCGCCGCCGAAGCGCGGTGATGGCGGTGCACGTAGCGCAGCCCGGCGCTGTCGCCGGCCCACTCGCGGCGGGCCTGCGCGTACACCTCGTCGCGGTACCCGACCGCATCGATCAGCCCGCGCTCGAGCGCTTCGGACGGGGTGAGCACCCCGGCGTCCACCGCCTCCCACACCTGGTCGGCGGTCCGGCCGCGGCGCTGGGCGATCAGGTCGACCGCCCAGTGCGTGATCGAGTTGGCGATCTGCTGCATCATCTCGGCGTTGGCGTGGCTGATCTCGTGCGCGGCATAGGTGTCGGCGGCGGTCTTGTACTCCTTGCGCTGCCCGAACTGCGGCTCGAGCCCGACCTTGTCCAGGGTGCCGCGCAGCAGGGTGATCTGGGCCCGGACGCCACCCAGCCCCAGTTCTCCGGACTCCTGGAGCCAGACCTTGTCGGTGTGCGCGGCGAGCAGGTACGGCAGCAGCCCGGTGCGGAACTCGCCGAACGACTCGGTGTAGGCCCACACCGGCTTGTGCTCGCCGAAGCCGGCGAGCAGGTCGGCGAGCTCGACGGCCTGGGCGGCGGTGACCGGGCAGGTGCCGATGTGCACGATCAGGCCCAGCACCGCGTCGTCGGACGCCGCCGCCGCCAGCCCGTCGCGCAGCACCCGCATGGTGGGCGCGTTGATCAGCCGCAACGCCTCCAGCGGGTTGGCCGGGGCGGCGCTCAGCACCGAGTAGTCGAGGTCGAGTTCCAGGATGACCTGTTCGCCGACCGTGGTGGTGCGCAGCAGGGCGGACAGCTTGCCGAGAGGATCCATGACCTCCAGCCTAGGCGGCGCCGCTCGCGACGCGCCCCCCGGGTTCGGCCACGGCCCGCGCGTCGCCGGGATGCCACGGCCAGGTGCGGCCAGCATGGTGGGGTGACTCCTCGCACGATCCGGTTGCCCGCGCTGGCGGTGGCGCTCGGCCTGCTCCTGGCCGGCTGCGGCACCACCCCGCCCGGCTCCACCACCGCACCCGGCTCGACCGCGACCGCCGGCCCCACCCCCACCGCCAGCGGGTCGGCCGAGCCGTCCGCCGGCGGGAGCGGTTCGCCCACGGCCGGCCCGTCGGGTACCGCCGCGCCCAGCAGCAGCGCGACCCCGACCGAAAGCGCGACGCGCAGCTCCTCCGCGACGACGCAGCCGACGGCGGGCGGCGTGAAGGCGACCGGTTCGCTGAAACTGTTCCTGACCGCCAGCCGGAAGCTGAGCGGCTCGTGCCGGACCCAGCAGGGCACCCCCACGGTCACCGTCGCCGACCACGCCAACGACTTCTTCGGCACCGTCGACGTCACCCTCGCGCTGGCCGGCGATCGTGACGCGGTGAAGAGCCTGCACATCGACCTGGGCGAGGATTCGGAATCGATCAGCCGCACATTGACCTACGACGCCGCCGCGCCGGCGTCCGGCACCTCGGCGAAGCTGACCGTGGCCGGCGACCGGTACAGCGTGAAGGGCAAGCTGGCCAACGTGGAGGACGGCCACGCGAGCGGCACGATGCCGGTCACGTTGGTGGTCACCTGCGCGGCCAGCACCTGGTGACCGGCTCCGCCGGCCGGCCCAGCACCCGCGCCGGCGGCCTCAGCCGGCGATCGTGACCGTGGCCTGCCGGGTCGTCGCCTCGTAGCCCAGCTTGCGGCCGGTGACCTTGACCGTGATCCTGCGGCCCCTGTCCTTGCTGGTCAGCTTGTAGCTGGCGGACGTCGACCCGCCCAGCTTCGAGCTCCCCCGGTACCACTGGTAGTACAGCCGCACCGCGCCGGGTCCCCAGTCGCCGGCGACCGCGGTCAGCGTGTGGCCGGCCTTCCGGGTGCCCTTGACCGTGGGGGTGACCGGCTTGAGCGTTCCCGGCGCCACCTTCGCGGTCGACTTCGAAGTTGCCGCCGCCGTCACGTACCCGGACTTCGTCGCGCGCACGCGGACCTTGATGGTGGCGTCCAGGTCGTCGCGGGTCAGCGTGTAGGTGCGTGCGGTGGCGCCCGAGATCGCGGACCCGTCGCGGTACCACTGGTACCCCAGCGTCACCGACGAGGGCGACCACGCGCCCGGCACCGCGGTCAGGGTCTGCCCGACCTTGACCGTGCCCGAGACGGTCGGGGTCGCGGTGGTGATCAACCTCGGCACGGTGGCGGTGGCCGCCGACGACCTGGTGATCGAGGCGTAGCCGGCCTTGGTTCCGGTCACGGCAACCTTGATCGCCGAGCCGCCGTCGGCGCGGGTGAGGGTGTAGCTGCGACCGGTGGCGCCCGAGATGGCGGTGGAGCCCCGGTACCACTGGTACCGGACGGTGACCGGCGACGGCGCCCAGGTGCCGGCCGTAGCGGTGAGCGTGTGGCCGATCGCGGCCTTGCCCGACAGCGTCGGCGTTGGCGACTTGGTCAGCTTCAGCAGCGGCACCGTCGCGGTCTGCTTCGAGGTGCGCGCGGTCGTGGTGTAGCGCAGCTTGCTGCCCGTCACCCGGACGCTGAGCTTGCTTCCGGCGTCGGCGATGGTCACCGAGTAGCTGCTCGCGGTGGCCCCGCCGATCCTGGATCCGTTGCGGTACCACTGGTACCGCAGGGTGACCGAACCCGGCCCCCAACTGCCGGCCGTGGCGGTGAGCTTGTGGCCCACCTCGACAGTGCCCTTGATGGTGGGCGCCGAGCTGCGCAGCGTCATGTACAGCGCCGCCCAGGTCGCCTTGTCGGCGGTGCCGGTGACGGGCCGGTCGGCCGTTTCCTGGAACTCCTTCAGCGCCGCTGCGGTGGAGGCGCCATATGTGCTGCCCGTCGCGGAGTAGCCGTTGGCGGCGAGCAGGGTGTGCAGGGCGCTGACCCGGGTGCCGGTGTCGCCCTTGGTCAAGGCCTTGGTCAGGGAGCTGAGCGTGATGGGCCCCGCCTGGCCGTCGACCTCGAGCCCCTTGGCCTTCTGGTACTTCTTCACCGCGGCCACGGTCGCCTTGTCGTAGCTGCCGGTGATCGGCACCGTGTAGCCGGCCGCCCCGAGCAGGTACTGGGTGGCCTTCACCTGGGCCCCGGTGTCCCCCGACAGCAGCACCAGCGGGAAGGCGACGACGTCGTAGTCGCGAAGGTCGTAGTCGCGGATCAGCCGGTTGAGTTTCGCGGCGTAGTCGGCGGCGGTCTTCGGATACTCCACCTTGGCGATCGCATCGACGTAGGCGGCGACGTTTCCGGCGGCCGCCCGGGCCGCGGCGTAGCCGGAATCCTGGGTGACGGCCACGGCGTGGGCGTTGAATGAGGCGGCGATGGAGGAGTACTTGGCGTACTTGGTTCCGCCGACGGTGATGCAGCCGGCCTGATAGACGCTTGCCGCGGACGAGGTGACCCCGTCCTTGCCGGCCAGGATGAACGACGGGTAGCGACGCAGGCCGGCGTAGTAGCTGCGGGTGCTCCAGTAGCTGAGGGTGGTGCGGACGACCCCGGACGCGCGTCCCCGGGCCTCGATGATGCGCCAGTCACCGTTGGAGAGCTTCTTGGTCACGACCGCGACGTGCCCGATGCCGTTGGCCCGGGCCGGGTTGTTGCGCAGGAACACCAGGTCGCCGACCTTGGGCGAACCGGACACCTTCTTGGTGACGTCGTACTGAGCGGCGGCCAGGTCGGTGATCGGATTGCCGGAGCGGCCGAACAGCCACTGCACCAGTTCCGAGCAGTCGAACCGCGACGGATCGACGGTGGTGATCGCCGCCTCGGCACCGAGCACGTACGGCTTGCCGACCTGGGCGTCGGCCAGCGCGGCGAACTGAGTGGCGGTCATCGACGAACTGCACTGGGTCTTGAAGTAGTTGGACGCCGTGCGTGCCGGCGTCGTCGTCCCCCAGGTGGTGTTCGCGATCGCCTGGGCGATGGACACCGAGGCCGGGATGCCGTAGCTGCGCTGCGTCTCCTGGGCGGCCTTCACGACGCTGGCGATGAACTCCTTGCGGGTGTCGGAGCTGATGGTCTTGGCAGTCGTGCCGGGCTGATCGACCAGCGCCAAACCCATCGTCAGGATCAGGCAGACGACAAGGGACAATGCTTTTTGGGGGGTGCGCACACCAGTTAGCTATCGAGCCGCGCGCAATGCGGGCAACGAGGTTGAGAGTTCGTTCTCAGCCTCGATTCAGCAAATTGCCCTGACTAGGTGTTTTGATGCATGCATCTCTCAACCGGTCATTCAGGGATGGTCGAGAGTTTGTCGGCGCGAACTGTAGCCGCGGCGTCCGACCGAAACGGGACGACACGCCGATGGTGGATCACACCGGCATGTCCGCCTTGGGTGGTCCGGGATGGTGCACCAGCCGGCTGCCATCGGTGAACGACACCGCGTCGTCGAACCGGGCCTCGACCGTGCCGGCGCCGAACTGCTCCTCGTAGAGCCTGGCGTACAGCCCGCCGCGGGCCAGCAGCTCGGCGTGCGTGCCCTGCTCGACCAGACGTCCGTCGGCGATGCCGAAGATCACGTCGGCGCTCATGATGGTGGACAGCCGGTGAGCGATCGCGAACGTGGTCCGGTCGGCCATCGCCCGCTCAAGGGCCTGCTGCACCAGCCGCTCGGTGGCGGTGTCGAGGGCGGACGTGGCCTCGTCCAGGATCAGGATGCGCGGGTCCTTGATCAGCACCCGGGCGATCGCCAGCCGCTGCTTCTCGCCACCGGAGAGCCGGAACCCGCGCTCACCGGTGATCGTCTCGTAGCCGTCGGCGAAGGACATGATCCGGTCGTGGATGTTGGCCGCGCGGCACGCTTCGACGATGTCGGCGTCGCTGGCGTCCACGCGTGCGTAGCGCAGGTTCTCGGTGATGGTGCCGTGGAACAGGTACGGCTCCTGGGTGACCATGCCCACGGCGTCCGCCAGCGAATCGAGGGTGTGGTCACGCACGTCGCGGCCGTCGATCCGGACCGCCCCGGCACTGACCTCGTGCAGTCGCGGGATCAGGTAGGTGAGCGTGGTCTTGCCCGAGCCGGACGGCCCGACGATCGCCGCCAGCTGGCCGGGCCGGACCTGCAACGACACCCCGGCCAGCGCCCAGCGGTCCTCGCCGGGCTCGACGCCGTCGGGATGCTCGGCGAAGCGGCGTCCGAGCTGGGCCGATTCGACCACCGCCACGGCCGGCGCGAAACCGGGCGCCTCGTCGTAGGGGACGATCCGCGCCCCCGCGCTGTCGGTGATGGCCGCGACGGCGGGCACCTCGAGCGCCCGGTAGTCGCGGCCGAAGCGACTGGAGCGCGGCCGGCGCCGCTCACCCGCGCCCGCCTGGTCGCCCTGGGGTCGGTCGGCGGCCGCGGAGGCGCCGAGTTCGCGGGGCTGCGGGTAGCGGAACCACACGTCATCGAACTCGACCGCACCCCGCACCTGCTGCTTGGGGACGGCGAGGGCGTCCGGCCGATCGGTGATGGCGGGCACGAGGTCGAGGTACTCGAACAGCCGCGCAAACAGCGCGAAGGACGTCTGCACGTCCATCGTCACCCGCATCAGCGACACCAGCGGCTGCTGCAGCCGGGCCTGCAGGGTGGTGTAGGCGATGATCGTGCCGGCGGTCAGTGCCTGCCCACCGGTCATGGTGCCGCCGTTGATCAGCAGCCCGGCCACCAGGTACACCACCGCCGGGGTGAGACCGAAGAAGGTCGACACCATCGAGAAGAACGTCTGACCGGTCATCGCCTGCTTGAGCTGCAACCTGGTCTGCCGGGCGTTGGCGCGGCGGTAACGCTCGATCTCGATGTCGGAGCGGTTGAACACCTTCGCCAGCAGCACGCCCGAGACGCCGAGCGACTCCTCGGTGATGGCGGTCATGTCGGCCAGGGACTCCTGGCTGCGCTTCTGCAGCCGCTTGCGACGGGCGCCGACCCGGGTCTGGATGACCATGAAGACCGGCATCAGCACCAGCGAGATGATCGTCAGCTGCCAGCTGAGCAGCACCATCGAGACGAACGCCGCGATCACCGTCACGACGTTGGACAGGATCGAGGTGGCGGTCGAGGTGAGCACGTTGCGGACGCCGCCGACGTCGTTGGCCAGCCGGGACTGGATGTCGCCGGTCTTGGTCGAGGTGAAGAAGGCCAGCTCCATCTTCTCCAGGTGCCGGAACAGCGCGACCCGCAGGTCCGCCATCGCGGCGTTGCCGATCCGGTTGGTCAGGTAGGTCTGGCCGACGCCGATCAGGGCGCTGACCAGCGGAATCGCGATCAGCCCGCCCACCAGCCAATACAGCAGGGACAGGTTCGGCGTGCCGATGCCGCCGGCGGCGTCGATCGGGAACAGGGCTTCGTCGAACACCGCCCGGGTCAGGAACGGTGCGACCGCGCTCAAGGCGGCCGAGGTGACGACGGTGACCGCGACCAGGATCAGCCAACCCTTGTACGGGGCCAGCAGTCCGGCGATGCGGCGCAGCATCGGCTGGTCGGGGGTACCGACGATGGGCGCGGCGGGGGTGTCGGTGACCATGCTGCATCGTGGCACAGGGGCCGGTGGCCATCGGTGCAAGCGATGTCGAGATGGGTACCGGGTGGCGGGTTGCGGGCACCGATGGTGGGTTACCACACACCATCGGGCCGGTTTGCCTCCATAGGACGCCGATGTCGAGATCGGTCGACCCGCTCCCGCCAGTGGGGCGGCTTGGAAGAGGCGGTGACACACCCAGGGCTCGCCAAGCTTGGCGAGCCCTCGGTGGTTGGCGAGCGGTACGGGGCCGTCACGGGACGACCCGGCAGGGCGTCAGCCGATCAGCGCCTTGGCCTTGGCGACCGCCGCCTCGGCGGTGATGCCGAACTTCTCGAACAGCAGGGCGCCGTCGGCGGAGGCACCGAAGTGGTCGATGCCGATCGCCTCGGTGTTGGCGCCGATCAGGTCCTTCCAGCCCACCGGGACGCCGGCCTCGATGACCACCTTGGGGACGTCGGCGGGCAGCACCTGCTCCTGGTAGTCGGCGTCCTGGGCGTGGAACCATTCCACGCAGGGCAGTGACACGACCCTGGCGGGGATGCCCTCGGACTCGAGCTGCTCGGCGGCGGCGACCGCCACCTGCAGTTCGGAGCCGGTGCCGGCCACGATCACCTTCGGCTCGGCGGACGCCTCCTTCAGCACGTAGCCGCCGAACTTGGTGTTGTCGGCGCTCGCGAAACCGGAACCCTCGGACCGGTCGAACACGGGCAGGTTCTGCCGCGACAGCGCCAACGCCGCCGGGTGGTTCTTGGTCCGCAGGATCTGCGCCCAGGCGTGCGCGGTCTCGTTGGCGTCCCCGGGCCGGACCACGTCGATGTTCGGCATCAGCCGCAGGCTCATCACGTGCTCGATCGGCTGATGGGTGGGGCCGTCCTCGCCGACACCGATCGAGTCGTGGGTCCAGACGAAGATCGAGGGCACGTGGGACAGGGCCGCCAGTCGCGGGGTGGTGCGCATGTAGTCGGAGAACACCAGGAAGGTGCCGCCGTAGACCCGGGAGAGGCCGTCCATCGTGATGCCGTTGACGATGTTGCCCATCGCATGCTCACGGATGCCGAAGTGCAGCGTCCGGCCGCCGGGTGCGCCGGTGAAGTCGTGGCTGCTGCGCTCGGCCGGGATGAACGAGTTGACCCCGGACATCGTGGTGTTGTTCGAGCCGGCGAGATCGGCCGAACCGCCCCACAGCTCGGGCACCACGTCGGCCAGCGCCGACAGCACCTTGCCGGACGCCGCCCGCGTCGCCAGCGCCTTGCCGGCCTCGAAGACCGGCAGGGCGGCGTCCAGGTCGTCGGGGACGTCCCGGGCCAGCACCCGGTCGAGGAGTTCGGCCCGCTCGGCGTTGGCGGAGCGCCACGCTTCGTAACGCGGCTCCCACTCGGCGCGCAGCTCTTTGGCGCGCTCGGCGGCGTTGGCTCGCGTCCACTCGACCACCGAGGTGTCGATGTCGAACGGCGTGTCGGGGAAGCCCAGCTCCTTCTTCAGCGCGGTGATCTCGTCGGCGCCCAGCTTCGAGCCGTGGACGCTGTGGTCGCCCGCCTTGTTCGGCAGCGGCCAGCCGATGATCGTGGTCACCTTGATGAAGTGCGGCTTGTCGGTGACCGACTTCGCCTTCTCGAGCACGTCGTACAGCTCGGCCACCTTCTCTTCGTAGGTGGTGAACCCGTTGGTGAAGTCGACGTGGTAGGTGTCCCAGCCGTAGGCGTCGTAGCGGGCCTGGACGTCCTCGGAGAAGGCGATCTTGGTGTCGCCCTCGATCGAGATCCGGTTGTCGTCGTAGATCAGGAACAGGTTGCCGAGTTCGAGCGTCGCGGCCAGCGAGGACGCCTCGCCCGAGACGCCCTCCTGCATGCAGCCGTCACCGGCGATGCAGTACACGTTGTGGTCGAACACGGACTCGCCCGGGGTGGCGGCCGGGTCGTACAGCTCGCGGGAGCGGCGGGCGCTCATCGCGAACCCGACCGAGTTGGCGACACCGGCGCCCAGCGGGCCGGTGGTGCACTCGATGCCCTTGGTCAGACCGAACTCGGGGTGCCCGGGGGTGAGCGAGTCCCAGGTGCGCAGGCTCTCGATGTCGGACAGTTCGAGCCCGAAGCCGTTGAGGTACAGCTGGCAGTACTGGGTGAGCGAGGAGTGGCCGGCCGACATGACGAAGCGGTCTCGGCCCAGCCAGCGCGGGTCGGCCGGGTCGGTCTTCATCAGCTTGGAGTAGAGCAGGTAGGCGACCGGCGCCAGCGAGACGGCGGTGCCGGGGTGACCGTTGCCGACCTTCTCCACCGCGTCGGCGGCCAGTACGCGGGCAATGTCGACCGCCTTGGCGTCCTGCTCGGTCCAGGTCAGATTGCTCATGGAGACTTCCTCTCGAATGTCACGCGTCGCTGCGTGGACGGGCGTTGACGAACAGGCCCCACACTATTGCGTGGGTACAGAAGTTGGGGAGACGGGTGAGGAAGTCTCGCATTATGCGTGGATTGTGAGGACGTCCCGGTGGCCTCCCCGGGCCCCCTGACCCCGCCGGGCGCGAGTGGATTCTGCACGGTGCGGTCGATCAGCTCTCCAGGGCGCGTCCGGCCTGCTCGGGCAGCAGCAGGGCCGCCCCGGCCGCGATCAGGAAGGCGAGCCCGAAGACCCCGAAGGTGAGCGCCAGGCCGCCGGCCCCCACCAGCAGCGGCACGCTCAGCGGGGCCAGCATGGACGCGATCCGGCCGAATGCGGCCGCGGCGCCGGTGCCCTTGCCGCGCACCCCGGTGGGATACAACTCGGGCCCGACCGCGTACAGCGCGCCCCATGCGCCCAGGTTGAAGAACGACAGCGCGCAACCGGTGGCGATGATCGACGCCTCGGTGGTGGCGAAGCCGAATCCCGCGGCGGCCAGCGCCGACCCGGCCAGGAAGCCGGCCAGGGTGATGCGGCGTCCCCACTTCTCGATCAGCCAGGCGGCGACGGCGTAGCCGGGCAGCTGGGCCAGCGTGATGATCAGGGTGAACTCGAACGACTTCACCAGCGGGAAGCCACGTTGCACCAACAGGGTGGGGATCCAGATGAACGCCCCGTAGTAGGACAGGTTGATGCAGAACCAGACCGCCCACAATGCGGCCGTGCGCACCCGGTAGGCCGGCGACCAGATCGAGTCGGTGGGCGCGGCGGCGGCGGCCGGGGCGTCCGGACTGGGCACGGCGGCGACGCCGGCGGACTCCTCGAAGCTGCGCACGGCCGCCTCGGCCTGCTCGGTGCGACCCTTCGATTCGAAGAAGCGGACGGACTCTGGCAGCGTCCAGCGGATCACGGCGGCGTAGACGGTGGGGATGATGCCGACCGCCAGCGCCCACCGCCAGCCGTTCTCCGAGGCCGGCACCAGCAGGTAGCCCAGCAGTGCGGCCATGATCCAGCCGACCGCCCAGAAGGCCTCGAGCGCGACCACCACCCGGCCACGGATCGCCTTCGGCGCGTACTCGCTGACCAGGGTGGACGCCACCGGCAACTCGGCGCCAAGGCCGAGGCCGACGATGAACCGCAGCACGATCAGCATCGCGACCGAGGTGACCAGCGCGGACGCCCCGGTGGCGATGCCGTAGACCAGCAGGGTCAGGGCGAAGACCTGCCGGCGGCCGATCCGGTCGGCGAGCAGTCCGCCCAGCGAGGCCCCGATCGCCATGCCGACGAAGCCGATCGAGCCGATCCACGACAGCGTCGTCGAGTCCAGTTTCCACTGCGACGCCAGGGCCGCCATCACGAACGAGATGAGGCCGACGTCCATGGCGTCCAGGGCCCAGCCCAGTCCGGAACCCACCAGCAGCCGGCCGTGCCGACGGGTGAACGGCAGGCGGTCCAGGCGTTCGGAGCGGGTCAGCGAGGTCTCAGTGCCGGCTTCGGCCATTATTGGTCCTCCTTGCCAATAAAAACGGCGTCAGTCTACGGAGTCGGGCACCGGCCCCACCAGTCCCGGCCCTCCGCGGACGGACACCGGCGTCACCGGATGCGGCCCGGGCCGTGCGGAGCCGCGCGATACTGGGCCCCATGGGCATTGATCTTCCCGGCCGCAGCGCCGACGGCTCCCGGCAGGCGTACCTGATGGGGGCCGGCCTGCTCGGCATGGGGGCGCTGCACTTCGCGGCCCCGAAGAACTTCGACGCGATCATTCCCAGGGAGCTGCCGGTCGAGCCGCGGCTGCTCACCCAGGCGTCCGGAGTGGCCGAGCTGGCCATCGGCGCCGGGTTGCTGGCCCGACCCACCCGCCGAGTGGCGGCACTGGCGGCGGTCGCCCTGTTCGTGGCGGTCTACCCGGCGAACCTCAACACGATCCGGGTGGTGGCCGACCAGCCACTGCCCTACCGAATCGCGGCCTGGCTACGGCTTCCGCTGCAGTGGCCGATGATCACCACGGCCTGGCGCATCTACCGCCGCAGCGGCGCGCAACCCGACTGATGGCGCCCAATCTACGCACCGACACTCACGTGCGCCGGCTGCGTCGTGCGTACTCCTCGATGGCGTGGTCGAGCGCGGCCAGGTCGAGGCTGACCCCGGGGAACGCGGCCAGGCTGGCCAGCGGCATGGAGCCGAACGCCTTCAGCTTCTCCCGGTCGCCGAGCGGGTCGGACGACCCGGCTGCGACCGCCTCGGCGATCAGCTCGCGCCCGAGCGGGTCGGCGTCCCACTCGAACAGCGTCGATAGCCGGTGCAGCGGGGAGCGCACCGGCGTCGCGTCGACGCTGACCGTCTCGCTGAGCACGATGTCGCGGGAGCTGCGGCCCACCTCGACGACGAACTCGCCCGCCTCGATCACCCAGCGGCCGAACTGCTCCGACCAGTAGGCGAAGGCGCGGGCGTCCAGCTCGACGGCGACCCGGCGCGACTCCCCCGCCGCCAGGGCCACCTTGATGAACCCCTTCAGCTCGCGCACCGGGCGGTGCACCGAGGCGTCCGGGTCGGCGACGTAGACCTGCACCACCTCGGCGCCGTCGCGGTCGCCGGTGTTGGTGACGGTGACCTCGACCAGGGCCGCCAGGGTGGCGTCGTCGGCCGAACCGCTGAGCGCCACGGCCAGGTCGGAAAACGCGAAGTCGGTGTAGGACAGGCCGTGCCCGAACGGGAACGCCACCTGCTGGTCGGCCTTGTCGTAACCCCGGTAGCCGACGTAGATGCCCTCGCCGTAGTGCACGACGTGCTCGTCACCGGGGAAGTTCAGGTACGAGGAACAGTCCTGCAGCCGCAGCGGGAACGTCTCGGCCAGGCGTCCGGACGGGTTGACCGCGCCGGTGAGCACGTCGGCGACCGCGCCGCCGGCGGCCTGGCCACCCAGCCACGCCTCGACCAGGGCGGCCGAGTGCGTGGTCACCGGCCGCAGGTCGACCGGGGCCCCGTTGACCAGCACGGTGACCACCCGCGGGTTGCGCGCCGCGACGGCCGCGAGCAGCGCAAGCTGGTCGGCGGGCAGGTCGAGGTGGACGCGGTCGAAGCCCTCGGATTCGTCGGCGGCGGGCAGGCCGACGAACACCACCGCCACGTCGGCGGCACCGGCCAGTTCGACGGCCTCGGCGACCAGGTCGGTCCCGTCCGCCGGCTCGGGTGCGCCCTCCAGCCGGTAGCCGGGGGCGAAACCGACGTCGCCGAGCGCGGCCCGCAGTTCGGCCAGGGCGGTGTCCACCCTGGTCGGCGGTACGTAGGACGACCCGGCACCCTGGAAGCGCGGCGTGCGGGCGAACTCACCGATCACGGCCACGTTCGCCTCGGCAGCCAGCGGCAACAGGCCGTCGTTGGCGAGCAGCACGACCGACTCGGCAGCGGCCGCCCGGGCCAGCGCGTGGTGGGCGTCGGCGTCGAAACCCTCGTCCGCCTCCAGCACCGCCATCCCCCGGCTGACCAGCTCCAGCACCGTGCGCACCCGGCGGTCGAGGATGGCCTCGTCCAGCTCTCCAGAGCCGACGGCCGCGACCACGGCGTCCGGGCTGTCGGGGAGCAGCGGCGGCATCTCCAGGTCGGTACCGGCGACCAGCGCCGGCACCCGGTCGTAGACCGCACCCCAGTCCGAGACCACCAGCCCGTCGAAGCCCCACTCGCCGCGCAGCACGTCGTCGAGCAGCCAACGGTTGGCCGAGGCGGAGACGCCGTTGACCGCGTTGTAGGAGCACATCACCGTCCACGGCCTCGAGCGGGTGACGACGCGCTCGAAGGCTGGCAGGTAGAGCTCGCGCAGGGCTCGCTCGGAGACCCGCACGTCGATCCGCTGCCGATCGGTCTCCTGGTTGTTGGCCGCGAAGTGCTTGACCGACGTGCCCACGTCGCCGCGGGACTGGATGCCGTCGACGATGCCGCAGGCCAGCTCGCCGGCCAGCACAGGATCCTCAGAGAAGTACTCGAAGTTGCGGCCACACAAGGGGGAACGCTTCAGGTTGATGCCGGGCCCGAGGATCACCGACAGCCTGCGGGCGCGGGCCTCGGCGGCCAGCGCCTCGCCGACGCGGTGCAGCAGGCCCGGATTCCAACTCGACGCCAGCGCGGACGCCGTCGGGAAGCAGGTCGCGGTCAGCGACAGCTCCGCCCAATCGTCGGCGGCGGCGTCCGGCGGTACCCCGCGAAGCCCGTGCGGGCCGTCGCAGACCATGATCGAGGGCACCCCCAGGCGCTCGACCGGCACCGTCCACCAGAAGCCGGAGCCGCTGGTCAACGCGGCCTTCTCGGCCGGCGTCAGGGCGGCCAGGACGCCGTCGACATCAAGGGACATGCTGGCTTCCTCCTTGCCGGGGGCCGTGGCCGTGGCCCGGGCGCCGCGGGCGGGATCGGTCAGGGGGTGACGGCGATCTTCACGCCCAGCCGGTCGCGCACCGCGTCGTAGGCGGCCTCCGCCTCGTCCAGCGAGAACGTGTTGGTGACGATGGCGCCCGCGTTGAGCGCTCCGGTTTCGAGCAGCCGGACGGCTGCCTGCACGTCACGGCGGCGGGCGTTGCTGCCGCCCGTGACGGTGAGCTCCTTGTAGTGCAGCAGGTTGACGTCGACCTCGGCGGTGGAGCCCTTGGGGAAGCCGGCGAAGTAGCTGACCCGACCGCCGGGACGGGCCAGGTCGAGCGCCTCGCTGGCCAGCTCGGGTTGCCCGATGCAGACCACCACCACATCGGCGCCCAGCCCTCCGGTGGCGTCGCCGACGGCCTCGGCAAGCTCCTCCGGCCCCACCGCCAGGGCGCCCAGCGCCGCCGCCGGGGCGCGGCGGGAAACCGACCGGTTGGAGACGATCACCTGCGAGGCGCCCGAGAGCCTGGCCAGTTCGAGGTGCAGCAGGCCGATCGGGCCGGCGCCGAGGATCGCCACCACGTCACCGGGCCGCACCTGGTACTGGTTGAGCGCGTTGATGCAGCACGACAGCGGCTCGGCCAACGCCAGATGGGTGGGCTCGACCTCGACGCGGGTGGCGATCACGTTGCCCTGGGCGACCGCGCGGGCGGGCACCAGGCAGTAGTCGGCCAGCCCGCCGTCGATCTCGTAGCCGAACAGGCGCAAGTTCACGCACAGGTGTTCGTAGCCGAGCAGGCAGACCCGGCAGTGATTGCAGGACAGCACGATCGACGGCGTGACCTGCTGGCCGACGGTGTAGCCGGTGACGCCCTCGCCGATCGCGGCCACACGTCCCGCCATCTCGTGGCCCATCACCACTCCCGGCCGGACGCCGGCGGTCTTGGCGCCGCTGATGATCCGCAGGTCGGTGCCGCACAACGTGGTCGCCTCGTTGGCCAGCAGCAGCTCACCCCGCCCCGGCTCGGGTGTCGGCCGCTCCTGCAGCTCGATCCGACCCGGTTCAACGAACACCAACGCGCGCATCCACGCCTCCTCGCGGTCTGGGACAGTCAGTCTAGGGACACCCTGGTCGATCCGTCCGCTACAGGCGACGATCAGGGGCTGTCACGGAATTCACGAAGCGCCGATATACCGAATTCCGACCTCGATGCGCATGAAAGCGCTTCCATCGCCCAGTTTGGGAATCGGCGTCGAAAATCGGTATATCCGTCGCTGATGAAAACTCCCCAGACTTCACGGCTGCGCTGGCCCCACACCCTCAACGGGTCTGGATGGCTGCCAACTGGTGCTGCAACTCGACCGTGGCCGGGTGCAGGTGCCGGAAGATGCCGTACAGCTCGTCGTAGACCTTCTGGTTCGCCTCGATCGGCTCGACCGAACCGACCCGGGGCGACCAGTCGGCGTCCTCGGGGATGAAGCCGCCTGCCACCCCGATCAGCATCGCGTCGCCGTAGCAGGCGCCCACGGACTGCTCGGTGATCTCCTGGCTGAGCCCGGTGACGTCGGAGATAATCTGCGGCCACAGTCCGCCCTTCGTGCCGCCACCGACTGCGAAGGCCTTGCGACCCGAGCCGCCGGCGTCGTGCATCACCTCGAGGATGTGCCGGGCACCGTAGGCGGTGCCCTCCATCAGCGCGCGATACAGGTGCCCACGGGTGTGGTTGAGGGTGAGGCCGGTGATGGTGCCGCGCGCGTTCGGGTCGAGCAACGGCGTCCGTTCGCCGGCGAAGTAGGGCAGGATGACCAGGCCGTCCGAGCCGGGCGGCACCGCCTCGGCCTCTTGTGTCAGCTCGGCGAAGTCGACGTCGCCGATCACGTCGCGCAGCCACTTGGTGAGCGAACCGCTGGTGGCCATGCCGCTGGCGAGGTTGTAGGTGTCCTTGAAGAGGTGGGCGTTGCTCCACAGCTGCGCCGAGGGCAGCGACTCATCGGTGACCAGCACGATCGACATGGTCGAGCCGTAGATCACCACGGCGTCGCCGGGCTGCCGGACGCCGACGCTCATCGCGTCGGCGAAGCTGTCCATGGTGCCGGCCGCGACCGGGATGCCCTCGGGCAGGCCGCTGCGTTCGGCCCCTTCGGCAGTGATGTGACCGATCACCTCGGTGGGCCACTTCAGTTCGGGCATCGGCAGGCCGGGGGCGATGTCCTTCACCCACTTGTCGATCCACTTGTTCTTGCCGACGTCGTACAGCGGTTCGGAGTAGCTGGCCGAGATGTGGTCGAGGTAGTAGACCCCGGTGAGCCGGAACGCCAGGAAGGTGTGCGCCATGAAGAAGTACTTCGTCTGCTCGTAGATCTCCGGCTCGTGCTTGCGCAACCACAGGATCTTGGCGCCGATGGACTGGGCGTTGAGCGGGTTGCCGCAGCGTTTGGCGATCTTGCCGGCGCCGTACCGTTCGGTCAGTTCCTGCACCTCGGCCATCGCCCGGGTGTCGATGCCGTACAGGATGCCGGGACGTAGCGGGTTGGCGTCGGCGTCCGCGGCCAGGAAACAGGGCCCGATGCCGCTGATCGCGACCCCGGCGATCTCGTTGTCACCGGCCGCCTTCACCAGGTCGTCGCAGATCGCCTTGAAGTCGGCCCACCACACCTGTTCGGCGTCATGCTCGGCCCAGCCGGGCTTCGGCAGGGACAGGTGATGCGGCTGTTCGGAGAGTTCGATCACCGTGCCGTCGAGGTTGACCAGCACCCCCTTGGACGACCCGGTGCCGATGTCGATCCCGATCAGCAGTTGCTCCGCCATGACTTCACCCTTCGTCGCGTGAATCCCCTGTGGATCGTCCTCGAACCTACGCAAAGTCGCCGGATTTGGACAGACCCGGGGTTGTCGCTGCGGCCGGACGTGAGAGTGGCCTGAAATGGGTAGGGTTCCTTTTTAGGCCACCCAGGGCTCGAGCGTCGAGCGTCGGCTGGTCAGGGGTGATGACGTTTGCAAGGCCGAACGTGGCTTGGTCTGAAAAGGAACCGTCCCCATTTCAGGCCATGCGCCGCAGCTAGGGTGAACGAATGCGCATCCTGCTCACCGGCAGCAACGGCTTCGTCGGCGGCAGGGTCGTGGCCGCGGCCCGCCGGCGCGGCTGGCGGGTGGTCGGCCTGGGCCGGTCGGCTTCCCCGACCCACGAGGTGGACGCCTACCACGTGCGTGACCTGTCGCAGCCGTTGCAGCTGGACGAGCGGGTGGACGCCGTCGTGCACGCCGCCGCCCTGGCGTCACCCTGGGCGCCCCCGTCGGCCTATCAGAGCGCCAACGTGGAGGGCACCCGGCACGTCCTCGACTGGGCCCGAACGCACGGGACGCCGCCGGTGCACTACATATCGTCGTCCAGCGTGTTCTACACGCGGGCCGACCAGTTGGGGCTGACCGAACGATCCCCCATCCCGGCGCCCCCACACCAGATCAACACCTACTCGCGGACCAAACTGGCCGGTGAACGGCTGGTCGCCGGCTATCCGGGGCCGTGGAGCATCCTGCGACCGCGGGCGGTGTTCGGGCCCGGCGACACGGTGCTGCTGCCGCGGGTGGTCGGCGCCGCCCGGGCCGGGCGGCTCCCGCTGCTGGTCCGCCCCGGGGCCGAGCCGGTGGTGGTCGACCTCACCCATGTCGACGTGGTCGCGCACTACGTGGCCGAGGCGGTCGATCGCGGGGTGACGGGCGCGGTGAACCTGACCAACGGCGAACCGGTCGAGCTGTACCCGTTCCTGTTCGCCCTGTTGGACGAGCTGGGACTGCCGCGGCCGACTCGGCGCGTGCCGGCCGGCGTGGCGATGGCGCTGGCACGGGCGTCCGAGATCGTCTCGGCGCGGTTCCTGCGCTACCGGGAACCGCCGATCACCACCTTCGGGGTGTCGATGTTCGCGCATTCGAAGACCTTCGACGTGACCCGGGCCCGGACGCTGCTCGGCCCGCCTCCGCTGACCGTGGAGCAGGGCCGCAGCGACCTCGTCCGGTGGTGGCGGGCCCGGTCGTGAAGGGTGGCCTGGCCTGGGCGCTGACCGCCGGCTACCTGGCGCTGACGGCGGTGCGACTAGGGCTTTCGGCGCGGCACTGGCGGCTGGCGGAATCGCTGGCCGAGCCGACGGAAACCGCGGCGAGAGGCGTTTCGTCGTACGCGGGGGGAGAGATCCCGGCGTCCGCCGGGATGACGGAGGGGGTGCCCGCCGGGGTGGCGGAGGGGGCGTCTGCCGGGGTGACGCAGGGGGCGTCCGCCGGGACTACCGAGAAGGCGCCCGCCGGGATGACGGACCGGGCGTCCGCCGGGGTGACGGCATCCGACGACGGCATGATCACAGTGCTGCAGCCGATCCTCTCCGGTGACCCGGGGCTGCCCCAGGTACTCGCCGCGAACCTGCGCAACCACCCCGAAGCCCGGTTCTGCTGGCTCGTCGACGTCGACGACGCCGAGGGCCGGGCGATCACCGAACGGCTGGCCGGGGCGGCCGAGCGGGTGCGGGTGGTGCTGTGCCCGCCGTGTCCGGAGCTGACCAATCCGAAGGTGTTCAAACTGGTGCTGGGCCTGCACGGGTGCGAGACCGAACTGGTCGCGGTGCTGGACGACGACACCGAGTTGCCGCCCGGTGCCCTGACCAGGGCCAGCGCCGCGCTGACTCACGCCGACCTGGCGACCGGGCTGCCCTGGTACCGGCCCGGGGGCGGGCCGTGGTCGGCGCTGGTGGCCGGATTCGTCAACGGCAACGCCCTGATCAGCTACTTCGCGCTGCCGGGTGAGCCGCTGAGCATCAACGGCATGTTCTACCTCACCAGCCGGACGGCCCTGGCTCGAGCCGGCGGGTTCGAGAGCATCCTCGACCGGGTCTGCGACGACCTGGAGCTCGCCCGCCGCTTCCGGTCGGCAGGGCTGCGGCTGGCCCAAACGACGATCACCCATCCGGTCGCGACGCAGATCCGGGACGCCGCGGCCTACCGGCGGCTGATGCACCGCTGGCTGGTGTTCGCCCGCCGGCTGGGCACCACCTCGGCCACCCCCGCCCTCACCCTTCTGGTCCTGCTGCCCAGCGCGCTGCCCCTGGCCGCGCTCACCGCCGCGGCGCTGGCCGGCAGCGGGGCGGCGGTCGCCGCGGCGGCGGCGTCCGTTGCGGTGAAGGTGCTGGCCGGCCAGCGGTTGCGGGCCGCGCTCACGCCCGAGGTGCCGCGCCGTTTCGTCGCGGAGTACCTCGCCGACTGGCTGCTGCCGGTGCAGGCCGCGGCGGCGTCCGTGCTGCCGGGGCGGATCGAGTGGCGCGGTCGCCGGCTGCGGATCGTGGACGGCGCTCTGCGATGACGATCGCCTGGCTGTCGGGTGGCGGCGGCGCCTCCGGTGCGCTGTCGCCTGCCGAGCGGGCGCTGCTGGACGCCGTCGCACAGGGCCGGGTGGTGGTCGGCGCCAACCTCCCCTGGCCGTCGCACCCGGGGACGTTCCGGCCGGGGTCGCTCACGGTGGCGTCGGTGCGCAACGGCGTCCAGTTCTGGCGGGCGCGGCTGTCGAAGCAGTACCGGCGGCGGGTCGCACGGGCGCTGGACGCCCTGTTCACCGCTTCCGAACCGCCGTTGCTGCTGGTCACCGGCAGTCAGGGGCTGGAGTTGCTGCGAGTCGCCTGGCCGCTGCTCACCGCATCCACCTCGGGGGTGCGGGTGGCGGCGCTCGGCCCGGTCGCCGGACCGTTGCCCGCCGGCCTGGACGTGTTCGTCGTCCAGTCGCGCGCGGACCGGATCTCGCGGCTGGGCTGGCGCGGTGCCGTCCAGGTGGTGACCGCCGGCCGGCATCTCGACTACGTGCGCGATCCCGAGGTGGCGGACGCCCTGCGCCGCTGGGCGGCCACGACGTGAGGCTGCTCGTGGTGGCGCCGCCGTATGCCGGCCACCTCAACCCGCTGC
Source organism: Micropruina sonneratiae (assembly GCF_025972045.1). Lineage (GTDB taxonomy): Bacteria > Actinomycetota > Actinomycetes > Propionibacteriales > Propionibacteriaceae > Micropruina > Micropruina sonneratiae. The sequence continues at coordinate 341,311 of NZ_JAPDHX010000001.1, read as the reverse complement.
TCGTGCTGGCCCGCTCGGTGCCGGACGCCGAGGTGCTGGTGGTGACCGGGCCGGGCAAGCTGGCCGACATCAGGGCGGCCGGCTTCGCGGCCACGCCCGTGCTGGCGGACGACCCCGACGCGATGGAGCGGATCGCCGACACTCCGAGAGTCACCGGGCATCCCGTGCGGGCGCTGCGCCAGGTCGCGGCGAACCTGCGGCTGCTGCCGCGGGCGCTGCCGGAGGTGCAGGCGGCGGCGGACGCCTTCGGCCCGGACGCCGTGGCGGCCGACTTCTGCGCACCGGTCGCCGGGGTGGTCGCTGGGCGGCTCGGCGTGCCGTGGGTGACGACCGTCCCGACCCCGTTCGCGATCGAGAACCGGCGCGGCACCCCGGCCTACCTGGGTGGCTGGACGCCGCGGGCCGGGCTGGCCGGACGGTTGCGGGACGCGGCCGGCCGGGCGGCGACCCGGACCGGGAAACACCTGGCCGGAGTCGTCTTCCGTCGCGAACTGGAGCCGTTCGGTGGCTCGTTGTACCGGCCGGACGGCTCGGAGGCGTTCTATTCGCCACACGCGATCCTGGCGCTCGGCCTGGCAGAGCTGGAGTTCGACCGGGACTGGCCGGCGGCGCTGCGCTTCATCGGCCCGGTGACAGCTGTTCCGCAGCCTGTCACCGCGCCGCCCACGCTGCTGCCCGAGGACGAGCCACGGGTCCTGGTCACCCTCGGCACCCACCTGCCGTGGGCCAAGCACGACCTGGCCGACCAGGTGGTCCGGCTGGCCGAGCGCGTCCCGGGGCTGTCGTTCGTGGTCTCGCTGGGCGACTCCTCCCGGCTGACCGCGCCGACCCGGATCGCCGCCCGGGTGCAGGCGGTGCCGTACGTGCCCTACGACGCGAGCCTGGCGTCGTTCGCGGCGGTGCTGCATCACGGCGGAGCCGGCATCACCTACAGCACGCTGCGCGCCGGCCTGCCGAGTGTCGTGTGGCCCCGCGACTACGACCAGTTCGACTTCGCCGCCCGGATCGCGCGGCGCGGGCTCGGGGTGCGCGTCCGGTCCCTCACCGAGGCGCCGGACGCCCTAGCCGCGGCTCTCGCGCTGCCGCGCGCCGGGCTGGAGCGCTTCGCCGCGCTGGTGCGGGCCGGCGATCCGGCGGCGGAGTTCCGCCGGACCCTCAGGCCTCCCGCCGCACCCGGCGCCTCTTCGCGGTGACGGCCTCCCGCGGCCACGGCATGCCGGTGATGTCGGGCACCACCAGCGTGCGCGACTGCAGCAGGCCCTGCAGCGCCCGGTGCGCCAGCGACTGCGCCAGTTGCGGCCGGACGGCGAGCCGCAGGCTGCCGTCGGCGCGCTGCACGAGCCGGAAGTCCTGGACGCCGTGGGCGCCGAGCACCGCGCCACGGACGAAGTCGGCGAACAGCGGGTGTTCGGCGCCGTCGGTGCCGGTGAACCGCAGCACGTCGTCGGCCCGGCCCTCGATCCGGGCCACCGTCGCGAAGACCGAGCCGCACGGGCAGGCGTCCGGGCCGGGCAGCAGCACATCGCCGAGCCGGTACCGGATGATGGCCTGGCTGGTCCGGTAAAGGTCGGTGATGATCGGCACGAACCGGCCGCTGGCTTCGTCGATCACGTCGCGTTCGACGTGCAACAAGTCCTCGTTGAGGTGCAGGGTGCCCTCGCGGCAGGTGATCCCGAGGAAGCCCTCGGTGGCCTGGTACACCTGTCCGACCGGGACGCCGAACGCAGCCCCGACCCGGGCGGCGACGTCGTCGTCGAGCACGTCGGCGACGGAGTAGACGGTGCTCACCGTGTTCGGGAGGCGTCCACCCGACCGGCGGGCGGCGAGGTCGTCCAGCACCTGGGGTGGTGCCGCCAGGATGGTCGGGGCGAACTCGGCGACCTGGGCGGCGACGGCGTCCGGGTCGAGGGCCAGGTCGATGTAGCGGAAGCTCACCCGGCCGCCCTCGACCGCCTCGTACAGCGGCCCGCCGGAACGCAGCACCAGCGCCACCCGGGCGGGTTCGCGCAGGCTCGGCAGCGCCCGGGCCAGCACGGTGCCCGCCCAGCGGGCACGTTCGGCGTCCGAGGTGAGGAAGACCCCCTGCCGCCCCGACGTGCCCGACGACAAGCCCACGCTCAGCGCGTCGACCCTGGCGTCGAAGCGGCGGGACGCCTCGGCCGCACGGGCGGCGTCAAGGCAGTCCGCGAGGCTCAGCCCGCGGTCGTTGAGTTCGGCGAAGTGAGCCAGCCAGATGTCCTTGTCGAGGACCGGGAAGGCGGCCAGGTCGGCCTCCGGCGACCCGGTCAGCGGGACCCCGGCGTAGAAGGGGAACACCGCGCGGGCGCGGGACAGGACGCGGCTCAACCGGCGCTGCTGGTAGCGCCGGAGGTGCTCCCGGGTGCCGAACCGGCGCCACCGGGTGGTGACCAGCGCGCGCAGCACGGCCCACCGGTCAGCCACGACGGATCCGGCTCAGCGAGGCGTTGCAGTGGGAGGGCACGATCGCCAAGTCTGGCCGCTCGCGGTGCAGCCGCGCCAACTCGGCCACCACCTGCTCGTAGGCCGGACGCCGCCCGCGCAGGAAGGGCAGCGGCAACTCGCCGTGGGTGATGGCCCGCTCATGCCAGACCGCGTCCCCGGCGAGCAGGACGCCGTCGGCCCCCCAACCGGGCAGCCACAAGCCAAGATGCCCCTCGGCGTGGCCCGGCAGCGGCAGCACGAACGCCGTGCCGTCGCCGAACAGGTCGTGGCCGTTGCGCAGCCAGCCACCCAACCCGGTGCCGGCCACCGGCAGCTCGGCGAGCGGCATCAGCCGCTGCTCGACGTCGTCGGGCAGCAGGGCGGGGACGAACCCGTGCGCGGTGTTGCGCCAAGCCGAGGCCGTGCGCCAGCCCGGCGCCAGTGCCCCGTCCCCGAGCACCACCCGGGCGCGCGGGAAGTCACGCAACCCGGCGACGTGGTCGCCGTGCAGGTGCGACAGCACCACCAGCTTCACCTCGTCGGCGGCCATGCCGCGGGCGGCGAGCTGGCTGACCGCGGCGTCCGGCTCGGCACAACTGACCGGCAGCAGCGCCGAATACAGCCGGTACGGCAGCCGGGCCGTCGCGGCGTGAAAGCGAGGGGCATAGCCGGTGTCGAAGAGCGCCACCCCGCCGCCGGGGTGCGGCAGGATCGCCACGGCCGAGCCGAACTCGATCGGACGCCACGGGCCGCCGCGCCGGACGAACCGCTCCAGCTGCATGCAGTGCCCGGCGACGATCAGCTCCGGGTCGCGTCGTGGGACTGACATCAGTACCTCAGCACGGCGCCGCCGAACAGCAGCCCGGCGCCGGTCCCGATCAGCAGGCAGGTGTCGCCCCGCTGCAGCCGGCCGGAGTCGACCGCGGCGGCCAGCGCCGTCGGCATTGACGCCGAAACCTGGTTGCCGCGTTCGGCGAGGACGTCGACCACGGCGTCCGGCCGAACCCCGAGGCGCTCGCGCAGGAACCGCAGCCCCAGGCCGCTGGCCTGGTGCGGGACGATCACGTCGAGGTCGTCGCGGCGGACGCCGGCGTCGGCGAGCAGGTCGTCGAGGAAGGCCGGCATCTCGCGGGCGACCAGCTTCATCATGCCGAGGCCGTCCATCGCGAACAGGTAGTCGGTGGGCGCGGGCGGCGGGGTGACGGCGTTCCAGCGGGTGCCGCCCGCGGGGATGCGGCACAGTGCGGCGGCGGCCGGATAGCTGGTCAGCCGCAGCGCCAGCAGCGACGCTTCGCCGGACCCCTCCAGCACGACGGCGGCGGCGCCGTCGCCGAACAGCGCGCTCGATTCGATGTCGTCATGGTTGAGCCCCTTGGACGCGACGTCGACGGCGGCGACGAGCACCCGGCGCCAGGTGCCCGCGGCAATGCCGAAGGCGGCCTGCTGCACGGCGGTGAGGAAGCCCAGGCAGGACGCGTTCACGTCGAACGCCTGCAGCCGCCCTCCGCCGGCGCCCAGTTCGCGGGCGGCCAGGATCGCGGTGGTCGGCATCGGCTGCTCGGGCACGATCGAGGCGACGATCACGGCGTCCAGGTCGTCGATGCCGAGCCCGGCCCGGTCGAGGGCCTGGCCGGCGGCGGCGGTGACCATGCCGAGCGAGGTCTCCCCCGGCCCGATCCAGTGCCGGCTCTCCACCCCGGACCTCGCCAGGGTGACGCCGGCCGCGCGGCCGTGGGCGGCGTCCAGTTCGGCCGAGGTCACCAGCCGCTGGGGGGTGTGGCTGCCCACCGAGGCGATCCGGACGGGCAGCAGCATCCCGCGAGGGTAGCAGCCGGCCGGGGCGCAGCCGGGCCTCCCCGGCGCTGGCCCGGCTGGCCACCTGTCGGCCTCATCAGGGCCCGACGAGCACGGCCACTGTGCGGGCCGGCAGCCGGACCCAGTCGCCCTCGACCCGGGTGCCCTTCACCACCGGGTCGTGACCGCGGGCCTGCACCGGATGCAGCACGTGACCCGCCAGCCCCGGCACGGGCAGCCTCTGTGCCAGCGGGGTGGCGTTGACCACCATCACCAGGCCCGACCACACCGCGCCGGGCGTGGGGTCGCCGATCGTGTCGTCGACGCGCATCACCAACGTCCCCGGCACGTGGTGGACCGTGTTCGACAGCGGGAAAGTCATCTTGGTGCGCACCGCATGCCCCGAGGCGAGCCGGAACAGGGTGCTGGACGCCCGCAGCCGCAGCAGGTCGAGGGCCTGTTCGTGCGCCTCGGCGATGTCGGCAGGGCCCGGCTTGAGCGTGTGGTCGGCGAGGAACGGGCCGAAGAACCCCCACTTGGGGCCGTTGTCGTCCTCGGGCGGCAGCCCGGCGCCGAAGCCGTTGTCGGTCATCGTCCAGTCGAGGAAGTTGAACCAGTCGCCGGAGTTGTAGGAGTTCCGGTCGAGGCTCTTGCTGCGCAGGATGTCGGTCCCCGCGTGCCACAGCACCGGCCCCTGGCCGAGGGTGGCCAGCGCGAGACACAGCGTGTTCATCCGGACGCGGTCGGCCATCGCGGTGGCCCGCGGCAGCTTCATGGTGAGCGCGTCGAACAGGGTTTCGTTGTCGTGGGCGTCGACGTAGGTGATCACCTCGTCGGGCTCGCTGGCGTAGCCGGCGGGTCGGCCCTTGTAGTCGAGTTCGTCGCCGCGCAGCCAGTTGCGCCGGCTGTTGGCCGGCAGCCAGAAGTCCCTCAGGTTGCCGGTCAGGCCGAGCTGGATCAGGTCGGTGTCGACGAGCAGCCGGTCGCGTTGCCGGTACCCGTCGCCGTTGACCGGGGCCTCGTTGTCGTCGGTGAGCAGGCCGGTGCCGAAGCCCTGGCCGCGGGGGTCGGCGTCGAACGGACCGCCGCCACGGACGGCGTCGCGGAGCCGGTCGTTGAAGGTGCCGATGCCGGTCCCGGCCAGGTTGCCCTGCCTGGCCTGCACGAAGCGGGCGTCGTCGGCGACCTCGCCGAAGTTCCAGCCCTCGCCGTAGAGGGTGACCGCCGAGCCGTCCACCCCGTCACGCTCGGGGGTGAGGGCGTCCAGCGCGGCCCGGACGGCGAGCAGGTTGGCACGGCTGTGATGCCCCATCAGGTCGAACCGGAAGCCGTCCACCTTGTATTGCCGCACCCACAGCACGCTGGCGTCCACCATCAGCTTCTGCGCCATCGCGTGCTCGGTGGCGACGTTGGGGCAGCACGTGGAGAGCTCGGTGAAGCCGAGCGGCGACAGCCGGTGGTAGTAGCCGGGCACGATCCGGTCGAGCACCGACTTGGCGCCCTGGCCGTGGCCGGCGGTGTGGTTGAACACCTGGTCGAGCACGACCCGCAGGCCCAACGCGTGCAGGGCGCCGATCATGGCGCGGAACTCGGGCACCCGGGCCGACCCCTCGGCGCTGGCCAGGCTCGAGCAGTAGGAGCCCTCGACAGCCTGGTAGTGCCACGGGTCGTAGCCCCAGTTGAACGGGCTGTTGGTCACGGTGAGCCTGATCAGCCGCTGCTGATGGGGGCTGTCGGGCGGCAGCGCCCTCAGTTCGGCCTTGGCCGGACGCCGCTGCCGCTCCTTGGCCTCCTCGACGCTGGCGTTGTCGAACACCGGCAGCAACTGGACGGTGTTCAACCCGGCCTCGGCAAGGCGTTTCAGGTGCCTGGTGCCGAGGCTGTCGCGGGTGAAGGCGAGGAAGCTCCCGCGTTCGTCCTCGGGCACCGACTTGTCACTGATCGAAAAATCGCGCACGTGCAACTCGTAGATCACCTGGTCGACGGCGTGCCGCAGTGGCGGCGCAGGGGTGCTGCGCCACTGCTCAGGTTGCAGGGTGGGGTCGTCGAGGTCGACCACGACCGAATGGGTCGAGTTCACGGTCAGCGCCAGCGAGTACGGGTCGGTGACCGGGTTGGTGACGACCCGCTGGCCGGCGGGCGCGAACACGGTGACCGCCCAGCGGTAGCGGGCCCCCCGCCACGACTCCTCGCCGGTCACCGACCAGCAGCCGTCGGGTTCGCGGGTGGTGGGGAGGGTGTCGGGGCGGTCGTGCAGGTCGGCGTCCGGCGCCCACAGCTGCAGGGTGACGCCGCGCGCGGTCGGCGCCCACAGCCGCAGGGTGGGGACGCCGTCGTGCCAGGTCAGGCCCAGCCGGGCGCGGGTGGCGTCGGCGTACACGTCATCGAGGACGCCGGGCAGTTGCAGCGAGCCGGAGTTGACCAGGCGTCCGGACGGCTGGTGGGCGCTCAGCGCAACCTGGCCACGCAGCAGTTCTTCGGCCCGGGACGCCGTGGCGCCGTCGATCCACAGCGCCAGGTAGCCGCGCAGGTGGGGGCGATCGGCCAGTACCTGATCGGGAAGCCCGTCGGGATCGAGGGTGAGGTCGGCGGTGTGCCAGCTGACCGGCTCGCGGGCCTCGACCTCGATGCGGCCGTCGGCGCTGGCGTGCAACCGCCAGTCGAGGGCGGCCGGATCGGTACCGGGAGGCAGGCCCTCGGTGGGCCACGCGATCAGGTCACGCCGAACCCAGTGACCTGCCGCCAGCGTCAGGTCGGGCCGGCCCTGCAGCCTGTGCATGCGTCACCTCGTCGTGTAGCGGTCCCGCCCATCCTGCCCCGGTCGGGTGTGGGGCCGTGTACCCCTCGCCGCGGGGTTCGGGCATTGGGGGACGCCTCCGGGCCGCCGGTCTCGACATCGGCGTCCGCTGGAGGGAAACCGTGCCGATGGGGCGTTACAAGCCGAAAGCCGGACGCCCAACCCTCGACTCGGCGCCGATGTCGAGACCGGTAGGCCGGCGAGTGGTCAGCGACCCGCGCCCCGGACGCCGTCCCGATTGGTCCACGACCGACGAGAATCCTGCCCCGGGGCCGTCAGCGCAGCTGCTGCTGGTTGCGAGCCCGGGCGTCCGCGATCGACTGCGGGGTGGCGCCCGCCTCGCCCTCGGCGATCGGCACCACCGCGACGGCGGTGCCGTAGCAGCAGACCTCGGAGAACTGGGCCGCGATCTCGCCGGTGTCGAAGCGGCAGGCGACGATCGCGTTCGCGCCCCGCTGGGTGGCCTGCTCCCACATCCGCGCCATCACCTGCTGGCGCGAGTCGTAGACGAGTTGGGTGTATTCGTTCACCTCTCCGCCGCCGATCGCCCGGAAGCTGGCCACGAAGTTGGCGCCGATGTTGGCGGAGCGGACGGTCATGCCCATGACCTCGCCGAAAACGGCTTCGATCCGGTAACCGGGAATGTCGTTGGTGGTGACGATCAGCATTGCCTCATCGTATGGCGCGGAGCGGTCACCGGCCGCGTCCGGTCACCCAGCAGCCTCGTCCACGTTTCGAGCCGTGGTCTCAGCCTGCGGCTGTCATGCGGCTGTAAACCAAGCCTGTCTAGGGTGCGACCATGGCCGATTTGCACATCAGCATGGGGGACGTCACCGCCGACCTTCCCATCAGCGAGGGCACCGTGCGCGCGACGGGGCTGTCCGCGATTCCGACAGAACGGGGTGGTTTGACCTCCTACGACCCCGGCTTCGTCAACACGGCCGCCTGCCGCAGTTCGATCACCTACATCGACGGGGAGGCCGGCATCCTGGAGCACCGGGGCTACCCGATCGAAGAGTTGGCGGAGCACTCGACCTTCCTTGAGGTCGCCTACCTGCTGATCAACGGCGAGCTGCCCACGGCGTCCGAACTGGAGAGCTGGGACTACCAGGTCAACCGGCACCGGCTGGTCCACGAGAACGTCTACGACATCATCAACTCGTTCCGCTACGACGCCCACCCGATGGCGAAGCTGATGGCGTCGGTGGCGTCGCTGATGACCTTCTACCCGTCGTCGCGCAAGATCGCCGACCCCGAGTCGCGGGTGCTCAACTCGTTCCGGCTGCTGGGCAAGATGCCGACTCTCGCCGCCGCCACCTACCGCCAGTCGATCGGACGCCACGCCGTCTACCCCAGCGACGAACTGGGCTACGTGGAGAACTTCCTGGCGATGCTGTTCCAGTCCCAGCAGCGGGTGTGGCGGGCCGACCCGCGGCTGGTGCGCGCCCTGGAGATCCTGTTCATCCTGCACGCCGACCACGAGCAGAACTGCTCGACCACCGCGGTCCGCACCGTGGCATCCTCGGGCAACGACCTGTACACCTCGTGCGGCGCCGGCATCGGTGCCCTGTTCGGTCCGCTGCACGGCGGCGCCAACGAGGCGGTGCTGAAGATGCTGCGCGAGATCGGGTCGCTCGACCGGGTGCCCGAGTTCATCGAGGGCGTCAAGAACGGCAAGGGCCGGCTGATGGGCTTCGGTCACCGCGTCTACAAGAACTACGACCCGCGCGCCAAGGTGATCAAGAAGGCCGTGGACGACGTGTTCGAGGTGCGCGGCATGAACCCGCTGCTGAAGATCGCCGTCGAGCTGGAACGGATCGCGCTCAACGACGAGTACTTCGTGAAGCGCAAGCTGTACCCCAACGTCGACTTCTACTCGGGCCTGATCTACGAGGCGCTGAACTTCCCCACCGAGATGTTCACCGTGCTGTTCGCCGTCCCCCGCACCGCCGGCTGGATCGCGCACTGGCAGGAGCAGCTCACCGATCCCGACCAGCGGATCATCCGGCCCAAGCAGATCTACTCCGGCTCCGAGCGGCGCACCTACGTGCCGCTGGAAGATCGGTGAGCCGGCAGTCCTGGGTGGGGCCGGTCACACTGACCGGCTGGGGGGTGACCCTCAAGCCGTTGAAGCCCGAGCACGCCGCCGCTCTGGCCGCGGCGGCGTCCGACGGTGAGCTGTGGAAGCTGCGGATCACCAGCGTGCCCGAGCCGGGCACCGAGGGCGCGTACATCGCCACCGCGCTGGAGGACCCGGCCCGGGTGCCGTTCGTGGTGACGGACGCCGCCAGCGGCCTGGTGCTGGGCAGCACCAGCTACTACGACATCGTCCCCGCCATCAAACGTGTTGAGATCGGTTACACGTGGTACGGGCGCAGCGCCCAGCGTAGCCACGTGAACACCGCCTGCAAGCTGATGTTGCTCACCCACGCGTTCGAGGTGCTGGACGCCGCGGTCGTCGGCTGGCGCACCGACCACGAGAACCTGGCCAGCCGGCGGGCGATCGAGCGGCTCGGTGCGAAGTGGGACGGCGAACTGCGGCACCACATGCTGCGGCGTGACGGCAGCGTCCGGAACTCGGTGTTCTACAGCATGCTGGCCGACGAGTGGCCGCCGGCCCGGGAGCGGCTGACCGAGCGGATCGGACGCCCCCGCGACCTTCCCGACTTCCAGCAGTGACCGGCCCGGGCACTGCCTCGCGCCGCGGAGGTTTCTGAAATCTGGCCCACGAACGCAGGGTCACGGCGGGCTGAGCGTCGACCCGGCCGTTGCGGGTCCACATTTCAGGGGACGCGGGTCGGGGCGTCCCGGCCCCGGCGTCCGGTTCGGCGCGGCGTTGCCGCAGCCCTAGGATCGACGCGTGGCATTGACAATCGGCATCGTCGGGCTGCCCAATGCGGGCAAGTCCACCCTGTTCAACGCGCTCACCCGCAACGAGGTGCTGGCGGCGAACTACCCGTTCGCGACCATCGAACCCAACGTGGGGGTGGTCGGGGTGCCGGACGAAAGGCTGCCGCAGCTGGCGAAGATCTTCGGCTCGCAGGCGATCATTCCCGCCACCGTGTCGTTCGTCGACATCGCCGGCATCGTCAAGGGCGCTTCCCAGGGCGAGGGCATGGGCAACGCGTTCCTGGCCAACATCCGCGAGGCGGACGCCATCTGCCAGGTCACCCGGGTGTTCCGCGACCCCGACGTCACCCACGTGGACGGCGCGGTCAACCCCGGCAACGACATCGACACGATCAGCACCGAGCTGATCCTGGCCGACCTGCAGACGCTCGAGAAGGCGCTCCCCCGGCTCGAGAAGGAGGCCCGGCTCAACAAGGACCGCAAGGCGGTGCTCGACGCGGTCACCGAGGCCCGCGACGTCCTCGACTCCGGACGCGGCGTCTTCGCCGCCGGTCTCGACCGCGAACCGCTCAAGGAACTGTTCCTGCTCACCGCCAAGCCCTACATCTACGTGTTCAACTGCGACTCCGACGAGCTCACCGACACCGCGCTGCTGGAGAAGATGCGCGCCCTGGTCGCGCCGGCGGAGGCGATCTTCCTGGACGCCAAGATCGAGTCCGAACTCGTCGAGATGGAGCCGGACGAGGCCCGCGAGTTTCTCGAGGAGATGGGCATCGCCGAGCCCGGTCTGGACGTCCTGGCTCGGGTCGGCTACGAAACCTTGGGCCTGCAGAGCTACCTCACCGCAGGCCCCAAGGAGTCGCGCGCCTGGACGATCCGCAAGGGCGCCACCGCTCCCGAGGCGGCCGGGGTGATCCACACCGACTTCCAGAAGGGCTTCATCAAGGCCGAGATCGTCAGCTTCGACGACCTGGTCCGGCTGGGCGGCATGCAGCAGGCCAAGGCGGCCGGCAAGGTGCGCCTGGAGGGCAAGGACTACGTGATGGCTGACGGCGACGTGGTCGAGTTCCGATTTAACGTATAGCGTTATTGACGAATCTCGTTATATCCTGGCCCCCTGATCAGGTCGTTCGGCGACAAGAAGACCGAACGGCTGTGGCGTCGCGAGCGCGTGCGGTCCATTGATCCAGGATCCATCGCGTCGCACTACGCAAGCCTCGTCAGGTGGGATCGGCGGAGGTCCTGGAGGACCTCCGTGCCCCGCCCGGCAACCGGCTCGAGGCTCTCAAGGGTGATCGGGCCGGACAGCACAGCATCAGGATCAACGACCAGTGGCGGATCTGCTTCATGTGGACCGACGCCGGACCGGAGGAGGTGCAGATCGTTGACTACCGCTGACAGGATCGAACCGATCCACCCGGGCGAGGTCCTCATGGAGGACTTCATCGAGGGATTCGGCATCACGCAGAACAAGCTGGCGGTGTCGATCGGGGTGCCGCCGCGGCGGATCAACGAAATCGTGCACGGCAAGCGAGGCATCACGGCGGACACCGCGCTGCGCCTTGCGAAGTACTTCGGGACGTCGGCGGAGTTCTGGATCAACCTGCAGAGCCACTACGAGCTGGCCCGCGCGGAGGATCTCGCGGGCAAGCAGATCGCGTCGATCACCCCGTTCAGCGTCGCCTGACCGGGCATCTCATCGTGGTCTCCGGTCTGCCCGGGGTCGGCAAGACGAGCATCGCCGAGATCATCGCTGCGCGCACTGGGTCGGTCCACCTGTCCATCGATGCGGTCGAGGAGTCGATCCTTGCCTGCGGCCTGCCCTCGGGGTGGCAGGTCGGCGTCGCTGCGTACGAGGCTGCGCGTGCGATGGCGGAGCAGAATCTGCGGCTCGGCCACGATGTCGTCGTCGATGCGGTCAACGACAGCGAACCGGCTCGGCAGACCTGGCGTAGTGCGGCCTCGCGAACAGGTGCACAGCTCGAGTTCGTGCACCTCGTGGTCTCCGATGGGCAGGAGCATGAGCGGCGGCTCAACGGCAGGGATCGTGGCCTCGTCCACGTCGGCGAACCCACGTGGGCGGACGTGCAGCGCCGTCGCACCGAGTACGCCGCGTGGTCCGATGAGGTTCTTGAGTTCGACACCGCGGGACGGACTACCGACGAGGTCGCGCTGCTACTGATCCCCCGGTCAGCAAGAGCTGAGCCGACGTCACCGCTGATGGTTTCTTCGTGCCGGAACTCGGTGGAGTTCAGGTTCACCGTATAGCGCTACCGTCCGCTGTACCGCGCCGGGCATCGGATCGTTGCGGTCACGCCGCCGGACACGTCGTGACCAGCTGTCGAGCCCAAATGCGCCGTCCGCGCGACACCAAGGGCCTTCCCACGCCGGCACCGCCCTGATCGACCGTGGCCGGACGCGGAACAGCCATCGGTGTTGGGCCCGATCACGGGAGACCACGGCACGCTTGAGCGCATTGGCGCCCGGTTCGATCAGCGAGGGGCGATCGGTTGATGATCTCGGCGTCGTTCTCGAGCAGGGTCGCCAGTTGCCGCCGCCAGGTCTCGCGCACCTCGGGCGTCAACGGCGTCCAGTCGTGGATCTCCTCCACGACGATCATCGGTGCGACGGCTCGGAACGAGCGGGTCGGGTTGCCGGGGAACTTCGGTGTAGCGACAGCATGCGGACGTCGCATTGCAGCGGCGCTGCAGCCCGGATGCATGAGCCCCGACCGCCGACGCGGGTGAGCGCGCACACGCCCCCATCGGGCGCCGGCCGCCCCGACTGGTAGGAAGGTACGCATGCTGACCGACTTCGTGCGCGATCACGCCTTCACCATCGCCTGGTTCGGCCTGATGACCATGGTCTGGCTCGGCTGGGCGCAGGAGGATCCGCCCGAACGGTTGCGGCTGCCGTTGGGCGTCGGTTCGGGGCTCGGCCTGGTGCTCACCGGGCTCTTCGTGTACCCAGTGGTGACGCACTGGCGCACCGACAGCGCCCTGACCGGCCAGTACGCCTGGTTCGGGGTGCTCGTCGGTCTCGAGGTGCTCGCCGCGGCGATCGGCTGCGTGGTGCTGTGGCGCCGGGGAGCGTCCCGGTGGATGGCGTGGTGGGTGGCGTCGGTGGTCGCGGTGCACTTCCTGGGCCTGGCGGTGATGCTGCGCGATCCGGCCGTCGCCGCATTGGGCGTGCTGCAGGCCGTGGCGCTGTTCGTACTGGTGCCCCGGCTCAGGGCCGGCCAGGCGACGTCCAGCCGTCTCGTCGGTCCCGTGATGGGGCTCAGCCTGCTGCTGTTCGCCGCGGCTTCCGCGATCGTGTTCGTCGTCCGTCACGGCGCCCCCTGGGCCTAGCGGACGCCGACGCCCACTCCCTCGACCGCGTCAGCCGAGCGCCCGGTGTCCGGCCGGCGTCATCCGGCCCTCGCGTTCGAGTTGCTCGGCGATCAGCCGGTTGCGTTGCGACAGCGTGCCGCGGCCGCGGCGAGGGGTGAAGCGCTGCAGGTAGGAGTCGGCGTCGTAGCCGCGTCGGGTGCTTTCGCTCCACCCGTACGCCAGGCCCGCCTCGAGTAGTTCGTGGAAGCTGACCGAGGGACGGGTGCTGCGCGCCTTCGACAGCCGGACCCAGCCGCCCGGGTGTGAGTCGTGGTGGGCCGCCAGCCAGGCCCACAGGCCGGCGACGTCGGCGAACTCGAGGACGTCGTCCGCGGGGTGCTGGGTCATGGCGGGAGGCTAGCCGGCTGGACTGACAGTCGTGCAGCGTGCAGCGCCCCCGCCGCGGCGGCTCCGTCTCGACCCCCAAGTACGGCCGCTCGGGGTGTGGCCGGGCGGGTCAGGACGCCGCGAGCTCCTCCTCCATCGCGGTGAACTCCTGCTGCACCTCGGCGTCCTGCGTGAAGGTGGCGTTGCTGACCACGATCGCCACCGCCAGGTTGAGCAGGAAGCCGGGCACGATCTCGTACATCACCGAGTGCAGCGCGTCGATGCTGCCCCAGACGAACACGGTGACCGCGCCGGCCACCATGCCGGCCAGGGCGCCGGTGGCGGTGAGCTTGCGCCAGTACAGCGACAGGATCACCAGCGGGCCGAACGCAGCGCCGAATCCGGCCCAGGCGAAGGCGACCAGTTCGAGGATGGCCGAGTTCTGGTCCAGCGCCATCAGCCCGGCGATGATCGCCACGACCAGCACCCCGAGTCGACCCAGCACGAGCTGCTGCTTGGCGGTCGACTTCCGGCCGACCATGTTGTAGAGGTCCTCCACCAGCGCCGAGGAACACACCACCAGCTGGCTCGACATCGTCGACATGATCGCGGCGAGCACGGCGGCCAGCACCAGGCCCGCGACGAACGGATGGAAGAAGATGCGGCTGAGCAGCAGGAACACCGTCTCGGGATCGTCCAGCGGCAGCGCGGGGTCGCCGGCGAAGTAGGCGATGCCGATCAGTGCGGTCAGGATGGCGCCGACCGCGGTGAGGATCATCCAGATCAGGCTGACCCGGCGGGCCACCACGGCCTCCTTGGCGCTGCGCAACGCCATGAAGCGGACGATGATGTGCGGCTGGCCGAAGTAGCCCAGCCCCCAGGCCGCCGTGGAGACGATGCCCAGCGTCCACCAGAACGCGCCCTTCTCACCGAAGCCGGCGAACAGGTTGAAGGCGTCCGGGTTGACCGAGGTGGCCGATCCCAGCGCCGCTCCCCAGCCGCCGAGTTCGACGATCGCGATGATCGGCACGATCACCAGCGCGGCCACCATCAGCAGCCCCTGCGCCACGTCGGTGAGGGTGGCGCCCAAGAAGCCGCCGAAGAGCGTGTAGACCAGGGTGATCCCGGCCACCAGCACCATGCCGAGCACGTAGTCCCAGCCGAACGAGCTGACGAAGAACTTGCCGGCGGCGACCATGCCCGAGGACACGTAGAAGGTGAAGAAGACCAGGATCACCACCGCCGCGGCGATGCGCAGTGGCCGCGCATTGCCCTTCAGCCGCTTGGCGAAGAAACTCGGAATGGTGATCGCGTCGTCGGCGATCTCGGTGTAGGCGCGCAGCCGGGGCGCCACGAACTTCCAGTTCAGCCACGCCCCGACGGTGAGACCGATCGCGATCCAGGCCTCGACCAGGCCGGCCGAATAGATGGCGCCGGGCAGGCCCATCAGCAGCCAGCCCGACATGTCGGACGCGTTGGCCGACAGGGCCGCGACCGAGGGCCGCAGGCCGCGCTCGGCCAGCATGTAGCCGCTCAGGTTCGCAGTCTTGCGATAGGCGTAGTAGCCGATGCCGAGCATGGCCGCGAAGTACAGGACGATGGCCAGCATCTGGTAGGTCTGCTCGGACATGCGCTCCTCCTCGGTTGGGCCGCGGGGGTGGGCCGCTTCCGGGCACCGTACCCCAGCCCGGACGGCGCTGTCCCCGTATCGGGCCTCCCCAGTCCGCTCAGCCCGTCAGGCTGCTGACGGCTAGCACCAGGATGGAGCTGTTGAAGAAGAAGGTGAGCACCGAGTGCATCATCACCGGCCAACGGTCGCGGCGACCGGTCACCGTCACGTCGGTGGTCGCGAAGGTGGTGCCGATCAGGATCATGAACGCCGCCACGAGGCCCACGGCCGCCGCGATCAGGGACGCGCTCAGCGCCGTCCAGCGCACCACGACGTTGGCACCCTGGTCGGCGGGAACGGACGGCGGTGCAGGCTGTCCAGGCCGACGGTCACCACCCTCACCAGGAGGTAGCGGGTCCCGACCAGGCACCAGATCAAGCAGCGGACCCGGCTCGCCCTCGAGGGCTTCGCTGACCACTGCCATCCCGACAGCGGCGATACCGGGTGCCGCAGCGGTCACCGGCGCAACCTCAGAAGCAGGTCAGCCCACGACTCGAGAAGATCGCCCGCGTCGACGCGACCAGTTCGGCCGACGGCGGCGCCGTCTCGGCCAGTTCGTAGCTCAGCCCGAGTTCGGCCCACTTGCCGCGCCCCATCTGGTGGAACGGCAGCACCTCCACCCGGCTCACGCACCGCAGGGAGGCGGCGTAGTCGGCGATCGGCTCGATGGTCGCCGGGTTGTCGGTCAGCCCCGGCACCAGGACGAACCGGATCCAGGTCTCGATGCCCGCCGCGTCCAGGCGGCGGCCGAAGTCGAGGGTGGGCTGCAGCCGTCGTCCGGTCACCCGGTGATAGGTGGGCTCGTCGCCCGCTTTGACGTCGAGCAGCACCAGATCGACATCGGCCAGCATGGCGTCGTCGGCGTTGCGGCCCAGGAAGCCCGAGGTGTCGATCGCGGTGTGGATGCCCAGCTGCTTGGCGGTGGCCAGGATCCGCCGGGCGAAGGCGGGCTGTTGCAGCACCTCGCCGCCGGACAGGGTGATGCCGCCCCCGGTCGCCCTGAACACGCCCCGGTAGCGCTCGATCCGCGCCAGCAGGTCGGACGCCAGCACCGGCACGCCGCGATTGGCGGCCATCGTGTCGGGGTTGTGGCAGTACAGGCAGCGCAGCGGGCAGCCGGCCAGGAAGGTGGTCATCCGGGTGCCCGGGCCGTCGACGGCGGTGACCAGCTCCCAGGAGTGCACCGACCCGACCTCGCCACAACGCTGAGCCATCAGCAGTTCGCTGCGGGACAGGTGGTCGGCCACCGGGATGCCGCCCAGCATGGTGGCGCGGACGGGCGGAGCCGGGCGAAGGCTCGACCGCCTGTCGTCCCGGCACGCACCGTCATCCCGGCACGCACCGTCATCCCGGCGCACGCCGGGATCTCGGGGCAGGCCCGCCACGACGGGGACGCCCGAGTCGGCGGGCGAGCCCGCGAAGGCTCCCCCGACGACCTCCGGCAGTGCTGCCGTCACGGGTCAGACCGACTCGTGGAAGGTGCGGGAGAGGACGTCGAGCTGCTGCTCGCGGGTCAGCTTGGTGAAGTTCACCGCGTAGCCGGAGACCCGGATGGTCAACTGCGGGTAGTCCTCCGGGTGTGCCATCGCGTCGAGCAGGGTCTCCTTGTTCAGCACGTTGATGTTGGCGTGGTAGAGGCCCTCGCCCATCCCCGCGTCCAGGATCCCGACCAGGTTGGCGACCCGCTCGGCCTCGGTGCGGCCCAGCGCCGGCGGGGTGATCGTGTTGGTCAGCGAGATGCCGTCCAGCGCGTCGTCGTAGCTCAGCTTGCCGACACTCATCATCGACGCGATCATGCCGTGGCTGTCGGCGCCGTTCTCGGGGTTGGCGCCCGGCGCGAACGGCGTGCCCGCCCGGTGACCGCACGGGAACGACCCGGTCGCCTTGCCGTAGACCACGTTCGAGGTGATGGTGAGCACCGACTGTGTCGGCACGGCGTCCCGGTACAGCTTCAGCGACCGGATCTTGTCCATCACGGTCTTCACCACGAGAGCGGCCAGCTCGTCGGCGCGGTCGTCGTCGTTGCCGTAGCGCGGGAACTCGCCCTCGGTGATGTAGTCGACGACGAGGCCCGAGTCGTCACGGATCGGGGTGACCGTGGCGTACTTGATGGCCGCCAGCGAGTCGGCCACGATCGACAGCCCGGCGATGCCGCAGCCCATGGTGCGGACGATCTCGTCGTCGTGCAGCGCCATCTCGATCGCCTCGTAGGCGTACTTGTCGTGACTGTAGTGAATGATGTTGAGCGCCTCGACGTAGGTCTCGACCGCCCAGGTCAGCATCTGGTCGTACTTGGCCCAGACGGTGTCGAAGTCCAGCGGCTCGTCACCGGCGATGCCGGTGAAACCGGTCACGATCTGCTTGCCGGTCATCTCGTCCCGGCCGCCGTTCACGGCGTAGAGCAGGGTCTTGGCGGCGTTCAGCCGAGCACCGAAGAACTGCATCTGCTTGCCGATCGCCATCGGCGAGACGCAGCACGCGATGCCGGTGTCGTCGCCCCAGTGGCTGCGGATCTCGGCGTCGGACTCGTACTGGATGGCCGAGGTCGCGATCGAGATCAGCGCGCAGAAGTCCTTGTAGCCCTGGGGCAGCTGGTCGTCCCAGTAGATGGTGATGTTGGGCTCGGGCGCCGGACCGAGGTTGCGCAGCGTCTGCAGCAGCCGGAACGACGTCTTCGTCACCAGGGTGCGGCCGTCGTCGGCGAAGCCGCCGTCGGACCAGGTCGCCCAGTAGGGGTCGCCGGAGAAGATCTGGTCGTACTCGACGGTGCGCAGGAAGCGGACGATCCGCAGCTTGGTGACCAGAGCGTCGATCACCTCCTGCACGCCCGACTCGTCGATGAGGCCGGCGGCCAGGTCACGCTCGGCGTAGACGTCGAAGAAGCCGGACAGCCGGCCGATGCTCATCGCGGCGCCGTCCTGGCTCTTCACGCTGGCCAGGTAGGCCAGGTAGGTCCACTGCACCGCCTCGACGAAGGACGCCGCGGGGCGGGCCAGGTCGAAGCCGTAGCTCGCGCCGAGGTTCTTCAGCTTCTTCAGCGCCTTGATCTGCTCGGCGTGCTCCTCGCGGTAGCGTGCCCAGCTCTCGCTGAACGGCTGGTCGGCGACGGCGTCCTTGTCGGCCTGCTTGGCGGCGATCAGGGCGTCGACGCCGTACAGCGCGACCCGGCGGTAGTCCCCGATGATCCGGCCGCGGCCGTAGGCGTCCGGCAATCCGGTGACCAGGTGCGAACTGCGGGCGGCCCGGACCCGCGGGGTGTAGATGTCGAAGACGGCCTCGTTGTGCGTCTTGCGGTACTTGGTGAAGATCTCCTTGACCCGCGGATCGATCTCGAGACCGGCCTCGGCGATCGCCGTCTCGACCATTCGCCAGCCGCCGGCCGGCATCATCGGACGCTTCAGCGGGGTGTCGGTCTGCAAGCCGACGATCACGTCGTCCTCGGCGCAGATGTAGCCGGCCGGGAAGGCGTCCACGTCGGCCGGGGTGTGGGTGTCGACGTCGTAGACCCGCTGCGCCCGCTCGACCGAGAGGAAGTCGCGCTGCAGGGTCTGCCAGACGGTCAGCGTCCTGGCCGTCGGCCCGGCCAGGAAGGACGCGTCGCCGGTGTAGGGCGTGAAGTTGCGCAGGATGAAGTCACGGACGTCGATGTGCTGCGTCCACGCGCCGGGAGTGAACGATTCCCAGGCGTCGGTGCGAATGACGGGGGTGGTGGCCACGGCGGTCACGAGTGTCTCCTCGGAAGTGGGCGCGCGGCGAGGGTGTCGCGCTCGAGCGCCACGTCACGCTCCCAGGTCGACTTCGGCTCGACACACTGCGCGCTTATTGGTGCTCTTAACTAGTACTATATCGTGTAGTAGTCGCCCGGCCCAAACCGGACGCCGCCTGGCGAGGACGGCCACCACGGGTGTCTAGGCTGCTCCCATGCCAGCCGACGACGACGAGACCGATCTCGGTCCGGCGTTCGATGAGACCGTAGAGGCGCGGGGCGCCGACACCCGTCGCCGGCGGTTGGAGTTGAGCCTGTTCGCTCTGGCGTTGATCCTTCAACTGGGCGCTATCGCGCTGCGCATGTCGGGCACGGGCTACGTCGAGGTGGTGATCGCCAATCGGCTCGCCATCGCCGCCTACCTGACCGGCCTGGCCGCCATCTTCGTCCGGTACCGCGGCTGGGACGCCCGCAAGGCCGATCCGCGCAACCACACCTACTATCTGCTGCTCTCGCCGCTGGCGGGGGTCGCCATGGTCGCCGTGCTGGGCGCCGACCGCGACGCGGGGTTCGCGAACACCGCCGGCCTGGTGCCCGGCCTGATCGCCTCGAGCCTGGCCTGGGGCTGGGCACACAACAGCCGGATGGCGAACCGCGCCGACTTCGTCGAGGCAACCGAGACCGCCCGGACCATCTTCTGGGGCTGGAGCAGCATCGCCGTGCTCTCCCTGATCGAGAGGATCACCCACGAGCTGCGCGGCACGCCCTACGTGATCCCCGACCTGGTGTACTCGCTGATCTCGCTCGGCGCGTTCCTGATCCTGGTCTCGACCGGCTACACCCAGTACATCCGCGCCCAGGAGCAGATCCAGCGCGGCGAGCACCGCGCCGAACGGCGACGCCGCAGGGGTCGGCGCCGGGCCGGATTGCTGACGCGCGGCGGGCGTGCTCAGGACGAGGCGTAGAAGGCGCGCATGGCCTGGGCCAGCCAGCCAGGGTCACGCACGCCGCACAACTCGCGCGCCGAGTGCATGCTGAGCAGGCCGATGCCCACATCGACGGTGCGGATGCCGAGCCGGGTCGCCGACAGTGGACCGATCGTCGAGCCGCACGGCACGGCGTTGTTCGACACGAAGTCCTGGGTGGGGACGCCGGCCGCACCGCAGGCACGACGCCAGGCCGCCTCGCCAAGGGCGTCGGTGGCGTAGCGCTGGTTGGCGTTGAACTTGATCAACGGACCCGCATTGGGCAGCGGCAGGTGGTCGGGATCGTGCAGCTGCGGATAGTTCGGGTGGACGACGTGGCCGGCGTCGGCCGACACCAGCAGCGATCTCGCCCGGGCCGCGGCAGCCTCCTGCAGGCTCCAGCCCAGCGCCTCCCCCACCCGGGCCAGCACCGACTCCAACAGCGGGCCGGACGCCCCGGTCGCGCTCGCCGAGCCGACCTCCTCGTGGTCGAAGCAGGCCAGCACGGTCACCGCACCGGGGTCGGTGGCCGCGGAGATGGCGGTGACTCCGGCGTGCACGCTGGCCAGGTTGTCGAGCCTCGGCGAGGCGAACAGTTCGCCGTCGAGGCCGAAGGTGGCGGGCGGTTCGGTGACGAAGGCGACCAGGTCGTGGCCGAACACCTCGTCGGCGCTCAGCCCGGCCAGGGACGCGACGACGTCGACCAGGTCGGCCTCGGGGCGTCCGACCGCGAACACCGGGTGCAGGTGCTGCTGTCGGTCGAGCACCAACCGTTCGTGGACGCTGCGGTCGAGGTGCGGCGCGACCTGCGGGATGCGCAGTAACGGCCCCGTCTGCACCAGCGTCGCGTCACCGGCGCCGTCAACCAGGCGTCCGGCCAGTCCGAACTCGCGGTCCAGCCAGGCGTTCGGCAGCGGACCGCCGTAGACCTCCATGCCGGCCTGCTGCCAGCCCAGCCGCGACGACGTCGGCCGGGGCTTCAGCGTGAAGCCGGGTGAGTCGGTGTGCGCGCCGACGATCCGGAAGGACGGTTCGGCGAGCCGATCGGGGATGCGCCAGGCCAGCACGGAGCCGTCGCGGACCAGCACGTAGCCGCCCGGCTCGGCCGGGAACCGGTCGGTCTCGGCGACCGACACGAAGCCGGCCGCGGCGAGCAGCCGAGCAGCTTCGGCGGCGGCATGGAATGACGATGGGCTGGCGGTGATGTACGCCGCCAGCCCATCGAGGTGCGACATCGGCATGTCGCGACCCTACGCGCTACTGCTGTTCGTGCTCGGGACGACCCCACTTCGACTGCTGGCCGTGGTGCTTCAGTACACCTTCGGCGGTGTATCCCTCGTCGGCCTGGTTGGGCTCGCTGACGTCGTAGCCCTGCTTGGTGCCCGAATGCTCGGGGGCGACCTCGTAGGTGTCGGGATCCTTCTCGGTGGGGCTTTCCGGGGTGCTGGTCATCACAGCTCCTTCATCTCGATGCGGTACTGCCCGCCGCAGTGTGCCTGGCATTGGGGCGGGCGCCCCATTGCGCTTCTGATCAGGAGCTTAGCCCGGCGATCCGGCCGCTCACCAGCGCTTCTGCCGCTGTGCACCGAGTCGGTCACGGGTTTTGTCGGCACCGCCCGGCAAGATCGACGGCATGGAGTTCGCAGCATGGGTTCTGACCGCCGCCGCGCTGGGTGCGTTGCTGGGCGCGCTGGTCGTCCGCCTGGTGCTGCGCGCCCAGGGCACGGCGTCCGGGGCCGCCGACGCGGCGGCGATCAGCGCCGGCAGGGCCGACGTGGCCGAGGCGCGTCGTGAGGCGTCCGAGGCCCGCGCCGAAGCGGCCGCCGCCCGCGAGACGCTCGCCCGCGCCGACACCGACGTGCAGCGGGCCCGCGCCGAGGTGGCCGAGGCGCGCAGTGCCGCGGCGTCCGCCGCCGCCGAGGCGGCCGAGGTGACGGCCATGTTGACCGGCGCACTGGCCGAGCGTGACGCCGCCAAGCAGCGCGCCGCCGAGCTGGCCGCCGACCGTGAGTCGCTGGTCAACCAGTTCCGCACCCTGTCCACCGACGCCCTCGAACGCCAGGGCAAGCTCGCCGACAGCACCGCCGAGCAGCGGCTGCAGGCCACCGAACTGTTGCTGCAGCCGGTGAAGGAGGTGCTCGAGAACTTCCGCGAGAGGCTCGTCGAGGCCGAGAAGCAGCGCGCCGTGCTGGCCGCCGAGTTGAACCATCAGGTGCGCAGCGTGCAGGCCACGGGTGAGCAGTTGCAGCGCGAGACCCGTGCCCTGGTCACCGCGCTGCGCAAGCCGCAGGTGCGCGGCAACTGGGGCGAGCAGCAGCTGAAGAGGGTCGTCGAGCTGGCCGGTATGGTCGAGCACTGCGACTTCTACACCCAGCAGACCACGACGACCTCGGCCGACCAGCGCATCCGCCCCGACCTGAAGGTGCAGCTCGAGGGCGACCGATTCGTGTGGGTCGACTCCAAGGTGCCGCTGAGCGCCTTCCTGGACGCCCACGAGACCGACGACGACACCGAACGGGAACGCTGCCTGGCGCTGTTCGCCAAGAACGTCCGCACCCACGTCGACCAGCTCTCCGGCAAGCAGTACTTCAAGTCCGACCTCGGCAGTCCCGAGTTCGTGGTGATGTTCATCCCCAGCGAGGCCCTGGCGGCCGAGGCGTACCGCCGGATGCCCGACCTGCACGAGTACGCCGCCCGCAGCGACATCGTGCTGGCCACCCCCACCACCCTGATCGGCCTGCTGCGGGCCGTCGCCTACGGCTGGAAGCACGCCGCGCTGGCCGACTCGGCCGCCCAGGTGTTCGAGCTGGCCCGTGAACTGTACGACCGGCTCGGAACGATGGGCGGCCACCTCGATCGGCTCGGCCGGCAGCTGACCGGGTCGGTGAGCGCCTACAACTCCGCCGTCGGATCGCTCGAGTCGCGGGTGTTCGCCACCGCGCGCCGGCTGCGCGACCTGCACGTCACCGACAGGGAGCTCACACAGCTGACGTCGTCCGAGGCCGCGGTCCGCCCGCTCACCGCCCCCGAGCTCGTCGAGGACGCCGTCCAGGTCACCCCGATGATCGGCGCACGCGACGCCGACGAGGCCGCGCAACTCACCCGCCCCCAGCCCGAGCTAGGCGAACTGCTGGCGCCCGAGGCGGCACCGGCGTCCCACCGGCGGCGCACCGCTGGCTGAGGCGGCAGCGAGCGACGACAATGTGGCCATGACCGTCACCTCGCATGGCAACAGAGCGGCGAGCGTCACCGCGGAGTCCATCGAGCAGGCCGCCGAGCGGCTCGCCGGGGTGGTCATCGAGAGTCCGCTCCAGTTCAACAAGCGGCTCTCGGACGCCACCGGTGCGCAGGTATGGCTCAAGCGCGAGGATCTGCAGCCGGTCCGCTCGTACAAGCTGCGCGGCGCCTACAACCTGATCGCCCAACTCGACGCCGGCGAACGCGCGGCCGGCGTCGTGTGCGCGAGTGCCGGCAACCACGGCCAGGGGGTCGCCTTCGCCTGCGCCAGGCTCGGCATCCACGGCCGCATCGTGGTGCCCTCCACCACCCCGAGGCAGAAGCGCCAGCGGATGCGGCAACTGGGTGAGGGTTCGGTCGAACTGATCGTCCATGGCGACAGCTACGACGAGGCGGCTGCGCTCGCCCAGGGCATCGTCGACGAGGACGGCCTGACGATGGTGCCCGCCTTCGACGATCCGCGCACCATCGCCGGCCAGGGCACCGTGGTGGCCGAGATCGTCCGGCAACTGGGCCGGGCGCCCGAGCGGCTGATCGTGCCGGTCGGCGGCGGCGGCATGCTGGCCGGGTGCCTGACCTGGCTGGCCGAGCGCCATCCGGAGACGAAGGTGGTGGGCGCCGAGCCGTCGGGCGCGGCGTCCATGGCGATCGCGCTCGAGGCGGGCCGGCCACGTGACCTGCCTCGGCTCGATACCTTCGTCGACGGTGCGGCCGTGCGCCGGGTCGGCGACCTGCCGTTCAGCATCGCGCAGCGGCTCAAGCCGCACATGGTGTCGGTGCCCGAGGGCCGGATCTGTTCGGAGATGCTCGAGCTCTACCAGACCGACGGGGTGATCGCCGAGCCGGCCGGCGCACTGGCCAGCGCCGCGCTGGGCATCTACCGGCCCAACGCCGGACGGGTGGTGGTGGCGATCATCTCCGGCGGCAACAACGACCTGTCCCGCTACGCCGAGATCACCGAACGTGCCCTGGTCTACGAGGGCCGCAAGCACTACTTCCTGGTCGACTTCCCACAGGAGCCGGGGGCCTTGCGCCGCTTCCTCGACGAGGTGCTCGGGCCCGACGACGACATCACGCTGTTCGAGTACGTCAAGCGCTCCAACCGCGAGACCGGGCCGGCCCTGGTCGGCATCGAACTGGGCGACCCCGCCGACCTGCACGGGCTGCTCGACCGCATGCTGAACAGCCGGATCGGCGTCGAGCGCATTCCTCCCGACAGCCCCTTCTACCGGTTCGCGGTCTGAGCCCAACGGGCGCAACGACGCTCAGGCGCTTGCGCGCTTGAGGTCCTTGCGCAGTTCGGGGGGCAGCGCGAACACCAGGTTCTCCTCGGTGAGGCGCTCCTCGACCGCGGCCGGGTAGCCGCGCTGCTGCAGGTGGTCGAGCACACCCTGGACGAGCTCGTCGGGCACCGAGGCGCCCGAGGTGACGCCGACCGACTCGACGCCCTCGAGCCACGCGTCGTCGATCTCGCCGGCGTTGTCGACCCGATAGGACGCCTTGGCTCCGGCCTCGAGCGCCACCTCGACCAGCCGCACCGAATTGGACGAGTTGCGCGAGCCCACCACGATCACCAGGTCGGCGGTGGCGGCGATCTGCTTGACCGCTGACTGCCGGTTCTGGGTGGCGTAGCAGATGTCATCGCTGGGCGGGTCGATCAGGTCGGGGTACTTCTCCCGCAACTTCGACACCGTCTCCCAGGTCTCGTCGACGCTGAGGGTGGTCTGGGAGAGCCAGGCCACCCGCCCGGGGTCGCCCACCTCGAGGGCGTCGACATCCTGGGGGTGCTCGACGAGCGTGATGTGCTCGGGCGCTTCGCCGCTGGTGCCCTCGACCTCTTCGTGGCCGGCGTGCCCGATCAGCAGGATCTGCAGGCCCTGGCCCGCGAACCGGCGGGCCTCGTTGTGCACTTTGGTGACCAGCGGGCAGGTGGCGTCGATGGTCTTCAGGCCCCGTTCGGCGGCCTCGGCGTGCACCGCCGGCGACACGCCGTGGGCCGAGAACACCACGGTGGCACCTTCAGGAACTTCGGTGAGCTCCTCCACGAAGATGGCGCCGCGCGCCTCGAGATCCTCGACGACGTGCCGGTTGTGGACGATCTGCTTCCGCACGTACACGGGTGGCCCGTACAGGTCGAGCGCCCGCTCGACCGTAATCACGGCCCGGTCGACGCCCGCGCAGTACCCGCGCGGGGCCGCGACGACGACACGTTTGGAATCGCTCATGGCCGCCAGTCTATCGAGCGGCTCCGCCGCCCGCCGCAAGAGAGTTTGGGGGGCAGGAGCGCGTCATCTTGGGGGGGTTCCGCGCTCCTGCCCCAAACGACTGCCTCCGGAGAAACTCATTTTGGGGGGTGAGAGTCCGGGCGGTGAAACACCTCTCAGCAGCCGTCTTCCCAGAGGGAAGCCTAGTGAAAAACTGTTGTATGGCGGTCCGTGATGAATTGTGGGGGTGTTGGTGAGAAAAAGATACCACAGGTGTTAGTGCCCATGGAATGGCTTGTTTGTAGTTGTATTAGGAATGCTTGTCGACGGTGAGCCGATAGCCGATGCCTCGAACCGTTTCGATGAACCGGGGCCGCGATGCGGAATCGCCGAGTTTTCGTCTCAGGTTGGCCATGTGAGTCTCAATGGATCGCCGGTCCGCGTCGAGGACGAAGTGGTCCGACTCGCCGCGCACGAACGAGCTCAGCTCGTCCTTGCTGACGACCCGACGGCGTGCCGACATCAGGGCGCACAACATGTCGAACTCGGTCCGGGTCAGGTTGACCGGGTGCGAGTCCAGTTCGACCAGCCGCATCGAAGGATTCAGGCGCAGTCCGCCGTGGGCCAGCCAGGGCTCGCTGACAGGCTCCTCCCTGTGCGGCTCCGCAGGGCCGGTGAGGGCGAGTCGACGGATCATCGCATCGACCCGTGCTCTGAGCTCCCGTGGACGGAACGGCTTCGCCATGTAATCGTCGGCTCCGGCGTTCAGCCCGGTCAGGGTGTCGATCTCGTCCCGCCTGGCCGACAGCATGATCACGTAGGTCGATGAGAAGCTCCGGATCAGCCGCACCACTTCGAAGCCGTCCATTCCGGGAAGGTTGATGTCCAGCGTGGTCAGCATCGGTTCGGATTGCCTGATCATGGCCAGTCCCGTGGGGCCGTCACCGGCGACCAGGGTCTGAAAACCGGCCTGGGACAGCACCAGGGCAAGCAGGTCGGCAATCTCGGGATCATCCTCGATGATCACCGCTCGACGCTCGGACGCCGCGTTCACGCTCCCCGCTCCTCTCCGTGCCCGACCCGTCCGGCGGCCTCGCCGAGGTGTTGCGCCACGTAGTACCTCTGGACGTCCACGGCTCGCACCTGGAACGGTGCAACCCGGTTCAACAGTCTGTCGGTGGCCCGGGGCAGGCCGTGGCCCTCGTCGTTGAATTCGCACACGTCGAAGGCGACCACTCCTCGCGCCGCGGCCACCCGCTCGCCCAGGCCCTTCATCATCGCCGGATACACGCCGTGACGTCGAAAGTCCGGACGGACCAGTGAAATCCCCGCGTAGAAGACGGCGCCGCGGCTCCATTCGTCGGGGAAATGGAAGGCGAAGAAGTCCGGGCTGATCCACGGCATCGTGGCGAGGTCGTTGGTCAACGTGGTCAAGCCGGCCGGCGCGCCGTCGGCGTCCACAGCCAGGTACCGCCACACCCGCTCGTCTTCGAGTTCGGCAGCGAACTCCTCCCGGGTGAGGACATGGCGGGCAGCGGCCCTGGTCGCCAGCGGTCCGAACGTCTCCAGGTAGAGGGGCCAGAGCTGATCGGTGAGGTCGGAGCGGGGATCGGTGCTGCAGGCCAGCGTGAACGCGCCGTAGTCCCAGGGCCCGTCCAGCACCGGATCTGGATCACTCATGGCTACTCCCACCCCGCCGTCCGATACGTCGCCACGACCACGGCGCAGGCCGGCTGACCCGAGCAGTGCGCCGAGATGACCACGCGATCGGCGTAGGTGAAGGCCTCTTCGCGACCACCGCTCATGTCGGTGAGGGTGGTCTTGATCATCGTCTGGACCTGGTCCTCGGCGTGGCCGACGTGCTCGACGAACAACCCGCGACCCGACCCGTCGGCGGCCAGCGACCAACCGACCCCGGCGACGGCGTCGTCGCCACGCTCGGTGGCGTAGGCGGCCGCGTAGACGCAGTAGAGGACGTCTCCGAAGGAGCCGCGGAGCTGCTCCTCGGGCTCGCACACCTCGATCGACGCCTTCGCGGGAATGACCGAACTCAGCCGCACCAGGTTGTGGTCGGCCACTCCGGCTGCCCGCAGCGCGCTGTCGAAGGCGGCCAGGGCGGTTCGGCCCTTCCCACTGCCGGCCGTCACCCGGATCACCAGCGGTCGTTCGTCGCTCGAACCGCCCGGCGGCCGGGAGTCCCTCGTCGCCATTTCTTGTCCTCCTTGTGGTCAGGTCGCCTGTGGCTGCGCGTCGTTCGCGAGCGCCGGCTCGGTTGTCGTCGCTTCGGGCTGGGCTCCCGCCGGCAACTCGAGGCGGAAGGTCGAACCCACTCCCAACTCGCTCTCGACCCAGATCCGGCCGCCCATGCGTTCGACGAGGCCCCGGCAGATCGCCAGGCCGAGCCCCGTGCCCCCCCGTTCGCGGGCGTCGGTGGAATCCACCTGGCTGAACCGGTCGAAGACGCTGTCGAGTTTCTCCGCCGGGATTCCCCGCCCGGTGTCGGCGACAGAGATCTCGACCACGTCGCCACGAGGTTGGGCGCAGATCCGCACGGCGTCGCCGGGGTCGCTGAAGCGGATGGCGTTCCCGACCAGGTTGATCAGCACCTGAACCAGTCGATCCTTGTCCGCCAGCACCCAGCCGGAGACGTCCGGCGCCGACAGGCTGATCTGCGAGGACTGCGCCATGCCCGACATGGTGACGATCGTCTCCTGGCAGGCCGCCTCCACTGCCTGGCTCTTGATGACCAACGGCAGCATGCCCGTGTCCAGTCGCTCGATCTCGAGGATGTCGTTGACCAGCTTCTCGAGTCGGACGCTGCCCGAGGTGGCGATCGCGAGCATCCGTGTCGCGGCCGGGGGCAGTGCCCCGTACGCTCCACCGGAAAGCAGGCCGAGCGCCCCGCGGATCGAGGTGAGGGGGGTCCGCAGTTCGTGGCTGACCACGGAGACGAACTCCTGCTTCATCCGGTCCATCTCGCGGCGCTGGCTGACGTCGCGGAACACCACGACCGCTCCCCTGACTTCGTCGTCGGCACGCAGCGGACTCGCGGTCACCTCCACCACCATGGTTCGCCCGTCCCCACGCACGTAGACGTCCTCTTCACCGGTGACGGTCACGCCCGATCGGGTGGCTTCGGCGATGTAGCAGTTGTCGTAGGGGTACGGCACGCCGTCCTCCTGCGGCGCATGGAACAGGTCATGGGCGTTGGCACCGATGAGTGACCGCTCCGACCTGCCCAGGAGGCTCACGGTGGCCCCGTTCACCATCGTGATCGTCCCGGCGCGGTCGACGCCGTAGATGCCGTCGGCGACCGAACTGAGCAGCATCTCGCGCTGATGGGTGATTGCCCGGAGTTCGCGCGTGCGGGCCTGCACCCGCACCTCGAGCGACCGCCTCAGGTACTCGTTGTCCATCACCAGGACGATCTGGCGCGTCACGACGACGAGCAGCAGGAAGCCCCAGACGATCCAGGCTTCGATGGCGAGCTCTCCGCGCGCCTCGGCGAGCATGTTCGTCGCGGCAGCCGCCAGGAAGATGCCGAAGAACACGAACGTGCTGCGCACCGCCGACGGCTCGGCGGAGCGGTCGGCGACCGGTTCGGCGGTGTCCGGGTGCAGCGCTGCGAGGCTCAGGAAGAAGTAGCCGCCCATCCAACCGAGATCCCACCAACTGCCCAGACCCGCGGCGCCGACCGAGACGTTCACGGCGTAGGCCATGTCGGAGACCGAGTACAGCAGGAACGCCACGCCGACGAGGATCAGCGGGGTCCGGCTCTGCGCGGCACTCCGGGCGATGAGCAGGATCGCGGCCGTGGCGATGACCAGGTCGAGCACGGGCAGCGCGAGGATCTGCACCTGGCTGCCCAGCGAACCGTCCTGCTTGGCCAGGAGGGTCGGAAAGATCGTGGCGCTACCCATGAAGAGCACCGAGCCGCCCACCACCAGGCCGTCCATCACCAACCGGATCAGGTCGGCGCGCCGCCGCCGTGCGGTCGGGAAGAGCATCAGCGCGACAAGGCTGCACAGCAGTGCCACCATCAACAGCGGGTCGACCAGAATCAACGCCTCGCCCGGGAGCAGGCCCAGGCTGATCAGGTTCGACGAGATCCCCAGGCACAGCCCGATGGAAAGGATGAGCCAGGCACGCTTGATCCGGCCGACGCTCAGACCCGTGCGCCGAATGGCCAGCACAGCGGCCAGGACGCCGAAGCCGAGCAGGAACAGCGTGGTGACCATCGCACGGGTCTCCGCCGACGGGATCGACGCCATGAGGACCGCGAACACGATTCCGGCGACGAGCCCGGCCAGGCACGCCACAGCGAATCCGCGGCTCGGCGGAAATCTCGGGTCGACTCTGATCACAGGAAGTTCACTTACGTGGGGGTGTGTTGATCGTATTGCAGTTCCGGCGGCCACAGGGGCATCCTCACGGTGTAGCCGAACCGCCGTGTCGCGGGAGGGATCGTTAGGATTCGTACCGGAGAGGAGCCGTCATGCCGCAATCACCCGCCTTGTCCGGCAAGGTGGTATTGGTGGTGGACGACGACGACGATATCCGTGAGGTCGCTGTCGCCTCCCTCGAATTGATCGGTGGATTCACGGTGACGACGGCAACCAGCGGAATCGAGGCCCTGAACATCGCGCGCGAGAGCCCACCGGACGCTGTCCTGCTCGACGTGATGATGCCGGGAGTGGACGGCTACGAGACGGCGCGCCGCCTCAAGGCCGACCCGGCGACCGCAGCGGTGCCCGTCATCCTGCTGACGGCGCGAGTGGGTGGAGACCCCGCGGCCGACGTCGCCGTCGGTGTGATCGCGAAGCCGTTCGACCCGATGAACCTGGCCGGCCAGGTCCGCAGCATTCTCGGCTGGCCGTCGTGAGCGCCGAGGAGTTCGCGGGCGACGCGTTCCGGCGCCTCGTCGACCGGGCCTGGAACCGCAACCGCGAGCGCGCCGCCACCCTGGCGGCGATCGTCGAGGAGTGGCAGCGGTCCGGTGGCGTCAACCCCGAGACCCGCGACCAGGCCCGTGCGGTCGCCCACACGGTGGTGGGGTCGGCGGGCACTCTGGGTCACCCGCGCGGCGCGGCGGTCGCCGCACAACTCGAGTCGGACCTGATCGACGCCGACGCCGCCGGCCCGGTGCCCGACCGTGCGGTGGAGCTCGTCCGGCGCCTCAATCAGGAGTTGGTGCTGCCCCCCGGTTGGGACGGCGAGGCCGCCAGCCACGACGACAGCGCTGTGCGCGCCACCGACGCGCTGCGGCGCAACGCGCAGTAGAGCTCGTCCGTCGAATCGCCACGGTCCTGCTCGATCGCCAGCCGCAGGTCGACGGCCACGCGACTCAAGTCGTCCGCACCGACCAGGTGGCTGGACGTCTCGAGCGTGAGCAACAGGATCGAACCCGCCTCGTACTGCTTGCTCCGCAGGCACTGGCCGACGTCATCGACGCGCCCGTCCAGCAGTGCCAGGTAGCTCGCCACGAGTCGGTCGACGGCCTCGACACCGAGTTCATCGCAGAGTTCGCGCAGGTTGTCGTCCGGGTGACACCCGGGACGATGGTCGCGTCCCCTGCCGGCGCCTTGCGGCGCCGACAGGCGACTCACGACGCACCCGGGAAGGGCTTCGACCGGAGCGTCGCGAGCACGTGAATCGGTTCCCCCCAGTCACCGATCGGAGACACTGCCACCCCCATGTCAGTTGTCTCCCTCACGTGTCGCATCCAGGTCCGGGAACCTCAGTTCCGCGTGCACGATTGATTCTTGTCGACCGACCTCCAGAGCCCGTCCAGGCAATGTCAAGGAATCCACAAGAAGTGCTCACGATGCCCGTGAGGTTCGCGTCCGGTGGCCGGCGACCGCGCACGCGGCCTGGTGCGGGCGCGGATCGGCGCCTCGCCCTCTACGGTGGAGCGATGGCCAAGGTGTCCTCCAGCCCCGAGCAGCCACAACCGCTGCGGGCAGTGGTCGGGCTGACCAAGTCGTGGGTGGAGCGGCTCGGCAGCGTGTGGGTGGCCGGTCAGCTCGTCGAGCTGCGCCGCCGCTCCGGCGCCGTCACCCACTTCATCAGCCTGCGCGACCCGCTCGCCGACGTGACGGTGACCGTCACCGCGTCCACCTCGGTGCTAGACGCCGCCGGCCCGATCGGCGACGGGATGGAGGTGGTGGCGTTCGTCCGGCCCACCGTGTGGGCGGCGCGGGGGTCGCTGACCTTCGAGTGCACCGACCTGCGGCCCTCGGGCGAGGGCCGGCTGCTCGCCCAGATCGAGCAGCGCAAGCGGATGCTGCAGGCCGAGGGCCTGTTCGACCCGGCCCGCAAACGGCGGCTGCCGTTCCTGCCCCGCGGGGTGGGGCTGATCACCGCCGAGGGCAGCGCGGCCGAGCGCGACGTGCTGGAGGTCGCGCGCCGGCGTTGGAGCGGGGTGCGCTTCGTCGTCCGGCACGCGCTGATGCAGGGGCAGGGCTGCGTCGAGCAGATCCGCGACGCCCTGACCGCTCTGGATCGCGACCCGTCGGTCGACGTCATCATCGTCGCCCGGGGCGGTGGGTCGTTGCAGGATCTGCTGCCGTTCTCGGACGAATCCCTGGTCCGCGCCGTCTTCGCCTGCCACACGCCGGTGGTGAGCGCCATCGGGCACGAGCCGGACACGCCGATCATCGATCTGGTCGCTGACCTTCGGGCGGCCACGCCGACCGATGCCGCGAAACGCGTGGTGCCCGACGTCGCGGACGAGCGGGACCGGGTTAACCAGGCCCGCGACCGGGTCCGGGCCGCGACCCTGCGCCTGCTCGAACGCGAACGTCAGCACGTGGCGTCGCTGCGTTCGCGTCCGGTGCTGGCCGACCCGCTGGGACCGGTGACGGTGCAGGTCACTCAGGTGGGCGAGTTGCGCGACCGATGCGAGCGAGCGGTGCGGGGCCTGCTGCGCCAGGAGGCGTCCTGGGTCGAGCACGCGGTGGGCCGTGTCCGCGCCCTTTCGCCGCGGGCGACGCTACTGCGCGGCTATGCCATCCTCAGCACTGACGGCGGCGAGCCGGTGCGCGCGGCCGAGGCGGCGTCCGGCGATGAGATCGTGGCGATGCTGGCCGACGGCACCGTGCACGCCCAGGTCACCGAGGTGCATCCGAGAAAGGACGGCGATGGCTGAACAGACCGAACAGCTCAGCTACGAGCAGGCCCGGCAGCGACTGGTCGAGGTGGTGCAGGCCCTGGAGTCGGGGGCCGTGCCGCTGTCGAAGGCGATGGAGCTGTGGCAGGAGGGTGAGGCGCTGGCCGCACGCTGTACGCAGTGGCTGGACGGCGCCAAGGCGACCATCGATGCAGCCAGGCAACCCGGTGCAGAAGATTCTCCTGCCTGAATCCAGGTTGTTGACCAGATTGTCTGCGATCTGACCCAGAGGCCTTCAATCTGAACCTAGACTCGGAATAACACGACCAAAGTTGTGTTATATTAGTCAAACCGACTACGTAGGGTCATGGGGGTGATGAACCAATGAGCACGATCGACCGCTGGCTGGCCTCCCTCAAGATGATCTCGCTGCAGGAGATGACCGTGAAGCGCGACCTTCGCTGAGGCAGTACCCAGAGCTACTACGCGCCCTTCGTCCGCCAGGACGAAGGGCGTTCGTCGTTCCTGCCTAGACTCGCGCCGTGCGAGGAAGGAACTGACGGCCGTCGTGGCGGCGGTCGCGGTGCTGCTGGTCACCGCGTGTTCGAGGACGCCGACGGCGGGGTCGATACCGGCGACGGACACCCCCGTACCGGGCGGATAGGCAAGCCCCGCGTCCGGCTGGCCTCGCCCACCGGGACGGTCCGCCTGCGCTACTCCGAGACGTACCGCTGGCCCGACGGGCTGCGGGTCAGGGTCGACGAGCCGGTCGACTACTGGCCGTCCGGATGGGTGCGCACGGTGACCGCGTCGCGGGGCGCCGGCTACGCCGACCTGCGGTTCACCGGCTGAGCCCGCTCGCCGCCCCACTAGGGTGACCCGGTGCCCTCAGATGCCCCGCTCATCGACGCCGCCCTCGCCGACGAACTGACGACCGCACGGCGTCGGGCCCTGTGGGTGCTGTCCACCGGCCAGGTGCTGAGCGGGATCAGCTTCGGCGCCACCGTGTCCCTCGGTGCGGTGCTGGCCGCGGCGGTGTCCGGGGACGACTCGCTGTCCGGTCTGGCGACGGCCGCCATTACCTTGGGCACGGCGATCACCTCGGTGCCGCTGGCCACCCTCGCGGCCCGGCGCGGCCGGCGTCCGGCGTTGGCCACCGGCATGGCCGTCGCGCTGGCGGGGGTCGGCCTCGTCATCGCGGCGGTGGCGATCGTGTCGTTCGCGCTGCTGCTGACCGGGTTCGCGCTGATCGGTGCCGGCCAGGCGGCCAACCTGCAGTCCCGGTTCGCCGCCAGCGACCTGGCCACGGACGCCTCACGCGGCCGCGACCTGTCGATCGTGGTCTGGGCCACCACCGTCGGCGCCGTGCTCGGTCCCAACCTGGTCGGCCCCGGCGAGATGCTCGGCGAATGGGTGGGCATGCCACCGATGACGGGTCCGTACCTGTTCACCGTGCTCGGCCAGGCCGCCGGCATCGTGCTGTACCTGGCGGCATTGCGGCCCGATCCGCTGCTGCTCGCCCAACGCGCGCTGGACGCCCGGACCGCGGCGGCGTCCGGCATCGCCCGGGCGGACCGGCCCGTCGCGGCGCGCTACGCGATGCTCGCGGTGGTCGGCGCGCACGCCGTGATGGTGTCGGTGATGGCGATGACCCCGATCCACCTGATGCACCACGGCGCCACCCTGACCGTCGTCGGGCTCACGATCAGCCTGCACATCGCCGGCATGTACGCGCTTTCCCCGGTCTTCGGCCTGCTCACCGACCGCTGGGGACGGCTGCCGACGATCGTTCTCGGGTACGCCCTGCTCGCCGCGAGCGCCGCGCTGATCGGCGTCGGTTCGGACGACTCCACGATCGTGACGGCCGCCCTGGTGCTGCTGGGGCTGGGCTGGAGCGGGGCGACGGTCGCCGGCGCTGCGCTGCTGACCGAGGCGTCCGCAGAGTGGTTGCGGACCAGGCGGCAGGGCCGCAACGACGCCCTGATGAGCCTGCTCGGCGCCCTGGGCGCCATCGGCGCCGGCGGGGTGCTGGGGTGGGTCGGGTTCAGCGGCCTGGCGCTGTTCACCCTGCCCGTGCTGGTTGTGGTGGTGCTGCTGGTGCCGCTGGGACGTCGCTGAGCCGGCCCGCATACGTCGATCGAGCCTGCCTCACCGTTACTCCCCTCCGCCGACCGGTGGCGCTCGACCTGCGTGACGACGGTGTGAGCGTCGTGATGCCCCGTCCCACACCCGAAGCGTGACGCCACCGTCACCTCGGCGCACGCCGGGATCTCACCACGACCACACGACACCCCGGGGCAGGCCCGGATGGACGAGCCGGGGTCGGCCCGAGGGTCAGTCCTCCAACGTGGTGAGGTCGCCCTCGTCCTGGCCCAGCGCGCGCGCCTTCAGCACCCGGCGCATGATCTTGCCCGAACGGGTCTTGGGCAGCTTGTCGGGGAAGTCGATCGCGTCCGGCTTGGCGATCGGCGACAGGTGCGCCGACACGTGCTTGCGCAACTCCTCGGCGAGTTCCTTCGAGCCGGACGCCCCCACGCGCAGGGTGACGAACGCGTGGATCGCCTGGCCCTTGACCTCGTGCGGCAGGCCGACAACGGCGGCCTCGGTGACATCGGGGTGCGACACCAGCGCCGACTCGACCTCGGCGGTGCCCAGCCGGTGCCCGGACACGTTGATCACATCGTCGGTGCGGCCGATGATCCACAGGTAGCCGTCGGCGTCCTTGCGGGCCGCGTCGCCGGCCAGGTAGACGCCGGGGTACTTCGACCAGTACGTGTTGACGAATCGCTCGTCGTCGCCGTAGAGCGTCCGGAACATCGCCGGCCACGGGTTCTTCAGCACCAGGAAACCCTCGTCGCCGTCCGGCACCTCGTCGCCCGCCTCGTCGAAGATCGCCGCGTCCTGCCCGAAGAACGGCTTGCCCGCCGAGCCGGGCTTCTGCGGCTCGCCCGGCACCTGGGTGATCTGGAACATGCCGGTCTCGGTCTGCCACCAGGTGTCGATGACCGGGCAGACCTCCTTGCCGATGACCTTGTGGAACCACTTCCACGCCTCGGGATTGATCGGCTCGCCCACCGTGCCCAGCAGCCGCAGCGAACTCAGGTCGTGTCGGTTCGGCCACGCCTCACCGAAGCGCATCAACGACCGGATCGCGGTCGGCGCCGTGTAGAACTGCGTGATGCCGTAGTACTCGATCAGCTGCCACCAGCGGCTGGGATTGGGGTAGGTCGGCCCGCCCTCGAACAGGAACGTGGTGGCCCCGGTCAGCAACGGCCCGTACACCAGGTACGAGTGCCCGGTCACCCAGCCCGGATCGGCCGTGCACCACCAGCGATCCTCGGGACGCATGTCGAAGCTGTACTGCAGCGTCGTGTAGGTCCCGACCATGTAGCCGCCGTGGGTGTGCAGGATCGCCTTCGGCTTCCCGGTCGAACCGGAGGTGTACAGGATGTACAGCGGATGCTCGGCGTCCAACTGCTCGGTGGCGCACTTGCCCTTCGCGATCGGCAGCAGCTGGAGGTCGTGGTACCAGTGGTCGCGCAGCGGATCCATGGTGACCTCCGTGCCGGTGCGCTTCACCACGATCACGTTCTCGACGGTCGGCGAGAACTTCACCGCGTCGTCGACGATCTGCTTCAGCGGGAACACGCTGCCGTTCACCCACGACCCGTCGGCGGTGATCACCAGCTTCGACTGGGAGTCGTCGATCCGGTCTGTCAGCGCGTCGGCGGAGAAGCCGGCGAAGATCACCGAATGCACCGCGCCGATCTTGGCGCAGGCCAGCATCGCGAAGAACACCTCCGGGATGCGGGGCAGGTAGATCGTCACCCGGTCGCCCTTGGCGACACCCATCGCCTTGAGGATGTTCGCCATCTCGTTGACCCGGCGATTCAGCGAGAAGTAGCTGAAGGTGCGTCGTTCCTTGCCGTCCTCGGACTGCCAGATCAGCGCCAGCTTGTTCTTGTTCGGTCCGCTCAGGTGCCGGTCCAGGCAGTTGTGGACGATGTTCACCCGCGCGCCGGTGAACCACTTGTAGAACGGTGCCTCGGAGTCGTCGAGCACCTTGTCCCACGGCTTGAACCATTCGAGCTCATTGGCCCGGTCGGCCCAGAACCCCTCCGGGTCCGCGAGTGCCTCGGCGCGCAGCTTGTCGGCGTCGGGGACGTGGGAATCAGCTGCGATCGAGGGGTCGGGGTAGACGACGTCGCCTTCGAGCTCTGCCATTGCGTTGATCTCCTCCATTGGAGTCCGTCGGGATGGAGTGAGACTAACCGGGTGCCCTCGCACTGGTCGAGTCGCCGGCCGCGAGTCCCTGTCGGTCAGGCCAAAGTGCCCGCAAACGCCTCCAGGGCCTCGTAGGGCAGGTCGCCGCTGATCACCAGGGTGCTCTGCTCGTCGCTGCGGACGAGCGCGCGGCTGCGGCGGTCGTCGCTCACGTAGCGCTGCCAGGACACCCCGGCCAGCTCGGACTCGCCATCGGCGGTGGTGGCGCGACTGGCGGCGGCGATCAACCCCTTGGGGTCGGTGTTGCGCTGGTCGAGCCCCAGATAGACCTGGTCGGGCGTCAGGTACCCCAGTTGCAGCGTGTCGCCGACGGCGGGCTGCTGGTTGAGCCCCGGCTCCCCCGCCGGCGTCCAGCGGGCCCGCACCACCGTCCAGCCCTCAGGCAGGTTCTCCGGGACGGCGACCGGGTACGGCGCCTCCGTCTTCGCCAGCGTCACCACGGGCTGCCAGTCGACCGGCCGCGGGGTCGGGTCGGGGACCCGGCTGAACCACAGGTAGATCAGCACCACCGGCACCAGCAGCACCGCACAGGCGATCAGCACCTGCGAGACGGTCGCGTTCGGACGTCGGGATGCCATTGGTCCATTGTTCACCAACTACGCTCGTCGCCATGCCAGCCGCGCTCCGCACCGCCCTGTCCGTGGTCGCGCTGGTCGCCACGAACGTCGCCGTCGGACGCCTGATCACCGGCCCGCTGCATGACCTGCCCGCCGAGCACCGCCTCAACCACGACCTGCGGAACTCCGGCGGCGCGCGGACGACACGGCTGGCCGCGGTGGTCTCCCGCAGTTCCGACACCTCGGTCGCGATCGGCCTCGGGTTCGCGCTCACTGCGGCGATGCTGGTCCGCGGACGGCGCCGGTCGGCCGCCGTCCCCGGCCTGGCGATGGCGCTGGCGTCGGCCACCCACGTCACCAGCTCGGCGCTGGTCGGACGCCCCCGCCCCGGCGTCGAGCACCTCGGCACCCGGCAACCCACCTCGAGCTTCCCCAGCGGTCATGTCGGCGCGATGACCGCGCTCGCCGTCACCCTGGACGCCGCCGCGGCACCGCTGCCGGGCCCGGCCCGGGTGACCGTCCGCGCCGGACTGGCCGGCTACCTCGCCCTACTCGGCTGGTCGCGGCTGTTCAACGGCCAGCACTACGCCAGCGACGTGCTGGCCGGCTTCGCCAACGGCCTCGCCTGCGGCCGTCTCGCCCGGCGGGCCCTGGCGGGCGACGGTCGCTAGGGTCCCCATGCGCACGTTGCGGGAACTGCTGGGCCTGGCCCGCGACGCCGGCACGCTGTGGTGGCGGCACCTGCCGCCGCTGCTGGGCTGGTTCAGTGTCGGCTACGCCGTCAACGAGCTGACCGGCCACGCGTCCACCCTGCTGCCGGTCGAGCAGCGCATCCTGGGCACGACCATCATCATCCTCGGCATCGTGGCCTGGGTGGCGTGCCTGGTGCTGGCCGTCCGTAGTCTCGAGGCGCCCGACGGGCAGGACCCGCCGCTGGAGACACTGGCCGCGTCGATGGGGCCGTTCATGGCGGTCTACGGCGCCTGGGGGCTGGCGCAGGAGCAGTTCGACAAGCTCATCCAGGCCAACCTGATGACCCACGGCATCGACGCCAACCTGTTCAGCGTCGACGCCTCAGACTGGGGGCTGTTCCTGGGTTTCGCCGTCGTCGCGGTGCTGATCCGGCTGTTGGTGCGGCTGGTCGGCACCCGCTTCGCCGCCCGGTGGCTGGTCTTCGTCGGACTGGTCGCCGATGGCGCCTGGGTGTTCGCATCGTTCTTCGTGCTGCGCGAATGGGTCGGCCGCGGCTTCGACTGGCTCACCTCGCGGGAGCTTTGGCGCTGGTGGCAGACCGGCTGGGACGCCTTCGTCGGGGTGCTGCCCGACGTGCCGATCTGGTACCGCACCACGCTGCCCGAAGGCGTCCAGTTGGTGGCGGACCGGTTCTGGGGCTTCATCGTTCCCGGCTTGGCCAATGCGGTGCTGCTGCCGCTGATGTGGGTGGCGCTGGTCGGCACCGTGTTCGGGCACCGCGACTTCAGCGCCGCCGACCTGGTCCGGGGCACCCGCGCCGAGCGAGCCGCCGACCTGCTGCACCGCACCCGGCACCGTCCGCTGCGCCGGATCATGAACCTGGCCACCTCGGAGGCCCGGGAGAAGTACCTGCCCATGCTGTCCACCCTGGGGCTGCTGCGCGCCACGGGGGTCCGCCTGATCGGCGCCTTCCTGGTGCTGGTGGCCGCCGTGCAGTTGGCCGGGACCCTGCTCGACCGGGCGATCCTGTTCCTGGTCGGGCCGCGTCCGCTGGCCGACACCCTGCTGTACATGGGCACGTCGAACTTCCTGGTCACGCTGGTCAGCACCCCGGCCCTGCTGGCCTGCTACACCACCGCCTACCTGTGCGCCGCCGAGGCTCAGGGCAGCAGCTCCAGCGCGGTCGGCGGGGTGGCCAGCCGCAGGTAGTAGCGGGCGTCGTCCGCCGCCCAGGTGGGCACCAGCCAGTGCAGCACCAAC
The DNA here is from genome assembly GCF_025972045.1 of Micropruina sonneratiae. Lineage (GTDB taxonomy): Bacteria > Actinomycetota > Actinomycetes > Propionibacteriales > Propionibacteriaceae > Micropruina > Micropruina sonneratiae. Next base: position 302,047 of record NZ_JAPDHX010000001.1, on the reverse strand, counting down.
CGCTTCGGAACGCCGGGCTGCAGCGGCTGCTCATCGGCAGCCTTGTTGCACAACTTCTGGGCGTAGTCCCCGGAGTAGCTGGCCGGGTCGTAGTCGTCGGTCCACTCGTTGCCGGCCGAGACCAGGACGCCGTAGCAGTTGAGCGTGGCGGGGTCGACGCTCGCGTCGACCAGGGTCACCTCGGCGTCCAACCGCACCCAGACCGCGCCGTCGGGCGCGACCAGCGGATCATGATCGGTGAACGTGATCCGCTGCAGCCGCTGCAGGTCGAGGACGCGGAACGACGCCCCGTTCACCATCAGCGGTTCGGTCCTGGTGGCGACCCCGGAACTCAGCGGTCGCAGGTTCGTGTAGCGGCTCCAGCCGATCCCCGCGGTGACCAGCAGGGCCACCAGCACCGCCAGCAACGGCCACCAGCGCCTCACCGGGTCACCTCGCTGCGTGCCTCGGCCAGTTCGATCCGGTCCAGGACGGCAAGGTCGCCCACCACGTCACGGAAGGCGAGCCGGGCGCGGTAGATGACGAGCATGTCGGTCTGTGCGCCGACCACCAGGGTCGCGCCGGGCACCCGTTCGGCGGGCATCTCGAAGACGGCGTTGCCGTAACTGGTCCACCCGGCCTGGGTGAGCGACAGTTCGCTCAGGCCGGAATCGTCCAACTGGCGGTAGCTGTGACCGTCCGCGGTGAGCAGGGTGAGGCTCTGCAACGGCTGCACCCGGTCGCGCACCCGCACCTCCAACTCGATCACCACGAACACCGCCGGCGTCGTGAGCGGGTCGGCGACCTCCGGCCTGACCAGCGACCGGGCCAGCCGAGCGCCGACCACCCGGCCCGACATCGACGGCGCGTGCGCCCACCCGTCCGCCCCGGCGTAGTAGTCACGCGACTCGGCGGTCCCGTCGCCGCGAAAGCCGTTCAGCACCGCCACCACCAGCAGGCAGGCGAGCAGCGCCCCGATCGCGCGCAGCCTGCTCACCGGGCCGCCCGATCGTCGCGGACCTCGACGCTGACGTCGGTGGCGTCGGCGTCCACCTGCCAGCTCTCGGTCGTGATCCCACCCTGGTACGGGATCTCGTCGTGCACGCGGACGACGACCACCCCGCCGGCGAGGCGGGCCGGGTCCACCTCGACCTCGGTGTAGGCGTCTGCGGGGATGCCGGGTTGGAAGGCCAGCGAGCGGGTGGCGGAGCGCCAGTTCAGGTCATCGAGCACGCTGCCGTCGGGCAGCACCAGCTCGACGGTGCCCTGATCCAGCCACAGGACGGTGTCGTCGGCGGTGTTCAGTACGGTGACCCGCACCCGCAGCGAGGGCTCGATCTCGTAGTCGGCCAGCGAGCGATCGGTCAGGGCGACGTCGTGCACGGTCCAGTGCAGACGGCCCGCGTCGATGACCGTGCCGGGCGCGGCGCTGCGCCGGGCCGAGGCGGCCGCATTGAAGCCGCCGAGCGCGCCGATCACCGCCACGACGGCAGCGATCGCCCCGAACGTCCGCAGCCAGGACGCCACCGAGACTCGTTGCCGATCGCCGCTCACTCGGCCACGATAATCGGGATGGACCTCAGCACCGTGGCCCGCGCCGTGACACCGTTCGGGGAGATCGCCCTGCGTCGCCGCGGCGACGTTGTCGAACTCATCGTCAACGGAGTGTTCGCGATGGACTCCGCCGAGGTGACCAGCGAGCTCGCCCTGGCGGACGCCGCGGGCGCCGATCCCGGCGTGGTCGTGGTCGGCGGCCTCGGCCTGGGCTACACCGCCGCCCGGCTGCTCGCCAACGGCGCCACCCACGTGCACGTGGTCGAGCTGGCGGAACCGTTGATCGACTGGGCGAGGCAGGGCGTCACCGAGCAACTGGAGTCGGTGGCCCACGACCCGCGCGTCACCCTGCACCACGGCGACATCGCCGACTGGCTGCCGCGACGCGACGACGCCTTCGACGCTGTCCTGCTCGACGTCGACAACGGACCCGGCTTCCTGATCCACGACCACAACGTCCGGGTCTATGCCGCAGACTGGCTGCGGGTGGCGTCCGGGCGGCTTCGGCCGGGCGGATTGCTGGCCGTCTGGTCCGAGGCACCGGCGCCCACGCTGGCCGGCACCTTGGGCGGCCTGGGTCGCCTCACCGAGCAACCGATCGACGTCCGGCGCGCCGGACGTCGTTTCGACTACATGCTGTACCTGCTGCGGCGAGACTCGACAGGAGAACCATGACCATCACCGGAGCCGTGCTGACCGTGTCCGACCGGGCCAGCGCCGGCGAGTACACCGACACCTCGGGCCCGCTGGCGGCCGAACTGCTGGCCGGCTACGGGGTGGATGCCCCGGTCACCGTGGTGCCCGACGACCCGGCGGAGATTCGCCGCGGCATCCGGGCCGCCATCAAGGCCGGCGCCCGGGTCGTGCTGACCACCGGCGGGACCGGTATCGCGCCGCGCGACGTCACCCCCGAGGTGACCGCGGAACTGTTCAGCCGACGGCTGCCCGGGATAGCCGACGAGATCCGCCGCCGCGGGGCGGCGTCCGTTCCGACCGCGGTGCTGTCGCGGGCCGAGGCGGGCATCGTCCAACTGAAGAAGTGGCCGCCCGCCTTCGTGGTGAACGCGCCCGGCTCGACCGGTGGTGTCACCGACACCGTGGCCGTGGTGGGCCCGCTGATCGCGCACCTGCTCGACCAGCTCGAGGGCGGCGATCACGCGCGCTAGGGGCACGCAGCGGGTGCGCCCGACCAGAGATCCCGGGGCAAGCCCGGGATGACGGGCGCGAGCGGGCGGGATGACGGGCGCGAGCGGAGGACGGGAAGCCCGGGAGACGGGGCATGTGTTCCCGACCCGCGGCGCGAGCCTGGTCAGCGCGTCCAGTCGCCGCTGCGTCCGCCGGACTTGGCGACGATCCGGCAGTGCACGATCTCGGCCGACCGGTCGACGCCCTTGACCATGTCGACGATGGCCAGTGCCGCCACGGTGACCGCGGTGAGCGCCTCCATCTCGACCCCGGTCCGGTCGGCGGTCCGCACCGTCGCGGTGATCGCCACCCCCTCATTGAGGACGGCCAGGTCGAGGACCACCCCGTGCACCCCGATGACGTGGGCCAGCGGCAGCAGGTCGGGCACCTTCTTCGCCGCGGCGATCCCGGCCACCCGCGCCACCGCCAGCACGTCGCCCTTCGGCACCGTGCCGTCGCGCAGCGCGGTCACCACCTCGGCCGAGCAGCGCACCAGGCCCAACGCCGTGGCCTCCCGCACGCTGGGCTGCTTGCCGGTCACGTCGACCATCCGGGCCGCGCCGCCCTCGTCGAGGTGGGTGAACTCCATCGGCTCAGATTCCCATGATCCGCAGCCGGTCGCCAACGCCCACCTCGTCGGAGTCGGCGGGCACCACCGCCAGCGCCTCGGCCAGGTGCAGCGAGCCGATCAGGTGTGAGCCCGAGCCGCGCCGATGGCTGGGCCGGATGCCGTCGGCCTCGACCACGACCGGCACGTACTGCCGCCGGCCCGCCGGGGAACGCCAGCCCTGCAGCGCCGGCGCCACCCACTCACGACGCCGCCGCGCCGCACCGGTCAGGGCGTCCAGCAGCGGGACGCCGAACACGTGGAACGACACGAACGCGCTCACCGGGTTGCCCGGGAAGGCGACCAGCGGGACGCCGTCGACCAGCCCGCAGCCCTGCGGTTTCCCCGGCTGCATCGCCACCGCGCTGAACTCCACCGAGCCGCCGAGTTGCCGCACCGGCTCGTAGGCGCCGGCCGACACCCCGCCCGAGGTGAACACCACGTCCACCCCGCCGAGCTCGGCCAGCGCCCTTGCCAGGGCGCCGGGCTCGTCACCGCAGCGCCTGGCCGCCACCACCTCGGCGCCCGCGCCCAACGCGAGGGCGGCCAGCAGCACCGAGTTCGAGTCGGGGATCTGTCCCGGCATCAGCGCCCGGCCGGGCTCGACCAGTTCGGTGCCGGTGGAGATCACCGCCACCCGCGGCCGGGCCACCACCGGCGCCTCACCGTGGCCGACACTGGCCAGCGCCGCGACGGCCGCGGCGGTGAGGACCGCTCCGGCCGGCAGCACCGGATCTCCGGCGGCAAGGTCGTCCGCGGCCCGGCGGACGTGCAGCCCGGTGCCAACCGCCTCGTCGATCCGGACCCGCGGCGGCAGCGGCACCGGGCCGGGGCGCGAGTCGGTCAGTTCCACCGGCACCACGGCGTCCGCACCGGGCGGGATGCGGCCTCCCGTCATCACCCGCACCGCCGTTCCCGGCGTCACCGCCGGGATCGAACCGGACGCCGCCGCGCTCTCGCCCACCACGTCGAGCCACACCGGCACCGAGCCCACATCGGCCGCACGGACGGCGAAGCCGTCCATCGCCGAGTTGTCGAAGGGCGGCACGGCGAACCGCGCGGCCACCGGCTCGGCCAGCACCCGCCCGACTGCCCGGCCCAGCGGCACCCGTTCGACCGAGAGGCTGCGGGCCGCGGCGAGCGCGAGCACCCGCTGCGCGTACTCCTCGACCCCGATCATCGGCACCCGGGTCACGTGGCCGACGTCCGCACCTCCTGGCGGATGCGTTCCACGATCCGCTCGGTGGCGTGCCCGTCCTCCTTCGAGCCCAACGCCTCGTGGTGGCCCTTGCAGCGGGCGGCGTTGTCATCTTCGTCGAAGGCTTCGATGGCGGCCAGCAGCTCGTCGTTCGACTGCGACAGCCGGAACGGCCACTCCTCGATCGGGGTGTAGAAACCCTGGTCGTCCTGGTACTTCTCCAGGTCGGTGGCGAGCAGGAAACCGGGCCGGCGCAGCAGCGAGTAGTCCCACACGCTCGAGGAGTAGTCGGTGATCAGCACGTCGGCGGCGGCCAGCAACTCCTGCATGTCCCAGTAGTCGCTGGCGTCGATGTAGTGGTAACCGCTGGGCGTATCCAGCGGGGTCTGGATGAAGTAGTGCATCCGGATCATCGCCACCCAGTCGCCACCGAAGCGCTGCTTGGCCGCCTGCAGCACCGAGGTCATGTTGATGCCGTAGTCGGAGGGCACCCGGGTGCCCTTGCGGTAGGTCGGCGCGTACAACAGGATCCGGGCGCCGTCGGGGATGCGGTAGTGCCGCCGCACCCGCTGGACGGCCTCGTCGTAGGTGCCGTTGACCAGCATGTCGTTGCGGGCCATGCCGCTCTCGAGCACCTCACCGGTGTGGCCGAAGGCCCCCCTGATGACGTGCTCGGTGTAGGCGGTGCAGCTGGACAGGTACAGCCGCGTGTTAGTGGCCGCCTGGGTGATCTCCCAGCGCTCCACCCGGCGCAGCTGCGGATTGTCCAGCAACAGCTTCTTGTAGGCTCCTCCGCCGTGCCCGGTGCCGATGGTCAACTGCTCGGGCCGGAACTTCAACGCCACCGGCATCCGCATGTTGTAGATGACGGTGCGCGAGGTGGCGGCCGTGTACAGGTACTCGCGCGAGTACATCTCGACGACGTTGTAGCCCCACTCCTTGAGCCACTCGAAGCGGTGCGAGTCGCGGAACGCCCAGGTGATGTCGAACTCGCCGGGGAACTGCGTGCGCAGATATTCGGTGATGTACTTCGGATTGCAGGCGAACTGCTTGGACTGGTACGCCATGGCCAGGATCTTGTTGTCCTGCATCGGCAGCGCCTGCATCGGGGCGAGGGCGGCGCGGGACACCTGGGCGTCGACGAACTTGCGCCAAACGCCCACCCGCGCGGCGTCCTTGCGGTGCTTGGCCACCTCCTGGAAGCGCTGCTCGTGGCGCTCGGCCAGGACGCGGTACCGCTCGGCCTTGCGCAGGCGGCGCTCGTACCGGTTGGCGTTCACCACCCTCTTCAGGATGCGCTTGGCCTTGCGCAGCGGCTTCTTCATGCCACGGCCTCGGTGTCGAAGCGGGGACCGGCGTTGATGGCGTTGAACAGGAAGTCGCGGGAGATCTGCCGCTGCTCCTCAAGCTTGACGTACACCTCGTCCCAATCGATCGGCGGCAGATCGGGCGCGTGCGTCTTCGGCGGCATGAAGTGCTCGTCGAGGCCGAGCAGACCCAGCAGGCTCGTCACCCGGGAGTCCTTGGTGCCGCGCGCATAGGCGAGGAAGTCCTTCTTGAACACCGTCGAGAAGCACAACCCGTGGAAGGCGTTGGTGAGCACGTAGTCGGCGTTGGCGAAGTAGCCGAGGAACTGCTCGATGCCCGGCGACACGTGCGTGGTGTGGTCGCGCTTGTTGTGGATGTAGACGCTGATCTCGACGACGTCCAGGCCTCGCGCGGCGGCGATCTTCTGCGCGTCGCGCACCATCTTCATGTTGTTCTTCAGGCAGTTGTAGACCAGCACGTAGCCCTTCTCCGGGGGCTTCACGCAGACATCGGCGTAATCCTCGGCGTCCAGCAGCAGGGTCGGGTCGAGGACGGCGGTGACCGGCTTGTCGGTGAACTCCTGGGCGAACTCGGCGCCCGGCACCTCGCGCAACGAGATGTGGTCGACGCCCTTGAGCAGTTCGCGGAACTGCTCCTGCCGCTCCTCGCTGAACCGGGTGTAGCCGATCGAGGCGGCGTAGGAGATCTTGTTCATCCCCTGCATCGAGGGCAGGTTGCCGAAGTAGGCGTTCTCGAATCCGACGGTGGTGTGCGGGCTCCAGATCACGTCGGCCTCGAAGATCACCGTGTCGAACGGCAGGATCGCGTTGCGCAGGCTCTCCTCGTCGTACTTGGTCGCCGTCGAGCGGTAGTGCAGGTCGAAGAACTTCATGAACTTCTGGTACTTGACCAGGTTGGGCGCCGCATTCACCAGCCAGAACGCCGTCCGGGCGACCCGTCGCTTGGGCGGCGGGGTGAGGAACGGGTACTTCATGCTGTAGCCCTTCATGAACCGCGGCATGAAGTCGATGATCGTGTTCTCGACGCCGTGCTTGTCGAGGTACCGCTGAAAGGCGAAGGTGTGCAGTGCCGCGCCGTAGTTGAGATGCTTGGAGTACCTGTTGATGCTGATGATTCCGACGTTTGTCACGTCGCTACCTCCTGAGTGCGGGGTCAACCGCGGCAGTGGACGCTAGGGGCTCACGCAAGAATGCCAGAACCCGGGCAAGGCCCGCGGCCATCGGCACGGTGGCAGACCAGCCCGCCGCCCGCATCCGGGCCGAATCGAGGAAGGCCGGCGGCCTGGCCAGGTAGCCCGCCTTCACCTGCTCGGACGCCTCGGCGAAGACCGCGCGGGCGTCCGGGTTCGCCGACAGCGCGGTGAGCTGCTCGGCGAGTGCGCGCACGCTCACCAACTCGGCGTCCTGGGAGATGTTGGCGACCACCAGGTCGGTGTCGAGGACGAGCCGCAGCAGCCCGGCGATCACGTCGGCGATGTAGGTCAACGCCAGTTGCCCGCTGCCGTCGCTGATCATCTCGATGTTCTCGCCGGCGACCGTCTTGGCCAGGAAGTCGCCCACGACCCGCCCGTCGCCGACCACCATGCCCGGGCCGTAGGTGTGCGCGATCCGGGCGATCCGGGCGTCCAGCCCGAACTGGTGCCGGAAGGCGACGCAGTACGCCTCGCCCAGCCTCTTGCTCTCCGGGTAGCACGACCGCACCGAGGTGGGATCGACGGGGCCGTAGTCGTCCTCGGCGGCGAAGCGGGCGTCGCCGACCGGCGCGCCGTAGATCTCCCGGGTGGACAGGAACAGGAACTGCGCCGCGCCGTGGTCGACCGCCCACTGCAGCAGGTTGCGGGTGCCCAGCACGTTGGAGTCGATGGTGCCGACCGGGTCGCCGGTGAACTGGCTCGGGCCGGTCTGGCTGGCGGCGTGCACGATCAGGTGGACCGGCTCGTCGAGCTCGAGCGGGTCGGCCAGGTCCTGCGCGTGCAGCACCAGGTCGGGCCGGTCGATGACGTCGGCGTAACGGTCCCGCGCCTTGGCCGCGTTGCGGGCCAGTGCCACCACCCGCAGGCCGAGGCCGAGCCGGTCGTTGGCCCGCAACAGGGCGAGCACCAAGTAGCCGGCGATCATCCCGTTCACTCCGGTGACCAGCACGGTGCGGCCACGCAGCGCGTCCCAGGACAGGTCTGCGTCGACGATGGCGTCCAGGTCGCCGGCCACGATGGGGTGGAAGTACATGGTGGGGTGTCTCCTAGGGCCGCCGGATCACATGCCGAAGATGTCCCGGCTCTCCCGCAGGTCGATCAGCGCCTTGAACACGAAGAAGTCCTCGGGCGTGGTGATCTTGATGTTGGTGGTCTCGCAGGGCACCAGGTGCAGTTCGATGCCGAGGGCCGTCATCAGCGAGCAGGTGTCGATGGTGACGGTCGGGTCCATGTCGTTGCCCTTGGCGTGGGCGGCGTAGACGTCGGAGAAGTAGAAGCTCTGCGGCGCCTTCGCGATGTACAGCGTGTTGCGGATGATCGACTCGCGGGTGGTCAGCCCGTTGGAGCTGACGATGCCGGTCTCGGAGAACGGCACCACCGAGATCGCCGAGCCGTGCAGGCGCACCGCCTCGAGGTTGTCGCTGATCATCTTCTCGGTGACCAGCGGACGCACGGCGTCGTGGATGACGACGACGTCGTCGGGGGCGCAGAAGGTCGCCAGGTGCTTGAGCGCGATCATCTTCGACTCCTGGGTGTCCCGGCCGCCGGTGAGCACCTTCGTCACCTTGGTCAGCCGGTACTTGTCCAGCAGTTCCTGCAGGTAGTCCTCCCAGCCAGCGATGCAGGGCACGATGACCTGATCGATCTCCGGATGGTGCTGGAACACCTCGAGGGTGAACACGATGATCGGCTTGCCGTACAGCTCCAGAAACTGCTTCGGCTTGGCGGCGCTGTTCATCCGCTGGCCGGAGCCGCCCGCGAACACGATCGCGACGTTCACAGATTCGTCCCTTCCTGGTGGTCGTGTCCGCTGTGCCGGCGGATCACGTCGGCGACCGCCTCAGCCGCATTGCCGCTCTCGACACTGCCGAGGACCTCGTGGTGCCGGGTGACGCCGAGCCTATACCGAGCCTCGTCGAAGCCGGCGACCTGACTCGCCAACTCGGCGTTGCCGGTGGCGTACGGGAAGCCCCAGTCGGGAAGCGCCACGTAGAACCCGTTGCGGTCGGTGAACCGAGCCAGGTCGGGCACGTACAGGAAGCACGGCCGGCCCAGCAGCGAGTAGTCCCACACCGCCGAGGAGTAGTCGGTGACCAGGACGTCGGCCAGGCACAGCAGGTCCTGCATGTCGGGGTAGTCGCCGACGTCGAGGCCTGGTCGGCCGGACGCCCGCATCGCCAGCCGGTGTTCGCGCCACAGCACCAGCCAGTCGCCACCGAAGCGCTGCGTGAGCGCCCGGGTGAGCCCCTCGGCGTCCAGCGGTTCGAGGTTCCCGTCCGCGTCGTCGCGGCGGAAGGTGGGCGCCACCAGCACCGTCGAGGTGCCGTGGGGTATGCCGAGCGCCGCGCGAGCCCGATCGGCGAGCTCGGCGCGTCGCTGGGGGTCGAGCAGCGCGTCGTTGCGGGGCATCCCCACCTCGAGCACAGGGCCGTGGTAGCCGAGGCTGCCTCGGACCACGAGCTCGGTGAAGCTGCGGCTGCTGGAGACGAACAGCGAGGTGTGGTCCGAGCCGAGCTGCTGCTTGCGGCGCTCACGACGCCCGGCGTCCGACCGGTCGAACGGCAGGCGCTTGTAGGCGCCGCCGCCGTGCCAGGTGTTGATCACGTACTGCCCGTGCCGGAACGGGAACCAGTTCACGTACCCGCCGTTGGTGACCACGACGCCGGCGGTGCCCAGCAGTACGGCGGCGCGCACGCTGCCGTGCCTGGCCAGCCGGACGCCGGCCGCGCGCAATGCCGGGTACTGCGCCGGATCGGCGACCAGCCACACCTTCTCCAGGTCGGCGTCGTCGGCCAGCTCCTCGTAGACGGCCCGCGGGTTGCAGGAGTACTCACTGGCCGAACCACCGGCGACGGACAGGAACACCACCCGGTTGCGCCTGATCGTAAGCAGCCGCACCGGCGCCAACAGCACCGGCAGCAGCCAGGATGCGATCGCGCTGCGCAGATCCACCCTGCCGAGTCGCATTCAGCGCCCCGCCGTCCGGCTTTTCTCGTAGGCCTGGACCACCTTCTCGGTGGGACCGTCCATGCGCAGCTTGCCGCGGTGGATCCACAGCACCCGGTCACAGGTGTCGCGGATCGACTTCATCGAATGGGAGACCAGGAAGATGGTGCCGGCGTCGGCCCGGATCTCGCGGATCCTGGCCTCGCTGCGCTCGCGGAACTGTCGGTCGCCCACCGACAGGGCCTCGTCCACGATGAGGATCTCGTGGTGCTTGGCGGTGGCGATGGCGAACTTGAGCCGGGCCTGCATGCCCGAGGAATAGGTGCGCATCGGCAACTCGATGGCGTCCTGCAGTTCGGCGAACTCGACGATCTCGTCGCGCAGCCCGGTCACCTCGCCCTTGGAGAAGCCGAGGGCGAGGCCGCCCAGCACGATGTTGTTCTCGCCGGACAGGTCGGGCAGCAGGGCCGCGCCGACACCGAGCAGGTTGGGCCGGGTGGTGGCGTAGACGGCCCCGGCCGCCGGCGGCGTGAGCCCGGTGATGGCCCGCATCAGCGTCGACTTGCCCGAACCGTTGTGCCCGATCACCCCGATCGACTCGTTTGCGTAGGCGGTGAAGGAGACCCCCTTCAACGCGTGCACCGTGCGCACGCCGCGACCGCCCAAGGTGAACAGGCCGGACCGGCTCGCCCTGCCGCGAGCGCGCCGGCCGCCGGCGAAGATGCGGTACTTGACGTGCAGTTGGTCGACGATCACGACCGGACGACCGTGCTCGGCCGCGACCGCGGTCACCTGCTCACTCTCGGCCATAGCGCTCCTCGGCCACCCAGAAGAACAGCAGCCCCACCACGAACGTGACCACGGACCACAGCGCGAAGTACAGCCAGTAGTGCAGCGAGTACTCGCCGCGGTGCATCAACAGGCCGCGGGCGATCTGCAGCACCTGGTAGAGCGGGTGGAAGTCGTAGAGCCGGACCAGCCACGGGTAGGAGGCCAGGATCTTGTCGACCGCGAACAGCACCCCCGAGGTGTAGAACAGCATGCGGTTCACGAACGGCAGGACCTGCGTCAGGTCGCGGACGTGCACCGTGAGCCGGGCCGCGATCAACGCGATGCCGGTGTTGAACAGCGTGTACAGGGCGAGCAGCGGCACCATCAGCAGCCACTCCCAGGAGGGCGGGTAGCCCATCACCAGCACCGCTGTGACCATCACCGCCAGCATCGGCAGCAGCGCCATCAGGTTCTCCAGCACCACCGAGATCGGCAGGGTGATCCGCGGGAAGGCCAGCGACTGCACCAGCGCCCGGTTGCCGGTGATGGAACGGGCGCCGTCGTTGAGCGACGAGGAGAAGTACTGGAACAGGAAGACACCGATCACCACGTAGGCGGCCCAGCCGTCCGGCCTGCTGCCGGCCTGCAGCAGGCCGAAGATCGTGCCGTAGACCAGGGCGTTCAGCGACGGCTGCAGCACCAGCCACAGCATGCCCAGCCGGTTGCGCTGCTGTTCGGCCTGGATCCTGAACCGCGCCATCGCGACGGTGAAGTCGCGGCGCTCCCAGGTCTGCTTCAGGTAGTTCCACAGCGGCGGTCGGGCGCCCACGCGGTGCAGCCCCTGAGCCGCCGCGTAGTCAGCCACACTCATGAAGTCGCGTTCCTCTCCGCCCCTGCCGGGGGTCAAACAGCCAGAGTCTAGTCACACCCGACCACGGCGTCCGACCACCCGGCCGGCGGCGGGTCGTCAGGAGCGGTGCTGCAGGTAGTAGCCGACCAGGCTCTTGGTGGACGGGTCCTGCGCGGCCAGCGCGTCGGCGTCCCCCGCCACCGCTGGTGCGATCTGCAGGGCGAGCTGCTTGCCGAGTTCGACGCCCCACTGGTCGAAGCTGTCGATCCCCCACACCGAGCCCTGCACGAAGGTGATGTGCTCGTACAGCGCGATCAGCTGGCCGACCACCGACGGGGTGAGGGCCGGCGCCATGATCGAGGTGGTGGGCCGGTTGCCTTTGAACACCCGGGCCGGCACGATCGCCTCGGCGGTGCCCTCGGCGCGCACCTCGTCGGCGGTCTTGCCGAAGGCCAGCGCCTTGGTCTGGGCGAAGAAGTTGGCCAGGAACAGCTCGTGGACGTCGACGTCGCCGTCCTTGATGGGGTGCGCCGGGGTGGCCACCGCGATGAAGTCGGCCGGGATCAGCTGGGTGCCCTGGTGGATCAGCTGGTAGAACGCGTGCTGGCCGTTGGTGCCCGGCTCGCCCCAGAACACCTCGCCGGTCTCGGTCACCACCGGCGAACCGTCCAGCCGGACGCCCTTGCCGTTGGACTCCATGGTGAGCTGCTGCAGGTAGGCGGCGAACCGGTGCAGGTACTGGGCGTAGGGCAGCACCGCGTGCGAGGTGGCCTTGAAGAAGTTCACGTACCAGACGTTCAGCATGCCCATCAGCAGCGGCACGTTCTGTTCCGGGGCCGCGGTTTCGAAATGGGTGTCGATGGCGTGGAAGCCGGCCAGGAAGTCGGCGAAGTTGTCCGGACCGAGGGTGAGGATCAGCGGCAGGCCGACCGCGGAGTCGACCGAGTAGCGCCCGCCCACCCAGTTCCAGAAACCGAACGCGTTGGCCGGGTCGATGCCGAACGCCTCCACCTTGTCGAGTGCGGTCGACACGGCCACGAAATGCTTGGCGACGGCGTCCGCCTGCTGCTCGTCGGAACCGTCGATGGCTCCGGTCTCGGTGAGGGCGCTGAGCAGCCAGTCGCGAGCCATCCGTGCGTTGGTGAGCGTCTCGAGGGTGGTGAACGTCTTGGACGCCACGATGAACAGCACGGTCTCGGGATCGACGCCGCGGGTCTTCTCCGCGACGTCGGTCGGGTCGATGTTGGAGATGAAGCGGGCCTCGAGGCCGGGTGTGACGTAGGGCTTGAGTGCCTCGTAGACCATCACCGGGCCGAGGTCGGAACCGCCGATGCCGATGTTGATGATCGTGGTGATCTTCTTGCCGGTGACGCCGATCCAGTCACCGGAGCGGACCCGGTCGGCGAAGGCGTACATCGAGTCGAGCACCTCGTGCACCTGCTCGACGACGTTGACCCCGTCCACCTCGAGCACGTCGCCCTTGGGACGCCGCAGCGCGGTGTGCAGCACGGAGCGGTCCTCGGTGACGTTGATCCGCTCGCCGGCGAACATCGCGTCGCGGTGGGCCGCGACGCCCACCTCGTCGGCCAGTTCGAGCAGGGCCGCCACCACGTCGTCGTCGATCAGGTTCTTGGACAGGTCGACGTAGAGCTCGGCCGCCGAGTGGGTGAACCGCGCGGCCCGTTCGGGGTCGTCGGCGAAGGCGCCGCGCAGGTCGGGGACGAAGCCGTCGTGGAGCGCCTGGAGCTTCCCCCAGGCAGCGGTGGTGGTGGGGTCAACGGGTGTCTGCATGGCCAGCAGCCTAGCCAGACGGCCCGGGGCGGGTCAGCCCCTCAGCGGTCCTTGACCGCGACGTGCACGTGGTCGTAGTGGTTCGCCGTGATGCTGCCCCGGTCGGCCATGTGCCGCCAGGTCGGCCGGTAGGGGGTCCAGATCCGCTGCCGGTAGATGACGTGGTCGATGCCGAACTCCTTGGCGTGGGCGATCACGAAGGCCGCGATCGCCTCGCCCTGGGAGACATTGGTGTAGGTCATGAAGTCGATCGCCCGGCCGAACTGGTGCACCGACAGCGAGGTCGCCCGGTAGCCGCCCACGTTCTTCACCGCCCACCGGGCCATCACGGCGCGATAAACCTCCATGGCCTCGGGCTGCAGCCCGAGCACCGAACCCTTGGGGACGCTGCGGGTGGCCTTCGGCGCGTTGGCGTCGGCCACCTGCTTGATGGTCGGCTTGCTGTTGGACAGCGCGGCCTTGAGCACCCAGGCCTGCTCGCCCTTGTAGCTCACCTTGCGGTACTTGCCGTCGGTGTCGGGGGTGACGGTCAGCGTGTCGGCGGCGTCCAGGGTGGCGACCTTCTTGGCGCCCGCCCCGGGCCCGGTCAGCACCGCGACCTTGTCCTTCGCGTACATCGTGCGGGTCGGCCGCAGGGCGGGGGCCTCGGCGTCGCGGGTGGCGGCGGCCGCTGTCATCAGGTCCTCGGCGGCTAGCTGCGCCCGGGCGTCGCTGCGGGAGACGCCCTGCTCGCGCTGCACGGAGACGTCCGGGGTGGCGGCGGGAGCGGCCACCGGGGCGGCGCTCGCGGTGCCGGCCATCGCCAGGGCTCCCGCGGTGGCGGTCACGGCCAGACCCAGGAAGATCGCCCCGATCCGATCGGCGGTCGCCGCGTACCAGGTGCGGGAGGCTCGGCGTGCCTGAGCCACGGTCTCGGCGGCGGGGCCGTCGGCCCGTCGCGGTTGGTACATCTGGCGAAACCCCCTGAGAAAACTGCGTCGGTTTCTAAAGTTACTCTAAGGTTTCTCCCCGGCCCAAATCGGCCGGTGCCCGCCGCATCCGAATCGGGGCCGCCCCGGCGTGGCATGCCGCGCTCAGCGGGTGCGCCCGGCAACCATGTGGGGAACTGAAACCTCACCCGATCGGGGGCACAGATGCGCCGGGTCATCGTCTTCCTCTCGTCCCTCGCCGCAGCACTGATGTTGTGCGTCGGCACCGCCCACGCGGACACCGTCGCGGCCAAGGAGCCGCTGCCCGCCACCCTGAAGGCCCGAGCCGTGTCCGGCGAGGGCGCTCCGGGCGCGTTGGTGCCCGTGGCGGGCACCCTGCTGGACGCGCAGCGCCGGCCGCTGTCCGGGCAGTCCGTGGTGGCCAGCGTCACCGGCGGCGAGGGCCGGCCCGCAGCCCTGACCGGCAACGCCGGCGACTTCGAGCTGTTCGTCCCGCTGCCGGAGGATCTTCCCGGTTCGGGCACCATCGACGTGACCCTGAGCTACGGCGGGTCCGCGCAGGCCGCGGCGTCCACCTTCGTGCTCCCGGTGCGGATAGTGGCACCCGCCGATGAGACCGACGGTCAGCCCGGGGTCGAGCCGGCCTCCAGCACCGACCTCGGCGACCAGCCGGCGGTGCTGCCCAGCAGCGGCAGCGCGATGATCGACCAGCTGGTCGCGGTCGCTGCCGGGCTGCTCGGAGTGATGCTCGCCCTGTTCGCGGTCGGCGCCTTCCTGCGGCGCCGCCGGCACTGAACCCGGGGCGGCGATCAGCCGAAGCGGTAGCCGCCGGCGCGATGCCGCAGGTCGGTCAGGTCCGGATCGGAGACGTCGCCGGAACTGACCGCGCCGAGCGGGCACACGGCCAGCGCGCCGGCGTCCAGCCACAGCTCGCACTGGAAGCGCTCCAGCCGTCCGGTGGCGATCAGCGGTTGCCCGGGGAACATGGCGGTCAGCGTGCGGGCGTACAACGAGCCGAGCGCGTCGCACGGGACAACCTGGACCGCGGCCGCGCCCAGCAGAAGGGCGCGCGCCACCTCGGTCGGGGTGAGCCCGCCGAGGACGATCGGTACGGGGCCGGCCGCGTCGACCAGCTCGGCGGAGGCGAACGGCGACAGCAGCACGTCCGGCTCTGCGCCGCGGGCGTAGCCGACCTCGTCGGGGCTGCGCAGGTCGCCGACCCCCAGCCGGACCCGGCGCCCGAACACCTCGCGCAGCCGGAGGAGTTCTCCGCGACGGGCGAACGGCACCGTCCACAGGGACAGACCCTCCTGCACCAGCACCTCGCCGGCGGCGACGAGGTCGTCGGTGTCGGCCTCGGGCAGTTCGATGATCGTCCGGCCGCCGGCCAGCACCTGAGCCAGGTCCATGCCCCAAGGTTAGGGTGATCGCATGCAACTCGGCAGCGACCCGGCACCGCCCGCCCCGCCGGCCGACGGCAAGGACTGGACCTGGGTGATCGAGCGCCCCTGTCCCGAATGCGGCTGGACGCCGACGCCGGCCGGTGAGGTCGCCGCCCGCACCCTGGCGACGGTGCCGCGCTGGACGGCGGTGCTGGCGCGGCCGGACGTGGCGCGCCGTGGTCACCCTGCGGTGTGGTCGGCGCTCGAATACGGCTGCCACGTGCGGGACGTGTGCCGCACCTTCGGCGAGCGGCTGGAACTGATGCTGGACGCCGAGTCGCCGGCGTTCGCCGATTGGGACCAGGACGCCGCCGCGGTGGCCGGCCGTTACCACGCGCAGGATCCTGCGACGGTGGCCCGCGAGTACGCCGTGGCCGCCGGCCGGACGGCGGGGCTGTTCGCCGGCGTCCGGGCCGAGCAGTGGCCGCGGCGCGGCACCCGCAGCAACGGGTCGGAGTTCACCGTCGCCACGCTGGGCAGCTACCTCCTGCACGACCTCGAACACCATCTGGCGGACGTGGCGGGCTGAGGTGGCGATCCTGCTCGACCCGCCGCGCTGGCCGGCCCACGGCACCGACTTCGGTCACCTCGTCTCGGACACGTCACTGGACGAGCTTCACGCCTTCGCCCGGGCGGCCGGCCTGCATCCCCGCGCGTTCGACCACGACCACTACGACGTGCCGGTGGCCCGCTACCCGGCCCTGATCGACGCCGGCGCGATCCCGGTGACCTCGGGCGAGCTGATGCGCAGGCTGGTGGACGCCGACCTGCGGGTCAGGCCCCGGGACCGTACGCCCAAGCGGCCCGCCGCCCTGGCCGGCGCGCGCGCCGACTGGCAGCTGCTTCTGCCCCAGGCGCCCAACCTGCGTGAGGAGCTCGTGGACCGCTGGTCCGAACCGCACCGTCGGTACCACGACGTGCGGCACCTGGCGCAGTGCCTGACGGCGCTCGACCAGCTGGGCGCGCCGGCGTCCGACCCCGAGCGGCGACTGGTCCGGCTGGCAGCCTGGTTTCACGACGCCGTCCACGAGGGGGTGCCGCGGGCCGACGAGGAGGCCTCCGCCGAGCTGGCCCGCCGACACCTCGAGCCGCTGCTGGGCCGGGGCCCGGCGGCCGAGGTGGCGCGGCTGGTCATGGTCACCGTCGACCACGACCCCGACGACGGCGACCTCGACGCCGCCCTGCTGGTGGACGCCGACCTGTCGGTGCTCGGCCAGAACCGCGGCCGCTACCACGTTTACCTGCGCGACGTGCGCGAGGAGTACGCCGACCATCCCGACGTGGACTTCCGGCGCGGCCGGCTGGCCGTCGTCGAGGGGCTGGCGACCCGGCGTCCGTTGTTCCGCACCGAGGCGGGCCGCCGGTTGTGGGCCGCCCGCGCCCAGGCCAACCTGGCCGAGGAACGGGCCCGGCTACTGGCGGGCTGAGCCGGTTCGCCACCCCGGCTGGTTATCGTGATCGGCGTGCCCCGCAACCGCCTGCTCGACGCCGCCTGGGTACTGGCGACGAATCTGCTGCTGCTGGCCGGCGTGGTCGCCTGGGGGTGGCCGCCGGGCAACGTGTTCCTGCTGTTCTGGGCCGAGAACGTCATTCTCGGCGTGGTCACCGTCGTCCGCATCCTGACCGCCCGCGGCGTGCCCGCCGAGCCGGTCGGCGACCGCTCGGTGGAGCGCTGGCCGCCGTGGGGGCAGGCACTCTTCTTCAGCTTCCACTACGGCCTGTTCGCCCTGGTGCATCTGGGATTCGTGACCGTGGTCGCGATGCGCACGGGCGTCGAGTGGGGGTTCTGGATGCTGGGCTTTCCGATCCTGCTGGTCGCCCTGCGCTACGTCGTCGACCTGGCCACGGTCTGGTTCCTCGGCGGCCGGCGCGACACGGTCTCGCCGGGCCAGGCGTTCGCCTGGCCGTACCCGCGGCTGATCGTGCTGCATCTGGCCACACTGATCGGCTTCTTGTTCACGATGCAGAGTTTCGGCGGCGGCCGGTCGCGGTGGGACGAGGTGCTCGCACCGTTGCGGGCGGCGTTCGACGGCCTCGGTTTCGAACTCAGCGACGGGGCGGTGCTGGTGGCGGTGCTGATGCTGCTGAAGACCGTTTTCGAGCTGGGTGCCCTGATGCTGGCCGGACGCCGCGGCGACAACCCCGGCGTGCGCCGGGAGGTCGCGACCGGCGGGCCCTGACCCTCCGGTTATCGTTGCCGGGTGCGTCGCTCCCCCTGCCCGACCCTGGTCACCACGCTGGCGCTCGGCACGGCCCTGCTGGCCGGCTGCTCGGCCACCGCCACGCCGGGCGGGGGGTCCACTCCGGCGGGCTCCCCCACTTGGTCGCCGACCGCGACCGTGACGGGTTCGGCCTCCGGTTCGCCGACGGCGTCCGGCTCGGCCGGCGCCACGGCGTCGGCGTCCGGTCCGGCGAGCACCGCCGCCCCGAGCGCCACCTCGTCGGCCAGGCCCACCGACACCCGCACCCGCGCGCAGCGCAACGAGGCCTTCACGGTGAACGGCGTCCCGGTGATCTCGAAGAAGTACCCGATCAACGCCGACTACCGGCGCAGCAGCGTGACCCAGCCGTACGGGCTCACCAAGCAGACCCAGGCGGCGCTGACCGCGATGACCGCGGCGGCCAACCGCGACGGGGTGCGCATGTTGGTGCGCAGCGGCTACCGCAGCTACGCCTTGCAGAAGCAGATCCTCGACCGCAAGATCATCGAATACGGCAGCGAGGAGATGGCGCGTCGCTACAACGCCGCGCCGGGTCGCAGCGAGCACCAGACCGGCCTGGCCGTCGACCTGTGGGACGGGGTCACCTGGGGGGTCGGCGTCCGCAACACCAAGGTGGGCCGATGGCTGTGGCGGCACGCCTGGGAGTACGGGTTCATCCTGCGCTATCCCGACGGCAAGGAGGCGATCACCGGGTATGCCTTCGAGCCGTGGCACTACCGCTATGTCGGGAAGACGGTGGCGAAGGCTTTCGGACCCAGGAGCAACCTCACCCTGGAGGAGCACCTGGGGCTCGCCTGAGCGTTGGCGAGCCCGGGAAGGACATTTGGGTGCATCGGTGTCTGACGCGGCCGACCTGCAACCCTGCTGCCGGCTCTTTGGAAAGTCACTTCCCGGGCTCCTTGGCTGTGACTCTAGACGGCGGGAGCCGGCCAGCCAAGGCCTCTGCGGAGGCCTTGGCGAAATCACAGGATTCGCCGACGACAAGCGCATTTGGGGCGCCACATCAAGTCACCTGCCCGGGTGACGCGACCGCCGCACGGCGCGATCAAAACCACATCCCTGGGGGTGAGGTTGTTGACTTGTGCCGATGGTGCCGGGGTTGAATGTGGCGTGCCCACCCCACCCGACGCGGACCTGGGCGTCACGATCGACCTGGTCACGACGCTGATCGGGCAGCAGTGCCCGCACTGGTCCGCCCTGCCGTTGGCGCCCTTCGCCCACGGATGGGACAACGAGACGTTCGCGCTCGGAGACGACCTGCTGGTGCGGGTGCCGCGCCGAGGAGTCGCCGTCGCGCTGCTGCGGCACGAACAGCGCTGGCTGCCCGAACTGGCCGGCAGGCTGCCGGTGCGCACGCCCGTGCCGGTGTGGGTCGGGGCGCCGTCGGCGTCGTTCCCGCACCCGTGGTCGGTGGTGCCGCGGCTGCCCGGCCGGGTGCTCGCCGGACTCGGGATCGACGAGCGCGGTGCCGCGGTCGACGGCCTCGCCGCCACGTTCGCCGCCCTGCACGTCCCGGCCCCGGGCAACGCGCCGGACAATCCGTTCCGCGGGGGTCCGCTGGCTGGCCGCGACCCGATCGTGCGGCAGCGGCTGCGGCAGTTGCCCGGGTTCGGGACCGAGGCCGTTGAGCTGTGGACGCGGTGGGCGTCCGCACCGCCGTACCCGGGACCGCCGTTGTGGCTCCACGGCGATCCGCACCCGCTGAACGTGCTGGTGGACGACGCCGGCCGGCTGGCCGGCCTCCTGGACTGGGGGGATGTGACCGCGGGCGATCCGGCCAGCGACCTGGCCACCCTCTGGTTGTCGTTCGGGCCGGCCGACCGCGCGCGCCTGATCGAGGCGTGCAGGGCGGTCGGCGACCACGACCCCGCGGTGTGGACGCGGGCGCGGGCCTGGGCGCTGGCGCTGGCGTCCGCCTTCGCCGCCTCGGGCGACCCGGCGCTGGCCCCGGTTGCCGCGCACACCTGGGCGCAACTCCGCGCCCAGTCGTGACCGCTATCCTGCTGGGATTCGACGAATGCGCACCTGACAGGGGCGAATGACAACGCGACCGAATGGGAGGCCGGGTGACCAGCGAACCGATCAGGGCCGAGGTACTGGCCGTGATCGTGGCCCTCGTCGACGGCGAGCCGTGCGTGCTGACCCTGTCGGACCGACCCTGCCTGCCGGCCGGCCCGGTGCTGCCGGGCCACCGCTCGCTGCAGACCGCCGTCCGTGCCTGGGTGGAGGCACAGACCGGGTTGAGCCTGGGGTTCGTGGAGCAGCTGTACACGTTCGCCGACTCCGACCGCGGCGGCGGCGGGGCCCGGACCATCTCGGTGTCGTACCTGGGCCTGGTGCGCGGGCCGACCCCCCGCAACGGCCGCTGGCGGCAGTGGTACGAACTGTTCCCGTGGGAGGACCACAGGGCGGGCGCCACCGTGGTGGCGGACACGATCGAGCCCGCGCTGCGCAGCTGGGCGCTGGCAGAGCCCGACGCGCGGCTGCAGCGCTGCGCCGTCGTCTACGGCCTGGACGCCCACCCGTGGCAGCCGGATCTCGCCCTGCAGCGCTACGAACTGTTGTACGAGGCGGGGCTCGTCCCTGAGTCGCCTGTGCAGCGTCCTGTCCCGGTACCGCTGCCGGGTGAGCGGCTGGAGGGCGATCATCGCCGGGTGCTGGCCACCGGCATCGCCAGGCTGCGGGCGAAGATCCAGTACCGGCCGGTGGTCTTCGAGTTGCTCCCGGAGACGTTCACCCTCGGGCAGTTGCAGGGCTGTGTCGAGGCGCTGGCCGGTCAGGGGGTGCACACCCAGAACTTCCGCCGGCTGATCGAGCAGCAGCACCTGGTCGAGCCGACCGGCGGCCGCACCCGAACCGGCGGACGCCCCGCGCGGCTGTACCGGTTCCGGCGCGAGGTGTTGGCGCAACGCCAGGCTGTGGGCACCAAGCTGCCCACCCCCAAGTCCCGTTGAGCCATCCTCCCCGGCCGACGGGCCGGCAGACAGCACCGGCGAGTGACACGGGGCAGCGCGGGCGCTCGACAGGCACCGGCTCTCGGGGCAGGGTCGGCGGATGGGACGCAGGCTGCTGATCGACGGTCAGTTCGCCGGCCGGGTCGAGGACGGCGAATCGTGGCGTGCGCGGCCGGCCGGCTGGCCCGGGGGGCGGGCGTACGGCTCGGTCGAGACCGTCGTCGGCTGCACCCTCGACGTGGCCGGCGTGGGCTGACCGGACCGGCTACAGCAGCGACTCCAGCGTGGCCATGTCGGTCATGACGGCCGCCGCGGCGCGCAGGATAGGCAGCGCCAGCGCGGCACCCGAGCCCTCGCCCAGCGCGAGCCGCAGGTCGAGCACCGGTTCAAGGCCGAGTCGAGCAAGGCCCACCGCGATCGCGGGCTCCGCGCCGGAGTGCGCCGCGATCAGGTACCCCGACGCGGCCGGCGCCAAGGCGACCGCCGCGAGACCCGCGGCGACACCGGTGATGCCGTCGAGCAGCACCGGAAGGCGGCGCTCGGCCGCACCCAGCACCAGCCCGGCCAGCACCGCCTGCTCGACCCCGCCGACGGCGGCCAGCACGCCCACACCATCGCTGGCATCGGGTGCGTGCAGCGCCAGCGCCCGGCCGATCACCGCTGCCTTGCGGGCCACCATCTCGGGCGGCGCGTCCGCCCCCCGGCCGGCGACCACCGCCGCCTCCGCGCCGGTGAATGCGGCGATCAGTGCGGCCGCGGTGGTGGTGTTGCCGATCCCCACCTCACCGGTGGCCAAACAGCGAATCCCCTCGTCAGCGGCCACATGCGCCTCGCCGATGCCCAGTTCGAGCGCCGCGGTGGCCTCGTCGCGGGTCAGCGCCGGTTCGACGCTGAAATCCCCGGTGCCGCGCCGGATCGGACGCGCCTCGACGCCGTCTACCCCGGCCGACAGCCCGGCGTCCAGAACGCGCAGCTGCGCCCCGGCCAGCCCGGCCAGCACGTTCACTCCGGCGCCGCCGCTGATCAGCGTGGATGCCAGGATCCCCGACAACGCCGACGGCCACCGGGTCACGCCCTGAGCGACCACGCCGTGGTCGCCGGCCACCACCACGATCCGCGCCGGATCGGGCTGCGGGGGCGGGCACGCGCCGGCGATAGCAGCGAGCTGCGCACCCAGCGTCTCGAGCCGGCCCAGAGCGCCGGGTGGCTTCGCCAGGCCGGCCTGCAGTTCGTCGGCCGCGGCGCGGGCGGTCTCGGAGACCGGTTCGACGGCGGCACACGTGGTGGCGAGGGTCATCGCAGCCTCATGTTCGGACGTACGTGCAACCCCACCTCGGGGTTGACGATCAGTTCCTGGGCGGCGTCGATGCCGTCCACCAGCACCGGAAGCGACCAGTCGACGTTGCGTTTGATCAGCGCCAGCGCGATCGGCCCCTGCTCGAAGTGCCGTGCCGACGAGCCGACCCGGCCGACCACCCGCCCGTCGAGCAGCACGTCGGCGCCCACCGCGGGCAGCGCCTCGGCCGAGCCGTCCAACTGCAGTCTGGTCAGCCGGCGCGGCGGGCGCCCCAGCGTGTACACCCGGGCAACAGTCTCCTGGCCCGGGTAGCACCCCTTCTGCAGGTGCACGCCGGCGCCCAGCGCGAGCCCGTCGGGGTTGGCGAGCTCGTTCGGGATCGTCTTGTCGTCGGTGTCGACGAAGATCCGCGGCCGGCCGGCCTCGATCCGCAGCGCGTCCGCCGCCCAGGTGCCGGCCCGCACCTCGCCCAGCACCTCGTCCAACTGCTCGCGCGGCACGATCCGCGGGCCGCCGGCGATCACCATCGCATGCGTGTCGCTGCGCTCGTCGATCTCGACCCGGGCAGCGAACTGCATCCGGCGTAGCCAGGCGAGCAGGGCGTCCAGATGCCCCGGTTCGGTGGACGCCCACAGCGTCTCGCCGTCGTCGACCCCGCCGAACACGTGGCCGATCCGGCCCTGCGGGTCGAGGATGTAGGCAGTCGTCCACACCCCGGGCGGCAGGTCGTCCAGCTTCTGCGAGACGATGTTGTTCAGCCAGCTGAGCCGGTCCGGCCCGCTGACCGAGAACACCGGGCGGTGCGACAGGTCGACGCTCGCCTCGCCGGCGGCGAGCCGGCGCTGTTCGCGCAGCGGGTCGCCGTAGTGCCAGACCGCTCCGGCGTCCGGGCCGCTCTCGTGCCTGATTGCGCTCATCGCACCCTCACGCCCGCACCAGCGTGGCCCACACGTAGGGCCGCAAGGCGATGTCGTCGGTGGCCCGGTCGAAGGAGTACATCAGCTTGCCCTCGACCGTCCCGTAGAGCCTTCGGCCGGCCGTGTAGGCGACCTTGGCGTCCGGCGAGCGGACTACGGCGTCGGTGGTCAGGTCGACCCGGCCGGGCTGCAGCTTGCCGTACCAGACCTCGGCGAAGCCGTCCGGCGAGCACATCACCACGTCGACGGTCGCGTCGGGCAGCGGACGCCAGAATCCGGTCTCCATGAACAGCGGGCTGGTCGGCTTGCCGTGGGCGTCCACCTCGAACGCCTGCGCCAGGTAGTGCAGGTAGTCGCCGCCGTTGTCGCTGAAGTCGACCTGCTGCGCGAACCGGATCTTCTCCTGCCCGGGCCACTCCAGGTAGCCCGAACCCTCCCAGCGGCCACGCAGCCAGGCCAGCCCGACCAGGGCCGGGTTCAGGTCGGAGGGGATCTCGAAACTCATCAATCGCTCCTGCGCTTCTCGGTGAAGATCCGCACGACGACGACCAGCGCGGCGATCAGCACGGCCGCCGCGGCCACGATCAGCGCGACCGTCCCCGCGGTCAGCAAGGGAATCGACGTCGGGATCACTCGCGTGAGTCTAGTGCTCACCTCCGGCCGCCCGCGGGCCGGGCAGGACACCCTGAGAACGGTGCACTCGTCGCCGACCCGAGCCGGCACGTCGCCTCACCCGCGCCGGCGCCGCTCGACGAGTGCACCGTTTTCAGGACCCTCGATGTGGGTTGCGGTGATGGACTGCTGGCCCGCGACCTACACCGCAGCGTGCCCGACGTCACGGCGATCGACTCCGACCCGGGCGTCCTCGGGTGCACGCACCCTCGACCCCGGCGCGCAGCACCGCCGCCTGCTGCTGTGGCGCTACGCCCTGAACTGGCGCCGCCCAGCGGAACCAGCCTGACAGGATGGCCCGATGCGAGCCCTCGTCCAACGCGTCACCAGCGCCGGCGTCAGCGTCGACGGCGAGATGATCGGCGGCATCGACTCCCCCGGCCTGCTGGTGCTGCTCGGCGTCACCCACACCGACACGCCCTCGATCGCGGATGCGCTGGCCGACAAGACCTGGAACCTGCGCATCCTGCACGGGGAACGCAGCTGCGCCCAGGAGTCGGCGCCGATTCTCGTGGTCAGCCAGTTCACCCTCTACGGCGACACCCGCAAGGGCCGGCGCCCGTCGTGGAGCGCGGCCGCACCGGCACCGGTCAGCCAACCGCTGGTCACCAGGTACGTCGACGCCCTGCGGGCCTACGGCGCCGAGGTCGCCACCGGGCGGTTCGGCGCGACGATGCGGGTGGAACTGGTCAACGACGGCCCGGTCACGGTGCTGCTGGAGCTGTAGCACGCCGCAGCCCCCGCGACCGCCCACCGGATGCCGTCGCCACACCGACCGGGGAGGTGTCACTATCCTGTAACGGCCCGAGGTGGCCGGAACGGGGGTGGGTATGGCGCAACTGCTGGTGGTCAGCAGTCAGTTGGACACCGGTGCGCGCCCCGAGGCGGTGCTGCCGGCGATCGGACTCCTCGCCCACGACCTGCGTAGCGCCCCCGCCGACACCAACGCGCTGACCGAGTCGGCCAAGGCCGACGTGGTGGTCATCGACGGACGCAGCAACCTGGCCAACGCCCGAACGGTGTGTCGGCTCTTCGTCTCCTCGGGCATCACCCTGCCGATCCTGCTGGTGGTCACCGAGGGCGGGCTGGCCGCGATCAACGGCGACTGGGGCGTCTCGGATCTCATCCTGGACGGCGCCGGCCCGGCCGAGTTCGACGCCCGCATCCGGCTGCTGCTCAGCTCCAACGAATCCGACGGGCTGATCCAGTCCGGCGGCATCGTGATCGACGAGGCAGCCTACTCGGCCCGGCTCGGTGACGCGCCGCTCGACCTGACCTACACCGAGTTCGAGTTGCTGAAGTACCTGGTCACCCACCCGGGTCGGGTGTTCAGCCGCGAGCACCTGCTGGCCGACGTGTGGGGCTACGACTACTTCGGCGGCACCCGCACCGTCGATGTCCACATCCGCCGGCTGCGGGCCAAGCTGGGCCCCGAGCACGAGTCGCTGATCGGCACCGTGCGCAACGTGGGCTACCGCTTCTCGTCGTAGCCGATCGGGCTAGCCTGAGCGCATGCTGAGCCCCGAGGACGCCCAACGGGTGCGTGCGCTGGCCGGGACGGTCGCCGACCATGACGGCGAACACCCCCTCAACGAGGACGCCACCCTGGCGCTCGCCGGCGCACCGGCGTCCGTCACCCACCACCTTCGCGAACTGGACGGGGATCTGATCGGGTACGCGCAGCGCAACGACAGCCACGGCACCGCCCAGCTGTTCGTGCACCCCGCCCACCGCCGCCGGGGCATCGGCGGCGAACTGCTCGCCGAGGTGCGTGGCGTCGGGGTGTGGGCGTTCGGCAACCTGCCCGCGGCGCAGGGCTTCGCGGCGGCGAACGGCCTGCTCGAACGCCGGCGGCTGCTGGTGATGCAGCGGCCCCTGGACCCGCCCACCGGGCAGCGGTTCGACGGCGTCCGGCCGTTCACGATGCAGGACGCCGACGCGCTGTTGGCCCTCAACGCCGCCGCGTTCGACTGGCACCCCGAGCAGCGTCGCTTCTCTCGCGCCGACCTGGACGCCCGGCTCGCCGAGGACTGGTTCGACCCCGACGGCCTGCTGGTCACCTCCGACGCCGACGGGTTGACCGGCTTCCATTGGACCAAACGCCACCCGGACGGCCGGGGCGAGGTGTACATCCTGGCCACCGCGCCGCGCGCGCAGGGCACCGGGCTGGGCAAGCGGTTACTGGCCGCCGGGCTGGAACACCTGGCCGCCGCCGGCAGTCCCAGCGTGCATCTGTACGTTGAAGCCGCCAATGCCAGGGCGGTACAACTGTACGAGCGGACCGGCTTCACCGTGGTGCACAGTGATGTCCTTTACGGCCCCGACCAGCCTTCTCAGGAGCAGTGATGACCGCCGAACTGGTGCTCGACGAGGACCGATCCGAGCTGCCCGCCGACCGCTACTCCGAGCGCGAGCTGAGTTGGCTGGCGTTCAACAACCGCGTGCTCGACCTGGCCCGGGACGCCGCCCGCGTCCCGCTGCTGGAGCGGGCACGGTTCCTGGCCATCTTCTCCTCGAACCTGGACGAGTACTTCATGGTCCGGGTGGCCGGACTCAAGCGCCGCATCGCCGCAGGCGTGGCGGTGCCCTCGGCGTCCGGCATCCTGCCGCGCGACCTGCACGAGA
The DNA here is from genome assembly GCF_025972045.1 of Micropruina sonneratiae. Classification (GTDB taxonomy): domain Bacteria; phylum Actinomycetota; class Actinomycetes; order Propionibacteriales; family Propionibacteriaceae; genus Micropruina; species Micropruina sonneratiae. Next base: position 275,587 of record NZ_JAPDHX010000001.1, on the reverse strand, counting down.
AGATCCTCACCCGTACCCGCGAGCTGGTGACCCAGCAAGCCCGGGTGTTCGCCGACGAGGTCCGCCCCGAACTGGCCGAGCAGGGCATCGAGGTGTTGCGCTGGGATCAGTTGACCGACTCCGAGAAGGCCACGCTCACCACCCTGTTCGAGGAACGCATCTTCCCGGTGCTGACCCCGCTGGCGGTGGACCCTTCGCACCCGTTCCCCTACATCTCCGGGCTGAGCAACAACCTGGCGGTGCTGCTGAAGAACCCGATGACCGGCGCCCGGCAGTTCGCGCGGGTCAAGGTGCCGGCGGTGCTGAGCCGCTTCCTGCCCCTGGCCGAGGGTCGCTTCATCGCGATCGAGGACGTCATCGCCCGGCACCTCGACCGGCTGTTCTCCGGCATGCAGGTGCTGGAGCACTCCACTTTCCGGGTCACCCGCAACGAGGATCTCGAGGTCGAGGAGGACGACGCCGAGAATCTGCTGCACGCGCTGGAGAAGGAGCTGCTGCGGCGCAAGGTGGGGCGTCCGCCGGTGCGGCTCGAGGTCGAGGACGACATCGACGACAAGATGCTCGACCTGCTGGTCAGCGAACTCGACATCTCCGAGAAGGAGGTGTTCAAGCTGCCCGCGCCCCTCGACCTGCGCGGCCTGTTCTCGCTGGCCGACCTGGACCGCGAATCGCTGAAGTACAAGGCGTTCCTGCCCAAGACCCATCCCGAACTGGCCGAGGTCGAGACGGCCATGCCGGCCGACATGTTCGCCGCGCTCAAGCACCGTGACGTGCTGCTGCACCACCCCTACCACTCGTTCGCGACCAGCGTGCAGCGGTTCATCGAGCAGGCCGCCGCCGACCCGGCGGTGCTGGCGATCAAGCAGACGCTGTACCGCACCTCGGGCGACTCGCCGATCGTGGACGCCCTGATCGAGGCCGCCCAGTCCGGCAAGCAGGTGCTCGCACTGGTCGAGATCAAGGCCCGCTTCGACGAGCAGGCCAACATCGGCTGGGCGCGCAAGCTCGAGCGGGCCGGCTGCCACGTGGTGTACGGGCTGATCGGCCTCAAGACGCATTGCAAGCTGTCGCTGGTGGTGCGCGACGAGCCGGACGGGCTGCGTCGCTACTGCCACATCGGCACCGGCAACTACAACCCGAAGACGGCCAGGATGTATGAGGACGTCGGCCTGCTCACCGCCAACCCGGTGATCACCGACGACGTGGCCCGGCTGTTCAACCACCTGTCCGGAATGGGTCAGGAGACCCACTACAAGCGGCTTCTGGTCGCCCCGCACGGCATCCGTCGCGGGCTGGTCGAGTTCATCGACGACGAGATCGAGCACCACCGCGCCGGGCGTCCCGCCGGGATCCGGATCAAGGTCAACTCCATCGTCGACGAGACCGTGATCGACGCGCTGTACCGGGCGTCCGGGGCCGGGGTGAGTGTCGAGCTGTGGGTGCGCGGCATCTGCACCGTGAAGGCGGGGGTGCCCGGCCTGAGCGAGAACATCCGGGTGCGCTCGATCCTCGGCCGCTTCCTCGAACACTCCCGGCTGTTCTGGTTCGCCAACGGCGGCCAGCCCCGCGTCGGCATCGGCTCCACCGACCTGATGCACCGCAACCTCGACCGCCGGGTCGAGGTGCTCGCCTCGCTCACCAACCCGCGGCACATGGCCACCATCGAGGGGCTGTTCGACCTGGCCTTCGACGACGGCACCGCCTCGTGGTGGCTCGAGCCGGACGGCTGGGTGCAGCACACCGCCGCCCCGGACGGCGAACCGCTGCTCGACCTGCAGGAGCACCTCATCTCGTCGCTGGGCTCGCGCCGCGAACGGGTCGGCGGATGAGCCGGGGGCGCCTGGTGGAGGCCGCGGGTGCGATCGTGCTGCGCCGGCCCAAAGGGCGCCAGCTCCAGGTGCTCGTGGTGCACCGGCCCAGCTACAACGACTGGTCGCTGCCGAAGGGCAAGCTCGACCCCGACGAGTATCTGGCCGGGACCGCCGTCCGCGAGGTGGTCGAGGAGTCGGCGGTCCGCATTCGGCTCACCCACCCGGTGGACCGCATCCAGTACCCGATCCCCAGCGGCACCAAGCGGGTCGCCTACTGGCTGGGCACCGTTGTCGAACAGGGGCGGTTCAAGGCCAACGCCGAGGTCGACCGCCGGGCCTGGCTGACCATCGACTCGGCGCTGCGGCGGATGACCTACGCCGACGAGCGGCGGCTGGTCGAACAGGCGGTGACCCTGCCGCAGACCACGCCGCTGCTGATCGTCCGGCACGGCAAGGCGATGGAGCGCAAGCACTGGTCGGGCAAGGACCAGTTGCGCCAGCTGAGCAGCCGGGGCCGCAAGCAGAGCAAGCAGTTGGCGCCGTTGCTGGCCGCCTACGGCGTCCAGGATCTCGACTCGTCCACCTCGGCGCGCTGCATGAGCACGTTGGGCCCGTACGCGAAGGCGCAACGGCTCGACGTGAAGGGGTGGTCGACGCTGTCGGAGGAACAGGCGAAGGACCATCCCGAGGCCGTCCGCAAGCTGATGAAACGGCTCATCGGCCAGACCGCCGCCTCCGGGGTGCCCCGAGCCATCTGCGGCCACCGCCCCGTGCTGCCGCTGATGCTGGACGCGCTGGGGGTTCCCGACCGGCCGATGCTGACCGCCGCGGTACTGGTCGCGCACCTGTCGCCGACCGGCGAGACCGTCAGCGTCGAGTGGCACAAACCCCGCGTTTGACCCTGCTGACAAGCAGCGATACGGAGTTCACCGGCTGTTCACCCAAGAGCCCCCATTCGGTTTCCTGGGCTGCCTAGCGTGCTTCGCGGAGCGAGTCGCTCCAACGTTCGCGAAAGGAAAGCCGTGAAGATCTCCAAGCTCGGCGCGCCGGTGGCACTGATTGCCGCGGCTGCGCTGACTCTGTCCGCCTGCGCAGCCAACGAACCCGCCGACCCGGGCACTGGGACCAGCGGCACCGCCGCGTCCAGCACGCTGGCCGGCAAGGGCGCTTCGTCGATGTCCGCGGCGCAGCAGAAGTGGATCGCCGACTACCAGTCCGCCCACTCCGGCGTCACCATCAACTACTCCCCCGACGGCTCCGGCGCGGGCCGTGAGGCGTTCACGTCCGGCGCCGTGCAGTACGCCGGCTCTGATCGTCCGTTCCAGGACGAGGAGATGGGCGCGGGCAAGTTCGCCGGCTGCACCGCCGAATCCAACGCTCTCGACCTGCCGGTCTACATCTCCCCGATCGCCGTCATCTTCAACGTCGAAGGAGTCGACGAACTGAAGCTGGACGCCGACACCGTGGCCGGCATCTTCGCGGGCACGATCACCAAGTGGAACGACGAGGCCATCGTTGCCACCAACCCCGACGCGAAGCTGCCCGATGCCGCCATCACCGCGGTGCACCGCTCCGACGACTCGGGCACCACCAACAACTTCACCGACTACCTGCACCAGGCCGCACCGTCGGTGTGGAGCGAGGAGGCGTCCGACACCTTCCCGGCCGCGTTCGGCGGCGAGGCCGCCAAGGGCACCTCGGCGGTGGTGGACGCCGTGTCGACCGGCACCAACACGATCGGCTACGCGGACGCCTCCGCAGCCAGGGAGGTCAGCCACGCCCAACTGCAGGTCGGCGACGAGTGGCTGCAGCCGACCGCGGAGGCGGCGGCCAAGGTGGTGGACGCCTCCGAGACGATCTCCGGCCGCTCCGAGCATGACCTCGCGCTGACGCTGAACCGCAAGGCCGAGGGCGCCTACCCGGCCGTGCTGGTCTCGTACGCGCTGGTCTGCGAGGCCTACAAGGACTCCGCCACGGCCGAGCTGGTGAAGAGCTTCATCGGCTACGTGGCGTCCGCCGAGGGCCAGCAGGCGGCCGCCGAAGCCGCCGGCAGTGCGCCGCTGAGCGCCGACATGCAGGCCAAGGTCGCAGCGGCGGTCGCGTCGATCAAGTGAGTCCGGCCAGCGCCCGCCCGGTTTCCGCCGGGCGGGCGCTGGATGGTCCCGATCCTCTAGCCTCCCACCAAGAGTGAGCGAAAGATGGCAACCGTGACGCAGTCCACCCAGGAGGTGACCCCCAGCCCCTCGCCCGAGCGGCCCGGCGGTCCCGGCCGTCCGCTGCGGCGACTAGGCGACCGCGTGTTCAGCGGGCTCTCGACCGGCTCGGGCGTTGCGATCCTGGTCATCCTCGCCGCGGTCGCCGGCTTCCTGCTGATGCAGGCCTTCCCAGCGCTGACCACCTCACCCGAGGTGCTGCAGGCGCAGGGCTACGGCCCGTTCCTGTCCTGGATCCTGCCGTTCGCCTGGGGCACCGTGTGGGCGTCGTTCTGGGCGCTGCTGATGGCGGTGCCGGTGTCGATCGGCATCGCCCTGTTCATCTCCCACTACGCGCCGCGCCGGCTGGCCGCCGGTCTGGGCTACGTGATCGACCTGCTGGCGGCGGTGCCGTCGGTGGTCTTCGGCCTGTGGGGCAGCATCGTGCTGGCCCCCGCCGTGCAGCCGCTGTACCTGTGGCTGAACACCTACCTGGGCTGGATCCCGTTCTTCGCCGGCCAGCCGTCCGGCACCGGCCGGACGCTGCTCACCGCCGCGATCGTGCTGGCGGTGATGATTCTGCCGATCATCACCTCGCTGTCCCGGGAGGTCTTCCTGCAGACCCCGATGCTGCACGAGGAGGCGGCGCTCGCGCTGGGCGCGACCCGCTGGGAGATGATCACGATGGCGGTGCTGCCATTCGCCCGGGCCGGCATCATCAGCGCCGTCATGCTCGGTCTGGGCCGGGCACTCGGCGAGACGATGGCGGTCGCCATGGTGCTCTCGGGCGCCGCGGTCGTGCACTTCCAGATCCTCACCTCGCAGAACCCCAACACCATCGCCGCCGTCATCGCCCAGAACTTCCCCGAGGCCTACGGCCTGAAGACCAACCAGTTGATCGCCGGCGGCCTGGTGCTGTTCGTGATCACCCTGCTGGTCAACGCCGGAGCCCGGCTGATCATCTCCCGCTACAAGGAATTCTCGGGGGCCAACTGATGAGCACCGCGACCACCACCCGCAACGCCGATCCGCTGACCGCCGGGCAGTTGCCCGGCTACACCACCTGGGTGGCGCTGGCGGGCAGCCTGCTGGTGGCTGGAATGATCGATGCCTCCCTCCTGGGCGGTTTCGACCCGGGAACCACCGCCTTCCTCGGCGCCGTGATCTTCCTTCCGGTGGCCTATCTGGTGGCCCGCGTCGTCCAAGGACGCCGCGCCGCTGCCGACCGGCTCGCCACCAACTTGGTCACCGGCGCCTTCCTGCTCGCCCTGCTGCCACTGCTGTCGCTGCTGTGGGAGACCCTGTCGCAGGGCCTGCCCCGCTTCGACGTCACGTTGTTCACCTGGTCGATGCGCAACGTGATCGGGGACGGCGGCGGCGCCGCCCACGCCCTGTACGGGACGTTGTACGTGACCGGCATCGCGACGCTGATCTCGGTGCCCATCGGACTGATGACGGCCATCTACCTGGTTGAGTACGGACGCGGCGCGCTCGCCCGCGGCATCACGTTCTTCGTCGACGTGATGACCGGCATCCCCTCCATCGTGGCCGGCCTGTTCGCCTATGCGCTGATGGCGATCGTGTTCGGCCCCGGCACCATCAACGGCTTCGCCGGGTCACTGGCCCTGTCGGTGCTGATGATCCCGATCGTGGTGCGTGCCACCGAGGAGTTGCTGCGGATCGTCCCCAACGAGCTGCGGGAGGCGTCCTACGCGTTGGGTGTGCCGAAGTGGCGCACGATCACCTCGGTGGTGCTGCCGACCGCGGTGTCCGGCATCGTCTCGGGCGTCATCTTGTCGATCGCCCGGATCATCGGCGAGACGGCACCGCTGATGATCGCCGCCGGCTTCACCAACTCGATCAACACCAACCCGTTCGCCAACCCGATGATGACGCTGCCGGTGTTCGTCTACGACCAGTACGCGCACCCCGGCGTGGACCGCATCTTCTACAACGAGCGGGCCTGGGCCGGTGCCCTGACCCTGATCGTGCTGGTCATGGTGCTCAACCTGCTGGGCCGCTTCATCGCCAACCGCTTCAGCCCGAAGACCGGGCGCTGACAAGGAGTCCCTCGCATGTCCAAGAGGATCGAGGTCACCGACCTCAACTGCTACTACGGCACGTTCAAGGCCGTCGAGGACGTCACCATGACCATTCAGCCGCGTTCGGTGACGGCCTTCATCGGCCCGTCCGGCTGCGGCAAGTCGACCTTCCTGCGCACCCTGAACCGGATGCACGAGGTGATCCCCGGCGCCCACGTCGAGGGCGACGTGCTGCTCGACGGCCACAACCTGTACGGCAACGGCGTCGACCCGGTCAACGTGCGGCGGCAGGTCGGCATGGTGTTCCAGCGTCCCAACCCGTTCCCCACAATGTCGATCAAGGACAACGTGCTCGCCGGCTACCGGCTGAACGCGCAGCGGATGAAGGCCAGGGAGGCCGACGAGTTGCTGGAGCGCTCGCTGCGCGGCGCCAACCTGTGGGAGGAGGTCAAGAACCGGCTCGACCGGCCCGGCTCGGGGCTCTCGGGCGGCCAGCAACAGCGGCTGTGCATCGCCCGGGCGATCGCCATGCAACCCGAGGTTCTGCTGATGGACGAGCCCTGCTCCGCCCTCGACCCGATCTCGACGCTGGCCGTCGAGGACCTGGTGCAGGAGCTCAAGGAGACCTACACGATCGTCATCGTCACCCACAACATGCAGCAGGCCGCCCGGGTCTCGGACGAGACCGCCTTCTTCAACATCGCCGGCACCGGCGCGCCCGGCAAGCTGGTCGAGATGGGGCCGACCGAGAAGATCTTCTCCACCCCCGACGTGCAGGCCACCGAGGACTACATCACCGGACGCTTCGGCTGAGCGACCCCGGGCCCGATTCCCGGCCCTGGCTAGAATCGGCGGCGTGAGCAGCGCAGGGTGGTATCCGGATCCGGGCGGCCAACCGGGAATGTACCGGTACTGGACCGGGTCCTCCTGGTCGGCGTCCATAACGAACAACCCCACCCAGGCGCCCCCGGCCGGTGGCCTGGGCACCCCGCAACGGCCCGGTGGGCAACCCGGCTGGCACCCCAACCAGCCGCAGCAGCGCCGCACCCCGGTCGGCTGGTGGCTGGGCATCGCCGCCGTCGTGCTCGTGCTGGGCGTGATCGCCTGGTTCGCGATTCGCGGGCTCGGCGGCATCTTCGGCGGCGGAAACGACCCTGGCTCGAACCCCACCCAGAACGTGTGCCCCAAACAGGTGGCCACCACGGTCAGCCCCGAGGCCGCACCCAACGACGGCCGGGTGCACGGCGGCCGGCTCTCCTACCCGCAACTGGGCAGCCCGTGGAGCAGCCCGCAGGTCGAGGACCGCGTCCCGTTCGGCCGCGACGTGCTCACTCAGACGGTGACCATCGAACAGAACTACAAGCCCGGCTCGAACTGGGTGGCGTCGGTGCTGGTCGGCGAACTCGTCGCCGGGGACGGCTTCTTCAGCCCGCAGCAGGGCTCCGAGATCGTGGTCAAGTGCATCATGGGTGTCTTCTACGACGACGCCGAGGTCGTCCGCGACGACCAGGTCAACAAGGCCAGCACCATCGACGGCAAGGACGCCTGGCTGGTCGAGACGCACCTGACCTTCGACATCCCCGGCCTGCAGACCAAGGGCGAGCTGGCCATCATCCTGATCGTCGCCACCTCGGATGCGGCGTCCAGCATCTTCTACGCCTCGATCCCCGACACCGCCGCCGAGCTCGTGCCGGACGCCCGTGCGGCAATGAAGGGCCTCAAGGTCGACGGCTGAGCCGCGATCAGCGGCAGGGCAGCAGACCGGCGTCGATCTTCATCGCGACCACCCTGGTGGCTGCCGCCCGGACCTGATCGGCGATCGCGGGGTCGTCCCTCGCGGCCCGGCGGATGCCCGCGGCGAAGTCGTCGGCGAGTCCGGGGGTGACCGTCATCGCGATGTCGCCGCCGGCCTCGATGAAGCCGACGCCCCGCTCGTCGGCCGGCACCGACGCCATCGACTTCGCTGCGCCCAGGTCGTCGGAGATGACCACGCCGTCGAAGCCGAGCTGGTCGCGCAGCAGACCGATCACCGTCGGGGAGAACACCGCCGGATGCCGGGCGTCGATCCTGGTGTAGGTGACGGTGGAGACCATGATGCTGGGCGCGCCGGCCTCGACCGCCGCCGCGAACGGCTGCAGGTAGGGGTCGTCGGAGCGGGTGACGGTGTCCTTCACGCCCGCGGTGAAGTCGGTGTTGCCGACCACCCTGCCGATGCCCGGGAAGTGTTTCGCCGAGGTCGCGACGCCCGAATCGTGCATGCCCTGGACGAAGGCGGTCACCTTGTCCGCCACCGTGCCGGGGGTCGACCCGTAGCCGCGCTCGAGCACCCCGATCGGCTCGTTGCGGCTGGTCATGTCGGCCGGCACCGTATCGGCGACCGGGGCCAACGTCCAGCCCACCCCCGCTGAGGCGAGTTGTCTGCCCCAGCGGGCCGCCCGTGAACGCAACGTGGCGTCACTCAACCCCGCCTGCACGACCGCCGACGGAATCGTGCTGAAACCGGTGCCCTTGAGCCGCTGGACGACCCCACCCTCCTGGTCGACCGAGATCAGCAGCGGGGTGGGCAGGTCGTCGAGGGCGAGCCGAGCGGTCAGCCGCCTCACTCCGGCGACCCCGTCGGTGTGCTGCCCCATCAGGATCACCGATCCGATCCGCTGCGAGCGCAGCACGCTCAACTCGGAACTCGACGCGCCGGTCACCCCGACCATCACGGTCAGCCCCACCCGCTCGCGCAGGCTCAGCCCGTCGACCACGGTGGCGGCACATTCGGCGACCGACGGCGGGGCCGTCGTGGACGCCGAGGGCGTGGGGCTCGGCGTGGGGGCGCCCGGGCCGGCTGTCGTTGCGGGGCTGGAGACGACCGGGGGCGGGGTGACCGACACGGCCGGCGCCCCGGACGTGCAGCCGGCGAGCAGGGTGACGGCGGCGATGGCCGCGGCCAGACGCTTCACAACTTGAGCGCCAATAGCGCGTTCTCGACCACCTCGGTGAGCGCCGGGTGGATCCAGTACTGGCCGCGGGCCATGTCGGGGGCCTTCAGCCCGAACGACATCGCCTGGATCAGCGGCTGGAGGAGGGTGGACGCCTCGGGCCCGATGATGTGCGCGCCGAGCAGCTGCTTGGTGCGCGGGTCGGCGATCAGCTTGCAGAAGCTGTCGGTGTTCTCCATCGCCCAACCGTAGGCGACACCGGAGTAGTCCTGCCGGGCCACCACGTAGCTGGCCTTGCGCTGCATGGCCTGCTGCTCGGTGAGCCCGACCGAGGCGATCTGCGGGTCGCTGAACACCGCGTGCGGGATGAACCGGTGGTCGGCGGCGGTCATCCGCCTGGGGTGCAGCAGGTTGTGCTGCACGACGCGGGCCTCGTGGTTGGCGACGTGCTTGAGCTGCGCGGGTGAGCACACGTCGCCGAGGGCGAAGATGCCCTTCACGCTCGTCTGCTGGTACTCGTCGACGACGACCAGGCCGTCGGCGTCGACGGCGACGCCGGTGGCCGGCAGGTCGAGCAGGTCGCCGTTGGGGATGCGGCCAAGGGCGACCAGCACCTGTTCGGCCTCGAAGTCGTAGTGGATGCCGTCGGGGTCCACGCTCTCGACCAGCACCGTGTCGCGGCCGGTCGGCTCGATGCCGATGACCTCCTGCCGCAGCCGCACGTTGACCCGCCGGGCCAGTTGCTCGGTGAAGGCGGCGGCGATGTCGGCGTCCTCCTTGCGCAGCATCACGTCCGAACGCTGCAGGACGGTGACGTCGGTGCCGAACGCGCTGAAGATGTGTGCGAACTCGGCTGACACGAAGCCGCCGCCGATGATCACCAGCGAAGCGGGCAGGTGGTCCAGCCGCATCACGTCGTCGGAGGTGTGCACCCGGTCGGCGACCGCCGGGTCGTCCAGACCTGCGATCGGGGGGAACTGCGGCCGCGACCCGGCCGCGATGACGAACTTCTCGGCGGTGATCGTCTCGTCGCCGACCAGCAACTGCCTGGGGCCGGTGAACCGGGCCGGTTCACGGAACAGGGTGACGTTCTCGTTGTGCTCGCGCCACTGCTCGCCGGCCTCGCTGATCGGGTCGATCCGGCCGAAGATGCGGTCGCGGACGGCGGCCCAGTGGACGCCGTCGAGGGTGAGGTCGACGCCGAGGGCCCGCGCGTGGTCGACCGACGCGGCCAGGTCGGCCGGGTGGACGAACATCTTGGTCGGGATGCAGCCCACGTTGAGGCAGGTACCGCCGAACCGTTCGCCCTTGTCGACCAGCGCGACCTGCTGGTCGCTGAACTGGTCGTCGATGATCGAGTTGCCCGAGCCGGAGCCGATCACGCACAGGTCGAAATGCCGCATGGGGCCGATTCTTGCACTCTCCGATGACGCTGCGGTGACGACCCCACCTCGCCGCCGGCGCTGGACCTCAGGCGCCGTGGGCGTCCTTCAGCTCGCGGCGCAGGATCTTGCCGGAGGCCGACTTGGGCACCGCCTCGATGAACTCCACCGCCCGCACCTTCTCGTGCGGTGCCACCCGCTCGGCGACGAAGGCCATCACGTCCTCGGCGCTCACCTCGCTGCCCGGACGCCGCACGACGAACGCCTTGGGGAACTCCTGCCCGTCGTCGTCGAGCGCCCCGACCGCCGCGGCGTCCGCCACGTCGGGGTGCTGCAGCAGCACCGATTCCAGCACCGCCGGCGGCACCTGGTAGCCGCGGTACTTGATCAGCTCCTTGAGCCGGTCGACGATGCGGTAGATGCCCAGGGCGTCCACCGTGGCCAGGTCACCGGTGTGCAGCCAGCCATCGGCGTCCAGGGTGGCCGCCGTGGCCTCAGGGTCGTTGAGGTACCCGGTCATCACCTGCGGGCCGCGGATCCACAGCTCACCGCGTTCACTCGGGCCCTCCGGCGGTACCGCCACGTCGTTGCCGTCGGCGTCCACGACCCTGGCCTGCGTTCCCGGCACGGGAGTCCCGATCGAGGAGCGGTCGATGGACGCGTCGCGCCAGTCGATCACGTGGGTGACCGGCGAGGTCTCGGTCATCCCGTAACCCTGCGCCACCACGCAGCCCAGGCGTTTCGCCACCGCGTCGGCGAGCGCCGCATCGAGCGGGGCGGCGCCCGAGAACACCACCTTGACCGCGGAGGTGTCCACGGCGTCCACGGCCGGGTGCTTGGCCAGCGCCACCGCGATCGGCGGCGCGATGAACACCCACGTGGTGCGGTGCCGCTCGATGATCCGGAGGAACTCGGCCAGGTCGAAGCGGGCCATCGTGACCAGCCGGGCCCGCCGCTGCAGCGCGTAGTTGAGCAGCACCGTCATTCCGTAGATGTGGAAGAAGGGCAACACCGCCAGCACCACGTCGTCGCCGGTCACCCCGATCGGCTGGCACTGGGCGACGTTGGCGACCAGGTTGCGGTGGGTGAGCATCACCCCCTTCGGGTAGCCGGTGGTGCCCGAGCTGTACGGCAGCACGGCCAGCCGGGTCGCGGGGTCGAGGTCGAGCTCGGGCCGCGGATGGCCGGCGGCCAGGATCTCGGAGGCCGACGGGTGGCCCTCGGCACCGTCGATGACCACCACCCGCCCGGCCGGGATGCCGAGCTCGGCGGCGGCCACCTCGACACCGGGCAGCAGCTGCGAAACGGTCACCACCGCCACGGCGGACGCGTCCCGCAGTTGGTTGGTGATCTGGGCCGGGGTGTACAGGGCGTTGATCGTGGTGGCGGTCGCGCCGGCGGCGAGGATGCCGTGGAAGGCGATGGCGAACGCGGCACCGTTGGGCGCCAGCAGGCCGACGACGTCGCCCGGCCCGATGCCCTGCACGGCCAGCCAGCCGGCGAAGGCGTCGACCCGTTCACGCAGTTGGCCGAAGGTCACCTCGACCCCATTGGCGCCGTTGACCATGGCGACGCGGTCGGCGTCCGCTTCGGTGAGGTCGGCGAACAGGCTGTCGTAGACGGTGACGTTGGGGACGACAAGGGCTTCCGGGCTCGGCATGTGGGACTCCATCGACGGCACTGGCGGGGATCGTGGGCGTCAGGCTAGCCATCGCACCCTGCGACGGAAGGCTTCCGGCGACTCAGATGCCGGCGTAGGAGTGCAGGCCCGAGACCAGCAGGTTGATGCCGACGAAGTTGAACCAGAAGCAGGCCAGGCCGACGATGGCCACCACCGCGGCCCGCCTGCCCCGCCAGCCGGCGGTGGCCCGGGCGTGCAGGTAGCCGGCGTAGACCACCCAGGTGACCAGCGACCAGGTCTCCTTGGGGTCCCAGCCCCAGAACCGTCCCCAGGCGTACTCGGCCCATACCGAACCGGCGGCGATGGCGAACGTCCACAGCGGGAAGGCAAAGGCGTGGAAGCGGTAGGCCAACTCGTCGATCCGGGTCGGCGAGGGCAGCTTGGCCAGGTAGCCGCGCACCTTTTCGCGGCGCACCGCCCGGCTCTTCAGCAGGTACAGGATCGACAGCAGGCCACCCACGTTGAATGCCGCCCCGGCGACCGCGGCGGCGACGATGTGGATGACGAACCACACCGAGTGCAGCGCAGGCACCAGCGGCGCCACGGCCACGTAGAAGACCGTGACCGCCAGCCCCTGGCCGATCACGGCGAGCAGCGTCACCGGAAGGCCCAGCCACCGCACCCCGCGGAAGGCGAGCACCAGGAAGATCGTGACGATGAACAGCATCGCCGCCGTGACGAACTCGTACATGTTGCCCCATGGAAACCGGTTGCCCGCCACCCCGCGCATCACCACCCCGGCCAGGTGCGACGCCCAGCCGATCAGCGTCAGGGCCAGCCCCATCCGGCCGAACATGTCCACCCGGATGCGGGTCGCGGTGTCGTCCGGCGCCTTCGAGGTCGGCGCGGCGACCTCGGGCGCCGGCGCGTCGCCGATCACCTCCTCGCCGCCGCTGGCGACCAGCACGCCGGCCGGCACCACCTCGGGCTCCAGCTTGCGGGCGGCGGCCCACTCGGCGGCGAACGCACCCAGGGCAAGCAGGTAGACCACCACCGAGGTCACCATCGCCAGGTTCGACCAGTACTCGGCCATCAGTCCTCCTCGTCCTCCTGCGGTGAGCCTGCGCCGCCCGGGGGCGACTGCGCAACCCCCTCGTCCACGGGTTCGTCGGTCACGGCGAGCTCCAGCGCCTCGGCCAGCGAGCGCACCTCGTCCTGCAGCCCACCGCGGCCCTCGGTGCGGTCCAGTCCGGCCACCTCGACGCCACCGGCCCCGGCCCGCACCCACAGCCGGCGGGGACGGATGAACAGCGACAGGCACAGCCCGGTCACGGCGACCAGCACCGACGCGAACACCAGCCACAGCCCCGGCGTGGAGGAGACCTGCAGGCTCACCCAGCGCTTCCAGTCGTGGAACTCGATCGTCGAACCGTCGGGCAGGGTGTAGCTCTGCCCGGGCACCAGCGTGAAGCGCAACTTGTCGCCGTCGTCGGTGGTGAACTGAGTCAGTCCGACGGTGTTCAGCGAGTAGACGTTCTCCGGCTCGCCGGTCGCCTCCTTCGGCGGTCCGTGCCAGGCGTTGAGCAGCAGGGCCGGGTTGAGCGCGTCGGGGAAGGCGGACGCGCCACCCGAGTCGGTGTCCACCGCCGTGGGCAGGAACAGCGCCTCGAACGCCAGCCGCTCCGGGCGGGCGAACGGCGCCTTGACCACCCCGACGGACAGGAAGTTGCCGTCCTGCGGCAGCAGGATCACCGGCCCCGTGAAGGCGACGTCGCCGTTGGCGTCCTTCACCGTGACGTCGACGGCGTACCCGTGCCCGACCAGGTGCACCACGCTGTCGCCGAGGCTGAGCGGATGGTTCACCTCGAGCAGGCCGTCGGTGCTGGCGCCGTCGATGGTGGTCGTGGTGTGCGCCCGGAACACCCGCGCGGCGCCACGCTGCACCGGCCCGGTCTCGAACTTGGCCTCGAAGCTGTCCAGTTTGACCGTGAACGGCACCAGCTGTTGGGGACTGAACAGCCCGCCGGAGGAGAAGTCGTCGAACTGGGTGAGGGTGTTGCTGAACGACTGGCCCTCGACGACCGCGACCGTGCCCTTGTAGCCGAAGAGGCTGCCCACGGCCACCCCGGACAGCAGGAACACCAGCGAGCAGTGGAAGACCAGGTTGCCCAGTTCGCGCAGGTAGCCGCGCTCGGCGCTCACCGAATCGTCCAGCCGGCGGACCCGGAACCGTCGCCTGCGCAGCTCGCGCTCGGCGGCGTCCAGCACCGTCGACGGGTCGTCGGACGCCGGCGCGTCCAGGTGCGCCGGCAGCCGCGCCAGATTGCGTGGGGTGGTCGGCGGCTGGGCACGCAGTCCTCGTGCGTAGACCCCGACCCGGGGAATGATGCAGCCGACCAGCGAGACGAACAGCAGCAGGTAGATCGCGGCGAACCACGGCGAGGCGTACACGTCGAACAGGCCCACGGCGTCGTAGATCGGCCCCAGCTGCGGATTGTCGGTGATGAACTCCCGCACCCGCACCGGCGAGGTGGGCCGCTGCGGCAGCAGCGAACCGGGAATGGCGGCCAGCGCCAGGGCGAACAGCAACACCAGGGCGGTGCGCATCGAGGTCAGCTGCGTCCAGAGCCAGCGCAGCGTCTCCGCGCCGCGCAGGGTCCCGGGACGCCGGGTTCTCTCCGCCATCAGATCACCGTCCCGAAGGCGGACGCCCACTGCCGCAGCACGCCCATCAGCGCATCCCACCAGCCGGTGAGCAGCAGCACGCCGACCCCGACCATCAGCACCCCGCCGAAGACCTGCAGTGCCCGGTGGTGCCGGCGGACCCAGCCGATCGCGGTGCCGAACCGGTCCAGCGCCAGGCCGGCGACCAGGAAGGGCAGGCCGAGCCCGAGCGCATAGGCGAGGGCGAGCAGCGCGCCCCGGACGGCGGTCGCCTCGTTGAGGGCCAGGGTGAGCACCACCTGCAGCGCGGGACCGATGCACGGCGTCCAGCCGAGGGCGAACACGATGCCGAGCAGCGGCGCCGCGGCCAGCCCCACCCGGGGCCGCAGGTTGAGCCGCACCGTCCGGTTGGCGAACGGCACCCAGCCGGCGAACACCAGGCCGAGCACGATCGCCAGCACGCCACCGATGACGGTCAGCTCGCGGCGCCACAGCATCAACTGGGTGCCGAGCGAGCCGAACAGCGCGCCGCCGGAGACGAAGACGACGGCGAAGCCGAGCACGAACAGCGAGGTGCCGGCCAGCACCCGGCCGCGTCGGGAGCCGTCGGCCAGCTGGGCCGAGCTCAGCCCGGAGGCGTAGGACAGGTAGCCGGGCAGCAGCGGCAGCACGCACGGCGAGAAGAACGACACCAGCCCGGCCAGCACGGCGACCGGTAGGGCCAGCAGCATCGAGCCGCCGACAGCCTCCCGGGCCCAGTCCCCGATCTCCAGCACGATCATCGGCCCGCCGCGACGTCCTCGATCAGGCCCACCAGGGTGGCCTCGGTGGTCTCGCCCAGCACCCGGGCAGCGATCCGCCCCTGCGCGTCCACCACCACCGTGGACGGAATGGCGCTCAACGGCAGCTGCCCCGAGAAGGCGAGCACGAGGGCGCCTGAGGGGTCGTACAGGTTGGGGTAGGAGATCTTGAAGTCGCGGACGAACGCCTGGGCCTGGGCGATGCCGGAGTCGCGGGTGTTGAGCCCGACGAACTGGGCCGTCTTCGTCGTCCGCTCGGCGGCTGCGGCCAGGGCCGGGGCCTCCTTGACGCACGGCGGGCACCACGACCCCCACACGTTGTAGACGATCACCCTGCCGTCGTCAACGGAACTGCTGCTCCAGGCCTTTCCGTCCAGCGTGGTGCCCTCGATCGGCGGCGCGGCCGTCCGCTGGTCGATCGGCACCCGGGTGATCGAGCCGTCTCCGCTGACGTAGCCGCCACCGCTCGACGTCGAACCGGTGCAGCCGGCCAGGGCCGGCAGCAGCAGGGCGACGAGCAGGCAGACGAACCGGCGCATCAGGATCCGGGGCGGAACAGCACTCGGGACTTCTTCGGCGGCACCAGGTCGGCGGCCGGCTCGGCGTAGTCGACGGCGACGATGCGGTCGTCGATCAGGGTGAAGGAGGTGACGCTGGCCAGCCGGCACTGCCGCTTGCGCGGGTCGTGCACCAGCGGACGCCCCTCGGCGGCCAGCCGGGAGATCCAGATCGGCAGTTCGTGCATCACGATCAGCGCCTGGCCCCCGTCGCCGGCGGCCCGGGCGGCGTCGCCCATCGCCTCGCGCACCCGCGCCACGATCGAGGTGTAGGGCTCGCCCCAGGAGGGCTGGAGCGGGTTGCGCAGCTGCCACAGGTTGGTGGGCAGCAGCAGCTTCTCGTTGAAGCGGCCGAAGTTGCTGCCCTCGAAGTAGTTGGCCGCCTCGATCACCCGCTCGTCGGTGACGATCTCGAGCTCGGGGTGCCGCTCGGCGATCGGCGCCATCGTCTCCCGGGCCCGCTGCAGCGGTGAGCAGCGCAGGTGGGTCAACTCGGCGTCGGCGAAGTACTCGCCGAGCCGCTGCGCCATCGCCCGGCCGACCTCACTCAGCCCGTACCCGGGGAGCCGTCCGTAGAGAATGCCGTCAGGGTTGTGAACCTGCCCGTGGCGGACCAGGTGAACGACCGATTGCATGGGTTGGCTGGGCCTTTCGCTTGCTCGGCCTCCAACAATACGGGACGCCGCAGACGCCCCCGGCCAGGGCGTTCAGCCGGTGGCCGCGAGCCGCACCCCGCGGCGCAGGTCGGCGGCGATGGCCGCCGGTGCCAGCAGTTCGAGCGCCGCGGCGAGCGGACGCCACGGGCCGCGTCCGGTCAGGGCGAAGGTGGCGACCAGCACGCTGGACGATTGCGACGCGGCGACGAAGTCGAGCCGCAGCACGGCACGCAGTCCGCGCCAGCGGCCCTGCTCCGTCCAACTCTGCGGCGGCTCGGACGCCGACACCCACAGGTGCGGGCGGGCCCCGACCGCGGTCACGTCGGTCCAGCGCGTGCCGGGTGAGCCGTCCCCGCTGAGATGGTCCACGGCAAGCAGGCTGGCCTGCCACTGCGGACGCCGACGCGGATCGGTCAGGTAGTCGAACAGCACGGGGGCGGCGACCGGGGCCGTTATGGTGACCGAGCGCGTCATCGTGCCAGCGCGGCGCGCAACTGCCGCTCGTCGAGGAACCAGATCGCCAGCCGGACGCCGTCCACCAACGTCACCGGCACATGGTCGGTGTGCGTGGCCAGGGCAGGGTCGGCGTCCACGTCGAGGGTCGTGAACGTGGCGCCGGCTTCGGCGCAGACCCGACGGGCGATTTCGACGGCGTCGACGCAGAGGTGACAGCCGTCGCGCACGATGACCTGCACCCGGGCAGTGGTCATCATGGCGCGGACCGGTTGGCTACTTACCGGCGCGACGACGCTGGATGCGCGTCTTCTTCAGAAGCTTGCGGTGCTTCTTCTTCGCCATCCGCTTGCGACGCTTCTTGATGACCGAACCCACGTGCTGACCTCTCGCTGATTACGTGCGGGATTGACCCGCGGACGACGGCTGGGCGAGCCAGCCAACCGGGCAAGCTTACCGAGTGCCCCACACCGAGTGCGAATTGCCCCCGGTTCTCGGCGCCGACGTCATCAGCCCGCGTCGTAGAAGGACTGTTGCAGGTAGGCGTTGACCGCGTGCTCGGGTACGCGGAAGCTTCGCCCGAACCGCACCGCCTCGAGTTCCCCGGAATGGATCAGCCGGTAGACGCTCATCCGCGAGACCCGCAACAGCGTGGCGACCTCGGTGACCTTGAGGAACTTGATCGCTGACAACGGGACGGGCGAGTCGGTCATCGGAACTCTTCTCTGGGCCGGAAAGTGCACGGCGCCAACCCCGGTCGACGCTGATGTGCGGGCCACCATACCCCACCCGGTGGCCGGCCGCAGCCCGCGCGCAAAGGGGGCCACGCCGGGGTCAGGCGAGTGCCCTGCTGCGGTCCCGGGCGGCCTCGATGGCGGTCAGGAAGGCCGCCTTGACGCGGTGGTCCTCGAGCTGCCGCAACGCCGCGGCCGTGGTACCGCCGGGCGAGGTGACCTGCTCGCGCAGCACCGTCGGATGCTGCCCGGACTCGACCAGCAGCTTGGCCGAACCGAACATCGTCTGGTTGACCAGGGTGGTCGAGATGTCGCGGGGCAGGCCCAGCATCACACCGGCGTCGATCATGGCCTCGACGACGAAGAACAGGTACGCCGGCCCCGACCCGGAGATCGCCGTGACGGCGTCCTGATAGGCCTCGGGCACGGTGATCGCCCGGCCCAGCGCGGACATCAGTTCGAGCGCGTGGTCGAGATCGGCCGGGGACGCCGAGCGCCCGCCGGAGACCGCGGCCATCCCCTCACCGACCAGCGCCGGCGTGTTCGGCATCACCCGGACGACGGCGGTGCCCTCGGGCAGGTGGCTCTCCAGCTTCTCGGTGGTCACCCCTGCGCACAGCGACACCACCAGGGTGTGCGGCCGCAGCACGGGTGCGATCTCGGGCAGCACCGCCCCGACGTCCTGCGGCTTGACCACCAGAATCACCGTGTCCGCCTCGGCCGCGGCCTCGGCGTTGGTGGCGGTGGTGGGGATGCCGTGGGCGGCGGTCATCTCGGTGCGGCGGAAGTCACGCCGGTCGGCCACCACGATGTCGTCGGCCGCCCAACCGCCCTTCAGCAGCCCACTGACCAGCGCCTCGCCCATCACGCCGGCGCCGATCACCGCCAACCGGGTCATCGCGCCGCCACCAGTTCGGCGACCTGCACGGCGTTCAGGGCGGCGCCCTTGCGCAGGTTGTCGCTGCTGACGAACAGCACGATGCCGCGTCCGTCCGGCACCGACTGGTCGGTGCGGATGCGGCCGACGAACGACGGGTCGGCGCCGGCCGCCAGCCGCGGGGTCGGGACGTCGGCGAGCGCCACGCCGGGCGCGGTCGACAGGATGCCCCGAGCCCGGTGCGGGCTCAACTCCTCGGCGAACTCGGCGTGCACCACCAGCGAGTGCCCGGTGAAGACGGGGACCCGCACGCAGGTGCCCGCCACGGCCAGGTCGGGCAGGTGCAGGATCTTGCGCGACTCGTTGCGCAGCTTCTGCTCCTCGTCGGTCTCGGCCGTACCGTCGTCGACGACCGAACCGGCCACCGGCACCACGTTGAACGCGATCGGGGCCAGGTAGGGCGAGGGGTCGGCGACCTCGTCGAGGCGTCCGTGCAGGGCGAGTGCGGAGGGATCGTGGGTGTCCTGCGACTGGGTCAGCAGCGCGGCGATGCCCTTCACACCCGAGCCGGACACGGCCTGATAGGTGGCGATCACCAGGCGCTGCAGCCCCGCCGCGTCGTGCAGCGGCTTGAGCACCGGCATGGCCGCCATGGTGGTGCAGTTGGGGTTGGCGATGATCCCCTTGGCCGGGTCGATGGCGTCCTCGGGGTTGACCTCGCTGACCACCAGCGGCACGTCGGGGTCCTTGCGCCAGGCGCTGGAGTTGTCGACCACCACGGCGCCGGCGGCGGCCACCTTGGGCGCGTACTCGCGCGACATGGTGGCGCCGGCACTCATCAGCGCGATGTCGAGGCCGTCGAAGTCGGCGGTGGCGGTGTCCTCGACGGTGATCGGGGTGCCCTTGAAGTCGAGGCTCCTGCCGGCCGACCGGGCCGAGGAGAAGAACCGGATCGACTCGATCGGGAAATCCCGCTCGACGAGCAACGATCGCATCACATTGCCGACGGTGCCGGTGGCACCGAAAACTCCCACACGCATGAGGGTCAGCCTATCGGTGCCGACCGCCCGGGCCCTGCCCCGTCCCGCTGGCCCGGTCACCGACCGCTCGTCAAGGTTGGCGAGCGAGGGGTGGTGGGGCGCGCGAGAATGGGGCCGTGCCCGCCACGCTCGACCTGGACTTCCCGTTCACCGGCCGCTGGCTGGTCCGTAACAGCCCGGCCAACCGGGTGCCCAGCCACGGCACCTCGCTGTTCGCCAGTTCGTACGCGATCGACTTCGTGCCGCTGGACGCCGCCGGTCGCGGGACTCCCCTCGGCCTGCGCGCGCTGCTGCGCCCGCAGCCGCCGGAACAGTTCCGCGGCTTCGGACGGCCACTGCTCGCGCCGGTCGGCGGGCTGGTGGTGAGTGCGCACGCGGCCGAGCCCGATCACCACGCCCACCGGGGGCTGCCCTCACTCGGCTACGCGCTGGGTCAGCGCCGCCGGGCCGCGGCGGGCTGGCCGGCCCTGGCCGGCAACCACGTGCTGATCGAGCAGGCGGGCGTGGTGGTCGCGTTGTGCCACCTGCGGTGGGGCAGCCTGCTGGTCGAACCCGGGCAACGGGTCGAGGCCGGCGATCCGGTGGGCCTGTGCGGCAACTCCGGCAACAGCACCGAGCCGCACGTGCACCTGCAGGCCTTCGACCACCCCGACCCCGTTCGCGCCCGGGCGGTGCCGGTCACCTTCGCCGGCGCCCTCCCCCGCAACGGCCAGGTGGTCGAGGGACGCTCCCGCCCTCAGAGCCAGTCGACGTAGGGGGCGATCAGGGAGTAGCCGACGAAGGCGAACAGGTCGAGGATGATGTGCGCCGCCACCAGTGGGCCGACCCGTTTGTAGCGCAGGTAGAGCCAGCCGAAAACCAGGCCCATCACCAGGTTGCCGACGAAGCCGCCGAACCCCTGGTAGAGGTGGTACGAACCACGGATCACCGCCGAGCCGATCAGCACGGCCGCCGTCGTCCAGCCGCACTGGGCCATCCGGGTGAACCAGTAGCCGACGATCACCACCTCTTCGAGCACCCCGTTCATCACCGCCAGTCCGACCAGTACCGGGATCGTCCACCAGTTCTCCGCCAGGTTCGCCGGCTGCACGTTGGTGTTGAGCCCGAACGCCCGGGCGGCGAAGTAGAGCCCCAGTCCGGGAATGCCGATGCCGGCCGCGATCGCGAAGCCCCAGCCGAGGTCCTGCCACGGCCGGCGCAGGTCGAAGCCGATCCGGTCCCGGTCGCCGGTCAGCCGCAGCAGGTACAGCGCCAGCAGGGCCGGCACCAGCGGGAAGACGACGCCGGCCAGCTGGTAGGACAGGTCGAGCCACGGTCGGTCCGGGGTCACCGAGGAGTTGATGGTGGTGGTCTGCTGGCCGAGCGGCTCGGGCCGGCTGAGCTTCTCGGCGATCGACAGGATCGAGTACACCGCGGACTGGCCGAGGGACACCCCGAGGACCAGCAGGACCTCCCAACCCCACCGCGGCCGGCACGCCGGCGGGGCCGGCGGGGCCGGCTCGGCGACGGGCACCGGTTCGCTCACGCGGCCCCCTTCACCTGGTTCAGGTGTCGCCGCGCGAACGCCAGCGCTGTGTCCAGCGCCTCCTCGCGGCCGCCCCGGTCAGCGTCGTTGGTGTTCACCTCCAGGACGACGTGGCCCGCGTAGCCGCGTCGGGACAACTCCTCCAGCACCTCATCGGCCCGCTGGTTGCCCTGACCGGGCAGCAGGTGCTCGTCCTTGGCCGAGCCGTTGCCGTCGGTGAGGTGGACGTGAGCCAGCCGGTCGTCCCACCGGCGGACCAACTCGAGCGAATCCTGCCGGGCGGTGGCGGCGTGGGACAGGTCGAGCGTGAGGTGGTCGTAGTCGAGGTCGGTCGGGTCCCAACTCGGCCGGTAGGCCTTGAAGTCGCCGCCACCCGGCGCCCGCCACGGGAACATGTTCTCCACCGCGATCCGCACCCCACTGCGGTCGGCCAGCTCGCGCACGCCCTCGACGAACCTGGTTGCGTAGCTGCGTTGCCACCGGAACGGCGGATGCACCACGACCAGGTCGGCGTCCAGTTGGTTGGCCGCCTCGGTGGCCCGCTCGAGCTTGACCCAGGGATCGGTCCCCCAGACCCGCTGGGTGATCAGCAGGCAGGGCGCGTGCACCGACACCACCGGCATCTGGTGATAGTCACGCAGGCGCTCCACGGCGTCCACGTCGGCCGCGAGCGGATCGATGCCGACCATCAACTCGACGCCGTCGTAGCCGAGCAGGCTGGCGATCTCGAAGCCGGCGGCGGTGCTCTCGGGGTAGACCGAGGACGTCGACAGGGCGACCTTGACGTCGCTCCCGGAGTCACTCACACCGGCAATCATAGGGGCGAGCGCCAGCCGGCCGGGCAAGGCTGACGGTCATCATCTGACACGTCATATTTCCTCGCCGTAACCGTTTCGTGACGCGCGACGGCAGGGCCGGGCCTCCCGCAGGGCCC
The DNA here is from genome assembly GCF_025972045.1 of Micropruina sonneratiae. GTDB lineage: Bacteria > Actinomycetota > Actinomycetes > Propionibacteriales > Propionibacteriaceae > Micropruina > Micropruina sonneratiae. The sequence continues at coordinate 253,369 of NZ_JAPDHX010000001.1, read as the reverse complement.
GATTTCGCATCGGCGGGCCCCGCCGGTCAGAATGTCGGTATGCATGTCGATCACTTGACGTTCGCGGCTGGTCCGGACGGTCTCAAGGCTGAGGTCGAGAGACTGGGTGACCTGCTCGGCGCCAAGTTCCGCGACGGCGGCTTCCACCCCCGCTTCGGCACCCGCAACAACATTCTGCCGCTGGCCGACGACCGTTATCTCGAAGTGGTCGAGGTGCTCGAGCACCCCGCCGCCGAGAAGGCCCCGTTCGGTCAGGCCGTCCGGGCACGCTCCGAGATGGGCGGCGGCTGGCTGGGCTGGGTCGTGTCGGTGCCCGACCTCGCCCCCTACGAGATCCGGCTGGGTCGCGAGGCCGTGATCGGCTCGCGGCACTTCCCCGACGGCCGGCTGCTGGAATGGCAGCAGATCGGGGTCAAGGGACTGATCGCCGACCCGCAACTGCCGTATTTCATCAGGTGGACCAGCGACGAGTCGGTGCTGCCCAAGGCGCTGCACGGCGACCTGCAACTGGCCGAGCTCGAGATCTCGGGCAACGAGGAGCGGGTCGAGGCCTGGATCGGCGCAGAGGTCGACGGCGCCTTCGACGGCATCAACATTCGCTTCACGGCCCCCAACGGCCAGCCCGGCCTGGTCGCGGCCACCTTCAACACGCCCAACGGCCTGGTCCGGATCTGACCCGGGCGGACGCCCCCGGCGCGGGGCGTCCGGAACTGTCGGGGCCGCCCCCTAGCCTGCGGAGCATGGCCAAGACCGCTGTCGCCCACCGGTGCTCCGAGTGCGGCTGGACGAGCGCCCGCTGGGTCGGGCGCTGCACCCAATGCCAGAGCTGGGGCTCGATGGCTCCGCACACCCCTGTGGCGAGCCGCCCCGGCGGGGCACGCGAGGCACCGACGCATCCCGCGCGGCCGATCGGCCAGGTGCCGGTGGCCGAGGCGGCGTCCACCCCGACGGGGGTCGCCGAACTCGACCGGGTGCTCGGCGAGGGCCTGGTCGCGGGCGCCGTGGTGCTGCTCGCCGGTGAACCGGGTGTCGGCAAGTCAACCCTGCTGCTCGACGTGGCCGGCCGCTGGGCGTCCGGTTCGGGCCGCACCCTGTACGTCTCGGCTGAAGAGTCGGCCGCCCAGGTGCGGCTGCGTGCGGGCCGCATCGGCGCCCTGGCCGACGAGCTGTACCTGGCCGCCGAGACCGATCTGGGCGCGATCCTCGCCCAGATCGAGCAGGTCGAGCCGCGGCTGCTGGTGCTCGACTCGGTGCAGGCGGTGACGGTCGGCGGCAGCGACGGGGTCAGTGGCGGGGTGGCCCAGGTGCGCGAGGTCACCAACGCGCTGGTCCGGGTCGCCAAGGCCCGCCGGCTGCCGGTGCTGCTGGTCGGCCACGTCACCAAGGAGGGCACGGTCGCCGGGCCCCGGCTGCTGGAGCACCTGGTCGACGTGGTGCTGTCGTTCGAGGGCGACAGGCACAGCGGGCTGCGACTGGTCCGGGCCACCAAGAACCGCTTCGGCCCGGCCGACGAGGTGGGCTGTTTCGAGATGACCGAGAGCGGCATCCGCGAGGTCGTCGACCCGAGCCGGCTGTTCGCCTCCGCCCGCGCCGAACCGGTGCCGGGCACGGCGCTGACCGTCACCCTGCAGGGGCGGCGTCCGCTGCTCAGCGAGGTGCAGGCCCTGGTCGCTCCCTCCGCCGCCCAGGTGCCGCGCCGGGTCACCCACGGTCTGGAGTCGGGCCGGGTGTCGGTGATCCTGGCCGTGTTGCAGCGCAAGGCCGGCGTCCGCCTGCACAACAAGGAGGCCTACGTCTCGACGGTGGGCGGCGCCAAACTGGCCGACCCGGCCGCCGACCTGGCCGTGGCGCTCGCGGTCGCGTCCGCGGCCGTCGAGCGCACCTACCACCGGCCGGTGATCGCCCTGGGCGAGGTCGGCCTGTCCGGCGAATTGCGGCCGGTGGCCGGCCTCGAGCGCCGGCTCGCCGAGGCGCGCAGGCTGGGGTTCACCCTGGCCATCGTGCCGCCGGGCGTCACCGCCCGCCCCGACGGCATGAAGGTGGTCGAGGTGGCCTCGGCCGATGCGGCCGTCGACTTGCTGGGCCTGCGCCCGACCCGCAAGAAGGAGTACACCGGGCCACCCAGGCTGCGGCTTGCCGGCCCCGACCCCGCCGGCTGACCACCGGGGTAGTCTGTGGCAGATCCCGCCGCCGCCCCCATGTCGCAAGAGGTCCCCCGTGAGCGTCCCGTCGAACCGCCTCAACCGGGCGCTTGCCCTGATCGCACCCGGCACGGCCGTGCGCGACGGCCTGGACCGCATCGTGCTGGGCCGCACCGGCGCACTGGTCACGCTGGGCAGCAACGCAAGGCTGCAGGCGCTGATCACCGGCGGCTTCGCCATCGACGTCCCGTTCAGTCCCACCGCGCTGCGCGAACTGGCCAAGATGGACGGCGCGATCGTGCTCGACAACGACCTCGACCGCATTCTGTACGCCGCGGTGCAACTGATGCCGGACGCGGCGGTGGAGACCGCCGAGACCGGCACCCGGCACCGGACGGCCGACCGGGTGGCCCGACAGACCGGCGTCCCGACCACGACGGTCTCGGCGTCGATGTCGACCATCTCGCTGTTCATCGACAACCGACGCTGGGTGGTGCAGCGTCCCGAACAGTTGCTGCCCCGTGCCAACCAGGCGCTGGCCACCCTGGCCCGCTACGCCGAACGCCTGTCGGCTGCCGTCGCCAGGCTGTCGGCGGCCGAGGTGCAGGATTCGGTGACCGTGGCCGACATCACCCTGATCGCTCAGCGGCTGGAGATGATGCACCGGCTGCGCAAGGAGCTGAACGGCTACACCGTCGAGTTGGGCAGCGACGGCCGGCTGGTGCGGTTGCAGTTGCAGGAGCTGATCTCGGGTCTGGACGAGCTCGCCGTCCAGCTCGAGCGCGACTACAGCACCGACGAGGCCGGCCTGCGGTTCGCTCGACTCTCCACCCTGGACACCGACGACCTCGCCCACGCCGAGCTGATCGCGCAGGCCTGCGGCCTGGGCACCCAGGTGAGCAGGAAGCTGGCACCCCGCGGGCACCGCCAGCTGGCACTGATCGGCCGGCTGCCCAGCTCGGTCGCCGACTCGCTGGTGGGCCACTTCGGCAACCTGCAGGGCTTGTTCGGGGCGAGCACCGCCGACCTGCTGGCGGTCGAGGGCGTCGACTACGGCATCGCTCGCACCGTGCGCGAGGGCCTCGTCCGGCTCACCGAATCGGCCTACGCCGAGCGGCTCGGCTGATCCGTCCTACGACGCCTTGGTCAACTGGAACGCCATCTGCCGGGTCGAATCCTTCAGGTAGGTGGCGGTGGCGACGTAGGTACCGGCGCCCAGCACGCTCTTGGCCTGCTTGCAGCCCTCGGCCGAGCGGAACGTCTTCCAGGTGACCTTGAACTCGACCGCCTTGCCGGCCTCGAGCGTCTGCTTCTTCACCTCGGGCAGCCACTTCTCGCAGTGCGCTGTGCTCCAGATCGGATCCTTGCCCGAGTTGACCCGCAGCACGAAGGTGTCGGCGTTGATCGCCATCACGCACGGCAGCGCGGTGTTGTTCTCGACTGTGACGCTGAAGGTCTGGGTGGCGCCGGACTTCACGCTCTTGAAACCGCTGAGTTCCAGCTGGACACCGATCGCCTCGCAGGTCGCGGTGCCCGCGGACGCGGTCGGGGTGGCACTGGCGCTGGGCGAGGGCTCCGTCGAGGAGGACGTGCTCGTGGAGGAGAACGGGCTGGGTGTTTCGGAGGCGACCGTCTCGGTCGCGGTCGGGGTGCCCGACGCCTCGGGGGTCGCCGTCACCGGCTGGCCCTTGGGCAGGAAGGCCCACACCAGCAAGCCGACAACCACCACCGCGACGAGCAGGACCAGGAGCCGCCGGATCCAGTACACCTGGGGTGGCTGGGGACCTTTCCCGGTCAGCACATCGCTCATGGCCCAAGGGTAGGCAGCGGCACCCGCACCCGTCGGTGCACCACGCCGCAGCCGCCTACAGTGGCCGGATGGACTCCACCCGCCAGGTCGATGCGATCCTCGCCTGGTACGACCGGCACGCCCGCGATCTGCCCTGGCGGCGTCCGGACGCCGACCCGTGGGGCGTGCTGGTGAGCGAGTTCATGCTGCAGCAGACCCCGGTGGCGAGAGTGCTGGCACCGTGGCGGGACTGGCTGCAGCGGTGGCCGACACCGGCCGCCCTGGCCGCCGACGACGTGGGTGAGGCCGTCCGTGCCTGGGGACGGCTGGGCTACCCACGGCGGGCCCAGCGGCTGCACGCCGCCGCGTCCGTCATCGTCGAGCGTCACGCGGGCCGGGTGCCCTCCGACCCCGAACAGTTGCGGGCGCTGCCCGGCGTGGGTGACTACACCGCCGCGGCGGTGGCCGCGTTCGCCTACGGTGCCCGCACCGTCGTCCTCGACGTCAACGTGCGCCGGGTGCTGGCCAGGCTGGCGACCGGCAGCGACGCCCCGCAGGGAGCGCCGAGCTCGGCCGAGCGCCGGCTGGCGCAGGCGTGGTTGCCCGAGGGACCGGACGCCCCGCGCTGGTCGGTCGCCGCGATGGAACTCGGCGCCCAGCTGTGCCGCGCGAGCGCGCCGCGCTGCGCCGAGTGCCCGGTGGCCGGGGACTGCCGGTGGCTGGCGGCCGGACGCCCGGCCGGACCGCCCCGGCGGCGTCAGCTCTACGCGGGCACCGACCGGGCCGCCCGTGGCCGGGTGCTGGCCGTGCTGCGGGAGCAGCGGCGCGACCGGTCGGCCTCCGTCGCGGAGCTGATCGACGGCTGGCCCGACCCGGCCCAGGCCCGCGCGGCGCTGGCATCGCTGGTCGCCGACGGCCTGGTGCTCCAGACCCCCACCGGCTACCGGCTCTGAGTCGGCGCCACTGCCGCCCCGTATCCTTGGCGACGAGGAGGAACGATGAGCAACGAGCAGTACTCACCCTGGGCCAGCGGGGACGGCTTCGGCACGCCCGCCCCCCAGCAGCGCCCGTCGCCACCCGAGGACTACCCGCCCACGCTCGACCAGCCGGCGTCCAACTACTCCAATCCGACGGTCGGCCACGCCAATCCCACAAGCACCTACTCCAATCCGGCCGTGGGTGACAGCGCGGAGCCGACCGGCTGGTCACAGCCCCAGCAGTTCGGTTCGGCGCTGCAGCCGGCCCAGCCGCAGTACCCCTCCCCCGCCCAGGCGTACAGCTTCGGCCAGCGGCTGCCCTACGGACTGTCGGCCGAGCAGCCGGAGCACCCCAACGCGACGGCGGCACTGGTGGTAGGCATCGTCGGCATCATGGCGCTGTTCGTGATGTTTCCGCTGATCAGCCCGGTGGCGTGGTACCTGGGCGCGAAGGGCCGGCGCGAGATGCGCGAACAGCCCGGACGCTGGCGCACCAGCGGATCGCTGACCGCGGGCTACGTGCTCGGCATCGTCGGCACCCTGATAGCAATCGCCTTCGTGGCCCTGATCCTCGTCGCGCTGGCGCTGGTCGTCGCCTGACCGGGCGGGCCGGCAACGACGAAACGCCCCGGGGAGTCCTCCCCGGGGCGTTCGTCGTGATCAGCGTCAGTTGGCCTGACCCAACTCGGCCGGGACGTCCGGCATCTCGGCCTTGGGCACACCGGTGAACGAGAACGCCAGCTCGGAGCCCTCGGGCGCCACGTCGACCACCACGATCTCGCCGGGGTGGATGTCGGCGAACAGGATCTTCTCGGCCAGGATGTCCTCAATGTCGCGCTGGATGGCGCGCCGCAACGGACGGGCTCCCAGCACCGGGTCGAAGCCACGCTTGGCGATCAGCGCCTTGGCGGCCTGGGTCAGCTCCATGCCCATGTCCTTGTCCCTGAGCCGGGTCTCGATCTCGCCGACCATCAGGTCGACGATCCGCTCGATGTCCGACTGCGACAACTGATGGAACACCACGATCTCGTCGACACGGTTCAGGAATTCCGGACGGAAGTGCTGCTTGAGCTCGTCGGAGACCTTCGCCTTCATCTTCTCGTAGCTGCTGACATCGTCGCCGGACTGGCTGAATCCGAGATTCACCGACTTCGAGATATCGCGGGTACCGAGGTTCGTGGTCATCACGATCACGGTGTTCTTGAAGTCGACCACGCGACCCTGGGCGTCGGTCAACCGGCCCTCGTCCAGAATCTGCAGCAGCGAGTTGAAGATGTCCGGGTGCGCCTTCTCGATCTCGTCGAAAAGGACGACGCTGAACGGCTTGCGGCGCACCTTCTCGGTGAGCTGGCCGCCCTCCTCGTAGCCCACATACCCGGGCGGTGAACCGAACATCCGCGACGCGGTGTGCTTCTCGGAGTATTCGCTCATGTCGAGGGTGATCAAGGCGTCCTCGTCACCGAACAGGAATTCCGTGAGCGCCTTGGTCAGCTCGGTCTTACCCACACCGGACGGGCCGGCGAAGATGAACGAACCGGAGGGCCGCTTCGGATCCTTCAGGCCGGCGCGCGTCCGCCTGATGGAACGCGACAGCGCCTTGACCGCATCATGCTGGCCGATGTAGCGCTTGCCGATCTCCTCCTCCATCTTGAGCAGCCGCGACGACTCCTCCTCGGTGAGCTTGAACACCGGAATGCCGGTGGCCGAGCTGAGCACCTCGGCGATCTCCTCCTCGCCGACCTCGGCCGGCACGTCGGAGTCGCCCACCTTCCACGCCTCCTCCTTCTCGGAGCGGGCGATCAGCAGCTTGCGCTCGTCGTCGCGCAGCCGCGCGGCGCGCTCGAAGTCCTGCGCATCGATCGCGGCCTCTTTCTCGAGCCGCACCTTGGCGATCCGCTCGTCGAACTCGCGCAGGTCCGGCGGCGCGGTCATGCGGCGGATGCGCAGCCGGGCGCCCGCCTCGTCGATCAGGTCGATCGCCTTGTCGGGCAGGAAGCGGTCGGAGATGTAGCGGTCGGCCAACTGGGCCGCTGCGGTCAGCGCCGTGTCGGTGATGGTGATCCGGTGGTGCGCCTCGTAGCGGTCGCGCAGCCCGCGCAGGATGTCGATGGTCAGCGCGATGCTGGGCTCGGCCACCTGGATGGGCTGGAAGCGGCGCTCGAGCGCGGCGTCCTTCTCGATGTGCTTGCGATACTCGTCCAGCGTGGTGGCGCCGATGGTCTGCAGCTCGCCCCGAGCCAGCATGGGCTTCAGGATGGACGCCGCATCGATGGCGCCCTCGGCCGCACCGGCACCGACCAGGGTGTGGATCTCGTCGATGAACAGCACCACGTCGCCGCGGGTCTTGATCTCCTTGAGCACCTTCTTCAGGCGCTCTTCGAAGTCACCGCGGTAGCGCGAACCGGCCACCAGGGCACCCAGGTCGAGGGTGTAGATCTGCTTGTCGCGCAGCGTTTCGGGGACGTCGCCGCGGACGATCGCCTGGGAAAGACCCTCGACCACGGCGGTCTTGCCGACACCCGGCTCGCCGATCAGCACCGGGTTGTTCTTGGTGCGCCGCGACAGCACCGTCATCACCCGCTCGATCTCCTTCTCGCGCCCGATCACCGGGTCGAGCTTGTTCTCGCGAGCGGCCTGGGTCAGGTTGCGACCGAACTGGTCGAGGATCGAGCTGCCCTGCTGCTGCGGCCCGGACTCGGGCGCCCCGGCCGTGGCAGCCTCCTTGCCCTGGAAACCGCTGAGCAACTGCAGCACCTGGTTGCGAACCCGGTTGAGGTCGGCACCCAGCTTGATCAGCACCTGCGCGGCGACACCCTCACCCTCGCGGATCAGGCCGAGCAGGATGTGCTCGGTGCCGATGTAGGGGTGGTTGATCTGCAACGCTTCGCGCATCGACAACTCGAGCACCTTCTTGGCCCGCGGCGTGAAGGGGATGTGCCCCGTCGGCGCCTGCTGGCCCTGACCGATGATCTCCTCGACCTGCTCACGGACGGCCTCGAGCGAGATGCCGAGCGCCTCCAGCGCCTTGGCGGCCACGCCTTCGCCTTCGTGGATCAGGCCGAGCAGAATGTGCTCGGTGCCGATGTAATTGTGGTTCAGCATCCGGGCCTCGTCCTGGGCCAGGACGATCACCCGACGCGCTCGGTCGGTGAACCGGTCGAACATTCCGCACTCCTCACTCCGGCCGTCGGGCCGGGTGGCGCTCCGGCGGGATCGGCCGATCCAGCCCGGGCACCCTCAGTCTATGCAACCGACCCGCCGGGGGATCTGTTCCGGCTTCGCCCACGGCGAACGGCCCCGGAAAGTTCCCCGGGGCCGTTACATTTCACGCGGTCAGGCGTGGGCGCGCTCGTACGCCTCGCGCACCTCGGCGGGGACGCGTCCCCGCGACGAAACCTGGTAGCCGTTCTCGGTGGCCCAGGCCCTGATCTCGGTCGCCGGGCTGCCCGTGCCGCGCTTGCGGCCGGTCCCGGTCGAACCTGCCCTTCGGCGTCCACCCACCCGACGGGCGGCCGCGACGTAGGGGGCGAGCACGTCGCGGAATTGAGCGGCATTCGGTTCGGACAGATCGATCTCGTAGCTGACCGAATCGAGACCGAAGACAATCGTCTCGGCGGCCTCGGTGCTGTCCAGATCGTCTTCGAGTCGATAGACGATTCGTTGAGCCATTGAGTGTTCCTCCCTTGCGGGTCGTACCTGTATTTGCATTCCGACCGGTCCCCCGACAGTCGTTGCGGCAACCTTACAGGCAGCCAAATGATTTGTGAAAGTTGTCTCTTCGGATCCGCAAATGCACATTTATTCAGGCTGGACGCCGCAAGGAGGGTGCAGAATCGTCGAGCAGCCACAGTTGCCTGGCGGTCACCCACGGATCAATCGACTCACCACGCCGGACGAGTTCGACGATGTCGGCCTCGGCGGACAGGCTCGCCTGCATTTCCAGTTCGACGCGCAGCGCCTCGTAATTGCCGCGCAGCGTGGACAGTTCCTGTTGCAGCAGGCTGGCCGTCCGCTCGGCCGCGGCGGCACGCCGGCGCAGGGTGGCCGTCCGGCGGGTCAGCACCGTGAGGACGGCGGCGTGCCGGCGGCGCTCCGCGTGCAGTCGCTCGTAGAACCGGGCCGCCTCGTCGATCGAGCGCGCCTCGCGCAACCGGTCGGACGTCCGGTTCTCCCGCCAGGCCAGCAGGCAGGCCAGCAACGTTCCGGCGAGCAGCGCCGCCAGGCCGAGCCACCGGCTCAGCTGGTCACCCAGCAGCACCGCCAGGGTGGCCACGCAGCCGACCAGCACCAGCACCGTCCAGGAGACGACGCGGCCCCGGGTGGGGCGGCGGACTCGTCCCGGCGCAGGCTTCACGCCCGCAGCCTAACCGGCCCCCGGCGTCACCGGTCCGTCGCCGCCGGGCGCGTCGCCGGATTGGCCCTCGGGCGGACGCGGGACCTGACAGGCACGCTCCAGCGAGCGTCCGGCAAGCATCAGCAGCACGCTGAGCACCGCCGCCAGCACAGAGGCCAGCGCGCGCTCGCGGGGCAGTACGACGTCCACGTGCGGCAGGTTGCGCAGCGCCACCGCCAGGTACCCGCCGGCCAGCGCCGCGCCGCCGATCAAGGCGGCCTTGCCGGCGAGCAGGAGTGCCACCGCCCGGGCCGGCTCGACGCTCTGGCGCCCCTCCCGGACGGTGCGTCGCATCCAGCGGGCGGCCAGCCACGCACTCAGCGCCAGGACGCCGATCACGACGGCTGTCAGCCACGGCACCGGCGGGATCGGCCAGCCGAAGCTCTCGGCCACCGACAGTCCCACCCAGGCCAGGCCGGCGCCGACCACCCCGGCGATCACCAATGCGGAGGTCCGGGTCGGTTCGACGCTGGGACCGGGACTCACCGGTCGATGACGAGGTCGGCGCGGCGGCGCACCCCGGAGGTGTCGAGCCGGGCGAGCAGGTCGCTGACCGGCCCGCGTTCGGGAACGACCGCCGTCGGGTCGATCTCGAGCCAGGGCCGCAGCACGAAGGCCCGCTCGTGGGCGCGCGGGTGCGGCAGGGTGAGCAGCGGCGTGTTCTTGATCCGTTCGCCCAGCACGATCAGGTCGACGTCGAGGGTGCGCGGCCCGCCGGGCACCTCGCGGGTTCGGCGGAAGTGCTGCTCGATCGCATGGGCGCGCTCCAGCAGCACCAGCGACGCCAGCGTGCTGTCCGCGCGAACGATCAGGTTGAGGAAGTCCGGCTGATCGACGACGGGACCGACCGGGGCGGTCTCGTACACCGAGGACACGTCGACGAGGTTCAGCTGAGGGGTGACCCGTAGGGCGTCCACCGCACCCTGCAGGTGGCCGAGCCGATCGCCCAGGTTCGACCCGATCGAGAACACCACCGGCCTGATCGGCACCATGCCGGACAGGGTGTCGACGTCGAAGTCGACGTACGGGTTCGGGTACGGCTCGGCGGTCATCGGGTCCCGCTCCTGCTGATCGTGACGGCGACGTCGTCGAGCGCGACGGGCATCGCCGCCTGCGGTTTGTGCACGGTGACCGTGACTCGCTCGAGCAGGGGTTCGGCGAGGCAGGCCGTGGCGATCCGCTGTGCGAGCGTTTCGATCAGGTTCACCGGGTCGCCGAGGACGACCGCCTCGACGGACCGGCTCAGCGCGGCGTAGTCGACGGTGGTGGCCAGGTCGTCGGCGTCGGGCCGCGGCGCCAGCTCACAGGTCAGATCGACCACGAACGACTGCGGCTCCTCGCGTTCGAAGTCGTACACCCCGTGGATCGCGCTGAACCGCAGTCCGGTCAGCCGGATCAGGTCCGGTTCCGCCGCTGCCATGCACTCACCTCCGACCGCCCAACCTACTCCACCGGTGCGGACGCCTCCCCCCGCCGCAGCCGGGTGACGACGGCCACCGCGTCGGCGTGCGCACGGACGGTGTGGGTGCGCACCGCCCACACGCCGCGCTGGGCCAGCAGGGTGGTCAGGGCGACCGAAGCGTCGTCGCGCTGCCGGGGCGGGCGGTCGTCCAACAGGGTACCGAGGAACCGCTTGCGCGACACGCCCACCAGCACCGGCTGGCCGAGGGCGGCGATGCCGTCCAGGCCTGCCAGCAGGGTCCAGTTCTGGTCGGCGGTCTTGGCGAAGCCGATGCCCGGGTCGAGGATCAGCCGCCCGGGGTCGATGCCGGCGGCAAGCGCGGCGTCGCGGCGTCCGGCCAGCTCGGCGGCGACATCGGCGACCACGTCGTGGTAGTCCGTCAGCCGGTGCATCACGTCGGACTGCCCCCGCCAGTGCATGGCTACGTAGCAGGCGCCCAGGGCGGCGACGGTGTCGAGCATGGCGGGGTCGGCCAGTCCGCCGGAGACGTCGTTGACGATCGTGGCGCCGGCCCCGACGGCAGTGGCCGCCACCTCGGCACGCATCGTGTCGATACTGACCATCGCGCCGTCGCCGGCCAATGCCCGGATCACCGGGAGCACCCGCCGCAGCTCCTCCTCGACCGGCACCCGTTCGGCGCCCGGCCGGGTGGATTCGCCGCCCACGTCGACCAGGTCGGCGCCGTCGGCCAACAACCGCCGTCCGTGGGCGATCGCCGCCTCGGCGGCGAGGAAGTCGCCGCCGTCGGAGAACGAGTCGGGGGTGACGTTGAGGATGCCCATCACCAGGGTGCGCCCAGCGTCCGGCAACAGGATCACGGCCGCAGCGTAGCGGTTCGCCCGCGGACCAGGCTGTTGTTGATTTGCGACGCCCCGTGCGACGCCTGACGTCCGCGAACCAGGTTGTGGTTGCTATGGATACCCCCGGCGGGTATCGGTATCAACCATAACCTGGTCCGCCCCTGACGAGCCCGACACCCTGCGTCTGGTATCAACCACAAGGTGGTTCGCGAGTCAGCCGAACGCGCGGCTCACCCGTTCGATGACCGCCGCCGGGGCCAGCATGATCTCCTTGGCCTGCCAGCGCACCATCCGGTAGCCGAGGTCACGCAGCACCTGCTCACGCTCCTTCTCGCGCACATATCCGGAGGGGTCGGTGTACTTGACGGCACCGTCGCATTCGCCGATCAGCTGCTGCTCGGACCAGTAGAAGTCCGGGTAGAGGGTGCCGACGGCGGTGTTCAATCTGGCCTGACACTCCGGCCGCGGCAGCCCCGCCAGATGGAAGTGGCCCGCGGACAGCGATTCGGGTGCGGATTCACGGCACGGGTCGGCCAGCGCGATCACCGGCCGCAGCCCGGCCGGTGGCCGGGTGAGCGCGGCCTGCTCGAAGGCCTCGCGAGCTGCGGCGATCAATCGGTGGTTGGCATAGTCGGAGCGGCGCGGGCCGACCACCATCGCGGCGCAGAGCAGCCGAGCGGCCGCATCGAACACCACCAGCGCCTCGGGCAGGGCACGTCCGGCCGCCACGTCGACCGCGGTGCGCGCAAGCGACGTCAGCCGTCGCCCCTCGGCGTCGACGGTGACCTGGGAGGGGGGAAGCGTCCCCACATGGTGAATGACCGCACCGGTGCGCGAGCGGGAACCCCGAGGCAGGGTGATGCTGACCGGCAGATCGTGCCACGCGGTGAATCCCGGGTGGGGCAACTGCCACGCCGCTGCCGCCGACTGGTGACTGAGCACGCCCTCGGGGAACAGCTCGCGCTCGGCCACCGCCCGCAGGAGGTGCTGCTCGCGCGGCTCCGGCGGCCAGAGGGCGGCATCGATGAACACGCCTCGTCTGACGCGGTGCAGCCGCCCGGCGCCCAGGGCCGTCCGGATCATCTGCTGGGTCATTCCCGAGGCGAGCAGGTCGGCGCGGGTGGTTGGACGCTTCGGCAGTACGCAGGGCTTCGGGGTGCGCATCGACTCAGTGTGTGCCTCCGACGGGCGCGGGCGGCCGACCGGGCGATCCCGACGGCAAAATCTGTGGACAACTCGGGGCGAACGCCGAACGCCGCGCCCGGCGTCCCGGGAAGCTGCCTGCTAAAGCACGTACCTGCCTGTGCCGGACGCCACACGTCACAAGGGCAGCTACGTCGCCGGCCGGGCGCCTCAGCGTGGCCTGTAAAGGAACCGTCCCCATTTCAGGCCATGCGGGTCAGCCCAGGATCAGACTCATCGCCTCGGCCCGGGTAGCGGGGTCGCGCAGGGCGCCCCGCACGGCAGAGGTGACGGTGCGCGACCCGGGCTTGCGGACGCCACGCATGGTCATGCACAGGTGCTCGCACTCGACCACGACGATCACCCCGCGCGGACGCAGGTGCTCGACCAGGGCGTCCGCGATCTGCGTGGTCAGCCGCTCCTGCACCTGCGGGCGCTTAGCGAACACGTCGACCAGTCGGGCCAGCTTGCTCAGGCCGGTGATCCGGCCGTCGACCGCGGGGATGTAGCCGACGTGCGCGACGCCGGTGAACGGCACCAGGTGGTGTTCGCAGGTGCTCCACACCTCGATGTCCTTGACCAGCACCAGTTCGTCGTGGGCGATGTCGAAGGTGGTGCCGAGCACGTCGGCGGCGTCGGCGTCCAGGCCCTCGAACATCTCGGCGTAGGCGCGGGCGACCCTGGCCGGTGTGTCGAGCAGGCCCTCGCGGTCGGGGTCCTCACCGATCGCGGCGAGCAGTTCGCGCACCGCGGCGGCGACCCGGGACTGGTCGACGGCCACGTCAGCTCCCCTGCTGTGAACCCCAGCCCGGGTTCGGCGGCTGCTGCGTGGGCGGCTGGCCCGACGGTGGCTGCTGGCCGTAGGGCGGTTGCCACGGCGGCGGCTGCTGCGGGCCCGAGGGGCCGATGTCGTGCGGCGGCATCGGGCCGGAGCCCGGTCCGCCGGAGGGTACCGGCACCTGGATCTTGCCGTTCGGCCCCAGCAGCGGAGGCCCGTAGGTCGGCTCGGGCCGGGGCGCCGGCGGCGGCGGGTCGACCGGGGGCACGTCGGAGGGTTCCCGGGTCTCCGAGCCCGTCCAGGCCGGCCGCTTCGGGTGCCGCACCAGGGGCTCGAACACCTTTGCCACCTGCTCCTTGTCGAGGGTCTCCTTCTCGAACAACTGGCGGACCAGCTCGTCGAGCACCTCGCGGTTGGTGCGCAGGCAGTCGAACGCCTCCTGATGGGCGGTGTTGATCAGGTTCGCGACCTCCTCGTCGATGGCCGCTGCGATCGCGTCGGAGTAGTCGCGGTGCCCCGAACCCATGCCCGCCTGCATCCCCAGGAACGGCTCGTCGGAGTCGCTGCCGAGCTTCACCGCGCCCAGCCGCTCGGTCATGCCGTACTGGGTGACCATCGCCCGGGCCACGTTGGTGGCCTTCTCGATGTCGTTGGCGGCGCCCGTGGTCGGGTCGTGGAAGACCAGTTCCTCGGCTGCCCGGCCACCCATCATGTACGCGAGCTGGTCGAGCAGTTCGCCGCGGGTCTTGGAGTACTTGTCGGAATCGGGCATCACCATCGTGTAGCCGAGGGCCCGGCCGCGGGGGAGGATCGTCACCTTCTGCACCGGGTCGGTGCCGGGCATGGCCGCCGCGACGAGCGCGTGTCCGCCCTCGTGGTAGGCGGTGATCAGCAGTTCGCGCTCGTTCATGATCCGGCTGCGCTTCTGCGGGCCGGCGATCACCCGGTCGATCGCCTCGTCGAGATGCTCCTTGGTGATGTAGCGCTGGTTCTGCCGGGCGCACAGCAGCGCCGCCTCGTTGAGCACGTTGGCCAGGTCGGCGCCGGTGAAGCCCGGCGTCCGCTTGGCGACCGACTCGAGGTTGGCGTCCGGCGCCATCGGCTTGTTGGCCGCGTGCACCCGCAGGATCTGCAGCCGGCCCTGCATGTCGGGCGCCTCCACCGGGATCTGCCGGTCGAAGCGGCCCGGCCGCAGCAACGCGGGGTCGAGCACGTCGGGCCGGTTGGTGGCCGCGATCAGCACCACGCCGCCGCGCACGTCGAAGCCGTCCATCTCGACCAGCAGCTGGTTCAGGGTCTGCTCGCGCTCGTCGTGGCCGCCGCCCATGCCGGCGCCGCGGTGGCGTCCGACGGCGTCGATCTCGTCGATGAAGACGATCGCCGGGGCTGCCTCCTTGGCCTGCTCGAACAGGTCGCGGACCCGGCTGGCGCCGACGCCCACGAACATCTCGACGAAGTCGGAGCCGGAGATGGAGAAGAACGGGACGCCCGCCTCGCCGGCCACCGCGCGGGCCAGCAGCGTCTTGCCGGTGCCGGGCGGGCCGTACAGCAGGACGCCCTTGGGGATCTTGGCGCCGACGGCCTGGAACTTGGCCGGTTCGGAGAGGAACTCGCGGATCTCCTGCAGCTCCTCGATCGCCTCCTCACAGCCTGCGACGTCGGTGAAGGTGGTGCGCGGCGTGTCCTTGGTGGCCAGCTTCGCCTTCGACTTGCCGAAGCCCATCACCCGGTTGCCGCCGCCCTGCATCTGGCTGAGCAGGAAGAAGAAGATGAGGCCGATCACCACGAACGGCACCACGGTGAACAGCAGCATGCTCCAGATGCCCTGCTGCGGGACCTCGCCGCGCCAGTTCTCCAGCGACCCGCCGGCGACCCGGGCGTTCAGCCGTTCGATGATCTCCTGGCTCTGCGTGCCGATCCAGTTGGCCCGGACTTTGGTTCCGTCGGACTGCTCGACCCGGATCTCCTGCTCGCCCTCGACCAGCACGACCTCCTTGAGCGGGGTGTCGCTGTTGATCAGCGCCACCACCTCGGAGGTGGGCTTCTCGGTGTAGCCGTTGGCATTGCCGATGTAGTCGATCAGCAACGCGATCCCGAGGAACGCCAGGATGATCCACAGGATCGGTCCGCGGAACAGTCGTTGAGCCTTCATTACCCACCTTTGTCAGGACGGCTGACGCCGCCGAGCCCCAAGGATAGACGGGCGGACGTGGCCGGTCAGGAGTAGACGTGCGGCGACAGGGTGCCGACGTCACGCAGGTTGCGGTAGCGGCCGGCGTAGTCGAGTCCGTAGCCGACGACGAACTCGTTGGGCAGGTCGTAGCCCACGTAGCGCACCTCGACCGGGCTGTTCAGTGCCTCCGGCTTACGGAACATGGCGGCCACCTCGAGGCTGGCCGGGTGCCGCGACTTCAGGTTCTGGATCAGGTAGGCGAGGGTCAGGCCGGTGTCGACGATGTCCTCGACCACCAGCACGTGGCGCCCCTCCAGCTCGGTGTTGAGATCCTTCAGGATGCGCACCACCCCGGAGGACTGGGTGCCCGAGCCGTAGGACGAGATCGCCATCCAGTCCATCTCGCAGTGCCTGGTCAGCGCCCGGGACAGGTCGGCCATCACCATGATCGCGCCGTTGAGGACGCCGACCAGCAGCAGGTCACGGCCCGCATAGTCGGCCTCGATCTCGGCGGCCAGCTCGGTGAGCCGGGCCTGGATCTGGTCGGCGGTGTAGAGCACGTCGGTGAGGTCGTCGCTGATGTCGCTGGCATCCACACGCGCACCCTACCGCGCACCGGACGGGGTCGTTCACCGGGCCGAATCGGCGAACGCCAGCAGCCGCCCGTCGCGGCGCAGCACCCGCAGCCCCGGCACCTCCACCCAGCGCTGGCCGTGCCACCCCGTGATCAACGCGTCGACCGCCAGGGTGTGCCCCCGGGACAGCTCGCCCGCCCCACGGGCCCGCAGCCACCGCCGCAGCACCCGCAACCGCACCCCTGCCGGCAGGTCGGCGACGGCGTCGCACGGCAGTTCGTCGGGAGTGGGCACCTGCGCCGCGACGGCGTCCAGGGCGTCGGCGTCCTCGCGGGCCAGATCGGCGGTCCGGGCGAGCGCGGCGGCGATGCCCGGGCCGAGCTCGGCCTCGATGACGGGCAGCACCGTGTGCCGCACCCGTGCCCGGGTGAACCGCAGCTCGGCGTTGTGCGGGTCCTGCCAGGGTCGCAGGCCGAGCTCGGCGCAGCTGTCCCTGGTCACGCTGCGCGGCAGGCCCAGGAGAGGGCGGACGAACCGGTCCCGGCGGCCGGGCATGCCGGCCAGCGAACGGACGCCGGAGCCCCGCGCCAGTCCGAGCAGCACCGTCTCCGCCTGGTCGTCGCGGGTGTGGCCGAGGTGGCACGCCTCGCCGGGTCGCAGGCTGGCGGTGAGCGCGGCGTAGCGGGCCGCCCGCGCGGCCGCCTCGGGACCGCTGCCGTCGTCGCGCACCTCGACGGTGACCCCCTCGGCCGCCAGCTCGAGCCGGCCCAGCCCGTCCACCACCGCCGCGGCGTGTTCGGCGGAGCCGGCCTGCAGGCCGTGGTCGACCACCACGGCCCGGACGCCGACGCCGCGCCGAGCGGCGACCACCCGGGCGGCGAACGCCAGGGCCAGCGAATCGGCCCCACCGGAGCAGGCGACGACAACGTCCTCGCCGTCGTGCGCGTCGGCGACCGCGGCCACCACCGCCAGGGTGGCGGGTCCGAGCGCCCGCCGGGCCATCAGCCGACCCGGGCCGGCACGCGGTTCAGCCAGCGTTGCGGGTCGTGCAGCTCGGCCGGGGTCGGCAGCGCCTCGGGTGCGGTGAACGCCACGTTCAGCGCCTCGACACCGGCCGCGGCGATCACCGCGCGGCAGAAAGTGGCTCCGTGCAGGTACTGCTCGCGCTTGGCCCGCAGTCCCAGCACCCTCGACAGGAACTGGAACCAGCCGGGGGCGTCCCGGCGCGCCTCGACCGCGGCCCGCAGCCGGGTGACCTGTGGCACGAGGCCGGCGCCCGCGGCGTCCATCATCACGTCGGCGTGGCCCTCGAGCAGCGACATCACGGCGGTGATCTCGTCCACCCCGGACGCCTGGCCGGGGCTGAGCAGCGACAGCCCCCGCCGCGCGTCGGCGCCGGAGTCGTCGAAGACGACGGCCATCAGGCCCAGCAGGTGCCCGGCCAGCCACGGCGCGGCGCCGAACTGGAAGCGGTGCGTCTCCTCGTGCAGGCACACCCACTGCCGGAAGCCGTGCGGTTCGACTCCCATGGCCCGCTCGACGGCCACGATGTTGGGCGCGACCAGCAGCAGCCGCCGCTGCGGCGAGTAGGGGTCGAACTGGCCGAGGATGCGGGTGCCCACGAACGCGAAGGCGGCGCCCAGTTGGGCGCCGGCCAGCCGGCCGCCGACCCTTTCGCCCAAGGTGACCAGGGGCGCCTGTCCGACGCCCCCCAGCATCGCCTCGGCCATCGACGAGGCCGCCTGCACCCAGCCCTCGCGATCGACCACCAGCACGGCCGCGTCGACCGGCCCGGGCAGTGCGCTCGCCGCCGCGACCGCCTCGGTCGCCCGCGCCGCGCAGGCTCGCAGGTCGGCGACCGCGGCGGCCGCCTCGTTGCGGGGCAGATCGGGGCCGGCCGGGGTGAGCAGCCGGGCGGTCGCCGTCACGACCCGCCAGTCGACCCCGGGAACCGCGCTCATGGGGGGCAGCCTACTGGCCGCCTGTGCGCCCTCAGCAGCCGCAGGTCGACCAGGCCGCGACCGTGGTGTCGATCCAGTCGCGGGTGGCCAGCGGCCGGGTCACCTCGTTGGCCATCACCGCGAAGGCCAACGGTGAGCCGTCGGCGGTGATCAGGTAGCCGGCCAGCGTGCTGACGTCGCGCAGGCTGCCCGTCTTGGCCCGCACGACGCCGCGTCCGGCCCGCTCGCGGGCGTCGTCGAAGCGGTCGTAGAGCGTGCCGGTGACGCCGCCCACCGGCAACCCCACGATCAGGCTGCGCAACCCGTCCTGCGTCAGCACCAGCCGCATCGCCTTCGCCAACACGCCCGGGCTGACCCGGTTCTCCCGGCTGAGCCCGCTGCTGTCGTCGTTGCGCATGCCGGAGCGCCACAGCCCGAGCCGTTTCAGGGCCGTCCGGACCGCCTGCTCGGCGCCGGCGAAGTCCGCACCGTCGTGGGCGGCGACGCCGGTGTGCCGGGCGAGGGTCTCGATCGCCGTGTTGTCGCTGTACCGCAGGGTGTGTTCGATGAGCTGCTGCACCGGCGGCGAGGAGACAAAGGCCAGCTCGTCGGCGTCCGACGGGGTGCGCATCGAGCGCGTCGAGGTGACGCCGATGCCCGCCTTCTCGAGCCGGGCGGCGAACCGCTTCGCCGCCGCGGCGGCGGGATCCCTGCGGGCCTTCCCGTTGGTGTCGGTGCCTCCGTCGACGCTGAGCGCGCTGATCCGGCCCACCGACCATTGGTAGTTCTCGGTCCAGCGCGGGTGCCAGGACGCCCCGGTGAACAGCGTCGCGTCGTAACCGAGGGTGACCGTGTCGGTTCCGGCTCGCTTCAGCGCGGCCGCGGTTTTCGCGGCCAGGTCGGCCAGTGAGGCCCTGCCGGTCGTCCTGGCGTCGGTGAGCAGCGGGTCGCCACCCCCGCGCAGCACGACGGTCGAGCGGCCGGCGAGCAGCGCGCTGGTGGCGAAGGTGCGGTCCGCGCCGAGGGTGTCCAGCACCGCGACGCTGGTGAGCAGCTTCATCGTCGAGGCCGGGATCATCGGACGGTCGCCGGAGCTCACCAGCGTCCGTCCGGTCTGCGGGTCGACCACGACGACCCCGGTGCGGCCGGCCGTCCCGGCCGGCAGGTCGGCGATGGCCTTCTTCAGTTCGGACGCCGCCGGCGCGGGCGCCGGTTCGGCGGCCTCGAGCGGCAGTTGCGCCGGGGCCGCGGTGCTCGGCTGACGCCAGCCGGCCGGCGGTCCGGCGCTGAGGGTCACCGTCGAGCTGGGCAGCACCGCGTCGCGCCACTGCGGCACGGCGAGCAGCACCGCAGCCCCCAGCACGATCACGGCCAGCACGATCAGCACCGCCGTGCGGCCCAGCCGCGCAACCGTCCCGCCTAGCCGCGGCATGGTGCCTGCGGCTCGGTTGGCGATAGTCTCGAATCCGACATCCACGCCATCATGTCAGCCCACCGGAAGGGGAACATCAGTGGCCGACTACACCCGCCCGAAGATTCAGCCTAGCCTGCACTTCGACGTGACGATCGAGATCCCCAAGGGTACGAAGAACAAGTACGAGATGGACCACCACACGGGCCGGATCAGGCTCGACCGGACGCTGTTCACCTCGACCCAGTACCCCAACGACTACGGCTTCATCGAGGGCACGCTGGGGCAGGACGGCGACCCGCTGGACGCGATGGTGCTGGTGCCGGAGGCCACCTTCCCGGGGGCACTCATCGAGTGCCGGGCGATCGGCATGTTCCGGATGACCGACGAGATGGGCGGCGACGACAAGGTGCTGTGCATTCCGGTCGCCGACCAGCGCCAGGACTACCTGACCGAGTTGAAGGACCTGCCGCAGCTGACGCTGCTCGAGATCGAGCACTTCTTCGCCGTCTACAAGGACCTCGAGCCCGGCAAGTCGGTCGAGGGCGCGGTCTGGGTGGGTCGCACCGAGGCCGAGAAGGAGATCTTCGAGAGCTGGAGGCGTGCGTCCGGTACCGACTACGAGAACGAATTCACCCGCACGGAGTGACGTGAGAACCCTGCACCTGCTCCGGCATGCCGAGGCGCAGTGGCAGTCGCCCGGGCCCGACGGCGACCACGCCCGCCCGTTGAGCGCGCGAGGGGTGGCGCAGGCCCGCGGAGTCGGTGCGGCGTTGCGCGACGCCGGGGTCGAGCTGATCCTGGCGTCCTCGGCGACCCGCACCCTGCAGACCGCCGAGGCGCTCGGGCTGCGGGTACCGGTCTGGTCCCGCGACGAGATCTACAACGCCGGTGCGAACAGCATCCTGCAGCAGCTGCTCACCGTGCCCGACGGTTTCTCCAGGGTGCTGGTGGTGGGCCACGCGCCGGGGATTCCCGCCCTGGCGCACCTGCTGGCCGACAACTCCTCGGACGCCGCCGCGAAGTCGACGATCGCGTTCCGCTACCCGCCCGCCACGCTCACCACGCTGACGGTGCACACCTTGTGGTCGAAGCTCCGTGCAGCGACGCTCACCTCGGCCCGGATCGCGTCCGACCCAGGCTGATCCGCCCGGCGCTCAGGCCTGGCGCATCACGTTGACGACGACGTCGTCCTTGGCCGAACAGACGATCCAGGACTTGATCCGGCACACGAAGGTGACGTTCTTGTTGGTCTGGGGGCTCTCGATGGTGACCCGGAACGTGCTCGGCAGGTCGGTGCCGAGCCGGCGCACCGCCGAGAGCACCCTGGTGGCGACGACGCAGGTGGTGTTGTCGCTGCGGGTGACCTCGGTGGTGCACACCACCGACCCGCGGGGCGGGGTGGTGCTCAACACCGTCGGGGACGCCGACACCGTCGGCTGTGTCCCGCCGTTGCTGCGCGACCCGACGGTCTGACCGATCAACCAGGCCAGCGACGACACCGCGGCGACCAGGGCCACGGCGATCGCGACCAGCGCCACGTTGTTCTTGATGGTGCGGCGGCTCGCATAGCCGACCTGGAAATGGCTGGACTCGTCCGGATCGAAGTCGGGACTGTCCGGCTCTGCCTCCCGGGCGGACGGCTGCATCGGCTCGTGCTCGGGGGGGTCGAACTCGGGCTGCGTCGGCCAGGTGTCCGGCTGCGCCTGATCGGATCCGAACCGGGTCGGCACTCCCACGGACGCCTCCGGAGCCGGCGCGACCGCGGCGCCACAGCCCGGACAGCGGACGGCGTCGGCGGGCAACCGCTCGCCGCAGGCCTCGCAGTCCTGCATCAACACTCCGCTCGGGGGTAGGTTTCGCGATCCCCGATTCTTACACAGCACGCCGACCGGCGCCGCACCGGGTCGGGCTGGCGGGGCGCGGTACTAGTTTGGGGTCATGCGCCTGGCGACCTGGAACGTCAACTCGGTGAAGCAGCGACTGCCACGGCTGCTGCCCTGGCTGGACGAGCGGCGTCCCGACGTGGTCTGCCTGCAGGAGACCAAGCTGACCGACGCCGCCTTCGCCGACCTGCTCGGCGAACCGCTGGCGCAACGCGGCTACGAGTTCGCGAGCAACGGCCAGGGCCAATGGAACGGCGTGGCCCTGCTCTCCCGGGTCGGTCTGGCCGACGTCGAGCGTGGTTTCCCGGCGATGCCCGGCTTCCCCGACGCCGAGGCCCGGGCGATCAGCGCCGACTGCGCAGGGGTGCGGGTGCACAGCCTGTACGTACCGAACGGCCGGGTGCCCGACTCCGATCACTACGTCTACAAGCTCGCCTGGCTGCGGGCACTGCGGGACGCAGTGGCGGCCGGACCGCAGCGGGTGGCGCTGTGCGGCGACGTCAACATCGCGCCCACCGACGCCGACGTGTTCGACCCGGCCGCCTACCTGGGACACACCCACGTGACTGCCCCGGAGCGGGCCGCGCTGCAGGCGCTGCTCGACCTCGGCCTGCACGACGTCGTGCGCGACCGCTGGCCCGGCCGACGGGTGTTCAGCTACTGGGACTACCGGGCCGGGATGTTCCACCAGGACCTGGGGATGCGGATCGACCTGGTGCTCACCGATGCGGCGACGGCGTCCAGGGTGGCCGCCGCCTGGATCGACCGGCAGGCCCGCAAGGGCACCGGTCCGAGCGACCACGCGCCGGTCGTGGTCGATCTCGACACCGCACCCGACGGCGACATCGGGCCGGTGGTGCCGCCGCCCTCCGCTCCGCGCAGCGTGCGCCGGGGCACCAAGCGGCTACCCCAGTCGACGTAGGCCCGGGCGTCGGAGTCAGGGCCGCAGCAGCGCCTTGATGGCGCGGCGATCGTCCATCGCGGCGTAGGCCTGGGCGACCTCGGCCAGCGGCAGCTCCAGGTCGAACACCAGGCCGGGCTCGATCTCGCGGGCCAGCACCCGCTGCATCAGCTGCGGCAGGTAGTTGCGCACCGGCGCCATCCCGCCGCGCACCCCCACGTTGCGCTCGAACATCTGCCGCACCGGCAACTCGACGCCGTGCGGCACCCCGACATAGCCGACCATCGCCCCCGGCCGGGCACAGCTCAGCGCCTGCAGCATGGCGTCGCCGGTGCCGACGCACTCGAGCACCGCGTCGGCGCCGACGCCGTCGGTGAGTTCGTTGATCCGGGTAACCCCCTCGACCCCGCGCTCCTCGACGATGTCGGTGGCGCCGAAGGCTGTGGCGACCCGCTGCCGGGACTCGTGCCGGCTCATCGCGATCACCCGTGCGGCACCAAGTTGCGCGCAGGCCAGCACGCCGCACAGGCCGACGGCACCGTCGCCGACCACGGCCACGGTCATGCCGGGCTGGACACCGGCCATCGTGGCGGCGTGCCAGCCGGTGCCCATCACGTCCGAGAGAGTGAGCAGGCTCGGGATCAGGTCGTCGTCGGGCTGTTCCGGCGCGGCGACCAGCGTGCCGTCGGCGAGCGGCACCCGCAGCAACTCGGACTGGCACCCGTCGTACCAGTCGAGTTGTTCGCAGACCGACTGGAAACCGGCCCGGCAGTGCGGGCAGGTGTTGTCGCAGGCAAAGAACGGCCCGACGACGAACTGGCCGACCTCGAGGCCGGTCACCTGCTGGCCGATCGCCTCGACGACGCCGACGTACTCGTGACCGATCGGCCGCGGCTTGGTGACCGGACTGATGCCGCGGTAGGGCCACAGGTCGGAACCGCAGACACAGGTCGCGGTGACCCGAACGATCGCGTCGGTGGGGGTGCGGAGCTCGGGATCGGGCCGCTCCTCGAAGCGGACGTCGCCGGCTGCGTGCAGGATGGTGCCGTGCATGTCCGCCACCCTAGTGGTGCGCCTGCCCGCGCGGAAGGAGAACCGATGGCTAGCGCCGACGACGACGCAACGCTTCGTCATCCCTTGTCGGAAGCGGTTTTCTCGTCGCCGGTCGCGCCGGGGACGGGTTGGCCCGGCGATCCGGCGACCGCTGCCACCCCGGTGGCCGAGGTGGCCGCCCAGGTGCGCGCGCTGGCCGCCGGGGCGTCCGGGGTGGGCGAACTGGACGCGCTGGTGTCGGTCTGCCGGGCGTGCCCTCGGCTGGTGGCGTGGCGCGAAGGGGTGGCGCGAGGCAAGCGGGCCGCGTTCGCCGCCCAGCCGTACTGGGGGCGTGCGGTGCCCTCGTTCGGCGATCCGGACGCCGCGGTGCTGATCGTCGGGCTGGCGCCGGCCGCGCACGGCGCGAACCGGACCGGCCGGATGTTCACCGGGGACCGCTCCGGCGACTGGCTGTACGCGGCGCTGCACCGCGCCGGCTACGCCTCGCAACCCACCTCGGTGCACGCCGGTGACGGGCTCCGGCTCGCCGGCGTCCGGATCGTGGCGGCGGTGCGCTGCGCACCGCCGGACAACAAGCCGACACCGCTCGAGCGGGGCACCTGCGCGCCCTGGCTGGACCGCGAGCTGCAGCTGGCCCTACCGAGGCTGCGGTCGATGCTGGCGCTGGGTTCGATCGGCTGGGACGCCGCCCTGGCCGCCGCGCGACGGCTGGGCTGGACGGTGCCGCGGCCCAAGCCACGCTTCGGCCACGGCGCCGAAGCACTGCTGGTGGCCGGGGACCGGACGGTCCGGCTGGTCGGCAGCTACCACGTCAGCCAGCAGAACACCTTCACCGGCAAGCTGACCGAACGGATGCTGGACGAGGTGATCGACCGGCTGTGAGCCGGCCGTGGGCGGCAGCCGCGGGAGTCTCAGGACTCGGGGTCGTACATGATCTCGCGGACCTCCTAAGCGCAGCGACCCGCGGCCGCGATCCTGGCAGCCCAGTCCAGGCCCTCCTGCGGGGTGTCGACCTCGACGATCGAGAATCCGCCCACCATCGGCTTGTCGCCGAAGCCGGCACCGTCGGCAACAGAGCCGTCGGTTAGGACGAAGCGCGCCGCGTGGGCGGTGGGCGGAGTGCCCGGCTTTTGTCGGGGCCGCCCGGCACAGTGGTGCCCATGATGGATCATTTCGGCATTCAGGTGTCAGACATGGGCGCCTCGGCTCGCTTCTACGACACCGTGTTGGGCGTGCTGGGCCTGACCCGGCAGATGGACTTCGGCCAGGCCATCGGCTACGGCACCGAGGGCCACCCGGATTTCTGGATCGGGGCGACGGCTGCGGCGCCGTCGAACAGGGAATGCCACATCGCCTTCAGCGCCGCCGACCGCGCGCAGGTGCAGGCCTTCTTCGACGCGGCCGTCTCGCTCGGGGCCGAGCAGCTGCACGCCCCGCGGGAATGGCCCGAGTACCACCCCGGCTACTACGGGGCGTTCGTGCGCGACCCGGACGGCAACAACGTCGAGGCGGTCGTGCACGCCTGAGTCCGTCAGCCGGCGGTCAGCCGGTCCGCGTAGTGCCGCACGAAGACGGGCTGGCCGTGGCTCGAGGCGTCCGGGTCGAAACGGTAGCCGCCGGCGTCGAACCGCTTCAGGGCGGCGGCGCTGCGGATCCGCCCCTGGACGAGCCAGGCCGCCATCGTGCCCCTGGCCCGCTTGGCGAAGAACGAGATGACGCCGCGGGTGCCGCGGGCGTTGGTGTCCTCGAAACGCGGCGAGACGACCGGGCTACCCAACTCGTCGAAGCGGACCGACCGGGCGTACTCCTCGGAGGCGAGGTTGATCACGACGTCCGCCCCGGGCGACTCGGCCAGGTCGGCCCGCAGCAGGTCGGTGATGGTCGACCCCCAGAACGCGTACAGGCTGTTGCCGCGGTCGGTCGCCACGGGGAGCCCCATCTCGAGTCGGTACGGCTGGATCAGGTCGAGCGGACGCAACACCCCGTACAGCCCGGACAGGATGCGCACCGTCTTCTGCGCCTCGGTGTGGTCGCGGGCGTCCCACTGCCGCGCCGCCAGTCCCTGGTACACGTCCCCGGCGAAGGCGAGCACCGCGGCCCGTGCGTTGCGCGGGGTGAACGGGGTGCTGAAGTCGGCGTAGCGCTGAGCGTTCAGGGCGGCGAGCTCGTCGGAGATATGCATCAGCCCGGCCAGTTCGGCCGGCGACTTGCGCCGCATCACCTCGATGAGTTGCTCCGACCGGTCCAGCAGCCGCGGCTCGGAGTGCTTGCGGGTGGCCGGCGGCGACTCGAAGTCGAGGGATTTCGCGGGCGACAGCAGGACGAGCATGACCAGCAGGGTAGTGGTGCGGCCGAGCCGGGGTGGTCACCCGCCCAGTGCGACCAGCCATTCGGTGGCGGTGTGGTACGCCTGCCCGGGGCGTAGCACGGCCGAAGGGAAACCGGCGTGGTTGGGTGCATCGGGATAGTTCTGCGGCTCCACGGCCACCCCTGCCCGGCCGAACGCCTCACCCGAATAGACCTGGACGGCCGGTGCGTCGCTGCGCACCGTGAGCACGTGGCCGTCGGGACCGGCCAGCCTGACGTGGTCGCGCAGCCCCTCGCCGTCGACCACGAAGTTGTGATCGATGCCGCCACCCGCGTCGATCCCCTCGGTCACCACGTCGGCCAGGGCGTCGGCCAGCAGGCGTCCCCGGCGCAGGTCGAGGGCGGTGCCGGCGACGCCGACGACCTCCCCGGTCGGGATCAGGTCAGGGCGGACGGCGGTGTAGCTGCTCGCGTGCACGGTCAGGGTGTGGCCCTCGATGTCGTCACCGCCCAACCGGAAGTACGGGTGCGTCGTCAGGTTGACCACGGTCGGGGCGTCGGTGGTTGCCCGGTAGTCGACCCGGGCGCCGCCGGGAATCAGCGCGAACCGTGCCGTCACGGCGAGCCGGCCGGGGAAGCCCTGGTCGCCGTCGGGACTGACCAGGCTCAGCGTGACCGACTCGGCGGTGACCTCGTCGACCGTCCACACCAGCGTGGAGAACCCACCGGGCCCGCCGTGCAGTTGATTGGCACCCTCGTTGGCCACCAGGTCGTATCGGACGCCGTCCAGGTCGAACCGTGCGTCGCCGAGGCGGTTGGCGTAGCGGCCGACCGAGGCGCCGCGATAGCCCGAATCGAAGGCGGTGACGTCGGGTCGGGAGAGCACCAGGTTGCGCCATCCGCCGCCAGCCTCGGGCACCTCGAACCGGTGCAGGGTGGCTCCCAACGGCAACACCTCGAGCGCCAGTTCCGGCCCTTCGAGACGGATCACCTCACTGCTCATCGGGCCGCTCACCCTGCCGCCACGGTGATGTCGACGACGATCTCGGTCGCCAGCCGTTCCAGGTCGGCCTGCACGGCGTCCAGGTCGGCGCCGGGACTCAGCGGCGCGGTCAGGTGGGCTTCGAACAGCCGCCCACCGGCCATCGGAGCCTCGCGGTTCTCGGTGATCATCCGCTCGATGCTGATCCCGTGCCTGCTGAGCACCCCGGACACGTCGCGCACGATGCCGGGACGGTCGTTGCCGACCAGATCGACCTGGACGTGGTCGCGGGGCTGGGGCCGGTCGGCGTCCGGCGCCGCGGAGTGCACCGAAACCTCGAGCAGTCCGGCCAGCGGCCGGACCGCCGCCGCGAGCTCGTCCGCACGTTCGTCCGGCACCGTCACCAGCACGATGCCGGCGAACTTGCCCGCCAGCTCGGCCAACTGGCTGCGTTCCCAGTTGCCGCCATGAGCGGTGATGGCTTCGGCCAGCGCGTTGACCAGTCCGGCCCGGTCGTCGCCTATCACGGTGAGCACAAGGGTCGCCATGCTCCGGATCGTAGCGCCCCCGACTCGCCTAGGTGCCGGCCCGGGAGTGCTTGGCCTGCCAGGCGTCGATGGTGGCGATGATCTCGGGCCGGATGGCCGTCGGGTCGATCACCCGGTCCACCGAACCGACCGCGACGGCGCGGTGGATGCTGTGCACCGAGTCGAACTCGGCCGCCACCTCGGTGATCTTCTCGGCCCTGACCGCGGATCGGATCTCGCCGAGCTTGACCTGCAGGCGAGCCCGCTCCCCCGGTTCGGCCGAGCGCAGCCGCTCCTCCAACTCGGCGACCCGCGAGTCGGCTGCGGCCCGCTTGGCGACATCGCCGGCGAACACCACCGCCGCCGCCGGCGCGCCGCCGAGCACCGACGCGAACGAACCCTCCACCGCCAGCACCGTCATGTTCTCGTTCAGCGTCTTGGAGAACACCACGAAGGCACCGCCGTGGTACCGGGAGATGACCACGAACACGATCGGGCCGTCGAAGTTGACCACCGCCCGGCCGATCTCGGCGCCGTACTCCAGCTGCAGGTTGCGCATCGACTCCGGTGAGCCGTCGAAGCCGGAGAGATTGGCCAGCACGACCAGCGGCCGGTTGCCCGACGCGGCGTTGATGGCCCGGGCCACCTTCTTGCTCGAGCGAGGGAACAACGTGCCGGCGGTGTAGGTGTCGGGGCCGTCGGTGGGCGGGAACCCGGCCCGCGGCACCGGCTTGGACTCGATGCCCAGCAGGCATACCGAGTGGCCGCCGAGCCGGACGTCCATCACCACGGCGGTGTCGGCGTCCGCCATGCCGGCCCACCGCTCCAGCCGGGGATGGTCCGCATCGCTGACGGCCGCCATCACGGTGCGGATGTCGAACGGCTTCTTGCGGTCGGGGTTCGTGGTGAAGATCTCCCCCACGGTGGCGAACTCGCCGCCGTGCGGGTAGCTGGAGACGTCCCGGTCGGACGGGTCGCTGGTCGGCGCACGGCGCGGCCCGGCCTCGCCCGGCACCACATAGGTGTGCGCGTAGTGGCTCATCAGGATGCGGAACGCGCCGGGCAGGTCGGGCGCCCAGTACTGGGCCTGGCCGTTGGGGCCCATCACCCGGTCGTAGCCGCCGATGCCGAAGTTGTCCTCCGCCGACACACCGCCGGAGAAGTCCAGCGACTGCTTGCCGGTCAGCACCATCGCCGAGTCCGGCGTCATCACCAGGATGCCCTTGGTGTGCATGAGCATCGTCGCCTCGGCGTTCCAGTACGGCTGGGCGCCCACGTTGATGCCGGCCACCACGACGTTGATCTCGCCCCCGGCCTGGGTGAACTCGATGATCCGGCGCAGTGCCGCGCCCACCCAGTCCATGTTCTCGGTGCCCGAATCCATCGAGATCCGGGCCCCGGACGACAGCGTGAACCACTCCACCGGGATCTTCATCCGCTCGGCCAGGTCGAGCGCGGCGATGATGCGCCGGCACTCGGGTTCGGCCACCGCACCGAGCCCACGGGTCGGGTCGCCGGACAGCGCGATCCTGGTCATCCCCTCCGGATACAGCGGGGTCGGCGTGGTGACCAGGGCGCAGATGATGCCCGCGGTGTTCAGACCACGGTCGCGCTGCACCGGCACCAGCCGGCTGTCGGCGTCCAGGTCGAGTTCGGTGAGGGTCCCGCCGGGACCGGCCAGCACGTCGCTGAGCTCGTAGGGGTAGACCAGCCCCCGCCGGCGTGCCCGCAGCACCCGGCCAGCGTAGTCGTCCAGCGGCTTCAGCGGCTCGGCCGGCGGGGGTTCGATGGACGCCGTGACGCCCGTCCCCGGCCGGTAGTGGAACCGCACCGCCAGCGGGACAATGCCGGTGCCCGGGCGGTCGAAGCGGCCCTGGGCCAGCACCTCCTCGATGCCGGCGCCCTCGCCGAGGGGGGTGATCTTCGCCTGCAACGCGACGATGTCCTTGTGATCGAGTTCGATCACCGGCCACACGTGCACCCAGACGTGGTTCATGTCGAGCTTGTTGCCCTCGCTGCCGCGCGCGGCGCGGGTGCGGCGGATCGCCTCGAGGCAGTTCTCGACGGCCCGCTCGGCATGCGGCAGGCCGACCAGTCGGCCGCGCTCGTCCCGCACCGGCGCCAACTGGCGGACCTGCGCCATCGCGACCAGGCGGCGGTCGGCCGGATTCGACTTGGCGACGCAGTCGAACAGCAGCACGTCGGAGGGCGCCGGCAGCCTGGTCACGTCGAACTCGCGCAACCGCCACAGGTCGAGGCGGCGGGCAACCATCGGGTGGACGCCGCGGATGCGGCGGTCCTCGGCGATCTCGCCCGCGGTGGTCCAGCGGAAGCTCAGGTACGACGGTTCGGCCGGCGGATCGCACACCGCGACCACGATCCGTCGGACGTGCTCGCCCAGCGACCAATCGGCGAACAGCTCCTCCAGCCGGGCTCCCGCGGCGTCCAGGTCGGGTGCGTCGGGCCAGGAGATGTACAGCTCGACGACAGCCTCCTCGCCGGCGCTGCGCGCACCGAGCAGTTCGGTGACCACGGCACAGACCGGTCCGTCGCCGGCCAACTCCTCGACGGTGCCCAGGGTGGAGACGACCCGCGTCGGCCGGCTCTCCAGCCGGTAGTCGCCGGCAGCGGCGGCCCGGCCGTCGACGCTCCAACCGCGCAGCCCGGTCAGGTCGTAGTCGGCGTAGTGCTTGCGGATCAGCACCTCGAGCATCGGCTCCTGCGCCGGGACGCCGGTGGCGAGCCGGGCGGCCAGGAAGCCGACGGTCTGCTCGGGCACCGCGGCCAGCGCGGCGATCCGCCGTTCGCGGTCAGGGGCGTCCGGGTCGGCGGCCAGTGCGGCCACCTCGTCGCCGATGCCGATCAGCACCTGGTCGCGTTCGGCGTCGACCTGGGGCTGGTCGAACCAGCGGAAGCGGATGCTGCGGGCCAGGTCGCCGATGCTGGGGAAACGCCGCTGGGTGGCCCGGACCAGTCGCTCCAGCTGGGCGCGGGCGTTCGTCGCCACCTCGGCGTCGGGGGCGGGCTCGGCGATCCAGCGCTCCAGCAGCGAGGTGATCACCTTCGAGTCGGACGCGAACCGCAACTGGGCGAGGAAGATGCGGAACACCGCCGCCTCGAGCTCCGGCGTCCGGGCCAGGTCGTCCACCCAGTAGTGGGCCAGCACCCTCGACAACCGGTCGGTGAACTGCCGAGACAGCCCGGCCCGGTCGACGTCCAGGCTCTGCAGGTAACGGTGGAAGTGTTCCCGGTCGCTGTGCACCCGCAACTCGGTGCTGGCGTCCTCGCCCGCCGGTCGGTTCCGGCTGAGTTCGGCAACGTCGGCGAACAGGCCGATCAGCCCGACCTCGCCGGCCATCACGTCGACGCCCGCGGCACGCAACTCCTCGCGGGTCGCCAGGTATTCGGCGAGGGCACGGTAGGCCGGGTCGGCGTCGAAGCCCATCACCAGGGCGGAGAGGTCGGCCAGCAGCCGGTGCGCACGCTGCGGCAGGGACTCCGCGGCCCGATCGTCGGGCAGCTCGATCCCCGGACCGGTGGCCGTCGGCTCGTCGGCGGCCACCGCCCCATCGGCGACCGGCTCGAGTCGCAGCAGCGGCGCCATCGTCTCGACCTGGCTGCCGGTGGAGACCAGCAACTCCTTCACCCGGCAGGCGAAGGGGGCGACCAGGACGGTCTCCATCTTCATGGACTCCAACACCACCACCGGCGCGCCCGCCGCGACCTGATCGCCGACGGCGACCGGGGTGGCCACCACCAGGGCCGGGGCCGGGGAACGCAGCACGCCGCCCTCGTCGCGGCTCACCCGGTGGGTGACGCCGTCCACCTCGATGAGGTGAACGGGTCCGTGGGTGGCGGTGACCAGCCGGTAGCGGTGCCGCCCGACCCTGAGCCGGCTGTGGAAGTCGTCCAGCCGCTCCAGTTCCGCTTCGACCGTGCTCGATTCTTCTCCTTGCGCGACCGTCACCCGGTAGCGGGCCGGGCCGATCCGGAACGCAGTCACCTGGTAGGTGACGCCGCGCAGCTTCAGGTCGACGGGCCGGCCCACGGAGTGCTGCGCCTGCGGACGTCCGCCGTGCGCGGTCTCCAGCAGCCGGGCGATCTCCAACTCTTCGGTGTCCTGGTAGGCCTGGATGGCGGCGGCGACCAGGGCGATGCCGGAATGCCGGTCGGCCACCAGTCCGCCCTCTGCCCGGACCCGGTCGATCCAACCGGTGTCGGCCCAGTCGACCCCGTCGGCGCCGATCACCTCGGGCCGGTCGAGCAGGTCGAGGATGAAGCTCTTGTTGGTGGCACCGCCGTCGATCACCACCGTGGTCTCGGCCATCGCGCGGCGCAACCGGCCCAGCGCCTCGGCGCGGTCGCGGCCGAAGGCGATGATCTTGGCGATCATCGAATCGAAGTCGGCGGGGATGCTGTCCCCCTCGGCGACGCCGGTGTCGACCCGGATGCCGGGTCCGGCCGGCAGGTCGAGCCGGGTGATCCGGCCCGGGGAGGGCGCGAAGTCGCGGTCGGGGTCCTCGGCGTTGAGGCGGGCCTCGACGGCGTGGCCGAACTCGGTCGGGCGATCGGTGAGACGTCCGCCGGCGGCCACGTGCAGCTGCGCCTTCACCAGATCGAAGTCGTTGGTGACCTCGGTGATCGGATGCTCGACCTGCAGCCGGGTGTTCACCTCGAGGAAGGCGAACGCCCGGTCGCCGGGGTGGTACAGGAACTCGACCGTGCCCGCGCCGGCGTAGTCGACGGCGAGCGCGAGCCGCTCGGCGGACGCCTTGAGTTCATCGGTCTGGTCGCTGTCCAGCAGCGGTGACGCGGACTCTTCGATCACCTTCTGGTTACGGCGCTGCACCGAGCAGTCCCGGACGCCGAGCGCCCAGGCCGTCCCCCGGCCGTCGGCGATCACCTGCACCTCGACGTGCCGGGCGCCGGTGACGAGCTTCTCCAGGAACACCACGCCCGAGCCGAAGGCGCGCTCCGCCTCGTCGCGGGTGCGCTGGTAGGCGTCGGCCAGTTCGTCGGCGTCGGTCACCTTGCGGATGCCGCGTCCGCCGCCGCCCGCGGTGGCCTTCAGCATCAGCGGGTAGCCGATCCGGTCGGCGGCCGCCAAGGCGTCGTCGAGGGTGTCGACGCCGCCCCGCGACCAGGGTGCGACGGGGACGCCGACCTCTTCGGCGATCAGCTTGGAGCCGATCTTGTCGCCCAGTTTCCGCATCGCGTCACCGGAGGGCCCGATGAACGTGATGCCGTGGTTCTCGACCAGGTCGGCGAAGGCGGAGTCCTCGGCGACGAAGCCCCAGCCGACCCAGACCGCGTCGGCCCGGGCGCGGGTCAGGACGTCGATCAGCAGCTCGTGGTTCAGGTAGGGACGGTCGGCGGCCGGCCCCAGCGGATAGGCCTCGTCGGCCTCCCGGGCGAACATGGCGGTGCGCTCGGCGTCGGTGTAGAGGGCAATCACCGTGATCGGCGCGGCCTCCGGCCGTTCGGCGTTGAGATCCCGGACGGCGTGGATCAGCCGCATAGCGGCCTCGCCACGGTTGACGATCGCGATGCGCGTGAACACCCGGCGCCTCCTCGCTTCCTTGGCGCGGCCAGGGGCAGGCATCGCCCCGGACCGCTCACAGTCCTGGCTCAGAAATCTTCCACGTCTGTGCCTGGTTGGCGAGGCGACCCGAGCGGACCGGGGCAGATTCGGCCCGGGCCGCCCGGCGTGGTTGGGGTGATCCCACAGTCGAGCGGGAGCAGGTTTGGCGGATTCCGACAATCGGCTCGCGGCTACCGGCCGTGTGCCTTGCGCAGGGTCTTGGCCTCTTTGGCCGGTCCGCGCGAACCCCACCAGTCGCCGGCCTGCCAGCGCGCGGTCGCCAGTTGATCCAGGGCATCCAGGAACTCGGTGAGGTACTGCTCCGGATCGGCCGCGTAGCGGTCGCGCAGCATATCGACCAGTTCCTCGCTCGCGGCGCGGACGTCGCGACGTTTGCCGGCGGTGGACGCCTCGTCCAGCTGGGCGCGGGCACGCTCGAGATCCTGCTCGACGCCCCCGCGGTCGGCCTGTTCCGTGGCCGGCTGCTCGGCCTCCTCACGCTCAGCCCGTTCGCGGGCCAACCGCTCGGCCTCCTCACGCTCAGCCCGTTCGCGGGCCTGCGCCTCGGCCTCCGCACGCTCGGCCTGCTCGCGGGCCAATCGCTCGGCCTCCTCACGCTCAGCCCGTTCGCGGGCCTGCGCCTCGGCCAGTTCGACCAGCCGTAGCCGTTCCGCTTCGGCACGCTGCGCAGCCAGGGCCTGACGCTCCAACTCCGCCTGCTCGACCGCCAACCGCTCCTGCTCGAGCTCCTCCGCCTCGATCCGCTCCCGCTCGGCCCGCTCCGCGCGGGCCTGCTCGCGTTCGGCTTCCTCGGCGGCCAGTTGGGCTTCCAGCGCGGCCAACTCGGCGGCCTCCCGTTCGGCCCGGGCCGCCTCCTCGGCCTCGAGCTCGGCCAGTTCCGCAGCCAGCCGCTCGAGCTCCTCGCGTTCGACGCGCTCCTGCGGGGTCTCGTCGCTGACCCGTGCCCGCAGCGCGGCCTCCTGTTCGGCCCTCCGCGCCTGCTCGAGGCGCTCGTGCTCGGCGATCCGCTCCTCACGCTTGCGCCTGTTCTCGATCCGCTCCGCCTCCGCTGCGGCCGCTGCGGCCGCCCGCTCCGCGCTCTCCCGTTCGAGAGCGAGGCGCTCTGCCTCCGCGCGATCGGCGCGCTCTCGCTCGGCCCGCGCCAGTTCGTCCGCTCTCGCGGCTTCACTGCGACGCGCCAGCTCCGCCTCGGTTTCGCTGCGGCGGCGTTGTTCGGCGGCGTCCGCCGGCCCGCGCAGGGCAGCGAGCCGCCCGGTCGGCTGATTCGCCCCCGTCTCGACGCCGAAGGCGTCGGGCGCGGGCAGGGAACTCCACGAGGTCGGGCTGCCCAGCCGGGCGCGCTGCCGGCGAGCCAGCTGCTCGGCTTCGGTGTCGCCGGCGATCGAGGACGCCAATTCGGCCACGTCCTTCGCCTCGGCCGTCCGCTGCTGGCCACGGAGGTCGTCCGCGAGGTCGCCCAGCGCCGACACCAACTGCAGTTGCGCAACCGACGTCCGGACCGCGAGGGCTCCGAGCCGGTCGACCAGCCGGCGGCGGAGCTCGAGCCCGAGCCCCGGCGCGCCGATCGCGAGCGCCCGGTCGGCCGTTTCGCTGTACAAGCCGAACAGGGGCTCGGAGAGCCGCTCCAGAACGCCCTCGGGCGTCGAGGAGGGGCGCTGCAGGACGGCCGAGGCCCGCTGGTCGTAGCGTTCGACCGCGCGCAGCGCGAACTCCACCGACGGCTCCGGCCAGCCCGCCGCCCAACGGGCTTCAGCCGCGGCGCGGTCGACGTCGACGGCCAGAAACTCCTCGTCGGTGGCGGCCAGCGCGACCGCCGCGTCGATGCGTGCGTTGGCGTCGGCCACCCGGCCGTCGGCCAGGGCGGCGCGCGACCAGGCGAGCAGTGCCCAGGCCACCGTTCGCGGTTCAAGCTGCGAGTCGAGGTCGATCCGGCTCAGTTGGGTCCGCAGGCCGAAGGCCGCCGCCAGCACCTGCTCGGCCTGCGCATGCAGCCCCGCCGCCGACTGGATCAACGCCAGGTGCACCAGGGCCGTGATCGAACGCACGGCGTCGGCCGGTGCGGTGTACGGACCGACCGGGCCGTGCTGGGCCAGCAGTTTGGCCGACAGCGAGACCGCTTCCTGGGCCCCCGCGGCGGCCTCGGCCCAGGCGTGCCCGGCCAACCGGTGCGCGGTCACTTCGATAAGGGCATCAGCCACCGGACCGAGCCGGGAGGGGTCCCCGCCGGCCCAGTCGCGCAGCCGCTGGACCTCGGAGGCCAGACGTCGGGTGCGTTGGGCGAAGGTGTCACTGGGCTGGTTCATGGGCTCCCATCGGATCTACGGACGGGTCAATTGCACCACGTCCTGCCGAGGCGGCCCGCACCGGGCCCGGCGCGACGTCGCCCGCACCCGGCGCCTAGACTGTCCCGCCACCCCGGATGCCCAGGAGGAACGACCCCATGCTGAGCCCGTTCGGACCCAGCACCTTGACCGCCCTGGTGCTGGGCGGTCTGCTCGCCATCGTGGCCTTCGTCCCGGTCGCCGCCGCACGTTACCGCCGGGCCGGAAGGTTCCGGCCGGCCGACATGGCGATGCTGCTGGCGGTCGCCGTCTACGCGGTGGCGATGTGGTCGTACACGCTGGTGCCGATTCCCGAGAACGACGGCTTCCGCTGCGTCGGTCACAACCTGCACCCCCTCGCGTTCCTCGCCGACATCGCCGCCGGCGGTCGGAACCTGCTGCACAATCGGGCGTTCCTGCAGGTCGCGCTGAACGTCGTGCTCTTCGTCCCTCTTGGGGTGTTCCTGCGACTGCTGCTGGGCCGTGGGATCGTCGTGGCGGCCCTGGTCGGCCTCGGCGGTTCCGCGCTGATCGAATTCACCCAGCTCACCGGCGTGTGGGGGCTCTATCACTGCGCGTACCGGGTGTTCGACGTCGACGACATGCTGGTGAACACCACCGGCGCACTGCTCGGCTCGGTGCTCGCCATTCCGCTGCAACGGCTCAGCAGCCGACGACGTCCGCCCCCTCGAACGACCAGGGTCACGCTGGGGCGCCGGCTGATCGGCCTGCTCGCCGACCTGCTGGTGATCGGCACCGTCGGCGGCGTCCTGACGATCGCGTGGCGGGTGGTCGCCCTGTACCTGCTGCAGTGGCCGACCGAGCAACTGCCGCAGTGGGTCGACATCGTGCTGTCCACCGGTGTCCCGCTGCTCGTCGAGGGCTGGTCGGTGTTGGCGCGTGGCCGCACCATCGGCGAGACGATGGTCGGCCTCGAACCGCGCGCCCGGCCCGGCGCCGAGACGCGCAGCCGCGTGCTGAAGCTGCTGGCCGGCGTCGGGGGCTACGTGGTGCTCAGCCTGCCCGTGCCCTACTTCGGCGCACTCAGTGTCGTCTTCGGAGCACTCACCGTCGGGTGGGCGATCTGGTCACGCGACCACCGGGGCCTCAGCCATGCCGTCGCCGGCATGGAGCTGGCCATCGAGCCGCCCGCCGCGGACCCGCCGCAGGTCACAGCTGAGTAACGGTTTGTGTCGCAGCCGCCCGGACGCCGTGGCAGGCGGGAACTACACCTGTGCGATCCGTTGACTCCCCTCCGGAGGCCTACGTAGATTCCTCCGCGGGAGGGCCATCTCTCCTCCCGTCGCCCCATGTGCAGAAAGGCTGCAGATCTTGCTACGCCGGAAACTCCTGATAGCCACGGGCGCATTTGCCCTGGCAGTCCCGACAGTCGCCTACGCCGATACCGGCGTCGACCGCTTCGACGAGGCACCCTCGTCGTCGAAGCTCGACACGAAGTTCACCCCGTCCTACCTCGACTCCGACGCGAAGGTCACCGTCATGGTCGAACTGACCGGCGACCCCGTCGCCGTCGTCGAGGGCCAGACCGGTGAGAAGCTCTCCGCGAGCCGCGTCACCCAGATCCGCAGCGGACTGAAGAAGTCCCAGGATCGGGTCAAGAAGGAGATTACCGGACGCGGCGGCAAGGTCTTCTCGCAGATGCAGTCCGCCTACAACGGCATGCGGGTCCAACTGCCGCGCAAGCAGGTGCGCGCGGTGTCCCAGCTGCCGGGTGTGAAGGCGGTGCGGGCGATCCAGCAACAGACGATCAACAACGCCACCAGCGTGCCGTTCCTCGGCGTCCCGCAGGTGTGGCAGAGCAGCAAGTACCGCGGTGAGGGCGTCAAGGTCGCGATCATCGACACCGGCATCGACTACACCCACGCCAACTTCGCCGGCCCGGGCACGGTGCAGGCGTTCGACAAGGCCAAGGCGAGCGACACCCCCAACCCGAAGTACTTCGGACCCAACGCCCCCCGGGTCAAGGGCGGCTACGACTTCGTCGGCGACGACTACGACGCGAGCGTCGAGGGTTCGTTGCCGAAGCCGGACGCCAACCCGCTCGACTGTAACGGGCACGGCAGCCACGTGGCCGGCACCACCGGCGGCAACGGTGTGACCGACGAGGGCACCACCTACAAGGGCCCCTACAACAGCAAGACCCCCGACAACGACTTCCTGATCGGCCCGGGCGTCGCGCCCAAGGTCGACCTGTACGCGCTGAAGGTGTTCGGTTGCGAGGGCTCCACCGACGTCACCACCGAGGCCATCGACTGGGCCGTGGCGCACGACATGGACGTCATCAACATGTCCCTCGGCTCCACCTACGGCGACGCGACCGACCCCTCCGCGGTGGCGGCGACGAACGCCCAGGCCGCCGGCGTGGTGGTTGTGGCCTCGGCCGGCAACTCCGGCCCGAACCCGTACATGACCGGCTCGCCCGGCACCGGCAAGGGTGTCGTCAGCGTGGCCGCGGTCGACTCCACGGCGACCTTCCCGGGTGCCTCGCTGAGCTTCGGTGGCACCACGATGGACGCCGTAAACGCCAACGGCGCCAACCTGCCGGAAGGCCCGTACACGATCGTCAACACCAACTCGCTGGGCTGCGACACCGCCTCGTTCACCGCCGCCGGGATCAGTTCCGACCCCAGCGCCCCGCTGCAGATCGCGATCGTGAACCGCGGCACCTGCGCCCGGGTCGCCAAGGCGATCTTCGGCCAGCAGGCCGGCGCGGACGCGGTCATCATGGTCAACAACGTGGACAGCTACCCGCCGGTCGAGGGTGAGATCACCAGCAACCCCGACACCGGTGAGGCCTACACGGTCACCATTCCGTTCCTGGGCGTCCGCAGCTCGGACGGGGCCGCCCTGGTGGCGGCCGCGGGCACGGACCTCACGCTGAGCGCCAAGGACCTGCAGAATCCGGACTTCAAGGCGTACGCCTCGTTCAGCTCTGGCGGCCCGCGCAACAACGACAGCGGCCTGAAGCCGTCGATCTCGGCGCCCGGCGTCAGCATCGTGTCCACCGGCGTCGGCACCGGCAACGGTCCGGCGACCATCTCCGGCACGTCGATGGCGGCCCCGCACGTCGCCGGCGTCGCGGCGCTGGCCAGGCAGGCGCACAAGGGCTGGAGCTCCAACGCGATCAGCGCGGCTCTGGTCAGCACCGCCGATCCGGCCAAGGTGAGCGGTTACCGGCTCACCCTGGGCGGCGGACTGGTCGACACCAAGCAGGTCGTGAACACCTCGATCTACGCGATCGGCGACCAGCACAAGACCGCGGCCGGAAAGGTCTCCGAGGCCACCTTGAGCTTCGGGTTCAAGAACATCCGCGGCACCAAGAGCTACACCAAGACCATCACGCTGGTGAACAAGGGTTCCAAACGGGTCATCTTCACGCTGGCCAACCAAGCGACCTCCCAGTCGAGCAAGGCCAAGGTCACGTTCAGCAAGAAGCTGCTGACGGTGCCGGCGAAGAGCAGCAAGAAGGTCACTGTCAAGCTCACCGTGAAGGGCTCCGACGTCGGCACCTCGCTCAGTTCCGACGACCTGTTCAACCTGCGTGAGGTGTCGGGCAACATCAAGATCGGCTCCAACGGCAAGGGCACCCTGCGGGTGCCGTACCTGCTGGTGCCGCGCGCCCAGGCCATGGTCGAGGCGAGCCAGTCGGTGGTGGACACCACCGCCAAGACGACCGGCAAG
The DNA here is from genome assembly GCF_025972045.1 of Micropruina sonneratiae. Taxonomy (GTDB): domain Bacteria; phylum Actinomycetota; class Actinomycetes; order Propionibacteriales; family Propionibacteriaceae; genus Micropruina; species Micropruina sonneratiae. The sequence goes on along the minus strand of NZ_JAPDHX010000001.1, from coordinate 214,467 downwards.
AAGACGGTGAAGATCACCGGCGGCAAGTCGGTCCAGACCAAGGTCGACGGCAGGGGCAAGCCCAAGCCGAACCCGAGCTCGAGCGGTTCGCCCAGCCCGAGCCCGAGCGAGACCACCACCTCGCCGAGCCCGAGCCCGAGCGAGACCACCACCTCACCGAGCCCGAGCCCGACCGAGATCACCACCTCGCCGAGCCCGAGCCCGAGCGAGACCACGGCCGAGCCCACGCCGGAGCCGACCGAGCCGGCGGCGCCGACCACCGTCAACGTCAAGCTGACCAACCCCAACGGTGCGCTGCCCGCGGCGGCCGACTTCTACACCTGGGGCCTGCGTGACGAGAAGGACGTGTCCTCGACCATGGGTCGCGGGTTCGACCTTCGGGCGGCGGGCGTGCAGTCCTTCGCCGACGGCGACGACCAGTTGCTGGTCTTCGCGGTGAACAACTGGAGCCGCTGGTCGACTGCTGCCACCCAGGAGTTCGACGTCCTGATCGACAGCGACCGCGACGGCAACCCGGACTGGATCGTGTTCAGCTACGACTCCGGCATCATCCGGGCCGACGACCCGAACGGGATCACCGAGGTGTTCCTGTACGACATCGCCAACCGCGCCACCTACGCGGCCGGCTTCTACGCCCAGGCCCCCACCGACAGCAGCACCATCCTGTTGCCGGTGTACGCCAGTGACCTCGGCATCAGCGAGGACTCGGGAACGTTCGACTACGGGGTGGCGAGCTACAGCATCCTGAACTCCGCGGCAGCGGACGAGATGCCGGGACTGGCGAGCTACAACCCGTGGCAGCCCTCGATCAGCAACGGCGGATTCGCCACCGTGCCGGTCAACGGCAGCCGCACCGTCGAGGTGAGTGTGGACGCCGACGCAGTGGCCGACCAGCAGCCGCTGGGCACCATGGTCGTCGTCCTCGACAACAAGGCCGGAATGGATGAGGCGCTGACGCTGCCGACGCCGTAACGGTCCTGAGCACGACGCCGACGCCCCCGGGTTCTCCCGGGGGCGTCGGCTTTTCGTGCCGTGGTCGGGACGGTCAGCGGGTGGTCGAGGTGGCGCCCGGCCCCGGCTGTTCGCACAGGGTCGGCGTATCACCGCGGCCGAACCGGTAGTCGTAGTCGCGGCCGCCGGCCTGGACCACCACCCGCATGCCCGGAACGAGGGCCTGGGTGTACTGGACGCCGGGCTTGGGACAGCCCAGCGAGGAGTCGTTGAAGGTGACCGCTTCGGTGCTGGTCACGACGAGATCGGCGATCGCCACCCCGCGTCCGGTCAGGTCGCTGCGGATCGCCTCGAGCCGCGCCTGCGGCAACGGCACGGGCGTCCCGGACGGCGTGCCGGCGCTGGGCAGTGGCGGAGCGGTCGAGAACCGCGAGCCGCCCGGACTGGGGGTGCCTCCCGGAGCAGCTGTCTGGCCGGGCCCCGTCATCGAGCAGGCACTCAGCAGGACGAGGGCGGCGAGGCATCCGAGGCGGCGCATGTCGCCAGTCTAGGAGCCCGCCACCCTCAGCCGGCCGCGCGCAGCAGCGCAGCGGTAAGGGCCACCGACCCCTTGTCGGAGTCGTAGCCGACCACGACCAGGTCGCCGCGGACCGCCACGGTCCAGAACTTGCCATCGCCGTCGGCCGGCAGCCTCGCGCCGGTGGCCTTGCGGAGGCCGGCCAGGACCGTGGATCCGGCCCGCTCGACCATGGCCCGGCGGGCCCGTTCGGCCTGCGCCGGGGTGATCGACTCGGCGGCCTGGGTCGACGTCTCGTCGGCCAGCAGTGCCGGCACGACGGTGCTGCCCCGGGCCACCGAGGCCGTCGCCACGGCCATGGACAACGGCGACAGCCGCAGCGTGCCGCCCTCGAGGTCGGCGCCGAAGGTGTCCACGCCCAGCCCGAACGGCTCGGTCACGCCCAGCAGCCGCAGCGCACCCGCCGTGTCGCCGTCGCCGGCCACGGCGCTCACCGGCGCGAAGTCGTCGGGATAGACCCGCTGAGTGGTGGCCGTGGTCGCGCCGGGACGGCTGGCGAGTGCCAGGATCGCCCCGTCGGAGGGTCGCAGCAGCACCGCCGCCGACCTGCCGGAGGACCGATTCACCAGGGCTTCGGCTCGTTGTTGCAGGCCGGCGTCGAGGGTCAGCCGCAGCGAACTGCCGGGCACCGAGTCCACCCGGAACAGCTCGGTCGGATCCTCGGGGTGGTCCTTCGGGTAGGACTGCACGACGAACCCGGTGACCCCCATCAGCTCGGCATTGTGCACCCGCTGCAGGCCGCCCAGCCCGACCAGGTCGCCGGCCCGGATGGTGCCGTCGGAGTGGTCGATCAGGTCGGCGGTCGCCTCGCCGACGCTGCCCAGCAGTTGCCGGGCGAAGGTCGGTGACAGCGCCAGTGGGCGGACGGTGTCGAACACCCTGACACCCTCGACGGCCCGCGCCGCGGTCAACGTGGGCCACTCGGCGCTGCCGACGGCGCGGATCACCGTCGCCTCGACGTAGGCCTTGGGACCGTACGCCGCGACCTTGGCCACGTAGGCGTCGACGTCGATGCCGACCGCCTTCGCGAGCCGGGAGGCGGCCCTGGGCTGCGCGTCGGCCGCGATCAGGGTCTTGTCCAGCCCGATCCGCTTTGCGTCGGCGTTCCACACCAGCCGCTCGTCGCCGGCGCCCAGGATCTCGCCGCGGGTCGGTGCCAGCCGCACGGCGCGCAGCCGGTCGTCCACCGCCAGTCCGGACGCGATCAGGTCACGGTCCCACACCCCCGTCCAGCCGTCCGCGCCGCGCACCAGCCGCAGGTAGGCGTCCTGGATCCAGACCGGTTTGCCGGCGTGGATGACCCATTCGGCGCGCAGCCGTGCGGTGCCCTCGCGTCCGTCGTCGCGCAGTTGCACCGACTCGACGGTGACGGTGGGCCGCAGCGTGCCCATGCCGCGCAGTGTCGCAGCCAGGTCGTCGAGCTCGGCAGGGCCCACGCTGGAACCGAACGAGCCGTCACCGATCGACCGGGCGGCCAACGCGTCGGCCGCCCGCTGCGCCGCGGCGGTGGCGGCGGGTAGCGGGTCTGTCACCGCGCGCCAGGCGAGGAAGCCGCCCCCGACGGCCACGACCACCGTCACGATGACGACGATCAGCCAACGGCTGCGACGTCCGGGCTGCGGTGTGGGCATGGCCGCATGCTAGTAGCGGCCCCGGACAGCCCCCGTGGTCGAGGGGGCGGGGCCGGTGCTGCCGCGCAGCACCAGCTCGACGCCGAGCCGGACCCCGGCCGGCGGCTCGGCCTCCGAGCCGGCCTCCCTCGCCAGCAGGTCGCGCATGAGCTGGGCGGCGGCCCGGCCCTTGGCGTCCACGTCCTGCGCGACCGTGGTCAGGCCGAGCCCGGCCGCGATCGGATGGTCGTCGAAGCCGATCACCGACAACTCGCCGGGCACGCTGAGTTCCAGTTCGGCGGCGACGGCCAGCACCTGGGCCGCGACCAGGTCGGTCAGGCACAGCACGGCCGTGGGCCTGACCCGGCGGAGCAGGTCGACGATCACGGCCCGGTTGTCGGCATAGACGTGGACGAGGCTCACCACCGGCTTGATCCCGCCGAGCCCCTCCAGCCAGCCGGCGACGCGTTCTCCCGGTCCCGCATCGCCCCCGCCGGCCTGGGTGAGGACGGCGATGCGGCGATGGCCGAGCCCCAGCAGGTGGGCGGCGGCGTCCCTGGCCCCCTCGCGGTCGTGGATGGTCACCGACGGGCCGTCCGGCCAAGCCATGTCGACTCCGACGACCGGCACCCTGCGCCGGCGCAGCCAGCGCATGCTGGGCGAGTCCAGGGGGGATGAGTAGGCGATTGCGCCGTCCATGGCGATGTCGTGGGCGGGCACGGTGGGTGGCAGCAGGGTCAGGGCCAGTCCGTCGCCGCTCAGCTCGTCGGCAAGGGCGCCCAGGAAACCGGCGGTGACGGCGTCCGAGAGGGCGAGGCGCAACGGTTCCGTCCAGAGCACGCCGATCGCTCCCGACGTCCCGCGGGCCAGCGAGCGGGCGGCCGGGTCGGGGCCCGTGTAGCCCAGTTGCGCCGCCTCGGCCAGGATGCGCTCGCGCAGTTGCGCCGACAGCTGGTCGGGGCGCGAGAAGGCGTTCGAGACCGTCATCCGGCTGACGCCCAGCCGGGCGGCGATGGACTGCAGGGTCACCTTAGGCACCGGCACCCCCTCCTGTGATCGAGCTCTCCGCGGGACTTGCGCTGCTGCTACCGCGACGATACTTTACCGGTACAGACTATACCGGTAAAGGGGTTGGAAAATGCAGGGTCGGAACGCAGACGACGACTGGTGGCGGCACGCGGTGGTGTATCAGGTGTATCCGCGCAGCTTCGCCGACGCCGACGGTGACGGGGTGGGCGATGTCGCCGGCATCCGGTCGAAGCTTCCCCACCTGGCGGCGCTGGGCGTCGACGCCATCTGGATCAGCCCGTGGTACCCCTCACCGATGAAGGACGCCGGCTACGACGTCAGCGACTACCGCGACATCGAGCCTGTCTTCGGCACCCTGGCCGAGGCCGACGCCCTGATCGCCGAGGCCCACGAAGCCGGCATCAAGGTGATCATTGACATCGTCCCGAACCACACCTCCGACCAGCACGTGCTGTTCCAGCGGGCCCTCGCCGCGGGTCCGGGCTCGCCGGAGCGCGACCTGTTCATCTTCCGCGACGGCCGCGGCGCCGGCGGCGAACTGCCGCCGAACGACTGGCAGAGCACGTTCGGCGGTCCGGCCTGGACGCGCGTCGCCGACGGCCAGTGGTATCTGCACCTGTTCACCCCCGAGCAGCCGGACGTGAACTGGCGCAGTCCGGCGATCAGGGCCGAGTTCGAGACCAGCCTGCGGTTCTGGTTCGACCGGGGGATCGACGGCTTCCGGATCGACGTCGCGCACGGGCTGGAGAAGGACTGGGCGCTGCCCGACCTCAACGGCCTGGAGTTCCCGCTCGAGGACGACGCCGAGCACGACCACCCGCACTGGGACCAGCCGAGGGTGCACGACATCTTCCGCGAGTGGCGCACGGTGGCCGACGAGTACAGCCCGTCCCGGGCGTTCTGCGGCGAGATCTGGGTCGGCCGGGCACATCGGCTGGTGGCGTACCTGCGGCCCGACGAACTGCACACCGCGTTCAACTTCGACTTCCTGACCGCGCCATGGCTGCCCGGCGACCTCCGGGCGGTGATCGACCGGACCATCGACTCGCACGCATCCGTCGGCGCCCCGCCGACCTGGGTGCTGGGCAACCACGACGTGGCCCGTCCCGTCTCCCGCTATGCCCGTGAGCAGCAGGGCCTGGTGAAGATGGCCCGCAACCTGGTCCACTTCGAGGGCCGGCCGGCCGACTTCGAGCTGGGGCTTCGCCGGGCGCGGGCGGCAGCCCTGCTGATGCTTGCGCTGCCGGGCGGGGCCTACGTCTACCAGGGCGAGGAATTGGGCCTTCCCGAGGCCGAGCACATTCCCGTCGAGGCGCTGCAGGATCCGGTATGGGTGCAGTCCAACGGCACCGACAAGGGCCGCGACGGCTGCCGCGTGCCGCTGCCGTGGACGGCGTCCGGCACCTCCTACGGCTTCTCCCCCGCCGGTGGCGCGGCCCCGTGGCTGCCGCAGCCGGACGACTGGGCACCGTTGGCCGCCGACGCCCAGGACGGCGTCGAGGGTTCGACCCTGGAGCTGTACCGGGCGGCGCTGGGGCTGCGTCGCGAGCTGGCCGCCTTCGGTGACGGTGACTTCGCCTGGCTGGACGCCCCCGACGGCGTCCTGGCGTTCACCCGGCCGGGAAGGGCGGGCGAGCCCGGCGTCCGGTCGTGGACGAACTTCGGCCCGGACGCCGTGGCGCTGCCCGAGGGCGAGGTGCTGCTGGCGTCCGGCCCGCTGGCCGGCGTGATGCTGCCGCCGGACACCACGGCCTGGCTGCGCGCCTGAGGGCTGCTCCCGGGGAGGGGCCGTTCTCAGCAACGCCCACTACTCGCAGGAACGGTGGCTACTTTCGTGTTGCAACACGAGAGCAGACGGGGTTCCCGAAAGTAGTGGGCGCTGCTGAGAACGCCCGACCCCCACGAGAGGTGGCCCAGGGTCCCACCACCACGCTCGATCAGGGCGGCCACGACCGGTGAAAAGGAACCGTCAGTGCCCTGTATCAGGATGGTGGGTGCGGTCACCTAGTGGTTGAAGTCGCTGATCCCGGCAGTTCGGGGGGACGAGCCGGCGGTGCGACTCACGGGGGGAACGATGGTGCGCGATGCACCGGCGAGCCAGGCCCTTTCGGGGGGTGGGGCCTGGCCGCCGGGCATCGCGCACGGCGCTTGTGCGGGGTCGTCTCCGATGGTCCGCTAGTGCGCGACGGCCTTCTCGGCGCCCGCGCCCGTCATCGACCGGACCTCCATCTCGGACTGCTTGGCGGCGTCGAACTCCTTGCTGGTGACCGTGCCGAGCCAGCCGAGGAAGAAGCCGAGCGGCACCGAGATCAGCGCCGGATTGGTCAGCGGGAACCAGGCGAAGTTGACCATCGGGAACATCGACGACTTCAGCCCCGACACCACAGGCGAGAACGCGATCAGGCCGACCGCCGAGATCAGGCCGCCGTAGATCGACCACACCGACCCGCGGGTGTTGAACCGCTTCCAGTACAGCGAGTACAGGATCGACGGCAGGTTGGCGCTGGCCGCCACGGCGAACGCCAGCGACACCAGGAAGGCGATGTTCTGGCCGTTGGCCGCCACGCCGCCGACGATCGAGATGACGCCGATCACGACCGCGGTGATCCGCGCCACCTTCACCTCGTTCTCCGGGGTGGCCGTGCCGTCCTTGAGCACCGAGTTGTAGATGTCGTGCGCGAACGACGCCGCCGCGGTGATCGTCAGGCCGGCGACCACCGCCAGGATGGTGGCGAAGGCGACGCCCGCGATCACGCCGAGCAGGATCTCGCCGCCCAGCTTGAAGGCGAGCGCCGGGGCGGCCGCGTTGACGCCGCCCGGGGCAGCCAGGATGGCCTCCTTGCCCACGAAGATCGCCGCGCCGTAGCCGAGGATCAGCGTGAACAGGTAGAAGGCCCCGATCAGCCCGATCGCCCACGACACCGAGCGCCGGGCCTCCTTGGCGGTCGGCACCGTGTAGAACCGCATCAGCACGTGCGGCAGGCCGGCGGCGCCGAAGATCAGCGCGATCGACAGCGACACGAAGCTGAGCGGGTCCTTGCCGTACTGCAGCATCGGCTCGATCACCCGGACGCCGTCGGGGCTGGCGGCAACCGCCTCGCCCAGTAGCGCGGACAGGTTGAAGCCGAAGTGGAACATCACCATGATGCAGATCACGCCGGCGCCCAGGATCAGCAGCACCGCCTTGATGATCTGCACCCAGGTGGTTCCCTTCATGCCGCCCACCAGCACATAGACGATCATCAGCACGCCCACCAGCGCGATCACGAGGCCCTGCTGGGTGTGGTCGGTGATGCCCATCAGCAGCGCCACCAGTCCACCGGCGCCCGCCATCTGGGCGAGCAGGTAGAAGAACGACACCGCCATCGTCGAGGTGGCGGCGGCCGTGCGCACCGGGCGCTGCTTCATCCGGAAGCTCAGCACGTCGGCCATCGTGTACTTGCCGGTGTTGCGCAGCGGCTCGGCCACCAGCAGCAGCGCGACCAGCCACGCCACCAGGAAGCCGATCGAGTAGAGCAGGCCGTCGTAGCCGTACACCGCGACCGCCCCGGCGATGCCGAGGAAGGACGCCGCCGACAGGTAGTCGCCGGCGATCGCGATGCCGTTCTGGCGTCCGCTGAAGGCCCGGCCGCCGGCGTAGAAGTCGGTCGCGGTCCGGTTGGCCCGCGAAGCGACCCGGACGACGATGACCAGGGTGATCAGCACGAAGAGGGCGAAGATGCCCATGTTCAGCAGGGGATTGCCCATCTGCATGTCAGGCACCGCCTTCCAGGTCATTGCGCAGCTGCTCGGCGAGGGGGTCCAGTTGGCGGTTGGCGTGCCGGACGTACAGCCAGGTCAGCAGGAAGGTGGTGACGAACTGGGCCAGGCCCATCGCCATGCCGACGTTGATGTAGCCGATCAACGGGATCGACATAAAGCCCACCGCGTAGGTGGACAGCAGCACGTACAGGAAGTACCAGACGATGAACGCCACGGTCATCGGGAAGGCGAAGCTGCGGAACCGGCGGCGCAGTTCGACGAACTCGTCGGACGCCTGGACGCGCTCGAAGTCGGCCTGGCTGATGACGCCGGCGTCCTGTCCGCTCAGTTCGGGCAGTGGATTGTGGTGCGGCGGCAACCGCCGCTCGGGGTCGGTGGGCGGGGAGGGCTCGTTGGGGGAGGCCACGGTGACTCCTGACTCCTGGTGGCGCCGACACCGGCTCGGCGTCGGCTTGCCGGGAGCATAAACGTGATCCCGGTGGCGGTGAGCTTTTCGTGCGGCGTGGCTGCAAGCGCTTTCAGCCGTGCGACGCAAGCTCAGCCGAACGCGACGGTGCCGATCCGCACGTCCAGCGCGGCGTCGAGGGCTGCCACGGCACCTCCCAGCGTGGAGTCGCCGCGGTCGATCCGCGAGCCCCGGAACATGGTCAGGTGCAGGGCGCGGCGGGTACCGCTGCCGGCGAGTCGCCAATGCCCGCTCAGCCGGCCGTTCAGCAACACCGGTGGCCGCAGGGCTCCGTTGGCCTGCGCCCACAGCACCTCGTAGTGCTCGGGGCTGACGAACCGCGCGCGGGCTGAGGGGTCGAAGGCGCACAGCAGTGCGTCGTACTCGGGCAACAGCCGGACGCCGGCCAGGACCGCCGGCGGTGGGCGTCCGGCAGGTCGTGGTAGCTGCGGCCGTCGGGTCCGATCGCCGCGAAGGTCGAGCCGGGCCAGACAGGCGTCCACCCGGGTCAGCCCCAGCCCCGACCACCAGGCCAGGTCGTGGCGACTGAGCGGCCCGGCTGCCGCGATCTGCCGCCGGAAGGCTTCGTCGATGGCCTCGTCGGGGTTGCCCACGGCCCGGCTGCGGGCCGCCCGGTCACCGAGCAGGGCGGCCGCGGTGCGGTACTCGGCGGTCCCCTGTCCGGCCCAGTAGCCGTTGACCGGACGCCGTAGCAGGCCGCCGTGGCCGAAGGCGACATGGCGTCCCTGCTGGCCGGCGAGCCTCGGCGCCGCCGCCGGATCGTGCTCGGCCAGCCAGTCCAGCAAGAACCCGGCCGGCTCGGCCGCGGTCCGCCAGTGTTCCCAAGCATGGGACTCCAGGGCCTCCCAGACCTGTTCGAGGGTCGCCTCGGACGGCTTCAGGGTGCGGACCACAGGGCCCGCTGCCCCAGTCGGGTAATCGCCTCGAGGAGTGGGTGGGCGGCCGCGGTGCTGGTGTGGACGGTGCCGCGCAGCGTGCTGCCCCGGACGATCGCGGCGCCGCGGTAGGCGTCCGTGAGTTGGTCACGGGTGAGGACCGGGCATCCGGGCCGCCGCCCCGACGAAGACCGAGCCGGCGCTCTGGGACTGGATCGACCGATCTGGCGCACCATGCCGGCCACGTCTCCCGGCTCGAGTCCGGCCGGGAACTGGCGGGCCGGCGTCCGGGCCGCCAGCTCGTCCCCCGCCAGCCTAAACGTGGGGGACGCGCGGCCTTACACTGCTGCCCACCACCCAGTTCTGCCGGTCAGCGGTACACCCAGGTCGCGGCCGGCGCGCGCGTCGAAGGAGAGCCATGAGGATCTCAGTGCCCACCGAGGTGAAGAACCACGAGTACCGCGTCGCCATCACCCCGGTCGGGGTCAACGAGCTGACCCGCCGCGGACACCAGGTGTTCGTCCAGGCCGGGGCCGGCCTGGGGTCGTCCATCACCGATGAGGAGTACGCCGCGCAGGGCGCGACGATCCTGCCGGACGCCGCCACCACCTGGTCGGCGGGCGAGATGGTGATGAAGGTGAAGGAACCGGTCGAACCCGAGTACGGCTACCTGCGCGACGACCTGCTGCTGTTCACCTATCTGCACTTGGCCGCCGACCGGGCTCTGACCGAGGCGCTGCTCGCCGCCGGCACCACGTCGCTCGCCTACGAGACCGTGCAGCTGCCCAGCGGAATGCTGCCGCTGCTCTACCCGATGTCCGAGGTGGCCGGCTGTCTCGCGCCGCAGGTGGGGGCGCACTCGATGATGAAGGCCGCGGGTGGCCGCGGGGTGCTGATGGGTGCGGTCGGCGGCGTGCCGAACGCCCGGGTGGTGGTGCTGGGCGGCGGTGTGGCCGGGCAGAATGCCGCCAACATCGCGCTCGGCATGGGCGCCAACGTCACGATCCTGGACACCGACCTGGAGAAGCTGCGGATGACGTTCTGGCGCTACGACAACCGCATCCAGGGCATCGTCTCGACGGCGCTGAGCGTGCGCGAGCAGGTGCTGGCCGCCGATCTGGTCATCAGTACCGTGCTGATCCCCGGGGCCAGGGCGCCCAAGCTGGTCACCCATGACATGGTGGCTCAGATGAAGCCGGGTTCGGTGCTGGTCGACGTGGCGATCGACCAGGGCGGCTGCTTCGAGGATTCCCGGCCGACCACTCACGCCGATCCCACTTTCACCGTGCATCAGTCGGTCTTCTACTGCGTGGCCAACATGCCCGGTGCGGTGCCGAACACCTCGACCTGGGCGCTCACCAACGCGACCCTGCCCTATGCCGTGCAGCTGGCCGAGAAGGGGTGGCGCCGGGCCTGCGACGAGTCGCAGCCGCTCGCGCTCGGCTTGAACACGGTCGGCGGGGCGGTGACCTGCTCGGGGGTGAGTGCGGCGTTCACCGACCTGCCGTCGACGTCGGTGCGCAGCGTGCTGGACTGAGCACGGCGGGCCGCCGGCCGACCGCTAAGGTTGGACAAACCTTGGACGGAGGCGCATGAACCACTACCAGTACCTGCTGTTGATGGCGGGGTGCCTGGTGATCACGCTGCCGTTGGAGCTGCTGCTCGGCGCCCGGGTCTACGCCCGCTGGAGGCTGATGCTGCTGGCCCTGCTGCCGATGCTGGTGGTGTTCTCGGTGTGGGACGTGGTGGGCATCGTCCGCGATCACTGGACCTACAACCCAGCCTTCGTCACCGGAGTGCACCTGGGGGTGATGCCGGTGGAGGAGTTGGTGTTCTTCGTCACCATCGGCATCTGCGGGCTGCTCACCTACGAGGCGGTGGGCACCGTGCTGCGCCGGTTGCGCGGCGCCGGCTCGAAGGACGCCGATGCCTGAGTACACGCTGCTCACCGTCGTCGCGGTACTGGGCGTGATCGCCGTGGAGGTCTGGTGGCTGCGCACCGGCATCTTCCGCACCGCGCAGTACTGGCTCGCGATGGCGCTGGTGTTCTTCTTCCAGATCTGGGTGGACGGCTGGCTGACCAAACTGTCCGACCCGATCGTGATCTACTCCCCCGATGAGTTCCTCGGCGTCCGGTTCCCGTTCGACATCCCGATCGAGGACTTCGGCTTCGGGTTCGCCATGGTGACGCTCACCCTGCTGACCTGGCACCGGCTCACCCGCCCCCGGCCCACCAGCGAGGAGAAGGCATGAGTGAGGCGGTCACGGCCGCGTTCGACGCCGGGGCGGGGCGCTACGACCTGCTGGTCGGCCTCAATCCCGGCTACCACGACCATCTGGACGCCGCGGCCCGCGCACTGCGGCAGGGGGTACGCCCCGGTGCCTCCCTGGTCGACCTCGGCTGCGGCTCGGGAGCCTCGACGGCGGCCCTGCTGCGGGCGTTCGGCGACGTCGAGGTGCTCGGGATGGACGCCTCGGCGGGCATGCTCGCCCAGGCCAGGGCCAAGCGGTGGCCGGCAGGGGTGGAGTTCCGGCATGGGCTGGCCGGTTCGCTGGCCCCGACACTGACCGCCCTGGTCGGCGGGGTGCTGGCCGCCTACCTGTTCCGCAACGTTCCGGAGTCGCAGCGGGACGCCGCCCTGGCCGACGCGTTCGCCGCGCTCGAGCCGGGCGGCGCGCTGGTTGTGCTGGAGTACTCGGTGGCCGGTTCCCGCCGGGCGGCCTGGACCTGGCGCGGCGTGTGCCGGTGCGTCATCCTGCCGCTGGCCACCCTGACCGGCGGCAACCGCGGGCTGTATGAATACCTTGAGCGCAGCGTGCTCGACTTCGACACCGTGCCCGGGTTCTGCGACCGGCTGGTGGCGGCCGGCTTCACCGGGGTCGAGTCGCGCACCGTGTCCGGCTGGCAGCGCGGCATCCTGCACGTGATCCGGGCCCGCAAGCCCCTCTCCGGCCAGACCCCGCCGGGCGAGGCTGCCGGGACCCCTGACCCTCGGACGCAGTCGTGAGGCGCGCCCGCCGGCTGCCGGGGCGCGATCGCCGCGCCGTCCGGCACCCCGCCCACGGCGGCGCGGTCAAGGCCCGCGAGGACCGGCACGTCGTGGTCGTCGGCGGCGGCATCGCTGGGCTGGCCGCGGCCACCGTGCTGGCCGAGCGCGGCGTCCGGGTCACCCTGCTGGAGGCCCAGCAGCAACTGGGCGGGCGGGTCCGGGCGTGGCCCTTGGGCGATGGCCGGACGATGAGCCGCGGCTTCCACGCCTTCTTCCGGCAGTACTACAACCTGCGCGCCCTGCTGCGCCGCACCGACCCCACCCTCGACCGGCTCGTCGCGATCGACGACTACCCGCTGACCAGGCCCGACGGGCTGACCGACTCGTTCAGCTCGCTGCCCCGGACGCCGCCGTGGAGCATCATCGGGTTCGTCCTGACCAGTCCCACCTTCCGGTTGCGCGACCTGACCCGGGTCGATGTCCGGGCCGCGCTCGAGCTGGTGCGGGTCCGCTTCCCCGGTGGCTACAGCCGCTACGACGGGGAATCGGCCGCGGCCTTCCTCGACCGACTGCGGTTCCCACCGGCCGCCCGCGACCTGGCCCTGGAGGTGTTCGCCCGCAGCTTCTTCGCGGATCCGACCGACTTCGCCGCCGGCGAACTGGTCGCCATGTTCCACAGCTACTTCCTCGGCTCGGCCGAGGGACTGCTGTTCGACGTGCCCGACGACGACTACGACACCGCGTTGTGGGCCCCGCTGGGGCGCTACCTGGCGTCGCTCGGTGTCGCGGTGCGCACCGGCGTCCGGGTTGACGAGGTGGACGCCGCCGCCGGCCGGGTCGTGGCCGGCGGCGAGGAGTTGGTGGCCGACGGCGTCGTGCTCGCCGCCGACCCGCGCACGGCCCGCGAGCTGATCGGCAAGGTCGACCCCCGCGTCGCCGCCACGCGCAACGCGCCACCATTCGCCGTGCTGCGGCTGTGGTTGGACCGTCCCGTGGCCGACGAGCGGCCGGCCTTCGTGGGTACAAGTGGCTTCGGCCCGCTGGACAACATCTCGGTGCTGGACCGGTTCGAGGCCGGCGCGACAGGGTGGGCGGCGGCGACCGGCGGATCGGTGGTGGAACTGCACGGCTACGCGCTCACCACCACCGACGACGTCGATGCGCGCCTGCTGGCCGAGCTGCACCGGGCGTGGCCCGAGACCCGCGTCGCCGGCATCGTCGATCGTCACCTACTGGTCGCCGACGACTGCCCGCTGGTCGACCCCTCCCCCTACGCCGACCGCCCCGGCGTCCAGACCCGGTGGCCGAACCTGGTGCTGGCCGGCGACTGGGTGCGCTGCGACCTGCCGGTCGCGCTGATGGAGCGGGCCGCCACCACCGGCGTCCTCGCTGCGAACGCCCTGCTCGCGCAGTGGGGGGTGGCCGGCGAGGAGGTCTGGTCGGCGCCGATGCGCGGGCTGGTCGGTTGATCCCGACCCCGCCCGTGCGGTGGATGCCCGCTCAGGCGCGCGCGGCGTACATCTCGTCGCGGGCCACCCGGGGCATGGCCAGCAGGGCGTGGGCCAACTCGATGCCGACCACCACGTCGGTGAGGATGCCCGAACAGATCACCGAGCGCACCGCCCGTGCCTTGAGCGGGTGTGCGGCGGCGGCGACCACCCGGTCGACCCGGCGCAACTGCTCGGGGGTGACCGTCAGGGTGTGCCGCCACAGGACGGCGTCGACGCTGTGCCCGTCATCGGCGAACAGGTGCCCTGCCCCTCGCCCACCGCGCCGGACTGCAGCACTCGCTCGGTGAACCTGGCCGGCATGTCCGAGTAGGCGATGGAGACCGGCCTGGGGTGGACGGCCCCGATGCCGACCACCGCGGTGCCGATCCGGTCGAACTCGGCCACCACCGATGCCACCTCGGGCCGCCGGCGCAACGCGTTCGCGGCGCGTGCGTCGTCGATGAAGAACGGCGCCGGAATGGCGCGCGCCGCCCCGCCGGCCAGCGCCACCGTGCGCCGGGTCAACTCGCCCTGGGAGTTGTTGAGGTCGCCACCGAACCGCCCCGCCAACTGCACGATCTCGACCCGTGGCAGCCGCTCCAGATCGTCGAACAGGGCGTTCAGCGTCCGCCCCCTCGATTCCGCAGGACCCCGGCTGAGCGGATCCGCTGCTCCGGTGCCACGACAAGTCCGCCGGGGGTTCGGGCTCCCGGGTGGCACACCCTGAAACGGTGGTGCAGTGGGCCCTCAGACGTCGGCGCGGCTGAAGTTCTGGAAGCTGCGCGAGGCGGTCGGTCCGCGCTGGCCCTGGTAGTGCGAGCCGTAGACGGCCGAGCCGTACGGATTCTCCGACGGCGAGGTGAGCTGGAAGAACGCCAGCTGGCCGATCTTCATGCCCGGCCAGAGCATGATCGGCAACGTCGCCACGTTGGACAGCTCCAGTGTCACGTGCCCGCTGAAGCCGGGGTCGACGAAGCCGGCGGTGGCGTGGGTGAGCAGCCCGAGGCGTCCCAGGCTCGACTTGCCCTCGACCCGAGCGGCCAGGTCGTCGGGCAGGGTGACGGTCTCCCAGGTGCTGCCGAGCACGAACTCGCCCGGGTGCAGGACGAAACCCTCCGCCGGGTCGACCTCGACCAGCCGGGTGAGCTCCGGCTGGTCCTGCGCCGGGTCGATCACCGGGTACTTGTGGTTGTCGAACAGCCGGAAGAACCGGTCCAGCCGGACGTCGACGCTGCTGGGCTGCAGCATCGCAGGATCCCACGGGTCGAACTGCACCCGCCCCGCGTCGATCTGGGCGCGGATGTCGCGATCGGAAAGCAGCACGCGCCGAGATTATCGTGCCGCGGTCAGCAGCGCCGCGACGGTGCGCGCCTTCGTCCACCCCGGCACCCGGACGCGGCCACTGAACACGTCATACCCGGACGCCTCGATCCGGTCGAGGATCTGCGCGTACAGGGCGTGCGCTGCGGCGACGCACCGGGACGAGCGGGTGGGCAGCATCGAGATGCCGGGCCGGGCCGCCGCGTAGAGCTCGCGGTTGCGGGCGATCTGGCCGGCCAGGAAGTCGCGCCACTGCGGGGTGACCCGGCGCAGCCACGGGTCCGCCCCGGACGCCGCCAGTTCGTCGGCCGGCAGGTACACCCGGCCGCGGTCGAGATCCTCGCCTACGTCGCGGATGAAGTTGGTGAGCTGGAAGGCGAGCCCGAGCTGGCGGGCCGGTTCCATCGCCGCCGGGGTCAGCGGTTCCAGGACCGGCAGCATCATTTCGCCGATGACGGCCGCGGAGCCCTCCATGTAGCCGTCACGCAGGTCCGGCCAGGACGCCCACGACGTCCGGGTCAGGTCGAGCGCCATCGCGTCGAAGAAGCGGTCGAAGCACTCCCGGGAGATCCCCCGCCGCCGGACCACCTCGGCGCCGGCGGCCAGGATCTCGGCGTCGGACTCGTTCTGGGTGGAGCCGGCGCCGTCCCAGGCCGCGTAGAAGCGGTCCCGGAACTGCTCCAGGTCGGCCTCGGCGCGCACCGGGTCGGCTTGTTCGTCGACGAGGTCGTCGGCGAGGCGGCAGATCGCGTACACGGCGGCCACGTCGTGCGCCTGCGTGCGGGACAGCAGCAGCGTCCCCCACCAGTAGGTGGTGCCGTGCCGGCGGGTGATCGCCCGGCTTCGCCGCAACCCCCTCGCCACCAGGGCCTTCGTGTCGGCGGGCGGCCCACCACCCGGGGTCATCGCAGCATCTCGTCGACCCGGTCGGCGGCGAGCCGGCCCGAGATCAGCACCATCGGGATGCCCACGCCGGGGGTCGTCCCCGACCCGGCAAACACCAGCCCCGGGGCATCGGCGCGGACGTTGGCCGGCCGGAACGGGCCGGTCTGGCCGAAGGTGTGGGCGAGAGCGAACGGCGTCCCGGCCGCCATGCCCTGCTGCTGCCAGTCCAGCGGCGTCACCAGCGCCTCGGTCACCACGTCGGCCGGATAGCCGGCCCCGGCGACGAAGCCGTGCAGCCGCTCGCGCATCGCGGACCGCCCGGACGCGGTCCAGTCCAGGTCACCGTCGGCCAGGTTGGGGGTGGGCTCGAGCACGTAGAGAGTCTGGCGGCCCTCGGGGGCGGCGTCCGGGTCGTCCACACTGGGCCGGCACACGAACCGGCTCGGGTCGCGCATCAACACACCGCGCTTCAGCAGGTCGTCGAAGGCCCCGTCCCAGTCCCGCCCGAAGTGGATGGTGTGGTGCGCGGCGTCGGGCTCGGGCGTCCCCTCGACCCCGGCGTGCCACACCACGCACGAGGGCGACCAGCGCGGACGCCGTCCGGGCCACTTCGCACCCAGCACCCCCGGTGGTTCGAGGTCGAGCAGCGTGTCGTAGGCGTACGGCAGGTCGGGGGTGAGCACGACGGCGTCCGCCGTGATCGTCGAACCGTCGGACAGCCGGACGCCGGTGACCGCCCCGTCGTCGCGTCTCAGCACCCGCTGCACCGGGGTCGAGCAGCACACCTCGCCGCCGGCCGCCGTCACCGCCTGCGCCAGCGCCGGCCCGATCGCCCGCATGCCGCCGACCGGGAACCAGACGCCCTCGATCGAATCCATGTAGGTGATCACCGCGTAGAGCGCCAGGGCCTGCGAGGGCGCCAGCCCGGCGTACATCGCCTGGAACGAGAAAAGCCGGTGCAGCCGAGGATCGTCGAAGCGTCGCTCGATGGCCCGCCCGAGGCGTCCGAACCCGCCCAGCGCCGCCAGTTTCAGCGCCGCCATCGGGTTGGCCGCCAGTTGTAGCGGAGAGTCGAAGTTGCGGTCGATGAAGTGCGGCACCTCGACGTCGTGCAGCGCCTTCAGCCAGGTCACGAAGCCGTCGAAGGCGGCGGCGTCCCTGCCCCCGCAGTGGGTCGCGATCTCGTCCCGCATCGCCTCGTGTCCGTGCCGCACGTGCAGCACCGAGCCGTCGTCGAACACCGCCCGGTAGGCGGGGTCGATCCGGATCAGTCGCAGGTGGTCCTCCAGCCGGGTGCCGGCGGCGGCGAAGACGCGCGCCAGCAGCCCGCGCATGGTGAGCACCACCGGGCCGGTGTCGAAGGTGAAACCGTCGGCCTGCAGCGCGCCGGCCCGTCCACCCGGCCGGTCGGACGCCTCGAGCACGGTCACCCGGTGGCCGCGGCCCAGCAGGTGACAGGCCGCCGCCAGGCCGGACAGCCCGGCCCCGACCACCACCACGTGGCTCATGCCCGGCGCCAGGCGATCGCGGCGGCCATCTCGTGCAGACCCGCCACGCCGGCCCGGGTGAGCGGGGCGTCGGTCAGGACGTCCCGGGCGGCCCGCACCTCGGTGGCGATCAACTCCTCGACGCGTTGCGGGATCCCGGCTCGCTCGAATGCGGCGAGCACGGCGGGCACGTCCATCACCGGCTCGGCCAGCAGGGCGACGTCCGCGCCGGTCAGGGTCTCGCCCGCCAGCGCGAGGATCACCGTCGCCTTGCCGTCGGCCAGGTCGTCGCCGGCGGGCTTGCCGGTGACCGAAGGGTCGCCCCACAGCCCCAGCAGGTCGTCGCGCAGGGCGAACGCCCTGCCCACGTGCCGTCCGTACCGGTCCAGCACGGCTCGCTGGCCGGCGGACGCCCCGCCGGCCAGCGCGCCCAACTGCAGGGGGCGGGTGACCGAGTACGAGCCGGACTTGAGTTGGGCGATCCGCTCGGCATGCTCCCGGTCGCGGCGGCCTGCGGCCGCACCGGTGAGGTCGGCGCGCTGACCGGCGATCAGTTCCAGGCAGAGTTCGTGCCAGGTCGAGCGCAGGGCGGCGGGCAGCGTGTCCGCGAGTCGGTCGGCCCGGGCGTGCGCCAGATCTCCGAGCAGGATGGCCAGGTTGCGGCCGAACACCTCCGGTCGCCCCGCCGCGCCCTGCTCGCGGTGCCAGGTCGCCGCCTGGACGTGCGCGGCCGGGGCACCCCGCCGAGAGCCGGACTCGTCCATCACGTCGTCGTGCACCAGGGCGAACAGGTGCAGCAGTTCAAGGGCCGCAGCGGCGGTGACCAGGGTGTCGTGCCGCACGCCGCGGCGTCCGCCCACCGACACATAGCCCCAGTGCCCCAGCCGGGGCCGGAACCGCTTGCCGCCCAGCGTCGACAGGCCGGCGAGCCACTGCGGCAGGTCGACCGGCAACACCTCGACGTCGGGCACCCAGGACTGCCACGCATCGGTCAGCCCGTCCAGCTCGTCGGCGACGGACGCCTGGACCGCGGCCACCGTTTCGCTCTCGAGAGGGACGCCGGCCCCATCGTCGGCCCAGGCCTCGGCCGGGCGTCCGGCGTCGTCGAGCCGTTCGGCCAGCTCGGCCGCCTGCAGCACCGACCAGGGGCTGAACGCCTGCGGCGTCGCGCGGGCGGCGGCGACGAAGTCCGGCCAGTCGACCCAGGCGTGCTCGGCGACCTCGTCGGCGTCCGGCTGCAGCCGGGCGCCGTTCACCCGGCCGACCCAGACCGGGCACAGCTCGTTCTCGACCACGCCGCCGGCGTCGACCGCCCGGTAGCGGAAGTCGGGCAGCACCAGCGACAACTCCTCGATGTCGACGCCGAGCTCTTCGGCGACGCGACGCCGGACGGCGGACGGGGCGTCCTCACCGGGCAGTGGATGGCCACAGCACGAGTTCGTCCACACCCCCGGCCAGGTCCTCTTGGCCAACGAGCGCCGGGTCAGCAGCAGGCGTCCGTCGGCGTCGAACAGGTAGCACGAGAAGGCCAGGTGCAGGGGGGTGTGGGTGGTGTGCACCGCCAGCCGGGGGGCGGTGCCGATCGGGCGTCCCTGGTCGCTGAGCAGCACGACGGCGTCCTCGACAAACGACAGGCGGTCCAGCACGGACGATCCCTCCTCGGCCGACTGCGGCGTGTGAAAACCAGACTGTACAAGCTTTGTATAAGGTTAGCCCTTCGGTACCATGCGCAGAAGATCCCAGAAGGGTTTGTGCGGTGTACACGATCAAGCAGGTGGCGCAGTTGAGCGGCGTGCCCACCGCGACCCTGCGGGCCTGGGAGCGCCGCTACGAACTTCCGGCGGCCACCCGATCGGCCTCGGGCTACCGGTTGTACGACGAGGCCGCGGTGGCGCGCTTCCGGTTCATGCGACAACTGGTGCAAGCCGGCTGGGCACCGCGCAACGCCGCAGCGGTCGCGCTGGACGGCGCCGGGCACGCCGCCGACCTGCCCAGCCCGCAGGAGTTCGTGGCCGCCGTGGGCGCCGGGCTGTCCCCCGTCCGCCGGCAGGCCCTGGTCGCCGCCCGCTTCCGGGCGCAACCGTTGCCCGAGGTCATCGAGGGCTGGCTGATGCCGATGCTGACCGAGTTGGGCAATGCCTGGGCGCAGGGCCGGGTGACGGTCTGGCAGGAGCACGCCGTGGCCTCCACGGTGCTGCGCCGGCTGCACGTCGCCTTCGAGAACACCCCCAACCCGGCCGACGGCCCGCTGGTGCTGACCGGTCTGCCCAGCGGCTGCCACCACGAGGTCGGCCTCGCGGCGTTCAACGTGCTGGCCCGGCTGGCAGGCCTGCAGGTGGTCTATCTCGGCCCGGATCTGCCCGAGGACGCCTGGGTCGGCGCCGTCCCGGCGCATCCGCCGGCGGCCGTGGTGATCGCCGTTCCCACGCAGGACGATGTCGCCGGCGCGCGGGCCGCGCTGAGCGCGCTGGGCCGCCTGAGCCGGACGGACGCCCTGCAGACCCCACCGTTGCTGCTGGCCGGCGGCGGACGCCAGGCCGACGTCGCCGACCTGGCGCCCGGGCTCGGCCATTCGCTGACCGCGGCCGCCGAGGAACTGCGGGACACGCTCACCGCCCGCCTCGAGCCGGACGACTGAGGCCCGAACCCTCCCTCGCGTACCGTGACCGGCGAGTCCGGGAGGTGCGAGTGATCGTTCTGATGGTGTTCGCGGCCGTCGTCTCGGTCGCTCAGCGCTGACCATCCTCGGGTCGGGTTCGCGGACGCTGCGGATCGGCACCCTGCTGCAGGCCGTCGGGGTCGGCTTCCTGGTCTGTGCGCCGGTCACCGTCTGCCTCCAGTGGCTGCTGACCCGCGGCGTCGCGTCGGCACCAGCCTGATCGCCCAGGGTCTGCTGCAGATGGCGAGCCAGGGCGGCGACTCGTCGAGCGGCTCCTCCGGCGGCTCCGGACGCGGCTCGGGCACCTCCAGGGGCACCCAGAGCGACTGGGAGGCGGCAAGTGTCCGATCGGGCCGGTTCACCGAGGCCGAACTGCCGAGGCTGCGCGAACTGGCGAAGGACGCCGCCCACGGCGGACGCGTCACCAAGGGCTCCTGGGAGGAGGCCGAGGTCGGCCTCGGACTGGAGAAGAGTGGCGCCGTGCGGGGGCTGCAGCGGTCGACGCATCCGGGCGAGGAGTTCGTCGACGGGGCGCGCCGCAGCTGGGACGTGAAGGCGTTCCGGAGCAACAATTTCGACCTGGACACGGCCATGGCCAACATGCGCCGCAAGCTCGACGGCGGGATCGACGTCATGATGGACAGCCGGCACCTCAACGCCGATCAGGTCGCGAAGCTCACCGACGCGGTCGAACGGGCCGGCTGGGGCAGAAGGGTGCTGTGGTGGCCGTGACCGAACCGAGCCGGAGCAGGAGGACGCGATGACCGACTGGACGGCGCGCCTCGCGGCGCACGCCGAATGGCTGGCCGACCACGAGCGGGGCGCGCAGCTGGCGCTGCCCGGCGCCGACCTGCGCGGGCTCAGGCTGCCGGGGGCCGACCTGAGCGGGGCGAACCTCGAGGGCGCCGACCTCGCCGGGGCCGACCTGAGCGGTGCCCGGCTGGCCGGCGCGGTGCTGTACGGGGCCGAGCTGCCCGAGGCGGTGCTCACCGATGCCGACCTGACCGGCGCCGACCTGGTCAGGACGTTCGCGGCCGGAGCGCGCCTGGAGGGCGCCAGGCTGGCCGGTGCCGACCTGCGCAAGGCCGACCTGACCCGAGCCCGGCTCCCGCATGCGGTGCTCCGGCGGGCCGACTGCGCCGACGCCGACTTCTACGGCGCCGATCTGACCGGTGCGGACTTCACCCGCGCCCACCTGGTGGTCGCCTCGCTGATCCGGGCGGACGCCGCCGGCGCGCGGTTCGACGAGGCCGACATCGACCAGCTCGCCGTCGACGAAAGCCGTTTCGACGCCTCGGCGGTGGGCGGGGCGGCCGGGGCCGTCAGTCCCTTCGCCGAAACGGTGGCGCTCGTCGGCGACGGCGCGGAACGGGCGGTGTCGCTGGCGGAGTTCCTGGACGCCCTGACCCGGCACGGCGCCACCGTCAGCACCTGGACGCCCGGCGTCCGCCCCCCCGAACCGCCGCCGTGGCGATGGGCCGCCAGCTAGATTGTCAGCACCAACAGCCCAGCAGGAGGTACCCGCATGCCGGATCCCGATCCGAACGCCGACACCAAGGCCGCCTTCCGGGCCGCACTGGAGCGCAAGAAGCAGGGCCAGCAGGCCGGCACCGACCACACCGACGCCGATCGTGGCTCCGCCAGGAACACCCACGCCCAGGGCGGCAGGCGGGAGTTCCGGCGCAAGTCGGGCGGCTGACGCCCGCCTCAAGCGGCCGGGTCGCCGACCACGTAGAGCATCACGATGCGGCGCCGGCACGACGTCATCACCGTCACGCTGGGCTTGAAGTCGAAATTGGTCTGGTCGATCACCGCGCCCAGCCGCCAGTTGCGCTTGCGCACCTTCGCGAATCCCTTCATCAACGGTGACCAGGTCTGCGGGTTCTTCAGCAGGTAGTGCACGATGTGCTCGGGCACGGGCACGCCCTGCGCCTCCGCGACCGCTGTGATGAACGCCAGCGGCGTCCGTTTGGCCGCACCCTTCCACGCCTTGCGGTACAGCGAGCGCCGTTGCTGCGAGGTCGACCACAGGTTCCACTGCAACACGAACTGGGTCACCGGGTCATCGGGGTAGTCCTCGGGAAAGCCGGTCTTCGGCATCTAGTTCTCCTCTCTGGTGAATCGCACCCAGGCGGGTGCGAACCTGTGGGCGACCGAGGTCGCCAGGGCCGCGTGCCGGGAGGCCGCGGCCACGTCGCCGCGCAGCCGGTACAGGCGCGACAGGTGGGCGTCGGTGGGGCCGATCCCGGCCGAGGCGCCGATCGGCACCCACCCGCGCGAGTGCACCACCAGTTCCTGGGCCAGCTCGTCGCCGAAGCGGGCGCCCGGGTCGCGCCCGGCCAGCGCCAGCACGGCCAGTCCCGCCCCGGCGACCCCGCGGAAGGTGCCGCGCACGATGCCGACGAGGTGGGCCAGGTAGTCCAGTTCGGCCGGCCGGTCGACGGCCGCACCGATCACCGTCGCGGCGAGCTGGTACAGCGGGTCGGTGCCGGACATGTCGTCCTCCAGTCCGTCCAGGGCAGCGGCCAGTGCGGCCACCGTGCCATCCCGAACGGCGTCGCTGAGCATCCGTTCGTGGACCGCGACCCGGACCGTTTCGGGGTCGACCCCGGCCTGCAGCGCCTCGGCCCGCTCAGCGTGCCGGCGGGCGACCGCGGGTCGCTGGGCCAGGCCGGCCAGCAGCTCCGACCGCAGCGCGGCGAACCACTGGTGCAGCGCCGAGCCGGCGGCCTCGGCCTGCTGGCCGTAGTACTGGGCGGCGGCGGTGGCCCCCAACCGGTCCGCCGCCTCGATGTGCGCCCCGACGACCAGGCTCGTGGCGTCCAGGCCTGCCTCGACGTTCCCGACCCTGGTGGCGGCCACCATCATCCGCTGCCCCAGCTCGAGCCGGCGTTGCGCCGGCTCGTGCCGCGGCCAGGTCAGCGAGTGCAAGGCCCTCAGCGCATCCAGGGCCGTGGCGGGATCGGGGCCGTCCGCCTCGGCCAGCAGCTCGGGCTCGACCTGCCCCACCCTGCCCAGCAGGGTCGGGTCGCCGGCCTTGCCGGCCCTCAGGTAGGCCTCCACCAACCTGATCCGCAACGCGCCCGAGCCGGCCGGCGTGCGGTCCAGGGCCTCGCCGATCAGCAGCTGCGAGCGGCGGGCGTCCGCGCCGAGTGGCACCCACGGGCTGGCCGTGGCGATGGCCGCCTCGGCGAACAGTTCCGGCTCACCGGCCCGCCTGGCCGCCACCGCGACCGAGTCGGCACGGACCATCGCCTGCTCGATCCGCCCGCCCAGGCTGAGTGCGGTCACCTGACGCAGCTCCCAGGCCAGCCACCGGGCGGCCGGGACGCCGGCGGCGCGGCCGAGCTCGACGGCGAGGCCGTACCGTTCCGCCGCCGCCAGCGGAGTGCCCTCGTCGTGCAGGGCGGACGCCTCGCGCGCCGTCCACTCCGCCGCCCGCGGGCTCGCCCCCTCCACCATCCGGACGTGGTGCGCGACCCGGGCGGGGTCGGGTGGCGCCGCTGCTGCGAGGGCGTCCACCAGCCGGCGGTGCGGGCCGGCCGGCGGGCCGGATTCGGCGAGCGCCCGGCGGAAGCCGCCGTGCCGGAACGCCAGGCCCCGCTCGGCCTCGACCAGCAGCCCGGCCGCCAGGGCCTGCTCGGCGGCGCCGGCGGCCTGCTCGGCGTCCAGCTCGAGGGCGGCGGCGAGAGCGGGCAGGTCGACGTGGTCGACCGGGTCGACGGCGGCCAGCGCGAGCAGCGCCGCGCATTCGGCCGGCAGCGCGGCCAGGGTGCGCTGGACGAAGGCGGTCAGGCTGGCCGGCGCGTCCACCCAGCCGGCGTTGGCGTCCACCTCCCGCGACAGCGCGGTGAGCAGGAACGCATCGCCGCCCGCCGAGGCGACCACCCGGTCGATGAGCGCCTCACGATCGGGCAGCCGGGCCGACAGCAGCCCCGCCACCACCGCCCGGGCAGGGGCATCGGTGAGCGGTGGGACGTCGAACGTCACGCAGTCGGCGGGGGGCAACCGGCCGTCGGCCAGCAGGGGATGCCCGGCGAGCCCGGCCCGGCGTCCCCCGGTGACGATCGGACCCACGCCGCCGAACCTGACCAGGGCGCGCAGGAAGGCGATGCCGTCGGGAGCCAGCGTGTCGATGTCGTCCACGATCAGCAGCGCGCCGGGTCCGCCCAGCGCCGGGGCCAGGGCGGCCGCCGCGTCGGCGGCGGTCTGGCCGGTCGCCGCCACGCCCAGCCGCTGTGCCAACTCGGCGACGGCCCCGGCGCCGTCACCCAGGGTGTGCGCGCCCGGCAGGGTCGCGGCCAGATGTGCCAGCACGGTGCTCACGCCGCTGCCCGGACGCCCCGCGAGGGCCACCAGGGCGGGTGGGCGGGTACCCGACAGCACGCGGGTGATCGCCTCGATCAGCTCGGAGCGACCGGTCGGGGCGGGCGCCGTCGCCACCTCAACGGGGTCGGGCGCGTCCAGCCGGGGATCCTGGTTGAGCAGGTCGGCCTCGAGACGGCGGAAGGCGCGTCCGGCGTCCAGCCCGAACTCGTCGGAGAACCGTTCGATGAAGGCGCGGCACTCGTCGAGTGCCGCCACCTGGTCGCCGCCGCGGTACAACGCCAGCACCAGCGACGAGGCCAGCGCCTCGGACTCGGGGAACTCCGCGCACCAGCGGCGCAGGTCGGCGACGACGGCGCCGTGCCGGCCCGCCGCCAGTTCGACCTCGGCCAACTGCACCAGCAGCTCGGCGCGACGGCTCTCCAGGTAGCTGCGGCTCATGTCGATCGTCTCGATGCCGTCGATGTCGCCGAACGGCACCCCGCCCCACTCGTGGAGGGCGGTGCGCAGCAACGCCGACGCCCCGGCCGGGTCGGTCGGGGCCAGCTCGCGGCCACGGCGCAAGGCCTCCTCGAAACGCAGGGCGTCGAGTTCATCGTCCTCGACCACCAGCCGGTAGCCGCCGGGCACCGAGACCAGCCTGGACACGTCGCGGCGCCGCATGGCGGCGCGCAACCGGTCGACATGGACGCGCAACGCGGCCTGCGCGGTGCGGGGCGGTTCGCCTCGCCAGACCCGGTCGATCAGCACGTCCACGCTGACCGGTCGGTTGTGGTCGGCCAACAGGACGGCCAGCACCGTGGTCTCCATCGGACGAAGCCGTTGCGGCTCGTCGGCCACGGCCACCCCGACCGACCCGAGGACGCGGAAGTCGACCGCCGCCATCGGGCCTCCAGAGGGTGAGTGGAACCTGTCTGCACCCTAGTCGCTCGCGACCCATCAGCGTCTCCGTTCCGGTAGGGGCGGGGAGCCCCCCGGGACACCTCCCCGCCCTCACCTACTCCGCGTCGGCACCGGCTCACCGATACGCGCCCCCGGCGCGTCCTCAGTGCCCGCTGGAGTGCCTTCAGCCTCTTCGCGAGCTGTAAACGCCGGATAAAGGCGCCGGCCCTTGACGATCCACAACCGGGCTGGCCTGACATGGGGACGGTTCCATTTCAGGCCAGGCCGTCCGGAGCGTGACAAAACGGTCCGCGGGGGTCTCGGCACGGTCTGACTGCCCCGCTAACGTGGGGAGCCGAGGGCGGCGAGGCGCCACCCCGGAGCAACCGAAGGAGCAGTAGATGGCAACCAAGAGCACCGCACAGGCGCACTGGGAAGGCAGCCTGATGGAGGGTGCCGGCCAGGTCGAGCTGGCCACCTCCGGGGTGGGCACGTTCGAGTTGAAGTGGGCCAAGCGTGCCGAGGCTTCGGCCGGGGCCACCAACCCCGAGGAGCTGATCGCGGCGGCGCACGCGTCCTGCTACTCGATGGCGCTGTCGCACGCCCTGGCCGGCAACGGCACCCCCGCCGAGTCGATCGACACCACCGCCGTGGTGGGCTTCCAGCCCGGACAGGGCATCACCGGCAGCGACCTGACCGTCGTCGCCAAGGTGCCCGGCCTCACCGAGGACGAGTTCCAGAAGTTCGCCGCCGAGGCCAAGACCGGCTGCCCGGTCTCCGCCGCGCTGACCGGCATCCCGATCACCCTGGACGCCCAGTTCGTCTCCTGACGCCGGCCGCGCTCAGCGGGGCAGCTCGAACCAGAACAGGCTGCCCCGCTGCGGCGCCGAACTGAGGCCGTACTGGCCGCCGTGCGTGGTGACGACCGCGGCGACCACCGCCAGTCCCATCCCTGAGCCGCCCCCGACCTCGTCGGCGTCATCGACTCCCCCCGCGTCGGACGCCGCACCATGGTGCAGCTGCTCGAACACCGTCTGCTGATCCTCGGGCGCGATGCCCGGCCCCTCGTCATGCACCTCGACACTGACCCGCTTGCCCACCGCCCGCGCGCTCAGCCGCACCGCGACGTCCGGTCCGGTGTGTGCCGCGACATTGTCGACCAGCGCCGCCACGGCCCGCTCGAGCAGGGCGGCGTCCCCGGTGACCACCAGCCCCTCGGGCGCCTCGACGGTGAGCGGACGCCCGGGTTGCGCATGCGCCAGGGCCGCACCGCGGTCGCGCACCAGCTCGCCCAGATCGACCTCGCCGCCGGGCCGGCCGCCGCGGGCGTCCAGCCGGTTGAGCACGAACAGGTCGTCGAGGGTGCCGCTGACCCGTCGCAGGCCGCCGTCGATCCGGCGGAGTGCCGCACCGACGCCCTGCGACTCGACCAGCCCGTAGGCGTCGCTGGCGTTGCCGGGTCCGGCGTAGCGTCCAGACTCGCGGGCCAGCTCGGCCAGCGGTTCGCGCAGCTCCCGGGCTGCGTCGCGGGCGAACCGTCCGGCCCGGGCCGTGGCGGCGTCGCGCTCGTCCAGCAGCGTGCTGAAGGCTTGTGTGAGGTCGGCCGCCTCGCTGCCCAGGGGCGCCGGGTCCGGCCGCCGGAGCTCGCCCCGGTTGACCGCCCGCGCGGTGTCTACCAGCGATGCGTACGGGCGCAGCGCCTGCCGGTAGAACCAGCCGACCAGGAGAGCCACCACCAGCAACACCGCGAGCCAGCCGGCGGTCAACGTGGCCGTGAGGTGCAGCAGGGCCTCGTCGACAGCGGTGGTGGGCAACGCGAACACGACCTGTTCGTCGGCCGACAGCCGCGCCGTCACCACCCGGACGCCGCGAGCCAGCCCGGCGGTCGTGCCACGTCCGACCGCCACCGTCAGTTCCTCCCCGGCACGCACGTCGGGCAACAGCTGCGGGTCGCCGGTGGGTGCGAAGACGGTCCGCAGCCCGCCGTCGGAGGCCAGCCGTCCGACGTAGACGTCCGACAGCGCCACCCGGTCGCTCTCCATCCCGGGCAGGTTGACCACCAGCAGGGGCGACGCCGCGTAGCCGGCCAACTGGGCGTCCAGCCGGCCGATCAGGTAACTGCGCTGCACCGCCACCACGCCGGCGCCGAACACCCCGAAGGTCAGCGCCAGCACGAACAGCGCGACCAGCATCCGGCGACGAAGGGTCATCGCGGTGCGACCCCGTCGTGCACGTCGGCCACCGCCGTGCGGGCGGGCTGCTGCATGCCGCCCAGCCTGCCAGCTCGCGGACCTCGGGGGCCGCAGACTTGCGCCATGATGGCGCCATGACGATGATGCCGGGTGCGGAGCCGATCAGTGTCGACGGTTCATCGACCGGGGTGCTGTTGTGCCACGGCTACCCCAGCACGCCGCAGTCGATGCGGGGCTGGGCCGAACACCTGGCAGCCGCGGGCTACACGGTGCGGGTGCCCCTACTGCCGGGCATGGGCACCGACTGGCGCGACCTGAACGCGACCGGCTGGCAGGACTGGTACGGCGAGGTCGCAGCCGCCCACGACGAACTCAGCCGGCGCTGCGAGCGGGTGTTCGCCGGCGGGCTGTCGATGGGCGGGCTGCTGGCCACCAAGCTGGCCCAGGACCATCCGGGGCTGGCCGGGCTGATCCTGGTCAACCCGGTGTTCGCCCACACCAACCCGGCGCTGCGGGTGCTGCCGCTGCTGCAGCACCTGATCCCGTCGTTGGGCGGCATCGCCGGCGACATCAAGAAGCCGGGCGTCGTCGAACTGGCCTACGACCGCAACCCGTTGAAGTCGATGTACAGCCAGACCCGGCTGTGGCGGATCGTCGTCGAGGACCTGCCGCAGTTGCGGCTGCCGGTGCTGCTGTTCACCTCACGCGAGGACCACGTCGTGCCCGCCATGTCGTGGCAGTTGTTCCTCGACCGCGCCGGTTCCGGCGACGTCACCCACGTGATGCTCGAGGACAGCTACCACGTCGCCACCCTCGACAACGACGCCGAGCTGATCTTCGGCGAGTCGGTGGAGTTCATCGAGCGCGTCGGCGGCTAGCGCTCGCCGTCACTGTTCGGGCGCGGCCTCGGTCTCGCCGATCCGGTCCGGGTCGACCTTGGTGGCGTCGATGACCTGCGTGCCCTGGACGTTCATGCCCTCCTGAGCGCTGTCGGCACTGGGCGCCGACTCCGGCGAGTCCGGTTGGTCCAGGAAGCCTTCTGCGGGCGGGATGGGCGGCTGCGTGGTCATGGTGCCTCCTTTGGCAGGGTCCCCCGATTGTCCGGCGGGCGGCCGCAGGCGGCAACCCCCCGCCGGGTGGGACGCCCCCCGGTCCCCGGCGCCGCCCCGTCACCGCTCGCCGGGGGGAGGGGGGTCAGGTGAGCGCGACCACCTGGACGTCCAGCACCTGCTCGTGACCCTTGATGGCCGCCAGCACGTCGTCCGACAGGGCGCCCTCGACGTTGATCCGGGCCACCGCCGCCTCACCCCCGGCGAACACCACGTTCTCCATCTCCTGGACGTTCAACCCGGCGCCGCCGATGGCGTCCAGCACCGCCGCCAGGACGCCGGGCCGGTCCAGGTGCCGCACGATCACGGACGCCTCCGCCGGCGTGGCCGCGGCGAGGTTGACCACGTTCGGCACCGTGCCCGTCTCGGCGAAGACCCGGACGATGCGCACCGCCTCGTCGGCGATCGCCAGCTGCGCCTGCTCGGTGGACGCCCCGATGTGATGGGTGCCGTACACCCCCGGCAGGTCGACGATCGCCGGATGGAACTCCCCGGAACCACCGGCGGGCTCACTGGCGAACACGTCCAGCCCGGCGCGCAGGCCCTTCAGTTCGACCGCGGCGGCCAGGGCGGCCTCGTCGACAACCTCGCCGCGCGAGGTGTTGACGAAGTACGCGCCGTCACGCATCGCGGCGAAGAACTCCCGGCCGAGCAGCCCGCGGGTGTCGTCGGTCAGCGCCAGGTGCACGCTGACGATGTCGGCGCCGGCCGCCACCTCGAGCAGGGAACCGGCCCGTCGCACGCCGAGCTCGGCGGCCCTCGCCTCGGTCAGGCTGCGGCTCCAGGCCAGCACGTCCAACCCGAACGCCTGCGCCCGCGGCACCATCGCCGAGCCGATGCCGCCGAGTCCGATCAGGCCGAGCGTTCGACCGGCCAGACCCCGGGCCTTGCCGTACTCGGCCTTGTTCCAGCGTCCGGCGCGCAGATCGGCGACGTTGTCCGCGATCCGCCGATCGAGGGCGGCGATCAGGCCGAAGGCGAGTTCGGCGACGGCGACGGAGTTCTTGCCGGGACAGTTCGCGACGTAGATGCCGCGCCGTGAGGCCGCGCCAACGTCGATGGTGTTGTAGCCGGCCCCGGCCCGCACCACCAGCTTCAGCGGGCCCGCCGCGAGCACTGCCTCGGGCACCTTCGTGGAGCGCACGATCAGCACGTCGGCACCGGTGGCGGCCACCTGGCGGACCAGTTCGTCGTCCTTGGCTTGCGGGCTGTGGGTCACCTCGCAGCCGGCCGCGGCGAGGGCGTCCAGTCCGGAGGCTTCGAAACTGTCGGCGACAAGTACACGCATGGATCAAACCTAGGCCGCCGGTGCCACTTTTGCCGCCGAACTTCGCATGACTAGCATCAGCGAGAGCACCACCCCCAGAAGTAGGCCCCCTTTGGATAGACGAGCGATCGAGGAAACCTCGCGAAAACTTCGCGAGTTACTGCTCGACGACAATTACGCCCCCCTGTGGCAGGCTCGGATCGGACGCCGGCAGGCGCACGTCCTGCACCAGAGCGGCGTGTGCCAGGTGATCGCCGAGTACCTGTGGGCCAACGGCCTGCAGCCGGTCGAGGACGAAGAACTGCCGCGCAAGCTGAAGGACCGGGTGCATCGGGCACTGGGCGGCCGCTCGCTGAGCCTCGGCACGCTGCGGTGGTTCATCGAAGCCTTCGAGATGAGCGCCGCCGACACCGCGGCACTGCTGAGGCTGGCGAGCTCCAGCGGCGCCGGGGACGCGGTGGTCGGCCGCGGCATCGCCGCACCCGGTGTGCTGCCGCCCCGCCGGCACCGGACCGTGTCGTTGCGCGAGCGGCACCGGGTGGGGCCGGACGGCCTGCCCGAGTCGCACCGCACCGTGCACGTGATCCGGGCCAACGAGCCGCTGGATCGCTATCCGTACATCTTCGACACCGACGCCGCCGGCGTCCGGGTCGTGCACGGCGGACGCTGCGGCGAGCCCTACGCCCTCGACGACGGGCTGTTCGCGGTGGACATCATACTCACCCGCCCGTTACGGGCCGGCGAGACGGCGTCCATGGAGTACGAGACGACGTTCTGGTACCGGACGCCGCCGCCGCAGGAGTTCCGCCGCGGCACCGCCGGACTGATCGAGAACCTCGACCTGCGGGTGCAGTTCCACCACCTGCGGCTGCCGACGCGGGTGTGGTGGAGCGAGTGGCCGGCCCTGGACGCCGAACCGGCGGTCTCCGAACCGGTCGAACTGGACGCCGACAAGACCGTGCACCGCTACCTGCCGGCCGCGGAGCGCACCGTGGTGGGCTTCCGATGGGAGATCGCGCGTCGTTGACCGATGTCGGGTCTAGTGGATGAACAGGCTGGCCAGCAGCAACACGGCTGCCATCGTGGTGGCGATGCCGAGGGTCACGACTCGAAGCAGCGTCTGGGTGGCGGGGGTGGGAAGAACGCTCATGACATGGATTTACCCCATTGCAGGGGTTCACACCCATTGGCCGCGCAGGAAAGCAAACAATTCCGCCGGCGGAAATTCCTTTCCGTAACTGCTGCCAGGATTCAGCCGCACCGTGAGGTCGTTGTGCACCGCCCACTCGAACAGCGCGCGGGCCGGCTCGGGCCGCACCTGCCAATCGGGTCCGGGCAGCATCACGTCGTTGGTGAAGGTATCGAAGCGCAGCGGATGGCTGAACACGCATACGCCGGGGGTGGACGAACCGGTCGGCCCACCGGCCGCGACCAGTTCCGGCTGGAAACCGTGCGGCGCCGGCCTGGCCACCACGCCCAGCGTCGTCGACATCAGTTCGGCGGCAAAGGCACGGTAGGCGTTGGGGTCCGTGGGGGCGTCCTGCGCCCGGACCAGTAACCGTTCCAGGAGCGTCTGCGGATCGAACCGCATCAGGACGCCTCCGGGTCGGCTCCGCTCAGCCAGCTCCGGCCCAGGACCGTGTCCGGCCGATCCTGAAGCGCCACGTCGATGCGTTCCCGATAGTGCGCCGGCATGTCGGGCAGCGCGTCCAGCGGAAAGAACCCGGCCTCGGTCGCCTCTCCGTCACCCGGCACCGGGACGCCGGAGAGCCACCGGCAGCGGAACGTGTGGTCGATGTACTGGGTGATGTCGCCGTTGGGGTAGGTGACCGGCTCGGTGACGCTCATCCAGGCCAGGCGCTCCACCTCGATCTCGACACACGCCTCCTCCTGCGCCTCCCGGACGGCCGTGACGTGCGGGTCCTCGCCCGGGTCGACGATGCCGCTGACCGGCGACCAGTCGCCGTCGTCGCTGCGCTTGATCAGCAGCACCTGCCGGCCGGCCGGGTCGTCGCGCAGGATGACGGCGGTCGCGCCCGACAACCACAGCATCTCGTGGCCGATCCGGGCCCGCAGGGCGATGATGAAGTCGGGCACTGGCACCCGGCCAGCCTACTGGTGAGGGCGGCGCCGCTACGGTGGGGCCATGCAGCCCGGCGTCCAGTCCTGCTACCGGCACCGCGAGCGCGCCACCAACATCGCCTGCCAGCGGTGCCGGCGTCCGATCTGCCCCGCGTGCATGGTGCCGGCGCCGGTCGGCGTCCAGTGCCCCGAGTGCGTCCGGGAGGGTCACCGGGTCACCCGCACCGGCCTCGGGCCCCTGGGCGGACGCCGCTCGGCCAACCCGCTGGTCACCTCAATGGTGCTGATCGGGCTCAACGTCGCCGTGTTCGTGTTCCTGCTGCTCACCGGCGGCGACGACAGCCCGTGGGCCGACGTGCTCGCGATCTCACCGCTGGGCACGTGCCTGGCCGGGCCGGGCCAGTACTACCCCGACGTGCCGGACGCCGTGACCTGCGCCCAGCTGTCACAGGCCACCGGGTGGGTGGCCGGGGTCGGTGCCGGCGCCTGGTGGCAGGTGCTGACCAGCGCCTTCGCCCACACCGACCCGCTGCATCTGGGCAGCAACCTGCTCAGCCTGTTCTTCCTCGGCCCTCCGGTCGAGCGGGTGCTGGGCCGGGCCCGGTTCCTGGCGGTCTACCTGATCGGCGCGCTGGGCGGCTCGGCGGCGGTGATGTGGCTGGCCGACCCGGCTTCGTCCGCACTGGGGGCGTCCGGTGCGATCTTCGCCCTGCTCGGCTCGCTGCTGCTGCTGGCCCGACGCTTCGGCGGCAACTACCAGCTGATCGGCGGCCTGCTGGTGCTGAACATCGTGATCACCGTGGCCAACACGGCCGAGATCTCCTGGCAGGGACACCTGGGCGGCCTGCTGGCCGGCCTGGCCGCGGCCGGCGTCCTGCTGGCCGCGCCGCGGGGCGAGCACCGGGCCGGGTGGCAGTGGGCCGGGCTGGCGGCGCTGACCCTGCTGCTGCTCGCAGCGGTTGGGTCGCGGGCGATAATGCTGGGGTGAGCATCGAGCGCCTGGCCGACCTGCTGCGCGGCCGCCGCTTCGTGGCCCTCACCGGGGCCGGGATGAGCACCGACTCGGGCATCCCCGACTACCGCGGTGCCGGCGCCCGGCCGACCAGCCCCATCCAGTACGACGATTTCGTCCGGTCCGAGCAGGTGCGGCGCCGCTACTGGGCACGCTCGCTGCTCGGCTTCCGCAGCTTCGGCAGGGCGCTGCCCAACCCCGGCCACCGCGCCCTGGCCGCGCTGGCCGGCCGCGGGCTGAGCACGGTGATCACCCAGAACGTGGACGGCCTGCACGGCGCCGGCGGCAGCCGCGACGTGCTCGAACTGCACGGCAGGATCGACCGGGTGATCTGCCTGGGCTGCGCCGAGGTGTCCTCACGCACCGACCTGCAGCGTCGGCTCGAGGCCGCCAACCCCGGCCTGGAGGGCGAGGTTGCGGCGGGCCGGGCCGAACTGGACGACGCCCGGCTGCGGCCCGACGGGGACGCCGTGGTGGAGAACTGGGACGACTTCGTGGTGCTGCCGTGCGAGCGCTGCGGCGGGGTGCTGAAACCGGACGTGGTGTTCTTCGGCGAATCCGTACCCCGGGGCCGGGTCGCCGACGCCTATGCGCAGGTCGATGCGGCCGAGGCACTGCTGGTGGCCGGTTCGTCACTCACGGTGATGTCCGGCCTGCGCTTCGTGCGGCACGCCGCCAAGGCCGGCACACCGGTGGCCATCGTCAACCGCGGCGCCACCCGTGGCGACGACCTGGCCCTGCTGAGGCTCGACGCCGGCTGCTCGGAGACCCTGTCCGACCTTGTGAATGCGCTGTGAAACGACACAGTTGATTGGTCAGGCGACCAGAACGTGCCTACAGTGTCACGCAGCATTCGGCCCAAGGGGAGGAGAGGCCGTGGCTGATCAGTCGCGTGTGCGCGCCCGCAGCAACCCGGTGTCCGGACTGGCGTCCGGTATCGGGACGCTGATCAAGGGCGCCGGCCTGGTGCTGCGCCGCGCCCGGCTGTTCGGCCTCGGCCTGATTCCGCCCCTGATCACCTCGGTGCTGTTCCTGGTGCTGTTCGTCACCGCCAGCTGGCTGTCTCCCCGATTCGCGATCTGGGCCACCCCGTTCGCCGAGGGCTGGGACGGCGCCGAAGCGCTGCGGGGGTTCGTCGCGCTGCTGATGGTGGCGGTCAGCGGTCTGCTGCTGGTGCTGATGTTCACGGCCACGACGCTGGCGCTGGGCGCGCCGCTGTACGACCGCATCTCCGAGGAGGTCGACGCCTACGCGGGCAGCTACGCCGCGGCGTCCGAGGAGACGTTGCTGCGTTCGCTGTGGTCGACGCTCAAGCACCTCGCCAAGGTGGCGGCCATCACCGTGCCGGTCGGTGCGGTGTTCCTGCTGGTCGGGTTGATCCCAGGCGTCGGCAGTTTCCTGGCCGCCGTCGGGTCCGCCATCTTCGGCGGCTGGATGATCGCCCTGGAGATGATCGGCTCCCCCGCCGGTCGCCGCGGCATCCGCACCCTGGGGCAGCGACACGCACTGCTGCGCCGGGACCCGTGGCGGGCGCTCGGCTTCGGCGTCCCCGCCTTCCTGTTGCTGTCGGTCCCGCTGGTGGCGCTGCTGGTGTTCCCGATCGCGACCGCCGGCGGGACGCTGCTCACCCGACGGCTTGTCTCGCGCTGACGAAGGCGGCCACGCAGGTCCGCACGTCGTCGGCACTGTGCGCCGCCGAGAGTTGCACCCTGATCCGTGCCCTGCCGCGGGGCACCACCGGGAAGCTGAAGGCGATCACGTACACCCCGCTCGCGAGCATGTGGTCGGCGATCTGGCCGGCCAGCCGGGCGCCGTTGTCCCCGGGGAACATCACCGGCACGATCGGATGGCTTCCGGGCAGCAGTTCGAAGCCGTTCTCGGCCATCAGCTCGCGGAACAGTTCGGCGTTGCCGGCGAGCCGCTGCCGCGCCTCGGACTGGTTGGCCACCAATTCGAGCGCCTTGAGTGAACCGGCGACCACGCTGGGGGCCACCGAGTTGCTGAACAGGTAGGGGCGCGAGCGCTGCCGCAACAGCGCCACGATCTCGGCGTGGGCGGCGATGTAGCCGCCGGACGCCCCGCCCAGCGCCTTGCCGAGGGTGCCCGAGACGATGTCCACCCGGTCGCGGACGCCGAACAACTCCGGCGTCCCGGCACCGGACTCGCCGACGAATCCGACCGCGTGCGAGTCGTCGACGAAGACCAGTGCGCCGTGTTCGTCGGCCAGGTCGCAGATGCCGGCCAGCGGTGCGTAGCTGCCGTCCATCGAGAACACGCCGTCGGTGACGATCACCCTTCGCCGGGCCCCGGACGCCGCCGCCAGCTGGGCCGCCAGGTCGTCCAGGTCGGCGTTGCGGTACCGGTACCGCTGCGCCTTGCTCAGCCGGACGCCGTCGATGATCGAGGCGTGGTTCAGCTCGTCGGAGATGATCGCGTCCTCCGCGCCGAACAGGGTCTCGAACACTCCCCCGTTGGCGTCGAAGCACGATGAGTACAGGATCGCGTCCTCGGTGCCCAGAAATTGGGCCAGCACCTGTTCGAGCTCGCGGTGCTGGGTCTGGGTGCCGCAGATGAACCGCACCGACGCCATCCCGAAACCCCACCGGTCGAGGCCGTCCTTGGCGGCGGCGACGACGTCGGGGTGGTCGGCCAGGCCGAGGTAGTTGTTGGCACAGAAGTTCAGCGCCGGGCCGGCGCCGGTCTCGATCTCGGCCGCTTGCGGAGTGCTCAGTTCGCGTTCGTTCTTGAACAGGCCGGCGGCACGGATCTCGTCCAGGGTGGCGGTCAGTTCGTCCTTCATCGCTGCGTACACGCCTGCGACGCTACTCGTTGCCGCGGCCGCGCGGGAAGCCACCGGCCGTGCGGCCCGCCGCGCCCTGTGAGAATGGCCTGAAATGGGGACAGTCCCCATTTCAGGCCATTCTGGACGCGGCAGGACGCGGCGCGGCAGCCCGGTGTTCAGCTCCAGTCCAGGATCACCTTTCCGCAGCGGCCCGAACGGGCCACGGCGAAGGCCTGCTCCCAGTCCTCGGCCGCGAAGCGGTGGGTGATCACCGAGCGCACCGCCTCGACCAGCGCGGGCGAGGTGGAGAGCATCGACGTCATCAGGTACCAGGTTTCGAACATCTCGCGGCCGTAGATGCCCCTGATGGTGAGCATGTGGGTGATCACCTTGCCCCAGTCGATCGGGTAGGGGCTCTGCGGCAGCCCCAACATGGCGACCTTGCCGCCGTGGTTCATGTTGTCGATCAGTTCGGCGACCGCCTGCGGCGAGCCGGACATCTCCAGCGCCACGTCGAACCCCTCGCGCATGCCCAGGTCGCGTTGCGCGTCGGCGAGCCGGGTGGTGGCGACGTTGACGGTCAGGTCGGCGCCGGCCGCCTTGGCCAGTTCGAGCCGGACGTCGGACACGTCGGTGGTGACGACGTGCCGGGCGCCGGCGTGCCGGGCGATCGCCGAGGCCATCACCCCGATCGGCCCGGCGCCGGTGATCAGCACGTCCTCGCCGACCAGCGGCCACTGCAGAGCGGTGTGGGTGGCGTTGCCGAGCGGGTCGAAGATCGCTCCCAGGTCGGGGTCCACCCAGTCGGCGTGCTTCCAGACGTTCTCGACCGGCACCACCACATAGTCGGCGAAGGCGCCGTCGGTGTTGACGCCCAGCCCGACGGTGCGGATGCACTGATGCCGGCGTCCGGCCCGGCAGTTGCGGCAGTAGCCGCACACGATGTGTCCCTCGGCCGAGCAGGTGTCGCCGGGTTGCAGCTCCTTGACCTCGTGGCCCACCTCGACGATCTCGCCGTAGAACTCGTGCCCGATGGTCTGCGGCACCCTCACCTGGGATGCCGCCCACTCGTCCCACTGCTGCAGGTGCAGGTCGGTGCCGCACAGCCCCGCCCGCAACACCCGGATCTTCACCTCCCAGGCGCCGCACTCAGGTTCGGGCCGGTCGATCAGTTCCAGCCCCTCGGCAGCCGTCGTCTTGGCCAGCGCGCGCACCCGTCCTCCTCGTGCTCGACCCACCAACCATCCAACCACTTGCCGTGGACGCCGTGGCGGTCGATAGTCGGCCCATGCCCTACGCGCTGCCGCCCGGTTCGGGCCCGGACACCACCGGCGTGACGTTGCGGGTGGACACGCCCAGGCTGTTCACCCTGACGACGCCATTCGCCTACGCCCCGCACCAGCCGCTGCCGCCGAAGCTGGACGCGCTGCTGCCCACCGACCCGACCCCGCCGGACGCCGAGCACCGCTGGGTGAGGGTTCCGGCCGGCAGCACCGACCTGGGCAGCGTGCCCGGAGTGCTGTGGGGACTGGTGGCCAGCTACGGCCGGCACACCCTGGCCGTGCTGGTGCACGACCACCTGACCGACCGGGCCAGTACTGCCGCGCGACCCGAACGCTTCGCCCGGCAATGCGCCGCCGACGAGGTTTTTTATGCCGCGCTGGGCGACCCCGGGGCCGGCCAGTACCGGGCCGGCCGGTTCCGCAGCCTGGTGCTCTGGGGCGGGGTGTCGGTGGCCCGCTACTTCGGCCATCACCGGTTCGGCTTCGGGACGTTGGTCGCCGCCACCGTCGGCGGCTGGCTGGCCGGCGCGTGGGTCGCGCAGAATGCGGGCGGCCAGCCGTTCCCGGTGGCCGGCTGGATCCTGTTCGTCGTGGGCCTCGCGCTGTTGGTGATGGCCGGACTGTTCGCGACCCGGCTGGCCCGGACGCGGCCGCGCGGCGTGGCCGCGAACCCGGCCGAACGCGCGGTCGAGCCGACCAGATTGCAGGCCGCGGCCGGGTTCATGCCCGGCAGCAGCGGCGAGGTGGGGCGTCCAGCCGATCGTTGGGTGGTGCGCGCGATGGTGGCCGGGGCGGTGCTGCTGCTGGCTTGGGGCGCCTGGTCGGCGATGCCCCTGCCGCCGCTGATCGGCAACGGGGTGCCGGGCTTCGTGGCGGTGCTGGGGGCTCTGGTGTTCGTGGCCGGTTCGGGCTTCCTCGCCCTGTCGCCGGTGCGCCGCGACGGGTTGTTGCCGCTGCTGCTCGCGGTGGCCGGGCCACCGGTGGGGCTGGTGGCGTTGATGACGGTGGTGGCGCTCTACCTGTTGTGGGTGCCGGACGCCTTCGGCCCCGTCTCGGAGGGGCCGGTCAATACGGTCGGCCCGACGCTGCGGCCGCAGTGACGAAAAGCCCTGCGCGTCAGCGCGGCGGACGCCGGTCCGGGCTGCCCGCGTAGGGCGTCTCCTTCGCGGCATCGGGGTCGCCTCGGAAGATGCCGTCCAACTCGACCGCCGAGCCGCTGTCGACGGCGTCCG
The DNA here is from genome assembly GCF_025972045.1 of Micropruina sonneratiae. Lineage (GTDB taxonomy): Bacteria > Actinomycetota > Actinomycetes > Propionibacteriales > Propionibacteriaceae > Micropruina > Micropruina sonneratiae. Next base: position 176,199 of record NZ_JAPDHX010000001.1, on the reverse strand, counting down.
GGCCGGCGATCGGGCCACGACCCTGGGAAGCGCCGAGTTCGAACGCGACCCACTGGGCGGGCTCGCGTCGCTTCAGGAGCCGACGGCGGCGCAGTGCTGCCTGAAGGGCGAAGACCACGCTCAACGCGGCGACGGCACCCAGTGCGGCGACGAGCATGCCGATGGGATCCATCAGTCTCCTTCCGGTTCCCCCCGTTGGCCCGATGTCGTCAAATTTACGTTGAGCCGCGTCCTTTCGGCAAACCCATCGAGTGCACTAAACCCCGATGTTCGCGTTCTCATCATCGCGAATTCGCCGCATTGCCGCTCGTCGGACGGATATTCACAATTGTCGGTAATTTCCGCGCACATAGGCGACGGGTGCGACTCCTTCGTCGATCTCGATCGCCTCGACCACCCCCCGGACGAGCATCGACCACCCCGTCTCGACCGGTTCGGCGGCGAGCCGTGCACCCAACCACCCCGGCGACGTGGCGAGCACGGGACCCCAGTCGGTGTCGCGCCACTGCGCCAGCCGGAACGGACCGCCGGGGGCGGGGGCCAGGCCGGCCATCGCGTCCGCCAGTTGACGGTCGTCGTGCGCCAGCAGGCTGACCGCCCACCGGTGCTGCCCGATGACCGCCTCGAACAGTTCCGAGGCGGGGTCGATAAGGCCGATCACCTCGCCCGGTTCGCCGTCGGCAACGACCACCGACGAGACCGTCAGGCCGGCCGGGCGTGGCTCGTTGTGCGCCGCCCAGATGGTCACCGGCGCCGGGAGCCGGCCGCGGAACCGGCGCAGCGGACGCCGCGGCTGGCCCGTCGCGAAGGGGTGCGTGTCGTGGATGGTCACCCGGCCAAGTGTGTCAGCCCCCCGGAGGGCAGACGCTGGGCGGCCGCGCGGATGAGCACCATCGCCCAGGCACGCACCGGCCGCCAGCCCTCGGCCAGCGTGCGCAGCGCCTCGTCGGCGCCCGCGTCGACGCCGTACAGGTCGGCGATCAGGGCTCGGCTGGTCGGTTCGGCGGTCGGCAGGGCGTCGTCGAGGCCGGTGGCCCGCACGCTGATCAGCTGGCTGTAGAAGGGCCCGATGCCGGGCAGCGTCTGCAACTCGGCCTCGGCGGCCTGCTGGCCGAGGGCGGTGAGGTGGTCGACTCCGAGGCCCCCCTCGATCGCCCGCCGCGCCACTGCGTGCAGCCTGGGCAGCCGGTCGGCGGGCAGCCCGGGCAGGGCGTCCAGTTCGAGCAGCCGCCGGGGGCCGGGCAGGCAGCTCACCTCGGCCCCTGCAACGTCGAGGACGCGGCCCTGTTCGCGGTTCAGCCGCTCGCGCAGCCTGATGCCCTGGCCGCGGGCGCGGCGGGCGCTGATGATCGCCCATACCGCCGCCTCGTAGGGCGAATGGAACAGCACCGGCCGCAGCCCGGGTGCGGCCGCCTGCAGGGCACCGATCACACTGTCGCGGGCGCCCAGGGCGGCGAAGTTCTCCGCGGCCGGCGTGCAGGAGATGATCCGGCCCACCTGGGCGGCGATGACGGCGGGGTCGGCGTCCGACTCGATGGTGAGCTCGAGGGTGTCGCCGTGCTGGCGCACGGCCACCCCGGCGGCGGTTTCGTAGTCGCCGTCGACGCGGAAGGCGAGCCGGAGCACCCCGTCGAAGGACTGTTCGTCACGATGCCCGAACCCGAACAGGGCCGACTCGCGAAGCGAGAACGGCCCATGGGTGGGCAGGCTGACCAGCACTGGCTGCGTCATGGCGTCAGCATCGCCGACGGCTCCGACAGTTTGTCACTCCCCTACGGGCGCGGCCTCCGTCGCAGCCTCCTGGGCCACCTCGGTCTCGGACGGCTCGGCGCTGGGCTCGGTCGTCGCGGACTCGGTCGGCGTCGCCGTGGGCGTCTCGGACGCGGTGGGCGTCGCCGAGGGCTCGGTGCTGGTGCTCTCGGTCGGGGTGGCGCTGGCGCTCGCGCTGGGGGTCGCGCTGGGGGTCGCGCTCGGCGTCGCCGAGGACCGGCGCTGCCCGATCGTGGTGCCGCTCTGCCCGTCCAGGGTCTGGCCCGTGCTGACCTCCCAGCCGGTGATCAGGCCCATCGCGATGACGAAGGTGGTGGCGGCGGTGACCAGGACGCCGCCGGCGATGGCCACCGGGCGCTTCCAGCCGGCGGGCCGCTTGGCCGCGGCACCCCGGACCGGCGTGGCGGGGCCGCTCGTCGTGGCGGGACGGTCACTGTCGGACGCGATGGCGGTCTGCTGTAGGGACGACTCCTGGGTGTCGCCCTCGTCGGTGACGGTGATCACCTCGGTATTGCCGTCCGGGTCGCGCAGCACGATCTTCTTCACGCCGTCGCGGGTGTTCTCCAGCCCCCGGGTGTAGAGGGCGCCGGCGACACCGGCGACCACACTGGCCACCGCGGCGCCGCCCAGGGTGCCGGCCACGCCCAGGTTCGAGCCGACGGCGGCACTGGTCACCGCCGCCAGGGCGCCACCGGCCAGCTGGATCGGGTTGAACAGCTTCGATTTCTCGTCGGCCGTCGTCGCTGCGGTCTCGGTCTTGTCTGTCTTGGTCTCAGTCACTGGTTCACTCGTCTGCACTCTGCCGGATGGTGCCGGGGAAGTTCTTTCGGACACCTCTTCCAGAGTAGTCAATGCGACCAATAATCCCAAAGCCTGGTGTGTCGCTCACAGGTTCATGGGCGTGTTTCTCAGGTTCTAGGCTGGTCGGGTGGAGACGGCGCAGAGCATGTACGACCGGGTGGGCGGGCACGAGACCTTCGTCGCGTTGGTGGACGCCTTCTATGCCGGGGTGGCGACCGACCCGCCGCTGCGCGCGCTCTACCCGGAGGATGATCTCGGCCCGGCCGCCGACCGGCTGCGGATGTTCCTCGAACAGTACTGGGGCGGGCCCAAGACCTACGGCGAGCAGCGCGGCCACCCCCGGCTGCGGATGCGCCACCTGCCGTTCGCCGTGACCCCCGACCAGCGCGACCGCTGGCTGCGTCACATGCTGGCCGCCCTCGACGGCCTGCACCTGGACGCCGAGGCCGACGAGGCGATGCGAGACTACCTCGTCCGGGCCGCGCAGTTCATGGTGAACGCCTTCGACGAGTGACCCGACGGGCCCGGTGCCTTGTCATTCCTGCGTGCCCCGGGATCTCTGCCCGACGCGCCGAAAGGGATCCCCGGCATCCCCCGGGATGAGGGACGAGCCGTCACCGCGCCGGGCTGTACACCCCGACGCGGTCCGCGATGATCCGGGCGATTTGGCGGGCGGCGTCCGGCTTGGCGACCCGGCGGCTCGCCTCGGCGGCCTTGGCCAGCGCTGCCGGGTCCTCGACCCAGCGGCGGACGGCGTCCACCACCTGGTGCGGACGTGGCGCCCACACGCCCGCCTTCTTCTTGACCACGTAGGCGACGTTGCCGTCCTCCTGGCCGGGCAGCCGGGCGTAGATGACCAGCGGCAGGCCGGCGATGAAGCCCTCGCTGATCGTGCCCGGGCCGGCCTTGGTGACCAGCATGTCGGACGCCGCCATGAAGTCGGGCATCTGCGTGGTGAAGCCGTAGATGTGGTGCGGCATGGTCCAGTCGAGATCACGCAGGCGCTGCTGCAGGGCCTCGTTGCGGCCGCAGATGGCGACCAGGGTGGCCTTGAGCCCGGCTTCGTTGATCGCCTTGACCACGGCCTCCATCGGACCCATGCCGTCACCGCCGCCGACCACCAGGATCACCGGCAGGTCGCGACGCCAGCCCTGCTCGTCGCGGAACTCCATCGGGTCGGCGGGCGGGACGCGGAACCGTTCGGCGGTCGGCAGCCCCACCACCCGGACGTTCCCCTCGGGGATGCCGTACTCCTCGGCCACCTCGCGGGCCTCCTCGGTGGGCACCACGACCAGGTCGGCGCGCCGGTCGAACCAGAAGGCGTGGGTGGTGACCATGTCGGTGACCACCGTCATGAACGGTGTCGGGTTCGACTTCATCGTGCGCAGCATCGCAGTGTTCACCAGCGGGTGGACCGAGACGATGATGTCGGCCTGGTTCTCCCGGTACAGCCGGCGGATCGACCGCGCCACGTAGGGGAACAGCACCCGTATCACCGCGCGCGAGCGGCGCTTGCCGTCCGTCGTCCGGTACGAGATCGCCCACGTCTCGGGGAACTTCGTCATCGGCGGGTACATCTCTGGGGCGTAGCGCAGCGGCGCCGGCAGGTAGTCGCGGAAGACGTCCACCATCTTGCAGTCGAAGGTGTCGGGGAACTCCAGGCCGAGCGCCTCGATCAGCGCCAGGGTCGCCGAGCGATGCCCGCCCCCGGTGTCGGAGAACAGGAAGAGCACCCGCTTGCGCGCAGACGGCTCAGCCATGGGTCTCCTCGCTGTGGACGGCTTCCGCCCAGCACCCTATCGCCGGGACGCCGCGGGCAGGCACAGGCCCGGCGGCGGGCTCGGCAGGGGCCGACTCGGCGTCGGAACGCAATGTGGACCGGACGCCGGGGCGTCAGTGCGTCGGCGGGTGCAGGTCCTGCGACGAGCCCTCGGAGTCACGGACACCGTCGACCTCGTGTCGCTTGGCGTAGGCGGCGTCCTCTTCGCCCGGGTCGGCGTGGGTCGGGTCGAGCACCCGGCGCAGGAAGGTCTTGGTCCGCTCGTGCCGCGGGTTGCCGATCACCTCGTCGGGCGGGCCCTCCTCGACGATCACGCCGCCGTCCATGAAAATCACGCGGTCGGCGACCTCGCGGGCGAACGCCATCTCGTGGGTGACCACCATCATGGTCATGCCCGAGTTGGCCAGGTCGCGCATGACCGACAGCACGTCGCCGACCAGTTCGGGGTCGAGCGCCGAGGTGGGCTCGTCGAACAGCATCAGCTCGGGGTCCATGGTGAGCGCCCGTGCGATCGCCACCCGCTGCTGCTGGCCGCCGGACAGCTGGGCGGGGTAGGAGTGACCGCGGTCTTCCAAGCCGACCTTCGCGAGGTTCTCCAGTGCGAACTTCTCGACGTCGGTCTTCTTCTTCTTGAGCACGTTGATCGGCGCGATCGTGCAGTTGTCCAGCACGGTCAGGTGCGGGAAGAGGTTGAACTGCTGGAAGACCATGCCCATCTTGGTGCGCAGGTCGTCGAAGAAGGCGTCCGGGTCGGTGATCTCCTCGTTGAGGATGAAGATCCGGCCCTTGGTCGGCTGTTCGAGCAGGTTCACGCAGCGCAGCAGGGTCGACTTGCCCGAGCCGGACGGACCGATCACGCACACCACCTCGCCGCGGTGGATGATCGTCGAGATGCCCTTCAGCACCTCGACGTCGCCGAAGCTCTTGTGCAGGTCGTAGATCTGGATCTCGTCGTCGCGCAGACCAGTCGGAATCGTTGTCGTGGTCATGTCACCGTGCCTTCGTAGCTTGGGCTTCCAGCCGCCGAACCAGGAAGGTCAGCGGCAGCGTGATGATCAGATACGACAGGCCGGCGATAACCAGCGGCGTCAGGTTCGCATAGGTGGTGGCGAGCTCACGGCCGTACTTGGTCAGCTCGTACGCCTCGCTGGTCAGGCCCAGCACGTAGACCAGCGAGGAGTCCTTGGTGAGCAGGATCAACTCGTTGGTCAGCGGCGGTGTGACGATCCGGAACGCCTGCGGCAACACGATCTTCTGGGTGGCCATGCCGGCCGGCATGCCCAGCGACCTGGCCGCCTCCAACTGCCCCTTGGGCACGGCCTGGATGCCGGCCCGGATGGTCTCGGCCATGTAGGCGGCCGCCACCAGCCCCAACGCCATCCACACCGCGCCGTAGGGATCGAGCGGTAGCCGCAGGCCCGGGATCGCCAGCGGCAGCAGGCTGAACGCCATGAACACGATGATCGCCGGAACACCGCGGAAGAACTCGATGTAGATGCTGGCCAGCCAGCGGTTGACGGCCACCGACGACAACCGCATCAGGGCGAGCACCGTGCCCAGGATCAGGCCGAAGATGAACGCGCCGATCGTGTAGATGACGGTGTTCAGGAGTGCCCGACCGAGCTCGGGGGCGATCGTCTTGGCGATCACGTCCGGCCGGAAGAACACGTTGACCATCTGACGCCCGTCGACGAACAGGACGCCGAGCAGCACGATCAGTCCCAGGCCGGCGTACTGGATGATCCGGGCGCGCTGGGCGCGCTTCCTCGGCGACAGCCGCTTGCGGGCGGGCGCATCCGCGGTGGTGGTGGTCACGTGGCCTCCTGGCGGTGGTGGGGACTACTGACGGGGCTGCCCGCGTCCAGGTCGGACGCGGGCAGCCGCTCACGGATCAGGCCTGGGGCTCCGAGCCGAGCCACTTCTTGTAGATGTCGTTGTAGCTGCCGTCGGACTTCGCCGCGGTGATCACCTCGTTCATCGTGTCCACCATGGCGGTGTTGCCCTTTTGGGTCAGGAAGCCGTACTGCTCACCGGTGTCGAACTCGGTGACCACCTTGGTGGTGGGATTCTCCTTGGCGTAGTCGAAGACGACGCCGTTGTCGTTGACCGCGCCGTCGACGGTGCCGGCCTGCACGGCGGCGAGCTGCGAGGGCATGTCGTCGAACACCTTGATGGTGTAGCCGTTGGCGTCCTTGTTCTTCTCGGCGTAGATCTGGCCGGTGGTGTCGGTCTGGACGCCGAGCACCTTGCCCTTGAGCCCAGCCAGGTCGGTGATCGTTGCGTCGGACTTCACCAGTAGCGCCTGGGTGGCCTTGAAGTACGCGTCGGAGAAGTCGACGGCCTGCTTGCGCTCGTCGGTGATCGTCACGGCCGCGGCCCCGACGTCACACTTCTTGGCCGCGAAGACCGCACCCGAGGTGATCTGGGAGAAGTCGATGTCGACGATCTCCTGGGTGACCCCCAGCTTCTTGGCCACCAGGTCCATCATGTCGACGTCGAAGCCGACAACCGTGCCCGAGTCGTCCTTGAACTGGAACGGCTTGTAGGACAGGTGGGTGCAGACCAGCAGCTTGCCCGGCTCGATCAGCGACACCGCTCCGCCGGACGCGGAGCCCTCGGGGGCCGCGGTGGTCGGGGTGCTGTAGTTGGCGCAGGCGGCCAGGCCGGTCAGGCCGAGCGCCGCGACACCCGCCAGGGCGGCGCGAACGCGCTTGTGACTCGAAAACACGATCTCTCCTCGATTGAGCGAACAACTGCTCGGCATACTGGCGCAGCATTGTTACAGCGACAATGCGGAGCGCCGATTGAGACCCGCCTGTGACCTTGGGCCGGGCGAGCGCGCAATCCCGCCGACGGCGTGGGAGGTGGTCGACGCCTACGCTGGACGCCGTGCAGTACGAGTCCTGGATCGACCGGCAAATCCGCGAGGCGATCGAGCGCGGGGAGTTCGACAACCTGCCGGGCGCCGGGCAGCCGCTGCAACTGGATCCCGATGAGGATTGGTGGATCAAGGCGAAGCTGAAGCGGGAGAACCTGGAGCCCGTGCTGCCTGGGCCGCTGATGCTGCGGCGCGAGGCCGAGCGCATCCAGCAGACGCTCGACGACGTCCGCGACGAGAGCACCGCGCGCGCCATCGTCGAGGACCTCAACAGCCGGATTCGCGAGCACTACCTGCGGCCCGCGCTCGGGCCGACGGTCGTCGTCCGGCTCGTCGACGTCGAGACCGAGCTCGCCACCTGGCGGCAGCGCCGCACGCGCTGAGATCGGCCTGAAATGGGGACGGTTCCTTTTCAGGCCGGCCGGGCTGAGAGAGCCGAGCTCGGCGTCGTCCAGGGACTTCCGATGAGAATGGCCTGAAATGGAACCGTCCCCATTTCAGGTCAGCGGCGGATGAGGGCCCCGACCGGTTGGCTGCGGCCCACCTCGAGTGCACGCCCGGTGGGCTGCTGGCGCGGTTCGGCCTGCACCTGTTGAAGGCTGCCGTTGCGGATCGCGGCGGTGATCGCTGCGGGTTCGTTGCTGAACATGGTCCCCCCCGTGGTTGATGTTCACCACTAGGAAACACCCACCCGGCGTTTTCGTACCCGTCGCGGCGACGCCTTTACCGCTTTGTGACCTGCGGTCGTCGATCAGCGGTCTGCGCTGCTGACCTCGGCGGCGTCCGGCTGGTCGTCGACCAGGTGCATCTCGTGCTCGAGGCGGCCCTCGACGTCGACCTTAGCGGCCCTCACCCGCGACCAGACGACGCCGCCCATGGCGATCAGGCCGGCCACGGTGCCGATGGCGATCCGCAGCACCGGGTTGGCGCCCTCGCCGACCGACAGGGCCACCACGGCGGGGGCGATCAGCACCGCCACCAGGTTCATCACCTTGATCAGCGGGTTGATCGCCGGACCGGCGGTGTCCTTGAACGGGTCGCCGACGGTGTCGCCGATCACGGTCGCCTCATGCGCGGGCGAGCTCTTGCCGCCGAAGCGTCCGTCCTCCACGATCTTCTTGGCGTTGTCCCAGGCACCGCCGGAGTTGGCCAGGAACACCGCCATCAGCACCCCGGCGGTGATCGCCCCGCCGAGGAACCCGGCCAGCGGTCCGACACCCAGACCGAACCCGACCGCGATCGGGGCGGACGCCGCCAGCAGGCCGGGCGTCGCCAGCTCGCGCAGCGAGTCGCGGGTGCAGATGTCGACGACCCTGCCGTACTCGGGGCGCGCCTCGTGGGTCATGATGCCGGGGATCTCGGCGAACTGCCGCCGCACCTCGAACACGATCGCCCCGGCGGCCCGGGTGACGGCGTCGATGGCCAGGCCGGAGAACAGGAACACCGTCGCCGCCCCGAGGATGACCCCGACCAGCGTGATCGGCGACACGATCTCGTAGGTGAGCATCGATTGGACGATGGCGCCACCGGCCAGCTCGGTGAGCGAGCCCAGCGAGTGGTTCACGGCGTCGGTGTAGGAACCGAACAACGCCGTCGCGGCCAGTACTGCGGTGGCGATCGCGATGCCCTTGGTGATCGCCTTGGTGGTGTTTCCGTCGGCGTCCAGGGCGGTGAGGATCGCCTCCCCCTCTTCGTCGACGTCGTGGCTCATCACCGCGATGCCCTGCGCGTTGTCGCTGACCGGACCGAAGGTGTCCATGGCGACGATGACGCCGACGGTGGTGAGCAGCCCGCAGCCGGCCAGGGCGATCATGAACAGCGACAGGATCATCGAGCCGCCCGAGATCAGGAACACTCCGCAGATCGCGGCGGCGATGATGCCGGCGGTGTAGACGGCCGACTCGAAGCCGACGCCGATGCCGGACAGCACCACCGTGGCCGGGCCCGTCAGCGAGGTACGGGCGACGTGGATGGTCGGTTTGGAATCGGTGCCGGTGAAGTAGCCGGTCAGCCACAGGATGACGCCGGCCAACACGATCCCGATGGCGACGGACGCCGCGGCCATCAGCCGCGGGTCGCCCGGCAGGTCGCGGACGGCGTCCGGAACCGCGGGCAGGGCGGCGAAGGTGGACGGCAGGTAGATGAACGCGGCCAGGGCGGCCAGCAGGGCGCCGGCGACGGCCGAGGTGTAGAAGCCGCGGTAGATGGCGCTCAGCCCGGACTCCTCACCGCGGATCTTCGTCGTGGCGATGCCCAGCACCGCGGTCAGGGCGCCGATCGCCGGCACCAGCAGCGGGAACACCAGGCCCTGCTCGCCGAAGGCGGCCCGGCCCAGGATGAGCGCCGCGACCAGGGTGACGGCGTAGGACTCGAACAGGTCGGCGGCCATGCCGGCGCAGTCGCCGACGTTGTCACCGACGTTGTCGGCGATCGTGGCAGCGTTGCGGGGGTCATCCTCGGGGATCGATTGCTCGACCTTGCCGACCAGGTCGGCGCCGACGTCGGCGGCCTTGGTGAAGATGCCGCCGCCGACCCGCATGAACATGGCCAGCATCGCTGCGCCGAAACCGAAGCCCTCGAGCACCGAGGGGGCCTGGTCGCGGTAGATCAGCACCACCGCGGCAGCCCCCAGCAGGCCCAGGCCGACCACCGACATGCCGACCACGCCGCCGGTGTTGAAGGCGATCTTGGCGCCGTGCCGGCGTCCGTCGGGCTGCATCGCGGCTGCCGCGACCCTCACGTTGGCGCGCACCGCCAGCCACATGCCGAGGTAACCGATCGCGGCAGAGAAGCCCGCACCGAGCAGGAAGAAAAGAGACCTGCCGATCTTCACCGACAGGTCTCCGGGCAGCAGGAAGAGCAACCCGAAAGCGATCACCGCGAACACACCGAGGGTGCGGAACTGGCGGTTGAGATAGGCCGAGGCACCCTCTTGCACCGCCTGGGCGATCTCCTGCATGCGGCTGGTGCCCTCGTCCTCGGCGAGCACCTTGCGTCGCAGCCAGACCGCGTACAACAGGCTCACCAACGCTATGGCGGCGATGGTGGCGACGATCGCCAGGCTGGTCGCGCCCAACTGCAGCATGCATCCTCCTCGACCCGCGGCTTGTGGCCCGGCTCATGTCTCTCCCCCTTCGGTGCGGGAGATTGTCGGAGTCTACGGGTGAACCTGTGCGGTCGCACACCAGACCGGCGACTTCCACGCCACGAATATGTGAACGGTCCGGTTGCGTAAATCTGTGGCCTCTAGTTTGATCGGAAGTCGGGGTGTTCCATCCCCGCACGCGATCCCAGGAGGGCCGATGTCCGTCACCGCCATGAACCCCGCCAGCCGCGCCGACGCCCTGCGGTGGCTGGCGGCCGACGAACTCGACGTGCTCGTCGTCGGCGGCGGCGTGACCGGAGCCGGCATAGCCCTGGACGCCGTCACCCGAGGCCTGCGCACCGGCATCGTCGAGGCCCAGGACTGGGCCAGCGGCACCTCCTCACGCTCGAGCAAGCTGGTGCACGGCGGGTTGCGCTACCTGCAGGCACTCGACTTCAAGCTGGTTAACGAGGCGTTGCACGAGCGCGAGTTGCTGCTCGACACGATCGCCCCGCACCTGGTCAAGCCGGTGTCGTTCCTGTACCCGCTGACCAAGCGGTTCGTCGAGCGCCCCTACGTCGCCGCCGGCATCACGCTGTACGACCTGCTGGCGCGGCTCGGCGCGAAGGCGACGTCGCCGTTCCACCGGCACCACACCCTGGCCGGCGTGCGGCGACTGTTCCCCGACGTCCGGCCCGACGTGATGGTGGGTGCGATCCAGTACTGGGACGGCCGGGTGGACGACTCGCGGCTCACCCTGACCCTGGTGCGCACCGCCGTCCAGAACGGCGCGTTGGCCGCCAGCCGCACGAAGGTGACCGACTTCGTGAAGACGGGCGGGCGGGTCAGCGGGGCGCTGGTCACCGACCTGGAGAGCGGTGAGCAGTTCACCGTCCGGGCCCGGCACGTGATCGCGGCCGCGGGGGTGTGGACCGAGACCACCCAGGATCTCGCCGAGGCCGAGGGCGGGCTGAAGGTGCTGGCGTCCAAGGGCATCCACATCGTGGTGCCGAAGGACCGCCTCGACGGCGAGGTCGGGTTCATCCTGCAGACCGAGAAGTCGGTGCTGTTCATCATTCCGTGGCAGCGCTACTGGGTGATCGGCACCACCGACACGCCCTACCACCAGGACTTCACCCACCCGGTCGCCTCGGCGTCCGACATCGACTACGTGCTCGAGCACGCCAACGTGGTGCTGTCACGTCCGTTGACCCGCGACGACGTGATCGGCACCTGGGCGGGCCTGCGCCCGCTGCTGCAGCCGGCCACCAAGGGCGACGGGACGGCGTCCACCAAGGTGTCGCGCGAGCACACCGTCACCGAGGCGGCGCCGGGACTGGTCACCATCGCCGGCGGCAAGCTGACCACCTACCGGGTGATGGCGCAGGACGCCGTCGACTTCGCCTTGGGCGAGGCTGCGCGGACGTCCCCGTCGCGGACCGCGAGCACCCCGCTGCTGGGGGGGTCCGGCTACCGGGCGTTGGTGCCGCGGGCGGCCGCGCTGGGTGCCGAGTTCGGCTGGGACGAGGCCCGGGTGCTGCACCTGCTCGACCGCTACGGCAGCGAGCTGCACACCCTGATGGCGCTGTGCCGCGAGCAGGCCGACCTGGCCCGGCCGCTGGAGTACGCCCCCGACTATCTGCGGGTCGAGATCGCCTACGGCTGCAGTCACGAGGGCGCGCTGCACCTGGAGGACCTGCTGGTCAACCGGACCAGGCTCACCTACGAGATCGCCGATTCGGGGCTTGCCGCGCTGCCCGAGATCGCCGCCCTGGCGGCCGAGCGGCTGGGCTGGGACGACGCCCGCCGGCAGGCCGAACTCGACGCCTACGGCGACCGGGTCGAGGCCGAGCGGGCCGCCGCCGAGCAGCCGGACGACGCGTCCGCTGCCCAGGCCCGCGCCGCCGCCCCCGAGGTGACGGACGCGGTGCACGCCTGACCTGAAATGGGGACAGTCCCCATTTCAGGCCGCTCAGCCGGCTGCCGCCAGCGCCTCACGCAGCAGGGTGGCGTACGTCGCCGCCTCGTCGTCGGCGTATTTCGTGCGGGGCCAGAAGAACCCGCGTAGCCCGTCCCCCTTCGAGCGCGGCACGACATGGACGTGCAGGTGCGGCACCGACTGGCTGACCACGTTGTTGATGGCGACGAAGGTGCCCTGGGCGCCCAGCGCGGGGCCCATCGCGGCGGCGATCCGGCGGCAGGCTCCGATCAGCGGCAGGACGAGTTCGTCGGGCAGGTCGAGCAGGGTGTCGACGTGCCGCGTCGGGCAGACCAGGACGTGACCCTTGAACACCGGACGGTGATCGAGGAAGCCGATCACCTCGTCGGTCCGCAGCACCACCTCGGCCGCCAGGCGGCCCTCGATGATGGCGCAGGCGATGTCGGATTCGGCCATCGCGCCATTGTGGCAGCCGGGCGCACGGCCGTGTCCCCCACATGGGAACTTCCCGGCCGACCCCATGGCTTGGCACACTGTGCCGGGCAGGGCCACGAGTGACGGACCTGGAGCAACGGGGGAACTTAATATGACACGCGATCTGACGATCGTGAGCGAGCGCGCGCTCACTGCCGACGCGCTCGCCGCGCGCATCTCGGCAGTGCATCAGGGGAGGCCATGGCGGGTCACCGACGCGGGCGGGGCGCTGGAGGTGCTGCATTGCGACCAGCCACTCCTGCGGGCGACGCCCTCGGTGAAGCTGGACGGGGACGACGGGGCCGCGCAGCCGGCGACGACACTGCCGCGGGGGCGGCTGTGGCGCACCGAGCTGAGCGTCATCAGGTACGACGAACCGCTGGCGGTCGAAGTTGCGCGGGCCGTCGCCTGGGAGATCGGCGGCAACCTGATGGGCCTGCCAGACTGAGCACATGGTCACGCCCCGGCCGCTGCGCGAGCACGAACTGGACGCCCTGGTCGACTTCATCACCCAGCGCCAGGCCGAGCCGGCCAACGCCACCTGCTACATCGGCGCCGAACGCGACGGCCTGCTCGCCGAACTGGAGGAACTCGGCGACGCGTGGCCTGCCTCCGCGCTGATCGTCACCGACGCCTGCGGCCTCATCGCGGGTGCGACCGTGACCGACAGCGACACCGAGCTGGGGCGCAGCTGGATCCTCGGGCCCTGGGTCGCTCCGGGGCGCTGGGACGCCCTGGCGCGTCCGCTGCTCGAGGCGGCGGTCGGCGCCTGCCCGCCAGGCGTCACCCGGCACGAGTTCTCCGGCGACGTCGCCAACACGGGTATGGCCGCCCTGGCCGCGCAACTCGGTTGGACGGCCTCGGTGCCGAACCACGTCTTCGTCGTCGGGGCCGACGCCGCCGCGTCCTGGCCGGCCGACGACCCGCGGGTGCGGACGCCGCTGCCCGGTGACCTGGCCGCGATCGAGCCTCTGCACGCTGCGGAGTTCCCCGACACCTACGCGACCGCCACGCAATTGGTCCACGAGAGCCGGCCGGGCGGTGACCTGCTCACGCTGGTGGCCGCGCAGGACGACCGCTTCCTGGGCTACGCCTCCGGTCGGGTGCAGGCCGACGGGGCGGGCTATCTCGACTACCTCGCAATTGCCCCCGAGGGCCGGGGCGCCGGCTGCGGACTGGGCCTGCTGGTCACCGTGTGCCGGGCGATCATGGCGGCGGCGCCGCAACGCAACGTGAACCTGACCGTGCAGGCCACGCCTCAACGCGATGCGGCCACCGCCCTGTACCGACGGCTCGGATTCGAGCTGGAGACCACGATCGTCGGCTACTCCTCGCCCGGCTAGCGACGCCGACCGACCCGGCCTCAGCGCACCTCGACCCAGTCGCTCAGGCAGGGCGCCACCGAGTAGCCGCCGGCGAACTCGCCCTGCCCCACCCGCGCTTCGTCGATGCGCGGCCACCGTTCACGGTCGCCGAACTCGACACCGAAGTCGCCGTCGCGCACCTCGCCGGTGAACACCCCCACGTCGTCCCCGCGAGGGTCGTCGCGCAGGCTGATCACCACCCGGCCCCACACCCCGCTGCCGTCCTCCTCGACCTCGATGCGGCCGCGCGCGTAACCCCTGCCGATCTCGAGATCGACGAATCGGGTCCGGCGCCCGGCCGCCACCGTCACATGGGCACCACCGGTGGTGTCGCCGTGACACCCCTCGCCGGTGTCGGCCACCCCGGTCAGCCGCAGGCTGTTGGGCAGCTCCCACGCGGCGCTGCGGCGCTCCCGGGTGAGTGCGTCCAGGCTGGTGTCGCCGATCATCGACTCGGTCCAGAACCGCACCTCGCGTTCCCCGCCCGCCTCGAGCAGCACCCAGGCGTGCTCCAGGTAGCTGCGGGACAGCGGGTCGCTCTGCTGCACGACCACTCGGCAGCGGGCCGGGACGGGGTGCGGGTTGGTGACCCGCACGACGCCGGTCTCCCGGGTCGAGGGCGAGGCGGACGCCGAGATCAGCCGGGTGTGGTTGGACTGCGCCTCGTTGTTGTCGCGGGTGATCTCGTCCGGCTGGGCGGTGATCCGGGCCAGCACGCAGTAGTGCGGACGGATCGTCAGCCACGGCTGCAGCGACGACAGCGGCGGCGGCTTCCACACGTCGGGTGAGGTGACCTCGACCTCCTGACCCGCGTTGAGCAGCGGGATGACCACCGACCCCAGCGGCTTCTCCGCACCGGCGCCCAGCGTGAAGTCCTTCACTGCGAACGACACCTCGACGTCCCGGGCGACGTCGCGTCCGGTGTTTCGCACCTTGGCCACGATCCAGTTGTCGTGATCCTCCCAGGGCACGTCGCGCAGCTGCGGGTCGGCGTTCTGCCGGTTGCGGTGGTTCTCCACCCGCAGGTCGGGGCTCTTCCAGTTCGAGCTCTGCGACCAGGGCAGGATCGACGGGTCGGGCTTGGCATCGGCGTACCGCAGCCGCACCCGGGCGAAGTCGGCCGCCGTCTCGAGCACCGTCATCGCGAAGTCGTTGGGGTACGACGGGTCGGTGGTGTCCGATTCCCGGTAGTCGTCACCCAGGCCGAAGGTCGCGCCGTCGGCGTCCGGATCGTCGCGCAGCAGCACCAGCGGACGCCGCTGCGTCGGCGGGGTGTCGCCCGAGATGTAGTCGGTGCCGACCACCACGAAATCCTCGGGGATGGTCTGGTCGCTGAGCGCGGCGGTCCGGTCGCGGCGGTATTCGAAGTAGTAGTTGCGACCGTCGGCGATCCGCAGCTCGACGGCCTGTCGGCGTCTGGGCGGCACCGGGACGCCGGCGCTGGCCGGGTGCAGGGTGACCTCCTCGTCGACGTAGCCGGCCACCCCGACCGACAGCGTGAGGACCTGTGCCGCGGGCACCCAGCCCAGCATCATCCGTTCGACCGCGGACGGTTGGGGCGCGCCGTTCTCGGTGCCCATCAGGTCCCAGCCGCCCAGCTCCCGAGTCTGGTACTGCGCCTCGTGGGTGCTCTTCCAGTAGGCGTCGTGCAGGCCGAAGTTGTGCCCCAGTTCGTGGCCGACGGTCTCCGCTATCGTCCGGCCGCTAGAGATCGTCGTCCAGGTGGTGGGCATGGTGAGTGCCTGCAGGCGGCGCAGTCGCGGGATGCCGATCGACCCCAGCGGGGCCGGCAGGTAGTTGTAGCCGACGATGAAGTCCTGCTGGTACCCGCCGGGCCGGGTGGCGTAGGGCCACTGGTGACGCCCGGGATACGAGGTGGTCGGGTCGGCGGGAATGGACCGCAGCACCAGCACGAGCGAGTCGACGGCTTCCAGGTCGAGCACCGGAGCCTGCCCCATTGCCGCCCGGGCCACGTTCTGCGCCACCAGTTGGGCAACTGCCGCCACGGAGAAGTTCGACAGCCCGTCACCCTGGGTGCGGCCGGTTGCTTCGGGGGTGACGTAGCTGTCCCAGTTGTTCGGTAGCCGGACGGGCACCACGATGCCCGTCTCGACCAGGTTCAACTGGTTGTCTGACACCTCCCGGTAGTACAGCCGGGTCGACTCGACCACCCCGCCGCGGTTCACGCCGCTGAAGATCTCGTCTCGCAGCTCGGTCTCCAGGGCGGTCGCGTCCGCCGCCGACAGGGTGGGCTGGTCGGCCGTCTCGACCACGACGACGGCGACCCGCCAATCACCGCGCCGGGGCCGGACGTCGGTGTTCTGCGGCACGTACGGGTCGCCGCCGCCCCAGGCGGCGTCGGGAGCGGCACCGTCGGCCGGACCGATCAGGGCGACCGGCGGCCCGTCCGGTCCCGGGTGGACGTCGACCACGGCGAAGCCGGTGGCGCCGAGCACGTCGCCGGTGGCGGCGTCCAGGGCCACCAGCTTGTAGTCGCCGACCAGGCCGCCGAGCGCAAGCAGCACGTCGGGGGAGGCGGGGTCGTAGCTGGCGTCGCGGGAGGCCGACACCAGGCCGCCCTCGGGTGGGTCGACCAGGAAGGTCAGCTGGTCGGCGTCGACGCCGCCGTGGCAGGTGAGCCGCACCCGCGTCCACGAGCCGAGGTAGTGCGTTGGGTCGAGCGCCAGGTCGACACCCGGGGATTCGGGCGGGGCGGCCAGCGGCACCGTGCGCACCTCGGGCCCGGTGCCGATGTGGGCGACGCCTCCGTGGACGGCGAGCCCCCAGACCGGCCCGGCCCCGGCGTCCAGCACGACAGCGGCGGCACCGGCCGTCGCCGTGGTCAGTTCGGTCCGGCCGTCGTCGTAACCGACCAGCAGCCCCGGCTCACCCGCGCCGACCGCGGCGATCCGAGTGGCCCGGGGCAGCAGCGGCCCGGGCTCGGGGGGCGCCCCAGGGCGCAGCGTGTACAGCCGCACGCGCGCGGCCGAACCGGCCAACGCCAGCAATGCGCCCGGATCGTCGGGGTGGGCGGAGAGGTCGCGCAGCGCCGCCGGAGCCTTCCCGGCGGAGGTGAGCGCGCCCGTGGTGGGGTCGAGCAGATAGCGGCTACGGCCCGCTCCGCCGGTGGCGGCGATGGCCGTGCCGTCGTTCGCGGCACCCAGGGTGAGGGCCGACGGCAGCGCGGCCAGCGGTTGGATCGCAAGCACGCCCGCACCGACCTCCACGCGCTCGATGCCGCGGCTCGGGGTGGCGATGAGCAGAGCGGGCTCGGCCGGGTGCGGCAGCAGGTCGGCCATCCGGCGGCGCTGGTCGAGAACGGCGAGCGTGGTGCCGTCGGCCGCGGTGTGGACGAGCGTCCAGGTGCGCGGGCCGCGCCGGTCGAGGTGCGCAACGCTGCCGTCGCCGAGAACGCAGAGGGCCAGACCGTCGGTGACATCGGTGATGAGAGCCATGCCCAGCAGGAGAAGGGGCCGGCGGTGCTGATACCGACCGTGAACCCCGACCGGCGACGTCCAGGCCTCCCCACGGGCCATCCGGGGCCATGCTTGGGCCGTGGACGCACCCCAGCGCGACGACGACACCGACTGGCCGGCCGACCTGCCCGCGCCGGTGACCGAGCAACCCATCGGCGGCGGCCTGGTCGGCCGCACCAGCCGGGCGGTGCTGACCGACGGGCGGGTCGTGGTGGTGAAGCGCTGCCCGTACCCGGTCGCCGGCGAGGTCGACGGGTTGGCCGCGCTGGCCGCGGCGGGCGTCCCCACCCCGTCCGTGCTGGCGGTGAGCAGCCGGGTCCTGGTGCTGGAGCACGTCCACGGCGAGCCGGACTGGCCCGCCCTGGGCGCCGCGATCGCCCGCCTGCACCGGGTGACCGGCGAGGCGTTCGGGTGGCACCGCGACAACTACTCCGGCCGGTTTCCGCAGCACAACCCGTTCAGTGCGCGATGGCCGGAGTTCTTCACCGAACACCGAGTGCGGGTGCATCTGAGCGACCCGCGGCTGCCGGACGACTTCCGGCACCGGCTGGAACGCGCCTGCGACGGGCCGCTGCCCGCCGAACTCCCGGATGAGGCGATCCCGGTGCTGACCCACGGCGACCTGTGGACGGGCAACATCGTCGACGGGCGCTGGGTGGTCGACCCCGAGGTCAGCTTCGCCGACCGGGAACTCGACCTCGCCTACATGCTGGGCCCGAGCCGCTACCCGTTGCCGGCGGAGTTCTGGACCGGCTACACCGCCGACCTGCCGCTGCCGGTCGACTTCGAGCGCCGGGCGCTGGTGCTCGGCCTGCATCACCGGCTGCTGCACGTGCGGCACTTCGGCGACCGCGCCCTGCCCGCCCTGGACGCCGACCTGACGGCACTCGGCTGGTGACGGTCCGGCCACTAGGGTGAGGGGGTGCCAGGCCCGCTACGCATCGGCTTCGTCTCGATGCACACTTCACCGGCCGACCTGCCCGGCTCGGGCGACGCCGGCGGCATGAACGTGGTCGAGTACCACCAGGCGTTCGCGCTGGCCGAACTCGGGCACCGGGTCGACCTGATCACCCGGCGCAGCGACCCCGACCAGCCCGACGTCGTCGACCTGTCGGACGCCGTGCGGCTGCGGCACCTGCCCGCCGGCCCCGCCACCAAACTCGCCAAGTCGCTGATCGACGCCCACATCGACGAGTTCTCCGAAGGGCTCGCCCGTCTCGAGCGTTACGACGTGCTGCATTCGCACCACTGGATGTCGGGGGTGGCGGCGTTGCCGGTGGCGCGCGCGTGGGGCGTCCCGCACGTGCAGAGTTTCCATTCGGTGGCGGCCCTGCCCGGCTCGGCGCTGTCCGAGGGCGAACCGCCCGAGTCGCCGGCCCGGGTGCCGGGCGAGGCACTGGTCGCCACGGCGTCCGACCTGGTGATCGCGATCAGCGCCGCCGAGGCGCGGACCGTGGTGGAGCGCTGCGGCGCCGAGGCGGACCGGGTGGTGATCGTGCCACCCGGGGTCGACCGTACGGTGTTCCACGCCGGGGCGTCCGACCCGACCGCCTCGGGCGGGTACCTGTTGTACGCGGCCCGGCTGCAGCCGCTGAAGGGCCCCGACCTGGCGATCGGGGCGCTGGCCGAGGTGCCCGCCGCGCTGCGTCCCGACCTGCTGATCGCCGGCGACGTGTCCGCCGACTTCGCCGCCTACGAGGCCGACCTGCACGCCCTGGTGGCTACGCACGGGTTGCAGGACAAGGTGCGCTTCATCGGTCCGCAGCCGCGCGAGCAGCTCGCCGAGCTGATGCGCGGCGCATCCATCGTGCTGGTGCCGTCGCATTCGGAGACCTTCGGGCTGATCGCGCTCGAAGCCGAGTCGTGCGGCACCCCGGTCATCGCGTCGGCGGCGGGCGGGCTGCGCGAGGCCGTGGTGCACGGCGAGACCGGGCAGTTGATGGATTCCCGGCAGCCGCAGGACTGGGGCACCGCCATCACCCGGCTGCTGGGCCGGCCCGCCCTGCTGCAGCGGATGGGGACTGTCGCCCAGATCCACGCGCGGCGGTTCTCGTGGGACGTGACCGCCCTGCTGCTCGACCTGAACTACCGGAGGCTGCTGTGGTGACCGACGTGTTCGAGGGACGCTCCCGGGTGGTGTTCTTCCACGCCCACCCCGACGACGAAACCCTGGCGACCGGGGCGCTCATCCAGCATCTGACCCGCTCGGGGGTGGCCGTCGCGGTCGTCACCGCCACCCGGGGCGAGCGCGGCGAGGTGGTCCCCGGGCCGCTGTCCCACCTGGCCGGCAGCCGTGAACTGGACGCCCACCGCGAGGGCGAGCTGGCCGCCGCCCTGGCCGTGCTCGGCGCGGACGGACCGTTCTTCCTCGGCCTGGCACCGGCCCGGGCGCCGGGACTGCCCCCGCGGCGCTACCTCGATTCGGGCATGCGCTGGGTCACCGAGACGGTCGCCGGACCTGGTTCGGACGCCGGACCGGACGCGTTCACCAGCGCCGCCGTTGCCGACGCCGCCGACGACCTGGCCGCCTTCCTGGCCGCCTGGGACGCCGACCTGGTGATCAGCTACGAAGCCGACGGCGGCTACGGCCACCCCGACCACGTGCATGCGCACCACGTCGCGCGGGCCGCCGCCGCGGTGGCCTCGGTGGCGTTCGCCGAGGTGGTGTCGATCCATCGCGACGGCAGCGCGCCCACGTCGGCGAACGTGCAGTGGTTCGACCTGGCCGACCACTACGACGAGCTACTGCCGGCCCTGCACGCCCACGCGTCCCAGTTCACGGTGGACGGCCGCGACGTCATTCACGTCGGTGGCCAGCGCGAGCCGCTGCAGCTGCGCACGGGCGTGAGGTGGAGCGGGTAGCCCGGGCCGGGGCTGACACAATGTCCCGGTGTTGAAGGCCACCCACCAGACCCTGCCCCCGCAGCCGCTGCTGCTGACCATTCTCGCCGGGCTGGGCATGGTGGGCCCGTTCTCGATCGACACCATCTTTCCCGCCTTCACCCAGATGGCTGCCGACCTTCAGACCTCGCCGCTGGTGCTGCAGCAGCTGATCAGCGTCTACCTGCTGTCGTTCGCGGTGATGAGCCTCTTCCACGGTCCGTTGTCGGACGCCGTGGGCCGCAAGCCGGTGATCCTGGCCGGCGGCGCCCTGTTCGTGCTGGCGTCGCTGGCCTGCGCGGTGGCACCCAGCGTCGGCTGGTTGCTGGTCGGCCGGGCCGTCCAGGGCCTGAGCGCCGGCGCCGGCCAGATCATCAGCCGGGCGATGGTGCGCGACATCTTCAGCGGCGACGTGGCGCAGCGGGTGATGTCGCAGATCGCGATGATCTTCGGCCTGGCCCCGGCGCTCGCCCCGATCGTCGGCGGGTGGCTGCTGGCGCACGGCGACTGGCGCGGCATCTTCTGGTTCCTGACCGGGCTGGGGGTGGTGCTGGTCGGGCTGGTGTGGCTGTTCCTGCCCGAGACGCATCCGGCGCAGGCCCGCACGCCGCTGCGGGTCGGCCCCCTGTTCGCGTCGCTGTGGGCGGTGTGGACCAACCGGGACGGACGCCGGCTGGCGCTGGCCGGCATGGTCAACTTCGGCGGCATGTTCGTCTACATCTCGGCGGCGCCGATGGTGGTGGTCACCCTGCTGGGCATGGGAGAGCAGGACTTCTGGGTGCTGTTCGTGCCGTTGATCTCGGGCATGGTGCTCGGCTCGTGGGTGTCCGGACGCCTCGCCGGCCGGGTCACCGGACGCCGGATGGCCACCGCCGGCTACCTGATCAGCCTGGCCGGCGGCACCGTCAATCTGGCGCTGATGCTGCTGCCGTCGGCCCAACGACTGCCCTGGGCCGTGGCGCTGCTGCCGGTGGTCACCTTCGGCGTGGCGCTGGCGTTCCCGGTGTTGACCCTGGCGATGCTCGACCTGTTCCCGGCCAACCGCGGGGCCGCGTCCTCGGTGCAGAGTTTCGTGTCGCTGGTGGCCAACGCCGCCATTGCCGGCGCACTGGCACCGGCGGTGGCGTTCTCGCTGCCGTCGCTTGCGGCCACCTCGCTGCTGCTCACCCTGATCGGGTACCTGCTGTGGCGGCGGCACCTGACGATGACGGCGATCGAGCCGGGCTGTCCGCCCGACCCGGAGAACTACGAGCCGACCGACGAGCTGTAGCGGACCGTTCCCACGGTCCACTCAGAGAAGTTGCAGGCCGTCGGCGACCACGACGCCGCGGTGCAGCACGGTCCGGTCGGGGCTGCGGTCCATCACGGCGGCGGTGACGGTGTCGCCCGGCACCAGCAGCAGGTCGGCCCGGTCCCCCACAGCCACGCCCGGCCGGTCGTCGAGCGAGGCGAGCGGGGCGTCGGTTCCGAGCACGGCCCGTCCGCCGCGGGTGGCGATCGCGACGCAGTGTTCGATCAGCCGGTCCTGCCGGAAGCCGTTGGTGAACGCCAGCTGCCAGGTGCGATCCAGCATGTCGGCGTTGCCGTAGGGCGACCAGTAGTCGCGCTGGCCGTCCTCGCCCAGGCCGAGCCGGACGCCGTACTCGGCCAGCAGCAGCGTCGGCAACGCGCTCGGCGGGGCGACCGTCGCCATCGCGACGTCCCACTCGCGGAACTGCTCGAGCAGCGACCGCAGCTCCGGCTCGGGCAGCTTGGCCAGCCCGTAGCCGTGCGAGATCGTCACCCGGCCGCGCAGGTCCAGGGCCCGGATGCGCTCCAGGATCAATTCGGTGGAGAACTTCGCCAGCTGGTCGGGCTCGTGCAGGTGAATGTCGATCGGCACCTGGAAGCGATCGGCCAGGCCGAAGACGAGGTCGAGGTGCCGCACCGGGTCGCGATCCAGCGCGCACGGGTCGATGCCGCCCACCACGTCGGCGCCCGAGGCGAGCGCATCGGCCAGCACCTCGGTCGAGCCGGCCTCGCGCAGCAGCCCGGCCTGCGGGAAGGCGATGACCTGCACCTCGGCGCGACCGGCGTGCGCCTCACGGGCGGCCAGCACGGCGTCCAACCGCTCGAGCCGGCAGTTGACGTCGACCTGCGCATAGCTGCGGACGGCGGTGGTGCCGCGCGCGATCATCATCGCCAGCGTCGAGGTGGTGCGCTCGGTGATGGACGCCTCGGCGTCGCGCCAGTTCCGACGGTCGTTCAGCATCATCGCCCACACCCCCGGCGCCCCCGTGTGCGGCCGGAACGGCAGCCCGAGCCGGGTGGAATCGAGGTGCACGTGCACGTCGGCGAAGCTGGGCAGCGCCAACCGGCCGCGGCCCTCGACCACCGTTGCGGACGGATCGACGGCCGGCGGCCCGGAGGCGGCGTGCGTCGTGGCCGGCCGCGTCGAGGCGATCACGCCGTCGGTGACGACGAGATCGCAGGCGGGGCCGCCCCAGGGCCGGACGTCGGTGATCAGCAGGTCGGCGGTCATGCCAGGCACGCTAGCGGCAGCGCGCCCTACCCCTGCACGATCACCAGCTGCTGGGTGGCCCGGGTCATCGCCACGTAGGTGTCGACGGCCGCTTCGAGCCGGCCACCCCAGCCGTCCGGCTCGAGCAGCACGACCAGGTCGAACTCGAGGCCCTTGGCGGTGGTCGGGGTGAGCACCGCCAGCCGCTCCGAGGGCGCCACCTCGTTGGGCGCCGGGACGCCGATCAGGCAGCCGATGCCGTCCTCGGTGGCCAGCCAGCGGGTGAGCAGCGCCGGCAGCTCGGCGCGGGAGATGCGCAGCACCTCCCGCCCGTCGCTGCGGATCGACGTCGGCAACTCGGCGTCGGGCAGGATGGCGTGCAGCACCGGCTCGGCGGCGGCCATCACCTGCACCGGCGTGCGGTAGTTGATGCTGAGCCTCGCCACCCGCACGTCGGTGAAGCCCACCCGGGTCAGCCGGTCCGCCCACGACTCGGTGAACCCGCGCCGGGCCTGCGCCCGGTCGCCGACGACGGTGAAGCTGCGCGACGGGCAGCGTCGCAGCAGCAGCTGCCATTCGGCATCGGTGAGCTCCTGGGCCTCGTCGACGATGACGTGCCCGAACGGCCCGGCCAGCGGGTCGGCGGCCAGATCCTCGAAGGCGTCGTCGTGCACCAGCGTGTCGCGGATGCTGCCGCGGTTGAGCAGTTTCAGGCCGGACTCCGGGTCGTCGTCGGCCTCCAGGATGCGCTGCACCACGTCGTCCATGTAGGCACGGTCGGCGGCCTCCTGCGCGCGCCGGCGACGATTCCTCGCCGACGCCCCCGGGTCGCCCAACCGGCTCCGCATCGTGTCCAGCAACGGCAGGTCGGCCGTGGTCCACGGCGATCCCTCGGGTCGTTTCAGCGCGCGGCGCTGATCGGCGTCCAGCCAGGGGGCGCAGCGCCGCAGGTAGGCCGGCACCGCCCACAGGTCGGCGACCAGGTCGGTGGGTTCCAGGATCGGCCAGGCCCGGCTGAACGCCCGGTGCAGCTCCGCGTGCGTCTCCAGTGCGCGGCGCAGGGTGTCCGGCTCGACATCGTCGGGGCGCCGGTCGAGCAGGATCTCCAGCAACGCCTCCCAGACCTGGTCGCGGGCCTCGTTGTGCGGCGTCCCGGCGTCCACCGCGGCGAACGCCTCCGTCCAGTCCGCCGCCGCCACCGGCAGGTCGGCCCAGTAGGTCTCGACCAGGAACGTCTGCGTCGGCGGCTCCTCGTACAGCGCCACGGCAGGCTCGACCGCCTCGACCAGCCGGCCGGACGCCTTGAGCCGGGCCACCTCCGGGTCGGCCTCGTCGACCGCCTCGGCACCCTCGGGCACCAGTTCACGCATCGTGCAGGTGCGGACGCCCTCCTCACCCAGGCTGGGCAGGACGTCGCTGACGTAGGCGAGGTACCGCTCGTGCGGACCGACCACCAGCACGCCGCCCCGGCCGGCACCCAGCCGGGGGTCGGCGTAGGTCAGGTAGGCGGCGCGGTGCAGGGCGACCACCGTCTTGCCCGTGCCCGGTCCCCCGTCGACCACCAGCGCACCACGCGAGCCGGCGCGGATCACGGCGTCCTGATCGGCGGCGATGGTGGAGAGCACGTCGCGCATCCGGGGGGAACGGCTGGCGGCGAGGTCGGCGAGCAGGGCCGAGTCGTCGTCGGGTGCGACCGGCGTCCGCAGCTCGCCGGGGTCGAGCACCTCGTCGTGGTAGTCGGTGACCCGGCCGGCCGACCACCGGTAGCGGCGCCGCACGGTCACCCCCTGCGGGTGGGCCTGGGTGGCGGCGAAGAACGGCTCGGCGGCCGGCGTGCGCCAATCCACCAGCAGGTGCCCTCCGGCCGCGTCGGTCAGCCCGAGGCGCCCCACGTACGCCTCGGCGGAACCGTCGGCGAAGCTGAGCCGGCCCAGGCAGGCATCCAGCCCGTAGCGACGCAGCAGCCGCAGCCGGGCACTGAGCCGGTGGATCTCGAGGTCGCGGTCGAGTGCCCCGCGACCCCTGCCGGCCGGAGCGAGCCGCAACTCGGCCAGGTCGTCGCTCAGCCTGCGGACCTGCTCGGCCAGGGTGGCCGCGATGGCGGCGAAGTGCTGTTCGTCGGCTCCGATCAGCCGGGCATCGGCCTTGCCGGACAGCCGTGGCGGAAGGTCGAAGGCGTGGTTCACAGAGGGCATAGCGCACGATTGTGGGGCCGGTGGGGGGCCTTGCGGCAAGCCCCCGGGTGGGCTATAGCTTGGTAGTGGCAGGACGATGCGGATCAGCCTCTCCCCCGTCCACGCGCGGCATCGAGCATCCACCGCGGCCCGCTTCGAGCCACCGACGCCGACCGGCTGGATAGCGTGCGGGCATGCCCCCCAGCTACACCCATGGCCACGCCGAGAGCGTGCTGCGTTCGCACCGCACCCGCACCGCCGCCAACTCGGCCGCGTACCTGCTGCCGGCGCTGCGGCCGGGGTTGTCGGTGCTGGACGTCGGAGCCGGCCCGGGCAGCATCACGGCCGACCTGGCGCGGCTGGTGGCCCCCGGTCGGGTTGTGGCCCTGGAGACGTCCGAGGAGGTGCTGGTCCACACCCGGGCCGGCGTGGAGGCGTCCGGGGTGGACGGGGTGGAGTACCTGGCCGGCGACATCCACGCCCTGGACGTGCCCGACGACAGCTTCGACGTGGTGCACGCGCATCAGGTGCTGCAGCACCTGGCCGATCCGGTCGCAGCCCTGGGCGAGATGCTGCGGGTCTGCCGGCCCGGCGGCGTCGTGGCGGTCCGGGACGCCGACTATGCGGCCTTCACCTGGTTCCCCGAGGCCGACGGGATCGATCGCTGGCTGGCCCTGTACCGTGACCTGGCCAGGCGCAACGGTGGCGAGCCGGAGGCCGGACGACGGCTGTTGGGCTGGGCGTTGGCGGCCGGCGCCGACCCCACGCGGGTGACGGCCACCGCCTCGGTGTGGTGCTACGCCGACGAGGAGTCCCGGGCCGCCTGGGGGGTGGGCTGGCCGAGCGCATCCTGCATTCGGCGGTGGCCGAACAGTTGCTGGCCGCGGGGCTCGCCGAGGCATCCGAGCTGGAGAAGATCGCGGACGCCTGGCGCACCTGGGCGGCCGCTGAGGACGGCTGGTTCACGCTGCTGCACGGCGAGCTGCTGATCAGGGCCTGAGCGGCTCGACCCGCCGGGCGTGGGGTGGGAGGCTGGGCGCATGCAGGGCATCCGATTGAGCACCGTGAC
This sequence comes from Micropruina sonneratiae, assembly GCF_025972045.1. Classification (GTDB taxonomy): domain Bacteria; phylum Actinomycetota; class Actinomycetes; order Propionibacteriales; family Propionibacteriaceae; genus Micropruina; species Micropruina sonneratiae. Next base: position 150,009 of record NZ_JAPDHX010000001.1, on the reverse strand, counting down.
CCTGGATGCGCCCGACCCGGCGTCGCTGGCGCGGTTCTACGCGCGGCTGCTCGGCTGGCAACTCGGTCCCACCGACGACCCCACCTGGGTGGGCGTCCGCAACCCCGACGGCGGGGTCGGCATCGCCTGCCAGCTGGAGAAGAAGCACGCCCGGCCGGCCTGGCCGGCCAAGCCCGGCGAGCAGCAGATGCAGGTGCACCTGGAGATCCAGGTGGACGACCTGCAGTCCGGCCTGCGGCACGCCCTGCAGTGCGGCGCCCGGATGGCACCCTTCCAGCCCCAGGCCGACGTCCGGGTCTGCCTCGACCCGGCCGGGCACCCGTTCTGCCTGTGGATGGAGGCCTGAGCACGGCGCGGGGATCCGGGTCGGGCCCGGGATGACGGTCCGCCCGGGGTGACGGTTCAGGCGGTGACGTCGGCGACCGGGGCCCCGGTGAGGCGGATCAGGTCGTCGGGGGTCAACTTGAACACAGCGTGGGGGTGGCCGGCGGCGGCCCAGATCACGTCGAAACGGAACAGTTCGGTGTCGATCAGTTCCACGCTCGGGTTGGCGTGCGCGACCGGCGAAACGCCGCCGATCGAGAAGCCCGTCGACTTCTTCACGAAGGCGGCGTCGGCGCGGGACAGTTCACCGACCTTCATGGCGACCTTTTCCTCGTCGACGCGCCGGTCGCCCGACGTCATGACCAGGACGGCCGCGTCGTCCACCCGTCGCCGGAAGATGATGCTCTTCACGATCTGGCCCAGTTCGACGCCCAGCGCGTCGGCGGCGTCCTGGGCGGTGCGGGCACTGTCGGCGAGCATGACCGGCTCGTGCGGATGGCCCAGCTCGGCCAGCCGGGCCTGGACCCGCCGGGCACCGTCGGGGAGGACTGAGGTCACCATGTGCCCATCCTGCCCGACCGGACAACCACAGGAGCGCACTATCGACGCGGTATGTCGGGCGCGACCCCGTCACCAACCCCCGGAAGTGACGAGCGCCCCGGTGGGACCGGGGCGCTCTTCTTCACTGGGGACCGGGACGGGTGGGGGGCACCCGCCGATCAGTGGGACGGGCCGGGCAGGTTGGGGGGCGCCCGGCCGTTGTGATCGGGTCAGAACACCGGCAGCATCCAGGACAGCACCGGAGTGGACTGCAGGCCGACCAGCAGGCACAGCGCGACCAGCATGCCGATGCTCCACCACAGCACCTTGCGCAGGATGTCGGACTCGCGTCCGAGCAGGCCGACCGCGGTGGCCGCGATGGTCAGGTTCTGCGGGCTGATCATCTTGCCGACCACGCCACCGGAGGTGTTGGCCGCGACCAGCAGGGTCGGGTCGATGCCGGCGTGGTTGGCGGCGGTCTGCTGAAGGGTGGAGAACAGCGCGTTGGCGGAGGTGTCCGAGCCGGTCACCGCGGTGCCGATCCAGCCCAGGACGGGCGAGAAGAAGGCGAACGCTGCACCCGTGCCGGCGATCCAGGTGCCGATGGTGATGGTCTGGCCCGACAGGTTCATCACGTACGCCAGCGCCAGCACCGAGGCCACGGTGAGGATGGAGAACCGCAGCTTGACCAACGTGGCCCAGATCTCCTTGAACACGTCCCCCGCGGCCACCCGGTAGACGATCGCCACGATCACCATGGAGATGAGCAGCGAGGTGCCCGGCGACGACAGCCACTGGAAGTTGTAGATCGTGGACGCGCTGGCGGTGCCGTCCGCCTTCAGGATGTTCCCGTCCAGGCCCGGCCAGTGGATCTTGATGTCGGTGGACGCCAGCCAGGCACTCACCGACGGGATCAGCTTGGTCACGGAGAACACCGCGATCACCAGCAGGTAGGGGAACAGTGCCATGAAGATGCGGCCACCGGTCAGGCTCTTGGGGTCGATCTGCTCGTCGTGCAGCTTCGGCAGCGCCGCCCGCTCCTTCTCGCTCATGGACGCCAGCTCGGCGTCCCGGTCGGCGTGCAGCGAAGCGAGGGCGTCCGCGCCGCCCTCGGGCTTCCAGAACCGCATGAAGACCACCGCGGCAGCCAGGCCGACCAGCGAGGCGATGATGTCGGTCAGCTCGACCGACAGCCAGGTCGCCGACACCCACTGGGCGATGGCGAAGGCGACACCGGTGACCAGCGCCACCGGCCACAACTGCCTGAAGCCGCGCTTGCCGTCGGCCAGGAAGACCAGGATCAGCGGCACCAGGAAGGCCAGCAGCGGGGTCTGGTGTCCGACGTAGGCGCCGATCTGCTGGTAGGGGATCTTGGTCAGGTTGCCGGCGGTGATGATCGGGATCGCGATGGCGCCGAAGGCGACCGGGGCGGTGTTGGCGACCAGGACGACCACCGCGGCGCGCAGCGCCGAGAAGCCGATCGCCATCAGCATCACACCGGTGATTGCCACCGGGGCGCCGAAACCGGCCAGCGCCTCGAGCAGGCCGCCGAAGCAGAAGGCGATCAGCATGGCCTGGATCCGGGGATCGTCGCTCACCAGGGCGAACACCGCACGCAGGTCCTCGAAGCGACCACTGACGACGGTGATCTGATAGAGCAGGATGGCCGTGAACACGATCCACATGATCGGGAACAGGCCGAAGACGCCACCCTGGGTCGCCGACAGCAGCGCCAGTACCGGCGGCATCTGCCAGGCGAAGATGGCGACCAGGATCGCGACGGCGACCGCGGTCAGGCCGGCCCAGTGCGCCTTCCAGCGCAGCCAGCCCAGCGTGATGAAGATCGTGAGCAGGGGTAACAGCGCCACGATCGCCGAGAGCCACAGCGGCCCGAGCGGCGAGATCTGCGGTGTGTAGGTCATGAGGTCTCCGAGAAGGTCGTTGAGGTACTAGCGGGAAACAGGGCGCGTGAGCTCCTCCAAGAGCTCGATCGCGTGGCGGTAGCGATGGCCTGTGGCCCGGGACATGCCCAGTTCGCAGGTCCGGTTGGAGGACAGGTGGTCGTCGAAGGTACCCGAGCCGACCTCGGCGGCCTCGCGGGCGGTCGCGGACGCCGTAAGTTCGGGGTGCAGCAGGCCGCGGTCGCCGGCGAAGGCGCAACAGCCGGCGTCGAACGGCACGACCACCTCGTCGGCACAGGCCGCGGCCACGTTGGTGAGGTGCGCCACGTCGCCGGCGTGGCGGTCGGAGCAGGTCGGGTGCAGCACGACCCGGCCGAGCTTGTCGGCCACGGTCAGCGCGGGCAGCACCCGCTCGTCCACGAATCGGGTGGAGTCGATCACGGTCAGCGCCTTCACCCGCTGGGCCAAGGCGTCCTCGCCGCCGACTTCGAGGTCGTGGGCCAGGGTGTGCAGGCCGTGGGTGCACGAGCTGGCCTCGCAGACCACCGGCAGCCTGCCCTCGTCGGACGCCTCGAGCAGCGACGTGGCGGTGCGCACCGCCATCGCGGCGGCGCCGTCGACCAGGCCCTTGGAGCGCCACACCGTGCCGCAGCACAGGCTGGGCAGGTCCTTGGGCAACGTCACACCGACCCCGGCCCGCTCGCACAGGGCCAGGAAGGCGTGGGCCGGGCCCGGGGCGTCCGGCCCGTCGGCGGGCTCGAACAGCTCACCCATGCAGGAGGCGAAGAACACCACCTCGGGCTCGGCAGGGCCGGCCGGGGACAGCTTCGACCGGGCCCGGCCGGGGCCGGGCAGGTCGTCTCCGACCCGGGGCACCAGGTCGGTCGGCAGCACCTTTCGGACGGTGTCGGTCACCGCGGCCAGCACGCCCCCGGGCACCTTGTCGGTGACCGTGAGCCCGGCCCGCAGGGTGGCCAGGGTCGGCTTCCAATGGTCGGCCAGGCCGACGCCGATCTTCTGCGCCAGCGCCGGCTGGGCCTCCCGCCGGTGGTCCTTCATGAACACACCCGTGTCGATGCTGACCGGGCAGGCCAGCAGGCACAGCGAGTCGGCCGCGCAGGTCTGCACCGCCTCGTAGGAGTAGTCGGCCTCGATACCGGCGAAGCCGGCCTTCTCGTCGCGCAGCAGGGCGATCCGCTGGCGAGGGGTGGTGGTGACGTCCTTGCTGGGGCAGCTGGGCTCGCAGTAGCCGCACTCGACGCAGCGGTCGACCTGGCCGTCGACCAGTTCGGGCTTCTTCAGATCGACTAGGTGGGCCTTGGGGTCGGTGCCGATGATCACCCCCGGGTTGAGCACGCCGTCCGGATCGAGCAGCCGCTTGGTGGCCACCATCACGTCGTACAACTCGGGGCCGTACTGCCGCTCGACGAACGGCGCCATGGCGCGTCCGGTGCCGTGCTCGGCCTTGAGTGAACCGTCGACGCCGAGCACCAGGTCGACCAACTCCTCGGTGAACACCGCCAGCGCCTCGACCTGTGCGGGGTCGCGCAGGTCGGGGTCGATCATGAAGTGCAGGTTGCCGTCCTTGGCGTGGCCGAAGATCACCGAGTCGCGGTAACCGTGGCTGGTGCACAGCTGCGCCAGGTGGGCCACCGTGCCGGTGAGCGCCGGCATCGGCACCACGATGTCCTCCAGCAGCGCCGTCGTGCCGGGACGCCGGGCGCCGGCCACCGCCGTGTACAGGCCCTTGCGGACCTGCCAGGCCCGGGCCCGGGCGAGCGGGTCGGCGGAGAAGGCGGCCGGGTGACCCAGGTCGGTCAGGCCGCCGAGGCGGCCGACCACGGCGTCCAGGTCGGCGACCCGGGCGGCGAGTTCGTCGGCGTCCGCGCCCTGCGCCTCGACCAGCAGTGCGGTGTGGGCGTCGATGTCGAGGGTGACCAGGGCGTCCAGCGGGTTGGGCAGCGCCTTGGCCACCTTGAGCGAGGCGGCGTCCATCAGTTCGGCGGTGCGCGCACCCGCCCCGACCAGGGCGGGCAGCGCGTCGGTGGCTCGTCCGATCGAGTCGAAGATCAGCAGCGCGGTGGCCGCCTTCGGCAACAGCGGCACAGTGTGGAAGGTGGCCGAGGCGATGAACCCGAGGGTGCCCTCGGAGCCGACCATCAGGTGGGCGAGGATCTGCACCGGCTCTTCGAAGTCGAGGTAGCTGTTGATGCCGTAGCCCATGGTGTTCTTCATCGAGAACTGGTGCTCGATGGTGCGCACCGATTCGGGGTTGCCGCGGACCCGGTCGCGCAGCCGGGCCAGCCCCTCCCACAGCTCGGGCTCGACCGCCTTCAGGTGCGCGTCGGCGTCCGGGGCGGCGGTATCGATGACGGTGCCGCTGAGCAGTACGAGTTCGAGGCCGGCCAGGGTGCGGTAGGTGTTGGTGGTGGTGCCGCAGGCCATGCCGGAGGAGTTGTCGGCGACCACGCCGCCGATCGTGCAGGCGATCTCCGAGGCGGGGTCGGGGCCGAGGATGCGGCCGTAGGCGGCCAGCCGGGCGTTCACCGCCCGCACCGTGGCGCCGGGCTGACAGCGCACCCGGGCGCCGCCGTCGAGCACCTCGACGTCGCGGAAGCCGCGGCGGGTGTCGATCAGGACGCCGTCACAGACGCCCTGGCCGGACAGCGAGGTGCCACCGGAACGGAAGGTCACCCCGACGTGGTGGGCACGGGCGACGGCGACGGCCCGGGAGACGTCGGCGGCGTCCCTGGCCAGCACGACGGCCTGCGGCCGCAGCAGGTAGTGGGACGCGTCGTGGGAGAACCGGGCGACGTCGATCGGCCGGTCGGTGACGGGATCGTCGCCGACCGCCTGGCGCAGGGCCTGGGTGAGTGAAGTCGCGACCATTGCTACTCCCTTGTAAAGGTCAGACCAAAGAAAAGTAAGACGGTTGGTGGCCAACTGTCAAGCACGGATGCCACACTGGCCGCGTGGTACCCCCCAAGCGTGGCCCCGCCGCCGTGAAGTGGCAGCCTATTCCCCGAACTCGCGCCTACGAACTGGTGATCAAGCGGATCGAGGAACAGATCACGTCCGGGGTCTTGTCGGTGGGCGATCAGTTGCCCGCCGAACGCGACCTGGCCGCGGCCCTGGGCGTGAGCCGGGCCGCCGTCCGCGAGGCGATGCGGGCGATGGAGGCGCAGGGGGTGGTTCGCTCCGGGGCGGGCGTCGGGCCCGATTCGGGCACCTTCCTCACCTCGATGCCGAGCAAGGCGCTGACCCAGTTCCTGCGGCTGCACATGGCGCTGGCGAACTTCCCGATCGACGACGTGCTCGAGACCCGGATCATGCTCGAACGGCGCAGCGCCCGGTTGGCCGCGCGCCAGGCGTCCGCGAGCGACCTGGCGACCATGTCTCGACTGCTCGACGAGATGGACGCCGAGACCGGCGACCTGGCCGTGTTCAACGAACTCGACACCGACTTCCACGTGGCAATGGCAGAGGCGGCGCACAACACGCTGATCACCGAGATGACCACCGCCATCCGGCATTCGATGCGGTCGATGGTGCTGGCCTCGTTCCGCGAGCACGGCGACTGGCCCGAGTTGGCCGCCACGCTGCGCGGCCAGCACCGGGCCATCTACTCGGCGATCGCCGTCGGCGACCAGCCCGGCGCCGCGGACACGGTGGAGGCCCACCTGCGGTCGGCCAACGACGTCCTGCACTGGGGAGCCGGCGGACACGAAGACTGAGGTGGACCGGGGGGACGGTTCAGCGCTCAGCGGCGCTTCTGCCAGGCCCCTTCGGACGACTCGGGCCGGAAGCCCAGGGCGATGTTGATGGAACGCATGTAGTCGTTCTCGTCGGCGTTCCAGGTGTGGATGCGACGCACCGCGGGCCAGGTGCTGGCCAGCAGGCGCAGGTTCGCGGTCTTCAGCAGCATGCCCAGGCGGTGGCCGCGGTGACCGGCGATCACCACCGTGTCCTCCTGAATGGCCGACCCGTCGCGCTCGGCCAGCCGTTGCAACTGGGTGAACCCCACCAGCGCGCCGGACGCCTCGTGCTGGGCGGCGGTGGTGAGGGTGAGATAGCCCCCCTGCCGCACCCGCTGCTCTACCTCGCGGATCGAGTCGGCGTCCCACGTCTCGGCCTCGAAGGTCAGGCCGGCGAGGGGGGCGTCCACCATCGCGATCCGCAGTGTGGCGTAGTCGTCGACGTACTCCGCGGGGCACTCGCCCTGCCAGCTGACCAGCCGGTACCCGCCGGCGTGCGCCGCGGCGTCCGCCTCGAGCGGGTCGATCACCTCGGGCGGGACGGGCAGCCGCAGCATCGAATGCACCTCGACCTGCTCGAGGCTGTACCCCCGCGCCTGCATGAACAGGGTGGACGCCGCCGCCAGGTCGACCGCCCCGCTGCCCAGCGTCGGCCGCAGTGCGGACGGGGCGTCCTCGGCGACCATTCCGGGCACCGTCGCCCACGACTGCAGGGTGTGCCGGCCCTCGGCCCCCGCCCACTGCTCCGCACGCTCCAGCAACGCCGAGCCGATCCCCCGCCGGCGATGCTCGGGCGCCACGATCACCTCGACACCTGCCAGGTCGGCGTTGTCCCGGACGGGCAGGGTTGCGTTCGCCGCGCCGACGACGATGCCGCGGTCGTCGGGGTCGAGCAGAGCAACCCAGCGCCGCCGCACCGTCCGCGAGGACGGCACCGCCAACCGCAGCGCGGCGGTGTCACTGTCGTTCAGGTCGTCGTAGCCCAGCATCGACACCAGTTCGTCGTTCCACAGCGCGTTCTCGGCCAGCACCGCCCAGCCGTTGGCGTCGTCCACGTCGCTCAGCGGTGGAATCTCCATGATCGTGACCATTGCTCTACTGTCGCACACCGGTTCGGGCGCAGTATTTCCTCAGCCGGACGGCGACTCCTCAGTTCGTCCGTCCCGGCCGGAAGCTGGAGGAGCCATGCCCGTACCCCGCAACGACGCCGCCGTCACCACCCTGAACCGGGTGCTGCACGAGGGGCACCACGACCGCCCCGACGAACTCTCCGACTACACTGGGTACGAGCTTCACGAACCGGACGGCTGGCTGTGGCAGGAACCGCAGCAGCAACCACCGCTGCTCGATCCAGACGCCTACCGGCTGGCCGACGCCCTCGCCGTCGAGCCCGACCTGCACGCACCGCCCGCCACGACCATCGACGCCGGCTCAGGCTCCGGCGAGGCGTTCACCGCTGCCCAGCGTGAGTACTGCCGCCGCAGCCTCGACGTGACGATGAAGGGCGGCACCACGAGCGGGGTGATCTATCCGCTGGCCCTGTGCGAGCTGGCCCGGCAGTTCCGGTTCCGCAACCTGGGTGGTGCCTCCGCCGGGGCGATCGCGGCCGCACTGGCCGCGGCGGCCGAGTTGGGCCGGGTGCGCGCGGCCGGCGGCGCGCGCCGGGACGACGCGCGCACCGCCGAACAGGTCGCCCAGGGCCGGCTGCGGCAGGGCTTCGCGGGCTTGGCCGAGGTGGCCGGGTGGCTCACCCAGGCCGACCGGCCCCAGGCGGCCGAGGAGTTCCGGTTGGTGCAGTTGTTCAAGCCGACACTGGCCGGCCTGCCCCTGTTCCGGGTCATCGCGGCCGCGATGCGCCGGCAGTACGTCCGGGGTGCGTTGCTGCTGCTGGTCAGCCTCGACCTGAAGGCGCTGGCGCTGACCCTGGGCCCGTTCTTGATCGCGCCGCTGGTGCTGTCGGTGAGCGCGCCCTGGCGCTGGGGCCCCGGCCCGTGGTGGTCGCCGGGCAACTACGCGTGGTCGGCACTGCTGTTGTGGCTGTCGTTCGCCTGGCTGATCCCGTTGGTGGCGCTGGTGCTGACGCTCCCCCGGCGTGCGCCCCGGGCGGCGCCGGCCGGCTTCGCCGAACCCGTGCCGGTCCCCCCGCCGCCGGTGGCCGAGACGGACTGGGTGCGCAGCCTGGTCGTCGTGGTCGTCGCCGCGACCGGGTGGGTGCTGGCCGCCGTGCACGCTCTGGGCGCCGTCGGGTTGCTGATCACGCTGGTGGTCCTGGTGGCCGAGATGGCGTTCGTCCTGGTCGGGTTCATCATCGGCATCGCGACCTTCTCGGCGACCGCCAAGGATCACCGTTTCGGCCTGGTCGGTGGGTCCGGTGCGGCAACCGACGACGCCACCTGGCGCGGACGCCTGGCGCGGGTCTTCGACGGCGCAGCCGGCATCCTGCCCCGCCCGACCGTTGCGGCGAACCTGACCGATTGGCTGTCGAGTGCGCTGGCCGACCTGGCCGGACTCGGCGACGGCGAGGTGCTGCGTTTCGGCCACCTGTGGGCGGGGGGCCAGTACACCCCCGGCGACCCCGACGGAGCCGGACGCCGGGCGTCCGACGACCCGCGGCTGCGGTCGGTCAACCTCGAGCTGATGAGCACCGAGCTGGTCCGCCGGTCGCCCTACCGCTTCCCGCTGCCGGCCGTCGCCGCCGAGGATGAGGAGGCCGAGCGGCTGTGGTTCGATCCGGGCGACCTGACCGGCCTGTTGCCCCAGCCGGTGATCGACGCCATGACGCTCGGCGCCCGGCCCCGCCGCGTCCGCTCACTCGGCACCGGGCTCGAGGTGACCCTCTACCCGTTCCCCGACCCCTGGGACCTGCCGGTGCTGTTCGCCACCCGGGCATCGCTGGCGCTGCCGGCGCTGTTCCAGGCCGTCCGGCTGTACGAGCTGCGCGAGGGCTCCGAGCCGGTGCGGACCGAGTTCGGCGCCCGGCTGTCCCGGCACGGCGAGGAACTCCGCTTCCCCGGCCGGGCCGGCACCGCCCCGGTCGCGCAGGAGCTGTGGCTCACCGACGGCGGGGTCACCTCGAACTTCCCCATCCACATGTTCGACTCGCCGCTGCCGCTGTGGCCGACGGTCGGTATCGACCTGGCCACCCACCCGGCCGGCGCGGCCCATCAGGACGTCTACCTGCTGGGCGACGCGCGCGCGGCCAAGGCCCTGCACAGCCCACTGGCCCGGGCGATGAGCGGTTTCCTGGGTGCGGTGATCGGCACGTCGCTGCAGTGGCGGGACAACGCGCAACTGCAGATGCCGGCCTTCCAGGCCCGGATCGCCGTGGTCAGGCAACGCGGCTATGAGGGCGGCAACAACCTGTTCATGACCCGCTCGGACATCGCCTCGCTCGCGTTGCGCGGGGTGGTGGCCGGCATGCGGCTGCGCCGCAGGTTCGCCTCCGACGCCCAGTGGCGCCGGCAGCAGTGGTTGCGCACCCGGGTGGCCGCGGAGAATCTGGTCGACCTGGCCGGCCGGCTGCGCACGTCGCTGCGCGAGGACGCCTACCGCGACTTCGACCTGGACGCCCTGCGGGCGGCGCTGGTCGGGCAGGCCGATCCGAACCCGCCCGAGGCGCCGACGGACGGCCCCGACGCACCGGTGGACTGGTACCCGCCCACCTCCCAGCAGGCCTTCGCCGACAACCTGGCGACGTTGACCGAGGGCGTCCGCGACCCGGTGCCGGATCCCGACGTGTTGCGCGAGGGCGCTCCGCGTCCGCTGGCCGAACTGCGGCAGGTTCCGCGCAGCTGACCGGCAGGGGCGCCTACTGCACGCCCTTGGCGACGACCGCGCGGACGGCCTCCAGCGCGGCGGGGTCGCCGTCGGCCTCGGGTTCGGGACCGCGGCCCCACAGCCAGCGGTCGACCTCGTCGGCGGTGCCCGCGAAGCCGGCGTCCGGGGCGAGGTCGGTGAGGCGGAGGATGCCCGGCTCGTCATAGCTGGTGCCGGATTCGCCGACGCCGCGCCACCGCCCGGGTCGCACCAGCACGGTGCGGCTGCCGCCGCCGGGCGCCCCGTCGGAAAGGGTGAGCGCCACCACGGACTCGGCGGGCACGAACTCGAAGCCCGGCAGGGTGCCCCACCACGCGAACATCACGTCGATGGCGTGCAGGACGCCGTCGGCGGCCACCTCGGGATCGATCGGGGTGATCTCGACGCCCGCGGCGCCTTCGGCGTCCACCCGGTGCATGGTCGCCTCGTGCACCTGCATCCGGCGGGTGAACCCCACCGTCTGGTCGGCCGCGAACCACGACCAGGCCGGCTGCTCGTCGAGCCGCTTGTCGAGTTGCGCGACGAGCTCGACCGTGGCGGAGTCGAGCAGCGCGAGAGTGGCGTCGAGGTCGGTGGGCCGAGGGGGCTGGTTCTCCTCGACGGCCTCACAGTCGGCGTCGCTCAGCGCCCCCGAGGCGAGGATGCCGGCCCAGAACGCGTGCACCTCGGTCAGGTGCCACAGCAGGTCGGCGACCTTCCACTCGGGGCAGGTCGGCACGGGAGCAGACGGGTCGGCGGCGGCGAGCACGTCGGCGAAGCGTTCGGTCTCGGACAGGATGAGCGCTGAATGGTCGATCACGCTCCCGACCCTACGCGTCACCGCTGACATGAGGGCCGGCCAACGCATCGGCCGCCCGGACCAACGCCAGGTGGGACAGCGCCTGCGGCATGTTGCCGGCCTGCCGGTGGCCGTCGACGTCGTACTCCTCCGAGAGCAGCCCGACGTCGTTGGCCAGGTCGCAGACCCGGCGCATCAGTGCCAGGCCGTCGGCGTGCCGGCCGCTGGCGGCGTACTGGACGACCAGCCAGAACGAGCAGGCCAGGAACGGGTATTCGCCGCCGGCCAGGCCGTCGACCCCGCTCTCGGCGCGGTAGCGGTGCACCAGCCCGTCGTTCATCAGCTCCCGCTCGATCACCGCCACGGTGGCCAGCATCCGGGGGTCGTCGGCGGCGCAGAACCCGACGGTGGGCAGCACCAGCAGCGAGGCGTCCACCTCGTCGGTGCCGTAGTACTGGGTGAAGTGCCCGGCCGGCGACACGCCCTGCGCGTCGATCTCGGCCCTGAGCCGGTCACGGGCGGCCACCCAGTCCTGCTCGGGTCCGGCCAGTCCGAAATTCCGGATCGCCCTGACGCCACGGTCGAAGGCCGCCCAGAGCATCACCCGCGAGTGGGTGAAGAAGCGCGGCTCGCCGCGGATCTCCCAGATGCCGTTGTCGGGCTCGTCGAGCCGCTCCAGGGTGCGGCCCAGCAGCGCCCGCTCCAACGGCCACGAGGTGGACGACTCCGTCAGGCCGGCCAGCCGCGCCGCATGCAGCGCCACCAGTACCTCGCCGACCACGTCGGCCTGGTACTGGTCGGCGGCACCGTTGCCGATCCTGACCGGCGCCGAGCCGGCGTAGCCGGGCAGGTGGCTCAACGCGCGCTCGTGCAGATCGCGCTCGCCCGCCACCCCGTAGACGATCTGCATCTCGCTCGGATCGCCGGCGATCGCCCGCAGCAGCCACTGCCGCCAGTGTTCGACGGCTCGCAGGAAGCCGTGCTCGATCAGGGCCTGCAGGGTGAGCGCCGCGTCTCTCAGCCACACGAACCGGTAGTCCCAGTTGCGGACGCCGCCGAACTCCTCGGGCAGCGAGGTGGTCGGGGCGGCGATGATGCCGCCGGTGTCGCGATGGGTGAGGGCGCGCAGCACGAGCAGTGAACGCACCACGAGGTCGTGTTCGACCTCATGGGTGTCGATCCGGTCGGCCCACTCCTGCCACCAGCGCCGGGTCCGTTCCAGTGCGGTGTCGACGTCGAGCCGTCGCGGCAGCCGGTGATGCGACGGGTGCCAGGTCAGGGTCAGGTCGCGGGTCTCGCCGGCGGTCACTGTGAACCGTCCGGCGTGGGCGTGGTCGCGCGCCTCGAGGTGGGCGCCCCGGTAGACCAGGGCGTCCGGGCCGGCGATGGCCAGCAGGCCCGGTTCGGGTCCGGGCAGCTGGCGCACCCAGGGCACGGCGCGGGCGTAGTCGAACCGGAACCGCAGTTCCTGCTCGAACTCGACGGTCCCGGTCACACCCACCACCCGGCGGACCAGGTCGATCCGCCGCACCACGTCGACCCGGCGGCGGTCCACCGGCAGCACGTCGTGCACCTCCGTCACCCCGCCGGAGGTGGTCCACCGGGTGATCAGCAGGAACGTGCCGTCGTCGTAGCGGCGGGTGACCACGGCGTCCGGATCGGTGGGACGCAGTTGCCAGCGGCCATGCTCGGCGTCCCCCAGCACCGCGCCGAACACCGAGGCCGAGTCGTAGCGCGGCAGGCACAGCCAGTCGATCGATCCGTGCCGCGACACCAGGGCAGCGGTCCGGCAGTCGCTGAGCAGCGCGTAGTCCTCCAATGGCGTCGGCATGGGTCCAGTCTCCCCCGCCCGGGAAGCGGTTCGACGGCGCCGCCCCGAACCCGCGCGATCCGGCCGGTGCGGCCGGCCGCTACCCTGCGAGGGTGGCTCCCGCCCCGATCCGGCTGCTGGTCGTCGACGACGACCCGGCGGTGCGCGCCGCCTATCGGGCCATGTTCGAGCCGCATCCGGAGTTGACGCTGGTCGGCGAGCTCGCCGACGGGGCGGACGCCGTGGCCGGCTATGAACGGCTGCGACCGGACGTCGTGCTGATGGACCTGCATTTGCCCCGCATCTCCGGCGTCGAGGCGACCCGGGCGCTGTGCGGCCGCTGGCCGGACGCCGTCGTGGTGGTGATGACGACGTTCAGCAGCCGCGAACATGTGGTGGCAGCGTTGCGGGCGGGGGCGTCCGGCTACCTGGTGAAGGGGGTGGCCGTCGGGGGACTGGTGGTCGCCCTGCGGCAGGCCATCGCGGGTGAGATGCCGCTGTCGGCCGCGGTACGTCGCGAACTGGTCGCCTCCCTGGGCACCGGCCAGCCGGCCCGGGGCCACACCCTCACCGCGCGCGAGGTCGAACTGGTCGGCCGGCTCGCACACGGCCTCAGCAACGCCCAGATCGCCCGCCGGATGCACCTGTCCGAGGGGTCGGTGAAGCAGTACGTGGCCCGGATCGGCGACAAGCTCGGCGTCAGGGCGCGCACCCAGATCCTGATCCGGGCCATCCAGCTGGGCATCGTCGACCCGGACGCCCTGCCCCCGACCACCCGCTGAGCCCACCCGCTGAGCCCACCCGCCGAGCTGAGCGGGCAGCTACCCGCTGAGGGTTGCGGCGTCCTCGGCCCGCGGCCGCAGGTCGACCGTCGGGGTGAGCGGCAACTGGGCTCGCACCCGCCACTGTCCGTCGTCCGGCCCGGCGGTGAAGGCGCCGCCGGTGATCCTGGCCCGCTCGTCCAGGCCGACCAGCCCGAGTCCCGTGGAATGCTCCGAGGGCCGCGGCACGGCAGGCAGCGGGTTCGTGATCGACAACCACACCTCGCCCCGCCGGACGCCGATCGTCACGTCGCAGGCCGATCCCGGCGGCGCGTAGCGCAGGATGTTGGTGGTCGCTTCCCTCACGATGCGGGTCAGCGTCCGCCGGGTGGTCGGATCCGTGCCGTCGATCGCCGGATCGACCTGGGACCGTACCCGGTGCCCCGCCTCGGTCAACGTCGCCGCGGCGGCGTCCACGGTCCCGCTCGGCGTCAGCCAGCCGGCGTCCACGACGGACGCCTGCGGGGCCGGGGTGCGCATCACGTGCAGCAGCAGCGCCAGGTCGGCCTGCGCCGATCGGGTGATGGTCGCCACCCGGTTCAGGGCGGTCCGCAGCACCACCGGATCGGTCTGGCCCCTGCTGGCCCCCGCCTGCATGGTGATCAGGGACAGCTGATGGGCGACGATGTCGTGCAGCTCACCGGCGAGTTCGCGACGCACCTCGTCCCGCGCCGTGTCGTGGCTGCTGGTGGCCGATAGCAGCAGCCGGCGCTGCGTCGTCCGGAGCCGGTGCAGATGCTGGGCTGCGAGTCCGACGAACACGCCCACCACGGGGTAGAACAGCCCGGCCGAGACGAAGCCGACGTTGGGGGCGTGGAACCACAGCACGCTGTAGCCGGCCCAGGCGGCGGTGACGACCCAGGCCCAGCGGGAGTCCCGCAGCACGGCCAGGACGGTCAGCGTGACGATCGCGAACTGGTTGGGCCGGCCCACCTCGACGCTGGGTTCCAGCAGCCACAGGCTGAGCGCCAGCACCAGCAGCTGGGCGAGCACGGCGGGCCACAACCGGCGCAGCCGCAGGGTCGCCGCGACGCCCGCCAAGGCCAGCCCCCACAGCGCCCACAGTGCCCAGGCGGATACCGCCGCGCCGGACGCCCGGCTCAGCACGGCGCCGGCCAGCGCAGCGGCAGCCAGCACGGCGACCGTCACCGCCGACACCACCCGAGGCCCGTCCACCCGAGCCCACAGCCGGTGCGACCAGCCACCGGTCTCGGCGGGGGCCGGACGCCCGGCGTCCGCTTCGTCGGCGAGCACGGGCATAGCGGCCCGCAGCCAGGCACCCCCTGCCCCGGTACTGAACTCGACCGACCCACCCGCCGCCTCGACGCGATCCCGGGCGGCCCGCAGCGAGCCGCCGGACGCCGCCACCGCCCGTGCGGAAGTGGCGTCCAGTTCCACCTCGATCCGGACGCCCGCCGCTCGCACCACGAGGGTGCAGCCGGTGCCCGGCGCCGCTTCCCGCAGGAGCACGGCGGCTCCCTCACGCAGCACCTCGGCGAGCAGTTGCTGACCGAAATCGCCGGCACCGTCCAGGTTGTCCGGCAGGTCGAGTTCGACCGGGTGGCCGTGCGCCACCAGCAGGTCCTCGACCTCCTCGGCCACGCCGATCAGGGCCGCCGCGGCACCGGCGCTCTCGCCCTGCGCCGGCTCGCGTCCGCGCAGCGTGGAGACCAGGCCACGCAACTGGCCCAGCGTCGCCACCGCGCCGGCCTCAGCGCCGGCCAGTGCCCGGGTCAGCACGTCCGGGTCGTCCGCGGCGCGGGCGGCGGCCAGATCACGGCGGTTCCGCGCCAGGCCGGCGGTGAGCAGCGTGGACAACTCGTCGGCCAGCGCCATCCGTTCAGCCGCCCGCAGCGCCACCGTCTGCTCCCGCAGCTGGGCGATCCGGCGGTCGACTCTGCTCGCATGGGCCAGCAGTGCCCGGACGGCGAAGCCGGCTGCCGCGGCCAGCGCCACCAGCACCAGGTAACCCAACGCGCGGTGCCGGTCGGCGGGGATCGCCGCCCAGGCGACGCAGTAGCCCAGTGCGAGGGTCAGGGTGATCACCGTCAGCCGGGACGCCGCCCGCGCGCACACCACCACCACGCTGACCACCAGCGGCAGCAGATCCTGGCCGAAGCCGCTCACCAGCAGGGTCGAGCCGACCGGCAGCACCGCCAGCGCCACTCCCGGACCGGGCCGGAACAGCACCAGGATCGCGGCGGCCGCCGACAGCACGGAAAGCCCGTGATAGAGCCACCCCGGGTCGGGCGCCGGACGCAGCAGGGTGTCCAGGAGTTCACAGCACACGAAGACGATCACCAGCGCACGCAGAACCCGCAGCGGGCGGGGCGCCGTGGCCCGATCCGCGGCGGCGGCGGTGCTGCCAGCAGTCATGGGGAATCGTGTCCTGGGGGGTGGTGCGGCCACTGTAACCCGGCCCGGGCGCAGGGTCGCCACGACGTCCCGGTGGTCAGTCATGGGGCAGCGAGGCGGTAAGCACCCACTCCGGCCCGATCGGTCCGGCCGACAGCGTGCCGCCGGTGAGGGCGACCCGCTCGCGCACCCCCCGCAGCCCCCAGCCGAGCGTCGGGGGCGTGCCGGCCTGCCCGGGAGCCAGCGCGTTGCGGGCCTGGAAACCGACCTGGTGGTCGTTGAGCTGGATCTCGATGCTGCACCGGGCACCAGCCGGCGCGTGCGCCCGTTGGTTCGCGACCGCCTCGGCCACCAGCCGGGCCAGGGTGCGCTGCACGGTCAGCTCCAGGCTGTCGGCGGCGGCCGGCACCTGCACCTGCGGCTCGAAACCGGCCCGGACCAACGCCAGTTGCCCCTCGGCCACGGCCTGGGTGGGCGGCACCTGCCGGGACAGCTCCCGCAGTTCCATGCCGGACGCCGCGGTGGCCGGATCGCTGCGCAACACCCGGGCCAGCAGCCGCAGCTCGGTCAGTGCCGCCGTGTTGGACGCCTGGACGGTGCCCAGCACCCGGCGCAGGACCACCGGGTCGGTCTCGTCGGCGACGCCCAGCAGGTGCAGCGACGCCGTCGACAGATGGTGGACGACGACGTCGTGCAGGTCTGCGGCGAGGTCGCGCCGCTCATCGGCGCGAATCCGGGCGTCCTCGACGGCCTGCGCCAGATCGGCGCGCGCGGCACGTTCGCGGCGTTCCCGGACGGTGTGGCCGGCCCAGCCGGCGAGCAGGCCCAGCGTGACCGCCCCGCCCAGGGTGAGCAGCAGCGCCGCACGTTGATCGCCGGTGTACAGCCCGGCCCGCAGTGCGACATAGCCGACCGCCCCGGCACTGGCCAGCAGGGCCGGACGTCGCGACAACTGCGCGATCGCCAGCGCCGGGACGGCGGCCAGCAGCACCGCATCCAGGCTGCTGGAGGTCCAGAACAGCGCGGTGCCCAGCGGTGCCACGGCGAGCGTCAGGCCGAGCCCGGGGCGCCACAGGGCGACGATGATCGCCAGATAGCCCACCACGTCCATGGTGGTGATCAGGCTCTGGTCCGGCAGCGGCACCGGCGCCACCACGGCGAGCCGGAGCACGTCCAGCAGCAGGAAGACGAGAACTGCCGCGGCGACCAGCCGCACCTGGTCGACCGTGGCGAGGTTGCGCACCCGACGGGTCAGCATCAGCGAGGCCGCGTCGTGCGCACCGATGGCGCCGCCGCTCATCGGCTCACGACCAGTCGCAGAACCACGGCATGATCCGGCACAGGATCGAGGACCGTCCGGGATTGTCCTCGGCCGCAGCGGACGGGACGCCGGCGCCGAGGCCGAGCAGCGGGATGATCACGATCAACAGGAGCAGGGACTTCATGGCGATGCCTTTCGACGGCTTGGTTCGGGTCGCGCACTGGGGGTGGCAGGAAGGATTCTGGCCGGGCCGGCGATCACGGCACCATTCACCTTCGGCCAGTGCGGACGCCGCCGGCACAGGCTGGCCGGAAGTGAACTGGCCGAAAGTGCGCGGCACGATCTTGGATGGCCCCATGACCACCACCCCCCAGGAGATCACCCGCCTGCTGGTCGTCGACGACGACGCCCTGGTACGCGAGGCGTACCGGGTCTTCTTCGGCCGCGCCCCCGACCTCGAACTTGTCGGTGAGGCCCGCAACGGCACCGAGGCGATCGAGGCCTATGCCACGCTGCGGCCCGACCTGGTGCTGATGGACCTGCAGATGCCGGGCTGTTCGGGCATCGAGGCGACGACCCGGATCTGTTCGCGGTGGAGCGACGCCTGCGTGGTGGCACTGACCACCTTCGGCACCCGCGAGTACATCGTGGCCGCGCTGCGCGCCGGGGCGTCCGGCTATCTGCTGAAGGACACCGGCGCGCAGAACCTGATCGCGGGCATCCGGCAGGCGGTGCGCGGTGACATGCCGATGTCGTCGTCGGTGCGCCGGCAACTGGTCGACTCGGTCAAGTCGGACACCGCGATCGCTCCCGAACCGGTCGACATCGGGCTCACTCCGCGCGAGACCGAACTGCTGGGCTGGCTCGCCCAGGGCCTGACCAACCACCAGATCGGTCGGGAGATGTTCGTCTCCGAGGGCTCGGTGAAGCAGTACCTGACGCACATCGGCGACAAGATGGGGGTCAAGTCGCGCACCCAGATCCTGGTCCGGTCGATCCAGCTGCACATCGTCGACCCGCACGTGCTGCCGCGCAGCACCGCCGTCGGCGGCTGATCCGCCCCGCACTCCCGGCCGCGCCGTCCTTTGACGGTGCGGCCCCGCGCTCTGCCCGGACACCCCGGGCACCGGTCGGGGCGGCGGTCTCGGTGCCGGCTGCTGAGCCCTGGCCGATCGGCCAGCGCGTGCTGACCAACGGCCACAACGGGGCGGAACGCGTTGTGCCGGACGGCGCCGGTGGCGTCCGATGGAGACCCCACCCGCCCCGAACCGGAGGTCGACGATGGCAGTCCGTCCCGAATACATCCTGTCCTGCACCGAGGACTCCCCCTACTACGGCTCGATGCGGTCGATGGCGCAGCTGCTGCAGCGCCTCGGCGGGGAGGCCCCGCAGACGGTTCCGCTGCCCGACGGCTGGCTGATCCGGCGCTGGGGCGGCTGGGAGGGCTGGACGCCGCGCGAATGGACGCCGCGGGTGCAGGGCTGGAAGATCCACGTCAGCACGGTGCCGGCCGAGGCGTCCGAAACCCTGGCGCTGACCACCCGGATCTGCGTCGCGCATCAGGTCGCGTTCAAGTTCCTGCCCGATCCGAGCAGCCTGCAGGACACCAACGGCAAACAGCACGACCGCGGCGGGTCGGGCAAGTTCATCACGATCTACCCGGCCGACGACGATCAGCTGGCGGTGCTGCTCGACGAACTCGAGGTCGCGCTGGCCGGGCGGCACGGGCCCTACATTCTGAGCGATCTGCGCTACGGCGAGGCGCCGGTCTTCGTGCGCTACGGCGGCATCATGTCGTTCAGCTACCCCGACGCCCTCGACCGGCAGGTGAACGCCGTCACCGGCCCCGGACTGAACCTGGTCAAGGACGAGCGGCGGCCACGGTTCATCATTCCCGAGGGCGTCGAGCTGCCGGCCTGCCTGGATGTAGCCCATCGGCGCTCGCGGACCTCGTCGCCGTCGCGGCTGCAGGAGTTCAAGGCCGTCTCGCCGCTGCACTTCTCCAACGCCGGGGGCGTCTACAAGGCCACCCTGCCCGACGGCACCGTGCACGTCCTGCGCGAGGCCCGCAGCCACACCGGGCTGGACGCCCGCGGCCGCGACGCCGTCACCCGGCAGCGGGAGGAGCAGGTGGTGCTGGGTGACCTGGCGGGGCTGGCCGGCGTCCAGCAACTGCTCGGATCGTTCTGGGCCTGGGAGCACCGCTACCTCGAACTGGAGTACGCGCCGGGTCGCTCGCTGACGTCGTGGGTGGTGCAGAACGCCCCGTTCGACGCCGCCGCCGAACCAGGCCAGGCGCAGCGCTACGCCGAGCGCATGGTGCACATCGGCGAGCAGTTGATCACGATCATCGACGACATCCACGCCCGCGGCTGGGCGGTCGGCGACCTGCACCCGGGCAACGTGCTGATCGATGACGACGACCGCGTCACCGTCATCGACTTCGAGGACGCCACCCGGGTCGATTCGCCGCGGGCCATCGGGCTGCGGGTGTTCGAGTTCTGCGGCCCCGAGCAGTTGGACGCCGTCCAGTCCGACTGGTACGCCATCTCGCGCAGCCTGATGCTCAGCTACGTGCCCGACTGGGAGATCGAGGTGATCGCCCCCGGCTTCTGGGACGCCGCCCTGCAGCGGGTGGAACGCGACTTCGGGCAGGCCTCCGCCGACCAGCTGCGCCGGGTGCTCGCCCGCTTCCCGGCGGTGCCCAGCCACCTGCTGACCCCGCAGGTCACCGTCGAGCCGTGGCCGGGCGGCCTGCCCCCGGACGAGGTGATCGCCGCCCTGGACGCCGGCATCGAATGGTCGCGCCGATACTCGCCCGGCGGCGGCTTCCCGGGCGACCCCGCCCAGGAGGGGGACGTCACCGAGAGCCTGGGCTTCGGCCGCGCCGGAGTGGTGTTCGCACGCAGCCGGATCGGGCGGGCCAACGATGCCGCAGATCTGGACGCCCTGGCCGCCGCCGGCAGCGGGCCGGTGACCGACCCGGGGCTGTACACCGGACGGGCCGGCATCGCCCTGGCGCTGGCCCTGGCCGGTAGGCACGAGCAGGCCGTGCAGGCGGCCTGGAGTGCGCTGGAGGAATCACTGGGCCGGCGCCGGCTCGACCTGTTCGGTGGCCGGGCGGGCGTCCTGCTGGCCGCGCTGCAGGTGGCGGCTGCTGCGGGGGACGCCGACCTGACCCGCGCCGCGCTCGAGGCGAACGAGCGGCTGCAGCGCTCGGTGCGGCCCGACACCGGGCCGTGGGACGACCTGACCCACCGGCGCGGCCTGCACTTCGGCCTGACCGGACTGGCGCTCACCGATCTCGCGGCCGAGTTGGCCGGCGGCGACCAGGCGCCGGCGCAGCGGGCCGTCCAGCGGCTGCGCGCCGACCTGGACGCCTGCCTGACCACCTCGACCGGTGAACTGATGGTGCGCGACACCGACAACAACCGGGCACTGCCCTACCTGGAATGGGGCTCGGCGGGCATCTGGGCGGTCG
Organism: Micropruina sonneratiae; assembly: GCF_025972045.1. Classification (GTDB taxonomy): domain Bacteria; phylum Actinomycetota; class Actinomycetes; order Propionibacteriales; family Propionibacteriaceae; genus Micropruina; species Micropruina sonneratiae. Next base: position 129,167 of record NZ_JAPDHX010000001.1, on the reverse strand, counting down.
CGCTGGCCGCGGAACGGCTGACCGGCCGGGCGCTGCTCAGCGACATCGAACACCGGGCGCTGGTGAAGACCTGCTCCTCCGACCTCTACATCTACGGCACCCTCGACCACGGCCGGGCGGGGATCATGGCCGCGCTGGCGGCGTCCGGACCGGGGCAGGCGGCCGAGGTGGATCGGCAGCGCGACCTGCTGCTGTGCAATCTGCTGACCCGCGACGGCATGCTGTTCACTGTCGGCGACGGCATGATCCGGCTCAGCTCGGACCTGTCCACCGGCGCGGCCGGGATCGCTGTGGCGTTGCACGCGGCCGGTTCGGGGAGGGTCTTCGACTGGCTGCCCCTTGGTGACGAGGCGGCCGCACGTCTTGGCGCGCTGCCACTGCCCCAGCCCGGTGAACTGCCCGTTCCATCGCTTGCCGACGCCGCGACAGCCATTCCGGTGCCGGCCTGATTCCCGATCGACCAGTCGACCATAACGAACGGGTAGCCGGGCCTGACATTCCTTGCCCACGCTATATTTCCCCGCTTGAATGGAACTCAGGAAAACACCCAAGGCTGAGCCGGAAATCGCCGGCGAACGCCACCACTGCGGCAGAAAGGGGGGAACCGTTCATGGAAATGGAATCGTCAAAGAATCCGGCCGGCCGGACGCCGTCGGTGGTGACCGGCGCCGCGCGCGTGCTGTGTTTGCAGGGCATCGAGTTGGCGGTCGACACCCCCGCCGCCGAACATCGCTCGGGCAACAGTGTCTACACCTGCCTCGCCCGCAGCGCCTTCAGCATGGGTTGCTGACCCGGTAACCCGCACCGACCATCACGAAAGGAGGTGAGCACCATGAGCGACGCCCTCGGCCTGCAGTACGAACTGCCGGAGGTTCCGGAGGAGGAGAAGGCCTCGAAGATCAGCATCGTGGCCTGCACGAGCAGCCACGCCAGCTACTTCCTCTGCTACCAGAAGTGACGACGGCCCCCGCACCGGCGTCACGCCGGCCGGGCCGCCACCGCACCCCAGTCCCAGCCACTCTGCAAGGAGGTGACCACCATGGCTGACATCCTCGAACTCCAGGGCAACGATCCGGAGCCCACCCCCGGCGAGGAGAAGGCGTCGCGGATCAGCATCCGCAACTTCTTCTGCAACAACTCCTTCGTCTCCGCCTCGCTCTGCTTCGCCAAGTGAGCGGCAGCGACCACTGACCAGTCCCGAAAGGAGGTGAACACGATGGCCGAGATCCTGAACCTGCAGGACGAGCAGACCCCCGAGGTCCCCGGCGATGAGAAGGCTTCCAACAACAGCTACTTCATCTGCCACAACTCCCACACCAGCAACTTCCTGTGCTGGCGTCCGTGAACCCACGGCACCGGCGATCGCTGCGCCTGGCCGGCGCCTATCCGACCAGTCCGTCGATCACGAACCAGGGCCGCCGTCCCCACCCGGGGCGGCGGCCCTGCCGTGCGTCCGGAGCCCGGAGCCGGCCGGGTGCGACCGGGTTAACTTCCGGGCAGAACCACCGGCGCGAGGCAGACAGGGCCTGGCCGGGCTGCTGCACTGGACCCGTTCCCCACCCCCAGGGGCCACCCCCTCAGCACCACCGAAGGACGTTCCCATGGTGAGTCAGATCCGCGAAAGTGCCGACCCCGCCACCGCCCCCACCGACTGGGCGATCGCCGCCCAGGAGCTGCGCAAGTCCTACCGCGCCGGCCAGCGCGAGGTCGAGATCCTGCACGGCGTCAGCCTCGGCGTCCGGGCCGGCGAACTCGTCGCCGTGATGGGGCCGTCCGGCTCGGGCAAGTCGACGCTGATGTACTGCCTGGCCGGGTTGGAGGCGCCGACCAGCGGCAGGGTGCTGCTGGCCGGGCAGCAGCTCGAGCGGCTGTCCCGGGCCGACCTGGCCCGGATGCGGCGCAGCCAGGTCGGCTTCGTGTTCCAGTCCTACAACCTCATCCCCACGCTGACCGCGGCCGAGAACGTCGCCCTGCCGCATCTGCTCGCCGGCAACCGGCCGCCCGCCGAGTTGATCGCCCAGACGCTGGAAACCGTCGGCCTGGCCGACCGTGCCGACGCCAGGCCGCCGTCGCTGTCCGGCGGCGAGCAGCAGCGGGTCGCGCTGGCCCGGGTGCTGGCCCAGCAGCCGGCCGTGCTGTTCGCCGACGAGCCGACGGGCGCGCTGGACACCCGCACCGGCGAACTGGTGCTGGCCGAACTGGCCCGGATCGCGCACAGTCCCGGACGCTGCGCGCTGGTCGTCACCCACGATCCGAAGGTCGCTGCCGCCTGCGACCGGATCCTGTTCCTCCGCGACGGTTCGCTCGTGCAGGAACTCCGCGGCGCCTCGGTCGAGGTGGTGGCGTCCACCCTGGCCGGGCTGGGCGCACCGCGGGAGGCCTGAACCGTGCGCCGGGTGTATCTCGCCGAACTACGGGACGCCTGGCCGGCCTGGCTGGGCGTCAGCCTGTCGTTCATCGTGGTGAACGCCGCGGTGGTGCTCACCGTGGTGATCGGCTGGACGGGCCTGGCGGCCGTCGCCGACGGCCGGATGACCCTGGAATCGTCGGCGAGCTGGACGATCGGCCAGGCGCTGGTACTGGCCTGCATCCTGCTGGTGGCCGTGCCCGTGGTAGGCTCGGCGACCTCGCTGGTGGTCGGGTCGCGTCGTGGCTCGCTGGCCAGGCTGGCCCTCGCCGGCGCCACCCCGGCCCAGGTCCGGCGGGCGGTCGCGGTCCAACTCGCCGCCGTCTCGCTGGTCAGTGCGCCGCTGGGCGACCTGCTCGCGGTACTCGCGATGCGGCCCTGGCTGGCCCTGATGGACTACCAGGCCCGCGACGAGCCGACCTGGGTGAGCCTTGAACCCGACTATTCCGTGCTGCCCTTCCTGGTCACCAACCTGGGCTGCGCGGCGCTGGTGGTCTGGGCCGGACGCCGGCAGGCCCGGCTGGCCGGCGCCGTTCCACCGGTCGAGGCGCTGCGCCAGTCGCAGGCGCCGGACCCGCGGCAGGGGCTCGGCCCCGCCGGCTGGGCGTTGTGCCTGCTCAGCGGCGCGGCGGTGATCGCCTCGATCGCCTCGGTGCCGATTCAGCTGGAGCATCGCTACAAGGAGACGGTCAGCAACCTGATGATCGTCGGCTTCCTGCAGGTGTTCCTGTGGGGTGCGTTGCTCGCGGCGCTGGCGCCGGTGCTGGTCGGCCCGCTGACCCGGCTGTGGACGCGGCTGGTGCCGTGGGCCTCACCGGCCTGGGTGATCGCCCGGGCCACGGTGAGCGCCCGGATCGACCGGCTCTACAAGTCCGTGGTGCCGGTGATGTTCACCTTCGCGATCGGCGTCGGCTCGATGAGCGTCGTCGACTCGCTGATCAGCACAATCGCGGTCTCGATGGGCAGCCTGCAGCTCAGCCTGCCCATGTGGGACACCTTCGTGCTGCAGTTCGGGCTGCCGCTGCTGATCGCCTTCGCCGGCGGCGTCGGCTCGCTGCTGATGATGGGCCGGCAGCGGGACGCCGAACTGGCCCTCGCCGGGGTGGCCGGCGCCAGCCCGGGCCAGCGGGTCGCGATTCCCGCACTGGAGGCGCTGATCATCACCGTGACCGCGGTGCTGCTGTCGCTGCTGGTGATCGTTCCCAGCCTGGCCTTCCAGGCCTACTCGCTCGGCGCCGCCGGGCTGACCTGGACGCCGACGCTGTCCGCGCCGCTGATCGTCGGCACGTTCATCGGTGGCGGCCTGGCCACCGCGGCAGCCACTGTGCTGCCCACCCTGCCCGCCCAGCGGCTGCCCGAACCCCGGGTGATCGCGCAACTCGTCGCGGAGTGAATCATGCGGAAGGTGATCGCAGCCGAACTGCGCGGCTCGTGGACGGCCTGGCTCGGAGTGTCGCTCGGGTTCGTGATGACCGGCTTCGGGCTGACCCTGGCGGCCCTCGTCGTCCAATCCGCCCTCGCCGCGAGGGAGCTGATCCCGGCGATGGAAGCCGACGCCTACGCGATCATCGGCGGCAGCAACCTGGTGCTGTGCCTGGTGGTGGGCCTGTCGGTGGTGGGCGCGTCGACCGCGCTGGTCCTGGACAGTCGCCGCGGGGCGCTGGCCCGGCTGGCGTTGGCCGGCGCCACCCCGGCCGGCCTGGTCGGGTCGCTGCTCAGCCAGCTCGCAGTGGTGGCGGTGGCGTCCGCTGTACTCGCCGACCTGCTGGCCGTGGCTGCGCTGCGTCCCGCCCTGGACTACCTGCAACACGAGCGCGGAGCCGAAGGCGCCGGGGTCCTGGTGCCGACGGTGGTCGAACCCGGCACCCTGCTGGCGATCAATCTGGTCTGGCTGCTGGTCGTCCTGCTCGGCGGCCTGCGGCAGGCCCGCCGGGCCAGTCGCATTCCCCCCGTCGAGGCCTTGCGTGCCGCACAGGACGGCACCGAGCAACGGCACCGTGACCTGGGCCGCTGGGTCCGGGCGGCGCTCGCCGCGCTGATCGTCGCGGGCATGTTCGCGGTGGTGCCCGCGCTGGCGGCCAACCGCTCGTCGGAGACGTTCACCCAGATCATGCAGCTGAACCTGTTCGGCCTGGTCGTCGTCGGCTGGCTGTTCGCCGAGCTGATGCCGGCCGTCGTCCGCCCGCTCACCGCGGCCTGGACGCGCCTGATCCCGGCCGGACCGGCCTGGTGGGTCGCCCGCGCCACGGTGCTCGCCAGGGCCGGACGCCTCGCCCGCTCGGTGACCCCGGTGATGTTCACGATCGGCCTGGCCTTCGGGGTGATCGGGCTGCCCGCCACCTACAACGCGATCTTCGCCGCCAGCGGCGTCGACGTCCGGCTCGAGCACGTCGGTGCCGAGACCTTTCTGGTCAACCTCGGCCTGCCGCTGGCGATCGCCCTGTGCGGCAGCGTGGGCTCGCTGGTGATGATGACCCGGCAGCGCTGCGCCGACCTCGCCCTGCTCGGCATCGTGGGGGCCACCCTGCGGCAACGTCTGGGCACCGCCGCACTCGAGGCGCTGATCATCACCGGGACGGCGGCGCTGCTGGGCCTGACCATGGTCGGCGTCTGCCTGGCACACCTGGCCTACGCCACCCCCGCCGCGGGCTTCGGCTTCGCCCTCGATGTGCCCGCCGGGCCGTTCCTGGTCGCGCTGGCGGTGGCCGCCGCGATCACGGCCGCCACCACAGTGCTGCCCACACTGCCCACGTCCCGCCTGCCCGAACCCCGCGTGGTGGCCGGCCTCGTCGCCGAATGAGCCTGCGCCGATCGGCCAGCCCGCGCTAACCAACGGATAGACCCGGCACACCATCATTGCCGCCGGCCGCATTTCCGGATTGACTCCTCAGTGTCACCGAATTACTCGAATCTCCCCCACAGCGGACGGAGAAATGACACGGAAGGAATGGTGCGGAAAATGGCAGAGATCCTCAATCTGCAGGACCGTGACAATGACGCTCCCGACGAGGAGAAGGCGTCGAATGTGTCGTATGTCGCCTGCAACAACTCCTACACCAGCCAAGCCTGGTGCTGGCGCTGGTGACGAAACCCTCACCCGAACGCCGGGAGTCACGATGACGCAGGTACTGAAGTTGCAGGACGCCGAACTGCCGTTGGCGGTGGCCGAGGCCAAGGCGTCCATGCTGAGCGTTATGCAGTGCCCACACAGCGCCGTCAGCATCGCGCTGTGTGAGGCGCTGCGGCGCCCCTGAGCCAGGAACTCCTCCGAACACACCGAGGGAGTCGTGCCGATCGGCGCCTATCCGATCGGAACGACTCCCTGGGTCGAAGGCCGGGCCCGCCGACGGCGTGCCGGCCGTCCCATTCTCGCACCACCCACCCCCCGACGAAAGGGACCCCCGATGACCACCACCAGCGCCGACCGCATCGGCGGGCTGCTGTCCGACCCGCCCACCGGCCCGCTGGCCCGGCTGCTGGTCATCCTGCGCTCCGACCCCCGGGCGATGCTGGTCGCCTTCGTCGGCACTGTCGTCGCCTCGCTCGCCGCGCTGGCCCAGCCGGCGCTGACCGGCCTGCTGGTCGGCGCGCTGCAGGAAATGGACACCAGCCGGCTGCTCTGGCTCGGCAGCCTGCTACTGGCCGCCGCCGTGGCGTCCTCGCTGGTCACCGCCGCGGTCAACCTGATCACCGCCTATGCCGGCAACCGTCTGGTGCGCACCTTCCGGGACTCCTCGGCCGACATCGCGCTGCGGGTGCCGGCCGAGAAGCTCGTCGAACACCCCACCGCCGACCTGGTCGCCCGCTGCTCGATCGACTCGGAGAAGATGGGCGAGGTCTTCACCCGGGGCCCGATCCAGGCCCTGGGCGGCCTGGTGCTGGTGGCCGGGTCGCTGGTGCAGATGGTGCGGCTCGACCCGATCCTGACCGTGTCGGCGCTCAGCCTGTGCGTGTTGGCGCTGGTGGTGATCGTGCTGGCGTCCAACCGGCTGACCGGGGTCGCCTTCGCCCGGCAGGAGGCGCAGGGCGCCTACGTCGCCGAGGTGACCAGGGCGCTCGACTCGGTGCTGACCATTCGGGCGTTCGTCGCCAACAGTTTCGCGGTGGGTCGGCTGTCGACCACCTCGCAACGGCTGCAGGACGCCTCCAACGCGTCCGCGCGGGCCCAGGCCTTCATGGAGCCGCTGGTGTCGGCGCTGATCCAGGGCACGATGCTGGTGATCATCCTGATCGCCTGCACCCGGGTGCAGTCCGGGGCGCTGCCGGTGGACGCCCTGGTCGCGTTCTTCATGTACACGATGATGCTGATCGGGCCGATCGCCGGCTCGATCGACACCGTGATGCTGATGGCCGAGACCCTCGGCGCACTGCAGCGGATGGTCGACTTGAAGGCGGTCACCGCCCGGACGCCGCGGGACGCCGACCGGCTCCGCGCCGAACTGGACGCGCTGTCGCCGGCGGACTTCGGATCGCTCGAGGCGTACGGCGACCGCCCCCGTCCCGACCCTGACGTCGTCGAGGGCGAGGTGGGCTTCCGCAACGTGTCGGTGCGCTACGCCGGCGGGGCCGGCGATCGCGAGTTCGCCCTCGCGGACGTGTCGTTCGACATCGCCCGCGGCTCCTGGGTGGTGCTGACCGGCACGTCCGGGTCGGGCAAGTCGACGATCCTGTCGTTGCTGGAACGCTTCCTGGTGCCCAGCCAGGGGCTGATCCTGCTGGACGGGCTGCCGCTGGAGGATCGCGACGAGGACGTGTACCGCAGCCAGGTCGGCTACATCGAACAGGCCTGTCCGCTGTTCGCCGGCACCGTGCGGGACAACCTGCTGCTGGGCCGGGACGACATCGCCGACGAGCAGTGCTGGGAGATGCTCGACCAGGTCGGCCTCCACCCCACCGTCCGGCGTCGGGAGGAGGGTCTGGACGCCCCCGTCGGCGAGTCGGCCTACGCGTTCTCGGGTGGCGAGCGACAACGACTGGCGATCGCGCGAACCCTGCTGCGGCGTCCGCGACTGCTGCTGCTGGACGAGATCACCTCCGGCCTGGACGTGCTGAACCGGGTGCAGATCATGGAACTGATCCGCACCACGATGGGCGACATCACCACCATCGCCGCAGGCCACGGCCGGTTCGGTACCGAGTGGGCCGACCAGGTGCTGGTGCTCGACGGTGGCCGGCTGGTCGAGAACGGCCACCCGGGTGAGGTGACCGCCCGGTCCGCCCTGTTCCGCTCGCTGACGGCGCAATGACCGACGCCACCGGGGTCGCCGACGCGGGGGCGGGGCTGTCCTGGGTCGACGACCTCGACCACGACCAACTGCTCGCCACTCTGGCCGCGCACGGCCGCGCCGTCGACGGCGACCCGGCGCACGCCCGCACCGCCCCACCGGACGCCGACGGCCCCAGCTACCAGCTGATCCCGCTGGGCGACGCCTGGCTGCGGCTCGACGCCGACACCGCCGGACGGATGTGGGGCTCACTGGTGCCGGACGCCCGCCACCCGGAGATCTCGACCGGGGAACCGCCGATCCGGTTTGACGACGATGCCGAGGATCTGGCCGGCTGGATCACCACCCGCGCCGATATCGACGCCTCCGGGCTGCGTTGGGTGAGCGTGCTGCGCCGGCCCGAGCGCGAGGCCTACGTCGCCCTGGTCTACGAGGCGGGCCTGCGGCGTCCGCGGCGCCGGGTACTGGTGCAGGGGGTCTATCCCGACATCAGCCTGGTCGACGACGGCAACCAGCTTGTCTTCGTCGAGCCCGACCTCGACGTCCGGGGCGGCCAGCGGGCGGTGCTCGCCGCGGCCGACGCCGACGACTTCGAGGCGTCCCGGCGGGTGATCGCCTACTCGGCGACCGGCGGCCTGGGGGTGAAGCCGTGCTCGGTGCGACGGTTCTTCCGGCTCAGCCACGGCATCCGCTCCGAACGGGTCTGGGATCTGGTGGACGCCCGGCAGGACCCGCCGGTGCCGATCAGCGTGCCCGGTGCGCCCAAGGATCCGGCGCTGTTCGACGTTGCCCTGCTGGACGGCCGACCGGTGCTGGTCCAGCTGCACAACGGCGACGGGGCCTGGACGCTGCTGGCCAGCTCGTTGGACGAGGGCCGCATTCTGGCGTCCTGGGCGTGCGCGAGCGGCGTCGGGGTGGCCCGCGAACTCACCTCCGGCACCGGCTATGCGGTGGTGCGGGTCAGCCGCGACGGTGAGGAGACCCTGCATCGGGTCACCATCGACGGGTTCTCGTCCGGCCGGCAGCCCCTGCTGGCCTCGTCGGGGCTGCTCGACCTGCGGTTCAACCAGGTCACCCCGTCGATCGGCTTCGCCGCCACCGAGCTCAGCGGCGCGCTGCCGCCGTTCTTCTGGTACTTCGACACCTCCGGCGACTGCCGCAACGACCCCGAACTGGTCGCCCGGCGTTCGGCCGGGGCGGCGCGCGCGGCCCGCGAGCGGTTCGTCTCCGCCGACGGCTACCAGGTCGACCTCGACCTGCGCTGGCCGGCCGCGGGCGGCGAGCGCTTCCGCGGTCCGGTCGTGGTGCTGCTGTACGGCGCCTACGGCCTCGACATCGACCTCGACTCGGACCCGACGCTGCGGCAATGGCTCGACCGCGGTTTCGCGGTCGCGACCCCGCACGTCCGCGGCGGCGGTCCCGAGCAACGGCACCTGGCCGGCACCCGGGCGCGCCGCCGGCACTCCCTGGCGGATGCCGCGGCTGCGATCGCACACCTGCGTCGCGGCCCGGGCGCCGTCCGCGCGGACGCCGTCGTCACCCTCGGCGCCTCGGCAGGCGGGTTCCTGGCCGCCACCACGCTGCACACCTGCCCCGCCGACGTGGACGTCTGCGTGGTCGTCAACGGTTTCGTCGACCCGCTCACCAGCCTGCTGGGCGACGACAGCCCGACCGCCGCCAGCGATCGCGACGAGTGGGGCGACCCGCGGCACAGCGAGCAGGATCTGGCAGCGCTGCGCCAGGTGTCGCCGGTGACCAACCTGACCGCCGTCTCGGGCGCCGAGGTGCTGGTGGTGGTGTCCGGTCGCGACGCCCGGGTGAACCCGCGGCAGGGGCTGAAGTGGGCGCTCGGTTACCGCGCCCTGGGCGGCCCGGTCGAGCTCTGGTACGACCCCGAGGGTGCCCACGACTGCTGGGGGGCCGGGATGCCGCCGACCGCGCTCACCGACTGGGTGGCGGCGGCACTGGTCCGCCGGGCCGCCCGCACGTCCTGACCCCCCGCGGTCGGCGCGCGACGGCGTCCGGACGACGTCGCGGGGGGGGGGGGGGGCGGGGGGGGGGGGGGGGGGGGCCCCGCGGGGGGGGGGGCCGCGGGCCCCCCCCCCCGCCCCCCCCCCCGGGGGGGGGGGGGGGGGGGCGCCGGGCCCCCCCCCCCCGCGTCCGGTCACATTGCGGCTGTTCGGCCGCGCGCAATGTGACCGGACGCGCGCGATGTCAGCGCCGCTACCGGCTCAGCCCCCGCCGAATCAGGACTCGAACGGTTGCCGGGCGTCGTCGCAGACGGTGCCGGCGGCCGGCAGCACGCCACGGACCAGGTAGGCGTCCACGTGCCGGGTCGCGCAGGCCGAGACGCCGTAGGCGGTGTGGCCCCAGTTGGTGCTGGTCAGCAGGCGGCTGCGGGGTAGCAGCCGGGCGACCGACCGGGCGGCGTGGTAGCCGGTGGCCGGATCGTGCAGGTTGCCCACCACCAGCACCGGGTTGGCGGTGACTGCGGTGAACGGGCCGGCGTAGGCGTCCTCGTCGTGGGCGTGCCACAGCTGGCCGGCGCAGTAGACCGAGTTCCACAGCCAGTAGCGGCCCACGTAGGGCGCCCGCCGGTCCTCGGCGGCGGCCAGGGCGTCCCAGCGCAGCACCGAGGCCGGGTTGCGGCTGTCCGAGCACATCACCGCCGGCACCAGCTCAACGGCGTTGGAATAGCCGGACGCCTCGTCGAGCACCGCGGCCGACAGCCGCTGGTAGCGCGCCGACAGACTGGTCCGCCGGGCGGTCGGCAGACTGCCGGCGCCCAGCTGGTCGAGGGTCGCCGCCAGCAGCGGGACCGTCTCGACGCCCAGTTCGGTGTACAGCGACATGATCACGGTGGTGATGAACTGCTGGTAGGTGATGGCGTAGCTCTCCTCACCGTCGTCGATGACGAGCGGTTGGACGCGCAGCGCCGCCGCGACCCGGGCGAACACCCGCCGCGGCTCGGCCACCCCGCAGCCGGCCTCGCCGGCGCGCGCGCACCGGGCCAGGACCTCCTGCAGAGCCGCGCTGGAGGCCCCCGCCGAATCCATCCGGACGGTCATCGGCACGTTGCTCGAGGCGGGCGTCCCGACCCAGGCCGTCGGGTCGATCACGCCGTCGATGGCGATCGCCCGGACCCGGTCGGGGAACAGATTCGCGTACACCTGTCCCAGGTAGGTGCCGTAGGAGAAGCCGAGGAAACTGAGCTGCCGGTCACCGACGGCGCGGCGCAGCACGTCCAGGTCGCGCGCCACCTGAGCGGTGGAGATCGCCGAGGCGACCTGGCGTCCGAAACCCGAGCAGCTGCCGGCCAGCACGGCGGCGGCCGCGGTGAACCGGATCTCCTCGCGGGTGGTGACCGGGAATGACATGCCGATCAGGGTGCTGGTCACCCGATCCATCAGCCGCACAGTCGGGAAGCACTGGGTGTTGGTGCTGGCGTTCGTGCCCCGCGGATCCATTCCGATCAGGTCGAACCGGTCCAGCACCTCCTCGCCCAGCCACTCCTGGGCCCGGGCCGGGAACTGGACGCCGGAACCGCCCGGTCCGCCCGGGTTGAGGAACAGGCTGCCGATCCGGCGCGCCGGATTGCGGGCGGGGATGCGGCTGAGCGCGATGTCGACTGTGGCGCCGCCCGGTTCGTCATAGTCCAACGGCAGCGTGACCGTGGCACATTCGCCGACCTCACACGTCCGCCAATGCAGTGCCGGGGTCGGCACAGCGTCCACCCTGGCCCGCTCGAGCGCTGAGGTGGCCGGTGCTGCCGTGGCGGACGCCGCGGAGGACGGGACGACGAAGGCGACGGTGGCCGCGAGGGCGGCCAGTCGGGTGAGCAGCGACATGGGACAGGTTCCTTGCCAGCGGGGACGGGTCCCTGTCACTCCACGCCATGGTCGCCGCCCGCGCCATAGACCTTCGGGCAGAGTTGCCGGCCGGCGGGCTGCCGGGTGTCCGGACGCCGGAGCGGGCCCGAGCCTGTCGACTCGGGCCCGCCGGTTGCGGGATTGCCGCGTGCGCGGTTGCCGGACCTCAGGCGTCCGCGGTGACCTGCTGCTCGGCGGCGGCGCGGGCCACGTCGCGCTTCTTCTCCACCGTGCTGACCCAGTAGGCGAAGGCGAGGGCAAGCACGGCCAGCAGGCCGATCGTCCAGCCGCCCAGTGAGGCCAGACCGAAGAACAGTCCGGTCAGCGGGTTGGCGCCGTCGACCAGCGAGCTGATCTGGGTGGCACCGGTGGGCAGTTCGAAGCCGGACGAGGCCGCGATCTGGGTGAAGGACGCGGCGGTCGCGGTGGCGATGAACAGGCCGAGCCCGATGACGATCGCGCCGCCGATCACCGAGCGGATGATGTTGCCGCGGAAGATCGGCACCATCATCGCCACGATGAACGGAATGGTGGCCAGGTCGACCAGCGGCAGCACGGTGTTGCCGAGCGGGGCCAGCGCCACCGCCACCACCACGGTGACCGGCACCAGCACCAGCGAGGTGGCCAGCACCGCCGGCTGCCCGACGGCGATCGCCGAATCGAGGCCGATGTAGAACTTCCGGTTCGGGAAGCGCTTCTCGACGAACGCCTTCGCCGACTCCGAGATCGGGATCAGGCCCTCCATCAGCAGCGCCACCATGCGCGGCAGCAGCACCATCACCGCGGCCAGGCTGACCGCCAGGGTGAGAATGGCGATCGAGTCGGCCCGCGGGTCGTCGAAGCCGAAGCCGAAGATGCCGAGCAGCGCGCCGAGGATGAAGCCCAGGATCATCGCCTCACCGAAGACACCGAACCGCTTCTGGATCGATTCCGGGTCGGCCTGCAGCTTGTTGAAGCCCGGAATCCGGTCGAACAGCCAGTTGAGCGGCGCCGCGAAGGCGATGTAGGGCGCCGAGGTGCCGTGCGGGAAGGAGATGTCGGGGAAGTTGAAGTACTTCTGGATCCACGGCGCCGAGAGATCGGCCAGGGCCAGCACCACCGTCATGTGCACGGCAGCGGCGGCGATGCCGAGCCAGAAGTTCATCGTGACCGCGCTGACCAGGGCACCGACGAGTGCCGAGTGCCAGAAGTTCCACAGGTCGATGTTGAGGGTGCGGGTCAGCCCGGTGGCCAGCAGCACGATGTTGACCAGCAGGCCGACCGGAATGATGATCGCGCCGACCTGCGAGCCGAAGGCGATCGCCGCCGAGCTGGGCCAGCCGACGTCGATCGTGGTCAGGTTGACGCCGAGAGCGTGGGCGATGCCCTCGGCGGCCGGGCCGACCTGGGTGCCCATCAGGCCGATGACCAGGTTGAGGCCGATGAAGCCGACGCCGATGAGTAGGCCGGCGCGCAGTGCCTGGGTGAACTTCTGGCCCAGGATCATGCCGAAGATGATGATCAGGAAGGGCAGCGTGATGCTGGCCCCGAGGTCGCTGAGGTAGCCGCTGAGGGCGCTCAACGCATTGTTGAATCCGTCCATCTCGAACTCCTTTGTGAGGGGAAGGTGCCCGCTCGACTCAGTCGAACTGGGCCCGGATCTGCTGCTGGACGGCATCGACCCCCATGCCGGTCAGGAACGGCAGTCCCTGGATCACCGGAATGGTCACGCTGCTGGGGACCTGAGTGGTCGCCACGATGAAGTCCGCGTTCGCCCGCCCCGACACCAGGTCTGCCACCGCACCCTGCGAGATCGTCGCCTGCAGGCCGTTCGCCTCACAGAAGCTCCGAACCTTGGAGACGACCACCGTCGAGGTGGCCACCCCCGTTCCACAGACGACGAGAATGCGCTTACTGGCCATGGGATGCTCCTTCGCATCGGATCCGTAGCCGGATTATGGGCCAACGCGTACGTTTGCGACGCAAGCGAATGAACGTGTCGGCGAAGTGCAAAAACATGCAGGAGGATTCATGGACGCCGTGGCCGCACTGACCGCCCTGCCCGAGACCTGCCTGGTGAACCTCGCCGCACCGGACGCGGAACAGGCGCTGCGTGCGCTGGCCGGCCGGGCGCTGGCCGCCGGTGCCGTCGGCGACGGGTTCGCCGAGGCGGTGGTGGTGCGCGAACACACCTACCCGACCGGCCTGCCGACGGCTGTGCCCGTCGCGATCCCGCACGCCGACACCGGTCACGTGACGCGTCCCGGTTTCGCGGTGGCGACCCTCGCCGCACCCGTGCCGTTCGGGGTGATGGGGACGTCCGAGGACTCGGTGGCGGTCGACATCGTCGTGATGCTGCTGATCGCCGGGGCACACGAGCAGGTGGAGGTGTTGACCCGGCTGATCGAGGTGTTCCAGGCCGACGGCTGGGACGCCGGCCTGCGCGCGGCGTCCGACCCAGGGGAACTGGCGGCGGCGTTCGACGCCCTGCTGGCGTGGCCCGGGCCAGGGCCGCCGTGCCGGCTAGCCGCTGGCGCTCGCTGACGGCGACGGCATTCCCGAGGGCGGCGTCCCGCCCGAGGGCGGCGTGCCACCCGAGGGCGGGGTGCCGCCGCTGGGGGCACCGGATCCACCGCCGCCGGGCTGGTCGCCCGAGATGGGGTCGTTGCCGCCGGTCGGCTCGGTGGTGGTGTCGATCGGCACGGTGAGGGCGACGGTGTACCCGTTGTCGAGGTCGCCGCTCACCGTCGCCATCTGGTGCACGCCGCTGTCGTCGCCGAACACGTTGTCGGTGGCCAGGGTGAGCGTGGCGAACTTCGCGACCGAGGCGCTGTAGCCGTCGGTGGCATAGACCGTGTCGCAGACGTCCTTGGGGAAGGCGACCTGCGAGGTACAGATGCGGTTGTTCGCGTCGGTGATGCTCGCCTCGTCGGGGTAGACCTCGAAGTGCACGTGCGGCCAGCGGCCCTCGTAGCAGGCCGGGTAGATGCTGGTGAACGTCACCTTGCCGTCGTCGTCGGCGATCTGGACGCCGCGCAGGTAGTTCTCGTTCTCCAGTCCGGTGCTGTACAGCGAATAGTTGCCGTCACGGTTGCACTGCCACACGTACACCGCGACCCCGGCGAACGCCCCGCCACCGCCGGCCATGTCGAGAATGGTCAGGGTCAGCGTCATCGGAACACCCTCGGCGACGGTGGTGCTGTCGCCGAAGCTCGCGGTGATGTCGGAGCGCACCACGCCGGACTGCTCGAGAATGTCGGGTCCGTTGGTGCCGTCTCCGGGGTAGGGGCCGTTGGTCTCGTCGGGGATCTCGGTCAGGCCCGTCGAACCGGTCACGCTCGCCGAACCGGACGCCGTGGCGCTGCTACAGGCGGCCAGGGTCAGCCCGACGGCGCCCACCCCGAGGACCCCGAAGATCCGCCGGCGGGACAGCAGGGTGCCGATATCGAACTGCAGCCCCTGATCGGGCAACGGTTCGTCCGGGTCGGCGAGCGGACGGCCTTCGTAACGGCCTTGCGGGGTCGGGGGTAAGGACATCCTGGTTCTCCTCGGATCGGGTCTTCGATCACCTTGGCGATTCGGGCTGGTGGCCGGCTTTGGGCTCCCTGTGCGATGTCTGTGGGTGATGCGGCGCCGGTGGGCCGTCCGGGATCAACGGCGGCGTGCGGCTCGGATCGCAGGCTGACCCGCGCGGGGTTGCAGACATCCGCGCGCCCGGGCTGCCCGCGAGCGCGCAATGCTGGGAGCATGGATCCCGTGACCACCCCCTCCGCACCAGCGCACGCGCCGCTGCCCGGCGTGGCGTCGCCGCTCGCCGCCGCGGTGCTGTCCGGCGTCCTGGTGTGGTTGACGTGGTGGGCCCTGGTCGACACCCGGCACGGCCAGACGTTGGACGCGCTCGCCCTGGAGGGGTCACGGATCGGCTCGGGCCGACTCGATGAGAGCGCCGACCAGTTGCTGGCGACCGTGTCGGTGCCGATGGTCGCCGCGATCATCCTCGTGGTGCTGCTGATCGGGGTCCTGCGCGGACGGTGGATCGCCGGTGCGGCGGCGGCCGTCGCGGTGGCGGGGGCCAACGTCACCACCCGGCTGCTGAAGAACCACCTGTTCGAGCGTGACGACCTGGTCGGCCTCGGCATGTGGAACGGCAACAACACGCTGCCCTCGGGGCACACCACCGTGGCTGCCGCGGCACTGGTGGGGTTGATCCTGGTGGTTCCGCCGCGGCTGCGCTCGTTGACCACCGCGTTCGGCGTGGTCGCCGTCGCCGCCTACGGGCTGGCCACCCTGGTCAACCACTGGCACCGCCCCTCCGACGTCGTCGCGGCGGTGTTCGTCGCCACCGGCTGGGGCTGTCTGGCCGTGGCGGCGATCCGGATCGCCGAGCGGACCGGTCCGCGGCGCGACGCGCCGCACCGGCCGGGTGCCACCTCGGTGATCCTGGTCACCTTCGCGATCTGCGGGCTGGCGCTGGCCACCGCGGCCACCTTCCTGGTGTGGGGCATCGACCTCGACGAGGCGGACCGCACCGCGGGACTGATCGCCTACGTGGGCGGCATCGCGCTGCTCGGCGGGGTCTGCAGCGGCGCCCTCGGTGCCCTGCTGCGGCTGCTGGACGCCACCCGCCCGCTGCCCCGGAACCGCGCCGCCGACGAACCCTCGCCTACGGCTGCTGCGCCCGCGCCACCAAGTTGACGAAGACGTCCTCCAGGGTGGGTTCGACGGTGACCAGGGTAGCGTCGGCGAAACCGGCCCGCTGCAGCCGCCCGGTGTAGTCGGCCACCACCGCCGCCGGATCCCCCGCCCCGGACGTCCCCGCTCCCGCCGCGGCCGGGTCGATCACCGCGTGCAGCCGGGCACCGGACAGGTACGCCTCCTCGACGCCCGGCTCCCGCTCCAGCCAGTCCAGGGCGGCGTCCACGTCACCGACCGACACCTCGATCACCTGCTCGGTGATCGCGTCGCGGCGAATGTCGTGCGGCGACCCTTCGGCGATCAGCCCACCGCGGTAGATGAACGCCAACTGGGTGCAGTGGCTCGCCTCGTCCATGTAGTGGGTGGTGACGAACAGCGTCACCCCACGTCCGGCCAGGTCGTACAACAGGTCCCAGAACTGTCGCCGGGCCACCGGGTCGACGCCGCCGGTCGGCTCGTCGAGGAACAGCAGTTCGGGCTCGTGGATGGTCGCCGTCCCGAGCGCGAGCCGCTGCCGCCAGCCGACCGACAGGTTCGCGGTCAGTTCGTTCTCGCGTCCGTGCAGGTCGGCCATGGTCAGCACGTACTCGCGTTGCCGGGCGAACCGGTCCGGGCTCAGGTCGTAGACGCCGGCGTAGAAGCGCAGGTTCTCCTCCACCGTCATGTCCTCGAACAGGGCGAACTTCTGCGACATGTAGCCGAACCGCTGCTTGACCCGTTCGGGATGGTTGATCACGTCCTCGCCCAGCACCAGGGCCTGCCCGGCGTCCGGGCCGCTGGTGCCGGTCAACATGCGGATCGTGGTCGTCTTGCCCGACCCGTTGGGGCCGAGGAAGCCGAAGATCTGTCCCCGCGGCACGTCGAAGTCGATGCCGTCCACGGCGGTGAACGAGCCGAACCGCTTCGTCAGCCCGCGCACCGACAGGGCGGCGTCCGGATTGGGCGGGGTTCCTGCCAGCCCCTCGTGGCGCCCGTCCGCGCTCATTCGGCCAACCTCCTTCTGGTCGCGGCGATCGCCGCCCCGAAGATGACCACCGCGAACACGCCCAGCACCCAGAACTGGGTCGACAGCGCCTCGAAGCCGCTGCCCTTGATGAAGGCGCCGCGCAGAATCTCGATCGCCCAGGTGAGCGGGATGAACCAGCTCAGCGGCTGGATCGCCGCCGGCATGGAGTCGATCGGGAAGATGAAGCCGGACAGCACGAAGCTGGGCAGCAGCAACAGCATCATCAGCTGCTGCGCCTGCTGCCGGGTGTGCGACACCAGCGAGATCAGCAGCCCCAGGCCGATCGAGGTGAGCATGAACAGGCCCAGCCCGGCGGCCACCACCGAGATCTGCCCGGCGAACGGCACCTTGAACCAGAACACCCCCACCCCGGCCACCAGCAGCAGCTGCGCCGTCGCCAGCAGCGCATACGGGGTCACCTTGCCGATCAGGTACTCCACCGGCTTGATCGGGGTGACGAACATCTGCTCGAGGGTGCCTCGTTCGCGTTCCTTGACCACCGCCTGCCCCATCACGGCCATGATCGAGATCATCACGATCGCGGCGACCAGCCCGGGGATCATCGTGTTGACCGCCGCCAGGGTCGGGTTGAACATCACCCGCACCCTCGCGTCGATGCCGGGGGCGGCCACCACCACTCCCGAGTTCGCCATTCGTTCGGCGTTGAAGCGGGCGATCACCTGCGCGGCGTAACCGCTGCCCACCGAGGCGACCTGACTGTCGGAACCGTCCACCACCACCCCGATCGGCGCCGTCTCGCCCCGGTCGAGGGCGGCCTGGGTGCCGGCGGGGATGACGATGGCGATCGCGATCCGGCTGGTGTCCATGAGTTGCTGGACGCCGTCCTCGCTCGGGTGTTCGGTCACGTTGAAGTAGTCGGACGCCGTGAAGTGCGCCTCCAGCGCCCGCGAGGTCGATGTCGCGTCGAGGTCGACAACGGCGGTGCTGAGATTCTTCACGTCGGCGGCCACCACGTAGCCGAACAGCACGAGCTGGAGGATCGGCATCACGAACAGCAGCCGGATCAGCAGCGGGTCGCGGCGGAGCTGCAGGAACTCCTTCCACATCAGCAACCGGACCCGTCGTCGCGACTGGGCGTCGCCGATCATCGCCGCCTCCTCGCGTTCAGCAGCACGGCCACGGCGATGACGATCACCGCATACGCCGCCAGCGCGGCCAGCTCTGGCCACACCTGCTCGAAACCGGCTCCCTTGAGGAACACCGCGCGGGAGATCGTCACCATGAACCGGGCCGGCAACAGGTAGCTGACCACCTGCAGCCATTCGGGAATCGAACTGAGCGGGAAGGCGAAGCCGGACAGGATGAACCCGGGCAGCAGCGACAGCAGCAGACCGAGCATGTTGGCCGACTCCAGGGTCGGAGCAAGAGCGGAGATGACCAGGCCCAGCCCCAGCGAACAGAACACGAACAACGCCGCGCCGAGGGCCAGGACGCCGACGCTGCCCCGCAACGGGAGGTCGAACAACCACCTGCCGACCAGCGTGATCGCGACCAGTTCGGCGAACGCCAGCAGCGTCCACGGCGCCAGCTTGCCGATCATCAGTTCCCAGCCCTTCAGCGGGCTGATCGCGAGCTGTTCGTCGGTGCCCTGTTCGCGTTCGCGGACCAGCGACACCGCCGTCTGCTGCACGGCGACGACCATGATGATCACCACGATCAGCCCGGGGATGAGGAAGTCGGAGCTGGACTTGTCGGGGTTGTACCAGGTGCGGACGCGGGGCTCGAGCTGCCCGGCCGAGGTGACGTCCAGGCCCTGGGTGTCGGCCCATTCGATCGTCACCCGCTGTCCGTAAACCTGATTGAGGGCGGTGGTGAACGCCTGCCCGACGCGGGCCGCGGTCGGTTCGCTGCCGTCGAGATAGACCGCCACGACGGCCTGGCCGCCGTCGGCCAGCGTGCGCCCGAAACCGGACGGCACCACCACCGCGATCCTGGCCTGGTTGCGGTCGAAGATCCGGTCGACGTCGGCGAGGCTGTCCGCGGTCCCGACCACGGTGAAGAAGTCCGAGCTGGCGTAGCTGTCCACGTAGGCGGCGCTGGCCGGGGTGTGGTCGGTGTCGATGATCACCGTCGACACGTTCTTCACGTCGAAGCTGATCGCGTAGGCGAACAGGATCATCTGCAGCAGCGGCATCGCCAGCACCACCGCCAGGGTGCGGCGGTCGCGACCCAGGTGGGTGACCTCCTTGACGATCAACGCCCGGATCCGGCGCAGCGCGTTCATGACGCCTTCCCGCCCGTCGCGGACCCGGACGAGTCCCCGCCCCGGCCGAGCTCGGCCAGGAAGGCGAAGGCCGTCTCCATGTCGACCGGGGTGCGGCGGACCTGGCCGTCCAGCCCCGCCTCGGCGAGCCGGACGCCGACGGCGTGGGGGGCATCGGACTCGCACAACACCCGGACGACGTCGCCGTACAGGTGCACCGCCAGCAGCCCGGGCAACGATCGCAGCGCCGCCAGCGCCGCGCGCGGGTCGGACGCCCGCACCTCGAACAGCACCCCCGGCACCAGCGCCTTGATCTCGGCGGGGCTGCCGCGGTGCCGGACGCGTCCGCCGTCGAGGAAGGCAACGTCGGTGCAGCGTTCGGCCTCGTCCATGTACGGCGTGGCGACCAGCACCGTGGTGCCCTGCCGGTGCAGTCCGGCCAGGATGCGCCAGAACTCGCGCCGCGACACCGGGTCGACGCCGGTGGTGGGCTCATCGAGCAGCAGCACGTCGGGGGCGTGCATCAGGGTGACGGCCAGGAACAGCTTCTGCTTCATGCCGCCGGACAGCCTGCCCGCCTGCCGGTCGAGGAAGTCGTCCAACCCCATGCCGCGCAGCAGGGCGAGCATCCGCTCCCGGCGGCCGGTGGCCGGGACGCCGCGCAGGGTCGCGAAGAACTCGATGTTCTCCTCGACGCTCAGGTCCGGGTACAGCGCGAACCGCTGCGACATGTAGCCGATCCGGGGCGTCACCCGGCCGGGCTGCCTGGTCACCGAGCAGCCGTGCACCCGGGCGTCGCCGGCGGAGGGGCGCAGCACGGTGGCCAGCATCCGGATCAGTGTCGACTTGCCGGCCCCGTCCGGTCCGAGCAGCCCGAAAACCGCGCCGGGCTGGATGCGCAGGTCGACGCCGTCGACGGCGAGCACGTCGCCGAACCGTCGGCTCAGCCCGTCGGCCTCGAGCGCTGCGTTGGTTGCGGCCGGCTCGGCCGCAACGGAGGCGGTGGTCATGGCAGGGCCACGTCCACCGGCATCCCGGACTTCAGCGTCCCGGAGCTGTCGTCGAGGCGGATGCGGACCGCGAACACCAGCTTGGTGCGCTGTTCGGCGGTGTCGATGTTGTTCGGCGTGAACTCGGCCTGGTCGCTGACGAAGCTGACCGTGCCCGTGAACGTCGAGGTGCTGGAGTCGGTGGTGACGGTGACCTGCTGGCCGACCGACACCTGGCCGACCCGGGTTTCGGACACGAACACCCGGACGAACAGGTCGGCCGGATCGGTCATGGTCAGGATCGTCCGGCCGGGTGCCGCGTTCTGGCCGGCGTTGCCGACGACGTTGACCACGGTGCCGTCGGCGGGCGCGGTGATCGTGGCGTAGCCGAGCTGCACCTCGGCGAGCTTCACCGCGGCCTCGGCCTGCGCCTGCCGCGCCTTGGCGGCGGTGACGTCGGCCTTGGTGCCGTCGTCACGGGCGTTGGTGACGGCCGCCTTGGCCGCCTTCACGCCCTGCTTGGCCTGACTGAGTTGAAGCTCGAGCGCGGCGGTGTCGAGCTGGACGAGCACGTCGCCCTTGGCGACCCGGTCACCCTCGGCGGCGGCGACCTTGCTGATCCGGCCGGCCATCGCCGGCGCGACGCTCAGTTCGGTGGTCTCCACCTGTCCGCTGACGCTCTGCTCGGCCGCGACGTCGCCCCGGCCCGCGCTCCACCACCACCACACCGCCAGAGCGATCACCACGAGCACGACGAGCACGATCACGGGCACCGGTGGACGCTTGTGCTTCATTTCTTCACCTCGTTGGTTCGGCAGGGCGAGAGTTGGACGTCGACCGGCACTCCGGGCGGCAGCGCGGTGTTGACGGTGACCTCGACGGGGACGGCCCGGGTCAGGTGCACCTCGTCGGTGGTCTGGTAGGTCGGCGGATACTCGGCGAGCGGCAGGATGCGGCTGACCGTCCCGGACCCGCCCCCGGCGAGGGTGGCGGCGTCCCCGACGCAGACCCGGCCGGCCTGTCCGGGAGCGAGCCACAACTGGACGACGTGGGCGGGGCTGCTGAGCTCGGCGACGGTGGCACCCGGGGCGAGCACGTCGCCGGCGTGCACGACGCTGGTCACGGTTCCGGCACGCGGTGCGGTGACGACCGCCCGGTCGCGAGCGTTGACGGCCTGCTTGACGGCGGTGGCGTCGTCGGCGGCGATGACGGCGAGCCTGCGGGTGCGTTTCAGCCCGGCCCGGGCGTCCTGCAGCGCGTCGATGCCCTTGTCGACCTGCTTCAGACCCTTGCGCGCCTTCGCCAGGTTGGCATCGATGGTGCCGATCGCCTCGGTGAGCCGCGTGATGCCGGTGCCGACCGTGGCCAGGGCGGTCTCCAGCTTGGCGATGCCCGCCGTCACCTGCTTGAGGCCTGCGGTGAGTGCGGCGCGGCCGGCGTCCACCTCCTTGATGCCGGTGCGCAGCTTGGTGCGCGCCGCCTTGAGCTGGGTGATGCCCTGATCGAGTTCGGCAAGGGCTGCGGTGAGTTGCCGCTGCGCGGCCAGCAGCGGGTCGCGGACCTCCGCCGGCGCGTCCGGCGGCAGTGCAGCGAGGGCCGCCTCGACGTCGGCCAACTGGCGGGCCAGGTCGGCGCGCCCGACGGTGGCAGCGGACAGCTTCTTCTCGACGGTGGCGAGTTGGCCACGAAGCTGCTTCGCCGCGGCGTCCGCATCGGCAAGCTTGCCGAGCAGGTCGCTGCGGGTCGTGGTGGCCTTCTTCAGGTTGGCGCGCAGGTCGGCGCGGGCCGTGGTCGCCTCGGCGAGTTTCCTGGTGAGCTTCTTGCGGGCCTTGGCGCCTTCGGCCATGCCGTCGGTGATCTCCTGGCGCTTGTCCTTGAGGTCCGACTCCTTGTCGCGGGTGGTTGCGATGGCGCGGTCGAGCACCCCCAGCTGCGCCCGGGCCACCGCCTGGTCCGCCTTGGCTTCGGTGACCGCCACGGCCAGGGCGGCGTCGTCGAACCGAACCAGGACGTCGCCGGCGGCCACCTGATCGCCGAGCCGCACCTCGACGGCGCTCACCCGCCCCGCCGTCGCGAAGCCGAGCAGGCTCGGCACGCTGGAGCGGTTGGCGCTGCTCGCGGTGACCACGAAACCGGCGTCCAGGTTCACCGCGGGCACGGTCAGGGTCGGGGCCTGGGCGGTCACGGTGTCGGACTGGACGCGGCCGGTGGCGGTGATCGTGCTGGCGGGCGCGGTGCACCCCGCGCCCACCACGCCGACGGCGAGAGTGGTGGCGAGGAGTGCGCGCCGGGTCCGGGAGGTCATGGCTGATCGCTGAAGTCGAGGGTGCGCAGGTAGTGGTCGACCAGCCACTGCAGGCTGTCCCGATCGGGGGCCACCGGGGGCTCGTTGGAGAGCAACCCGCCGAACATCACGTAACTCATCACCCCACCGACGAAGAGCCGGGCGCCGATCTCGGGCCGGTCGAGGGTGAGCAGGCCATTGGCCTCGGCGCCCCGCAGCAGCGCCACCGAACGGGCCAGCAGCGCGCCCGGCAGCGCTTCGACCAGCATCGAACGGACGTCGGGCAGGTGCACCGCTTCACCCACCACCAGCCGCAGCACGGCGATCATCTCGGGCCGCATCAGGCTGTCGGTGACCCGCTCGGCGAAGCCGAGCAGGCTGGCCCGCAACTCCTCCCGGGTCGCCGGCCGTACGAGTGCGGGCGGCTGGGGCAGGTTCGCCTCCAACTCGGCCAGGATCGCCCGCAGCAGATCGGTCTTGCTGGGGAAGTACGTATACAGGGTCTGCTTGCTCACCCCGGCAGCGGCCGTGACGGCGTCCATCGAGGTGCGGGCGAAGCCGTGGCTCAGGAACAGGCCGCGCGCGGCGTCGGTGATCTGCCGGCGCTTCGCCTCCGCTCGCGGACTGAGTGTTCCCACGGATCAAACCGTACGGTTCAGTTCGATGCTGTGCAAGAGGTCCGGACCCGACGCGGGCGGCACTCGCAACTGGGCGGGCTGCGCCTGTTGCCGTCCCCGTCCCAGTCACCCCCGGGTTAGGGTGCGGAGGTGATCAAGTACCTCGGCTCGAAGCGCGCCCTGGTCGGGGTGCTCGGCGACCTGGCCGAGGGCTCCGGCGCCGAGACGGCCGTCGACCTGTTCACGGGCACCACCCGCGTCGCCCAGGAGTTCAAGCAGCGCGGGCTGGACGTCACCGCGGCCGACCTGGCCAGCTACAGCGAGGTGCTGGCGCAGTGCTACATCGCCACCGACGCCGACGCCGTCGACTCCGACCGGCTGGACGCCCTACTCGCCGAACTGGACGCCCTGCCCGGCGTCCGCGGCTACGTCACCGAGACCTTCTGCGAGCGGGCGCGGTTCTTCCAGCCGCCCAACGGAAGACGGATCGACGCGATCCGCGACCGGCTCGTCACCCTCGCCGACGACCCCCTCTACCCGGTACTGCTCACCTCGTTGATGGAGGCGGCGGACCGGGTCGATTCCACCACGGGGCAGCACATGGCCTACCTGAAGAGCTGGGCGCCCCGGTCGGCCAACCCGCTGCGGCTCCGGCGTCCGACGCTGATCGCCGGCACGGGCACGGCTGTGCGCGGCGACGCCCGCGACGTGGTGCGGGAGTTACCGGCGGCCGATCTGGTCTACCTCGACCCGCCCTACAACCAGCACCGCTACTTCACGAACTACCACATCTGGGAGACACTGGTCCGCTGGGACGCCCCCGAGCACTACGGCATCGCCTGCAAGCGGGCGGACGCCCGCAACGCAGCCCACGCCAGCCCGTTCAACTCGCGGCTGCGGATCGGCACCGCGCTGGCCGAGGTGATCGCGGCGGCCCGCGCCGAACTGCTCGTGGTGTCGTACAACGATGAGTCCTGGATCGCCCCCGAACAGATCATCGGCTGGCTGCGGGACGCCGGGCACGACAGCGTCGAACTGCTCGCCTTCGATTCGCGCCGCTACATCGGCGCACAGATCGGCATCCACAACCCGGCAGGGGTGAAGGTCGGCACCGTCTCCCACACCCGCAACACCGAGTTCGTCTTCGTCGCCGGCTCGCGCGAACGGGTGGAGGCGGCGCTGGGGGGCGTGCAGCGGCCCCGGCTGGACGCCGCCGACGAGGCGGCGTCCTGAGCCGTGGACGCCGATCGCGAGGCCACCGAGGCCGACATCCACGCCCTCGCGGCGGCGCTGCCGCACGTCACCGTGCACGACCCGGGCTCGCCGACCCCGGTCTACCAGGTCGGCGGCAAGTCCTTCGTGTTCTTCCGCACCCCCCGGCCGGACGCCTTCGACCCCGACACCGGCCGGCGCTTTCCCGACGTGGTGGTGTTCTGGGTGCCGGATTTCGCCGTCAAGGAAGCGTTGGTGCAGGACCGGTCGACGCCGTTCTTCACCACGCCGCACTTCGACGGACATCCGTCGGTGCTGCTGCGCCACAGCCGGGTCGGGGAACTCAGCCGTGGCGAACTCGCCGAGGTGATCGAGGACGCCTGGCTGACCCAGGCGTCCGCCCGCCGCGGCCGGCTCTACCTGGAGGGCACCGACCGGATCACCGACTGAGCCGGGCTCAGAACACCTGCCGCAGGTTCGCCTTGGTCAGGTCGAGCAACTCGTCGCCGCGCCCGGACAGCAGGGTCCGCATCGCGTACAGCGCGAATCCCTTGGCCTGGTCGGCCTTGATCGACGGCGGCAGGGTGAGTTCCTGCCGTTCGGTGACGATGTCGATCAGCGCCGGACCGTCGTGCGCGAACGCGTCGGCCAGCGCCTTGGGCAGGTCGTCGGAGTTCTCCACCCGGACGCCGTACAGTCCCGCCGCCCGGGCGAGCGCCGCGAGGTCTGGGTTGTGCAGTTCGGTGGTGTCGTTGACGAAGCCGGCCGCCTTCATCTCGAGCTCCACGAAGTTCAGCGAGGAGTTGTTGAACACCACCAGCTTCACCGGCAGCCGGTTCTGGGTGAGGGTGAGCAGTTCACCCAGCAGCATCTCGACGCCGCCGTCGCCGGACAGTGCGACCACCTGGCGTCCGGGCTGCGACGCGGCGGCACCCACCGCCTGTGGCAGCGCATTGGCCATCGAGCCGTGGATGAAGGAGCCGATCAGCCGCCGGCGTCCGTTCATCCGCAGGTAGCGGGCCGCCCACACCACCGGCGAGCCGACGTCGGGGATGAAGATCGCGTCGTCGGCGGCCGCCTCGTCGACCAGCTTGCCGACGTACTGCGGATGCAGCGGCTCGCCCGCGCCCCGCCGGGTGGCCAGGTCGTCGAGCTTGACCCGGGTCTTCGCGTAGTGCTCGAGGGCCTCGTCGAGATGCTTGCGCTTGTGCTGCCGCTTCAGCAGCGGCAGCAGCGCCTCGACGGTGTCGCCGACGTCGCCGACCAGGCCCAGGTCGAGCGGCACCCGCCGGCCCAGGTGCTCACCGCGCAGGTCGACCTGGATGATCGTCGCCTTCTCGGGCAGGAACGGCCGGTACGGGAAGTCGGTGCCCAGCATCAGCAGCGTGTCGCAGGTCTCCATCGCCTTGTAGCCGGACGCGAACCCGAGCAGGCCGGTCATGCCGACGTCGAAAGGGTTGTCGTGCTCGATGAACTGCTTGCTGCGCAGGGTGTGCACGATCGGCGCCGCGAGGGTGTCGGCGAGCTGGACCACCTGGTCGTGGGCACCCTCGACGCCGGCGCCGGCCAGGATCGTCACCTTGCGCGACCGGCCCAGCAGCTCGGCGGCGGCCTTGAGTTCGTCCTCGCCGGGCAGCACCCGTGGCCTCGACGCGCGGACGCCGGTGACCGTCTCGTCGTCGGCCTCGGCGAGGGCCACATCGCCGGGAATGACTACCACGCCGACGCCGCGTTGCGACACCGCGGCCTGCATGGCGGTGCGCAGGATGCGCGGCAGTTGCACCGGTGAGGCCGCGTACTCGACGTAGACCGAGCATTCCCGGAACAGTTCCTGCGGATGGGTCTCCTGGAAGTAGCCGCTGCCGATCTCGCTGGTGGGGATGTGGGCGGCGATGGCCAGCACCGGCACCCGCGAGCGCTGGGCGTCGAACAGTCCGTTGATCAGGTGCAGGTTGCCCGGCCCGCAACTGCCGACGCAGACCGCGAGTTCGCCGGTCAGGGCGGCTTCGCCGCTCGCGGCGAAGGCCGCGGCCTCCTCGTGGCGGACGTGCACCCACTCGATGCCCGACCCGCGCAGCGCGTCGGTGAACCCGTTCAGCGAGTCGCCCGGGATGCCGTACACCCGCTGCACGCCGCTCGCCGCGAGGGTGTCGACGATGTTCTTCGCCACGGTGACCATCGGTTTCTCCCGTCGTTGTCCACCGCCCGTTCTACCAGCCGCACCAGCACCCGGCATCGTCCCTTCGGGGTGGAAATAGGTTCCGCACTCGAGGCGTTGAGGCGACCAGAGGGTGATCCGGGGCTCGGCCGGGGCCGGGCTCCGCTGTTAGGTTGGCGCCATGCACATGAGAGTGACATCGCTCACCGCGCGCACCGTCCGCGCGCTGATGTGCATGTGTTGCTGTTGTCGCCTCGGCTGAGACCACTCACCGCGCCCGCGCGCACCCGACCAGCAACCATCTCTCACGCATCCGAAAGGCACGCCATGCCGCACGACGAAATCTGGCGCCGCATCCGTATCGAGGCCTCCGAGTCCGCCGAGGCGGAGCCGGCGCTGGCCAGCTACCTGCACACCGTCGTCCTCGCCCACGATCGGCTCGAGGACGCCCTGTCCTACATCCTGGCGTCCAAGCTGGGCAGCCCGACGATCACCTCGCTGACCCTGCGGGCGCTGATCGACGAGGCCTTCGACAACGACCGCAGCATCGGACTGGCGTTCCGCGAGGACCTGCGCGCCGTGCTCAGCCGCGACCCCGCCACCCGCGGCTACTCGGTGCCGCTGTTGTACTTCAAGGGCTTCCACGCCCTGCAGGCCTATCGGGTCGCGCACTACTACTGGGTGAAGGGACGCGCCCCGCTGGCGCTGTACCTGCAGAGCCAGATCTCCGAGATCTTCGCCGTCGACATCCATCCCGGGGCACGGATCGGCAAGGGCATCCTGTTCGACCACGCCACCTCGATCGTGATCGGCGAGACGGCGGTGATCGAGGACGACTTCTCGATGCTGCACGAGGTCACCCTGGGCGGCACCGGCAAGGTGGGCGGCGACCGGCACCCGAAGATCCGCCGAGGCGTGATGATCGGCGCCGGCGCGAAGGTGCTGGGCAACATCGAGATCGGCGAGGGCGCCAAGATCGGCGCCGGTTCGGTGGTTCTCGAGGACGTGCCGGCCTTCACCACGGTGGCGGGTGTCCCGGCCCGGCCGGTCAACTACCCCGCGCACGTCTTTCCCGAGGAGCTGGTCGACCCCGACCTCACCCTCGGCGATCGTGATTGAGCGGCCGGCCGCCGCGGGCATAGCCTGAAGGCATGCTTGCCGCCTACGTCGAATCCGCTGACCGCACCGAACCGCTCGCCGCCCTGAGAGTCGGTGAGCGACCAGAACCGCAGCCGGCCGAGGGCTGGGCGGTGGTCGAGGTCGAGGCCGCTTCGCTGAACCGGCACGACCTGTGGTCGCTGGCCGGTGTGGGACTGCCCGCCGAGCGGATGCCGATGATCCTGGGCACGGACGCCGCCGGTCGCGTCGGTGACCGGCCGGTGATCGTGCACGCGGTGATCGCGTCCGACGGCTGGAGCGGCGACGAGACCCTCGACCCGAAGCGCACCCTGCTGTCGGAGCTGCACCAGGGCACGATGGCGGGCTTCGTCACGGTGCCCGAACGCAATCTGGTCGACCGGCCCGACTGGCTGAGCGCCGAGCAGGCGTCCTGCCTGCCCACGGCGTGGCTGACCGCCTACCGGATGCTCACCCACGACTCGGGGCTCTCGGCCGGCGACACGGTGCTGATCCAGGGCGCCTCCGGCGGGGTGGCGTCGGCCGCGACGGTGCTGGCCGGCGCGCTCGGCTTGCGCGCCTGGGTGACCGGGTCGTCCGAGGCGAAGCGGGCTGCGGCGCTCGAGCGGGGCGCGGACGCCGCCTTCGAGCCGGGCACCCGGTTGCCCGAACGGGTGGACGCGGTGATCGAAACCGTCGGCGAGGCCACCTGGGCGCACTCGCTGCGCTCGCTGCGGCCGGGCGGCACGATCGTCTGCGCCGGCGCGACCAGCGGCTTCAACCCGCCCGCCGAGCTCAACCGGGTGTTCTTCCAACAGCTGCGGGTGATCGGCTCGACGATGGGCACCATCGAGGAGTTCGGTGGTTTGCTGGCGCTGCTGGAGCGCACCGGGGTGCGGCCCGTGATCGACCGGGTGCTGCCCCTGGCGGACGCCGCCGAGGGCTTCGCGGCGATGGCGCAGGGCACGCTGGACGGAAAGATCGTCATCCGGCCCTGACCGAGGGTGGAGCCGCCTTGGGGAGTCGAACCCCAGACCTATTCATTACGAGTGAATCGCTCTGCCAACTGAGCTAAGGCGGCCTGCCGGACGAACCGGCCGAGGACCAACTATAGGGCAGTGACCGCACCGCAGGCGATTCGTCGCCGGGTGCGAGGGGCGACCCGCACACGCTGCCGAGGTTGATCCAGATCGGGCACCGATGTCGGTGCCCTAAGTGGATCGACCCCCCGCGGGTGGCCGCTACTGGCAGGTGGTGCCGTCGGCGGGCACCGTCCCCTTGGTCAGGTAGGCGATGACCGCGTTGTCGATGCAGGTGGACTTGCCGCCGAACGTGCCGTGGCCCTCGCCCTCGTAGGTGAGCAGGACGCCGGACTCGAGCTGCTGCGCCATCGTGACCGCGTTCTGATAGGGCGTGGCCGGGTCGCCGGTCGCGCCGACCACCACGATGGGCGCGGCGCCCGACCCGGTCGGCTTGAACTGCGGGGAGCTGTGCACCGGCCACAGTGCGCAGGTGTACCCCGGGCCGAAGTACTTGCCGTAGATGGGCGCCTTGGCCTGGTCCTCGACCCACTTCTTCTCGGCGTCCACGACGCCGTCATCGGTCGAGTCGGCGCAGCCGATCGCCGGGAACGAGTAGAACAGGGAGCCGTAGCTGCCGTCGTCGCTGCGGTCGTTGAGCCCGTCGGAGGACTTCAGCAGTGCCTGGCCGTCGCCGTCGAGCGCGGCGCGCAGGTCCTTGGCCAGCACCTGCCAGGCGGGGATGCCGCCGTACATGTAGGCGGCGATGCCGGTCGCGGCCAGCGTCTGGGTGAGGGTGCGGTCGCCCACCTCGAGCGGGCGGGCGTCCAGCTTGTCGAGGAAGTCGGTGAGGGTCGTCAGCACGGCTTCCTTGCTGTCGCCCAGGTCGCAGCTGTGCTCGGCGCACCAACTGGCGAAGTTGCCCAGCGCGAGGTCGAAGCCCATCGCCTGAATGACCGACTCGTCGTCGGTGATGTCGACCGCGGCGTCCAGCACCAGCCGGCCCACCCGCTGCGGGAACAGGTCGGCGTAGAACGAGCCGATCTGGGTGCCGTAGGAGTAGCCCAGGTAGGACAGCTTCTCGTCGCCCACCAGGTCGCGCAGCAGGTCGAGGTCGCGGACGGTGTCGATGGTCGAGATGTGGTTGAGCAGCTCGCCGCTGTTCTCCCAGCACGACTTGCCGAACTCGTAGGTGCCGGCGATCAGCGCGTTGGTCTCGGCCTCTTCATCGGGTGAGGCGTCCAGCTGGTTGAACGCGTCGGTCGCCTCATCGTCGAAGCACTTCACCGGGGTGGAGGCGTTGGTGCCGCGCGGATCCCAGCCGACGATGTCGTACTGCTCGAGGCCCTTGGAGGCGAAATAGGTGACCAGGTTGCGGCCGGACGCCCCGGGCCCGCCCGGGTTGACGAACAGCGTGCCGAGCTTGGGCGACTTCGTTGCCTCCTTCTTGGCCAGCGCCAGCGTGATCGCCTGATCGGACGGGTTGGCGTAGTCGAGCGGCGCCAGCACCGAGGCGCACGTGTACTCGCCGCCGCAGGTGCGCCAGTCGACGTCCTGCCCGAGATAGCCGGAAAGGCCCTCGCCGGACGGGGCGTCCTCGAAGCCGTCGGGCGTGGCCGAGGACTTCTCGAAGCGGGGCCGGTCCACCTGCAGCGCCGGGGTCTGCGAGATGCCGATCACCTCACCGGCGGGCGTCGCGGACGCCGTGGATGTCGTTGCCGGGCTGGAAGCGGACGGTGAGGGCACCTCGCCCGGGGTGCACGCGCTCAGGGTGAGCAGCGCAACAGCGCCGGCGGCCCAGCGAGGAAGAGAGTGCACGCGCACAATCTAGCCAACCTCGCCAATGCCGCCGGCGCTGCCGTCGGGTCTCATTCGGCCTGGTCGGCCAGCCGATCCTTCTCGCGGCTCTTGCGGAAGCTGCGATCGAGGCTGAAGCCGCCCGCGCCGATGCACAGGAACACCAGGCCGACGCCGGCCAGCAGCAACTCGAGCTCGCCGATGAAGCCGGACTGGCCGGTCACGAACGGGCTCCAGTTGCCCCACAACACGAACACCAGGGCTCCGGCGGTGATCAGCGTCACGCCCAGCCCCGCCAGCCGGGTGAGCAGACCGAACACCAGCGCCACCGCGATCGCCAGGGCGGCGACGCCGGTGACCAGGGCCATGATCTTCGGCTCGGGAATGATGGTGGTCGCGAACTTCGCCTCGGCCGCGGGCAGGTTGGTCACGATCTCCAGGCCGCGCACGGCCATGATCGCCGCCACCACCAGGCGCAGCAGGAACAGCGAAACCGACCCCAGGAAGCCGTCGGTGGTGCGCTTGGTGAGCACCACCGGTTCGGGCACGGGCGCCACGCCCGCGTCCGGTGCGGCCAGGGCAGCCTCACGCGCCTCGCGCCGGGCGGCCCGCTCGGCGGCGAGCTTGCGCTGTTCGGCGGTCGTCTCTGCCTCGGCCTCGTCGTCGATCAAATGCAGGTTGCCCGTATCGTCGCTGACCCGGAAGATCGAGTCGTCGGCGGGGCGGTAGTCGTTGGACGCCGGGTCGAAGTCGGTGGCCGACTGGGCGCGGTCGCGACCGTCATCGAGCTGTTCGCTGCCGTGCTGTGGCGCGAACGGGGAAGTCTGCTCGTGAACCGTGGTCATGTTCCTCCATCCACAGGGTGGCTTCTATCGTGCCTGCCGCCGCTGCCGGCACGGACGACCGACACTCCAGGGCGGGCGGATTGACAGGAGGTCGCGATACTCACCGCGTCGCGTGTGGGCCGGCGTGCCCGGCCGATCTCGACATCACCGATGACTTTCGGGTTGGGCCGATGATCTCGCGTTACAACACGAAAGTGTCGGGCGTTGGCGAAAGCAGGCGCCGATGTCGAGATCGGCCGAGCCCGGGACAGCCGGCGGGAGGCCGCAGGTCCGGGATCACCACCCGACCGTCAGGGGCGTCCGGCGACCGCCACCCGACCGTCAGGGGCGTCCGGGATCGCCACCCGACCGTCAGGGGCGTCCGGCGACCGCCACCATGAGGGACTCCATCGCCAGCAGCGGGGCCACATTGCCCTCGAGGGCCTCGCGGCAGGCCAGGATGGCGTCGATCCGGCGCAGCGTGGCCTCGGGCTGGTCGCGCTTGGCCATCGCCTCGAGCTCGGGACGCAGCTCGGCGTTGATCAGGTCGGTGGACGTCGTGGTCTGCAGCAGCAGCACGTCGCGGTAGTAGGTGGTGAGCTCGGTCAGCACCCGGTCGAGGGCGTCGCGCTGCAACCGCTTGGCGCGCGCCTTCTGCTGCTCCTCCAGTTCGCGCAGGGCAGCCTGGGCGTTGCGCGGGCGTGCCCCCTTGGCCCCGAAGCCGAGCGCGTCGGAGAGCTCGGCCTTCTCGCGTGCGTCGACGTCGGCGGTACTGGCCGCCGCCTCCTCGCCCGAGGCCTCGACCAGGTTGGCGGCGGCGGTCAGGCAGTCGGGCAGCGACGCCAGCCGGCTGGGCAGCTTCAGCAGCTCGGCCCGGCGGATCCGGGCCGCCTCGTTGCGGGCCAGCATGCGTGCCCGGCCGATGTGGCCCTGCGCCACCCGGGCCGCGTACGAGGCCAGTTCGGCGGGGACGCCGTCGCGACGCACCAGCAGGTCGGCGACCGCCCGGGTGGACGGCGTGGCCAGCTCGAGCCGGCGGCAGCGGGAGCGGATAGTCACCACCACGTCGTCCGGCGTGGGCGCACACAGCAGCCACACCGTCCGGGGGGCGGGCTCCTCGATGCTCTTGAGCAGGGCGTCCGCACCGCGCTCGGTGACCCGGTCGGCGTCCTCGACGACCAGCACCTGGTAGCGGCCCAGGGTCGGGGACATGGCGGCGCGCCGGACGAGCTCGCGGACCTCGTCGACACCGATCGACAACTGCTCGGTGCGCACCAGCGTGACGTCGGGGTGTGCCCCGGACAGCGCGGTGCGGCAGGCGGTGCATTCGCCGCAGCCGCCGCGCTCGCACTGCAGCGCGGCCGCGAACGACCGGGCCGCGTTCGACCGGCCGGAACCGGGCGGCCCGGTGATCAACCAGGCGTGCGTCATCGCGT
Source organism: Micropruina sonneratiae (assembly GCF_025972045.1). Classification (GTDB taxonomy): domain Bacteria; phylum Actinomycetota; class Actinomycetes; order Propionibacteriales; family Propionibacteriaceae; genus Micropruina; species Micropruina sonneratiae. The sequence goes on along the minus strand of NZ_JAPDHX010000001.1, from coordinate 96,310 downwards.
GCTGGCCCCCCTCGACGGCCCGGCGCAGCACCTCGACCGCGGCGTCCTGCCCGACCAAATCGGCCCACACCGTCATGGCTCGATCCTGCCAGCCACCTCCGACAGCACCTGCTCCACCCGCTCGCGCACCCGGGCCGCGAGTTCGCGGCGCGGTTCGCGCGCCGGCAGCACCAGGTAGCGGTCCGGTTCGGCCGCCGCCAGCTCAAGGAACAGCAGACGCGCGCGCTGGTGGAAGTCGGCCCCCGCCCCTTCGAGACGGTCGGGCTCGGCGATGGTGCCGACCGCCCGCTCGGTGTCCAGGTCGAGCAGCACGGTCAGGTCGGGCAGCAGCCCGTCGGTGGCCCAGCGGGCCACCGAGGTCACCTCGTCGAGGTCGAGCACCCGGCCCGCGCCCTGGTAGGCGAGCATTGAGTCCACGTAGCGGTCACAGATCACCAGCTCGCCGCGGCGCAGTGCCGGGCGCACCACAGCGTGCAGGTGATGGGCCTTGTCGGCGGCGTACAGCAGGGCCTCGGCCCGCGGCGCCAGGTCACCGGTGGCCGGGTCGAGGACGATCCGGCGGATCGCCTGGCCGGCGGCGGTGTCGCCGGGCTCGAAGGTCACGGTGGCGGCGATCCCGTTCTCGCGTGCCCACTGCGCCAGCAGCCGGACCTGGGTGGACTTGCCCACCCCGTCGCCGCCCTCGAAAGCCACGAAGGCGCCCGTCACGACTGCTCCCCCAGCTGGGACGGCCCGGTCGCGTCACCGGCCTGGTGCGGCACCCGGGGCCGGATCACCCGCGTCCGTAGTCCCTCCCACAGCTGCGGCCAGTCCCGGACGAAGGCCTCGCGGGCGTAGTCGACCCGCAGCATCGCCCGCTCGTAGGCCCGGCCCGCCTCGAACACCTCCGCGGGGGTCAACTCGTGCAGGTCGGTCATCTCCCCGGCGTTCGCCCGGACGGTCGGAGCAAGTGCCGCGGTCACGCCGTCCAACTGCTTGCGCAGTTGTTTGGCCGGCTTGCCGAACACGTCCCTGGCCAGCGCGCTCAGGGCGGACGCCCGCCCCGCGACGACGTGGGCGCGCGCCCAGCGCTCGTCGTCGGTGTACGCCTCGAGGGTGCGGCACTGGTCGCGCAGGGTCTGCACCACTGCCTCCAGTTCCTGGGCCAGCACCGGGCCGGTGATCCGGCCCTTCACATACGGCAGCGGCGGGGTGGTGCTGCCCTGCGCCAGCACGTCGAGGATGCGCAGCCAGCGCTCGGTGTGCTGCAGCGGACGCTCGGTGTCGGCCAACGCCGCGTCGATCAGCCGCTCGCCGTACCGCACCCACGAGGGCTCCAGCAGCGTCTCCAGACCGTCCAGCTCCTGGCGCAGCGTCTCCAGGTGGCGCCGCAAGGCGGCCTGGTGGTCGCGCCGGGCGACCGGGTCGTCGGCGCTGGTCCGGGCCGCCAGATCGTCGGCCAGCAGCCCCCGCCAGCGGGATTCCAGCTGCGCGCTGACGAAATCCTCGATCGGGGCGCGGGCCGACAGCCGGCTCCGTCGCCGGCTGTGGTGGGCGAGCCCGAGCCGGCCGGCGATGCTGTCGAAGGCCTCCACCTGCCGCGCGCCCGCGGCGGCGAAGGCCGCCTGCACGGCCTGCCGCTGCGGCGCGGTGAGCGGTGCCGAGGTGCGCATGGTCACGTTGCGGAAGGCGCACAACCCGCCGCCGTGGTGCGAGACCCGGACTCGTTGGTCGGTCAGCTCACCGAACGTGCCGCCGGCGGCGTCGGTCAACGTGTACCGGCGATGGCTGGTCACCACCTTCAGCTTGGGGCCGAGGATGCCGCCACGGCGGAACGGCACCAGCAGGTCGGCCAGCCGGGTGGGCAGCTCGTCCTCGGCGTCGGTGCGCAACTCCGCCGGCAGCACCGGCTCCCAGCCGGGCGCCAGCAGCACCCACTGGCCGGTCTCGACCGTGCGGGACAGTTCGATCCCCCAGTCCAGCAGCCGGTGGTCGGCGGTGTCGACCACGGTTGCCGTCGACTCCGTCGGCGGGCGCCCGACCAGCCGGTGGATGCCGGTGGCCTGGCCGGTCAGGTTGGCGACTGCGCCGTCGACCGCCAGGTCGAAGCGCAACACGTCGCCGCCGGACATCGTGGATCAGCCGCGCTTGGCGGGGGCGCGCTTGGCGCCGGCCTTGGTCGTCCGCCTCGTCGTGCGCTTCTTCGGCGCCGGCCCCTTGGCCCGCTTCTCGGCGAGCAGTTCCGCGGCGCGTTCGGCGGTGATGGCCTCCACCGAGTCGTCCTTGCGCAGGGTGGCGTTGATCTCACCGTCGGTGACGTAGGCGCCGAACCGGCCGTCCTTGATCACCATCGGCTTGCCCGACACCGGATCGTCGCCGAGTTCCTTGAGCGGGGCGGCGGCGGCCCGGGCCCGGCCCCGGGTCTTCGGCTGGGCGTAGATCTCCTCGGCCTCGGCCAGGGTGATACCGAAGATCTGTTCCTCGGCGGTGAGCGAACGCGAATCGGTGCCCTTCTTCAGGTAAGGCCCGTAGCGTCCGTTCTGGGCGGTGATCTCGACCCCGTCGGACGCCGTCCCGACGACCCGGGGCAGGCTCATCAGCCGCAGCGCGTCGTCCAGGGTGACCGTGTCCAGGCTCATCGAGGCGAACAGCGACCCGGTGCGCGGCTTGGCCGACTTGGGGGCGTCCTCGGGCAGCACCTCGGTGACGTAGGGGCCGTAGCGTCCCGACTTGGCCACCACGCGGTTGCCGGTGTCGGGGTCGACGCCCAGCTCGCGCTCCTCGCCGGCGGGCTGCTCCAGCAGCTGGGTGGCCAGTTCGATCGTCAGTTCGTCGGGCGGCAACTCCTCGGGGACGTTGGCGCGCCGTCCGTCGGCGTCCTCGACGTAGGTGCCGTAGCGTCCCACCCGCACCGCGATGCCGGAATCGCCCAATGGATAAGTGGACAGCTCGCGAGCGTCGATCTCACCGAGTTCGTTGACCAGCGTGTTCAGGCCCTCGTGGGTGGCCCCGTCCGGGCCGAAATAGAAATCGTTGAGCACCTGCAGCCGCGCCGCCTCACCCTTGGCGATCTCGTCCAGGGTGTCCTCGAGTTCGGCGGTGAAGGCGTAGTCGACCAGCTTGGGGAAGTGCTCCTCGAGAAGCCGGGTGACGGCGAACGCGAGCCAGGTCGGCACCAGCGCCGAGCCCTTCTTGAACACGTAGTCGCGACTGGTGATGGTGCGGATGATCGAGGCGTAGGTGGAGGGCCGGCCGATCTCCAGTTCCTCCAGCTTCGCCACCAGCGACGGCTCGGTGTAGCGCGCCGGCGGCCGGGTGTCGTGGCCGGCGGCAGTCAGTTCGTCGGCGGTCAGCGCCGCCCCGGCGACGAGCTGCGGCAGCCGTGCCTGGGCGTCGTCGGAGGTCTCGTCGTCGTCGACGCCGACCACGTACGCCTTCAGGAAGCCCGGGAAGGTGATGGTGCGACCGGAGGCGCTGAACGTGCACCGGCCGGTCTCGGTGACCTCGCCGGTGGTGGCGTCGGTGACGCCGATACGCTCGGGCAGCGTGGCGCCGATCCGGATGCTGACCGACTCGCCCACGGCGTCCTTCATCTGCGAGGCCAGGGTTCGCTTCCAGACCAGTTCGTACAGTCGCAGCGCGTCCCCGACCAGGCCGGTCTCCTTCGGCGCGGCGAACGTCTCGCCGGCGGGGCGGATCGCCTCGTGCGCCTCCTGCGCGTTCTTCACCTTCGAGGTGTAGACCCGCGGCTTGTCCGGCAGGTACTGGCCGCCGAACAGCTTCTTCACCTGGGAACGGGCCGCGTCGATGGCGGTCTGGGAGAGCTGGATCGAGTCGGTCCGCATATAGGTGATGAAGCCGCGCTCGTACAGGTCCTGGGCGACGCGCATCGTCCGCTCGGCGGTGAAGCCCAGCTTGCGCCCGGCGTCCTGCTGCAGGGTGGTGGTCCGGAACGGTGCGTACGGACGCCGGGTGTACGGCTTGGCCTCGACCGAGACGACGGCGTAGCTGGCGGCCCGCAACGCCTCGGCCAGCGACTCGGCCTGCGGCAGCGACAGGTGCAGCAGCCCCTTGCCGGTCAGCCGGCCCTGGGGGTCGAAGTCGCGGCCGGTGGCGACCCGCAGGTCGCTGACGTTGGTAAGGGTGGCGCCGAAGGTGCGCGGGTCGGCGTTCTCGCCCGCGTTCAGCACCGCCTCGATGCCGGCGTAGCTGGCCGCCCGGAAGGCCATCCGCTCGCGCTCACGGTCGACGACGAGCCGGGTGGCGACGGACTGGACGCGGCCCGCCGACAGCCGCGGCATCACCTTCTTCCACAGCACCGGCGACACCTCGTAGCCGTACAGCCGGTCGAGGATGCGTCGGGTCTCCTGCGCGTCGACCAGGTCGGTGTTGAGCTCGCGCGGGTTGGCGACGGCGTCCGCGATCGCCTGCGGGGTGATCTCGTGGAAGACCATCCGGCGTACCGGCACCTTCGGCTTCAGCTGCTGCAGCAGATGCCACGCGATGGCCTCACCCTCGCGGTCCTCGTCGGTGGCGAGCAGGAGTTCGTCGGCGGTGGCGAGCTTTGCCTTCAGGTCGCGGATGGTGCTCTTCTTGTCGGCCTGCACCACGTACAGCGGTTCGAAGTCGTTGTCGACGTTGACGCCGGTGCGCGCCCACTTCTCACCCTTGTACTTGGCGGGCACCTCCGACGCGCCGGTCGGCAGGTCGGCGACGTGACCGCGGCTCGACTCGACGACGTAGCCGGTGCCGAGGAAACTTGCGATCTTGGTCGCCTTGGCCGGTGACTCGACGATCACCAGCGCCTTCTTGCCTGCTGTTGCCACGGGGTTCTTTCCTGCTGGGGTTGTCGGCCGATGAGGCCTCAGGAGCGAATGGTAGCCACAAAGATCGACGGCTCAACCATCGGCCGGCCCGCCGCGTGGCCCCTCGGTGGCCGCTCAGCGGGCGACCAGGTGCAGGAAACCGTCCTCGATCAGCGGCCGCAGCCGGGGCAGCAGGTCGCCGCGCAGAGCGGCCTCGTCGGAGTCGAGCAGGTCGGCGACGGCGTCGATCAGCAGGCCCAGTGGCAGCTCCCCGTCACAGGCGCCGGTCACCGCCGCCAGCGCGGTGTCGACCTCCACGGCACGGCCGAAGCCGGCCGGCCGCCGGTACACGATGTGTTCGGGGTCCTCGGCGCCGGGGCGTCCCAGCGACTCGGAGGCGACCGCCCCGTCGAGGGTGAGGGTGGCGGCCAGCAGGTCGGCGTCCGGCAGCCGGGCCGCGCGGGCGGCGTCCGGGAACGCGGCGAAGGCGTCCCCGATTCCGGGATGGGTGCGGTGCGGCCAGTCGTCGAAACGCAGCACCGGCTGGTCGGCGTCGTTGCGGTACAGCGTGAGCCAGCCCAGGCCGACTCCGACGATGCCGAGGGAGTCGAAGTAGTCGACCCATTCGGCGTAGCGGCTGCGGTACTCGTCGGTGCCGACCAGGCCGGCGTCGGTCAGCCACAGCTCGATGTACTCGTAGGGGTCGAGGAGTTCGCGCTGCAGCACCAGCGCGTCGCAGCCGGTCGGATCGATCCAGCCGGCCAGCCGCTCCTGCCACGGTTGGTCGGCGGTGATCGCCCAGTTGCCGAGCACCTGCAGCGCCCCGCCGGGCCTGAGCCGGGCCGGCGCGCCGGTGACGACGGCCCGGACCAACCCGTCGGCGGTGAACGAGCCTTCGCGGTAGACCAGCCGCGAGGCGTCCGGCGGCGACATGACGTAGGGCGGGTTGCTGACGATCAGGTCGAAGCTGTCGGCCTCGACCGGTTCGTACAGCGAGCCCTGCCGGATGTCCACGTCGAGGGCGTTGAGAGCGGCGGTCAGCGCGGTCATCGCGCAGGCCCGCGGGTTGAGGTCGGTCGCGACCACCTCGGCGGCGTGGGTGGCCAGGTGCATGGCCTGGACGCCGCCGCCGCATCCCAGGTCGAGTGCCGTGCCGACCGGCGCCGGCATGGTCAACTGGGCCAGCGTGACCGAGGCCGGGGAGAGGCCGAGCACGAAGTCGTCGCGGACGGGGCCGATCCGCCCGTCCAGGGTGGGGGTGAGGTCGGAGGCGAGCCAGCCGTCGTGCTCGCCGGCGGTGTCGCTGAACGCGTACGGCCGGATCTCGATGGCCGCCCGCAGGGTGTCCGGACCGTCACCGGGCCGCAGGATGGGCTCGAGCGGCTCCAGGTCGCCGAGGGCGGCGGCCAGCGCCGCGGCCGGGACGTCCTGCTGCAGAGCGAAGGCGCGGATCAGGGTGGCCTGTGGGTCGCCGGCGCCGGCCAGCGCCCGGGCGGCGGGGATCGTCGCGTTGCGCGCCAACCCCTCCAGCCCGGCCGTGCCGAGGCGCTCGGAGACCGGATCGAATGCGTAGCCGGCGGCGCGCAGCCGATCGGCCAGGTGACGGGCGGTGGAGGCGGGGAGCACCGTTGCAGCCTGCCACACCCCGCGGGACGCAGCCCCGACGCCGCCGTGCGTCGCACTACCCTGCTGCGCGTGAGCGGGTCGGTGCTGGTGCGCGGCGTGCGGGTGGTCGACCTGGACGGCGACGGCCCGGCCGCGCCCGCGGACCTGCTGATCGCGGACGGGGTGGTCGCCGCGGTCGGCGCCGGCGACACGGACCCGCTGCCGCCGCGGCCCGGCGTGTCGGAGATCGACGGCGCCGGGCGCTGGGCAATTCCCGGGCTGTGGGACGCCCACGTGCACGCCACCCAGTGGGTGCGGACGGCGCGCATGGTGCAGCTGGACGGCACCGACGGGCCCGGTGCGGTGCTGGAGCTGCTGGCGGGGGCGTTGCGGCGTCCGGGCGGCACGGTGTTCGGGTTCGGGTTCCGCTCGGCGGGTTGGGCCAGGCAACCGACGGTGGCCGAACTGGACGCCGTCAGCGGGGGCCGCCCGGTGGTGCTGATCTCGGGTGACGCCCACAACGGCTGGCTGAACTCGGCGGCACTGGCGCTGCTGGGCGCCCCGGCACGTGACGAGGTGGTGACCGAGCAGGAATGGTTCGCCCTGCTGCGCCGGATCGACGAGTTGCCGGGCAGCGCACCCGAGCCGGCCGACTTCGCCGAGCCGGTTTCCCGGCTGGCGGCCCGAGGTATCACCGGGCTGGTCGATTTCGAGTTCGCCGACAGCTTCGTCGACTGGCCCCGCCGGCTCGCGGCCGGGGTCGGGCCGGTACGGGTCCGCTGCGCCGTCTACCCCCACCAGTTGGGGCGGGTGCTGGCGGCGGGGCTGCGCACCGGCGACGCGCTGCCGGGCGGCGACGCGCTGGCGGTGATGGGCGCGCTGAAGATCATCTCCGACGGCTCGCTGGGCAGCCGGACCGCGTCGACGTTCGCGCCCTACAGCGACGGGCCGGCCACCCCCGACCATCCGTGCGGACAGGCCAACTACAGCCCGGACGAACTCGCGGACCTCGTCCGGCGGGCCACCGGGGCGGGGCTCGAGGTCGCCCTGCACGCCATCGGCGACCGGGCCAACACCGCCGCGGTGGACGCCTTCGCCGCGGCCGGTGGCCGTGGGTCGGTGGAGCACGCCCAGCTGATCGACCAGCCGACCGTGCGCCGGCTGGCCGCCCTGGGGCTGACCGCCAGCGTGCAGCCCGCACACCTGCTCGACGACCGTGACCTGACCGAGGGTGTCTGGGGGTCTGAACGGGCGGCCCGGTGCTTCCCGTTGCGATCGATGCTGGACTCCGGCGTTCGGCTGGCGCTGGGCTCCGACGCGCCGGTGGCACCGCTCGACCCGTGGCTGGCGATGGCCTGTGCCGTCCATCGCAGCGGCGACGAGCGCCCTGGCTGGCACGCGGAGCAGTCACTGACCGCGCGGGAGGCCCTCGCTGCGTCGGTGGACGGACGCCGGCTGCGACCGGGCGAGCCGGGCGACCTGGTGCTGCTGGACGCCGACCCGCTCGCGCCCGCCCCGGACCCGGCCGCCGCGGCGGCGGCGCTGCGAGCGATGCCGGTCGCGCTGACCGTGTGCGCAGGAACGGTGACCCACCGGGCGCTGTGACCCCGCGGGACACGTCATGGGCGACTCCGTCGGCGGATCGTGGCACCCTGTGGGCATGGCGATACCGGGGTGGATCGAGGGCCGCGAGCAGGTGCGGCACGTCCACCGGCGTCCGGCCCGCCCGGGACTCACCGCCGCCTTTCCCGACTGGGTCTCGGAGCCGGTACGGCAGGTGCTGGCCGGCCAGGGGGTCGCGACCCTGTGGCAGCACCAGCAACTCGCGGCCGACGCCGCCTTCGCCGGCCGCCATGTCGCGCTCAGCACCTCGACCGGCTCGGGCAAGTCGCTGGCCTATCTGCTGCCGATCGTGGCGGCCACCGCGGAGGGCGCCATCGGCCGCGACTGCGGCGCGCACCGCTGGTCGAGCGCGGCCCGCGCCCACACCGCGCTGTACCTCGCGCCGACCAAGGCCCTGGCCCACGACCAGGCCCGGCGGGTCACCGGCCTGGGCGGCGCGTCGTGGCGGGTATCGACCCTCGACGGCGACTCCGACGCCGAGGAGCGCCGCTTCGCCCGCGACTTCGCCACCTTCGTGCTGACCAACCCCGACATGCTGCACCGCTCGGTACTGCCCGGCCACGAACGGTGGCAGGGGCTGTTGCGTTCGCTGCGCTACGTCGTGGTCGACGAGGCGCACCGCTACCGCGGCGTGTTCGGCGCACACGTAGCGAACGTGCTGCGCCGGCTGCGGCGGATCTGCCGGCACTACGGCGCCGACCCCGTCTTCATCTCGGCGTCGGGCACCATCGCCGACCCGGCGCAGCACCTGCACCGGCTGGCCGGCGTCACCGAGGTGCTCGCCGTCGACACCGACACCTGCAGTCGGTCGGCCCTCGATTTCGTGCTCTGGCAGGGCGAGGAGGACGCCCATCGTGAGGGGGCGGGCATGCTGGCCCGGCTGGTCGATTCCGGCGAGCAGGCGCTGGCCTTCACCAGTTCGAGGGTGCAGGCCGAACTGGTGGCCGAGCGGGCCCGCCGGCTCTGCCTGGTGCCCGACGACATCGCGTCGTACCGTGCCGGCTACCTGGCCGCCGACCGGCGCGAGCTCGAGGACGGCCTGTCGTCGGGCCGGCTGCGCGGTGTTGCCTGCACCAACGCCCTGGAGTTGGGTGTCGACCTGACCGGCATGGACGCGGTGCTCACCATCGGCTACCCGGGCTCGCTCGCAGCGCTGTGGCAGCAGGCGGGACGTGCCGGCCGCGACGGCCGGGACGCCCTCGCGGTGCTGATCGCCCGGCCCGAGCCGCTGGACAGCTGGCTGTGCGACCATCCCGAGGCCCTGTTCGACGCCCCGATCGAGGCCACCGTGCTGCACCACGACCAGCCCGCCGTGCTCGGTGCGCACCTGGCGGCCGCCGCGCAGGAGTTGCCCGTCCGGGCCGCCGATGAGGAGTTCTTCGGCGACGGCATGACCGCCCTGCTGGAGCGACTGACGGCCGGCGGCGTGCTGCGCCGGCGCGGCGCCGCCTGGTACTGGACGGCGCCCACCCGAGCCGTCGACCGGATCGACCTGCGCTCGATCGCGGGAACCGGCGTCGAGATCATCCAGGCCGACACAGGACGGGTGATCGGCCAGGTGGACGCCGCCGCAGCGGATCGGACCGTGCACACCGGCGCGGTCTACCTGCACCAGGGCGAGCAGTGGCTGGTCGAGGACTATGACCTGGACGCCGGGGTGGCGCTGTGCCGCGCCCTGCGGGCCGAATGGTTCACCCAGGCGCTGTCGCAGGCGTCCGCGCGGGTGGTCTCGACCGACCGGCGACGCCCACTCGGCCAGGGGTCGCTGTTCGCCGGCACGATCGAACTGACCAGCCAGGTGACCGGCTATCTGCGGCGGGACGCCGCCACCGGCACCGTCTGGGATTCCACTCCCCTGGAGCTGCCGGCACGCACCTTTCGGACCCGGGCGCTGTGGTGGACCCTGCCGGACGCCTGCGACCTCGACGAGCGCACGCTGGCAGGTGGCCTGCACGCCGCTGAACACGCCGCGATCGGGCTGCTGCCCGGCTTCACGCCCTGCGACCACGGCGACGTGGGCGGGCTGTCCATCACCCACCATGCCGACACCGGCGCGCCGACCGTGTTCGTCCACGACGGCCTGCCCGGTGGCTCGGGTTTCGCCGACCAAGCCTTCGAGTTGGCCCAGCCCTGGCTGGCGGCCACCGCCCAGCTGCTCGCCCGCTGCGGGTGTGAGAAGGGCTGCCCGCGGTGCGTGGTGTCGCCCCGGTGCGGTTCGGGCAACACCCCGCTCGACAGGCTCGCCGCCCTGCGCGTGTTCGACGCCCTCGCGGTGACGAACGCCCGCCCCGTTCACGGCACGCCCGCCACATTGCCCGCGTAGGCGGTGGCCGTCACCGTCGCCGGCAGGCCGGGCATCAGCCACCCCACCGCCCGGACGACCCGTACCTCGACCACGTAGTCGAACTGGTCGCCGGTCACCTCGCAGGCCGCCACGTCGACGTCGTTGCGGCCGGCCAGGCGACGCGCCTGCGAGCAGGCGTCCCCGCCCTGAGCGTGGGCCTGCGCCCCCGACACGGCGACCAGGTCGGCGGCCTGCCGGACCGAACGCGACGCCGCCGCGTAACTCAGGCCCAGCCCGCCCACCGCGGCGAGCGTCACCAGGACCAGCACCGTCGCGATGGCCAGCACCGACCCGACACCCGCCTCGGAATGGTCGCGGCCCATCTCAACGACCCTCCCTGGCGACCACCGCGCGTGCCGTCAGTGGCAGCGCCGGGATCACCCCGGCCCACGGCCGCGCCGCCAGCTCGACGTCGACCACCAGGTCGTCGCCGCTGTCGCTGACCCGCACCCGGGTGCCGGCCGGCGCGTCGGCGACCACCCGTTCGGCGGCCGCCACATCGCCCCGGGCCCGCTGCCGGGCCACCTCGCCGGCCACGGCCTGCAACTGGCCCAGCTGCACCACGATCGCGATCAGGTAGCACAGGCCGATCGCCACCACCGCTGAGAACAGCACGCCGAAGGCGACCTCGACGCTCACCATGCCCCGTTCGTCCCGCATAGGACACCTCCTGCATCCCCCGCGGGGGGGGCCCCCAGGGGCCCCCCCCCCCCCCCCCCCCCCCAGGCCCCGAAGCGAACGAGCCCAGCGACGGCCCGGCCCCCCAACGGGGGG
>NZ_JAPDHX010000001.1:0-85170 GCF_025972045.1 Micropruina sonneratiae | reverse complement strand
CCCCCCCCCACCCCCCCCCCCCCCCGCCCGCGCGGGCCCCCCGCCCCCCCCCCCCCCCCCCCCCGGGGGGGGCCCCCCGGGGCCCCCCCCCGCGCCGCTGTCACCTCTTGCCGACGAAGCTCAGGATCCAGTCGACGACCTGGCCGAAGATCTGGGTGATCTGCTGGTCGAACGCGTCGCCGGTGACGTAGGCGATCACCGCGGCCACCAGGGCGATCACCGCGATCGTGCCCAGCGCGTACTCGGCGGTGGTCATGCCCCGTTCGTCGTGCGTCGGGGCCACCAGCTGCTTGGACATTTCCTCTCCTCCTCTCGCCCCCGGATCGACCGGGGTACACCTTCACCTTGAGCACCGGGACCGGAAAGTGTTCAAAATCGCTGCCCCGTGTGGACGACGCCCCCGCTCAGCCGAACAACCGGCCGAGCACGCCGCCGACGATCGGAACCACCCCGACCACCAGGAACGCCGGCAGGAAGCAGACCACCAGAGGCAGCACCGTGGTGACCCCGGCACGTCGTGCCCGGGCCTCGGCAGCGGCGTGCCGCGCCGACTGGGCGTCGTGGGCGTGCCGGCGCAGCACCGGCGCCACGGAGACACCGTTGCCGAGGGCGTGCCGCAGTTCGGCCACCAGGGATTCGAAGGCCGGGTGCCGATCGCCCAGCTCACGCCAGGCGTCCGCTTCGGGCTGGCCGAGGCGCACCGCGGCGTCCAGTCGACGCAGTGCGGCACCGGCCGGTCCGCCCAGGCTTTCGGCCACCGCCGGTACGGCGTTGCGCAAGGGCAGTCCCGCCTCGAGACAGACTGCCAACAGGGTGCACACGGGCGGTAGCGCGGCACTCAGTGCCGCCTCGCGGCTACGCGCCGCCGGCGGGCGGGAGCGGCCCGCCGCGACGAACGCCACCCCGCCGGCGACGACCGCGATGGGCGGTCCGGCGCCGCCGACTCCCGCAAGGGCCAGCAGGATCACACTGGCGACCGTCACCGCCAGTGCGGAGCGGGTGACCAGACTCGGCGCCCCCTCGATCGCACGCAGCACGACCGGCAACCGCCGCGCCGGCGCCGGCGGCCCCACTGCCGTGCCGCTCGCCGGGTACCGGTTCGGGGCCACGACCAGGAAGACTGCGATCCCGGCGCAGCAGGCCGCCAACACCACCTGCCAGGTCATCACAGCCGGCCCGCCCGGTCGGCGAGCATTTCGCTCCACACCACCCCTGCCCCGCTCAGCCCCGCGCCGACGGCCAGGCAGGCCAGACCGGCCTCCGATCCGGTCAGGTAGCCGATCGGGTCGCCACCGATCGCATATCCCAGCGCCAGGCCGACCAGCGGCAGCAAGCCGAGCAGCCGTCCGGTCAGCCGGGTCGCGGCGAGCTCGGTGGTGACCGTCCGGCCGACCTCGCGTTCGGCCCGAAGGTGCACGGCCAGGTCGTCCAGTGACGCGGTGATCGCCGCGCCGGTGCGCTCCGTCACCTGCCAGGCCGCCGCCACCGCTGCCAGACCCTCGCAGCCGGGGCGCCCGGCGGCCCGCCGCAGCGCCGTCGCCACCTCACCCCCCACCCGGTGCTGGGCGACCGCATCGGCGAACAGCGGCGTGCTCTGGGCGACCAGGTGCAGGGCGCGCAGCGGTGCATGCCCCGCCCGCAGCAGGGCGGCCAGCTCGCCGCAGCCGCGCGCCACCTGATCGCGACTCCGGGCCCGCCCGCCGGCCGCGCCGCTGCGCCACACCGTCCAGGCCGCGACGGACGCCACCACGCCGACCGACCAACCCAGGACCCCACCCCGGACGCCGTCGATCAGCCCACCGGCTGCCGTGGCCACCGCCACCCCCACCGCCGGCAGTGCCGCCACCGGCCAACGGCGCCCCCGGAGCCGGCCGGACGGCGGCGTCGCAGCGAGTCGCCGCCCCGGCGGCAGCGCAGTGCCGACCAGCACCGCCAGCGCCACCGCCAGGCCAGCCAGCGCCGTCACCGCAGCAGCTCCTGAAGCCGCTCGGCCCCCGCGCCGGCGACCGGTTCGGGAACCACCGGCCCGGCCGGTGCCGGGAACCGCCAGGCCGGCACGGGCCGGCACACCCCGGCCGCCTCGTCCCACTCGAGCAGGTGCAGCTCGCGCAGCCACCGCAGGCCGCAGGGCAGCCGCTCGACGTGCACGAGCAGGTCGATCGCCGCCGCGGTCTGGGCGTGCAACGCGGCCCGGGTCAGCCCGCCCAGCGCCCCGAGCGCCTCGAGCCGGGCGGGCACGTCGGCGGCCGAGTTGGCATGCACGGTGCCGCAGCCGCCCTCATGGCCGGTGTTCAGTGCCATCAGCAGGTCAACGAGCTCGGCGCCCCGGACCTCGCCCACCACCAGCCGATCGGGGCGCATCCGCAGCGCCTGCCGCACCAGGTCGGCGAGTACCACGGCACCCGCCCCCTCGGCGTTGGCGGGCCGGGCCTCCAACCGCACCACGTGCGGATGTTGCGGGCGCAGCTCGCGTGAATCCTCGACCAGGACGATCCTCGACCGCGGTTCGACGAGGCTGAGCAGGGTGGCCAGCAGCGTCGTCTTCCCCGAGCCGGTGCCGCCGGAGATCAGGAACGCCACCCGGGAGGCCACCACCCGCCGCAGCAGCTCGGCCGCCCGCGGGTGCAGGCTGCCACCGTTCACCCAGTCGGCCACGGTGAGCGTGCTGCGCGCAGGCACCCGCAACGACAGGCAGGTGCCGGTGTCGGTCAGCACGCCCAGCACCGCGTGCACCCGGGTGCCGTCGGGCAGCCGGGCATCGACGAAGGGGCTGCCCTCGTCGAGACGCCGCCCGACCGTCGCGGCCAGCCGCACCGCCAGCCGACGCACCTGCGCCTCGTCGTCGAAGACCCCCTCGACCGCCTCGAGCCCGGCCCCCCGGTCGATGTAGACGTGCCGGTGACCGTTGACGAGCACGTCGGTCACGCCGCGCAACGCGAGCAGCTCGTGCAGCGGGCCGGCGCCCTCGCTCTCGCGCCTCAGGGCATCGACGGTGTCCCGAACGGACGCCTCGGAGACCAGCGCACCCAGGGCACGCAGCGCCGCCGCCACCTCGGCCGGCCCGGGCGCCGAACCGGCCCGCCCCAAGGCGGCCCGCACCTCGGCGAGGTCGACCCCCGGCACCACCCCGGTGCTCATCGTGCCCCCAGCAACGCGTCGCAGACCCGGCCCAGCCCGTGCCGGCGTCCGGAAAGGGAGGGCCGGTCGCCCCGTTGGGCCGCCACCGCCAGCGCAGGCTCGTTCCGGAGTCGGGCCGTCACCGGCAGGCCGAGAGAGTCCTCGACCAGTTCGTCCGGCACCACCGTGCCGGGCAGTCGACGCACGACCACCTCGATCGCGGCCGGTGCCAGCACGCGCACCGTCTCGACGGCGGCGGCCAGTCCCCGCACGCTGCCGCCGGCCAGCAGCACGGTGCGATCGGCCGCTCGCAGCGCCTCGCGCGCTGCCGGATCGCCCGAGCGGCCGGGGTCGAGCACAACCAACTCGAAGCCCCGCCGCAGTGACGCGAGCACGGCCGCGAGCGCCTCACGGCCCGGCCCGGGGTCGGGTCCGCGGGCCATCGACAGCACCGCCACCCCGTCGGCGCTGGGCAGGAACTCCCCCAACTCGCCCAGCACCCCCTCGGCCGCCGCGAACCTGGGCCAGCGCCAGCCGGCCTCGCGCTCGGCTCCGAGCAGCAGGTCGATGCCCCCGCCCAGCCGATCGACGTCCACCAGCGCCACCGCACGCCGGCCCGCCGCGGCCCGCCAGGCCAGCGCCGCGGCCAGGGTGGAGGCCCCGACGCCGCCGGAACCGCCGAGCACCGCCATCACCTGGCCGCCGCCGGCCGGCCCGGCGAGCACCGAGGACAGCCATTCACGCCCCTCGGGCAGGCCGATCACCTCGGCCCCGAGCGGCACCGACCACAAGGCCGCGGCACCGGCGTCGTCGCCCACCAGGTACAGCCGGTCGCGCCGGGGGAGCGCCTGCGCGGCGAGTTCGGCCGCACAGTCGACGCCGACGAAAACGGCCCGGGCGGATTCCCAGTGCGCGTCCATCGCCTCGGGCAGGCAGACCGCCACGCGGCGTCCGAGTGCCGCCGCGGCGGCCCCGATCTCGTCGCACAGCGCGGGCGAGGCGGTGACCAGCATCACGTCCATGACTTCCACGTCGTCAGTGTGTGACCAAGATCCCGGAAGTGTTCAGATTCGTCGTCTCCCCCCACCCTCGCCGTACGATGCCGGGGTGATCACCTCGAGCCAGTCGGCAGCCCTGGACTGGCTGATCGGCACCTCACCGGGGCCGACCCTGGTCATCGGCCGCTCCGCTGCCGCGTTCGCCGCCGCCCTCCGCGGCCGCCATCGGCTCACCCTGGTCGACCGTGACCGGGACGGGGTCTCCGAACTGCTGCGCAAGGCACCCTCGGGCCTGCCGCTGGTGGCGGCGGCGGAGGCACTGCCGCTGGCGCCGTGCGTGGTCGATCGCGTCCTGCTGATGCAGAACTTCCACACCTTCGCGCCCGGTCTGGCGCTGTCGGAGTTCGCCCGGGTGCTGCGCCCCGGGGGACGTCTCGGCGTCGCCTACACCGTCCGCGACGACTCCGTCCCGTGGGTGAAACGCCTTGTCGCAGCCGTGCGCCGGGTCGATCCGGACGCCATGTCGGGCGACTACGGGGCCGACTCGCTGCAGTCGCTCGAGGCCAGCGCCTACTTCCCGCAGGTCGAAACCCGCGCCTTCCGGCGCTGGGTGCCCATCGACCGGCCGGGCCTGCTGGCCATGGTCGCCGGCTCGCCCACCGCCCAGGCCCTCGCCGACGACGACCGGTCGGCACTGTTGGCCGAGGTGGACGCCGTCTACGAGAGCGCGGCCCGGCCGCCGGAGCCCCTACTGCTGCCCTACCACGTCCGGTGCTGGCAGGCCGAGGTCGACCACACCGAGTTGACCGCTCCGCTCGACCTGCCCGACGACGGTCTGCGGATCCGGCTCTGACGCCGGCCACCGAGTCCGCCCGAGGCCAACCCTTTGGGGGCCAGACAGCGGGGCTGCCCTCCCACTAGGCTGAACGGCGAACAGCATCGAAAGGGGCAGCCAGACCATGGCTAACCAGAACGAGATCGCAGACATCGTCAAGGCCATCCAGGCGGACGTGACCACAATCGTGCGGGGCGAGGTCGAGCTCGCCAAGGCCGAGTTGGTTCCGCAGGCCAAGTCGCTCGGCATCGGGGCGGGGCTGTTCGGCGCCGCCGGCTACTTCGGACTCAACGGCATCGCCCTGTTGTTCCTGGGCCTGTCCGCCCTGGTCGGCCACTGGTTCGCGACGGCGCTGGGCTGGGCCCCGCTGTTCGCGGCGTTCATCGGCCTGGCGATCATGGCGGTGCTGATGTTCCTGATCGCCGGCGTGCTCGCCCTGGTGGGCAAGAGCAAGGTGACGGTGAAGGGTCCCGAGGCCACCGTCGACCAGGGCCAGCGCTCGGTCGAGGCCGTCAAGGGCGCCATCGAACGCGGCCGGACCGAGGCCGAAGCCGAAGCAGAGGCGCGCAAGGCGGCCCGCAAGGACGCCCCCAGCATCACCGCCGGTGACCAGAGGCCGTCCTTCGTGGCGCCACGCGGCTAACCCCGTCCCGGCCTCCCACACCATCGGACGCCCTCGTGACCACCCCCACGACGGCCGGCATCGTCGCCCGCGACACTCCCCGGCTGGTCGAGAGCGCCACCGGACACCTGCCGAAGTATCCGGCGCATCCCCTGGCCCGCTGGGGGCTGCGGCTGGCGATCTTCGCCGCCTTCGGCGGGTTGGCCCTGTGGTACGACGCGGCCACCGGCGGGGACTGGTCGAACACCGCCAACGCCGAGATCGCCCAGCGGGTGTCGCTGGTCAATCTGTCCAAGGCGGACGTCAACGTGGTCGGCGCCCTCTACCCGCCGGTCTCCGGTCTCGCCGCCCTGGTCATTCCGGGCGGCGCACTCGGCCTGGCCCTGGCCGGCTCGGCGGTCGCGGCCTACCAGCTGCAGACGGTTGCGCAGGCCCTGCGACGCCGCTGATGGCGCTGTGGCTGCGTGCGCTGCTGATCGCGGCGCTCTCCCTCACCCCCTTCTACGGCTACATCGCCACCGCGAACTTCCCCGCCATCCTCGGACTGACCCTGTTCGGCAACGGCATGATGGCGCTCAACTGGTTGCTCGGCATCGCCTTCGGCGCCGGCCCGTTCGCGATGATCGGCGGCACGCCCAGCTGGCAGCCCGGGATGACGGTGCGGCACGGCGGGTTTCCGTCATCCCGGTACTGCCCGCGATGTCGAGCCACGGCGGTCAGCCGAGCAGTACCCGCGACTCCCAGGGCGCCAGCACGCCGGGCTCGGGTTCGGCATGGGTGCCGAGCAGCAGCTCGGCGTCCGGCGGCACCGACAGGCCGGCGGGCACGTCCACGGCCTGGCCGGACAGGTTGGCCAGCACGAGCAGCGTCCGGCCCTCGAGCGACCTGGTGTAGGCGAACAGCTGCTCGTGATCGGGCTCCAGCAGGGCGAAGCGGCCCTCGCGGACGATCTCGAGCCGGTGCCGCAGCTCGATCAGGCGCCGGTAGTGGTGGAAGACCGACCCGGCGTCGGCCCGCGCCGCGGCGGCGTTGATCGAGCGATGGTTCGGGTTCACCGGCAGCCACGGGACGCCGGTGCTGAAACCGGCCCCGGGTGAGGCGTCCCACTGCACCGGGGTGCGGGCGTTGTCCCGGCTCTTGACGGCCAGGCCGTTCAGCACCTCCGGCACCGGCAGGCCCGCCGAGGTGGCGAGCGCGTAGTAGTTCACCGATTCGATGTCGGCGTACTGCTCGATGTCGGTGTAGCCGGCGTTGGTCATGCCGATCTCTTCGCCCTGGTAGACGTAGGGCGTGCCGCGCAGCAGGTGCAGCACCGTGCCGAGGGTCTTGGCCGACGTCACCCGGTACTGCTCGGAGTCGTCACCGAACCGGCTGACGATCCGCGGCTGGTCGTGGTTGTTCCAGTACAGCGAGTTCCAGCCCTCGTCGGCCAGGCCCTCCTGCCACTGCGCCAGGTTGGCCTTCAGGTCGGGCAGGTGCAGCGGTTTGAGGTCGAACTTGCTCAGCCCGGGCTGCTGGTCGAGGGTGACGTGCTCGAAGGTGAACACCATGCCCAGCTCGCCGGCGTCGGCGGCGGTGTAGCGGCGGGCGTGCTCGACGTCGACCATCAGCATCTCGCCGACGGTGAACAGTTGACGTTCGCCGATCCCGACCGCGGCGTTCATCTCCTTGAGGAACTCCTCCAGCCGCGGCCCGTTCACCACGGTGGCCGGGTCGTAGCACAGCCCGCCCAGGCCGGGGCTGGGTTCGCCGTCGGCCAGCGGCAGCGTCTTGCTGATCAGGTTGATGACGTCCATCCGGAAGCCGTCGACGCCGCGGTCGACCCACCAGTTCATCATCGCGTAGACCGCCTGCCTGACCTCGGGGTTCTCCCAGTTGAGGTCGGGCTGCTTGCGGCTGAACAGGTGCAGGAAGTACTCCCCCGAAGCGGGGTCGTACTCCCAGGCGGGACCCATGAAGTACGAGCCCCAGTTGGTGGGCTCGGCGCCCGGCGTCCCCGGCTCGACACCTTCTCGGGGTGGACGCCAGAAGTACCAGTCGCGCTTGGCCGAGTCGGGGTCGCGGGACTCGATGAACCACGGGTGCTCGTCGGAGGTGTGGTTGACGACCAGGTCCATCACCAGTTTCATGCCGCGGCCGTGCAGCGCCTGGATCAGTTCGTCGAGGTCCTCCAGGGTGCCGAACAGCGGATCGACGTCGGTGTAGTCGGAGATGTCGTAGCCGTTGTCGTCCTGCGGCGAGCGGTAGATCGGGGACAGCCACACCACGTCGACACCCAACTCGTCGAGGTGGTCGAGCCGCTCGATGATGCCGCGCAGGTCGCCGATCCCGTCACCGTCGCTGTCGCTGAACGATCGCGGGTAGATCTGGTACACCACGGAGCTCTTCCACCATTCGGCCATGACCCGATCCTGGCAGCCGGACGCCGCCCGCGGCCAGCGAACGGCGGGGCTCGCTAGTCGCGGTGTCGGTGCCGTCCGCGGATCAGCCACCACAGCGCGATGACCACCAGGACGCCGCCCAGGATCAGCCCGGCGGTGCGGACGGCGTCCTCGTCGGCCAGCCGGCGCGACACGAGGTCCTGCGGACGGGCCTGCGACCAGCCGACCAGCACCCCCAGCCTCAGGCTGCGCCGCCGCCCGGACCGGTCGAGCGCCATCAGCGTCGCCTGCCCCGCAGGAACCGGTCCGGGATCTCGGCGTGCCGGGAGCGGTCCCACGGGATCGTCCAGCCGGCCAGGTCGAACAGGCCGTCGAGCAGATAGGCCGTGAAGCCCCAGATGAACAGATCACCGATCACGAAGCCGGGGCCGTCGAAGCCGGAGGAATGGCTCCAGGTGACCCGGTTGGCCGGTTCGAGCAGCACGTCGACGGCGACGCTGTGCACTGCGGCGATCTCGACCAGGTCGACCGGGACCAGTTCGCGGGGGGCGGGCCAGCGTCCCACCACGGCGGTGACGGCGAAGTCGCTGGCCCGCACGTAGGTGGGCGACAGCACGCCCAGCACCTCGACCTCGCCGGGTTCGATCCCGACCTCCTCGCGGGCCTCGCGCAGTGCGCCGGCGATCGGCGAGGCGTCGGTGGGTTCGATCGACCCGCCCGGGAAGGCGACCTGGCCGGCGTGGGTGCGCAGCCGGGAGTCCTTCTCGACCAGCACCACCCGCAGACCCTCCGGGTGCTCGGCCAGGGCGATCAGGACGGCGGCCGGACGCCCCCCGCGGGCGGCGCGCTCGGCCACCGCGGCGGCCGCTCCGGGGCCGGCCAGCAGGTCGCGCAGCGGTTCGATGTCGAACCGGGTCACAGCTTCACCCCGAGCTCGTCACGGGTCAGCTGGACGAGCTGGTCGTAGGACTGCAGCTTGCCGACCACGGTGTAGACGACCTTGCCGTCGGCGTTCACCAGGATCGTGAGGGGCAGCCCCGGCATGGTGATCTTCTCGTTGAGCCGCTTGTCGGCGTCGACCAATTGCGGGTACGTCCAGCCGACCAGCGAGGCGAACTCGACGGCCAACTCGGGCCGCGGATCGTCCGAGTTGAGCCCCAGCAGCAGCACCTTGCCCTTGCTCGCCTTCGCGTACTGCCGCAGGTAGGGCGACTCCTCGCGGCACGGCGGGCACCACTGCGCCCACAGGTTGATCACCATGGGCCGGCCCCGCAGCCCGGCCAGCCGCACGGTCGAGTCGCCGCCCAGGCAGTCGAGGGTGAGGTCGGGCAGGCCGTCGTCGCGGGCGGGCACGTCCGGATCGGAGACCGGGCAGTCCGCGATGCCCGCCGCCTTCCGGGCGGCCAGCACCTGGGCCTCGGTGGCCGGGGTGTACGCAGGGGTGGGCTGCGCCACCGGTGCGGGTGCGCAGCCAGCGAGCAGCAGGACGAGCAGGAAAGCCAACGTCCTCATCCGCGCGGCTCCCGGATCAGCTTGGCCGCCACCTTCGGATCGGTCGGCCCGAGGCCGTAGGACGGGCACAGCTTGGCGACCGGGCAGGCACCGCAGGCGGGCCGCTGGGCGTGACAGCGGCGGCGTCCGTGCCAGATCACGTTGTGCGACAGCTGCGTCCAGTCCTTGCGCGGGAACAGTGCACCCACCTCGGCCTCGACCACCTCGGGCTTGGCCGAGGCCGACCAGCCGAAGCGTGCGGACAGCCGCATGAAGTGGGTGTCGGTGGTGATCCCGGGCACGCCGAAGGCGTTGCCGAGCACCACGTTGGCGGTCTTGCGGCCCACCCCGGGCAGCGTCACGAGCTGCTTGAGCGTGCCGGGCACCTCGCCGCCGAACCGTTCGACCAGTGCCGCCCCCAGCTTGAGCAGGGCGTCGGTCTTGGCCCGGAAGAAGCCGGTGGGATGGATCAGCTCCTCCAGCTCGGCGCGGTCCGCGGCGGCGTAGGCGGCGGCGTCGGGGTAGCGGGCGAACAGGATCGGCGTGACCAGGTTGACCCGCCGGTCGGTCGACTGGGCGCTGAGGATCGTGGCCACCAGCAGCTCCAGCGGCGAACGGAAGTCGAGTTCGCAGCGGGCGTCGGGGTAGGTCAGCGCCAGGGTGCGGTTGATCGCCCGGGCGCGGCGCACCAGCGCCGTCCGGGTCTCCTGCACCGCGACTCCGGTCATGACGTCGCTGCGCCCTCGACGACCAGTTCGACCTCGACCGGGGCATCCAGCGGCAGGGACGCCACGCCGACAGCGGCGCGGACGTGCCGGCCGGCGTCGCCGAACACCTCACCCAGCAGTTCGGACGCCCCGTTGGCGACCTGCGGCTGCGCGGTGAACTCGGGCGTGCTCGCCACGTACACGACCACCTTCACGACGCGGGCGATGTTGTCGACCCCGCCGAGTTCGGACGCCGCGGCGGCCAGCGCGTTGAGCACCGCCACCCGGGCCGCCCGGACGCCCTGCTCGAGGCTCACCCCGGCGCCCAGCTTGCCGGTGGCCACCAGCTCACCCTGCACGCTCGGCAGTTGGCCCGAGGTGATCACCTGTCCGCCCGAGGTCGTGGCGGGGACGTAGGCGGCCAGCGGCCGGGCCACCGGCGGCAGCTCCAGGCCCAGCGCGACCAGCCGCTCGGACGGGGTCACTCGCCCTCCAGCGGCCGCTTCAGGTAGGCGACCAGGTTCTGCGGGTTGGGGCCGGGCACGACCTGCACCAGCTCCCAGCCGTCGGCGCCCCACTGGTCGAGGATCTGCTTGGTCACATGCACCAGGACGGGCACGGTCACGTACTCCCACTTCGTCATGGGGCAACCCTAATGCCGGGCACCGACCCCGCAGCACCCGGTCACCGGCGACCTAAGCTGGCCGCATGCCCGCCCGCTGCCCGTTGCACATCGTCACGGGCAAGGGCGGGGTCGGCAAGACCACCATCGCGCTCGCCCTGGCCCACGCCCTCGCCGCCGACGGCGCCACGGTGGTGGTGGCCGAGGTCGAGGCCCGCGGCGGCCTCAGCCTGGCCACGGGGCTCGAGGTGGGCGCCGACCCCCGGCCGCTGTTCGAGGTGGCCGCCGACCAGCCCCACGCCCCCGACCGGCCGCCGGGGCTCGAGCAGCAGCTGCTCGGGCTGCTGTTCGGACGCCGCGCCACCGGCCCGCGGCGCGGCCGCGTCGAGGGCGTCCAGATCGATCCGCGAGCGTCGCTGGCCGGCTACCTGCAGCGGCACTACCGGCTCGGTTTCGCCGCCGAGGTGCTGCAGGTCGAGCCGCTGGTCGACTTCGCCACCCGGATCGCCCCGGGGTTGCGCGACATCCTGCTGATCGGTCAGGTGACCCACCTGACCGAAACCCACCCCGAGATCGATGCGCTGGTGCTGGACGCCCCGCCGTCCGGCCGGATCGGTTCGTTCCTGGGCGCGGGCGCCGCCCTGGCCGAGCTCACCGACGGCAGTCCGATCGCCACCCAGGCCGCGTCGGTGATGGACGACCTGCGCGACCCCGGCTGCCGCACCCACGTCGTCACCCTGCTCGACGAACTGCCGGCCAGCGAGGCGATCGAGACCGTGCAGGTGATCCGCGACCTGGGGCTGGGGCTGGGCTCGGTGATCGCGAACCGCTGCCTGCCGCAGCTCGACCTGCCGCGGCCGCTGCCGCCGGCACCCGCCCCGCTGACCGACGTCGAATGGGCCTCGATCACCGGACCGGTCGCGGCACAGGCCGAGCAGGCCAGGGCCCAGACGGCCTGGCAGGCGCTGCTGGAGCATCGCACCCGGCTGCCGCTGCTGCGGCTGCCCGAGCTGAGGCCGGGCATCGCGTCGGCCGAGCAGCCCGCCGAACTCGCCGGACTGCTGGGGCGGCTGTGACCGCCCTCGACCACGACGCCCTGCTGCGTCGCGACGACCTGCGGCTGCTGCTGTGCGTAGGCACCGGCGGGGTGGGCAAGACGACCATGTCGGCGGCGCTGGCGGTGCGCGCCGCCCAGCTCGGACGCCGGGTGGTGGTGGTGACCATCGACCCGGCCCGGCGGCTGGCGCAGGCGATGGGGTTGGACGGCCTTGCGCACGATCCCGTCCCGGTGCCGCTGCCCGACTCGACGGACCCGGGTCGGGGGCCCGCCGGCTCGCTGGACGCGATGATGTTGGACGTCCGCGACGCCTTCGACCGCGCCCTGACCGCCCAGGTGGACGCGGCCGAGGCGGACCGCATCCGGTCCAACCCCTTCTACCGGGCCCTGGCCGAGGCCTTCTCCGGCACCCAGGAGTACGTGGCGATGGAGAAGATCGGCGAGTTGCACCGCCGCGGCGCGGCGACCGGCGAGTGGGACCTGATCGTGGTGGACACCCCGCCCAGCGCGTCCGCCCTGGACTTCCTGGACGGCCCCAACCGGCTCGAGTCGCTGGCCCGCAACCCGCTGCTGCGGGTCGTGCTGGGCCTGCCCCGCGGTCCGCTCGGCTTCCTGGACGCCGGCGCGGCACTGGCTACCAGGGCGCTCGACGCGATCCTGGGCGGACGGCTGTTCGGCGACCTGCGCACCTTCCTGCGGGTGTTCGAGCGGGCCGTGCTGGCCTTCGAGTCGCACGCCACCCAGACCAGGCAGCTGCTGGCGTCCGACGCGGCGGGGTTCCTGGTGATCGCCGCCGCGCGGCCGGGGCCGGCGGCTGAGGCGTCCGCGCTGATCGAACGACTACGGCGCGATGCCCTTCCGGTGCGCGGTGTGGTGGTGAATCAGACCTCGGACGTCGCCGGCGTCGTGGACGAGGTGGCGCTGCGGGCCGCGGCGGCGTCCGCCACACCCGAGCAGGCGGTGATCATCGAGGGCTACCGGGAACGACTGGCGCGGGTGGCGACCGAACGGCCGCTGATCGAGAAGTTGGGCGGCTTCGGGCTGCCGCTCGCGACGATCGGTCGCCGACCGGAACCGGTCAGCGACCTGCGGTCACTTGTCGCTCTTCTTGGCGGCTTCGACCAGTAGTCGGCGCCACGAGCGGATGTTGGAGTTCTGGCGCAGCAGCCGCCGACGCTCGCGCTCGGTCATACCACCCCACACTCCCCATTCGATGCGATTGTCGAGGGCCTCGGCCAGACATTCGGCACGGACCTGACAGCTGTAACAGATAGTCCGGACGCGCTTCTGGTCCGCGCCGTCCGGAAAGAGGTCGTCCTGCATTCCGCGGCACTTGGCCATCATCGGCCAGCTGTCCATCTCCATGAGCGACAAGGCGTATCACCTGATTCGAGGGGGGCTCGTGAGGGGGAACTACTACAGCCACCGTAGCGCCGACGGGCGCACACAACCAAGTCCCAAAGGCGCCTGACCAGCCCTTGAGCCAAAGAATCTCGCGACGGGGCGCCGATGACCGTTGATTCTGTTGTGGGCCACCCAGGGCGACGACACTGTCAAGCGTCCCCTACGGGTCGGTTCGGCCCCCTCAGGGTCGTCACGTACTCTAGGGTCCATGCGTTTGGGGAAGAGGCTCTACTCGCTGGTCATGTTTCTGGTGGTCAGCGTGCTGGGCGGCCTGCTGGTCGCGGGCTTGACGGTGCCGGCGGCGGGAATGGCCGCCGAACTGGGCAAGAGCACGGCGAGCACGATGGACGCCCTGCCGGCCGAGTTGAGCACGCCGCCGCAGGCGCAGCGCTCGCGGGTGCTACTGTCCGACGGTTCGACGCTGGTGAACTTCTACGACGAGAACCGCCAGTACGTCACCCTCGACAAGATCGCGCCGATCATGCAGAAGGCGCAGATCGCCATCGAGGACCACCGCTTCTACGAGCACGGCGCCATGGATCTGCAGGGCACCATGCGAGCCCTGGTCAGCACCCTGCGTGGCAACACCCAGGGCGCCTCGACCCTCACCCAGCAGTACGTGAAGATGGTGCAGATCAGCGCCGCGCAGGCCAAGGGCGACGCCGATGGCGTCCAGAGGGCCCAGGAGAACACGCTGACCCGCAAGATCCAGGAGCTGCGCTACGCCATCGCGGTGGAGAAGAAGTTCACCAAGGACCAGATCCTGGAGTTCTACCTCAACATCGCCTACTACGGGGACGGCGCCTACGGCGTCGAGGCCGCCGCGATGAACTTCTTCGGTGTCCACGCCAGCGAACTGAACCTGCAGCAGGCGGCTCTGCTGGCCGGCATGGTCCGCAACCCGGTCGGCACCAATCCCCGCACCCCCGGCCTCGAACTGGTTGCCAAGCAGCGCCGCAACGACGTGCTCGACCGGATGGCCTCCTCCGAGGTGCAGGTGATCACTCCCGAGCAGGCGGCGAAGGCGAAGGCGAAGCCGCTGGGGCTGGTGAAGGCCAAGAACAAGCTGCACGGCTGCGCCAACAGCGAGTTCCCGTTCATCTGTGACTACGTGCGGCGCACGCTGCTGAAGTCCCCCAGCCTGGGCAAGACGCTGGAGGACCGCGAGAACACCCTCTACCGCGGTGGCCTGACGGTGCGCACGCTGATCAACAAGAAGGTGCAGCGCAAGGCCGAGAAGACGATCCAGAACTACCTCGACCCGCGCGACCCGGTCGACTCGGTGATGGTGATGATCCAGCCCGGCACGGGCCTGATCGTCGCGATGGCCCAGAACCGCACCGAGATGGGCACCAAGCGCAGCCAGACGTTCTGGAACTACGCGGTCGCCAACGACATGGGCGGCGGCTCCGGTTACCAGGGCGGATCGACGTTCAAGATGTTCGTCGCCGCGGCCGCGCTGAAGAACGGGCTGGGCGCGTACGGCGTCGTCAACGTGAAGTCACCGATGAACTTCCAGGGCTGGCGCTTCGAGTCCTGCCAGGGGACGATCGTCCAGAACAGGACCTGGAACGTGGTCGGCGCGTCCGGCACGATGAACATGTTCGAAGGCGCGCGTCGTTCGGTCAACGGCTACTTCGTCCAGCTCGAGTCGGCGGCCGGCTTGTGCGACGCCACCAAGATCGCTACCGCACTCGGCCTGCAGCCCTCCATCGACCCTGACGGCAACTATCTGACCAAGGTCGCGAGCAACTACCCGTCGTTCACCCTCGGTGCTGTGGAGGTCTCACCGCTGTCCCTGGTGAACGCCTACGCCACCGTCGCGGCCCGCGGCATCCACTGTGACCCGATCATCATCAAGTCGATCAAGTCGGCCGACGGCTCTACCCTCGAGGCGCCGGACGCCAACTGCAAGCGGGTCCTCGACCAGGGCATCGCCGATGCGCTGTCCAAGGTCTTCCAGGGCCCGTTCCAGGGCGGCACGGCGGCGCCCGCCGCGGTGCCCGGTTACACGATCGCCGGCAAGACCGGCACAGTGCCCGACAACCGCGCCATCTGGACGGTCGGTTTCACCCGCAACCTGGCCGGTGGCGGCATGATCAGTTACTCTAGCGATCCGCGGTTCAAGAGTTACTGGAACTCCCACCGGACGAGGTACCTCAACGGCGCCTACATGAAGTACTCGGGCCGCACCCTGTACGGCCTGTCCGGCCAGGAGGCCGGCGCGCACATCTTCAAGCCGGCCTTCGCCGCGGCCCTGAAGGAGTTCCCGAAGACCCCTGGCTTCGTGAACCCGCCCTACGGCGTGCTGGCGGGCGAGAAGGTGAACATCCCTTCCTGCTCCGGCGCGGGGATCGACGGCTGCAAGGCGATCCTGTTGAAGGCGGGCTTCGGCTCCTACACCGAGTCGATCGCGTCCAACTCCCCGAAGGGCACCTTCCTCGGCATCAGCCCGTCCGGTGTCGCCGTCCGCGGCACCAGCATCCGCATCCTGATCTCGTCCGGCCCCGCACCGAAGCCGACGAACACCGAGGATGACAAGAAGTCCGACGACAAGAAGTCCGACGACAACGGCAACAAGAAAAAGAAGAAGAACGACGAGAACGACTGATCGCAAGGTACTGACGTGATCGGAGCGGTTCTCGGACGCCTCGCGGCGGTCGCCGCAGCGTGTGTCGGCTACGGATTCTGGGAGGCCCGGCACTTCCGGGTACGTCGCCTGGAGGTGCCCATCCTGCCCGCGGGGTCGGCGCCGCTGCGGTTGCTGCACGTGTCGGACATCCACCTGATGTCACGGCAGCATTACAAGACCGACTTCATCCGAGCGTTGGCCGGGCTCGAGCCCGACCTGGTCGTCACCACCGGCGACAACTGGAGCGACCCGGACGCCCTCGCCCCCCTGCTGGCGGCCTGGGGCCGGCTGCGCGACGTCCCCGGAGTCTTCGTCTTCGGCTCCAACGACTACGAGCGGCCGACGTTCCGGCTGCCGCTGCAGTACCTCGTCCGCTCGACCGAGGGCGATGACGTCGGTGACAAGCCGATGCCGATCGATGAGTTGCGGGCCGAGTACAGCGCCCGCGGCTGGGTGGACGTCAACACCTGCCGCACCCAACTCACGGTGCGCGGCCTCACCATCGAGTTCCGGGGTACCGACGACGCACACCTCGGCCGCGACGACTACGCGCTGGTGGCCGGGCCGGCGTCCGAGGGCGTGGACGTGTCCATCGGAGTCACCCACGCCCCCTACCTGCGGCTGCTGGACGCCATGACCGCCGACGGCCTCGACCTGATCCTGGCCGGCCACACCCACGGCGGCCAGGTGTGCGTGCCGTACTACGGCGCCCTTGTCACCAACTGCGACCTGGAGCCCTACCGGGCCAAGGGCCTGTGGAAGTACCGAAGCGGCGACAAGACGTCCTGGCTGCACGTCTCGGCCGGCATGGGGTCGTCGCCATTCGCGACGTACCGGTTCGCGTGTCCGCCCGAGGTGACGGTGCTGACGCTGACCGCGATGGACCCGAATGGCTCCTAGCGGCGGACTCGTATAGACTGCTCGTCGGCCCTGAGGGCCATCGGGGTGTGGCGCAGCTTGGTAGCGCGCATCGTTCGGGACGATGAGGTCGCAGGTTCAAATCCTGTCACCCCGACCAGCGGAAAGCCGCTCTGGCCAGGGATTATATCCCCGACCAGAGCGGCTTTTGACGTCGTGCATCCTAACCGCATCCTAAGCACCGCAAACTCGTGCCGGCTTCTGCGCACTCTGTCACGCCGTCGCAGGGTTCCCGGGCTACCCGAGAAATGGTCACGTCGGATGTTCGCCACGCGGGCGACAACCCGTAGGAAGCGATGCTGCAGGCGGAGACTTGAACCATGGTCAAGACTGCCCTCAAGCTGAGGTTCGCCCCGGACGAGTATCTCGTCACTTGGCAGCTGCCGTCGGTCGGTGGCGACGAGACTCTGGCTGCGCATGGAGCGTTGACGGTAGAGGCAGGCAAGCCGCCAAAGGGCATCGCGCACGGCGACCTCGACACGCTGCTGGAGCACCCAGCGCCAGGGGTCACCGGGTTTCCGCAGAGATTGTCCGTGC
The DNA here is from genome assembly GCF_025972045.1 of Micropruina sonneratiae. GTDB lineage: Bacteria > Actinomycetota > Actinomycetes > Propionibacteriales > Propionibacteriaceae > Micropruina > Micropruina sonneratiae. The sequence continues at coordinate 67,849 of NZ_JAPDHX010000001.1, read as the reverse complement.
CTAAGCTCACCGGCTACATGGCCAACGGGGCAAACGTCCTGCTGCTTAACGCCCAGGTCAACTACTGGGTCTCTAGCCAGGCCAGCATCTACGCCGAGGCAGCGGTCATCACCCTGGCTTCGGTCACCGGCGACGGCGCTGATCGCTTCAAGACGTTCGAGATCCAGGTCGGCGGCCTGGACGCCGTCTCAGGCGTTGAGTTGATCAAGTCCACCAAGTTCCCGAAGCAAGGCATGAGTGGCACATGGTCGGCGGAGATCGGGTCCGACCATGCACAGACGTGGGAGGACGAGACCGCGAAACTCACGCTGTCGTACAACGGCACGTTTCGCTCCTTCGACCCGTACGCCTTCCGTATGGGCTTCAGCCCGGTGCTGCGGGGCGAACTGGCGACAGCCGTCCCGCTGCGCGAGCTGCTCGACGACTGGATCAGCCCGATCCGCCGTGTCGTCTCCATCGCCACGGGTCGGGCCGAGGAACTCACCTACGCCGCGCTGTACCTCTCGTCGACGGGCGGCGACGTGCACGGCCAACTCTTTGGTTCGGCCATCACTCAGGAACCCTACGAATCCAGCCTCGAGGAGGTACGGAAGGTCAGCTCACCGCTACGTCTCAAGCCAGACGCGGTGTCGCTGCTGGAGATGACCCGCACCTGGCAGAAAATGGCGAGCGTACATCACCCCCTGCTAGAGACCTACGGGGCGATGCTGCACGCCACCGACCAGCACCCACGGTCGCGCTTTCTGCTGCTGCTCCAGGCTATCGAAGGGACGTATGGATTTGAGACAAAGGCGTCCTTCGCGAAGCGGCTCAAGAAGCACGCCGAAGACCGTGATGCAGTGGTCAAGGCAGCGTCGGGCTCACTGAACGACAAGCAGCTCACCTTTCTCCAGAAGAACCTGGGCAAGCGTCCACCGGCCGGATTGGAGTCGGCTATCAACTGGCTGGCGAAGCGGCTGCCGGATGACGTGCTGTCTCGACTGGACGCGACCAGCCTGATCACGTCCGCGAAGGCGCCCACCGGTGAGGCGAAGAACGCTCCGGACGCGCTACGGATCATCCGCAACGACCTAGCCCATGGCAACCGGGGTTACGACGTCTTCGAGCTGTCCGAGGTCGTGAGGATCCTCGAGCTCATGGTGCGAGCACATGCCCTGGAGCTGCTCGGTTGTCCGGTGTCGGTAGTCGAGCGAGTACTGACTCAAGGTCGTTAGCGGATATTCGGCTGGTTCTTGTCAAGGGCGAGCACGCCCGCTGGCCATGCGCCGTTGCGGAACGCTCCGTCCGCGGCCGTCACTATGGTTAGCGCTGTGATCACCGGGGAACTGAAGAGCAGGATCGACGGCGTCTGGAACGCGTTCTGGTCGGGCGGCATCAGCAATCCGTTGGAGGTGATCGAGCAGATCACCTACCTGCTGTTCCTGCGTCGCCTGGACGACCTGCAGACCCTGGCGGAGAGCAAGGCTCGTGTCGCCGGCACCGGAGTGATCGAGAACCCGGTCTTTCTGCCCGGCCAGGAACCCTTGCGCTGGAGCCGGTTCAAGAACACCGCGCCGGACGTGATGTACGCCACCGTCGCGGGCTCGGTCTTCGACTACCTGAAAGGGCTGGGCACCCAGCTCGGCGGGGACGGTTCCACCTACTCCGAACACATGCGAGACGCCCGGTTCACCATCCCCACCCCCGCCCTGCTAAGCAAGGTTGTCGACATGCTCGACGGCATCCCCATGGCCGACCGCGACACCAACGGCGACCTGTACGAGTACCTGCTGAGCAAGATCGCCTCGGCCGGGGTCAACGGCCAGTTCCGCACCCCACGGCACATCATCAGGCTGATGGTGGACATGACCGCACCCCAGCCCGGCGACGAGATCTGCGACCCGGCCTGTGGCACCGCCGGCTTCCTGGTCGCCGCGAGCGAGCACGTCCGCGCCACCCACGCCGACGCCCTGCTGGACGCCAAACAGCGCAGCCACTTTCATCGCTCGATGTTCCACGGCTTCGACTTCGACGCCACCATGCTGCGTATCGGCAGCATGAACATGCTCCTGCACGGCATCGAGTCCCCTGACATCCGCTACCGCGACTCGCTCTCGGAGGGCGCCAGCGCCGACGCCGCCCGGTACACCCTGATCCTGGCCAACCCGCCGTTCGCCGGCTCGCTGGACTACGAGTCCACCGCCAAGGACCTGCAGCGCGTGGTCAAGACGAAGAAGACCGAGTTGCTGTTCGTCGCGCTGTTCCTCAAGCTGCTGAAGGCCGGCGGACGGGCCGCGGTGATCGTGCCGGACGGGGTGCTGTTCGGCTCGTCGAAGGCCCACAAGGACCTGCGCCGCACCCTGGTCGAGGATCAGAAGCTCGACGCCGTGGTGAAACTGCCCTCAGGGGTATTCCGGCCCTACGCCGGGGTGTCGACGGCGATCCTGTTCTTCACCAGAACTGACTCCGGCGGTACCGACCAGGTCTGGTTTTATGACGTCCGGGCGGACGGCTTCTCCCTCGACGACAAGCGCAACCCGATCGAGGCTGACGACCTGCCCGACGTGCTCGCCCGCTGGCAGAACCTCGCAGACGAAGTCTCCCGGATGCGCACGGATAGGTCGTTCCTGGTGCCCAAGGCGGACATCGTCGCCCAGGGCTACGACCTTTCCCTGAACCGCTACAAGGAGGTTGTCCACGACGAGGTCGAGCACCGGCCCCCGCTGGACATCATCGCCGACATCGAGAAGCTGGAAGACGAGATCGCGCAGGGGTTGGACGAGTTGAAGGCGATGCTCTCGTGACCGCGGTCGGCGATCTTCTCGAACTTGCTTACGGCAAGGCGCTCAAGGATTCGGATCGTGACGGTGGTGACGTTCCCGTGGTCGGCTCCGGTGGGATCGTCGGCCGCCACTCTCGCGGCATCACCGATGCGCCGAGCATTGTCGTGGGCCGAAAGGGCAGCATCGGGAGCGTCACCTGGGTCGACGGTCCGGCTTGGCCCATTGATACCGCCTACTTCGTGAGGCCAAGGGAGAATGATCTCGACCGGCGTTGGGCGTACTGGATGCTGAAGTCCCTGCGACTTGAGACCATGAACAAGTCCGCAGCGGTGCCTGGGCTGAATCGTGACGACGTGTACCGGCTGGAGGTGAACCTCCCACCTCTGTCTGAGCAGCGCCGTATCGCCGCGATCCTCGACCACGTGGACGCGCTGCGCGCCAAGCGCCGCCAGCTCGTCACCCACCTCGACGCCCTCACAGAGTCGATCTTCAATGACATGTTCGGACAGGCGCTCGCCACTGTTCCGCTGTCCGAAGCCGTGGAGGAGTTCCGATACGGGACATCCAACAAGTCGGGAGTTGCTGGCTACCCGACTCTCCGCATCCCGAACGTCGTCGGTGGCGCAATCGACACAAGCGAGATCAAGACCGTCGACGTAGGGCGCGCCGACCTTCGTCGGCTGACCCTTCGAGATGGCGACCTCCTCTTCGTTCGCACGAACGGCAACCCAGACAACGTCGGTCGCGCCGCGGTCTTCTCTGGCGACGCCGTTGGTCCGGCAGGCTTTGGTGGCGAACCCTGGATCTACGCCTCGTACCTGATCCGGGCGCGCCTCATGCGATCGTTCGTCCCGGTCTTCGTGGCAACCTACCTCGCTACCAGCGACGGGCGGAAGCAACTCCGCGAGCGCGCGAAGACCTCCGCCGGCCAGTACAACATCAACACCGAAGCGCTCGCCTCGATTCGCATTCCCGATGTTCCGCCTGAGCACCAGCAGGAGTTCGCAGATATCGACTCAAAGGTCATGACCCAGCGCACCCGCGTGGTGCGACTCGCCGCCGCTGACGATGAACTCTTCACGTCCCTGCAGGCCCGCGCGTTCAGTGGGAGGCTGTGATTCATGCCGGTCGAGATGAGAATGTGGCGCATCGACGGTGCCGAACCGCGTGCACTCACCGCCTCCGCGCTGCCGGCGGAGAAGGATCTCCACGAGTTCCTGAAGCGCGACCCGTCATTACTCGGCGAACGACTCCTGGTGATCGGCAGCGAGGTGATCACTCCGTTCGGGCCACGGCTCGACCTGCTCGCGATCGATGCCGAGGGCAGCCTCCACCTGCTGGAACTCAAGCGCGACAAGACCCCGCGGGAGGTCGTTGCTCAGGTGCTCGACTACGGCTCGTGGGTATCGACCTTGTCCCGCGAAGACGTCATCGACATCGCCAATCGGCACCTCACCCAGCCCTTCGAGGCTGCCTTCGAGGACGTCTTCGGCGGCGCACCCCCCGATGAGTTGAACCACGACCTCCACCTGACCTTGGTCGCCGCGGAACTCGACGCGAGCTCGGAGCGGATCGTCAACTACCTGCGCACCTTCGGAGTGCCGGTCAACGCGGTGTTCTTCTCCTATCTCGAGGATGAAGGGCGCCGGTACCTGGCCCGATCGTGGCTGGCCGCGGACGAGGAGGAGCCGTCTGGAGGCGGTAAGCCGGGCAAGCGGGCGGCCTGGAACGGCCGCGACTGGTACGTCTCCTTCGGTGGTGGCCGGCCGTGGGAGGACGCGCGGCAGTTCAGCTTCGTCTCCGCCGGTGGCGGCAAGTTCTACTCCCAGACCATCCGCTCCCTGCCCGAGGGCGCCCGAGTCTGGGTCAACGTCCCGGGCAGTGGCTACGTGGGGGTCGGGACGACGCTCGCGCCAGCAGCTCGCTTCGACGAGGCCAAGGTGCTGGTCGACGGAGGTTGGTGTCGGCTGGCGGAGCAGCAGCTCAGCGGGAACTACCAGCATCGTGGAGACGGCGACGACGACGCCGAATGGGTCGTCCCCGTGGAGTGGGCGAGGTCTGCTCCGGAGAGTCAAGCGTTCTGGCAGAAGGGCATGTTCGCCAGTCAGCACAGTGCCTGCAAGCTTCGCCAGGAGTTCACGCTGAGCCTGCTCGAGGATCACTTCGGTGTGAGCAGCGAGTGAGCCGATGGCCAACTTCGACTTTGCCCGAGCGACGCTTCCGGCGCTGCACGCCGACTGCGTCCGGGCGGAGTCGTACCTGACCTCCGATCCGCGGGCGGCCTGCTTCTATGCCCGCCGCGTAGCCGAAGGGCTGGTGAGCTACCTCTATGACGTGCTCGCACTGCCCCTGCCGTACCGCGACGATTTGGCCGCGAAGGTCAGCGATCCGGGTTTCCAGGCGAGGGTCCCGCACGGGATCACCACCAAGCTGACCACGATCCGCAAGGTCTCTAACACCGCCGTCCACGACGGTCGACTGATCCGCCCTGACGTGGCCGTGGCCGTCCTTCGAGAGCTGTTCAACGTGGTGCTCTGGACGTCCTACCACCACTCGCCGCACCCGGAGGTGGTGCCGCTGCAGGACGCCTTCGACCCGGAGGCCGCCGCCAAGGCGGCACCGTTGTCCCGGGCTGAGGTCGCCCGGCTCGCCCAACAGTTCCATGCACAGGACGAGGCGCACGCCCGCGAAATCGCCGCCCGCGACGAACAGCTCGCCGCCCGCGACGCCGAACTGGCGGAATTGCGCGCGCAGATTGCAGAGGCGCAGGCGTCGCTGGCCCCCGACACCCGCGACTACGACGAGGCGGGTGCGCGGGAGTTCATCGACCTGCTCCTGCACGAGGCCGGCTGGCCACTGGACCGGGCCCGTGACCGCGAGTACCCGGTCAGCGGCATGCCGAACGCCGAGGGCCGCGGTTTCGCGGACTACGTGTTGTGGGGTGCCGACGGGCTGCCGCTGGCCGTGGTCGAGGCCAAGCGAACCTCGAAGTCGCCCGACGTCGGTCAACAGCAAGCCGCGTTGTACGCCGACTGCCTGGAGCACGCGTTCGGACGCCGGCCGGTGATCTTCTACAGCAACGGCTACACCCACCGGATCTGGGACGACGCCGGCGGCTACCCGCCCCGGGAGATCCAGGGCTTCTACACCGCCGACGAACTGGGACTGCTGATCCAGCGACGCACGACCCGGACGCCCCTCGCGTCGGCAGCCGTGAACACCGGGATCGCTGGGCGGCCCTATCAGGTGCGCGCGATCAAGGCTGTTGCTGACGCTCTCGATCGTCGGCAGCGCGCCGCCCTGCTGGCGATGGCGACCGGCTCGGGCAAGACCCGCACCACGATCGCGCTGGTGGATCTGTTGCAGAGAGCGAACTGGGTCAAGCGCGTCCTGTTCCTCGCCGACCGCACGGCGCTGGTTCGGCAGGCGGCCAACGCGTTCAAGGATCAGCTGCCGGCCTCGACCACGGTCAATCTGGTCGAGGAGAAGGCCACCGACGGCCGCGTCTACGTGTCGACCTATCCGACGATGATGAACCTGATCGACGACGTCGACGGCGGCGTCCGCCGGTTCGGGCCAGGCCACTTCGACTTGATCGTGATCGACGAGGCCCACCGCAGCGTGTACGCGAAGTACGGCGCGATCTTCGACTCCTTCGACGCGCTGCTGGTCGGCCTGACCGCGACCCCGAAGGACGAGGTCGACCACAACACCTACCGGCTGTTCCACTTGGAGGACGGCGTTCCGACCGACGCCTACACCCTCGACGAGGCGGTCGAGCAGGGCTACCTGGTGCCGCCAAAAGGGCTTAGCGTCGGCACCCGGTTCTTGCGCTCCGGGATCGCCTACGACGACCTCAGCGAGGCCGAGAAGGACGAGTGGGACGCCCTCGACTGGGGCGAGGACGGCCCGCCCGATGAGGTCGGCGCCGAGGAACTGAACCGGTTCCTGTTCAACGAGGACACCGTCGAGAAGGTGCTCGCGACCCTGATGACCGAAGGCCGGCGGGTCGCGGGCGGCGACCGGCTGGGGAAGACGATCATCTTCGCCAAGAACCAGCGGCACGCGGAGTTCATCCAGCAGCGGTTCGACCTGGCCTACCCCGAGTACGCCGGAACGTTCGCCCGCGTGATCACCCACGCCAGCCCGTACGCCCAGTCGCTGATCGACGACTTCTCGACCAAGGACAAGGCTCCGCACATCGCGATCAGCGTCGACATGCTCGACACCGGCATCGACGTGCCCGAGGTCGTCAACCTGGTGTTCTTCAAAGCCGTGCGCTCCAAGACGAAGTTCTGGCAGATGATCGGACGCGGCACCCGCCTCTGCCCCGACCTATACGGCCCCAGCCAGGACAAGACCGACTTCCTCGTCCTCGACTTCTGCGGCAACCTTGAGTACTTCGGTCAGAATCTCCCCGGAGCGGAGACCCAGCTCGCCAAGCCGCTCTCGCAGCGGTTGTTCGAGGCCAGGCTCGGGCTGATCCTTGCGCTCGGTGACGCCGAACCAGAGCTGAGGTGGACCACCACCGCGACGTTGCACGAGATCGTCAACGGAATGAACCTCGACAACTTCGTGGTGCGCCCGCACCGCGCGACGGTGGAGCGCTTCCGCGTACCCGAGGCATGGGCGTCGCTGTCGCCGTCCGACTCCGAGGCACTGCTGGGGCTGTCCGCCCTCCCGTCGTCCGTCCGCGATGACGACGAGGATGCCAAGCGCTTCGACCTGCTCGTCCTGCACCAGCAACTGGCCCAACTCGACGGCGACGCGCTCTTGGCGGAACGGCTGCGCGAAGCAGTGCAGGCCATCGCAGGGGCCCTGCTGGGACGGACCGCCATCCCGAGCGTCGCGGCGCAGGCCCCGCTGCTGGAAGCTGTCGCTGGCGACGAGTGGTGGGTCGACGTCACTCTCCCGATGCTCGAAGAAGCGCGCCGCAAGCTTCGGGGCTTGGTCCGCTTCATCGAGAAGACCCGGCGCAACCCTGTCTACACCGACTTCGCCGACACTCTCGGCGACAGCGTCGAGGTCGACCTGCCCGGGGTCGCTCCCGGCACCAACTTCGAGCGCTTCCGCGCCAAGGCAGAGGCGTACCTGCGCGAGCACCTGGACAACCTTGCCTTGCAGCGGCTTCGTCGCAACAAGCAACTCACCCCGGACGATCTCGCTGAACTGGAGGGGCTGCTGGTTGCCTCCGGCGGACAACAGGCCGACCTCGCCTGGGCCAACACCAAGACCGGCGGGCTCGGCATCTTCGTTCGTGGCTTGGTTGGCCTGGATCGAGCAGCCGTTACCGAGGCCTTCGAGCGTTACCTCGATCGCACCCGATTCACCGCAGACCAGGTCCGGTTCATGAACCTGATCGTCGACGAGCTGACCCGCAACGGCGTGATGGAACCCCAGCGACTGTTCGAGTCCCCGTACACCGACCACGCGCCCACCGGCCCGGACTACGTGTTCCCGGAGGCCGAAGTGACGGTGATCGTCGACACTCTGCGCACCATCAGGAAGCACGCCATTCCAGGGGAAGTCGCATAGGCCCTTCCCGATTTGCACCGGGTGTAACTGAGGGAGGGGGGGTTCCCTGGGGGCTGAGAGATGGTGGCCCCAGGGCGTCGGGGCACGGAGCCTTCGGGGGCGGGGTTAGGGGGTCAGGCGGTGAGGGTGGCGAGGGGGATGGTGTGGGTCCGGGTGCGGGTGGTGGTGGCGTGGGTGCCGCCGCAGATGACGGCGAGGTATCTGGGCGGGCCGACCTGGTCGAGGTCGAGGCGGTCGTCGCGGAGGGTCTCGAGTGCGATCTCGGCGTCGAGGGCGTGGTGGTCGCCGAGGCTGGTTTGGAGGGCGGCCCAGCGGCCGTCGGGGTACCCGATGATCGCGTCGATCGCGAGCCCGGTCTCGTCCTTGTAGTGCCACAGCTGGGCGCCGGTGCCTTCGAGATAGACGCGGAGGTCGTGGATGACCATGGCGGTGAAGATCGCGGCCAACTGGCCGGGATCATCGGCGAGCCGTCGGCGTCGTAGCCGAGGGCGGCGCAGGCCAGCGCTGGGTCGGCGAGGTGGGCGCGGGGCCGGTGGCGGAGTCGGGCTCGGGTGCGCAGCGGTGGGTGCCAGGCGGGTTGGGGTTCCCAGGCGTGGAGCCGGTCGAGGGCGTCGAGGTAGGAGCGGACGGTGTCGCGGCCGAGCCGAGCGGTGGTGTCGTGGCCGAGGCCGGCGAGGCTGACGTCGGCGGCGGTGTGGCGGGCGAGGCTGGTGAGCAGGTCGGTGATCCGGTCGGGCTGGTGCCGGGTGAGCACGAGCGTCTTCAGGTCGGTGTGGGCGAGCTGGCGCAGGTAGCTGGTGTAGTACTCGATGGCCTGCTCGGTGTCGGCGTCGAGGAGTTCGGGCCATCCGCCGCGGACGGCGTGTTCGGCGAGCTGGGCGTAGCTGAGCCGGCTGCGGATGCCGGTGACCCGGTCGCCGTAGGCGAGGCCGGCCAGCGACACCGGCGCCTCGAGGCCGAGCCGTTCACTCAGCGTCATGGTCCGCATCCGCAGCACGGGCAGCTGGGCGGCCTCCCGGGTGCGGTGGCGGTACTCGAGCGGGGTGGCTGAGCTGGCAAGCAGGTAGCGGCCGGGCAGCGGCTGGTCGCCGAGCCGGCTGGTGATCTGGGGCCACAGGCTGGGGGCGAGGCGCCATTCGTCGACGAGGTGGGGTGCGGTGCCGGTGAGGATGCGGTCGGGGGCGAGTTGGGCGAGTTCGGTCATGCCCGGGTGGGCGTCGAGGTGGACGGCGCTGCCGGCGTGTTGGAGGGCGGTGGTGGTCTTCCCGCAGCCGCGCGGCCCTTCGAGCCGGACCGCGGGCTGGCCTCGCAGCCTGCGCGACGGCCGGCCGTCGATCACACGCGGCAGAAACTCCATGTTCGACAGTACTGCGGTTTGCGGACGATTAGAACGCCACTTGACGCCAGCGGAGACGTCACCCTGCGGTCTTGAGTGTCTACGGTCTGCGAAGAATCCGGCGGTCGTCAACACCGCTGGACAACTTTCGGGGGGACGTTGGGGGAGGTCGATCTGACAAGGGGTTTCACGCCGGCCGGGTCGGCGGGTGGGGGTGGGGGAACGTCGATATGGCTACATCAGTGGTGACATGCCCGTGCTGTCCTGACCTGATCCCCCAACCGGGGGTGACCACGCCCCCGGGCAGGGGGTCGGCGAGGAAGGGCTTGACCGATGGCGATCGGGTTGAAGAAGTTGCTGGCCGGGTCGGGCTATGAGTACCTGACCCGGCAGGTCGCGCCGGGTGATGTGACCAGCCTGGCCGACTACTACACCGCCAAAGGCGAGAGTCCGGGCCGGTGGTGGGGCGCCGGCCTGGCCGGCATGGGACTGTCCGAGGGTGACCCGGTGATCGAGGAACAGATGAAGCTGCTGTTCGGCGCCGGCCTTGACCCGGTCACCGGGGAGAAACTGGGCCGGGCCTACTCGGTGTTCGCCGACCACCCCACCCCGTTCGAGATCGAACTCGACGCCCGCAAACGCACCTGGCGAGACGAGCACGACGGGGCACGCATCACCAAACGCGTCCGGCAACGACTCCGCACCGACCTCGCCATCGAGTGGCACACCCGCGACCACGGACGCCCCCCGGCCGGACGCCGCGAACTGCACAGCTACATCGCCAAAGCCAGCTCCCACCCACGGGTGGCGGTCGCCGGGTTCGACCTCACCTTCTCCCCACCCAAGTCCGTCTCGGCGCTGTGGGCCTTGGCCGGGCCCGACCTGGCCGCCGCGATCCGCGCCGCCCACACCGCCGCGGTCGACGACGCCCTGATCCAGGTCCAGGCCCGGGTCGCCTCCACCCGTTCCGGCCACGAGGGCGCCCGGCATGTGCCGGTCCGCGGGATCACCGCAGCCCGGTTCGACCACCGCGACAGCCGGGCCGGCGACCCCGACCTCCACACCCACGCCGCGATCTCGGCCAAGGTCCAGACCCTCACCGGCGACTGGCGCGCCTTGGATGCCAAACCCCTCTACGCGGCGACGGTGTACCTGTCCGAGGTGTACACCACCAGCCTCACCGCACGCCTGCGCGACCTCGGCCTGGCCATGGAACCGATCGGCAGGGACGGGAAACGCCCCATCTATGAGATCGCCGGCCTCGACCCGACCCTGCTCGCCCGCTGGTCGACCAGGCGGCGCCACATCCAGGCCTGGACCGCCGACCTGGTCGAGGCCTTCGAGCACGACCACGAACGTCCCCCCACGAAAGCCGAACGGCTCGAACTCGCCCAACAGGCCACCCTCGACACCCGACCCGCCAAGCATGGACCCCGCAGCGAAGCCGACCAACGCCACGCCTGGCACACCGAGGCCGTCCAGGTGCTCGGCCGGGCCGGGCTGCAGCGCATGCTCCACGGCGTCACCGCCCACCGGCGTCCGGCACCGCTGGTGGTCGACGAGGTGTGGATCGCGGGCACCGCGCAGCAGGTGATCAACACCGTGGAGGCCGAACGATCCTCCTGGACACCCTGGAACGTGCGCGCCGAAGCCCTCCGCCAGGTCCGGGCCGCCGCGATCCCCCTCGACCAGATCACCCGGGCAGCCGAAGCCATCACCGAACGGGCACTGGCGAGCGCGTCGATCCCGATCCGCACCACCCGCACCCAGCCGGTCGAACCCGCACCCCTACTACGTCCCGACGGAGCGTCGGTGTATGAGCAGCCCGCCGCGTCCCGCTACACCTCACGGCGCATCCTGTACGCCGAACGACGCCTCGTCGACACCGCCGGACGGACCAGCGGCCGCCAGGCCGATCACAACTCGGTCACCCTCGCCCTCCTCCAGACCATGGCCAACCGCGAACCTCTCAACAACGCCCAACAGGCGATGGTCCGCGAGATGGCCACCTCCGGCCGACGGCTCCAACTGGCGATCGCGCCCGCCGGGACCGGGAAGACCACCGCCATGCGCGCCCTGGCCACCGCCTGGACCACCAGCGGCGGCAACGTGATCGGACTCGCCCCCTCAGCCACGGCCGCCGAGCAACTCCGCACCCAGCTCGGCGACGCCGTGGTCGCCGACAACCTCGCCAAGCTCGTCTGGGCCATCAGCCATGGGGAGGATCTCGCCCGACGTGTCAGGCCCGACACGCTGGTGATCATCGATGAGGCCGGCATGGCCGACACCCTCACCCTCGACCATGTCGTCACCTGGTGCCTCGACCAGGGCGCCTCCATCCGCCTGGTCGGCGACGACCAACAACTCGGCGCGATCGGCGCAGGCGGCGTCCTGCGCGACATCACCACCCAACACGGCGCCCTCCACCTGGATCACGTCGTCCGGTTCACCGACCCCGTCGAAGCCGACGCCAGCCTCGCCCTCCGTGCCGGCGACGCCCGCGCCCTCGGCTACTACCTCGACCACCAGCGCGTCCACGTTGTCAGCCCCGACACCGCCACCCGTCTACTGCTCGCCGCCTGGCAGGCCGACCGCGCCGACGGGCTGGACGCGCTCATGCTCGCCCCCACCCGCGAACAGGTCGCCGCCCTCAACGCCGCTGCCCGCATAGCCCGGCTCGACGGACACCGGCCCGGACGCCACATCGACCTCAGTGATGGCAACCAGGCCTCGACCGGGGACACGGTGATCACCCGACGGAACAACCGCGATCTCGCCAGCAGCGACACCGCCTGGGTCCGCAACGGCGACCGCTGGCAGATCACCGCCGTTCACCGCGACCACTCGATCGACGTCCGACACCTGCGCAACCACAACCGGCTCACGCTGCCCGCCGACTACGTCGCCGAGTTCGTCGAACTCGGCTACGCCACCACCATCCACGCCGCCCAAGGCGTCACCGCCGACACCTGCCACGGCCTCCTCACCGGCGAAGAGAGCAGGCAGCAGGCCTACACCATGCTCACCCGCGGCCGGCATGCCAACCACGCATGGCTCCAGGTCGACAACACCGACACCCACGTCGCGCCGGTTGACCCCGGCCTGCTCCAGCCCGCCGGTGCCGTCCAGCTCCTCGAGGCCGTCATCGGCCGCGACGAGGCGCCTGCCTCGGCCACCACCCTGCTCCGCGAGGCCAACCAGCCCAACCTGCTGCTCGGCCCGGCCGCCAGCTGCTACCTCGACGCCATCACCTACGCCGCCGAACACCACCTCCCGAGCAAGGTCAAGGACGCCATCGACATCGCCGGCGCCATGCACGGCCTCGAGGGGGCCAACGCCTGGCCCACCCTGCGCAGCCACCTCATGCTCATCGCCGCCAACGGCCACAACCCCACCGAGATCCTCCGCCAGGCCGTCGCGGTCGGGCCGCTCGACCAGGCCCGCGACCGGGCCGCCGTCGTCGACTACCGGCTCAACCTCACCCAGGCCAACGACCGCACCCGCGGGCCCCTCCCCTGGCTCCCCGGCATCCCCACCCAACTCCTCGACGACCCCACCTGGAAGGAATACCTCTCCGGCCGCTACAAGCTCACCCGACAACTCGCCGACGAAACCCGACAACATGCAGCCGAGGGCCACCCACGGTGGGCCGAAGACCTCCTCGGTCTCGACCCCGAGCTGGTCGCCGACATCCAGCAATGGCGCGCCGCCCACCAGACCCCCGACACCGACCTGCGACCCACAGGAAACCCGGAACACTCCCCGGCTGAACGCGACACCCAACGACACCTCGACCACGCCCTCCAGACCAGCCAGGCCGACATCCGCGACTGGCTTGCCAAGATCACCACCGCAGCACCCGCCACCGCCGGCGACCCCACCCTGCCCATCCTCGCCGCGCATCTCGCCCGGCTCGCCCGCACCCGGCCCGACATCGCCGAACACCTGGCCGCTGCAGCCGAACTCGGACCGCTGCCCGTCGAGCGCGCCGCCGACGCCCTCCGCTACCGCATCACCACCCAGATCAGGAAGGAAGACGACATGCACCGACAAGAAGCCCTCCAGATCGCCAACACCCGCCGACCCCTCCCCCCGCCCCCGACCAGCTACAGACCCGACCACGACCACCACCGCGGCATCAGCATCTGACCCCCACTGAAAAGAGGAACCGACATGGCCAACAACGCAGCCGAATGGAGCCAGTCCGCGCCTGAATGGCTCTCCCTCCAGCAAGCCGCCGTCGTCTTTGGGATCAGCGTCGACACGCTGCGCCGCCGCATCGCAACTGGGGTGCTCCCGGCGTCTCGAATCGGTGCCCGCCTCATCCGCGTCCGAACCGCGGATCTCGACAGGGTCTGCCGTCCGATCGTGGTCGTTCAACGAACCACTCATCGTCGTCGAGCACGATGAACACTTTGCCAACCGGGACGGCGCCGCCCGCCGAGCGGCCATGACCCGGCCACAGGACGATGAGATTGCCAGCCACCGGCTCGCAAGTTATCTTGGAGACGTGCTGGACGAGCCGATCATCGCACCATCGGCCTACAAGCACGGTGTGAGTCGTGAGGACATCCTGCACGCATACAGGAACCCCCTGCGGATCTGGGATCTCGGAGACGGGTTCACCATGATGATCGGCCCCAACCGAGCCGCCCTCATCTTCGAAGTTGGATACGTGGAAGGCGACGTGGCGATGGTGATCGTCCACGCCATGCCGGCCCGAGACAAGTACCTCAGGTGATGACGATGCCCCGCACAGTAGACGAGATCCTCCAGCACGCAGACGAACTCGCGGCCCGATTCGAGGACTACGAGCCCGACCTCGCCGACGAACTCGACCCCGGCGCCGTCGCTCTGCTGCGCGCCGCGATCCAGGAACGGTCCGACGCCGAACGCCACGTCCTGGACGCGGTCAAGGCGGCACGAGAGGCCGGCATGTCCTGGTCGGCCATCGGACTCTTCGTCGGAACCTCGGGGGAGGCAGCCCGCCAGCGCTACGGCAACAAGGTCGCGTGAGCGCCGGCCCGCCAGCCTGCCACCTGTTGTCACTGCGCTGATCTATCGTGGTTTCTCGCGGTCCGAGTTCTCAGCGAATCGTTTGTTGAGGTGGGCCGGATGGGAGGGGCTACGGTGAGCGCACCCCTCGTCCCCTGCGCGGTTGTCGTTGATTCGCGCAATCTGATCGGCCAATCCGGGCGCCTCTTTGGCACAGCGTCCAACTTCACAATCCCGGGCATCCGTCGCGCGCTCGAGACCTATGGCTTCGATCCCGTCGAGGTGCGCGTCGGCACCGCCACGCGAGTTCTCCAGGACAAATGCTCTGAGCGGGTGAACCGCATGCGTCAGAAGAACGAGGAGACGGCCCATAGACTCGAGTCCGACGGCGCGACGATCCTCCGCGGCTACCTGGTTGAACGCAGCGGAACAGTCGAGGAGAAGCAGGTCGACGTACTGTGCGCGGTCGCCATAGCGGATCTGGCCGAGCGGATCTTGGTGAAGGCGATCCCCGCTCAATGCATTGTTAGCCTGTCTGAAGACATGGACCTCATGCCTGCGTATGACTTTGCCCACGCACGAGATGTCCCCGTTTTCGCGGCTGCGATCGACACCGTGCACGTTCGCACCGAACAGCGCGCCTGGATGCTGCTCGACGAGGAGGCCATCAATCTTTCCTGCCCTTCGTCCCCCCGGTACCGAGGGATGAAGTTGCGTGCCTGGATCGCTCGAATAGCCCTAGAGTCAGCGCAAGTTGCAGGCCTCTGGACAGTTGGATATCGGCTGCCGGATGGCAGCTACGAGATGTCGAGAAACAACGGTGCACGTGGTATCTGGACGAATCCAGACGGTGTGCGCCCAGGTCAGAAGGCGACCTTGTACGCGACCGGCATTGTTGCGGACGCAGCGACCCGGCGGTTCCCTTACCTCCTGCTCAGCGAGACCCCGAGCACAGGCCCGTTCGCCAACGTGCTAACCGGGACCGTGCAGTTCTGGGTCGCGCAGAATCGGGTCAAGATCGCGCTGAGTTCTGGAGGGTACGTGACTGTCTGGGCGCCGGCGGGCAGCCTTCTTCCGGCCCAAGAAGTGGCCGTGCTTACTGGACCAGAGGATTCGTGCACACTCATCGGTGAACTGGACAAGGGCGCTGAGCCGGCGCTCTGGACTGTGGCCCCGCGCAGACGGGCCCTCGTCGAGGTCACCGTCGGCCGAGCGACCAATGGTTGGGCGAAGGGACGCCTTGAGGAGTCGGGCCAAGAGGTGGCGATCGCGTTGAAGAGCGTGGCGCTGCGTGAGCGTGATCGCCTCGCGGTCTCGCTTGTGGGGACTCATCCGACCTGGGACATCCCGGCCGTGCATCCGATGACGTCGCCACTGCCGGAGACCCCCGCTACGTCGCCAGTCCCCCGTGTAGGCGACTTGTAAGACGCGGCGAAGTGCGTCATAGTTGATCCGCGCGCGCTTGTCGTGACGCAAAAATGCTGCACCGGACGTATGGGCCGGGAGACTGGGGACCAGACAACTGGCCCCCAGTTTTGTTTGCGCAGCCTTCCTCTCGGCCCGCTTGTGACGCACGCCCCGTCGTCCACGTGGGCGTGCACAAGCTAGTGGTCCGCTTCTCGATGCGTCTCCGCGAGCAGCGCCATGCGGTCGGCGATGATCCGGTCGCGGCCCTCGGCGACGTGCTGGTAGACCAACGCAGCCTTCGCCGTGGAGTGCCCCATACGCGCCATCAGCTCCGCGAGAGTGGCGCCAGCCTGCGCGGCCATCGTTGCCGCGCTGTGCCGGAGGTCGTGGAAGCGCAGGTCCGACCGTCCGGCAACCTGACGAGCCCTGTGGTAGGTCTTGCTGAGGGTGTTCACGTGCAGATGGCCCGTCTTGGTCGCGTTCGGGAACAGCAGCCCGTCCGGGCCGGGCATGGCGTGCTCGGCGAGATGATGCTTCAGGGCCGGGCGCAGGTTCGGCGGTAGTGCGATCGTCCGGACGCCCGCCCGGGACTTCGGTGTGCCGACCGTCGCCTCACCCTTGCGCCACACCACGGCGCGTTCGACCCGAACCGACATCGAAGCCAGGTCGAGGTCCTTCCGTCGCAGCTCGCTCACCTCACCCCAGCGGAGGCCGCACCAGGCCGACAGCAGGATCAGCGCCCGGTACTTGTCGGGCATGTTCTCCACGATGGTGGCGATCTGCTGCGGCGTGGCCGGCTTCGGCTCGAAGGTGCGGTGAAGGACCGTCGGGTGCTCCACTTTGCACGGGGAGTCCGGAATCATCGGGCGGCGGCCCGTGCTGGCGCTACGCATGATGGTCGACAGCAGCGAGTAGGCGTGCGCCCGCCGGGTCGGAGCAGCGGGCAGCAGCATCGCGTACCAGTCGTCGATGTCGTCGGCGGTGATGTCGGCCAGGTGCATGTCGCCCAGCGTGGGCAGGATCTGCTTGTCGAGCAGGATGCGGTAGAGATCCTTCGTCCGGGGCTTGAGCGGCTGGCCGTCGCGGGTGCGTCGGTGCTCGATCCAGATCTCGGAGTAGTCGCGCAGTGTCGGGGTCTCGGCCGGCTGCGGGTCGGGCGGACGCCAGCGATGCTCCTCCAGTTCGGCCCGGCGCATCGACAGCCACGCGTCGGCGTCGCCCTTGGTCTCGAAGGTGACCGGGGCCAGATAGCGCTCCCCGTTCTCGCCGAGATAGCTGGCCTGGTAGCGACCCGACCGCTGCTTCGCGATCTTGCCGAAGGCCCGCCGGCGCCGGGTCGACCTGGTCCGACTGGACGGCCGCGGGGCCGAACCGGTGCGCGCGGGCGTACCCGCAGCCCCGTCCACCAGTCGGAGATTGGTCACCCTGTCACCCTGCCCTTGCATCTCACCTGCATCCTAACGCATCCTAACTGCAGCCCATTTCTGCCTATTTGCGCCTACTTGGCCTTTGAGATGCGGAGAGCATCGCGCCTAGTCACACGGCTGAAACTGGTAGTCAGTCGAGAAGTACGAAGAGGCCTGAGGTGGCAGTTCAAATCCTGTCACCCCGACCAGCGGAAGCCGCTTTGACGAGGAGCAAGACTCAAAGTCAAGGCGGCTTTCACCGCCTTGCCTTCTTCGCCTTCTCCTGCTGGGTGCGGGAGCTGTTGGGCGTCCGACCCCGAACGACGCCGATGAAGTCGTCGGTGAGCGGGTGCGGACGATCCGCCGGCCAGGCAAGGCCGATCCGGGTCATGGGGGCGTCGGTGATCGGACGGTAGGTCAGGTCACGGCGGCTGTGGCTGCGGGCGATGGACATGGGTACGTGCAGGACGGCGATCTCGAGCGCCACCTGGTTGATCGTCTCGGCGTCGGCCTCGGTGAGCACCGTCTCGTCCGCCAGGTCGGCCAGCGTCACCTCGTCGAAGGCGGCGACCGGGTGCTCCTTCGACACCCAGGCCACGGCCACCTCCTCATACAGCGGGATGAGGTGCAGTCCGTCGGTGTCGATGGGGCCCCGGACGAAGCACAGGTCGACCGCGCCGGCGTCCAGCACGGCCCGCTGCTCGACCTCGGCGACCTCGACGGTCTCCAGCGGAACCGACCGGAACCGCTCCCGCCAGGTGGTGCTCCACCTGGTCAGGGTGACGCCCGGCACGAAGCCGATGCGCAGCGGGGACCGATCGCCGGACCGTTCCGAGGACGGGGTGCTCACACCGCGCAGGCTATCGCGGAGGCGCTGTGTGACGGCCGCTACACAGCGGTGGTGTGGTCGGCCACAGACGGCCAGCCCGGTGCGGTGGAGTATCGAATCAACGATCGGCAGCGGCAGCAGCCGCAATCGCAGGAGGGGCATCATGACCCACACCACCAGTGCCCACGCACCCGACAACGAGCGTCGCCGGCTGGCCAGCACCACCGACGACACCGAGGGCCACATCCTGCGCACCTACCCGTTGGTCGACGACCAGGTGCAGCGCCGGCTGCCGGTCACCTCCCACGACGACACCTTAAGCGTCGAGAGCTGACCGTGGACGCCGAAGCAGTCGAGATCGATGACGCCGGACCCGGCGTCATCGCCGCGTTCCGGTCGGTGTGGCGGCATCGTCGCTGGCGCTGGCTGGCCGGCAGCACGGTGGTCTCGCTCTTCGGCGACACCATGTACGTGGTCGCCATCATCGTCGTCCTGCTCGAGGGCGACAACGGCGCCGCCTGGTTGTCGGCGGGGCTGCTCGCCCGACTGCTGCCCTATGTGATCCTCGGCCCGATCGGCGGCGTGGTCGCCGACCGCTTCGACCGCCGGCTGGTGATGGTGGTCCTTTCCGCGGGCCGCATGGTGCTCTTCGTGGCCCTCGCCGTGTTGGTCGCGACCGACGGACCCACGTGGACGCTGATCGTGTTGCTGGCGATCAGCGCCGCCGCCGGCGCCTTCTTCTTCCCGGCCCGCGGCGCCGCCATTCCGCAACTCGTCCCCGAGAACGACCTGGCCGCCGCCAATGCCGCCGAGAACGGCCTGTCCCAGCTCTCCTGGTTCTTCGGACCGGCGCTCGGCGCATTGCTGCTGGCCGTGGTCTCTCCCGCCTTCGTGCTGGCCATCGAGGCGGTCACCTTCGCCGTCGAGGCCGCCATGCTGTGGCAGATCGGCGCCCTGCCGGTGCCCAAGGGCGCCGCCGACGAGGACGCCCCGGGCGGGTCGCTGTTCGCACAGACCTGGGACGACATCCGTGAGGGCGCCGGGGTGGTCTTCACCGACCGCGGCCTGCGGGCCCTCACCCTGCTCAACGGTGCGGCCTGCATCGCCTTCGGTGCCGAGCAGGTGCTGTACGTGCTGGTCGCCGACCAGAAGCTGGGCCTCGGCCCGGAAGGCTTCGGCTACATCCTGACCGCGATGGGGGTGGGCGGCATGATCGCGGCCCCGCTGTCGGCCCGGGCCGGTAGCTCCCCGCACGCCGCCCGCTGGTTGCTGGGCAGCGGCGTCCTGCTCGGCGTCCCGATGATCGCGGTGGCCCTGCTGCCGGTGCCGGCGGTCGTCTTCGGCATCTCCGTCATCGAGGGCGCGGCGGCGGTCGTCTTCGACGTGGTGGCGCTGACCCTGCTGCAGCGCGGAACCCCCGAGGCGGCGATGGGCCGGGTGTTCAGCCTCAGCGACGCCGTCAGCACGCTGGGCCAGACCATCGGGTCGGTCGGAGCCCCGGCGCTGGTCGCGGTGGTCGGGCTGGGCCTCAGCCTGCAGCTCTCCGGCGCCCTCATGCTGGTCTTCGTCGCCGCCCTCACCCCGGCGCTGCTGTACCTGGTCGCCCGCACCGACGCCGAACGCCGGCGGGTGGAGGGCCTGGCGGCCGAACTCGGCCGGGTACCGGCCCTGGCGTCCTTCGAACCGGTCGACCTCGAGCGGCTGGCCCGCGCCACGACGCTGCGCGAGGTGCCGGCCGGCACGCCGGTGATCGTGGCCGGTGCCGAACCCGACGACCTGTACGTGGTGCGCTCCGGCGCACTCGAGGTGGTCCCGGCCGACGCGGTGGCGGGCGCCGAACGGCCGCCCGAACTCGTCGCCGGTGACCTGTTCGGCGAGATCGGCCTGCTGCGCGGCGTCAACCGCACGGCGACCGTCACCGCCCTGCGCGGCACCGAACTGCTGGCCATTCAGGGCTCCACCTTCCAGGCGGTCGCGGCGCCGGGGCCGAGCGCCGAGCTGGTGCTGGGCGGCATGCGCACCCGGTTGCGCCGCACCCACCCGCAGCTGCTCGACGCGGTGGACGCCTGACCGACCGGCCGACCGGCGGCGTTCAGCCCGGCAGCACCGCGCAGCCGGCCCGATCGAGCCGGACGGACAACTCCTCACCGTCGTGCTTCTCGGCGGCGGTCACGGTGGCGAGCTGGCCGTCCGGCAACCGCACGTCGATCAGCACCTCGCCGCGCCGGTAGCGCTGCTCCACGACCGGCAGTGCAGTGCCGGCGGCGTCTGCCAGCAGGCCCGCCGGGCCGATCCCGACCAGCTGGCCGGGGCCGGCGTCCGGGCCGCCCAGACGTCTCGCCAGCTCGGCATCGATGAACGGTTCGTAGCCGAGGAAGTCGGCCACCCGCCGCGAGACCGGACGCCGCCACAGCGTGTCCGGGTTGTCGAGTTGCAGCATCCGGCCGGCGTCCATCACCCCGACCCGGTCGGCCAGCGCGAAGGCCTCGTCCTGGTCGTGGGTGACGTACAGCGCCGTGGTGCCGGTGGTGCGCAGCGCATCACCGAGCACCCCGACCAGATGTTCGCGAAGGTTGCGGTCCAGCGCCGACAGGGGCTCGTCGAGCAGCAGCAGCCGCGGCCCGGGGGCCAGCGATCGCGCCAGCGCCACCCGCTGCGCCTGACCGCCGGACAGCTCGCTCACCGGGCGAGCGCCGTAGCCGGGCAGGCCGACGACCTCGAGCAGTTTCTCGACCCGGGCCCGGCGGGCCGCCCTCGGCTGCCGGTACAGCCCGTAGGCGATGTTGCCCGCCACGCTCAAATGGTTGAACAGCTGGCCGTCCTGGAACATCATCCCGAAGCCGCGCTTGTGCACCGGCACGGTGGTGACGTCCTCGTCGTTCCACGCCACCCGGCCCGCCGCCAGCGGTTCCAGTCCGGCGATGCCGCGCAGCAGCGAGCTCTTCCCCGAACCGGACGCACCCAGCAACGCCACGATCTCGCCCGGTTCCACGGCCGCGTCGACGCCATCGACCGCGACCAGGTCGCCGTACTTCACCACCGCGCCGGTGACGCTCAGTCCCCTCACAGTTCCGCCTCCCTCGGCCGGACCGCCTCGGCGGCCGCCATCACCGCGGCGGTCAGCACCGCCAGGATCACCGACGCGGCCATCGCCATGCCGAAGTTGTCCGCGCCGGGGCGTCCGATCAGCCGGAAGATGACCACCGGCAGCGTCGGATGGTCGGGCCGGGACAGGAACGATGTCGCGCCGAACTCACCCAGCGACGTGGCGAACGCGAAGCCCACCGCCAGTCCCAGCCCGCGCAACGCGAGCGCACCGTCGATGCTGGCCAGCACCCGGCCCGGACCGGCGCCCAGCATCGCGGCCGCCTCACGTTGCCGCGGGTCGATCGCCCGCAGCACCGGCAGCAGCGTGCGCACCACCAGCGGCAGGGCCACGATCGCCTGGGCGATCGGAATCAGGATCGGCGAACTGCGCAGGTCGAACGGCGGCCGGTTCAGGGTGATCAGGAAGCCGAAGCCGACCGTCACCGCCGACACCCCCAGGGGCAGCATGAACACCGCGTCGAGGAGCCTCACCCCGCGGGCCAGGCCGGGCGATCGCGGCCGCCGCGACGCGACCAGGCTGACCAGCACCCCCAGCACCACCGCGACGAGGCAGGCCTGCGTGGCGATCACCAGCGAGTTCAGCGCCGCCGTCCAGACCGGAACACTCAGGCTGCCGTCGCCGGTGGTGGCCAGCAACGCGTAGTTGCGCCAGCCCCAGCCCTCAGCGGTGGCGAACGAACGGACCACCAGGTGCACCATGGGCACGCCCAGCAGGCCGACCCCCACCAGCCCGGTGACCAGGGTGGGCAGCAGGTCACGGCGCAGCCGCCACGGCTGCTCGGCCCCGGCGTCCCCCCTCAGCCGCAGGGCGTGCTCGCTGCGCCGCCGGGCACGTGAGGCGACCAGTAGGGACGCCGCCACGACCACCAGTTGCAGGATCGACAGTGCCGCCGCCGCGGGCAGGTCGAGCAGCTGGGTGGTCTGGTACCAGATCTCGGTCTCGATGGTGCTGAAACCGACCCCGCCCATCACCATCACGATGCCGAAGGCGGTCGCGCAGAACAGGAACACCAATGACGCCCCCGACAGGATCGCGGGTCCGATCGCCGGCAGGGTCACCGTGCAGAACACCCGCACCGGGGACGCCCCCAGGACCCGCGCCGCCTCGGCCGTCCGCGGATCGAGCCGGGACCACAGTGCCCCGACGGTGCGCACCATCACCGAGTAGTTGAAGAACACCAGCGCGACCATGATCGCGGCGAAGGACTCGTCGAGCCCCAGCCCGCCCAGCGGGCCGGTGACCGAGAACAGCGACCGGAACGCCACCCCGACCACGACCGCGGGCAGTACGAAGGGCACCGACACCATCGCCCGCAGCACCGCCCGGCCGGGAAAACGGCAGCGGTAGAGCAGATACGCGCCGGGCAGGCCGAGCAGCACGGACGCCGCGGTGCCGGCGGCGGCCAGGCCGAGGGTCTGGCCCAGGATCCGCCATGTCCGGGGCGCGGCCAGCACGCTGCGGACGCCGTCCAGACTGAACCCCGCCTCGGTGACGAAACCCCTGGCGACCAGCGACGCGACGGGCCAGGCGAAGAAGACCGCGAGGAAGCCCACCGGGACGAGCACCGCCCCCGCCCACAGCGCGACCGCCAGCGGGCCGGCGCTCGGGCGGACGGCGGCCGGCCCGGGCGCGCCCTCGCGCGATGACCCGGCGGGCCGGGCCTGCGCGGGCGCGGCGTCGACCGGGACACGGGGCTGGACGCGCTCGACCGGTGAATCCACCGGCCGTCGGGTACGAGGGGCGGGCACGACTCAGCCGATCACCGTCGCCGTCCAGTCGCGGATCCAGGCGTCCCGGTTGGCCGAGATCGCCTCCGCGGAGACCGTGAACGGGGCGTCCGACAGCGGGGCGAACTTCTGCCAGTCGGCGGGCAGCTCGACGGAGGTGTCGGCCGGGTACATGTACATCTGGCCGGGGATGTCGGCCTGCACGTCCCTGCTCAGCATGAAGTCGATGAACTTCCGGGCGCCGACCTCGTTCTGCGCGCCGGCGATCACGCCCGCGTACTCGACCTGACGGAAGCAGGTCTGCAGCAGCGCCTCGGTGTTCGAGGTGGACGAGCCCTTCGGCACCTCGAACGCGGGCGAGGTGCTGTACGACACCACCAGCGGCTTCGACCCCTTGCCGGAGGACCCGGAGAACTCGGTCGAGTAGGCCTCCGTCCAGCCCTTCACCACCTTGACGCCGTTGTTCTTCAGCGACGTCCAGTAATCGAGGTAGCCGTCCTCGCCCTTGGCGCCGACGGTGGCGGCCAGCCAGGCCAGTCCGGGCGACGACGAGGCCGGGTTCTCGACCACGAGCAGGTCGGCGTACTCGGGCTTGGCCAGGTCGTCCAGGGTGACCGGCACGGCGAGCTTCTTCGCGGCGAACCACTTCGAGTCGGCGTTGACGCACACGTCGCCGAAGTCGACCGCGGTGAGGCGTCCCGAGTCGTCGGCCTTCAACGCCGCGACCGATTCGGGCAGGTTCGCGGGCGTGTAGGGGGTGACGACCTGCTGGCTGATCGCGCGGCCGGCGAAGGTGTTGTCGATGCCGTAGACGACGTCGCCGAGGGGGGAGTCCTTGGTCAGGATCAGCTGGTTGACCAGCGCACCGCCGTCGCCGGGCGCCACGTAGGTCACCGTGTAACCGGTCTCCTTCTCGAACTGTTGCTTCAACTCGTCGCTGAGCGCGAACGAGTCGTGGGTGACGACCGTCAGCGTCTTCGATTCGGTCGGCGCCGACGCTTCGGCGGTCTGGGACGCCGCCGGCGCGGGCCCCGCGCAGCCCGCCAGGGCGAGCGCGGCCGTCGCGGCGAACGCGGTGATGGTGCTGATCGTTCTCATGGTGTGACGTCTCCTCCGGATCGGAGGGCTCACCGTGCTGGTGAGGAGATCCCGACTCCCTACGCCGGTACTGACCGGATCAGGTTCGAGGGTCTGCGGCTGCTCCGCACTCTCAGCGCCCTGCTGGCGCTCCCCTGTCGTCCACCCACTCTACAGGCGCAGCGACTGCGGCCGTCACCACGGCGTCCCGTGGATCGTGCTAGATTTTCTACATATTGACATGTAGTAAATAGGAGTTCCGGTGACCGATACCGCTGACATGACCCATCTGGCCGATCTGGCCGGCCTCGTCCAGGTGCAACCGCAGGCCACCGTCTCGCGCACCGCCCTGCGGGCCGAGGGCACCAACGTGGTGCTGTTCGCCTTCGACGCCGGTGAGGAACTGCGCGAGCACACCGCGGCGATCCCGGTGCTGCTGCAGACCCTCGAGGGTTCGTTCCGGATCACCGCCGATGACCGCAGCGTGACCCTGGCACCGGGCGACCTGATCCATCTGCGCACCCGGGTGCCGCACGCCGTCGAGGCCCTCGAGCCGTCCAAGCTCGCCCTGTTCCTGCTGACCGCCGACTGATCGGCGCCGCAATGACCGGATCACCACCCCAGGCGGAGCGCCGCATCGAAGACCTTCAGGGCCACTGACTGCTGGCCGGACTCGGCAAACGCGTCCTACGCCCCGGCGGGCTCGGACTCACCACCCGGCTGCTTGGCCGACTCGAGCTGACCGGCGCCGGAGTGGTCGAACTCGCCCAGGCATCGGCCGCACGGCCGCGTTGATCGTGCAGCAGTCCCCCGCCGGCTACGTCGGGGTGGACGCCGACCCGGCCGCCGCTGCGCTGGTCGCCGACGTGGGTCTGGCCCGGGTGCTGAGGATCGCCCGGAACCTGCTGCGCAACCCCGGCGCCCGTGCGCGGGTGCTGGGCATGCGACGGGTCTTCACCCGCTACGCCGCCCACCTGACCGGCATCGCGCTGATCGCCCGCAAGCCGGCCTGACCAGGGCCAAAGCAGGCCGTCACGGCCTCCAACCCGCCGGCGGATCCTCGCCCACCAGGCCGTCCACGCTCTCGCGCAGCAGGTCGGCGTGGCCGGTGTGCCGGCCGTACTCCTCGATCAGGTCGCACACCAACCGGCGCAGGCTGGCCTGTTGGTCGCCCAGGCCGGCCTGCGTCGGCTGATCGATGCCGCCGTCGGCGATCGCGTCCGCGAGGTGCTGGCGGGACTTCGCCACCGACTCGTCGTACAGCGCGTACAGCTGTTCGGGGGTGTCGTCGGCGGCACTGGTGAACACCCAACCGGGGTCGCTCCAGTCGGCCGAGCGCCACGGTTCGCCCGGGTCGCCGTGGAACGCCTCCCAGCTGAACCGCAGCGCCTCGACTGCGGCGAGGTGCTTGAGCAGGCCGCCCAGGGTGAGTTCCGAGGGCTCCAGCCGGGCGGACAGCCCGGCGGCGTCCAGCCCCGCGGCCTTCCAGCGAAACGTCCAGCGCAGCCGCTCGAGCATGCCGAGCAGGTGCTCCAGTTCGCCTCCCGCCAGCGGCGGCTCCCACGGAAAGTCGGGCTGGCCGGGCACGGGATCGGTGTGGGTATCGGTCATGGCTTCCTCCTTGTTCAGGCGTGACGCTAGCCATGGTTCCGGACGGATCGCGTCCTGTTCTCCTGGCATTGTTGGTCCATGACGGTGGACGACCGGAACCCGACCGCGCGCGCCCTGCGCTGCCTCGAACTGATCTCGGACCATCCCGGCATCACGGCCGACCGGCTCGCCGAGCGGCTGGGCGTGACCGAGCGGGCCGCCCGGCGCTACGTCTCCGTGCTGCGCGAGGCGGACGTCCCGGTCGTGTCGACCCGCGGACCGCACGGCGGCTACCGGCTGGGTCGCGGACGCCGCACGCCGCTGATCTTCACCACCGACGAGGCGCTGGCCTTGGTGATGGCGGTGCTGGACGGCCACCACGCCGCCGCCGACGACACCGAGCCGGTCGGCCGGGCGCTCGGCAAGCTGCTGCGCGCCCTGCCCGAGAGCGTCGGCGAGCAGGCGGCGGCGGTGCGTCGGCTGGCCGCGGCCGCCCCGGACCGGCAGGCCGCGCGGCCCGATCCGGCCATGGTGTCAACGGTGGCCACCGCGCTCAACAGCGGACGCCGGGTGCGGCTCGGCTACCGCAGCGAGGCCGGCAACGCCTTCGAGGTCGAGGCCGACCCGTGGGCCCTGGTCATCTGGCACGGCCGCTGGTACCTGCTGTGCTCGCTGTGCCGGGGCGGCGAGAACCCGCAGCGGTGCTACCGCGTCGACCGGATCACCGCACTCGAGACCCTTGCCGAGCGGGCGGTGGTGCCCGCCGACCTCGATCCGGTGCGGACCCTGGAGGCCAACCTGGCCACCGGCTGGGAATACCCCGTCGAGGTGCTGATCGACGCCGGCGCGGACGCCGTCCGGCGCTGGCTGCCGCGCTCGCTCGGCCGGCTGGAAGAGGCCGGTGAGGGTCGCTGCCGACTGCTCGCCAGCACCGGCAACCCGTGGTTCTACGCCGAGGAGCTGGTCCGGCTGCCGGTCGACTTCCACGTCGTGCAGCCGGTCGAACTGATCAGCACCGTGCGCGTGCTCGGCGAGCGGTTGCTGCGCGCCGCCGGGCCGATCCCGGCGAGCGTGCAGCAGTGACCTAGCGGCCGGTACCCGCGTAGACGACCGCCTCGCCGGTGACCGAGTCGAGACCGAAGGCGGTGTGCGCGGCCCGCACCGCGGCGTCCACGTCGTCGGTGCCGACCACCACCGAGATCCGGATCTCGGAGGTGGAGATCATCTGGATGTTGATGCCCGCCTCGGCCAGGGCCCGGAAGAAGGTCGCCGAGACGCCCGGGTGCGAGCGCATCCCGACGCCGATCACCGACACCTTGCCGATCGCGTCGTCGTACTGGATCTCGGTGAACCCGATCCGCTCCCGGGCGCCGTGCAGCGCGTCCAGGGCGCGCAGCTTGTCGCCGCCCGGCAGGGTGAACGTGATCGCGGTGTTGTCGTCGGCGATCGACTGGTTCTGGACGATCATGTCGATGTTGACACCCGCGTCGGCGACGGCCGAGAAGACCTCGGCGGCGGCCCCGATCCGGTCGGGCACCCCGACGACGGTGATCTTCGACTCGCTGCGGTCGTGCGCGACCCCGGTGATCAGCGGCTGTTCCATACCCTCGAGCTCCCTGCCCTCAGTGTTCCTGTACTCGATGTCCTTCACCCAGGTGCCCGGCCTGGTCGAGAACGACGACCGCACGTGCACCGGCACGTTCTCGCGGCGGGCGTACTCGACGCAGCGCAGATGCAGGATCTTGGCCCCCTGCGCCGCCATCTCGAGCATCTCCTCGTAGGAGATCTCCGGAATCCGGGACGCCCCCGGCACGATCCGCGGGTCTGCGGTGAACACGCCGTCGACGTCGGAGTAGATCTCGCAGTAGTCGGCGCCAAGGGACGCCGCCAGCGCCACCGCGGTCGTGTCGGACGCCCCGCGGCCCAGCGTGGTGACGTCCTTGGAGGTCTGCGAGACCCCTTGGAAGCCGGCGACGATGACGATGTCGCCGTCCTCCAGCGCCGTGCGGATGCGACCCGGGGTGATGTCGATGATCCGGGCGTCGCCGTGGGTGCCCGTGGTGATCACGCCCGCCTGCGAGCCGGTGAACGAGCGCGCCTCGAAGCCGAGGTCGTTGATCGCCATCGCCAGCAGGGCCGCGCTCATCCGCTCGCCGGCGGTGAGCAGCATGTCGAGTTCCCGCGGCCGCGGCTGCGGCGACACCTCGAGCGCCAGGTCCATCAACTCGTCGGTGGTGTCGCCCATCGCCGAGATCACCACGACCACCTCGGCGCCGCGGCCCTTGGTGTCGACGATCCGCTGGGCGACACGCTTGATGCTGGCGGCGTCCGCCACCGACGACCCACCGAACTTCTGAACGACCCGCAACGCTGCCCCTTCTCGCAATCCAACCTTCACTACTCTGCCAGACCCCGCCGCCCCAAGCCGCTGCCCGCCGCTGTGCGAACTGCCGGCGCCGTTAGGGTTGGCCCATGACGCAACCGATCCGCTGGGGCATCGCCGGCCCCGGACGCATGGCAGCCGCGATCGTCCCCGAGTTCAGCCGAGCCGGCAACGCGGAACTGGTCGCGGTCGGCTCACGGTCGGCCGAACGGGCCGAGGTGTTCGCCACCGACCACGGGCTGGAACGCTGGCACGCGTCCTACGAGGCGCTGCTGGCCGACCCCGAGGTGGACGCCGTCTACATCGCCACCCCGCACCCGCAGCACACCGACATCGCGCTGGCCGCGATCGAGGCGGGCAAGCCGATCCTGGTCGAGAAGGCGTTCACCGCATCGGTCGGCGACACCGAGCGGATCGTCCGAGCCGCCCGAGAGGCCCGGGTGTTTGCGATGGAGGCGATGTGGACCCGGTTCAACCCGGCCGTCGCGCACCTGCGCGAGGTGATCGCCGCGGGCGAGATCGGAGAGGTCCGCGGCTGCCAGGGCGACCTGACGGCGTTCCGGGCGTTCGACCCCGACGACCGGCTGTTCAACCCGGCCAAGGGCGGTGGCGCCGTGCTCGACCTCGGCGTCTACGTGATCTCGTTCGCCCAGCACTTCCTCGGCACCCCCGCGGTGGTGCGCGCCACCGGCGGCCACTACGCCAGCGGGGTCGAGGGCGAGTTCTCGGTGCTGTTCGGCTACGGCGACGGCCGCTCGGCGACCCTGGCCGGCGCCTTCACCACCTACGGCCCGGGTCGGATGATGCTGACCGGCACCAAGGGCTGGATCGACGTGCACCCGCGCTTCCACCGGGCCGCCTCGGTGACCATCTGGCGCGAGAAGACCCCTGAGACGCTCGAGTTCGACTCCGGCTACCGCTACGAGATAGAGCATGTCGGTGAATGCCTGGCGGCGGGGCTGACCGAGTCGCCGATCATGCCGCTCGACGACACCCTCGCCGTGCAGGCGATCATGGCCGAGGTGCTGGACCAGCTCTGAGGGTTGATCCAGATCGGGCACCGAGTTCGGGGCCCGATCTGGACCGACCTCCGCCGGCTCGCGAGGACTTTTGACCACTTTCGGCTCGTGGTGCACACACTGAACAGGTGTGAAGCCTCGAACAGTGATTCCGGACACCCTACGCACGCTCGCCCTGGCCCAGTCCGGCGTGATCAGCCGCTCCCAGCTACTCGAAGCCGGCCTGCACCGACGCGTCGTGGCCCGGCTGTTGCACGACGGGATAGTGCATCCCATGACACCAGGGGTGTACACCCTTGGAGCCGCCGACGGGTGGCGAAGCCGGGCCTGGGCCGGTGTTCTGCTGGGCGGCCAGGGTGCTGTGCTCGGGCTGGAGTCGGCGGCGCATCTTCACGGCCTGCAGAAGGCCCCGCCCGACGAGGTCACCGTGTTCGCACCGGTAGGGCGCCGTTTCCGGCCGGGCTGGCGATTCATCAAAGCTACCCGGCGAGCGACCGGTGAACCGCCACGCACCGGTGTCGACCAGACCGTGCTCGACCTGTGCGCCGAAGCCGACGCCGACCGCATCGCCGCCATCCTGGCCGACGCCATCTCCGGTCGCCGAACCACCGCCAAGCGGCTCCTGGCCCAGCTGTCCGACCGGCCGGCGTTACGTCATCGGGGCCTGCTGAGGGAGATCCTGTGCGACGTCACGGATGGCGCGCACTCGGCCCTGGAGCGGCGCTTCCTGGTCGATGTCGAGCGTGCGCACCGTCTGCCGACAGCGATCCGCCAGCGACACGTGCTGCGCAGCTACCGCAGTGACGCCCTCTACGAGGAGTACAGCCTGCTGATCGAGCTCGACAGCAAGCTGCACCATTCAGGCGGCGCGGCCTTCACCGACATGATCCGCGACAACGCCCACGCCCTTCAGGGCATAACGACGCTGCGGCTGGGCTGGCAGCAGGTGACCGGCGGCGCCTGTGAGACGGCCCGAATGGTCGGCGGGGTGCTGATGACGCGCGGCTGGGAAGGCCCGATCCAGCCCTGCCCCCGGTGCCTGCTGGTGCCCGTCGAGGGTTGATCCACATCGGGCACCGAGTTCGGTGCCCGATCTGGACAGACTCGCCACCGAGCGTCAGACCAGGCCGTGCCGCGAGCGGGCGGTGGCGGTCACCGTCGCCAGGAAGTCACCGGCGCCGGCGGGTGCCCCGGTCAGCAGCCAGGCGGCCGGAACGTCGGCCACCGCCACATCGACCGCGACGTCGGCGAGCACCAGCGGCAGTGTGTGGGCGACGGTCGAGGGGTAGCTGACCATCAGCCGGCTCACCGGTCCTCGGCGCACCGCGATCTCCAGCGGCACGGCGGGCCGGACCACCGTCAGTCCGGTCGACGCGGCGAGGGCGGCCAGCTTGCCCTCGGCCTCGCGACGGTGGGCGAAGTATCGGCCGGCCCCGAACTCGTTCGTCACGGCCAGCACCCCGGCCAGGTAGCGGCCGGCGTCCACCACTCCCGTCTCGACCAGCGAGGTGCCGATCACGTCGACGGAGTCGGTCACCGCCGGCGGGCCGAACGTGGCCCGGGTCCAGGCGAAGTCGTTCACGCTCTGGCCGATCCCCTGCGGTGCCCGCACCGGCATGGCGGTGAACACCTCGACGCTGCGGCCGTCCCGCTGCGAGGGCGTGAAGAAGTCCCTGGCCAGGTCGGAGAGCAGATCGACCACCCGGTCGCGGCCGTCGCGGCCGGCGTTGACGTGCCAGCGGGCCAGCCGGCCACCGCTGCTGAGCTGGTCGATGAACGAGATGGTGGCGGTGCCGTCGTCCACCACCACCACCTGGGCCACGTCGGCGAGCGGCAGCACCGCCTGCACGAACCGCGAGAACGGGTCGCCGACGACCAGCCGTTCCGCCCGGGCCAACCTCGGGAACAGCTCCCAGGCCACCGCCACCATCGACGCCGCCGATCGGCGCGGCTCGTACCAGGTGGCGGCCAGGCCGGCGTCCCTGGCCAGTTCGACCATCGCCTCCAGTTGCACCCGGGTGGTGGCCTCGCGGGGCGGCAGCACCGCCAACCGGGTCTGCTTCAACGCCTTGGCCCGGTACGCCCACTCGATGACGTTCAGCAGCTGCGCAGGACTCTCCACCAGCGCCAGCGTGGTCCGCTTGTGCGCGCGCTTCTTGGCCATCAGCCGGCTCAGGCGACCTGCTGCGCGGACGCCTCGGCCACCACGCCCGGCACCCGGCGCAGCTTGCGCATCGCCGTGTACTCACCCTCGTAGACCCGCTTCACCCCGTCGCCGAGCGCCTCCGAGATGACCCGGATGTCACGGACCAGCCGGGTCAGCCCGGCCGGCTCCAGCGACGCGGCCTGGTCCGAACCCCACATCGTGCGGTCCAGGGTGATGTGCCGCTCCACGAAACAGGCGCCCAGGGCTGCGGCCGCCACGGTGGTCTGCAGGCCGCGCTCGTGCCCGGAGTAGCCGACCGGCACATTGGGATACTCCCCCATGAGCGTGCCGATCATCCGCAGGTTCAGTTCGTCGTTCGCGGCCGGGTAGGTCGAGGTGGCATGGCACAGCAGCACGTTGCTGCTGCCCAGCACCTCCACCGCGTGCCGGATCTGCGCCGGCGTCGACATGCCGGTGGAGAGGATCACCGTCCGCCCGGACGCCCGCACCGCCCGCAGCAGGTCGTCGTCGGTCAGGCAGGCCGACGCGATCTTGTGGGCCGGCACGCCGAACCCGTCGAGGAACTCGACACTGGGCACGTCCCACGGCGAGGCGAACCAGTGAATCCCCTTGTCCTGACAGTATTCGTCGATGATCCTGTACTCGGCCTCGCCGAACTCGATCCGTTCGCGGTAGTCGATGTAGGCCATCCGGCCCCACGGGGTCTCCCGTTCGACGTCCCACTGCTGGCGCGGGGTGCAGATCCGCGGCGTCCGCTTCTGGAACTTGACCGCGTCGACGCCGGCCTCGAGCGCGACGTCGATCAGGGCCAGCGCGGTGCTGACCTCGCCGTTGTGGTTCAGGCCGATCTCGGCGGTGATGTAGACGGGGTGGCCGTGCCCGAGGGTGCGGTCACCGATGGTTCGGTCGCGGCCGGCGATGGGGATCATGGTATGAGTTCCTTTCCGAGGATCCAGGTGGCGATTTCGCGAACGGCCCCGTGCCCTCCCGGCACGGAGGTGACGAGCCGGGCGGCGTCCCGCACGACCGGGTGGGCGGAGGCGACCGCGACCGGCCAGCCGACCAGCGCGAAGCAGCCGAGGTCGTTGACGTCGTTGCCGGCGTACAGCACCCGGCCGGGGTCCACGGCCTCGCTGCTGCACCAGTCGCGCAGCACGCTGCCCTTGTCGGCGACGCCGTGCAGCACCGGCACGTTGAGCTTGCGGGCACGGGCCCGGACGACCGGGTTGGCCTCGCTGGACAGGATCAGCACCGGGATGCCCGCCCGGCGCAGCGCGGCGATGCCGAGCCCGTCGCCGCGATGCACCCTCACCTGTTCGCTGCCGTCGGAGGCGACCTGCGCCGAGTCGTCGGTCTGGGTCCCGTCGAAGTCGAGCACGACTGCGTCGATGTCCGCCCGGCCGGGCACTTGGCTGGGGCCGTCGAGCAGCGGGGCCAGGAGGCGGGCGCGGTCCAGGTCGGCCGGTTCGTCGATCTCCAGCACCCTGGCCGGGTCGGCCTCGATCAGCACGGTGCGACCGAAGAAGCGGTGCCGATGCCGCTCGAAGCCGGACGCCGTCATGGCGTACACCGCGCCGGTCTCGAGGAACTCCGGCCGGCGGTCCTGGCGACGCGGCCGGGTGGCCTGGTCGTGGTTGACCCCCGTCGCCGAGCCGTCGGGGCAGCGGCGCCACAGGAAGCCGTGGCTCGGTGCGGCGGTGAACGCCGTGTCGGCGCCTCCCCTGACGGCCGCCACACAGTCGGCGATTTCGGCGGCGGTCACGAATGGCGACGTGCACTGCACCATCAGCAGCACCTCGACGGCGAGGCCCGAATCCTCGACCTCGTCGAGCGCGTGCAGCAACGCCGCCTCGCTGGACGCCTCGTCGCCGGCCAGGGCGGCGGGGCGCCCGATGACCAGTGCGCCGGCGCGCCCGGCCACGGCGGCGATCCGGTCGTCGTCGGTCGAGACGGCGACGACGTCCACCATTCCGGACGCCTGCGCGGCCCGAATCGCGCGCACCACCAGCGGCACCCCGCCGATCGATACCAGGTTCTTGCCCGGCACCCCCTTGGAGCCGCCGCGGGCCGGGATCACCGCCAGGACCGTCACAGCCTGGCCAATCGACGCAGTGCCGGCGCGACCGTCTCGACACCCTGCCGGTAGGCGGTGCGGGCGGCCCGGCCGACCAGCGACCGCACCGCCGACTGCAGGTCGAGCAGCCGATCGTCGTCGGCCTCCAGGGCGTGCCCGTGTCCGGTCAGCTGGTACCGCCCGAGTAGCCCGGGCAGCATCCCGGCCGCGTTGTCCATCGTGTAGAAGGGCCGCAGCGGCGGGCGGACGCCGTGCGCCAGCAACTGGGCCGCCCGCTGCCGGGCCTGCTCGGCCACGTCGGAGGAACCGAGCCCGTGCGAGGCGGCCCAGCCCGGGTCGGCTGTGGGCAGGGCCCCGGCGTCCAGTTCGTTGAAGGCGGCCAGGCAGCCGGATCCGATGAAGTAGTGGTTGCCGAGCTTCTCCTTGATGCCGAAGTCGGTCAGGATCGCGGTCGGGATGCCCCGGTGCATCGCCTCGACCGCCGCCGTCGACGACACGGTGACCAGCAGGTCGGTGCGGTCGAGGACCTCGCCCATGTTGCCGTGGACAACCTGAAGGTTGTCCGGCCGCGGCACGTCGAGCCGGGCGCCGAGCACCTGGTAGGGATGGTCCTCCGGGTGGGTGGTCTGTTCGCCGATCCGGCCGCGCACCTTCAGCAGCACCTCCCGGTCGGGATGCAGCGCGGCGTGCCGGACCAGCCGGCGCACCACCAGTTCACGTTCGGCCCGGGTGCCCGGGACGCCCGGCTGAGCGGCGAAGGTGACAGTGAACCGATGCTCGTGGGGACGCACCGAATCGGGCGGGCCGAGGAACGGCAGCACCGTGGGCAGTACCACCGAGGCGTCGGCTCCCGCCCCGGCCAACAGGTCACGGAAGGTGTCGGCGTCGGCGGGCGAGTTGGCCAGGATGACGTCCGAGCCGGCACGCATCAGCAGTCCCTCGGCCTGCTTCTCATAGACCACCCCGACATAGCCGGTGATCACCAGCGGACGCCGCCCGGGCGCCGGCCAGCGCCGGGCCATGCCGTGCAGCACCGCCTGAACCGCGCCGCCCGGCAGTGCCAGGACGATGGCGTCGGCCTCCTCCAGCTCGTCGGTCTCGACGAAGTCGGGAACGGTCTCGACGACCGTTGGCCGCGCTGGCACACCGGTGTCGGCGAGCTGCCGGGGGGACGGCTCGCGACCGGAAGCCAGAAGGAGGCCGACCGGGGATGCCGCCGGGAACAGCTGCTGGGCGGTGAGATAGCCCCACTTCCAGCGGCTGTCGGTGTCGGCCAGGACCAGCACCCGGGGGGCGGGCGCGGCTTCTCGACGTCCAGCGGTCATGCCTTGACGCTAGGAGCCGCGATCGACGAGTCCGCCACGTCGAAGCGTCGCCCACGTGAACTCCCGACGGACGTCGCGAGGTCTTCGAACCCCCGGCGATTACGGAGTTCATCGAGTCGTCACACGGCTGTGTTCTGTTCGTCACCGAGCCCGGCAAGCATCGACGCGTGGTCGGATCGTGGGGGCGGATCGGTCACGCAACGGGGGACGAAGTCGTCCACGCGAGGAGTCCTGGGTCGTGAAGTTGTCGGTGATCATCCCCTGCTACAACGTGGCCGGCCAGCTACCGACGCTGGTCCGCAGCCTGCAGGGCAACCTCCGCCACGACTTCGAGTTCATCTTCGTCGAGGACTGTTCCACCGACCACACCCCGGCGGTGCTCGACCAACTCGCCGGGGACGTGCCCGGCGCCAGGGTCGTCCGGCACGACACCAACCTGGGGTTGAGTGCGGCCCGCAACACCGGCCTGGTGCACGCCGACGGCACCTACCTCACCTGGCTGGACGCCGACGACTGGCTCGGCCACGGCTATCTCGAGCAGCTGGTGCGGATGATCGAACGGCTGGGGTGCGAGTTCGTCCGCACCGACCACGTCCGGGTGACCGGACGCCGCCGCACCGTCGTCCGCTCGCCTGAGACCCGGCGCAACCTGGTGCTGCCCCCGCGCGGTGCGATCAACCCGCCCTACCGGTCGACGTCGGTGGACTACCCGGCGGCGTGGGCCGGGGCCTACCATCGTCGGCTTGCCGAGCGGGGTCTGCTCACCTTCGCCGAGAATCTGCGCACCTGCGCCGACCGGCACTGGATCTGGAGGCTGCACCGTGGTTCGGAGTCGTTCGCGACGGTCGGTCTGCTGGGCCTGTTCCACCGCCAGGGCGTCCCGGGCTCACTCAGCGAGCTCAACGACCCCCGCCACCTGCATTTCCTGGACGCCATGGCGATGGTGCTGCGCGAGACCAGCGCCGACCCCGAGGCGGGTGCACTCATCCCCAAGGCGGTGGACGCCTTCTGCGCCCTGATCAACTACCACGTCAACAAGCGGGCCCGGCTCAGCCCGTCGCTGCAGCACAGGCTGATCGAACGCAGCGTGGAGGCCCTGGAGTCGATGCCCTCCGACGTTCTCGACCAGGTGCTGGCGGGCGGTTCCCCGCGCCGCCGCACCCTGCTCACCCGGTTGCGGCGCAATCCGGATTCGCTCGGCCGGGTGGCCTGAGCAGGCCGGTCAGAACGGGTAGTTCGGGCTGGCCTTCATGATCCGCCGGAAGTTGGCCCGGAACGCGTCATGCACCGAGGCCCGGTCGATCTTCAGCCAGGTCTCGTCGTTGTGCCTTAGCGCATTCAGGGTGAAGTTGTGCGAGCCGACGAAGGCGAGCTTGCTGTCGGGCCTGCCCGCATAGTTGCCTTCCACCAGCAGGTACTTGGCGTGCATCCAACGTCCGCCGGAGCGGGCGTCGTCGACGTTGATGCGCGGGTGGTTGGCCAGCAGTCGCAGCACCTCCGCCGAGACCTCGCCGGGCTTGTTGATCGCGACATCGATCCAGCAGTCCCGATCGGCGAGCGACCGCAGCTTGCGGGCCACTTCCTCGCGGGTGAAGCCCCATACCGCGATCCGGATGATCGTGCGGTGGTTGACGCTGGTGCCGACCTTGGTGTTGCCGGTGCACCGCACCTGTTCGTCGAGGATGCGGTAGATGGTGTCGG
This sequence comes from Micropruina sonneratiae, assembly GCF_025972045.1. Classification (GTDB taxonomy): domain Bacteria; phylum Actinomycetota; class Actinomycetes; order Propionibacteriales; family Propionibacteriaceae; genus Micropruina; species Micropruina sonneratiae. The sequence continues at coordinate 31,407 of NZ_JAPDHX010000001.1, read as the reverse complement.
TCTTCGGATCGTCGCTGTCACCGGTGGAGGACTTCCGCGGGAAGAAGTACGCCTTGTAGGGGCCGTCGGTGACCGTGCGGTAGTAGGACTCGTTGGTGCGGCGGGCGGCCAGGTCGCTGAAGTAGCCGACGTAGCCGCCGTAGAGCTTCGTCCGGCCCGCCACCGCTAAGGAGGCGTTCCAGGCCTCGGTGGCGTTGTCCTTCGCGACGTTCGCGGTGGACTGCACCACGACCTTCGTCTTCGAACCCATCCTGCTGAAGAGGTAGAACTTGTTGTGGCTGTAGGCGGTGCCGATGCAGCCGTTGGTGCACAGGACGATGAACGACGGCTTCGTGCGGTTGCCCCAGGCTCCGTACTTCTTCTTGATCAGCGCGGCCAGCTTCGCCAGCCCCTCGTCTCGCATCGGGTGCCTGTTGCGATCGGACTTGTCGAGCACGATCCGCACGTTCACACCGCGCTTCACCGCCTTGCGCAGCGCCGGCAGCAGGTGGGGATCCGAGCTGGCGATGCGGTACTGGGCGATCCGGATCGTCGCCCCCCGCGGGGTCGCCTTCACCATCCGGGTGATGTTCTTGCTGATCGCCCATCGGTCGGTGTCGTTGAAGACGGGCCCGAGTGTGGGGGCCGCCGCCGCGGCCGGCCGGCTGCCGGCCACGAAGGGAACGAGGGTGAGCACCAGCATCAGCGCCAGCGATGGACAGAGTCGTTTCAGCAGTCGCACGGTTCCTCCTTGAACGGGGTGGTTCTCGTGCGGCCGTCCTATCACGGGGGAGGTTCCCCCTCACCCCTGGCGACTCGTCAGCCGGCGTCGACCAGGAGCACGTGCAGGGTGCGCGGGCCGTGGACGCCCTCGACCCGGTTGAGCTCGATGTCGCTGGTGGCCGACGGACCACTGATCCAGGTCAGCGGCTGCCGCGAGTCGATGGACGCCTGCAGCCGCGCCACCGCCTCGGGCACGTCGGACACCACCTGGTCGGACCCGATCACGCACACGTGCAGGTCGGGCACCAGGGACAGCGCGCGCCGGCCCTGGTCGGCGTCGTGGTCGAGCACGATCGTGCCGGTCTCGGCGATGCCGACCCGGGACGCCGTGACGACCCCGCCGGTCGCGTCCAGTTCGCGGTGGCTGAGCACCGGATCGTCGCTGAGCACCGTGATCCCGCGACCGGCGACCGCCTCCCGCCACTGTTCGGGGGCGCCCGCCGGGATAACGACGGAGTTCACCTCGTGCTCGGCGAGCACGTCCGCGATCCGGCCGGCCAGCTCGTCGCTGGTGATCCGGTCGACGACCGCCCGGTAATCCTCGACCCGCTCGACGAACAACCCGAGCATGTCGTCGGCGGCACCCTCGGGCCGCTGGCCGTAGACCCAGTCGACCGCGATGTCCGTGCTGTCCTCGGTGCCGGGCACGTCGGCCAGCGCCGACCGGATCCGGCCGAGGATCGCTTCCCGGCTGCTGCTCATGCCTGTCCCTCCTGGTCGCCGCGCCCAGCGGTCTTCTCGCGCTTCTTCCACCAGTCCCGGAAGGTCTCGGTGGCCGGCTTCTTCATGTCGCGGGCGCCGGTCCAGCCGGCGGCCCACCCGGGGATCGGCAGCGGGCCGATCTTGCTGCCGGGCCACACCGTGCCGAACGCCTCGGCGCCCTTGCCGGCCATCCCGAACCGGCTGCCCTTGCCCATCAACCAGCCGCCGGCCTTCATCCCGATGTTCTGCAGGCTCGGCCCGGGGTTCTCCTCGACGACCTTGTTGCGCAGGTGGACCAGCACCTCGGGGATGTTGATCCGCACCGGGCACACCTCGAAGCACGCCCCGCACAGCGACGACGCGTACGGCAGTGACTTGTCGACCTCGGACGCCGTGCCGCGCAGCTGCGGGGTCAGGATCGCGCCGATCGGGCCCGGGTAGACCGAGCCGTAGGCGTGCCCGCCGACCCGCTCGTAGACGGGGCAGATGTTGAGGCAGGCCGAGCAGCGGATGCAGCGCAGCGCCTGGCGTCCGACCTCGTCGGCAAGCACCTTGGTGCGGCCGTTGTCGACCAGCACGACGTGCACCTCCTGCGGGCCGTCGCCCTCGCGCACACCGGACCACATCGAGGTGTAGGGGTTCATCCGCTCGGCGGTCGACGACCGCGGCAGCAGCTGCATGAACACCTCGAGATCGGCGAAAGTGGGCAGCGTCTTCTCGATGCCGACGATGGAGATCAGGGTCTCCGGCAGGGTCAGGCACATCCGCCCGTTGCCCTCCGACTCGACCACCACCAGGGTGCCGGTCTCGGCGATCGCGAAGTTGGCGCCCGAGACGGCGACCTTGGCCCGCATGAACTTGTCGCGCAGGTGGACGCGCGCCGCCCCGGCCAGCATGGCCGGGTCGTCGGTGAGCCCCTCGGGCGGCGGGGTGCCGTAGCGGCCCATCTCCTCGAGGAAGATCTCCCGCACCTCGGAGCGGTTGCGGTGGATCGCCGGCACCAGGATGTGGCTGGGCCGGTCGTGGCCGAGTTGGACGATCAGCTCGGCCAGGTCGGTCTCCCAGGCGGCGATCCCGGCCTCTTCGAGCGCCTCGTTGAGGTCGATCTCCTGGGTGGCCATCGACTTGACCTTGACCACCTCGTCGACGCCCTTGGAGCGGGTGATGTCGATGACGATCTGGTTGGCCTCGTCGGCGTCGTTGGCCCAGTGCACGATGGCACCGTTGGCGGTCAGGGACTCCTCGAGCTGGATGAGGTAGTCGTCCAGGTGCCGCAGCGTCCTGTTCTTGATCGCCTCGCCGGCCAGCCGCAGCTGCTCCCAGTGCGGCAACTCCTGCACCACCCGTGCCCGCTTGTTGCGGATCGTGGTGGTGGCGTGCCGCAGGTTGCTGCGCAGCTGGGCGTTGCCGAGCTCCTTCTTGGCGTTCTTGGGGAACTTCGGCATGCCGATCAGGGTGACCGGCGGCGGCGCCGGCGTCCGGCGCTCGTGCACGGCGGGCACTCCGTGGTCGGCGACGGTCTCGGTGGGTTCCGCGGTCATCGGACGCCTCCCTCACTGTTCGCGGACGTCCCGGCCTCGACCAGGTCCTCCTCGGTGCGCGCCAGGATCTCGGCCAGATGGATGGGCCGGACGCCGGCCTCCATCCGGCTGAGCAGGCCGCCCAGGTGCAGCAGGCAGGAGTTGTCGCCGGCCACCAGGTATTCCGCGCCCGTGTCGAGCACGTGCCGCACCTTGTCGGTGCCCATCGCCACCGACGTGTCGGGGTTCTTCACCGAGAAGGTGCCGCCGAAGCCGCAGCACTGGTCGGAGTCGGGCAGCTCGACGAAGGTGAGGCCGCGCACCGCCTTCAGCAGCCGGTAGGGCCGGTCGCCCACCTTGGTGACCCGCAGCGAATGGCAGGTGGAGTGGTAGGTGACGGTGTGCGGGAAATAGGCGCCGACGTCGGTGACGCCGAGCACGTCGACGATGAACTCGGACAGGTCGTAGGTCTTGGCCACGATCGCCTCGACCCGTCGTTGCAGCCCGGGGTCACCGAGCCGTCCGGCCAGCATCGGGTGCTGGTCGCGGACCGAGCCGATGCACGAGCCGGACGGCCCGACCACGTACTCGTACGACTCGAAGGTCTCGACGTAGTTGCGCACCGACGGCATCGCCTCTTTGAAGTAGCCGGTGTTGGTGAACGGCTGGCCGCAGCACGTCTGCGACAGCGGGAAGTCGACGGTGCAGCCCAGGCGCTCCAGCAGCCGGACGACGGCCTTGGGGGTGTCGGGGAACATCAGGTCGTTGATGCACGTGGCGAACAGGGCCACTGTGCCGGTTGGGGCGCTCATCGTCCTCCTCTGACGGGTGACTGGCCCCACGCCACCGTTGGGGTGACGCAGGCTCTCGTTCAGTCTCGCCGATTTGATCGCGGACCGTAAGTGATCGGATCAAACGATCGGGCGATGATCTGCCGGATCTCGTCCAGTGAGCCGACGGCGCCGTGGCTGCGGGCCTGCACGAGCACATTGCCCAACGCGGTCGCCTCCACCGGTCCCGCGACGACCGGCAGCCCGGCGGCGTCCGCGCCCTGCGCTGAGCAGCAAAGGTTGGGCCGGATCGGGCACCGACTACGGTGCCCGATCCGACCCGACGTCGCCCGGTCGTGGCAGGCTGTCCCCCGACGTCCCGCTTCGAAGGAGAACTCCGTGACCGATCTGCCCTTCCGTGACCCCTCGCTCAGCGTCGGCGAACGGGTCGAGGACCTGCTCGGCCGGCTCACCCTCGAGGAGAAGGCCGGTCAGGTCACCCAGTACTTCTACTTCGGCAGCTTCGGCCAGGACGTCGAGGCCGACTCGGCCGAGGCGCACCAGTACCTGGAATCGCCGCGCGCCGTCGAACGTGCCGTGGCCGCCGGTGGCGCCGGCTCGCTGCTGTTCGTCCGGGACGCCGCCACCGCGAACCGGCTGCAGCGGCTATCGATCGAGGGCAGCCGGCTGGGCATCCCGCTGCTGTTCGGCTTCGACGTCATCCACGGCCTGCGGACGATCATGCCGGTGCCGATCGCGCAGGCCGCCTCGTGGGACCCGGCCCTGATCGAAGAGGGTGAGGCGGTCGCGGCCCGCGAGGCCCGCGCCGTCGGCATCCACTGGACCTTCGCCCCGATGGTCGACATCGCCCGCGACCCGCGCTGGGGGCGCATCGTCGAGGGCGCCGGCGAGGACCCGTGCCTGGGCGCGGCCGTCGCCGCCGCGCACGTCCGCGGGTTGCAGGGCGAGTTCGGCGCCGAGTCGGTGCTTGCCGGCCCGAAACACTTCGCGGGCTACGGCGCCGCCCGCGGCGGTCGTGACTACGAGGACGCGGACATCTCCGATTCCGAGCTGTGGAACGTCTACCTGCCCCCCTTCGCCGCGGCGGTCGAGGCGGGCGCGGCCAACATCATGAGCGCCTACATGGACCTCAACGGCGTCCCCGCCTCGGGAAACCGCTGGCTGCTCACCGACGTGCTGCGCGGCGAGTTCGGCTTCGACGGCTTCGTGGTGTCGGACGCCAACGCCGTCCGCTCCCTGGTCACCCAGCACTTAGCCCGCGACCTGCCCGACGCCGGCGCCCGCGCGATGAACGCCGGGCTCGACCTCGAGATGACGATGGAGGACCCCGCCTACGCCCACCTGCCCGCCGCCGTCGAGCAGGGCCTGGTCAGCGAGGCGACCGTCGACGAGGCGGTGCGCCGGGTGCTGACCGCGAAGTTCCGGCTCGGTCTGTTCGAACGCCCCTACGCCGACGAGGCGGCCACCGCGTCCGTGCTGGACGACCCGGGCCACCGGCAGGTCGCCCGGCGGGCCGCGGAACGGACAGCGGTCCTGCTGAAGAACGACGGTGTGCTGCCGCTGACCGCCGAGGCCCGGACGATCGCGGTGATCGGTCAGCTGGCCGACTCGCCGCGCGACATCCTCGGGCCCTGGTCGTTCGACTACAACGCCGCCGAGACGGTCACCATCCTGGACGGCATTCGCTCGCGGGCGGCGTCCGGCAAGGTGAAGTACACCCCGGGCGTGGGCATCGCCGAACGGCTGTTCGGGTCGATGTTCGACGCGATGGAGTCGGCCCTGGACGCCACGGCGCCCGACCACGACGACGATGCGGAGCTCGAGGCCGCGGTGGCCCTGGCCCGGGAGAGCGACGTGGCCGTGGTAGTGCTCGGCCAGCGCCAGAACCAGATCGGCGAGAAGGCGTCCACCGACACCCTGGACCTGCCGGGACGCCAGCTCGAGCAGCTGCAGGCGATCGTCGCCACCGGGACGCCGACCGTGGCGCTGCTGATGTCCGGACGCCCCCTCGACCTGCGCTGGGCCGACGAGCACGTGCCGGCGATCCTGCAGGTGTGGTACCCGGGTACGCGCGGTGGCGAGGCGACGGCGGCGCTGCTGTTCGGCGACGTCTCCCCCGGCGGCAAGTTGCCGTTCAGCTGGCCCCGGCACGTCGGTCAGGTGCCGGTCATCCACTCGCACTACCGCACCTTCCAGCCCGAGGAGGCCGACAGGCGGTACTGGGGCGAGGCGTCCACCCCGCTCTACCCGTTCGGGCACGGGTTGTCCTACGCCGACTTCTCCTACGCCGACCTGCGGCTGTCGGCCGAGTCGGTGGCCGTCGGTGACACCGTGCAGGTGTCGGTCGACGTCAGCAACAACTCGGAGGTGGACGGCGACGAGGTCGTGCAGCTGTACATACACCAGCGCTACGGCACGTCGTCGCGTCCGCTGCGCGAGCTGAAGGCGTTCGAGCGGGTGACGATCGGCGCCGGCCGGACCCGGACGGTCAGCTTCGATCTCGGCCCCGACCAGTTGCGGTACTGGAGCGCCGTCACCCGCGACTGGGTGCAGGACGCCACCGAGATCGAGATCTATGTCGGCACCGACTCGACCGCCGAGCTGGGAGCCGTGCTGAGGGTCGGCTGAGGTGGGCGCCTAGCATTGACGGGTGACCACCAACCCGCCCACCGACGATCCGGAGGAGCAGCGCTGGCAGCAGCCACCGTTCCAGCCCGAGCCGGAAACGCAGCACGGTCCGCTGAGAGGACCGGTGCTGGTGCCGGGCAGGGGCGTGGCCGTGCCGCCACCGTCGTCGTTCGAGGCGGTGCTCTCGGCGCTGGCCAAGCTGGTCTGGCCGGTGGCGATCCTGCTGGCCATCTTCACCAAGTTGTCGTTCTGGCCGGTACTGCTCGTCGCGATCGTGCTGAGCACCGTGCTCGGCGCGCTGAGGAACAACCTCAGGCAGCGCCGGCTCGGTCGGCGCTGACCGCTCAGGCCCTGGCGATGGCGAAGCTCAGGCCCAGATCCTGATCCGTGGCCCACTCGGCGTCCGGCGTTCCCTCGGTCACCGACGTGGCCAGCACCTCGGCGGCGATCAGGTCGCCCTGAGCCCGGATCGCCTCGGCCAACTCGCCCTGTGCCGACCAGGCCAGCGTGATCCGGTCCGACACCTCCAGCCCGGACGCCTTGCGGCGCTCCTGCACCAACCGGACGACCTCGCGGGCCAGGCCGGCCCGGACCAGTTCGGGCGTCAGCTCGAGATCGAGCGCGACGGTCTCGCCCTGCTCGTTCACCACCGACCAGCCCTCGCGCGGACGCTCCGAGACGATCACCTCCTCGGCGCTCACCTCGACCCCGTCCACGGTCGCCGTCCCGGACGCCGCCAGTTGGGCCGCCAACGCGGCCGCGTCGGTGGCGGCGATGGCTGCGGCCACCTTTGGGGTCTCCTTGCCGAACCGGCGTCCCAGCGCCCGGAAGTTGCCCTTCGCCGAGTAGTCGACCAGGTCACCGGCCGAGGCGAACGACTCCACCGCCAACACGTTGAGCTCGGCGGCGATCTCGGCGACCAGGTCGGCGTCCAGCTTCGCGAACGAGCTGGACGGCACCAGCACCCGCGACAGCGGCTGCCGGGTCTTCACCCGGGCCTCGGCACGGGCCGACCGCCCCAGCTCGACCAGGCGGCGGGTCAGCTTCATCGCTTCGTCGAGGCCGGTGTCGATCAGGGCCTCGTCGGGCGTCGGCCACGACGCCAGGTGCACCGACTCGGGCGCGCCGGCGTCCGTGGCGACGACCAGGTCCTGCCAGACCCGCTCGGTGATGAACGGGGCCAGCGGGGCCATCAGCCGGGTGACCACGTCGAGGGTGTCGTGCAGGGTCTGCAGCGCGCCCGCGTCGCCCTCCCAGAACCGGCGCCGGCTACGCCGGACGTACCAGTTGGACAGGTCGTCGACGAAGTCGGCGATCAGCGTGCCGTAGCGCTGGGTGTCGAACGTCTCCAGCGCCGCGGTGACCTCGCGGACCAGTCCGGTGCGCCGTGACACCAGCCACCGGTCGAGCACATGACCGGACGCCCCGGCCGGCGAGGCGGCCGGCGTCCAGCCGTTGGTGCGGGCGTACAGGGCCTGGAAGGCGACCGAGTTCCAGTACGTCAGCAGCACCTTGCGGACCGTCTCGGTGATCGTCACGTCGCCGACCCGGCGGGCAGCCCAGGGCGAGCCGCCGGCGGCCATGAACCAGCGCACCGCGTCCGCACCGTGGGTGTCCATCAGCGGGATCGGTTCGAGGATGTTGCCCAGATGCTTGCTCATCTTGCGGCCGTCCTCGGCCAGGATGTGCCCCAGACACAGCACGTTGCGGTACGACGAGGCGTCGAAGACCAGCGTGCCGACGGCCATCAGCGAGTAGAACCAGCCGCGGGTCTGGTCGATGGCCTCGCAGATGAAGTCGGCTGGGTAGGCGGTGCCGAACGCCTCCTTCGATCCTTCGGCCCACGGGTAGCCCCACTGCGCGAACGGCATCGACCCCGAGTCGAACCAGGCGTCGATCACCTCGGGCACGCGGTGCGCGGTCTCCTTGCAGTGCGGGCAGGGGAAGGTGACCTCGTCGACGAACGGCCGGTGCGGATCGAGCGCCGACTGGTCCGATCCGCTCAGCTCCGACAGCTCCGCCCGCGACCCGACGCAGGTCAGGTGGTCATTGCCGCAGCGCCAGATCGGCAGCGGCGTGCCCCAGTAGCGGGAACGGGACAGTGCCCAGTCGATGTTGTTGTTCAGCCAATCGCCGTACCGGCCCCACTTGATGTGCTCGGGGTACCAGTTGGTGCCCTCGTTTTCACGCAGCAGGGCGTCCTTGATCTGGGTGGTGCGGATGTACCACGACGGCTGCGCGTAGTAGAGCAGGACGGTGTGGCAACGCCAGCAGTGCGGGTAGCTGTGCTCGTAGTCGAGCACCCGGTACATCAGTCCGCGTTCGACGAGGTCGGCCACCAGCGTCTTGTCGGCGGTCTTGAAGAACACCCCACCGACCAGCGGCACGGACTCCTCGAAGGTGCCGTCGGGGCGGATCGGGTTGACCATCGGCAGGCCGTAGGCGCGGCAGACGGCCATGTCCTCCTCGCCGAAGGCGGGCGCCTGGTGCACCAGACCGGTGCCGTCCTCGGTGGTGACGTAGTCGGCCAGCACCACGTAGTGGGTGCCGCCCACGACGTCCGGGAAGTCGATCAGGTCGAACGGACGCTGGTAGGTCCACAGCTCGAGTTCCTTGCCACCGATCCTCGCCTCGATCTGCCAGCCCTCGCCGAGCACCTTCTCGACCAGCGGCTCGGCGACGATCAGGGTCTCGGGCTCGGGGGCGTCCACCTTGCTGGCGACGACGTAGGTGACGTCCGGGTGCACCGCGACGGCCGTGTTGGAGACCAGCGTCCAGGGGGTCGTCGTCCACACCAGCAGGGACGCCTTGCCGGCCCACGGGCCCGACGTCAGCGGGAAGCGGACGTAGACGCTCGGGTCGACGACGTCCTCGTAGCCCTGGGCGAGTTCGTGGTCGGACAGCGTGGTGCCGCAGCGCGGGCAGTAGGGGGCGACCCGGTAGTCCTCGACGAGCAGGCCGCGGTCGAAGATCTGCTTCAGGGCCCACCACACCGACTCGACGAACGAGGGGTCCATCGTCCAGTACGCCTCGTCGAGATTCACCCAGTAGCCCATCCGGCGGGTGAGCTCGCTGAACTCGTGCACGTGCCGGCTGACTGACTCGCGGCACTTGGCGTTGAACGCCTCGATGCCGTACTGCTCGATGTCGGGTTTGCCGTTGAAGCCGAGTTCGGTTTCGACGGCCAGTTCGACCGGCAGGCCGTGGCAGTCCCAGCCGGCCTTGCGGTCGACGTGGAAGCCCTGCATGGTCTTGAACCGCGGGAAGACGTCCTTGAACACGCGGGCCTCGATGTGGTGCGTGCCGGGGGTGCCGTTCGCGGTCGGCGGGCCTTCGTAGAAGGTCCAGGCCGGCCCGCCCTCGGTGGCCGCCAGCGATTTGGCGAACGTATCGCGGGCGTCCCACAGGTCGAGGATCTCGTGTTCCAGCGCGGGCAGGTCGACCTGCGGGGGAACCGGGCGGTACTGCGTCATCGGTGCGTTCCTTCGTCTGCTGCTTCGCGCCGGGTGCCCGGCACGACGACGAAGGGACGAGGCGGACCCCGCGGTACCACCCTTCTTGGCCGCCCATGGGGCGACCCGCTCGTGTTGCGCCGCGGCCGGTTCTAGTGAGCGTTCCGGTGCGGAACGCCGTTCTTCCGGCAGCTCCGGGGTGATGGCCCCATCGATGCCCTGCGACGACCGACCATGGTAGCGCCTGGCGCGGCGGGCGTGGAACTCAGCCCAGCGCGACGCCGCCCGCCAGCGCCAGTCCGGCACCGACCACGACGGCCAGGCCGATCAGGCCGGCCACCGGGACCGGCCTGACCTCCAGCGGCTCCTCGAGTTCCAGCACCCGGTTGAGCAGCAGCAGCGACAGCGGGGCGAACGCGGTGAAGGCGGGCAGTGCGAACAGCACCAGGACCTCATCGACCGGGCCGGCGCCCAGGTCGGACGCCTTCACCTGCGCCACGGTGAGTTCGGCCCAGGCGAGCAGCAGTCCCGCCGGGACGGCGACCAGCCACGGGTACAGGCTGAAGCAGAGCAGCCGCGCCAGGCCGCGTCCGCACAACCTGGTGGAGTGGATCGCCCACTCGCGGGCGACGCTGAACACTCCCAACACGCCGAAGACGCCGGCCACCCAGGCCAGCCAGCCGGGGGCTCCCAACTCGGTGAGCGCACGCGCCAGGTCGCCGCCGATCGGGGCCAGCAGCAACTGGACGGTGGCCAGCATCAGCGACGAGCAGGCCGTCCAGATCCACAGCAGATGGGCGAAGTCGCCCCGGTAGCGGAACGGCTGCAGGATCTGCATCGCCATGCCGACGAGCAGGCTCAGCAGCGGGCCGGTGAGGGCCGCAACGGCGGCATCCCTACCGGTCAGCGGCGGCAGATGCCGGACGCCGAACGCGAACAACTCCGAACGGCCGCCCAGCAATGCCCCGGCCACCCATTGGCCGAGGTTGTGCAGGAGTACGGCGATCGCGCCGCCCAGCAGCAGCGCGACGACGCTGTTGAGCACGACCGCGGCGATGCCAGCGCGTCCGGAACCGGCAGCGGCTGCGTCGGAGGGTGTGGCGGTCGCCATGCGGGGGAACGTAGCACGACCCCCGAGCGACCGGACGCGGCACCCGCCGCGCACCCCCCCATGGTTGATCCACATCGGGCACCGTAGTCAGTGCCCGATGTGGATCAACGTCAGCGGCCGGAGCTCAGACTGGCGACTGGGGCGGCCGCGGCGCGTCGGTGTCGGGGCCGGCCGGGTGCGGCGGAGCGGTCGGATGGTCGGCGACGGGCGGCATCGGCGGGCCGTCGGGGCCCGGCGGGGTGTGCGGGCTGTGCGGCGGCTGCTGGAAGGGCGGGAACCGGTTGCCGGTCAGCGCATCGCGGCGGGCCTGGTAGTCGTCGATCTCGATCTCGCTGCGAGCCAGCCGTTCGTCGAGGATCCGCAGGGCCTCGTGCGGGCCGGGGCCGTGCGGCGGGGCGCCCGGCTCGTGCCGCGGGCCGCGCGGGCCGGGGCCGTGGTGGCCGGGACCGAAGGGCCGCTTGGGCAGCAGGCCCTTCTTGCGGGCGATCCGCAGCGCCAGGAACAGCAGTCCCAGCAGCACCGCGAAGAACAGCGCCAGGCAGATCATGCCGCCGATCAGGTGTAGGAAGTGGAAGCCTCCGCGTGGACCCATGAGCGTCTCCTCGAAAAGTCGTCGTTGACGACCATGGTGCGCCCCCGGGCCAAACGCCGATGCCCTGGCGTCAGCTGGCGGCGCCGAGCGTGCGGCGTCCGGAGAAGGCGCGGCCCAGGGTGACCTCGTCGGCGTACTCGAGGTCGCCGCCGACCGGCAGCCCGGACGCCAGCCGCGAGACCGTGACCCCCATCGGCATCAGCAGCCGGGACAGGTAGGTGGCGGTCGCCTCACCCTCGAGGTTGGGGTCGGTGGCCAGGATCACCTCGGTGACCGTGCCGTCGCCCAGCCGCATCACCAGCTCACGGATGTGCAGGTCGCCGGGACCCACGTTGTCGATCGGAGAGATGGCCCCGCCCAGGACGTGGTACAGCCCGCGGAACTCGTTGGTGCGTTCGATCGCCATCACGTCCTTGGATTCCTCCACGACGCAGATGGTGGTCTGGTCGCGACGGGCGTCGCGGCAGATGCGGCACCGCTCGGCCTCGGAGATGTTGAAGCAGCGCTCGCAGAACCGCACCTTCTCGGTGACGTGCCGCAGGGCGTCCGCGAGGCGTTCGACGTCGGCCTTGTCGGTGGTCAGGATGTGGAAGGCGATCCGTTGCGCGCCCTTGGGGCCGATGCCTGGCAGCCGGGCCAACTCGTCGATCAGGTCCTGGATCGGACCCTCGAACACCGCGCTACCCCCGGCTCACTGGCCGGGAATGCCCGGCAGGCCGCCCAGCCCGCCCAGGTCGGGCATTTGCGGCATGGACGACTCGGCGAGGATCGACACCTTCTTGTTGGCGTCGCGCACCGCGGCCACGATCAGGTCGCCCAGGGTGGACGGGTCGTCCTCGTCCCACGCCTCGGGCTTGATGTCGACGGCCAGCAGTTCGCCGGCGCCGTTGACGGTGACCTCGACCAGGTCACCCCCGGCCGATCCGCGCACCTGCTTGGCGGCCAGCTCCTCCTGGGCACGCTGCAGCTGTGACTGCATGGCCTGCGCCTGCGCCAGCAGCGCGTTCATGTCGAATCCCTGCTCGCCGAACATCGTGCTCCTATCAGCTTCCCGGCGCACCATGCTACCGGGCTAACCGGGGGTCGCCGCGCCGGGCTCCTCCTCGGCGATCAGTTCGGCGCCCAGGTGCTTGGCCAGCAACTCGTGGTTGCCGTGCTCGTCGTCGAGCACCGCGTCGTCCCGATCGGGCTCCTCGTCGACCGGTTCGGGCTCCCTGGCCGTCGAGGTGGGCTTGAGGTTCTGCCGGGCCTCGGCCGCGGCGTCCGGACGGGCCGGCGAGACCGCCGCCACCGGCGCCGTCGCGGGCGGCGGCTGCGCTGCGGGCGGTGCCTGGTCACCGGGCCCGGCGTCCAGGACTCGGATCGTCACCTGGGTGGCGGTGACGGCGAGGATCGCCTCCTTCAGGACGTCCTCACTGCCGCCGCGGCCGAAGCTGTCCCGGGCGCCGGGGTTGCCGATGCCGAGGGTGAGGACGCCGTCGACCACGTCGACCACGTGCGCGTTCTGGCTGAGCAGGATCCAGGTGAACCGCCGGCGGTTCTTCACCTCGCTGAGGATGTCGGGCCAGAACCTGCGGAAGTCGACGGTGCTCAACGCCGTCGCGGGGGCCGCGGGCTCGGGTGCAACGGCCGCTTGCGGGGCGGGTTCCGCCGGGACGGGCCGCCGGCTGCGGGGTTCCGGTTGCGCGGTCTCCGACTGCGAGGTTTCCGGTTGCCGGGTTTCCGCCCGCGCGGTTGTCGGCTGCGCGGCTTCCGGGTTCCGGGTCTCGGACTGCCGGGTTTCCGGCTGCCGGGTTTCCGGCTGCGGGGCGGGTCGAGGCTGGGACTGCTGCGCGGGCCGGGCCTGCCGCGACGGCTGGGCATCCGGTGGGCGTTGTGCCTGCCGCGACGGCTCGGGCGCGGCCGGTCCGGCGTCCGCGGCCACCGGGGCGGTCGAGACGGCCTCGGGCGCGGTCATGTCCAGCCGGCGTTCCAGCCGGTCGAGCCGGGCGTGGACGCCGCGGTCACCCGCGTCGGCCGCCGGCAGCAGCACCCGGGCGCACATCAGTTCCAGGTGCAGGCGAGGTGCGGTCGTGCCACGCATCTCGGTCAGGCCCACGGCGATCACCTCGGCGGCCCGGGTCAACTCGCCGGGGCCCATCGCGGTGGCCTGGCCCTGTAGCCGGTCGGCCTGGTCGGCGGCGACGTCGACCAGGCCGGAGCTGAGGGCGTCCGGCACGGCGGCCACGATGATCAGGTCGCGCAACCGGCGCAGCAGGTCCTCGGCGAAGCGGCGCGGATCCTGGCCGACCTCGATGACCTTGTCGATGGACGCGAACACGCCGTTGGCGTCACCGGCGGCGAAGGCGTCCATGATCTCGTCGAGCAGGGCATCGGGGGTGTACCCGAGCAGCGCGGCGGCCTGCGAGTAGGTGACGCCGTCGGCGCCGGCACCGCCGAGCAACTGGTCGAGCACCGACAGCGAGTCGCGCACCGATCCGGCACCCGCCCGGACCACCAGCGGCAGCGCCGCGGCGTCGACGTTGACCCCCTCGGCCTCGCACAGCGAGCCCAGGTAGGCCGACAGCGTCTTGGGCGGCACCAGCCGGAACGGGTAGTGGTGGGTGCGCGAACGGATGGTGCCGATCACCTTGTCGGGCTCGGTGGTGGCGAAGATGAACTTGACGTGCGGCGGCGGCTCTTCGACGACCTTGAGCAGGGCGTTGAAGCCCGCCGTGGTGACCATGTGCGCCTCGTCGACGATGTAGATCTTGTAGCGGCTCGACACCGGGGCGAAGAAGGCGCGTTCGCGCAGGTCGCGGGCGTCGTCGACGCCGCCGTGGCTGGCCGCGTCGATCTCGATGACGTCGATCGACCCCGACCCGCCGCGGGCCAGGTCACGGCAGGACTGGCACTCGCCGCAGGGCACCGGACCGGGGCCCTTCTCGCAGTTCAGCGCGCGAGCCAGGATGCGCGCCGAGGTGGTCTTGCCGCAGCCGCGCGGCCCGGAGAACAGGTAGGCGTGGTTGACCCGGTTGTTGGTCAGTGCCCGCTGCAGCGGCTCGGTGACGTGCTCCTGGCCGATGACGTCGGCGAAGGTGTCGGGGCGGTAGCGCCGGTACAGCGCGAGCGGCGCCTCGGGTCGCCCGACGGCGACCGGTGGGGCGGGCTCGGCGTCGACGGGCGGGGCACCGAACAGGTCGGGGCCGTCCTGGTCGAACGTTTCGGGCTCGTCGAACGGTTCCTCGGCCTCGAACAGTTCGTCGCGCTCGTCGTCCACGAGTGGCACCTTACGTGCTGGGTAGGACAACTATCGAGCCGGGCGGCGGCAGCCGGACGGGGACGTGCAGGGGTCCCCGCGCACCCGGAAGAGCTCACTTACCCTTGCTGCCTTTCGGCCCTGGGGGAGTTGGGCGAGGTAACGCCGCGCGGGGACCTTGGGCCCCAGTGTAGGGGACGTCACAGCGCCCACCGAACCGGCCCGTTGCCCCCGTCGAGGCTGCCCGGGTGCTCGAGGCGCTGCCGCCGCAGCAACGCCGGGTGATCGTGCTGCGCTACTCCACGACCTGTCCGAGGCCGAGACCGCCGCCGCGCTGAGAATCAGAGCCGGCGCGGTGCGATGATCGCGATCGAGGAGCAGCTCCGTGGGGACCTGCAGCTAGCCGCGAACACCGTCGAGGACGAGCTGGACGTGGACGCCCTGCTGGCGACCGGACGCCGCCGGCGAACCGCACGGACCGCGCGCCGGCTGGCCGGCGTGGCCGCTCTCGCCGTGGTCGCCTCGCTGGTGAGTTGGGCTGGGCTGGGTGGCCACCTGACCGGCGATGTCCCGGTGCTGGCCACACCGCGACCCGCCACACCCTCGGCGTCCGCCTCGGTGGGAAGCGAGGACACCGTGGTCTTCGGCGACGGTACCGACGTGCCGGAAGGAGCCGGGGCCACTCGGATCGCGGCGAGCGCGACCGTGACCGGCACCGGCTACGAAGTGGAGTTCACCGTCACCCGGCCCGACGGCACGACAGTCACCGAGCACCGCGTGACCAACGGTCGGGAGTTGACCTGGACGCAGCTGGGGCCGCGGCTCGTCGTCACCTTCCTGCCCCACCGCTACGACTGGATCTCGTTTCGACGCCCGTCGGTCGACGACTTCAACGGGGTGAGCTTCGACCAGCGGACCTACAACGACCTGGACGCCACCGCCGGCTACCTGGTCGCGGACGCCGACGGCGAGTTCCCCGGGGTCGACGGCTACCTGTGGCGCTGGCAGGGCGGTCCGATGTACAACCAGCTCGGCGAGGTCGCGCCCACCCTGACGCTGACCCTGCACCGGACGGGACGCACCGCCGTGATCTATTCCGACCGCTCGCTCGACGTCGTGGGCATCACCGAGGACGGTCACTTCGGCGAACGGGTCGACCAACCGAAGGCCGTGCAGACACTCGCGGGGTGGTCGAGCGAGGCGAACGGTCTCGCGGTGGGAGCCGTCGTGCTGCCGACCGGGGCGAGCGACGCGGTGGTGACGTCCGCCGGCGAGGGCCTGGAGACGGCGTCCGGAACGTTGGACGGCAGGCTGGTGGTGCTGGCCGCGGCCCGGATGCCGAAGGCCGAGCAGCGGGTGTTCTCGTCGCTCACCTACACCGACGTCGACGGAGGCCGCGTGACCAAACGGTTCGACTGAGCCGTTGTGATCACCCGGGTGCCGGCCAACCGGTCGTGCAACGCCCGGCGCTGGGGATCGCGGGCGGCCATCACAATGGTCGCGATGAGCAGCAGCCAGGAGGCGACGTAGCAGGCGATCGCGACCCCGAACTGCTGATCGAGCATGAACCGGGACACGCCCAGATGCGCGAGTTGCCAGGGCAGCAGCTTGACGACGTTGCGCAGCGCGATTCGCGGCCAGGGCGCCCGTCCTCCGTCGGCGGCCTGGACGGCCAGGTGCTGAACCCGCTTGCCCAACGTCCCGGCCGCTTCGGACGCCTCGGTCAGGCTCAGATACAGCCACACCGGGAACACCGTGGCACCGAGCACGATCACGTCGGTCGCCAGCAGGTCCTGCCGCCCGGTGAGCGGCGGCAGGAACGGCGCGATGACGAAGGAGAAACCGGTGAGCACCAGCAACCAGGCCGCGATCACCAGATAGTCGACGAGGCTCGCCAGGATCCGCTGCTTCCAGCCGGGGCGGGTCTGCATCGAGGCTTCCATCGGTTCAGTGAAGCAGGTCACCGGTTTGGCCCCGGTCACAGGCTCCCGGTATTCTCTCCGACGGAGGATTCGCCTAGAGGCCTATGGCGCTCGCTTGGAAAGCGGGTTGGGTTCACACCCTCACGAGTTCGAATCTCGTATCCTCCGCCACTGCTGTTCCTGCTCTGGCTAGGGGTGAAACCTCTGTTTGAGAGGTTGCACGTCGACCCAACGGCCATCTCGTGCGCTAAATGTGCGCTATCTTTCTCGTGGTCCTCGCGCCGTCGTCCTCGCGATGCACGCAGTCGCCGCGCGAGGCCTGCGCGAGTGCTTCGTCGCGTTGCGGCCTCTGGATCAATCACATCGATGAAAGTTTCCACAACTGCCAGTAGTGTTGCATTGTGGACGTCAAACTGTTCCAGAAGGCACCGTTCGGCACACTCGTTCCGATCAGCGGCTCACACCCCGGCGGCGGTGCCTGGGAACACTGGGCTTTTCTCCCCAATCCTCTGGCAGACGACAGCCCGGAGCTGAGCGGTCGCGCGTATCGGCACGTCGGCGATGCACGCGCAGCTCTTGCCGCACTGGATTCGACCGCCCAGCGGCTGCCCAACCCCAGGCTGTTCAGGAGTTCCACGCTGCGTCTGGAAGCCCAGTCAACTGCCGCGCTCGAAGGTACCTACGAACCTCCGGCGCGAGTCCTGGCCGCCGACTCCGACGACCTGCAGGACCCCTCGCTTCGTGAAGTGCTCAACTACGTGATCGTGGCCGAGACCGCATTCGGTTGGGCAGAGGAACGCCGGGGTTGGGGCTCGTCCAGTCTGGCCAATCTGCAAGGCATGCTCATGCGCGGAACGCCGTCGGAGCGTGAGCACTCCGGGCAGGTGCGACCGGTACAAGTAGTGATCGGACGTCGGGAGGGCGTGCCGCCGGGCGAGATCCCCATCAAAGCGGCGCGGTACGTTCCGCCGCCTCCAGGAGCCGATCTCGAAGCGCGACTACGCGACCTGACTGTGTGGATGCAGGCTGATCACGACGATCGCATCGATCCTGTCGTGGCTGCGGCGATGGGTCACTACGAGTTCGAGGCACTACACCCCTTCCACGACGGCAACGGACGGCTGGGACGACTCCTGATCGTCCTGCAGTTGTACGCGTCCGGTGTTCTCACCGAGCCGACTCTCTCGGTGTCGACCTGGTTCGAGGCTCGCCGGCAGGAGTACTACGACGCGCTGCTCGCCGTCTCGACCGATGGCGACTGGTCCACCTGGGTCGAGTTCTTCGCCCAGGGTTTGGCGGATTCGGCCGACGCTGCACGGAGACGGATGTCGACTCTGGCAGGGGTCCAGGCCGAACTGAAGGAAAGTCTTCAGTCCACCCCGATCCGTACCGGAAACGCCCGGTTGCTCGTCGACTTCGCGGTGGGTCAACCCACGTTCACTGTCGCTCAGGCGGCCAGAGTCTTGGGCATCGGCAAGGCCGGCGCCAAGAAGCTCATCGACTCGCTCGTCACCCACGACATCCTCGCCCCCTACGACGAGCGTGTGTACGGGCGCCGTTTCCACGCGCCGCGGGTCTTGGACGTTCTGCTCGAGCAGTAGCGAGGGTGCCGCTCGCGTGGGTCATGCGCGGCGGCGGGTGAAGGTCAGGCCGGTGGGAATCGGCCGGAAGAGGCGGTCGAGATCCTCGGATCGAACACGAATGAGCCGCTCGCCGAAGCGGGAGGCGGGCAGGCGGCCCGCCTCGATACGGCGTCGCAGCGTGTCGACGCTGACCCCGTAAAGGGCAGCAGCTTGTTGCAGGGACAGCCACTCCGGTAGGGGCTGGTTCCAGTTGGGATGGATCGCCATGGCGGTTCCTTTCGATGGGGTGTCAGATGCTGATGTCGCGGTTGCGGCCGCGGTCGGGTCGATGCGTACTGGGGGGTTGGGACATGGGTCGGTGGGCCTGTGTGATGGTGAGTGCTTCTTGGTATTCCATCTCGACTTGCTGCTGGATGAGGGTGGTGATCCGGTAGTGCAGGGCGTCGGCGGGGTGGTCGATGGGCAGCGGGCCGAGTCCGGCAGCGATGGTGAGCAGCACGTGGAGACGAGGCCGCAGCTGAGACGTGTGGGCAAGGTGTGCGGCGCACCTGACCGACCGAGTCCGCAACCGTGACGCAACACCGACGAAACGTCACTGCCGTAGCGTGTCGGAATGGGAGCACCGCGATGATGGAGCGAATCAGTGGGACGCCGATCCGCGACCTGGCGTCGACCGGTCAGGTGCGGGTGCGCTACGTCGCCTACGTGCGCGCCGCCGACCGGCCCGGTTCGCTGACCGCGGTGGCCGAGGTGATCAGCGGGCGAGGCGTCAGCATCGAGTTCTTCGCCACCGGCGACCGCCGCGGCAACAACGTCCTGCTCACTCTCGTGTTCGCCACCAGCCACCGCCTGCAGAGCCTCATCGAACGAACCCTGCTCGGACTGTCGGGCGTCGAGGAGGTGACGATGGTGTCGGCGGATTCGCCGCAGGTGCGGGCCGCCGGTGTCGTGCACGCACTGGCCGGACGCCGCTTCGTCCCGCCCCCGGACACGGCCGTCACCTGGTCGGGCGACACCAGCCTCGACCAGCCGCTGCTCGTCGAGGGCACGCTGATCGACGTCGAGGCGGTGATGGACGCCGCGCGCCGCGACGGCGCCGTGCTGACCAGTTGGATGCTGCTGCCGCCGTAACCCGCCGAAGGACGTACCATCCTCGCGAACACCAGGAGGGTGATGTCCGACACGTGCATCATCGGCGCCGGCCCGGCAGGGCTCGCGACCGGCAGATTCTGCGCTACCTGAGGAGCTTCGCCGACGCCCACGACCTGGTCGCGCCGATCGAGTTCGGCGTCGAAGTCAGCTCGCTCGAGCCCACCGAAGACGGCCGCTGGCGGGTCACCCGCTCCGACGGCACGGCGCGTGCACTACCGGGTGGTGGCCGCCTCCGGCGTCCAATGGGACCCGATCGTGCCGGCCCCGCCGGCCGGCTACACCGGCGAGGTGCGGCACTCGGTGACCTATCGCAGCGCCGACGAGCTGAACCGACGCCGGGTGCTGGTCGTCGGGGCCGGCAACTCGGGCTGCGACATCGCCTGCGACGCGGCCCGCAGCGCCGACCACGCCGTGCTGAGCGTGCGGCGCGGCTACTGGTTCGTTCCCAAGCACGTGTTCGGCGTCCCCTCCGACGTGTTCGCCGAGGGCGGGCCGGCACTGCCGATATGGCTGCAGCAGCGGTTGCTCGGCGTCCTGCTGGCCGGTGCCGTGAGATTACCTACGAAAGCGTAACTTACGCTACCGTAGGTGCATGGTTCTCCCCGTGCGCACTCACCCGGTCGTCATCCAGGGCGGCATGGGTGTCGCCGTGTCGTCGTGGCAGCTCGCCCACGAGGTGTCACTGGCCGGTCAGCTCGGCGTGGTGTCGGGCACCGCGCTCGACGGCGTCCTGGCCCGAACCCTCGCCGACGGCGACCCGGGCGGGCACCGTCGTCGCGCACTGGCCCACTTTCCGTCACCGGCGATCGCCCGCCGGGTGCTGGAGCGCTACTTCATCGAGGGCGGTCGGCGCCCCGGCCAGCCCTACCGGCCGCACCCAACCCTGACCATCGACCCGAGCCGGGCAGCGATCGAGCTGAGTCTCGCGGCGAACTTCACCGAGGTGTGGCTGGCGAAACAGGGCCACACGGGCGTGGTCGGCATCAACATGCTGGAGAAGATCCAGACCGCCAACCCCAGCGCGATCCTGGGCGCCATGCTCGCCGGCGTCGACTACGTGATCATGGGCGCCGGGGTGCCGCGGGAGATCCCCCGGCTGCTCACCGAGTTCGCCGCCGGGCGCCCCGGACGGCTCACCATCGACGTGGCCGACGCCACCCGCACCCACTACGCCGAACTCGACCCGGTCGCCTACCTCGGCGCCGACCTGCCGGCCATGAGCCGACCGAAGTTCCTGGCGATCGTGTCGCTGCACGTGCTCGCCACCTACCTCAACCGGGACCCGCAGACCCGTCCGGACGGCTTCGTCATCGAGGGACCGCGGGCCGGCGGGCACAGCGCGCCACCGCGCGGCCGGATGGTGCTCGACGAGGCGGGTGAACCGGTCTACGGACCCAAGGACATCGCCGACCTGACCAAGATCTCCGAGCTCGGCGTGCCGTTCTGGCTGGCCGGCGCCTACGCCACCCCCGAGAAGGTCGCCGAGGCGCGCGCGGTGGGCGCCGCCGGCGTCCAGATCGGCACGCTGTTCGCGATGGCCGACGAATCGGGGCTGCTGCCCAGCCTGAAGCGTCGGCTGCTCGGCGAGCTCGCGGCCGGCACCCTGCGGGTACGCAACGATCCGCGCGCCTCGCCGACCGGCTTCCCGTTCAAGGTCGCCGAGCTCGACGACACCCTTTCCGACCAGGAGGCGTACGCGACCCGCGAACGGATCTGCGACCTGGGCTACCTGCGCGCTCCGGTGGAGCGTCCGGACGGCTCGGTCGGCTACCGGTGCGCGTCCGAGCCCGTGCACATGTTCACCCGCAAGGGCGGTGAGGTCGCCGATACCGCGGGTCGCAAGTGCCTGTGCAACGCCCTGATGGCGAACATCGGACTGGGTCAGCTGCGCCGCAGCGGCTACGTCGAGCAGCCGGCGGTCACTCTCGGCCAGGACCTGGCGGGCTCGCGACGGTTGATCGAGCTGCACCCGCAGGGCTGGACGGCCCGGCAGGCCGTGGACTGGCTGCTACCGGCCTGATCCGGCCTGCGACGCCCGCGTGTGCGGCACTACGGTGGTGCCATGCCCGCCGATGCCAGCTACCCGACCGCCACCAGCGTGGAGGACTTCGCGGGCCGGCTGGCGACGGTGCGGGCCACCATCGCCGACGCCGCCGAACGGGTGGGCCGGAACCCAGACGAGGTCAGGCTGTTGCCGGTCAGCAAGACCGTTCCGCAGGAGCGGCTGCGCAACGCGATCGCGGCCGGCTGCCACCAGCTCGGTGAGAACAAGGTGCAGGAGGCCAAGCGCAAGCACGGCGAGTTGGCCGACCTCGACGTGTCCTGGTCGGTGATCGGGCACCTGCAGACCAACAAGGCCCGCGACGTCGCCGCGTTCGCCGACGAGTTCCAGGCCCTGGACAGCCTGCGGGTGGCCGAGGCCCTCGATCGGCGGTTGCAGGCGGCCGGGCGCTCGCTGGACGTGTTCGTGCAGGTCAACACCTCCGGCGAGGAGTCGAAGTACGGGCTGCCCCCCGAGGAGGTCGTCGGCTTCCTGCGGCAGCTGCCGCGCTACACCGCCCTGCGCGTGCGGGGCCTGATGACGCTGGCCGTGTTCAGTGCGGACGCCGACGCCGTCCGGGCCTGCTTCGTGAGGCTGCGCGAGCTCCGCGACCGGGCCCGGGACAGCGACCCGGGGCTGGTCGGACCGGGCGGCCTGTCGATGGGCATGTCCGGCGACTACGCCCTGGCCGTGACCGAGGGCGCCACCTGCGTCCGGGTGGGGCAGGCCATCTTCGGTGCCCGTGCGGCCACCCGCAACGAGGCTCACTACTGGCCCACCCAGGGCTGAACCGGCGCCCTTCACCCGTCCCGGGCCCCGTCCGCACCGGGACTTGTCTCCGCGTCGCCATCGACATATAGTCCATGTGGATTAATCGCAACTGATCATTCTGAATGGACCAACGATGAAGGACCCGCTCGACCGGCTCACCCCACTGGGGGTGATGGTGCTCGGTCTGCTCCGCGAGGGTGACATGCATCCCTACGAGATGTTGAAGCTGATGCGCCAACGACACGATGACCGGCTCGTCACGATCACCAACGGCACCCTCTATCACACGGTCGCACGGCTGTGCCGGCAGGGCCTGCTTGACGAGGTCGGGGTCGACCGGGCGGGCAACCGACCCGAGCGGACCACCTACACGCTCACCGACGCCGGTCGCAGCATCGTGCCCGAGTGGGTGCGCCGCGAACTGCCGCGAACCGACTGCCCCGAACAGTTCCAGATCGCCCTGGCCGAGGCCCACAACCTCGACCGGGACGAGGTCGTCGACCTGCTGTGCCGCCGGCGCGCTGGCCTGCTGGTCGAGCGCGAACTGCTCGCCCCCGGACGCCGCAAGGCCACCGACCGGGGCGTCCCCCGCCAGTACCTGATCGAGATCGAGCGGGCGCTGGTGCTGCTGGAGGCCGAGCTGGGCTGGCTCGACACCCTGCTGTCCGAACTCGACGACCACGATTTCGCGTGGGGCGACGAGGCCGAACCGGCCGCCGCGACCACCGACCCCGAACCCCGAGAGGCTGCCCGCCGATGACCGACCAACCAACCACCGGCACCACGCCGGCCCACGCCACCGCGGCGTCCGCACCCCACAGCCCCTGGCCGGCGCTGTGGGCCGTGATCGTCGGCTTCTTCATGTTGCTGGTCGACACCACGATCGTCTCCGTGGCCAACCCGGCCATCAAGACAGCCCTCGACCCCGACACCGGCAATCTCGACAACGTGGTGTGGGTGACCAGCGCCTACCTGCTCGCCTTCGCGGTGCCGCTGCTGATCTCCGGACGCCTCGGCGACGCCTTCGGACCGAAGCGGGTGTACCTGACGGGGCTGGCCGTCTTCACCCTGGCCTCGCTGGGCTGCGGGCTCTCGACCAGCCTCGGCATGCTGGTCGCGATGCGCGCCGTGCAGGGCCTGGGCGCGGCGCTGATGAGCCCACAGTCGATGGCGCTGATCACCCGCACCTTCCCCGCCGATCGACGCGGCGCCGCCATGGGCCTGTGGGGCGCCACCGCCGGGGTCGCCACCCTGGTGGGCCCCCTGGCCGGCGGCGCGCTGGTGGACGCCTTCGGCTGGGAGGCGATCTTCTTCGTCAACCTGCCGGTCGGGGTCGCGGGCTTCGTCCTGGCGTGGTTCCTGGTGCCGGCGCTGGAGACCCACCGGCACCGCTTCGACATGGTCGGCGTGCTGCTCAGTGCGGTCGGGCTGTTCCTGCTGGTCTTCGGCCTGCAAGAGGGCGAGGCCTACGACTGGGGCGTGATCTGGGGACCGGTCAGCGTCTGGTCGCTGATCGTCGCGGGGCTGCTGGTGCTGGGGCTGTTCGCCTGGCAGCAGTCGCGCACGGCGTCCGAACCGCTGGTGCCGCTGGCCCTCTTCGCCGACCGCAACTTCTCGCTGTCGAACCTGGCCATCGCCACCGTGGGTGCCAGCGTGACGGCGATGGCTCTGCCGATGATGTTCTTCCTGCAGCTGGCCCGTGGGCTGACCCCGACCGACGCGGCGCTGCTGACGATCCCCACCGCGGTGCTGTCGGGGGTGTTGTCGCCGCTGGCCGGACGCCTACTGGACCGCACCGACCCGCGGGTCCTGCTGCTGCCCGGCATGCTGCTCTTCGGCGGCGGCCTGTTGTGGTACTCGACCCTGATGCGGGCCGACACCGCGCTGCCGCTGTTCCTGCTGCCGGCGGCGCTGGTCGGCATCGGCTCGGCGGGCGTGTGGGGACCGCTGGCCACCACCGCCACCCGCAACCTGCCGCCGCGGCAGGCCGGGGCCGGCTCGGGCATCTACAACACCACCCGCACCATCGGCTCGGTGATCGGCTCGGCGGCCATCGCCGCGGTCATGCAGGCGCGGCTCGAGGCGAACCTGCCCGGTGGGTCGGCGGACGCCGGATTCGGCAGCGGACAGCTGCCGTCGTTCCTGGTCGACGGGTTCTCCGCCGCCATGTCGCAGGCGATGCTGCTGCCGGTCGCGACCATCACTCTGGGCACGATCGTGGTGCTGTTCGTGCGCCGCTGGCGGGCCACCACCCCCGCTCCGCGGCGCGCCGTCGACGAACCTGCGGCCCGGTGAATCCACAACGACAAGTCGAAATACAAACAACTGACCTCTTTAGTACTACGATTTGCGCCCGGACGGGACGGCGCGGCAGAATGAGCTCGTGTTCAGCATGTCGCCCCGTCCCGTCCGCCTGCTCCGTGCAGCGTCGACGATGATGCGCGTGCGAATGTGTTGCCGCTGATCTCCTTCCCGCGACAGCACGACCACCAGGGCTTCCACTGGCCCTTCCCTGCCCACGGGACCGGACGCCGTCCGGCCGTGCTGTCTGCCGCCCCGACCAGACAGGACCCTCCCCGTGATCACCGTCACCGACCTGAAGAAGGTCTACCGTCAACCCAACCGTGAGATACGCGCCCTCGACGGTGTCACGCTGAGCGTGCCCGCCGACTCGGTGCACGGCGTGATCGGCCAGTCCGGGGCCGGCAAGTCGACGCTGGTGCGGGCCATCGCGCTGCTCGACCGGCCCACCAGCGGCACCGTCGAGATCAACGGGGTGGATCTGACCGCTGTCCGCTCGGCGCCACTGCGCAAGGCGCGGCGGCGGCTGGGGCTGGTGTTCCAGCAGGCCAACCTGTTCGACTCGCGCACCATCGCCGGCAACGTGGCCTACCCGCTCGAACTGGCCGGACTGGGCGGCGCCGAGCGTGCCGCCAAGGCTCAGGAGTTGCTCGGCCTGGTCGGCCTCGGGGACTCCGGAGCCGCCTACCCCGCGCAACTGTCCGGCGGTCAGCGGCAGCGGGTCGGAATCGCCCGGGCGCTCGCCACCGACCCCGACGTGCTGCTGTGCGACGAGCCGACCAGCGCTCTCGACCCGGCCACCACCGGCGAGATCCTCGACCTGATCGCCGCCCTGAAGGCGCGGCTCGGGCTGGCGGTACTGATCATCACCCACGAGATGAGCGTGGTGAAGCGGATCTGCGATTCGGTGTCGCTGCTCGAGGCCGGACGGCTGGTCGAATCCGGCCCGCTGGTCGAGGTGGTGGGCCGGTTCGGCAGCCGGCTCAGTGAGCTGCTGCTGGCGCTGCCACCCACCCCCGAGCCGGACTCCGCCGCCGGCGTCACCGTCGAGGTGCTGGACGCCGTCAGCGCGGGCGCCGTGCCCGCCCTGGCTACGGTCGGACGTCAGTTCGGCGTCGACCTGCCGGTGCTGGCCGGCACCGTCGAGTCGCTCGGCGGGGTGGCCTTCCACCGGCAGCGGGTGCTGGTGCCCTCAGCGCTGGCCGTCGACGAGGTGCTCGCCGCGCTGCGCCGGCACGGAGCCCAGGCCGGCCGGACGGCGTCCGGTGCGGAGGCGGCGGCATGAACGACTTCTGGAACGACCTGGTGAGCAACCCGGCGATCACCGAGGCACTGTGGCCGGCCCTCGGCGAAACGCTGCAGATGGTCGGCCTCGCCGGCCTGGCCACCGTGCTGTTCGGCCTGCCGCTGGGCGTGGTGCTGTTCGTCACCCAGCCGGGCGGCCTGGCCGCGAACCGAACCGTCAACGTGCTGCTCGGCGGCGTGCTGGTGAACATCACCCGCTCCATTCCGTACGCGATCCTGATGGTGTCGTTGATCCCCTTCACCCGCTGGATCGTCGGCACCTCCATCGGCCCCATCGCCGCCTCGGTGTCGCTGACCATCGCGTCGGTGCCGTTCTTCGCGAGGCTCGTCGAGACGTCCCTGCGCGAGGTGCACCCCGGCAAGGTGGACGCCGCCCACGCAATGGGTTCGACGCGCGCCCAGACCGTCACCAAGGTGCTGGTCCCCGAGGCGCTGCCCTCCCTGGTCGCCAGCATCACCACCACCGTCGTCGCCCTGATCGGCTACTCGGCGATGGCCGGGCTGATCGGCGGCGGCGGGCTGGGCCGGCTGGCCTACAACTACGGCTACCAGCGCTTCCAGCCCGAGGTGATGCTCGTCGTGCTGGTGATCCTCGTCGCCCTGGTGCAACTCGTCCAGCTGGTCGGCGACGCCGTCGTCCGCCGGGTCGACCACCGCTGACCCTCTGACCCCCAACGAACAACCCACAAGGAGAAACACCGATGTCAACACTGAGGAAACTACTGGCCGCAGTGGCCGCCGGCGCCGCCACCCTGGCGCTCGCGGCCTGCAGCGGCACCCCCGCCGCCAGCCCGAGCGGCACCGAGTCGTCCGCCGCGCTGACCACCGTCACGGTGGGTGCCAGCCCGGTGCCGCACGCGAAGATCCTCGAGTTCGTGAAGGAGAAGCTGGCGCCCGCCGCCGGGATCGACCTGCAGATCGTCGAGTTCGACGACTACGTGCAGCCCAACGAGGCGCTGGCGTCCAAGGAGCTGGACGCCAACTACTTCCAGCACCTGCCCTACCTGGAGGCGCAGATCAAGGAGCGCGGGTACGCCTTCGAGCACGGCGCCGGCGTCCACATCGAGCCGTACGCGGCGTTCTCGAAGAAGTACACCTCGCTGGCCGACCTGCCTCAGGGCGCCTCGATCGCGATCACCAACGACGCGTCGAACCAGATCCGCGGGCTGCGGGTGCTGGAGACCGCGGGGCTGCTGACCGGCATCACCGACGACTCCAACGTGCTCAACCTGACCGCCGAGCAGAACCCGAAGGGCTTCAAGTTTGTGGAGAACCAGCCTGAGGTGATCGTGCAGCAGCTCGACGACCCGGCCATCGACCTGGCGTTCGTGAACGGCAACTTCATCCTGACCGCCGGCCTGTCGACCGCTGACGCGCTGGCCGTCGAGAAGGTCGAGGACAACCCGTACGCCAACCTGCTGGTGTGGCGCACCGACAACACCAACCCCGGCGTGGCGAAGCTCGAGGAGTTTCTGCACAGCCCCGAGGTGGCCGACTTCATCAAGCAGACCTGGCCCTCGGGCGACGTGCTGCCCGGCTGATTTCTGCGGCGGGGTCGGCCTAGGCTGGGCCACCACCGGGCGAGGAGGCGCGATGAGCAACACCGAGACCAGGGCTGAGTGGCACGAGTGCCTGGCCGATCCCGCACACGATCCCGAGCAGATCCAGCTGGTCGAGCCCAAGGAGGTGACGCTGGGTGAGGACGCGCTGACCGTGCGTCGCACTCTGCCGTCGCTACGGCGTTCGTTCGTCGGGGCCTGGTGCTTCGCCGACCACTACGGCCCCGAGACCGGTATCTGCATGGACGTCCCGCCGCACCCGCACACGGGGCTGCAGACCGTCAGCTGGCTGTTCTCCGGCGAGATCGAGCACCGCGATTCCGGCGGCGTGCACGCGATGGTGCGGCCCGGCGAGGTGAACCTGATGACCTCCGGCTACGGCATCGCGCATTCGGAGGTGTCCACCCCCGAGCGCGACCTGCTGCACGGCGTCCAGTTGTGGGTCGCGCTGCCCGAGGCCGAGAAGGACCTGATCCGCGAGTTCCAGCACCACGTGCCGGACGCCGTGACCGAGCCCGGCGTGACCGCGCGGGTGTTCATCGGATCGCTCGCCGGCGCCACCTCGCCGGTGCACACCCAGACCCCGCTGCTCGGGGCCGAGGTGATCCTGGACGCGGGCGCCACCTGGGAGGTGGCGGTCGACCCCGACCACGAGCACGGCGTCCTGGTCGACACCGGCCACGTCGACTTCGACGGCGTCCGGCTGGATCGCTCGGTGCTCGGCGTCCGCGACGCCGGGCTGGGCCACCTGCGGCTCAGCAATCCGACCGACGGCCCGGCCCGGGTGATGCTGCTCGGCGGCGAACCGTTCGACGAGGGCATCGTGATGTGGTGGAACTTCATCGGCCGCGACCACGACGACATCGTCCGGATGCGGTCGGAGTGGAACGAGGCGCCCGACGACCGGTTCGGCCGCGTCGCCGGCTATCGCGGCAGCATTCCGCGCCTGCCTGCGCCGCCGCTGCCGACGGACCTGAAGCTGAAGCGACGCTTCCGCCGCGGGAGGCAATGAGAGGGCTGGTCCCGGCACACTGTCGACATGGAAGACGCCGAGGACCTGCGCACCCCGAGCGGGTTGGGCGTGCCCACCGAAGCGCTGGACTGGTCGTTCGTCCGTTCGTCAGGACCGGGCGGGCAGAACGTCGACAAACGCTCCACGCGGGTGAGGCTCGCGGTCGACCTGCGCCTGCTGACCGGTCCGGACGCCGCGGTCGCGCGGGTCCGCGCGGCGCTGGGAGACACCCTGCGCGTCACCAGCCAGGACACCCGCAGCCAGTGGCGCAACCGTCGGGAATGCCTCGAACGGGCGGCGCAACTGATCGATGCCGCCACCGTGCCGACGCGGCGGCGACGCCCGACCCGGCGCACCAGAGGCTCCGTGGAGCGCCGGCTCAGCAGCAAGCGTCGGGTCGCGGAGAAGAAGCTGAGCCGCCGCGACATCGGCTGGTAGGTCGCGCGCTGCTGTGGGCCGGAGCGGCAGTGGCGTGCGGCTGTCTGCCGTTGGCTCGCGGCTAGAGTCGGAGGAGGTCGCCCGTGCAGGTCGGATCGGAGCGCGCCCGCCGGACACTGGCCTTCCTTCGCCAGAAGATCACCTCGGGTGAGTGGCCGATCAACTCCAAGATCCCCACCGAGCCCGAGCTGATGCGGTTGCTCGGAGTGGGCAAGACGACGGTGCGCGAGGCGGTTCGATCGCTAGCCAGCCTGGGCATTCTGGAGCCGCTGCCGGGCACGGCACGTTCGTCCGCTCCAGAATGCCGGTCAGCACAAAGAAGGGTGTGATCAAGGTCACGCTGAAGAAGCTCTCGAAGGACACCCACACCCTCAAGGCGAAGTTCGGCGGCAACGGCCAGTCACTGCCAGCACCTCGAGCAAGACCAAGCTCAGGGTCAGCTGACGCTCCTCACCCCTCGATAGGCCCGTGTCCCCCGTCCAGTCCTGGGCGGGGGACACGGCGTTGGTCGGGGTTCACCTGGTGGGCCATCGCGGCGACCCACACCCAGCGCCCGATGTGACACCATCGAGCGATGACGCGGGATCTGGATGCGCTGCCGAAGGCGCACCTGCACCTGCACTTCACCGGCTCGATGAGCATCGCGTCGCTGCAGCATCTCGCCGACCTGGCCGGCATCGGCCTGCACGAGTCGCTGGTGGACGCCGACGGCCTGCTGGTGCCACCCGACCAGCGCGGCTGGTTCCGCTTCCAACGGCTCTACGACATGGCCCGCAAGGTGGTCTGCAGCGAGGAGGCGATGCGGTTCATCATCGCCCAGGCGGCCCGCGACGATGCCGCGGAGGGTTCGCGGCGGCTGGAGCTGCAGGTCGACCCCTCCAGCTACGCGCCGCACGTGGGCGGGCTGCAGCCGGCGATCGAGATCATCCTCGACGAGGCCCGGGCGGCGAGCTCCGCGACCGGCGTCCAGGTCGCGATCGTGCTCGCCGCGAGCCGGGTGCGGCACCCGCTGGACGCCCGCACCATCGCCCGGCTGGCCGCCCGCTACGCCGGACCCGAGGGCGTCGTGGCGTTCGGCCTCAGCAACAACGAGCGGGCCGGGGCGACGGCCGAGTGGGCGCCCGCGTTCACGATCGCCCGCAACGCCGGCCTGCCGGGCGTCCCGCACGGCGGCGAACTGCTCGGTCCCACCCACCTGCGGCAGGTGGTGGAGTTCCTGCGACCCACCCGGATCGGTCACGGCATCCGCAGCGCCGAGGACCGGCGGCTGCTCGACGAACTCGTCCGCTCGGGCATCGCGCTCGAGGTGTGCCCGACCTCGAACGTGCACCTGGGCGTGTACGCCGAGGCCGCCGACGTGCCGCTGCGGCACCTGGTGGACGCCGGTGCGACGGTCGCCCTGAGCGCCGACGACCCGCTGCTGTTCCTTTCCCGGCTGACCGCGCAGTACCGGCTGGCCCGCGAGCAGCTCGGCTTCAGCGACCCAGAACTGGCCGAGCTCGCCCGCTCCAGCATCCGGGCCTCGTTGGCGTCGGACGCCGACAAGGCCCGGTGGCTGGCCGAGGTGGACGACTGGCTCGAACCCGGCGCCTCGGACGCCGCCTGAGCCCGGTGCCTACCGTCCGAAGCTGAGGCTGTCGATGGCGACGAAGTCGGCGCCCTGCCCCGACGTGAACGTCACGTACACGTCATGCACGCCACTCACCCCCGAGATGTTGGCCGGAACCGAACGCCACGACGTCCAACCACCCGTGTTCGCCACCGCGAAACTGCCCGCCACCTGAGCCGTCGGCGAATCCAACCGCACCTCGACCAGGCCCGACACCCCACCGGCAGCACCCGAGGCCACCTTCGCGGTGAACTGGTTCGCCGCAGTCGACCCGAAATCCAGACCGGAGAACTTCAACCAGTCACCATTGCCCAACCCAGTCACCGCGGACGACCCGATCGTCGCACCCTTCGACGCCGACGCAGCCTCGGCCTCGATCGTCCGGTACGCCGACCCCGACGGATCACCCGTCGCAGTGGACGTCGGCGTCGGAGTCGGAGTCGGCGTCGGGGTGGGCTCGACGGCCCCGTCCGGGCGTTGGAAGCTGAGGCTGTCGATGGCGACGAAGTCGGCGCCCTGCCCCGAGGTGAACGTCACGTACACGTCATGCACGCCACTCACCCCCGAGATGTTGGCCGGAACCGAACGCCACGACGTCCAACCACCCGTGTTCGCCACCGCGAAACTGCCCGCCACCTGAGCCGTCGGCGAATCCAACCGCACCTCGACCAGGCCCGACACCCCACCGGCAGCACCCGAGGCCACCTTCGCGGTGAACTGGTTCGCCGCAGTCGACCCGAAATCCAGACCGGAGAACTTCAACCAGTCACCATTGCCCAACCCAGTCACCGCGGACGACCCGATCGTCGCACCCTTCGACGCCGACGCAGCCTCGGCCTCGATCGTCCGGTACGCCGACCCCGACGGATCACCCGTCGCAGTGGACGTCGGCGTCGGAGTCGGAGTCGGCGTCGGGGT